>NZ_JBLXFK010000001.1:0-1005430 GCF_048262075.1 Gimesia sp.
TGCCGCAGTTGGGGGCGATGTATGGACCTGAAGCGGTTTCAGAAACGGAACTTGCCCGAAATGGCATGCACTGCTTGCCAGACCAATCGATCATCATGGCTGATGCAGGATTTGGGATCTTTGGAGTTGCTTACCAGGCACAACTCCTGGGGCATGATTTTTTTCTACGTATGAAGAAGTTAAACTTTGACTCGCTTCGAGCCAAAGCAAAACTCGTATCGCAAAGCCCAAAACATAAGACCTATCAACACCAGTGGACTCCGACCCCCAAAAACCGTAAAACACAACCCGGGCTCCCCAGGGACGCTTCGCTGGCTGTTGTTTTGCACGAAATTATCGTCAATGAAACCTTGACGCTGTATTGCGTTACCAGCCTGTCGCAAGACGCTGCCATCCTGGGCAACCTCTATAATCAAAGGGTCAATGTCGAAGTTGATATCCGTAACTTGAAGGTCGTATTAGACACCGAGAACATTCGCGCCAAGAAGGTAGACACGTTTTTGAAAGAGCTGTATACGTCAGTGGTCGCCTACAATTTAGTTGGTCAATTCCGCAGACAGGCGGCTGAACTGAACCAGGTTGCTCCACGGCGGATGAGCTTTAAGCGAACCTGGACAACATTCCAAACGTTTCTCTTAAGGCACCTGCACACTGAGCCAGAATTATGGCGTGAATCCTTCGAGCGAGCCCTGTTCTATGCGACCAAAGATAAACTTCCCAATCGCGCTGCCAACCGAAGCGTAAAAAGAGAATGCTACGCCAAACGTTCAAAGAGAGACCATTTCGAAAAAAGAAAAAAGCCCCCAGAGAAATTGAAACACACTGATCTAAAGTAAGTGCCATTAGGCTAACGCCCTTCGGCTAATCGGGTATGTCTCGTTCGGAGTCGTAGACATAGTAAAAATTACGATGATGACTGCAAAAATCAGCCGCACGGCGTTAGCCGCGGTTCTTGTCGAACCTGATTAAGATTGCGTAGAATGACCGGTCGGTTATTTCTCAAACGTAATCACCTGTCGGACGGCGGTGCCGGTGGCGAGGGCGTCGAAGGCTTCATTAATTTCATCCAGTTGAATGGTGCTGGAACGCAGTTTGTCGACGGGGAGCAGGCCGGCCTGGTACATGGCGATGAAGCGGGGTAAATCGCGACGCGGGACGGCGGAACCCATGTAGGAACCTTTGATCGTGCGCTCTTCCGCGACCAGGCTGACGGCGGGGACGGAAAACATTTTGTTGGGGTGTGGCAGGCCGATGGTGATGGTGGTGCCGCCTCTTTTGGTGGCAGCGTAAGCCTGCTGGAGGACGCGTTCGTTGCCGACGCTTTCGAAGGTGTAATCGACGCCGTCCTGAATGTCTTTGATCAGCTGGACCGGGTCTTCTTCACCGGCGTTGATCGTATGTGTCGCGCCGACCTGGGTGGCGCGTTCGAGTTTATCGGGGAGCAGATCGACGGCGAAGATGGTTTCGGCCCCTGCGGCCCGTGCGCCCATGACGGTGCTCAAGCCAACGCCTCCCAGGCCGAAGACGGCGACGCTGGAACCGGGTTCTATCTTCGCTGTGTTGACGACCGCGCCGACGCCCGTCATCACCGCGCAGCCAAACAGCGCGGCGGTACCGAGGGGGAGTTGTGAATCGATTTTGATCAGTGATTCCTGGGCGACGACCGTGTGTTCTGCAAAGGCGGCGACGCCGAGGTGGTGGTTGATTTCCTGACCAGACATGCTACTGAAAGGACGGCGGCCGGAGAGTAAGGTGCCGGCGGTATTTGCTGCGGCGCCGGGTTCGCATAACGCGGGACGCCCCGTGGCACAGGGAATGCAGTGACCACAGAGGGGGACGAACGAAAAGACGACGTGATCGTCGGGCTGGAGATCGTGAACGCCGGGACCGACTTCGCGGACGATGCCGCTGGCTTCGTGGCCCATGACCATCGGCATCACACGGGGACGCGAACCGTCAATGGTGGAGAGGTCAGAGTGACAGAGGCCGGCGCCCGCCATTTCCACGAGGACTTCCCCCGGGCCGGGATCGGCGAGATTGACTTCTTCGATGACCAGCGGCTTTGAATTCGCGTAGGGAGTCGGGCGTTGCATTTCATGAAGAACAGCGGCGCGGGTTAACATGGGGAGCGTTCCGTACTGAAAGAGGATTTCGTAATATCTTATTCCACAATATAGCTGATTACTTTCCCCTGGGAATCTCGTTTGCGATAGTCATAGACCCGAGCACCCTGGGGAAACTTCAACTGAAACTCATCGTCTGTAATATTGGCATCGGCATGGAATGTATTGAACGTATATTTGTAAGCATCTCGCAGTATATCTTCATTTCCGTATAGACATTTGATTTCACAATTCTGGGGGATCTGACCCCATGTTTTGTCATTTTTGTATTGAATATGACAGGAGTTCAATATTTTATCTGCATAGTGATACTCGTATCTCAGTACGGTACAATCATGAGACCTGGGAGCCACCCAGAGATATGCTGTTCCCTCTGAATCTGTTTTATTCAGAACGGTACAATCGAGATCCTGAATGGGTTCTGTTTTAGCTTGAACAGTGAAGCCTTCCAGGGTTTCTCCCAAGTCAGGATCTCCCGGCAGGAGTGCCCAGCGAAGTGGAAGTTGTGCCAGGGAATTGAAGAAAGTACTCGCTTTGGACGCCTTTGAAATATGAATCGAGGGAGTCTCTTGAGATTGATTGAGTCTCGCAAAAGACTGTCCGTCGCTGAAGCAGGTACATTCAAAAGATACTGTCTCTTTCAAGCGAGCGGTAGGAAAGCGTCCCCTGTAATGGTAACGCATTTTGGGAGAATCGAGCAGCATCGAATACCTGGCGTGATTGATGACCTGTTCTTTTTTAAGGCGCTCGGATTCTGCTTTGGTCAGAGAAACATAGTCACTGGTCTCATTGACAGGAGTCTCTTCTTCAGGATACAGGAGAAGTTTACTGGTCGTCATTTCCACTGAAAGTTCAATCCGCATTGCCTGCAGACGCTCGCGTCGTGCTTTCCAGGTCTGATTGATGACTTGGATCGTCAGCGGCTGCTGATCGGCTGCCTGTGTGGTGGGTGACACGCTGCCCAGAAACAGAAAAGCGATTAAATAAATTCGATGACGAGGGAGCATCGTGAATCCTTTCGTTGCCGATGTTGAATCCGTTCGTGAGATCGTGCCGACGAATAGTAAGAGAAATCTGTTCTGTTGACCAGATCGAAATGAGAGCGTGTATTTTGTTTGATCGTGAACAAAACCGGTATGTTTTGAGCAAGTGGATAAAAGGAGTCGTTGATCTGTGTTGATACGGGGGTGATAGACCGGCGAGACTGGTGCGACGGGGTGTCGATAGCGTGTCGATGTGCGTCGATATATGCGGTTATACGATAGTGATGAGATTGAACTAACGCGGTTCGTGACATTGAATATAATCTACTATGACAACACGGAAAACCTTTAAACCAGAGCACATCAGGGAATGGGAGTGGTTGATTCGGTTTCAGACTCGATTGTGGTAACTGCTGAATTCTCATGACGATAGACCTGATCGAAAAATTAGCCACGCGCGCGACGCGCTTAGGCATAAATTATCGAGGGGCGGGAGGCTGTCAAGCTGAAGAGACGACAGTAAGTTCAGGTGAAGTGCAGTGGTTTTCGTTGAGAAAGTGGGAGAGAGGAACGGATTTGATGCTCGTTTTCAAGAAAATCTGCTGTTATACTGCTGCCACTCAAACAATGCGCACCGACTCTGAATGAAAGCTGAATCTCTAATGGCCAGTGTGGAACCGACCAATTCGTATGTTCGTTATCGTGTGATCTTTGTCTGCATGTTGATGGCGGTGCTGTTGTACCTGGACCGGTTCTGCATCTCCTTCGCCGAGGTCTTTATCAAAGATGAGCTGGGATTGAGTGACGAGCAGATTGGTATCCTGCTCGGATCGTTTTTTGTGTCTTATGCATTGTGCCAAGTCCCTTCCGGGTGGTTCAGTGACCGCTTCGGTGCGCGGAAAATGTTGACGATCTACATTTTGATGTGGTCCCTGTTTACGGCAATGACGGGGCTGGCGACCGGATTCATCATGCTGCTGATATTTCGGCTGGGATTTGGCCTCAGCCAGGCTGGTGCATATCCCACGAGTGCCAACATCGTCAGTAAGTGGATGCCTTTAACAGAGCGTGGCTTTGCCAGCAGTATGGTCACTGTTGGCGGACGGATTGGTGGTGCATTGGCGCCGGTGTTGACCGCGTTTCTGATTATCCTGTTCGTGCCGATGTCGGAATCCTCGGATCTGAAGTCCGGCGATATTATGAATCCGCACGCTCTGGCGACGACGTTTCTGGAACGAGTGGAGGAAAAACAGGAATTTGAAACAAAGATCTATGAGGGACTTACGTCAGGCGACAGGGAGTATCTGAAAGCAGCGGCTGCTGATCCCAAGATTGAATCTGGTACGGCGGTGGAAGGTGATTTTGTAACGAATCTGAATTCGATTTTACAGGAACAGACGCTGTATGATCCAGCCGATTTCGAAGGGTTCACGCTCAATCAGCAGGCGGAACAGTTGTTGAATGTGAGTCCTGGAGAGCTGAACGTTGAACAACGCTCCCGGTTGAATCGATTGTTGTTTGAAGCCCGCTACTCAGCTGACGTTCGCAAGGTGCAGGGAAAAGGCTGGCGAAAAATGATGATGACCTACGGCTTGGTAGGAATTCTGATTGCCGGGATATTCTGGTGGGTGATTCGCGATTATCCGCGTGCGCATCCGGCCTGTTCGAATGGGGAGCTCGAACTGATTGAACATGGTCGTCTGGAGTCGGATAAAGATCATTCGAAGCAGATTGGCGGCATTCCGTTTAAGGCGATTGCCATGAATCAGAGTTTGTGGTTGCTTTCACTATCACAATTCTGCACGAACGTGGGTTGGTTGTTTCTGGTGACGTGGCTGCCGCGATTTCTGGATGAGGAGTACCAGGTTCCGTTGGAAGAACGCGGGAAAATGGTAACGATTGCGCTGGCGGTGGGCTGGCTGGGAACTTTGTCAGGCGGGAAAGTGACAGACTGGTTGATGCGACGGATCAGTCTGCGGTGGAGCCGCGTGCTGCCGATTGCGCTTTCGCGATTTACTGCAATGGCGGCGTACCTGGTCTGTCTGCTGGATATTTCTCCCTGGGTCTCGGTGATTATGTTTTCGATCGTGGCGTTTTCTACTGATTTTGGATCGCCTGCGATGTGGGCGTTCAACCAGGATATTGCCGGCAAACACGTGGGGTCGGTGCTGGGGTGGGGAAACATGTGGGGCAATCTGGGGGCGGCTGTCGCGCCTTCGTTAATGATCGCCGTGATTGGTGTGGAACATCACTGGAACATGGCGTTTGTCACGTGTGCGATTGCGTTTTTCATCGCGGGGGTGGCATCGCTGTTTGTGGATTCTTCCCGGAAGCTGGTTGTGGATGATGAGGATGGGATGTTGGAGACGGCGTAGTTTGTTATTGAGGAAGAAGGTTTCTCTTCATCGAGAGTTTACACCGTCAGTTTCCTGTTGCCTGCGGCAATCCCGAATTGCATTCGGGACCACCCCTTTTTTGTTGGAAGTTGTTTAGTGGAACCGTCGATTGTTTATTTTGCGAGTTCGTCGAGTTCGGCTAATTTGAGCTGGATACTGAGGATGTAAGGGGCTTTGTCTTTTTCCCAGTGGCCGTAGGTGGTGATGATGAAAGTGCCATCGGGGAGGACTTCGACGCCGGGGTAGGCGCAGTCGGCTCCTTTGGTATTATCTTTGAACCGCACGTGGTACTGACCTTCTTTGCCGTTGACGAGGTCATCGTAAGTGCCGACCCAGGCGACCCAGTCTCCTTCGGTGGGCGCAGTGTGGCCTTTGGGTGTGTTACTGCGAAAGGAGATGAGTAGACGTCCGCTGACGGGATCGTATTTGCCGGTGTGACGATCGCCGTTCAAAGAGCCGGGCAGATCGCGGGGTTCGGTCCAGGTTTTACCTTCGTCGTTGGAGAAAATGATTTGCGAATTGTGGCGGCGACTGTTTTCGCGGAGGAGGACGGCGAGCTGTTTACCATCGGGCGAGCGAATGATGCCGGGCTCGCAGATATGATATTCGGATGATTTGTGAATGGCTTCGGGGGCGGACCAGGTTAAGCCGCCATCGGTGGAGAGTGTTTTATAGAGAGTGAAAACGACCGGTGATTGCTGTTTGGAATTTTTGGAGATGAAGCGACCGTCATCATGGAACAGGGCCATGTAATGACCGGGGCCTGTTTTGAGTGGTTCGACACCACCCATGACGACGATGCCGCCCCAGTCGCCTAGGGGTTTGAGTTCGCTCCAGGTTTTGCCGTCATCTTCGGTGACTGCCATGCGAGCGGGATAGAGACCGGAGAACATAATGATGCGTTTTTTACCTGAGGCATCAACGACACGATGCAGCGTAGGGACTTCACGCGAGGTGGCCCAGGAAGTGGGAGTGGGCAGACGATCGGTCCAGGTTTTTCCGGCATCGGTGGAGCGTTTATAGACGATGCCCCCCTTCCCGTGTCCTTTGGGGTAAACACAGAGGATGGTCTTATTATCTTCGAGCAGAACAGTGGTGGGATGGCCGAGGTACTGATCTTTCTCGCGATCGACGACGGTCTGGCGATGAGACTGGGCATCGAGATCGATATAGGGAATGGTGAAGCCGGGCGCCATAGGAGCCTGTTTTGGAGGATCGGCTGCAGAGAGTCGACTGATTTGACTGCTGAAGATCAGAGTAAAGATCACCGCCAGTTTTATCGGGAGGAACGCTTGAGGAATCATGGCAAGTCCTTACGTCAGAGGTGTTTGAAATCAGAGTAAATCGACCTGGATCACAATGCCCGAAATGCATGGTTATTTACTGGACCAACGTGTATTTTCAAGACTAACGTTGCGGTAGGGGAGGTTCAATACAGGTTCTCAGGGTAAATCCTCTGAAACAGGGGAATACTGTGAATCTTCTCTCATTACAGAGGCTTTTTTAAATATTATATTGTTATTCGACGGAATTCCCGATACGATATAAAAATGACTTGATGTATCTGATTGTGGATTAACGAGATACAGTTAAATCATCCCCAGCCTGCGCGGCTTTTTCCCACCTGACTCTAACATCGTAGACATGACTATGAAAACTTTGCGAAAAGTGACAGCTGTCATCGTATGCACGAGCCTGTTTCTCTGCTCCGCTGTTTCGCTCTCGGCTGCCGATTCTAAACCGACTCAGCAGCAACTGGATTTCTTCGAGAAGAAGATCCGTCCTGTGTTGATTCAGCACTGTTACGAATGCCATTCCGCGGATTCGAAAAATCTGAAGGGGAGTTTGCTGGTCGATTCACAACAGGGACTGCTGGAGGGTGGCGATTCGGGAACAGCTCTGATTCCTGGAAAACCGGGTGAGAGCCTGTTGCTGGAAACAATGCAGTATGGGGAAGACAGCTACCAGATGCCGCCCAAGGGGAAGTTGTCAGATGAGATTATTGCTGACTTCGAAAAATGGATCGCGATGGGAGCTGCGGACCCGCGTACAGAGACTTCCAGGAAAACCACAAAGACGGAAATCGATTTCGACAAGGCTCGCGAGTTCTGGTCGTTTCAACCGCCACGCCATTACCCTGCCCCCAAGGTGAAACAGAAATCCTGGCCGCGGAACAAGATTGATGCATTCATTTTAGCAGCGCAGGAAGCGAAAGGTTTCACCCCCGCACCCGCTGCTACAAAGCAGACTTTGATTCGGCGTGCCTATTTCGATTTGATCGGTCTGCCTCCGACGCCTGCTGAAGTAGATGCGTTTGTAAAGGATCAATCACCGGATGCATATGCACGTGTGATCGACGGATTGCTGCAGTCACCTCATTACGGCGAACGCTGGGGCAGGCACTGGCTGGATGTCGCGCGCTACGCGGAAGACAATACGAATATGGGGCCTCACAACGGTCCGTTTCCACACGCCTATCGTTATCGTGACTGGGTGGTCAAAGCGTTCAATGAAGATATGCCTTACGATGAATTTGTGATTCGTCAGCTGGCAACTGACTTTCTGCCGGAAACTGGTCCCGAGGACTACCCTGCCCTGGGTTTCATGGGGCTGGGGCCTTCCTATCACAAGGAAGTTGCTTTGTCTCGGCTGACCCTGGAAAACCGCTATGCGGATGACTGGGAAGACCGCGTTGACAGTTTGTGCCGGGGTCTGCTGGGGCTGACGATGGCTTGTGCCCGCTGCCACGATCACAAGTATGATCCGTTAACCGTGGAAGACTATTATGGGATCGCCGGTGTCTTTGCTTCCATCAGACAGACGACGCGGCCGATTATCCCTGATGAAGAAGTCGCGAAGACGCAACCTGCCAGGGACAAAGTGGACGCATTAAACAAAGCGAATACCGATCTGGCTGCTAAAGTCAAAGCATTGAATAAACGTAATACCGAGCTGAAGCAGATGATCAAGGCTGCAGGCAAAGCCGAGTTCCCGCTGATTGCTTCTCGACCAGATCTGAAAAAGCAGACGGCAATCAAGTTTCCGGTTCCTCCCGAAGAGTTGAAACAGAATACGGCATTGATCGCCGCTCATAATAAGACGATCAAAGAGAATAAAACGCAGGCGGCAGAAATCAAGAAATCGACACCCGGTTTTGAGTTGCCTCTGGCAGACGCGCTCACCGAAGAACAGGTGCGGGTGGAGGAGATCACTGAGGATAAAATGAAGATCGTCTATTATCCCAAGCCTCGCGACCTGAATGTCTTCATTCGAGGGAACGCGGCCAACCTGGGTGAACTGGTTCCCCGTCGATTTGTGCGTGTGTTGTCTGCAGGACAGCCTGAACCTTTTCAAAATGGCAGTGGTCGATTGGAGTTGGCTAAGAAAATCGCCAGTCGAGAGAATCCCCTGACGGCACGGGTGATGGTGAATCGGATCTGGCAGCATCATTTTGGTGAAGGACTGGTCGATACGCCGAGTAATTATGGGAAAACCGGTTCCCTGCCCAGTCATCCGGAACTGCTGGACGATCTCGCCGTCTGGTTTATGGATGAGGGCTGGTCGATGAAGAAACTGCACCGCCTGATCATGCTGTCGGCGACGTATCAGCAGGCCTCCAATATCGAACTGAGCGAAGCACAAAAGAAACAGGATCCGAACAACAGGTTGCTCTCGTATTTTAATCGTCGTCGGCTGGAAGCCGAGATTTATCGTGATGCGTTACTGGCTGCTGGAAATAATCTGGATGCCCGACAGGCGGGGCCTTCCGGCGACATTGATGATCCCACATTTCAACGCCGTGGCATCTATGCCACGGTTTCCCGGCATAAATTGAGTATGTTCCTGCAGTCTTATGATTTTCCCGATCCCGCGATTCATGCAGCACGTCGATCAAAAACGACAACGCCGCTGCAGCAGTTGTTTGTGTTGAATTCTCCTTTTGTCAGACAGCAGGCACAGCAGCTGGCGACCCGACTGGAAGGTGAGTCTTCTGAAAAACGGATTGATGGTGTTTATCGATTGTTGTTCTCACGGGAACCGACTCCGTCTGAAATGCAGATTGGTCTGAAGTATCTGGAAAACAGTGATACGACGGGTGAGTCGGACAGTCAGATGGAGCAGATTCCCACATTTGCCGGCAAGCGAATGAAGGCGGATGTGAAAGAGCTGGGAGATTCCTATTCAGTGGAGCTCTGGGTTAAGAACCAGGTCCCCAATGAGCAGCGGATTATTACCGGTTACTTTTTCTCCCGGGGTAAAGATTCTGCAGCGAAAGCAGCCGGCGATCACTTGGGAATTGCCGGGAAGTATCGCCCGAATAAAGCGGGGCGCCTGTTCTTTTACAATGGAGATATGAAGCGGGATTCCTTATTTGGAACCTCAGTCATTCAGCCGGGTACGTGGAATCATGTGGTGTTGATTCGCGACCAGAAGCAGATTGCCGTCTATCTGAATGGTAATTCGAAACCGGAAATCCTGGGGGAAGCAGAGCCCGGATATGCTGATGGTGTGGCTGAATTAACCATCGCGGGGCGCAGTGACAATTTTTCGAATTTCCAGGGACAACTGGGGGCCGTGGCCGTCTTCAATCGTGCCTTGAAGACAGAGGAAGTGCAGAAACATTTTGCTGCTGCGAAACTGAAACAGGATCAACTGGCGCATGGAGACTATGTGGCTTCCATCCTGGCTTCCGATCCCCTTTCCTGCTGGCCATTAAGGACAGATAACCCGAACCTGTCCCAGGCTGCCGACATCACGGGGAACAAACATAATGGTGTTTACGAAGGACGTCAGGACATCGACCCGAAACAATTGACAAGCTGGCAGCGATATTGCCTGGCGTTACTGTGCAGTAATGAAATGATGTATGTTGACTGATGGTAGAGTGCTTCCGGTCAGTCAGCGATTCTTTCAAACTAATAACGAGATCTGAGTTATGATGAATTTCAACGGACAGGACCTGTTCAATCGTCGCGAAATCCTGGAGAAAGTCGGTAGTGGCTTTGGCATGATGAGCCTGGCGGGCATGCTGGCTTCAGCCGAGGGGGCGTCTCAAAAACCTCCCCTGCAGACACCTCATTTCGCACCGAAAGCGAAGCGGGTGATCTTTCTGTTTATGAGTGGTGGTCCTTCTCAGATGGATACCTTCGACCCGAAACCATTGTTGAAGAAATATGAAGGCCAGCGACCTGCTGCAGCAAATATCCGAACTGCTTCAAAAACAATGGGACTTCTGCCATCCCCTGTGAAATTCATAAATGCGGGGAAATCCGGAATTCCGGTCTCAGAGCATTTTTCAAAAATTGCAGAGCACATCGACGACATGGCGGTGATTCGCTCAATGCATACAGACTTTCCGAATCATGCGCCGGCGCTGTGTATGATGAATCTGGGAACATTGACACCCACCCGCCCCAGTCTGGGTTCCTGGCTGACTTATGGACTGGGAACGGAAAATCAGAATCTTCCCGGTTTCCTGGCATTATGCCCGGGTAAACCAGTAGTGGGCCCCAAACTCTGGGGCAGTGCTTTCTTACCTGGCAAGCATCAGGCGACACATATCAACAATAAGGATCTCACTCCCGAGAAGATGATTCCGTATCTGAAAAATGAAGTGATGTCATCTGCAGAGCAGAAGAAGCAGTTGGATCTGGTTCAGGCGATCAATCAGCAGCATCTGGAAAAACGGTCCGGTGATAATGAACTGGAGACGCGGATCAAATCGATGGAACTGGCTTACCGGATGCAGTTTGCGGCGACCGATGCGTTTGACATCTCGCGCGAACCGGAGAAGCTTCAGGAAGCATACGGGAAGAGCGAGTTCTCGAAGGCCTGTTTATTATCACGTCGTTTGAGTGAGCGTGGCGTGAGGTTTGTGCAGGTTTACTATGGAAATCGACAGCCCTGGGATACACACAGTAATCATGATAAAAGCAACGAACGTTTGTGTAAGGACATCGATCAGCCCATCGCTCAACTGCTGACCGACTTGAAGCAGCGCGGACTGTTAGATGAAACGCTGGTTGTCTGGGGGGGCGAATTTGGGCGTACCCCGACTGCTCAGGGGGGGATTAACGGTCGCGATCATAATCCTTTCGGATTCTGTATGTGGCTGGCCGGCGGTGGCATCAAAGGGGGTACCGTACACGGGGAATCGGATGAATTCGGTTTCCGTGCGATGCAGGATAAGGTTCACGTCCATGATCTGCACGCAACGATTCTGCATCTGATGGGCATCAATCACGAGCGATTGACCTATCATTATTCTGGTCGAGATTTTCGACTGACGGATGTCGCCGGCGAAGTTGTACATAACATCATTGCCTGAGGTCAGACGTTGGTTGCTTTCTTTCTGAGTCATGATCCTCTTGCGAGTTCTTTCCAGACACTCCTTTTCTCTCCTCATCGAATCATATATAATATACACGACGTGTTAGTCTATTTATGATAAGCCTTTACAAGGCTAATTGAGGAAACGTTATGTCGACATCCAATCTACCAGGTTCCTTCTCTCTTGTGCCTCGGGGGAATATTCGCGAAGTTGTTGTACAGAGAATTCTGGCAGCAGTGATTCGCGGTGATTTTCCTGTCGGGCATCGGATGGTCATTCAGAATCTGGCAGAACAGTTTGGAGTGAGTGCAACTCCGGTGCGAGAGGCGTTAGTTGAACTGGCGTCAATCGGAATTGTGGAGAATCTGCCCAATCGCGGTGCGGTGATGCGTGAATTTGGTGTCACACAGATTCGCGAGATTTATCAACTGCGTCGGATTCTGGAAGTCGAAGCGGTTCGGAATGCCTGTGGTCAGATCGATCCGCAACAGCTATCTACTTTAGCGAGTGAATTCACAACAATTGCTGAAGAGCCGCGCGATGTTAACTGGTCGCAGAAGGCAATGGCGTTGGATATCAGGCTGCATACTTTGATAGCCGCGCATAGTGGCAGTATGAGATTGCAGGATGAATTACGGCGTTATAATACACTGGTGCAGGCGATCCGCGAAGTCGTCGATAATGAAAGCCAGGCTCAGGAAATCGCGTTGTCTGATCATACTGCAATAATTTCCGCCCTGCAGTCCAATGACTGTGAGAAGGCAGATGCAGAGATGGAGCAGCACATTCGTAAGACGGCTGAAGTGGTTGAGAAACATATGCAGGAACGGATTCTCAATAAGTAGTCTGAGTCTTGCTTCTTAATTTCAGGTGCATTTCTGTCTGTCCTCTTTTTTAATCAATGCGTAAATAAATGACTGACTGGCGCGAACTTTTCTTGCGCAGCGACGTCTTTAAGTTAAATCAGATGGAAGTCGTTATCAGCAGGATGAACAGTAAGCTAGAGCGCATCACATTTAACCATAGTGTCTCTCAAACTATTATACTTGGTTCAAATAGCCCTGGAGACGCTACAGTAAAACTGGACACAGTCTAGACAGAGAATTGAACTGAAACATGAGATACCTGGATTCACAGAACGGCAGTCATGAGTCACTTCCTTTAAGAAGTGAAGAGTCCAATGGGGATTTTACGCTCATGCTGTAGCAACAGGTCGTTCCAACAGAATTATCAAATTGGCCTGGTGTTCAGCGACATCAGGCTTTTTTTACAGGGATCGGTAGCTGAGATGGTTTAGCGGCGGTCTGAAGAACCGCAGACGAGGATTCGAGCACCTCCCGATCCACTTTCGAAATCATAAATCTATGCCCCGTTCTTCTAACGGACAGGATACTGGCCTTTCACGCCGGAGACGCAGGGTTCAATTCCCGCACGGGGTATTCAAAATCTGACTGGCTCAGAAGTATGACAGTCATTGGAGCAGATCAGGAAGTCATCCGGCTGGATGAGGGCTCTGTCTTGAAAACAGAGGGCGCTGATAAAGTGCTTGTGGGTTCGAGTCCCACGGCTTCCGCTGGAGAAAGGTGCTGGTCTACAGGTTTGAAAAGAGAGAAGAACCTGGGTGGAAAAGATGAAAAAAACGTAAATTTTAAGTGATTGGAAGGTAGCCGGATACGGTTTGCCGGACCGCACTGCTAATGCGTATGCCTGCCAGGGTGTGTGGGTTCGAATCCCATGCCTTCCGCTTTATATTCAGATACGATATGGTGTTTGTAGTGTAATGGTTTCGCACATAACTCTGTGACTGTTAAAGAGGTGGGTTCAATTCCCCCCGAACACCCCTTTATGAAAAGACAGGAATCCAAACATGGTGGCATCAACGCTGGAGCGGCCAACGCTGATACTGAATCGAAACTGGCAGCCCGTAGGTGTAACGACGGTTGCCCGGGCTGTGGTTAAGATCTGGAACGAGACGGCGCGGATTGTTGATCCGTCGGACTATCAGACCTATTCCTGGGCTGATTGGGCTCAACTCAAACCGGAGGATGATGAACTGGCAATCCAGAGCAGCCATTCCCGGTTTCGAGTTCCGGAAGTAATCACGCTGTTAAAATATGACCGTGTGCCCCGCAACGTGGTGACGTTCAGTCGGCGTAATGTTTTTAAACGAGACCATTTCACCTGCCAGTATTGTGGCTGTCAGCCTGGGAGTGAAGAACTGACGATTGACCACGTTATGCCTCGTTCTCAGGGGGGAGAGACTTCCTGGAGCAATTGTGTGCTGGCTTGTGTGGAATGCAACTCGCGGAAAGCAGCACGCACTCCCGGCCAGGCAGGGATGAAACTGCAGAAAGAACCGGTTCGTCCCAAATGGAAACCGTTCTATGCAATGCAGAACATGAGGATCGACAGCTGGTCTCGATTTATCAGTGAGACCTACTGGAACGTCGAACTGGAAACTTAAAGCAGAATGGTCCCCCTGAGTTTGATTCTCAGGGGGACTTTTTTATTGCAGATTATCCAGAACGGGAATCGCTTCTTCCTGATTGAGAGGCTTTTCCATCTGTTTTGACTGTACCTGGACTAAAACGCGCGCGTCACCTTTATCACGTGCCGCCAGTGTGAGCTCAAAGTTTAATGACTGTTTGGCTGCCAGTTCCTGAGCCGGTTCGAAGATGATATAGGAGCCCGCCTGCTGATAACGGCCTGGACCTTTTACTGCAACAAACACCAGTTCTTTGGGGATTTTGACCCGGAATTCGACATTCGTGGCTGAGGCACTTCCCTGGTTAATGAGCTGAATCTGCATCGCCATCTTTTCGCCGACGACCAGCGGACCTTTTAATTCACTGGTTTCCACTTTCAGCAATGGCTGCCCGATCACAACGGTTTCTGATTGAAGATTGGCGGAAAACTGAGTGTTGTTATCAGTGACAACCTGGAGGGTGCTGATCATCTTACCGACATCGACAGGCTCGAGTTCAATTGTCAACGTCTGAGTACTTCCGGCGGCCAGATCCTTGAGATCCCACTGGACTACTTTACGAACCTGATCGAATTTGCCGTTTGCTGATGCGGATAGAAACTTCATACCTGGCGGAATGGATTCGAAAACAGAGATGTTCTGAATCGTTTTTTCAGTGTTATTTGTAATCGAGTTCTCATACTCACCTTTGCTGCCCAGATATCTGCTTTTCGGACCTTTGCGGGTCAATAAAAACTGTTCCCCGTTTCCAATAACTTTCAGGGGGACTTCGGTTTCAGCTTTCAGATTTCCATCACCCACCACGCTGGAAATATTTTTGCCAGCACCTGGCTTCACAGCTTTGAGTTGCAGCTGAATCTGTTTTGTTTCACCAGCAGGAATGATACCGACGCTATATTCGAGATCATCTCCTCCCGGGTGTGTGAACTGCGGGGGGATGATGCTGCGAACATAAACATTTTTGGCATCACCGGTTCCGTTATTGGTAATCGTATAGTTGACGACGGCAATATCCCCTGGTTTGACTGCCTCCGGTTGATCCGATTTTATTACCAGTTTGGGCGCAGTGATCTTGGTTTCCGATGCGACTTCCGTCACAAAATTGACGGTGGCGACACTGCCGATCTGGCCAGCGTGTTCCGGGATGACGCGAATTGATATTTTCTTTTCTGCTCCCGGGCCCATCTCTCCCAGTCGCCAGATGATCCGGTCATCTATCTGCTCAGCACGGGGAATGGTTCCGGTTAACTTCGCTCCTTTGGGGATCCGGTCTTCCACAATCACGGACTGGGCAGATGTCGTTCCACTGTTTTTTACCAGAACATGATAAATGAATGGCTGGCCAAGCACCGCTTCGGGGGGAGCCATTTTCTGGATGGTCATTTTGGGTGACTGAGTTTTGAGATGGACGGCGGCAACTGCCGGTTGCCGAGTAAGCGGCTGATTTCCTTCTACCAGACTGAGTGGTTTGGGTTCTTCAGCCGGAGAAATCTCAATTGGTTGTGGTTGTGAAGCGTTAGCGGTTTCTCTCTTTCCCTCAATCGGAAACAAAGGTGGCTCTTGCAGATTCGCTTCTGGCTGACGTTTTTTGATGATGACAACATCTGATTCCTGTTTCGCCGGTTTAGGCGCTGATTCAATTTTCGCAGGTGGTTTCACAGTGAATGGTACAGGCTTGGTTTCCGGTAATTTCACTGGCTCGGGTTCGGAAGCCATGCTGGAATTAAGTTTTGGTTCCAGCGCAGGTTTGGAAGGAACAGTTGCCGGTTCAGACTGAAACGGATTGAACTCAGGTTCAACGGTTGGAGTGAGCGACAGAGTTTCTGGTTCGGGTGCCGGCTCAGGAACCGGTTTGGGCTCATTCTGTGGAGCATCTCCAAAGGGATTGAGCTCAATCGCCGGTGTCGGAGTTTCTAGGAACTCAACAGTCTTGGGAGTGGGTGCGGGTAATTCCATTTTTGGGGGAATACTACCTGTTGAGAAGGGACTATCTTCTGTTTCGGGTTCCGGGTTTACCCTGGTGGGTTCTGGGCTGGATACTGGTTTTTTATCAGCTGGTTCGTCAAATGGATTTGACGAAAATGACTCGTCTGCGAACGCCTCTCGTGGCGGGATCGTAGTAACCGGGTTTTCTTTGTCGGCAGCAGCATCTGCTGTTGTGGCAGGGCCAAACTGGGGACCTGCATCGAATTCCGGGAGAATCGGTTTCGTTGGTGTTGCTGGTTCTTTCTGAGAAACAACGGGTGTTTCTTCAGTCACTGTGAAAGGATTCTCTGAGAAATCCGGTGTTTTCATTTCCGGAGGTTCACGAAAATCCAGCCCCTTCACAGGCGAAAGGAGTTCTGCTTTTTCAACAGGTTCAAATTCACTGTCTGCTGCTGATTCATGATCGCCTGTCGTCGATTCTTCTGTTGCTGCAGTGAGTTTAATTTTGGAGAGTGGCGAATTCGAATTGGGAGCAAAGGGAGAATCGTCTTTTTTTGATTTGTCTGCTTTGAGCGGGAGTGCATTATGCGCTGCCAATTCTGAAAGCTCAGCGGGTACCTGGTCCAAGGCAACCGTATCGGGCTCACCGAGAGACGGTTCTGTTGCAGCAGACGTCTGCTCCGATTCCAGAACGTTCATCTGGCTCATTTGTTGTTCCAGGCTGCCGGACTGAATTCCTTTTTGCGCCTGAAGAAACATTAATACGCCGAGACCTACGACTCCGGCGACGGCGACCAGCTTGATTGCTACATTCGACATGGGACTCCCTTCCCGATGAATAAGCTCTTTAAGTTCTGCAGAAATTCCTGACTGGCATCAAAGTTTTAATACCATCTCCAGATCGTTTTCTGCTACTTTGGATGCTGCAAAATGTGGTCCCCATCTATGTTTGGGCTCGAACACCACAACATGCGGGGGTTTCATAGCAAAAATTACAATTCAGTGGAAGAGAATATTTGCGAAAATTTACGTATCTGCTTGCAAAAGATGATGATAGAGCTATCAACACGTAATTCAGAGAGCCAGAAGCTTATTCTGACTGGGGAGGCTCTGTATCAAAATCAAACCATTTCATGGCGCTACTCATCGGTTCGATTCGCAGTACGACATAGCCATCCTGAAAAATTCGTACAGTCCCGGTCGACTCTGAGACGGCAATGGCGATGGCACCGGTCTCTTTTGAGATTGCAGCAGCTGCCCAGTGCCGGGCTCCCAGGCCTTTAGAAAGGGTCAGGCCTTCCGCAGAGGCGTTTAAAATCCGTCCTGCCGATTGCACGACTCCATCAGAACTGATGATGAATGCGCCATCAATCTGAGCCAGTTCTTTCATGCTTTCTTTGACGCGCGGATTGCTGACCATACGGTCTTTTTGCGAGTAGCCTTTAAATGGGTCGTGAACCTGTTCATGTGAGGCAGCGATGACTTTCCGATGGTTGCCAACAACAAATAAAGCACCAACGGGTTTTCCTTCACGTCCTTCGCGACCTATCTCAACAGCCAGATCGACGACTGCCCGCAATGTCTGTAGGGGAACCTTGGTTTCCAGGCGTTGTAAATCTCGCGAAGTCAACTTTGCCAGATGGTCCGCCAGGCTGACAATGCTGAGTGAGTCTGCATGTTCCCGTTCGAAGCCTGCATACAAGGCAATGATCCGGTCGCCTGAAGCCAGGATTTCATCTGCGATTGCTTCCAGAATGGCCTGGCTGATCTGAACCTGACGTGTCTGGGGTTCATGAATCAAGGGGACCAAAGCAATTCCATCTTCCTGGGCAGCGCGTTGGACATCTGGTTTGTCTGAGGAGACGACCAGACGCAGTTTGCTCAACGATTTACTGATTTCCAGGAAATCATAAGGTATGTCGGCTAACAGGAAGACAACCTCAATCTCACAATCACTGGCCAGTCGCTTGGCCGCTTTTAATAAGCTGGTCAATTGTGGAGAAAGCTCTACCCGTTTCATATCCGATCTCAATCGCAGCACTGGTGTTTAATGACACATTGATTTCATAGCTCGTGCCATTTCAGGTTAATTGACCATTTTATAAAAATAGCGATAACAGCATCTTTCACGACATACGAATACTGCAGTCAGGAAAGGTGTTCCGTTCGTGTTCACTTGGGCGTGGGACGGAGCTGGTGGCTAAGTGAAATGGTTAATTGCAAGGAATTACATACCTTTACGGCGACATCTAAGTGTAAAATATTTATCACCAGCGTCAACACACAGAGACCGATCGGCTCTTAAAAAAAAGGACGTTTCCTGAAGTCAGAGATAAATTTCCTGCTCAGAGCCCGATATTGGATTACTCGCTGCTGGTCTCTGCTGTTTTCTGAGCCAGCGAAGCCGGATCAACCAGTAGCTCTGAGACGCTGGTGATAGCCCGCATCGCGCCCTGACCATCAAAGACGCCGACCTGGGCTTTATCCAGTGAGACATTCTGAGAAACAATCACTCCTTTTTCCAGGTCCAGTTTGATGGTTCCTGAGGGAGTTTTTTGAATCAGCTGAATGCTGAATTTAGGGTCATTGAGCCGTTCCATGATCTTGGTTTTAAAGCTGATGACCGCCAGATCACCCTCGACAGACTTGAGTGTGAATATTCGACGGATGGGGACTTTTTTGCGTAATGTTTTGCTGACAGAGACTTCTGCTTCAAAATCCTCGTTCCAGCTTTCCCCGATTTTGACAGAGTCTTCCGGAAGCGGAATCAGAAATCCCAGGCTGCGAGTTTTTTCATTATCGAGCTTTTCAGAGCCTTTTTTAGATGCTTCTTTGAAAATAGCTCCTTTGGAATTTTCTTGTAATTCCAGGACAGTGATGACTTCGCCCGTCGGTGAGTAAACAATTCGTGCAGGACGACCAATGGTTTTACGGATCGGGACAAACTGTTCCAGGTCTTTTTCCACAGGTTGGATGCTGTCAAAAGTCGCCGGGATACCATTGTTGAATTGCACACTCATCTGCACACGGTCAATCATCGTTTCGAGCGTGGCGTTACCGGATTCATCAACTGCGACCACCCGATAGTGTTTTTGGGTTTTTGTGGAGTTGACTGTCTTCTCTTTAGCCTCATTCAGTTCGACTGTGAACTGATTCTGGGCATCGACTGTGTAATGGGCAAAATCACCGGGAGTAAATTTAAAGCGCAAGGAGTAGGTCGTTGCGTCTTCTTCCGCGTGTAAGACAGAAACAGAAGCCAGAGATTGGCAAACGAAAAGTGACAACACACAGAACACAAAGGACCGCATCAGGGACTCCTTCCCTATTAAACTGATTGATAAATCTCCTTAACTTGTGGAGAAGTTAGCAGATCCGTAATTTTATGGGGAGGGCATTTTCGAGGAAGAGGGAAGAATTTCTTTCAGAAAAGCTTATTCTGCCCCGTATTTGGGTTGTCCGCCCCAGCCAAGTTTACGGTTGAGCCGTGAATAATAGTTGAAACCGGGAATGCGGGCCAGTTTGAATGTGACAGGAGCCCGTGTCAGCTCCAGGCGATCACCAGAGGAGTAGGGAACTTTGATCTGTCCATCAATTACCAGCATGGCCCCATCAGGAACATTCGCAGCAGTCAGCGAATACAGGGCATTCGCGTTATCGACCAGCGGACGGTTTGAGGGAGTGTGAGGGCAGATCGGCGTGATGACAAACGCCTGCAGGTCCTGTTTTAAGATGGGGCCGCCTGCAGACAGGCTGTGGGCAGTTGAACCGACGGGCGTACTGATAATCAGACCATCGCCACTATAGGTTGTTACCATTTCATTATCGATGGCTAATTCGACATCAATCATTGCCATCGCTCCTGCGGAACTGATAACCACTTCGTTCAGTCCCAGGTATGTATTCACCGTTCCATCAGAGCGGAAATGCTTGCATTCAAACATCAGGTGCTCGACGATGCGGTATTTTCGATCCAGCAGCAGGGAGAAATTTTTGCAGAACCCCTCTGGAGTGAGGTCAGCCAGGAATCCCAGCCGCCCCAGATTGACACCGATCATCGGTAATTGTTTAAGACTCATTTGTCGGCACGCCCGGAGAATCGCGCCGTCTCCTCCCAGGACTACGACCAGATCGGCTTCGGAATCGTCAGGGATAAAATCTTCAATCACTGAGACAGAGGAAACATAAACAGAAGTTTGTGCCTGAATGTGATTATGAATCTGCTCCCAGGCTGACTGAATATGCGTACTTTGATCACGCAGTAGAAACATCAGATTTAAAGGCGATTCAGACATATTCCACTTTCAGCACGATATCAGTCAAAGAGAATTAAACACAGTTATTTGTCTGGCATTATACGCATACCGGAATCAGTATCCAATCATGCGGATGTGCTTCTGATTTAATGGAGTCATGAAAATTCTGACAAAACGTTTACCAGCAGGGGAGATACCAGTGGTAAACTGTGAATTTGAATTCAGATGAGCTAGGATTGAAGGATCTTTTTGAACTGAGCCTGATGTCTAGCGGTACAACGTCTGTATGAATTATTTCGCACATGGAATGCGGTTTGTCGATCGCCCCTATTTTATGGTAGGCACAGCCCTGCCCGATCTGATGGCCGTCGTTGATCGACGCGCGCGGCTGCGGATCAGGAATGTTGCCCCTTTTGTCAGCGATGAACCGTCCATCGAAGCTGAACTCGCTTCAGGAATCAAACAGCATCTCGACGACGATCACTGGTTTCATTCTACTCAGGGATTTCTGGAAGTCAGTACCGATCTCTCAATTTTATTCCGCCAGATCTTTGCCAATGATGAAACAGCACGGGTCGGTTTCCTGGGGCATATCGTCACCGAATTATTACTGGATCGCGTGTTAATAGAACAAAATCCAGGACTCATAGACCAGTATTACGCTGCCTTCAGTGAAATTGATCCTCTGCAGACCGAAATCGTAACTAATAAAATGACGACCAAAGAAACAGATCAGCTCAAGCTCTGGCTGGCCCATTTTCCTAAAGAAGCTTTTTTAAGAGATTACCTCGATTCACAAAGAATGCTGGTACGCTTGAATCAGGTCATGAATCGGGTCAAACTACAACCATTGCCAGCAGAAACAATTTCAGTTTTAAATACAGGGCGGAAGATCGTCGAAAAGCGTCTCAACGATTTATTGCCGCCTGAGCATTTTTAATCTCAATTGATTGAAAGATAACAACGATGAAGTACGGCTTAAACATGCTGCTCTGGACCTCGGACGTCAACGAGTCCCATTTTGGACTTCTGGAACAAATTAAAGGTTGGGGATACGACGGCGTTGAACTTCCCGTATTCGAAGCAGATGAAAAGAAGTTTGCTCAGGTGGGAAAGAAATTATCGGAACTCGGTCTCGAAAGTACGGCGGTTACCGTTTGTACTCCAGATGAAAACCCGATTTCTGGTGATGCGAAAATCCGGGAAGCTGGTCTGGAACGACTGAAACGCATGATTGATATGTGCGCCGCCGCCGGGTCCACCCATCTGTGTGGCCCCATCCATTCCGCTCTGGGAGAATTTTCCGGTGCAGGTCGCACTGCCGATGAGTGGAACTATGGCAAAGAGACACTGGCTAAAGCGGCCGATTATGCCCAGGAACACAAGGTAATGCTGGTCTGCGAATACCTGAATCGCTTTGAATGCTATTTCCTGAATACAGCCGAAGACTGCTCTCAGTTCACTCGCGAAGTCAATCATCCCTATCTCAAAATGATGTATGATTCCTTTCATGCAAACATTGAAGAAAAAAGCATTACCTCTGCTGTCAAAGCCTGTGCCGACCAGATGGTGCACGTTCACATTTCTGAAAATGATCGCTCGACTCCCGGCGAAGGGGGCGTGAACTGGGATGAGACTTTCTCTGCTCTGAAAGAAGTCAACTACGATGGCTGGATGACAATCGAAGCCTTCGGACTGGCTCTGCCCGATCTCGCGGCCGCTACTCGCATCTGGCGTAAAATGTTCCCGTCAGAAGAGCATCTGGCAACCAAAGGTCTGGAGTTCATGAAAACTCGCTGGGAAGGTTAGTCCCTCTCCTCGTATTTCAGACCAAAGTAAAATGGAGTATACATCGTGCTGAATGTGTACTCCATTTTTTGTATCAGTGGACCGCTTTACCCACAATCTGCATCGCTGATTCACAGAGTGCTTCGGCGGCTTCACTCTCAGGGGCTTCTGCGATTACACGAATGATCGGTTCGGTATTACTGGCTCTGACCTGTACCCAGCGATCATCCCAGTCCAGTCGCAGACCATCTCCCTGGGAAGCCGTTGCGCTGTCAAAATGAGATTCAAGCGCGTTACAAGCATCTGCCACCTTTTCACGTGGGCAGGTGATTTTGTTTTTTACAATGCTGTATTGAGGAAGCGAATCTGACCAGCTGCTTAATTTCTGACCCGAAGCAGCAAGGCCTGCCAGTACGTAAGCCATGCTCACATAGCTGTCACGCACATAGCCTACCTTGGGATCAATCACTCCGCCGTTCCCTTCCCCGCCTAGAATCGCCGACTCCTGCTTCATTTTAGCACAGACATGGGCTTCCCCTACATAGGAGCGAAAGAAGGGACAGTTATATTTCGCAGCGATATCTGCAGTCACGCGACTGGTCGAGCCATTCACAACCACCGGCCCGGGAGTCCGTGCGAGTACATAATCAGCGGCCAGCGCCAGGGTGAGTTCTTCTCCAATATAGCGGCCCGTTTCATCAACAATCGCCAGGCGGTCAGCATCGGGGTCCTGGGCGAAGCCGGCATCGGCTCCTGCTTTTACGACGGCTTCACTCAAGCCGATCAGATTCTCTTTTAGTGGCTCAGGCGTATGAGCAAAATTGCCATCCGCGGTCCCCCCGAGTACGATGACTTCACAGCCCAGTGATTCGAGGAATCGAGGTGTCGAAACAGCCCCCGAACCATGGTTGCAGTCCAGCACGACTTTAAATTGACGCTGTTTGATCTGGTCCCGATCGATCAATTCAAAGACACGCGCCATATGCGGCCCAGCGGCATCTTCCAGTGTTTCCACAGATCCCAATTGATCCCAGCTGACATAGTTAAAGGTTTCATTGGTTAGAACGGACAGCAGTTTTTCGCCCTGCTCCTGGTTATACACGGAACCTTCAGAGGAAAATGGTTTCAGTCCATTCCAGGGAATCGGATTGTGGCTGGCGGTGATTTGAATGCCCCCGGCCGCTTTCAAATGAGTCACCAGAACACCGCAGGTCGGAGTGGTGGCGATCCCGGCATCAATCACCCGGCAACCGGTTGCCAGTAATCCACCAATCACAGCATGGCGCACCATTTCACCACTGCCCCGGCCATCACGTGAGAGTACGACTGTTCCCTGGTTCGCAATCGTACCAACGGCTGCGGCAAATCGGGTTAAATAATCGGGAGTCAGTCCATTACCAACCACGCCGCGTAAACCGGAAATACTGAGAATCCGTTCTGACATGAAATTACCTGATTGAGCTGGAGTAGAAGTAGTGGTACATCAATCCTGTATTGAGGGGCATTTGCCGTCAGGTAAGCACGACAACGAGCGTGCGGACTATGTCGGCCAACGAGTCATTCCAGGTCTGACAAGACAGTGGGGGTGAAAAATCAATCAATCTTACGAGAAACATAGTCGAGATGACTGAGATTGACAATCCCTTCTCGGCGAGAAAACAGCTGGCTAGAAATTAACTGGTCAGATCAGGATTCACCCAGGACTCAGCCTGCTGCTGACATGCGATCACCCGCTGGTGTGTCAGTTCCAAAAGATCTTTTTCTGCACCCCGTTCACAGAATTCCCGAATCTGTTCTGCAGAAATTGGTTCTCCAAAAACAACCCGTACCGAGCGGGGACGCAGAAAGTACGCCCCCCGTGGCAGCGCGCGAAAAGCACCTGCGATTCCAATCGGGTAGATCGCGACCTCAGTCCGTTTCAGTAGAGCCAGAAATCCCGGTTTGAAACGTTGGACCGACCCATCGGTGGTTCGTGTTCCCTCCGGAAAGATTCCGACGTAATTCCCACTCTCGATATTCAGTATCGCTGCACGAAAACTCTGCGAGCTGGCAGCCTTGCGACTGATCGGTATCACGAATTCATATCGCATGAATGGCCCCAGAATCGGGATCCGAAACAGCGAATCCCGGGCCATAAAGCTGACGGGCCTGCTGAGAGGCAGGCCAATCAATAGTGGATCTAGAAAACTCTGGTGATTACTGACCAGCAGGCCGCCTCCCTCAGCCGGTAAATTCTCCTTGCCCCGCGACTGATAGCGTAGCCAGATCGCAAAGAAAACCTGCAGGATCCATTGAAAAAGAATCCAGAGAAAATTCCTGCGATTACTGCGGGGAGGAGAAACCTGATTTACTTCAGCCAATTTCTCCGCCTCTCAATCAATCTCTTTGAGTTCCAGCTGGTCGGGATCAATGACCACGTGCTTGACCAGTTCGCGTCTCCAGGTGTAAGTAATATGTACCTTCCCATCTGACGTCTGGATCACAGCCGGATAAGAGTATTCCCCCTTCTTGTCTTCCAGAACCAGTCCGGTTTTCCAGTGTTTGCCATCATCGGAAATCGCGACATGCAGCGGGCTGCGTCCCTTTTTCGTGGGATTGTAAACCAGCAGCGCCCGGCCATCTTTCAGAGTAACGGCATCGGTTCCACTGTTGGGGTTAGGCAGTGAAGTCGGCGTTACTTTGCTCCAGGAACGACCATTGTCGTCAGACCAGGCTTCCACAATCTTACCCTGGCGACTGCGACAGAGAATCTGCAGTTTGTCTCCATATTTCAGTACCGAAGGCTGGATTGCACCAATTTCACGTCCATCGTTTAATGGACCCGTTCGATGCCAGGTTTTACCCAGATCAGGCGTCCATTCCATCTGTAACTGCCAGCCATCATGCTCCGTACTGGCCGGGCAGAGTAATGTGCCATCAGATAACAGGAACGGCTTGTTTTTCACCGGGCCGACAAATCCATCAGGCAGACGCCGGGCTTTGCCCCAGGTCTTACCATGATCGTGAGAAATCTTCAGCATGCCCCACCATTCACTCGGATTGGGACCGACCTTATAAAACAGCAACAAAGTCCCGGGCTTCGTCTGAAACAGAACCGGGTTCCAGCAAGGCCAGCGTTTCGAAGCATCTTTGACGCCATCAGCAACACTGACAGGAGCCGACCAGCCATTTCCCTGGTTACGTGACAGCCAGATTTCGACGTCCGGGTTCTTCTCAGCCGTTCCACCAAAAAATGCACAAACCATGCCTTCAGGGGTCTCAGCGATCGTCGAAGCATGACACGATGGAAAGGGAGCCTGATCGTAGATAAATTCCTGCATGACGAGCCCCGGTTGATCGGGAGTGGTTTTCTCAGGGGCTTTTCCAAACGTTGGTGTCAGACTGACTAAGCAGACAGCCAGAGCAGACATTAGACAAGCCGACAGTTTCACAGATAATAAGAGTCTCATAGTTGTACCTTCTTCGCCAGGGGGGGCAGCAATTTGAGATAGGAATACAGAGTTCTCTGTTCAGAGTATCATTCATTGTAGAAAAGTGGAATTAGCAACGAAAATCTAATCTTCGTAAATCTGGAAATAGTACCTGATTTCAACGTAAGTCTGGAAATAATGGTAGTTTTCATGCTTAAGTCTGGCTAACAGCGAACACAGGCCGGCGAATTGTTTTTTACGATCAACATCGATACGATGGCTCATTACTAATCGAGGCCTTTTTAACAGTAAAACTGCCTCTTTCCAACTCATCTCGGATCATTCTGCCGAATCCAATCGTGTTTTTCCGATGGGTGAGTTCCCTTGAAAGCAAATGTGCTTAAACAAGCCTGAAGAATTATCAAATAAGAAGGTATTAACAATGGATGCCGAAGCATTGAAACTAGCGACTCTGTGTCTGCATGGCGGCCAGGAACCCGATAGCGCGACCAACTCCCGCGCCGTTCCGATTTACCAGACAACCTCCTACACATTCAACGATACTGATCACGCAGCCAGACTGTTTGGACTGCAGGAATTCGGAAACATCTACTCCCGCCTGATGAATCCCACCTGTGACGTGCTCGAAAAACGACTCGCGCTGCTCGAAGGAGGAGCCGGCGCTCTGGCGGTTGCCTCCGGTCAGGCAGCAGAAACTCTGGCGATTCTGAACATCGTCGAGTCCGGTCAGAACATTGTTTCCTCATCCAGTCTGTATGGCGGAACCTACAATCTGTTCCACTACACATTCCCCAAATTTGGTATTCAGACCAAGTTCGTCGATCAGAGCGATCCCGAGAACTTCAAGAATGCCATCGACGAAAATACCCGCTGCGTCTATGTCGAAGCCATCGGCAATCCCCGCTGTGACATTCCCGACTTCGAAGCCATCGCCGAGATCGCCCACGAAGCAGGTATCCCACTGATCGTGGATACGACGCTGGCCTCCCCTGCTCTGGTTCGTCCCTTTGAGCATGGAGCCGATATTATTGTAGCATCCTGTACCAAATTCATTGGTGGTCACGGGACTTCGATCGGCGGAATCATCATCGAAAAAGGGGGCTTCCCCTGGGATAATGGAAAATTCCCGGGCATGACCGAACCCGATCCCAGCTATCATGGTCTTAAATTCTATGAGACCTTTGGTGGCATGAATATCGCCTATGTCCTGAAGATCCGCGTGCAACTGCTACGGGATCTGGGACCGGCTATGAGTCCGTTCAACGCCTTCCAGTTCCTGCAGGGGCTGGAAACGCTGCACCTGCGAATGGAGCGTCACAGCCAGAACGCCATGGCTGTCGCGAAATTCCTGGATAGCCATCCCAAGGTCTCCTGGGTCAACTATGCCGGTCTGGAATCACATCCGTCCTACAAACTGGCTCAGAAGTATTTACCCAAGGGAGCCGGGGCTGTCTTCGGCTTTGGTATTCAGGGAGCAACTCCTGAAGAACAGCAGGCCAATGGTGTGAAGCTGATTAACAGCGTCAAGCTGTTCTCACATCTGGCCAACGTGGGAGACAGTAAATCCTTGATTATTCATCCTTCCAGCACAACGCATCAGCAGTTAACGCCGGAAGAACAGGCCAGCTCCGGCGTCACACCTGATTTCATCAGGCTGTCCGTCGGAACCGAAGATCAGGAAGACCTGATCAATGATCTCAAACAGGCTCTGGATCAGATCTGATCCCGGCCCGTTTAACGGAAGTTCAGATTATATGCAGGAGTCGGCTGTGAAATCGCAGCCGACTCCTGATTTTCAAATAAGTTTATCGATGTTGAACGACCTCTCGGACGATAATTATTCTTATCACCAGAGAGAAGATGCCGCGTACTCTTGCCGGATGATTTACACCGAACTAGAATACGCAAGACAATAACGCCCTTGTAGCTCAATCGGCAGAGCAACTGACTCTTAATCAGTAGGTTCTAGGTTCGATTCCTAGCGGGGGCACTTTGAAGCCTTGTGTTTGCTGCATTTGTGGCAACCCCAGGGCTTTTTATTTTATATCCGGCTCATGTGGGGGGCATTAATGTCCTGCTTTCAAGTTTCGGGTTATAATTAATAAACGCGGGGGTTCCAGGCTTTTTTTATAAAGGGTCAATCAAGGAGTTAGACAAGATGCTCACTTGTCCTGCCTGTTTTCAGACCATGGTGAATATCAATTCTGATGCAGAAGCGTCCGAAAAACTGGTATGTAAAAATAATCGTTGCCTGAATTCGATCTTTCACTCTGAGGCGAAATGCCCAGAATGCGACGCACCCCCTGTCAAAATATTAAGAGGCAGTAACCACTACACCTCGTATCTCTGTGAGAATTCTCACGAATTTTCCGAGCAGCTCAAGCCCAGACCGGAACTTTATAAATAGTTCCGGCTCTCGATGTGCACTGCGTCAATTTCACTGCATCAAATCGACTTGACTCCGCCGCGCCAACAGCGATAAACGCTGAATTGTGTCGCGCGCGTGCCCAGTTTACAGTGCACTGAAACACGCGTCGCTTGTTCCTGATCTTCACCATAAAACAGCCCCTTTTTTCCAGATAATCAGTTCTCATAACAGCACCTGTTCCCAATGTATGCCTGCGGGTCGCCGCACATCGCAGAGTTTCGCCCCGAAACCGCCCCGGCGTCGCAATATATCGGACCCCTGTCAACAAATATCGCCACCCGATTCTGTTCAACTCTCCTTGACACCCCCGCGCCCCGGCAGAAAATATTCTCACGTACACGGAAATAAGGCTGATCCTGAAATCAGCGATCACACAAATAACAAAACTAAAGATTGGGTTGAAACAATCCATCATGCTTCTTCGTTGATCCTGTAGTAAAGTTACCGAAATTTCGTGTGGTTTCGTGCTTTTCGTGGTAGAAAAATATCGAAAAACAAACCGTCCGACAGTGATGGTGGGATAATCAGATTCCGCTTTTCACGCAGCATCATAAACGGGTAACCCCGGATGCAATCCGGGGCGAGCACCGCGAGCAGGAGGTTGCAGCTGTCTCGTTCATACAGAACCGAGTTTCCCATCCTAAGTATTCATGATCGTCAGATGGCACTGTTGGGGCTCACCCGACCGTAATTAAGATCAAGGCTCCCCAACCTGGCTCACAGCGAATTATAAAGATCAGCTCCGATCCTCGCAGATGAAAATCGCGAACCACTGACTGATGAAAAAGCAGGATTCCATAGGTGTCGGCGTTATTAACTATAAAACGTTCCCGATGAGCCATTAAGCGTTAGCTCCGGTTCGTTTACCGAGATATGTCAGAACCGCGGCTAATGCCGTACGGCTGATGTAAATGAAAGAAAGGGTGCCCCCGGATACAATCCGGGGGTGTCGCTGACAACAGGAAACTGTCAAAGCAATCGCACAACCAGGTTTCAAGTTACCGACTTCCCCTGCCGCAGGATACGGCTTCGTAAGCTCCTCCCGCCTGACGATGTTCGAACCGGTTCACGCCGTTACGGGAACCGATGAAACCACCGAATTCATTGCTTCTGCCACGAAAAACACGAACTGACACGAAAACAGCCAATGGGGCCTGTTCCCCGTAACAGGAACACCGTGCACTGCACCTGGGGCACGCTTTTTCAGAAATTGCGGTTACGTTTTGGATGAGATCGACTAAAATAGAACCGTTCACATAGATGACCACAGGAGGCCTTCCGATGTCGGGAAATAAAAGATTCATCCTCATGCGTTTTCTGTCCGGGGCGCTTCCTCTGCTGCTGGTTGTGTATGTCCTGAGTGTCGGGCCTGTTTCCGGATATTTATCGACTCCTTCGGGTCTGCGAGGTGATGTCTCTCCTGAAACGATTGAACGTCTCAAGTATTTCTATGCTCCCATAACCTGGGCAGTAAACAGCAGTGATTTAATATTGAAAATCGCTGGTAAATACGTCGAGTTCTGGCACCGCATTCTGTAGCACCACCTGGCTTCTGACAGGAAATGGAGTTCCGATGAAAATAACAATCTTACTCATGCTCAGCTTTTTCAGCATCTGCGTAACTGCAGCAGCCGAGGATCTCTACCTGCTGCGGCTGGACGCAGTCGGTTATGACAAATCTGCCGAGGAGTCCCCTCAGGAGAAAGTCATGCAAAGTATCGAAGTGGTGGCGCGCCTCAATGAACTGTTTCACAGCAAAGTCAAAACCGGTCCGGAGACACAACTGCTGTCGGGCAAATTCTATGCTGAAGAAGGGGAATTAAAAGTACGCCTGCACTACCAGCGACTGCTTGATGTGGGGAATGTCGTGCCCGTTTCCATCGACAGGGATGGCACCGTCATCACCGAACCCGTACTGGATCGAAGTGAAATCCAAACGACAGTCGCAGTGAAACTCAACACAGAGACCTGGGTCGGCAGGTTTGAAATAGACTCAGATAGCACACAGGGATCGACCAGGACCAGTTCCAAGTCGAAAGTGAACTATCAGTTGTTTCTCTCCCATTACAAACCTCCCGCGGAATAACGTTGAATGCTGTCCGCTGTCTGATATGATTCAGGCAGAAATAACAGTCTCAATAGACACGTGGTTCGATCAGAGGAACAGTTTCTTTCACAACGATTTGACAGGCGATCGATGCCTGGCCATCGGGAGACAGACATGAGTGATTTAAGTAGAAGAGATGCCGTCAAAATGGTCGCAGGGCTCGGTCTGGGTATGGGGGCACTGGCAGCACAAGATGCTGCGGGCGCGGAGACCGCTCAGCCGGAAGACAAAATGCTGCAGGATGCCCTCGAAAATCCGGCCCGGTTCATGTTCACGGCTCAGCGGACTTTCAAGACCACGCCATCTGGATACCGTCTCTTTTTCACCTCGGCCCTGCGAAAACCGACCGATCTCAAGGAAGGAGTCAGCATGCTGCCGGCGTCGATGCGGATCTTCCGGGCCAATGCCGATCAGGACGACTTTACCCGCAGAGGGGGACTCTACTGGAAGTGTGGCAAAGAGGAAGGACAGATCCAGTTCAAAAATCCGGGGGAATTGATCATGGCCGTTTACGATCAGGCTGGTACCGTCAACTGCTACTCCCTGTTTTACGACGTGCGCTGCTGAATCTTTTTTTGAGTCCCCTCTCAAAACGGGAAGACAAACGGGAAGACAGACGATGATTGATCGTGAAAGACGCAACCAGCTGGCGGCACTGATACGCCGTTATCTTGATGGACGAGCAGATGCTTCTGATTTCGAAAAGTGTCAATTAGAAAATTACATTTCCGCTGATCAAGCTATTTATCATGTTTCGTTAGAGCTCTCGTATTACTCAGAGAATGCTGCGAGCACTCTATCAAAACAGGATTGGGATTACATTCATCGCCTGCTGCTGCTCCTGGATTCCAATTCAACGGTTTCCTGGAAAGCTGCCCCTTACCGACTCTGGACACAGCCTGTCGCAGAAGCTCTGTTAGTTACCTGTCTGTTCATCGCGCTGTTAACCGGTTTCACACTACATTTATTCCTGTACTTTATTCCTATAGGGCTCGCCACAATTCTGCTGGCGCTTCTTCAGTCACCCAGTTCAGAAGTCCGGCCATTTGAGGAAGTTGTGTCCCCCTTTCAATCCATTGCTGATCTAGGCATTGCTTATGACTCGGCATACTTCGTAAAGCAACGTTATTCCGCTCCTGCAAAAAACAGGAATAATAGTTCCATTCTCGGATTTTTCGGAGCCGATGTATCGATATTATTCGTGTTTCTGATCTGGATTTGTATGCCGCCTTCTTTGCTGTTTTTTCTGTGCATTCTGGGACCAGATCACGAAGTTCAAGTCCAGCCGGCGTGACTATCGGTTACTTTCAAAATACGTCTCACTGGATCGAAGGCTGTTCCGGGTTTCAAAAAGTGGTTAGCATGGGCAGTGAAAATCACATTACTTAAATCGTCTGAGTGGGAACTGTCGGGAAACAAGAATGAAAACATAATATGCAACCCTGTTTTTAGTGGCCCTGTTCCTGCCAGGTGCTGTTGCCTGCCATTCTGAGCCAGGCATCAAAGCACAACTCAAAACGCTGGAATATCAGACAACTGTCTTAGAGGAGCAGATCGAAGAAATCACAAAGGTCATTTCAGATCGCGATCAAAACGTATTAGATCTGTTAACTGCGAATCAGAAACAGCTGGCATTGGCCGTCGATGCGCTGAAAGAAAAAGATACCGAGGCGGCAAAAATCATAAAGGCAGTCATACAGGACCAGCAGCAAATGCGGGATGAGATCAGTAGCCGATTAAAAGAAAACGGAACTGATGAGTAGCCTGTTTGAATCTGAAATTCGCACAGCGGTCGACCTGCTGCAGAGCCAGGGCGTTCACTTCGAACCGGGGCTTACAGATCAGGAAGTAGAACAGACAGAAACGACGTTTGGCTTCCGTTTCCCTCCCGACTTACGAGCGTTTCTGCAAACTGCCTTGCCGGCTTCCACGAAAACAGCAGGCAATCGACAACCCTTCCCCGACTGGCGAGCAGGAAATCAAAGTGATCTGCAAAAGCGATTCGACTGGCCCTGGGAGGGGATGGTCTTTGATATCGAACACAACGCGTTCTGGTTAGATGAATGGGGCAAGAAACCGGATGTGCTCCAGGCAGCGATGGAAGTGGCACACCGGTATGTGTCACAGGCTCCCACATTGATTCCCGTGTATGGTCACCGCTACATACCCGCAGCGCCTCGTGAAGCCGGTAATCCCGTCTTTTCGGTGCATCAGACCGACATCATCTATTACGGTCAGAATCTCTGGGATTATTTCGAGCAGGAGTTCGGTGAGCACGAAGAAGGCTGGTATGCGGGGGAACGCTATGCCGAATTTACAGAGGCACAATACGTCGCTGCGCATCGGGATATCCCCTTCTGGAGCAGGCTTGTTTCGTAAGCTTCGCGGCCTGTTCTATGAGTGAATTCATCCGCTACCTGCGCTGAAAACAGCGATTGCTCTTACGTGGATTCCCGATTTGATTAAACTATCTGCCTGATCAGCAACTCTAAGGGGAATCCGAACATGCCTGCACATCAACAAACGAAGGTCACCAGTATTCTGCGTTCGCTCTGTTGCATGCTGGGGCTGTTTATTCTGATTTATGTGCTCAGTGTCGGCCCCGTGATTGCCATTTTCAGTTATTCCACGGGTTACATGTCCCCCGATCAGATTCGCCTTGTCAATTTCCTGTATGCTCCCTTAAGCTGGCCTACCGAGTGCAGTGCCTCGTATCGAAGTCTGTTCCAGTCTTACGTTGATCTCTGGTTAAGGTTGATCTGAGCAGATTCGGCTCTCAAAAATTCAGTGATCGGTCCCCTGCTCTGGCCATGCTTCTGATTTGAACCGGATGTGTGTATAATCCTGCACCGTGCTGACATAACAAGACCACCAATTCACAGGAAAACCGCTTCAGGGCTACGATGGAAGATCACTGGATATTACGCAGACGTGAGGATGAAGAGGGGCACCCTCGAAAAACGTTTAACGATCCCGACTCGGAGAACTTTGAATCACAGTTCCTGCGAGATAAAGCCCGGATTATTCATTCGTCCGCGTTTCGCCGGCTGCAGTCCAAAACGCAGGTCTTTTCGCTGGGAGACAGCGATTTTTACCGCACGCGTCTTACACATTCCCTTGAAGTGGCACAGATCGGCGCCAGTATTGCCTCGCATCTCCGGTTCTCTTCTCCTCAGAAACAGCTTTCCACTCTGATCCCCTCCAGCAGTCTGATCGAAGCGGTCTGCCTGGCGCATGACCTGGGACATCCCCCCTACGGGCATGGCGGCGAATATTCGCTGAATAAACACATGCACCAGGATGGCGGCTTCGAAGGGAACGGACAGACGCTACGCATCGTCTGCCGCCTGGGTGAGTTTTCCGATCATCATGGTCTGGACCTCACCCGACGAACCCTGCTGGGCCTGTTAAAATATCCCGCCACGCATTCGCAGGTGGCCAATTATGAAAAACTGCAGAACCACAGCGACGATTCTCCCTCGAAACTCTCGCTCTATCGTCCCCCCAAATGTATTCACGATGATGACGCCGATCTCCTGGCCTGGATTCTGCAGCCCTTCTCCGCCAGTGATAAAGCGATCCTCTCAGAGATCAAGACAAAACCGGGTGGTCATGCGAAAACGGTCCGCAAGTCATTCGATACCTCGATCATGGAACTGGCAGACGACATTGCCTATGGCGTGCACGACCTGGAAGATGCCATCGCGCTGGGACTCGTGTCGCAGAAGATCTGGGATGCCGAAGTCATGGAGCAGGTTCAGTCGTTTGAAGACTCTTACCTGGCGGATGTCGTCACCCGTTATACGGAAAAGCTGTTTTCCGGTTCGCATAAACAGCTCAAGCACGGCATCAGCAACATCGTGGGGGGACTGATTCGCGATACCGAAATCCGGGATCTGCAGTCAGGCGAACATGAGTTGATCCGTTATAATGCCTGCCTCAAAGACGACTCGGCTGCCATTCTTGATATCCTCAAAACGTTTGTCCTCAAGCATGTGATCCGTCAGCGTCAAAATCAGATTCTGGAAATCAAGGGCCAGATGATCGTCGACAAACTGTTCGAGGCCCTGCTGGAAAATCCGGAGCGACTGCTGAAGCCGGACGAGTATGAGCTTTATAAAACATCTAACTCGAAACGGGTCCTGTCTGACTATGTCTCGGGGATGACCGACCTGTATGCCAGCCGCCTCTACAGCAGCCTGTTTCTGCCCCAGTCCGGCTCATTATTTGACCAGTTTTGAAATCGAAGCAGACACACTTGTGTATGATGCTGTGAGTCAGCAGTTCCAGTTCACACCATCGTTGATTCCACACGATGCGGGGGCAGATAGATCGTGAATTCGGTCTGGTGCTGGATCAGAACGCTGTGTACATGGAGTGCCTCGCCCGGTTCTGCCAGACCCAGTTCGGTGAGCAGCTCGAAACGGGCTGTTTGAACCTGGCCGACGGTCGTCTGTAGTCGATCGTGCCAGATGGAATAAGAACCGAGGTGGCCATCCCGCCGATAGAAAAAGCCTTTGCGTGGATGCGTCAACAGTACCAGCCCCGATTCCAGATCGTCAAATCCGGTGAGTTCTGTCGGAGGCACGCCTGTATCGATCAGATCTACTTCCGCGTCGGCCCAACTGTTCGTGGCCTGCATGCGATAGGTCGTGTAGCGCTGTAACACAGAATCGAAGACACAATCAAATTCAATACGGGTCCGATGCCAGGGAAGTTTCCAGAGAAATCGCGGGACAGAGACGGTCCAGGAAGCAAGTGACGTTCCAAAGAACCAGGCGATGTGTTCGCCGGTTTCAGTATCCGTTGCGTACATCCGATAGTTGGTCTGCCCGAACCGCCACTTGAGCCACGGGATGCGGGCAAAGCGAAAGTCCTGATCGACAAAGGGAACCACGGAGACCAGTGCCCATTCCCGACCGTTGACTTCAACGAGATCCAGTTCAAAGCGCGAATGCATATGCGATCGGGCGATCTCGGGGTCCACCAGGCAGGTGATGATGGCAAAGTGTGAGAGAGTCGTATCAACGTCAATCCACCGGGGTGGTTGACGTGTCAGTAAGTCCTCATTGAATGCTAATGGTTCCATATTCAATCATCCGCAGAGGCAATATGTGTGGGAAGGTCTCAAATTGCCTGATAGAAACTGTAGCAGCTGATTTCTGGTTTGTCGAATGATTCCAGACGACTTCGATCGATGAGAAATCGTCATTGTGATCATATACGATAAGGAAACTGGCACCAAAACGGAAAGCAGGTGTCGCAGGTTGTCGCTGAATATTGAGAATTATGATATCTTTCTGAAACAGGACCGCTAAAATAATTAGACACGTTTCAATTGATCTTGTCTGGAGAAATTCCGCATGGCCGAGAGCAGGAAATTGAAAATACTACGTTCATGCGGCTCATTGGTAATTATTTTACTGTTGATCTATGTCTTGAGTTTCGGCCCGGTACTGGTCTTTCTGGAAGACCAATACGGACAAGTGCCCCGCGCGTATCATGCGCGGCTGGAAATGTTCTATGCACCTGTGATTGGGGCACTGGACAGAAGCGAATTATTCGCGAGCTTCTACACTGAGTATTACGAGCTCATTCGCTTAAGGAAATGAAACTCGGTAATCCCGGGAGAATCAGTCCCTGCAGGAATCCAGTTCCGCTGTTTCAGTTTTATTGAGGAGTCAGGATCTGTGAAAATCAGTCATGAACTCACCAGAAAAATCATCCGTCGTTGCGGCTACAGTATCGCTATCCTGCTGACACTCTATCTGCTGAGTGTGGGACCAGTCATCGCGGTTTGTCGGCAGTTTGCCGCCAGTCCTGTCGGGCCGACGCCCGGCATGTATTATATTGGCTTGTTTTACACGCCCCTGTTTTCGATCCCTGTTCTGGCTCCATTGACAGAATTTTATATCGATCTGTGGGTGAAAATCATTTGATGTATCAATACAGGATAGAGAGAATCATGCCGGGATTTCGCTATCTGGTCTCTGCTGGGCAAACGTTTCAACTTGAAATAGACCAGCAGGATCAACCAGTTGTTCGGTAAATAGGGGGCCCTGCGAATATCTTCCTGTTTTCATGCCTGTTTGGTGGTTCGGAACAGTATTTTTGGGACTGTCAGAAATAGTTTAAAGCCGTTTAGTCGAACTTTACAAAAAAACAGTACCAAGTATAATAAACCTGTCATGCAAGTATGACGAGCAGAGACAAGGTGTAGAATAACCTCCTTCGGGTCGTTCATCTCTTCCCGCTCCATTGTGCGTAGCTGGCCTACTACGTAAGTATCCGCTTCGATTTTTGTAGCTTTATCTGCTTTCATTATTTGACCATCGCCGGCTCTGTATGTGAGCTGTCGTGTGTCACCGGTTTATTTGGTTGGAGAGCAGAAATGCCACAAGGTAAGATTAAGAGAATTGTTTCAGATCGCGGATTCGGGTTCATTGAAGGCGAACGGGGCGACCTGTTTTTTCATTATTCTGAAGTACAGGGTGTGACACTCGAAGAACTTCAGGAAGGTCAGATGGTCGAATACGAAGTCGGTCAGGGTCGTAAAGGTCCCTGTGCGACAGGTGTGAAAGTTGTCGACTAGACTGTGTCCAGTTTTACTGTAGCGTCTCCAGGGCCATTTGGACCGAGTATACTAGATTAAGAGACGCTATGCTTAAATGTGATGCGCTCTGGTCATAGACCGCTGAACTCTACAGTTAAAACGCCCGGATTTCTTCCGGGCGTTTTTTATTGATTCAATCTTTTTTCGCAGAGCCTGTCCGTTCCGGCGTATCGGGAATCTGATTGATCAGCTTGTTCGGCCCCCCCTCACGAGAATTCTTACGTAGCGTAAACGCATCGTACAGGGTGCCTGTTGCAGTAAATGCCTGGTAGCGAATTTCTTTTGGTTCAACAGTAATCACCTGGTAGAGCTGGGTATCAGCCGCCCGTCTTAGAAAATCACTCTTTGCTTTGAGCTCATACATTTTGGGGCCACTCACTGAGACAGCATAGACTGTCCCTCCAGCCGATTGATGCGATGCCTTGCGTTTGGTGTTGCGCTGCAGTTGTAATCCCGTGCGACCATAAGAGTGGTCGTGCCCCTGCAGCACCAGGTCGACTTGATATTTGTCATAGAGCGGCTGCCAATGCATGCGAAGTTCCGGGTTGTCCCGCCCTTCACTGACGGAATTAATGGGGTGGTGATGTGTGATGATCGTCCAGCGGTTTGGGTTTTCTTTGAGGACGGTTTCCAGCCATTTGGCTTGTGCCTCAATGTCGTCCATCGAGTTCAGGCCAATGAAGCGTATTCCCTGGAAGTCGAGATAATAGACAGTTTCTTTCATTCCACTGGGACCGTTCTCCGGAAATTCAAATCGTTGTCGCCAGCGTCGCGCCAGATGTCTCTTTTTGGTTTTCTGTTCCTCAGCCGTCGGGTTCACACGATTGATGTCATACTCATGATTCCCCGGGATGGCCATATTAGTCAGCATCCCGTTAATCCAGCCTCCGGAATAATTCCATTCCCCCCATTCCTCATCTTTATTACCTCGATTAACCAGATCTCCCGCATGCAGCAGAAAACGGGCCTCGGGAGCGGTGAGTACCGCTTGTCGGATCACGCGTGACCAGAGCGATTTGATCTGATTCTGTGCATCGCCGAAGTAGATAAAGGTAATCGGCTCGTCTTGATCACTCAAGGTGCGAAACTGCAGCCACTCACTCCAGATGTCATCAGCACCGACCCGGTAGGCATAGAGTGTGTCCGGTTTGAGGTCGGTAAATGTGATCGCATGAAAATGACAGTCCCCCAGATCCGTTTTCAACTGACTGGTTTCCGCCTTGAATTGACGCGCTGTTTTGGCAAAGTCCGGCCCTGCTTCAGCGACGGCGATTTCTCCATAACATTTTGTAACGGAAGTGTCGGTTCGCCAGGTGACTGATTGAGCATGAGCGGGGTCTTGCTTCCATGTCAGCATGATTCGGTCTGGAACGGGAGTCGGCTGGTAAATCTGAGCGCCCGGTTCCTTAGCATCGATTGTATTTTGAACTGGCAAAGTGAAGCCAAGCAGGCTGAGTGTGAGAAACAGGATACAGGAGTGGTGGGACATGATGTGCCTTGGACTGTGAAACAGCGGGACTGTAGAATGGCAGGAGCCTGACGGTGATTGTGAGTCTGGTTATATCGCGCAGGGATATGACAGATTAAGTCTACGGACTGCAGATGTGGCTGATTTCATCGAATCTTCATTGAGCGTGACAGCAATTGTTTCAGGAAAAGAGTTCTGAAACAACGCGGCCTTCGACATCGGTCAGGCGGAAATCCCGGCCCGCATGCCGATAGGTTAAGCGCTCGTGATTGATGCCCAGCAGGTGCAGCAGCGTGGCGTGCATGTCATGCATGTGAACTTTATTTTCGACCGCTTCGTGGCCAAATTCATCGGTCGCGCCATACGAGAAACCAGCTTTGACGCCCGCACCACACAGGAAGTGGGTGAAGCCTTTGGGATTATGGTCGCGGCCGTCAACACCCTGCTTGAATGGATTACGACCGAACTCCCCGCCCCACCAGATCAGTGTATCTTCCAGCAGACCACGCTGCTTCATATCCTGGATTAATCCGGCGACCGGCTTATCGCTTGCTTTCGCATGAAATTCGTGTTTCTGGATTTTGCTGTGCTGGTCCCAACGGGGCGTATTGCCATTGTCGGCGTAATTCACCTGGATGTAGCGCGTCCCGGCTTCTGCCATGCGACGGGCCAACAGGCACTGGCGTCCAAAATCATCGGTTTCTGCCTGTCCGATTCCATACATATCAAATGTGGCCTTTGATTCTCCCGACAGATCAGTCAGCCCCGGTGCATGCTGCTGCATTCGGAAGGCCAGCTCGAATGAATTCACGACCGCCGCGAGCTCGTCATCTTCCTGGGTCGGCTGTAACTGGCTCCGGTTGAGTGACTGCAGGAGTTTCAATTGCTGACGTTGTTTGGCGAGGGACCACTGTTGATTTTTGACATTTTTAAAACGCGCTTCTTTTGCCGGCTGGGCGGCCCTTCCCAGCGCAGTCCCCTGGTAATGCGAAGGCAGAAACGCATTGGAATAATTGCGGGGGCCGCCGTTCGAAGAAGAAGGAGAAATGGTTATGAAGCCGGGTATGTTTTCGTTCTCGGTTCCCAGTCCGTAAGTGACCCACGAACCAACCGAAGGCATAATCAGGTTGGTGGTGCCCGTATGCAGGAACAGCGTACTCGGGCCATGCGCCACGCCGTTGGTGTGCATGCTGTGCACGAAGCACAGATCGTCCACCTGTTTGCCGATTTCCGGAAACAGATCAGAAACCCAGTGCCCGGTTTCCCCGTACTGGCGGAACTTCCAGAGGGACTGCATGACCTTTTCTTTGCCATAGCCGCCCGTCTTGGCGATCTTGCGGGAGTCCTTGAATTCTAGTTCTTCCCCATCTTTTTTCGCCAGCAGCGGTTTATAATCAAAGGTATCAACCTGACTGGGACCGCCTTGCATGAAGATAAAGATGATGCGTTTAGCACGCGGGGGGAACATCGGTTCCTGGGGAGCCAGCGGATTCTGCTGTGAGACGGAAGGAGTGTTCGCGCGGGCGGAATTCAGCATGCCGTTGAGCGCCAGGGAACCAAAACCACAGGCAGAACTCGCCAGTAACTGACGTCGAGAAACAGGTTGATGTTGTGGCAACATGGAGTCACTCCAGGTTTATTTAATATAGCGAAAATCGATGCAGGCAATAATCGTCTGGCAACAGGCGGTCCAGCGCTGGAGCTCGGTTGCAGAATCCTGCGCATCGGTTTGTTTGAGGAAGGAAACAGTATTGTTTTTTTCCGCCTGGCTGGGGAGTCGTCCCAGGGACATGCGAAACAGGGCATCAATGCGGGCCGATTCATTATCGGGGTATTTTTCCAGCAGTCTCTGAGCGATGTTCTGTGCCTGTTCGATCACAAACGGGTTGTTCATCAGGTATAGCGCCTGTGTGGAAAGCGTGCTGGTATTACGTCGTCCCACCGAGAGATTCGGATCGGGAAAATCAAAGATGGCCAGCAACTCATGCAGGCGGTTTCGAAAGACCGGCACATAGACGCTGCGAAACTGATTATGGAACTGGTAACCATATTCCGATTTTGTATCCGGGCGGATAGTCTGGCCCTGCTGTGACAAATCCAGCTTTCCACTCACGAACAGAATCGTATCCCGGATCGCTTCTGCATCCAGGCGGCGATGATTCTGGTGAGATAACAGCCGGTTGTCCGGATCCTGTTCGCGCTGCTCTGCAGTGGAATTGCTGGAGCGCTGATACGTTTTCGAAAGGACAATCTCGCGAATCATGGCTTTGGTCGACCAGCCGTTTTCGATCAGTTTCAAAGCCAGGTGATCCAGCATTTCCGGATGAGAAGGTGTTTCTCCACGAAAACCGAAATTATCAACCGTGCGTACCAGGCCGGAACCGAACAGGTGATGCCAGATTCGATTGGCATACACGCGGGCCGTCAACGGGTTCTGAGGATTAGTAATCCAGCGGGCCAACTCTCTGCGACCACTGGCATCAGCGGGGATGGTGGGGGCTTTCGCTGTTTGCGCGACGGTGATGAAGCCGCGAGGGACTTGTTTTCCGGGATGATGGACATCTCCACGAATCAATACATGATAGTCGGCTGGCTCGTCCTGCTCATAAACTGACATGATTTCGGGAACTTCGGGAGGGGCCGCCTTTTTGTGTTGTTCCATTTCCGTCTTGAGAGCTGCAAGCTGGTGTTTGGTTTCTTTAATCTTCAGCAGCGTCTGTTTGTATTCCGAGACCGCGGCCTGCTGTTGATTCTTGTCAGCAGCAATGACGGGAGCGGAGATAAAGCGGATCGCATCGACGATTACGAACCCGTCGGTTCCTTCGTTGGAAACGATGATCTCATCGTCTTCCGTACCTGAGAATTCAAACTCGCCGACGGATGCGAACGCACCGTCTGTCGGCTGGATTCGCTGGTTCAGATAAACGGTCTGCTTCCCTTTGGGGGTTTTAATCGTAATCGGGACTCGAGAAGCTCGCGATTCAGCCGAATTATAGGCCAGCTGGACATCATAGCGACCGGATTTGAGCTTGCGGGGAGAGAACTTTACCAGCTTCTTCCCTTTGGCAGTGTGCTGGTCGTGAATGTATCCTTTGCCGATAAAGTCTTTGTAAAAAGTGGATTCTTTCCAGTCGCCGATCAGCGTCGCAGAGGAATCATCCAGGGTGATCGTATTCAGGTTTGTTCGCAGAAGTTTTAATTCACCCTGTTTTGATTTGATTTGCGAAGTCAGGCTGGCCAGGGTCTGCTGATAGGCATCGTATTTTTCTTTATCAGGAGCCGGTAGCGGTAACAGACGTTTGGTCCAGCCAGAGACATTGCCGGGCGTCAGCATTTTGGTGCTGCGAAAGATTCCCGCCAGCGCGTAGTAGTCAGAAGCAGGAATGGGATCAAACTTGTGATCGTGGCAGCGTGCACAGCCCAACGTCATCGACAGAAAAGCGCGGCCGACGGTCTGGATCTGTTCGTCAATCACATCCATCCGCAGTTGCTCTTTATCCTGCTGTTCGTAGTTGGTCGGCCCCAGCAGCAGAAATGCAGTCGCAACCAGTTGTTCGCGCCGTTCCTGGTAGTCTTGCGCTTCCAGCAGATCTCCAGCGATCTGCTCGGTAATAAACTGGTCGTAAGGTTTATCGGCGTTGAAGGAATCGATGACGTAATTTCGATACCGCCAGGCAGAGTCATATAACAGCGAGCGGCCGCCCCCCGTGGATTGGGAATAGCGGGCGATATCCAGCCAGTAACGTCCCCAGCGTTCGCCAAAATGAGGGGATGCCAGCAGTTCGTCTACCAGCTTCTCCGTTGCCGTGGAACTCTGGTCCTGCAGATAGCGATCAATTTGAGCGGGTGTGGGAGGCAGACCGGTCAGATCGTAATACAACCGACGAACCAGCGTGGTGCGCGAAGCGGCAGGAGCTGGTTTGAGATTCTCCTGTTCCTGACGCGACCGGATAAAACGATCGATGTCGGTTTCATTCCAGGCAGCATCTGTGACAGTGGGGACAGGATGTTTCGTGATCGGGCGAAAAGCCCAGAACTGTTTCCCTGCTTCGATGTCGATGCTTTGTTTGACGATTTTACTTTCGCCATCCCGGGGATCCGGGGCACCCATTTCGATCCAGGTTTCAAAGTCGGCAATAATTTCCGGAGACAGCTTTCCGGAGGGAGGCATCTCAAAGCTTTCAAATCGCAATGATTCCAGCAGCATACTTTCTGCCGGTTTACCTGGTTCCAGAGCGGCTCCGGAATCGCCGCCTTTTAAGAGGCCGGCCCGTGTGTCAAGCAAGAGACCACCACGAATCGATTTGGAATCGGCGGCGTGGCATTCATAACAGTGTTTGATCAGGACCGGGCGGATCTTAGATTCAAAAAACTCAATTCCTTTGTCACTCACTTTTCCTGCAGCTTCCGCGCTCCAGGCAGGTGACATCAGACCTGACACCAGCAGTATCAAAACTGACAATCGTATCAGGCAGGTTTTTGGTTCAGTCCGCAACATTCAGCCTGCTCCTCACTCGGTATGGGGATGACCCTTCAGCTCGTCCATTTATCGGAAGTGAATCAACTAATGTTTATATCAGGATTTGAGACCGAAAACAACTCTTTTTCAGCCGGGAGACGCCGTCAAATTCCCTCTACTTCTGAACTTACGACGTTTGAATCGATTTTAGCGAGTACGAATTCAGACAGGACAAAAAAATACCCCCGATTCAGAAACCTGAATCAGGGGGAAACGCAAATGGCTTCGTGGCCTGCAAATGCATTCAGCGCAGAAAATCAATCAGCTTGATCTGAAGATCAGCTGTTTTTCTTTTTGTTTTTCTTACCTTTAGCAGGCTTCTTGATTTTAGCAAACTGATCAGCAGTTAAGACGCCTTCCAGTTTACCGATCACTTCGCCGTTCAACTTACGAATATCTCCGGTGACGGCTTTCATTTGTTTTTCCTGATCATCAGTCAGATTCAGAGCAGCATTGACGGCTTGACGAAGTTCCTTGCCTTTTTTACCGGCATCTTTGGCTTCCTTCATTGCTGCCCGACGTGCTTTGACTTGATCTGCTGTCAGAATCTCACGATTCTTTTTCTGGAGAGCAGCGAATTGTGGTGTGAACTCTTTTTTCAGCGCTTCGACTTTTTCCTTCTGCTCAGCATTCAGTTCGATCGTTTCAGGTAATTTCAAAGCCTGGATTGTGACGTTCGCCTGTTTTTTGTTGCCCTTCTTCTTTTTGGCACCTTTTTCGGCAGCATCCACAGATGCGACACATGCCATAATTAAAGCTACAGCCACAAGCGCTTTCGATACTTTCAACATTCTCATTCCCCCTCAGGAAATAATTATAGTATGCCAGACATCCTACATGGATCTTGGCGGGAAGTGCCACAGTCAGTTTTTGTTAAGAGAATAACTTGTTGATCACAGCACCATCACGAACGATGGTAATCGGCCGTCCGGTGTTGGTGTGATATTCTTGAGTAAAATCGATGCCCAGGTTGTGGTAGAAAGAGGCAGCGACGTCATCGGGAGAGAATCCATCGCCTTCTGGTTCTGTTCCATTGGCGGTACTCTTACCAAGTACCTGTCCCCCCTTGACCTGTCCACCGGCCATCAGCATAAACATGCAGCGTGGGTAGTGATCACGACCGCCGCGCTGTGTATTGATTTTGGGAGTACGTCCGAATTCGCCGGTCACATAGACGGCGGTTGACTCCAATAGACCTTTTTCTGCCAACCCGTTGAACAGAGCAGACAGACCTTCATCCAACGGGGGCAGCAGACGGTTTTCCAGCGAATCCCAGTTATTGCGGTGGGTATCCCAGCCTCCCATGGAGACCGTCACGAACCGCACGCCTGATTCGACCAGTCGCGAAGCGAGCAAACAGCTCTGGCCAAAGCTGGATTCACCAAATGGTTTGACGAAGTTAGGTGATTCTTTCGAAACATCAAACGCATCCCGGGCTTTTTTCGATGTGATAATCGATTGTGCCTGCTGACCGAATCGATCGAGTCCTTCAATCAGTTGCGAGTTCTTTTCCAGGCTGCTGAATTTCTGGTCAATCTCCCGCAGCAGTGATTCACGGCGTTCGATATTTTCAACTGTCAGACCGGAACGGAGTGAGATCCCTCTTACGTTAAATGGTTGACCGGGGCGCGGTGTGGCGCCCGTGTTCAACGGTGCGTATTTGACTCCCAGGAATCCTGGTTTCTGGGTGGAATTTGGAATAGAAACATAAGGAGGCAAATAGTCCGGCCCCGGGTATTCTTTGGTAAAGACGGCTCCATAACCGGGATACTCCAGAGAAGGAAGAGGTCGGCTGCCTGTGTTGACATAAGATCGTCCCAATGCATGCGCGGCGACGGAGTGTGAAACTCCGCGGAGCAGAGCGAACTTATCCATGCAGGTGGCCAGTTTAGGCAGATGCTCGGAAATTTCGATGCCACTCACATTGGTTTTAACGGGCTTGAATTCCCCCCGATATTCACTCGACGATTCTGGTTTGAGGTCGAACGTATCCATGTGGGAAGGACCGCCGGAAAGTTCGATGAAGATTGCCGATTTGGCTTTTTCCGGTTTCGCCTGTCCGGCATCAACCATTCGCAGGTAAGAAGAGAGGGTCAAGCCAGTGAAACCGAGTGTACCGATTTTCAAAAAATCGCGGCGTTTCACTCCATCGCAGGTCATTGATGCGGCCATGAGAATTCCTTTCACATTGTGATGCCTGGTTTGTGAGTCAGGCGAAAGTTGTTTGGTGATACCGTTTATTGTCGCTGTTGTTTCAGTATTGAAGTTTAGTGGTTGAGCATAAATTCTTTTGTGTTAATCACTGCCCAGATCAGGTCATACAGACCATCAATTTTATTCTGTGAGTCACCCAGATATTTTCTGGCAGAAGCAATTTCTGCTTCGGTCGGATAGCGACTCAGGCTTCGCAAATACGTGCTGGTAATAATCTCTTCCGATTTCTCAGGGGAGATCGGTTCTTCAAATGTCTGCAGTCTGGCAGGAGCATTGCCGGCCTTGCTGGCCATCTGACGCGTTTTTCGCATCTGCTCATTCAGTTGCTTGAGTCGTTTTTGAGCTTGTTGGAGTTTCTTTTTATCATCCTGCTTTCTCAACTGGGCCACACGCTGTTTGGCGTTTTTGGCCTGTTCCTGAAGTTTCTCCAGGCGATCACCCATCTGTTCTTTCTGAGCATTGGGTTTCTGTACGGCACCCAGTTGCTGCCCGACCTGGAACAGCCAACTGCTGTTGGTACGATTGATGGCTGAGTACACGTCGTTATCATTTTTGATGTACATCGTCTGTAACAGGCTGGGGTCGACCGAACGATCACAGTCACAGTTATTTTCACGTGTTGATCGTCCAAAAATAGTCAACGCATACTGTTGATCCCGTAAAGCCCGGTTCCGGGTTCCCGAGGCAGCAATGGCGATGGCACGATCACTCAGGCTGTTTTTCATACTGTCGATGGCATCATCAGAAGCCGTGGCCTGATGAATTGCGTCATACAGCACTTCAGCTGGCAGACGGTGGGGAATGTAGTGGCTGAAGTTGACTTCATCCAGTTCGTTGGTTTTGTTGGTCTGCCAGCTGCGCTGATACGTATCACTATTGGCGATTTCACGATGCAACCACTTCATGTCAAAGTCACGTCGAATAAATTCGCGGGACAGATAGTCCAGCAGTGGTCCGTTGCTGGGAGGATTGGCCAGGTTCAAGTCGTCAGCGGGCTCGATAATTCCACGATTGAAGTAGGAAGCCCAGACGCGGTTCACGAAGGCTTTCGCAAAATAAGGATTGTCTTCTCGGCGTAACCATTCCATCAGAGCAGTACGGGGGTCAGCCAGCTCATTGATCTGGACCACTTCTGCTCCCAGGAGTTTGGCAGTATCCGGAGTCTGACCGTTGCGACCTCTTTTCTTCTTCTTGTTTTTATTGTTCTTATTCGCCGGTCGTGCCTTGGTGACGTAGACCTCCATGAAAGGCACGTTTTTACCTTTTTTGACCTCTTTATTTAACTCGCGGAGCAACTGGTTACCACGCAGCTTGTCGGCACCCAGTTCATTCACCATGGCAGTATATTCTGTCTTTGATTCCGGATTGACGCCAAAGTTCACCCGGGTAAAGAACCCGCGGAACTGTTTGAAATCGTTCTGTGTCCATTGATCAAACGGGTGTTTATGACATTGGGCACACTGAATGCGGATTCCCAGGAAGGTGTAGGCAAAGCCCAGCACGCGATCATCGGGGTTCCGCAGGTCACGACGTGCCCAGTAATAAGGCATGTGATCACGGTCGGTAATATCTGTCCCTGCTTTGTCATGGTAGATGTCATTGATGTTTTTCGTAAAATCTTCGAAGCTTTCTCCCTGTTCACGACTGGTTGCCAGCAGGATCCCTTCGGTGATTTTGTCATAGCCTACATTGTTGGCGACACGTTTTTTAATCCAGTCGTACCAGTCCTGGCTGGGACGCTCACGAACGGGAGAGACATTGACCAGGTCGTCATAGTTATTCTGAGTGAAGTCACACAGTTTGGTTGACCACCAGGCAGCATACCCGGGGGTTTCCAGCAACTCATCAATTTTCAGTGACCGCTTATCCGGTGATGTGTCTTTCAGAAACGCTTCGATCTCATGTGGTGCGGGGAGTGTGCCGGAAATGTCCAGGCTCACACGTCGCAGGAATTCCGCATCATCACATTTCTCTGCGGGAATCATCCCCAGCTTCTGCAACTTATTCACCACATGCTGGTCGATGTTCGTCGTTGCAGCGATTTCAGGGTATTGATCACCATACTGCTCGGAGACCGGCTGTAAAACCGGAACCGGAATCACGCCGGAATCGTAGAAGGCAACGACATGGGTGTCACCTGGTTTGGCGGCAGTGACGAGCCCTTCTTCGGTAATGGTTGCGATCTGTTCATTATTCGTCTGGAAGCGACAGAGGGGAGTCACATCTTCGCGGGTTCCATCAGACCAGACCGCGATTGCATTTAACGAAACAGTCTCCCCTTCTTTTTTGAACTGAATCGCATCGGGAGTGATAATCAGACGTTCAAATTTGGGGGCCGCTTTCGGGACACCATTGGCGCCCGCTTTGACCCAGCTCAACAGTAATCGATGCTGCCAGCTGTTTTTCTCGAAGCGTTTGCCCCCTTCGTGTTCAATTTCGTTTAAAGGTTTTTGAATGATCAGACTTTCAGTCGCGTTCTTCAGATCGACGCGTTCTGCCTCTTTATCCGTCAACTGCTGGTGATCCATGGTGAAGTCGTAGCCAAACAGTGAAAGGCGAAAATCGCCTTTACCCTGAAAGGAACCATGACAGGCACGACCATTACAGCCCAGCTTACCCAGTAGGGGGACAACGTGTTGTTGAAACTGAGGGACTTCTGTACTGGCTGGATCAGAGAATCGCTGATTGACCGGCTGTTTGACGTCGGCCTGGTCTGCTGCCTCGATCGTTGCGGACAACGAGATGACGGCCAGTAAGGAGAAGAAACAACTTGTCATGCGAATTGATTTCATATCACACCTTGCATTAGAGACGACGTAAAGTCTGTCAAAGAGTAATCCGTTTACTTTTGTTTTTTATTTGACTGGCCCGGTTTTTTGATACTGCGGTTGATTTTGGTCAACTCGGAATTGACGAGCTTGTCTTGGTTCTGTTCGATATCAGCGATGGACTTTTCCAGTTTCTGAACACGCTTTTCCGCCATGGCTTTTTCGTGCTTTAACAGTTCCAGTTGCAGGTCTATACGCTGTTTCAGCAGTGTTTTTAATTCGGATTGATCATCGCCGCTGCCCATGATCGAAACGCGGGCGGCCAGCAGTCGAATACGGGAATCGACCTCCCAGCGTTCCAGGGTCAGGCGGTAGCGATCACCGTCCCGTTTTTTGAAACGGTCCAGTTTGGTAAGCGTGGTGTCCAGGTCGCGGATGGCACGCTTGTATTCGCGTGGTTTGCGTTTTTTTAATCGTTGAATCAGATCCGCCAGTTCAGGGTGATGTGTGCGGGCGAATTCGAGCGCCAGCTTTTCCCGTTTTGCGCTGACAGCATTGGATGATTTCTGCTCTTTTTCAGAGCCGGCTTTGGGGGTGCCAGACTCTTTGGCTTTAGACGCGTCTCGAGAGACATTGACAGTTCCCGAACGGACTCCGTTTTGTGCAGAGACAGGCGCAGGCAGCAGCAGGCAGCCGCAACTGAGGAATAACAGCAGCAGGCATGAGTACGTATCAGATTTATCAGGGCTTGATGGCATGGATTCAGTTCACACTTTCATCCGGGAGAGCGACGGCTGTATAAAGCCAGTCTGGAATTTCGAGTGAATGGCTTTCCGCCAGTGTTGTCTGCTGATCCAGCGAATCGATGGATTCTGTCGCGGTATTTTGAGAGATCAGCTGATTCTCTTCTGCAGACTCGGACCAGAGGTTCAACAGGTGTTCCAGGTCTTCCTCGGAAGCATCGGTGAGAGTTGACTGTGAAACCAGTTCGGTTTCGGGAGCCTGGGGTTCAGGCAGCAGGGAAATCGCCAGGAACAGCATTACTGCAACAGAGCAACTGACCACGCCCCATTTAAGAGACCGGCTGGAAGCAACAGTCTGTACCTGGGGAGTGACTGTGGCGGGTACGGATTCAATGGAATGCAGGCCTGCCATTAACTGGGTTGCCTGTGCCAAAGCTTCACGTGCCAACTGGTTCTCTGCCAGCTGCGATTCAAACTGGAGAGAATCATCGGCGGAGAGTTCGTTCGTGATGTACTGGAACGCGATCCAGTTCAAATCACTGTCAGCAGGATTATCAGGTTCAGATTTTGTTGGATTCATAATCATGGTCTTGGCAAGTAGCGGTGATATTGAGATCCGAATTATTCAGAGGGATTATCAAGCCGACTTGAAAGTGATTTAATGGCGAGTCTCATTCGCGTCAGCACAGTTCCCAGAGGGATTTCCAGGTCCTGTGCTATTTCGTTAAACGTTTTATTTTCATAAATCCGGGCTTTCACCACCGCCTGTTGAGTCTCAGGCAAAAGATTCAGTGCCAGTCGGATCTGTTCAATCTTTTCATCATTCAGCAGCCGTTGATCTGGTGAATCAGTGGAGAAAAACGTCGTGGTCTGTCCCAATTGATTCAAAGATTTCCTGTGTATCTTATTCCGACGGATCTGTTCCATCGCTGCATGGTAGGCCACGCGAAACAACCAGCCCTTGCGGGTCTCTTCTTTCGAGGTGCCCCCTGATTCCAGGGCTTTAGAAAACGTCAGCTGCAATACTTCATCAACCAGATCGTGGTTGCGTAATAAACCCAGTAAAAAAGCGCGCAATTCGCCTGCATGGTCTTCAAATAATTGATGGACGAGCTCGGGGGCGAGTTTGCCATCGTTTCCGGTGGCCAATTTCTACTCCCGTTTGATAACAAAACCACGGCTTTTAGTAATACTGATGCACGAGCAGTCGGATTTATTTTCATCAAGTGGAAGGTTTATGAAAATAATCTGATAGTGGTGGAATTCGCGTAAGTCTTTATTTTGCAGGAGAATACAGATAATTCGGTATGTCCGCAGGCGGGAAATCCTCAATCAGAATATACTTCTGAGAGTTAAGATGCAAAATAATTACCGGTTTCGAGAGGCGTTTAAACGAGACTCTCCAGGCCAATGCCTATACGCAGGAATATATGTTCTGCTGCAATACTAGTGGAGTGTCATTTTTAAATTTTGGGTTGATAGATATCCCGAGAGTGCGACAACGGAGCACGTAAGTAATACCCCCAACCCTCAATTTCCAGCTTGACAAAGCACTAGTAAAAAGAGTTCAGGCAGATTCACTGCGCGTTCTGGAAAAAGATGGCGGGAACGATTGTTTCCGCAATTTCCGGATGGCTGTAATAGTTGGGAAACATATGTCCGGCCCCGATGCACTGCGAGACGTCGATATCATGGACCCGGTTGACGTCATCTCCCAGAGCTCTTCTGTCCAGATAAGTAAATCCAGTGCGGGCCAGGGCCCGGCGGGAGATCGGAGCGAGGATCGGGTAAAACAGCAGGATCCGATCTTTGTGGTTCCGTAAGTTGATCAGACAGTCGGTACAGTTGAGGCCACAACCATAACGTTCACCCGGGTTCAACCAGTTGTGATTGATCGCAGCGGCGGCAAATACGATCCTGAAATGACGACAGCGGCAACAGATGTGAATGCCACAATCCTGGAGTGAGACACCCTGCACACTGCCTCCTCCAATCAGATGCATGGCGGAAGCAACAGTACGTGCTCCATGACTGTGTCCCAGTAGACTGATCTGATGATGTTCAGGGAGTTGCGCGATCAGTCGCGTCAGGTAATGTCCATTGTATTCAGCACGTTTTCCCAGCATGTTGACATCCAGGGGGAGGATTTTGGTAGGAGTCTCATCGCTGGGCCAGGTGAAGAAGATCACATTCAACGGCATCTGTGGTGCGGCACTTCGCAACCAGAGATAGGTATTGTATGAATCGGTCAGTACGCTGTCCCATCCGACGAAGCTCCCATGAACCATGATGCAGATGGGCGCATTCGGGTCGATGGACTGGACTAAACTCTCCATAGACTGCTCGGTAACCCGTCCTTCTGAGCTGGAATGATACACATCAAACTCGCAGCACGGGCAACAGCATTTACTTTTCTGTATACAGCAACGGCTACTGACAACCCAGTAGTTAATGTCCGGTACACAACTGACACAGTCGGGTGTATTGAGACACTCTGCAGCAGGAGTATCACAAGCGGGAGCTGGAGGTACAGACTGTGCAAACCCTGGTGTGACAAACAACAGCAGGCAGCAGAAAGAAACGACTTTAAGCTGCATGAATTGAGATTGTAATAAATTCATTGGCCTGATTTATTGAATTCAACGGAAGAGTGTTGGGGGGCACCTTTTCTCACATGCAGCGCGCACTCCCTGTTCAGTCGTGCGATCAGCGCTTAGAACTCATATCGGTATTCTTCTGAACCGATAGGTTCAATTTAATACAATCTCCGGTTATGCTGATTGCTGTGAAGAATTGTTTTAAGAAAGCTGGAAACGCCAGCATTTTGTTAAAGCCGGGTTGAGGGGCGGTCTGGAAATGGAAGAGGCAGGATCAAAAGAGTGTGCTACACATGCTGTGATTGTTTCAGCAAGTACCCGAAATCAATGGGGGGAGGTCAGTTGGTACTCACTTTAACAGCGCAACACTTGTAAGAGGGTTGACTGGAATGCGGATCGAACACGGCATCTGTCAGTTGATTTGTCTCTTCATAGTGCATGGGGATGAAAAGCTGTCCCGGCTGGACCGATTGAGTAATAAAAGCCCGTGCTTTCAGCTGACCCCGCTGTGATTCCACCATGATCCAGTCATTAGGCTGAATGGAATGCGCGCGGGCATCCTGGGGATTGATCTCCACATAAATCCGTTCGGGGTACAGCTTGCGTAGCACATCCGAATTTCTGGTCCTGGTCTGAGTGTGCCACTGCGATGCTGTCCCTCGTCCTGTCAACAGGATGAAAGGATACTGATCGGTAGGTGGTTCCGGCATTCTGGAGGGTTCTGAAAAGATAAACCGCGCCCGCCCGTTCTCATGAAAATATTCACCATCCGTAAATAGTCGTCGTTGTGGCTCGGGCGGCTGTGTCTCTGTATCAGCGAAAGGCCATTGGATGCCCCCCTGCTCGTCGATCGCGGTGTAGTCTTCGATCCCGGAGAAATCACAGGGTTGCCCTTTTGATAACTGTTTCATCAGCTGAAACACATGCTCTGGGGATTTCCAGTTTGAAAACATTTCGCCACAGCCCCAGTACTGTGCAATCAGTTTAAAGATGGAAAAGTCAGACAAGGCCTGACCCGGAGCGCGTTTGACACGTTTCACCCGACCAATTCGCCGTTCCGCATTAATGAAGGTCCCCTCTTTTTCTCCCCAGCCTGCTGCCGGCAGAATGAGATCCGCAAATTTTGCTGTTTCTGTATCATGGTACATATCCTGAACCACCAGGAAGTCGAGACGGTCCAGAATGTCACGCACCTGTCCCTGGTTGATCCAGGAATGAGCCGGGTTCGTACAGATAACCCACAGACCTTTAATTTTACCGGCCAGAATTCCTTCGATGATTTTATGATAAGGCCAGCTGTTCTGATCGGGAATCTGATCCGTGGGAAGGGAAAGAGTACGGGCGACTTTGTCGCGGTGCTCGGCGTTCAGAAAATCATGTCCCCCCAATAAATTCGTAGTATTGCTGAATAAACGGGACCCCATTGCATTACACTGGCCCGTAATCGAGTTGGCTCCGGTCCCCGGCCGACCAATATTGCCGGTCATTAATGCCAGGTTGATCAGGGCCTGCGCGGTACGGACTCCCTGGTAGCTCTGGTTTACTCCCATTGTCCACCAGAAGGAAACCCGTTTGCCTGATTTAATCAGATCGGCAAACTTTTCAATCGCTGCCTGACTCAATCCGGTTTCTGTCATAACACGTTCCAGCGGATATGCGGAGACATAATCTGCAAACTCTTGAAATCCCTCGGTGTGTTCCTGAATGTATTTTTCGTCGATGGCTCCCTGCTCGATCAGAATACGAGCAATGCCGTAAAACAGCGGCATGTCTGATTTCGGATAAATCTGCAGATGCAGACCCGATTGCATCGCGGTTTCCGTTTTTCGAGGATCAACGGCGATGATTTCGGGAGAATGCGGATTGCGCATCACCCGTTCCCACATGATGGGATGCGCTATACAGGGATTCGCACCGACAAAGACCAGCACATCGGATTCCTCCAGGTCCTGGTAGGTGAATGGCGGGGAATCGAATCCAAAAGACTGTTTGTAAGCGGTAACTGCTGAGGCCATACACTGGCGGGTATTTCCGTCACCATGTTTCATGCCCATGCCAAACTTGGCCAGAGCTCCGAGGAAGGCCATTTCTTCAGTAACCATCTGGCCTGTGCTTAGAAAGGCAACCGAATCGGCTCCATGCTGTTGTTGGATACCTTTGAATTTGCGGGTAAACAGACTCAATGCGGTATCCCAGTCGACCGGTTCCCAGTGGTTGGGGGATTTCTTGACCAGGGGGCTGATGGCACGATTGGGTGATTCCAGCACGGATAATGCTTCCCAGCCTTTCGGGCAGGCCATTCCCAGATTGACCGGATACTCGGTCGTCGGGCTGACGCAGATTCCTTCTCCCTCTTTTAAATGGATATTCAGATTACATCCCGTGCCACAAAAACCACACACCATTTGAGTTGTCGAATCAGGCAGGTTTTTTTCGGGAATCTTTCCCAGGCCAAATCCACCGGGAGAAAGTAATAATTCTCTGGTAAGGTGCCCCTCTTTCTGGTGAATGAGGGAGCCTAAGTTTGAGGGATCCATTATAGACATCGGAACTGATTCCTATGCGATAAAAAGTTTGTCATCGTAATACACCTGGCATGCGGGGAGCGGCAACCGCAGAGAAGAACAGGTATCGTTCCAGCAGTTCGCCAGCGAGGTTGGCGACAAACAGGAAGGAAACGATGATGAGCAGGCTCAAGGTATGTAAAGGTTGAGTCTGATGATTTAATAAAAATGCAGGCATCAGAATTCCTCCCAGAATACCGCAGGCAAACCGTGCCAGCGTGATATTGGAAAGTTCCCCACTCATCAGCAGAGCAGATCGCTTGAGGGGGGAGTTCTGACGTCGCAGCAGGTAGCGGAAGATAGAAGCTTCGAATCCCAGTTTGCAGACCGCAGTAACGATTAAAGCTTTTGACAACAGGGGGGCTGCCTGGCCAACCAGTAATTTTGTTTCAGGAGAGCTTGAAAAAATCGCCAGTAAATAGAGTGTGAGCAGGGTCGAGGTTATTCCCAGTAGAACGGCAGTCAGTCCGAACTTGATCAGCGTGGATTCAAAACTCCAGAACTCCCGTTTTGTGAAAACATAAATCATGATCGAGCAGAAAATACCGATGAGTCCTGTTAAGCCGACCACTTGCTCGGCCAGTGGCTGCCAGGCTTTCAGAGCGGCAAATGATTCGCCTGAAAGCCAGGTCAACAGCGCATAGGCCATCGCGGTATTGGAAAAGACGCCAAACGCCAGGATTTCACGGCTCAACCAGGAATGCTTGAGTCCTAAGATTCCCCGGAAGGCATACTGTGGTCGTCCCAAATGCAGCGTGCTGGCACCAAGAGCGACTAAGCCAAAGAACAGAGCGAAGGTTGCTGACATGCGTTCCATGACAGCAGTTGTTTCGGCACTGAGAAAATATTCGAGTCCGAGACTGGTCAGAAAAGCGCCTACCGAAAGCTGGGTTAGCACCAGCATGATCACCAGTGGCATGTGGGCATGTTGCGGGCTGGCAGAATAGTAATCAGCGGGAATCGTATTGCGGGGGAACGGCTTTTTGGATTTATAAGTAGTCGTGGGATACGTATGTTGTGGATCCGGGGCAGCGGGCAGAAACTGATCAATTTCGGAATCGGCAATGACCTGTTCCTTATTCACGATGTTGATGGAAATTGCCTGGTGTGGGCATGCCTGCACACAAGCGGGGGCTTCTCCATCGGACAGACGCTGACTGCACATATCACATTTACGGACAATTCCTTTTTTACTGTGATATTTAGGCACATCATAAGGACAGGCCAGCGTGCAATACTGACAGCCGAAACATTGATCGTCCAGATGTCGCACGATGCCTGTGATGGGATCTTTTTCATAGGCGTTCACCGGACAGGCTTGCATGCACCCCGGGTCGAGGCAGTGATGACAGGCGGTGGTGACATGCTGATAGATCGGGTCCTGGTTTGTTCCACCGGTGAGCAACCCGACATCGCGCCAGGTCTCATTTTCATCCAGACCATTCAGAGAGTGACAGGCCGTCACGCAGGCTTTGCAGCCCGAACAGCGATCCAGATCCACGCCGAACGCATACTGCTCACCAGACTGAGGGGTTGCCGAGGGAATCAAATCCGCATAATAACGTGACTGTGCCGGCAGTTGGTCTGCATCATATTTCCTGGCAAACTGATCGATGGCTGTCAGTGTCTGCTGCTCTTTCAGCAGCAGTGAGATCAGATCGAATTCCTGTTCAGAGGAAGCGCCCCGCTGTGCTACAGAAGATCCAGTATCACTGGGATAAGACTGATTCAGATCAGGTCCGTCAACGTCGAAGTTCATGTGTCTCTATCTGGTTTTGTTTTTTTTATGAAATTGTTCACTGTGAATCAGTTCGTGTGGAACTCCCATCTCGAGAAGACGAAGTGTGAAATCCTGATTGAAATTCCGTGGGCCACATAAAAAGAATCGGGATAACTCAACCTGGGGAATCTTTGAGATCATGAAGTCAAAATTGAGATGTCCGCAGTACCCCAGCCAGTGAGGTACCGGCTGAGAAAGAGTCAGAAAGTAATGGAAGTCCGGCATTTCGGTGATCAGGTCCCGGGTTTCCTGATCAAAAATGATGTCCCGATGGGTGCGGGCACCGTAAAACAGATAACAGTTCCGGTTTATGTTAGTGGCGTGCAGATAGCGCACGATACTCATCATGGGGGTGATCCCAATCCCTGCACACAGGAGAACAATTGGTTCTGTATGTTGCGCAGGATCAAAATAAAACTGCCCTAACGGGCCTTTGAGCCGTACATGGCTGCCAACATGAATATGGTCAAAAAAATAATTCCCCACCTGTCCTGCGTGGTTACGTTTGATCGTTAAATCAATGCGTTCACTTTGATGGGGAGATGAACTGATGGAAAAACTGCGCCAGATATCCGATCCATGAATGTCGAGGCAGACTTTGACAAACATCCCGGGATGATGCGGGGGGATTAATCCCTGAGAGTTATCAAGTCGAAAAGTACAAACATCTTCCGCTTCCTGAATCACATTCGTGACCGGTAACGATATCAGTTGGTCTTTTTGTATTTTACTGTCTTGTTGATTGAATAGTATCATTCCAAAACCTGTGCTTAATGAGCGCCAGCACATTCCGTGTGATTGATGAGTTCGTCCAGTACACTGGAGTCCGGTAATTCCAGGTACACATTTTCCTGTTCATCCAGTTTAACCTTAAAGACACTGACTTCATATTCTGATTCACCACTCAGGCAGGAACCATTTTCCAGTGAAAACGTTTTCTTGTGTAACGGGCAGGCAACTTTAGGGATGCCCGCAGAATCGCCGATAATCCCCCGCGACAGAACCATCGCTTTCTTATGGGGGCACATCTGCTGGCAGGCATACCATTCGCCGCGGCTTGCGAAGTTGAAGACCGCGATTTGTGAATTGCCATATTTTACGGTCGAGCCCGACTCGGCAGGAAAGTCACTGACGGTTCCGACTTTAACCCACTCCCGTGGCGCGCTACTCTGCTCGGGCTTCTTCTCTGGTTGTTTGATGTCGTCAAACGCGACAAAATCAGGTGCCCAGTCGACAGGCCGTGTCTGTCCGCGTTGAGGAATCAGCTCGATCGAAGTCTCATGCTCATCCGTGTTGACAAACTGCTCGAACAGTCGTCGTTTCTCCGGATTGGTGACGACTTCTTTCCATTCACAATGGTAAGAATCCACCAGGGACTGCATCATGCTTTCCAGCTCATCACAGATTCCCAGCTTGTCTTCAATAACCACTTCCCGCAGATAATCAATGCCCCCTTCCAGCTTGTCCAGCCAGGTGGCAGTACGCGTTAATTTGTCTGCGGTCTGTATGTAAAACATCAGAAAGCGGTCCAGGTATTTGATGCAGGTTTCTTCATCAAGGTCAGAGGCGAACAAATCCGCATGTCGGGGTTTGGCACCACCATTCCCACAGATATACAGGTTATATCCATGTTCGGTCGCGATCAGTCCGAAGTCTTTACTCTGGGCTTCGGCACATTCCCGAACACAGCCAGAGACACCCCCTTTCAATTTATGAGGTGCCCGGATTCCCCGGTAGCGTTCTTCCAGTCGAATCGCAAAACCAACGGAATCTCCGATTCCATAGCGACACCAGGTGGTCCCCACACAACTCTTCACCGTTCGTAATGCTTTGCCGTAGGCGTGACCACTTTCAAAGCCGGCATCAATCAGCCTCTCCCAGATTTCCGGGAGTTGATGCACTTCCGCGCCAAATAAATCCACGCGCTGGCCCCCGGTGATTTTCGTGTAGAGCCCGTATTCTTTCCCGACCTCTCCCAGTACGATCAGTTTCTCCGGAGTGATTTCACCCCCCGGGACGCGAGGCACGATCGAATACAGTCCCCCTCGCTGCATGTTTGCCAGGAAACGATCATTCGTGTCCTGTAAGTTGGAGTGATCAATAATATGTTCATTCCACAAGCTGGCCAGGATAGAGGCAACAGTTGGTTTACAGACTTCGCAACCGTTTCCGGATCCACAATCTTCGATCACTGCAGAAAAAGTTTTGAGCTTTTTGATTTTGATGATGTCGAATAACTCGGTGCGCGAATAATCAAAGTGTTCACACAGCCGATTGCTGACCGTGATACCGGCCGCTTTCATTTCGGCTTTAAAGACATCCGTCACCAGAGGCAGGCAGCCTCCACAACCACCACCAGCCTTGGTGCAGGCTTTTATTTCATCAACCGAAGTTAAGTCTTGCTCTTTGATCGCGGTACAGATTTGACCTTTTGAAACATTATTGCAGGAGCAGATCTGTGCGTCGTCGGACATATCTTCGGCACTGCCACCCGGAATACCACCCCCTGCACCCACGATAAGTTCGTGTGGTTGGCAGGGAAGTAAATCACTGGATTTCGCCAGCATCGACAGGCTGCCATAATCCGACGCATCGCCAATCAGGATGCCACCCAGCAATCGGGTTCCTTCTTTATTGAAGACGAGCTTTTTGTAAACACCGTTAAAAGGATCTTCGAATGTCAGGCTTTTAGAAATATCCGGACCCGCTTCATAATCTCCAAAGCTCGCAACATCCACTCCCATCAATTTGAGTTTTGTAGAGAGATCACTGCCGGAAAATTCTGCTTCGCCATGGCATAAATGCGTCGCTGCGACTTCTGCCATCTGGTAACCGGGGGCAACCAGCCCGTAAACCATCCCGGAATGCAAAGCCACTTCGCCTACCGCGTAGATGTCTGGATCAGATGTCTGCAGCTTGTCATTGACGAGAATGCCACCCCGCTCGCCGACTTCCAGTTCACATTCGCGCGCCAGTTCATCTCGGGGACGAATCCCGGCGGAAACAATAATCATGTCAAGTTCCAGCTCTTCGCCATCCTGGAAACGGATGCCCGTGACGCTGGATTCTCCCAGAACGGAGTCTGTAGCTTTGTTCAAATGAACCTGGACCCCCAGTTCTTCGATTTTCTGTACGAGGACCTTCGAGCCTGCATCATCAATCTGGCGCGGCATCAGTCGGGGGGCAAATTCCAGAACATGTGTTTCCAGACCTAAATCGAGGGCGGCCTTTGCTGCTTCCAGTCCGAGTAAACCTCCACCGATCACGGCTGCTTTTTTTGAGTGTCTGGCGTACTCAATGATCTGTTCCAGGTCATTGATCGTCCGGTAAACAAAGACGCCGCGATTTTTAATTCCAGGTACATTCGGCACAAAGGGATACGAGCCAGTCGCGATGACCACTTTGTCGTAGGGGATTTCAATCCCTTTCTGCGAGCGAATCATTTTATGCTGGCGGTCGATACTGACAGCGCGATCTGCCAGATGCAGGTCGATATTATTATCTGAGTACCATTCCAGGCGGGCCAGCATCAGTTTTTCGGCGTCGTTGTGGGCAAAAAACTGCGTCAATCCAACCCGGTCGTAAGCAGCACGGGGCTCTTCACAGAAAGTGACGATTTTAAATTCGCGTGACTGGTCCTTCTCAATAAGTTGCTCGCACATTCGCAAGCCCACCATGCCGTTCCCAATCACGACTACATTTTTCTGTTTTTCAGAATTTTGCTGAATCACTTTTATCTCTACCTTGTCAATCAGAGGAGCGCGTAATTATTGTCTTTCCCTATCGATCAATTATTGCCCCAGGGAAGTGGCCAGTTCTTTTTCACCCGCTTTTAACGTGATGGCAGAATCATGAGCCAGGCGTGCTTCTTCTTCTGTTTCTTCAGTGAACCGCACCAGGAAAGTCAGGAAAGCACAGCCGGTGACAATCGCCCCGAGAATGAATAAAGCCGTGGGCCAGTTGATGGCTTGCGTTTTAAACAGAAATCCCGCTGAGACCGCGCCGGCATTTCCACCAGCCCCCACAATTCCGGATACCGCTCCCAGCGCTTTTTTGTTGATGAAAGGAACAACTGAGTAAGTGGCTCCCTCAGACATCTGCACAAACAGGCTGAACACAATCAAAGCCGGTAATGCCATCACCAGCACGCTCATCTGTGAAAAGACCATCAAGGCAATTCCTTCACAGAAGATGACAACAAACAACCATTTTACTCGTCCGCTCAGGCCCCACTTCTGACCGAACCGGTCGCCGAAGGCACCACCCAGGGTCCGGGCAAAAATATTCATCAACCCGAACATCCCCGCAAAAAGACCAGCCATTTTGATCGCTTTGGCAGTGTCCATGTTTTTGAAGTAATCGAAGTAGTCCAGGAAGTAGAGTGCAGCAATATTGTTAATGGTCAGCTCAATACCGAAACAGGCACCATAAATCACAAACAGCGCCCAGACTCGATGGTCTTTGCAGGCATTCCAGAACATACCTTTCTGAAGTTTCTTTTCCGGTAATTTGCCTGCCTCACGGAGTTCTTTGAAGTTCCCATCCGGAGTGTCTTGTGTCAGAAAGAAATAAGCGATTCCCGTCAGCGCACATACCAGACCCGCCAGAAACATGGATGCCCGCCAGCCCATGGATTCACTGAATCCCAATACGCCGATAAACATTGCGAAAATTAGAGGCATCACAATCTGTGTTACACCCCCACCCAGGTTACCCCAGCCCGCTGAGGTTGCATTCGCCGTACCCACACAGTTCGGAGCAAACATGATTGATGTGTGATATTGGGTAATCACAAACGAAGCACCGATGGCTCCAATTGCAATTCGAAAGATGAGAAATGTGGTGTAATCATGCGCGAAACCAATTCCCATCACGGGCAGCGAACCGAGAACCAGAAGCCATGTATATGCGAGTCGTGGTCCAATCTGATCGCAGAGCCAGCCGATAAACAGTCGGGCGATGACAGTAATCGCAACCGAGCCGATAATGCACCAACCGACCTGCTCCTGGGTCAGATGCATTTCCTCACGCACGATCTTCATGAGCGGGGCGATACCAAACCAGGCAAAGAAACACAGGAAGAAGGCAAACCAGGACATATGAAACGCCCGCATTTGTGGCGTGGTAAAATTAAACAGATTGATTCTGGTTGCTTTGTTTTGAATTTCCATTTTCTGAGTGCCTTCTGCTGATGTCTGAGAGCGTTAATGAGGTGAATAAGATCGATAGCAATTCACTGTCAGACAATCGAAAGGCGCACAATCAGCCCTGAACTGAAAGCGCGGGGATCGGAGTCAACAACACTGGAGGCATGCAATCAATTGCGAGAATCATCACTCAAAATGATCTGTTTAGATCATCTGGTGTTCTCAGCAGGCCCCGAATTATTGCTATCGTGATTAGTTGCTCTTTGGCTTCAAATGGTCGGTTTGAATTCACAGTCAGCGCAACCGCGATTCAAAGGAAAGCAAATCATGAGATGAATAACACATGAATTTGCAGTGTCATTTGATGATCAAGGCAAAGTGTATGCCGGAAAATAAGACAACTATCTTAAGAAAGGGGCGGCATTAATTAAATCAGCGTAATATTCTACTATTTAAGACGAATATACGGTTTCAATCACTCAAAAAATATTAGTAGAGCCGTATGTCCACTCTAATAAATATGCAGTGTTTCCCTCAGATTGCATAGAAAACAGGCATAAATATTATGCAAGTGGGAAGAATTCTACTGCAGCAGGCTTCGCTGCAGGACTTCTTTGGCTTGATCGAAATAAGGCTGCCATTCGATTTCCGGTTTGCCGTATTTCAGGCAATCGCGCACTTTCTGCAAAGTATTCTTCGCCATGTGTGGACAACGATTGCAGGCACAGGTTTCACCAGAGGAAGCCATGATCCCAGGCACCGGAAGATAAGTGTGCTGTGGAGCCGACTTCTGCAGAGGATAAATCATATTCGCTTCGGTGGCGATGAGAAAGATTCCCGGTTCTTTGATTGACATCACGTATTGCCGTAATTTTTCGGTACCACCAATGAAGTCAGAGACTTCCAGAATCGAGTGAGGACACTCGGGATGTGCCAGGACCAGTGACCCCGGATTATTCTTTTTGGCACGCAGTAAATCCTGAACACTGAAGATTTCATGAACCATACAGGAACCAGGCCACAGAATCATTTCCCGCCCGGTTACTTCCTGCAGATAACGGCCGAGGTGTTGATCGGGCACAAACAGGATCTCTTTATCTGCGGGGACCCGGTCTATGATTTCACGGGCATTTCCGCTGGTAACGATCCAGTCACACAGGCTTTTCACTTTCGCGCTGGTATTAATGTAGGCGACCGTTTCGAAATCACGCCCTTCTGCACGCAATTTCTGCTGAAACTGATCCAGATCTCCAAATTGACAACTGTCAGCCAGGGAACAGCCCGCAGTCAGGTCCGGCAGCAGTACTTTCTTCTCAGGACTGAGGATTTTTGTGGATTCCGCCATGAAATGTACACCGGAAAACACAATGGTCGATGTGGTGACGTTAACCGCGTCACGGGCCAGTTTCAGGCTGTCACCGGTGAAATCCGCAATTTCCTGAATCTCACCATCGATATAAAAGTGAGCCAGGAGGGTTGCATCCTTCTCCTTTTTAAGTGATTCAATTTCATCCATCAGATCAAGGGGATCTTCATAGATTTCATCACTGTGATCGATTGTTGGCAACGACATTGGCTTTCACCCTCAGAATACGTATTAACAGTCCTTATCTGTTGCAGACACGGACCACCGGTCAATAGTTCAATAACTTTAGTTAGTAAAACTGGATGATTTGAAACTTTTAGAGTACAACTGCAGTACTATTGTTTAAGGAAAATCATCCTCGTCAAGCGGTTGATATTCTATATAATTACCTGAAGGTTTAGAACTCTATGGCAGATCAATCATTACGAATCCTGGTTTTTGGCGCTCATCCGGACGATTGCGATATCAAAGCGGGGGGCTCAGCGGCCCTTTATCAACAGGCTGGACATACCGTTAAATTTGTCAGTGTGACAAATGGAGAGTCAGGGCATCAGCGACTTTCGGGATCTGAATTAGCAGAGATACGACGTGCAGAAGCCACCGCTGCAGGCAAAGCGCTGGGCATTGACTATGAAGTTCTCGGAAATCGGGATGGATATCTGCAACCGACGATTGAAGCCCGGTTTGAAATCATTCGACTGATTCGGAACTTTCAACCCGATCTGATCCTGACCCATCGGCCCAACGACTATCATCCTGATCACCGTTACACTTCGCAATTAGTCTGCGACGCCGCCTACATGGTCACGGTCCCTCCCATCGTGCCCGATGTTCCTGCGTTGCGGAATAATCCCGTGATTGCGTATCTCTCCGATCATTTTACCCGCCCCTACCCATTTTCACCGACAGTGGTGGTTGATGTGGAACCGGTCTGGAACCGGATGATTGACGCTCTGGACTGTCACCAGTCCCAGTTTTATGACTGGCTGCCTTATAATCACTTTTATGAAGATGAAGTCCCTGCAGAACCTGCAGAGCGCAAAGCGTTCTTAAGCAAAAAAATGAAAGAGCGCATCGGCCCGCTGGCAGACCGATATCGTGATTTAATCATTCAAACTTATGGAGAAAAACGGGGACAGGAAATTCAACTGATCGAAGCATTCGAGCCATGCGAATACGGTTCCCCATTAACAGAAGAGAATCGCAAAGTCCTGTTCCCTTTCCTGCCTTGATCTCTTGCGAATTTACTGTATGAGAAATATTGATTCCATGCGAATACCAGTTCTGTCGATGATCACTGCAATTTGTCTCCTGGCGAGTCTTAATTTCAGTCTTGCTGAGGAAACTGCCGCCGAGCGAGGCTATCGCCTGTTAACGACCCAGACCTATTTGCCACCTGACTTTGATCAGGGGGTATTGGAAGACCTCTGGAAGGTCTGGCCGGAGGAATGGAAACAGAAAGCCGAACAGGCTTCTCCGGAAGAACGCCGCGAACTGATCTTTTCCTATTATGGAATCATGCACCGACCTGGTTCTGAACAGGCACCACTGGGATACGTAGTCACTCCCGATCAGAAGTGGGTGATGAACTGTTTTACCTGCCATGGGGGAAAAGTGGCGGGGACCGTTATCCCCGGAGCACCTAACAGCCACGTCGCTTTGCACACCTTGACTGAAGATGTGAGTAAAGTAAAACTGCAACAGTTAAAAAAGCTGAGTCATATGGATCTGGCAGCGCTGGGAATTCCTCTGGGTACGACGCATGGCACAACGAATGCAGTGATCTTTGGTGTCGTGCTCGATTCTCTTCGTGATCCGGAGATGAATTTTGACAGGAGCCGTCCGGTTCCCAGATTGCTGCATCATGACATGGATCCCCAGCCGTGGTGGAATGTCAAACGGAAATCACGAATTTACGCCGATGCATTTATCACCAAAAATCACCGGGCGTTGATGCAGTTTATTCTCATTCCACGAAATAATGCGCGTCAAATCAAGAACTGGGAATCCGATTTTGTCGATATTCTGGCCTACATTGAATCACTGGAAGCCCCCCGTTATCGCTGGGCAATTGAGGAAAGCAAGGCCCGTCAGGGGGAAGTGATTTTCAACGAGCATTGTGCCGACTGTCATGGAACTTATGGCAGTGAAAGTGTCTATCCACTTAAGACGGTTTCGATTACGGATCTCAAGACCGATCCCGTTCGTTTGAATTCGCTGCCTCCCAATTATCGCGCCGCTCTTAACTCAAGTTGGTTATCACGCTACGGCAAAGATCCCGTGGTGGAAGACCCGGGCGGGTATGTGGCACCTCCATTAAATGGAGTCTGGGCCTCTGCCCCGTATTTTCATAACGGTTCGGTCCCGACGCTGTGGCATGTCTTGAATCCACAGAAGCGGCCTGAAATCTGGCAGCGCACAGAAAATGGATACGATCAGACTCTGGTGGGACTGGAAGTGCAAACGTTTACACAAATGCCCCAAGATCTTTCAACGGCGCAAAAACGACTCTATTTTGATACGAGTCAGTTTGGGAAATCAGCGAAAGGACACGACTACCCGGATGCGCTGACACAGGAACAGAAGCAGGCAGTCCTGGAATATCTTAAAACGCTTTGATGATTTGCAACATCCCTGCTTCCGCTTCCGGCTGCATGCCGAACAGATACATCATTGCCAGGAAGTTCAAAAACAGGAATGCGAGGCCGGGATAAAATCCTGTAGCAGCGGCTGTGCGTTCCATGGTAATCGGTGCACCCGCCGGTGGTTTCTCGTTCGAAAGATAACCGGGCGTCCATTCCCCCCCGTTCGGCTTGATGTACTTGACGCGTGTTTTCCATAGATACAGGCAAACGACGATCAGAAACAAACCAGCGGCGACTGTAATCATGGGGTGCACGGCCTGAGTCTCATCGCCTAATTTGGCAGCATTCTCGGGGAACTGGCTCATCATTTTGGCCACTGTGACCGCGAACGCATTATTCAGAAAATGTACCAGCACCGGTGCCCAGAAACTCTTGGTCACGACATACACGAAGTGCATAAACATACCCAGTGGAATCACGGCAATGGCATGAGCCGGATGCATGTGAACCAGACCAAACATGAAAGAGGTAATGAGAATGCCGGGAATTAAGCCCCACCGGGCCAGCAGGCCACGGCCAATCGCACCGCGGAAGACCAGTTCTTCTCCAATCGCGGGACAGACAGCAATCACCAGAATTAATGCCCACAACGAACTCTTTTCTGCCATCTCCTTGACGACTTCCATCGTCTGCATCTTGTCAAACTGCTGGAGCCAGGGTATCTGCTCAGCAAAAGCCGTCCAGATACCGTAGGCGATACGATAAAATTCACCAGACAACATGGACAATGGTAATACGCAGATGAATAACAGAAAACCGGTCGAGACAGCAAATGGTTGCAGGTTCAATTTGGAGAGCACTCCCTTACCGAACCGTAACGCGACGGCAGCCATCACGATGAATACAAAGATGCCCTGCTCGACTCCCGCCAGTTCGAGGGTATGAGTCTCTGTGATTTCAGAAAGCTGCTTGGCAATTTTGGTTCCCGTGTCGGGGAGTTGTTTCGTTGCCATCAGCAAGACTAAAAAGCCTATCATAAATACGATGAGTCCGACAAAATGCGCGAAGATCACGCCAATCATCCAGCAGAACGCTTCAAGTAACCCGGGACCCGGCGGTCGACCCGGCTTGGTTTGACGGGGAACATCTTCTGCGCTGGCAGTCTGCACTGCTTCATTCAGGAGACCGTCCATGGTGCTCTGCGATTCTTCAGAGAACGGATCAATCTGAGTATTTTCCTTTTGAGAACCTTCAGTTTGATCCACTGAATCGAATATCGGCTCCGATGGTTCGGGTGAGGGATTTTCGGAGGCAGCCATAGAAAATTTCAGTTTCCGGAAAGTGTTCGATGAAAATTCCCCGCATTTGCAGACAGGGATGCGTATTAAGTGTATGAATTGCAGGGCTTTATGAGAAGTGTCTGATTAAAGAGAGCACAGAACTCTCCTCATTCAGTCTATGTCTTAATAGTCGTTCTGACAGGGGTTGAATTTGATAATTTTCGAGGAAACCGGGAATTTTTCTGGAATAATCCGAATTGCTGAGCGAATTAGACTGTGACACAAACACGACAGATGAAAACTCATTATTTCAATTCCCTCACAAACGGGTATGATAGCAGCAGGGCCCTGTTATGAAAGAGTCATTTTTTACAGATTTTCCTCGTGTGGTTGGGCAAGATTCTGAAATGTTACCAGATTCCAATTCTGAAATCGAAGACCAACACAGTCAGTTGCAATACTGTGCGAATTGTAACGCGACATTCTTTCAGAAAGATCACCGTGTACGCTGCCCAGACTGTGGTGCGGTAGTCGATGACCTTTCAGTTGATAACCTGCAGGAAACAATCGTGATTAAAGATCACAGAGTTCCTGAATCTTCGGAGGCAGGGAGTGAGTGGGAAGATCCGATTGCTGGTCAGGATCTGCACGTCTATCGCTGTCAGTCACTGATTGGTCGTGGTGGAATGGGCATGGTTTATCTGGCAATGCACCGTGACCTGGGACGGCAATGTGCCTTGAAAATTCTCCTGCCACATCTGGCAGAACGTGACCCCGAGTATGTCCAGCGGTTTTTGCACGAAGGACGCGCGGTCGCGACACTCTGCCATCCGAATATCGTCACTGCGCATGCGATTGGTGAGGAACGGGGGTACCGATTTCTGGAAATGGAACTGATTGCCGGTCGCGCTTTAAGTCACGTGGTTCGTGAAGATGGCCCCTTGATGCCTCTGCATGCCACTTCCTTGATTTCACAGGTTGCTTCCGGTCTGGGAACTGCGCATGTAAAGGGAATTATCCACCAGGATCTGAAACTGGAGAATATTCTGCTCACCACAACAGGGATTCCCAAGATCGCCGATTTTGGCCTGGCGAAACGGATCAATGCCAATGAAGAACTGGCCACAACAGAGAATCTGGCTGGAACACCCAATTATATGGCACCGGAACTGTTCCAGGGAGCGCCAGCCTCTGCAACCTCAGATGTCTATTCTTTGGGAGTCTGCTTCTTTGTACTGCTGACAGGTGAGTTACCGCATCGAGGTTCAAATTTTAATTCACTTATTCAGGAAGTCACGACGAAACCTGCCCCCAGCGTGCGGGATATCTGTCCTGATATTCCGCTGGAGATTTCTGAGTGTGTTTCTCTAATGCTCGACAAGAGCCCCGCAAATCGATTTCAGAATGGATACATGGCTGCTTTATTTCTGAATGCGGTTTTGGGACAGGTGCAGAATATTGAAGCCATGCTTCATGAGGCATTTGCAGATAACAGTCAGGTTTCCTGGAAACGAAAAGATCAGAAATACATTCTGGAGGTCAGGCAATCAGGGCAGCGAAAGCAGACGGTCTTCATCGAGCCGAGCGACCATCAGATGCACGAGCGTCTGTTGCTGATTTACAGTACCTGTTGCGATGCGCAGCATGAGTATTACGAAGAAGCACTCAGACTGAATGCAGAAATATCACATGGTGGGATTTCAATTCGCGAAGTGGATGGCGAAACGAAATTTGTCATGGTGGATACCTTCCCCCGCTCGACCGTGGATGCAGAGGATATTCGTAAAAGCGTCATCGCAGTCGCACAGCATGCCGACGATGTGGAAAAGAAGTTAACCGGACACGATCTCCATTAAATGAGCATTTGATCTTTAGCTGCCCAGGTCCGCTTATAGTGATTGTATCGATCAGTGTTTTCAACGCCGCTGGCCAGTGGCTGAAAAATGCCAGTAGACAAATCGGGATCATTGTCAGGTGTTTCGCAAAAACATGCCCGTTATTAACACAGTCATTAAAACTGGGGCGAGCCAACTTGGTGCTGCGGAATCCCCATCGATTCCAGTGAGATCTTAAATCAAGAGCTTGACCGTCCATTCCTGACACTGATATAGTCAATATCATATCAAAATTGCGTATCTTGTTGAACAGATTGAATCCTGGCTCGGATCAGCATGCGATGTGTACATTCGACACTGGTTTTGGCTGCTGGATACAGGACTTAAGGTTTTCAACCTGATTCAGCAAAGTCTCTGTGGGAATTTCCCGGGATGAGACGATATACTTTTAATATGTTTGTGGTCGGCCAAAAACCACTTTCTATTCTGATCGAAGAGTAACTCCGGGGTATTTCATGCGTCCATCACTTAAATGTACTTTCGCGAGCGTTTTTGCCTGCAGCTGCCTGTTTTTCACTTCCCTGGGAAATCAGGCATTCGCTCAGAAAAATGCGTTGAATCGTGGGTTCTCGATCAGCCCGGATCTGGTTGCCACAGGTGAGGAACTGGCGTCACAAAAATCACTGTGGGTTCTGGAAACGGTTTTCAAACCAATGCGAATGGTGCGGATGGATCTGACAAATCCTCAAACGGGTAAAAAAGAGAAGACCCTGGTCTGGTATCTGGTTTATAAATGTGTACTGCGACCAATGGAACGACCGAATTCGACCAATGAATTCACTCCTGAAAATCCAGAAGTCCTCCCCCCGGGACCATCTTTATTTGTTCCGGAAATTACATTGATTACGAATGATAACGGGCAACAGAAGACTTACCCCAATCAGATTCTTCCGGAAGCCGAACTCATCATTAATCAACGGGAACGCCAGCAATTTAAAAATGCCGTGGACATTATCGGAGAACTGCCTCCTGAGACACCAGCCAATGCCAAAGAAGAACATGCCATTTATGGGGTCTGTATCTGGACCGGTATTGATCCGGGAACGGATTATTTTACGATACGCTTTGATGGTCTTACAAATGGCTATAAGAAAGTCGAAGGTCCTGATGGCAAGATGGAGATCTGGCGCAAAACTCTGATCCAGGAATACTGGCGTCCCGGCGATGAGTTTGGACAGCAGGAGCAGGAGTTTCGTCCCAAAGGCAAACCTTTCTGGAAATATTTGCCCGATGATCCCGAAGATACAGCTAAGATGATAAAAGAACTGAACACGGAAGAGAAACCAGCTTCCTGAACCAGATATAGGGCCGTTCTTAGCGAAATATAGTGGGAAGTTGTCCAGAAAACGGATTATCTCTTGCAACTTAAGGCTGGATTCGCCAATATACGGCCTCAATTAACAGTATTTTCTTAAAATGCTCCTGAACAGGGGCAACTTTTGCTACCTGAGGAATGAATTAATGGCACATAAGAAAGGTCAGGGTTCCAGCCGTAACGGTCGTGATTCACAAGCACAACGACGCGGAATTAAAAAGTTCGGCGGCGAAAGCGTGCTGGCAGGGAACATCATTGCCCGTCAATGCGGAACAAAATGGCACCCCGGTAAAAATGTCGGCTTAGGTCGTGATTACACCATCTTTTCATTGGTGGAAGGAAAAGTTTACTTCGATAACGAAGGTCGACGCATCAACGTTGAGCCTGTATTGAACTAATACTCTTCCGAACAAGACACACTGGAAGGCTTCCTGAATGATCGATTCAGGAAGCCTTTTTTATTGAGATCGCATCCCAGGTAACCGTAGCGACTTCTGATTTCTTATACTCAATTCAAATGGTCTTGGAGACGCTACAGTAAAAATGGATACAGTCTACCGGTTGGTATGCCCCGCTGTGAGAATGACTGAGATTTTCGTGGGAGTCTGCTCTTTACCGCGTAAGACGGTCACAACAACTGTGTCACCCGGCTTTTTACTTTCAATGTAGTCCAGGAAGTCAGACGCTGTTTTAACAGGACTCTGATCAACGGCTACAATCAGATCAGCAGCGCCGCGATCAACGCGCTCCACAATGATCAGCCCCCTGCGCTTGGTTTCAATTTTCGGTCCGCGAATTCCAGCCTTCTCTGCAGGACCGCCAGGAGTCAGCTTGGCGACTAACAGGCCGTGCTCGGTTTCATACACACGTTGTATCCCGATTTCAGGATGGATCATGTGACCATGGGTCAGCAGTTGCGGGACGACGCGGGAAACCAGGTTGGACGGTATCGCAAATCCCACGCCGGAACTCTGTCCCGTATTACTGGCAATGGCGGTATTGATGCCGATTAACTGGCCATGCGAATTGAGCAAGGGGCCTCCTGAATTCCCCGGATTGACGGCGGCATCAATCTGAATAATCGACTTGATCGTACGATTGCTTCGGAGTTTCAGAGAGCGATTCAGGCTGGAGATGATTCCGCAGGTCATGGTACGTTCCAGGCCAAAAGGATTACCAATGGCAAACACACGCTGTCCGACTTTCAGTTTACTGGAGTCCGCCATGGCTACCGGTTTCAGAATACCAGGCTCTTCTTCAATCTTAATGACGGCGATATCGTTAATCGCATCAGCGCCCACAAACTTGGCTGGATAAGATTTCCCGTTGAACAGAGTCACATTGACCTGTTGGGCGTCTTCGATCACATGGTAATTCGTCAGGATATGTCCGGATTGATCAATGATCACTCCAGAACCGGCCCCTTCCGTATCATATTCCAACAGAAAAAAACCATCCGATTTGGTACTCTTTGTTGTGATATGAACAACGCTTTTGTTTAATTTTTCATAGACACTGACGTTAATCTCTTCTTCCGGCGACAATCCGCGCTGATTGAACATAGCAGTTTCAGGAATGGCCAGTGTCTTGTTGGCTGTGGATTTAGGCGACTCTGAGGCGAGTGGTGTCGGCGGAAATATTTGTGGACCTGAGAGGCGGGGAGGTGCCTGAGCCTCTGATGTAGACATCATCATTGACCCGGGGGATTCAAATGAAGCCACAATCAGACCACCGATCACCGCGGAGAAAAAACAACCAAGTACATATTTCATGGGACACCTCGCACAACACAAAACTCTAATAAACTGGGTAAAAAAAGAAGTCAGGGAGCTGACGAAGAATGATGTCGCAGTTTGATTTTGAAATAAATTTAAAATTTAGCATGGAATCTTGGCGGAACTCCATCAAAATTCCTTGCCGGAATGTCAGTGAAGTTCTGACGCTGATAAAATAGAACTTCAGCCGAAAGAATTCCATTTCATTATCACAATTCTTTCGCCAGCGTAAATAGGAATTCAATTACTCCCCGGCAGTGGAAGCAGGCTTACTTGGATTCCTTTCAGAAAAGTCACTGATGTTTTCCAGCAGCGTTCCCGTTTCAGCGTGACGAAAGGATTAATATGCGTCGGATTGCACTTCTAACAGCAGGTGGCGACACCCCAGCTTTAAACGCGACTATCTTTGGGGCTGTCGAACGAGCCAATGAGCTTCGAGTAGAGGTTGTCGGAATTATTAAAGGCTTTGGTGGATTACTCGATCCCAACGTCCCCCATATTCGATTAAATCCTCTGTATTCAACACTACCAGAGCTCGATCCTCGCTGTGGGGGCACAATTCTCGGTTCGTCTCGTACTTATATTGATGAGTCACATGCGGGCGAGTTGCAGTTGGTGAAAAAGCGATTGGACCAGTTAGGAATCGAGGGACTCATCTGCATTGGCGGGGATGGCACCCTGAACGGGATGCAGCCGATTTCGCAGTTCATGCCCTGTGTCTTAGCCCCCAAAACCATCGATAATGATCTGGGACTGAATTACCCTGATGAACCCAATGAGTGGGTACGTGAAGCCAATCCTGAGACTCACAAGGAAAAATTTCGTAAGATGCCTGGTAAGCAGGATCTGGAACTGGACGATATCGTTAACTTTGCGACACCCGGCTATGCGACAGCCGTTTATGTCTGTGTGCAGGGAGTGCAGCGTATTCGTTCGACAGCCGAGAGCCATCGTAGAATCGCCATTATTGAAGTCATGGGACGTGAATCCGGTTATCTGGCATTAGGTGCAGCGTACGGTCAGCCCGATATCATTCTGATCCCTGAGATTCCGCTGGACTATGAACGATTCGAACGGCGCGTACGCGATCTCTACGAAATACAGAAAAATGTGGTCATCGTCATCGGTGAAGGATTACGTGACCAGGATGGAAAACGTCTGGGGGATATCTCCAAAAGCGTCGATCCGGCGGGGAATGTCATCTTCAGCGGTGCTGCAGAAGTCCTGCAGAACATGTTGATCGAATCCCTGGGGGATCACTATTTCGTATCCCGGAAGCGGCATGATCTCGCAAAGCAGGCAACGTTCACGCGAAAAATCGGGCATACTCAACGCGGCGGCCGTCCGATCCGTTTTGATCGTCACTATGCAACACAACTGGGAGGCAAGGCCGTAGATTTGCTCGTCCAGCGGCAGAATAACTATGTCGCAATTTTACAGTGGAGTGAGCAGCGGGGATTTTATGTCAGTTCAATCAATGGGAACTCATTGAGGGATGCCTGGCGGGGAATTCACGCGCGGACTCTGCATCCTGCCTTTTACGATGAACACCGATATCAGCCTTCAAAACAGGGCGTGAACTATCTCTCCAAGATCTTTGCGAATGCCGTTGGTTCCGATGATCTGGAAATCTTACGCGAGGACCTGTTTGATACCGGGCACCTGAAAACCAGGTATCAAAGTATTAATGTCAGTGTTCACAAACATATTCGATATTTAAATACCGATGGGGCTTCGGAAAACTCCGAGCCGTTTTAAGGCTCCTGTTGGGGGATCTCAAATGCCGTGGGCTGAATCTCTGGAGTGGATACAGGCTGAGAGGAAGTGGAACTCTCAGGCACGGTCTGGCTCGAAATGGTGTAGGTAGCCTGAACCGCAGTCTGCTTCAAGGTGCCCGCGTTGGCGGCCATTGACATGCGTAGTTCTTTCTTGGTGGAGAGATAGCGTGAAGCCACGGTATCGGAGTGGATCATGATATCATCCACGACATACTGTCCCTGCTGTTTTTTAAACAGGACAGTTGCCCCTTTCTGCTCAGTTCCCAGTTGGATGCGTGAGTAGCCTTCATTTTCATTGATTTCGAGGCTGGCAAGTTTGGACATGAGGATCTCTGGAATGTTAAAGGCAGTCCGCGGAACCTGATCCACCTGTCGCCAGACCAGTTCATTGAAGTCGCGGGAAGAATGACGCTGAAGTTTTCCTATACTCTGCTCGTGCATATAGTAGGCATAGTTCTGAACCTGCACCAGCATTTCCAGTGTCGCTTTCACCGAAGAAGGACGGCCTTTCAGGTCCAGTTCAATGTCATCAACCAGCAGTTGCCCGAGATGCTCTCTCAAGATGTAGGTAACTGGCAGATTTCCCTGCCGTGCAGAAACCTTTGTGATGGCACCATTAAATTGAATGTCCAGAATTTCAAACCCTGATTCAGTTATTTCATCCAGCGGTAACTGTGAGACCAGTTGAGGTTCGACGCGTTTCCAGACACGTGATGAGAAGTCGGGAGTGGAACTGAAGTCCAGGATTTTCATGTCACGCTTTGAAAGTGCTTCACTGAATACCAGGGTGATGGCCCGGCTTGAGAACAGGGAAGTCAACGTGACCTGTTGATTTCCCTGGTCCTGAAAGAGAGTGACTTCTTCGACAAGATATTTTTCAGGAACATCAATTTCGTCTGATTCAATTTTGACCAGAGATAAATTGATCATTTTACCATTATTTTGTGTTACAAAGTTTGCCAGATTGTTTTCGATGCGTAATTCGTAGTCTGCAGCAGCATCATGCGACTGAGGTAATGCAGCCAGTTTCAGGTCGGCAAAATCGAGGCTGCCACGAAAAAACTGATCTGCTGTAAAATCTTTCAGCTTTTCTTTGTCATTCTGGTTATAGGCATCAAGGAAGTTGCTGACGGCCAGGAGCATTTTTGCCTGCTTTTTGGCGGAGGCGATATGTTGTCCATCAACTCGTGATTCGACGGCAACATCGGTCGCTTTCCATTTTCCCTCTTTCAACTTCATTGAAATTACCATCTCGCCAGAATTGCGTGGCAGACGGACGATGGCGATGTTCGTATCCAACTGGGCATCGGGACGTCGGCTTTTCGAACTCTTGGATTTGCCAGCGACCTTTTGGGACAGTTTGGCCAGGAAGGCAGGTTGCAACTGCTCGAGTGACTCTTTGAATTCGCCTTCGGTTGTACTAAGGATGTCGTCACGGTTACCCGTTTCCCAGGCAGCGACGAATTCCCGTACTGTGAGCAGTAAATCCATCTGCTCAGTAACAGATTTCATCACGTTCAAATTCTTTTGTTTTTGATTGATATAAATATCATCGACGACCCACTCACCTGTTTTGGTAACCCGTTTAAGTTCGTAGAGCAGCTTTTTCTTGTTTTTGCCGACTTCGGCTACCACTTTCTTGTGATTTTCGGAAATGTCTGTGATCTCGACAATCGTCGTTTCACCGGTGGGAATCTTGAGGATCTTCAAATCATCCATTGAAGTCTTGTCCCGCAAGGCAACTTTCGAGAATTTCATTGTGGTGTGATGTTTCAGTGACTTCATGTCTTCATTTTCGATGGCCTTTGAAAACTGTTCAATCGCTGTCACTTCAACTAATGAAGCACAGCCTGTCGCAAATGCCAGCAGGAAAAAGCAGCTTACCAGAGCGAAACCGTTTTTTAACATCATGATTAGTCCGGGTAGGTATTTGGGTTTTGAGAGGAGTGAGATTTGTAGTTGCAATTCCGGAGCTGTTGAACTGAGCTAACTCAAGGTGTTCCAGGCTAAGGAATTGAATCGTGACAACTGCTTCTGGTTTGAGAGCCCGGAAGCAAGCTGTGAGAGAGGATGCGTTTTTTGACATTATTTTGAATTTGAGTCAAGATGGTTTCCGGGGAAACGGACGTGTTTTGCTGTACTTTTAAGAAAATTATTGCTCTTGGCCCAGATCAGAAAATTCCTATAATCCAGCGACTCACCTTTAAGTTCATTTCTTCACAGCCTGTTGGCATTCATTCGATTGCTCATTTCGAGCGGCCCCGAATCTCCGGTCCTCCCTCACACGGAAAAGTAGGTTTCTGTGAAACGAACCTTATTATTAGTTTGCTCTGTCTTCTGGCTGGTGCTGTTACTTCCCGCGCACGCCGGGGCTGAAGATGCGCTTGCCATTCCCGTTAAATTTCGAATTGAGTGGGGAGAATCAGTTCCCCGTCACTGGGGGGCACAGTTCGATTTAACTGGCTGTGAACTGCTTTCAGTGAAATCCCTGGGCGTCGATGCGGATGAAGCCGCCGTCTTAAAGACAGCAGGCCAGGTAATTCGATACCAGCCACACTCACGGCGTGTGTTTAACAGTGTTGAGTTTATGGTTCGTGGAGTGGCTGATGCAAAGCTCCAGATTCAGGTGCAGGATCGAGATGATCCCCTTGTTTCATTGAAACAGCAATTCGACTTGAAGGACATTCTGGTTCAAAAGGCTATTGTTCCCGTCAATCAGACCGCTGCCCAGTTGATCGTACAACAGTCACCTGGTGACTCGTTTGCCTTACGCATCAGGCATCCTCATCTTGTTTTCAAGCCAGAAGAAGAAATTAGAGTTCAGGCCTTTCCCCACTTTCTTTTCAATGAAGCAGTCACACCTGGTAAGGAATTAAACTGGAACATCCAGAGAGCACGTACAGGGGAGTCTGTTGCAGCAGGAGTGCTTGCGTTACCAACGCTGGATCGCGCGGAACTGCTGAAACAGGGGGTCAGTCTGGCTGTTAAGGCACCTGCGAAAGGTGAGTATGATCTGGTGGTGACAATGGGAGGTCGCCAGGCAGTGGTTCAGTTTGCCGTTCTTTCGCAATCGCGACCTCGGCCTCACATTAAGGCATTAATTCCAGATGACGGAATCCTGGTAGATGAATTATCTCTGCATGGTGCTCTTGATCACCGTGATCTGATCAAACGGCGTCCAGGCAGTCGGTTCAGGAATTCATTGAAGTCATTTTTTAATTCCCATCCAGCGGGTGAACAGTCGGGGCAACAGTCTCTTCCCTGGTCAGCCTGTCACTTGAGGGTTAAAAATCTACATTGTCCTCACAAGTTGCTGGTAACCTATCCGCGACGCGCTGGCGCTAAACTGGGATTCAGTATTCTGGAACCTGATGCCGCGGGACAACTGGTTCCCGTCGGTATTGATTCAGGTGTCTATCAGGCCGATACTGAAGTGACGGTTAAAGACCGGTCCGAAGGGTTACAGGCTGAAATACTATTCTGGCCTAAGGTTGATAATCCGATACTCCTGTTTCACAGTCTGGGGTCTGCAGATCCTGCACAAGCCACGCGAGTTGAGGTTTACGAGCTCCCTGCACAGTTATATTCCCAATCTGTGTCTCAGCATGAAGTCAGCTCTGGCAAAGAAAAGAGTCGGCTGACCGGACCTTACCTGCAGAAACCATTGTTGCCAGAAATATTTGGTGCAACACAGGTGTTAGACAGCAAAAGTAATCGTAGTCTGGACGACTGGCAGACTTTTCGAGAAGCGGGTGAGCGCCTGGTTTACTATTTAAAATACCACCGTTTCAACAGTGCTCTGATGGCTGTTTCAGCAGATGGAAGTACAATCTATCCTTCCGGGTTCCTGGCACCGACACCCCGTTATGATTCCGGTGTCTATCATTCATCAGGACAGGATGTTGTGCGTAAGGATGTTTTGGAACTGTTATTTCAGATGTTTAACCGGGAGCAGTTAACACTGGTTCCGGAGTTGCAGTTTTCTTCCATGTTGTATTCACTGGAACTGATGCTGCAGGATGAGTCCGACAGATCTGCGGGAATTGAGCTGGTGAATTCAACCGGGCAGACCTGGCGTGAAGCGAAAGGGACTTCACGCGGACAGGCTCCTTTTTATAACCCCCTCGATCCGCGCGTTCAGGCTGAGATAGTCAAAATATTCCGAGAACTGGTGATTCGCTATAAACAACATCCCTCATTTCAAGGGGTTGCCGTTCAGTTGAGCCTGAATGGTTACCTTCAGCTTCCCGGACTGGAATGGGGCTATGATGATCAGACTGTTCAGCAGTTTCAGAAAGAGACCGGAATCAAGATTCCCTTTAGCACGGAAGTAAATAAGTACCAGGATCGTTTTCGATATCTGACGACAACAGCTTTACCGCAATGGACATTATGGCGTTGCCAGAAAATCAGGGAGCTGCATCAACTGTTAGCCGATGTGCTTCAGGCAGAATCACCTGATGCCCAGATCGTTTTCTCTGCCCGGGAGTTACTGCCTTCCCGCAGTCACGAAGGTGATGTGATCACCGCGCTTAAGGCGGGAACGATGTTTCGTCCCATCTTAATGGAACTGGGGCTGGATTTTTCCCATTATGATCAGATCGAAAATGCCGTTGTGCTCAGGCCCGGTCAATACGATTCACAACAGCAGGTCTCCTCTCTAATACGTGTTCTGAATACGCATCCGTCAGTCGATGACGCATTTAAGTCCCGCTTGAGTGGCGCCTTGTTTTATCACAACCCTGTCGAAATCCGGATCGCCGAATTTGACAGAATCTCGCCCTGGCAGCCGGCATTTACCTGGCTGGTTTCACAAGTCACCCCCGCTGAGGAAAGTAATCGAATTAGATATATTCATTCGATTGCCAGGCAGGATCCTTATTTCATCTTTGATGGAGGCTGGACAATCCCGTTTGGCCAGGAACGTGCGACCGAATCAATCCGCAGTCAGTTTCAGCAACTTCCTCCGCGCCCGTTTCAGACAGTTCACGCAGCATCACAACCGGTAATTACCCGTTTGTCCCGCGGTAAAGAAAAAGCATTTTTCTATGTCGTGAACGATTTTCCTTATCAATGCGAGGTTTCAATCGAAATGTTGGTTCCTTCGAAGGCGCCGGTGATTCATCTGAAATCTGGTGAAGCGCTGACAGCAATACAGTCGGGGGGAGGAGTGAGGCGGTACACAGTCACTCTGGAGCCATTTGATTTTCAGGCATTTCGGATAGATGATTCACAGATTCAGATCGAAACGGTTCGATGTAATATTGCGGAACAGGACCGTAAGCATCTGCAGGCCAAAATTGAACAGAAGAAACAAAGTCTGGTACAGCTTCATCAGTCGATGGATGAGCTGACAGCGGTAGTCTTTCATGCCGATTTTGAAAGTAAAAGTTCGCGGGACTATATTCTGGCTGGCTGGGAATCAAAGGTTTCCCAGGGAAACGCCTGGACCATTGATTCGACAGAGTCGCATTCGGGCAAAACATCACTGGTTCTGGGAAGTGCGCCGGGAAATAACTTTCTGCGCACAAATGAAATTCCGCTTCAGGATTCACGTTATCTGAATATGAGTGTCTGGATGAAGTCAACCGCCAGTGATATGCGGGTTCGGATTGCATTAGAGGCGGAGCAGAATGGAAAGCTGAAAGTGCAATCAGCCATTATTTCTGTAGATCAGCAATGGCGCAAGTATCTGTTTCGTGTGAAAGATATACCCGCAGATCAAATCCGGAATGCCCATATTGTAGTCGAAAAGCTGGGGGCAGAAAAATTATGGATTGATGATGTTGATCTGCAGATCCATCAGATTTCGCCTGAAGATGATCGCCAGTTGACGAAGCTGGTCTCGACGCTTTCTCTTGCCTGGGATTCACAGCGCTATCTCGACTGCTATCGTCTCTTAACCAGCTACTGGGGCCAGTTTGGTGAGACTGTTGAACCATCAGCCATACCTGCTGGTGAGCAGAATCCGGTAAAACATGCAGAACGTCGGGGAATCAGAAAACTGCTCCAGCGTTAAACGTGTTGGATCTGACGTATCTGTCTTCCGCGATTTCGTTGACCCATAAGTCCTGGTCTGGCAGTGGCTTATGTGAATGCCTCTTATTCGTACTCACATGTATGTTATAATAGGCATATAAAGTTCTTTGATCACAATTTCTCTGATTGAATTATCATATCTGTAAGGAAGGAATTGAGATGTCAGCTCGCAAATCCACTACCGGTTCAAAGCCCACCTCAACTAAATCGCGTATTACCTCAAAACGCGCTTCCCGCACCACTTCAGAGAAGAAAAATGGTAAGGTGCACACCATTGGCAGCTATCTGGTGCAGAGGTTACAGGATTATGGTGTCACGGATCTATTTGGGATTCCCGGCGATTTTGTTCTGCAGTTCTACGGGATGCTGGAAGAAAGTCCGATTCGTGTTGTGGGAACAACCCGCGAAGATAATGCTGGATATGCAGCCGATGGCTACGCGCGGGTCAACGGTTTGGGCGCAGTCTGTGTCACATACTGTGTTGGTGGGTTGAGTCTGTGTAATTCGATTGCAGGAGCCTATGCAGAAAAGTCCCCGGTGATTGTCATCAGTGGGGCGCCGGGCATGTCAGAACGGGAGACGGACCCCCTGCTCCATCACCGTGTGAAAGATTTTCATACACAGCGAGATGTGTTCGAAAAAATTACAGTAGCAACCGCTTTACTTGATAATCCGATGACGGCTTTCCAGGAAATCGATCGATGTCTGGAAGCCTGTGTCAGATTTAAGCGGCCGGTCTATCTGGAGTTGCCTCGCGACTGCGTTCACAAGCAGGCTGTGATACCCCATGTGCCTGATGACAGTCAGCCAGTCAGTGATCAGAATGCATTACGAGAATCGCTGGAAGAGGCAAAGGAATTAATCGAAGCCAGTAAAAAGCCGGTGATCATTGCAGGGGTTGAAGTCCATCGCTTTGGTTTACGGGAAGAAGTGCTCGGGTTTGCTGAAAAATTCAAAATTCCGATGTGTGCCACAATTCTTGGTAAGTCCGTGGTGAGCGAGTCTCACCCGCTTTACCTCGGAGTCTATGAAGGTGCAATGGGGCGCAGCGAAGTTCAGAAATATGTCGAAGAGAGTGACTGTGTCATTCTCCTGGGGACATTTATGACAGACATAAATCTCGGGATTTATACAGCGCATCTGGATCCGGGAAAATGCATCTATGCGACCAGCGAAAAATTGCGAATCAGTTATCATCATTTCCATGACGTGATTTTCTCGGACTTTGTCACAGCACTGGAAAAACAGAAAATGAAAGTGGTCACCCGGAAAATTCCTGATAATGTCCGTCCCCAGCAGGTAGAGTTCAAAGTCAAGCCGGCACAGCCTGTCACGACAAAACATCTTTTTGAAAGCATAAATCAGATTCTGACTGATGAGACTGTGGTGGTAACCGATGTCGGTGATTGCCTGTTCGGTGCGGTCGACTTGATGATCAATACACATACCAAGTTTCTCAGCCCTGCCTATTATACATCAATGGGTTTTGCAATTCCTGCTTCTCTGGGAGCACAGGTGGCTAATCACAAGTTGCGGCCAATCGTGCTGGTTGGCGATGGCGCGTTTCAAATGACGTGTCTGGAGCTTTCGACGGCACTCAAGCTGGGTTTCAATCCGATTGTCATCGTGCTCAATAATAAGGGGTACACTACCGAGCGATTTCTGCAGGAAGGTCCGTTCAATGATATTCCCGATTGGAAATATCATAATATTACCGATCTGATTGGAGGTGGCTGGGGCTTTGAAGTCAGTACGGAAGGGGACCTGGAGAAAGCTGTCAAAGCCGCCTTGGCGAATAAGGACAGTTTGAGTGTGATCAACGTGCATCTCAAGCCAACTGATGTGAGCCCGGCTCTGACACGCCTGGCAGATAAAATGTCGAAAACACTTTAGCGTGTGTTGCTTGTGATCGAAGCGTCTTCTGTTCTCACTGCTCTTTGGAAGCACTGCAGTAAACTGAAACAGAGACTGGCAGCGGTAAAATAAAAAAAGCCGGGCGAGAGTCCCGTTCTCTGCGTCCGGCTAATATCCTTTCGCTGACAGCTCAAATAATTCAGCGCATTGAACTGTCATGAGACGCGAAAGGGTCCCCCCTGTTTGGAGTCGCTAAGGGTGAAAACAGCAGGCGGGCCGAAACCACACCTGCTGGAGTTTTCATCGAATGATTATTGATCCTGCTGGATTTTGCGTTCCAGCTTGTATTGTTCGAGTACTTCCCGCTGATTATAGAGCTGTTCTTCAGGGCCTGCCGGGTAGAATTGCACATCGTCATTCAGGTAATACGCTGAAGGCAATGTCTGGCCACCAATGCTGGATTGGCAACCGGTGCTGGTTAAACCGATTAATGCTAAACCCAGAACACCAACACCTGACCAATTTTTTAGCTGGCGAATCACCATGATTTTCCTCGGAATGATAAAGTTGTCGAAAGGCACCTGTTGGGGAGACGTGTAAACAGGGTAAGACAGGAGCCGGGAACACCTTGGGAACAGTCCATCCTTGTACTGAATCCAGTCACTTCGATGTAAAGTGATTGCAAGGCCACACAAAACTACAACGTGTGTACTTCTATTATCGACACGTAAAACCGGAATCTTCGGTATATTCTGCTTAATCGGACAAGATTTTGTATAAAGAAAGTCTGTAGAACATAGATATGGCGGAATGTGACCAAGAGTGCACCTGCGTTTCGATCTGCTTGAAAGTTACGTGTGCTACTAAATCTCTCCAGTTTTACACGGACAGGCGGAGCGTGAAGTGAAACCAGTGACTTCGTCCATCGAAAGTTCACCGCAGTTCAGGCTGAGCAGACTTACGGGCGCGTTCTTTTTGATATGCTTCCAGTATTTCACGCTGGTTAGTTAGCTGTTCTTCAACACCGACAGGGAAATACTGTACTACATCTCTGCTATAGAATTAAGGTAAAGCATTTGGTTGTACTTCACTACTTTGCTCTGGCATCAATTATGATTTAAAAGCGCGTTGCAGTTCGTCCATTGAAACTTTACCTTCCGCAACCAGTCGAATTCCATCTTTCTGGAAGCTGGGCATATTCTGCTTTTTGGCAAAGGCTTTAATTTTTGCAGGTTCGGCGCCACTGATGATCAGTTTCTTCATGTCGTCCGTCATTTCGATCATTTCCAGCATGAGCGTCCGACCGTAGTATCCCAGGCCATCACACTTTTCACAGGGTTCGATCTCAATACCGTCCTCATCTACGGTCTCGCGTGGTGGACGATAAAGCATTTTAGTGGATTTCGGGAGCCCCATTTTCTCAATGAGTTTCGGATTCGGGCGAAACGCTTCTTTGCATTGATCACACAGGGTTCTGATCAGTTTGTGTCCTACCACAGCTTTTAGCGAATTCACTCCCTTTTCCAGGCTGCCTGCCAGTTTGCAGTATTTCATGATACCGTTGATTGCATCTTTTGCCGAAATTTCCGCAATCATCGTGATTTCGTCAGCGACATTCAGGATGCTCGCGACATATTGTTCATCCGTAATGGGATTCAGATAAATGATATCTGCTTCCATGCGGATGATTCTCCGCAATTCATCATCAAATGTGTCGCCTTCTTTTTTGTCGAGGGTCGCAATATGACTCAGTTCACGATGTTCGGGGTCGGCCAATGCAAAGATCGTGTATTGGTAAGCATCAACTGAACGGACTACACCGACAGTCGTTGTGGTAGTACCGGAATTGGGAGGGCCGCTGACCAAGATCAGCCCATTGCGTCCCTGACTCAATTCGCGGATCTTGTCTTTGAATTCATCACTAATGCCAATATCATCTGCACGATCGAGAGGATATTTCATGTTGATGGCTTTGATGGAAAGACGCTCACCGCCCGGTGTGGGCGTCGTTGCCACCCGTAACTGGTAGGATACTTCCTCCAGTTCCGCAGCGACTCCCCCTGACTGAGGGCGTTTGCGTTCCTGGATATTTAAACCCGATAACAGTTTAAGAACCTGGACAACGGCCATCCCCTGTTGTTTGGAAAGCTTCGGTCCTGGATTAGGAACTCCATCAACATAAAACAGAACCTGGTACCGCTCACCCTTGGGTTCAAATCGCATGTGTTCTGCCCGCAATGCGAGTCCGTCGGTAACGATATTTTTAGCAGCCATCAGACCTGCTTTTACCAGCCGGGCATTGTCTTTCAGATTTGCAGGCTGACCATTGAGCGCCCCTTGAAACGAGACCGGTTCGATTTCATCTTCGAAATCATCATCATCTTCTTCCCGGGATTTTCCAAAGCCAAATATCACCAGAGATACCTCTTGAAACAGGTTAAGTGCCTAACTGAATATTGTTCCTGGAGTCTCTTACCCGGAGCAACTGTTGAAGCTGTTTAGTTTAGCGGAATTCTTAGAGCAGACCATAATCCTGCAGGGTTTTTTCCAGAACCTGCATTGAACCACTGTCCAACTGAGTCATGGGTAGACGAACTTCGCCATTGTCACGCCCCAGTAACTGCATGGCGGCTTTAATGGGAATCGGATTAGTCGCCAGGCCAAGCAGATTACGGCAGAGAGCAAACAGTTTGAAATGCCATTCGCGGGCGAGCGCTAAGTCTCCCGCGTTGAACGCATTCAGCATGCTTTTTACATCGCCGGGAACAATATTTCCCACGACAGAAACCACGCCTTTCCCACCTAATGCCATCAACGGCAGAGTCAGGCTGTCATCGCCTGATAAAACAGCCAGGTCACAGGCAGACAGGATATGAGAGGCCTGATCCATGGAGCCCGTAGATTCCTTGACGGCGACAATATTCGGAATATCAGCCAGTCGAATAATCGTCTCCGGCTCAATGTTTTTCGCTGTCCGTCCGGGAATGTTATAGATGACGATGGGAATATCCACTGATTCCGCAATTGCCTGATAATGCTGGAAGAACCCTTCCTGTGTCGGCTTGTTGTAATAGGGAGCTACATGCAAAGCACCATCTACCCCTGCCCCTTGTGCGTATTTAGTCAATTCGATGGCTTCACGTGTACTGTTTGATCCGGTTCCAGCCATCACTTTAATCCGGCCAGCCGCGTGTTTGCAGACAATCGAAATCACCTGTTTGTGTTCATCGTGGGATAATGTCGGTGATTCACCAGTGGTCCCCACCGGGCACAAGGTGTCTGTCCCCTGTTCCACGTGATAATCGACCAGAGCGCGAAGCGCTGTCTCATCGATTTCACCATTCTGAAACGGGGTGATCATTGCTACCGCAAGACCTGCGAACAGGTCACTTTGATTCGCCATGCTTATAATACCTTAATACAAATTCTTACAGCCAGTGCAAGTCGGCTGGATTAGTTCTTCTTTATGATCAGTGGAATATGATTGATGCTATGCGCGCTGTTCCCAGTCGACGTTCGACAATGATGCCAGGGCGAGTTGCAAAGCATGGGTTCCGTCACGTCCATGACCTTGTGCCTGGACCGCCAGATAGAGCTGATGCCCTAAAGCCAGGCCGGGAAGACTCAGGTTCATCGCTTTGGCTTCTGCCAATGCAATTCCCATGTCTTTGATAAAATGTTCTACAAAGAAACCCGGGTCAAAATTGTTATCCATAATGCGTGGCCCCAGATTCGAGAGAGACCAGCTCCCGGCTGCTCCACTGCCGACGGATTCCAGTACTGTGGGCAGATCCAGGCCTGCCTTGTAGCCGTAGAGCAACGCTTCGCAGACACCAATCATATTGGTCGCGATCAGAATCTGATTGACCATCTTGGTATGCTGCCCTGATCCCGCCCCTCCCTGATAGACAATTGTTTTCCCCATGGCATCCCAGCAGGGTTTGAGTGCATCCACAACCGCTTCTTCGCCACCAATCATGATGGACAGGGTTCCGTTTTTGGCACCGACATCTCCGCCGGAAACCGGGGCATCAACACTATAGATTCCCTGAGCCTGGGATGCTTCGGCCACTTCTACAGCCAGGGACGGGTCACTGGTTGTCATGTCCACCAGAATCTTGCCAGTTGACGCACCAGCCAAAGCCCCCTGCTCTCCGAGAAGTACCTCTCTGACATCTGCAGGAAAACCAACAATCGAAAAGATGACATCTGAGTTTTCGGCAACTGCTTTAGGAGAATCCGCCCAGTTTGCCCCTTTTTTGATGAGTGGCTCTGCTTTGGATTTACTGCGGTTATACACCGTTGCCGAAAAACCAGCATCCATCAAGTGGCCAACCATACTGGCTCCCATCACTCCCGTTCCAATCCAGCCAATTTTTGTCTGACCTGGTTGAATGGTTGGTATCGCCATCTCGTTCAATCCTTTTATCTGATTCCGTTTCGTTGAATTACTTAATTCTCAATGCCGTTACATTCATTGAAATCGTAAAAAAATGATTGGTATATCTCAAGTTAGACCAATCATTCTCCTTCGCAGTATATCGAGGTCGGACCCAGAAGTCATATGACTGGTTCATTTTTTTGTCAACTATCATGCCTGTACCCCCTTTTCTGACAGGAATTCAGCGACGTGGGCAAAAGAAACTTGCGATTGGACAGGTAAATAGAGAAAATCGAACGAACGATCGGGTGCGAGCTTTTGAACAGTACCAGATCCTGGTTGACTACATTTCAGATGCAGGTTCAGGTTATGTCATGAAATTGAAATATATTGTGGTGTGGATGTTCTGTTTTGCCTGCATTTGCCTGGTGAGTTCTAAATCACAGGCACAAACCTGCGGAAACGGATATCCCTGCGGTCCGGATGGCGCCCCCCTGCTACAGATGTTGACTCCCCAGGGATTTATGGGAGCAGATTTTCGCGGCGGCTGCTCTCAGCATGACCGCTGCTATCAGATTCCGGGTATCAATCGGCGGTATTGTGATTTGCAGTTCCGGAATGAATTACATCGAAGGTGTGACAGTTCTGTTTTCCCTCTGGGGTGCCGTATGATTGCCAATACCATGTATTTACAGACCCGGTTATTTGGCAGGAGACCTTATTTGAATTCACAATATCCCGCGACATATCCGCCTCCCCAGCCCTATCCTGTCTATGTGACTCCTGTTGCATATTACGGATACTGATCTGCAGATGACCAACTGCCTGATTTGTCTTACCGTCTCTCTTTCCAGAATGAATCTTTCTCCATGTCCGAAGCTCAGGCTTATTTGAACGGTGTCTTCATTCCCGACGCGGAAGCCAGGCTGTCGGTAACGGATCTGGGAATCGTGTATGGCGCTTCTGTCACAGAGATGGTACGTACGTTTCAACATCAGCTGTTTATGCTCGAAGACCATCTGGAGCGTTTGTCTGGGGCGCTGGAGTATGTCGGCATTGAAACTCCTGTTCCTTTCTCGGAATTAAAGCAGGTCTGCGAAACTCTGGTGGGGAGAAATGCAGCGTTGTTACCTCGCCAGCATGATCTGGGTTTAACGGTCTTTATAACAGCCGGTCACAATCTGCCTTACCTGGGGCTGGCTGAACTTGAGGCCTGTCAAACCCCGACAGTTTGTGTGCACACGTTCCCACTGGCTTTTGAACTCTGGGATCAAAAGTACTCAAATGGACAGAATCTGCTAAGATCAGAGGTTCAGCCACTCAACGCTGCTATTTTTGATCCGGGTGTAAAATCACGCAGCAGAATCCATCTTTATCGCGCAGACAAACTGGTTCGCCAGAAAAATCCGCAGGCATCCGCCTTATTGTTTGATCCGGCAGGATATGTGGCGGAAACGACAGTAGGTAATTTTTTTCTGGTAAAGGGAAATCAGATTCTCTCTCCGCGTCCTGAATATGTTCTCGGGGGAATCAGTCAGAAAATGGTGATTCGGTTAGCAAAACAGCTGGGGTTGGACTATCAGGAAACAGATATTTCACCCAATATGATACATGAAGCGGACGAAGCATTGACGTCTTCGACAGCATATTGTCTGATGCCTGTCACCCGCTTTGAAGATCGCCCGCTGTCACAGGGAGTTCCCGGCCCCGTTTACCAGAAACTGCTTACCGCCTGGAGCCAGGCGGTGGGAGTTGATATTTTACAGCAGGCCCGGGAAATCGGGGCAGCGCGCCGCCAGGCACTTTCATAACAGTCAGGTATCTTTTCCAATTCATATTGAGTAGCGATCAGGAATTACAATCTTGTCACATTATCTGGAATTCTTCCGGCAGTTTCGGACCACTTTTGAAACCACAGGTGCCATTGCTCCCAGTAGCCGTTTTCTGGCCGCGAATATGGCCGGGCCGATGAAGCAACATCAGGGGCCCAAGAAAGTTCTGGAAATAGGCCCTGGTACCGGTGCCGTCACTCGGGAGATCGTCAAGCAGATTCGTCCGGGAGACCAACTCGATCTGGTCGAGTTGAATGATAAATTTGTCGAAATCCTGCATAAACGCTTCGATACCGAACGAGGCTTTCAGGAAATCAAGCATCAGACCGCGATCCATAATTGTCCCTTACAGGATTATGGTGCAGCAGAGGAATATAATTATATTGTTTCCGGACTGCCGTTAAATAACTTTCCGACGGAACTGGTCAGCGAAATTTTCAAAGCGTACTTTCGCCTGCTGAAACCGGGAGGCGTACTGACTTATTTTGAATACATGTATGTACGCCCCGTCCGCAAGGTCGTATCCAAGGGGGACGAGAATCAGCGAATTCGTGAAATTGATCAGATTATGGGCGACTATACGCGTCAATTCCGAATTCGCCGCAACTGGGTCTGGTGCAACCTGCCTCCCGCCTGGGTTCAACATCTGCAGAAAGAAAAAGGCAGTTCACCCGCGCTGGAGCAAACTGCCTCTCAAGATCAGTCATGATCTCACGCGAAGTTCATGACTCTGTGCCTAAGCATCTGGCTTTTTAGAATCAGTATCTGACTGTTTTTCCTTTTCCTGTGTGTCAGCAGAGGGGCGTCGCGGACGATTCATACGATCGCGTTCCCGGCCACGGGGATTAAATCCACCACGGTCGCCGCCCATCAATTCTCTCAGATCAAGTGAACCATCTTCGTTACGGTCCAGCTTTTTCAACAGATCTTTCATCTGTTCCAGTTCTTTGGAATCCAGTTTTCCATCCTGGTTCGTATCAAGTGATTTCATGAACGCCGGTTGAGGCATTCTTCCTTGATAATCGCCGCGTCTGCCTTCCGGGCGACCGCTCATTTCAGGGCGTTTCATTTCGGTGTCTGGTCCACGGTTGCCAGGTCTCCGCTCAGGCCGAGATTGTTTGACCGCTTCTGTGAATTCCTGTTTGGAAAGAGGAGCATCAGGATCTTTATTGGCTTGCTGATAAATCTGCTTCAGGATCTGCTTTCCTCTTTCAGGAGCTTCGTCCAGGGTCAGTTTGCCATCTTTGTTCGTATCCAGGGACTGGAAAAAACGCTCGAACCGATCCTGGGACATTTTATCATCACCGGGGCGCGGACGTTCTTTACGGTCTCCACCTGGTCTGCCTCGATTCATTCCTCCCAAACGCTGTAGAGCATCGAGGGGAATTGCGTCGGTGTTCATACGTTTGAAGAGGGGTTCCATACGATCACGCAGTGGTTCGGGTAATTCATCACGGGATATCTTTTTGTCGCCATTACGGTCCAGGCGACTCATGAAGTCCTGCATACCACGACGATTCCGGCCTTGATCACCTCCCCCTGCAGCAGGAAATTTCTGGTCCTCTTTTTTCAGACTCGATTCAAACTCAGCTTTCGTGAGTTTCCCATCTTTGTTTTGGTCACCAGTTCGAATGAGATGGTCAAAAAAACGTTCTTTATCCTGTGGAACTTCCTCGGCTGAAACAGTGCCGTCTGAATTTTTGTCAAGTTGTTGAAAAATATTCTGGGACGCCGATTCGTCCTGTTCCGGAGCGGCTGAAAGGCTGCCTGCAGAGAAACCCAGTACTGCCAGTGCCGCCAGTGAATAGAAAGAATAATGCATTGTCGCCCCTTTCATGGGAATGCTGAAATCAGACGAGGACCAAAACCGTGAGAGTCCTTTACTCCCTATTTAACTCGACCCGGTCAAAAAAGTATTGCTCCTTTCTGAAAAACCGCTTCGCTCAAGTAAAAAACCCGGCGAGAAAGCTCACCGGGTTTTCGTTAATCATTTATCGAAATCAATAACTTATTTTGTTTTCCTGACTGAAAAAGTCGAGGTAAAGAATCCCTGGTCGTCGGGAATCGTATAACCACCGGTGATAGGGAGATACTTCTGGAAGAAGCTGTAGGGAGGCAATTTTGACATATCAATTCCTTCAATATCAATCTCTCCTTGATTCTTCTTAATGAAGTTATAAACGGCATGTACCTGGGCATCTGCATTTTGATAGGTGATCATGGACGTTTTTTCAGGGAAGTTTTCGGCAATAAGTTTGTAGTTTGCGTCGTTAATCAGGGCCCCTGCGCCACGGTCTTTTCTCAGGATACCTTCAATCTGCTGTACATCGTTTGAGACAAACAGTTGGTTTTCTGAGATACAGAAGGCTGCTGAAGTGGGAGAGCTGATGAGTGCACCGGGAATTTCATACAGTGTCGTTCCCTGAAATTCGCGTGCCTGGCCGGGAAAGTCATCACGGACGGTCAATGAAGCGATAATTTTCTGGAAGGCATCGGAATTCTTCAGCCCCAACGCCACAGTGAACTGACCTGACATTTTTGTCAGATCCAGCTGTTCTCCCTCTTCAATCTGAGTCGCTACCTGAATGCGGCCACTGAGATTATCAACGATATCTTTTTTGATGTGAATTTTGGGGCCATCCGGATTATCTGCCATCGAATCAATTACCGCACCCAAGGCACCCGGTCGCCCCTGGAAACCATCGAATAGAGTCTCAATCGAATCATATGCTCCGATAATACTCCAGTTGATCGAATAGTAGGAGGAGACTTTGTCTGAGACCCAGACAGGGGGCTGCTGAGCCACGGCGGGGCATTTAAACATTTCGATAATCCCGGAAGTGGGCATCTCGACATAGGTGAATGTTTTAGAGATGGCATCGAATTGTTTGGTCGCCATGAAACTGGCTCCCCCTACGGCTTTCAGGTTGGTAATTCCCAACGCAGGCAGGAAACCCTGGACCATTCCAACTTGAGGATTGACGCGACTGGCCACTCCCAGAATCGACTGCAGAGCGCCAATCGGATTCAGGTACCATTTTGCGACTGCGGGAGACTGGGGATCAGTGCACTTACTCTGAATGTACTGGTACTCTTTTTTCGCAGCCAGAGATCGCTGGTCCTGACCATCCCAGTTAGCCAGAACGGCTTCCAGGATTTTATCATCATTGGAAGCAACAAACGTTTTGTCTTTAAGGAAGTAGGAGAACTGCTTGGCGAGGGGGACTTTAACCGGCTCGTCGTCAGCATCCTCTGCTTCAAAGGAAAAAATTACCATCTTTGTACCGGAAACACTGCGAATGGATCGCTGGGCACCTTCTTTATCCAGAGCATCAGCCGTTTTTTCCAGAATTTTTTCCAGGACTTCGCCGCTCTCTCCATACTCCAGTGAGGCCAGCCCACCAAATTTACCTTCGCTGCTTTTAACGAAAGCGATACAGAACTCGCCACTGGGTATGCTTAGAACATTACTCAGTCCCAGACTGGTTTCATCCTCAAACATTTTTGAGTATTTTTCCACCAGTTTTATCAGGTCCTCACGCATTCCAGCAAAAGCAGGATCGCGGATCATTTCAGCCATTGAAGTCTCTGCCCACTTTTCTTCCATGACTTCAACGTCCGGGATGGAAAAGTAAAACAGCGAATCTTCAGGCAGTCTCTGTGCTGCGGAAACACGATCTTGCGCATAACTGTCCTGGGCAGTCAGCAGGAACATCGCCTGCATGAACATGATGGTGAGTAACAAAAGTGGCTTTCTCATAGGAGCCTTCATTCTTTCTCTTTCAGAGGGGATATTAAGGGAACCTCACGCTAGATCCGACTTTATGGCCCTGTCTAATTCTTTTACGCGTGACGAAAATCATACTGTTTATTTGTAGCAATTCTACTTTTTCTGACAACCCCAACCTGACGCTCATCCTGGTCCGAGGCAAAAAACGATTTCGAGCATCGCTCTATGGGAAATACCATCAAACTGAGACAATGGTTGCAAGTTTTTGAATTTACTTTTCGGAAATCGGAGTTTTTCTGCGAGGTGCATCAAAATACCGATAGCCAGTATTAGGACTGGTTTTATCGAAGGCAAATGCATCCCGATTATCAAGAAAATGTTTCACGTAGGTGATCGGGATCGCAAATCCCAGACCTTCTCCCAGAATCAGCTTCATATTTGTGACACCGATGACTTCCCCCCGGGAATTAAACAGGGGCCCACCGCTGTTCCCCGGATTGATTTGGGTGGTCGTCTGAATATAAACAATTCCCTGCATATTTCGATTACGCGTGCTGACGATTCCGCGGGAAACGGATCGTTCCAGTCCCAGAGGATTACCAATGGCAAAAACTTCCTCGCCTTCCCGTTGTTGATCATTTTCTGCCAGGTAAACCGTGCGAAACGCAAAATCCTTCTGTTGCGGAATGCGAAGAAGTGCCAGGTCGAAAAAAGGATTTAATGCGAGAATCTCGACATCCTTGATCTGACGCCTCTGAAACTCACCATTGGCGGTCCTGTGAAAAATCGTAACGGCAATCCGGGTCTCTTTCTCAACAACGTGATAGTTGGTGACACAATACCCCCGGTCGTTGATGATGAAACCGGATCCGAGACCACTGGGAGTTTGAACGAGGGTCACCGCTTCTCCATAAAGCCGGGCCAGTTCCTTGATACTTTTGACTGGCAGTTCCGCTACGGAGTATATTTTGTTCTTACTTTTGGAAACCGGTGATTTTCCGTCGGCTGTTTTTTCCGATTTGCTCCGAGAACGGATCTGCTCCAGCGGGATCCTTAACACTTCAAACCCGATATCAACCAGAAGATAATCGTTGCTCTGCTTGAGTACATCACCTTCGATTTTATGACCACTGACCAGCTCAATCCAGTCTGCTTGAGCGTGACTGACAAAGGCAGGCAATGTCATAGAAATAGCGAGCAGTAGTCCGAGGTGCCATAAATTGCGAATCATTCCGTCGATTTCCTCTATTACTGTGTTGTACAGATATTTGATGTGATCAAAAATTTTGATATCCGGAAGTACTACTCTTTATATTCACTGTGACATTCAGTGCAGGCCTTGTAAACGCGGGTTAAACCCTTGTCAAATTCAGGAAAGTTATCAGCTTTCGCGGCTTCCACCATCTGCAGGCTGGCCTCCGTCATCGGATTAGCATGGCCCAGGAAGTCCTTGTCATCGACATATCCATAGCCTTCCGTCGTGATGATTTTGGCAATCGCCGCCAGCAGATGCGCTTCTTCGATGACTTTTTCTTTATCTGATTTTAAGGCATCTGCATTTCCAACATTCGATTTCAACCATTTGGAAGCAATATCTGCCCGCTTCATCAGATCCCCCATCGAAGCCACATCACTGAGCGGTTTTTTATCCTCTGAATCAGGCACCCCTGCGGGTAGACTACCGTTCATAATTACGATCATCTGCTCATAAGGGACTTGAATTTCACGATACGATTTCGCACCACGTATCAACTGCTTCGATGAAATACCCGCTGCCAGATCACGCAGGTACTTGGCGTTTTTTTTCCAGCCGATGTCACCCGGGTGCTCCGTCGCGATACCGGCCAGCGCCGCCAGGGTTGAAGTAAAGGTAGGCAATTCCAGATAACTCGTATTATATGTACCGACAGACTGCATGTTTTTCGTCAATCGATTCCGAATATCTTTTACTATCGAATCGAGAACAGGCATTGGAATAATCGTTTTCCAGTCAACTTCACCAGATGCGGCGGGAGGCTGCGTGCCTGCCGGTTTCATTTCTGCAGCGGGTGTGGTGCTACCAGGAGTTGCAGCCACAGTATTACCCGGCAGTGCGACGGGAGTGACAGCCTGTTGATTCCCTGCTACAGCGAGAGGGTTATCAAACCAGACATCGTAGGGAATGCCATCGATCATTTTACGACCGTCATCCTGCTCTGATTCTTTTTTCTCAGGTGTAGTCTGTGTGCTTTGCGCGACCTGCGGAGGGGGCGTAGCGGGTGCAGGCGTTGATGGTTGGGGAGTTGCCTGTGTGGAAACTGGTGCAGGATCACTTCCTCCACATCCTGTCAAAAAAACAGATGATAGCGTACCAGAAATCAATGCAAGCGTGTAATAGAACGGTTTCCCGTGCCACTGGAAGGCCGGTCTGTTCATGGATGTCTCCCTCAAGTCCTTGAAATTAAACCAATTAGATTATGTGTTATCCGAGCACAGCTTGCAACTGCATCCCTGCAGGATTGTAAAAATCTTATTCTGTTCTGTACAGGTTTTGTAATTCAGATTATGACTTTTTCAAATATCCCATGTGTCTAAATCAAAACAAAACCAGTCTGACATTGGAACAGGAACAGATAAATTATGTCCCCCTGTAAAAATATTTCGGTCAGTAAGACAGGGGCTGTTTGGTGGATTACGCAAAAAAATGTTGACCCACCCTTGTCATCTCAAACTCCACTTATTATCTCTGACCATTATCAGGTACGTAACTGATACCAGTTTTTCACCTGCATGACTGATTAATTGGCGACTCGCAATGATAGTGGAGTATAATTTGTCTGGTGGACAACTGCGAAAACGAACTGACTATTCACCCGCTTGATACCTGCATTCTGGAGAATGCTTCAAGCACGTTGTCGGGGGAAACAACATTGATTTTTATCAATCAGCTACCTTAATGGAGTTCACCAAGGTAGCAAAAGGAGTATTCAGAGATGAACAAGATTGTTTGTTACACGTTAGGCATGATTGCCTTGACCGTTTCAACAGCGCAAGCTCAGGGTCCTGCATTTAATCTGGGACAAGCATTAGTACTGAATCAGACGACTGCATTACCGCCGTCAGTTGGTCCTGTTCCGATGCCTGAGTTGGCACCCCAGCCGTATGAACACCATGTTGCTTCACAAGAGATTCCCGTATTTGACTGTGTCAAATACAAGCGTTCTCGCAACATTGCTCCCTGTTCAAATCCAAAACTTGTATTGATTGTTGATCCTTGTGCACCTAAACACAGCTGTTGCGAACCAGGATGTGTGGCTGTGGAAATATGTGCTCCCACCTGTGCCTGCGAATGCGTTCGCTGTACTAAAGATGGACGACGCAAGATTTTTGATTACGGGAAATACAGCGTGGTTGTCGAATCACGCCGTGGAAAAGTCACTGTGACTTACCGCAGCTAAACTAAAGAGTAGTAGCTTCATCACAATATTTAACAGCCGAAAACCATTTTGTTTTCGGCTGTTTTTTTATTCATTAGTGATTGTTCCCGACTTGATTTAAGACGATCTGCATGCGGTTCAGGCAACTTTAGCCAGGAATTGGGTCAGGAAAATGATCGCCGCAACCGCAACCCATGCCAGAGCAAACCCTGCCAGGTCCTGAAAAGTGGGGCGTGGGATCTCAATGTCCTTCGAATTCGGAAACATCTTTCTACCCATCGGTTCCGGCTCTGCTGGCAGCGTACAGGGAGAGTCAATTACTTCATTCAGTTTTACAGGCGTATGCATCAGCTTGAAGAAATGGTCCAGCTTTTCCTGTGATTGCCGAGGCGTAAGGAAGCTAACGATAATCCCGCTGAGAATCGCCAGACTCATGAAGCAGAACATCTGCCAGACATCTTTCATTTCCGTTGCCGATTTGAACATGCTCTCAGGCAATAGCCCCGAGCTATATAATGTATCCGCGTGAAACGCGACAAAGGTCCAGACCACGATTCCTGTAATCGTCGAGACCCAGACGGAAATCACATTCCAGCGACGCCAGATAATGCCTAACCAGAGACTGATGCCGATACAGGCCGGCGTTTTTACGATGATTTTCAAGGCATCGATAATGTCGGTAAATGTCGTCTGCAGAATCAGTGCCAGGATCACAATGACCAGCCCCGCCACGCGCCCGACCCAAAGGTAGTGTCGCTGTGACTTGTTTTTGGCGATACACTTTCGATAGATATTTTCCGTGAATAAACCACTGGATATAATCATCTGGGCATCACTGGTACTCATGACAGCTGCCAGCAGGGATGCCAGCAGCAGCCCGATCAGTCCGGGGGCAATGCGAGGGAGAATATCATGGGCTGCCATCCCGAACAGCTTGTCTGCAAAATTCTTATCTGTCGTCTCAACTTTTGCTTTTTCCTCGTCAGAAAGCTGATCGTATTCAGGGCTGGCTCGTAGCATGAGAGACTGGTAAACCGCCTGGTCTGCCGGGTCTGGTGAAGTTTTCAGCGGACTGTTATCCCCCATGTACCAGACAATGCAGGCCAGTCCGGTAAACGTCCAGGCGACCGTACAGAATCGTTTCAGGAAATTACCGACGGTGAAGCCAAAGCGGCCTTCGTATTCGGTCTTCCCTGCTCCACAGACACCCATGATGTGTGGCTGAATTACAATTCCCGCGAGCGCAGTGATAGACAGCATGCAGACGTAAAACGGGGTAATCGGTTCCCCCATGGTGGCAGCCAGTTCGGGGCTGACCGTCAGATCCAGCATCCCCTTCTTGAGGTCAGACTGCTGATGGAGCATGCCAAAACCGCCGATCTCGAAAAACACGAACGGCAGCAGCAGGAATGAAAATACGATCGTCAAAATTCCCTGGATAAAGTCGGTGATAATAGCGGCTCCCAGTCCGCCCGCCATACCGTAAATTACAAACATGACTGTCACGGCCAGAATTGCAAATTCATAACCCTGCAGTCGGCGTTCTGTGATGTGAAATGTTTTTTCAGTGGTGTCCCATTCTGCTGCTGGAACCATGATATTGGCTTCTACAGATAGCCGGTCCAATTCATTTCCGGTTAATGCATCGACCATCTTTCCCGTGCCAAACAGACCGCCGGCGATAAACGTAATCGAAATGGCAATCCCGTAAAACGAATACATGACTGCCGTCGGACCGTTGAAACGGGTCTCAAAGAAATCCGCCGTCGTCAGGGCACGCATGCGGCGCATAAGTGGCGCGACAATCCAGTAAAACGGAGTGGCCCACAACCAGAGAAACTGCCACCAGATGCCCGCCAGTCCAGCTCGCCACGTACCAGCGACGACGCTGATGGCCTGTTCGCTGCTCGTTCCCGATCCAAAGGCAAAGAACATCATGAAGACCTTGCCGAATCGGCGGCCTCCCATGAAGAAGTCTGCCATGTCTTTGACTTTTCTGACAGACCAGAGACCAATGGCGAGAATGACAACAAAGTACAGAGCCAGTATGATCCAGTCGGCCGTATGTAGTCCCAACCAGGTATTCTTTTCGGCTTCAAGCAACATTGGCTGACCCTCAATGAGAAGAGTGAGTTCGTAAATTTTGTTTCGAAATCAGACTACCGCGGATTCACAAAATATGCAAACCTACTGATGTCTTAGCAGGGTCCAGCGATCCCACGCTTGTTTTTTCAGCATAGATCTTTCAGAGCAGAGCAAAAGAGCATAAACACGTTCCATGAGAATTTTACCCTATTTCATTCAGAATGAGGACCTGGTCGGGAAGCATGTGGCTGTGCTCGGTCTCGGGAAATTTGGTGGTGGCGTGGCAACCGTTCGGTTTCTGGTCGAGAGAGGGGCGCGGGTTACAGTCATAGATGCCAAACCAGCTCAGGCCTTGCAGGCTTCCCTGCAAGAGTTGAAAGACTGTTCCGACGTGACCTTCCAACTGGGAGACCAGTCTCCAGGATTACCTGACACAGATTTGCTGGTCGTTAACCCGGCGATTCCCCCTGGTCATGCCCTGTTAAGGGAAGCCGCTCGGCAACAGATTCCGGTCACCAGTGAGATTGAGCTGTTCTGGCAGCTAAATCCGGGACGCGTCATCGGTGTCACGGGGAGCAATGGAAAATCGACGACGACAGCCATGATTCACTGCATCTTGAAAGCAGCTGGGAAGCGCTGCTGGCTGGGAGGCAATATAGGCATCAGCCTGTTACCTGTACTGGAGCAGGTTCAATCCGAAGACTGGGTCGTGTTGGAGTTGAGTAGTTTTCAACTGGACGCTCTCAATCGTATCCATGTCAGCCCAAAAATCGCAGTGGTTACCAATTTCAGCCCCAATCATCTGGACTGGCATCAGACCCTGGCGCATTACCGTCAAGCCAAACAGACAATCCTGCGCTGGCAGACGGGATCGGATGTGGCAGTCCTGAACCAGGATGATCCCGAATTACATACCTGGCATACTCGTGGAAACATTCTCGATTTTGGTACACATGCTGAACTTGACCCTGATCTGGTTGTCGACCAGGAGCAATTTCTGTTCAAAGAAAAAATGGTCTCACTTACCCCCAGGTTAAAAGTTCCAGGTGCTCACAATCGAACGAATGCAGCAGCCGCAATGCTGGCATGTCGGGTAGCGGGCATTGCTCATCATGATTTGAAACGGGGGCTCGAGTCGTTCACGGGATTACCGCATCGCCTGGAATTTATCGGTGAATATCAGCAGAGAAAGTTTTACAATGATTCCCTGGCGACGACCCCGGAATCAGCCATCTGTGCTCTGAAAGCTTTTCAGGATGATCCACTCATTTTGCTGGCAGGTGGCTCAAATAAACAGGTGGATCTCACGGAATTTGTGGCTCAACTTCAGTCCCAGACCAAGGCCACTGCGCTGATGGGACAAACCGGGAAACTGATGCATGATTCACTGCAGGTACAGCGGGGTTCGGATCAGAATAAGAAATACGCCTTGATTTCTCAGCCTCAGGCTACTTTTGAAGCTGCGTTTGACTGGGCCTTTCAACAATCGGCACCAGGGGATGTGATTTTGCTTTCACCCGGTTGTGCCAGCTACGACTGGTTTTCCAGTTTCGTCGAGCGTGGTGAGCGCTTTATTGCGCTGTTCCGGCGTCTTTCTACGCATGATGAATCAGACTAACCCAGGAGCGATGTTTTATGAGGTTCCCCGGAAATCTCCCGGACATACTGGGGCACCGCGTAGCCTGGCAAACGGGTGCGGAGTACTTCAATCAGCTTCCGCCCCTGGTCTTCTGGAACCTCGAAATGGGCAGTACCGGTTACGCGATCCAGCTGATGCAGGTAATAGGGAATCACACCCAGATTGACCAATTTTTCGGATAATTCAATCAAAGTCTCAGCGGTGTTATTAATCCCTTTCAATAATACGGACTGATTCAGAACCGGGATGCCAGCCTGCAGCAACTGTTTGATGGCAAGTTCTACATCAGCGGCAATCTCATGGGGGTGATTCACGTGAATCACCATCCAGGGCATCGTGCCCTGCTCTGAAAGACGTTGTAACATTTCCAGCAAGCCAGCATGAATTCGATCGGGCAATACAACGGGGAGACGGCTATGGATTCGGAGTCGCTTCACATGGGGAATCGCAGCGATCCGTTCACAGAGCTCATTCAGGCGGAGATCGGTGAGTAAAAGTGGGTCCCCACCGCTCAAAATGATTTCCTGAACCGTTGAATCAGCCTGTAGAGACTGCCAGACCGGTTCCCATTCTGCCAGCGTGCGGGGTTCTTCTCCGTAAGGATAATGTCTGCGGAAACAATAGCGGCAGTTAATCGCACAAGCTCCACTGACCATCAATAATGCCCTGCCATGGTATTTCTGCAGGATTCCGGGTGTGGAGCGAACGTTCAAATCTCCGACTGCATCTGATTCAAACCCCGGGACATCAACATTTTCCTGCTCCACAGGCAGGATTTGTTTCAGGAGCGGGTCGTTGGGATTACCAGGCTCGATCCGATTGAGATAACTGACCGGGACTATAACAGGGAACATACGGGCACTGTTGCGAGCTGGTTCCAGCAGTTCTTGCGGCAAATTCAGTCGTGAAAGTAGTTCCCGCGGATCACGGATCGCCTGGGAAAGTGATTTTTGCCAGGTTGTTTCGGAAAGCGATGTTGCCATTATAAAATTCGTAATCCAGTATGTGATCTCAGGGTTTCAGAGAGAAGCGGTGAATGATCAGGCAGAAGAAATTGAACGACATTTCGGCTGCTCTCCGTTTGCAACGGTTCGAAGATATGTTATTCTCTCGCCCTTGGAAACAAAACTCAAATGACCTTTTCCCAACACTTTTATTGTCAGAGAAATTAAGCGATGCCACAAATCAGTACAGGCGATTTTCGCAAGGGTGTCAAAGTGATCGTCGACGGTGATCCTTATGAAATGATTGAAGTCAACTTTGTCAAACCGGGCAAAGGCCAGGCCCTTTACCGTACGAAACTGCGGAATCTGCTCAAAGGCACGATCCTTGACCGTACCTATAAAAGTGGTGGCGAAAGCCTGGAACAGGCCGATATCCGTAAAGGAGACGGGCAGTATCTTTATAAGGATGCAACCGGCCTGCACTTTATGGATAATGAATCCTACGAACAATATACAATTGATGAGTCGGTTTGTGGAAATGCAGCTGATTATCTGCTGGATGGTGCCATCTGCAATCTGCTGTTCTGGAATGATCAGTTAATCGGTATGGACCCTCCTCAGCAGGTCGTGGTGGAAGTCACTTATACAGAACCCGCTGCCAAAGGGAATACAGCCACCAATGTGACTAAACCAGCCACGATTGAAACGGGTGGCACGGTACAGGTTCCTGCTTTTATTAATGTCGGCGAGAAAATCAAAGTGGATACGGCAACTGGTTCGTATGTTGAGCGAATTCGCGACTGAGAAGGGGGCAGGTCGGACGCTGAATTCTGAGTTTTCTGCCTGAATTGTAACTGAAAGCCCCTGAATAGCACCTGAATGCTTAGATTTTATGATTCTTTTGCGTAGGTTTCATGAATCAGGCGAAAATGATATTGAATTATTCACTTGTGTCGCCAAAAATAGCTGAATCATCTTCGTATCAGTAACTGAGCGAAGAGTTTAAGGGAGTTACGAAGTAGAATCTCACGGTATTCGCACTGAACGCCACCATGGATCTCAAGGAGGATTGACATGGATGTCTGGAATCTGGTTTTGTATGTCGTCGCATCACTTTTGGCTTTGAAGTCGTTGGCTTCTCTGATGACGCATCACAAGAAAGTGGTTGTCCAGCAACTGGCGATTGAATATACCCAGGAAATCTCTCAATCAGGGAACCAGGCGGCCGGAAATAATCCCTCCGAGCTGCAGAGCGAACGGAACGCTACAGATCAAAAAGCTTCGGCAGCTTAACTACTGGCGTCGCTGTTTTGTACTCGCCAGTAATTTCGTTTACGGCACGAACATTGACCCATTCATTTTAAACAGTAGTAAAAGCAGTCCATGTCTCACGTTGATCAATCCATTGACTCGAATTCCGAACACACGCCGGCTGAAACTGCTGAAGGGCAGGCGGAGGTAGCGACGGATCATAACCACAAGCTCTATATTGAAACCGTTGGCTGCCAGATGAATATGCTGGACAGTGAATTGGTTGTGGCTGATCTGCGGAAACGTGGTTATGAACTGACACAGAATGTGAAAGAAGCTGAAACCATTCTGTTTAATACCTGCAGTGTCCGGGAACATGCGGAACATAAAATTTATAGTTCCTTAGGCAGACTGCGTTACGGGGCCCGGAAGAATCCCAGAAAAGTAATTGGGGTCATGGGCTGTATGGCACAAAAAGATCAGAAGCTGATTTTTCAAAAAGCGCCCCAGGTCGATTTCGTTGTCGGGACCGGCCAGCTGGCACAGGTTTCCAGCCTGATCGACAAAGCACGTGTGAATCACAGTCAGAATGTGCGCAGCCGTGAACTGGCGGTGGGACTGGGACGCAAAGATGGGAAACTCGCGGAAATCACCAACAGTTTTCAGAGTTATGATCCACTGCGCGATCCGGAGATGCGCCCTTCTCCCTATCAGGCATTCGTGCGAATCATGATTGGCTGTGACAAATTCTGCTCGTACTGTGTCGTCCCTTCGACTCGCGGTCCCGAACAGAGCCGCTCCCCCCGCGAGATTCTCTCTGAGGTCAAAGTACTCGCCGATCAGGGAGTCAAGGAAGTCACGCTACTCGGTCAGACCGTCAACAGCTATAAACACACACAGGATGGCAAACTGTTTCGACTCTCTGATTTGCTGTACTCAATTCACGATGTGGAAGGGATCAAGCGAATCAAGTTTGTCACCAGTTATCCCAAAGACATGACAACGGATTTACTGGAAGCGATCCGGGATCTGCCGAAAGCAACCCGTTATCTGCACGTTCCACTCCAGCATGGTTGTAATGATGTTCTGAAAATCATGAAACGCGGTTATACCGTAGAAGATTATCGGGAGATGATGCAGCGTGTGAACGAGATTCTCCCCGACTGCTCTGTTTCCAGTGACTTCATCGTCGGCCATCCCGGTGAAACCGAAGAATCACATCAACTCAGTCTGGAATCGATTCGCGAGTTTCGTTTTAAGAACAGTTTCATTTTCAAATACAGCGAACGTCCGGGTACCAAAGCCGCTGAACGGTTTAAAGATGAGATTCCTGATGAGGTCAAAAAACGTCGCAACAATGAAATGCTGGATGTGCAGAATCAGATCAGTGAAGAAGATAATGCGGAATTCATTGGCAAGCAGGTAGAAGTCCTGGTCGAAGGCCCCAGTAAGTCAGCTCAGAAAGCGATCGAAGAATCACTGGCAGAGCAACTGGTGGGGCGTTCCAACTGCGATCGCATTGTGGTCTTTGATGGGAACCCGCGATTAGCAGGATCCCTGGCACGTGTGGAAATCTTCGATGTGACCCCGACGACTCTGATTGGCGGAATTGTCACAAAAGAATTTCAACACAACCCCGGCTCCTCTCTGCCTATCCTGCAGTAATCTTACAGATCATCACAGCAGGCCGCGAAATGCATCTTCCAGTTTAGGATAAGTGAATTCATAACCTGCTGTCTGAAGTTTCTGTGGAGTGACGCGTGCACTACACAACATTAATTCCTGCCCCATTTCCCCAAAGATCGTTTTAATCGCCCAGGCAGGAACCGGCAGGCATGTCGGTCGCGAGAGGACTTTTCCCAGCGTTTTGGTGAATTCCAGATTGGTCACTTCATCGGGAGCGACAAAATTCACAGGCCCGTGTATTTCGGAATGCTGCAGGCAGAACAGAATCGCATTCACGACATCGGGCAAAGCGATCCAGCTCCAGTACTGTGAGCCGCTTCCCAACTTTCCTCCTACACCAAATTTGAATGGCGTCAGCATTTGCGCCAAAGCGCCCCCCTGCTTGTCCAGTATCATGCCAAACCGCGTATTGATAACCCGTATCCCGGCATCTCTGGCCGGCTGAGTAGCAGCTTCCCAGCCTGCACAGACATCTGCGAGGAATCCGCGGCCATGAGGACTGTTTTCATCGAGTCGTTCATCACCACGGTCACCATAGAAACCAATGGCGGAAGCGCAGATAAAGATTGAGGGGGGCTGTTCCAGTTGGGCCATGGAATTTGCCAGCAGACTGGTGGATTGGACACGACTGTTATAGATTTTCTGTTTTATCTCGGGTGACCAGCGCTTGTTCGCAATATTCACGCCACCCAGGTGGATCACCGCATCGACGCCTGCAAAGAGCCCCAAATCCAGGCTGTCACTGCTGGGGTTCCACACAACGGTCGCACCCTGCTTTTCTGAAGATTGCTTTCGAACCAGCCGTACTGTTTCATAGGTAGAATCAGAATCCAGCTTTTGGCATAAGTGAGAACCGACGAGTCCGGAGCTGCCTGAAATCAACAGTTTCATTCGAGTGTCTTTTCGATAGAGAGTATTCACGCTAGTATGAATTGAAGCAGATTGGGTACATGATCACAAGCTGCCGATTCCTTAATCCTACACAAACATTATAGGCAACGATCGGATATGGATCGCTCACAAATTCGGAATATGTTACTGCAGACGTTTGAAGATTTTCAGATGACGCGCAGCGAACGTTCCGCATTAAATCAGATTTTCTCGCATATCAGCCTCACAGAACATAATCTCTCGTTGATACGCAATGAAGCGTTTCAGATCTTTCGTGAAAAGAAGCCCACTGATATTCCCGATACACGGGCACTTTCCTGGCTGGAAGATGTGATGAAAATCCTCTCAAACGCCAATACAAAAGAATCCACTCTCAGCTCGGAAGCATTATTCAGTCCGCATGATGACTGCTCGCATCGAATCTGCAGGCTCATCTCTTCCGCCCGAAAGAAGATCGACATTTGCGTGTTTACCATTACAGATGATCGCGTGACAGAGGCCATTCTGGATGCTCACACACGACAGGTTCAAGTCAGAATCGTTACCGATAATGATAAATCGTTTGATCGAGGCTCTGACATTGAACGACTGGAAAGATCAGGCATCCCCGTCAGAATCGACCAGACTGAATTTCATATGCATCATAAATTTGCCCTGTTTGATTCCGAGTTTGTTTTAACGGGCAGCTACAACTGGACGCGCAGCGCTTCTTACAACAATTCAGAAAATCTGGTGATCACCAATGATCCGCAACTGCTGATACGTTTTGAATCTGAATTTGAAAAACTATGGAATGATTTTAATGTATAATAATATCGGTCAAATTAATGATTGAATCCCTGGTTTCGCGCAATCAGAAAGTAACTCTGAAGATGAAAAAATCAAACCTGTCGAGAGCCACTTTATTTATTCTACTGATTCTGTTTTCACACTCGATTGCACGCGAAACCGGGGCGCAACAGACTCGCCCTAATGTTCTGGTGATTCTGGTGGATGATCTGGGGTATGGCGATTTAAGCAGTTATGGAGCCACCGATTTAAAATCGCCACACATTGACGGATTACTAAACCGGGGTATGAAGTTTACAAATTTCTATGCGAACTGCCCCGTCTGTTCTCCAACCCGGGCTGCGTTATTAACCGGACATTACCAGGATATGGTGGGAGTTCCGGGAGTGATTCGTACTCATCCTGAAAACAGCTGGGGTTATCTCAAGCCGTCTGCAGTCACCTTGGCGGATGTCTTTCATAAGGCGGGATACCAGACGTCAATCATAGGGAAATGGCATCTGGGACTGGAATCACCGAATACGCCCAACGAACGAGGCTTTGATCTCTTTCGTGGCTTTCTGGGAGATATGATGGACGATTATTATCTGCATCGTCGTCACAAAGTAAACTATATGCGATGGAATCAGAAAACAGTCGACCCCCAGGGGCACGCGACGGATCTGTTTACTGACTGGACCTGTGAGTATTTAAAGCAGCAGTCGAAATCTAAAAGCCCCTTCTTTCTATATCTGGCATATAATGCACCGCATACTCCCATTCAGCCTCCCCGGGACTGGTTGGATAAAGTTAAACAACGCGAAGCAGGGATTGCTCCCGACCGGGCAAAACTCGTGGCATTGATAGAGCATCTGGACTCTGGAATCGGGAAAATCGTTCAGACACTGGATGAAACGGGCTTGAGTGACAATACTCTGATTGTCTTCAGTTCTGATAACGGAGGGCAATTGAGTGTGGGCGCCAATAACGGAGCATTGCGTGATGGCAAGCAAAGTATGTACGAAGGCGGATTAAAAGTTCCCACGGGCGTGGTCTGGGAGAATCACATTACTCCGCAATCAGACACGGATTTTATGGCAATGAGTATGGACATTTTTCCCACGGTTTGTGAAGCAAGTGGCATTCCAGTTCCGGCAGGGTTAGATGCCGTCAGCTTTCTGCCCACCCTGCAGGGGAAACAGCAGAAGCCATTACGCGAGCACTGGTTTTTCCGAAGACGCGAAGGGGGAAATCGCTATGGAGGAAAAACGATCGAAGCGGTGCGCAGTGGGCGCTGGAAGCTATTGCAGAACAGTCCCTTTGAACCGCTGGAACTGTATGACCTGCAGGCCGATCCTCTGGAACAGAACAATCTGGCGAAGAGTAATCGTCAAAAATTCAATCAGCTCTCAGTATTATTAAGAGCAGAGATTCAGCGGTATGGCAGTGTCCCCTGGCAAAAACCACTTTCGCCGTATTCCAAAGATTGAAGCCACATGCTGCACGATCATTTATAGATGACGCAGCCTTTCAGATTTGATTTCAGGTCCTCAAGCGTTTGAGCCTTTGCAGCGGTTCCATACAGAAAGATTTTGCGCAATCGTGGAAATCGGGTCAGCTTACTGATTTCTGCATCACTGACGCGTGTATAGGCTATTTCCAGCGATTTCAGTTTGGGTAAATCAGTGATTGAAGACAGACCTTTATCGGTCAGGTTCGTTCGATGCAGGTTCAGGGATTCCAGATAGGGTAAGTTTGAGAGTTTTACGAGATCAATATTTTTAAACTTAGCATTGGTCAGATCGATTTCACGAATTGCAAATTTTCCCTCGGGAATTTTGGCTGGAGTATCGATCGGAAGTTCACTATGTACCGGTATCACGGTCCCACCTAGTTTGAGTACATATTCGGTGGCTTCTTTACTGTTCGGATCGTGTGCTTTACCACAGCCTGCGACCAGTCCACAGACAGTAAACAGTACACATAGCAGCCTGAGGCTTGATTTTGATGGTCTGAAAATGGCTTGCATGCTGTGATACCTGTATCTTCAAGGGCCAGGCTTCAGAGTGAACGGCAACTGGATTCACTGTACCTGAATACAGAGAATATGTTTCCCGTATTACAATCAGACAGGCCTGAGAGTCGAAATAATATATACCTGAATACACGCTGGCGAAAACAATAGAAAGCAGCCTATAATGACAGGTCACTCGTGCATCATAATCCGTAACTGCTGATCTGTGAAGCACGCTGAAACAACTCCCGCTTTCTTTTATCAACTAAAAATTAACTGTTAAAATTGAATGGCTGCCGGAATTTTGATTCGATTGCCATGAACATGAATTCAAGTGAGTGTGACCTATGATGGCAGCAATTGACTCGGACCGAGAACTTTATGGAAAAACACATCCCGCATGTTGTAATTTGGAATTACTGTTGAAAGATTGTCAGATTGAACATGTCAGGAGGTCCGGTCCTGGTGGTCAGCATCGAAATAAAGTCGAAACGGGAGTTGTCATCAAACATATCCCCACCAATATTGTGGGAGAAGCTTCGGAACGACGACAGCAGGGAAGAAACCGGTCGATGGCCTTATTCCGCTTGCGCGTGAATCTGGCGCTAGGATATCGCATCCCGGAAATCTCTGCTTCTCCTTCATTGCTCTGGCAGCGCAGAATCATGAATGGAACTCTTAAAGTAAATTCAGAACATGATGAGTTTCCGGCACTGCTTGCCGAGGCTCTGGATACCATCACGTACTATCAATTCGATTTGAAAGCCGCCAGTGAGTTTCTGAATTGTTCTTCGTCCCAGTTAATCAAGTTTCTAAAGAAAGAACCTCGCGCATTCGCAGCAATCAATCAACGTCGGCGTGAAGCCGGTCTGCATCTGCTGAAATAAAGGCTTCAATCGATCTGGACAGGATAGACAGCATTCAAAACCTTACTGGATCTCTCTTCTTTTCAGCGTAGATCTTTCTTCGGTTGCTGCTAGAATAAATGTATCAAGAGAGTGTTCCTTCTCGTGAAATAATCAGCCTTTCAGGATATTCTGCAGTATTGACCATACATGATAAATAACCTGCTTGAGTTTTGGCACAAAAGAAGAGAATGGCGTCCCTGGCTGATCTTAATGCTTGTGGGAATCTTCATCTTTACTTATACCTTTCAGTTCCCGCTGACTCTGAAAGAAATACACCACAATCTCCCTCTGATCCTGAGGTTCGCCAGCGCGGGATTAGTCTTGTGGGGCCTGTCGAACATATTGCTGGTCATTTTCCCTGATTTAGAACGATTTCAGGTAAAACGGATCGGGCGAAATCGAGTTTCACTCCCCCGCGATGGTGTTGTCTATCTATTAATGATGACCGTGCTATTTATCGGATCGGTTTTGTCTCGTGAAAATATGCTGATGCTGGTCTTCGCCATGATGACCGGGCCTTTTGTGTTGAATGGCTGGATTACCTACAGCATGCTCAAGAACATCCAGTTGAAACGGATTATTCCTCAACGGGTAATGGTGGGAGAGACTTTCACGGCAGAAATTCTGATGGAGAATCATAAACGGGTCATCGCCGCCTACCTGATGGAGGTCAACGACACGTTTAAGAATAACAATGAAGACCTGGAAGCCTCGGTCGTATTTCGCCGCGTCGGGCCTCGGCAGCAACTCTCTGCGCATTATTATGTGAAACTGATGCATCGGGGGATTTATCAGTTCGGACCACTTCACGTTTCGACTCGTTATCCACTGGGGCTGGTCAAACGAGGGGCTATCTTTCACGAACAAAATGAAATCATAGTACACCCACAGATTGGACGTTTAAGTTCAAACTGGGCAGAGGACTTTTTTTCGATCGCAGAGATGGCTCAACAGAATCGCAGCCGTCGTGGTGTATTTGATGACGAATTCAATCATATTCGCGAATATCGTACCGGAGACAGTCAACGGGCGATCCACTGGCGCAGTTCGGCCCGACAGGGAGAATTAATGGTTCAGGAATATCATCAGAACCGGAACTATGACCTGGTAATTGGTCTGGACCTGTGGCTGCCAGGCGTTCCTGAGCAGCAACAGCGGGAACGTGTAGAGTGGGCCGTTTCTTTTGTCGGAACGCTGTGTCGAGAACACCTCAAGAACAGTCGAGATACAAAATTAACACTCGTTTCGCAGGCAGCAACCCTGGAAGTGTTAGAAGTTGGGATCGGTTCACAGGGGCTTGAGTATCTGCTGGATTTTCTGGCAACTCTGGATGCTGGAAAAGGCTCTGCGTTAGGAGAGTTTGCAAAAACTGTCTCCGAGACAGCCTCACCACGCACACGCACAGTACTTGTGACGACCCGGGATGAAAACGGTTCTTCCAATCGTTTCAGCTTCAGTTCGCTGCTGGGCTCCCGGGGAAAAGAGATCCCTGGTTCCTGTAAAACGATTGAGGCCGATCCCGAAATTCTCAGTCGCTGGCTGGTACTGGAAAATAACTGACGGAAACTACTTTATAAACGAGAGCGTGACTGGTGAAATTAACCCTCACTTTTCAGATCAGTATCTACCTGCTTATAGCGCTATCAAGCACTATGTTCATGATGGCGGAGGGGGGAGTCTTTCCGCAACTGGTGACGATTCCTCTCGGGCTCATCACGCTGTTTTTTACGGACCGCTGGGATAAATTCAGTCTCAGCCCACTCTGGGCAAATATTCTGGGGCTGCTGGCATTTTTAATGGTCTGTGCTGAGTTTTCTTCCAATATTGAAGGTCGGTTGCTCTCTGGAGCGCATTTCCTGGTTTATCTGACCTGGATTATTCTTCTGCAGAAAAAAGGGGATACTCAGTACTGGTGGTTGTGCGCGCTCGGTTTTCTGCAAATTGCAGTGGGCGCCGTACTGACTGAATCAGGTTACTATGGTTTCTTGCTGGTGATTTATCTGTTCCTGTCAATCTGGACGCTTTCCGTCTTCTCACTGCATCGAACACGTAATTCCTTCCTGCAGCATGATTCGAGTTCCCCTTTTCCAAAGCCCTCAACTGTCACACACGATCCCCAGAAGACTCCATTCAATCAAAAAAGTTACGTTCGTGGTGGCATTCAGTCTGATCTCTCCAGGCAATGGCTGTCCGTAGAATTTATGGGTGCCTGTTTTGGTTACTTTCTCAGTGCTCTGCTGATTTCGATGTGCTTCTTTTTGTTAATTCCACGCTTATGGGCGAATCGATCACTATTCGACAATGAATCCCTGGCTGCTAGTGACAAACCGCTGGTTGGGTTTGCAGAAAAAGTTCAGCTGGGAGAAATGGGAGAAATTCTGGAAAGTTCCGAACGCGTTCTGCAACTTTCCATTTTCGATAACGAAACCGATGAGCCCGTGCCGGTCTCAGATTTTATAGCGCAGTTTGGTTTAGACGAGCCATTGTTTCGAGGAGCGGTACTTTCGAGTTACAAAAACGGGAGCTGGACTAAAATACGGCGACGATCACGTTGGCGGCTCTATAACTCGAAAGAACTTGACATCAAGCAGCTTTACCGACAGGAATTAGTGCTGGATTCAATCGGAACCGAGGTTCTGTTTATTATGCAACCCTTTGTCGGGATGGATATGTTGAGCAAAACTGAAAACAGTTTAAACCTGGAGACACTGGAAATTCGGCAGACACAACCGCCTGAGGATGACGGTGAAACCAGGTACAATGTCTTTACTGCGAAAGAACAGCCTGAAAATATCGTAATGGATCAGTTAGATAATGAAGCACTTTATCTTGAATTACCCGAGCAGGATCTGAAACAACTGATTGCATTTACGAAGAAACTAATCGCAGATCACCCGGAATTGAAGACCGATCTTGAAAAAGCCAGGTATCTCGAATCTTATCTTCGTGATTCCGGGGAGTTCAGTTACACGTTGAATATGTCAATTCAGGACCCTGAAATTGACCCGGTTGAGGATTTTCTCTTTAACCGAAAATCGGGGCATTGTGAATATTACGCATCTACTTTGGCTTTAATGTTACGGGCCATAGGGATTCCGACTCGCGTGATCAGTGGTTTTAAAGGGGGCGAGCAGAAGTATTTGTCCAATCAGTTTGAAGTACAGCAGCGATACGCCCATTCCTGGGTTGAAGCTTTTCTGGATGATCGCTGGCAGACGCTGGATGCGACACCCAGTCTGCAGCGCGCAGAAAGCGTTGCCGAGAATGCGGCATCACTGGGCAGCTGGAAAGGGATCTCTAATACGCTTTCGCAATTCTGGTCCGATTATGTCATTGGTGTCTCATTTCAACGCCAGAAATCAGCCTTCTACGATCCGATGCTGAGAGCCGGGAAACGATTAGGAAATCGACTCTATGACTTTCGTGAAACAGTCGTTGGCTTGGTCAGGTCGATTAAAGCCTTTCTTTCATCCCCGCGACGCTGGTTCAGTTGGGAGGGGGGCGCTGCCGTTTTTATCATTGCGGGATTGTTCTTTGGACTAAAATGGCTGTTTGGTGTAGCTTTCAGGCTGATCAGAAAGCTGCTACAGCGTCAGGGAGAACAGTCGCGACAACTACGGGCCGGGAATGTGGCATTCTACGAAAGGTTTCAGGCTTTACTGGCTAACCGTGGTCTCGTGCGTAATCCTGTTGAAACGCAGAAAGAATTTACAAATCATGTCAAAAGCGATTTGAGAGCCGAACTGTCCCAGGCACATCTGGATGAGACTCCCGATCTGTTCACACAATTGTTTTACCAGGTTCGCTATGGCGATCACCCGCTGAATCCGCAGCAGTCAGAGGAACTGCAGCAGAAGCTGGCAGAACTGGAGTCGGCTTTGACCAGGACAGAGCAGACAGAAAATCAGTAAAGGTGAGTTCAGGCGTCCCGTAAACGCGGGTCAGATGCTTCCTGTAAACCTTCTCCAATCAGGTTATAAGCCAGGACTGCCAGGAAGATCGCCATACCGGGGAAGAAAATCAACCACCACATCTGCAGGTTCTGGCGTCCCAGGTTAAGCAGGGTTCCCCAACTGGGATTGGGAGGTGGGGCACCAAAGCCCAGAAAACTGAGTCCACTTTCAATCAGGATCGCGGCCGCTATCCCAAACGTGATCGGTACGAGGACGGGGGCCAGTGAGTTCGGGAGAATATAACGAAAGATAATGCGAAATTGACCGACGCCCGTGGTCTTGGCCGCGAGTACAAAGTCACTTTCACGAAGTCTCATAAATTCCGCCCGCGCCAGTCGCGCAATCCCGGTCCAGCCGGTGAGCCCGATAATGGCCATCATATGCCAGATGGTCGGCGACTCAATGATGGCAATGATAGCCAGAATTAAGATCAGGGTAGGAATACACATCACCACTTCAATCAGTCGACTGAGTCCCATATCGATCCATTTACCGTAGAACCCGGCTAAAGCGCCGACCAGAATACCGATCACTCCGGCAATTCCCATCGAGACAAAACCCACCAGCAGCGCGATCGTGGTACCATGCACCATTTGTGCAAACACATCGACGCCGCGTTGATCGGTCCCAAACCAGTTTCGCAGACTGGGGGCCCCATTATCCTGTGTCGGATTTCCAGGCCGCCCTTTCCACTCATCGTCATAGACGCGACGGTAAGGGTCCTGGTACACCAGAGGCCAGATCGCCCAGCTATCCGGATCCTTCTGTGTCAGATTTTCCGGATAGCGATTGCGAAAGCGGTCTTTATAAAACACCGGGTTTTCCCACTGTCGTCTGAAATAACCCAGCGCTGGAAAATAAATGTGGCCTTTATATTTGCAAATGATCGGTTTTGTCCCGGCAATGGCGGGGGCAAAGATCGCAACAAAACAGAGGAAACCGATATAGAACAATGCCATCATTGCCATTTTTCGCCCCTTGAAACGTTGCCAGGTTTCGGCCCAGAAACTCGGGGATTTTTTAACGGTTTTCAGCTCTGCTGAAGTTGCTGTATTGTTTTCTGATGGTTCTTGCATAGTGGCTTAATGATTTAAAAATGATCTGCAATAAACACGAGAATTTACTGTCAATTATTCTCAGTGATCTGAAATCTTAACCCGGGGGTCTGCCAGGGCATAAAAGATGTCAGCCAGCAGTTGGCCTGCCAGCGTCAGAATTGAAAACATCAATGTCAAACCCATGATCGTGGGATAGTCTCGTTCCAGAATCGACTCAAAGTACAACTGCCCCATGCCAGGCCAGCTGAAGATCCGCTCAATAATCACGGAGCCTCCCAGCAACGAAGGCAGCGTTAGTCCAATTAACGTCACCAGGGGGATAAAGGTATTACGAAAGGCATGCTTAACCAGAACGTTGATCGGCCCCAGACCTTTCGCCCGTGCAGTGCGGATGTAATCCTGACGCAGGACTTCGTGCATATTCGCTCTGATGAAACGACTGTAATACGCGAGACTGCCATACGTATAACAGATGACCGGCATCAGGGCATGCTGGAAAACATCCCAGACCTGCTGACTACTGGTCATCGAAGCATAATTATCACTTTTCATGCCATACAGGGGGAGCCATCCCAGTTTGTTGGCAAAGTAAATTTGCAGAAATAACGCGGCGACAAAACTGGGAAACGAGTAAAGCATATACAAGATTGTTCCCAGCGTACGCTCATCCAGTTTTCCCTGGCGCGCTGAAGAATACAGCCCAAAGGGAATTGCCAGCAGATAAGTCAGAAAGAGAGACGTGATTGATAAAATCAGTGTTGGGCCAATGCGCTCATGAATCAGTCGCGTAACAGGCTGCTTACGGGAAATGGAACGTCCCAGATCCAGTCGGCAGACATTACTCACCCAGAGCACATAAGCTTCAGGCCATGGCTTATCCAAACCATAAGCTTTTCTCATACGCTCGATATCTGCGGGGTTCAGTTCTTTTCCCGGGTCGATCATCGCCATGTTGACAGAGATTGGAGATCCCGGCATGTTTCTGATCAGGCCGAAAATAATGAAGGTGATCAACAACAGGGTAATTAACCCGATGAATAGCCTTCTCACGAGATAGCTGAACATGCTTTTTAATCAATCCGTAATGAGTAACAGCATACTTCCAGAGATCTGTCAGCCATTTCTGCATGAAAACAGAAATGGCTGCTGATCAGTTTGGTGAGCCAGTAACAGACTAGTTTTCGACAGGTTTCCAGAGACTGGAAAAGCCCGGCCCATACCCATAAGGGCCGCGGGGGCTGAATACATAGCCTCTCAGATCTTTGTTGAAGCCATAGAAGGAATTACGGAAGTAGAGCCAGGTATAAGGCTGATCCTCATAAAGCAGCTCATGGATTTTGCCGTAGATTTTCGCACGTTTCTCTTTGTCGAATTCGCGGCGTCCTTCTTCGAACAGCTTATCCACTTCGGGATTGGAGTAATTAACGTAATTACGAGCTGCTTCCGTTTTCCAGAGATTGATGGAGGTGTCTGGGTCCGTTCCCGTTCCCCACCCACCAAACATGGCCTGAAACTGATGGTTTCGGGCCTTATCCTGCATGACGGTGAATTCAGTCGGTTTGACTTCACAAATAATCCCAATCTGGGCAAGATTCTCTTTCAGCAGCGTACAGATCGAGAGGGACAACGGCTGACTGGATGTCATAATACTAAATCGGAACGGGATGATTTTTCCATCAAATTCTTTGTCCCGGATACCATCACCATCGTGGTCAATCCAGCCGGCATCGTCTAGCAGCTTTTCCGCTTTCGCCAGATTCTGTGTGTAGGGTTTGCTCATTGGTTTGGGAGACATCCAGGCCGTTTCGTGATAAATACCGGTACAAGGCTGATAGAGCCCGTAACACAGTTCATCCAGCATCTCTTTGTGGTTGAACGCGTAGGACATCGCCTGTCGTACTTCTTTATCTTTGAAGAACAACGTTTCACAGTTCCAGCCAAAGTAGAAGTAAACCCATTCCAGGCCATTCGCTTTGGTACAGGTCTTGTAAAAATCATCATCCTCAGTCTGTGTTTTCCACAGTTCAGGATTAAGTGCCATCTCGTCAATTTTGCCATTTTTCAAAGCAAGCAGCGCGGTATTGGGATCTTCAATAATTCGCAGACGCACCCGTTCAAAGTAAGGTTTTGTACGGACCTGCTTGCCATCCTGCATGTACCAGCTTTCACGGCGTTTTAACAGAATTTCCTGTCCCCGTTCTCGCTTCTCAATTTCATAAGGCCCCCCCGTGACGGGGTCATTTTCAAATTTCACATGGTAGGGACTATCCTGCAGTGTGGGATCTGATTTGAGTTCTTTCTCATAAATATGTTTGGGGATAATCGGAAAGTTCAGATTCCAGACGTTGGTTGGCAGGGATTCTTTATGGAAGAACACCAGGGTCTGGTCATCATAGGCTTGAATCCAGCGAATCTGGTCTGTTCCAGAACGAACCGCAGGAACAGGCACATCCGGGTTCATGATCGTCTTGAAAGTAAACACGATATCATGGGCTGTAATGGGGGTTCCGTCGGACCAGGTCAGGTCATCCCGCAGAACGACTTTGTCATAAAGTTTGTCTTTACTGGACTGCCAGGAAACCACCGTGTCGGAAACAGCGAATGGTTTGAAGTTCCAGTCAAAACTGAATAGACCAAAACCAGTGAGAGAAGAGACTTCAAATTCAACTGCCGAGCTTCCCATAATCGGGTTGGTACTTTTCAGGTCGGCACCAACGTGTCGGTTGATCGTCGCGCCCCAGTCTACCTCTTCGTCGTTTTTGGGTAATCTCCCCAGAGCGCTCAGGATTTTTTCATTGATCTCCTGATTGGTGTTTTTCAGCTTAAGAGCTTCGTTCACACTTACCAGAGGCTTCTCCTGACTCTGGCGTTCCCGTAAAAGTTCCAGGCTGTCCAGAACGGGCTGTTCTTCCCACTCCACCTCGGCATCTAAATCAGCAAGTTTGGGAGCGTCGAAGGGCTCCAGTAGTACTTCTTTCTTTTCTGAATCTGGTTTATCACCTTCATCATCAGGAGCAGGACCAGGGCAGCCTGTCAGGCTCATCATCAGGAAAAGGGATAAGAAGAACAGGTTGAAACGGCGATATTGATGCATGGATATTCCTTCAATTACTCCATTGAAAAGTCGGAAAAATCACGGGAGGTCAATTGGTTTTTTTAATCCAGAACCAGAGTGTGAGACGCTATCCGTAGATTGTGGCAGACTCATCCATATAGAACAAGGCTGATTCTGGTTTAAAGGTAAGTTACATTTAGACTTACCGTCAACCAAAATCAGCCTTGTTTTTTTAAATCTGTGCCGACTGCTTTCGAATCAGCTCATTCATCAGGTGCGCTTATTTAAAAACACCGACCCAGTAATAGTTGCCATTCAAAACCATGAAACCAAATCCTGCCTGGCTACCAGTCAACATGATTGAATGATGAGCGGGCGAAGCGATCCAGCCATTCACGGCCGCGGCAGCTGAAGTGGGACCTTGAAAAATAATTTCAGGCCAAGGCAGATTACTGTGCTGATAGTATCCCGTTTCAGCCATCCACTTGGCATGTTCCTGCGCCTGTAGACACATCTTCGTGTTCAATGTCAATGCGGGCATTCCATTGCGTGCACGTTCTGCATTGTGCAGTTTTAACAACTTCTGAATGGTAGGGTTTTTTACTAACCAGTCGTGTTCACCTTCCTTCTTTTCTTCTTCTGAAAAAGCAGGCTGGATGAACAGCAGACAAAACAGACCTGTTAAAACGACTTTCCATGATGGTTTTATAGTCATTACCACTTTCCTAATCTTTCCGTACCTAGGATGTTAAAATATTTCACCAGCATAAACTTTGCCGGTTCCGTAGACTGCAGGGCAAGGTTAGCAATGGCAATTCCTGTGGTCTACTGTACGGAAAGCAGAAATGGGAGACCTCTAATCATATAGACATATCCACATATCTTTTCTTATTTGTGCTTAGTTGCCTGTTCTTTCCTATGTGCAACTCGTGCCTTAATTTGTGTCAAATCATCGACAGGCACTGATTCAATCAATTTGCGTGTGTAATCCTGTTGCGGGTTCTGATAGATGGCTTCGGAAGGACCAAGTTCCACCAGTTTTCCGGCATTCATCACAGCCATCATATCGGACATGAACTTCACCACACTGAGATCATGACTGATGAAAATGTAAGTCAGGTTGTATTGTTCCTGCAAATCTTTGAGCAGGTTCAAGACCTGTGCCTGCACGGACACGTCGAGTGCTGATACCGATTCATCACAAATAATAAATTCTGGTTCGACAGCCAGGGCTCGCGCAATCGAGATCCTTTGACGTTGCCCACCAGAAAACTCATGCGGATAACGATCCAGGTAGTCAACGGGCAGACCGACCTCTTCCAGCAAAGAGGCTGCGCGATCGCGCCGATCTGACCTCGATTTTCCCAGCCGATGCGCAATCATCGATTCAGTAATAATTGTCGAAACCATCATCCGCGGATTCAATGAGCTGTACGGATCCTGGAAGATGATCTGTACTTTCCGTCGAAACGGTTTTCGCTCTGCTCGCGGCATATGTGCCAGATCATTTCCTTCCAGCAGGATTCGACCACTCGTCACGGGAGCCAGGCCGACAATCGCCTTACCGGTTGTCGTTTTTCCACACCCCGATTCCCCCACCAGTCCGATCGTCTGTCCCCGGTAAATGTTTAAAGAGATGCCATCCACGGCTTTGACATGGTCAACAGTTCGTTTGATAATGCCACTCTTAATCGGGTAGTAGACCTGAAGCTGATCCAGTTTTAAGATCGGCTGCTCCCCTGCTTCAATAAACCGAGATTCTGGCAGATTTTTGACATCATCCCAGCGGTAACCAAGTGATTCCAGTTCGGATCGTGGATGCAGGATCCGGGGGCGCCCGTGAGCCGTGATGTCTTTGAATTTAGTTTCATCAAATACTTTTTCCTGGATCAGGTACTCTCCCGGCTCTGTTTCTTCAAAGTCCATGAAATCAGATACGGTCGGCAATCGCTTAAACGTTGAATCCAGCGAAGGCCGACAAGCTAAGAGACCTTTGGTATAAGGGTGCTCTGGATTTTCAAAGATTTCGACAACCGGTTTATATTCCACCAGTTTTCCACGAAACATGACGGCTACATCGTCGGCGATTTCTGCAATCACACCCAGGTCATGGGTAATAAACAGCACCGACATGCCACGCTCATCGCGCAGTTTGCGGATCAGATTCAGGATCTGAGCCTGAATCGTCACATCCAGTGCCGTCGTTGGTTCGTCGGCAATTAATAATTCCGGATTACAACTTAATGCCATCGCGATCATCACACGTTGTTTCTGACCTCCCGACATTTCATGGGGGTAACTTGAGAAACGTCTTTCCGGGTCAAGAATGCCCACTTCATGAAACAGGTCGATCGTGCGTTTTTTGGCTTCCTCGGACGTCACCTTTTGATGCAGCATGATCGCTTCCATCACCTGCTTACCGACACGAAATACTGGATTTAAGGAGGTTCCCGGTTCCTGAAAGATCATGCTGATTTCACGACCGCGGATGCTGCGCATTTCGGGGTCAGATAATTTCACGAGATCTTTACCGAGGAAGGAGATTGAGCCAGCATCGATTTTGGCAGCGGCATCGGGCAGCAGTTTCATGATCGTCAGCGAAGTCACGGACTTGCCCGACCCCGATTCGCCCACCAGCCCCAGTGTTTTCCCTTTTTCAAGGGTGACGCTTAAATCTTCTACCGCTTTTACCACTCCCCGACTGGTGTGGAAGTAGGTTTTCAATCCCTGAATATCGAGTAACGTTGCTGTCTCTGGCATGATAAATCCTTTTAGTTCTGATTTCGAAATGACCTGTCTGGCAGGCACACTCAGAATTCATCTCTGGCACTTTGAATTTCGGAAAGTGATCTGCGTATAATAGCGAAACTTCTATAAGATGGCAGTGGAAACATACGAAACCTGATGAATGTTATAAAAGAACGGACCCACGGTGAATTTCTACACACGTTTGCAATGTTCCTTATTTCTCGTAATGGCTCTGTTTCTCTACGGGACGACTACGCCTCTCGTTGCAGAAGAAATCCGTTTTCCGGATGAATTAACAAAATTTCGTCCCTATTCAGCAAATCCGATCTTTGAGGCCCAGGGGCCCGGTCACTGGGATGTAAAAATCAGGGAACGTGGCTGGATTCTCAAAGAGGGTGGATTCTATCACCTCTGGTTTACCGGTTATGATGGAACCCGTGAAGGAATGAAAAAGCTGGGATACGCCTGGTCCTGTGACGGCATTCACTGGACCAGGTCTCCCTGTAATCCCATCTACCAGCAGCACTGGGTTGAAGACATGATGGTGATTAAACAGGGAAATACCTATCACATGTTTGCAGAAGGCAAGGATGATATTGCCCAGCATCTCATCTCAACGGACGCAGTGAACTGGAAACGCGTTGGTGCACTGGATGTACGAATGTCGGATGGGACTCCCATTGCCGCCGGTCCTTATGGAACTCCGGTCGTCTGGCATGAAAAGGGAACCTGGTATCTGTTCTACGAAAGGCGGGATGCCGGGATCTGGCTGGCGACGTCTGCGGATATGAAAGTCTGGACGAATATTAATAATGACCAGCCAGTCATGCAGCCTGGCCCTGAATCTTATGATCAGAAAATGATCGCCATGAATCAGTTGATCAAATACCAGGGAACTTATTATATGATATTTCACGGCACTGCAGCCGCTCAAAAGCCATCATTATGGACCACGAATATCGCTGCCTCGAAAAACATGATTGACTGGGTTAAATATTCAGGAAATCCACTGACCAGGCCCGAAGTCAATCAGTCAAGCGGTTTATTGATTCCAGAGGGGAATCGATTTCGCTTTTATACGATGCATAATCAGGTTGATTTAAATCTGCCCGTAGTCCCCTGAATTCGACGGGGTTCCTGTTTTGAAGAACGAATCCCCTAAACAGACTGACCAGAGATCGAATCCAGGGGGGCAGATTCTGCATCTTCCTCAGCGGTCTCCTGCCTTGAGCGTGCTGATCTGTTTTGCTTTGGGGATTCTGTTGGACGCCTGGTTGAATCTGCAGACAGCCGTTTGGATCCTGTCTGCTGGAACTGCGTTAATCTGTTGGCTACTGACGTATCGGGCTCACTGGAGAAGAGTCGCCACTCTCATGTTACTGGTCGGGGTCGTCTCACTGGGAGCCCTGCGGTATCACGAATATTGGTATTGTCGTTCTCCGGACCATGTTACCCGCCTGCTCCCCTCTGCGACAAATCAGCAGGTTACCAAACGTATTGTCAGGCTGACAGGTAAGATTTCTTCAAAACCAGAAGTCCGCGAGTTGAGTGAGGACGAACTACTGAATCCAGATCAACCTCAGCGACGGATTCAGTTTACACTTGCCTGTCGGAATCTTCTGATCAAAGAATCCGAGATTCCTGTCGCGGGAAAAGTGCGCGTATTCATTACAGAAAATCGAATACCGTCTAAGCCGGGGCTCTCCCGTAAACTGGCAGCCGGAGATTTGATTGATATATGTGGTGAGTTAAAACGTTGTGCGAAACCCGATAACCCTGAAGATTATGATTTTTCGATTTATTATCGCAAACAGAAAATTGATGCCATACTCTCGGTCAAAATCCCAGCAGCGGTAAGACAGATCCAGAAAACAACTGACTATTCCTGGAACCGGCTACGGGCATCAGTCCATGACTGGTTCAAAACACTCATCGTTGAACATACATCAGAGTCTTCTCAGCCAGTTGCACTGGCGCTCCTGCTGGGGGAACGTACGGAATTAAGCCCCAAAGTGCGTCTGGAATTCAGTCAATCCGGACTGATCCATTTTTTAGCGATCTCCGGGTTACATATTGGATTTTTCAGTGTGTTTGTCTGGAGCATCTGCCATATCCTCAATCTGCCTCGCACAGTGACAGTGACACTGTTGATCCTGGCGATCCTGTTTTACCTCTCAATTATCGAGATCCGTCCGCCAATCTTGAGAGCCGCTTCATTTTGTGTGCTTGTTACGCTGGGACTGGTTAACTGGCGCACAATTACCACCTTGAATCTGGTGTGTTTATCGGCGTTGATTATTCTATTGATAAATCCAACAGATCTGTTTGATGTGGGAACACAACTATCGTTTCTGGCCGTTGCGTCTATTCTCTGGACTGTAAATCAGGACTTTTATAAAAACCTGTATCAGCAAACCTGGATTCCATTACGCTGGCGTTTAAAAGCCAACGATCCACTTTTACAGACACCTTTACAACGGATTGGCTTTCAGTATTTTCGGCTGCTCTACAGTCTTTTTCTGGTGACATTCTTTATCTGGATCGCAACAGCCCCTCTGGTTCTTTATCACTTTCACCTGCTGGCTCCTGTCGGGCTTATCGTAAACACTCTGCTCTTCCCGTTTCTGTTTCTGATCCTCCTGCTGGGCTACCTGCTGATGTTTGTCGGTTCCCTGCTCCCGTTTACTGCCGGGATATTTGGCTATTGTTTTGACCAGAGTCTGCAGTTGCTCCTTTGGATTGTAGAGTGGACATCCAGTTTGCCCTGGTCCCATTTTGAACTACCTGCCTCCGCTCTCTGGTGGATACTGGTGTATTATGCCTTATTGCTGTTATCAATATTATCTGTTTTCTGGAAACATCAATGGGGTTCCCTCATCTCTGTTAATAAATTGCGACTGTTGCTGCTGCCTGTCTGGATCTTGACGGGTTTATTGGTGCCTCTGGTGATTCCCCAGGAGCCTTCCCTGCGGTGTACCTTTATTGCCGTCAATCATGGGGTCTCAATTTTGATTGAAGCCCCCGGTGGAGAGACGATTCTCTACGATGCCGGCTCCATGTCCCCCGTGGAACAAACCTACTCGAAAATCAAAAACACTTTACTCTCACGTGGTATTCGCAGAGTCGATTTTCTACTGATTTCACACGCCGATCGCGATCATTTTAATTCTGCAGCAGAACTGATTACAAATGGATACGTGCGCGAACTTGCCTTTCCGCATTCGTTTCTGACGCGGTCGCAGCGGGGAACGATCGAATTGTGTGATACTGCCTTGGAGTTTCATGTGCCCGTTCAACTTATCGGTAAAGGCGACCACTTTCGTCTGGGAGCAGAAACGAACATCGAGGTTCTGCATCCCGAATATGGTGATCGATACCAGGACGACAATCCATCCAGTTTGACACTGCGCATCAATTATGGTGGACGTCAGATTCTTCTGACTGGAGATTTAGAAGGAGCAGGACTCAATAAGCTGTTAAGCGAACCATCGACTGACAGTGTCGACGTGCTCCTCTCACCTCACCATGGCAGTCGAACTGCAAATACACATGATCTGAGCGAATGGGCAAATCCGGCGTATGTGATTGTCAGTGGAGGCCAACAGCAGACCATTCCTGATTTGAAAAAAACTTTTTCGAAAAGCACACAGATTTATTCGACAAGGCAACACGGAGCAATTGTCTGTGAGGTAGACCAGGCTGGTCACTTGATGGTAAAACCATTCCGAGGCGATGCACATGGTTTTGAAAAGACTGAACCGTAGTGTGATTTTAATTGCCGCCACGGGAATTGATCAAATTTTCATGAGATCGCAACTCAAGCATACGGTGTTTCAGAAGCTTTCTCATGTCATTGAGAGATTTCACTTTTTTCTGAAATGTCGAATAAGCTTCATCCAGTTCAGAGTAGTGCTTTTCACCCTGCGAGATACATCGATTCAGATTCAGCAGGCCCGGATTGACTCCTTTCTTTAAATCGTCAACAATGGTGTGTGTGATTTCAGTAATCTCATCACACAGCTTGTGAATTTCCCGGCGGTCACTCTCACGTTCTTCTGTACTGAGATCGCGGGTGGAAACAATCTCGCCTTTTTTTCGCAGTGCGGATTCATCAACCAGGCGACCGAAAGGACTCATGTTCTCTTTCTCTTTCACTGTTTCAGCGTCCAGAATTTTCATGGCATTTATGGCTTTCTTGAAACCCGGTGAGATTTCCAACGCCCGTGAAAAGCTGGAATGCGCCTGGGTATGATTTTTCATTTCCAGATAAACATTTCCCAGATTAAAATGGGCATCGACCATTTTATCGTCAAATACGAGTGCCTGTTTATAGGCTGTAACCGCCATGCTCAACTGGTTTAACCCCTTGTGAGCAATGCCCATGTTGTAGAAAGCGTCTGCTGATTTCTTATCTTTCTGAACCGCTTTTCTAAACACATTTAGTGCCTGTTTGTATTCACCCATGCGGTTATAGATGGCACCCATATTAATATAAGGCGAGGCATCCATGGGAGCCAGACGCGTCATTTCCTCAAAGTGCTTTATTGCCTGCGGGTATTGTTGTAATTGAAAATAAGCGGTCGCAATCGCGACATGTGCCTTTTTTTCTGCAGGTTTGGTACTCAGGATTCTCTGATATATCTCGATCGCTTTTTCGATTTCACGAGATTTCTGGAGTAGACGTGCCTGTTGATACAATTCAGTAATTTTCGAGTCACTCAAACGTGTGGCCTCCCCTTACGGGCTAATAAACAGGCAAAACGGAAGTCGCTACCTGACGCAGAATGGTGCCCTGCACTTCTATGGGCAGATAAGCAATCAACCATTTGGCTATTACTCATTCACCAGTGAGATCAGTTTGCTGCGTGATCCCTGATGGAATTCAATCTTACCTTCTCGGCCAAGCCACCCGACTGCCTGCATGACCAGATCACGGGGCGCTTCGATTTCACGTGACAGTTTACTCAGTGTCACCGGTTCGTGTTCACTTAAATATTGCCAGACGACCCCTGCAACAACACCGATGCTCTCAACCTGATGTGATTCAATTTCCGCTGACATCAAAATGCTCCTGAACGATAAACCTGCAGTTTGCGGTAACAGTACGGATGTGGCTTCCACTGCCAGTAGTCTGCACCAGTGTCACACCGTTGAACGCCAGTGAGTAACTGTCTTGTCTGTGTATTATAAAACCGTTCGACTTCGATAAGCAATCATCGATTTTTGGAGTTTTGTTTATTCGCAGGACTTAAACTTAAACTATATCCAGATATCCGTCAAATTCATTATCAAAAATATCGAGACTCAGAGAAATCGCTTCGAGAGCTTTCAGGGAATTCTGCAAGTCCTGATCTGTCCCCTGGTACAGAATAAATGCAGTGAACAGACTGGTTTTCAAGACCCGCAGGAAGGCACTGTTGATCAATTCAGAACAGACAAATTCAATATCGTAACCGAGACATTCTTTGCCAGCCAGCCTGACTTTTGCGTCATACACATCCAGATCGTCATACTCTTCCTGAAAGACTTCCAGAGACTTTTTCAGTAAATCCTCAGCAGGGATATCAACCAGAAACAGAGAAATCATCCAGAATGAAGAGTCAGTACCTGTGACACCGATTTGGATTTCTCCATCCTTCTCGTTCACTTCTTTTGCCAGTTCCCAGTCATCTGGATATTCAAACGAAATACCGTACTCATTAAAAAATTTCATGATTCGTGCAGCTTAACTTTCTCTAAGGCAATCCGGGTTCTTGACGGGTGTTCAGGATGTGGATAATAAGTTTGTAACTAGAGTGCATCACATTTGACGATAACGTCTCTCAATCTAATATATTCGGGCCACACAGCCCTGGAGACGAAACAGTAAAATTGGGCAGAATCTAGTATAATTAAAATGAGTGAATTCTGCAGGTGTTATTTATGATGACTTCTGGATCGTATCACATTCAATATTATCAATCAGTTCGTACAGCAATTTTCCCGTCGCCCCCTGCCGATTGGCCGCGATCTCCGCTGGGGGGCCTTCATCAATGATGGATCCTCCCGCTGTACCAGATTCAGGGCCAAGATCAATGATCCAGTCAGCCGCAAACATGACCTGGGGATGATGTTCTATCACCAGTACCGAGTTGCCTGTATTAATCAGCTCATCTAATGTTCGCAGCAAACAGTTAATATCATGTGAATGCAGCCCTCGTGTCGGTTCATCCAGAACAAACAGCGACCTGCCGTTTAAGGGAGATATTAATTCTGAAGCCAGCCTGATCCGCTGTGCTTCTCCTCCGGAAAGTAGATTGGCCGGCTGCCCCAAGGCCAGATATCCCAGGCCAAGATCCAGCATGACCTGCAGCACATTCCGGATTCGAGGAATCGACTCAAAAAATCCCCACGCTTCCAGAATGGACATTTCCAGAACATCACTCACGGTTTTGCCACGATATCTGACCGCTAAAGTTCCCTGGTTAAATCGTTTTGAATGGCATTTCTCACACGAAAGAAAGACGGGAGGCAGAAATTTCAGATCGATTCGTTTTACACCAGTGCCACGACATGCTCCACACCGGCCATCAGAAGAATTAAAACTGAATCGCCGTGCTGTATAGCCTCGCAATCGTGCTGTTTTTGTCTTCGAAAACAGTTTTCGAACCTCGTCCCAGATACCACAATAAGTCGCTGGATTAGAACGTCCATTCTTTCCCAAGGCTGTTTGATCAATTATTTTAATCTGCTGGAGATGTTCAACCCCCAGCAATGAGTCATATTGTAAAACAGGAGATGGACGCCGGTTTAACTCCGCTTTGATTGCTGGAACCAGTGTTTCGATGATCAGAGAACTTTTTCCAGAGCCACTGACCCCGGTAACACAGACAAGCTGTCGTAGCGGAACCTTGAGTGTGACTGCCTTCAGGTTATTAATGCTTGCTCCTGTGAGTTGCAGGAACTGATCCCTGTTTGCATTAGTACGATCCGTTTCTGACCTGTATGGAATACTGCCCGTTAAGCCTTGAACTGTAATTGATTCCTGATGCTGAATAAATTCTTCATAGTCGCCGGAGAAAACCAGATTTCCCCCTTCGGTCCCGGCTCCGGGACCAATATCAATCAGATAATCTCCCGCGCGCATGACATCGTGATCATGCTCGACAACGATGATCGAATTCCCAGCCTGTTTTAGTCGCTGCAATATTGTCAACAGCTTCTGAGTTTCATTAGTGTGTAATCCTGCCGTTGGTTCGTCTAGAATATAACAGGCTCCTGTTGTTCCGGCACCGAGGCAGGCAGCCAGTCTGGCACGTTGTAATTCACCACCAGACAGCGTTTTCGAAGGACGCGAGAGTTGAATATAGCCCAGTCCGATCTCAGTCAAATAGTCCAGTCTTTTTCGAATGGATGGTACGATTTGATCAGCAATGACCTGATCCTGGTGGCTCAATCCTTGAGCTGCCACTGATTCCCACTGATCAAGCCAGGTCATTATTTCAGGCGCTGTTAATCGTATAACCTGGTCAATGGAATGCTGATTCAAAAGAATAGAGCGCCCATACTGACTGATGCGCGCTCCCTGGCATTGCGGACATATCTGATCTGCCTCAGAGTCAGTTTGTTCAATCACCCCCAATCCATTACAGGTTGCGCACGCGCCGTAGGGACTATTAAAGCTGAAGGTGACTGGTTCTGGATCGGGAAAGCTGAGATTACATTGACCGCAGGCCAGTCGCGTACTCACATAACGGTCAGACCAGCCCTCCTCTGTCTGCTGACTGACGAGACAAGTCCCCCCCCCCTGTTTTAATGCGAGGTCTACCGATTCCTTGAGGCGTGATTGGATGCCCTCTTTTACAATAATGCGATCAATCACGATTTCAATATCATGCGGAACATTCTCCGGGAATTCATGAGGTTGAGTGACATCAATGACGGCTCCATCAATTCTGGCCCTGACAAATCCTTCTTTGGCAATCTGATGGAACAGGGTAGAATGATTTCCCTTCTTAGCTGAAACAACCGGAGCCAGAATCATCACTTTCTTTCGATCTTCAAGCGCCAACACCAGGTCAACGATTTGCTCCGGAGTCTGCTGGTGGAGTTCCTGCCCGCAATTCACACAATGAACGATTCCCAGTTTTGCATAGAGAAGTCGAAAAAAATCATATAGCTCAGTCAGGGTTGCCAGTGTGCTGCGCTTTGACTGCACGCGTTGTGTTTGATCAAAGCAGATCGTAGGAGGCAGTCCCAGAATCTGGTCAACAGCAACGGGTTGAGCCTGGCTGAACAATTGCCTGGTACCAGGCGAGAGATTTTCCAGAAAACGTCGTTGTCCTTCCTGATGAATGGTATCAAACACCAGGCTGCTCTTCCCGCTCCCACTGACGCCTGTCACGATTGATATTTGATTCCGGGGTAGATCAACATCGATATTTTTCAGATTATGGCAGCGTGCTCCCCGGATTCGAATCATCTGATCATTCTGATATCGCATGAAATACCTTAGGGAGAGAACCTGATTCAGCTGTTCAAAAAACGAGTGAAGTCGATGGATCGGGAATAGAAACTCTGAATCCAGAATGCTATGATTCTACACAGTAAGGATATTTTTTAAAGATCACGTCATTCCCAGAGTCAGTTTCACAATGTCAATGATTCCCTGCTCATTTATGTTTCGGCATTCTATCGCTCTGCCGCAGATACAGGACCTTCCCCGTAAGCGGGGACGATTGTTAAAGCTTCCAGATTCGGCACTCCTCCCCGATTTGACATTTGACAAATCAAAAAAATGGGGGGGGCTCAAAGTTGCCTGGAATACAGAAGGTCTGGCAATCAGCCTGAAGGTCAATCAAAAAAAACATCCGGCCACACCTGCAGAAACACTTGAGGTCTGGATAGATACCCGCGATACCAAAACAATTCATCGGGCCAGCCGTTATTGTCATTCCTTTGAATTTCAGCCAGTTGGCCCTTCGGCGAAACCGATCTGCCTGCAACAGGCAATTCATCGTGCGCAGGAAGATGCCCCCCAAGTTGATTTGAAGAAAGTCAGACTCTGGTCCAAAATCAATAAAACAGGCTACGAACTGGATATCTGGTTGCCAGCCTCTGAACTCTATGGTTATGATCCGGCATCTTATCCACAGACTGGGTTTTACTACAAGATCTCAGATTCTGAACTGGGAGAACAGTTTATGATTGTAGATCATGAATTCCCTTTCGCCCAGGATCCAAGCCTGTGGGCAACGCTGCGGTTTGATCAATAAAAAAACCGTGAGGAACAACAGGCGTCCATCACGGTTATTGATTCTGTTAAAATATCTGGTTTTATGATCGTTTTTTGGGTAGTGCAGCTGCGTAGAGCATTGTGACGGCACCAATTGACATCAGGCTGAAAGCAGCCCAGTCAGGTGGATTTAGTTCTTCCTGCTGCTCTTCATTCAGAGATGTCATTCCCAGAAAACCGCGAAATTCAGGTTCGCGTACTGGTTCCGGTTCTTCTTCCACAGTCACTTTGTGGGTGAGAACCATCTTGTCGACAAACAAAAATGAAGTACCAGTCAGTAAGACGAATAAACCGGCAGCAAAAAATGAAGAGCGAAACATGCGATGTCCCTGTCCTGTCGCTTACATCGATTACTATTTCGCTTGCTCCTCCTGAGCGTAAGCCCTTGTCTCAAAGTATCTTCCTGAATTCATTTCAGGGCTGTGAATGCGAATCGACGACGAATTTGAATGTTTGGCCCGCTATGACAAGACACAAAATCCATAGCGGGATCTAATCATTCTTATCGGTACAAAACGCGTATTTCTTGATTTTACAGTTAGAATTAACTGCGTTTCATTGATTTCTTCAGTCCGGTTATAGTGGTCGCAACGGGCTGCCATGTTGACTGTAATCACTTCTGAATGATGATTGTTTTCGGAATGATTCAGACTCTCTGTTCGTCTCGACAAAATTCATGACGAGGCCGGCTGGAGTTTTGGATGTACAGTCGCTAAATTAGCTCTTTCGTAGAGGAAATCACCTGAATCATCACGTTGAACAGCACAAATGAGGAAATGACTGTGGAAGCTCGGATTACATTATTGCCCGGCGATGGAATTGGTCCCGAAATCGTTGAACAGGCCAAACGGGTTCTCGATACAATCGGACAGAAATTCAATCATCAGTTTGACACCCCCTCCTGCCCGATGGGGGGCAATGCCATCGATGAATTTGGCGACCCGCTTCCTGCAGAAACCCTGGAAACCTGTAAAGCATCCGCTGCGATTCTGCTAGGGGCCGTTGGTGGTCCGAAATGGGATGATCCTTCTGCGAAAACCCGTCCCGAAGCCGGCCTCCTGAAAATCCGCAAAGAACTGGGACTGTTTGCTAATTTACGTCCCATTAAACCTTACAATGAACTGCTTGATGCTTCGCCTTTAAAGCGGGAAATCATCGAAGGGACCGACATTCTGTTTTTCCGCGAATTGACCGGGGGGATTTACTTCGGCGAATCAGGCAGAATGGAACATCCGGACGGCGAAAAAGCATTCAGCGTCATGACCTATACCACCAAAGAAATTGCCCGGATCGTTCGGCTGGCAGCGGAAGCGGCGCGCAATCGTGGAGGTAAGCTGACTTCGGTTGATAAAGCGAATGTGCTCGAAGTCTCTCGACTCTGGCGTCAGGTCGCCGCAGATGTGGTCAAAAATGAATTTCCAGATCTTGAATATGAAGTCGTACTCGTCGATGCGATGGCTATGCACTTAATCTCACGTCCTTCGGACTTCGATGTGGTGGTCACAGGAAACATGTTTGGTGATATCCTGACGGACGAAGGTTCGATGCTGCCAGGATCGCTGGGATTGCTTCCCTCAGCTTCATTGGGATCTGACGGACCGGGACTGTATGAACCAATTCATGGTTCTGCACCGGATATCGCAGGTAAAGGAATTGCCAACCCGCTGGCAACCATTCTGGCAACTGCCATGCTACTCAGACATTCCCTAAACCTGGAAACTGAAGCGACTGCAGTCGAAGAGGCAGTCGCCCGGGTTGTGGCAGCCGGACATCGTACAGCCGATATCTCTGCAGGAGGTAAGAGCATTTCTACAACAGAAATGGGTGACTGTGTGATTCAGGAATTATCAGCCTGACAAAGAATGATATCAAAAACAAAAAAAGCGGCGGAGAACTAATCTATTCTCCGCCGCTTTCATTTTTTAATCGGTTTCAGTTTAAACATCACACAGCAAAACGGCCTGTTGTAAACCATCGTAAGGATCACGGGTGGGAATAAATTCCTGGCCGACAAAGCCCTTGTAGCCGATTTCCTGTAATGCCTGCATGATGGGTGGGTAATTGATCTCCTGCTTTTGATCCAGTTCGCCGCGTCCCGGATTACCGGCAGTATGTACATGGCCGATGTAGTCTTTATGCTCACGGATCCGACGAATGACGTCCCCATCCATAATCTGTACATGATAGATATCAAACAGGAGTTTCATTCGATCAGAGCCGACCTGCTTGATGATATCGATACAGTAGTCTGTATGGTCGCCCTGATAACCGGGGTGTCCTTTCATCGGGTGGCTGTCATCGCGTGAATTGAGCATTTCCAGGCAGAGGTTGACATTGTTCTTCTCCGCATAGCCGATGATTTTTTTGAGGCCGGCGACACAGTTTTTGGCCCCCGTCTCATCATCGATGCCGTCCCGCATTCCAGTGAAAGTGATGACATTTTTGACGCCTCCCGCAGCACATTCATCAATCCGTTTACGTAAAATCTGAATGCATTCATCCCAGTGTTCCGGGTTATTAAAACCGGTTTTAAAACCATGGCTGGAAGCGATGGCACAGGTTAATCCATACTTTTTCAGGGTGTTCCAGTTCTCTGCAGGAGTCAGCTCGACACTTTTGATTCCTAACTGACTGGCAACCTGCGCTGTTTTTTCAATATCCCAGTACTTTTTAAAACACCAGTGCACCACAGACTGATTGATATTTCCCTTGAGCGGCTGAGACGAAGCCAGTTGTTTTTCACCGGCTTGTACCTGCTGCCAGTCCAGACCGAGGGCAGAAGCTGCTAAAAGACTGGATGATTGTAAAAGCCTTCTTCGACTGAGTTTAGAATCCATCACGACCTCATTTTTCTGTAACATTACGTCGGCCCAATTATTGTGAAGCCAGAAACATCAGACGTTCATTAATTAAAAAGTGTGATCCTACGATACCGGCTGAGAGAAACAAAGTAAACAGGATAACAACTGCTTCATATGCTTCAGGACCCCCTCCGCCTCCCATGGCAACCATACTCATGGAAAAGAAAAATACCATATTACCGACCCACATCAGAACGAATGCCAGTGGTAATGCCCCCCATTTAATAAACGTTGACAACAGAGCCGTCAGATGCCAGAAAAAGAGAACTTCAATACAGGTCAGCCAGAAACTAGGTTCAGCAAGCACCATACCCAGATCCTGCGTCATTTCTTCGATCCCCAGCAGCCCACCAATGAGTAAGTAGGCGAATGCGGGCACAATTGCCAGCATTGACCCAAAGAGCTTGGCATACGCAATCTGCGCCATTGACTGCGGAAGCATGGCCGTCGAAACCAGAGTTTTCCATTGAACTTCGACATGAAATATCCGCGACGAAATCAGACTGATTTCAATCAGCACCACAATCAGCATGGTCCAGAAGACGGTCAGCCCCATTTCACGCAGAGAATAACTGCGCGAGGTATAACTGATATAGGCGCACAGGGAAACAAGGGCGACTCCATAGCAGACAAATTTGATGATCGCCATTCCCAGGCCACCATTCACGAAAAAGAAATCTTTCCACGCCAACGCCTGCATCCATGCGCGACCCGGTGAAAAGATGCGGTTCCGTTTTTTGGAGATCAATCCGCGTCCCGGATCAGTAGAGACTTCGGTCAGCGCAAAACGGTTAAAGAACAGACTGGCTAACAGGAAGAACCCGGCACCTGCAATGAGATTCGTCCAGAACTGAAATCCCCAGGGGCTCTCACTAAAGCCCGAAGTCAGGATCAGATTAAGCTGCGTTAAAACAGAGGACTCGTAGCAATATTCAACAAAAGACTCGACCCCTTTGGCAATCAATGAGCTGCCTGACATCCATTTTGCATAAACGGCACCCTCAACACCCCATGTCAGTAAGGGAGGCCCCAGGAAATACAGGAACAGAGAGATCAGAACCAGAGACGAGGCAGCCCGGGAACGTGCACAGACTACCGAACAAACCAGCCCCAGATTTGATAGTCCTATCAGAAATGCTGCCAGCGTTGCGTAGGTTGCGAGCACCTGAGTGAAAGTGACTCCGCCTAAAGTGATTGCCAGAAGGGTAAAGGGAAACTGGATCGAGAGTAGTATGAGAGCAGAAACCAGTCGCGGCAGAGATTTCCCGAGCAACAGGGAAATCGGATTTACGCCCGCCATCAACAATAGGCCGATCGTCTGTTCTTCTTTTTCTTCTGTGATCGCGGTGGCGAAAAAACTGATGCCGGCCATCAATATAAATACAAAATTCAGATAGACGATCTGTGTGAATAAATAGAGTCCGGCAGCTCCCATGAATCGGCTGCTGGAATGTGCGATCATCAGACAAAATAAAATCAGAACGGCAAACAGAAAACGAAATAAATGGGTACGCGTTAACCGAAAGTCGACACATAACGCACGATGAAATAATGCAAAAGTCCCCTGTAACATTAACGCACTCCCTGCTCTGTCAGATCCAGAAATGCCTGGTTCAGGTGTTTCTTGTCACGCTGGAACGACTCAATGGTCCCATTCATCTCAATGATTTTAGATAATAATTTTCCCGTACTGGTTAGCGTAATATCGAACATAATGCGTAATTCGCGTGGTTTTTCGGTCGCTTCGACTTTCAGGATTCCCGGCTCACCTGACAGCGAATCCATCAGCCCTTCGACTTCCGCTTCCAGCACGACTTTATAGACCGGATGTTCCTGTTCATGGGTCAGGAGACCGTCCATGGAACCGCTGTATTTTATCAATCCTCGGTCGATAATTGTGACGCTGTCACACAATTCCGCCAGTTCGCTTAAGATATGCGAACTGATGAAAATGGTTTTACCCATGCGTTTCAGTTCCTGCAATATTTCCATCAGTTCTATGCGTGCACGGGGATCCAACCCGGATGCCGGCTCGTCCAGTAATAATAGATCGGGGTCATTGACCAGAACACGCGCCAGGCTGACACGCTGCTGCATCCCCCGTGATAATCCACTGATGAGCGAATCCTTACGACCGTCCATGTCAGTCAGGGTCAATACATCATTAATGACCTGGTTTCGCTGATCGAGTCCCAGGCCATAGGCTGCACCGAAAAAGTCAAGGTACTCGAAGACGGTCATCTGTCTGTAGGTGCTGAAATGATCGGGCATGAACCCGATTCGTTTTCGAATTTCTTTCACGGACGACCGGACGTCATGTTCGAAAACTTCTACCTTTCCTCCCTGTGGACGCAACAGAGTACAGATGATTTTCAGAGTAGTGGTCTTCCCTGCCCCGTTCGGGCCGACAAAACCATGCAGGGATTGAGGCTGGACCTGGAAATTGATGCCCTGTAATGCGCGATGTCCTTTGAAGGAATGCGATACATTCTGAATATCAATAACAGGTTTACTATGGATCGGTTGGTTCATTGTTTTCAGCAATCTGTTTTTCAGGTAAGGCGAAATCGTAGACAAACAGGATGCGTCCCTGTTGGTCCCCCTGCACATCCGTCTTCAGCTTAAATTCATCTGGAATATCACAATAATAAAATAATTTGAAACGAGCCTGATGGTCTCGATAGTTAACAACCTGCTCTTCGGTCGTCAGATCCAACGATTTGATGACGAGTGATTCATACAATTTACTGTATACTTCATTGGCATCCTTATCTTGATTGCCATACGCATACCGTGGCCCATAACCTAGATCAGAATTCAGTTTTGTCCGCCACGTTGTAACGGGAATGACGCCTCCCTGCTTGAGCTTAAACAGGGATCGATTTTTCTCTTTAGTTTGAACTATTGAATACAGTTTCTCGCGAAATAGAATCTGGATCCGAGAATGATTGGCAGGTAACCCCGGCTGAAATTCAAGCATAAGATCTTCGAGATTCCCGTCGCGGTTAAGTTCATAATCAACAATGTGACATTCTGGCTTGGTAGATGGTACTTTGATTCGATACATGAACGGCCGACTGGAAAATGCCGGAATATCAGCCTGGAAGAACCCATCAATTCCATTCGCAATGATTCCATTGATGCGTTCCGTATCCTGAGCCGTTGTGAATATGGAGCCTTCTCCGTTCGAGATAAATTGATACTTCCCTCCATTCGTGACAAAGGAGTTGATCCAGCAGGTAGTGTCGAAATAATTCCCCGGTAATGGTTGTGCGATGAGTAAACTGTTAATCGTGGTTTTTTCACCGTAGCCCCGTTTCCCGATGCTCCAGAAAATGGTACTGAAACAGACCACGGTAAACAGGATGAATAACAGCGAATTGCGGTATCGCGAATTCTTCTGGCGTTTATTGAACAGAAAACAGCCAGGAAAGATCATAAACAGGTACAGGAAAGACATCAGGTAGATCAGAGGCCAGTTATGGTCGGGATGTGTTAAGTCTGTCAGTTGGTGCATCAACCTGGAATTGATATCACCATATCGTTGAGCACTGTATTGACTAGTGACTGTTTTACTCTGCCTGGCTTCCGGTTTACGATGGAGAATGTTTTCTGCTTCCTGATCATGAATTTTATTGACCGCCGCGATCAGTACATTCTCACTCATTTGAGACATCTTAAGAGTATGGCGGATTACCAGGCCTTCCCCTATCCGAAAGGAGTCCAGTGGTGAATTTAATTCGACCATGCTGCTTGTGAAGCTCAGGTTTTCCCCGGTTGCATCATCGGGTAGCAAGTGTACCACTCCTCCCTGGTAAAGCCAGTCCATAAATGATGCCTTGCGGGCCGCATCCCAGCGGGGAACGTGACCGATGAGAATTTCGTCTAGAGAGTCTGTTGCAGTCACTGATGGTGGAAATAATTCCTCTGGAAATTGCTTGAAGTACCCTTGTTTTTGGACCAGCGCATCTGATCGGCTCAAAATGATTCGCGATCGCACAGCATTTAGTCTTGAATCGGAACTGATATTATTCGCCGCTCTGGTCAGTTTTTGACCGTAGACAAATCGGGGTCCCCAGTTAAGCGACCAGTCTTCCTGGTATGATTCAATAATATAAGGATAGAACTGAACCCATTGAGAGCTGAATGGGGCCACAAAAACTTTTCGCATCAACGGCGCACCTGTTTTGCTGCCGCCATATTGCAATCGGTTGAGCTGAACCGGTTCATCAAATGCCTCGGGGGTGTTATTGCGAAGCAGGATGGAAAGGGGAATACACTTCCCACTGGTTTGCTGATTGTTAAACCCCCAGACAACTTCTTCGATATCTATTGCGAAAACTGAGCCGGGCAGGAGCATTACAAAGAATGCTCCCCATAGGAAGCTCAGCTTTAAATTCCGTATCTGGGGATATGGGGAAATTCTCAAGTGGTATTTCATATATCAGAACTCAGTTGAGACGGTTGATCAAAGGAGATGCCATCGATTGAATCAATGTCAGGACGATAGTAGTTCGTGTTATCATAGCCCAGGCGTCCCAGATTTTCATCAATATGATTCCGACAGAGCGTGCGAAACAACATCAGGCACCCACCATAAATTATGGCATTGACGACCAGGGGAATCCACATCGATCCGAATTCTTGAAATTCGGCAATTTCATTCAGCACCAGATAGGAAGCAGGCCCCAGGAAAAGACCATAGAGGATAGAATCTTCGTTTAAGTTGGGAATCATGATAAAAAGCGGGAAAGCCAGAATAAATGGCAGCAGACACCAGACAATAATCCCTCCCAAGGCAGCCAGAATCGCCTTGGTCTGCGATTTGATTTTCATTCCAATCCAACAGAACAGGTAAACCAGCATCGGCAAATAAATGCCCAGCATCAGCAGAGAACCGACTAAATAGGCCAGCCACTGAGATTCGTATTGATTTCTCCGCCCCATCTGGGCGTGTTCCCATTTCCACCAGGTTTCAAACAACACAATTGTTAACAGTGGAATCAGTAAAACCCGGCATAAACGTTTAACACCGGTAATCTTCTGATCTAACAACTCGCTTCCCGAAATGGGAGTGGTCAGTAATACGTCAAGCGTTTCATGAGACCGCTCCCCGGCTATCAGGCTGGTCGCAGAAACGGCCAGTAACAACACGCTGAGCCCCCAGATTAACCATAGTAATATGACAGCGCCCGGGACTACAGGACTTGGATTACCGATGGCAGTGACAATACATAAAAACAGAGTCGGGACTTCCAGAAGAACCAGAATTCGAAACAGGTAACGAAATGTTCCCAGGGACTTTTTGGATGTTTCTCGCCAGGCAATCGGATTGCTGTCCGGGAGGGAAACGGTGTCCTTCACCAGCACGATCCCGCGTGTCACCCGATTATTGTTGATCTTGGAAAACAGGCAATCCAGTTTTTTGAAGATATTTAATAAAAGATTATTGGCAGGGATAAATGCACGTCGGACTAGAAATAATTTCGCAAGTAATAAAAAGAATAAGGTACTTATAAATATTGGGAGACTGAAGATGAAGGTTTTCACGACAGAGGCTCCCCCGGGAGTCCAGGAAAACCGATCAAACCAATAGGGAGCAAAAAACAAAAAGTTAATTTCCTCATTGGGTCGATTTCCGCGCTGAAATAATTCTCCCAGGTATGGTACGCGCTGCAGGACATCGACGATCAGATTGACAACATCCCGATAAAACAGCAGATTCAATTCATAAGCGATGGGAAGTCCAAACAACATGAGAAAACCAAGCAGATAGGTTGCGATGAAGGCTGCCACGGTGGTGCGAAAAAAGCTGGAGCACATCACTCCCAATGCAGCGATTTGGAACATAGTCAATATCAGCAGCCAGAGACCGTTAATAAACATGGCGGGAGAGACTCCCCCCAGTGAATAGGCAAAGGCCAAAATCGGCAGCCCCAGCATCAGGAACGTCAGCATGGAAATCAGTCGTCCCAGATATTTTTCCAGAATGATAGTAGCAGGGCTTAATCGAGTGATCAGTAACAGCCCCAGGCTGTTACGTTCCTTTTCCTGTGTAATGACACTACAAGTGATGGCAGGCAGCAGGAGATAGATGGCAACGAATTGCAGAAAAACCATGGCTTGAAAGATTTCCCGCCCCCGCCCCAGTATCGCCAGGGGATTATTAATTTGTGGGGCCAGACTATCCATATAAATAAAACCCACACATCCCAGAAACAGCAACGCATAAACCGAACGAATAACGTAGGTTCGGCGGCGATTTGCCATCTCGATCAGTTCTTTGGAGAGCAGCGGCAATCCGAGCTGGAGAAATCGCTGTTTCATGCCGTCTTCCCTTCCGTCAATTTCATGAAGACCGTTTCCATATCCATGGCTTCAGCCTGAAACATACGGATTTTAGCGCCCGTCGCAGCCAGTTTGGCATGCAAATCTTCCACCGCCAGCTGATCTTCCTGAAGTTGAATTGCCAGGCGATCAGCCTGCACACTAACTGATTTCACCCCCTCGAATGATTCGATTTTCTGGCAGATCCCATTCATTTCACCGACAATCTGCACATGTATGATGCGACTGAGTTCCAGCCGTTTGTAAATATGATCTAAAGAACCCTGTGTGACGAATTGACCTGCTTCAATAATGCCAATACTGGTACAAAGCTGTGATAATTCATGCAGAATGTGGCTGGAAATGATAATGGTTTTTCCCATCTCCTTCAGCGCAACTAACAGTTCCCGCACTTCGATTCGAGCACGCGGATCCAGACCACTGGCAGGCTCATCCAGTAATAACAGGTCCGGGTCATGTAATAATACACGCGCCAGCGCCAGGCGTTGTTTCATGCCGCGGGAAAGTGAATCCACGGGCGCGTCGATCTTTTCTGTCAAATCCGTTAACTCCAGAACATCGTTCACAATTGCTTTCCTGCGATTGCGGTTGATGCGATAAGCGGCTGCAAAAAAATGCAGATACTCCCGGGCAGTCAGATCTTCATAGACGCCAAAAAAATCCGGCATATAACCGATCATTTCTCGAATCAGATGCGGGGCTTTTTTTACGGAAATTCCGTTTATCTTGACCGAATCACATTCATACTCACGTTGCAGAGTCGCCAGGACCTTGATGGTCGATGATTTTCCTGCTCCATTTGGTCCGATAAAACCAAAGACTTCTCCTTTGGGTATCGAAAAGGAAATACCTTTGACGGCTTCGTAGTTCCCATAGCGGACCCAAAGATTATTTACTTCCACCATTGCAGGTTGCGTACTCATAAGATTTGAACATTCTAAAGCGTATCACATTTTGATATAGCGTCTCGCGTACTATGATTCTCGATCCCATTGCCTCTGGAGACACTCCAGTAAAACTGGACACAGTCGAACTGGAGAATAGGTAATGGTCTTAAGTGTCTGACACGATTAACTGACGATAAATAATATCCTGTTGATTTCCTGGAACATACACGACAACCAGCCACTGACGGGGATCGGATGAGTCAAGAATACTCAAGTCCTCAAAATTACTTCCGCCTGCAGGGGATGTTTGGGAGACAATCTGAAATAAGCCCCGCGATTGCCGGGCACACAGATCGTCCATAAAACAGGTCCGTTCCTGAGACTGATCCCGATATTGCGCATAAGGCCGGTTTATGGGGGTTAATAATGGCGTGAGCCCCCCAACTTGTAGCGGGTTTCCCGTCTGAAGTTCTGTCGGATAGCGATTAATAAATCGTTTTGGTTTTCCATCGGTCGTTCCGTGATAGATCAACAGGATGGCATTCTCACCAAATGTCTGCTTAGCCTCTTTCATCAGTCTCTCGCGGCTATCGTCCGAATTCAGTTGATCGGCGGTGATCGATCCCCAGTCGAAGCCAGGTTGTTCTGATTGAGGATAATTTTTGACAATTCGGTTCAGTTGTGGCGTCCATTGAGGCATATTCTGATAGACAGAATATTGTGTCGGCAGGGATCCCTGATAGAAAGGTGCCCCTACCATAGAAGTGGTGGGATTCTGCCGAGAATTGTAGTTATTGTAGCCCCCACCCAGTTCTGTTTGATTAAGTGGACTGAACAACCCTGATTTGATCCTGGTTTCAATGGTCTGATAGGCTCCCGTGAAGAGCAACTCAATCTCATTCTCTCTGACTGGTTCCCCTTTACTATCCAGGTCAATGATCGACAGGTTTTTTCGCTCGTGGGACGCCTGCATAAAATAATTAGAGATGAGAAAAGCAAACAAGGCCACACAAATTGAAATCACAGGAAATGTGATCCAGGTGAAGCGTCGTATTTTAAAGTATCCCAGCAGATAGTACTCTCCAGGGCCGATCATCAAAACATACCCCAGCAAAATCGTTCCGATAATCCAACTGGGGACAATCTGTAATTCTGCCGGCATGAGATCGCTGATTAACATACCCCCGGTAAAAAGAGGTTGATAGGTCATACTGAGGACTTCTAAGGTGGAATATCCATTAGAGTTTCGATAGTTCGTCTGTTTTTCCTGCTGGAAGTAATCCGCGATCAATTGCTGCTCATCCCAGCGCTGCTGTTTGTCATAGAATTTTTTTTGCGACTCTTTCAGTCTCCATAAAAAAAATGGAACTCGAGCTTGTTCATCAGAAGTGAGCAGGCCTTTTTCCAGTGCCTGCTGACGCAGGATCACAGTCCGCCCCCAACCCGTTCTGGAAAACAGGATTTGATTCTTCTCAGAGAAATCAATTTGACCATCGGAATTCTGTAATAACGGAGATCCCGTTTGATTTTCCTGCAGGGCATTGAGAAATTCCAGTTGATTTGCTCCCGTTATTTCACCGGGGAGCACACATAAACTGCCGCCGGAACGAACCCATTGCAAAATTGCTTTCAGATGACGCGACTCTAATGCTTCAAGCCCTCGGGCTGTGATCACCAGGATGTCATACTGATGACAGTCAACGGGAAGCTGTGGAAAGTCTTCCGGATGCAGATGAATGGAATAGGTTTTCAGTTTAAGTTTCAGAGGATAAGCATTTGACATATACTGATTTGCCACGTGAGCGGGCAGGTTAAACTGGTCATAATCAATCTCTACCGGTTCTTTGGGGCTGATCGTTTCAAATTTTAATTGATCCAGGAAGGTTTTCAGAACTGGCATTAAATTTTCGTCAAACGGATCACAGACTCCAACTGCCAGTGTTCTCAGATATCTGCGACCGACTTTCAGAGTATAGGGATCTTTAAAGTCATAACGAGTTTCCGGTGTGATAAAACTGAGCCGTAATTTCAATTCAGGATAGGAACCATCTACCTGCATTGCAGGCAGCATCATGGGAACTTCATGAAATCCCGAATGCAAGGCGACATCATGTGACTGAAATTGTCCAAACTGTTCATTCCCATCATAGGCAGTAACCAGGAAATGGCCTTCCAGCAGGTCGGATGTGGAGACAGAGCATTGCCAGACTAAGGAAATCGGACCATTACCCTTAGGGAATTGAGTCACCTGGTGAATATCAACCGTGATCGGAGTTGTCTGCGCTGCCGCCAGGTGTGCTGTCAAAACACAGGATAACCAGACCAGTGGCACGACTTTCCAATTCATACGTTTTCAACCTGTTTTCTTATATCTGGTTTACGACATTGTTCCTGCCGGGCGTTTCTGGAAATACCACCATTCGCCCAACAGCAACAGAAATGCGATGAAGGCAAACTCCCCCCAGAGAGGCTTGTCACTGTCGATCTGCGATTGAGTCGCGGTAACGGGCACTTCACTGAACTGAATCTCTTCTACTGAAACGAGCGAAGTCTCTAAAGGGTTTAAAAGACTTACACTGATTTTTGTGTTTTCTGCTCCCGCCCCGCTAATGGTATATTGTCCGGTATGCAAAGCGGCGACGCCGGAGATTCGCCCGTTTTGATCGCTCTCAGCACGTAATTCTTTTCCGGCAGGTGTCAGGATCTCATACTGTTTTTCTGGCTGAAACTCCAGTGGAGGGAGCACGGGAGTCGCCGCTGCCTGGGTCTCGGAAATCCCCGCTTCCTGTGATGTTAATTGAATCAGGTTGGATACCATAATCGGAAAACCGACGCGATAAGGCATTGTGGAGCGATCTGTATTAAACAGAAAATAGAATTCGAGTTCGCCTGCATTTCGTTTCTGTAATAACAAAGGTCCGAGACGTCCGTGAATAAGGACTTCGTATCCCAGTGCTTCCAGGTCTTCAACGTTGGCATTCTCTGCCCAGACCGGTTGCTGCGAAATCTGCACATCAGCCAGCTCAACGTGGCGTAAAAAGGCGGAGCTGCGATTCCAGTCGACAACATCGGTCAGATTACTCTCTAACGTGATCAGTTCCTGTAAATCTTCAGGGATAAATCCGACCCCCAGTTTTACGAGTGCAGGTCTGTCGAGATCTTTTGCTGAACTACCAATAATCAGGTCATAATCGGGAGGAGCGGTTGGACTTTTTTCCTGTGGATAGAGAATCAATTCTTTATCATCGGCCAGCGCGTAACGATAACTGGCTAATTCCGGGTCAATGTAGACCAACAGAGATCTTGACTGTGGTATTGTGAGGAACGCACGGTTATCAGCAGCCAGACTGTCTTGCGATCCAGGATATAAAACCGCTTCCAGCTTTGATTCTTTATCTGCAGCGACCGAAAACTCCAGTCGTTGGGAATCCCCACTCCCCAGGACGATCTCTTCCTTAGCGATACTGGTTCCATCCTGCAGCAACTCGACTTGAGCTGGACTGTCTGCCTGTTTCGAATTTTCAACACGAATAAAGACATCCCAGTTACCAGCCTGATTTTTTCGTGCATTGAAGGACGTGATTCCAATATTTGCCCCTGCTGGCGGAAGTAGTTGAAAGTTCAAGTCGAAGGGGAGTTCGAAATTCACTTCACGGGGGAAATTGCCGTCAGAGTAAAACAGAACTGTATTGATCGGAGCAGTACGTGACAGCGCCTGCGTCATACGCAGAGCATCTTCAAGTTGGCTGGGAACATCATCGACCGCTAAATCAGCGAGTGCTTTCTTCAAGACACGCTGATTATCAGTAAAAGCAGTTAAGCGACGGGCAGTCGAACTGACAGCAACCAGTGAGATCTGCTGGTCAGGCAACATGTTGTCTATCAGGTCAGCCACACGTTCTTTCGCCAGGTCCAATCGTGTTTTACCCGACTCCGAATCTGTCGCAGCCATACTCGCAGAACAGTCGATCAAAATGGGTAGATACTCAGCACGTTCCGCACCACTTTGAACATAAGGTTGCATTAACGCTAATACCAGAAACAGTAACAGCAGGATTTGCAGCAGCAGCAAGATGCTGCGTTTGAACCTCTGGAACGGCGAATTCACACGACGGTCATTGATCACCTGACTCCAGAGTGCCAGTGAAGGCACACGCTGATGAGGGCGTTTTAATTTGAGGAAATAAAAGATGACCAGTGGTACCAGCAGCAACAGGAACCAGGCGCCCTGGAGAGCGTAAAAGCCAGGCCAGAAATTCATATGACCCACCCTTTCCGTCTCAGTTGATCAAACAGGACATGTTCCAGCGCATCGCCACTGTTGACCATCAGGAACTTACCAGAACGCTGACGACAGAGAGATGCCAGATGCTCTTCCAGTAAACAACGATGCTCATGATACAGACCTAACAGATCCCCGGCGGAGGAAATATCCAGTGTCTGACCACTTTCACTGTCAACCAGTCTGAGATCGCCATTAATTTCCGGATTCACTTCAGAAGGCGCCAGGATCTGCACACCAAATATTTCCAGGCCAGAACTGTAAAGCAGGTTCATCGGGCGTTGCAAATCGCCAAATGATTCAAAATCCGAAAGCAGGATTGCGATCCCACGGCCACGATGCGATCTCAGAACATCGTCGACTGCACTTTCAATGGGAGAATCGCCACCAGGTTCAATCTGGGATAAAAAATCAAACAGTCGTTTCATGCTGCCCCGACCGGTTGTCGGCAGGAACTGTTGGGGACGCCCTCCCTTATTATGACAGACATAAGCACTGACTTTTTCAAAATTGAGCAGTCCCATAACGCCAAAAGCCGCTGCCAACTGTCGGCAACGCAGAAATTTGTCTTCGTAATCCATGGAGGACGAGGCATCGAGGATCAGAACCACATGCATTTCTTCTTCATATTGATACTGCTTCATGAAGGGGCGGTTCAGCCGGGAAAAGATATTCCAATCGATATAGCGGACATCATCGCCGGGAACATAGTTTCGGTAATCGGAAAACTCCGTACTCGTCCCCCCCTTTCCCGAGAGGTGTTCTCCACGACTGCGATTGGTCAATCGTCTAGTGGGGTTTAAGCGCATCCGCTCCAGCATCGATAACGTTTTGTTATCAAATAAGGTTGTAAACTGAGTGAGTGAAGATCCCTGAGACACTTGAGATTATTCCTTTTCCGGTAGTTCCTGACAGATTCGTTCTACCAGATCTTTCACGCTGATGTTTTCGGCCTGACCGTCATAATTCAACAAAACACGGTGTTGTAACACTTCATTGGCAAAATAGCGTACATCCTCGAAAGCCACATGTGCCCGGCCTTCGCTTAATGCCCGCACGCGAGCAGCTTTGATCAAAGACTGGGCTGCACGTGGACTGGCTCCCCAATGTACGAAACGTCGAATTTCATCAATGGCGAAATCGGTCCCGGGATGGGTCGATAGTACCAGTCGAATGGCATAATCCCGAATGGGTTCGACAACCACCACTTTATCCAGAATGCTCCGCAGTTCCAGGATTTGCTGGCTGTTCAACAATTTCTTCAATTCTACAGGCTGTTTCAGAATCGTCTGCTGCACGATCGTATTCAGTTCGCTCCGGTTCGGAAACGGGACATTGATTTTGAACATGAATCGATCAAGCTGTGCTTCAGGCAGTGGGTATGTCCCTTCCTGTTCAATCGGATTTTGTGTTGCCATTACGAAAAAAGGTTGATCGAGTCGAAAGTGAGTGCCACCTGCAGTCACCGTCCCCTCCTGCATGGTTTCCAGCAGCGCAGACTGGGTTTTGGGAGAGGCGCGGTTAATTTCGTCTGCTAAAAGTAATTGCGTAAAAATGGGGCCCTTGCGAAACTCAAATCGATAAGTGCCTGTTTCATCGGTACTCATGATATTCGTTCCGATGATATCTGCCGGCATCAGGTCGGGCGTGAACTGAATTCGCTGAAAATGCAGATCCAGAACGCGTGACAGCGCTTTGACCAATTCAGTTTTTCCCAGTCCCGGCACCCCTTCCAACAGAACGTTTCCACCGCAAAACAGAGCGTAGAGCGTTGATTCCACCACCCGCTCCTGTCCGATGATCATCCGTGCGATTTCGGTCCGGGCTTCATTGAAAACCTTTTTGAAATGGTCGGCTTCCGCCTGCATAACTATTGGTTCCTCAGTGGTTTCTGGCTGATTCATCTTCATATCTCCACGATGTTAAACGGTCTTATTGATCTTGATCGTCGTCGGAATTTCTGCGGCGTTTCAAATCGAGGAGACGACCCGTTGTTGTCTGATTTCCCTCGGAACCACCCGCTGGTGACACAGGAGGTTCTTTCGATTTCTTGTCGGGTGGTTTTGTTTCTGTTTTACCAGTTTCAGGCGGTCTGGTTGCCTGCTGGCGTTGTTCCTGCAGTTTCGCGATGGTTGACTGTTGATTCTGCTGGTCTGACGGCCCCTTGCGAGAATCCATTTCTTCTGTGACATCCTGTTTTCGCTGCAGGAGAGCACCCATTGTGGCTGTACTGTTTTTGTCATCTTTCCCAAAATTAAACCAGCTTTTGATCGCATACCAGTCCAGTTGAATTCGTCTGATCCCCACATCCAACGGTACCAGAATCGCTAATGCAATCAGGAACCAGTCAAAAATCGGATTAGAGCTCATTTTAGGTGCCCGGCGACCGTAGATGATTTCGGATGCATCATCCAATGGCAGTTGCTGTCCCCCCGTCCGTTCTGCGATCTGATTCAGTACGATCGGATTCGATCGGAATCGCAGAAATTCGGGAGAATAAGGGACGATGAATCCTCCGTTCGCATGATCTTCCCGATCACCTGTTTTCCCGATTGACATGACCTGGTAGCGACCTTTACCCCATAACGGAACGGTAGCCTGATAGCGACGGGGGCTGACCTGTTTGAGAACCACTGTTTCCTGCCGATCATGCGGGCCTGAAATACGGGCTGCCACATTCAAGAATGACTCTTCCGGATGAAAGTCTTCTACCATGATCGTGGCTTTGTTACCCGACGTATGACTCCACATCTTCAGGTGGTCCTGCTTTTGTACCCGCGAGATTTTAATCATCAGTTGCTTGACGAATGCCTGGTAATGATCCCAGTTGACCCAGTCTGCACCCCAGTTAGGTGAGAGATCGGAAGTGAAAGCAGCTGTCGTTCCCAATCCGTATCTCCAGAAAGATAAGATCGGATCAATCTCCCCTTCAGCGTCTTTCTTTTCAGGAGCATTCAGAACCCCTTCCGCCCGAGGTTTGATTGTCGAGAGTACATACCCATGTAACGGTGGAATGGCAGCGATCCCTTTCAGGACAGGAGAGATCATACCGACTTCCGGGGTAATCGTTTCATTCTGTATCATGCTCCGCTTCAGGGTTTTTGATTCTTTGATGAAAATGGAAGGCAACTGATTCGGATCGGAAGGAAAATAGTAGCGTCCTCCCGTCGCACCGGCGATGCCGCGCATTGAGGAGATGTCCTGGCCGCCGTGAGGGAAAATGGCGACCATGGAGACACTGACTTTATTTTTCACGAACTGTCCAAGTAACTGCGGCGTAGGAGGCTGAGGATCACCATCAGAAATGATGATCATGTGCTTGGTGGAAGCATCACTTTTAATTAAGCCATTCAGCCCGAGTTGCATCGTATTGGCAAAACTGGGCATGTCTCCGATCTGGGCACCGTTAATCTTGGGCACCATTTTTTCATAGTCCCCTGCCGGCATCAATTTAAAGAGCCACTTTTCACCATCCATATAGTCATAGACCAGAACACCAACTTCATCCTGTGCCCCCAGAACTTTAATGGCCTGTTTTGTGATCCTTTTTCCCCACGTATTTCCTTCCGGAAATTCACAGGTATGAAGAATAATGGCCAGGGCCCCCTTGGGCAGGACTTTCTTTTTCGTAATGTCCATGGTAACGGGTAACGCATCTTCGATCACAGTGCGATGATAACCGCCCGGGCCAAAGCTGTTATCTCCCCCCACCATCATAAAGCCGATACCCTGATTAAATACAGAATCATGAACGGCTTTCAGTTGGATGACATTAAAAGCATCGGCGGGAACATTGACAAACACGATCGCATCATAAGGCATCAGAGACAGGGAATCGCTGGGGAATTCGTAAGCTGAGACCGTCTCAACAACTCGCTCCCCTTCCTGGATTGCTTTCACCAGTGGTTGCCAGTCGCGTTCGTCACCGGCAGGGTCTGTAACAACCAGAACCTTGCCTTCTCCTTCGACAAAGATGTAGTTCAGAACGGTATTGTTTTCCCTGATCTGGTCTTCGTCGCGTTTCGTTTCGATCGTAGCGGAATATTCATAGTAACCAGCGGAACGTAAATAGATCGGAACTACATAGCGGTTTTTACCAGCTTTAAATGCCACTTCTTTTTCATAAATCGGTTGACCATTTTCTCGTAAAACCAGCTTACCTGAGCCTGGTTTCAATGATGAGAGAACAACCGCTGCCTCATAGTTTTCTCCCAATTTGACAAATCGGGGAAGTTCCAGAGTTTCCAGCCAGACTTCTTTATCATATTCATATTGAAGCGGGAGAACATCAACGGCGATATCGCGAGATTTCAACTCGTCCAGTACTTGTGAAATCGAACCTTCTGTTTCGGTACCATCACTGATCAGGACGATGCGCCCCCGATTTTCTTCAGGTAGCATCGCAGCAGCGAGAGACAGTGTCTGCTGCAGGTTCGTCGCGTCGCGATCAATCCGGGAATTTAAAGCTTCATAGGGAAATGAGACGCGCGGGGGAAGTTCGACTGCTGAGTTCCTGCCGAATACCACCAGACCTGCTTCATCAGTCTGAGGTTTCTCGGTCACCGTTTTCATCACAAATTCCAGGGCGGACTCGACAGAGGATTCACCGATCGAGTCGGAAAGATCGACGGCATAGACCACCGAGATAACATCACGCACACGGACCGACCGCGGTTCTGCAATTAGCATTACAAACAGACCGAGCATCAACAGCCGCGAAATTAAGGCAGCCAGCGCACGTCCTTTGCTTAACCCTCCGTAACCGGCGATGGAAAGCCACCAGACCCAGACAGAAAATAGAATTAATACAAAGGCCCACGGTCGCGCGAACAGCAGTACGCCTGACTGTTCCAGCCCAATACACAAGCCCGCGTAGAGCACCAGAAAGAAAATCAAGGGAACCGCCCGCATCCACGTCACAGGTGTGCGTGGTCGAGGAACTAACTGGCGATAAAGTTCTTTGATTTTCATGGTATCAATTTTACGATCAATCGATTTCCTGTGTCAGCTACGAATACCTGATCTTTGGAATTTACTGAAAGTCCCCAGGGAGTCCGAAATTCTCCTTGATTCGCCCCTGTCCCCCCATATGTCCCTAAGACCCGACCAGACAAGTCGGTTTTGGTGATGCGTCCTGACCCGTATTCCACGATATAAAGCTGCTTTTGATGGCGATTAATGGCAATATCGTATGGGTAATAGAGTGGTACACCTCCGGTTTTCGTTCCCAGAGTTTCGAGAAAAGTGCCCTCATCGGAAAATATCTGAATGCGGTTATTCGCCGCGTCGGCTACATAGATCTTCCCATCATGCCAGATCATACCGGCTGCACGCTGAAATTCTTCCGGGCCGGTCCCAACAGTTCCAAATTCCAGCAGAAAATCACCCTGCTCAGAAAATTTCTGCACACGATCATGATCCCCATATTCACTGACATAAATATGGCCAGCAGGATCCTGCACAATCGACACGGGATAGATAAACTGACCGGGGCCTTCTCCGTATTCGCCCAGCATCTTGACGACATTTCCCTGGTGATCAAAGAACACAATCCGATGGTAATGCGTATCGGCGACTGCGATCTGGCCATTCTTCAGCAGACAGATTCCTTCAGGTTTGCCAATCTCATAATCAGGCATCTTCCACTGTCGATCCAGTTGATCCTCTGCATCATATACCAGAACACGACCAGCATTATCTAACACGTAAAGTTCGTCATCGGGCCCCACATTCAGGCTGCGCGGCGCGGGAACTTTCATTCCCTCTGCGGGGACCGGCCATTGGATGGTTTCGGCAAACCTCAACTGTGGAACTGAGTCAGGTCCACAACCCGCTTGAATGATCAGGCACAACAAAAGCAGCAGCAGTCGAAGGGATACACGGTCACCTCTCTGAAGCTTAGCGCGAGCGGGACGATGAAATAATGTCGTGCTGTTTTGCGGATCTCCTTCGCAGACTACGATGACTTCTTCCATAACCCCACTGAATTTTGTAGCCTGTACCTCACAGACTCCCTGGTCGTCGTTGATAATAGATAGCTGCTCAGGGCGTGCAAAACGTGACTTCCTCTCGCTGCCTGCGATTACTTGAGCCTCAATGATACTCAGGTCATTGACAGGGCCCAGGTAGCTGGCGACCTGGAGAGAGGGGGGATCGTAATACAGCTTTGGCACATCTCCAGCATAAACGATACGCCCCTGGTCCAGGCACACGACATGAGTGGCCTCCTCCAGAACCAGCTCCGGCGAATGGGTAGAAAATACGAGCGAGGTCTGCTGCTCCTGGCAGAACTGATGAATGAATTTCCAGTAGGCGGGCCAATGTGCCTGGTCAACGTGTACCAGGGGTTCATCCATCACAATCACCCGGGCATGGCTCGCCAGCGCACGGGCAACTGCTAACCGGGACGCTTCTCCCTGAGAGAGTTGCCCTGGATATTTAGCGGCCAGCGCCTTCAAATTGAAATCATCCAAGAGTGATTCTGCTGAAAAGTGTGGCCGTTCTGATCGGGGGCAGACTAAAGTCAGATGCTCTAAAACCGTATATTGAGGCCACAGGCCCAACGTATGAGGAACCCAGAACAGATCGACGCTGTTCGTTGCTGACAACGATTCTTCAATTCGTGAAACAGTCCCGCGATCAGGATGTTCGAATTTCACCAGTAAATTCAACAGTGATGTTTTACCGGCTCCGGAATATCCCATAACGGACGTCACACCAGCTGGAATTTCAAGATTGATCTCAGTCAACCGCGTACCGTTTGCCCAGTTCAGACTGACATCCGTCAGAGACCATAGCAGCGATTCAGATTTGGGACTGAGAGTTGATATATTCATTAAACGAACTGACTGAGTTCAGATTGGTTGTTGAAACGAATCCAGATTTTGCGAACGACAGGAAACAGTATGATTGCCAGTAAAACAGGGATACAGAAACTAATCAAACAAATTGCTGATAAAACTGTATTTTGACCATAATGCATCAGGCCATACAGACGGACGGCTGAAGTCATGCCGCTGTTAGGAGCGAGAATAGAGCTGATCGTGACATCCCAGTAAACCCAGAAGGCGAGGATCGCGACTGCCCAGTATTGCATGCGTCCTTTGGTGATCCATAACAAACGACCGCCGTTCTCTACCTGTTGGGGACAAACAGATTGATTCAGTAAATGCGCGAGAAAGAGGGAATCGCTTTTTTCCTGTTTTTGAAAAACCAGCTTCAAGAATACCGCTCTGGGAAAAAGGTAGAACACGAAGCCAGTCAATATCGGCACCGGGGTTCCATAAAGCCAGTTACCAGCCCGAGACAAAAATAAAGTTGCAATGACGAGCGCCAGGGGTAAAGCGCCACACATGCCTGGCACACAACATGTCAGGCCCAATGTCTTAATGAAGCGGGACTGATTCCGGTTAAAAAAAAAGCTTGCCAGCCCCCAGGCAGCAATTGCGGACGTCGTCGCATATAACAGCCCCCAGGCACATTCCTGAAGCGTCCCCATGATCTGTAATCGATTTTGCAGAACACTGGCCATGGAAAGCAAAGCCCCCCAGCTCATCATGCCCAGAGGAACCAGAACCACGCAGCCCGTTGCGACAGTCAGATAGCTGCCAGCAAATAGTCGCCGCATGCGGTTCACTCTTGAACCACAATGCTGTTGCAGATAATGGGGTCGTTTCTCAAGTATTTTCAATAAAGCTAACACACCGGCTACCAGTATCACTTCTACGATCAGCGGACCAATGAGATAGACCAGTGTTTTTCTAACAGGTACCCCACCTGCCTGGGCATCAAAGATCCAGACCGTCCAGGAATCCTGGTACAACAGTGAGGCAATCTCAAATTCCTGAAAGGCCAGCAGAAACAGCAGCGACCACACGGGTAGAATTCGAACTAAAGTATTTCGGAGAAAGAAACTCCAACGTTTAGAGATATGGGAAATCCCAGTCCCGGCGATCGCAGCAGACCTGCGAATGAAATCAGCTTCTGCCGAGATTTGTGTTCGAGCAGTCATGTGATAACAGAGGATTCCAACAGGAACAACTCTTAACAGAACCAGTGAGGAATAGACGAATTCAGCAAGAACAGGAAAATGAATCAGTTGTATCGTCAACAGCGACCAGGCATAACCGACAATCAGTTCAGGAACCAGTAACGGAGCCAGTATCAGTAGCCATAAAAAAAAAGTGAATCGAGATTCCGATTGATCGATCAGATACGACAGTCTCTGACTGAGGAAGACGCCAGTCAAAGAAATGATGATACTGCGTAGCACAGTCACACCACAGATTGTGGTCAGGCTCATTTCAAATACTCCGACTTGAGCCAGTCCAAAACCAATGTTCTCTGTTTGACCAGATCGGATAATGGGTATGCCTGTTTAATGTAAGGGCGAAACTTCTGTACTTCTTCAGGGACCTGATCCCAGTTGACTTTACCTAATGGAATCTGACGTGACTGTGACTTTGATAATTCCAGTTCGACATCAGCTGAAAGCAGGTAATCCACCAGCGTCTCTGCTTGCTTTCGCCTTTTTGTGCCTTTGATGATGGCTACACTGTTGGGAATCAGTAGAGCTTTATCTTCAACTAATACTGGTATTGCCGCTACAGGTTGCCCGGCATCGACGGCAACGAAATAATCATCCGTGTCCGTATATCCCAGAATACAGGCCCCGGAGGCGACCAGATTTTTTACACTGGAGTTTCCGGAGGTGACCTGGATTCCTCGCTTCAATAGAGAATGGTACCACTCTTGCAGTCGCGTTAATCCCCAGGCATCGCAGAGAATGGAAAAATGAGACAGGGTTGTACCGTACAGAGGTTTTGCGATCGCGACCTGCTGCAATGGCCCCGCTAATGTCGTTTCAACATTTTCATAGGACAACACATACGAATCGGTATTAGCAATATAAACGCGCAGACGGGCCGCAAAGCCCGTCCAGCATCCCTCCGGATCTTTGAATTCAGCAGGGATGCTGTCGTAACCTGGTCCCTGATAGGGTTCCAGTAAATCCTGCTCTTTCAAGGCAGCCGTGCCCAGTGTCTGGTTATTCCAGAACACATCACACCGTGGATGATCTTTCTCGCGGATAATTAAATTTGTCAGGCCCAGTGACTTGGTGGCTTCCGTATCAAAACGAGGTTCGACTTTGATGCCCGTTTGCTGTTCGAACTGATTGAGAATTTTCTCTGAGAAAACGGCATCATGGGCGCAGTAGACAACAAGCGCCTCATTCTGGTTCTGGAAATAAAAAACCGCTCCGATAATGATAATGACTGCTGATTCAACAAATGCCAGCATCAACCATCCGGACCAGGTCCTGCGTCCTCTAGTTTGATTCATTTGCCGGTTGCGTTCTCTTCAGTTTTTTTCTCAAGCGAGTTGAAATACTTTTTAATGCCTTCATGATATCCGGGAGGAATCTGTTCCTGCATAATCGCTTCACTCATTCCCTGTTTCAGATCGACGAACAGTTTGTTGTACTCTTTCTGGGCCTCTCCCCGATCACTGAGTCCTTTCGTCTTGAAAGAGAGTAACACTTTACCGGCGGTAATGGCTGACTTTGATTTTTCTGTTTTGAAACCTTTGTCTCCCGTATCATCTTCATCAACTTTGCCTCCGCCTCCCTGTCCTTCTCCGCCGGTGCCTTCTCCCGGCGTATTACCCATCAGTTGCGCGTACAGGTCTTCATAATCTTCCAGTGTCATACAGTTTTCACAGGCTTCCCCATCCAAACCCGACTTATCATTTGCCTTTTTCGCTTTGGATAGAACGGTCAGCGCCTCTTCCAGTTTTTTCAGATCTTTGGCCGACTGTGCGATTTCTTTTAATTCCATTTTCGCCAGATCCATTGACTGCATGGCTTCGCGGAGCGCCTCTTCCTGGGAGATACCCTTGGATCGTGCCATCTGCATCTGTTTCATCGCCCGCTTGAGCGCTGCTGCCATCGCTTTGGAATTCGTCTGCTCACGGGCAAATGATTCCATCTCCTTCATTTTTTTCTGAATCTCATTTTTCAGTTGTTCCCGTTTTACCGGGTCTGTTTCTTTCTGTAATCTCTGTAGTTGATCTTTCAGTTCTTCCATTTCTTTCATCAGAGACTGTGTTGATCCTTCCTGTAGTTCCTTGCTCCATTTCTGCATCCCCTCTGCTTTTGACATTGCTCCAAACTTTTGTGCCTGATCTGTTTTCATCATCATGTTTTTCATATTCTCTTCGGCCCGCTTGCGCCATTGGCCGCCGAGAGATTTCTGATGTGCGGCGAGGGTCTTTGCGTTTTTCTGTTTTTTACCGGGCACCATCTTGCGAAAATCGGATTTCAGGTTTTCAACTGCCAGTTTGACGTCTTTTGATTCTTCGTCATTTTCGCCGTTATCTTTATTTTTTAATTCCGCGAGTCGGGCTTTGGTCGCTTTTTTTGTGTTCTGAAACTCTTTTACTTTTTCCTGTTCAACTTCAGCCGCCTGCACCTTGCCAAACGGATCAAACTGTGGGGTGTATTCCAGTAACAGAAACAGCAACAGAGCCGCAGAACAGCAGATGGAAAATCGTTTGGCCCATACAAAAGGGACCACCTGGGCCGGTTGGATATTCATTGCCTGCTGTTCAGCATCCTGAACCACCAGAGGCTTATAGTTACCCATCGCCTCATCCAGCAGGGTGACAGTCAAAAACAGGTCCCTGGTTTTCTGCTTTTGGTCAATCAGTCGTGCTGCCTGTTCTTTATCGGGTTTACGAAACAGGATAAACGACAGCAGGACTGTCCCGACAGCAACCACTCCCAGTGATGGCAGCGTGAACCAGTCAGTCAGGTATCCTGAGAAACGGCTGAAAAGCATTGCAGCCAGATAGACTCCGAGTGAAATACAAAATGAAACGAAAACCTTGCGTCCATACACAGCCAAAGACAGCCGCTGTTGAACACGATCGATTAATCGAGTGGATTTTGTCATTGGTTCCATTGCTCTCACCTCAATTGACGGAGGAGTAAAACTGTAATTATTCTGTCGTTCCGATGGCTGCTGCTTCTGCCGGGCTGAGCAGTTTATCCTGGTCAGTGTCATACTGTATAAACAAATCCTGATCGAACAGGAATTCCCGTGGCGATAGATCACCATCGCGATTGCGATCCATGCGCTGAAACCAGCGTGGGCCGTTCGATGTTCGGGGGATTGTCATATTCTGTTGCATCGACATCGCTTCTGTTCGCGGGGCAAAAATAAATAACTCTGGTTTTCCCAGTTCAAACGTGATTTTAAAATGCCCTTTCAACTCGCTGTGATCCAGTACCTGATCGCGATTGCCATCATATTCTTTAACGCGTTGCATGCTGTTCCGCAATTCACGAGGGCTTAACCGTCGGTCCAGATCCGCATCCAGGATTTCAAACAGTGATTTTCCATCATTGGCTACTGTCATGACAACCTGATTCTGTACTTCGGCAGTATCTTTAATTAAAAAATCGGTTAATTCTTCGACAAACAGCATCTCGTCTTTATTTTTATCGACTTTCTGATATTTAATTCCCGGCAAATTCAATTGCATATATTCCGCTTCAGTTAAATACCCGTTTTTATCACCATCCACGACACGAAATCGAGTTTGATAAAATCGTACATTATCAGCCAACAGATGGCGGGTACTTTTGACCCTCAATTCCAGTAGTAGCCCATCTATATGAAATTCCATTTTCGAACTTGAAGCGACTTGAACTTCCTTAACACGGTTCGTTGTTTTGTTGAGAAATATCAACTGTGGCCGAAAAGTTTGCTGACGAGGTATTGAAATCTGCAGTTTGACATCCGCCTTGGGATTCTGCAGATAATCGAACAGTTCTTCCCGGTTTAAGAAACCATCCGCGTTCTGATCTGATTCGTATAATTCCAGAGCATTCTGCTGTTCCTGCTGAAAGCAACTGACGGCAATCGCATTCTTTTCGGGATTCGTATGCTCAATATACTTTTTAAAGATCTCATCAATGGCTTTATTGACCGAACGATCGTGATCCAGTCGGAGAAAAGGGGTTTCTACTTCCGTCTGGCGAAAGGGGCTCTGGGGCACTGCATTCAATCGATTGGAATTGAAGGGACGCAATTCGGCCAGATTCAAAACCCCATCTTCATCCCGATCAAACAAAAACAGCGTCTGAGGGCTGGCCTTCAGCTCGGCATCGCTGAGCGTGCCATTCTGATCCTGATCCAGTTTACGAAACAGTTCAATCACCTGAGAACTTCGTGAGGGGACCCCGGCAATTCTGAAAGCAGAACCCTGACCACTATGCAGATATGTTGAAAATTCCTTCAGGTTGAGACGCTGATCGACGGGGTCTAAATCAAGCCGTTTGAGACGTGCCTGTAGAGTACCTTGATCATATCGCCGGATACCAAAGGCTGGTAAATATTTCAATTCCTTTAGATTAAGAACCCCATCTTCATCCTGATCGAGCGAAGCAAACATCCTGTCGATGTAATCATTGCTGATGGAACGGAAATCAGCCTGATCAACCAGCAGGTTGATTTCCAGGATGACAGGAGCAGAGGGGGCCAGCAAAATGATACGCTGGGCAGAATCATTTTTAGCAGCAACAGGCGGTACCTCTCCCGCCTGAATACGGGACGATAAAGGAGCCCCCAATATTCCTGTCGCAAAGAACAAGATAAGAGTTTTCGCTACGGATGTCATTACTAATGATTCAATAAAAACTCGCTGCTGTTTAACAGCGCCCAGAATAGATTGGAATACGCATGAGTTTTATCGTCTTCCGTTTTGGCAGTGGAGACATACTCTGTCAGTCTCTTTATTTCTGAATCAGTGGGAAAACGAGATAATGTGCACAGGTAAAAAGCTTCAATTTTGGCTGAGACTGTTAGTTGGGGAAACTCGACAATCGCAGTAAAAACATCCGATTGTTCGAGGCTGGTGGCGTTTGTCATAAATGCGCCATTCATCAGAGCCAATGCCTGCAAAATTGTTGCCCGCGGGTCCAGTTGATTCTCAGCATCCGTCTGGAACAAGTCTCCAATTTCGGCTTCCGGACTGTTGTTCCCCTGAGAGAACAGGAAAGGATCAACCTCGGAAGTTTGTCGAAAGAATCCGGTAGCCTGCACCAGGTTGGCAAAGATCTGTTCCGCCGTCAGTCCCCGTGTCGGCATTTTTCCATACCATTCAGGTCGGGATTGACTGGAGTCAGTTTCACGACTGGTGAGTTGATAAGTTTGGCTGTTCACAATTTCACGAACCAGGAATTTCAGGTTATATTCATGCTCACGCAAGGAATTCGCCAGCAATTCAAGCAGTTGTGGATGCGAGGCACGATTGGTGGAAGAAAAGTCATCAACCGGATCGATGAATCCCCGCCCGAAAAAGAGACTCCAGACGCGATTTGCAGTCGCTTTGGCAAAATAAGGATTGTCATTGTCAGTAATCCAGTCTGCCAGTTGCCGCCTGGGAGCGGATTGCCCCGGGTCCCACTCGGGTTGAATTCCATCCAGAAACGTGGCGTCCACCAGCCGATTTGTATCGGGAATTTTAATCTGAGGGCGACCTCCTGATTCTCGGAGATTCAGAGCAGTGGCAATCTGATTTGGCTGAGGCTGATCAATATTCGAAAAGAATGCCGCGTACTCCCAGAACTGCTGCTGCTTCCAACTGTCAAAAGGGTGATCATGACATTGAGCACATTCAATCCGCACTCCCAGAAAAGCCCGCGAAGTTCCGGCGGCCAGATTCTCAGGTTTCAACTGCTTCACAATATAGTAGGCACGCGGTGTCAGTTCCTGCACGGGTTCGCCAGACTGATTTTGTGGATTAGCTCCTAAAGGTGAATTGATGATTTGGCGAGCCAAGACATCATACGGAGTATTTTCCTGAAACTTCGAGCGCAACCAGGCTTCAAATTCCGGAACCTGCCCTCTGAATTGGAGGTTCGTCGTTATTTCGGGCAGCAGTAGATCACGCCAGACATTGGTGAAGTGAACGGTATACCCCGGGCTCGCAAGTAGTCGATCTACCAACTGTTCCCGTTTCTGTGGAGACTGGTCTGTAAGAAAACGGCGTAATTCGGCGACAGCGGGTATTTTTCCAGTCAAATCCAGAGAAACGCGACGCATGAACTCTGCATCTGTAGAGCGTGGCGCAGGAATCACACCTTCGCGTTTTTGTGCTTCCTGAATTAATCGATCGATTTTCGCGGACAACAGGCCGTTTTTTTTCTGAACTTGTGAATCTGCAAGTGAAGTATGAGAAGAGAATATGATCAGAGTGAACAGCAACACAATCAATCCAGACAGCCAGCGTGCCTTTTGCCTGAGATCGAATTGGCTTTTGAGTTCACTCAACACTTTACTTCCATCCTCAATCGCATTGATCCTGCCTGATTCAGGGGCCCTCCATATCTCAACTGAGACTTTGAAAAAGATGCCTCCTTTTATATAGTCAATTGTACAACCCCGGATTATGAATACAAGGTCGATCTGACCTGTCCCGCTGCTATCAGAGATCGTTAGAATCGCTGGGGGCGATCAATGTCGCTCCTTTTTACCATGAAAATTCAATTCGCCCGTCTGGTTCACCTGTTAGACCGTTAGACTCTTGTTTTTTGCGTATCTAGTTTTAAATAGCCGCCTCATTTCTAAAAGAAATCCGAATTAAGAATGCTGACTCACCTGAAGTTGTTTATCAAACTGTATAAGGATGATTTATTTGTCATTGCCGCCGGTGCGGGCATGCTTTATTTTGCAACTCTGGACAGAGAGTTGGGGTGGTTCTGGAATATCGCTGGATGCGTGATTCTTTTCTGGGGAATCGCCACTTTATGTATGAATGTCCGTTCCGGAAAAAATCAGAAATAAAGTGTTAGCATCCTCGGCTTCCAATACGCTAACATCAGCGGGTAAGCTTGAATTTACACACCCCCTATTGCAACCATCCAATCCATAGAATTGCTTATGTCTTTTCCCAATTTGTTTTTTCGAAACCTGTTGCTGTTACTTTGTTTTCTCCCCCTGACTTCTCTCAGCGCGGGAGACTGGCCGATGTGGAGATATGATGCAGGTCACACCGCATCCTCTCCCGCTGATCTGCCCGATCAACTGGAGCCTGTCTGGTCCCGTTCATTTGGTGCGCGCGAACAGGTGTGGGACGATCCGCTCAATAATGACCTGATGACATATGATAAAATTCTTGAACCGGTGGTATTCGGCCAACGAATGTATGTCGGTTTTAATAATGCAGACAAACTGATCGCAATGGATACAGAGACCGGCAAGACACTCTGGACATTCTACGCAGAGGGGCCCATTCGGTTTTCTCCGGTTGCGACTGAAAAACGCATCTATCTGGTCAGTGATGATGGTTTTTTATACTGCCTGGATTCGACGACCGGTCAACAGGTCTGGAAGTTCCGTGGCGCCCCTGGGGCACAAAAAGCCCTGGGTAACAAACGCGTCATCTCAGCCTGGCCCGCGCGGGGCGGCCCTGTACTCTATGATGATACAGTCTATTTTGCCGCGAGTATCTGGCCTTTCATGGGCACATTTATCTATGCACTTGATGCAGAGACTGGAAACGTTATCTGGGTCAATGATTCGACCAGTGCCAGCTATATCAAACAGCCCCATAGTGCGCCCTCTTTCGCGGGGGTCGCCCCCCAGGGCACTCTGGTTGCAACAGAAGACCTGCTCCTGGTTCCCGGCGGTCGTTCTGTTCCCGCAGCTCTGGACCGCAAAACAGGTACACTCAAATATTTTCACCTGGGGGGAAAAGGCAATGGTGGGTCTTTTGTGATCGCCGGCAGGAAAGAGTTCTTTGTGCATACTCGCTACCGTAGCGTCCGTCCTTATAACCTGGAAACGGGGCTGCCGAATCTGTTTGTTTATAACGAACCGGTACTCCATAGTGACCGCATCTATTCCTCGATCGAAAAAGACAAGCAACCGCTGATTCAGGCCAGCAAAACCAGCCATCAACCTCTCTGGACAATCGCAGCTGATGGGCGGGGAGATCTCATCCGCGCCGGCAAACGACTCTATGCAGCGGGTGAAAATACATTGGCTGCGATCCAACTCCCTGCTGGTTCTGAGGAAAAACCAAAAGTTGCCTGGGAACAACCGGTTCCACAGGGCATCATGCGTTTGCTGGCCGCTGATGATAAGTTGTTTGCTGTCACTCTGACTGGAGACATCCTGGCATTTGGATCTTCAGGTAAGACTATCAAACCAGTTCAATCGAAATCGACGGTTCTGCCTGCACCAGATGCCCAAGCAATACGGTTGGCCAATGCTCTCATAAAAGATGCCGATTCCAACCAGGGATACGCGATCTGCTATGGAACTGAGAATGAAGCGCTGTTTGATGCGCTGTTATTAAAATCAAAATTACAACTGATTGTAGTCGAGGAAAACAAGGACAAGATTGACCAATTGAGAGCCCGCTACGACGCGCCGGGTTTATATGGTTCCCGCATTTCAGCCCATCAGGGGACGCCAGACTCGTACCAGGCTCCTCAGCATATAGCACGGCTGACTTTGCTCAGCAACTCTTATGCGAAAGCATTAAACGCAGGACAATTACAGCAGATTTATCGTTCGGTTCGACCATATGGCGGTGTGATCTGGATCCCTGATTCAGATCACAGCTTGACGAAAAAACTCAATCGACTAACGCAGGAATCCGATCTGGCACAGGCGCAACTGAAAACAACGGCAGCCGGTCACCTGATATCCCGTGTAGGTGCCCTGCCCGATTCCGCAGACTGGACTCACCAGTATGGTGACATTGCCAACACGGTCAAATCAAATGACAAACGCGTAAAACTTCCCCTGGGCGTCCTCTGGTTTGGCGGAAATACTCACGAAGACATTCTCCCCCGTCATGGCCATGGCCCCCCGGAACAGGTGATCGGCGGACGCACCTTTCTCGAAGGGATGAACAGCCTCAGTGCGCGTGATGTCTATACAGGACAGGTCCTCTGGCGGCGAGAATTTGAGGACCTGGGTACGTTTGGGATTTACTTCAACTCTACTTATGAAGACACTCCCCTCAGTACACAATACAACCAACGCCACATTCCAGGTGCCAATGCCCGTGGAACAAACTATATCGCGACTTCCGATGAAGTCTATCTGGCCATGCAACACGAATGTCATGTTTTAGACGCCAATAACGGAACGACTAAACGTATTATCAAACTGCCTGATTCACAAAAGGAGTGGGCTTTCATTGCCGTCTATGATCACGTTCTGCTGGCCGGGAACGGGTTTGGCCATTTTGGTAAACAGATAGATGAAAAACCGGGTAAAGACGGCCCGGCTGCCACGGATCTTTCTGCCAGTCAGGGATTAATCGCCTATGATCGCCATTCGGGAGAAATCCTCTGGCAGGCTGATGCCATTCATTCATTTCTGCATAACGCCATCGTAGCAGGTAAAGACCGGATTTACTGTCTTGATAAACTACCCGCCAGTGCCGAGAAGAAACTCTCGAGGCGTGGCCTCGTGGATCCATCAAAATACCGCATCGTCTGTTTCGACATCTTAACCGGTAGAGAACTCTGGTCGACCCGCGAAAGTATTTTCGGGTCGTGGCTGGGATATTCCGAAGCACACGATCTGTTGTTGCAGGCAGGTGCGCGAGCGAAAGATCGGTTAAGCGATGAAATTGGACAGGGAATGATCGCCTATAATGCTGCAGACGGCACCATACGCTGGCAAAATCAGAAGCGGAAATATACCGGGCCGTGTGTTCTGCATAACGATCTGATCATCACCTCTGCGAATTCCTATGAAGTTTCGGGAGGCGCATTCAACATTCTGGATGGTTCGCCTTATACCATTACCAATCCGATTACCCAGCAGCAGGAACCGCTCAAGTTTTCACGAACGTATGGCTGCAATTATGTCATTGCCAGTGAAAATTTACTGACGTTTCGCTCTGGCGCTGCTGGCTTTTATGACCTGAAATCCCAGAGTGGGACGGGAAATTTTGGTGGATTCAAATCCAGTTGTACATCGAACCTGGTGGTCGCAAACGGCGTTCTGAATGCTCCGGATTACACACGCACCTGCAGCTGTTCCTATCAGAACCAGACCTCGCTGGCGCTGATCCACATGCCTGAAATTGAATTCTGGACGAACAGTCAGTTAGGTAGTGATGCAAAATCAGCAGGAACAGTGAAACAGGCGGGGATTAATTTTGGCGCGCCTGGAGATCGAAGTGCGGAAAATGGCACCCTCTGGCTGGATTACCCCAGCGTTGGCGGGCGGTCACCCGACCTGAATGTGACTGTTTCCAACAAAAAGTATGGCGTATTTCGCCATCATGCCCTGAAAATTCAGAATTCCTCCGGCAAGGATGGTATGAACTGGGTCGCCGCTTCAGGCATGATCGATCCACAGAAAATTACCATCGAAATTCAACAACAGACAAACGCCGACCCACTACCTGGCATACCGATTGGCGGTGTTGAGGATGATGCGGAAGAAGATTCCAAAGGAGAAGTCAAGCTGCACAGTAGCGATTTGGAACTGGGATTAGACGGGGGAGACCCACAGGTCGTGGGACTGCGTTTTTCTAATATTCCACTCTCTGCGAGTGACCAACTGGAGTCGGCCTCGATCCAATTTACTGTGGATGAGACAGGTAAGTCTTCTGCTCAATTAAAAATTGAAGCAGAAGCGTCAGCGAATCCGAAGCCCTTTGTTGAATCGAAACAAAACCTCTCCTCCCGGAAGAGAACGAAAGCATCCGTGGTATGGTCCCCACCTGCCTGGTCGAAAGTCGATGCGCACGATGCCGGCCAGGCAACCCCCGAACTGAAAACGCTGTTACAGGAAGTCCTGTCACAACCGGGCTGGTCCAAAGGTGGATCTGTCTGTTTTCTGATAACAGGAACAGGTACCCGCATCGCCCGGTCTTATAAAGGTGCCTCATCAGGTTCGGCGCGCCTGGTGCTGAAAATGAAAGAAGATTCGTCTGCAAAACAGGATACCGCAGCAAAAGAAACCCACTCTACAGGTTCAAATTATTATACCGTCAAACTGACCTTCACAGAACCAGATGAAAAAGTAGCAGCAGGCCAAAGATTGTTTCACCTCAATCTACAGGGGAAGCAGGTCCAGAACGCATTGGATATCAGAAAGCAAACGGGCCAAGCCATGCAAAGCCTGGTTTTGAAATTCGAAAAAGTACCGGTTGAGGATCGGATCGAAATTGAATTGACACCGGCTGAAAACTCGAAATATTTACCGGTGATTTCCGGGATAGAGCTGATCAGCGAAAATGAGGCCGGACAATAGTTCAAGATGATACAGGTGCTTCTGATTTTTCAGAAACCCAGTCTTTTAACTGCAACTGCACACTTTCGAAACCGCGAAAACGATTGATGCCGGGGGCGAAGCTGATAGAAAAGGGGCCACCATCTTCATCCATCTGGCTGGCCCACTCCCCTTTACCAAAGGCAATGGCACGAATTTTGGTATTGTGCTGCTGAAAGACCAGTGAGAGGTGACGTCCCCCCTCACCCATGGTCCGTGGCGGTTCAGCCAGTTGCACGCGTGTTGCCACAAATTGAGGTCGGGGGTTCTCCTGACCAAAGGGTCCCAGGCAGTCCAGTTCACGTACCGCCTGTTTGGTGATTTCATTCAGGCAGACCTCCGCATCAATGCGTACGAGCAGTTCGTCGTCAGAAAGCTTTGGTGCATCAACAGCATATTCTGCAAACGCTTGACGAAAATCTTCGATTTTGTCTTCTTCGATTTTGAGTCCTGCCGCAGCCTGATGGCCTCCAAACCGCGCCAGATGAGTGGCACAGGAAGAAAAGCCGGCGTGGAGATCAAACCCGGCAAAGGATCGGGCGGAGCCCTGCCCGGTTCGCGTGGCGGTATCCAGGGCAATCAGCACCGTTGGTTTTTCAAAATGCTCCGAAACCCGATTCGCTACAATTCCAATCACTCCCGGATGCCAGTCTGCATGTGCCAGCACAAGGGTCTGATGATCTTCCCACGCAGAATTTTCTTCGACCATCTCTTTGGCCTGTTTAAAAATTCGCCGTTCAACGGTTCGACGATTTTTATTGAGCTCATCAAGATAAGCTGCCAACTGAGAGGCACGATCCTGATTATTAGTGGTCAAGAGTTCGACAGCCAGACGGGCCTGTCCCAGGCGGCCTGCTGCATTCAGACGAGGTGCAATTGCAAAACCGATGTCTTCGGTATCAAGCATTTGACCGGCTTTAATCTCTGCGACTTTCATCAGCTCCTGCAAGCCCAGTGGAGCACGTTCTGCCAGTGCACTCAGACCGTAGCGAACCAGGATTCTGTTCTCGCCTACGAGAGGTACTACATCGGCGATTGTACCAATGGCCGCCAGTCCGACGGCGCACTTGAGATATTCGCGCATCTGCGGAGATGCTTTCTGACCATCCCCCAGTTTCTGACAGACTGCCCAGGCCAGTTTTAAAGCAACACCCGCCCCGCATAGATGGGGAAATCCATAATCACTGCCGGGCAAACGCGGATGCACCAGGCAATCAGCTGCAGGTAGTTCTTCATCCATCTGGTGGTGATCGGTAATAATTAATTCCAGTCCCAGCTCCCGTGCGAGTGCCGCTTCCTTAACACTGGTGATTCCACAGTCGACAGTGATCAGCAATCGCTGCGGGTCTTCCTCGTGCAACTGCCGAATTGCATCACAGTTCAAACCATACCCGTCATCCAGGCGATTGGGAATAAAATAATCACACTGCCCCTGTGCCAGCGTGATGCATTGGAGAAGAATACTGGTGGCCGTCATCCCATCCACATCGTAGTCACCATAAATGGTGATCCGGCGTTTATCCTTCAAAGCGGCAACAATCCGATCTGAAGCGGATTCGACGCCAGGCATCGAACAAGGTTCGAGTAACTCGGTCATCCGGGCATCGATAAAACTCCGGGCCGCGGCAGCATCCTGCAGTCCCCGGGCAATCAAAACCTGGGCCAACAGTGGCGAAATTCGCATTTCGGAACTGAGGCGGCGTACCTGTGATTGGTCATGGGGGGCAAAACGCCAGTTTTGAGTCATCCCTGCTCTCGATTCAATGCTTAAAGTTTAATATCAGAAGTACGGCGTTTAACAATTAAAACAGAGTCATGTCCGGCTGTCAAAACTTCAGGAATCCCTAAATGAACAAAAAACGGGACTAAACTACCGTGATGTTTGGCAGGCGATGAACCCGGTCTGTCCGAAAACTGTCTGTGTTGGCAGTACGGTAGCAGCATAATCGGTCCAATCGAACTGATCATCAAGGTAGAAATCTGAGATATTAGTGACGTGACTTGTCGCGACCTTGCTTCCTGATTAAACTGTGGGCTGCTATCGATTTCACGATACTTTTGTAACTGAATGAATACGAATTAAGGTTTTGGGATGAAACACGTTCTTTCTGCTCTTGTCATGAACCAACCAGGGGTCCTGGCCCATATTTCCGGTATGCTCGCTTCGCGCGCCTTCAATATCGAGAGTCTGGCCGTCGGTGAGACCGAAGAACCTGAATTTTCCCGAATCACTTTCGTCGTAGGCGATTACAACAAACTTGACCAGGTCAGAAAACAGCTGGAAAAACTGGTGACTGTTGTGAAAGTAGTTGACTTTTCCGGTCAGGATTTTGTGGAACGTGACCTGATGTTGATGAAAGTGTCAGCACCTGGCAAAACACGCTCAGAAATTCGTGAATTAGTCGACATTTTCCGTGCGAAAATCGTTGACGTGAGCACTGAAAACGTGATGATCGAAATCTCCGGTCAAGAATCTAAAATCAATGCATTCATTGATGTTATGCGACCGTTTGGAATACTGGAGATCGTACGTACAGGGAGAATCGCCCTGTTACGCTCAGAAACAGTGAAAGCAGACGTGGATTCAGAGACTGTGGAAACAGTTTAATAATCCACCAGAACTAACAATGCGAACTGTAAATTACGGTTGCTTTGTTCTCTCCGGGCAGAATGTTGTTTCTTATTCTCAGCGACTAGATAACGGCTGACTGTCCAAGTTCCCATAGAAGTAGATCCGGTTCTGCTTCTCTCAGCCTTACATGAAAATTACAAGAGATCAGGATTATGGCAGTAACAATTTATTACGATGACGACGCAGATTTGTCCTTGTTGAAAGACAAGACAATTGCCATTCTTGGCTACGGAAGCCAGGGGCATGCACAGGCGCAAAACCTTCGCGACAGTGGCTGCAATGTCATTATCGGGCAGCGTAAGGGCAGCGAGAACTACGATCTGGCCGTCAGCCATGGTTTCGAACCGGTCTCCATCGCAGAAGCAACCAAACAAGGTGACCTGGTCAACATTCTGCTGCCCGACGAAGTTCAGGGTGACCTGTATAAAACGGAAATCCTGCCGAACCTCAGCAAAGGAAATCTGCTGCTTTGCTCACATGGATTCAACATTCATTTTAATCAGGTTGTTCCACCAGTTGGTGTCGATGCAGCTCTGGTTGCCCCCAAAGGCCCTGGGCATCTTGTACGAAGCGAATACGTCAAAGGTGGCGGGGTTCCTTCTCTGATTGCCCTGGTCGATGGTGCTGCTGAAAGTACCCGTCAGCTCGCTTTAGCTTACGCTAAGGGGATTGGTGGTACACGTGGTGGTGTGATTGAAACTTCCTTCGCCGAAGAAACAGAAACCGATCTCTTCGGAGAGCAGGTCGTACTGTGTGGCGGTGTCAGCGAACTGGTGAAAGCCGGTTTTGACACCCTGGTGGAAGCGGGATACCAGCCGGAAATGGCTTATTTCGAATGTATGCATGAGCTGAAACTGATCGTCGATCTGTTCTACGAAGGTGGTTTAAACTACATGCGATACAGTGTTTCTAACACTGCAGAGTACGGCGACTACTCCAGTGGTCCCCGGATCATCACAGACGAAACGCGCCAGGAAATGAAGAAAATCCTGACTGAAATCCAGACTGGTGAATTTGCGAAAAACTGGTTACTGGAAAATAAAGCGAACCAGGCTTCCTTCAAAGCCATTCGCCGTCTGAATCGACAGCATCCGATTGAAGCCGTTGGAAAAGAACTCCGCAGCATGATGAGCTGGATTGATTCCAAAGAAGTATAATCGCGAATAAAACTCATAACTGGAAACGTGGTAGAAGCTTATGAAGTTTCTACCACGTTTTTTTATTGACGGAATCCCTCTCATCCAAGTGATAACATTTTCCGATCGACTTGTCTTTATGGCGGGGCAGTCATATAAAAAAGAGAGCTATCCTTTCATTCAATGGGAAAAATGGGAAACACGACATGTCTTCATCACTGCCTCTGCACTCACAGCATCAACGAACTTATCATGATAATAAGTTTGTCTACCCGGTGCTTTCCCGCCGCAGCAGGGGGATTTCAATCGGGATCAATCTGAATCCCGATAAGATCTGCAACTTCGACTGTATCTACTGTCAGGTTGATCGCCGGGAAGAATCAGAAACTCGCTTTGTTGGTACAGAACAGTTGATTCAGGAGCTGGATCACATGTTGAAGTTTGTGCTCAGTGGTGAGCTCTACCAGGATCCGAAGTTTTCGGAAGTCCCTGCAGAGTTACGACGTCTGAATGACATCGCTTTTTCAGGAGACGGGGAGCCGACCACTTATCGCAACTTTGATCAGATCGTCAAAGATGTTGCAGCGCTGAAGCGTAAGCATTCTGCGTCTGACGTAAAAATGGTACTGATCAGTAATGCCAGTATGTTTCATCGGGCGGGGACTCAGGCAGCACTGGCAATATTCGATGAAAACCAGGGAGAAATCTGGGCTAAACTCGACGCGGGTACGGAAGACTATTTCAAAACCATCGATCGAACCAAAATCCGCTTCTCCCAGGTGCTTGACAATCTGCAACTGGCAGCTGAACAACGCCCCATTGTTATCCAGAGTCTGTTTATGCAGGTAAATCAGCAACCACCGTCAAACGAAGAGATCGACGCTTATTGTTCACGGTTGACTCAGATTGTTCAAGCTGGTGGGAAAATCAAGCTGGTGCAGGTCTATACCATCGCGCGGCGTACTGCTGAAGAGTATGTCAGCTCACTCAGTATCCCACAAGTGGATGAAATCGCCCGTAAGGTCATCGAACAGACGCAGCTACCGGTTGAAGTCTATTACGGAAACGCCGACTGACAGAGAAGCGCTCTCTGTCAGTCATCTGGCGATGCGAGCGCGAATTCGTTACTCGTCCAGTTGAACTGGCTCGAGATCTTTCGTGTTCCGTTCAATTGCCAGCACAATTGTCTGCTGACGACGCTTGTTGGACGACGTATTCACTGCAGGAATGACCTGTCTGCCATTAGGTAGACTCAATCGCAGTGCGAACCGTCCTTCTTTGCTGACAGGGATCTTTTCGCCCAGCAGGGTGACTTCTGCCTGCGGGTCTGAAGTTCCATGAATCAACAGTTCCGTTTCAACGTGAAACTCTTTTTTGGCCTTCTTGCTCTTCGATCCGTTTGAATCGCCATTCGAATCCAATGATAATGGCAGAGAAAGTCGGGAAATCGGAGTTCCATTATTCTCATTACGTGAAGTATACCGGCGGGAACGTGTTGCAGAATAATTACTGTCGAGCGCACGTTTGGTTTTACTTCCTTTTTCGCAGACTTCAGGCATCGGTGGAGTCAGCTTATGTGAGTAAACCAGTCCGAAGAATTTATTCTGAGGAGTCACGAAACCCAGTTGCAGTTTGTAAGAACGAGCCGGCTGGTCGATCTGAACATACCACAAACCAGAATCGATTCTGATCTCAACATCTTTCACATAAGCTTTACTGGTGCGGCTGTTTTCATTCGTAGTGATATCATACACACGAATCACCGGGACCGCCTGATACCAGTAGGCACCCAATGCTGCTTTCGCCCGATCAAGACTTCCCTGGGTAATCGTCCAGTTGGCCAATAACCAGTGAGAATCTTTGACCTGTGCATTGAGTTTGGTTTCAACCGACTCAGAAGTCGGATGCATTTTATCGCTATGAGAAGTGTGCCCGTTAGATTTGAGCAGTTTTTGAATGCGGGCCTGATGCTCTGTGGGAGTCTGGCTGGAAGCACTTTGAGAAGGGAAAGCAGGAACAGAAGCGGGTCTGTGAGCCTCGGCAGGCGGGGTCTTTTGTGTTGCGGTCGTTGTTTTGCGTTTCGGTTTGGATTTTGCCATCTTAATCTTGGCAATGGCCTTAACCAACTCCTGCTTTCGCATGCCATGCCAACCGGCAATACCATGAGATTTTGCAGTGGCTGCTAAATCACGACGAGTTTGACTCTCGAGGGACTTTAGAATCGTTGGGGACATTAGGAATGACTCCCAAATATCAATCAAAACACTGGTCGGCGTCTTAATTTTGCTTTAGTCATCCATGACACTCAGGTTCAAGTTTTAGCACATCTGCCCCGTTTCAGCACACTCAACAAGTCGCCTGAGATGAAAAGTCCTTTATTTCGGACGACCGTAATGTGATGAACAATATGTAAACGTCAAATCTATATTTCGACCAGGACGCTACTCTCCTCAGAACAGAAAGCCACTAAGTAGTTATTCTCAATTTCAGGAACCATAACCAGTTAGATAATAACTGTTACAGTTATCCTGGTGCCACAACAATGGACGTTCAAACAGGTCGAAAAATCGGTTTCACAATCGAATAAGCCAATTATTCAGGCGAATGTCTGCCCCAGATTCACTGTCAGCTACGACAGTCTGACGGATGAATCATTATTGAAACATGGCTCTACTTTTAACACGATACAATACAAAAAGCAACTATCGGAGTATTCTGATTTATAGAGAAACATCCGGCGCAACACCGTATCACACTACTGTCATTGAAGTTATAATTTTAGTCTCGTCAAAATTTCATAGAAAGCACTTCCTGCCAATCTCACATTGAGCGTGGCACCCTTTCGGCGTTAACAAATTGATAAGACCACAAAGCCCGTGATTATTACATGAATCGTCTTTAATCCTGCGGCATATGCCTCAGGGGACACAAGTTACTATGACCTTTAAGTCTGATTTTAATTCCTATGACTAATAGGTCCTGATTAGTGGCAGTGTCATAATTGAGAAAAAAAGTTTTCGAATAATTCCACAGGTGAGTTCTTTGACTATCCGGGGCATTGCCTTTAGAGTCTGTCTCTATTCTGTTTGCTTGAATTAAGCGGACAGACTCTGTTTGCTTGAATTAAGCGGACAGACAGCACTGTCACGTTTTTCGCGTTAATGCTTCATTTCTGAAAGCAGCCGCCATGCCGCGACCAGATCGGCAGACTCGCTCGTCATTAGCGGAAGCCCATCAATGGGTCAGTAAATTGACATCGGTGAGTCTGGAGATGGCACTGCCTGCTTTCCTGGGACATTGGCTCGATAAAAAATGGGATACTTCCCCATGGCTGACAGCGGTGGGTGCCCTGCTCGGTTTTGCTACCGGCATGACACATTTACTGCATATGGCTAAAGAAGCAGAGCGTAAAGAACGAAAGAGTAAAGATCGATCAAAGGGTGAATCCGATGAAGCGATCACTAACAACTGATGTCGATGACTGTGGAAAACCGATCCAATCAAATCACAGTTCTCATTACACGATGATCAATAAATCGCAACGATATTAGCTCTTCTAATGCAATCAACGCCAGATACGCCAACCAGAAACCCGCTCAAGCAGTGCAGCATTCTCACTGTCAGCCTGCTGGGTTTATATGCCCTTCTGAGTGTTCCCGCATATCTGCTTGTGGGCGTGCGAGCCGTTGAAGGTTTGACATATGCTGTTGTTTTGTGTCTAGTTCCCGGAATGCTGGTGTTTCTCATCTCGGGTTTTCTATATCGCGATGCAGCGCCTGTCGCTGTCATGGGTGTTTCCACACTGGTCCGCTTGATGATTGTCGGCATCGGTACGTTAATAATCATCAAGCTGCGAACTGATTTTGGATCCGCAGAGTTTTTGAATTTCCTGATTTGGTTACTGATTTGTTACTTTGCTTCTCTATTGGTTGAAACCTTGTTGATCATTCGGTAACCTGCCGAAGCTGTTTCTAGTTAACGATGTTTTAATCAGAAATAATTTTGAATCGAGCTTAAACAATGGCCGCTGGTCACGATGATAAATTCCATCACGTTCGCGACATACCGCACTTCGAACTCCCCTGGGAAATGCATATTCAATTGCCCCAGATCTTCGGATTGCAGCTCACGAAGTTCATGCTCCTGCAGTTAGTTGCTGTTACGTTCCTGTTCTTTGTGTTTCGTGGTCTGGCTAAACGGGCTGCGGGTGGGCAGGTTGTGACAGGACGCTGGTGGAACTTCTGGGAATCAATTGTCATCTACATGCGTGATGAGGTCGTCCGCCCTACCATCGGCGAGGGTCATCATGATGATGGGCATGGACACGGACATCACCATGGACCTAAAGTAGGCCATCCTGCTGATAAATATCTGCCTTTTGTGCTCTCCTGTTTCTTCTATGTCTTAATCTGCAATTTATTGGGTGTCTTTCCCTGGCTGGGTTCGGCAACCGGTGAATTAAATGTAACAATGGCATTGGCATTCACGACATTCTGTGCTGTTGTTATCTACGGTTCGCGGGAACAGGGGCCCATTCAGTTCTGGCTGTCACTGGCTCCTTCAATGGAATTGCCTTTTGCTCTCAAAGTCGTTTTACTCCCGATGATCTGGGTGATTGAACTGGCTGGCTTTTTAATTAAACATGCGGTACTGGCAATTCGATTGTTTGCCAATATTATGGCTGGTCATACAGTGATTGCGGTCTTTCTGGGTTTTATTGCCATGACTGCCGATTCCGGTATGTGGGCCATCGTGATGCCTTCGAGCATCATTGCCCAGATATTAGTTGGTCTGTTGGAACTGTTTGTTGCGTTCCTGCAGGCATATGTTTTTGCGTTTCTTGCAACTCTGTTTATTGGTGCTGCTGTCAATCCTCACTAGAGGTTCAGCTCTCCTGCTGACAGACTTGCTTAGTATATTTCGTTTGAGTGTTCCTCGTTGAGAAAGGTCAGGGGATAAAAACAATGATCCAGGCTTTACGGATTATGTACATGACATGTGTTGTTGTATTGGCCACAGCTGTTCCTGCAATGGCGCAAGAAGCTGGTGGCGGAATTTCACTGGGTGCTCTCGGTGCAGGCATTACCATTATCGGTGCTGGATTCGGCATTGGTAAAATCGGTGCTTCTGCTGTAGAAGCGATTGCTCGCCAGCCAGAAGCTGGTGGTAAAATCCAGACAGCAATGATTATTGCAGCAGCGTTGATCGAAGGTGCTACATTCTTCGCACTTATCATCTGCATGTCTTAATTGTACTTAAAGTATTACGAACTTACAGGACAAGCCGCACTCTATTGTGAGCGTGCGAGTTACCAACTGTTACTTTCGACTTCAATGTGAGAAATTCTGATCATGTTAAAAAGTCTTTTTACAAGCCGGTGCCTTATCATGCTGATGATTGTCAGCGGCGTGATTCTGGGCAGTGGATTGCTTGGCTTAGATGCATCACTGTATGCGGCCGAAGGAACTGAGCATGCATCAGGGCCACCTCTGGGCTGGAAAACAGACTTGGCACTGTGGTCGCTCATCGTGTTTGTCGTCTTCATCTTTGTCCTCAGGGCATTTGCCTGGGGGCCATTGATTCAGGCATTAGATGAACGGGAATTGCGAGTGATTACTGCCATCAATACGGCAGAATCCAAGCAGAAAGAGTCGGAAGAATTAGTTAAAGAACACGCACGTAAAATCGAGGCGGCTCAGGATGAGATCCAGGCAATGATGGTCGAAGCTCGATCAGATGCAGATCGTATCAAGCAGGACATTCTCGAACAGGCTCGTCAGGAAGCAGAGTCCATTAAAACTCACGCTGTTGACGAAATTGAACGAGCACGTGAACTGGCTCTGAAAGATCTGTTCGACCAGATGAATGGACGCGTGATTGATGCTACAGAGCAGGTCCTCGGACGTGCTCTGAATGAATCAGATCGTGACCGGCTGATTAACGAGGCGCTGTCTCAGATATCAGGCAGTTCCAACTGATTTAGAGTAATAACGACTTATTCAAACGCTGTTGTTTTGTTTGAATTTATTTATCCTTTAGTTGTGAGTTATGATCCGCGTGAACGATCAGGGAAAAGTAAAAGCTCATATTCCCAGTGTAATGGAAGACCCCAGTGCAATTTCGATTGCCAAGGTGTATGCCAAAGCATTTCTGGGAGCGATTCAGGAGTCTGATAAAGATTCAACAATCGAAGAGGTTTCTGAATTTCTGAACGCGGTGACCACTCAGTTCCCGGACTTCGGACAGATCCTGACATCGCATTCTCTGAATAAATATGAACGGTTAAGTCTGATTGATCGTGCGATTGCCCCGCATGCTTCTGAGCTGTTGACTAATTTCCTCAGAGTTCTGGCCCGGCATGACCGCCTGGAACTGTTTGAGCAGATCATGTCTCAGGTAATTAAGCTGCGTGATACCGAATCTGGTAAGAAAACGGTAATCGTTCGCTCCGCTTTTGAGCTGACGGATGAAATCTTAGCGAGTATTAAACAACGCTTGAGTGACACACTGGGTTTTTCTCCAGTACTACAAACATCTATAGACCAGTCTGTTATCGGTGGTCTGGTGATTCAGGTTGATGACACAGTATATGATGGTTCTCTTCGTACGCGTCTCAAACAGTTACGCGGGCGGTTGAGCAATAGGAGCATTCATGAAATTCAAAGCGGACGAGATCGCTTCAGTTATCCAGAAGGAAATTGAAGACTTTCGCGGCGAAATTGAGACCAGCGAAGTAGGACGGGTCCTGGAAGTGGGCGATGGTATCGCACGCGTTTACGGACTTTCTTCTGCGATGTCTGGTGAAATGGTAGAGTTTTCGAATGGGGTGCGTGGACAGGTCTTCAACCTCGAAGAAAACTCGGTTGGTATTATTATCTTTGGTGATTATCTGGCAATCGCTGAAGGTGATGAGGTTCGCAGTACAGGTACCCTGCTTTCCATCCCCGTGGGTGATGAACTGCTGGGACGGGTTGTTGACCCATTGGGAGTTCCACTTGATGGAAAAGGTCCCATTGTGGCAACGGAATCCCGCCCCCTGGAAGTAGCGGCACCTGGTGTTGCTGCCAGGCAGCCTGTGAAACAGCCTCTGGCTACCGGTATCAAGGCGATTGACGCCATGACACCTGTCGGTCGAGGTCAACGCGAGTTGATTATTGGTGACCGTAAGACAGGAAAAACCGCGATTGCCATCGATACCATTCTGAACCAGAAAGGTAAAGATGTCATCTGCGTTTATGTCGGTTGCGGACAACGTGCCGCAACCATTGCCGGCATAGTTAATCAACTCCAGGAACATGGCGCAATGGATTACACCGTTGTCGTCAGTGCCTCTTCCAGTGACCCTGCTCCTTTGCAGTACATTGCACCGTATGCTGGTGCTGCGATTGCAGAACATTATATGTATCAGGGTAAACACACACTGGTTGTTTATGATGACCTTTCCAAACAGGCTCAGGCATACCGCCAGTTGTCACTGTTGATGCGACGTCCTCCCGGACGTGAAGCGTATCCTGGAGACGTATTCTACTGTCATAGCCGTCTACTCGAACGTTCTGCTCGCTTGAGTGACGAACTGGGTGGTGGCTCAATGACTGCCCTGCCGATCATCGAAACGCTGGAAGGGGAAGTATCGGCTTACATTCCTACCAACGTGATTTCGATTACCGATGGTCAGATCTATCTGGAACCAGACCTGTTCTTCGCCGGGATTCGCCCTGCGATTAACGTGGGGATCAGTGTTTCCCGCGTGGGTGGTAATGCTCAGACCAAAGCTACGAAGAGCGTATCCGGTAGTCTTCGTCTGGACCTGGCTGCTTTCCGCGAACTGGAAGCATTCGCCCAGATGGGTACGGAGCTGGATAAAGCGACTCAGGCCCAACTGGATCGTGGATATCGCATGGTCGAACTGCTGAAACAGCCGCAGTTCAATCCCATGTCGATGGCCGATCAGGTTGTCAGTCTGTATGCTGGTACTAAAGGATTCTTCGATACTGTACCTATCAATCAGGTACAGCAGGCAGAATCAGAAATGCTGCAGTTTATCCATGATCAATATCCGGAAATCACCGATAAGATCACTGAGACAGGTAAACTGGAAGACGACACGATCGAACAGTTGAAAACGGTATTGAAAACTTTTGTTGAACAGTTTCAACGAAAAAACGCGTAGTCAACTTTCGAATTCATTGTTTGAACAGATAATCTAAAACGGGTTCAGAATCTAATGGCCAAAGCACGTGCCATCGTTAAACGATTAAAAGCGGTAAAAAACATCCGTAAGATTACACGGACTATGGAACTGATCGCCACCGCGCGATTCAAAAAAGCCATGGATCGTGCCTCGGAGGCTGCTGCTTATACCAAAAAGATTTCTGAGCTTGTTTCAGATCTGTCCCAGGCAAATCTGGAGTTTCATCACCCACTGCTGGAGAAACATGAGACAGAAAAAAATACTGTTCTGCTTGTGTTAACTTCCAATCGTGGATTGTGTGGCGGTTATAACTCAGGCGTATTGAAAGCGGCTTTAAAACGCCATAAAGAACTGACTGCCGCCGGTCAAAATGTGAGACTGGAAATATCCGGTAAGCGGGGAATCAGTTTCCTGAAATTTCAGGGAATTGAGCCTTCCCACTCCTACACTCACTTCGAAGACCGTCCAACTTTCGAAGAAGTCGACGAACTCGCCAGTCGGTATATTACAGAATATATTGAAGGCAAGATTGATCGACTGGATGTCGCGTATACGGAATTTATTTCGTCTTCTCGACAACAACCTGCAGTACACTCCCTGCTGCCAATTGGTGCACTGGAAACTGCGGAAGAGACTCCAGCAACTCAAAAATATGACTACGAATTTCTGCCCTCAGCCCAGGAAATTCTGGAAGAGATCGTCCCGACAGCATTTAAAGCCCGTTTATTTAAATCCTTTCTGGATGCAGCAGTCAGCGAACAGATTGCCCGTATGGTTGCAATGAAAGGGGCTACAGAGAACGCCAACGAAATGGTCGGCTCACTCTCGGCTCAATACAACCGGGCACGACAGTCACAGATTACCTCGGAAATCCTCGAAATTATTGGTGGTGCCGCTGCCTTGGAGTAATTTCTGTCATGCCTTACGTGGGCACTTTATGGTTTTTTACAGATTGATCAATATCAGAAAGCAGAGACATATCAATGGCGACAACCGAAGCCAGCACAACACATACAGTTGGAAAAATCACTCAGATCATTGGCTCTACATTTGACGCTGAATTTCCTGAGAATCAGCTGCCGGAAATCTACAACGCTTTGACTGTGAAAACGAGTAATAAAGGTGTTGAGATCAACGTCACCGGCGAAGTTCAACAACACCTGGGTGGTGGGCGTGTCCGCTGTGTGGCTTTGGCGTCGACTGATGGTATGGTCCGCGGCATGGACGTTATCGACACGGGATCTCCTGTATCTGTTCCCGTTGGTAAAGGGACCCTGGGACGCGTATTTAACCTGCTGGGTGACCCCGTCGATGGTCGTGGTGAAGTTGAAACTGACGAACGCTGGCCTATTCACCGTAAGCCACCATTGCTGGAAAACCTGAGTGCGAAAACTGAACTCTTCGAAACCGGGATTAAAGTGGTTGACCTGCTGACCCCCTTTGTTCGTGGTGGTAAAGCCGGTCTGTTTGGTGGGGCTGGTCTCGGGAAAACCGTGATTCTGACCGAGTTAATCGCACGTATCGCCAGTGCACACGGGGGTTACTCTGTATTCGCTGGTGTGGGTGAGCGAACCCGTGAAGGAAACGACCTCTGGCTCGAAATGCAGGATACAAAAATCGGCCAGACTGACCGCTCCGTGATTGAACAGACCTGTATGGTGTTCGGTCAAATGAACGAGCCTCCAGGAGCTCGTCTGCGTGTCGCTCTGTCCGCATTAACGATGGCGGAATGGTTCCGTGATACTACCGGTACTGACACCCTGCTCTTCGTCGACAATATCTTCCGGTTCTCACAGGCTGGTAGTGAAGTGTCTGCGTTGCTGGGACGTATGCCTTCAGCTGTAGGATATCAGCCTACCCTGGGTACAGAACTGGGTGAACTCCAGGAACGTATTACATCTACCAAGAACGGGGCGATCACCAGTGTGCAGGCTGTGTATGTACCTGCAGACGACCCGACCGACCCTGCTCCAGCAACTGCATTCTCCCACCTGGACGCCTTCATTTATCTGGAACGAAAGATTTCAGAAAAAGGGATTTATCCCGCGATCGATCCACTGGCTTCTTCCAGTCGTATTCTCGATCCTCAATATGTGGGTGAACGTCACTACCGGGTGGCCCGCGAAGTTCAGCAGACTCTTCAGCGATATCGCGAATTGCAGGACATCATCGCGATTCTGGGTGTTGACGAATTGAGCGAAGAAGACAAACTGATCGTGCATCGTGCCCGTCGTATCGAACGCTTCCTGTCACAACCGTTCCTCGTGGCGGAAGTCTTCACAGGTAAGGCTGGTAAAATTACACCGCTGGAAGATACCATTCGCAGCTTTGAAGAAATCTGTGCCGGTAAATGGGACCATCTTCCTGAATCCGCCTTCATGTATGTCGGTTCTGTTGAAGAAGCGGAAGAACAAGCCAAGAGAATGGCTGAATAGTTTTCGGTCATATCGTCATTCGACATCTCTGTGACTGTGAATACTTTTTCAGTCACAGGTTTTAATGCAATCCTGTTTTAGATGTGGTTAGAGCACCAATGGCTCAAGAATTTCGCCTGTTGTTAGTCACTCCGGAAACGACTCTGCTGGATCAACCGATTCAGAGTTTGCGCTGTACCCTGTACGACGGACAAATCGGAATTCTGCCCGGTCGCATGCCGATGGTTGGTCGTCTGGGATATGGTGAACTTTCTTTCGAGTCGATCGATGGATCAGAGAGTAGATACTTTGTCGATGGTGGCTTTCTTCAAGTACAAGGCACTGTCATTTCGGTACTGACAGAACAGGCAGTCCCCGTCAGTAAACTGGATGCTGCCGAGGCTGAAAAACTGCTTGAGGAAGCATTGAACCGAACAGCAGTGGGGGTTGATCAGTGTAATGCACGTGAAAAAGATCAAACCCGCGCTCGCGCGATGCTGGCTCTGGCACACCAGAAATAAATGACTTGAGATCAAAAAACTCACCTTGATCTGCTACGTTGAATTTAATAAATAAGCTGAAACTGCCTCGTGCGTTTCAGCTTATTTTTGTATCTGGAGTCATCGGATGGCGGATCAAAGCCCCACTCCTCACCAGCCTCGCCCCACCATCGGGGTGCACTTCAAATGCTGTAATGTCTATTTCAATATTTACCAGAACCATGCAGGGACTGCCTATACAGGGCATTGCCCCCGTTGTGCTGCTCGCATTGAAGTCCCCATTGTTGAAAAAGGAGGCTCTTCAGGCCGCTTCTTTACCGGCTCCTAATGCGTATTGTCTTTAACCAGACTTGTTTCTCATTCGAAGATGTCGATTCAAATGCTTCTTGAGACAACCCTGTGAAAACAGACATAGCCTAACCCACTAACTGACCTACCTTTATCGCCCGAAAATATTTTGAATGTCACTGTCGGAAATACTTCATTCTCCCCAGAATCACCTTGAGGTAAATTCGCGATTACTCTAGGATTCGCCGTGTGTACATATTCATTCCGCATGATATTAAAATCCGTTTTGAAACTACAGAATAAGCATTTTTAAATGGACTATCATTTAAAACCATTAGGAAAATCCTGCTCTTCCACAGGCAGAGACTTTGTCCCTGGTGAACTGGTTCATTCTGTAATTATAGATAAAAATGGACAGTTGATCAGAATGGATTTTTCAGCAGAGGCGTGGACAGGTCCACCAGAAGGGGCTGTCGGGGAATGGAAACTGAACGTCCCGGAAGCAGCGGCTGCTGGCCCTAAAAAAATTGACCCTGATGCTTTGATGCAATATTTCGAGCAACTCTATGAAACCCCTAATCAGGTACAGGAAAAATTTCTATACGTACTCGCTTTATTTCTAGTGCAGAAACGGCGATTAAAACTGGAAGGTTCACGATCGGAAGATCAGACATCATATCTGCAACTTTCAGGGACTCATGGCGAAGGAAATTTTGATATCCGGGACCAGAACCTCGAAGAAGCTGAGATCGAAGCATTACAGCAGCAACTCAATACACAATTTCTCGAAGAGTGGGAATAAGGGGTACGCCCCGCTGATGGATTAAACTTATGTCGCATGTTCAAGGAAGAACAGAGATCAGCAGACCTACGAAACTGATGCGCACTCCCTTCCTGGCTCCCAAGTTTGTACTTCTGCTCTGCATGGGCATGTTCCTTCCCGCTTGTGCTTCCGTTCGTACTTTCCTGCCTCAGCAGGCTCCTGTGTGTGTGCTACCTCCCAATGCATCTTATACTCAAATTGTTAATCATTTGAATAACCAGACGGCGGGCGTCTATGGCTGGCAGTCTTCTTCTGTCAAAATCAAAGCGCGTCAAAAAGGCGGGCTGCCGATGCCGGCCTTAAACGCCATGTTAATCGTCGAACAGCCTAAACGCTTCCGACTACGTGCCAGTTCCCCTTTGGGCGCGGAAGTTGATTTCGGCTCAAATCACGAACGCTTCTGGTTCTGGGTCAAACGCAATGACCCGAAACAGGTCTTTACTCTCAGGCACGACCACTATGAATCCATGGGATCTCAGTTGAACATCCCCTTTGAACCAGACTGGTTACTCGAAGCATTACGCGTAGTACCCCTGAATGAAAAAGAACTTTCTATCCAGAAAGAAGGTCAGAATTCACCCAATGTCAAATTGATTTCAGATCGCCTGTTGCCCAATGGCAAGCTCGTTCAAAAAATTCTTGTGGTCAATCTCTGTACCGGTTACATCATTGAACAGTCCCTGTATGACAGCCAGGGGCAGCGGATCGCCACGGCAACCTTTGGCGAATATCGGACTTGCAGTAATACGAATGCCATTCTGCCACACGTCATCAAGCTCGACTGGCCTCAAACTGGGATTGTCTTGACAATGACGATGGCAAATATCGACATCAATCCGGCCAATGTGCCCGGCGAGGTCTGGGAAGTACCACAATATCCGGGCTATCCGGTTCTGGATCTGGGAGCACACCTGCCTTCCCAGCAGGCATCTCTGCAAGAGACGCGTCCCATGCGAATTGATTCCCGCATTGCAGAACGGGCAGAACCAAACTGGTCAGTACCAGCAGAATCAGTGCCACAGTGGAAGCCAGCAAACGTCGGATTCGGCGAGGCAGAAACTTTTCCTGCGAATGACTCGACTCCTCTGCCCGAACAGAACCCCTTCCGCCCTCCCACTTCCTTTGATGAAGAACCAGAGGAAGCACCGGGTCGCGTTAAACTCTAATTGGACAGAAAGTGTTTATCGCAACCGGAGTCGATCCGCAATCAGAGACCTTAAAAGTACGACCTAAGGCGCTGATCTCTTTTGTGAAATAGCCTCGAACGAAGAGTCTCAGGATCTCCAGGAGTACTCTGGGGAAAACTGGACGCAGTCTAGATCACTTCCCGCATTGGCTCGATGCCCTGGTCCACCAGGTATTGAGGAGTACCGCTGGTGTCAAAGATTCGCGTTCCATTCAGATCCAGTCCCGCCTTCTGGTAGAGAGTGGCGAAGACTTCCTGGAACTTTACGGGGCGATCACTGGCGTATTCGCCTTTTCGGTTGGTTTTACCAATGACCTGTCCGCTTCGCATTCCGCCGCCCGCCAGCATGGCACAAGAGACTTTAGGCCAGTGATCACGGCTATTATTCTGATTAATCTTGGGCGTGCGTCCGAACTCTCCCCAGACCACGACAGACACATCTTTGTCGAGCCCCCGTTCATGCAGGTCCGTCACCAGCGCAGACAATCCTTGATCCAACAATGGAAACTCTTCACGCGATTTGGGGAAGTTCATTCCATCCGGACCATGCCAGTCCCAGCGACTGTAATTCAGCGAAACAAACCGGGCTCCTGCTTCGACCAGGCGTCGCGCCAGGCAGAAGTTTTCAATCATGGGGGGCGCACCGTCACGCTGGAAGGTTTCAACACTCTTCCCATAACGAGCCAATATCTGAGGATCCTCTTTCGACAGGTCCAAGGCGTCCGCCAGCTTGGATGTGGTCAAAATATTCATGGCCTGCTCAGAATAAACATCCATGCTTTCCATCAGACCTGAAGTATCCGCTTCGCGACGAAACGTATCAAATGCCTGTTGTAATTTGACACGGTCACGCAGTCTTTCGAGTGTGATACCCTGCAAAACCATATTCTCAGGCGAACTGCGGGCCTTGCGACCTACGAGATTGAACGGGGAATGCTGAACGCCAAGGAAGCCACCCGTGCCGGGTTCACCCCAGGTTCCGTTTCCCGTCTTATACATCAAGGCGACATTTGCAGGAACTGCGGAATTGACTGGCCCCTGTAGCTTGGAAACAAATGCGCCTGCTGCCGGCCAGCCACCAGGAGGCTGACGACTACCAAATTTGCGTCCTGTCATACATTGATAAGCATCGTGTCTGCCATCTGCGTCTGAAATCGTTCGGACAGGAATAAACCGATCCATCATCGTGGCCATGCGCGGAAACAGCTCACAGATTTCGATACCGGGCACATTGGTTTTAATCGGGCTGAATTCCCCACGAATCTCTTTCGGGGCGTCCGGTTTAGGATCCCACAGGTCGATATGCGAGGGACCGCCGGGTAGATAGATATTGATGATGGCTTTGTGATTACTGCCTGACTGGTTCTCTGTTTCCGCTCTCAGCACATCGGGTAATGAAATACCGCCAAGCGCCATGCCACCAATTTTCAAAAAGCTGCGGCGGGAAACGCCATCACAGAAATGGCTGTTCTTTCTGGTCGGTTTGCCAAGAATCGTCAGCATAGTATCTCTTCCCTGGGAACTCTGATCCGCAGCACCATCGAATCAACATAAACTGTCATTGATATGATAGCGAAGTTGCCCCAGCGAAGCAAACTAAAACCTGTTTTTCAGTCAACTGACTGTTTGCCACATCCTGTTCCCGATTTTCAGCTTGAAGCGTTGAATTCGTTACTTATCCTGCTGTCTGCGCGTCGCGCGCGTGTCTTTTTTATCAGCTACTGACAAATCGGCGTCACTGTTGATTAATACCCTATAAAAGTCCCTTGGATTACCAGGAAATGTTTTCGACACACTTCATCTACTACTGCTCGTTCACCATTTTCCCTTGCGTAACAGCGGGTTTGAGACACGAATGGGTTAACAAAATGGTCCCTTTCTACTTCTTCCTGTCCCCGTTGGCGACAGTTCGGGACCAGTTCCGGGCATTGTTTTCCATTTGAGGGATCATTATGTTTCCGTCGAAGTATCAGTCCGCACAGGCTCTTACCATTTGTGACTAAATAGCTTATTCAGGCCAGCCAGAACCGATAGATCATTCTCTTCAGTAGTAACTCAGTCGAAGTCAGGGAAATTCAACAACATTGCCATCGTTGATCAGAAATAGATGGCGCAATGTCTTCGGATCGATCTGATCCGGCAAAAACCGCGCACTACCGTCACAGAGTGCCACGTTAAAACCTCCTGCATAAAAACCACCGACTACCGGTATTTTCGTTCCATCGAAGGGGATGTCTTCCGGTTTCGTCCAGGGAATCTCGCGTCTGGCTTCGACAATCGCAATCGTATTTGATGTTCCATCGGTAATATCGCTGAGTTTGACGCCTGCTGATGGCTCTTGTTTTAAAGGGGGACTGCTGCCTCCCCCAAACCCCGCGCCCACAGCGCCAGCGGTACGGGTCGATTTGCCGAATACAGTATTTGGGCCCACGACTGCGAGGTAAGATGTAAAATAATCGGACCGGTTGTCATTCGGATTTTTAAAGACCGCTGGCATTTTCTCTAACACTTTTTTGTTGTGTTCGCTGTCCCAGGGCTCGTTGAGTCGATATTCTTTGTAAAGTTCATTCTCGTCCAGATACGGCAGCAGCGCCACACGCCAGCTGTGAGGCGTTTTTCCATCCGGGCCCATCACGACGGCGGGCGGAAAATGTTTGTGTTCACCGGCATAGTAATGCATGGCTAAGACTAAATGTTTCAGTTTACGTAATGATTCCAGACGCAGTGCCGCCTGGCGAGCCTCGACCATGGCTGGGACTAAGATTGTTGTACTATTGGTCAAGTCTCTTAGATCTAATATGAATGCAGTCAAACTCACATTTTTCCCCTGCTGCTCCAGTTGGATTGACTTGACCAGTTGGAGCGCCAGTTTGACGAGGGGAAGTTTCACAAGTTGCCCCCTCTGTTTTTGCAGGAGAATCTGCTGCTCATGCTGCTGTAACATGTTGATACCGAGGATCTGCGCGGCGTCCAGAGTTTTGAAGATCTGCTCGCCGTTCTGCTGCTGGTAGAGCGTGGCCTGCAGAGAGGTCTTGTTACTGACATTGGCTCCCAGTGTAATCACATCAGCATGTTCCCAGACAGGAGCGAGAGAAGCTCTCCAGACTGACTCGTCAAAGTCGATCTTACACTGGTTCTTCCAGATCAGTTCTCGCAGATGACGCAGGTTGAACAGCGCTGCAATGGAATCCTTCTCGATCGGCTTCCATTGCTCTGCCCAGCGACTCGTTTGATCTGTCTTGCGTACTTCCTGGATCTGCTTGAGGGCCTTTTCCTGTTTCGCGAAAATCATCTCGCGGTTATTCAGAATCACCAGCCGAGCTCCGGAGTGGTTTTTGTCTCGCAGGTAAAGGATTCCATCACGAGAGGTCAGTTTTCCGCCGCTAAAATTGACAGTCACCTGTTTCAGGTCGATATCCTTAGTCGTCTCAATCACAGTCACATAATCCCAAAGCCGACTGCACGGATCTTCTGGCTCGGGAGTCAGAAAAATCAGGGTTAATGTTTTGATCTCCGTAAGCGGTATCCCCAAGGGGTAGAGACGGGCATTTTCTTTTTCTGCCCGTTGCATCAATGTCTTGGCATATTGCAGCGCATTCTGTTTCAAAAGTTCGGCAGGCCGGAACGCCAGCACGCCCAGCGCATCACTGGGGACGGAATTAATCTTGAAGCCTTCATGCTTACTGCGCATGCTTTCATTAAAATCAACAGGCCCCGCCGCAGGCTGTGCAGCCGCTGCTTCTGCTGGCTGTTGTGCCAGACTGCTCTGGGACCCCCGAACCCCAGCTGCCAGGAGACCGGTTGCCAGCAGGGAACAGATTATGATCGCACGCGCGGGCCGAGAGATGACTGATTTCAGGGAACGCTTCTGTTTGAGCATCTCGATTCTCCTCATAAATGTGGAATGAGTGGGTAGAAAAGCACGTGCCGGACCTGTGAGGCGGTAGGGGGTCTGAGAGACGGCCATCTCTGCCAGGACGACCAGGTATGGGCCGGCACCACCACTTGTCTCTGCTGCTGCTTCATCAGCCGTCAGTTCCTGTTCCAGACGCAATCGCGAGACGAGCCAGTGAATCAGCGGATGATAAAAATAAAGCGACCGGCTGAGTTCAGCCCCCAGGATCGTCAGGTAATCGTTCTGTTCAATATGTGCCAGTTCATGCGCCAGGACCGCGCGGAGTTGTTCCTGATTCCATTGGCGCCAGGCTGTTGGCAGAAGAATCTTCGGTCGCCACCAGCCAATCACTGCTGCTGTCGTAAGCTGACCATGTTCCAGTAATCTTAATGGGCGCGTCAGCTGTTGTTCCGCAGCCAGAATATCAAGTGTTTCTTCCGCAGTAGAACCATTCAGAGAATTCGACTGACGAACCATGCGTTTGACTGACACATAACCGATGAGGAAGCGGATCATCGCGATCAAAAATCCTCCTGCAAACATCCAGCCCATCATACCAGCCGGCGTGGGTATCGAATTTGTCTGGTTGATAGTTGGTTCCTGCTTTAAACCTTTCAGGAAACCGTCCCAGACGGTTCCCCACTCCGACTCCACGCGGGGCCTGTCAATGAGCGGTGATTTCGATTCCTGGGATGAAGATACAGGGGGCAGAGAAGTCTGATTCACCTGTTCTGTTTTCTCAATGACCGTCTCTGCATTCCAGCTTGACTGCCAGCGCGGCCAGGGGCTGAATGCGAGCAGTGCCAGCAGCAGTGTCATTCCGATCGAACTGGAGAGAACAAAGGATCGCGTACGGGAGCCAAGACGCTTTGTACTCCAGTAGATGACCACTCCAGACAAGGCCACAATTGTCACCTGGAGGCACAACCAGAGCAGACTGATTCCAAATGTGTGCATCAAGACTTCTCCTTCAGTATTTCCTTGATTTTCTCAAGCTCGTGAGGTTTCAGCTCTCGTTCTTCAAGTAATCGCAGCAGCAATTTTTCATGCGAGCCCCCAAATACTTTCTGAATCATCTCCCCCAGCATGCTGCCGGATACGTCATCAAACGACCGGATCGAACAATACAAAAAAGGCCGTTCCTCATTTGTCTGCTTCAAAAAAGCTTTCTCTACCAGGATGCGCACCAGAGTTGCCACTGTAGTATAGGCCAGCTCTCTCCCTGCCCGTTCTAAAGCATCGCGCACTTCCGTCACCGTTAATTCGATCTGTTTATCTGAGGCACTCCGTTCCCAGAATACATGCATGATTTCTAATTCACGTGCCGTGAGCTCTTTCGCTTTCGGTCTGGCCATCTTCGGCTCCTGGAATATACTCTACTCGAATCTTAATTTGGTTATTTAGATTTGGTTTTATAGTAATCCTTTCTGTATTGTTAGTCAAAGAAAATATAAAAAATTATGAGGGCACTGACAGAATGAGAAAAAGGTGCCTCCCTAAGTCTATTTAAGAGGACACCTTCTATCTGTTGGTTTGCTTTGTTTATCCGCGTGATCTCAGCTGGAATTAACGTTCCACGAGCGCTTCAGCTTCTTCGTCAGAGGACTCTTCAGAGAGCGTTGGCAGTTGAAACAGTTCCCTGTCACTGATTGTATAATGCGGAGCACCAATGCTTTCCTTTTCAGTGGCAGGCAATGCCTTGTCTGCTTCTTTCGAACCAAACAGCGTCAGCGAAGCCACTTTCAGGAAACCTTTCCAGGATGAGAAAGTCTGATCGACGGCCGTCGGTTCGTGGCCACAGTGGACCATGCAGTCACGGCATTTCGGGTTGCCACTCTTTTTCCCATACTGTTCCCAGCGGGTAGAAGACATCAGCTCCTCGAAGGTTTCGGCATAACCTTCTTCCAGCAGATAACAGGGTTTCTGCCAGCCGAAGATGTTATAAGTGGGGTTACCCCAGGGAGTACATTCCAGCTCCCAGTTGCCTTTCAGGAACTCCAGAAACAGCGGAGAATGATTGAATTTCCAGGCTTTTTTCGGGGCAGACAGGATCTCGCGGAACTTCTGAATGGTCTGATTCCGCTTCAGGAAATGTTCCTGATCAGGGGCCTTTTCGTACTGATAACCGGGTGAGAGCATCATGCTTTCAATTCCCAGTTCGGCCAGTTCGTCAAACATCTGACGGACCCTCTCTGGTTCGGCATTCTCAAACAGGGTGGAATTGGTCGTCACGCGATGCCCGGCTTTGACGGCTGCTTTGATCGCGCTGATCGCTTTGTCATAAATCCCTTCCCGGCAAACCGCTGCATCATGGTCTTCACGAATGCCATCCAGGTGAATTGAAAATGTCAGATATTTTGAGGGGGGATAGTTCTCTAAATGCTTTTCCAGTAAGATCGCGTTGGTACATAGATAAATGAATTTTTTTCGCTGAACCAGTCCCGCCACGATTTCCGGCATCTGGGGATGTAATAATGGTTCGCCGCCGGGAATCGAAACGATGGGAGCACCGCATTCGTCAACAGCTTTGAAGCACTGTTCGGGGCTCAGGTTCTGTTTCAGAATATGAGAGGGAAACTGGATCTTTCCACAGCCGGCACAGGCCAGATTACAGCGGAATAAAGGCTCCAGCATCAGGACCAGTGGATAGCGTTCGACACCTTTAATGCGTTGTGTCAGTACATACTTAGCTACAGTCCACATTTGAGAAAGGGGAACACCCACGATCGCCTCCATGTTGCGAATAATTCGAAATCCATTCAGAATACGGCAATCCTAGTACTTTCTTAAATTCCTGTCACCCCCAATTTGCACCTATGTCTCAATAGAGTATAGAGTTAATGAAGGTTTAATGCCGACCTCATGAGAATTACCCGACTTTCCGCGTATCAGGTCTCTGTCCCCTTACGCCGAAAAATTAAGCACGCCTCATTCAGTCGTTCCGAATCCACATCGATCATCGTGAAATGTCAGTTGGAAGATGGAACGACGGGCTGGGGAGAATCGGTTCCACGCCCGTATGTCACCGGTGAATCAGCGGAAACTGTCCTGGCACAATATGAGGCAACGGATTTTCGATTTCTCGTCGACAACAAGCTGGAAACCATCGAAAACGTTGTGGAAGTCTGCTCTGCTTTTAAGCTGTCCAGACTGTCAAATGCACCATCTGAATATCAAAAACGAGGTTGCTTCGGTAATGCAGCCCGGTGTGCGATTGAACTCAGCCTGCTGGACGCCACGGCACGTCTATGGAACATTTCACTTTCAGAATTGATTGCTTCAATTCCAGGAATCGCGGACCTGTGCGAAACTCGGGACTGTATCCAATACAGTGCTGTCCTGACATCGATGAAACCACTAAAGCAGACCATATTGGCACTGCTCTACCGCCTGACAGGGTTTCAAAGCTGCAAAGTCAAAGTGGGACTGCCTGGCATCGATGATATTACTCTGCTGCGAAAAATCAGAATGCTCACGGGACAGAAAATGAGTTTACGCATTGATGCCAATGAAGCCTGGTCGCGTCAAATACTGGAAGATCATGCTTCTGATTTCAATGCATTGGCCATTCAATCGATAGAGCAGCCGGTACCCCATCAAGATCTCGACACACTCCGTCAAATACGAGGGCAACTCGCAACACGGATCATGCTCGATGAATCGCTGTGTTCCTATCAGGATGGTGAACTGGCGATTGCTGAGGGATATTGTGATGCATTCAATCTCCGCATCTCGAAGCTGGGAGGTTTGATTCCCACGGTCAGACTGGCCCACTTAGCCCGCCAGACGGGTCTCCGATATCAGTTGGGGTGTCAGGTGGGTGAAACGGGAATCCTTTCCGCAGCAGGTCGGCATTTTGCGACTTCCATTCGAGGAATAGACTTTCTGGAAGGCAGCTTTGATCGCTATCTGCTCAAGCAGAATCTCATTCAGGAAGACATCTCATTTCAATGGGGAGGTCGTGCTCCTGCGTTATCCGGACCGGGGCTGGGTATCACGGTCGATGAGCATTTCATTCAGGAGTACAAAGAGCGGGAACTGATACTCATCTGAATTCTAATCAGGGAATCAGGAAGATCAGGCCTGTTACCGTCAGACTCTCAAACAAGGCACCACGTGCACTGAAAGGCAACCGCTCTACCTGATAGGGAGGACAGTCTCCCGGTCGTTCGTAACCCAGGTCATATTCACACTCATGAATCGGATTAGCGCCGATCATGTAGGGTAAAGCCGGGACGCGCCCGAAGAATCGACCTGCAGAGATAAATGGCTGAATTGCTGGTCCGTAATTATATCCATAGCGTTCCAGGTAGGGCTCTTCAAAATACAGCGGATTACAGGGGATGGCTGGCGCTTCCCATTCTTTCGTTGTCAGAGTCCAGTCCCGAGTAGTTCCCATAACAACCTGTTGCACGGGAATTTTTTCCAGTTGCGCTCCTGCTGTATTGACAGGTAAGTCACCCGTGGGTGGTTTCGTGTTTAATGTTAATTCTGTGAGCGGTTTCAGTCCCAGTTCGACCAGGTGTGGTGACTTGGTTTTCTGATTCACCTGCTGGGGGGCAGGTTTAGCTACTCCTGATTCCGGAGCTGGTGGCACAGAAGGTAAGGTCATCGGTTTGGGGCCCAGAATAAGCTGGATTTCTGGTGCTTCCAGAATCGGTTTTCGCGCTTCGACTGGTTCCCCAGTCAATTCCAGACTGGTTTCAACCAGCTCAATCGACTGAAATTGTGAGGTCTCATCAAATTCGAGAGCCTGAGTCACTGGCTTATCTGCCTGGATTGAAGCTGCTGAAACGTTCTGCTCCACCCGTTTTGTCGTAAATTCGTATTTATTAAAACCCGTAACCCTGAAACTGTCAGCTTTTACGTCATTGATCGTCTTTTGAGGTGTATTCTGGCTTCTGGCATCCAGCGCTTTGGCCATAGCAGCGTACTTGCTGTGATCAAACTCAGGTGCTACCGAGAAATGGGCACCCTGATTCACAGCACAGCCACTGATTAACAGGCAGCTTATGCATGTCAAAACAACTGGATGATACGATAGCAACCTCATTGAATCAGGCGCTCCACATGAAAGTATGCTGCTTCAAGCTTAAAACAACAGTAAAAAACTCGATTTCGAAATCGGGGAGTACTCTTTTCAATTATCGGCTTTGCAGATCAGGGGGAAGCATTACCACCTTGGATAGCATCAAGGTCCCCACAGTGCCCCTAACCTGCCTGATGCGTAGCGATAAAACCACCACCAAAAGTGAACAGGAGAACACATTTCCTGCGTTTGTTGTTATTTAAATACAATCAATTGTGTGTCATTCAGGAAAACTAAGAGAACAGGTTTCGTAATTTATCAGTTACAATACGTACAACAGTTGAACTGGTTATTTAAAGCAACTTTGTACACAAGAGGAAAAGCCGCCCTTCCGGAACTGATTAGACTGCATATAACGTTTGTGCAGGCATCTGCTTTCGTTTTTTAGCAGATGATTCTACACCGTTAAAAATCGTTGACATAACATTTAGTGGGTAAAGATAATGTAGGGGAGATATTCAGCCACGAGACATGTCGCTTCCTGAGTGCACTGGGAGAGCTGCATATTGCTGTTAAGTCAGGATTTCAGGGCCGGTCCTGCGAACTTCATCCCTGTATTTGATCCCCCTCTAAATAGAGACACCCCGATGGTACCTCTCACAAAGGATACCATTTTTATTCATAAACTAACTATTTTAGAGCGCGATCGATTAAACCAGTGTGTTTTCATCTCCCCTCTGCAGGGCCAAGATATACGAAGACACTGAAATGATTCTGGACACGGGCAAAAACTCAAAGGAGCGTCTTAAACGTGCGATTTTTAAAATGGCTGAATCGATGCCTGGGCAAATCTCACCCTTCTCTCAACCTTGAGTTTAACAGCCTGAGACAGGACCGAAACGCAGATCTTGAACTGGTCCGTCTGGAAGATCGAATTGTTCTGAATGTCACTGCAGGGGTTGACGTTACCACTGATGTGCTTGAGCTGAATCTGACTGAGGCAGATGATGAAGCTACAGTCTCTGTCGTTGACGGCGGCGCCACACTTCAGGTTGATGATGGCGAGGGAATGCCGGGCAGCATTCTGCAGTTTGATCTGACACAGATCTCATCTATCCTGGTAACAGGTATCGACCCCTCCCAGACGGTACAGTTTCTGGGAGACGAGCCACTGGTCTTACCCGGTTCAATGGATCTCACTGGTTTCTCAGGCGATGTGAATATTGGCATTCAAATTCAGGTCGATCCCGGTACGCCCCCCCAGTTCAGCACGGAATCCACGGTAACTTACCTCGGACAATTTGAATTGTCTGGAGATCAGCTAAATATGATTCTGCCGAATCAGTTGAATGCGGATGATGCATTCGTAGTTCAGATGAACGGCTCGAACCTGGAGATTCTCGATCCCGACCAGACGACTCCCCTGCTCTTCTCGACACCCGCTGCGGGGCTGACATCAATCCAGTTCCTGGGCGCTGATGGAGAATCGGATCTGCTGACACTGAATTACAGCAATCAGGAACTGACCGCTATCGCAATTATGTTTGATGGCGGAACGGGCGGTAATGATGCGCTGGAATTCATGGGCGGTACGTTTGAGACTGTGACGCACAATTTGACCGGCCCCGGTTCTGGCTCCATTGACATCAGTGGGAATGGAATTACTGAAATCAGCTACTCCGGTCTGGAACCAGTTTTCGGCGGTGCCAGTACTGCTGACAACGTTGTCATTAATCTTCCAATCGGTACTTCAGATGCTGTTCTGGAAAACTCGGTCATTCCCGGTGAAATGCAGATCCGCAGTTTGTCTTCCGCATTCGAACTGACCACATTTGCCGTCCCTTCAGATTCATTAACAATCCATACCTCCGGTGGCAGTTCCGTCGTCACGTTGGATTCCTTGGACGCAGCCTTTGCTCCTTCCAGTCTCGTTCTCTCCGGCAATCCAGGCGATACATACAAACTGACCGCCAGCGACCTGCTGGCTGATACGGTTTCCCTGACGCTGGCAGGTGGCGCGACCCTGGATCTGGACAGCTATGATGAAACCGTCAACAATTTCATCCTGGAAGAAGGGACTGTCATCGCCACCACTGGCATCCTGTCTGCTCAGTCCAATCTGGACCTTCGCTCTGGAACAGTCAAGGCACAGTTGAACGGAACGGATCTGATTAAAAACGGCCCCGGAACGGTGATTCTGGATGCTTTAAACGGCTACACAGGTCAAACCATTATCAATGGGGGTACACTGCAACTGGCACAATCAAATGCCATTCCCGGTACATCGAGTGTTGATCTCACCTCAATCACCAGTTTTCTTGATCTGGATGGCTTCGAACTTTCACTCACTTCTCTGACAGGCACAGGCACAAGCATGGTCCTGCTGGGAGGAGCGACAGGCACTCTCAGCGTGAATATGGCCACGGGCACTTCCGCAAGCTATGCAGGAGGCATCTCAGGCGATGGGAGTCTGATCAAAACAGGCGAAGGTGAATTCATTCTTACTGGAACCTATTCCTATACCGGTTCCACAACCGTGCAAGAGGGAACTCTGAAAATTGAAGGTTCCCTCACAACGGACGAAGTCATTGTCTCTGCAGATGCAGTCCTCGGCGGTTCAGGAACAATCTATGCCGATGTGACTGTGAATAGCGATGGGAGTTTTACCCCCGGTTCCAGTCCTGGTCTCATCAGCACCCAACACCTGACCCTGGAAGCTGGCTCTTCACTTGATGTTGAAATTAATGGAAGCGGCGCTGTTACTGAATACGATCAGGTGCATGTGACCGGCGAAGTCGATGTGACCGGTGCCACGCTCAATATCTCCAGTACATTTACCGCTGCTGCGGGAACAGAGTTCCTGCTGATTGATAACGATGACGTTGATTCCGTGACAGGCGAATTTGTCGACCGTGCGGAAGGTACCCTGTTTACTTTTAACGGCAATCAGGTTTATATCACATACCAGGGAGGGGATGGGAACGATGTGGTCCTGATTGTGAATAGCCCTCCTTTTACCAGCGATCAGATATTCAGCGTTGATGAAAACACCAGCAATACGACTTCTGTCGGGACGATTGCCGTTGCGGATGTGGATGTGCCGCCTGACAGTCTGACCTTCAGTATCACAGGGGGAACCGGTGAGACCGCGTTTGCCGTCAGTGATTCAGGTGAAATTACCGTCGCCGATCAGACACAGCTTGACTATGAAACGGCAACTTCATTTGAACTCGATATCCTCGTCACCGACAGTGGGGGGGCCACTGCTACTGCCACGATGACCATCGATCTTAATCCACTGAATGACAATACCCCGATCATTGCCAATCAGATTCGCAGTATTGATGAAAATTCTGTCAATGGCACCAGTGTCGGTGCTGTGATCGTAGCTACGGACGACGATCTTCCCGGTGATACACTCACATTTACAGAATCCGGAGGCTCTGGATCTGCCGCATTTGATATTACTCTTGACGGACAGATTATCGTTGTCGATCAGAGCATGTTGAACTTCGAAACCAATCCCACCTACAGTCTGGATGTGATCGTTAGTGATACAGGATCAACGGCAACCGCGACGATCACCATCAACCTGAACGATCTCGCAGAGACACTGGTCGTTAACCCGGGAGACTGGGCTGTGGACGATATTACCATTATCAGAGACGGCAGTCAGATTCGAATTCTGGAAACCGGGACTTCGAACGAAATTGTACCATCCCATGCGTTTGACAAAGTGACCGATGTGCAGATTGCGGGAAATAGTAGCAATAACATTCTGCGAATCGAATTGAGTGAAGCCGATATCGTCGCCATTGGTGGCATCAACTTTAATGGCAGCGCTGGCTCAAATACCATCGTGGCTCCCAATCAGAATAATGACTGGGAAATCGACGGCATCAATTCTGGCAGCCTGCTTTCCGGGGCTGTTGTCTTCTCGAATGTGGAAAATCTGACTGGAAATGATGCCGCAGACACCTTCGTCATGCTCGATGGGGGGCAGATTGACGGAACCATTGCTGCTGGCATCGGTTTTGACAGCATCGATTTTTCAGCGGTGACCGCAGCGGTGACGGTCAATCTCAATGATGGCAGCGCGACCGGGATTAATCTTGCGACCGGAATCGACAAAGGCATCGGCGATGGTTCACTCGACAAAATTACCGGCTATACCGCCGGAACCACCTACCTGATTGACGGCGTCAACCAGGGAACTGTCGGAGGGATAGAATTCGAAGCATTTAATCAACTCGTAGGTGCGGCCGGCGTTGATACATTCCAATTTAGTGGCGCGGGCCAGATTACTGGCAGCATTGATGGTCTGTCTGGAAATGACGTAATTGACTACTCCAACTCCACGTTTGCATTAAATCTTATTCTGTCTGCAACGGGTTCTACAGACGGATTCTCCGGCTCAGAATCTTCCACGTTAACTTCATTTGACAATATCAATTCCATTGTCGGCAGTGTGGATTCCGATTCGCTGACAGGTATCAACGCGACTGCTGCCTGGTCCATTGATGGAACCAACGAATATATTTCTACCAATACATTGAGCTTTAGTGGTTTTGAGAATCTCTCCGGAGGCACCCAGGTCGACACGTTTACGATTACAGGCAGTCAGTCCTATAATCTGTCCGGTAATTCGGGGAATGATGTCTTTGCCTTTGCGGACGGAGCAAGCCTGACAGGAAATATCGACGGACAGGGCGGAGCAGACCGCCTGGATTACACGCTCTACACCTCATCGATTGATGTCACGCTGACTGTTCTGGGAACCTTTGATGGTCACCAGGGAACGGAAGCTTCCATCTCGGGTGGGTTTGACAATATCAATCAGGTCGTTGCCGGATCAGGGGCTGCAGACCAGTTGACAGGGCAAAATGCAGCCGCCACCTGGACGATAGGAGCATCCAGCAACTATGGCAGCACAAACTCATTTGGCTTTTCAAATGTGGAACTCTTACAGGGGGGGAGTGAAGCAGACCTGTTTCATGTCTCAGGCAATCAGACCGTTGATATCAAGGCAGGCGCAGGAAATGACACCCTGGAGTTCGACAATAATGGTTCAACCCTGAACGGCACATTTGATGGCCAGGAAGGGACTGATCACCTCAACCTTGCCGTCTATACCGATGACCTGGATGTAAGCTTATCGGCTCTCGGAGGCATGGATGGTTTTGACGGTACGGAAGCAAACAAATCTCTCACATTTGCAAATATTGACCAGATCACCGGCGGTTCAGGAACGAATTCCCTGACTGGCATTAACAGCGTCGCTTCCTGGACATTGACGGGAACCAATTCGTATCAGAGTACCAATGCACTCGATTTCAGCAGCTTTACTAACCTGACAGGTGGCAGTGCCGCTGATACTTTTGATGTGACACCTGATGCCGAAGCCTACACAATCGCAGGCGGTGATCCCACCACCAATCCACAGGGCGATCAACTTAATATCGATACATCAGCAGTAGGTACCGCCGTCGTTTCCTCAAATGGGGACGGCTCTGGTTCGGTAACCGGCACTTTCCCCACGGTCACTTACAGCGAAATCGAAAACTTTGCCATTTCAGGTGAAGTGGATATTCAGCTGGAGGGCAGCACGAATGACGATCAGATTGAAATCCTGGTTTCAGGTGCCAATATCGAATACTACAGTGGCGGAATTCTGATTGGTACCAGTTCTCTGACTGCCACGAACATCATCAACTACAATGGTGGAGACGGTGATGACAGCCTGACGGTTGATACTGCATTGGCTGCCGAAGGCATTGTGATCAATTACGATGGCCAGGGGCAGAACACAAGCAACCCGGGCGATGTTTTAAATCTGCAAGGAACTGCCACTTCTGTCGAATACTTTTTTGCCGACAGTAGCTCTGGCAGTATTCAAGTCAATGGTTCACTGTCCGATTTCATTATCTATACCGGTCTCGAACCCATTACCTCGACAGTGACTACCACAGATGTCACTTTGAATTACAGTGGTGTTTCCGAAACGATTACCATAACAGACCCGGGGGGTGGACAGACTACCGTTGATTCAACGGCTGGTGAAATCATCACCTTTGCCAATCCTACAGGCACTCTGACGATCAACACAGGTGCCGGCGACGATACAATTGACCTCGATTCATTGACCGCCAGCTTTACGGCCAACCTCATCATTAACGGGGAGGGAGATGCCGATACGCTCAACGCAAACGGCAGCATTTCACTGAATACCGGCAAGTACCTGGAATTCAATGTGGAAGAAATCAACGTCGCGAATGGTATTACACTCACTGCTTCGTCCATCGCCTTTAATGCAAATATAGTCGAACTTGATGGTGATCTTGTCTCAGCGAATGTTTCCGGTGATGCAGCAACTATCGATGTATCAGGGTCCGCGGGCGGAGCTGACCTGCAGGATGCTGTCGATATCGCTGGCACAGGTGGGATGATCAATATTGCTGCCGGCAGTTACCTGACGAATGGAACTCTAGAGGTTGATGAATCGGTTTCACTGCTGGGCGCAGGTAAAGACGTTGTCGAAATTCGCAAGGCAGGTGCCCCCACAGGCACATATGACACAGCTGTGAATATCTCTGCGGATAACGTTACTATCTCAGGCGCACAACTGGGCTGGGAAACTCACACATCGGCCACTGATTATCGTGGATACGTCCTTTATACCTCGGCTGACTTTACGACGTTGAACAATCTGTTGTTCGGTGATAATTACCGGAGTGCGATTGTTTTTGAAGGTGCCGATAACCTGGAAGTCTCTGACTCGATCTTTGAAGGCATCTATGGGCGTGCTGCGATCAGAGATGGTAATAGCGGCAGTGGCGAAAACTTTCTGATCACCCGTAATGAATTCCGTGAAGACCATTTCCGCTGGGGACCGATCTCCATTGGACCGCAGGGCACATTTGGAGATCCCTATAACAACGCCTTCAGTGGTGAAATCTCTTATAACTACTTTGGTAACGGCCTGATCGCTGGTGACTTCCAGGAAGCCGGAGACCAGAACTACACACTGACAATCACCAATGGCGCCATGACCGCTGATGGAATTGACATCGTCCATAATACGTTCGACTGGCAGGACTCTGCTGTCACCAATGGGAATGGGATTTATGCTCAACCAGGCGGCATTTACTTTGACCCTGCCCTGTCTGTGGCTGTGAATACAGTCAACATCACAGACAATATTTTCAACGGTTTCACTTACGATGGACCTCAGCCCACAACCGACCCTCTCTGGAATCCAACAGGTGGCGTGTTTGGTGGTGCTCTGGAATTTGACGGTGTCGATGATTTCGGCCTGTTCCAGGATGCCAGCTTTGATGTCGGTGAGTCTGGCACTCTCAGCTTCTGGGTCAATATGGATGACCAGGGACGCCGCAACCAGTTCTTTGAAGGCCCCAACAATGGCGGCATGGAATTCCAGTACCGGACCAATGGTGGCGGTCAGTTCTTCGGTAGTCCCAATCGAAATGATGGGAATGGAAATACCTATATCATTCAGGACGGCGGAGCCGGAGGGACAACAGGAGTCTGGCAGAACATCCAGTACACCTGGGACTTTAATGGAACTTCCGGCCCTGAAATGCATCTTTATATTGATGGCACAGAGGTCGGCTACTTCAATACCACATATGATTCCGATTTAAGCCAGTGGACAGCTACCGTCAGTACGGTCAATGAGTTGATGAATGTCGGCCGAGATCCGGGTAACGTCACTCGCTTCTTCGATGGTCTGATGGATGATGTTGCCTGGTTCAATGAGGCTTTAAATCAGGCTGATCTTGATACCATCCGCACCAGTATTAATGGTGCAGCGGCACTCGCAGGCGACGGTCGTATGATCGCGCACTGGGATTTTGATGAGACGACAGGCAATATAGCCACTGATAACGTCAGTGGAATTGAAATGCTGATTTCCACCAATGGGATTGTGCCCTTTGGCCCTGAATTCAGACCGGGAGCCGGTGTTTTTGGGAGTGGTGCCCTGGAATTTGACGGGATCGACGATTTCGCGACCTTCCAGGATGCCAGTTTCGATGTCGGCTACCAGGGAACGCTGAACTTCTGGGTCAAAATGGATGATACCGGAAGACGCAATCAGCTCTTCGAAGGCCCCGAAAATGGTGGTATGGAGTTCCAGTACCGTGATAATAGTGGCGGACAGTTTTATGGACGCACACAGGATGGCTCCGATTTCACAATTCAGGCCGGTGGACAGGCCAGTGCAGCTGGCGTCTGGACCAATATCCAATACACGTGGGACGCCGATACTGGTGAAATGCATATTTATATAGATGGAACTGAGGACCTTTACCTTTCCGGCTATGACCAAAACCTGTCAGGATTTGACAGCTCACATTTTACCGATACCATCAACGGTTTGATGAATGTGGGACGAGACCCCGGAGATCCTGCGCGTTCATTCGATGGCCTGATGGATGATATCGGCTGGTTTAATGATGTACTGGACCAGACAGACCGTGATGCCATTCGCACCAGTGGTGTTGCTGCTCTAACCGGTGATTCCCGGTTGGTTGCGCACTGGAACCTTGATGATGCCCCCGGCACCACCATCGCTACTGGAAACAGTGGCACGACAATCCAACTCTATATTCAAGCGGAGCCTCCCCTGCCCCCGATTCAGGGATTCGGCGTCATCGCCCCCCTGAATGCGAACGTCACCTTCAACACCTTTAATGGGAATGACCTGGATTCTAACGTCACTTTGGACGCGACCAACACATTCGGCGATCCCCTGTTTGCCTATGCGAATGATCCCGGCTATCTGCCGACCGATTCGCTGGAAGAACAATTTACCATCGGTTTTGGATCTGCGGCGGCCTATGGTTCATCCGAATTTGACGCTGATACAAACACAACCACTCCGCATATTGGAGCTTACCAGAACCCACCGACACTTTACCCCGGAATCTATGGAACCGGTGATATCATTATTTATGGAACTGGTGAGGACGATCTGCTCGAAGTCACTTTCACCAGTGAAAATGAAGCAACCTTTGTATTAACGCGCGATGTCACGGGGACTCCCGTTATTCTGGATACGGTCTTTCTGACAAATATCACATCAATTACCTTTAACGGTCTGGACGGTGACGATGTCTTCATCCTGAACCAACCTGATGCGGGATTTGCAAATCCTTCGGGTGGTATCTTCTTTCATGGTGGCTCTCAGAATAACGACGGGAATCACCTTGATAGCATCAGTGGCGGAGATGCTTTAGTACTCAATCATGATGTTCCGGTGGAAGCGGATTCGGTTACCTATGCTTTTACTCCAGATGCTGTTCCCGCGGATGGGGAAGATGGTGTCATTACCATTAGTGATGTCAGCTTGAGTGATTTCACAACAACCATCACATTTACCGGTCTGGAACCGATTATCGACAACCTGTCCATCGCTGATCGTGTATTCGACTTTACAGATGCTGATGAAATAATTTCGCTCTCTGATAATGGAAATACCTTAGACGAGTACTCCTTTATCGATTCCACAGAGAGCGAATCCGTTCTGTTTCAGAATGCTACCAGTTCGATCACGATTCGTACCAACAGCGGCGGTGCAACTCCTGGTACTGATACCGTACTGGTAAGTACGCTCTACAGTTCGTTTACTACCAACCTGACGATTGAGGGGGACAGCGATGATAGTGTCACCTTCCAGGGGGGTACTCCCATTTCACTGGGAGATGTGCTCATTAACACAGGGAATGTCAACATCCAGACTGAAGTCTTAGCGACTTCTGTAGAAATCAGCACATCGGGGTCTACCGACAGTACATTCACTGGCGGACTAATCACAACAACTGGCTCGCAGCTCTACAATGATGCCGTCAATTTCTCGACTGATACTACATTAACCAGTTCAGGCGCAGATTCGATCGAGTTTGTCTCAACAGTCGATGGCAACATCAACCTGATCATTAACACAACGGGCAATACGATCTTCGGGGGTGCCGTAGGCAATACTCTGAACCTCACTACATTGACGACGGACATCGGTGGTACAACGTACCTCAATGGTGGAATTGTGGATTCGATAGATAGTCAGATTTATAATGACGACGTCATACTGGGAGCCAATACCGTTCTCTCAAGTACTGCGAATGATGTCATCATCTTTAATCAGACTCTGAATGGTACCTATACACTCGAAATAAACACGGCTAGTGACACGACTTTTAATGGCGCTGTCGGAAATGATAATGCTCTCGCAAGTCTAACGACAAATGTGGCTGGCATTACCAATATCAATGGTGGCAGCATTGATACCATTGCAGGGCAGACATTTAAGGATGAAGTCCTGCTAGGCGCAGATACACGCCTGGAAAGTTCATCCACTGGCAACATCACATTTGAGTCGATACTGGATGGTTCTTTCGATCTCGATATCAATACGGCTGGTAACACGATCTTTGAAGATAAAGTGGGAGCCCTGGCAGAGCTCGCCAGTTTGACGACTGATCTTGGTGGCACCACAAATATTAATGGTGGGGTTATCAAAACCACGGGATCACAGACTTATCATGATGATGTTGTTCTTGGAGATTCTACAGTCTTCACGTCGAATTTAACCGGCGATATCACCTACAACTCATCAGTCACTGGCGGTGCAGGCATTACCGTTGATATCAGTTCAACGAATGACATCAACATCAATGGCGCATTCACAACCGATGAATATATCTCGGCAACTGCCGGAAATGACATCCTGATCACCGCGCTGGTCTCCAGTACCAATGGCAGCCTGACGTTCCTGGCCGACAATGATATTCATCTGACGCCCACCGGCAGCATTGTGGCACAATCCGGCAGTCAGATTACTTTAACTGCCGACAAAGATAATTCCGGTGCAGGCGCCATTACACTCGACTCTGGCAGCTCTATTGAATCCCAGGGCGGACAGATTCTCATGTCTGCCTATGACGATGTCGCATTGTCATCCGTCACGACAACGGGAGGTCTCGTTGATATTACTTCCACGAATGGGGGGATAACTGACAATGACAGCACAGACGTCGATAATGTTACTGCCAGCCAGTTGATTATGAATTCGAATTTGAGTATCGGTGGTTTGGCTGATGCTGCCATTGATACCTCGATTTCGTTCCTCGAAGCAGATGCCGGTACCGGGAGCCTGTTCCTCGACAATACAGGCAATCTGACCATCGGCGGAATCAGTGCCCAGGTGGGACTGAATGCAGAAGTGGATATTGCGATCAACAATACGGGTACTCTGAATGTCACCGAAACCATTCAGTCCACAACAACCGCTGGTACCGTTACCCTGTTTGCCAGCGATACATTAACCGTTGACCTGGCGACGACGGTCAGCACCGTGGGAGCCGGGGCAATTCTGCTCACTTCAACTCGGAATATCAAACTCAACAGCGGCAGTAATCTGAAAACAGTCAATGGCGGCATCACCCTTCTGGCCAATGATGGGGGAACGACGGTCGGCGATTTCACAGGTATTGAAGCCGAGAATGCCAGCATTACAACATCAGGGTCCGGAAGCATCAGCCTTACTGGATACGGCGGATTAGATGCCGGAACCAGCAATCATTACGGCGTGCATCTGCATTCGGGAACCACTGTCAGTTCAACGGATACCGGAGTCTTAGCAGCAACAATTACGATCAATGGAACTGGTGGGACGGGCATCGATCAAAATACAGGCATCTATATTGAGGATGCAGGGACGGCTGTTAAATCGATCGACGGAACCATGGAATTCACAGGCAACGCGAGTTCCGGTGTAGGATTCCTGCTCGTAGACCAGGCAGAAGTTGTTTCCAATGGGACCGGTGGAAACGCAGCAGAAGTAATCATCAACGGCACAACCTCTGCAGATCAGGCGGGGGTCGAAATCAACAGCAATGTTCAATCAACCGACGGAGCAATCAACATTACCGGGATCTCAACCGGTGCTGGCGCTACATCAGAAGGTGTTTTAATTCAAACAGCCGCCGGACAGGTCATTTCGACTGATGGAAATATTACGATCGACGGGACATCGAATGGCGATGATGGAATTGACATCTCCAACAGTGCTCTTGTCTCTGCTTCCGGAACAGGTGACATTGAACTACTGGGGAATTCCACCGGAACGGGCAATGGTATTGAATATGATGCCACAATCAAAAGTAATACCGGTTTGGTGACGTTGACCGCCGAAGATGATATCCATCTTGGCAGCGACGCTTTGATCGATTCCATTTCAGGGACTGTAACTCTCATAGCTGACAATACCGCCGGTTTAAATGGCAATATTATCTTCATGACCAATGAGTCTCTGATCAATGCCGGTACCGGAAACATCAGTCTGACTGCGGATGGCAACGTCTTGCTGGCAGGTTTGCTCACCACAGGCACCGTAGAAGTGGAATCATTCTCAGCTTCCATTCTTGATAATGGTGATTTTCATACCGACATCACGTCATCCATAGCCGTTCTTAATGCATTGACGGGAATTGGGACCGCCAACCCATTGGAAACAGAGATCGGTACACTTACTGCGCAGGTATCTGCAGCAGGTAGTATGTATATAGATAACAGTGTCGTCGCCATCAACCTGCTGAATTTGTCCACAGAAGATGGTGAAATCGTAATCAATTCGACAACAACAATCACTGCGACTTCTGTTGTATCAACCAATGATTCCAACAATGACAGTAACGATATCACATTGACTGCAACCGGCAGCAGCAGCGACATACTCGTCACCACAATTACGGCGGCCGGAAATGCCGACGTAATATTGACCGCCGATGATGGTATTCTCGATACGGCGACCGATGCCAACCGAATTACTGCCGATGATCTCCAGTTGACGTCGAACAGTGAAAGTATGACGTCGGACGGAATTGAAGTCGATACCGACGTTAATAGTATTACAGCCAACGTGAATACCAATGCGGGTAGCATCCACATTGACGAAGTGGATGGCGTCACCCTGACCCAGATGATGACCTTCGATGGTTTCATAACTGTGAATGCTGTTGGAACGATTGACGCTTTAAATCTTAATTCCACCAACGATTCAGATTCTGATACCGATCACGGGATCACGCTTACTGCCAGTGGAACTGACAACGATATTATCGTTACCATCTTGAATGCACAAAACACGGCAGACATCACTCTGATTTCCGACAGGGATGTGCTCGACTCGGACGGAACCGATCTTAACCTGTCCACAAGCGACCTGTTAACCATCGTGGCAGGACGTCATATTGGCGGTATCGCCAATATTTTCACGGATGCTGGCCTGGATCCACTACAGATCTCCGTTGACCAGTTGAATCTCACCAGTAATGCACTCATTAACCCGCAAATTGCGATTCATAATTTTATAACGATTCCAAACTTTGATACGACACCCAACCTGCTCAATCTGGACGCAGGAACCGGAACCGCCGGAACCACATATCTTAAAGTTACCGGTGGTGATATCGATGTTTCTTCCACCACGGGGATCAATAATACTCAAGACACAATTGCATTGGTCTCTGATGTCTCCATTACAGTGCCGACCGGATTACAAACCGGAAACCTGCGACTTGATGCACCTGATATCATTGACGCCGGTAGCGGGGATATCGACATCAATGCCGTCGACACAATCTTATTCCAGTCTGAATCTGAAGAAACCGTCAAGATCTCGGCCCAGAAATTTGATGGCACAACAACAGGCAGCGATTTTATTCTCAGCAACGACACCTCTGCCCTGGAACTGGTTGACGTCAATGCAGACTCGATTGCATTACTCGGTGGAACGGATACCAATGTATCGCTGACCTCAACAGGCAGTATTACTGCTTCAAACCTGATACAGACACAAGGTTCGGGAACACTGTTCCTGCAGACGACCGATACGGATGCGGACTTCACTCTAGATGCTAATATTCTAAGCAACACAGGCGCAGTCACGATTTCGTCCGCCGACGATATTCTCTTCAACGACACAACAAATCTCACCAGTACGTCTGGCAGCATTATTTTAACCGCGGATGCAGTCGGCGGAGGTGATACACTTCTCGGTATCACGATGAATGACGGCACTCTGATTAATGCCGGCGACGGAACGGTCAGCCTGGATGCTACCGACGATATTCAATTGAGCCAGATTATAACAACGAATGCGACCGATTCTGCGATCCGCATCGAAACGGATTCCAGCCTGATTGACTCGGGAGACACTCCCGGGACAGGCTTAGTCGTCACAGAAGACCTGATCGCCAATGAATCCGGCGCGCGAGTCACAATTATCGCATCTCAGGGCGTGGGGAAAGTTGCCGATTCCAACCAGCATCTTGAGACGAACGTAGACCAGATCAATATCGTCAATGCCACGGCTGGTGAAATTCAGATTATCGAAACGGATGCCCTGATCGTACATGACATAAGTCAGACAACATCCGGTGATATTCGCATCCTCGCTGGCGGAAATGTGTCCCTCGCGGGATTCATCCAAACTGTCTCGCATGATGTCCTGATTGATACGCAAGCGGCCATCATCGATCAGAATGATGGGTTACCCGACCCGCTCAATATCCACGCCAGCAGTATGGATCTCAATGCTGCTACGGGAATCGGAGTCGATGATACACTCGAATTCAGTGTCGAATCATTTGCGGCTGATACAACGACAGGCGACATTCGACTGCACAACACGGCATATACATCCACCACGACAACCAGTATTTCGACCGAAGAGGGAAATGTTGAGCTGGAGCAGATTGGAAATGAATCCCTGACAATTGACTTCACATCGACCTTGAACGGGAACCTTACGATATCCAATACCGGTGATGCACAGACAGATCTGTTGACTTTGACTTCGATAGCAGCCGGTGGTGAAACCCCGGAAATCACGGTATCCACCATCGACTTTGGTAATATCCTACTGGGTTCCGTGACTGGCCTGGATGGAGTAATTGCGATCTCATCTGCAGGTGAAATCAATGATGTTGTTGACGATCAAGGCGTTCCGCTAATTGACATCGATGCCGCCGGTGGATCGGTGACACTCCAGGCTGCAAACGGCGTGGGTAATTTGAATCCCGTTGAACTTTCCGGAGGCACACTCTCTGTCAATACGACAACAGGTAACATTGATCTGCATAATTCCTCTTCTATAGAAACTGGCAATGTCAGCTTGCCCCGCCTTTCCACCGGGAATGGAACTATCGATTACCAGCAATCGGGTGGCAGGAACACGACGTTCGAAGAAGTTTCAACAACTGGTTCTGCGATCACCATCACCACTGATGGATCGATGCTCTTTGAAAATCCGGGAATTCTGACGAATGTAGTATCAACGGATGGATCAGGCACCATTGATATTACCGCGACCGGTTTGAATTCATCAGTTCAAGTCAATGATGGTTTCAATACCGCTGGTGGAACCATTGGCCTGTCTGCGCAAAATAGTTTGAACTTTGGCACTGAAGGCGATCTTAGTTCCGCAAATGGTCAGATCACCTTACTGGCCGATTCTGCTGATCTGGGTACGGGCGGTGGTGGTATCAGTATGTCTGATGGTACAGTCTTTGACGCAGGAACTGGCACTCTGGATTTACAGGCCGGTGATAACATTGATGTCGGTCAGTTGTTCACAACAACACTTACCCGCCTCACGAGCACAGCTGGTGGCGTGACCGATTCCGGTGATACAGACGGCAGAGACATTACCGCTCACCAACTGGTGATCAGAACGTCAACCGGAGCCGGTTCAACAGACTCTATCGAGACGGCTGTCTCAACGCTGGCAGCGGTGAATACTGATGCGGGCAGCATCCAGATCAATAACGACCTGGGAGGGGCTTTATTAACGATTGCTACCGTGGATGGAGTCGAGGGAATCACAAACTCAGCTGCTACACCTGGTGATATTATCATTTCCAATGCGAGTCCTCTGACCGTTGATTCGCCTGTCATTAATGGCTCTGGTGGAAATATCGATCTGGAATCAACAGGACCTGGTGACTTAACGCTGAATGCGTCCGTCCGGGCATTCGGCGGAAATGGAAACATTAATGTCGAAGCAGGAAACGGCATCCTGGACGTCAATGACACCGGTAATTCGTCCGATTACAGTATCGCAGGCACAGGTGTCTTTTCAGGGCATGGAGCCAGTGGTGTTTCAATTGATTCGAACACCACGCTGAATTCAGAGACAGGCGCTATTGCAGGCTTGCCTCCCGACTTACGGAATATCCTGACTCCACAGATTCTCCCAACAGGTGTCGGAACTGTGACTGGTGACTTTGGGCGTTTCTCGGAACAGAACTTCTTCATCACTATCGACTGGGGTGATGGTACCGTGGAAACTTTTAACTTTAATAACCCCGGCTCCTTCGAATTTCAGCACACGTATGCCGGAAATCCAAATTCACAAAACCCGGCGGCAGATATTCCGATTCTGGTCACGATGCAAGGTGATAAACAGTTTACCTTCACTGACGGAATCGGCAGTCTCGATTTCACTACCGAATCCGGGCTACTGGAAACTCCCGGTGAAGGACTGGCGACTGTCGCGATTGACACAACGCCCCAAGTACCACTCCTGATCTTCCCGCAACAGGAAGTGATTCTCGATTCGACTTCGAATTTCCAGAGTATCTTCACCAACAAAGAGACACAGCTGATCGACGCGGCAATCAACGAGGCAAATAAAAATATAGAACGCCTCGTCTTTTTGAGAATCCTGGCCCCCAACGGTGACACGATCGATGATGTTCCTCTTCAAGAATCAGATCTGGACAATTTGCCGAAACTGTTCAAAACACTGCCCGATGGGCGATATCAGATCTACCTGAAAGAGGCCGGAGAAGAACGAGTGCGTCTCCTGATGGATGTCGATATTCGAAATGGGAAAGCCAGTGATGTCACTGAGGAGCAGTCTGCTCCCCCAACAGAACAAGATTCCGGTACTGGCTCAAATCAGCAGAACACCAGTCAATTGAGTACGGGAGATCCACTTTCTGGCTCGCTGCAACAGGTTGAGGCGTTGGTGACAGTTTTCCTTGCCGACAGCGGAATCTCCGATTTCATGCAGAACTGGTTCCCGTCTGAAACGACTTTCCTTGAGGGAGCTACTGAGTTTCCCCCGCTGGATTCGAGTGATAGCATGCGGGAATTCAACCAATTAGATACCCGAGACAATCAACACCAGACTATCAGCGGCGAGCAGGCCTGGAGTAGCGCAGCTCTGCTTTCAGGTTACTTTCATGGAAAATCGTTGTTAAAGAAACCAGCGACGACTGACGAACGAGAAACGGCACTCGCGAAATATGGCAACCGGCTGTTGAATCGCCGTTACAATATTTATCGTAATAATCCCTGATGTCGGCTTTTGCTCACATCATTCCTGTTATAAATAATCAGATATCAGAACACAGTCATCATTCTCAATTATGAAAAGAGAGCGACGTTACAATCACTGTCGACTGTAACGCCAAACCGCGGGTAACATTATGAATGACAATCCAGACAGAAATGAAGAAAACGAAGAATCGTCTGATGAGCTGAATACTCAAAACGGCCAGACTCAATCCGATTCGGAATTCGATTCAGATGACCGCAGCAGCGAAATTGATCAGACCATTATTTCTGACCAGTGGGATTCCGAAACGATCAACAGCGACACATTTGACACGGCAGAATCGGAAGAGCTTTTCCAGACCAGCGATGCTTCGGAATCGGGACAGGATACTTTTGAAGATCTGCCATCGAATGATCAGACAATCAGCGAGAGTATTCCCGAGGATGATATTTATGCAACAGTCGTAGAACCTGAATCCATTGACCCTGACCAGACCATGGAATCGGATGAACAAGGTGACTGGGCGGGCATGCAGACGATCAACGAAAATCCGGGTGAGCAACCGGAAGACAGGAATGAGCAGACTTTAATTCTGGATGAACCCGTTGAGAATTCCGATATCGGAGCCACATTTGTAGAAGATGGTAACTCCCGATCTGACATTGAAGCCACCCTGGTTTCCGATGATGTCCCTCCTGAGCTGATGGCAACCATGAATTCTGCCTGGGGGGATGATATGGCGACCATGGCAGAGCGCCCGGATATGACGATCAAAGCCCCTGATCAACCCGGAGAGTTAATTTCAAATCAAACTTCGCTGGTGATTAAGAAACGTGATTTCAGCGATACCACAAACTCCGAATTCAATGACAATGCAGAATACGAACTGCTGGAGATTCTTGGTCAGGGGGGGATGGGGGTTGTCTATACTGCGCGACAGACTTCCATCGACAGACAGGTCGCTGTCAAAATGCTGAAAAGCAAAACCGCACAAAGTACTGAGCAACGACATAAATTTCTCGCAGAAGCTGTGGTCACCGGTGAACTCGACCACCCGAATATTGTTCCCATATACGATGTCGGCAGTAACAATTCCGGTGCGTTATTCTACTCGATGAAAAAAGTAGAGGGTCGTCCCTGGCTCAAGACGGTTCGCAAAAACACACTGGGTGAGAATCTGAATATCCTGATGAAAGTAGCCGACGCGGTCGCTTTCGCTCATTCCCGAAGTGTTGTCCACCGGGACCTGAAACCTGAAAATGTCATGCTGGGAGAATTTGGCGAAGTCCTGGTCATGGACTGGGGGCTGGCACAATCGACTTCCGGCTTCCGCAAGTCAAGCAGCATTATCACAACTTCCAGTATGGGGGGAACCCCCGCTTATATGGCGCCGGAAATGGCCACCGGTCCTGTTGATAAAATTTCGCCACTCTCAGATGTCTATCTGCTGGGCGCCATTCTCTACGAAATACTGACAGGACGTCCGCCCCATACAGGCAAGACTGCCATGAAATGCCTGATGGCGGCTGCGAAGAATAAAATTGTTCCGACCGAGAAAAAAGGCGAACTCATCGACATCGCCATGAAAGCGATGGCTCTGCTTCCGCAGGATCGTTATCCCAGCGTGCAGGCCTTCCAACAGGCGATCCTGGCTTATCAGTCGCATTCAGAAAGTATCTCACTGGCAACCCGTGCCGAGTCCGATTTGAATAAAGCCATTGAGACAGAAAATTATGAACTCTTTTCCCGTGCCCTGTTTGGGTTTCAGGAAGCCCTCTCGCTCTGGCCGGAAAACAGTACAGCGCAAGCCGGGGCTGAAAAAGCGACACTCAGTTATGCCGGCCTGGCGTATAGCAAGGGTGACTATGATCTGGGACTCTCACTTCTAAATTCAGACGAACCCGCACACCAGGAACTGGTTGAGAAAATTCGTGCCGCCCAGACAGAACGCGATGCAAGACAACAACGTCTTCGCGCTGCGAAACGCGTTTTTGTGGGTATGGTGGCGACTGTTATGTTTGTCGTCACCGGTGCTTTCTTCTGGATCCGTGCTGAGGCCAATCGTGCACTCGAGGCAGAAAAAGTCGCAGAGACGGAACGCGACACAGCAGTGCAGGAACGCAAAAAGGCAGATGCAGCCCGCGCCCAGGAAAAAATAGAACGGGAAAAAGCTGACATAGCACGTGATGAAGCAGTTGCGTCAAAAACAAAAGCCATTGAGGCACAGAAGAAAGAAGCAATTGCGCTCAAGGTTGCTATTTCTGAAAAAGAAAAAGCAGAAATCGAAGAGAAAAAGGCGATTAAAGCCAAAAAACAGGAGGAGTACGAAGCCTATATTGCCCGTATCGGCCTGGCTGCTGCAAAAATTGATGAGAATGCCTTTGAAAGCGCGGTAGAATTACTTAACGAATGCCCCGAAAATCTGCGCAACTGGGAATGGGGCCGTTTAATGCATCTCTGTTCGCAGAGCAGTCGAACTTTTGATGCGCAGGCTCCGATCGACGCCCTGGCGATTTCCCGGGATGGATCCCAGTTTGTAACGGGTGGCAAAGATGGTGTCGCCCGACTCTGGGATCGTACGACCGGGAGAGTCCTTGCCACTTTTGACCACCAGAAACACCCGGTACTCGCAGTCGCCATCAGCCCTGACGGGAAAACTCTGGCGACCGGCAGCGAAGACCCTGCCGGATTTATCAAACTCTGGGATCTCGATTCGCATACGCAAATACCAATCAACTTCAAAGATGCTTCACAGAAAACCCCCTTTGACCAGGGACATACCGAAGGCGTGTTAAGTATTTCGTTTTCGAAAGATGGGAAACGTCTTTTAACGAGTTCTTATGATAAAACCGCCCGTCTCTGGGATGTGAATTCAGGCGATCAATTAAAACGCTACTGGGGACATAACTGGTGGGTCTGGGATGCGAATTTCTCCACGGATGAAAAACGCATCGTCACTGCCAGCCAGGATGGAACCGCGGTTATCTGGAATACCGAAACCGGAGAAAAAGGAGCCCCCTTCACCGGTCATCAGGGGCCCGTGTATTCAGCACACTTTTCGCCCGATACTGACAGTTTACACGTTGCAACCAGCGGCTATGATCGCCGCATTCTCTTATGGCGACCGGAAGACATCGTCCCTTATGATTTCTCAAAGCTGGTCTCCGGAAAAGAAAATGAACCACCAGCCTACGTCGCCTTTGAAGGTCACCAGGAAAGCGTCCAGTCTGCTGAATTCACGAGCGATGGAAAGATGATCATCTCTGCCAGCCATGACAATTCCGTCAAACTCTGGGATATCGAAACAACAAAGGCTCTGAAAACATTTCGCGGTCATGACAGCTGGGTTCAGGCTGCCACGATCCTGAATGATGGTAAGTGGATCCTTTCCGCCAGCCACGATGCGCAACTGAAGTTATGGAACATTGCCAATTACGCTGAAATCCGCACCCTCAAGGGACGAGTTCTCGCTCAGCACGTGGATGCAATTCTGGATGTCTCTTTTTCACGCGATGGAAAACAGCTCGTCACTGCCAGTCGCGATAAAACCGCCATTTCCTGGGATGTTTCTACCGGAAAGCTCAACAAAGAATTCACCGAAGGGCACGCGTTCCTGGCTTCGAGCGCAGTCTTCCTGCCAGACGGTAAGCGACTTGCTACAGCTGCCGTTGATAATTCGGTTCGCATCTGGGATATACAGACAGGAACAGAACACAAACGATTTGAGCATACAGGCCGCAGTGCTGCCATCGCTGTATCGCTTGATTCAAAGCTGCTCGTAACAGGCAGTGATAAGAAGACCGTTCGAATCTGGGACATCTCAACAGGAGAAATGCTCAAAGAATTTGCCGGGCATCATTCTGAAGTAAGTGCCGTCTCCATTTCCGCAGACAAACGATATTGTGCCAGCGGCGATGCCCGTGGACATTGTATGATCTGGGAGATCGAGACAGGAAAACTCTTACATAAACTGATCGGCCATACGAGACGGATCACTGTGATTCAGATCTTGCCTGATGGCAAAACCGTACTCTCTGCCAGTGGAGATAACACCGTAGGCAACTGGGATCTTGTGACAGGTAAAGAAAATCAAGGGAAGATCCTGAAGCATCCCGATGCTATTCTGTCTATGGCAGTTTTCGACCAGGGTAAGCAGGCGGCGACCAGTTGCGCTGACGGCCTCGTTAGAATCTGGGACCTGGGTACTTCCCAGGTCACACGAACGATTCAACCTGTGAACGGTTTGATTAACTCTGTCAGTGTCTCTCGGGATAATCAACGACTCTTGACTGCGAATGTGCAACAGCGCGTGATTCAACTCTGGGCTCTGGAAACCGGGGCCGAACTGCGGATTCCCGGAAAGAATGGTCAACTGAAGTCGTTTCTGGATTTTCGTACTAAAGGGGGCATGCTGTGGACCGCCATCTTTTCGCCTTATCATAATTCGATTCTCACAGTCGGCGGACGTGACGCGCGGCTCTGGAGCGATGTGACCGCGCAACAGATCATGGCGTTTCATCCACATGGTGTCGTTGCTTCCGCGGCGTTTTCTCCTGATGGGAAATGGCTGGTGACTGGCAGTTGGGACAACTCTGCAAAAATCTGGAATACCCAGACAGGTCAAGCTGAAAAGAAACTGGAACAGAAACATAATGGCTACGTCAACACAGTCCGCTACTCCCCGGATGGAAAACTTATCCTCACCTCAAGTGATGATGGAACTTCCAAACTCTGGAATGCTGACAGCGGTGACATGTTGATGAGTCTGGAGCAGCCGAATACTCATGTGAAAAGTGCTATCTTCTCACCCGACGGTTCACAAATCGTAACCGCTTCCAACGACAAAACTCTGGTCATGTGGGATACGAAAACCGGTAAAAAAATGAAAACGTTCACCGGACATGAATGGCCTGTTCGGGAAGTTGCCTACTCCCATGATGGCAAACGTTTGATTTCGGGGTCCGAGGATAACACTGCGATTATCTGGGATATTGACACCGCGAAGAAAACAGTCCTCGCCGGTCATACGGCACCGGTGGCATCTGTCGTTTTCTCACCTGATGACAGCCGGGCCTTTACCGCCAGTGATGATGGTACAGCCAAACTCTGGGATACCGATTCAGGAAAAGAAATCCTCACTCTCAGCAGCCATGCACAGGGTGTGACATCGGTCGATTTCTCACCAAACGGACGTTTTGTTGCTACAGGCAGCCAGGATGGCCAGGCGATTTTATGGCTGACCGTAGACTGGAAGAATCAAGCGCCTCAGGTTGTGCAGTTAAACCGTTAAAAGTGAAAATGTCCGTGCATACCATAGTGTGGTCGAACATAACGTGGCCGCGGACGTGGTCGCACGAAAACAACTGATGGCGAACTGACTACCGTAGGCACCTGTTTAACAACGACCGGCTGTGATGAACTTACATAGTTATGTTGCTGCATGAATTCGATCAGTGGGTCGCTGAGCCCCTGCTGCTTAAGAGCAATAATTGTCTGAGGGCTCAGGTCGAACGCACCGCCTCGACTGCGGATGGCTCCCATGATGACGGAGTCACTCACACCACTATGGGCCATCTGCAGCACATCGTTGTTGTGAATCGCAGCGCGGGCCATTCGTTCGTGATTTGCCTGGGCAATGGCGACGTCACGTTCTTCACGGGCATCTTCTGCATTTCCGATCAGACTTCCTGCCAATCCCCCGGTCGCGGCACCAATCAGAGCACCTGCCCCGGCGTTACCGGAATGATTCCCGATAATGGCTCCCGTGATGGCGCCAATTCCAGCACCATGGGCGGCTCCTGCTTCGGTATGGTTCATTGAAGCACAACCAACCTGGGCTAATAATCCCAGAACCAGCAGAGTTATCCCTGATTTATGTGACAGACAGTTCATTTGTGTGAATCCTTCCACCCTTCGCTTGCACTTTTTACAATCCAGGTGCTATCTAAATTGTAAGAGAGTCCGTCCAATTGGCCCTCTCTAAATATATCGGGATTGCAGGCATCCATTATCAGATATTTTAAATGTTGTACAGACAATTTTTGAAACCAGATTCAGTGCCTGCCACAATCAAATCCCCTAAGCTGTTACGCATTGATCTTTTACCGTTTTTAATATTCAAATATCCAAAATAACCTGCTTTGTGACTGCTATAATACAGACAAATATCCTGTGAGAAGATGCTGCTGAAAATCTCGTCTCCAGCAAATAAAAAAAGTAGCAATTTACATTCCATGAAAGCTGATATTCGATGCCCACAACCAGTTCTGACCCTGTGACGATGGTGGTGACAGCCCATCCCGCTTCTGGTAATCAAAAAGAGTGGGAAGAAACTCTGACGAATACGATTCAAGCCTCGCTCAAGTTCCCCGGTCACCTGGGAACCACGGTCCTGAAACAGGAATCGACCCGAAAACCCACCTACCAGATTGTTTTGCGTTTTGACCGACTTGAGAATCTGGACCGCTGGAAGAGTTCACCGGAACGGGAGCACTGGATTTCCAAGCTACATGCTTTGGAACATTGTCCTCCAGCGATCACACATAATACTGGGCTGGAAACCTGGTTTGAGTTGACACATCACGACGAACAACAGCAGGTCGATCATCCTCCCAAGTATAAAATTGCTGTCATCGTGTGGATCGCCGTCTATGTCTCCGTCATTCCCATTATTACCGCCATCCGCCCCTACATGAGCGAACTGCATTTTTTGCTCGCCAGTGCGATTACCACCACCATTACTGTCCCCCTGATGACCTGGGTCATGATCCCACTTTTGAGCTGGATACTGAAAGGCTGGTTGTATCCGGGTTCGAACAAATAAAAAGGACCAGCTCAGTTGACGCCTTTCACCCGCTTCAATTAAACATGCAGTCCCCGGCGATCTGAATCAGGAACTCACCAGCCGTAGACTCCCAGACCTTCTGCGTCTGGCAGATGCTCCTTGAGTACAAAGGCGGGGCGTTCATGGGAATTGATATAGGAAGCGATATCCAGCGACTCTTGATCCGTGAGGCTGGTATTATCCATAGGCATTGCGACCTTCAACCAGGCGGCCAACTTACCATTCTGGCTCATTCCCGCTCCCGCATTATACGACTTTGCCCCCCAGACAGGTGGGCCCTCTTCGGTTCCCTCCCCCTCTTCTCCATGGCAGTCAGCACACTTATCTGCATACAAAAATGCCCCCCGTTCTGTATTGGCCAGTTCTGTCTTGATAGCGAGCGGTTTAACGTGGTTCGGTCCCAACGGTTTCAGATGATTCATATTGATCGTGCTTCCCATCGAGAGCCAGGTAATATATGCAGTGATCGCCGTCGACACTTTACTTCCCAGCGGAGGTCGTTTGCCGTTTTGGCTTCGCATGAAACAATTCAACACTCGGTCTTCCAGAGTGATTACCCGTTTTTCACGGGGGGACCAGGCAGGATAGGCGGCAGCCGTACCAATAAAAGTAGCAGCATACGGATCAGTTCCAGCCTTTAAATGACAGGAACTGCAGGTGAGTGAATTACCGACATAATCTTTTGAAAGTGGATGCACATTGGTCTGCTCAACAATAGCGCGTCCCAGTTTGACAATTTCACCCAGTTCCTGAGGTGGATACTCGGCTGGCGTTTTGTATTCCTGAGGTGGAGCTGCAGACGTTGTAGTAAACTGTTTGATTGATAGAATACTTCCCGAAACGAGCAGAATGAAAAGAATACTCCAAAGATGTCTCATGACACACTTTCTTAGTGCAGATTATCAATTTATTACTGAAACGGATTACGCTCGTCCTTGTCACACGGCACCTTGCCGCTCACGAGTATAACCATTCAGAAATTCCGATTCTGTATGAATGAATACAAAATACTATTTTAATAAAGGCACATACGCATATCCGTCTGCCTGAAGATTCACCAGTGATGTTAAAGCAGAGACCGCAACATCGGCAAAAACGACCACCTCTTCCGGCTGACTCCCCTTTCCAATCAGCGATTGACCACAAACATAAATCGCAACACCTGCCTCATGCAGTTCGTGCAGGCAATCCAGGTTAGGATTACTTTCTGCTTTGAACCGTTCGGCATAAGCATCATCGTTTAAAGCACACAATGTGGCATCGCCATGCAGTACTACGGCGATTTGAACCGACGCGGGCTCTTTACCGGCTCCCTGGTAAATATTGACATACCTCGCGATTTTTTCGATAGAAGGGTTCAACTGGTCGGCGGCTCCCCCCTTGGTCAGATCGACACAGATTTTACTTTCAGCCCGCGGTTGCTGAGCAGCGTCAGGTAATGGAACCACTTTCCCGTACTGTTGAATGTTCGGATGAATGTATTCCGGTTTCTTCACTTCATTCTTTGTCGTGGGCACGGGATGGTTTTTCATTGCTTCGGGAAAACCACGTTTTACAAATTGGGAAACCGTCTTCGCATGTTCTTTAATCAGTTTCACAACGTAGGGATTATCTGAAGTCTCCTTTACACGCACTCCTTTGGGAGTATTCTCAGTCACCATTTTTATTTGCCCTGCATGTTTAAACAATTCTGCAAACAGAGGGTCGCGCATCCGAATGGGCTGCTTCTTTTCGATACGTTCTTTCATCCAATAGACATGTTCCCGAATTTTCGCAGCAACCTGAGGATCATCCGATTCCGTTAACGTCTGGACCCCGTCCGGTAGTTCCCGTACATCACGTTTGATTTTCTGATGATTGGTAAGCAGGTAACGAAAGTCGACATGATCGCGGTCATGCCCCTGCCCGTGCCCGTGACCTCCTTTTCCTCGCCCGGGACCACGGCCCCCTGGTCCGCGCTGGGCCAGAGCGGAACCTGCTACCACACAGACCAGGATGATGAGTATCCCATTTCGCAGAAGTGATGTTTTCATTTGTTTCTTCCTTTTTATGTTTTCCGTTCTCGTGAAAGGATCAGTTTTCTTATCGTATTCAAACGCGTCCTTTGAGCATGCCCCTCCAATACAACATCGGTAACAGATATTTTTTCAACAGCCACATACTCCAGCGTTCTTTGGCTTGATTAAAAGGAAACGTTTCGTCGGGTTGTTTGTTGTAATCAAATTCCGCCAATACGAGTTTTCCGTAGCCGGTCACCAGTGGGCAGGAGGTGTAACCGTTGTATCTGGCAGTCAGCGGTTTGCCTGCGATCAGTGACTTAAGATTTTTACTTACCGCGGGAGCCTGTTTGCGAATGGCAGCTGCGGTTTTTGAGGTCGGCAGATTACTGCTGTCCCCCAGCGCGAATACATTGGGGAACCGCACATGCTGCAGCGTATTTTGATCGACATCGACCCACCCCTTCTCATCAGCGAGAGGACTTTTCGCGATAAATGCCGGCGGGCCCATAGGCGGTGTGACATGAATCATATCATAGCTGACCGAAGTCTCCTCTCCTGTTTCCGTGTCTTGAAAAATCGCTTCCTTCGTGTCAGCAGATATGGCGACCAGACTTTGATTGAACCGCGTCTCTATATTTTTTCGTTGAACAACCTGTTCCAGCACCTTGCGGTATTTCTCGACAGAAAACAGGCTACCGGTTCCTGAGATAAAAATGATTTTTGTCGCATCCCTGACTCCCTGCTGACGAAAATAATCGTCTGCCAGATAACAGATCTTCTGGGGAGCACCTCCACATTTAATTCCGGTGACTGGTTGTGTAAATATTGCAGTCCCCCCCTTGAAATGACTGATGTTGTCCCAGGTACTGCCGACAGACTCAAAGGAATAGTTACTGCAGACTCCTGCGTGTCCCAGATTTTCCTTTAACCCTTTGACGTCATCCCATTTAATCTGAATCCCGGCACAAACCACAAGATAATCGTACTGAATCGTTCTTCCATCACGAGTTTTCAAAGAGTTCTTTTGTGGCTCAAATTCGCTCACCGCATCTCGAATCCATTTCGCCTTGCGGGGTATGACAGACGCTTCGTCACGTCGTGTTTTTTCCATACGAAAGGCGCCCCCGCCAACGAGTGTCCAGGCGGGCTGGTAATAGTGGCTGTCCGAAGGATCCACGATGACCACATCAAGTTGATTCGACCAGCCACGGGTAAGTTGGGCAGCAACCGTAATTCCGGCCGTCCCCCCTCCTACGATCACAACCTGGTGATGAATTACCTGATCAGAGTTTTTTATTGCCTGGTCAGGTTTCTGGCAGTTTTCACTGATATTGGAAATCATTTTTATTCTCCGCTAGACGTCGATAGGAAACGGGATTCAGTCATCGCAGGAGTCAGTCTTGGACTGATTGTGCGTTGTGTCCCCGGACTTTTCAGCCGGAGACAGGACCGGCCTGCAGCAGCATTGGGATAGACATGTATTAACTCCCAAACGAGGCAGGAGATACACATGAAACACAATCCATACTGCGATAATTATGAGTAGAACCAGAAGTGGAATCATTTTTATTTCTCCAGAGAACAGGCTTTCATACTGCCGGGACTGCAGGTGACGTTATCCTGAACAGTAGAAGTTGATGGTAAACCGGCTGCCAGCCATGCCTGAAATCCGCCAGACAGATTGATGACATCCAGTCCGGCTGCCTGCAAAATACTGGCGGCTATTGCGGATCGCGCAGAACTCTGACATTGCACGACAATCGGCATTGTCCGCTCTATATCAGTCAGGTGTTCCGGAAGACGTCCCAGAAAATGATGCTCAGCCTGTGGAATATGAGCGACACCCCATTCCGAGTCCGAACGCACGTCAATCAGTTTGACTTCATTCGCTTCAATCCGAGGAGCCAGATCAGCGGGAGAAGCCACTTGATAACTTTCTGTCGCCAACCCTTGTTCGATGATTTCAGAGCGACGAAATGCCCCCTGCAGTTGTTTATCAATACCAATTTTCTGCAAGACACGAACCGACTCTGGTAATTCAGCAGCTTCCGTGATGAGATAAAGAGGTTTGGTATAGTCAACTAACCAGCCAGCCCAGGCTGCCAGCATTGAATGGGGAATATTCACTGTTCCCGGCACATGGGCTTGTGAAAATTCTGCGGAAGTTGAGAGATCGAGAATGGTCGCCTGACTTTCGAGTTTCCCAATTTGATCTGGTGCCAGAATTTCAGGCATGCCATCATCTCCAAGGATGAGGGGGCCTTCCTTATTCACACGTTTCATGACAGCAAAATATTTCGGTGCTTCAGGCTGATCAGATAGAATGTATTTTACGAAAGTTTCTTCGTCATCATACTGCAATGCAGGATTGAATCGTTTTTCATAACCGACGGTGGAAGATGGAATCGCCCCCAGTCCTTTCCCACAGGCACTGCCTGCACCATGGGCCGGCCAGACCTGTAGATAATCAGGCAGTTGTTTAAAACGTTCCGCCGAGTGATATAATTCGTGCGCACCTGCCTCCGCACTCCCTTTAATTCCCGCGGCTTCTTCCAGCAGGTCAGGACGACCAATTGATCCCACGAAAACAAAGTCGCCGGTAAAAATCCCCATCGGCTCAGTCGCGCCGCCCCCCTGGTCTGTCAGCAGAAACGAAATGCTTTCGGGAGTGTGCCCCGGAGTATGCATCACCTGAAATTGAATATTTCCGATCTGGAACGTATCTCCCTCTTTCAGCATCTGTGATTCATACTGATCTGCATATTCATACTTCCAGTCTGCCGGACCTTCATCAGATACAAACAACTTCGCACCAATACGATCAGCCAGCTCACGGGCACCGGATACATAGTCGGCGTGAATATGCGTTTCCGCGACTGCTGTCAGCTTGACACCTTCGCGTCTCGCTGTTTCCAGGTATTGATCAATATCTCTGCCCGGATCAACGATCACCGCCTCTTTCGTTTTTTGACACCCTACCAGATAAGAAGCATGGGCCAGTTTCGGGTCATAGAAATATTTCAGTAACATCACTCTTCTCCTTTGTTCTTGTGAACCGATGTGAGACTCGCAGTTTGAATCACTTTCGAGTGGATATTTTCAGAATGGGCTGTGCCAGGAACAGAAGCATGCAGATATTTGCCACCTTCATGTACAATCACAAAGCCTCCCAGCAGAAACAGAAATCCCGCAAATACAGATTTCAGTTTTTGCTGGTTCAGACGAGTATTGATATGGCGACCGATGATGCTGCCAATGATACCGATGACCGCAAAAATCAGAATAGTCTGCCAGTCGACCGACATGTTATTCGCGACCAGATAGAATTCGTATTTTGTAAAACCAACCGCAGCCTGAAACGCGATGATAACCAGACTGGTGCCGATCGCCAGCCGCATCGGAAGTCTGCCGAGTATGACCAATGCCGGCACGATCAGAAAACCGCCTCCAACTCCGACAAAACCTGTCAAGACACCCGCTACCACGCCTTGCATTCCAATTTTCCATGCGGGGGATCGTTGAGACGAATCGTCGCGAACCGCATCCGTTTTTCCTGGTTTTCTAAGCATGATCAAGGCGGCTGCCAGTAAGACTCCACCAAAAACGACCAGTTGAATGGCCTCAGCCGCCAGACCTCCTAACCATGCCCCCACTAAAGTCCCCAGCATTCCGGGAAGCCCGAAAAAAAGTACACTTCGCCAGTCGATCTGTTTCGAATTTGCATAGGGAATTGCTGCTGCAATGGCAATCAACCCCACGATTGCCATTGATTCAGTAATGGATTCCTTGGTCCCATGCCCCACCAGGTAAATCAAAACCGGAACTGTGAGCGCGGAACCTCCTGCCCCCAGAAGACCTAAGGTCAATCCAATCAGTAGAGAACCAGTCAATATATAAACCATGACTCTATTCCGATTTGTACAGATCGTCCGTTTCGCAGGCATACAGACGAATGATCCGTCGAAGCTTCCTGTCCTGCATTAACATTATATCGTTATGTCACGATATGTCTACTCTTTGTCGAAATAACGAATAATTTCTCTTGAATCGAATTACTTTCGCATAAAACGCGAGGGAGCCTCGTTCTGAGATGCAGGACTGGTATCCCAAAACAGCCGCAAGCAAACATCGCATAAGTCATATCTAACAGGCAGCTTACGACGATTCAGGAAATTGCATGTTACGCCGGGTCACCGTCTTTCTCCGTTCACAGGACGGGAATTTTCACACCCTGGCTTACCGACGCTCAACTCCCCAATTGAACTGGACACTCAACGAGGACTCAAATAAAGCATTCAGAGCCTCCATTTAAGACACAAACCTGGTCAACATTCTTATTTCAGGCTGATTCATACAATGTCGGTGTTTCCTTAATAGAGAGCTCTGTCTTGGTAGATGGTTTGATTCAGGTTAGTATCTATAAAATCACATGCCAGTCAGTTTGTTTATAACGTGCGCTGTCCGTCTTAAAAGCGCTCTCAATAATATAGAAGTGTGATTGTATGAATCGTCTCGGCAGGATCTATGGCATTTTATTTGTTCTGATGTTATCCCTCTCATGGAGCAGACTCTTCGCCGGAGAAGGCAATACTCCGCGCTTACGAACTCTCGACTTCTCGCCCTTTCAAAAATCACTGGATAACTTTTCAAACCGCAGATCGACTGAAATCGAGGATTTGCTCCTTGATGCGACCATCCTGGATCTTCAGGCAGCACTGCAAGCCGGCAAACTGACTTCGGAAGAACTCACGCTTTATTTTCTTGCTCGTATTCAGAGTTTTGATGAGAGTCTGCGGAGCTATATTGAGTTGAACCCCAATGCACTATCTGAAGCCAAAACCGCCGATATCTTGAGAGCAAAAGGCATCGTACACAGTCAATTACATGGCATCCCCATCAATCTTAAAGATAACATCAATACCAAATCTCCCCTGCATACGACCGGTGGTGCGGAAATCCTGCTCAATCACAGCCCTGAAGCTGATGCAAAGCTTGTGATAAAACTACGCGAGGCAGGCGCCGTCATCCTGGGAAAAGCCAGTCTGTCTGAATTCGCCGGAGCTTTGACGATGGATCCGACAGGCGCGAATGCCGTCAGCGGAGCTGGTGTTAACCCTTACAATCCAGAACTTGAGGTCTCAGGATCCAGCAGTGGCTCCGCAATTTCAACCACAGCATATCTGACCTCAGCCAGTGTCGGCACGGAAACGTCAGGCTCACTCATCTCACCTGCTTCCCAGAATGGATGTGTCAGCATGAAACCCAGTCTGGGAATGGTGAACGGCGCAGGAGTCATCCCGCTGATCCGGTTCCAGGACTCGGCGGGGCCCATTACTCGAAATGTCACTGACGCCGCAATCATGCTGGCAGCACTCGATGATAAAGATGTTGATTACACATCCCGGCTAAACAAAAATTCCCTTGAAGGAGTATCTGTCGGCGTTTTACGAGACGAAATTCTCTGGTCATCCGGCCCTGCTCTCTTCCCATTGGAATTCTTATCGGAACAACATGCCATCATGCAGCGAATTGATCGGGGACTGAATAAAACGCACGCGAATTCCCAGGCAATTCAGCTCCCCGCGGACGAACTAACATCGTTAAGTCGACTGATCTTTATTGGTCTCGCCCAAGATACCATTGGCTATCTCATCAATGCAGGAGCCCCCGTTACTTCTCTCACTGACTTGAAAAACTACAATGAACAACAGCCAGCCATCCGCGTCCCCTTCGGCCAACTCCTGGTCCACTATGGTTGTTCTCTGACTGGTGAATTTGCCAACCGAGTAAGTTTCAGTGAAGACAATCTGTCAAACGAATATCAAGAACTGGCTTTACTGCTTCGTAAACAGGCCGCCGAAACACTCGACAAAATATTTGCTGACAATCAAATTGACCTGATCGTCAGTCTGGGGAATGATCAATCAGCGCTGTACGCCACCGCGGGTTATCCGGCGATTAACATCCCCCTCGGTTTGGATCGAGATGGTTCCCCCATCGGAGTCACACTCATCGGCAAACAGGGAGAAGATGGAAAACTACTGTCGCGGGCCTTCGCGTTTGAACAGGCCACAAAATATCGTATCAATCCGGGAAAACCTTTAAAGCAGATTATCAAATCTCACGGCATCGTCTTTCGCATCACTTCCCCGGGAATTCACTTTGGAAATTCATATACACTGACAGCCTCATCAGCACACCATCCGAATACAGTTGTCAGAGAGAACTTGACCGGACTGATCTCCCGCATCGAAGCCCGAGACCTCGATCAGGATGGGCTTCCCGAACTGTTCGTCTTCAGTGAAGATAAAACAGCGGGGGAATCAATGTTGGTTTATTCATCAGACAACCAGACGCTTCTCAAAAAGATCGAGATTCCCAAACTCACAGATAGAGCAGAACACCACGGAAAAGATCACTACTCGCTAACTGACACATGCCTCATTCGTACTTTCCCGCTTTATTCGGAAGATGCAGACGACCAACACTCAACCGGCATTTTTCGCAGGATCACATATCGTTTAAACGCAATGAAATTTGAGCAAAAAGACACGACCCAACCAAGCGGGTTCGATTCTCGCTGATTCAATCTTGCCCGATAGCATCACCTCTGTAAATCAGTCATCAGTCGATATCAGCCCACCCCTGTTCAGACTTCTCCAACTGAGAAAATTCGACTTGACCCCGCCGCGCCGCTGGCGATAAGTGCTAAACTGAGTCGCGCGCGTGCCCAGTTTACAGTGCACTGAAACACACGACACTTGTTCTGAATCTTCACTGCAATACAGCCTGTTTTTTCCAGATTTGCACTGCCTGAAACCACACCCATTCGTGATGTAACCCTGCGGGTCGCCGCACATTGCAGCCTTTCGTCCCGGCACCGCCACTGCTCATACCAGTATCGTACCCGTATCAACAAATATCGCCGTATCCTTTGATGCCTCCCCCCTTGACGCCCCCGCGCCTCCGTAGAAAATCCTGTCGTATGAAACAGCAGGGCATTGAAATTCATGTTCCAGCAACCTCTTCTTTCAAAAAATAATACGTTTGCGAACTGCCCTCTATGCCCCATTACCCAATGACACTGATAAGAAATGGATGGTCCCGAATGCACATCCGGGACGAGCGCAGCGAGCAGGAAACTGACTGATCGTTTCACAGGGCAGAATAAACTCTCCCAACCCAGCAAATCAGATCCCAAACGCAACTCGCTAACAGCACACTGGCTTAAAAATACATTTCCCTGTATTCTAACAGTTCTCAACATTCCGCATGCAGATGAACATGCAGAACCAGAAGGCATGCAATATGAACCAGAACCGTTCCGCTTTGTCAGTTAAGAAACACTTTACCATTAACTACCCCCTGCTTTAAAAGTCACACTTCATGGAAACACGTTTGCTGGATTACCTGCAGAGAATTCTCAACTCCCGCGTCTATGATGTCGCCATTGAATCGCCGCTGGAACTGGCGGAAAAACTGTCAATCCGCCTGGGAAACAAAATCTGGCTCAAGCGGGAAGACAAACAGCCGGTCCACAGCTTCAAGCTCCGTGGTGCCTACAATAAGATGTCACGACTGACACCCGCCGAACTCGAGCGGGGCGTCGTCTGCTCCTCCGCCGGAAACCATGCCCAGGGAGTCGCCCTCAGTGCCCGTCAGCTCGGCTGCCAGGCGCATATTGTCATGCCCGTGACCACTCCCGAACTCAAATCCGACGCGGTCCGCGCCCTGGGGGCCCAGGTCATCCTCTGCGGTGACAGCTATTCCGATGCTTACGTGCACGCCCTCGAACTGCAGCAACAACACCAGTACGTATTCGTGCATCCGTTTGATGATCCTGATGTCATCGCCGGCCAGGGTACGGTCGGTATGGAAATCCTCCGTCAGCACCAGCATCCCATTCACGCCGTTTTTGTTGCTATCGGCGGCGGCGGGCTCATCTCCGGCATCGCCGCCTATATCAAAGCAGTCCGCCCTGAAATCAAAGTCATCGGCGTGCAGATGGCCGACTCCAACGCCATGCTGCAGTCCATCGAAGCTGGCCAGCCCGTCACTCTGCCCGATGTGGGACTCTTCTCCGATGGCACCGCCGTCAAACTGGTGGGCACGGAAACCTTCCGCCTGACTCAGGAACTGGTCGATGACTTTGTGACCGTCGATACCGACGCCGTCTGTGCCGCCATCAAAGATGCCTTTGAAGATACACGCAGCATCCTCGAACCCGCCGGTGCGATGGGCATCGCCGGGATGAAACAGTATGTCGCACAACAGCAACTGCAGGGACAGGATCTGGTCGCCATCACCTGCGGCGCCAACATGAATTTTGACCGCCTGCGGTTTGTCGCCGAACGGGCCGAGGTCGGGGAAGAACGTGAGGCCCTGTTTGCCGTCACCATTCCTGAAGAACGCGGCAGTTTCAAACAGTTCTGTGAAATTGTCGGCCAGCGGAGTGTCACCGAATTCAGCTACCGTATTTGTGATGAACGCGAAGCGCATGTGCTGGTCGGCCTGTCGATTCGCAATCGCAGCGAAGTCCCGGAAATCACGAACGACTTTGCTTCCCGGGGGTTCGTCGCCCTCGACCTGGTCGACAATGATCTGGCCAAGGACCATCTCCGTTACATGGTCGGTGGCCGCAGCCCCCTGGTCGGCAATGAACGACTCTACCGCTTCGAATTCCCCGAACGCCCCGGCGCACTCATGCGGTTTCTCTCACGCATGCATCCCAACTGGAACATCAGCCTGTTTCACTACCGTAGTCAGGGCTCCGACTTCGGCCGTATTCTGGTCGGTATCCAGGTCCCCGCTGCCGAGTTACCTGACTTCCAGAACTTCCTGGCAACATTAGGCTACCGCTACGTCGATGAATCAGACAACCCCGTCTATCGCCTGTTTCTGCGGTAACCTTATCAGTGTGAGTACAGAATTTCCTTCGCTTTTCGCGCCTGATCTCATAAAATCAAACGACACGCTGAGCATTACCAGGTGTTAAATAAGCATCTCCCATTTTCACCGTTCAGTGTTTCGAGCGCCGATACACAATAATCACTGTCGAAATCAAGTCGCTTCCAAATCGGCAAGCAAAACAGGATGAACCCATGAAACTTCTGCCTCTCTGTCTGTTTCTGACCGCCAACCTGCTCTTGCTCGACCACAACTCCGCGCAGGCAGAACCCTATAATCCCCTGAAAGTGACAGATAGCAGTCCTCGGAAACCAATCGACATCACAATGCGTGACAAAAACCGGGATCGGGACATCCCCCTGCGGATTTATCTACCTGCACAGAAGCAGGCCGCTCCGGTAGTCCTGTTCAGCCACGGACTGGGCGGTTCCCGGACAGGCTGTCAATATCTGGGAGAACACTGGTCGGCCCGCGGTTATGTTGTCGTCTATATGCAACACGCCGGCAGCGATGAAGCAGTGTGGAAACAGGCTGCTCTACGAGAACGACTCAAAGCGATGAAAGCGGCGACCACGGTGCAGAATACGGTCGACCGTTATCAGGATGTCTCTGCCGTACTCGATCAACTGGCCATGTGGAACAATGACTCAACAAATCAGTTCCACAAAAAGCTGGACCTGCAGCACATCGGCATGTCCGGCCATTCCTATGGTGCGGTCACCACCCAGGGAGTCAGCGGCCAGGCCTGGCGACTCGTCGGCCAGCGATTTACCGACCCCCGGATTGCCGCCGCCGTCATGTTCAGCCCCAGTACGCAAGGCAGAACCGACCCCGCGCTCTCGTTTGGCGAAGTCAAGATTCCCTGGATGCTGCTGACGGGCACCAAAGACACTTCCCCCATCACAGACACCACGGTCGCAGACCGCCGCAAAGTCTATCAGGGCCTGCCCGACACAATCGACAAATACGAACTGGTCCTCATCGACGCCCCGCACTCCGCATTTGCCGACGGCACAGAACGCCCGGGGCGTTTCCGCCGCAATCCCAAATATCATCAGGAGATCCTGGCCGTCACCACCGCCTTCTGGGACACCTACCTCCGCCGGAACGAACACGCCCGCGTCTGGTTACAGGGCAAACCCTGCCAGCAGCAACTCGACCCCAAAGACGAATGGCAGTTCCAGACCCGATCGGGAAAGAAAACAGAGTAGAAATGCCTCATCATTCACGGCAGGATCGCAAACACGCGGGCCGGGAAGCCTGAGCTCCGGAAGCAGCAGGCAGAGAAATATCAAAGCAGCGATACGTCGATGGCAGGTGGTGTGAATCTGAATCATCTCTGGTCCCGGATGTTTAAGTGGAATTGCAGCCAGCTGAAAATAAGTTTGCTCTCCGTTGATTTTCCTGTAATGATGAGCTCTCTACAAGCATTATATGCTCCCCGATTCCTCAGAGGGCTCCCTGATGACAAACTCACCACTTCGCAAGAAAATCGGTTACACAATGCTGATGCTCCTGGTTCTGGTTGTGGCATTTGATCAGTTCTTGCGCTATTGTCAGACTCGACTTGAACCTTATAACGGCGATCCCCCGCTCAAAAACACGATGAAATTGCTGGGGCTGGCGTTCCATAATTATCAAGAGCGACATGGGTCTCTGCCAGACGACATCAGGGACACATCAACGGACCTGAACCTGCTCAGTTGGCGTGTGCGTCTGGCTGAAGAATGGAATCAGAGGCTGCCTGGTTATCAAAATTCCGAACCGTGGGTCGCCCCCGGCAACCGCGCGCTGACTGGCTTTCTTCCCGATCTGTATGAACATGCGAGCAATGGCTTGCCGGTCACTCTGAGTGACCAGCGTGTGGCAGGTCTGACGAGTGCCCTGGGGGTGAAAAATCCAAGTGGCAATTGGAACGGCACCGACCCGGACAGCGAGCCTGTGCTTTATATTAACAGCAAACCGTTCCTTTGCGTCGGCGTCGCTGCAGCGGAACGAGTCCCCTGGACCAGACCGGTCGATTATTCGATCTCCGAGGTAATCGATAAACTAGAGCAGGACCAGGCCAGTACCTCACCCACAATCCTGTTCGCCCTCTTCGCAGACGGCTACGTCATCCCGCCCCCGTTCACCTGGAAGCTGAGCGCGCCTGAGTAATCGATGGAACAGCGAAAAGCTTCTGTACACTCATTTAATAGAATGCTAGCATAGTCTGTACATATTAATTGGACTTACTAACCGTTTATCGCAATTTTTATTTGGGGTTTCCTCCCCTGCATCTGAGAAAAGACATCGATGGCAAACAAAAAGCATGTTGAGATCGTAAAACAGGGAGCGAAACTGATTCAGGTGGCTCGCTCAAAGTCACCGGAGCTTCAATTTGACCTGAAAGGTGCCAAGCTGTATCAAACAGACTTGAACGGAGCCGATTTAAGTCAGGCTAATTTCAGAAAAGCTTTTCTGAAGGAAACAAAATTGAAAGCAGCGGATTTAAGTCAGGCAGACTTCGAAATGGCAACTATTGAGAATGCCGATCTGAGTGAAGCCAATTTGCAGAATACCAATCTGTATTGCGCGAGATTAAATAAGTGTAATTTGAACAACAGTGATTTACAGGAAGCTAATCTTTCTCGTTCCTTTCTGGAAAAAGTCAATCTCAGTGAATCTAATTTGAGAAAAGCAAACCTGTATGGGGCCACACTGATTATGGTTAATTTAATTAACAGTGATTTGAGGGACACGGACTTTACTGCGACTACTCTCGTGAGACCAGATATGAGCGGAGCAAATTTAAGCCAACTGGTTTTGACGCAATTGAATTTAGATAAAGCCTGTTTGAAGGGGGCCTGCTTAAGTGATACCGATTTAAGCAATGGGTTTTTGAGACGAGCCGATCTAAACAACGCCAATCTGATTGATGCCAATTTGGCCGTGGCAGATTTAAGTTTCGCTACCCTGGTCAACGCTGATTTACGTGGTGCTAATCTGAAAGGTGCCAATTTAGTGGGTTGTGATATGAAAGGCTGCAATCTCTCATGTGCTGACTTAAGTGGTGCAGATTTATCGGAGGCCAACCTGGAAGGTGCCACATTAGTCGAAGCGAACTTGAGTGGTGCCACTATGAAATGGACTTATCTGAGAGGTGCTGACCTGTGGGACAGCAACATGCAGGATGTAGTACTGATTGAGAATAATTTAATAAACGCAGACCTCACTGGAGCCAAACTGGAGGGGGCCCGCCTGAGAGGTGTCATCCTCGAAAATGCCACAGGATACGAACTGAGTGAAAAACAGATCGCAGTGAATTCCAAAGGAAGCAAGAAACCATGGATCGGTCGCGGAAACCAAATCCTGTTGTACAGTCTGTTTACCTTCCTGGTACTGTTGGGTATTGGCGCGCTCATGTATCCGGAGAAAGTGGATAAACAATCACATAACGATCTGTATTCCAATACGTTTATCGGACTGGCATTCGGGGCGCTGGGAATCGGTTTTCTTGTCGGATCGGTATACACTGCCCTCGACAAAGGATATCCCGGAGAATTCGGCTTTATTATCTGTTTCTTGTTTTTTGCTCTCGGCGCGATCCTCTCCATTACCGTTCTACCAGAATTATTTGCCGTCGCACTGTTCGGACTGGTGATCGTCACCTGCCTGGGGGACCAATCCAGAAAGAACCCGTTTGAAATGACCTGAACCAATGATGGATTGTCGGCCTTTTGCATAAGGTGAACTCTGTGATTGCACTCCTGTGTTAGTATATGATAACTCACAGGGAATAATGTTATGGTTACAGAAACAGTACCATTAAAAACCAGCATCCAGCGGGTCATTACCGCGGCGGTGATTTTGTGTACCATGTATCTCATTTCATATGCGATCGTGGGACAATCCCCGCCATCACGATTTAATCCGACCAGAAACCTGTTCCAGATCTTCTTCGCTACTCTGCAAGCGGGGCCGCTGGTCCTACTCTGGCAATGGATCCGCTATCGCCGCTTCGAACCGGCGGTGATGCTCTGGGCCGCCTATGGGGGAGGTTGGCTGCTGCTCGTCTTGCTCTCGCAGAATATTCCCCTGGGGCTCTTGTTTTACCCGATCATGATTGTCTGCTCATCTGGAGTTTTTTTATATGCAACAATCCTGCTCAGCGCGGAAATCCGCACACGTCGATTCGATGTGACCACGTTTGTCGCTACGATTGTGCTCCTGTTCTCCAGCGGTCAGGTTTTGGTGGATGCAGCGCTGAACCCCATTGTGATTTGAAAAGTGTGATCGGGGTCCCCGCTCTTTCTGGGTGATCACTTTACTGGTACACTACAAAATCATATTCAAGCTGTAATTCGACAGACAGAGCGTAATTGATTTAGAATCATCCCCATGTTTTAAACATTCCGCAGAATTCCCTCCAAATCGAATACTCAATCATATTAGAGAACCCGTTCATGAAACTAATCCAAAAGCTCACGAACTCCTCGGCGTCCTCCTCCATCATATTGATCCGGCTGATGGTGGGGCTGGTCTTCCTGTCTGAGGGGATTCAGAAGTTCCTGACCCCGGAGACGCGTGGCGTGGGACGATTCATCAAGATCGGCCTGCCGGAACCGGAATTTCTGGCCTATTTCGTAGCCAGCTTTGAAGTCGTCTGCGGCTCATTGATCGTGCTGGGGTTACTGACACGCCTGGTCGTTCTGCCGACGATCACGATCATGCTGGTCGCGATTATTTCGACAAAGCTCCCCCAGTTCTCCAGCGCAGGCTTCTGGGAGATGGCCCACGCAGCCCGTACCGACTTCTGCATGCTCTTAGGATCGATCTACCTGCTCATCCGCGGCGCCGGCCCCTGGTCACTCGACGCTTCCATCGACGGTAAAAAAGAAGAAGACATTGCTTAAGAAACCCCAGATCTAACAGAATGTAAACATTCACTTCCCCGTTTCGGTTCCGGACACCTTTATTTAATTGCCATTAGACTCTGTCCAGTTTTACAGTGGTGCCTCCAAGACCATTTGGGCCGAGTATAGTAGATTGTGAGACACTACGGTTAAATGTGATGCGATCTAGCTTTGTACATAGTGAGATGCAACTGTCGCCTTTGACTGGGGTGGGCCCATAGCTTTACCAAGCAAGCGATCCTATCGACGTTAACACAAATTCCCGATGATCGGACCACTGATCAGTGCTGACTTTCAACAGCAGGAAGTCAGCCTGGTTATCGACACTGTGAATCATGACCCGTTCGACTCCAAACTTTTCCTCAAAATGTAAAGAGATCATGTCTTTTGCAATAAACTCTCTAGCATCCGCCCAATCTTCAACCGATTGCTTCGTCAATACGTTCTCGAATTCGACCGTCACCTGTTGCATGTTCACAACTCCTTCACGAAGTCACTGAATGATAGATGCTTTGGAATGTGAAGGCACATAAGGGGTCCGACCCGGCAGTCCCAGTTCCATTTTCGGTTCCCGACCACTTTAATATTTTCTTCTGTTTACTTTTTTCTGTGCGCTTTCGAAATCGTACTTTCGTAGATTCGACGAAGTAGTCCTTCTTCTTGATTCCCTCCTTGTGACAGACGATGGGCATACTGACAAAGTACATAGTCTATGTCCACGCTATAATTATTGTTTTTAACATTGAAGCCAGTTATCACTGGACGGTGATACGAAAGGTCGTTTTCGTTTGCTATGTAAAAAGTCCATTGAAGCGAAGATCCATTTCGGACCAACATCTCTGAAATGAAGATTGCGATGTCGTTACATAGTGAAAATACACGTGTTGAAGGAACATCTCTTACACTGTCTTTATGAACTTCAACTACGAGCAGATTATGAAGTTGCTCGATGGCATTGAATTCATCATCAAGTGAGAACCCAAGTTCATGCGCATACCGCTTGAGAACTTCAATTCGCTCGTCTTTCTGCGAAATAAACCAATTGTACGCAGCCTTAGCATCATTACGTGGCATTTCGTGAAGTGGTCTATCTACTTTCGGATCAAATATAACGTAAGTATCGTTCATGGGACTATCCTAATTCCGATTTCATTAGCTTCCAAGAGGGGCTTTAAAGGGTCAGCCCCCGATTCATCAGTCCCACATCCATTTTCGGTTCCTGACTACTCTAACCCTTTCCAGAAATAACTGATTACGGCCGCATCTTTTTTCGACGAGCCAAACGGTAACATGTTCGCCAACTCATTGTTGGAAACAGCGAGTGAAGCTGAAAACATGTTGGTCCCGTGAGCTTGTCAAACGAATTGCGAACTGACTCGACTGCTTTCGGGTACGCATTCAGGAGCAGTTGATAGTCCTGCAAACAGATCAAATAATTCTGAGGAAGGTGTCTTTCAAAATGAGTTCGTTCATCATTGCCGTATTGGGCCTGGATCATGAACAGTTCAAAATACGTTGCAAAACCTTCTTCAAGCCCGCTTGCGTTTCCGCGGGTGCCATCTGAAACATGCAAGTGTGCAGCCTCATGAGCAAGATTTGCGAAGAAGGTCGGTTCGTATTGCATTGCATTTGGACCGATATAAACAGTGGCATCATCTCCGTGTAAATCAAATGTGGGGCCCTCATTCCAAAGCAGGACACCCTTCAATTGATAATCATGCAGTGGTTCCCCCATCATAATATTATTCAATATGGTGCGAAATTCTGCTAACAGGGCAATTCCACGTTCCTCCATCTCATCAGGCAGACTTGTACGATTCATTTTATCGAAACTCAATCAACAGCCATGAAGGCTGAGTTTGAAAGGGTCAGACGCCGGTGTCTCATTTTCGGTCCCCCCCCTTTGTCTTGCCTCAATTCTCTTAAATTAGGAGACTTTAAGGGGCCTCCCCGGATTTGTCACTATACCAGACGCTTTCTCTGACAGTTTCCTGCTCGCTGCGCTCGGCCCGAATTACATTCGGGCCCACCCCTTCTATTCACTTACTCTGCTGATTGATCGTGTGGTTCATGGTCCGCAGTCAAATCACTCAGCGTGCCAGCCGCGCCAGGTCCAGATCAGGGTGTCAGCCAAAGTCTGTTCGAAAACTTTGCGGTCGCAGTGTCGGGTGCATTTGCTGAAAACGTAGCGGTAGTCGTAGCCTTTGGCCTTGAGGGCAGCGGCGGTTCGCTTATTGGCCATCACCCAGTTGTGATAAGTTTCTTCAGGGTCGTTGGCACGGAGGTCGTTTTCGGCGACGTGCGTGAAGATTCGCAGCGGCTTCTTGTCGCTGTTTTCGATCAACTTCATGCTGGAATGGTATTCCCAGGCCCCCAGGGGAAACTCTGCTTCTTCAGGGGCATCGTCGTCCTGCTGATCGACGAACGTGCCGGAATAGGTAATCAGGCGACGGAACAAATCGGGACGGAACCAGCCCATTGTCAGCGCCGCCGCTCCGCCCGAACTGCAGCCCATGGTAGCCCGGCCCCAGGGATTGTCGGTAAAAGCAATATGGGGGTAAGCAGCTTTGATCTCTTTGTTGTTAAGCACCGCTGGCAGGACTTCGTCATTGATGAAGCGGGCATAGCGGTCGGACATTGTATCGTATTCCAGTCCACGCTCACTCCCCTTGCCGTCGTTACCGCCATTCTGCACGCCAATCACGATAAACGCTGGCAGCCTGCGTGCGGGGTCTTTGGAGATCGTCAGGTTATCCAGGGCATTGCGAACCAGGTCCATGCGGCTCGGCCCGTCATGCGTCACCAGAATCGGCGCTTTCGTACCATCTTTGTATTCTGCGGGAACGTAGACGAAAATCTTGCGAGTTTCCCTTACCGGCTTTTTCGGGTCGAGTGTCTTATCGGTGCCGGGAAAGATTTTGCTGTCCGCCAGAGGCATTGAGAATTCGAAACTTTTTCCCTTCGGATTTCCCTGGTCAGTCAAATCGGGAGCAATCTGATATTTCGGTCCAATCACAAAATTGCCATTGCCTTGCGTGCCGGGTTTCTCCGTATATTCTTCTGCAGATAACATGGGACCGGAAGTAAAACCAGACACGGCAAATGTAAGAAGACAAAAGAGATAGTTCGATTTGAGCAGCATAAGGGATTCCATCGATTGCAGGTGACACGGGGAAAGAAAACAGAACCAGCCATAAAGGCTACTCGATTTCATCTCCCTGATCAATTTAGCAGTCGTGAAAGTGGAGTCAGCTCCCGCAAGTTAAGTATCCAGCTCGTCTTCCTGAGGCTGCATCGTTCCCGGTGCAGTCTGCTTGCTTTGCTCACTCTCTTTACAGCGACTGGCCAGTGTTCCCAGAATCGGTGAAATCAATGCTGTCCAGCCGGTCTGATGGCTGGCACCTAAACCGCGTCCTGTTTCCGCATCAAAATATTCGTAGAACAAAACCAGGTCCCGCCAGTGCGGATCATTCAACAAGCTATCGGTCCGCGCGTAGCTGGGACGTCCCCCATCCTCTTTCGAAAGGAACAGATTCGACAGACGCTTGCGGATTTCGTCGGCCACTTCCTGCAGATCCATGTAATTCCCCGAGCGTGTCGGACATTCCACCCGCAGCGATTTCCCGTAAAACAGGTGATAGCGTTCCAGCGCTTCAATCAACAGATAGTTGAGCGGAAACCAGATCGGCCCGCGCCAGTTGGAGTTACCCCCGAACAACCCACTGTCCGACTCCGCCGGCATATACTGCACACGCAGTCGTTCTCCATTCAAGTCGTATTCGAACGGATGCTCTTCATGGAATTTCGAAAGTGACCGGATCCCGTAGTTTGATAAAAACTCGTCTTCGTCCAGCAGATAACGCAACATGCGCAGCAGACGCTCGCGGGTAGGAATCGCCAGCAATCGGCGGCCGCAGTTTTCAGTCTCCTGATCACGTTCCATGTACGTCATGAATTTGGTCAGATTGGGACGGCTTTTAAGGAACCAGTCCATCCGCTTGCGAAAACCAGGCAGCTTATCAATGGTCTCATCGAACAGCACATCAACGGTAAACAGCGGAATCAACCCCACAATCGAACGAATTTTCAGCGGGATACTTCGACCATCCAGGTGCAGATGATCGTAATAAAACCCATCCTCTTCATCCCACAGGCCGGTTCCGTCCAGCGAATTCATCGCTTCGGCGATCGAAACGTAATGCTCGAAAAATTTCGAGGCCATGTCTTCATAAGCGGGGTTTCCATCTGCCAGTTCAAAGGCAATTGACAGCATGCTCGAACAGTAGAACGCCATCCACGCGGTCCCGTCGGCCTGTTCCAGGTGTCCCCCTGTCGGCAGTGGCTTGGAGCGATCGAAGATACCAATGTTATCCAGACCGAGGAAGCCACCACTGAAAACATGCTTGCCGCGGATGTCTTTGCGGTTCACCCACCAGGTAAAATTCAACAGCAGTTTCTGAAACACGCGTTCCAGGAAGTTCCGATCGCGATCACCGTTAGACGCGGTCATCTGGTACACACGCCAGCAGGCCCAGGCATGTACGGGTGGATTCACATCGCTGAAGTTCCACTCGTAAGCGGGCAACTGACCGTTGGGATGCATGTACCATTCGCGCAGAAACAGGATCGCCTGCTCTTTTGCAAAGTAGGGATCGATTTTGGCAAACGGGATCAGGTGAAATGCCGAATCCCAGGCGGCATACCACGGGTATTCCCACTTGTCAGGCATCGAAATAATATTCCGGTTGTACAAGTGCCCCCAGTCCGCATTCCGCGGGCTCGGCAGCCCCGGTGACGGGGTCTCGTCTTCCCCTTTGCGTGGATTCTTCAACCAGCGGGGAATCACGTAGTGATAGAACTGTTTTGTCCATAACAGCCCGGCATCAGCCTGACGCATAATCTGCTGTTCGTCCGCGGAGAGTCCCGGCGAAACCAGCGAGCTAGAATAGCGGTCCGCTTCATCAATCCGCTGTTTGAATACATCATTGAACCCGGAGCCAAAGGCTTCGTCAGGCAATTCAGCAACCGCCGACATGCGAAAGCGAAACTCGACGGACTCGCCAGCAGGGACCGTACACTGATAATGGGCGGCTGATTTCGTTCCCTTCGGTCGTGGGTTCACCACGCCTTCGATACCTTCCACCACTGACAGATGGAACGCATCCTTGCAGGAAGGACGCTTGCTGTTGGGATCATCAAATCGCCAGGTGTTTGTTTCGTTCTCGGTAAACATCCACTGCGGAAGTTTACCGTCTGGTCCCACGTCCGCAACCAGCTGAAAGTCGCCCAGCGATTCATGCTTCGCCAGCAACCGGTCCGCTTCGAGTTTCGCCAGGCTTGGCTTTTGTTTGGGGCGCTCCAGAGTTTCTCCCCAGCTCCACGTATTGCGATACCACCAGGTCGGCAGTAAGTGCAGCGGTGCCTCCTCTGGCCCGCGGTTAAATACAGTGATGCGAATCAGGATGTCTTCGTCAGCCGCTTTGGCGTATTCGATCTGAACATCGAAGTAACGCGCTTCGTCAAAGATCCCGGTATTGGTTAATTCGTATTCAGGCTCTTTCCGTGAACGCTTCGCATTTTCTTCGCGGAGCTTTGCATAAGGAAATTCATCCTGCGGGTATTTATAGAGTGCCTTTAGATACGAATGTGAAGGCGTTGAATCCAGGTAGTAATAAGCCTCTTTGACGTCTTCCCCATGGTTGCCTTCCGGCCCGGTGAGACCGAACAGTCGCTCTTTCAGAATGGGGTCTTTGCCATTCCACAAAGCCAGACCGAAACAGAGTCGGCACTGCCGATCACAAATTCCCAGCAGTCCATCTTCTCCCCAGCGGTAGGTGCGCCAGGTCGCTCCTTCATGGGTGAAATTCAACCAAGGATCACTATCCGCCGTACTCTCGCGGACTGTTCCCCACTGACGCTCAGCCAGGTACGGTCCCCAGCGTTTCCAGTTGGCACCAGGTCCACGCTCCGATTCGGTGACAAGACGATCCCATTCTACTTCAGACATAAATGTATATACTTTGTTAACGGTCAGGCAGAGGCAGGCGTGCCCGAATATTTTGCAGGATGTGCGCAAGAATATTGCTTTCCTGCACGGGAATCAATATCTCTGCACCAGAATTACGCTTCTGATACTCTAATTGCGAATTTCGTTCCTATCCCTCAGGTCTTATCAGAATTGTAATGAAAAGCAACTGACTGAACAGCCCTGAATGATTTCAGCCACATTTGCCTGTCCCTGTGAAGGGTTACAGTGTGATCGATGCCTGATAAGAAGCATGCTGAAAAAGCACTGATCAAAATTATCAATGCTCGTCAGAAATAAGATCAGAAAAAAAAATCAGGGCGTCCCTTTTCGGCGGCAGCCCGAATTCCCAGATGTCACTCTTCTCAAACTACCTGGAAAACATTTCTGTGTCAGCACACCAGCCAATCCAGTGAAAGGGATAAGACGTTCGCCAGACGAAAAAAGCCGATGAGCTGTTAATAAGAGCTCATCGGCTTTTTTCAAAAACGGAGAGGGGGGGATTCGAACCCCCGGTACCTCTCGGCACGCCGGTTTTCAAGACCGGTGCAATCGGCCACTCTGCCACCTCTCCTGCAGCCCGAAATTCCTTGAAGGACTGGGCTTCGGTCAAAAGTATATAGACTCTCACCAAGCTTGTAAAGTCTCATATTTGTTCTGTCGCTGCAGCATTCAAACTGAAAACCCACGGGTTTCCAGTTAAAACGAATTTACTGCATATGATTTCATAATCCAGCCATGAAAATGTCATTTCTCACTTCTCTGATGCGTTTCTTTGACTAAAACGGACTATGATACATTCTTAAACCTGTCATTTATCTCACTGTCTGATCAACCGGTAATACATCAGGCGAATATTGTCTGATAGAGGAATACAATCGTGGCGGAACGTGGAACAGTGCATCTGAATATGATCGTCACCAAAACCGGGGATGAGGGGCAAACCTACCTCAATGATGGCTCGCGGATTGCGAAAGCCAGCACCCGGATCAAAGCTTTAGCGTCTGTCGAACAGGTGGCTGTCAAACTGGGTTATTTTATTCACGCCTGCGAAGACCAGATCCTGCAGGTGAAACTACCAGAAGAAACCAGTTGTCAGATCAACCTGGGACAACTGGCCACTTCATTTCAACAGGAAATGTATGATCTCGGCTCTGATATCAGCACACCGATCACTGACGGCGAAGACCGCGTACGTTTTCCTCAGGAATCGGTGGAAGAACTGACCGAACTGATTGCCAGTCTCACGCCGGCACTTGAACCTTTGGATTCATTCATTCTCCCGCAAGGCAGTCTGCGAGTGCTCATCTCTCATGATATCCGCACCCTGGTGCGACAGGCCGAAATTCACGTCTGGGAGATTGAAGAAGCAGTGAATCCAGCCGTACCCCAGTTTCTCAATCGCCTGTCTGACTTCTGGTTCGTACTTGGCAGAATTCTGTTCGCAGAAGACTGTCAAACCGGATCGACTGAGATTCAAAAATGGGAACCCCGACAGAAACAGGATCGGGGCTTTCAGATCAATCCCGCCTGAGTTCTACCCTGCCCGCTGATTAGAGTATATCACATGTCACCATAGCATCTCTCAATTCATTCTACTCGGTCTAAATCACCGTGGAGCGGCTACAGTAAAACGGGACATTCTAGTCCGCGAGTACGGGACGCAACCAGCGTTCCATGTCTTCGAGGCTCATGTTTTTTCGCTTTGCCAGCGATTCCAGCTGATCCCGATCAATTTTTCCCGTGTGGAAATAACGGGATTCGGGAGCAGAGAAATACCAGCCGGACACCGCTGCGGTCGGGTACATCGCAAAGTGCTCTGTCAGCTTCACACCAATCTCTTCTTCCGCATTCAACATCTTAAACAATGTTGCCTTCTCCGTATGATCGGGACAGGCAGGATAGCCGGGCGCAGGACGAATACCCTGGTACTCTTCCTTAATTAATGCGTCATTGCTCAGAGACTCCTCAGCCGCATATCCCCAGAATTCTCTGCGGACGCGTGCATGCAGATGTTCGGCGAAGGCTTCGGCCAGTCGATCGGCCAGCGCTTTGACCATAATACTGCTGTAGTCATCATGGTCTGCTTCATACGACTTCGCCAGTTCTTCAGCCCCGATTCCTGCAGTGACTACAAAACCGCCGATATAATCTGTTTGTCCGGTTTCTTTCGGCGCAATGAAATCCGCCAGTGACATCAGGGGCTTCTCTTCCTGTCCCCGCTTGCGTACCTGCTGACGAATATGATGCAGATTCGCAATGACATCGCCACGTTTTTCATCTGCATAGACCTCAATGTCATCTCCCTGCACACGATTCGCCGGCCAGAAACCAATGACAGCCCGAGCTTTGAGCAGTTTCCCGTCGATGATCTTCTTTAACATGGCCTGCCCGCTTTCGAACAGGTCACGAGCGGCTTCCCCAACCAGTTCGTCTTCCAGAATTCGTGGGTATTTTCCGACCAGATTCCAGCTGATGAAGAACGGCGTCCAGTCAATATAGTCGACCAGTTTTTCCAGAGGATAATCATCCAGTACCTGAGTGCCGGTAAATGCAGGCTTGGGGGGAGTATAATTCTCCCAGTCGATCTGTACTCCCTGAGTGACCGCTTCTGCATAAGGAACCGGGGTCCCCTGCGGTTTGCGATTGGCCACCCGTTCGCGAACAGTCACATATTCCGCCTTGATTTTCGCAACATAGTCAGCATACTGTTCCTCCGAGATCAAAGCCGCCGCAACTCCCACGGCTCGCGATGCATCGGAAACGTATACGACCTGATTTCGCGTGTATTGTGGTTCAATTTTCACCGCCGTATGCGCTTTAGAAGTCGTCGCACCGCCGATCATCAAAGGCAGGTCCATGCCCTGACGTTCCATCTCGGCCGCCACTGTGACCATCTCATCCAGCGAGGGTGTGATCAGGCCTGACAGCCCAATCACATCACACTGTTTCTCCCGCGCCGTCTTAAGGATCGTCTCACAGGGAACCATCACTCCCAGATCGATGACTTCAAAATTATTACACTGCAGTACAACACCCACGATATTTTTGCCGATATCGTGTACGTCCCCTTTGACAGTCGCCATCAGAATGCGTCCATTGGGCTTGCTCTCTTCCTGTTTTTCCATCTCGATATAGGGCTGCAGATAAGCGACCGCCTGCTTCATGACCCGTGCCGACTTCACCACCTGAGGCAGAAACATTTTCCCTGCGCCGAACAGATCCCCGACCACGTTCATGCCGTCCATGAGGGGGCCTTCGATCACATCCAGAGGTCGAGGCAGTTCCTGGCGCGCGAGTTCTGCATCTTCGACGATATAAGTAGAGATCCCTTTCACTAAAGCATGCTCAATGCGTTTGGTTACCGGCAGTTCCCGCCAGGAAAGATCTTCCATTTTACTGGATCCGGCTTTCCCATCGCCACGGTACTCTTCAGCAATCGCCAGTAATGCTTCTGTACCTTCCGGGGTCCGATTCAGGATTACATCTTCCACGCGATCCTTGAGTTTGGCGGGCAGATCATCGTAAACCGCTAACTGAGTGGCATTCACGATCCCCATATTCATCCCGGCCTGAATCGCGTAGTACAAAAAGACCGAGTGAATGGCTTCACGCACCGGGTTGTTTCCCCGGAATGAAAAAGAGACGTTCGAAACTCCCCCCGAGACACTCGCGTAAGGCAGGTTCTGACGAATCCAGCGCGTCGCTTCGATAAAATCAACGGCATAGTTGTTATGTTCGTCGATGCCTGTCGCAACCGCAAAGATATTCGGGTCGAAGATGATGTCCTGAGGGGGAAAGTTCACTTCATTTACCAGCAGATTATAAGAACGCTCACAGATTTCCGTTTTCCGCTTCTGGGTATCGGCCTGCCCTTCTTCGTCAAATGCCATGACGACCACGGCAGCTCCATACATCTGACAGAGCCGGGCCCGTTCCAGAAATTCTGCTTCCCCTTCTTTAAGGCTGATCGAATTCACAATCGGTTTGCCTTGAATGCACTTCAAGCCAGCTACAATGACTTCCCATTTGGATGAGTCCACCATCACCGGCACACGGGCGATTTCCGGTTCAGTTGCAACCAGATTCAGAAACAGGGTCATCGCTTTGACGGCATCCAGCATGCCTTCATCCATGTTGACATCCATGACATGGGCGCCGTTTTGAACCTGCTCTAACGCCACTTCCAGGGCCGTGTCGTAATCGTCTTCCTTAATGAGTCGTTTAAAACGGGCCGATCCGGTGACGTTACAGCGCTCTCCGACATTTACAAACAGGCTGTCTTTCGTGACATTAAAAGGTTCCAGTCCGGAAAGTCGTAGCGCAGGCTCAATCTCCGGAATCGGGCGCGGGTAATGTTTTTCCATCGCCTCCGCGATCGCTTTAATGTGCGCCGGCGTCGTACCGCAGCATCCCCCCAGAATATTCAGGAAACCGCTTTCGGCGAATTCATCGACGATCTCGGCCATCTCTGCTGCTGACTGATCGTATTCACCAAATTCATTAGGTAGCCCCGCGTTGGGGTGGGCAGAAATGTAAGTATCAGCAACACGTGAGAGCTCTTTGACGTACTGCCGCAGTTCCTGGGCACCAAGTGCACAGTTTAAACCGATTGAAAACGGCTTTGCATGCGCGAGTGAATTCCAGAAGGCTTCGGTGGTCTGACCAGACAGAGTTCGTCCAGAGGCATCTGTAATGGTCCCCGAAATCATGATCGGAAGTTCGATGTTTTCCCGTTGAAAATAGGATTTTACTGCGAAAACTGCTGCCTTGGCATTGAGCGTATCGAAAATGGTCTCGATCAGAATCAGGTCGATTCCTCCCTTGACCAGACCATCGATGGATTCCAGATAATTTTCGACCAGTTCATCGTAAGTTACGTTACGGGCACCGGGGTCGTTCACATCAGGAGAGATCGAGCAGGTACGACTCGTGGGCCCCAGAATACCAGCGACCCAGCGTGGCTTATCCGGATTGTCTGCCGTAATCTCATCAGCGACTTCCCGTGCCAGTCGTGCCGATTCCTGATTCAGCTCGTGAACCAGAGACTCCATCTGGTAATCACTCTGAGACAACCGCGTTCCATTAAAGGTGTTGGTCTCGATGATATCCGCGCCCGCTTCGAGGTACTCGCGGTGAATTCCCCGAATAATATCCGGTTGTGTCAGGGTCAACAGGTCATTGTTCCCCGCAATGTCCATGTGATAATCGGCGAACCGTGTCCCCCGATAGTCAGCTTCATTCAGCTTGTGATTCTGAATCATGGTTCCCATTGCCCCGTCCAGTATCAGAATTCGTTTCTGAATGGCGGCGTAGAGAGCTTCAATGCGAGCAGCGCGATCGGACATACCTGAGAAACCTGTACTAACTGTCTTAAAGGGGATTGACTGGGGATGAACTAGACTGTGTCCAGTTTTATTGTAGCGTCTCCAGGGCTATTTGAACCGAGTATAATAGTTTGAGAGCCGCTATGGTTAAATGTGATGCGATCTAGTGCTTTGTCAAGCTTGAAATTGAGGGTTGGGAGTGTTGTTTACGTGCTCCGCTGTCGCACTCTCGTGATAGATATCACCCCAAAATTTAAATATGACACTCCACTAGATTTTACCGCGTCACTGGCTACCAGGATGCACGCGCATGGCACAACGGGACAGCCTCGGCGCGCAGTCAGACATTGACTAAGACACCAGTTCTGACCACCAGGATACGGTGACAGCAGGCATTTTAGCAGATCATCTGAAAAACGAAACCGCTCGTGCACTGCTTTATTCAGTACACAGATTCAAATCTGCTCGTGGTTGCGCACCGATCATACCTGATAGTTCCTCCAGGTATGCCGGGGAAGATACATGAGCCAGTTGTTGCTCAACCCACTCGCGTCGTTCTGGAATATAAAGTCGAGTCACTTCCCGGTCATATCCCGGATGCACTGCGAAAGCATCCAGATACTCCAGATGACGTTTCAACAATGCGACCTCGCGTTCCTGACGTGCCAGCAGGCGATTCTGATACCACTCACTCTTCAGTAACGACTCCCGGGTAAACAGGGACCGGACTTCGGGATCGTGAATCGTATGGCCTTGCCAGTTTCCATGTGCCATAATAGAAAGTATCGCCTGCAACGGAGGACAGGCCTCTTCATAGGAACCATCTTCAAAGTACTGCTTCGCCACACGCTGTTGTGCTTCCGCAATGTATTGGATTCCATCTACAAACGATTCCAGATCCTGTTTTTCCGGCTTGAGAATCGTCTCATCAAAGACCGAGGCAGGATTATCAAAGACACGCCCGAAGAACCGTAGCAGGAATTTATAGGTGATCCGATATCCCAGGCGACTCGCAGGGATCTGTTGTCCCCCATGATTGAAATCTTCGATCGGTTCCAGCAGACCCTCTTTAATCAGAAATTGCGGATCACGTTCTTCGGCTGACATGCGACACCAGATTTCCGGAATCAGCAGGCTGATATCATGGTCTACACGTACATTCGGTCCGATATGACCGGCGGCCGTTGAAAAACCGGCATACCCAGTCAGAATAAATCCGACCAGGGCACTATTCAAATCTGCAGCCGGACGTAATGCGTTGAACGGACCTTTGGTCAAGGCCCCTTCACTCCCCGCGCCGGTTGTGGAAGGGCTTTTCCCTGTCAGAGAACAGACAAAATCCATGAACAGCTCGGGCAGTTCCTGATAATGAATCGGTGAATAGACGGCAAGGCTGCGAATTCCCTTTTCCTTATCGGGTGGATTGTTGCGGCGTCCCAGCATAACCGCGTTGACCGGATTATGGACCGGCTCATCGGCTGGAATCGCCCGAAACAGGCGAGTGGCCATCTTCGCGACATAGGTATTTAGAGGTTTGACCAAGTCAGGACGAATCTGCAGATAACGTGGATTTTTTGTAGGTTTTCCATCGATCTGGCGGGGATTCGCCGAACAGACGACATAGCTGCTGTTTGATTCTTCTGCCGCTTTCAGCATTTCCTGCATCGGCGGGCTGAAGGCGTCAAAGTCGACCACGTACTTGCTCATCTCGCGAACCTGCTCATTCGTCAGCGGTTCAAAGTTCGAGATGAAGTTACCTGGTCGAGACAGATCGGCTTCAGTCTGCTTGTCCAGGCCGCGGACGATCGCATCATCGGGCCGTTGGAACAGGCGATACTCGCTGTTAATTACAAATTTACAGCTTTCAAATTTTTCCCCTTCTGCCAGATGATTTAAAGCACGCGCGGGAACCACGACAGAGGCACTGATGTCATCCTCTGTCTGAATTTTCATCGAAGCGATGAAATCCTGTCGGACTTTGAACGTACGCCAGCCAGATAATGAAAACAGACCGACTCGCAGATAGGTTCCCACCAGCTTGCGTTCCCGGTACTTCAGCTCATGCCCGAAAGTGCCATTCACGATATCCACGCCGAAATGGTCGTCCCAGTCCTGTCCCCAGTCAGACCAGTAAATCCGCTTGATAATGAATACCAGTGCCCGGATATGATCGGGAATGTCATTCAGCCATTCGTTAAACTCAGCAGTATAAGCCGGCGACGGAGTCAACAGTTTGATCACACTCCCCAGCGAACGATTCTGATCCAGAACTTTGCGGCTCGGGCGCAGATTGGGATGACCTGAAGGCAGTGGTTCCAGCCAGCGGTCGGAATAATCTTTCTCGATGATCTCACGGACGTATTCCATGTCCTGTTCGTAGTTGGAAACAAACACGGGACCATAGAGCATGTAGTCCATCAGTGATTTACTGATTTCGCTCTTACCACCACCGGACACAGTACACGGTTTATGACAGAAAATACCCTCACCTGTAGTACCCACAATACGCCAAGAGGGGGCTGCCGGGTGTTTTTCCATTCGCAGGTGATACCCGGAAGGAGCCATATACACATTCCCGGGCAACAAGGGAATTGAATGCTGCCTGCCATCGCGTGTCCAGCGGATACATTGTTCAGGCAGACTGGCGTAGGCATCTTCCGGAATATAGATCAGTTCTGGATAATTCTGATCGATTCCGTATCCCTCTTCCTTGCCGTCAATATGATCTCCATAATCATTGAGGACATCTTTTAAGGTACGGCCGTTATAGCGAACGCTGTTCATCTGAAAGCCTTCACCCAGATTGTAACTGGGATAGGCCATCGTTCCACCAGCATGCTCTTCTTCCGCATTTCCAAACAGGTTCGCGGAGTAACTGATCTGGGTTTTGACTTCTTTTTTGCAGTAGCCGAAATAGTTATCGGCAATCAAGGTGACAATCACACCGGCATCGGTACGACAGGTCATCTTGAATGCCATCCCGTCGTTATAGAGTTCGTCTTCCTTTTTCCAGCACATGCTGTCCCGTTGCTGGCGTGCTGTCGCATCATCCCAGTGAGGTAAACCGACTTCTTTTTTCGTCAGCGTCGTCAAATGCGGTGCCAGGATCACGGCACCGGTATGTCCGGTCCAGTGCATCACGTCCAGGCCGGAATCATTGATTGGCACATACGGGTCGCCGGCGTTGCCAAAAATCGATTCCACAAAATCCAGGTTACTCACAAGAGTTCCGGGGGCGAAGAAACGAACTTCCATCCGTTTTTCAGGGGTCACCCCTTTCACTTCCGGACAGACGATCGGGCGCAACAACAAGGAAGCCCAGCCTGAAGCCGGTTCTTCCTGACGTGAAGTAAATGGAAACAGTTTCAGATCTTCAGGGGGCGCCATCGCGCTTTGGAACATCTTCACAAAGGTCGCGCGTGGAACCGCTCGTTTATCACCAGCAATCGGCAGTCCGCCTTCGGTGACATGGAACGTTCCAACTGTCGTTCGGCGGTCGTGCTTCGGATTATGCAGCACACCGTTCTTGACCCGGTAGGATTGTACCAGATCACTGAAAAACTCGTCATGTTCAATGGGCAGTGACAATTCGCGTGCCAGGCCGAACCGATCAAGCACCAGTGTCCGACCAGGTAAATTCAGATCGCCCCCGCCGGGCACATCACTGAAGTGAGACTGCAGAAATTTTTCAATCCGCTGGTCTGCCGGACAACGGTGGTTTACCAGCAGACGATTTTTCTGACGGTGATTTTCCAGTAAACCCTTCGCGACTTCCGCGAAGGTACGGTCTGCATCAGTTAAAGCGGCCGGGTAACCGTTGGCGATTAACTGCAGATTGAGATACCGCAGGATCTCATCACGGTCTTCATTACAGGTCGAATTCCCATTTTCATCCAGTCCCAGCGCCTGGCGAAATGGTTCATTTGTTTTATCGGTACTGATTTTCAGAGACCGGGGGGGAGATATCCGTGGTCCGTCGCTGTTTAACATAATGGAATGACTTCTGGAAAAATGAAGAGCGGTTTAGATCTTGGGCGTTTCGAGCGCACTGAGGTCGGGCATCTGAATGAGATCCAGGCGCAAGATCGCAGCCTCAGCTTAGCCTGCAGTATATTCGAAAATATTGTAGCGTCAACGGTTCGCTTTCATAGTTCCTCTCTATGAACTTAGAATTAGCATAAACCTAAGCAACTATCTTAACGAGACTTAGAAACCAGTTGCCTTCTTCTGGCATTCGGAGGGAGAACTGATCTTCGCGCAGGCAGAGAATGCGAGAGTCGTCTCATTAGTACAGTTCACGAACTGGTTGTTTATCATCGTCAATCAGATAACGAGGACGGCCAGAGAGATCTGTGAATTGGGCCGTGGTGAAGTCAATTCCCAGATTCTGATAGAGCGACGCAAAGATTTCCTGAACATGTACGGGACGATCCAGAGGCACTCCTCCCACACGATCTGTTTGTCCCACCACGCGACCGCCCTGAATACCGCCACCGGCGAGCAGCACAGACTGTGTTCCCGGCCAATGATCACGGCCCCCTTTAGCATTGATGCGTGGGGTCCTGCCGAACTCTCCCCAGACGATGACAGTCGTCTGTTCCAGCAATCCCCGTTCCTCCAGATCTTGCAAAAAAACAGCGAGAGCATGATCAAATACGGGTAAATATTTTCGCGACAGGTATTCAATCGTGCCTTCACGGTTGGCGTGCCAGTCCCAGGCCCCAAACGCAACACTCACACAACGGACTCCCGCCTCGATCAGACGTCGCGCCAGCAATAAATGCTGCGGGCTTTGCGGGGCGCCACCAAAGCTCGGATCCGTCTTTTGCAGTTTACCGTAGCGGTCTCGCACGGCCTGGGATTCCTGTTCCAGATCCATGGCTGCAGCGAAACGGCCTGAAGAAAGCATCTGAAACGCTTGTTCCTGAAAATTATCAATGCCGTCTGCTGTAAAATTCAATTGATTCTGTTTGACTGTTTCCAGTAATGCACGGCGCTCATGAAAACGATTCAGATCAATGCCATTCAATATCAGATCCGATTTAACTTCGCCTTCCAGCGCAAAGGGAACATGCTTGTAGCCGGTAAAACCAGGCCAGGACGGATTCCCCTGCAGATGGCTTCCATTATTATTGTAAGGGTTGTAGCTCATTTTAGGAGCGGCATCGACGTAGGGAATCATGCCTCCTCTCCCAGGTCCCAGCAGCTGAGAAACGATCGATCCAAATGAAGGCCAGCCACCAGCCGGCTCACCATCTTCGGTTCGCCCACCAGCGCGTCCCGTATAACACTGGAACGATTCATGTCGGTTTTCCATCCCGACCAGCGTCCTCACGATCGAGAATTTATCTGCAATCGCTGATAACTCGGGCAGGAGTTCACAGTATTGAACTCCCGGTACGCGCGACTGTGTCGACGCAAAGGAACCACGAATCTCACTCGGAGCACCCGCTTTGGGATCAAAGGTCTCAAACTGTGTCGGCCCCCCCGGCAGGTAGATCATCACCACAGATTGCTGTTTCGAAGCCTGCGGAAAGCTGGCGACAACTTCAGGCATCACTCCTGAAACGAGTCCACCTGCGACTCCCAGAGAGCCAAGTTGTAAAAAATGACGCCGCGAAAGATTCGCTATAGACAAATTTTCTCTCATAAATGATCTCCCATATGTAATTGTAAACTACCAGACCAATTACGGGATCTCAACCCCAGCTTTTTTGTCGCTCAATCTAATCTGTTTACTGTACCTGCTTAAAGTAAACAGAATCAATTGAATCGGAAACAATTGACACATAAACAGTTGGGATTCTAAATCTTTCTTAAAAAGAAAAGCATACTATTGATTGCTGTTTTCATTTCAGAACCGGATTCATAAAATCAGCGGCACACCCAGAGTCACCTAAATCACTCAATTTAAATCTCAGAATCGATTTCTTAATGGTTCACGAAGAATATATAGAACGTCTAGTCAACCTGCTGGACGCCGATGCAAACCTGATCTTCAATATGTCGTTTGAAGAAGCCACTGAACTTGTAGGCACCGGTTCTGCAGAACAGGTACGTCAAATTGACGGTCAGTTCGCGCTGGTACATAAGAACGGCACTTGCGTCCGTATGGCTCGCTCGATTGGCAGACCGATGCGGTTCTTTCTGGCAAAACGGACTGAAGGCCCCTGCCTGATTATTGCTGAACGGATTGATGAAATTTATGAATTTCTCAAAAGCGAAGGTCTGGACGATCAGTTCCATCCATCCTATACCCGAATGGTTCCCGCGCATTATATTCTGGAACTGCAATTGATCGGCTGCCCCGATCCGAATCCGAAAACAACACGCTTCTTTACACCGGCGCGCAATCGGCTTCCCAACCGACTGGATGAGATTGGAAAACAGTATATCAGTGCGGTCTCGCAGGAAATTCACAAGTGGCTTGATACGATTCCATCACAACAACCGATCGGTGTTTTATTCTCAGGCGGAGTCGACAGCGGCGCGATCTTCCTGCTCGTCTATCATGCCCTGCTGATGCGGAAGGAATCCCCGTCACGCTTGAAAGCGTTCTCGCTGTCGATTGATGGAGAAGGCAGTGACTACAGACAGGCAAGACAGTTTTTGGAACAGATGAATCTCAGCCTGTTTCTGGAAGTAGTCGATGTTCCCCAGGAAACTCTCAACTGCCAGGAAACAATTCGTGTCCTTGAGGACTATAAACAGTTGGACGTTCAGGCTGCGACCATGACCTATGGCTTATGCAAAAAGATTCGGGAACTTTATCCCCGCTGGAAATATCTGATCGACGGCGATGGCGGTGATGAAAATCTCAAAGACTACCCGATTGAAGCAAACCAGGAACTGACCATTCGCAGTGTCCTCAATAACCTGATGCTTTACCAGGAAGGCTGGGGAGTAGAGGCCGTTAAGCATTCACTAACTTATTCAGGTGGCCAGAGTCGCGGACATGTCAGAACGTATGCCCCGGCGCGTAGTCTGGGTTTTAGTGGATTCAGCCCTTATGCACTCCCGAATGTCATTGAAGTCGCAGAAGGGATTCCCTATATCGAACTGACTGAATGGGATCATAAGAAACTTTACGCACTCAAAGGCGATATTGTTTCACGCGGTGTAAAACAGGTAACAGGATATTCCATGCCCGTCTATCCCAAGCGGCGTTTTCAGGAAGGCACTGTGAATTATGATTCTTTTAATTCGCTGTTTTCCGATTCAGAAAAAGTCTACCGCCAATCTCTGCTCGCGATCTATGAACAATGATCACCAACTTGATTCATGAAAATGCCTTACCCCACTTTCAGCGACGAACGGATTCTTTCAGCACGTCCTCCCAAAAATAGAGTCTCCCCGCACCGTCCGTATGCGTTTTTGAATGAAACCGAGCCTGCCGCAGCAGGCCAGACTGCCGAAATTTCCACGATCTTTCTGACAAATCGGGAGTGCCCCTTTCGCTGCCTGATGTGTGATCTCTGGAAAAACACGTTGGACGAGTCCCTCAAACCAGGGCAGATTATCGAACAAATCCGCTATGCACTCGAGAACCTGCCCCCCGCCAGTCAGATCAAACTATATAACAGCGGAAACTTTTTTGATGTCAAAGCCATTCCCCCGGAAGATCTGCCTGACATTGCCACGCTGGTACAAAACTATGACCGGGTGATAGTGGAAAATCATCCCCTGCTCTGCAATCAGTCCTGCCTGGACTTCCAGCAACAACTCACTGGAGAACTGGAAATCGCGCTGGGGCTGGAAACAGTCCATCCGGAGATTCTAAAGGCGTTAAATAAAAAAATGACGCTGGATGATTTCGCCCGCGCCAACGATTTTTTATTAAAGCATGCGATACACACCAGGGCATTCATTCTATTGAAACCTCCATTTCAGGAAGAACAGGAGGGAATTGACTGGGCGATCCGCTCAGTGGAGTATGCCTTTTCACTGGGAGTCTCCTGCTGTTCCATTATTCCTACCCGCGCAGGAAACGGTATGCTGGAACAACTGGAGCAGAGCGGTCAATACAGCCTGCCTGCTTTCAGGTCCATCGAAACGACACTGGAATCCTGTCTGCGGCTAAACCAGGGACGAGTCTTTATGGATCTCTGGGATCTGGACCAGCTCTATCAAACAGAAACCAATCTACAGCAGCGACTGGCACGCCTGCATGAGATGAACCTGACTCAGTTGATTCCTGATTTTGATTAAACCGAATCGTGTCTACCCTGTTTCACCCAGCAGTTCCAAAAATTCGGTTTCTGATAAGACAGTCACATTCAGCTCTTCCGCTTTCGCCAGTTTACTGCCTGCCTTTTCACCTGCTACCAGATAGTCAGTTTTGGAAGAGACACTCCCGGAAGCCTTCCCACCATGTTTACGAATCAGTTCTTTCGCTTCATCCCGGGTAAATTGCGTCAATGTCCCCGTCACTACCAGCGTTTTTCCATCCAGTATCCCGGAAGACTCTTCCCGTTTTTCAACCGGATTTCCCATATTCAGCCCGGCTGCTTTCAAATCAGCTATCAGACTGGAACCGAAATCCGAATGGAAAAAATTATAAACGGATTCAGCAATGACGGGTCCGATCTCATCGACGGCCGCCAGTTCTTCTACACTCTGCTCCGCGATCTCATCGAGTGTACCGAACTGTTTTTCCAGAATCCGGGCATTGCTCGATCCCACATGCCTGATATTCAGACCTGTCAACAGGCGCCAGAGTGGTTGCGTTTTTGAATTTTCAATTCCCGCCAGTAGATTTTCGATCGACTTTTCCCCCTGTCGTTCGAGTGCTACCAGTTCACCATAATGCTTGTCCAATCGATAGATGTCAGCCAGGCCTTTCAACAGCCCCTGCTCAATCAACTGTTCAACCATCTTGATGCCCATGCCTTCAATATCCATCGCCTGGCGGGATGCATAATATCGCAGAGTTTCGCGCAGCATGGCAGGACAGTCAGGATTGGGGCAGCGGATATAGACCCCTCCTTCATCCTGAACCAGCAAGGTATTACATTCCGGGCAATGAGTCGGGAAATCCAGTTCCTGCTGACTGCCATCACGACGATGTTCTTCCACGCGGACGACATGCGGAATAATTTTACCCGCTTTCTCTACGACCACCCAGTCGCCGATCTGAATTCCCAGACGTTCCATTTCATCACGATTATGCAGGCTGGCCCGGGAAACCGTGGTTCCTGCAATCGGCACCGGTTCCAGATTGGCAACCGGTGTTACGGTTCCGGTTTTCCCGACCTGGAAGACAATCGACTCGGCCCTGGTGACTGCTTCGTAGCGTTCCCATTTATATGCTACCACCCAGCGTGGACTTTTCGAAGTATTTCCCAACTCGTCCCGCTGCTCAAATCGATTGACCTTCAAAACAATGCCATCCACTTCAAAATCAAGTGTATGCAGGCCATCCATCATTGCCTGGATGTGTGCCATCATCGCTTTTAAGTTGGGAAACGCTTTTACATCCGGTGTCGCGGGGATTCCCATCTCCTGGATGGCAGCCAGATAATTAATGTGGGTCTGAAAATCAGCGCCAACCATTGCGCCAATACCATGGGCAAAGAAACGAATCTTACGTTTGGCACATAGCTTAGGATCCAGAAGTTTTAATCCACCCGCGGTTGTATTCCGCGGGTTTGCGAACGGTTCCTTCCCCTGTGCCTGCATTTCAACGTTCAACGCCTGAAAATCAGAATTGCTGATATAGGCTTCCCCCCTGACCTCCAGCAGCTCCGGGGGACTCCCTGTCTCAAGCCGTAATGGCACTCCTGTCATGGTCCGCACATTGTGGGTGATGTCATCTCCCTGCTGGCCATCTCCCCGCGTCAGTCCCTGAATCAGTCGCCCTTCTTGATAAATCAGAGAAACCGCAACGCCATCAATTTTATACTCGGCGGTAAGTTCAACCTGTTCCTCTCCCAGCAGTTTGCAGATTCGGGTTTCGAACTCAGCCAGGCCTTCGAGCTCAAAAATATTATCAATCGATAACATCGGTAAGCGGTGAGCGACTGTCTGAAAGCCCTCAATCGGTGCGCCCCCTACTTTTTTGGAGGGACTCTCCGGAGAATCAAACTCGGGATGCGCAGTTTCAAGCTGTTCCAGCCGCTTCATTAACCGATCGTATTCACGGTCGCTGATTTCCGTTTTCGCATCGAGATAATACAGCCGATTATGATGTTCGAGCTGCTTACGAAGTTCTTCAATCTCGGTTCGAACTGACATTGTGCTGATCCGCGCGGGAAGAGGTTGGGAAAAATTCGATTCAGTTAGCAGACTCGTTCAGAATTTTTTCCTGCTGGGTCCGTTTCAGATCTGCTTCAACCATCATTCGAGCCAGATCCTCGAACGAGACCTTGGGTTCCCACTTCAGTTTCTCACGTGCCTTGGTTGGATCGGCACACAGCAGTTCGACTTCTGCGGGACGGTAAAATTGTGGATCGATTTCCACGTATTTTTTCCAGTCCAGTTCCACTGCACCGAATGCCGCTTCCAGAAATTCACGAACAGAATGTGTCTCCCCTGTACCTATCACAAAATCATCCGGTTTCTCCTGCTGCAGGATCAGCCACATTGCTTCCACATAATCACCGGCAAATCCCCAGTCACGTTTCGCATCAATATTTCCCAGGTACAGTTTTTCCTGTAATCCCAGCTTAATTCGTGCGACTGCCTGGGTAATTTTCCTGGTCACAAATGCCTCGCCGCGACGGGGAGATTCGTGGTTGAACAGGATCCCGTTGCAGGCAAACATTCCGTAGGATTCACGGTAGTTAATCGTCTGCCAGTAGGAAAAGACTTTCGCACACGCGTAAGGACTACGTGGATGGAAAGGTGTTGTTTCACTTTGTGGTGTTTCAACCACCTTGCCAAACATCTCGCTGGAAGAGGCTTGATAAAAACGGACCTGTTTATCATTCTGCTGTTCAAAGTAACGGATGGCATCCAGTAGTCGCAGTGTCCCGACACCTGTAACCTCAGCGGTGTAAACTGGAATATCAAACGAGAGTCTGACATGGCTTTGAGCCGCCAGATGATAAACCTCATCAGGTTTCACCTTATCCATAATTTCATTCAGATTGGAGCCATCTGCGAAATCACAGTAATAGCAATTCTCAGGTGGCTCACCAATTCCCGGTTTACTGCAGGATGTAATACCATGGACTTCATAGTTTTTACTTTTCAGAAACGCCGACAGGTAATATCCATCCTGACCATTAATCCCGGTAACTAATGCAACTCGTTTCACAACAATTTTCCTCTATTTGAGTGTGGTCAGTTTCTGAAAACAGGACAGGATCCTGTTACTGTAGATGGTGTATTCAATTCCAATCAGTGAGCAACACATGGTCTGCCGGCTTCAATCGACTCACTCATCACTATGACTTTAAGTCACTGCTTTGAGCAGATCGATGTCCTTTAATGTAATATTTTAAAATTTCCCAACGCCGAATCACCCCCAGCATCCGATGTGGCTGCTCGCGTGATACAACGGGTAAACAGTCATATGAATCTTCTCGAAATTTAGTCCAGACACGCGCCAGCGAATCATCAGGATATACAACAGTTTCCAGGCTATTCGCCAGGTCGGCTGCCCGGACCAGCGATCCGATTTTAGGATCAAACAGAGTATTACTTAAATCCTGATAGCGAATCACTCCCACTACTTCATCCTGGGGACCAAGTACGGGAAAGGTATTATCGTGGCTGTGTTCAATAAAAGAGATTACTTCATTAAAGGTCGCCGTCTGCGCGATGCCTTTTACATTTTTGCGGTAAAGCTGTTCCACCAGAATCTGGTCCGGAGGCTGATCAATTTCAGAAAGCAGACCAAAAGAGACCAGAAAGCGACGTATCATTGACTGGAATTCGCTGATCGGATCACCGGCCGTGTGATGGATCGCGTTGATCAGCGGAACCTCACCTGCCCGCAGCACAGACTGGCGGATCATAATCGGCCCCACAATTTCGAAGAAGACAACGGAGCCCAGAATAATCGTCTTGAGATGTCCGCCCAACACTGGATCGCGGGTGAAAGCAATTTGGGATAACGCAATTGCGGCCCCCGCCTGGGCAAACAGAGTCGTGCCCAGCCAGGCTGAGACTTCTGGCTCTTCCTTTCGCATGCGTGCAGGAATATAAACTCCGACATATTTACCCACCAGACGAAATACAATATAGCTGGTCCCAATCAGCCCCGCTTCAATGAATTGAGTTGGCTTTAATTCGGCCCCATGGATAATAAAAAACAGGACACACAAAAACCCGGTCAGCGGGTATAATTCGGCTTCGACTTTGGGAACTTCTTCCTCGGTCAATGAGTTTGCTACCGTGAATCCCATTGCCAGAAACGTCAGCATGTAAGGCAAACCGGTGGTGCGACATAAGCCCAGGGCAATCGCGATCAATGCGATAAACATGACCATCCGGCGGCTGCCTTTAATGATCGAACTCCCATAACTGATCATCAGACCGCCGAACACACCAATAAAGATTGAACCAAAAATATCCAGTCCCAGATGGCCTAACTGTGTGAATACAGATGTGTTCTGACTGTCACCCTGAAAGAAGTAAACAGCGACAAAAATAATTTCAAAAGCCACGATGGAAACTAAATTATTCAACGCGACCAGGATACCGGTATATTCTGAAATCGGTCCTTCCGACTGCATTTCCTTCAGCACCAGAATTGTTGTGGCAGGCGCAGTTGCAATCGCCAATGCCCCCAGAAGGATCGAGGCACCATGGGCTTCACCTATCAGCAGCAAGCCGACATACACGATAAAGAATGTACCTAGAATTTCCCCCAGCGAGATCGGGAGCACACGGCGAAACAGGCGTTTCAGGCGGGAGAGCGTAAAATGGTTCCCCAGGCCAAATAAGACCAGCGCCATCGCCAGGTCGGTCAGAGGTTTGAGTTCTTCCAGATGCTTGTGCGGGATCAGATCAAAGATCGCGGGCCCGAGAATCACACCCATTAATAAATAGGCAGTCACCTTCGGCAAGCGAAACAGCTCTCCCAGCGTTCCTGACAACAGACCGGCTGCCAGAAAGATTCCCAATGTAAAGATAATGTGCCAAGAGCCCATCCGAACTTCCTGTTCTTGAGTAATCGATGACCAGATACGGGCCGATTATAGCAGATCAACAGTTTCGGTCGATCCTCAGGCTCTAATCCGCGCTAGAAATATTTGATTCTAAACTACTATGTGACAGTAAGTTCGGCCTTCAGCAATCAGACCAGAATACGCAGGAGATGACTTCCTGATCAAAACGGCTTAATCAAGATTCATCGTCACCGTTTTTAGCTCTGTATAACTGGCCAGTCCCGCGGCGCCCAGTTCGCGTCCGATTCCGCTTCTTTTAAATCCACCAAAGGGAGCACCCGCGTCAAACACATCATAACAATTTACCCAGACGGTACCGGCTTTAATTCGATTGGCCATCAGATGCGCCTTTTTCACATCACTGGTCCAGACTGCAGCAGCCAGCCCAAAATGGGTGTTATTTGCACGAGTGACAACCTCTTCCACATTTTTGAAGGGGAGAATACTCAAAACGGGGCCAAAGATCTCGTCGGTGGCAATCGGCATTTCATCGGTCACATGATCAAAAATCGTCGGTTCCACAAAATAGCCTTTCGAGCCAAAGCGGGATCCCCCTGTGACACACTTTGCCCCGGCATCTGATCCCTTCTGGATATAGCTTAGAATTTTTTCCATCTGGGCCTGATCTACCTGGGGCCCTTGCGTGGTTTCGGGATTCAGCGGATCACCAAGTTTTCGTGCAGCCGCTTTCGCGACGATTTTCGCGACAAATTCTTCATGCACCGACTCTTCCACGAATAGACGACTTCCGGCACAGCAGCATTGCCCCTGGTTGAAGAACAGGCCGAATTCCGCGCCGGCAACAGCTGCATCCAGATCACAGTCTGCAAACACCACGTTCGGGCTCTTCCCGCCTAGTTCAAACGTCAAACGCTTCAACGTAGCCGCGGCATCTGCCATGATAATTTTGGCCGTCGCGTCTTCGCCGGTAAACGCGATTTTATCGACATCCGGATGTTTCACCAGTGCAGCACCAGCTGTCGGACCGTAACCGGGAACAACATTAATCACACCAGGAGGGATCCCTGCTTCCAGCGCGAGTTCTGCCAGTCGCAGACAGGATAACGGTGTCTGCTCGGCGGGTTTCATCACAATCGTACAACCCGCCGTCAAAGCAGGCGCCCATTTCCACGCAACCATTAACAATGGAAAATTCCAGGGAATGATCTGCCCGGCGACACCCAGTGGTTCACGTCGGGTATAACAAAAATGGTTTCCGCGAATGGGGATGGTGGTCCCTTCAATCTTGTCAGCCCAACCAGCGTAATACCGCAGGCAGTCAATCACCAGCGGCAAATCGGCAGCACGACTGTCGCGGATCGGTTTACCATTATCCAGTGATTCCAATGCTGCCAGTTCTTCGATGTTTTCCTCAATCAGGTCTGCCAGACGATAGATTAATCGACCACGATCTCGCGCATCCATTTTGGACCAGGGACCCGATTCAAAAGCCTTGCGGGCGGCTTTCACAGCCAGGTCAATATCGGCGGCGTCCCCTTCGGACACTTCAGCAATGACTTCTTCCGTCGCGGGGTTAATCGTTGTGAATGTTTTACCGCTGACAGAATTAACCCATTTCCCATCAATCAGAAGTTGCGTCTGTCGGATCTGGGGGGTGTTGGCTACGGTATCAAGCATCTCTGTCGCCATGACTGAATCTCCTGAGAATATGTTGAGCGTTTAAATTCATCAGAACGTGATTGGATGTCCTGCGAAGACCCGAAACAGTCTTCTCGAACATTCATTCTGATTAAATTGAATCAGGTTCTCAAGAGGGATGTACTCATGCGTGTAAAAAAGCGTGAGAACAGACGAAAGCGATACCCCGGGGATTCAATTTCAGCTTACGCCTGAAAGATTAAATCTCACACCAGATCGGCTAAGGACAGCATCTCCTGGCCATTCAAAGCATACGTACATAAAAAAAGAGAGACGCACAGCAATGAAGACACTGCAGTAAAACGGGATTTAGTCTAGATGGCCCGCAGGATAGCAGCTGCAGTTTGACCAAACGAGGTGCGGCTGACTGTCATGGCTGTCCGTTTTGACATGGGACGAACTTCACCATGAATGACATCCAGATTACATAAGGGATCGGGAGTTTCATAATTCAAAGTCGCCGGCGTCGCACCATGCCGGAGCGAAAGAATACTCGCAGCCAGTTCAACAGCACCTGATCCAGCGTCAAAATGACCGAAGTAGCTCTTGAGAGCCGTAATCGGAATCTTAATCGCATCATCGCCAAACAGACGATGGTAAGCCCGGGCTTCGACCTGGTCATCAATTTTCGTGCTCTTCCCATGCGCGTTGATATGACCTAGCTGATGAGGCATCAGGTTGGCCTGACGCATGGCCGATTCGACTGCACGCACCAGACCAGTATCACTTTCCTCATCGCTGTTGTTCAGGGACTTCCCATCACAGCCAGCTCCCAGACCGATCACTTCTGCATAAATTTCAGCACCGCGACGAACTGCGTGATCATAGTTTTCCACTACAAAAGCAGCAGCCCCTTCACCAAGAATTGTACCATTGCGAAAACGATCAAAGGGACGACAGGCACGCTTAGGGTCTTCATCCCGGGAGAGCAGGTCAATCAGATTCTTGCGAGACAGGTCAACGGGATTGATGTTTGAAGTGCAGGCGCCCACGACCATACAGTCAACGGCACCACGCTTGATCCACCGCATCGCTTCAGCCAAGGCGAGCAAGGCCGACGAATCCTGGCTGGTAATTGTATTGTTGGGGCCTTGAGCATTGTGTTCGATCGAAATATGGCAGGCAGGCATATTGGGTAGCTGTCGCAGCATCCACAGGGGAGTAATCTGCCCCATCGTGTCTTCACCCCAGCGCGTGACTTCGAAGGAATTATCTTCTGCACATCGTTTGACAGCAGCCACAAGCTCATCGGGCGTTGTTGGGATGTGTCCTGCACCAAAGGATACGCCAAATCGCTCCGGATCAACAACCCCCCGCTTGATTCCGGCATCTTTCACTGCGTCAGAGGCCGCGGAAACTCCCAACTGGATATCGCGTGACATGACTTTCAGGAATTTTTTGTTATAGACATGCAGCTCTGGATGAAAGTCTTTTACTTCCGCTGCGAGCTTGGAAGGAAGGTTCTCAGTGGGAATGGACGTTAAACGACCAATCCCAGACGTACCTGCACAGATGTTCTGCCAAAATGGATCGATACCGATGCCGATGGGAGAAACAATTCCAATCCCAGATATAACTACGCGTGTTTGATTTGACCCAGCCATCTTAGCCTGACCCTCAATCTCCTATAGATAAACAATACAAATCCATTAACGGTATGGTTTATTGCTATAGTTGTAAGATCTTTGAAACTCTCAGCTTAACACATCTGTGCTCAGTACTCTGGGAGTTACTTTTTCAGCTCTAATGAGTTCCTTCTCTATCTATCTATATCGGAAAAAGATCACCTGAAAGCTGAGAGTGTTCTCAAGCCTTTGAAATAAAACACATAAACCCTAATGATTAAACAAGTTATACTGTAATAACCGTTTAGAGGCCCAGATGTCACCGGAGACAAGACATTGCTCCGGACTGAGCCCACAGAAATAAAGGAAGGTGCTTCAAAAGTAAGGCGTGCTGAGAGTAAAACTCCCGTATTCAGGTTGGAAATCCTTTTCGCAGGTTCGAGTGAAATCAGTTCAGATCTACTAATATAATTGAGGTCCCCTTCAACTATATCTAGTATCTGAGTGATACCAATCGGTATGTATTACACACTTTGCCGTTCAGTTTGTCAAGCGGTTTTCCAGAAAAGCTGATTTCTTTGACAGTTCCCACCCAGCCTCTCTGTCTTCCCCGATCGGCAGGCTCATACCAGTTTCAGGCATCTTTGATCTCAAAAACAGCCTCAATTTCAACGGCAACCCCCGTCGGTAATGACGCAAATCCAAGTGCACTGCGGGCATGATAACCATCGCCGGTCTTACCATACAGTTCATGGAACAGATCGGAAGCACCATTAATCACCAGGTGCTGATCTGTGAAATCAGGAGTTGAGTTCACGCAGCCCAGCAGTTTGATCACTTTCAAACCATCCAGGGTACCATGCTCATCGCGTACGGAGCGCAGAATTTTAATCGCACAGTCGCGGGCAGCTGCCTGGCCCTCTTCCACAGACACATTCTCACCCAGTCGGCCTTTTTGATCGCTGACATGCCCCGATGTCATCAACAGATTACCGCTGCGGATGCAGAGATTCAGATATCCAGGTTCAATCGGTTCAAAAACCAGACCTGACTCAGCTGCTTTTTGCTCAACAGACATACTCGACTCCTTCACATGCAAACAGTTTCTCAAACAACCAGTGAGTGACCGCATTCACCGTATCAACAACGCCTGGATGCAGTCACACAAAATTACAGATCCTTCGCTGAAAGCGCACCTGCCAGCGTGGACAGAGTCAATGTAGAAGGATGGTCAGAAGATTACAATCCTGAGGGATTACGTAAAAAACTGAAACTCACCAGAGGGAGCGAACGCATTCTGAAAATGCCTTATCTCTGGCTGGGACTGCGCAGCATTCCATAAAATCGAGATGACATCAAAGCGTGCAGGCTGGGACAACATCTGCTGCTTTTTTAGAAAAACACCTGCCAGGCGGGTCAGTTGCTTCTGCTTCTGCAATGTGACAGCCTCAAAGGGCTGTCCTTTGGCATCATTTTTGCGCGTTTTGACTTCGATAAAGACGACCGTGTTCCCGTCGAGGGCAATCACATCGATTTCCCCCTGGTCGGTCCTGTATTGCCTCGCAATGATTGAATAGCCCAGCTGCTTTAGAAAGCGAACGGCAGCGCGTTCGCCTTTGTCTCCCAGTAATCGACTGAGCCATTTTCCAGTCATACGCGAATACCGTCAACCGGGGTAAAGCTCCCCCATCGCATTAGCGCATCGGGCAGCTGATTCAGGAGCACTGAAACAGTCCCAGTGCTCCTGCTGCATTTTCGCTGTTACTCTGCGTCTTTGACTTTGGCACGACGTTCGGTCAAGCGAGTTGCTTTACCAACGCGGTCACGCAGGTAGTACAACTTGGCGCGACGCACGCGACCATGTCGTTTGATTTCCAGCTTGGCAATTTTAGGTGAATTCACGGGAAAGATCCGCTCCACCCCTTCACCGGCAACGATGCGACGAACAGTGAAGCTTTCACGTGTTCCACCACCGCGGCTGGCGATAATCACACCACTGAAAATCTGGATGCGCTCTTTGTCACCTTCCTGGATTCGTGTGTGCACATCAACGGTGTCGCCGATTTCATACTGAAGTGGCTCTTCGCGAAGGCTGGACGCTTCTACTTTTTTCAATAATTCCTGCATGACTCAAAGTCCTCTTGGTACATTCTCCGGAGCCCTGACGAGGACGCCTGTAATGCACTGTTTACAATATCTGGTTTAAGTTGAATTTGATTCCGATTCAGTTAACAGATCACTGCGTCGTTCACGAGTTCGCAACAGGCTCTGCTCATGACGCCAGCGGGCTATCGCCTGATGGTTTCCACTTAACAACACTTCCGGAACTTCCATTCCACGAAAGTTTTGAGGCCGCGTGTACTGTGGATATTCCAGCAGCCCCGATTCGGAAAACGAATCGTATTTGGCACTGCTTTCATCGCCCAGCACTCCCGGAATTAACCGGATCACAGTCTCAATAATCAACATGGCCGGCACTTCCCCTCCATTGGTAATGAAGTCACCCGCCGATATTTCCATTGGCTCAAGACCAATGCGGATCCGTTCGTCGAACCCTTCGTATCTTCCACAAAGTAAAGTCAGTTGCCGTTCTTTCGATAACTCCTGTGCCAGGCTTTGGTTCAATGTTCGCCCCTGCGGGGTTAACATGATCAGCTTGCCTGGCTCAGGAATAACTTCCTGAACATGTTCAACACATTGAAATACCGTGTCACAACCAATCAACATTCCCGGCCCGCCACCGTAAGGGCGGTCATCTACCGAGGCGTGTTTGTCTGTAGCCCAGTCTCGAAAATTCCAACGTTGAATCTCAACCAGTTGATTCTGGATGGCCCGTTTAAGCAGGCCCTGTTCCAGGTAGCTGTCAAACAGTTCGGGAAACAAAGTCAGAATATCAAATCGCATAATGCTCTCTCAGAGCGAAACTGTTTCTAAACGAACCAGAAGTTTACTATTCTGAGGGTGTCTCTTCGGCAGCAGCTTCTTCTGAACCGGCTTCCGTTGCTTCTGCAGATGCTTCTTCCGCTTCTGGTTCTGGCTCGGGGGCTGGCTCTTTAGGAGCGGTCAGAGGTGCCGGAGCAGCCGCTGTACCAAATTTGTTTTTCTTGACCTTCTTGATGAGTGTAGCCACGTTTTCCGAAGGCTTTGCACCGACAGACATCCAGTAGTCTACGCGTTCCATGTTAATTTCAACGCGTTTTGACTTGTCGGCAACTGAAGTGTCATAAGTACCGATTTCTTCAATTGCTGCACCATCACGCTGTTTGCGTGAATCCATTACACAAATACGATAGAAGGGGCGATGCTTACGTCCCATTCTTTTCATACGAATACGAACTGCCACTAAATTCTCCTTTAGGAAACTAACTCTAATCTTATGGAAGATACAAAATGTTGCGATACACTCTTACTTGAAAGCAACGATCACCGTCAGTCCGACTAACGGTTTTTCTTTCGCTGCTTCTTTTTGTTTTTACGCTCTTTTTTCTTTTTCTCTCGCAGCTTCATGGGGTCGCCACCCCGTTTGCTGCGTTCCTTCTTATTGGCCATGCCACCCATTGGATCCATCATGGCTCCCGATGACAGTTCTCGCATGGCTTTCATCTTGTCACGCATACCCATGCCGGCCATTTTCTGCATCATGCCCGCCATGTTGTTGAAATCTTTGACCAGCCTACTGATATCCGAAGGATCTGATCCACTTCCCAACGCAATGCGACGGCGGCGGCTGTGATCGATCAGGCCGGGTTCTTCCCGTTCTGCCGGTGTCATCGAACTGATGATCGCATCAATCCGCTTCATTTCCGAACCGGGATCCACATCGGGATTCGTATCCATCAGGCCGCCCATGCCGGGGATCATTTTCATGATTTCCCGCATCGGCCCCATCTTACGTATGGTGGCCATCTGTTTCTGAAAGTCATTCAGACTGAATTTTCCGGAAGCCATCCGATTCTGCAGATCAGCGGCTTCTTCTTCATTAAACTGTTCCTGTGCCTTTTCCACCAGGGAGACGACATCGCCCATTCCCAGGATTCGTCCTGCCATCCGGTCAGGGTGGAACGGCTCCAGGCGATCCAAAGCTTCGCCAACACCAATAAACTTGATCGGTACGCCGGTTACTTCTTTGACACTTAGCGCGGCCCCGCCACGCGTGTCGCCGTCCAGCTTGGTCAGGATGACTCCATCCAGTTCCAGCGCTTCATTGAATGCTTTCGCACTATTGACAGCATCCTGCCCCGTCATCGCATCACAGGCGAAGATTACCTGGTCAGGCTGGAGCTTGCGTTCAATCTGCTCCAGCTCTTTCATCAAGTCTTCGTCAACATGCAGACGGCCGGCGGTGTCCAGAATGACGGTGTCAACATTCCCCAGCTTTTTCGCCTGGTTCAACCCGTTCTGACAGACTTTGACCGCGTTATTGCCATCAGGGGCTTCTGCATGTACAGGAACGTCGACCTGGCCGGCAATCACTTTCAACTGCTCAATCGCCGCGGGACGCTGCAGGTCGGCTGCGACCAGCATTGGTTTCCGGCCCTGTTCTTTTAACAGACGGGCCAGCTTACCACAGGTGGTCGTTTTACCGCTCCCCTGCAGACCGCACATCATGATCACTGTGATACCAGACGGCCTGAATGCAAATCCAGGCTCGACAGGGCCCATCAGGTTGATCAGCTCCTGATGAACGATACCGACAATCTGCTCATCAGGTCGAATTGATTTGAGAACTTTTTCACCAACCGCCTGCTCGGTAACCCGCTCAATAAAGCTGGTGGCAATTTCGTAATTAACGTCTGCTTCCAGTAAGGCCTGCCGCACTTCGCGCAACCCGTCCCTGATATTGCCTTCGGTGAGTTTTCCACCACGGGCAAGACCGCTGAGTGCAGTTTTCAGATTGGACGTTAAACCTTCAAACACGTTAAAAACCAGTCCGTTACGAACTAAATTGAATTTGTTTTTCTACTGGGGATGCCAGACAAACCTGCTTCACCGCAGCTCATCCATGACAGAACCTGAGCGCAAAACCGGAACCTAAGCCGAACAACGACAGCAGGTTAAGGCATGCCGCCTACTCCCCAGTCGTTGTCAGTGTTCTCAAAGTTATGGTGAGGCAATAACTTGCATCAAGTCGTGGAGTTTAAAAGCTGACTGAACAATACACAACGGTTCCAGCACCCCTTTTTAAAATTCTTGTCCCATTTACTCTGTAAAATTCCTACAATGTAGTAGAGAAAGCAGACAAACTTGCAATAATGTCATCATTCCAACCCCGGCAGGAACACAGGATTCTTTGGTTTAACTGTGATTTCCACCACTCTGGCTGGAGTTTTTTGGATTTGTCAGGCTCGGAAACCTTATATTTACTGATGGTTTTGTGTAAGGTTTCTGATCACGTTTTCTGATCAGGAAAACCATGTGACCATGAGTTCAGAAAACCCATGCCGCTGCCAGCGTGTCATCTGGGAACACGCCGGTTTCCGTCTGCTTCCAAAGCCTGTTATCCCTCTGTCACTGCATATTTGAGTTGAACGAAATAAAGAAAAAGATGAGTAACACAAAAAATCTGTTCGATAAAGTCTGGGACTTACACTGCGTCAAAACTCTTGAATCCGGGCAGGATCAGTTGCTGATTGGCTTACACCTGATTCATGAAGTCACCAGCCCACAGGCCTTTGAAATGCTGCGTGACCGAGGACTGAAAGTACTGTTCCCCGAACGCACGATTGCCACGGTAGACCATATCGTCCCCACACAGAACCAGGCACGTCCCTTTGCAGACCTGCTGGCTGAAGAAATGATGTCTGCCATCGAAAAAAACTGTCAGGAATTTGGCGTCACCCTGCTGGATGTGGATGACAGCCGCCAGGGAATCGTACACGTCGTCGGCCCTGAGCAGGGACTGACTCAACCTGGTATGACCATTGTATGTGGAGACAGTCACACCAGTACCCACGGTGCCTTCGGTTCGATAGCGCTGGGAATCGGGACCAGTCAGGTCGCACATGTGCTGGCCACACAGACCATGGCCTTGGGACGCCCTAAAGTCCGCCAGGTTCTCGTGAATGGTGAACTTGGCCCCGGCGTGACTGCGAAAGACGTGACACTTTACATTATCCGCAAACTGGGAGTTCAGGGTGGCGTTGGTTACGCTTATGAATACGCGGGCGAAGTGTTCGATCGTATGTCGATGGAAGAACGCATGACGGTCTGCAACATGAGCATCGAAGGGGGTGCCCGTTGTGGATACATCAATCCCGATCAGACCACCGTCGACTATCTGAAAGGCCGTCCGGTTGCTCCACAAGGCGCCGCATTCGACAAAGCCGCTGAATGGTGGCTCAGCCTGGCTTCCGGCCCTGATGCAAAATTCGACGATGTCGTGGAATTTGATGCCGCTGACATCGAACCCACCGTCACCTGGGGCATCACCCCCGCGCAGTCTGTAGGCGTCTCTGAAAACCTGGCGCCGATTTCCAGCTATGCCCCCGATGAGCAGACACTGATCAAGGAAGCCTTCCGTTACATGGAGCTGGAAGAAAACCAGCCGATTAAGGGACAGAAAATCGATGTCGCCTTCATCGGTTCCTGTACGAATTCTCGAATTTCCGACCTGCGTGAAGCAGCAAAAGTCGTTGAAGGGCGGCATGTCGCCGAACATGTTCGGGCATTGGTTGTCCCCGGTTCACAACTGGTCCGCAAACAGGCGATTGAAGAGGGACTGGACAAAATCTTTTCTGATGCAGGTTTTGAATGGCGTGAAGCAGGCTGCTCAATGTGCCTGGCCATGAACCCCGATAAACTCGTTGGAAACGAGCTGTGTGCCTCTTCCAGTAACCGGAACTTCAAAGGACGCCAGGGCAGCCCTACCGGCCGTACCCTGTTAATGAGTCCGACGATGGTCGCTGCTGCAGCCGTCAATGGCTGTGTCACCGATGTCCGGGAACTCCTCAGTCCCGCAACAGTATAACTCAACTACAGCATCTAAATATTTAACTGTCAAAATAAATTCGATTGCATAAATCAAAAGAACAGAACCATGAATAAAGTAGAAAACATCACTGGAACCGGGATTCCCCTTTTACTGGACGATATCGACACCGACCGCATCATCCCGGCCCGCTTTTTACGTTGCGTTACTTTTGAAGGCCTCGGCGAACATGCGTTTGAAGACGACCGCATCCAGGACCCCGATCACCCCTTTGACAAGCCCGAATACCAGGAAGCATCCATCCTTGTCGGCGGCCGTAATTTCGGCTGCGGTTCCTCTCGTGAACACGCACCGCAATCGCTGATCCGCTGGGGCATCCAGGCGATTATTGCAGAATCCTACGCGGAAATCTTTTTTGGTAACTGCACTTCCCTTGGAGTGCCCGCCGTCTGTGCCAGTCGACAGACCCTCGAAGCATTAGATAAAGCCATCAAACAGAATCCGAAGCAGGAAATTACGGTTGATCTGCAAACCATGAAAATCACCTGTGGTGATCAGCAGTTTGACTGCACCCTGCCTGATAATGCACGCTCTGCCTTGATTTCAGGAACCTACGACTTTTTAGCCCAATTGCTAAAAAGTACCTCTGAAATCAAAGAACGGGCCGCTGACGTTCCTTACTTCACCTCATTTGCCTGAGAACGGATAGAGTCGCTCGCCTGCTTTAAAACAGGCGAGTGTTAACTGATCTCATCAGGCAAACGTTGACTTAAAATTCAAATGTGCTCCCATGCCTGAGAACAAAACGAACAGTAATCGTCGTGATTTCCTGACAGGACGCGTTCTGAAACAGGCGATTGAGAATACCGGCAGCGATCTGGCCGATTATCTCAATCAGGCGACTGAAGAGTTCGCTGCCCCTACAGGCGGTCCCACGATTCGCTTAAGTACCCGGGCCATGGCAACGGAATTCGCCATGGTCATGAATCCGGGGCCCAGCCAGCAGGTCATGCGTGCATCAGATGCACTGGATCTGATACACGAGTACGAACAACTCATGACAGTCTACCGCAGTACCAGCGAGATGTCGCGCGTCAACGCCACGGCGGCGGAGGGACCTGTCAGCATGGATCCTCGCCTGTTTGAAGTTCTCAATCAGGCCCGCCAGATCTGCCTGGACACAGAAGGGGGTTTTGACCCATCCTCGGGGCCTCTCATCGCATTGTGGCGTGAATGCAGACTGTCTGGTCGCCTTCCCACACAACAGGAAATCGATGCCTGCCTGCAGCATACCGGCATCGATCAGTTCGTGTTTAATCAGGACGCGCAAACAATCCAGTACCAGTCACCCCAGAATGAACTGAACCTGGGAGGCATTGGCAAAGGCTATGCCCTGGATCTCGCCGGCCAGTTTCTAAAGTCAGAAGAACAGGATAACTGGCTGTTTTATGGTGGTTTCAGCAGTATTCTCGCCACGGGATCTCACAACGAACTGCCAGGCTGGCCCGTGGGAATCAAAAACCCACTCTTTACCAGCCAGCGGCTGGGAACCATCCTGCTGCAGGATTGCGCCATGTCAACCAGTGGTTCTTCAGTACAGCATTTTCGACTTGATGGAAAACGTTACGGACATATTCTCGACCCACGCTCGGGCTGGCCGGTCTCGGAATTACTGTCTGTAACGGTTATCGCCCCTGATGCAGCCCTCGCGGACGCCCTTTCTACCGCTTTTTACGTAATCGGTATCGAAAAGGCTCTGGAGTATTGCGATAATCATAGTCAGGTCGGTACGATTTTAATTCCCCCCCCTGCCCAAGGCAGAAAACTCAGTCCGGTCATTCGTGGAATTCCGAATGAGTTTCTGTTCCTGGATCGCGACCAATTGTTGTCACAATGATTTGTCGTTATAAAGGACTCTTTGAAGAACAGGTTCGTAAATCGCACGCTCCCTGGTCACGATTGCTCGTTACCGAGAGCGGTAAGACGGCTGGATCTGAGTTATCTGACTCAGCATTCATGTTCTTTCAGGAAGCATAAATACCAGGGTGCGAACCAGAACCATTCATTCCATTTTGGAATGAAACACGCCAGAATCGTCACATTGAATCAGACTAACGAAATTGAAATCCCCTGAATAAAAGAGGGTTTACGAGTGCAAGATTTAAAGAAAATAACAGGCATCGCGGTCCTGTTCATCGTCGTATTACGTCTCAGTATTGGCTGGCAGTTGCTCTATGAAGGTCTCTGGAAGATCGACACGCTCAGTTCCAATCGCCCCTGGACGGCCGCCGGTTACCTCAATAATGCCAAAGGGCCTTTTCGAGACCATTTTCGCAACATGACCGGGGACCCCAATGACCTGAACTGGCTTGACGCGGACAAAGTCAAAGCCAAGTGGCTGGGTTGGGAACAGCGTTTCCTGAACCACTATCCCAACCTGACTGACGCCCAGAAATCCCGGTTAGACCAGATGGTTAAAGGCAGCAGTTCATTTGCAGCAGTACTGAGTGCCTTACCCCCCACTGTTAAATTCAATGGCAGCCTGGGGAAAGTCATTGAATTTGACCCTCAACGCAAACGATTGATTGTGAATGGTGAAACACACCTCACCCCGGCAGAAAAACAGCGTCTGCAGAAAATGGTGCCCGTTAAGAAAGGCCCCGATGGGAAATTGACTGGTGGAACAGAACTCGACCGTGAGTATTATGAAGCCGTCGAAAAAGTCTATGCCCGTTCGGCCCGACTCAGTTATATCGAGAAAATGCAGGCTTCACTGCGAGGCAATCCGGAACTGGCCGGAGAAATCGACGTCGAACAGGAAGGCACCATCGACGGGAAACGCGTCGGAAAAATCGAGCAATACAAAATCGCTTTGGATCGCTATGAACAGCGACTTGCCAAAGCCGATCAGGATTTCAAGGTGGATCACCTTAATAAGATCTGGGCTGAAATCCAGCAAACGAAAGCCAGCCTGGTCAATCCCATTCGGGCCATGGAAGACGAAATGGAAGCGGAAGCCAGCAAACTGCTTACTCCCGAACAACTGGCAGCTGGCCCCGTCCCTCTCGAAAACACGCAGATCCATCGCGTGAACATGATGACCATTTACAGCCTCACCATACTGGGGGTTTTGCTCCTGATTGGCTTTGGTACCCGGATCGCAGCACTCGCTTCAGCGGGAATGCTGCTCTCCTTCTATCTGGTCATGCCTCCCTGGCCGGGAGTCCCTCCTGTCCCCGGGCCTGAACATAGTTTTATCGTCAACAAGAACCTGATTGAAGTTCTGGCACTGTTGGCCATCGCCGCATTACCTACGGGAACCTGGTTCGGCATCGATGGACTGGTTTACCGTTTTTTCCATAGTCGAAAAAACAAGACAAACAAAACCAACTGATTCAGTACAAATTGCGTAAGAAATGAAGGTACATCTAACAAAGACCTCGTTTCCCGCCTATAATTAAACCAATTATCACTCTCTACGGATCACAGCTACGCATTGCGTACCAGGAGAATAAAAAATGAATTTGACTCCCGAACAGGAACAGATCGGCAAAGATAACTTCAACGAAGCCGTTTCTTTTACGCGTCGTGATTTCCTCACGACAGCTGCAGCAGCGGGTACCGGATTAGGTGCAGCCTACTTTGGATACGAAGAGCTCAAGGGGAAACCGGTCAAAGTTGGCTTCATTGGCACAGGTGATGAAGGCAGCGTGCTGATTACCCAGCATCCGCCCGAATACATGGAAATCGTCGCGATTGCAGACCTGCGACCCTCCAACCGCCAAAAAGCAATGCATGGACATGGCAATGAGCATCGCGTTGGACTGATCAACAAATTAGGTCAGGAAAAAGCGTCAAAAATCAAACAGTTCGATGATCATAAAAAACTGATCGCCGCAAAAAATGAGCTGGGTCTTGAGGCAGTCGTGATTGCAGTTCCTCTCAGCCAGCATGCTCCCATCGCCATGGCAGCCCTGGATGCCGGTCTGCATGTGCTCTCTGAAAAACTGATGGCACATAACATCACTGAATGCAAAGAGCTCATCAAAAAAGCCAAAGATAAAAACCTGCTGCTCGCCGTTGGGCATCAACGCCACTACAGCGTGCTGTACGACAATGCAAATCAACTCGTAAAAACCGGTTTGCTGGGCGACATTCGACACATCCGTGCCCAGTGGCACCGCAACAACAGCTTCCCCGGCCGGGACAGCTGGCGAAAAAGTGTTCCGAAAGAAGACGAAAAGGCGCTCGCCCAGACAGTCAAAGAGTATGGCTACGATAATATGGATGAACTCATCAACTGGCGCCTGTACAACAAGACGGGCGGTGGTTTGATGGCCGAGTTGGGAAGCCACCAGTTGGATGCCTGCAGCATCTTCCTGGGTAAAGTTCACCCCCTGGCAGTGCAGGGATATGGCGGCAAAAACTTCTATGGCGTGAAAGGCATCGGTTCCAAGGATAAACAGGAAGACGATCGAGAGATCGACGACCATGTTTATGTCACCTTTGAATTCCCAGGGCCTCACTACGATGCAGAAACCAATCCACGCGATATCTGCATCGTGACTTACTCCTCCATCAACACCAACCGCTGGGAACCCTACGGCGAAACCGTCCTGGGTAGTCGCGGTACCCTGATTATGAAGACGGAAAAAGAAGCACTGCTCTTCAAGGAATCCAGCCCCTCTACCGGTGGCGGCGGTCCTGATCAGCGTCTGTGGGTCATCAAATCCAGCGATGGCAGCGGGCCGGTTCTGGATGCCTATGAAACGACTGCTCCTTCTGCTGCTGCTTCCGACACCACCAAAGCCATGGGCGATGAAATCAGCCGAGGATACACCGAAGAAATGGAACATTTCTGCCACTGTATCCGAACGGACAACCACAGCGAGCCTAAAGATGGCGGCCTGAAATGTAATGGAACCGTCGCGATGGCCGATGCCATCATGGCATTGACATCCAACCTGGCCATGAAACATAAGGTTCGCATTGAATTCAAGCCCGAATGGTTTGACCCCGATAATCCGGCCACACCCGAAGCAGATTTTGCTGACAAACTGGCCTGATCGCAGTCTATTGAAATCAGACTCAATTTCGATCATGATTCCACAATGCCGAGGAATAAACCCCTCGGCATTGTTTCTTTTTAAATAGTCATCGCATCCACTGCAAAGGGGAATCACGTGTCGGATGGACGCAAGGCAGGCCTGTTTCTCATATTCGTAACCGTTTTTATCGATCTCCTGGGATTTGGGATCGTCTTACCGTTACTCCCCCGCTACGGCGAACACTTTGAAGCAGGAGGCACCACACTCGGCCTCCTTATGGCTTCGTTCTCTGCCATGCAGTTTCTGTTCGCTCCCATCTGGGGTCGGGTTTCTGACCGCGTGGGACGCCGCCCGATTCTGATCCTGGGACTGCTCGGTTCTACCTTGTTTTATGGCATGTTCGGATTTGCGACATCCCTGGGCAAAACCGGTATGTTTCTCGGAATTGATGCCCTTTCCTGGTTATTCATCACCCGCATCGGAGCGGGAATTGCTGGCGCAACGATTCCCACCGCACAGGCTTATATCGCAGATATCACAGGACCGAAAGAACGGGGTAAAGGTATGGCTCTCATTGGAGCCGCCTTTGGTATCGGCTTCACATTCGGCCCCCTGATTGGCGCCGCCTTTGTTTCCGCAGAAACAGGTGCCACCCCCAGCGCAGCGCCAGGTTATGTCGCCTGCGTACTCTCTGGAATCGCCGCCCTGCTCTCCATTTTCATTCTGCCCGAATCCCTGACGAAAAAATCGACCGAATCCCTCGCCAAACGTCATCACTGGTTTGACATCGCCAGCTTTCGACATGCCCTGGCACAACCGCGGATTGGACTGATCCTGCTGGCGATCTTTCTGACCACCTTCGCGTTTGCCCAGTTTGAATCCACTCTCTCTCTGCTGACTCAGGAACTCGGATTCGCTGCCCGCAGCAACTTTTTCATCTTTGCCTACATCGGTTTTATCTTAACACTCAGCCAGGGGTTTCTGGTCAGACGACTGATTCCCAGACTGGGTGAATATCGCATGGGACTCATTGGAATCATTCTGATGGTCATCGGACTGCTGTTAATCGGCGTGGCTGGCAATTCCGGGTCGTACCCCATGCTTTATGCCGTGCTCCCGATTTCAGTGATTGGATTTTCCGCCACAACCCCTTCCCTGCAGTCACTGCTGTCACTGAATACTTCCGATGAAGAACAGGGCGGAATTCTCGGGGTCGGCCAGAGCATTTCTGCCCTGGCTCGGATCCTCGGGCCTCTTGCGGGCATTATTCTGTTTAAGGGAACCAAAGGCGGGTTGATTACAGGCAGCATTACTGCCCCCTACTGGGTGGGAGCCGGGATTATGTTGCTCGGTCTGATCCTGATGTCCGTTCTGAAATCTGGTTCGAACGATAAAGATACAGAGCCCGAAATCTCAACACCGGCTGAAACATAGCCAATAACCTGTTCCAGAGCAGCATTTGCGATGCCTGATTGAAACCCGGTCTTGCCCTGTTTTTTTGTTTGTGGTAATGATAGGTGCTGTTGAGATTGAAACCACCCTATGCAAACACAAACGGGCACGGATGCCATGCGCGCTAATATTTTCAAATCAAACTGGACCCGCAGTATTCTGCTGGCCCTGGCAGTTTCCCCTTTCATTACCGCCAGTTTCGCACACTGGTCTGGCTCACGCGTGCAGGAATCTCGGGCTGCCGAAGCAAAACCGGCGTTAGCATTTGACACCTACCTGGTTGATGCCCGCATGGTTAAAGAAACCGCCCGGGTTGTCGGTGCTCGTTTCCGCTTTAAAAACCTGAGTGAGCATACCGTGACCGTCACAGAGCTTGTCCCCAGTTGTGGATGCCTCAAACCACGCCTGGAGAAGAAAGTTTACGCACCGAATGAATCCGGTGAATTTCAGCTAAAAATGGAAACGGCAAGTGAATCACCGGGCCCTAAAGAATATTTCGTCGACTTCAAATACGAAGACACACAGGAACGGTCCACCCGTCTGACATTCAAGCTGGAATTGCCTGTTCGCAGACTTGTCGTCAAACCGAAAGCACTGGTGATCTATCAATTCACACCAGGTCGAACCATTCACCCACTGACCGTTTCCGACTACCGAGGCGGCAAGGATTTTGAAATCACCAGCGTAGAAAGCACTTCCAAATACGCCACAGTAAAACTGGCAGATCGGGAGTTCGATAAAGGAGTCACCTCCCAGAAACTGGAAGTCATCGTGGAAAACCTGGTGCCCCCTGGAAAACATAACGGGATGATTGTCATTAAAACCAATGACCCCGATTTCCCGGAACTCTATGTCCCGGTTATCATCCAGGGCCCCGATCAGAAAACAGCCTTGCAGAATCTGCCTGGTTCACCTAACGCAAATTAACCTGTAACCAGTTTTACTGTAGTGTCTCCAGGTCCATTTGGACCGAGTATACTAGATTGACAGACGCTATTGTTATCTGTGACGCGTTCTAGATCATCAACTTCCTGCGGCTCGTCTCCTTCCAAGCAAATTTCAAACTTTTTGAGATTTTTGACACATTTTTGTACGGGAAGTACGCTTCAGCCCCACTATTTAAGGGTAGAGAAACCGAATTTTGCGGATCTCCCCACAATCCTCTTTCCTGCAATGGTGCTGTATGCGTTTAACACTGCGAACCCTGATTGCCTACCTGGACGATGTCCTCGAACCCTCTCAAATCAAAGAAATCGGCAAGAAACTGGAAGAAAGCAGCTATGCTTCCTCGTTGGTCGAACGCATCAAAGACGTATTACGCAGGCGCCGTCTGACGGCACCTGAAGTTGAAGGTCCCGGCTCGAATCCCGATCCGAATACCGTCGCAGAATATCTGGATAATACGCTCACGCCGGAAAGCGTCGCTGACGTCGAAAAAATCTGTCTGAATTCGGATGTAAATCTTGTAGAAGTCGCCGCCTCGCATCAGATATTGACACTGGTTTTGGGTGAGCCCGCTACAATCAACCCGGACACCAGGGATCGTATTTATGCCTTAGGACCGGCTCCCGCTGGCACTCAGACCGGGGCTGCCACTGCTAGTGCAATGACTTTGCCAGATACGTCCGCCCCTGATACTTCGATGCCTGCCCAATCCCCTTCTGCAGCACCATTGCGAAACCCGACACCTGCCAAACAACAGACGATCCCAGCAGAGGAACCTGAATCCTTCTCTTCGCGCATTCCTGATTACCTGAAAACCAAACCGCTCTGGAAGCGGGTGACTCCGTACTTCCTGGTACTCCTGGCAGCAGTAGTATGGGCAGGCCTGTTCTTCAGCGACAGTACCTACTTCCCGCCCATTTTCTCCGGCAGTGATAACTCAGACCAGTTAGCCAGTAATTCGGTTGAGAACCTGGAAGTCGATCTGGGACCGTCTCAAACGGTCAGTAAGCCGGAAATGACACCCGAAGAAAGTTCTCCCGCTGCTCCCGCAACAAAATCAGAGTCGGATGAGAAGCCTGCCGCTTCAACTCCGGAGAAAAAAGAACCGGCAGGCGAAACCGTAGCAATGAACACAAAGCCTCCCGCATTCGATCCTCCCCCACCGGCGGACGCTGAAACAGCATCCCCATCCAAGGCGGTCCCCACAACGCCTCCGTTGACGGAGCCTCTTCCGATCCCGGTCCCCACTGAACCACAGCCACAAGCGGGAAAAACAGAACCACCTCAGCCCGCTTCGCCTGACGGTAAAACAGTAGCCATGAACACCAAACCCTCCGCTCCAGCGCCACCGAAAATCGAGATGGCCGATGTCGCGGAACAGGCACCAGCAGCGCAGATCGAATCGGAAGATGGCTTCTTTCTGGAACAGGTTGATAAAACTCATGAACTGGCTGACAAGAATGACTGGGTGATCCTGTCCAAAGTCAGCCCGATTCAGGTTGGTTCAACCGTTGCCTCCCCTGAACCGTTTACAGCCAGGATCAATATCCCTGAAGCGCGTTGCAAAGTCGTACTTCTTCCCGGAACGGCTGTCACATATACCGGCAAAAACAAAGCCGCAGACATGGGCTTCCAGATTCAGGAAGGTCGCATCCGCATTGAAGCATCTCGTGGCTTGAATGATGCCAGAGACGCAGCCGGCCCGGTACTCTCAATCAAGGTGAACGACGAACTCTGGCGCGTCGACCTGGTCACGAGAGACAGTGTGTGTGGCATCGAAATTGTTCCGGTTCAACCCAATAAACCGGGACAGATTCCTGATGCGGATAATTACACAGGGATCCTGTATGCATACTCGGGCATGATTCGCTTTTCTGACGGCAAAGGAAAAGTTCAGACCATCGACGCCGGAAACTGGATGTCTCTATCAGCACAGGATCGGACCAAGGGGCTGATCAATCCCTCTGACCGTCCTAAACCACTGCGTGTACCACACTGGGTCGAACCTGACCACAAAGACAATTCGTATCTTTCACGTCGTTTAATCGCCGCGTTCGTCAAGGAACTGAAAGATGGTCAGCTCGTTTCACTTACCATGCCTGCCATTACCAAGGACTTGAAACCCAATGTGTCTGATCTGGCCACTAAGTCACTGGCACTGACAAACCGTTATCAGGAACTGGTGAAAGTGCTCAATGAGGTCGATCACCATGAATCACGTATTGCTGCCATCGCTGGTATCCGCAACTGGCTGCTCCGTGATCCGGAAAATGGAACACTGCTGACAGTATCCCTGCAAAGCCAGTTCTCTCCACAGATGGCAGAAATTTTGGAACGCCTGCTCTGGGGGTTCCAGCAGGAAGATGCACAAGACCGGTTTATCTCAGGTCGACTTGTCGAATGGCTGGAGAACAGCAATGTTGCAGTGCGCGAATTGTCTTTCAATTATATCAACCAGTTGACGGGACGCTCCGTCGATTACTCGGCAATCGCGACACCAACACAGAGACGGGCCACAGCGCGACGCTGGTTCACCCACATTGAAAAACATGGATCTTTACTCGATCCTCAAGAGGCCATCCCGGCTTCTCCAGCTAAACCAACCATCCAATAACAGTAGAAAGAGTTCCAATCGGTTACGCTATAGTTTCTCCCTGTTGGAAATGTTGTATCTTCATTTTCAGCAGGGACTTGTGTTCCGAAATATTTTTCAGTCATCATCCAGTTTTTGAAGGGATATCGAAAAACTCCTCTTGCTGCAATTTTCACAGACTGCTATCTTCCTGACACTTCTCTCCCAGTCATTTTCTGAGTGACTTTTAAATCCTTTAAACTGACTTCCCCAATCCATACCATTTTCCGACAGCATGTATTTCAGAATAGGACTCTGAACCATGCTTACAAACGATGGAGCTGTGCACGATGCACTTGACCCGGACTAATTTTTCATTTATCGGCAACCTGGCTATTCTACTTTCACTGGGAATCTTCATGCTTTCCGGCTGTAATTCGATGCATGGCGTTGCCAGTAATGAAATGGGAAATGGATATTATCAACGTGGTGAATACGCCAAAGCCCGCGAGTCATTTACGCGTGCAGTTGCCGACAACCCGAACAACCCGGATTATGTCCATAATCTGGCAGTGGCCATGGAGAAAGAAGGGGATTTGGCAGGAGCCGAACAGACATATCAGAACGCGCTACGCATGGACCCAACTCACCAGCCTTCACACCATGGTCTGGCAGAGTTAATGATCAGCCAGGGACGACAGCAGGAAGCAGTTCAGCACATTACTGCCTGGCGGGATACCCAACCTTACATCGCCGAATCACACCTGGAAATGGCCTGGCTGCTCGAACAGTCGGGAGACATCAATGGTGCCGAACAATCACTCAAAGCAGCAGCAAACGTAGATCCGAACCATCCCAAAGTTTTAGCTCACCTGGGACAGGTCTATCAACAGACCGGACGTTCGGAAGAAGCGATCGCCATGTATGAGAAATCACTCTACTCAGAATGGTATCAGCCTGAGGTACAGTCACGTATTGCTTCAATCAAAAAACCATATGACACAACCAGCTCCCAGAATCGTATCGTCGCGAAAGGCTGGGAACACGGCCCGATGGGGAACGGAAGTCTCCTGCGATATCGAACTCGCACAGCACAGGCTGACTACACACATCCCCTGCCCACCTTTAACAGCGGCGGAACTTCTGGAACTGTTGCCATGATGAATGCAGGCCAAATCAGCCAGGCTGGCGGATATAGCAACCAGGTGATAACCTCTCAGCCAATGTTAGTTGCACCAGGCATGGCGGCTCAACCATATCAAATGGGAGCCCCGGTCATGACCGCCTCTCCAGAACCGCTCAATGTCGATCCTGCTCACTTCCCGAGCGAACCAGCCACAGCAGCAGGCACTCCCATCGTTCAACCATATTAGACTGTGTCCAGTTTTACTGTAACGTCTCCAGGGCTGTTTGGTCCGAGTATATTAGATTGAGACTCGCTATACTTAAATGTGATGCGATCTGGAACGTATCACAACTACCCTAGCGTCTCTCCTGCTTTGATCTTCCCTCCTGATGCCCCGGGAGGCGCTCCAATAATGCTGGACACAAACCAGGGTAAACAGCTCTAGCTTTTCAATTAATCTGTGGTTACCCCGGTAATCCAACTACAGACTTACCCGGGGATCCTGTGTTTCAACAATCAAAATAACACAGTACAAAATCTCTACTCTTGATACCCCGTCTCCGTTGACCAGCCTTTCACGCATGATAGAATGAACGTCCCGCGGGATGTGGCTCAGCCTGGTAGAGCGCTGCGTTCGGGACGCAGAGGTCGCAAGTTCAAATCTTGTCATCCCGACTTTTAAACTGTTTTATAACAACAACTTACAAAAACAATTTCTGGTCCGTTATTCAACAGACTGCCCTGGTCCGTTAAGTGGTCCGTTATTCTGTAATTTTTCTTGCAAAATTACAACCCTCTGGGCCCCCCAGAATCGCTGCTCCCGCCTCCTGAACTGCAAACGCGCCCATCCTCTTTGCTAATGACTGACCGTTGTTTTTCTGGCACGTAGTAAGCCGAGTGTTCACCCATGGACGACTCCTGGCATGCCAACGACAGCCGTAACTGGGCAGCCGTCATAGACTTCAACTTCAAAAACCGCGTTATCGACCGCTCCCATTCACGGCATGGTTAGCGATCGTGCGTTTTCGGCCTCGAATCGCCAACATCTTTTTCGAACAGTTGCGTCAATTTGTCAACAAGCCGTTTTCGGTTTGGGCCATCCTTGGGTTCTTTGCGGCAGCCGTCGACCAGCGGTTTCAATTCGTCGCGGACGTCGTACAGATTCAAAAGGCTGTAAGCAGCCCGACCAGCGAAATGTTCTGAGTCGCGGACGACCGAAAGCAGATGATTGACCGCATCATTATGATACCGTTCTGATTCGAGGAGTTGATCGGCCGCATCCAGCGCATCCCAAAACAGACCATTTGTCATTGCCGCGTGATAGGCATCTTCGGATTCGGCAATCTTGCCTTGTTTGAGATACCAACGAGCCGCAACGAGTTTTGCTTCGGATGTGGGTGACGCGAGGATAAGATCCAACAGTTTCTGGCGATAGTCGGGTGACAATGATTCTTGATTTCGGCGCGAGACCCAAATCCGCACTTCCGGCCATGGGACAGAATCGATGTTTTGACTCGCGAATTGGGAGTATTCAGTTGATTGATTGGTGATAAGCATCCATGCAAGTTGGAAACGCAAGCCTGATTCAAGGTTGCTTTTGTATGCGGCGAACAAATCGATGCCGAGTTCTTCCGCTCGATCATGTGCGGCATTCTCTTGTTCCTCGTGTGGCTCACTGATCATTGAAGTGCTGAAGCCGACAAGATGCAGATCTCGCAGGAATTGGGCCTTGCGGTATTCAGCGTATGCGTACCAACCGAGGAAACACGCGACGGCGGCGAGCAGTGGAACGATGATGAGCAGTCGTCTTCGGTGGTGAATCATGAGAGAACGTTGGTCAGCCCGCTAATGATTGAGATCACCGAGTGCCCGCGATCGATGATCAATTCAAAAAACGCGCACCAGCGGGCACTTCGGTGCATCGATTTGTTATCCGCCGTACTGATTCCGCCAGCGCAGGTAAGTCGATTCACTGACTTCCAGGACCTGCAGCACGGAAGCCAGATCTTTACCAGCATTCAGCATCGCATCCGCATCACGAAACTTGCGGACAATTTGCTCGGGGTTGCGATGTTTTCTTCTCTCGTTCATCAAAAGTTCTCCTCGTCAAAAGGACGCTAAGAACCTTCATAACATTTGGACCAGTTTTTTAAAAGCAGACCAAATTATCCGTCTATCACAGAAAGAGAGCAAAGTAGCGGTCTAACTCGCAGGCAGGAAGTAGTCGTAGGACCAATTGTATCTGTCACATGCCCGTTTGTCATACTTTTCTCTGCATGATAGACTGTTTCTTACGAGCGATCAGCGGGGTGCAACCGCATTGGCGGACAAGTCGGAAGACGATGAGTTCTCGGTGTTACTCCTGGGGTGTGTCAGGACACCTGCATGGTCACCAGAATCTTTTGGAATGATTTTAGAATTGGATAGTTCATTGGTTAAAGCGATTTTTTATGGATCAATCGCCTGGGAGAAAACTTGCATGTGTAATAGTTATGGTCGGTTCTACTGTCTGATTGTTGTTGCTCTGGTCTGTCTAAACACTCTGACTGTGGCTCAAGCAGCCGATGCGCAACATCACGTGGTTGTTATCAGCATTGACGGGTTAGCAGCCTATCTTGTTGATGATCCTAAAGTTCCGTTGCCAACAATTCGTCGACTCGCGCGCGAAGGCTGTATCGTTGACGGTGGAATGAAAGTTTCTGATCCTTCTGTCACCTGGCCCAACCACACAACTTTGATAACAGGCATGAAACCTGGTCGACATGGTGTACTTGCAAATGGGGTTCTGGTGCGTGGCGGAATTGGAGTGCCAGTAAAGATTGATTCACATCGCGACCAGAGTGATCTTGTGAAAGTTCCCACCGTGGTGGATGTGGCTCATACCGCAGGGCTGAGAACCGCTGAAGTGAACTGGCCATGTACTCGAAATTCAAAGTCGCTCGATGACCAGTTTCCTGATGTGCCCAACGCTCTTGATTTCACAACGCCGCGATTACGAACCGAACTGATTGAAGAGGGGCTCTTGAAGGACGAGACACACGCCTCTTTTCGGAAAGCCAGCATCGTTGGGTTGGATTATGTCTGGACTGAAGCAGCGTGTCACTTAATTCGTGAACGTAAACCACATCTCATGCTTGTCCATCTGCTGAATAATGATGCGACACATCACAAGCGGGGAGCACAGTCACAAGAAGGCTACACTGCCAATGCGTATGCTGACATGTGTGTCTCTCGAATTATAGACGCGATCGATGATGCTGGCATTCGTGAAAAGACGACGATTATTCTGGTGTCTGATCATGGTTTTACGCTCACGCCCAAAGCGATTCGGCCCAACGTTTTACTGCGACAGGCAGGTTTACTGAAGGTCGAAGGTGGCAAGCTGACGCAGGCACAGGTCCATGTGATTCCAGAAGGTGGCATTGGTCTTGTGTACTGCACTAATCCAGCTGATGCTGCTCGGGCTTCTGCTGATTTCAAGAAGATGCTCTCAGGGCAGGAAGGCGTCGCCGACGTTCTCTTGCCAGATCGTTTCGACGAAGTCGGATTCCCGCATCCGCGTGAAAATGAGCAGGTACCTGACGCCATTTTGATCGCGAAAGATGGATACGCCGTTTCCGGTTCCGTGACAGGAGATACCTTTGTCACCACGTATGAAGACGCGCGAACGTCTCTTGGCTCTCATGGGTTTCTGGCAAAACTACCGAAGATGAATGCCATGTGCATCCTGTCCGGTGCTGGCATCCAATCAGGAGTAAAACTTCCAACAGTTGACAATACCGTGATCGCTCCCACCATCGCCAAACTACTGGGACTCAAATACCCTGATGTCGACGGTAAGCCATTGTTGCAAGCAATACAGACCAGCGACTGAAGCGTATGATTCACGATCACGCCCCGCAGACTTTGTCTGAATTCCACTACAGGACGGTCCCTCAAGAGCTTTTGAACGAGGCCATCGCCTGGCTGGGTCGCGAACTGGGGCGCGTCTGCGTAGAGAAGGATGTGTGTTCCGACGAACTTAAAAAACACTTTTGAAATTACCAGATATGTTAAATATCCAGTTATACGTTCCAATGTATTTAGGACGAGTGGTTCGATACTCCCTCTTCCGCTCCGTAAACTGCAGCAGGAATCCGTTCAATTAAGTCTCCTAAGGCTAGATCCCCAACCCGGAGCAATGGTGGCGGGTTTTTCTTACGATTGAGCTTCTGCATTGGTGCGATGTGGGATGTGCAGCAGCATGGCTTCAGCGTATTTCTAGAAGAGCGGTTACACAATGTCTAATTCATCCCGGGTCGGTCTCTTGGCAGTCGGTGTGACAAAGACATGCATCCTGTAGCACTTACGAGATTATCAGTCTGCCTCATATGGCCACTGGATTGTCAGTTTATGGACGCGTCCGGTGTCATCGCCAATTACAATTGTCTGCAGATCCTTAGAGAGCGTCACGCTGGTGACTGCGTCATCCATTCGCCAGACATGTCTGCGTTTTCCTTTCACACAATCCCACAGAATCAGGCTATGATCATCAGAACCGGAAACAGCAAAAGTGCCGTCAGCGGAGATCAACACAGAGCAGACTCTTTCAGAATGTCCTTTGAATGTTTTTTGCAGTTTTCCAGTTTCGAGATCCCAGAGTTTCAGACTGTGATCGGTCGAGCCGGAAATAATCCGTGTACCATCAGAGGATAACGCCATACAGGTTATTTTGCCTTTGTGTGCTGACAGTGTCCGCAGCAGCTTTCTGGACTTGAGGTCCCAGACTTTGAGACTTTGATCATCGGAGCCTGTAACGATCTTTTTGCCATCCGGCGTGATGGCAACGCAGTTTACCGACTCGTCGTGTGCTTGGATCGTGTGAAGTACTTTTCCGGTGGCGATGTTCCAGATCTTCAGACAGTTATTCCAAGCACCGGAGACGGCCTTCTTTCCATCGGGGGTTACCGCGACAGAGTGTACGACATGATCGTGCCCCAGGAGCGTGTTTATCAAAGTGCCCTGCTTGAGATCCCAGATCCGGACTGTATCATCAAAAGAACAGGAAACGATCTGCTGCCCGTCCGGCGTGACTGTCAGCCCCTCAACCGAACCATGATGCCCCTTCAGGGTCCGACGGACCTTGCCACTCTTCAAATCCCACAGCTTGATAGTCTCGTCATGTGCCCCGGATACAATCGTTGTCTGGTCAGGAGTCAGTGCCATTGAGTTTACATAGCTGGTGTGTCGTGGTACGAGAGGAGCCAGACTCTCTTTTTCCAGGTCCCAGACGCGGAGAGTATTGTCTCCCGATCCTGAAATGAGCCGCTTCCCTTGCTGAAACACAACGGCATCATGCACACCGCGGGTATGACCCGTCAGGGTCTGCAAGAGTGTGCCTGTCTCCAGGTCCCAGACTTTGAGAGTTTCATCCAGAGCACCGGTAATCGCAGAACGCCCATTCGGGGTAATTGCGACGCTGTAAGCCCAGTCCGAGTGCGCCCGGATCGTTTTCAGCAGTTTACCTTGGGCACAGTCCCAAATTTTCAGCCTGCCATTACCCGAGATGGAAAGAATCCTGCTGCCATCAGGGGTGACGGCGACACTTTCAATTCGCTCTGTGTGGCCTTTGAGTGTATGCAGCAATTCCCCAGTCTCGATGTTCCAGATTTTGAGTGTTTCATCATCCGAAGCAGAAACCAGATGTTTGCTGTCTGGCGTCACGGCCAGACGGTTAATGGAGCTGTCATGCCCTTCCAGTTGCTGTAATACCGTTTTCTGTTTTAGATCCCAGATTAAGATTGTCTGATCGTCCGATCCGGAAATGAACCGCTTGCCGTCTGGTGTCAGAGCCAGGCTGATCACACAGTCCGAATGCTGTCGCAACGTCTGTTTGAGTTTACATTTCAGGTTTTTGATTAATTTTCCGCACTTTACATCCCAGACTTTGATCGTGTCATCAAGGGCACCTGAAATGATCTGTTTTCCATCGCGCGTCACAATGGCGCAAATGACCGAATCAGTATGCCCCTTGAGAGTCGTCAACAACAGGCCCCGGCTGATATCCCAGACTTTCAGAGTCCTGTCATCTGAGGCTGATACGGCAAATCGCTCGTCCGGTGACACTGCTACCCAGTTAATCGCATCGTCATGCCCGGGTAGAGTCCGCAGCAGCGGTCCCCCCGGTCGCTGAAACGCGGGCCATTCGGAACGGATCAGCAGTTGATCTTCCGGAAAACTCTGAAAGGGTGCCAGGAACGGCTCAGTCTGACTCACCAGCCGTGCCTGTAGCTGTTCCCGCAGTGATTCGGGATGATCACGTAAAGTGTGGCGGGATAAATCCAGAGCCGCCTGGATGATTTGCGTTTCCGGGGCAGTACTCTCGGAGTACTCTTCGATTAAATGATCGATGCCTTTTCTATTGAGGATTGCTGCCATCCAGTCGGGGTTTGATAAGTCTGCTGTCGTGGGCTGACGTTTTGCCATCCGGGAGTCCTGCCTGAGTATTGTGTCCGGTCGTCCCAAAGAAACGATTTTGACATCGTACATTGACACAACACGGTTGTCCACTTCATGACAGACCACGAAACAACTGAGCTAAACAGCTTATTTCAGATCTCAGCAGGCGTCTATCGTTACTCCCCCCAGAAAGTATTTGACTGTCACGACACAGTTGGCAAAATAGACAACACCTTTACAGTAATAATTGCAAAGGCTGTTTTCCATTATGTCAGACACAAAACTCTCCCGGCAGGAACTATACGAACAAATCTGGTCTGTCCCAACCTCTCGCCTGGCGACAGAATTTGGGCTTTCTGATGTCGGGTTGGCAAAACTTTGTAAACGCCACAATATTCCCCGCCCACCACGCGGCTACTGGGCCAAGAAAGAAGTTGGTAAAGCTCCAGCACAAACTCCACTCCCTCCGGGCGAAAATGACGACCAGATCATCGTTTCCTATGTAGAACAAGAACGCTACGAAAAATCAGGCTTGAGTGGGCAGATTCAAAGAACTGAAACGGAAGAAGAAAAGCCTGAGAAGAAAATTGAAGTTGCCTGCAGTTTAAGAGGTGCCCATAAGCTGATTACTGCAACGAAAGAAGAATTTATCGGAGCTCAAGCAGGTGATGCTGGAATCCTTGTTCCTGATCAAAATCCATCCTTGAACATCAGTGTCACTCGAAACTGCCTTCACCGTGCGTTTTTAGTGATGGATGCACTCATTAAAGCACTGGAGCTGAGAGACCTGATCGTCTCTGAGGGCCCCACTGTTTCCATCTTCGGGGAATCTGTTGCTTTTGGGATCAAGGAACGTATCAAAGTCACGAAGGAACTACCTGAAGAACATGACCTGACCGGTGCTTACCAATTTGCCTATAAAAACTACGTGACGCACGAAATCGCCACCGGGGAATTATCTATCTATATCGATGAACCGAATTCGTATCGAATAAGTAGTTATCGCAAGCAATGGAGAGATGCCAAAAAACAAAGGGTCGAAGACTGCTTAAACAAAGTCGTCAGCGGCTTAGTCAAATTTGCCGCTCGCAAGCGAGAAGTCAGACTGGAGGATGAAGAACGTGAAAGAGAATACAAACAAGCTGCCGAACAACGTGCGTTAGAAAAACAACAGCGAGCGGAGCTGCGACAACAACAGGCAGAGGAACAGGAACGGGTAAATAGCCTGGTTCAGGAAGCCAGATCCTGGAAAACCAGTCGTGAGATTCGGCAGTATCTGGATTTCATCCGTGAATCGAACAAATCCAGTTCCGGGGCTATTACTTTGTCTCCCGAACTGGAGCAATGGCTGTCCTGGGCCGAAGATCAGGCTGACCGCCTGGACCCACTCAAAGAGTCTCCGTCTTCGATCCTCGACCTCGATATCCCGGAGGAGCCTCGATCGTGGTTCTAATACCGACTCGATACCGTCTGGCACAGTCACGTGAAGAAATTGAACCCCTGGTCCAACTCTGCAGAGAGGGAAAGGTGTTCCAGGTCCAGGAATGGATCGTTGAGAACAGACCAGTCGATCCCCCAGTCCCTGTCAATGGAGGTAACCAAAAACATACCCCGCTACGGTACGCGATAGAGCGTGGTTTTCACAGCCTGGTAGAAGTGCTGCTGGAAGGGGGAGCCTCAATCGGCTCTGAATATGGCTACTGCCCCATGGGCCTGGCGATCTCAAAACAAAGGCTGGACCTGGTAAAGCTGATCGCAGATCACGGATTTCAACCTTCCAGGATCGACATGGATGAAGTCTTCGAGTCATGGGAACCTGAAATCATGGAGTTTTTCATCGATAACGGTGCCGACGTGGAAACTGGTATGCCACTGGCAACTGCATTGTGTAATCGAACCCGGACCGCACTTCGGATATTCAAAAAATACCGGGAGCGTTTTCCCAGTTTTCAGGAACAGGCGAATGTGGCTTTGCGTCATCACTGCCAGGAAGGAAACCTGAAGTGGGTCTCACTGCTGTTGTGGGCAGGTGCTGACCCGTTTACCCCTGGTGAATCTGAGCCTGGCAGGGAAATTGATCCCGAAGATGGCGGACTATCCGCTCTCGGCTTTGCAGCACTCTGGGGGAACTACAAAGTATTCTCCTTGAAACAGATCAAGATCAGGCCCGATCATCCCGCGGTCTACGAAATATTGAAATATGCCGACAGAGACGAAGGTTACGACCTGATCCATAATCTGCTCAAACAAGGAATGAACCCGAACGAGCAGGACAATGGAGGTTGTTCTGCTATCCAATCCTTACTGGTTTCACTGGACTCATGCATGTTTATGAGATACAGCTCCCGGGAGGATCATGGCAGGAAATATGATACAGAGACTGCACGTAACAAGCTGAAGCTAATTCATCTTCTGGCGAAGCACGGCGGAAAGTGGATACCTGTTGATCCTGGCGACATAACAGCTGCTCGCCGGTCTCTATTGAAGATGACCGAAGATTACACCATCGAGTTTGTCTGGATCATGTCAAAGTACCAAGCATGCTCGAAATCGGATATCAAGACTCTGCTAAAAACTCCCACGATCAAAAAACATACCAAAGCGCACCGTCCTAAGTTGAACGAACTGGTCGATCAACTTAGGACTGAATAGCCAGCCTGAGAAAATCTAATATTTGCTTGCCTTGAGACAGTACTTACCTTCCAGGAGCCTACAATCCGTCCTGGGCAGGATGGACGCATACTTACTGGCCAGAGCGGGACTTCGTTCACCCAGGAACCCTGGCAACTTACTTAAGAAGCCTGGACATCGCCGCTCTAGCCCAACCTGTTTGAAGAATTTCAAAAGTTCTATCCAACCGATTACTTCGATGCCTTAATGACATCTTCTGAGCCAAATTCGACTCTGGATTGGTCCTTTTTTCTGCCGTCATCCGCTTGACTCATAAAATGTGACAGAAATGCGTTTCCATTTTTGAAATTAAAACGAGACTAAGAAATATTTTTTCACCATAAGCCATTACTTCACATCACCTTATGTCATTACTTGTGCCACCGGTTCCAAATTGACCTTCGTGACGATGGGTTTAAAAGTCATGCTGAAGGTCTGTTGGAGCCAAGGGGGCTTCTAAATCAGGAACGAACAAGCCAGAGGAAAGTTCAAATGAGTAATGCGGTGAAATCCAAGCAGTTGGTCAAGTTTTACGTTTCACAAGACAAACATGATTTAATCAGAGTCGCTGCGGCTCTGAATCGCACGAGCATGGCAGATTATGCGAGACAAATCGTGACCGCCGATGCGAAAACCACATCGACAAGATTGCTGCCAGTCAGAGGAGAGTTGAACGGTGGATTCAGCAGGGAGATAGAGATACCCCTATCAGATGGAATCCAAAAGTAGTTTTTACTTTCATCATCCTGCTACAGAGTAGCCTTGAGAGCGATTTTGAAAGGTTCACATTTACAAAAGATGAGCGTCGACACACGCCTCTGAAACCACGTGCCGACGCTCGTAGAAAGCAAGGAATATGTTAACTCAAAACCCAGACCACGGGAAGCTGAATGTTACCACAAAGAAGCGGCGTACATCTCGAAAATTCCCCCCGCGAACATCGATTCAAACCCTCAATGATCTTTGCGGGGACGATGATGATGACACGTACGGAAGTTCGTACACATCCTTCCACAAAGGAGAGACACCTCAGAACACATTGAATGAGGAGGCTCGTGAAAAGTTCCTTAAGCAGCTCGATCCTGAAGATGAGGAACGTGGTACCCATGTGCCCAAATATGTGCTGTCCATAACTAGAAATGCTGCCGACGCTCTGACATTGTCACAGATTCGCTACTGGATTAACTTGTCTGGGCACGATCCCATACCTCACAAGAAACTTTTTTACAAATGGACTGCATTGACATCGAAAGAGCTTGGTAAACAACTCTATCGAACAGAGGACGAGATTGAGAAATCACTCAAGCGGTTGAAGACTTCTGGGCTAATCGACTGGAAGATAAAAATGTTCGGCGGCTTCCGAAAGCGTCATATCTGGGTCAACTGGGAAAAGATCGCCAGCGAATATCAAAAAGCAAGGAAAGAAGAGAAATGATTGATTTAGTCAAAAGGTGTCCCTGCAGCACCTATTGCTTTCACCAACCTGCCAAATGGCAACTTGGAAACCGCTCTTTGGCTGGTTGGTCAGCAGGTAACCCGTCAAATGGCGGAAACATAACTAAGAGTTACCTTTCTAAGAGTTCATACAAAGACTTACTAAGAAACCCGGCACATCTCGGCTTCGCCGTCAATGTGCCGAAATCTTATTATTTGATCGGGAGAAAGAAAAACAAAGTTAAGCTCTGCTTGCTTTTAGTGTTTGTCCCGATCAACAGGATTTCTGCAACCATTGAGCAAGCGGCAGCACACCGAAATGCCGATCGGCTGGATCTTGCGGCCATCGGTACGGTACATAGCGTGGCACACCGGCTCTTGTCCCGGTATGCAATCGAGATGGGGTTGTCACCACGACTTGAAGTCGTCACTGAAATCGCAAGTGACCGGGCACTGAGCGATTTGCTTGGCAACATACCGCTCACGGTCTGGCAACCGTTCTCTGACCGCGCCAAGCGACTGGGAATCACAGACTTGCATCGTCGTATCCTGGATCTGCTTACGGCAAAGCGAGGCAATGTGATCAGCGATGATGACTTTACGTCACAAATGGCGGTCAGTGCCGACCGGGTTTGCGAGCTCCTTGCGCCCTCCGGAGTTTCTGGATTTGAAACGCCGATTGACCAATTGTATGACTTTGCCGATCAGGCGTTGACGAATATTGACGCACTGATCAACGACACGCAGAAAAATACGAACGGTGCGCGACAGAAGCTCCGCCAACTCAAATCCAAACAGATTCCGCTTTGGGGCAGCTACCTGTTTGCAAGCCGAATTAAAGCCGGCACGACTTCAGGTGCGGATAGAATGCTTGATGCATTGAGGAACCATGCATCACAAGTACGGCAGAATAATCAGTTGCAGTCGGATATTAGAGAATTCTCGTCAATTCTGGCCCAGGAAACGATTCGTCTTGAGTCGCAATACACGGAATACAAGATGGAACGCGGCTTGGTTGACTTTACTGACCTCGAAACTTTATTGCTGCGACTTCTTGAGAATGAAACTCTCGCCGCTCGTTTGGCTGAAGACTTCGACCTTGTCCTGGTTGATGAATTCCAGGACACTAATCCATTGCAACTCGCAATCTTCCAGCAATTACGACAATTCTCACCGCGGAACCGCTGGGTCGGTGATCCAAAGCAGGCGATTTATGGCTTTCGCGATACAGATCCAGAGTTGGTCGACGACATCTGGAACAATTCATCCGACGCCACACGGACTGAACTCCCCGACAACTACCGCAGCCAACGTGGCCTGGTTCAGTTGGTCAGTGTGTTGTTCGAGCCGATATTTGGAACAGATGCCAAACAGAATCCGAAGAGGCCGGCCCAATCGCGTGGAGTTGAGCGATGGGTGTACGACACGCGGAATCAACCGGACGACGCTACAGCACTTGCCTGTGGAATTGCGAAGTTAAAGAGAGAAGGAGTTCGATTTGGGGATATTGCGATCCTTGAACGAACGAACCGATTGTTACCCCCCATCGCCACCGCTTTTGATGGCCTTGGGATTCCCTATCTGCTTGAAAGCCCCGGATTATTATCCACGCGGGAAGGGGCAATTGTCCTAGCTGGTCTGCGATTGGTCGCCGACCGCACTGACTCGCTTGCTGCAGCAACGATACTTCATCTGTTGAGCGATCCAGAAAAGGACACACCAGACTGGATTAGAGAGCGTCTGCAGGCTGTTCATAACACGCAGGACGGTGATGAGGATGAGTTGTCGCCTGATAGCTACATACCCTGGAGCGACGACGCAAGATTTTCTCGCATTGAAAAGATTGATCGATCGCTCCTCTCGCCAACCGTAATCGTTCAACAAGTCATTGAATCACTCGATTTACCGATACTCGTCCAACGATGGGGTGATCCCGGACGTCGATGCTCGAACCTCGACTCTATGCTCCGACATGTACATGAATATGAGGAAGTAGCATTAGACAGTGGTCAAGCGGCGACCTTAAGTGGATTTATTTTGTATCTCGAACAGCTCCAAGCAGATGAACTCGATCTTCGCTACCCACCGCAGGGACACGATGCCGTAACTCTGATGACTTACCATTCAGCCAAGGGACTCGAATGGCCAGTCGTTGTATTGAGTGGGCTGAACTCCGACCGATCTCCCGACATGTGGTCGCCTGTTGTTACAGGTGGCGGAGAAGGTAATGAATCACCACTGTCAGGGCGGACGCTGCGATCGTGGACGTGGCCCTTTGGTAAAACCGATGGTCCATTCGGTGGGCTATGTACCGGGAGCGGCCTTGAGGATGACGCTTTGCTCTCGCCTGAGGGGCAGGCACAAACGATTCGCGAGACTAACGAGAATCTGCGGCTCCTTTATGTGGGATGCACGCGAGCGAGGCAGAAGCTCGTGTTTGCACATCGAGACAATAAGTACGCCTGGCTAGCAAAGCTCGACGCCGTAGATGTCTTGCTCGACTGCAGCCTAGGCGAAGGCGAACACGAACTGGACGGAATTGACACGACGCTCGTCGTGCGACGACTTGATGCCGATATGATCGACGACTGTCGCTTCGACACAAAACACAAAGAACGCTGGCTGTCGTTGTCTGGAAACTCAAATCCCCCGGAATTCGCCCCCCGCTTTCATTCTCCCAGTCAAGCTACTATAGAATCAGGGGGTGCCAAGTTTGAAACTGAGGATCTGCCAGGACCGTCACATTACTGGATAGCCCATTCAGCTACAGATGGCTCTACAGGAGCACCATGAATAGCTGCATTTGCTGCATTAATAATTTTGTCCAGCCCACCTATTGCACGATAATCGAACACACCTGCTTGGCTCAAACTGTCCAATGTTTGTCGAATTGAAAATGATTCTTTCACACCATGCCTCACTGCAATTAATTTTACGCGCTTTTCTATTTCTATTCTTAAGCCTGCCAGCGCTAAATTGGGATCGCGGTTAGCAATTGTTAAAAACGGGAGTTCGTCTAGAGAGGGATCAGCTGTAGTTGTGGTTGTAGTTGAACTTTGTGTGATATCATCCGACGCATTTTTCAAATCACGAAATTTCACTTCCCAACCACCTGGTAGCTTTGCACTTTCAATCAATGTCGAGAACCAAGGAAGAGCAGCAAAAACTAAAAGGCCGATGGTAATAGAATCAATCTTAAGGTCTGGAAAGATGAGATGCACTACAATAAAAACTGTTGCGGTACCAGTGAATCCAAGTTTAAGCCAGATAATTCCAGATATTTTCTTTAACCATTGTGGCATAAATGACACCTATTGATTTAATTCGTTGCCAGTCCCGCATCGATGTATGAGAGTGAAGATTGATGCGGGATTTTTGTTTTATCACTAAACACAATCACTTCACTGCCTTTGTAAGCAGATGATGCATTGTATTGGAGCTCATAGAGAAATTTATTCCGTTCAGCATAGCATTCAAGAATTTCAGGTACTCCATCGTATGAAACTATCCATGGTTGTGATATTTGTCTTTGAATTGTTTTTGCAATACGCTGATGGTCTTCTGGTTTATAATGATGTAGATAAAGCCGATCTGCTTTTTTAAAATACGGTGGGTCACAGTAGACTAGTGAATTTTCTGGAAGACGTGGAAGATACTGTGTAATAAACCGTTCTGCATCCCAATTTCTAAGTCGAATGTGTTTCTTTTTCAAAGCAATCGATTCGATCCTGGTGATTAAATCATTTCGTGGAAATCGGGCATCCATTTTCCATTTTCCATCTTGTTTCAGGCCACCGATTAAACCAGCGGAAAGTATGCCTGATCGATTACATCGATTCAGAAAGAATGTACTAAATCCTAGTTCAAAAAGATCAACATCGTGAGGTCGTGAGAAAATTTCTTTCTGTTTTCGCCATTCAGACACGGTCATTGAAGCTCGTCTTATCTTACGGCAAAACTGCTCCGTTTCATTTAGTATAGAATGCCAAAAAGCGTAAATAGGACGGCTTGCGTCATTGAGATGGATTTTTTTTACGTACTTATTTAAAAGCAGCTCAATTGCTACTCCAGCCCCACCTGCATATGGCTCTGCATACTCCCCTCCTAGTAGATCATTTGTTAAAAGTATTTCATGAACAAAAGGAGCTAACTTCTGTTTACCGCCTGGATAACGCAATGGTGTTTTGAACTGACTCATTAATACCCCCAATGTCATCTGAGTTCCTAGGTATTCATTGCCTCAAGTAACGGAAAGATATTTGAAAAAACCGTGCAAATATGAGATTCATTAATTGTAAAGGTTGGACTGTGAACTAACTGGTTCATAGATGTCACTGATAAGAATCCCTCAGGCGTATTCAACTCTGTGATTGCACCATGGAGAGCTTTTTTCATTCCTTGGTCAGTGTTATTCTTCGTGAGATGCTTCGCAATATCTCTCAGTAAGTCCTTGAGGGGTCTTTCCATTCCATTAGTTTTAGTTAGTCGAGGGCCGCCGGATGTTTTATGATCATCACAATATGCCTTTGCAGAAATTTCAAACATACTTCTTAACAAGAAGCAGAACGCGATAGGATGTTTTGTTAATCTAAGCGAGATAGCTTCCGCTAGTAAGGTTGCGACTTTTTGGCGATTTGGTCCGATTGGAGTGAACGCATTTAGTGTATCTTTTAATGCTTTTTCTGTATTAATCGGCTTTGCTACAATCTTTCCTGATTTTTTGTTGGTGCTCGTTTTGGTTGTAGTTTTAGTTTTTTTAGTCCCAGATTTATTTCCTCCAGTTCCGGAAGTATTTGAAGATGTGGCATTTGGAATGGGGAGTGCTGGGAATTTATATTTGTGCTCACCGAATTCTGTTGTTTTAGCGCGTATATCTGGAAATTTAAGTCGTTTGAGTCCTATATCCTGCATTACCATTTCTAAATTGCGCCGAAACTTGATTTTAGGGTATTTAGTTGCGAGTTCCTTTGAAGTATTTACACCGCAACGAGTGGCAAGTTTATTTATTGCCTCCTCCAACACTGTTATAGGATAGTCTCCCCCCCATCGCTCAGCCTGATCCCTGCTTAAAGTCTTTCCAATTTCTAGATATTTCTCTAATAGATCTAATGCAGGTTCACTTCCACCATTTTTGTCACGATTGTGCCTGGCTCTTGCAACTCCGTTCCAGATATCTCGCCCTGCCTTCTCTCCTTTACCATGCGCTAATGTGATGATCTTATCGACTTCGTTTTCTTCTGATGAATCATATATCACACAAGGTACGCGTTTATTAATTGACTTCCATTCTCGTGCAAGTTCGTTGATGCTTTCATTTATAGAATCTGGCAAAAGATTATCTGAATCTTCTACATATCCTAATATCAATTTGAGTGATGCGATTCGTCTGTTACCCTCTTTTACAATCAATGATCGTCCAGATTTTAGAACAATAATATTCTCTGTTGGATGGAAACCATCATCTAGAAGACTTTCCATAAGTGCCCAAAATTTATTTGGCTTTAATGCAATCATCGAATTAATTGCGCTGGCTTCATTTTTCTGTGTGACTGTTCGAAAATTGTTCAGGTCTAGTTTTAACTTTTTTACCTCTATCGACTTATTTTCAGGCATAGCTTTGTGTTCCTTAATAAAACATATACAGTTGTTTCAATGTTTATATGAACACATACTGGTGCGGATTGCAAATATTTCAAAGAAACTATTTTATCAGTTTTAATAAAACAAAACCCTGTGAGACAACCGATTTACCGCCTGTTCACACCAGTGTTTTTCAATTTCAATGCCAATAAACCGGCGGCCGTGGTCTCTGCAAACCAGGGCCAGCACCATGGAACCGCCGAAGGTGTCCAGGACGGTGTCCCCCTCGCGCGTGCTGGTTAAAATGATATGTTCCAGCATTTTCAGCGGCTTCTGACAGGGGTGTTTGTGCTTGGATGGTTTGACGGTGGCAAAATCCCAGACATCGGTAAACGGTCGACGTGGGGTGGCGTTGAAGGGGCGGCGTAACTGCTCGTGTTCGGCCTTCCGTTTTTCCTACTCTGATTTTAATTCTGAGTAGTGCCGTTTAAAGCAATGGGGGAACACCTCTTGCAGGCGTTCGTAATACAGTGGGGTAGGGATGCTGTAACCCTTTTCCCAGTTCGAACAGGCCCCGCCGTGGTTCACATTGCCGTAGGCTCCTACCGCGGCGGTGAGATCTATCTTGGTCAGGCTATGCTGTTCTCTCACCTGGGTGATGTATTTGCCGAACACCTCCCGCGCGGCTTCATCGCATTTTTGACGGTATCCCGCCGGGGCGCTCGAGTCGGCCGGTTCGTTGATTTGCTCGGCAAAGATGATGCATTCCGTTTGCGGAAAATAACCCCTCAGCGCGGCCTTGTCGGCCCCTTTATGTTTGCCGGCAGCTTTCCGCCAGGTAAGCCGATTGAGAACGTTAAACCGCTTTCTGATTTCCCCCTCGACTCCCCAGGACATTCTCGCGGCGTTCTTCGAATTGATCGGACACGAACTTGAGAAACGACGTGTTTCTATTCGGAAGACTCCACACTGCCCCGCAGCCGATTTGCGGAATCCCAGAGGGACTCCTCAAATCCTTTCTCACTCTTTTGGGGGGCTGCTTTTTTCTTCGCTATGATGGTTCCCTGGTGTTGGTTATTAATGGTGTTTGCAGATGTCTGTCGAGTGTTGTTTTCTGACTGTTGGTCAAGCCAACAGTGCCACCCGACGAACAGAATTGAGGCAAGTTTACAGTACCACCCGGACTTTGAGATCACGGAAGGTTCGAATTTTGACTACGGCGAAAGGCACACAAACATACGCGTTGCAGGGTGATCTGGCAGACGATATCTGCATGTTCATCAAGAATTCACATACTAACACCGTGATATCGTTTAACCTGTTGATTTCAGTCGCTAGACTGTGTCCCACTATACTATAGCGTCACCATGAGAGTTCGCCCCGAGTAGCGTTGATTGCGAGGCGCTCTGTTTCAATGTGATGCGATCTCGGGTAGAGTTGATAATCAGACCTGCCGGGGACCCACTGCCGGGAAATACGAAAACATCTTCTTGTCCTGCCAACTTTAAAATCATCATCCCACCACCAAAGGAGTCCAGCAAATGGACCTGCGTCATATCAGAACAGTGATTCTGCTCACAGTCTGTGGAATTGGAAATCTCATCAGTCCCCTGGAAGCCTCTCTGAAGCCGATCGTGATCGATGCTGAGTCGCATGAGCTGAAAGGAAAAGTCACGTATAGCAAATCGTTTTCTGCACCTGTCAACACAACCGAGTATGCCCTGCTCTTCGATCAGGATCTGCAAAAACAAAGTTCAGGCGGATACTGGAACGTGCACATCAACGGCAAACTGCTGGGACGACTGGAAGCACATACCCCCCAGCTCGGTGCGGACAAAAAACATGATGGGTTTCACCGCATCGGTTTAGCGGTGCCGGCAAAGATTCTCAAAGAGGGCGAAAACAGTCTGACGATCACGGGCCGGGGACAGCCTGCGGTCTTACGCAATTTTGTCCTGGAACCCCACCCGCTGAAACAGGCACTCCAACTGGAGGCTGTGACCGTGCAGGTGAAGACACCAGAGGGACAGCCCGTTCCTGCCCGCATCACCGTGGTGAACCAGCGTGGGCAACTCGCCAAACTTTACCATGCCCGTCAGCCAACCACCGCCGTCCGACCGGGAATACTCTATACACTGGGAACCGGTGATACATTCGAGTTGCCTCCGGGAAAGTATACCCTGTATGCAACACGCGGCATGGAATGGGGCGTGGCCAGGCAGCCGATCGTCGTCGAGAACAACCAGCCCCAGAACCAGACGCTGGTCATTGCACACGAAGTCGACACAACCGGCTTTCTCGCTTGCGACAGTCATATTCATACTTTACCTGGCAGCGGTCACGGAAATGCCACGTTCGAGGAACGTATGATTACGATCGCCGGCGAAGGCATTGAAGTCGCGGTTGCCACCGATCACAATCACATTTCTGATTACACGCCCTATCAAAAGGCGGCGGGGACTCAAACGCATTTCCATTCGATTTCCGGTGATGAAGTCACAACCCACAATGGTCATTTTACTGCATTCCCATTTGATCCTGCGCAGGCAGTTCCCGGCGGTGTGAAGGGCCGCAATCCACTGTTTCTGAAAAATGACAACTGGGACGAGTTGATCGCCGACATGCGGAAAAAAGGGGCAGAAGTAATCATCTTGAACCATCCCTATTGGCCTTCCATTCTGAAAGGCCCCTTCGGACGATTTCACTTCAATCGCAGCACCGGGAAGCGGAGCGAGGGACCTGCGTTTAATTTCAACGGCTATGAAGTGGTACAGCCGGCAAATGAAACCCCTGATTTTTTCTACGCACTCGAAGACTGGATGTCATTGCTCAACCGCGGATTAAAACTCACCGCTGTTGGGGCCACTGATTCCCACACGGTCAACGATCCGGTCGGCCAGGCCCGCACCTATCTCCAGAGTCAGACCGACGACATATCTCAGATCGATCGCCAGGAGGTGTATCGTGCCTTCACGGAAGGCCGGGCCACAGCGGCAGCAGGTATTTTTGCCAATCTGAAGCTGGACGGACAATTTGGCATGGGAGACCTGGTTCCTGCGGAAGGACTCACAGACAGCAGCAAAAACCAACCCTCAAAGTTAACTGCCACCTTACGTGTCGCTGCTCCATCATGGGTTCGTCCACGCGAAGCGATGATCTATGTCAATGGAAGGCAGGTCGCACAGAAAACCATCGATTCCACGCTTAATCAGCCCACCGATCAGACACTGGAGTTTGAGATTGAACAGCCTGCGCATGATGCCTACGTGGTGGCATTTGTGCTCGGTGATGGAATCACGCTCCCTGGCTGGACGACCTATGGCAAGGCCACGCAGGCCATCACAAACCCGATCTTTTTGGATGTGGATGGCGACACAAAATATAGTGCCCCCCGTGTGACAGCAAAAAGACTGCTCGCCGCCTACAGAAAACAGCATGAACAACTCACACCGGCTCTGCAGAAAACGCTGCTTGAATCTGCAGCGGTAACAGCAGACCCAGCCGTCCTGCTGCATGTCAAAGCTCTGCTCCCAGTAAAGGTCGATCAGCAACCTGAGTGAATGGGACTTGACTTGCTCTTGAGATCACTCCTGAACAAATTCAGGGACCTGATCTTCAGCCAGGGCAGCTCGATAATCGGCTTTTTCCCTGAAATAGAGGAGTTTCGCGTCCACTGCTTTCTCAGCAGATTCCACGGCATACTGTTCGCGTAAAGTTACTTTTAACAGGTCTGACAAACCTTCTTCGAAATTACGACGTTCCCTGCGTGCCAGATCTTCCGCATAACCGACAGCCTGCTCAGCCTGCTGCGCCTGTTTATAGGCTCCGATCAGACCTGCATAGGCAAATTCGACTTCGGCGACAATTTTTTCTTCGGTCAGTTTCCGCTTCGCGCTGAGCTGCGAGATTTTCCCGCTCACTTTCTGTATTTTCCCGCGCGCCTTGCGACGTTCCAGGGGAACTTCCATCAAAAGTAAGGCATCCAGTTCAAAAGGGCCTTTATCGTTCTTAGGACTGGTTCGATATCCCACATCCTGGGAGGCCGCCATGACTAAATCGACGGACGGGAGACAGTCATTTTGCGCCTCTGAGTGATCGATATCCAATTGACGCTGCAGAAGATTGATCGCATAAATCTCCGGTCGTTGTTCCAATGCAAGTTGTGCATCGAAGGCAACCCGTTCTGCATCGACCGATTCCAGCTCAGGAAATGGGGGGAGAAGTTCGGGACCTGGAATCACCGGAGCGCCGTTGGCATCCCGAAAATACAGGGAAAGCTTCACTGCCGTCTGTTGCAATTTCCGCTCTGCGAAAGCACGTCTGCCAGAACGTTCTGCGACCAGGCGCAGGTTATCAGTCAACTCGGGAGGATCCAGAAAACCATTCTCAACCTGACTACGTATCCGGTCAGTTCGATCCTCCGCCAGTTTAAGTATGCGGTCTGCAATAACCAGCTTTGCTCCCGCTGCCACCCAGTCCCAGTAGGCGTATGTGCCTTCCTGCACAAAGCTGATCAGCTGAGCCTGGATATCCGGCTCGACGGCCTGCACTCCGAAAGTGGAACGCCACAACGCAGCCCGTCGCGCATCGATATCACGATTTCGTGATAGGGGAACTGAAAACCCTGCTTTAAATTCCCCCCCTTCATTCGTCTGACGTTCCAGGTACCAGGGTTGAAAACTCCCCCGTCCCACACGATAACCGGCAAATACTTCTCCCCCCTGGTACAGAGGTTGAATCACACCGATATGCTGACGATAGGTTTTGTAATAGCCCATCGGTCCATTCTCTGTACCCGCCTTCAATTTTCGGTCGAATTCACCCAGTGTTTCCAATCGTTCTCCGGATGCCACCTCACGCGAATAGAGGGCAGCCTCCAACAGAGGATAGCTCTGATAAACCGAATTGATGACATCTTCCAGGTCAATCCCCTCCGCGCTGGGAGTGAAATTCTTATCTGGCAGCGGAGGAATTTCGGGAATGGCAAATGTCTCCGCAGTCACCGAATCTGAAGAGACCTGTTCGATGACCGGTTCCGCTTCGAGGTTATCCAGGACTCGGGTATTCTTCGACTCTTCTTGAGACTCCTGATCGCCTGTTGCCAGCAACAGCGTTTTTTCCGGTTCAACGACAGATGAATCGTCGAGCGAAATTCGAGCAGGAGTATTCTTGGGTTCCGGCGCAGATTGAGTCAGGCTCTGTCTGGAACCGGCACAACCTGCCAGGCCGAAAGCGATGATCACGATCAAAACTCGAAACATTATTTCATAACTCAATGGGCGGGTTAAATATTGTCCGAATCAATGACGCTGTCACTACAATCGATACGACGGTTATTATTCATGAATTCGTCACAACGCAAACAACTAATTGACCTGAAGTTGGGGCGCAGGCATTTTCTCTGAAGATCATCGCGCGCCTTTCGCAAGACACAACGAAGGCCGCAAACTCACCGCAATCTACCTTGTCTCACTTTGGTATTTTGGGAGGTTTGCTTTTATTGGTCTTCTGGTCCGGCTCCTGTACCGAAACGGCGGGAGGGAAACCATTTAGCTTCCGCCAGACTTCGTACCAGAGGGGTACCTGGTTCAGCAGCACCCAGGCATTCGCGCGTACACCCTGGCGTAGAAACCGATCCCGCGGCCACGGTTCGTCATTGGGATCGGGACGGATCAGAATTCGAAATTTCCCGAGTCCGTTATCAATGGAATCCACTGAAACAACCTGGCCTCCAAAAGTTCCCACCGCGACAGAAGGCCAACCGGAGAACTGCACGGCTGGCCAGCCCTCAAACTGCAGACGCACGTGTCGCCCTGGTTGAACCAGGGGGGCGTCATTTCCATCAAGCCAGATTTGAACAGAGCGGTCTTTTGTAAAGGGGACGATCGTACAAATCGGGTCTCCCTGCTTGAGGATGGCAGTCCCCAGATTGGGAGTAATCTGTACGATGTAACCGGCGAAGGGAGCTTTGATCACCTGGCTTTCCTGACGTGAAACTTTGACCTGCATATCCAGCAGTTCCTTCTCCACTTTATTCAGCTCCTGTTGTGATTTGGCAATATCACTCTCCGCTTTTGACACATCACCATTTGCTTTTCGTAACATGGCTTTTGTCTTGTCGATCTCAGCCTGGGCTTTCTCGACTTTGGCAGTTCGCTCACTCTGTTTACCTGACAGCTCATCTTTAGCAGCGCCATAATAGAATTCTGCGCCTTTGGCTTTGCTGTTTGCTTCTTTGAATTTTCGAGTTACTTCCTGCAGCTTCTGCAAGGAAATATTATTTTCCGCCTGCAGAGTTTTCATACGGTCATACTCTGCCTGCAGTTGTGGTAATGCTGCTTCATATTCTGCCAGCTTCTGCTGTTCCGCCCGCACCTTCTTGGCAGCCATTTCAATATAAGCATTCTGTGCATTCACCGTTTCACGCTTGACCGTTTCAAAAGCCTGAACTTGTGCCTGGTAGGATTCCACAATCGTTTTTGCTGCTTCCAGTGCCCGCTTGTTTGCTTCCAGGTGTTGCTTTGCAGCAACCAGCGCCTGCTGGGTATTCATGACCTGCAGATCCAGGCGTGCAGCGTAGGATTCATCGAGATCGCGAATCTCGGCGATGACCTGCCCTTTTTTAACCAGGGCATTCTCATAAATCTGATCCCCCCAGCGTGCAATGCGACCTTTGATAGTTGCTTGGATGACCTGCTGCCTCTGGTCTGGGGAATAAGCCAGTACATTGCCCGTTCCCCTCACCGACTGCTGCCACGGTGCAAAAACCATGACCGTAATTGTTAATGCAAGAATTCCGAACAATACTTTCGCGATCTTACGTGCCAGCCTTGATGACCGCGCCAGCCTCAATGCAGGCATACTGGATTCGCTGTACGCCACAGGGCTCAATAACGACCAGCGATTGCTTTTGGAATGCGATGCCGTTGTATCAAGTGCTTTCTTAGTTGACATGAGAGTTCCCCTCCTGCGACACCAGCTGCCCGTCATCCAATTGACAGATCATTGTTCCAGCCTCCGCCAGACTTTGTCGTCCCGTGACCATAACCATCGTCCAGAGTCGCTCCGAATCTGATAACATAGCCATCAACTGTTCTGCTTCCCCATCCGGAAAACAATCAATCACAGCATCCACGAGCAGCAAACGAGGACGTCCGACAATTGCCCTTGCGAGCATCAACTTACGAGCCTGATTGATAGACAGTGGATATCCATTATCGACCAGGTGGGTATTCAGTCCCTGAGGCAGTTTGATAATCTCATCGATCAACCCGACCCATTCCAATGCCTCGCGGACATCACTGGTCGAAACATAAGACCGCTCCAGATGAACATTTTCTTCCAGTGTCCCCGAGAATATTTCAACGTCGCGCACCAGCGCCACATGTTTCCTGAGTACATCCGGTCGCAAATCTCTGGGGTCGATGCCATTGATGGAGACATGACCTTCTTCAGGTTTTGACAAGCCGAACAAAAGATCCAGGACCTCGCTTTTACCACTTCCACTGGATCCCATTAACATCAAACGCTCACTGGATTTAATCTTCAGGTTGAGTGGTTCTCCATGATTTCCAGCATGACGTTTGGGACCAAGCAGATTAGTGATCACGACTTCTGCAGGTTTATCATGCGGTAATCCCAACAAACCATCCTGGCGTTCCATCGGCAGGTCAAATAAAACCCCAAGCTTATCTACCGATGTCAGCAGGTCATAATAACTCTGCAAGTGCTTTCCCATTTTTGCAAAAGAACCAACAATGACAGTCACAATCAGTTCCGCTGCTACGAGTTGCCCCAGAGTTAACTGTCCGGCAATAACCAGCCAGCCTCCCAGTCCCAATAATGCGGTACTGGCAACCGCCTGTAGCCCTAAGGCGAAGATAATCTGCCGCATCACGATGCGAAAATGTTTTTTACGTGCGATGAGATATTCATACGTCAAATGATCGGCCTGATCGAGCGCAAATTCAGCCGCCCCCCGATAACGAAATGCTGTCGGACAGCCTATCAGATCTTCAAGCCACGCTGCGACTTTGTACTTCGCCTTTGATTCCTTGATACTACTGTTGACGGCACCGCGCCCCAGTACAAAGATAATAAATGCGATCAGCCCCAGTAACACCACATCGAATCCCAGCAGCCAGGGATGGTAAAATGCCAGAACGGTCATACCAATCAGCGTACTCAATACCAGAGATATCCCGTCGAGCAGTAGTGTTGACGAGGCTTTTTGGACGGTAATGACATCGAAAAAACGATTCACCAGTTCTCGGCCTGATTGTCCTTCAAGGGTTGACGGCACGATTCGTGGCAACCGATAGGATAAATCTGCCGCGACTCTCGCAAAGAGCCGACGTTGAATAATTTCCACGACATAGGTCTGTAACCCTAACAGAGCAGCAGAAAATGAGAGAAATGCCAGGAGCATCAAAGCCAGAACAATCAATGGTTGCAGCAGACGTCCAAAGGCAACAGTATTCACCAGGGTCTCGACAGCGAGTGGCGTTGCCAGAGCCAGCAATCCAGTCACCAGAGCAAAAACGGTGATTGTCCAGATATCTGCAGATTCCGGTTTCATCAAAGCGAGCACCCGGTCCAGCGGCAGTTGTGCATGCAACTCATGGCCGGGATCAGTGGAAGTCGTCAGTTCGGGTTTAATAATCAGACACCGAATCACTTCATCCCGATTCTTAATCTGCAGTACTCTGCGCATCCTGCGAGCACTCATCCAAACCCGGTGCTGTTCCTGCCCCGGCTGCAATATCTGAAAACGTCTCCTCTTAGCTGCTACCAGCGCCACCCATTCCGGAGGATTCTCCACATGGGTAATAATCCGTCCGCCTTCACTGGCGACTTCAGTCAATTCACGAAATGTGCAATCCATTACTTTGTATTTCAGTCCCAGGCTACGACTGGCTTCAACCAGCCAGTCCCACCATTCGACATCTGATTCTGCTGAGTTAACTGAAGTCGCTTCAATTAAAGCGCGTCGAATCCGGGTTCGATCCGCTGAGCGACCAGAATCGACGGCCAGTTGTTCAAATAACCAGGCCGCTGATTTGATATCAGATGGAATCATATTTGAACCTGGATCTATGGAGGAATCCTGATTGTCTGGCGGGTTATTAGACATAAAACACTCGAAGTACTTAAATAATAGTAAAATGGCATCGCTGGACGAAAATCAGAAGCAGGCGTTATGGAATTGATTTAGTAGATTTCGCGTTCCTGTTCAATGAAAGTAGCCTGTAATTCTGACATCGGAAGATCAGCGTTACAAAGTTCACAACTTCCAGATTTCTTTGTTTCCTGTTCAAGCCATATTTTAAACGATCTGCGGATGCCCACTTTGGACCATTGATCCGCCCCCCCTCTCATCAGACCATAAATTAAACGACGAGGCAGATTGCGCCATTCACTGTCCTGCCCGCATGAGCCACGAATTAATGCTGGAACAGGACAACGTGATTCTATTTGAATCAAATTTGATAGATCAGTTTAAAATACGTAATACTCCATAACCTCTTACCCTGACTCAAGAAACCGACTATGCATTGATTTCGTGTTAAAGCTTTAAGCAACTGTCGACCAGAACACAGTGCACAAATGAACCGAACTCTCTAAAGATCGTAATGCGCGGAGGTTCATTCAAAGCAAAAATACTGAAAACCAAAGTTTTAAACGCTCCTTTTGAAGTTCCAGCGAATGGCAGAAACGATTAATTGACCAGTTCCAGTTAGCCGCGGAATATTATTTTTCTAAATGATTCAAGCTAAATTGCGATTGAGCAGCCCCGATTCCCTGTAAATTTTTGTTTTTGTATTGGTCAACTTTTACCCTGGAACTACAATCAACTAAATTCCTCTCTTATCTATTCAACTCCTTCATCTCTGTATTTGGCTTTCACTTCTTCAATTTGTCATGGATGACATAATCTGATGCCGTTTCTTTTCAGGATATTGTGTTATAGTCTCGTACTATTCAGTTGCCAACTGAATCTATCTGCGCAGACGATGCAACAATCTGAAATTTCAGCCCCACCATCAACTGAGCCCGGATATGTTGTTTTATTGCCAACCGATCAGTTTTTGCGGAATGAATTGGAATCTCCACGAGATGAGTTCCCGGTTCCAGAAACCATCCCTGAAGATCCTCTGGAAGATCCAGGCTTCGATCAGCAGACGGAATCAAAGCGTCCACCAGACTTGAAATCTTTAATGCGTCCCCGGTTTGATCTCGCTGCCGAATGGGAACCGGAAACCGATGGTGTTGAGATCAGTTCCTCTGACCTCGCAATGAAGTTGCCTTTATATCCCCTTTTTGGACCACCGCCCCCATTCCTGACAGCCGCCTATTCTTATACCGGGATCAACGCCTCCCCTGCCCTGGATTTACCTGAGAACCTGCATCAGTTTTCACTGGGACTGGCATGGATGCGACGAATCAATGATAAGTGGATGACCAGAACGATGCTCAGCGCCGTATTTGCGTCTGATCTGCAGAACACAGGCAGTATGGCCTGGCAGTTCCGAGGCGGGATGTTCGCCATGTACCGCCCCAATGAAAAGTGGAACTGGGCGTTCGGCGCTTTAGCCACCGGCCAGGAGGACATCCCGGTGATTCCCGTTCTGGGCGCAATCTGGGAACCATCTGACTCGATAAAAGTCAATCTCATGTTGCCTAACCCGCGAGTTTCATTCCTCTTGTCCGAGTCTTCCGATCGGCAGCATTGGGGATATGTGGGCGGAGGCATGTCTGGTGGAAACTGGGCCTACCAACGTGCCAATGGAACTTCAGAGAGACTTAATTATCGAGAATGGCGATTTGTATTGGGCTGGGAATCAATACCACCGCAAGAACCCGGGCGCTTCGGCAACGCTGGCAGGAAGTATAATGTAGAAATCGGTTATGTCTTTGGACGTAAATTTGAACTGGAGAGGAATGCCACAGATATCAAAATCGATAACACATTACTGCTCCACAGTGGTCTCAGCTTTTAATTTGGTTTCTTCAAAGCGTGTCCTAACCGGTCACCAGTTTCGTTTGGAACTCACCTTCATTGATTGTGGGGCGTTCGGGACGGCCATTGTATTCATAAACCAGTTTCATACGGTCCAGCCCCATCAGGTGGAGGATCGATGCATGCAGGTCATGTACGTGCATGCGATCTTCTATGGCTCGCAGGCCCAGTTCGTCGGTCGCGCCGATCGTCTGACCTCCCTTAACTCCTCCGCCGGCCATCCACATGGTGAATCCAGTTGGATTATGATCGCGGCCATCTCCTTTTTCCGACATGGGAGTACGACCGAATTCGCCGCCCCACACGACGAGAGTCTCATCCAGTAACCCTCGCTGCTTCAGATCCTTAATCAATCCAGCGACCGGAAGATCCATCGTTTTACAGAGTTTCGTGTGATTTTTTTCAATGCCGCTGTGGGCATCCCACTTACTCCCGGCTCCATGATAAAGCTGTACAAAGCGAACGCCTTTTTCGACAAGACGACGCGACATCAGACACAACCGACCGAAAGAGGATGTCTCCTCCTGGTCCATACCATAGAGCTTCCGTGTTGCTTCAGTCTCCTGGCTGAGGTCGACCGCCTCGGGGGCTTCGGCCTGCATACGAAATGCCAACTCATAACTGGCGATACGTGCTTCCAATTGGGTCTGACGGGAATGCTCGTGTGTAAAGTCCTGATTCAGAGATTTCAGAAGCGACAGTTTACTCTGCTGGCGGATATCCGTAATCCCTTCCGGATTGTTCAGATTCGGAATCGGCTGTTTGCCTTCCCGCAGTTGAATTCCCTGATAAACCGCCGGCATAAATCCTGTTCCCCAGTTGCGTGGTCCATTCACAACCTGTGAGCGGTTATCCTGCATGACGACGAACGAGGGAAGGTCCCGGTTTTCCGAGCCAAGGCCGTAGGTCACCCAACTCCCCAGTGAGGGACGACCGCCTGTCAGCGAGCAGGTATTCATCTGGCAGACGCTTGATGAGTGATTTAGGCCATCTGCCCAGCAGGAACGGATCACGGCGATATCGTCAACACAGGTTGCGATTTCGGGTAGCCAGTCGGAGACCCAGGTGCCCGCTTCGCCGTGCTGTTTCCATTTCCGTTTTGAAACCAGTAAGGGTGATCGTGATTCTCCGGCCGCGGTCAGAATTTCGCCGAAGCTGTCGGGCAGACTTTTGCCTGCCAGCTTATTTAAGAGTGGCTTGGGATCAAACGTATCGATCTGGCTCGGGCCCCCTTCCATGAACAGGAAGATGATATTCTTCGCCCGCGGCTGATGATGTGGTACCTGGCCGGTGTTCGTCACGGACCGTCTAGATTCGGAAGAGCCTTCTGCCTGGGAGAGCAGACTGGCCAACGCGAGAGCGCCAAATCCGTGTCCGCTCGTTTCCAGAAATTCCCGACGGTTTTGGGGTATTTGAAAATGTGGCATTGAAAACATGTAATCGCCTTAATGGACGTAGAGAAATTCATTGGAATTCAGCAGGATATGACACAGATCGACAAACGCCTGCCGACGTGGATTGCCGGCTGACGACATCTGGTCATCATTGCTAATGTGATGCTTATTCTTCGAACTGTCCTGGAGCATGCCTGGTACAGGATCAAATTTCCAATAGCCCAGTGTGTCCTTCGTAACAGACTCCTGTGTGAAAAGTAGAGACTGGGAGTCCAGCGCCTGCGATGAAAAGCGGATATCATCAATCAGACCATCAAAGAAACTCTGAGGATTGCGAACCATGCGACCGAAGGCGATGGGCAGGCTATTGTTCTGCACCTGAACTATCCGGTGTTTTTTCGTGATCCGGCCTAATTGCTCATCGTCATTCGAGAGATCTTTCAGGTAAAAGTCGATCGTGCCTGCCTGCTCACCAGTGACGTGAAAACTGACCGCGGCATAGTACGGCGTATTAAGTTGAATGTGTTGATCAGAAAAAATGATCTCGTCACCCACTGAGCCGTCGCTTCTCTGCCCAAATGTGCGAAAAACAAGGGTTTGCGGCTTCCGTCGCGAACCTCGGCCCGTGACACCGAAAATCCAGCCCGGTTCAGGCACCTTGCCGCTCCACTTCGAAACCAGCGTACGCACAGCCCCCGATTCATAGATCGACCGGATCTGGAAGAAAACTTCGATGGTGTTGTTTTCCGGTTTCAACTGTTTGTCATCTGCGACATAAAAAGGTGATGGCTGATCCGCATGAAAGACAACCGATTGCCCATTCCGGTAAGGCATGGACGCCGTTTCCAGTTGCTGCAGATTCACCGTTGTTTCCTGCTCAGACAGCAGTTTTTCCTGGCGCGTGAGAAACTCTTTAGCTATCGTCAGTTCCTCACTGGTAATTGCTCTGCCAAAAACAATTTCCCACGCTCGTATCAATTCGGCATCTTCTTTTTCAATGCCCGAAACCGTTTTCGATTCGTCAAATGCCCTTTTTGAAAGCTGATCGGCAAATCGTAACATTTGCTGACTATTGAACAACTGCAATGATTGAACCGGAGACGTTGTCGTATCGCGTGCAGGGACGCTGGCAAAAAACCGTGGCAAGTCAAACACCTCTAATAACGGATCACTGCTGTTTCTCATCATCCGTAAATAGATGGACCGCCTTGGTACACTGGCAGCGACTCCGGGACCGCCGGCTTGCAGGTTAAGCTGTCCGGTTACTGCCAATATGGAATCGCGAATTTGTTCTGCGTCGAGTCGGCGTGTCTCTGCACACCAGTAAAACTTGTTTCCCGGATCGATGGCAATCATCGCCTCTTCCTGTGGATGCAAAGCAGATTGGCGATAAGTTGCAGAGGTAACAATCAAACGATGCAGGTTTTTGAACCGCCAACCGTCGTCGAGGAACGCTTGAGTCAGCCAATCGAGTAACTCAGGATGCGTAGGCGGGCCACCCAGACTTCCAAAATCACTGCTGTGTGGTGCCAGGCCTTTGCCAAAGTGATACTGCCAGATGCGATTCACGATCACTCGTGTCGACAGGGGATTGCTCGGCTGTGTCAGCCAACGAGCCAATGCGCTTCTGCGACTGGTAGTCTTATCGTTTGGGGGTCCCAGATGTTCGTCAGGGGTTTCATTAAGAATTGCCAGAAAACCGGGCTCACATTCCGTACGTTTCTTGGGAATGGTTGTCGTGGGGGACTGTGGTCCGATATCCCGAGCCTGTTGCGCCACAGGTAGCGGCGCGGGTTTCAGTTGATCGAACTTTGCCAACTGGCGTCTCAAATCCAGGACCTTTTCTTTATCCGCCGGTTTCAGTAGCCTGTCAAGCTTCTCATAATTATATTCCACCTGACGCCATGCCAGCTTTACCAGCTGTTGTTCACGCGGAGTTCGTTTTCCTGCCGGTTTTTTAATCATCGCCTGGATGTCGGGCGGAAATGACTTGATGACGGCTTCGGCTTTCGCTCGATAGGGATCCTGAACTGCAGCAATTTCCTGACGAATTTGTTGCGTGGCCTGCTCCCAGGCCGCAATTTCCCGCTGGTACTTCTCATGTTGACTGGTTGAAGCGGCTACTTCGCTGGTCTGAATCAGGATCGGCTCAAAGAATGCCCGCAGTTGGAAATAATCTTTTTGCAGAATGGGATCGAATTTGTGATCATGACATCGGGCACATTGCATACCGACTCCCAGGAAGACGTCACCGACAGTATCGGTCAATTCATTGAGCATCAGGTTCCACTGCCCGGCAACATCACGGCTGTTCCACTCATAGGTTCCGTGCGTCAGGAAACCGGTTGCAATTTGTGCATCGACATTATCAGGGAACAGTTCATCCCCCGCTAACTGTTCCTGGACGAACTGATTATAAGGCTTATCCTCATTGAGCGATCGGATTACGTAATCGCGGTAGCGCCATGCATGCGGTCGATAGCCGTCGGCACGATAACCGTCCGAATCTGCATACCGCACGATATCAAGCCAGTGCCGCGACCAGCGTTCTCCATAGCGAGGACTGGAAAGCAGACGATCAACAAGACGCTCGTAAGCATCCGGGCGCTGATCGTTTACAAATCTCTGCACTTCCTCCGGAGTGGGAGGCAGGCCGTGCAGGTCAAAATAGACCCGACGGATCAATGACCGCTTGTCTGCTTCTGGAGCAGCAGTCAGTCCCTGCTGTTCCAGCGTGGAAAAGATGAACTGATCTACTTCGTTACTGTGACGCTGTTTGATCTTTAATGACGGTACAGTTACCTCCTGTAAAGGCTGAATCGCCCACCAGGCGCGGTCTTTCTCAGTGAATCCAGGGCCATGTTCCTGGCGAACCGGAACCGAGTCGTCCGCTCCCGGCCAGGGAGCACCCAGGGAGACCCATTTTTCAAGTATCTTAATCTGGTCTTCCTTGAGTTTTCCCGCCGGAGGCATTTCATACGATTCATAGCGCACCGCCTCCATGAGCAGACTTTCGTCCGGTTTGCCGGGAACCACTGATGTTCCCGACTCTCCCCCCAGTAGCATATGGCCACGCGTGTCGAGCCGCAGAGCACCTTTTTGCTCCTGTTCACCGTGACAAGACCAACAGTGCTCTGAGAGTAAGGGACGCACTTTTAATTCAAAGAACTTCATTACATCCGGAGCAAGTTCAGCGGCATTCGCCGAAGCCCCCAGCCACAGAGCGATGCAAAGAGAGGTCACAATAAATTTGAACAAGTTGAGCATAAAACCTGAGATCTACTACGTTATTTGACGGGGGGAAGACCAACAATGACAACCGGATCAATCCGGTCTTTGTCGTCGTCGGCGTCTTGAAGGAAAAGTCCGGTGATTGCTGCGCCAGGCGGGATGTTCATGTCACTCAGATCGATACCAACGACAAACAAGCGAGAAGGAACTTTATTTATTAGCTGTGACCGCGCTGTGTTGGGAAGAGGTGTGCCATCGTCAGCTTTTTCTGAACTCAAGAAAGTCAAACGACATCCCGTCATCAGTCTGGCCTCTGCCGAATAACCATCAATATCGTATTTCCTGATGGTGATCGGCTGTGCGTCGGGATGCTCTGTATGCGGATACAAATGGAACACGTCTCCCTCCAGAGAATGCGCGATCGACTGTGCGTCGAATAGAACGAGATCGGGACCGGGTGAATTAATAATCGGCCGATCAAATATGAGATTCATGCCGGGCGTTCCCTGGGGGCCTAATGTAAATTCTCCCTGATGCAGTTCTTTCTGGCCTGACGGGTTAATGAATGCCGAAGCAAATAACAGATTCATTGAACCAAATTGATTGTATGCTTCAGCAGGGGAATCCGCGGGAACAATCCCAAAAGCGTGGGTTCCCGGTAGATAATGATTGATACGTGGCAGAATAAAATCATCTGTATGATAAGTACGAGGAAGACCTGCGCGTTGCACGTATAAAGACGACAGCTCCTTTGCCAGCCCAGATTCATCCTGGATCGATTCATATGCCATCAGCCGGTCCGGTATCGTGGCGACATATTGTTCGTCTTGCGGGGTTTTATCTCCGTCTTTTATTTGCAGGTCAGTACCAACATAGGCGGTATCGCCTTTGAACAATGTTTTCTTGCGGGCTCGATTCAGCGAGGATATTTCAGCCTCGCCTTCGACGACCGCCACATTGGATGATCCATCTTCAGCGACGGCAACGGAAAAACGAGTCCCTAAATCGACCACTTCACTTGTGGGTGTCGTGACCTCAAAACCTTCGGCCCCCTTTGGCGCATAAACAGAGCACTTGCCGAGATTCACAATAAGCTCATCATTTTTTACGACCTGGAATTGCGCAGGTGCACTGAGAATCACTTCGGCGCCTGAAGGAAAAAGAATCTTTATCAACCCTTCTTGCAGCATGTAATGCTCTGAGAAGTGTAAGCGACTTCCAATCAGCATGGGAGAATTGGAACCACGAAACACAGTACGATGTCCTGCGATAAATCGTGCTTCGGAAACCAATTCTTTCGGCGTATTTTTTATGGTCGCTGACTCTACTGTTTTTGATGGCAGATCACTCTCTGCAGCTTTGTTTTCAGCGAATTGATTTCTTGATTCAAGGGCAGGTAGCACAAGGAGAATCACAAGCAGGCAGGCCAGAGTGCACGCTGTAAGTGCCAATACGCTGAAAGCAAGAGATTTTTTTTGTCGGCTGCGCTGAAGATTGAGTTCGGGAGCGTTTTTGCTGACGCCTCCCAGTTCGATCAGTGACGAATCAAGCCACATGTATTCCAGGTACAATGCCTGGCGCTCTGGCTGATCTATGAGCAAGGACTCCAAAAGTTCAGCATCGGCTTTATCAAGAGAACCATCGGCCAGACGGCAGAGTAGCCGTTCAAATTCTTTCTCATTTTTCTGATTTTGATCAGGCATGTTCCACCTCCGCCACCCGGCGCCTTACACACTCTTTTAGCTGGCTACGGATTCTGCCAACCCGGTCATAGAGCGCGTTAATTTTCATTCCGGTTTCTTCCGCGACGGCCGAGCACTTCCGCCTCTCCCAGTAAACCTGCTGTATCAACCATAAATCTTTTTGACGCAGCGTTTTCAAACATTTCTCCAGTGACAGCATCTGTGTACTATGATTATTTTTCTGGGAAGACATGCATTCGAAGAGCTGTTCGAGTAACTGCTCTGAGAAAAGATGTCGATCACGTGAAGACACACGTAAAAAGTTTTTCACTTCGTAAAACGCGATGCCCATCGCCCAGGGCAGGAAATCACAGTTCGTATCAAACTGGTCATACTTTGCCCACATAATCATACTGCAACGCTGGTAAACATCTTCCGCATCAGCGTGATCCGCCAACAATGAATATATAAAAGCATACAACTGTCGACGATTCGCCGTCAGAAGTTTTGTGAATTGCCTTTCCTGGTTTTTCTGTTCCATGAGGTTTTCCACTATGATACCCTCCCCTGCAGGACAACACGCAATAACCCTGGTCTCTATAAGTAATCGTACGCCCAGAAGATATTACAGGTCGTGTATTCAAATAATCCACAAATTATTTCGTTATTTGTAGTTTCCGATACCGACTATTCTTAACGAATTTCCAGAGACTGTTTGTCCATTGACGTCAGTAAAGAACGGGAGGCGGAATATTCTGAAGAGCCGGAATCAGTATTCCACGACGTAGTTTGTGGACACTTTAATCAGGTGGGTCCCGTATTCTTACATTGCCCCTTCATAGCTCTCACCGTTTGAGATAACCAATGGAGTTTTTACCGCTGCTTTGACAGTCTTTAATTTCTGATGCTACATATGAAGCATTGCTGGTCGCATATATTCTCATCATACACTGTCTCAATGGCCACACAGCCACCGCAAGCTCCTGTTGAAACATTGTAAGTGCTTGTTCACCCACAAAGTTAGTCTGCCAGCATTCCACATTGAGACAATACTCAATTTGGCGGTCCGGAATGAGCTCCCGTTTTTCTGGTGGGCAGCGACATGCAATTGAAAGAACCAATCGCGGTGGTATCCGTCACTTCAGCTCAAAATCGAAATTGTTTTCACTTTCATTTGCAGTCACTTTGGCTTCCAGACCACTTTTTATAAGAACTCCATACTTTGAAGGAATACGTGAGACGGGTGCAATGAGAACTTCTCCCTCCGAGCTGACAGCTTTCTTGCCGGGAGGCAGTGGTTGGAAGGCCTCAATCGTTACTCGATGTGAGCCAACGACAGCCCCGTTGCGTCCTTGAGTGGAAAGATTAAATTGCCCTGACTCATTCGTCCTGCCTATGGCGACAGGGCCTTTCTCCGGAGTGAAGGCAATGCCGGCATCAGCAAGCGGTTTTCCTTCCCACGTGACAGTTCCTTCAACGGCAGCCACCTGGGGGCCATCGCTCCCGCTACAGCCAACCAGGGTCTGCGCAGAAATGAGTAGCAGGAAACCAGTGAATCTGTTCATTCAATTCTCCCATTAAAATATATTCATAGTGTCCGATGTTATAATTTGAAACAAACGGAGATCAGTATTCTCCAAGTTACAAAGCAGGAGGTGGTGAACACTCCGAAGGAAGGATTAAAGGGATTACTTCCTGTTGACTGAGTATTGCATTCGAGCTGCGGTCGCAGATCAGCTTCCCACTGACGTGAGTGCGCACTTCACCTGAAAATCGAGTTCTGAGAACCGCCTTCCCCTCCTCAAATCCAAAACACGACTGGACTGCGTCCAGGTTTACTGTTGCGCTTCCAGAGCTGTGTGGCCCGAGTAGATTGGGTTAAGAGTCGCTATCGTTAAATGTAATGCGCTCTAGAATTCGCCGAGTACGGCCCCGTCAGCGCGATCACCCAGATGCTGGAACGTGTCGGCATGATCGATGTTTTCGCTGAGAAAACGCACGGCACCGTCGACCATCAAAAAGTGAGCCCCTCCGGCATGCATCGACTTAAACCCAAGAGAGTAGTTCCACTGAGTATGAGCAGTGCAGGCAGAATTTGTGATACGACGGGAAGCTCCTAATTGATCGCACGTTGTAAATTCATTGATGGGAGTAAGCGTCATCGTTTCAGCGTTGCAGGTTGACTGTGCGTAAGACCAACTCCCCCTGTCTGCGTCCAGGCATGATGGCAGAGTCTCACCTACCTGGATGGTGTTTGACGCGCCGTCTAGAACATCCGCAATACGGATACTTGCTCCATTCCTGGAGATCATGCCAGAGATACCACTCTTCAAAAGCGTCTTTCCATAGAGGGTTGATTTTAGTGCATAAACCTGAAAAGGACTGCAAGCGGAGGAGCCACTGGGTGCTGATTGCGACCCCATGGAACCGGCATAGTTGCATTGGGCATATCCTGCCCGCGGTTGATTATATGGGTCGCTGGGGCACTTATATATCGTCATCGGTATTTCTCGTACGATTCTGCCATCAGCAAGCGTTGCCTGCACTGCAGAGGCGGTCGCACCGGACATGTCGATCTGATTAAACAATGCTGCCTGATCTATGTTCGGTAAAATACGGACCTGCCAGCTTACACGCGGCGGACGGTCACGATCTCCTGTTCCACCAATGGGAAACATGCCGTATGTCTCATGATAGTTGTGGAGCGCCAGACCGATTTGTTTCAGGTTGTTTTTGCAATTACTGCGGCGCGCCGCTTCACGTGCCTGCTGTACCGCCGGAAGGAGCAATGAAACAAGTATCGCGATAATTGCAATTACAACCAGTAGCTCAATAAGCGTAAAACCTGATTTCTTCCCACGACTACGGTTCAACATAACAAAGCCCTTCCTGAAATAAGATAATCAAACGCTGGAATAAGAACTGAATACAAGGAAACCAGAAATGGGATCATTAAGCGAGGAACTGTTTTCACAAATTCGCTCTCAATCATTGCCACGATTCCTAGACATAAAAGTCAGCAGTACCACTTGATTAAACATGATTAAACACTTTGTTCAATCAAACATAAAACAATCATCATGCGCAGCGTCGAACCGCTCGATGAGCAAGTTGTTGCCATACGAGTTCAGGCTCAATTAATATCGAGTCACATAAGTAATCGTATGCTCATCGAATAATTCAGGTCTGTTTTTAAAAAATAATAATTATTTCTGACTGTTTGTGTGAGGAGAACAAAATAGAGGACGTGCATGAAGCCGACTTTTACTATGTGCAACACGAAATTTCACCGTGAAGCTTGGCTGTCACTAAATAAAGCAAAGAGCTTACAGGTAACTTTAGACGGTGTCCCGTTTTCCTGTAGCGTCTCCAGGGTTGTTTGGCCCGAGTAGATTAGATTGAGAGACGCTATCGTTAAAATTGATGCGCTCTAAAATATTCAGCAGGTGACACAGAGCACATGCATTGAACTGTGAATTTCATTCACCTTTAGACCTGCTGATTGAATGCCTGCTGGCCTTACCAGTGCTTTGTCAAGCTGGAAATTGAGGGTTGGGGGTATGGTTTACGTGCTCCGTTGTCGCAATCTCGGGATATCAATCAACCCATATTTTAAAAATGACACTCCACCAGTTTGTCACTCTTGAGTTTTCTTCTCAGGCACACATGCAGCTTAGTGAGAAGAGATCAACTGACGCTCTTTATACATTTTTAAAGCGAGTTGAGCCGTTGCCCTGCGATCGTAATCCGCAGTTTTGTCGAGGGCAGTTGCCTCGATCAGCGGACGAGATTCGGGCAGTAAGACCGTTAGTATCTCTGCAATCTTGTATCGCTTCTCCAACGAACAACCATCACTTTTTTCCAGAATGAGACGTGTCGGCAAATCGCCAAATCGATTGAGGATAGAAAAAACTTGTCGATCCAGGATATACGTTTGAGAATCGGGTGCATCAATGATTGAATGCAAAGCTCCATACTGAAACATGCGCTCGATTGATTCACCAGGGTCTTTGAGCAAAACATCGAGTGCCTTAGTGCGTTCCTTCTCAGTCATGTCAGTTATGTATGTGGGATCTCGAAAGATTATGTGAATATTCTCATCCAACTTGCGCAACTTATTGTAACTAATTTTCCTTTTGATTCGTTTGTCAAAGATAATATGTCCTATTGCGTATGCTGTAGAATTAAATGCGTATCCTACACCTTTATTTTGATCTGAGTTCTTTACGATTTCCCTGAGGTGGGGAATGGCGCGTTGATCTCCGGTCTCTATGAAAGCTGATATACAAGTCGAGTGAAAGTCTGCTTTCCGGCCTTGGACAAACTCCAGATAATAACCTTCAACAAATGGATAGGCCGATTTATCTCCCCCCTTTTCCGCAATAACTTTAACGAGCCGTTGGTTCACCCCTTGGCCTAGTCCTTTTCTATAAGTGAGTTTTGCAATATCAGTCGGTTCAGCATGATTTGCTAAAACATTAATAGCTGTTCGCAGTTCCTCTGTAACAGCTTTAGAATTCAGATAGAAAGTAAGTTTTGTAATATCAGTCCCTTTAGCATACTTTGATAAAACTGTTTTGGCTGTTTGAGGTGCCTCATAAAGAAATTTAGTATTACGATAGACGCTTTGAGCGCGAGCGATTTCCTCAGAAGTCTGGTATTGAGCAAGAAACGGGGTGATACGTGATGCCAGTTCAGGATATTTTTTGCGTAGACGATTTAATACCGGCTGTGCCTTTTTTTGATCATCTGACCGAACTAATAAATCGAGATACTGAGTGAAAGAACGTGCAGAATACTCTGCAACATGATCAGAAATGCGAACGAGTTCCTCAAAATGCTCAGGGAGAGTCATAGAAAATAAAGCTTCCAGGCCAGACCAGAAAATTGATGGATCATCGGTCGACTGAATAAATGCAATAATCCGTTGCGCAGTCTGGGGTGATCGAAAGGAACGAAGGGCACTGTGAGCCAGGTCCTGTCGTTGCCACACTGCTCTTGGAATAGTATGTTTCTTCGCATGCATTATTAAACGAAGATCGGGATTAAATTGATTGAGCACAAACGGTAACGCGGCTGACTTATCCATTTGCAATTCTCGAATCAACCTGAGCGATTCATTAACTCGTTTTGGGTTCGATTCAGCGAGCTTCAACAACGTGGCGAAGTTTTGCTTTGAGTCAACTCCAGCAGTACACAGCATAAACAATCGGCCCATTTGTTCCTGCACATCAAGCTTCGCGCTATCAAGTTGATCGAGCCGCTTTATCAACTCTAATCTTGAATCAAAACCCCTGTAGTTGTAGATTATTTTAAATCTTTCGAAGTCACTGTCGGATATGATTTTAGGCGACTTCACCTTAGCCTCAATCCATTCATCGGTTTCTGCATCGCGACCAGGTTTGCTATTCAGTAATCGCGAAAGTTTGGACTGGAAGTCAGGGTATTCCTGCTGGATCTTAACTAAAAATTGATAGGCCTGTTTTGCTCTCAGCGTGGAAAACAAGGCAGTCATTAACAGAGGTCTGACCGTCATATTTTTGGTTTTCTTAAGAACGGTCTCAATATCAGCCAAATCAACACGGGGCCTGCCGAAAGAATAGCCATCACCTTGGAAATCGACCGCAATAAAATGCAGCATCGTTGCCTCATTGGTGAGTCGAGTCTCAAAGCGACAGCGACCATTTTCCAGAATTGTGACTGATTGGGGAACAGGAGCAATAATTGGCTGAACTGTTGCAGGGCACGTTACCGTCACAGGCACAGCTTGAAGCGCAGGAAATACGGCCGACAGTTCAGTGATTTCACCGAAAGACCGGCCAGCGTTGCCCGGACTGGGATATGAAGCCATGAAACAATCATACTCAATGACGATCTTACTATGACTTTTAGCCTGTAATGGTGCAGCAAATGAAATTAATACTGGCTGACAATTGGGATTTAAGCGGTATCTGTACAAAAACAATTTCGCCTGCTGTGGCCGACCAATTTCATCCAACACTGTCGGGTCAGTATAAAAAGTGTTATTTCTTCTGCCTGGGCCAAAGGCATACTTCATCAATTTTCCAGTGTAGGGGCTCATTAATGAATCACTGAAACCCCATTCAGCGAGTTTTTTTGATCTTTCGTTATCCTCCATTTTTATTTCTTGATCGATATCAGGAAACAAGGTTCTCATAAGCGATACACTTGGGGGATTAGCATGGGGATGGGGGTGGGGATGGTAAGAACCGGTTGCGATATTTTGGACAAACTGCTTTGACAGTTGCAGGCTCAACCCCATATTGTCGTGCATGTATTTTAGTATCGGACCGTTGAGCAGTTCCTCTGGCTCACGCTGCATATTCCAGGCCTGACGCAGCTTCGGTACAAGCTCTGCGAGATCTGGCTTAGAGGCAAACCACTTGTCGGCCTTCGCACGCCATTGCTTCTCATAGGGAGCGAAACTATAACTACGAGCAAGAATCGAAACGTATTTCTTATGAGTATTGGGTAAGTCAATTCTAAACTTCGGATCGATCTCAGGCATCAACTCGATCAGATCGAGAAGTGAAGTATCTCCCCTGGCAACATGATACGCAGCAGATACATTAGCATCACTTTTATAAATCAAATATTTCTTCACACGACTCTTAAATGTCGAGGAAATTTCCCTGAGATTTTCACGGTCTCTGATAAGTTGCCGATATTTGGTGACCAAACCAAGTAGTTCCGCATCTTGCTTAATCAAGGCTTCAAGCCGATCCTCCCACTCGTCCTGATTTTTAAATTCCCGAAATCCAGTATAAGGAGTTGCTGGTTTTAAGACCGGCTGAGTTTCATACTTTACTGGCTTACCATCAACCAGGATACGACACCACGGCTTTTTGGTATTATACATCGCCCTTAGTGGAGCAGACACGGGAAAGGTTCGCGTAAGACTGTCAGGTTTGTCTGACGGATTATGCAGCGTAAACGAAACGCGAAACGAGGTGTTCAAAGATTGTTGCGGAGTAAATTGAACATTAATATCAATGGCCCCCTGCTCAATTCGCACAGCAGACTCTTTTTTGTGCTGAACGGCAAAAATGAGGGCAATTGGCACCAAAAAGAGACACGAAATAATCAGGCTCAGAAAAAAACGAAAAGAAATCGTGTGCATCGCAGACCTCATGTCCCTGGTGGGAGATTGAGTTAAAGAGAACTGAACCGACCTTGTACAATTGTAGACTTATTCTTCAGATCTTCAAGTTCTCTTTCATAACTCTCAAACAATGGGCTGACCACCAACGACGCGTTACGTCAGCAACCAGTAAAACTGAAAAGTAGATGGTCACAGCCGCGAACGCATCAGCATTTCATTGAAGGAAACTGGCAATGAAGCCCAGGAGAAGAGACTTACCCAAAAGCTCGTCTGGACAACTGATAAAACGCCGGGCTGTAACCTGCCAGGTAAGTCGATATTAGATCCGCAATTGTCAAATCCACAACCATTTCACCTGGCATCCGCTTGCCCCGGTCATTGTTTTATTATATTTTTAATAGTGGAGCATTTATGATTCTGCATCCATACAAAGGATCAATTCGCTTTAAGAGAGTAAACTGGTTACCTGAAACGTCTCTCATGCTTTAAAAACCGGGCTGGATGGCACTGAAGACGCTTTTGCAAACCTGGATACAGGCTTAAGTCGGGATTCTGGAACTCAATACAGGACAAGGAGGATACAGTGTCTGACCCGGTTTTTGTACCTGGCAAACCGCTGCAGTGGCTCGTAATCATTGCGAGCAGCCTGCTGACGATTTCTTTTTCTACTTCGGATCTCTCTGCCCGGGAATCTACAGATCCAGCGGGCCCCCAGTGTGTGGCTCTGGAACTCTTTATTCGCAATGACTGCGCTGATTGTCCGGAAGTCCAGCAGCGAATCCAAGCCTATGCTAAAAAACGGGGACGCATCAAACTCCATATCCATAATCTGTCTGAACCGGGAAAGCATGTAGAACGGTATCAGCAGATTCTGAAATACTTCCAACTGCAGGATGCCGAACTCCCCGTCGCCTATGGCTGTAATTCCCTCCTCAGAAAACTACAACCCGATACTTCCACAAACGAACGCATCGATAAACTGTTCACAGTCGATATCTATGTCCGTTCGGGATGCGCGCGTTGTGACGCCGCCAAAATCTTCCTGAAAGAACTAAAACAGCGCTACCCGGTGTTTGAATTTCATCTGCACGACGTCGTGTCAAACCGCGCTGCAGGAACCAGGGTCCAGGAACTCGCCAATCGCTACGGTAAACAGGCCGTCAGTGTCCCGGCATTTCATTTCTGCAACCAACTGGTAATCGGCTGGATCAGCGAACAGCACACGGGATCGAAAATCGAAGAGGCCCTCAAATTCTGGACAACGACCTGCCCCAAACCGGAAGAGGACGATAACAAGCAGAGTTCCCTGCTATATCCGGATCATGTTCAACTGCAGTTTGTGACATTCCAGAGTGAAACGACTCCAGACAGTCCTGTCCCGGCATCGGACAGTGAACCGGTTCCTGTTTCCCCCGTTCCCGGAAACAATTCCTCTCTACGTCCACCACCAGTGGCTGGCGATGATTCACTCCCTCCTGTTCCAGGCGGCGATGCCAGTCTCCCCCCACCTCCGGGAGCCATCCCACCTCCACTTGTGGGAGAGCCCCAGGCTCCTGTTCCCTCACAGGAGGTGGATACGATAGAAGTTCCCTTGCTGGGAGAGCTGAGCAAAAGCCGGTTAGGAATGCCGGCTTTTACTTTTTTAATCGGCCTGGTAGACGGCTTTAATCCCTGCGCCATGTGGGTCCTGCTGTTTCTGCTTTCCTTACTCGTCAACTTAAAAAACCGGGCCAAAGTTCTTGCCGTTGCCGGGACTTTTGTGCTCATCAGTGGCATGGCTTATTATGCGTTCATGGCAGCCTGGCTCAATGTCTTTCTGATCATCGGCTATCTGCCCCTGGTTCAGTTTCTGCTGGGGACGTTTGCAGTCCTCATTGGTCTGATCCATATCAAGGATTTCTTTGCTTTCAAAAAAGGCATCTCACTGTCGATTCCGGAATGGGCCAAGCCCGGCCTCTATGCCCGTGCCCGTAAAATCGTCACCGCCGAAAACCTGACTGGTGCCATCCTCGGTGCCTCAATCCTGGCCGTACTGGTCAATATCATCGAACTCCTCTGCACCGCTGGCCTCCCTGCGCTCTACACCCAGGTTTTAACCATGCAGAACTATCCTGTCTGGAAAACCTACGCCTACCTCGGCCTGTATATCCTCGCTTACATGCTTGATGATGCCCTCATGGTTTCTATTGTTGTCGTCACCATGGGTCGTCACAAACTGCAGGAGAATCAGGGACGCTGGCTCAAGCTCTTCAGCGGAGTCGTCATCCTCTTGCTCGGACTGGTCCTGATCTTTAAACCATCACTGCTCCATTAAACACCTCAGTGAATAAACCAGTCTTGACAGCTGCGCGCCACTTCGAATGATACGCTTAATTGTGAGTCGCGCGCAATCCACTATAAGTTCACCTGAATAACAGAAACGAATTATCAGACAGCACTATGAAAGTCCCTGGTTTCAGCACGATTTGAAAGATAACTGCTCATCCATTCCTCTCGTATCGACACACTTCACCGCACTTTCAAGCCGGCTTCGACCTGGTTTCGTTCTGATATCAATACCTATCGCCACGGTATCGCCACAACATGTTTTACAGATCCCCTTGACGGCCCTACGCCACTCGACAAAATCGTCTCCCACAAGTCGGAATTGCCCACGGAAAGAGGCAGTCCGATCAGAGCTATCACGACAGTTCAGAATTGAGTGACACTCAGGATTTTTCATAGCACTATATTCTATCACAAATACGACCTCTAATGAGACCAGGGTGTCTCAGCAGGACAGAACCGTTCAGCGGGGAACGTGTGTTTTAAAAATAAAACCTGTGCACGAAATTGAAAATCCCAGGCGGTTGCACAACTCCTCTTGAAATTCGAGCGACCGCGACGGTACCATTGATAGCAGGCACACATCTAGAGCGTATCACATTTAACCATAGCGTCTCTCAACCTATTATACTCGGTCCAAATGGCCCTGGAGACGCTACAGTAAAACTGGACACACTCTAATTCTTTGTTGCCCGTATATCGTGAAGAGGCTCCCCACTATGAAAGTCAGACGAGAGAAAGTCCTTCTGTTGTTACTGCTATTTTTGGTGCAGTTCCTCTACAGCAACAGAGACGCGTATTCGCAGGGTGAACCAGTAGAAACGTCACCCGCAATGAGCGTTACTGACTTCTTCAATCTACAGGCCGATCAGCAGCGGCAACAGCTTTATGCTGCAGTCAAACACCGCTTGCAGTTATTCGACAACATCGCTTACTCGACGAACAACGTGGTCTTCAATCCCCATCAAAACTTGAGCATGTTTCCTGAAGAGGGTCCCTTTACAGTACCAACTGATACAGAGCCCCCGAAGCAAATGAAAAAGTATTATTCGGTAAAACGCCTCACTGATTCTTACCACAAACAGATCAGGCAGGTCTGGCCTTACATTCCGAAACTTGGTTCGAATCTGGTCGAACATTCAGAATTCGCCTATGATGCACCGCAAGGCATCTATCAGAGAATGAATCTGGTTCAGGAACATAAACCGGCTTTGATTGCGCCTTATGCTGTGATTGCTTCATACGAAGACTGGGTCAACCAGGAAGATCGCCTTGAATATTGGGGATACGGCACCACCAAAACTCGCGGCGTGTACTTTATCAATGATGCGGCCCTGGAACTGGAGGGCTTGATCAGTTACGCAGGAAGCAGTCAGGCTCCCAACGAATCGATCGAACCAGGTAAGATTAATGATGTGGAAACGATCGCTTTGACTTTCAGGTCAGAACTTCCTCGACAGACAGGTCGCAGGGGAACTCTGACCGTCCATTTTGACCCGCAACGCCAGTTTCTGCCGGTTGCTTATCGACTCGAACGCACGGAAAATAGAGCAGGAATGTTTGAAGTGCGCTGGCTTGAAGCGATGCTGTTGCTGGATGCCGTCAAACAACAGGGGCACTGGTTTCCTTCGCGATTTCAATGGCTGCAAAGTGGGGGGCTCCCGACCGCTGACAAACTGGTGGCAGCCTACGATGTGAAAGTAGAATCCATCGCATTTGACACCGTTTCACAAGACGAGCTGGCTTTCACGTTCCCGGCGGGGATTGATGTAACAGACAATATCCGAGGTGTGTCTTTTTCTGCAGACGGCAAGGGAGGCGCCCAGGGTGAAATCCAGGGGATTCCCTATTTGAACCTGACTTACCTTAGAGTCCTCCTGCGACGCTATTTTCCAAAAACCGTCATCCCAGTCACGATTGCAGGTCTGTTCTTCATCGGCTGGTGCATGAGACGCCAACGACCTCTACCAGACATTGAGCACGCAGCGTAATCTGGTCGGATAAACCTGAATCAGCCAGATTCTGCCCGGTTTGCCAATTCGCACACAACATTGTCCTGTCGAGCCAAACCCGATTCTGGACAGTCAGTCTGCGTTTATAGTTGCTTCTGAACCCAATTTGTTAGATAACTGTAGGGAAGATAGACTAGTTCCCCCTACAGGACTTAATTTACCAACTCACACCGATTATTGATTAATAAAGGAAGCGCACCTGTGATTCGAAAACCCAGATCTTTAGCACTGTTTTTGATCCCCGCCTGTCTGACTCTGCTCCTGAGTACAGCAGCAGTCACGAAGGCCGACTCTGATAATTCCGATAACAAGCTGTCCAAAGCCGAACAAAAAAGTGGCTGGAAACTGCTGTTTGATGGCAAGACCACCGACGGCTGGCGCAACTATCAGAAAGACACCATCAGTGACGGCTGGACGATCCAAGATGGCGTTCTGTCACGTTCCGCTAAAGGGGCCGGTGATATCATTACCGATGACCAGTTCGGATTCTTCGAACTCTCACTGGAGTATCGCATTTCTCCTGAAGGCAACAGCGGCCTGATGTTCCATGTCACCGAAGAAGAAAAAACTCCCTGGCGGACCGGACCGGAAGTGCAAATTCAGGATAACGTCGATGGGCACGATCCTCAGAAAGCAGGCTGGCTTTATCAACTCTACAAACCGGCAACGCCCAAATGGATGATCGAGGCCGAAAAAGCAGGCAAGAAAATCACTCCGGAAGTCGTTGATGCCACACGCCCCGCTGGAGAATGGAATCACCTGTTTCTAAGAGTCGGGCCAGATCGATCCCAGGTCATCATGAACGGTGTCAAATATTTTCAGTTTGACAAAGGCAGTGCCGACTGGAATAAACGCGTCGCCGCCAGCAAGTTTGCCAAGTTCCCCAAATTCGGAAAACCGACCAAGGGACATATCTGCCTGCAGGATCACAATGACCTGGTCTCTTTCCGCAACATCAAAATCCGCGAAATTCCCGCCGACGGTTCCGTACAGGATCCCAGTGATGGCGAACTCGCCCTCAAAGGCGTACCCACTTTCCCTGAACTGCAATGGGAAGGCTGGGAACCTGTCAATGAAGAAACCGGAAAAGTAGTCCCCCTGCGACCGATGGTCATCACACACGCCAACGATGGCAGCGGGCGCATTTTTGTGGCCACACAACGCGGCATGGTACACGTCATCGATAAAAAATCACCTGGGAACACAAAACTGTTCCTTGATATCCGTGATCAGGTTGCTCCCTGGAAAAAGAATAACGAAGAAGGCCTGTTAGGATTGGCCTTTCATCCCGACTTCAAACAGAACGGTCAGTTCTTTGTTTATTATTCTGCCGAAGGAACACCGCGAAAATCGAAGGTTTCCCGCTTCACTGTTTCCAAAAACGATCCCAACAAAGCCGATCCCAAAAGTGAAACCACTATTATGGAGATCGATCAGCCTTATGGTAACCATAATGGCGGCTGCATTGAGTTCGGTCCGGACGGCTATCTGTATATTGGTCTCGGCGATGGTGGTTCTGGTAACGACCCCCTGGGTAACGGTCAGAATCTGGAAACGTTACTCGGTTCCATTTTGCGGATCGATGTGAATAACGCAGCCGATGGCAAAAACTACGCGATTCCTGCAGACAACCCGTTTGTCGATCGTGCCAATGCAAAACCGGAAATCTTTGCTTACGGGGTGCGGAATATCTGGCGGCTGAGTTTTGATCCCAAAACCAAAACGCTGTACGCCGGCGATGTCGGGCAGGATCTCTGGGAAGAAGTTAACATCATCAAAAAGGGAGGCAACTACGGCTGGAGTGTTCGTGAAGGCACACATAACTTCGGCAATCGTGCACAGACCGCGAAAGAAAAACCCATCGATCCCATCTGGGAATACGATCACGGCGTCGGTCGCTCCATTACCGGCGGCATCGTTTATCGCGGTAAACGCCTACCTGAACTCGATGGCCTGTATGTCTATGCCGACTTCGTCTCCGGCAAAATCTGGGCTCTCGAATACGATCAGGAGTCAGGTGAAGTGACCAAGAATCTCCGCCTGGCTGCCAGTACGGTCCCCGTCATGTCATTCGGCACCGACGAAGACGGCGAACTGTACTACACCGTCCAGACCGTCAAAGGGGGGGAAGGTATCTTCCGCTTTGAGAAGAAGTAAACATTTAACAAGAGGGAATGATTGAAATGAGCCAGATTTCTTTGATACAAGAGATCTGGCTCTTTCTTTTTAAACATTCTTGAGACATCCCATGGAAACGAAAGATTTATTTTAGTTGCTGGGTGCGATATTCTGTCTCGCAGGAATTCTGACTTTAAACATCAGCGTTTTCATAATGAAACGAGCAGGGCTCTGGCATTCTGTGAAAGCGTTTGGTGTCGATGTCCCCAACTGGAGCTTTCACGAAAGTCTGCATTCGTTTTGGAAAAACCGAAACCTGATCGATTCGAAAGTACAACATCGCCTCTACTTCCAGTGGAAACTGGGATTCATGTTTCTTGTACTGGGCTTGATGTCGTTCCTGTTAAGTGCACTGGGGCAATAAGAGAAGATCTCTGATGATGCAAAATTGATTAATCATCCAGTAGCTCCCACTCCCTTCATCCATAGGTATTACTACTCACGCCCCCTGCTCCTCTTGAGATTTTCCTGAATTTTCTGGCTCTCATTGAATTTCATCGATATCATTGAAAACCGGTAGACAGTCGAGCACGTATCGTGGCCTGACCATTCCACTTGTCGTTTCAGCGATTCAGCTTTATGGGATGACGCGCAATGACCAACATAGACCCTGATGCTCCTATCTTTGAAGAGGACTGGAATACCGACCAATCGGTAACCCGCAAAAAGCGATCCCCCCTCGAACGAACCATTGTCTGGGGGTTCATTTTCATAGCCCTGATTGTGGTGCTTATTGAAGGTAACGCCCGGTTTGGCTACTCCCAAACTCTGGCGCAAATGCAAAACCAAATGGACATGTCGGAGAAAGAGAAATACGACGCCAGCAAACGCGTGAGCCTGTTCAAAGAGGGAAAACCGTATCGGCGAAATACTGACAAACTAAAGTGATGCGTCAAATCAATCGAATTCATTTTTTGAAGCAGTACTGCCAGTATTCTTACTCGTTTCGCTCAGCTGGATCTGTCGAGATTCGAATAGACTGTGTCCAGTTTTACTGTAGAGTCTCCAGGTCCATTTGGCCCAGGTATATCAGATTGACAGACACTATGGTTATATGTGATGCGTTCTGCAAATGACTTTTCCTTTGGTCCGGCGAACAGTTACCACTTTACTCAATATCCTCGATCTCCACATCCGAAATCACTGTTCCTTCGGGGAGATCTTTCACCTGTTCATGGATCTGCCCCTGAATGCTGATGTAGACACTCACATCTGATGTCTCATAATTCTCCAGTTCGTCATTACCACCCAGCACGAGTGGCTGCTGATGACTGTAAACCTGGTTGGCTTCCAGCTGGATTCCGGCATCCCGTAATTCCAGCACTCGCGCGGGAAAGAAATGATCCGCTACAAACTCCGCATCAGAAAGCAGGTCCTCAAACGTAGTGCCATCCTCGGCAACTGTTCTGATCTCTCCTTCAATAACATCCACAAAATAGACGGCTCCTGAATCTCCTTGCGCAAATAAATCACCCAACGCAGTCAGCAGTACGGGCCGCATCGGTTCCGACATCGCCCAGGTCCAGTCTTGCAGTAACTCATCAATATCAACACCTTCAGGATTGATTGTCAGATCGTTCAAAGTAATTTCCATCGTAATCCTCACACCGCAAGTCGTCGTAATTAATAAATCTCTGAAGGCAGAGCGTTGCATAGGGGAGTCACGTTAACACGTCTATTTTCAGAGTGCAAATCACTTTTTTAGATTCTTAACTGTGTCCAGTTTTTCGGTCGCGTCTCCAGGGCTATTGGGCCCGAGTATATTAGATTGCGAAATGCTATAGTTAAATGTGATGCAATCTAACCGCCAATGACATCGAATCGGTAAAACCAGGGAACGCAGAGATCTGTCAAGAAGCATTATCCAGACGTTGAAGAGGGACTTTCAGAAAATGAACACCATCCCGGTTCATGAATACAGTGCCCATGTGTTTGCCATCGACCTGAATCGTTCGCGCAGAATAATAGCGGGCTGCTACAGGCGTGTCAGGCAACAGAAGTACGGTTCGACGCGTTTCCCATGTCTGTCCGTCATCGGTGGACAGGTTATAGGTCAGCCCCCGATTTTTCTGCCCCCTGCCCCACGTCACCAGAACGCGACCATCGGAGAGCGTCGTCAAATAACGACCTTCTGCATTATCCCGCTGATCCGGAACCGCGGGAAAGCCTTCGACCTTCTTCCAGTGCACGCCTTTATCAGTTGAACGCAGCAGCACAGGCCCCATCGCCAGTAATGAACCACCGGCAGTCTGCACAATCTGCTGGAACTCATGCTGAACTCCATCGGGGCCCACCAGCGGAAAGGCAATCAGTTCTCCCGTCGCTGGTTCAAACAACCGCGGCACGCCCACACGTAATGGTAACAGCCAGCGCCCCCCCTTCCAGGGCAACACATTATGCCGCACCGCTCCCAGATGTTTGCCATCAGCGGGACCAATCAGTCGCTGTTCACTCCAGCTGCGGCCCTGGTCATCACTGATGGAATACAGCAACGCACGTTCGTAATATCCGTCCTTCGCCTTATCATCGGCAATATAATTCCAGGTCACCAGAATGCGGCCATCTGGTAAAGTATCCACAGTCCCCGGATAGACTTCATACTTTTTCACCTCACGAATCACAGCCGGTCGTGTTGCCGAAGTGGCGATCGCTTTCGGCGTGGACCACGTCGCGCCCTGGTCGAGTGACCGCGAACACATCAGGACATTCGCCCCTTTATAAACCACAATCAATGTGCCATCTTGAGCCCGGCAGATTGAAGGATGAATGTGCCCCTGAATGCGTGCCGCCAGAATCGATACCGGCTTGTCCTCCCCAAATGCATGGGAACTCACCAGAAACATCAACAGTAGTATGTATCGAACGAGGAACATAGTCACACCCCTTTCAGAGCTCAATCCGCCTTGTTTTTGGTCGCTGCTTCCCGCAACAGTTTCAGAGCCGCTTCTACCAGCATTTCGCCACTGCCCGGTTGCACGTTGGAGTTCGTGACTTCATAACTCCCCCCTGCATAAGCGGCTCGGTGGGGAATGTAAATTGTTTCGACCGTATTCGACAGTTCCACAATGATTGTGGTTTTAAAGGGAGAAGCCTGTTTGATCGCCAGCCCCAATTCGACAAACACTTCACCGGGCAGACAGACAATGCCAACCTCATTTCCCATTGTTATCACCGTCACATCTACAGGTAGCGTCTCACCAGTGCCTGCCAATGAACGACTCAGCCCCCAGGTGATATGCTCAATCGTGTTGGCGTGCGGCTTTTTATGTCTGATCTGATCCAGAATCATTTTTTTATAGGCGGTCACATGCTCGAAGAAATCAACCTTGCCGCCATTGTGGGCAATCTCCAGGATTTTGATCGAACGCGCGACCTCTGCGGGGGAGGCATCCTGCAGAGGCAGTTGCACGACTTGAGAGCCAACCGTTAAGGTCGTGTTCTGCAGGGGGGGTAATTTGGGAAGCTGATCTGTAATGGAAGTACCCAGTGAGTTACCAATGAAATCGACTTTATTTCGCACCGGTGAAGCAGGATTCGCATGATTTATGTCACCACAACAACCGGTTCCAAAAATCGAAACCACATCCGGCCCGAATGCATCTCGCAAGCTGCGTTCAATGAAATACGGATAGTCCGCACTCCACTTCATCCCGCCGACCGTATCCAGATGTAAAGCGAAATTACTGATCACTCCTCTGTTCGTCCCCGATTCCGGGTCACGAATTGCCAGCAGGCCGATTTCCGTATCAATCGGGCCTGCGGCGCGAAGCACTTCCGGGTTCTTCAACGACTGCCAGGTTTTCACACTTCCGTCACGCATCACAAAACGACGGTTGAAGGCGACCGGCGTCTCTTGTGTGGCACTCCCTGTCGCCAGTACAGCCGGTTGCGCATTCTCATTTGCCTGTTCTACTGCCGCCACCGGACCGTGGATCAGTTTTTCGATGTACTGTTTACGCAGTGTCTCCTGCGATTCCTTGCCCAGATACAGATATAATTCCTTCATGTAGTCTGGCGCGGTATGGGAATGTGTGGCAGCGACGACGATATTCTGAGCAGGAATCCCCGTCTTTTCAGCAGCAATTCGTCGTATTTCTTTCGACAGATCTGTCGCGATACCAATTAAATCACAAACCACGAGGGCAGCCGCTGTTTCCCCCTCGCGGAATACAACCGCTTTGGCTTTGAGCGGATCAATCGTCCCCTCTGCCAGTCGTTCGTGATAATAACCGGCCATCGGAAAACCGACCGGCGGCGTGATATCAACTTCCGCGACCCCCACTTTGATATCTGTGTTAGAGTCTGCAGAACTAACGGCATAACCGGTCAGAAGAAAACTAAGAAAAGCAATCATTCGAAAAGTAGACAGCATGGAACAGGTGCCTTTAGTGATTGGTCAGGTGGTGGTAAACAGGCGAGCGATGCGTCAACGCTACAGTACAACGGGACACAGTCTAATCGTCACGTAATGCTTTAAACTGCTGGTAGCTCTTCCAGGCAATTCGCTGCAGGTCGGCTCGATCTTTGGAGGAGAAGTTCGTTGTAATCGGATTTCCATCCCGGTCCTTCGTCCGATCTTTATTGTCCAGAAAGCGGATGTCGGTAATCGAATCCACGGGCAGACCTTCCGGGCTTTGATCGAACAATGCCGCATACAGACAACAGGCTGTCAGATAAGCCATCGTCTGATTCAGATGCGCGTCGTTGATGAACCGCAGTGTCAGATCAGGACGTTCTGTCTGACAATAAAAACCCGCCAGCGACATCGGCGCGGCACTCGCATCGACTTGTTTTGCCAGCGCCGCAATGGCTTTCGCCTTCTGCATCACTGCTGCAGATTCAGGGGCTTTCTTTAAAGCCTTCGCGTTTTGCGTATTCGGCGTCGTTTCATATAGAATTACACGAGCACCCTGCTTTTTTGCCAGCGCTGCAAATCGGGGAGCATATTGCGCATACAGTGAGTCAGCCCCTTTCAGGTCATCACGGTATGACTGCAGAATGACGACATCCCATTTCGGGTGTTCCTGATCCAGATCTTTCAATAACTGGCGATGCCGTTTCAAAGCCGCAGCAGCGTACCGATTCTTGGGATCTTTCGCAGCTTTCTCCAGAGCCGCAATGGTCTGTTTCTCTTCGTCTGGTGTCAGCTCATGCAGCTTGACAAAGTTTTGCGAACCCAGATTCCAGTGATCGACCAGGCGTCGCCCGCCATAAATCACAGTAGTTGGTTTGAATGTCAGATCCGGATGGCCTGCTTCTGCCATCTTCTTCACAACCTGTGCCAGATTGTGCCGTGCCGTGTAACTGTTTCCGATGAAGAGTACATTCAGCGTCTCTGGTTTATCCCCCTTGCCTGCCTCAGCGTCTGAAACCAGGGACACGGCAAGGAAACAGAGACACAGAAAGGATGCAAATAATCGCAGTTTGATTTTCATGATTCGATCTCGTTACTGGCTCGGCAGGATAAAGAGGAAAACGACCTCTTCATTATGAGCAGACTTCAGTACCGAGTCAAAGGACTTGTCTATGAACCCTTCCTTGCTCACTTTTTCGCAGCAGGTCGCCACGCCGGATCGCCAGCGTCGACTGGTAGAGCCCTGTTCCAGTTAACGACCGCTTGCTTCAGTCGCGCAACAATCTCAGGATAATCGTCTGCCCGGTTCTGCGTCTCGGAAACATCCGCTTCCAGATCATACAATTGGACACCGTTTCCATTATAATTCACATAGAACTTCCATTTCCCGTCGCGGACGGACAGATCGGGATTTGGCTCCTCTTTCGTCCCCGGCCGATCAGGTGGACGTCGCCAGAAAAGGGGCGCATTGCGACCTGCTTTGTTTTTCCCGAGCAGCGTCTCTGCCAGATCTTCGCCATCCAGCGTCACACCAGCCGGTAGCTTCGTTCCGGTCAGCGTGTAGAGCGAACGGTTAACATCCAGCGCAGAGAGAACCGAATTTGTATTCGTCGTACCGACTGCGGCGGGATGTACCAGCCCCGGACCCCAGACGATCAGAGGCGAGCGGACGCCTCCTTCATACAACCAGGTCTTCGCCCCTCGTAACGGCTCAGCCAGTCCTGCTCCTTCTTCCGGTCCATTATCTGATGCAATCAATATCAGTGTATTGTTCTTCAGGCGTTCATCATGGCGAACCCGATCAAACAGCAGTCCCAGTTGTTCATCCATGGCTTCGAGCACGGCGTAATACAAGGCCCGCTTACTCTCATCGGTGGCATCGCGCAGAACTTCAGGGGGAAAGAACGGAGAGTGCACATCATCGGGCCAGAGGTTCAGGAAGAAAGGTTGACCGGCTTTCTCGGCGTGATCGATAAACGTCAACGCGTCTTTCACAAAAGCAGCCGTCACGACAGAACGGTCTTCCCAGTAAATCGGTCCTAGACCAAGATCGGCAGACCCCAGGTCGTGTCTCTTCGGCGGTTTACCATCATAGGCATCTTTTAAAGGGAGCACTCGTGGCCCCAGTCCTTCAAAATTTGTCAGACTGCGATCAAAACCGTATTTTGTAATCAAGGGCGCATTCCCGACATCCCGCTGTCCGCCCATATGCCATTTTCCAAAGTGCCCGGTAGCATAGCCTGCCTGATTCAATTCCCGCGCCAGCACCGGCGCAGCTGGATCCAGCCACTGCGCCAGACCTCGATCTCTGTTCGCCTGGCGACGAGCCAGATAAGAAGTAATCTTCCAGCGTTGTGGATACTGCCCTGTGGTCAAAGCCACACGTGACGGCGAACAGATGGGTGAATTCACATAGAAATTAGTAAAGCGGATCCCTTCACTCGCCAGGTGGTCAATATTTTCCGTTTGTGTCACCTTCCCTCCATAACAGGAGAGATCGCTCCAGCCCATATCATCAATGAAGACGGTAATAATATTGGGCTTTATGGATTCAGCATAACCCAGCGTCGTCAACAGTTGCAGAAACAGAAGCACTTGGAAAACATTTCGCATGGAATCGGTCCCAGGAATTATCAATCAGTCTTACGAGATCTTTGAGAATTCAACGATCGTGCATGCTGGATTAGCATATGATGTGTCAAACAACTTATTCTAACAACTCACGTGCTGAGTTTACATCATTGGGCTCCAATCTCACCCCTCATTTTTTTAACCTCATTTTCGAATTCAATGAAGGAAATCTGTTTTGAGCAACAGTTTTCAATTCGAATGTAGTTTCCATCGAATTGCTCTGGTAGAATGTGAGCCCGGCAGAATGTTTACCTCTAATAACCCCAATGCAGCGTTTTCCATTCAGAGGGATATAATGCAACGATTCCTGATAGTTTTACTTTGTATGACAGCAGTCAGTTCTGCTGAAACCATAGCAGCTGACAGCCCCCCTAATGTTGTCCTGTTTCTCGTCGACGACATGGGCTGGATGGACAGTGAACCGTATGGTTCCCGCTATTACGAAACGCCTAATATGTCGCGACTCGCAAAACAGTCGATGCGATTTACCAACGCCTATGCGACTCCCCTCTGCTCTCCTACACGCGCTTCGATCCTGACAGGCCAGTACACATCCCGACACGGCGTCACCAGCGCGACAGGACATCGTCCCCCGCAGCCCGAGAATTTTAAATACCTGCCGAAAGCCGCACCTCCGAACCAGAAGTTACGCATGCCCGTCAGTAAAAACTATCTCGATCCAGAGCAATATACGATTGCCGAAGCATTACGTTCCGCCGGTTATCGCACGGGGCACTTTGGGAAATGGCACCTGGGTCTGACCACCCCGCATCGCCCCGATAAACAGGGATTCGAAACCGTTTGGCATTGCGCACCCGATCCTGGTCCGCCGAGTTACTTTTCCCCATACGGAGTTGCTCCGACAGGCAAACCGACGGCTCAGCACCGGGTAGGAAACATCACCGACGGACCGGACGGCGAACACATTACCGATCGTCTGACCAGTGAAGCCATCCAGTTTATAGAGGCACATCGCAGCGAACCCTTCTTTCTGAATCTCTGGCATTATTCGGTACATCGCCCCTGGCAACATAAAGAAGAATACACAGCCGAATTTGCAAAGAAACAGGACCCGCGCAAAGAACAACGCAATCCCGTGATGGCATCCATGCTCCGTAATGTCGATGAAAGCCTGGGACGCATCCTGAATAAACTGGACGAGCTGAAACTGGCTGACAACACCCTCTTCATTTTTTATTCCGATAACGGAGGCAATGCTCACAGTTGGAGTAGCGATGATCCGAAACTAAAGAAGATCACCGAAAAACATCCTCTGTATCAAACCATTAATAGCTATCGCAAATGGGCAGGCGGAGAACCACCTACGAATAACGCCCCCCTGAAGGAAGGTAAAGGCCGGATCTATGAAGGAGGACAGCGTGTTCCACTCATGGTCCGCTGGCCCGGCCACATTCAACCTGGTACCACTTCTGACGCAATTGTGGGTCCCATTGATCTCTACCCGACGATCCTTGCTGCATTAAATCTGCCACATCCGAAGTCTCAGATCATTGATGGCGAATCGTTCCTGCCAGTTCTGGAACAGACGGGACAACTCAAGCGAACCGCTTACTTCACCTGGTTTCCACACCTGATTCCCGCGGTCTCTGTTCGACAGGGAGACTGGAAACTGATCCGTCGCTTTGAACCGCATCGCCTCTATCCCGAGGTGCGCGAACTCTATGATCTGAAAGCCGACATCTCTGAAACCAAAAACCTCGCAAGCCTGAACCCGGACAAAGTCCGCGAACTCGATGCGTTAATCGACGAATTCGTTAAGGAGACCGGCGCGCTCTATCCCCAACCCAATCCCGCTTATAAACCGCGACCTGCCAATATTGCCAACAAGGGGGGAGATCCAGAGCGGGGTCTGGTTCCTAAATTCTCGAAAATCAAGCTGATTGATGGAGCATTGAGAATGGAAGCCGATGGTCGCAAGCCGTTTCTAGGTACGGCCCAGGTCAAACAGATTGGCCCGCTGACACTGAAGATGCGTTTGCGCAGTACCGCCGGCGGTGACGGAAGCATCACCTGGAAAACCGCAGAGCAGACAACGTTCCCCAGGCAGGGACAGACGATCAAGTTTCAACTCGCTGCGAGTGACGACTGGCAGGAGGTCAAGCTTGACTTACCCGTCACCGGAAAAACAGGCATCGTCAGAATCTATCTACCTGTCGAGTCAGGTCCACTCGATATACAATCCATTCATTTCCAGACAGCGAAGACAAAGAAAAACATTCGTATCTGGGACTTCAAGGGAGCAAAGCCTTGATTCAATCTCGACTCATCTCATCCTTACTGCTGTTTTCATTCTGCCTGATGTCTGAATTACAACACACATCTGTCTCCGCTGCAGAAACAATACTGGCGGAAACGTTCCAGACACCACTCTCCAAAGACTGGTTCTGGGGACTGGGAACCTGGAACACCAAAGACGGTGTGCTGCGGGGTTATGAATCCGGTCCCCGCCGTCATGGCCCGGTGAAACTCCGCCGTTTCGAATTAAATGATGGCGTGGTGACATACGATTTTCGACTTGAACGGGGGGCGCAGGCTGCAGGGATCATCTTCAATGGTTCCCAGGAACGGGGACACCTCGTCCACGTATTGATGACGCCAAAAGAAATCCGCATTCTGGCTCACGCAAAAAGAGGAGAATCCACGGACCTGTTGAGAGAAAAGATCACGCTTCCTGAACAGGAATGGCACTCGGTCAAGATTATGTTTCAAGGGCCAGAGGTCAAAGTAAACTTTAATGGGAAATCGTGGTCCGTTAAACATCCCGCCATCGGTGAAACGAAACAGAATTTCGGCTTCGGTGGGAATTCCGGAGGCCCTACGGGGGAAAAGGCGGGCGCCATTGAGTTCAGAAACTTGAAAATTCAGACGCTGAGATGAAACCATAATCAGAGTAGATCATTTAAAAATCAGATCCGAAGTACCATACAGGCAGAATCTTTTTTGTTCTCAGCAGACCGCTTCCTTATCCGATTCTTCTGGCATTTTCACAATATTCTGCTATAATAAATAAAGTATCTTTTTGAATTACCAGATAACGATTTACAGAGGGTACGTTTTCCTGCCTTAAACCTCGCCGGATACGTGGGTTAAATACTCGCGATATCACTCATTAACAAGCCTGATTCCACCACCAGCGTTCATTTATTTTGCGATCGCGCAGAACTTAATTGGTTTACTATGAACGGATTTCACAGATACTTTTCGATCTGCCTGCTGCTGCTTGGCACTCTGACATCGACCCCCGCCTGGGCTAACCCGGCCAACCGCCAGTCCTTCGTCCGTTACTTCGGCGAATACCTGCCCGCGAATCTGAATTCCTGCAGTGTCTGTCATGTCGGTGCGCATGCGGAAGGCGCAGAATCACTCGAAGACTTCCCTCACAATCCTTTCGGCAATCAGTTACGACAGGAAGCAGACAAACTGCTCAAAGCAGAACGTGATCCTGAAATTGAATTGCGGCTCAAACTACTGTCCGAAGCAGACGCCGACAACGACGGGTATTCCAATCTACAGGAAATCCTGTTCGGCACTGCACCTGGCGATAAAACAAAATTCCCGGATACCAAAGCAGCTGAGAAGTTAAAACAGTTGACTGCTGATTTTAGGGAATACAAAAGCCGTTATGCCTGGAAGCCATTCAAGCCAGTGAATCGCCCCGGAGTCCCACTGATCAAAGACACCAACTGGGCTCGCAATCCCATCGACCATTTCATCGCCGCCGGTCATGAACAGGAAGGACTGCAACGCGCGAAAGAAGCCAGTCCGGAGATTCTGCTGCGACGCGTCTATCTCGATCTCATCGGACTTAACCCGACTCCTGCTGAGATTCAGGATTTCCTCAAGGAACAGAAAACCAATCCACAGGCTTACGAAGACGTAGTCACACGTCTGCTGAACCATCCCGCTTACGGCGAGCGTTGGGGACGTCACTGGATGGATGTCTGGCGGTACAGTGACTGGGCCGGATACAAACAAGCTCTCAGAGAGAGCCAGCGTCATATCTGGCACTGGCGGGACTGGATCATCGAATCGCTCAATGCCGACAAAGGCTACGATCAGATGCTGGTCGAAATGCTGGCCGCCGATGAATTAAAACCCGATGACTGGGATACGCTTCGTGCCACCGGTTATCTGGCACGAAATTATCACTCCCAACGTGACCAGTGGATGGATGACGTGGTCAAACATACCTCGCAGGCATTCCTCGGAATCACAGTGGGTTGTGCGAAATGCCACGACCATATGTATGACGAAATAGAACAACGTGAATATTATGAAATGCGGGCTATCTTTGAAACGTACCATGTACGTACCGATCGTGTCGAAGGTGTGCTCGATACAGCCAAGAACGGCATCCCCCGTGCTTACGACAAATCGGTAGCAGCCAAAACCTGGTTGTTCGAAAAAGGGGATGAACGCCGCCCCGTCAAAGAAGAAGTTATTCCTCCCGGGATTCCCACCTTCCTGGGCGGAGAATTTAAAGTCACCCCCGTTTCGCTTCCGATGGTTGCCAGTCAACCTGCACGACGTGAATCGGTCAAAGGTGACCTGCTGACACACGCCAGAAAAATGATGGAGCAGGCCAAAGCGAAAGAACAGCGAGTCGCTGCGGAGAGCGAACTGGCAGTGCTGGAGGCTCAGTTTGCCATTGAGGAAATGGAATCAAACGGCGACAAGAAATCTGATAAATGGAAAGATGCCGCCCTAAATCTGGTCAAGCTGCAGAGACAATCTGCCCTTGAAAATGCCCGATGGAACCTGATGACCGCAGAGCAGGAACAACAAGCGGCACAACAGGCATTGGAAAAAGCGGAAGCCAAAAAGAAAAAGTCCGTCATTACCAAAGCAAAACAACGGTTAAAAAAAGCTGAGCAACAACATAAAACCGCTGAGACGGCTCTCAAAAAAGCAGAAACGGATTCCAAAGCCAAGCTGACCATAAAATACACGCCGCGCAAGCAGCCCGTCTATCCTAAATCCAGTTCAGGCCGTCGGCTCGCATTTGCCCGCTGGCTGACAGATGGCAAAAACCCTTTGACAGCACGTGTCGCCATGAACCATATCTGGCTGCGTCACTTCGGCCAGCCAATTGTTCCCACCGTCAACGAGTTCGGCGGAAACGGTCGCGGCCCGACACATCCTGCTCTGCTCGACTGGCTGGCAGCAGAACTGGTTAAGCAGGATTGGAGTATGAAAGAAATGCACCGCCTGATTGTCACCAGTTCCACTTATCGTATGGCGGGGACAGGAGCTGAGGAAAACCACAAAATCGATCCTGACAATAAATACTACTGGAAAAAATCTTCCATGCGGATGGAAGGGGAAATCGTCCGCGACAATCTGATATTCATTCCCGGTCGTCTCGACCCACAACTGGGCGGCCCTGATATCGATAACACCCAGGCCCAGGATTCCGTCCGTAAAAGCATCTATCTCAGACATGCCCATGAAAAGCTGGTGGAATTCGTTCAGATATTTGATGGTCCCAGTGTTACTGAATGCTATATGCGCGACATGAGCGTTCAACCTCATCAGGCACTCGCCATGGCGAATAGCAAACTGACTTTTCAGGCGACTGAAGCGTTGACACAAAAACTGCTCAAACAGACATCAGGCAAAATTGATAACTTCATCCAGCAGGCGTTCCTCAGCATTTTATCCCGCCATCCCGATGCCGCTGAACAGAAAATGTGCCGTGAATTCCTGACTCATGCTTCTGAATCCAGCGACATCAAACCATCAACAGACCAGTTTCAGCAATTGATCACCGTCCTGTTCAACCATAATGATTTCGTTACGATCCGCTGAGGATCCACGTTGACTGATAACAGAAAGACATTCACTATGTCACACATGCCTCACACAAATCGCCGTCGATTTCTGACCGACACCGGAATGGGTATGACCGGTATGGCCATGACTTCGCTCCTGTTTCAACAAGGCGAACTGCAGGCTTCCGCTCCCGGAGAAGGTCGCCACCTGGCTCCCCGCGCCAAATCAGTCATCTGGATTTTTCTGATTGGCGGACTCAGCCATCTGGAAAGCTTCGATCCCAAGCCGGCACTCAACAAGTATGCTGGAAAATCAATCGAAGAAACACCGTTTGCGGATACGGTTCTCAATAAGGACAAAATCAACAAGGTCCTGCTTGATCCCTCCAAGCAGAAACGAAAGATCTATAAATCACTGATGCCGCTGCAGACCGGCTTTAAACAGTACGGCGAAAGTGGTCTCGAAATCAGTGACTGGTTTCCGCATATGGGATCTTGTGCCGACGACCTGACGCTGGTTCGCTCCATGTGGACCATCGATAACAACCACGGTGCCCAGCTCACTTATCACACCGGTCGTAAAATTACCGAAGGCGCTTTCCCGACAGTTGGCTCATGGATCAGTTATGGCCTGGGTACAGCCAATCAGAACCTGCCACATTATGTCGTATTGGGAAATCCCAGTGCTGACTGCTGTGGAGCCGCCTGGACACACGGTTCTTCTTATCTTGGTCCAGAACATGCCGGCGTTCGCTTGAAAGTCGATCCCAAAGCACCACTCTCTTTTGTCCGCTCTGCAGATAAATCATTGACGTCCACTGAGCAACAGGAAATGTTCGGCCTGCTCGGAAAACTCAATCGACAGACAGGCATCCATTACCCCGATGATAAAAACCTGCAGGCACGAATCAAATCCTACGAACTGGCCTTCCAGATGCAGTCCGCCGTTCCCGATGTTATGAATTTTCAGGAAGAAACCCAATCTGTGCAGGACCTGTATGGTCTCGGCGACTCTTCCACGAAAGCCTTCGGTGAAAAGTGTCTGGCAGCCCGCCGTCTGAGCGAACAGGGAGTCCGTTTCATCCAGTTGTTCCACGGTTATCGTGGTAATGCCGGTGCCTGGGATTCCCATCGTGATATCAAACGCCTGCATTCAAGGCTTGCCAAAGAAGTGGATCAGCCGATCGCCGGTCTCATCAAAGACCTGAAACTGCGTGGTCTGCTGGATGAAACGATGGTTGTCATTGGTTCCGAATTCGGACGAACTCCGGGTGCCGAATACCGCGAAAGCAATAAAACCGTTGCCGGTTCCGGCCGCGATCATCATCCGCATGGCTTCAGTATCGCCATGGCAGGAGGTGGCATCAAAGGTGGTCATGTTCATGGTGCCACGGATGAACTCGGTTTCCATGCTGTGGAGAACCGACATTACGTCACCGACCTGCATGCGACGGTACTGCATCAGATGGGGCTCGACACGACCCGCCTCAATTATCCCGGTCGACAACGCCTCGAACGCGATTACGGCGAAGTCATCCACGATATTATCGGCTGATTCATAAAAATACAGAGCGTCAGAACAGCAAGTTCGTCAGGCTTGTTTCTTTTTCGCTTCTGCGGTCATCCGATAAACGCGAATAGCACTGTCAGAGTGCGCCACGATCAGGTGCCGGGCATCGCTCAAAAGGTCCAGCCCCCGGGCAGCCGCTGGCAGTTTCATCGTATGGAAAAACTCACTTTCCTCCGGCTTCCGGAACCACAGCTCACCTTTGCCACTCCGGTTGGCACCGGCGCCAATCAGAAACCCATCGGGATGGTACCGCACGCCCCAGGCAATTCCCTGAAACGTTTTCTCCGGCTTGAGCTTTGTTTTCTCTTGACCGGTTTTCCAGTCAAACAACATGATTATCGGGTCCTGAACTCCTGCGAAGGAATTCACCACGTTGGTGATACCAGCCGTCGCCAGTTCACTTCCATCAGGGCTGAACTGCAGATCTCTCGCCCCTCCCATATCAGCGGCAAACTTTTTATCGTAACCGGTCATCAGACTCGCATCGATACTGCGTGCCTGCTTCCCACTCTCCAGGTCCCAGATATAGATTACGCCCATCAGATCCTGCGACACCAGCTGTTTCCCCTGTGGGTGGAAATCAACCGCATACACGTGTCGTTCATGACCTGCGAAACTCTGCAGCAGCTTACCGGTTTTCAGGTCCCAGAGTTTAACCAGCAGATCATTTCCACAGGTCGCCAGTTTAGTCTGATCTGGAGAAACACGAACCCAGCGAGCCGACCCTTTGTGGGCCGGAATTGTCATTTTGGCTTTCGGTTCAGCTTCCTGTAGATCCCAGACCTTAATATCCCCTCCCCAGCAGGCAGAGAAGAGCGTATTGCCGTCAGCCGAGAAATCAAACGATCTGACCCAGCTCGTATGCCCTTTCAGGGTCCGTTTCGCTTTTGTCTTATAGTCCCATACATGGATATCCAGGTCTTCTGCGCCAGCCACAACAAAGCGACTTGTCGGATCAACTCTGCAGGAAGTCAATGGAACCGTATGCTTGAGTTCGACAACCGCGTGCGTTTTCACTGGATCAATGGCATCATAATCCACTTCTGGTTTCCGCGCTTCGATTGCATCATCCAGAATCGGCTTTTCAGCTGCAATGGGTTGGTTGTTATTGACACTCATGCTAACAACTCCTTGATGGATTCCGTCGCGGGATCACCGATGGGCACCGAACGTCCCGCGATTTCGTGGTCGCCTGTGGAGTCGATTCCCAGAGCCTGCAGGTAGGTGTGAAACAGGTGCCCCGCATCCACTTCACGATCTGCGACCGCTGTCCCCTTGTCATTGGTTTTCCCGATGATCGCACCGGGTTGAATGCCACAACCGCCCAACGCAATTGACCAGGCGGTACCCCAGTGATCGCGTCCGTAACGCACGTTGATTTTAGGTGTTCGCCCAAACTCCGAATAGACCATGACCAGCGTACTTTCCAGCATGCCTCTTACATGCAGGTCATCCAGCAGCATCGAAAACGTTTTATCGAACTCCCCCAGTTGTTCCAGGTGAAAATTAAAGTTCTCCGCATGAGAATCGTATCCGTGATGGGTTACCTTCACGCAGGTCGCGTTATTCTCCAGCAATGTTCTCGCCAATAGACAGTTTCGACCGAAATCATGCTTCCCATAACGTTCCAGGTCTTTATCCGCAGGAGCTTTTTCAAAGAAGGTCTTACGGGCCATCAGTTTTTCTGCCTGCTGGAATGAAGCATCGAATGTTTCCGTCATCGCTTTGGGACGCCCTGCCCGAAACTGGCTGTTGAACTGTTGGCGAAGTTCCATTCTTCGTGTCGCCGCGGTGGGTGCCAGTCCTTTTGGTAATGACAGATTTTTCGGTGGAGTGACTCCCTGAAATTTCAATTGAGCATGCTTGGCCCCTAGAAACGCTGAGGTACTGTCAGACAATCCCCGCGTCGAAATATGAATATATCCAGGCAACTCGGCTTTCTCAGGCGCCAGATATTTCGAAGCGATGGAACCCACGTAGGGATATTCGCCGGCCCGTCTGCCTTTTTCCATAAACAGGCGGCCTTGCCTGTGATCGTTGGTTTTCAGATTGATGCTACGAACAATCGAAAGGTGATGCATCCGCTGCGCTGTGTAAGGCAGCAGTTCTGAAATATGCATGCCTGGTACAGATGTCGGAATCGCACGGAAGGGGCCTCCGAATTCTGTCCCCGGTTTGGGATCCCACGATTCCAGTTGGCTGACGCCTCCCTGCAAATAGACCTGCAGAATACGTTTATGCTGCCCGTCGACCTGTTCTGCAACCAATGGTGAGCCCGATATACTGAATGCCAGCGCGCCGCTCGCGGCCCCCGCCAGAAACTGACGCCTGGCTACACGGTGATCAAGCTGCTGACAGCCTTGATTTCTCTGCATCATTGGTCTTTCTGCTATCAAGGGAGAAGGTGTTATTGAATCAATGATTGAACCGAAATTCGTCAGATGCCAGTGCCGCCCAAACCAGTTCTAGAATCCCCTGATGGGTTTCCTGCTCACTCGCTTTTAAAAATTCGACCACCTGTTTGGTTTCGAACTCGTCAGGGAAACGGGAAAAGATGGCAAGATACAATTCCTCGGCGACTTGCGGACCACTTTCGAGTTTCTTCAACCGCGCCGTCAGATTATTTCCACCTGGTACCAGCCAGGATTGGATTAACGGCCCGTTTAAAAGAAACAATGCCTGATTTGCGGAAGCATCAAACCGGGACGATTGCGCCCCCACAGTGCCAAAAGTGACCGTAAAAGAATTGACGTTTCTCCACAGAGCATCGTGCAATGCTTCTTCCTGCCAGCGTGCCTCGGCTGTGATTTTGACGCCATTTTCAGGATCGTCTTTTATTTTCTTTGCTTTCAGGCCGACAAGTGTTCTCTTTGTCACTTCTGTCGCCTGCATCATCGACCAGGCCAACTGCTCAGGCGACAACGGTTTCAACAGGCCGACTCGATAATCTGGTTCGTCAGTCGATTCTGAATCCGGTTGTCTGTGACTGCTCCGCTGATAGGTCTTCGTCAGCGCCAGTTCACGGATCAGATACCGCAGATCGTAGTCCCGTTCCTGTAATCCGGCCGTCAATAGCTTGAGGACTTCCGGATGAGTTGGTGGATTATCGGAATGCCACATATCGAGCGGTTCGACCAGGCCTCGGCCCATCATCAGCGCCCACAGACGATTGACGATATTATTCTGGAACGCCTGATTTTCCGTGCTGGTAATCGCATCCGCCAGTTGCAGCCGACGACTGTAAACTGGTATCGAACGCACATTCTTGGCCGGCTTGACTTTGTAAGGTTCTTCAGGCTTCTCGGGATCAGGAATTTCAGGCAGATCCAGCACACGGGGGGCCGTCTTACCTTCTTCTTTCGTGAAGACAGAGGTAAATTCCACTTGCCCTTCGGCCTTCTCACCGATCGAAGTTTTTTTTGTTTTCGGATCTCTGAACAGATAGCTGCGACTTAAAAACGCATTCAGCCCATGGTAGTGACGTTGCAGATAATCATTCACATTCGGATGATCATGGCATTGGGCACATTCTAAATCGCGTCCCAGGAACATACGCCCCAGATCGCGGGTGACCTGCTCGGCTTTTAATTCTCGATCCAGCAGAAACTTGGCAGCCGGTCGGGTCTTCTCATCCGTGCCATCGACGGTCAACATTTCTTGAACCAGGTCATCCCAGTGCCGGTTCTCAAGAAATGACTCTCGCAGATAATTTTGCCAGTCCTTTGCAGGGACATGTTTATCGGGATGACGTTCCATCAGCATTGTGTCAAACACATACTGCATCCGCCGGGCATACTCTGGAGATGCCAGCAGGCGATCGATTTCCTGAATGCGTTTGTCTGCAGAGGAATCGGCATAGAACGCGCGCACTTTCTCTGCGGAAGGAATCGTGCCGGTCAGATCCAGCGTAATGCGCCGCAAAAATGTCGCATCATCTGCTAAAGCGGCAGCCTGTTGATCGAACTGTGGATCGCCAGCACTCAGAGCAGCATCAAGCCGCTCATGCAGAGCAGTTTCTGCTGACGCCGGTGAGACTATAACAGCGATCAGGATCGTGGAAAACGTGAGCAGTTTCAGGTTGGAACGTAAGCTCATAAGATCACGCGATTCAGGCAGGAAGTAATATGGGGGACCAGTTAACACCATGCATCAACTGGCATTCATATGTTACCTGAATCTTGTTGCGAAATCAATTATTTTATGCGTAACCTGACATTTTTCAGGAAGTTCCATCACACAAGGAATTCCAGTGGGATCAGTGATTCCCCTAAAAACATGCAGATCTCCTGCTTTATCAACGCTTACCATACACGGGTGGTTTCCAGCCCTTGGGGAGTCGTCCCTGTGGTCGTACACCGTATGCGTCTGCGGGGATCGGATGATCTTGGGCTGTCTGCAGCGGCAGATCATCGGGCAGATGCTTGATCTTGAAATCCTTGTACTGGATTTTCATCTGGGGTCCCACATGGACCTGAACTGCCAGTACGCCTTCGAGGGCACGTCCTTTTTCATCCAGATCAATCAGATCTGCTGTCTGATGTCCATCAATCCAGTGCTGATGATGATTGCCTTGCACCAGCACCCGGAAATCATGCCACTCATCGGGAGCAAATGATTTTACCGGAATTTTCCCCACTACCCAGGGTTGCCCTTCAGGATCAATGACAACCTTCTCCCCGGTATGCGAGAGAATCCGACGCCCCTTCTCCTCATAGAGCATACCGTTATAGTTCGGATTATTGGCAACCACATCGCACTGATAGCCGGTCACTATGTCCAGCCCCAGATCAGGTCGCGATTTACCCCGATACTGTAACCCGCTGTTACCGCCCGCTGTTACTTTGACTTTGACCCTCAAGTCGAAATTGCGAATTGTGGAATCCTTCCAGGTGATGAACCGGTTCATCTTCAAGTTGCCGTCAGTCTTTCCTGTCAGAGCCCCCTCTTCCACAGACCAGAATTGCGGATCACCGCTCCAGTGACGCAATGTCTTGCCGTCAAACACACGGACGAAGCCCGCCGAATCAGGTTTGGTTCCCACAGCAGCACTAGCAACCGGATGCGGTGCAGTCGAATCAGTAAATTTCCCCTTTAACGGATCGAGAGGCCCGCCCAGTTCGTTCACGCGGCTGGCTGTCCGCTCACGCATTTCTTTTAATGTGTCCTGAAACTGTGGATGCCCTGCAAGATTCACCAGTTCATCGGGATCCTGTTTCAGATCGTGCAGAAACTCATGATCACCATGATCAAAATACCGCACGTATTTGAAGCGGTCATTCCGCAGACCTTCAAAAGCGGGAATACGATTTCGAACTGCAAAGTGCTCATGAAACGCTTCTTTTCTCCAGTTGCCAGGTGTCGTTCCCGTTACGATCGGCTGCAGACTGTGCCCCTGATAACGTTCGGGTATTTTGACTCCCGCCCAGTCCAGGAATGTGGCAGGCAAATCCAGATTCAATGCAGCTGCGCTCGTCACCTGGCCATGCTGTTCTGCGGGCACACGAGGATCGGCGATAATCAACGGAACATTCAACGCCTCTTCATAATGCGACCATTTCCCGGCAAACCCGCGATTTCCCATATAATATCCGTTGTCAGCCGAGTACACGATGATGGTATTCTTATCCAGGCCTGCTTCTTTTAAAGCCGCCAAGAAGCGACCGATGGCTCCATCGATGCCACTCACCATCCGGTAGTAGGCCCGCATATTGGTCTGGTATTTCTCGTCCGTATTCCACCGCCAGAAATAACGTTCCCGATTAATCGTTGTTTTGAGAAAATCAGGTTGCCCGTCAAAGATCTCTGGTGCGTTCAGGCGGGGCGGCGCAATCGTGACATCTTCATACATCCCATCCACGGCACGTGGCCAGGGAAAATGACCAATTCCGGGGCGACGGTCACTGTCTTCCGCATGACAGGCATTAAACCACATGTTTAATGCAAACGGCTTCCCTTTCGGTTGCGTTTTTAAAAACTCAATCCCCCGGTCGACAATCAGTTCGGTCTCATGCCGTAAACTGCCATCCGGCTGTTTTTTATAATATGGATTACGGCTGATCGCTTCGAATTCATCAAAGTGTTTTTCGCGTTGAAAGCCCTTCGGCATTTTCGCGTGCCATTTACCATAGTAGCCGACACGATACCCGTTCTCTCGCAAGAGGTCTGAATAAAGTGTCTCCACGGCTTCAGGCCGTGCCATCTCGGGATTGGCTGGCGTTCCATAACTGCGCCCTGTCAAGCCGGTCAGAATCGTCGTGCGGCTCACCCAGCAGATCGCCTGGCTGACGCAGGCATTCTCAAAACGTGTCCCTCGCGCTGCCAGCTCATCAATATTAGGGGTCTTGATCAACGGGTTGCCATAACAGCCCAGTGTGCTGGTGGTCTGATCGTCGGCAAAGAAAAAGACGATGTTTGGCTTATCGTCCGCATACAACGAACCGAAAGAAACAAAGAATAGTACAGACAGATGCAGGAATAATTTCATGGCTGTAGTTTCACTGATTTGAGTTTTGAAAAGTCCGGCTCTTCCATTCATGCCGACACATGGATACAAGCCGCTTCCTCCTGATGCGGATGCATTTAATACACTGTAACTGACCGGAAAGGCAAAGGCGACTCTCCTCTCTGAAAATTCAGACCTCCCCGAATCAAAGACTTGTAACGGGGGGGAACAGAACTGTAGAATAGTAAATCTACTTTATTAAACCTGCCTGCCGTTTCCGCGCGGGCTCATGAATCGGCGTTATCCATCATGAGCCGCTACGGTCATGAATCGTGATCGATACAATCACTGTATCCCAGATTGAAAGCCTGCCTGCAATATGACTGATCAGGGATATCGCATCTTGTTGACTACGATTCTGATACCCCTGCTGCTGGTATCTTCGCGCATTTCTGCTGCTGATAATAAAATTGATTTCCAGCGCGACATCGCCCCTGTTCTACAAAGCCGCTGCCTGGGTTGTCATCAGGACCGTATTCGCCAAGGTGGCCTTGCGCTACACTCCTCAATGGAACTGAAGAAAGGAGGAGAGAGCGGAGAGATCATTGATCCCGGCGATCCGGACGCCAGTTACCTCATGGATCTCATCACTCCGCACAAAGGAACTGCAGAGATGCCTCAAGAGGCGGCTCCTCTGACAGAAGATGAAGTACAGGCATTTCGACTCTGGATCAAACAGGGGGCCCACTGGCCGGAAAACGTCGTATTAGAGCCTTCCGTGTTATGGTCACTGAAAACACTAAAGCGCCCGCCGGTACCGAATATTACCCAGGCATCTCCCGGGTTCCCGATCCGTAACCCGATTGATGCCTTCGTTGCTGCCCGACATCAGTCAGCCGGTGTTCAACCCGCGCCACAGGCATCACGGCGGACACTCATTCGACGGCTCTATCTGGATCTCACCGGATTACTGCCAACTCCTGAAGAAGTTGCCGTATTTATTAATGACGAGGATCCTGCCGCCTACGAAAAGCTGGTCGACAAGCTGCTGGCTTCTCCCCATTTTGGTGAGCGCTGGGGTCGCTTCTGGCTCGACCTGGCGCGCTATGCAGACAGCGATGGTTATCTTGGTGACAGCATACGCCCGCATGCCTGGGTCTATCGCGAGTGGGTCATCCAGGCCATCAACGATGATCTGCCTTTCGACCAGTTCTCCATCGAACAACTGGCAGGGGATCTGCTGGAAAAGCCGGCGGATACCCAACTCATTGCTACCGGCTTTCATCGCAACACATTGAGCAATACGGAAGCGGGCGTTGATCTCGAATTATATCGCACGAAAGAACTCGTCGACCGCGTGAATACCACAGGCATGATCTGGCTCGGATTTACGCTGGGGTGTGCCGAATGTCACGATCACAAGCATGATCCCATTTCACAGAAAGAGTTCTACCAGTTTTATTCGTTCTTCAATAATGCCGACGATTCCAGCGTCAAAGTCAGCCGTGACTGGGATCTGGCAGAATACGAAGTGAAACAGAAACAATGGCAGCCCGCCTATAATAAAACACTGAGCGATCTGCAAAAGTTCCAGAAAGCAGATCTCACCGCGGAACAGCAAACAGAAATCACGACAGCTCTGGATAAATATAAGAAATCATCCGACCTCAAAAAGATCAGCACCTACTATCAGACAAAACAGCCAGGCTGGGATAAACTCTATTCTCAGCTGGAAAAACTTCTGAAAACCCGCCCCGCGCCGCCGTCAATCAGAGCTCCCACATTTAAAGAACGAACGAAAGACCGCCGCGACACTTTTGTGCACGTCCGGGGGATTTACAATCAGCACGGAGAGCAAGTCAAACCAGGCACACCCGCAGTCCTCCCCGAATTCAATGCAGGGACACGGTTAACAAACCGGCTGGATCTGGCACAGTGGCTGTTTCAGGAAAATAACCCGCTTACCGCCCGCGTTGCCGTCAATCGTATCTGGCAGCATCTGTTTGCCCGGGGGCTGGTCGCGACCCCCAACGACTTCGGCACTAAAGGAGAACCGCCGACACATCCGCTGCTGCTCGACTGGCTGGCGGCAGAATACAAATCACAAAACTGGAGTCGCAAAGCGATGATTCGGCTGATCGTCATGTCATCGACCTACCGCATGTCATCCGCAGCGAATGCTCGACAGGTGGCACACGATGTCAACAACCAGTTACTCTGGCGGCAGAACAGTTATCGTGTGGAAGCTGAAATTGTCCGCGATATTCATCTCACCGCCAGTGGATTGCTGGACCGCACGATTGGCAGGCGGGGAATACGTCCTCCTCTACCCGCCTTTGTCACCGATGTTGGTCGTAGTGTGAAATGGCCTGCCTCGGAAGGCAGCGAACGGTATCGCAGAGGCATGTATATCGTCTTTAAACGCACCGTCCCCTACCCGATGCTGATGACCTTTGATGCGCCAGATGCCACTGTTTCCTGCAGCCGCCGCGAACGCTCGAACACCCCTCTTCAGGCACTGACCCTGCTAAATGGTCCAATGTTTTTCGAAAGTGCCCAGGCTTTGGGAAAACTCATGTGGAAACAGTATCAGGACGACCTCCCAGCGGCGACAGAAGTGATGTTTCTTCGCTGTTTTTCCCGGTCCCCCACACCGCGCGAACAGAAATACCTCAACGCAGCGTATGCTGATTTGCTCTACCTGGCGGAAAATAATCAACAGAAAACTCAATCAGCAGAGCCTGCACAACTGACCGCCCTGATTCAACTGGCGAGGATTGTCATGAATCTGGATGAATTTATCACGCGAGACTGACCACTATGCAATTACCGCAACACAATGATCTTAACGCATTGAACCGGCGCCGCTTTTTCGCTACCGGTGCCAGCGGACTGGGTACACTCGCCCTGGCATCGCTGATGCAACAGGATGGACTGCTGGGGGCTGAACAGCAACTGGCCCATTTTGCACCCCGCGCGAAACGCTGCATCTACCTGTTCATGGAAGGCGGTCCGAGCCAGATGGATCTCTTCGATCCCAAACCACGTCTGAATGAACTCGACGGCCAGCCGATGCCCGAGTCCCTGTTGAAAGACATCAAGTTCGCCTTCATTCAGAAAGACGCCGCCCGCATCATGGGCAGTCCGCGTACATTCAAACGCTATGGTGAATGTGGGATGGAACTCTCCGATCTGCTGCCTCACCTGAGTACCTGTGTTGACGATATCGCCTTGATCCGCTCCATGCATTGTGAACAGTTCAATCATCTGCCCGGTCAACTGATGATGCTCTCCGGCTCGGATCTGCAGGGCCGCCCGACACTGGGTTCCTGGTTGAATTACGGGCTGGGAAGTGAATCTGAAAACCTCCCGGGCTACGTGGTACTGGCGACTTTGGGACGAGGCTTACCGGGAGGTGCCTCCAGTTGGTCGAGTGGATTTTTACCTTCTCAGTATGCAGGCACGCTGTTTCGCAATCAGGGCAGCCCGGTCCTTAATCTGGCGAACCCACCCGAAATTTCAGCATCAGCCCAGATGCGCAGTCTGCAGACGATTAACGAATTAAACGGCCTGCGTTACGAACAGATTGGGAACCCGGAAATCTCCAGCCGCATCAAAGCGTATGAACTTGCCTTTCGCATGCAGCAGACAGCGCCGGAACTTCTCGATCTTTCTGGCGAAACGAAAAACACGTTAGAGGAATATGGCGTCACCCGCGAAGAAGCCTCTAAAAGCAGTACCACCGGTTTCATGGGTTCGTATGCCCGCAACTGTCTGCTGGCACGACGTATGGTGGAACGGGGCGTCCGGTTTGTCTCACTGTTTCTGTCAACCTGGGATCATCACAGTTCCCTCGATAGTGGACTGGAGCGGTACACAAAGATTTCCGATCAGCCCGTTGCTGCTCTACTGAAGGACCTTAAGCAGCGCGGCCTGCTGGATGAAACACTCGTCGTCTGGGGCGGCGAATTTGGGAGAACACCGCTGGGAGAGAATCGAGTCAATTTCAAGAAAGTCACCGGCCGCGATCACCACCCTTACTCTTTCAGCATGTGGCTGGCCGGTGGTGGAATTAAGGGGGGACAGGTGATCGGCGAAACAGATGAAATCGGTTGGGGGGTTACCAAAGATCCCGTGCATGTTCACGATTTACACGCCACCATTCTCAAACTGTTCGGACTGGACCACGAAAAACTGACCTACCGCTTCCAGGGCCGCGACTTCCGCCTGACCGACGTTTCAGGAAACATTGTCGAACAGCTTCTGGCATAACGTCATACAGCAGGAATCCACCTTGATGCGAGCTTCGATCTCATTCTGTATTCTAATTATCAGCTGTGTTCTGAACGTGCAGGCTCAGTCTGAATACCGCGTCCTGCCGCGTGATTTTAACTCTGATAAAACACAACAGATGATGCGGTCTTATCTGCGTCAACAGGTCCATGCCGCCATGGATCAACGACGCAGTGAACTCGAAACCTCGCTCAAATCTGAAAAAGCAATCGCCGCCTATCAGCAAAAGCGACGCAAAGCATTACAGAATTCACTGGGAAAGCTCCCTGAACGCACGCCACTCAACCCACAAACGAGGGGAACCATATCACAACCTGGTTTCACCATCGAAAAGATTCTGTATGAAAGTCAGCCCGGCTTTCATGTGACGGCTCACGTTTATCGCCCCGAAGGAACGGGTCCATTCCCCGCCATCCTGCATCCGGTGGGCCACAGTGAAAATGGAAAAGCCTACGAATCCTATCAACGCGCCAATCGCCTGCTGGCTCAAAATGGTTTCATCGTGCTCTGCTTTGATCCCATCGGTCAGGGAGAGCGCAAACAGATCCTCGATGAAGCCGGCAGCCCTCACCACCGGGGAACTCACGAACATCAGGAACTGGGCGTTGCTCCTATCCTGCTCGGTCGTAGCCTGGGAACATACATGCTCTGGGACGGTGTCCGTGGCATCGACTATCTCTGCAGTCGCCCCGATGTGGATCGTGCGAAAATTGGCTGTACCGGTAATTCGGGGGGCGGCAATCTGACCAGTTACCTGATGACCTTTGATGATCGTATTGTCGCCGCAGCCCCCGGCTGTTTCATGACGACACATCGCTTCAAAAACGAAAGCCCTGGGCCAGGCGATGCAGAACAGAATCTGTATGGGCAAATCGGATCCGGCTTCGACCATCCCGATTACATTCTGACGCGTGCTCCCAAACCAACACTGATTCTGGCTGCCACCAAAGACTTTGTGCCTATCGACGGAACCTGGGACGCGTATCGACAAGCCAAACGTGTTTATACCCAGCTCGGTTACCCGGAACGCGTTGACCTGATCGAAGCCAATGAAAAACATGGATTCAGCCAGCGGCTGCGCGAAGGTGCTGTCCGCTTCTTTGCCCGCTGGCTGCAGGGACGGCGACTCGAAGTTTTTGAAATTGACGATTCTCCTGTACTGACAGACCAGGAACTGCAAGTCACGCCGCAGGGGCAGGTACTCAATATGAAAGACGAACGCAGCCTGTTTGACCTCTTCACCGATTACGAACAGCAGCTTGCCGCTAAACGTCCCCCTTTGACGCGCAGGCTCGTACGTCAACTCACAGGCATTCGCGTATTGAAAGATCTGCCTGAACCTAAGGTTGAACTGCTCGAAAACCAAAAAACACTGAACGCTCCCGAACGCCTTGTCCTGACCCCGGAGCCCGGTATTTCTCTACCAGCACTCTATTGGCCCGAGGGGAATAAATCGCCTATCCTCCTCGCGCCGTCAGCAGGTATGAATTCCAGTATCAAAACAGCGGAACAACTTAACTCCGAAGGGCATCCGGTACTCATTGTCGAAGTCCGTGATACCGGCGAGACTAAAACCAGAAACTGGCGTTTCCCCGGTGCAGACTACTACATCGCACATATGCTGGGACGTTGCTGGCTGGGCATGCAGGCTGAAGATTTACTGGTTTCCGCCCGCTGGCTGCAGTCACTACACAATGCGAAATCGGTGGAGCTCCAGTCGGATGGAGCACTCGGCCCCGCGGCTCTGCATGCAGCAGCCCTGGAACCAGTGTTGATCTCTCAACTGCAACTGAAATCAGAGCTCAATTCGTGGCGGGAGCTGCTGACATCACGCGATGCCTTTCATCAACTACATATCGCAGTTCAGAATGGTCTGGCATATTACGATTTACCGGACCTCAATAAACTTTAGACCGAATTAATATCAATCACAGAGGATACTCCTATGAAATTCATACAATCTGTCTGCTGGTTTTTCACCAGTATGCTGCTGCTAATGCCTGTCAGCCTGGATGCTGCCGAGACCAAACCGAACATTCTGCTGATTTTAGCAGATGATGTTGGCAGTGACGCCATCGGCTGTTACGGTGGTCGCAGCTATCCCACGCCACACATTGATGCCCTTGCTCGGGGAGGCATGAAATTCAACCATGCCTACGCCATGCCTGTCTGCCATCCAACGCGCGTCTGTCTGATGACGGGTCGCTATCCATTTCGATTCGGGAAAGCCGGTTCGAAGTGGGGAGATTTTCCCCGTGAAGCCGAAGGGATTACCATCGGCAACCGCATGCAACAGGCCGGTTATGCCACCGCAGTCGCCGGGAAGTGGCAGCTTTGCATGATGAAAGATGATAAACAGCATCCCAGCCGAGTCGGGTTTGATGAATGGTGTCTGTTCGGCTGGCACGAAGGGGGTCGCTATCATCATCCCCTGATTTATCAGAACGGTTCACTGCGGGACGATGCCTCCAGCCTGTATGGCCCTGAGGTCTATGCCGACTTCCTGATTGATTTCATGAAACGCAGCCACGAAGCTGGTAAGCCCTTCTTTGCCTATTACCCGATGGCCCTCTGCCACGATGTCACCGACGATTTAAAAGACGAACATGTCGCCTACTACAAATATGGACGCTGGATGACCTACGGCGAAATGATTGCATCGATGGATGATATGGTAGGCAAAGTCGTTGCCTCTCTGAATGAAATGGGCGTGCGTGACAATACCTTGATCATCTTTACAACCGACAATGGCACTCCTGCAGCCAGTTATCTGACCGTCAACGAGAACGGCAAAATGGTCCGTCCCAAAGTCGTTTCCGTCAGAAATGGGAACATCGTCCCCGGTGGTAAAGGAAAACTCGACGACACAGGGACCCGCGTTCCCTTAATTGCCAACTGGCCCGGTCATATTAAAGCCGGAACCCAGGTCGATGATCTGGTTGACATGAGTGATTATCTGCCCACAGTCGCCGAGATTGCAGGATTGAAAGAAGCAGATGTTCCCCGCGATGGCATCAGTTTCGCGCCCGTCCTGTTTGGAACACCCGATCAGCGTAAAACACGGGAATGGATCTATATCGAACTCCGGAATAAAAGCTGTGTCCGATCACGGGAATGGAAACTGTATCGGGATGGCCGCTTTTATAATCTGGAGCAGGATCCTGGTGAAAAGTCGCGATTAAAAACGGAACAGCTGACAGGTCAGGCAAAGGAACACCATGCCGCGTTGACAAAAGTTCTGAATGAACTGCAAGGGCCACTCCCTCAACCATAGCCGGGGTGATAACCAACCGACCGACGCTACTGGTTGCCATATTTCGTTGAGATTTCTTTAGGAATCCAATAAGGGCCTGTTATAATTTCGAGTTGTTCTTACCAGAATAATATATGTCATTTCCGATGACATGACTGCATTTCAAAGAACAATTCTGATATTGATTTATGGTCGACAGGATTCCTGGCATGAGCGTGCGCTATAGCCCCTTATTTATCGTTACACGATTTTTCGCAATTTCCTTACTGCTGACAGGTAGTTCTGAAGTCATCAGCGCGGAGACTCTTCGTGTCACCCGTGATTTACAGGTGTTCTACTCATTTGACCAGTCACAGGGAGCGTACATCAAGGATCGCTCTGGTGTCGGACAACCGCTTGATTTAAAAATAGATCATCCCGCTTCTGTCGAATGGAAATCCGATCGGTTACAGATTCTCAAACCCACAATGATTATCAGTTCCGCTCCTGCAGTGAAAATCATATCTGCGGTTCAACGTTCCCACAGTCTGAGTGTCGAAGTCTGGCTCAAACCTGTTGACCTTCTTCAAGACGGGCCTGCGCGTATCGTTTCGCTATCAAATAATTCCAACCTGCGAAATTTCACTCTCGGCCAGGATAAGCAGAAGTATGACATGCGATTGCGCAGTACTTCGACCAGCGCCAATGGCATTCCTTCCACTTCCACTACGGATAAAACGGTAAAAACCACTTTGACACATGTCGTGTTTACGCGCGATGCCTACGGTACTGCAAGTATTTATATCAATGGAAAACAAGTTCAGCAGCAGAAAGTGAAAGGCAAACTCAGTAACTGGGACAAGAACTATCGTCTGATTCTGGCGAATGAAGTCACCGGAGATCGTCCCTGGCTTGGTGAATTTCACTTACTGGCGCTGTTCAGCCGGGCGCTCACTCCCAGCGAAGTTCTACAGAATTACCAGGCTGGCCCACATCCACCCAGCAGTCCAAAACTTACGAAAGCAGAAATCATAGCCGCTGAGAATCGATGGTTGTTTGAAACACACATTGCCCCCTTATTCGCGAAACACTGTCTGGACTGCCACGACTCGGCAGCACGAAAAGGACAACTCGATTTATCACTCAAATCAGCCGTATTAAAAGGTGGAGAAAGCGGGGCAGTACTTGTTCCGGGAAATTCGGACACCAGTTTGCTCTGGAAACAGGTTCATTCCGGCGAAATGCCTCCCTCGGGAGATTCCTTGACAGGTCTGCAGAAATCATTGCTGAAACAATGGATCAACGGTGGTGCGAACTGGTCGATCGAAAAACTGGATCCTGCCCTCTATCGCCATGCGTCCCCCACCGGGAGTTACTGGCTGCAACGACTGACGGTTCCTGAATATATTGAAACCGTGCGAGCTTCGGTGAATGTCGATATTGAAAAAGAGGCCCGTGATCTACTCCCCCCTGATCTCCGAACCGATGGATTCAGCAATACCGCTTACAACCTGAATGTGGACCTCAAGCACATAGAAATCTACGCACGTCTGGCCGAGATCATCGTAGATCGCATGGACGTACTGGATTTTGCCAGCAGGTTTTCCAAAAGTCGGAAACTCTCAACTGATGAGACTATGCGAAAGTTCGTTGCCGACATGGGAAAATGGATGCTCCGCGGTCCACTGAGTGATCGGGAAATCTCAACTTACAGCGGTATTGCCACCACGGTTGCCAGTACGGGAGGTAATTACCGGGAAGCTGTCGGTCTGATAATTGAAGCCATGCTGCAATCTCCGCGTTTTATTTACCGGATCGAAAACCAGCGTGGTAATGGCGGGAACAGGCCTGTGGGAGCCTACGAACTTGCTTCACGTATGAGCTACATCATCTGGGGAGCACCACCAGATCGTGAGTTAATGCAAGCAGCTGACTCTGGTCGGTTGCAGTCCCCTGAAGTCGCTGTCAAACAGGTACAGCGCATGTTACTGGATTCCCGTGCCCGTTCCCGCTCACAACTGTTTGCATCTGAATGGTTGCACCTCGACCGTCTGAATCATCTCCGACCTGCTTCCCACAAATATCCAAAATGGGACCAGATACTCGCTTCAGACATGCATGAGGAATCGCTGGCATTCTTTCATGAGATTATCTGGGAACAAAATCGCCCGGTAGCTGATCTCTTCAATGCGCAATTCTCCTATCTCACGCCACGCCTGGCAAAGCACTATGGGATCAAACCACTAGGTCCCGGTCTGCGAAAATACGATCTTACAGCGATCCCATCCCGGGGTGGAATCCTGTCCCACGGAAGTATATTAACCATTGGTGGTGACGACGCCTCGATGGTCACCCGTGGTCTGTTTATTCTGGAAGATGTTCTACGGGGGACCATTAAATCCCCACCCGCAGGACTGGATATCACTCCCATTCCTTCCAGGCCGGGAATGTCACATCGAGGAATTGCGGAACAGCGAATTGCAAACGCGGAGTGCAGTGGATGTCATTCCCGTTTTGAACCCCTGGCTTTTGGCCTGGAGAAATTTGACGGCCTGGGTGTATTTCATGAGCGAGACCAATTCAATAACCTATTACGTGAGGACGGCGAAATCCTTTTCCCAGGCGAAGCCAAACCGGTTGCCTACGATTCCTGTGCAGCACTGATGAATCTGCTCGCAAACAGCCCGCGCGTGCAACAGACAATGACCTGGAAAATCACACAATTTTCGCTGGGGCGACCTTTAACCGCCGCCGATGCTCGAGATCTCGAGCAGATTCACAATTCTGCCAATAAAGCGGGCGGAACGTATGCAAGTCTGATCACAGCTATTATTTTGAGTGATCTGGTGCAGAAGACAAGAACAGAAAACCAACATGCGGAGAAGGGAGAATGACATTGAAGCGTCTCAATCGAAGAACACTGCTGCGAAGTATTGGGGCTGCGACGATTGGTCTTCCTCTACTCGAAGAAATGGTGGTAACACAGGCATCTGCCTCCCCTGCGGAACAGGTTCCTGTCAGGGCATTTAATGTTTTTTTCGGCCTGGGAATCCCTGCTCCATTGCAGTCAGAACGTTTTGATGGCGTTCTCGAACCGCTCAAACCCTTAAGAAAAAAACTGTTGATCATGCGAAATGTCGACCAGATTCGATGTGATGAAAAAGGGATCAACGCTCATTACGACGGTGCTTCAGGAGCTTTTACCGCGGAGCCTCCCGACGGAGAAGCCAAATCAGGTGGACCTTCGATTGATCAGGTGATTCGCAAAGCCCACTACCCAGAGGGGTTGCCATCGGGAATGGTCCCCACCCTGGTGGGGGGAACTTTTTTCCGCCGAAGTCGTGTGGGACGATATGTTCACAGCTACAATGAAGATTGCACTGTCGCCGCCACGATGCAGGAAAAACCTCGTGATCTATTCGAACGCGTATTTGGCTCAATTTCATTGTCCGAAGATGGAACCGACCTCAGAAAACGCAGGCTCAAACGCAGTGTCCTGGACTCAGTCATCGCAGACTACCGATTCTACACAGGTTCCAATTCACCCTTAGGGGCTGTATCGAAAGCGCGGGTAGCCGATCATCTCGATCGGATCCGTGAATTTGAACAGCGTGCTTATGCATTAAAAGAGAATACTCCGAACGCCCCCACATCACCGCCCCCTTCACACATTCTACATGGCGGCCAGGCTGATCCCGGTGGCATGGGAATTGATATCACTCTTGAGGAGTTGACTACTGAATGGCGTTTGATGGCTGACTTATATGCGCTGGCCATTCAACTGGACCGGGCTCGCTTCGGCGCCCTCACCTTTCTGGCAGCGGGAGAACGGATTCGTTTGTCCGGAGATTACGAATTTAATGGAAAATTACTCTGGCAGTTTGACGATGCCCGTCAACTGAAGGCTTCAGGAGACAAAGGCTGTAGCCATGAATGGTGGCACAAGTTTGATGAGAAAAACAAAAATGAAGCACTACGAGCTCATGCTCATATGAAAATGCGGGAGATTGCCTACTTCCTTAGTAAACTGGACAATGCCGAAGCTGTTGAAGCCAACGGCCAGACCATCCTGGAAAACTCTCTCATTACGATTTCTACTGAATCCGGAGATGGGCGACATAATGATGTCAAACGAGAACTTTCAGGCGTCTTCCATGCGATAACTGGTGCCAATGGACGTTTTAAAACTGGTTCCATTCTGGATGTCAAAGCCGAGGGAATGGATGTCTACAACACTATGCTTGCCGGGATGGATGTGAAAGACCGACTGGGCCCTGCGCGACGCGATGCCACTTCGATAGACGTCATTCGTCGATAACATTGGACTGGTTACTACTGATCAAGAATCTGGTTCTTCTGGCTCCATTGAAGCGATGATGTGTGCGACTGTTCCTTTTCCAACCGCGGACTCCAGACGAAATTTACCCTTTATCAGTGAAAGTCGGAATTCGATATTACTCAACCCCATCCCTCCCGTCTCAGTCAAATGCGTTTCCAGGAGCAGTGGATCAAAACCAATCCCCTGATCTGAGACAGTAATTTCTACTTCCTGATCTGAAAGGGCATGCATGCGGACCTGGGCGTGAGTCGTCTGAGAGTGTTTAACAACATTAAACAGAATCTCTCGAATACACTCATAGAGTACAATTTTAGTCAATTCTGCCTGTGGACTGACAGTGGGGTCCAGATCCAGCGTCACAGTCAGATTGTAACGTTCCAGCATATTATGCGCTAGCCATTCCAGCGCTATCGCCAGACCTTCTTCATGCAGGACCACCGGATTCAATTCTGCGGTCAGAGAACGCGTAACTTCGATACTCTGGTTCAAGAGTTCATCTGCGCGAGCCAGTGCCTGAGCTTCTGATTCAGAATGAGTTTCTTTCCTGGCAATCTCCAGGTGAATCCGAACCCCGACCAGTAACTGCTGGAGATGGTCATGCAGTATATTGGCGAGATGGCGACGCTCCTGTTGTGCTGCGACGGCAACGGCTCGTGTCAGTTCGACATGTTTTCGTTCAGCCTGCTTTCGTTCACTGATATCGGTAACAATACCGGCAAAGATTTCAAACTGAGGCAGATCAGTAACCGATAGCTCTATCGGTATCAAAGTACCATCCCGATGACAGGCTTGCAGTTCACGCCGGGCGCCGACAATATTTGAAATCCCTGTTTCCAGATAATGGGAGATAAATTGGTCGTGATGTTCCCTGATCGACTGGGGCGTGAGCAGGCTGACATTCTGCCCGGTGATTTCTCGAGCCGAATACCCGAACATTTTTTCTGCAGCGGGATTAAACGACTGAATAATTCCCTGGCGATTGATCGTAATCACCGCTTCTATCGCTGCTTCGACAATTGCATTCAACTGAGCCTGTGTTTGTCGTAACTTGCTGGAAACTTCCCGCTCTGCCCGAATTCGCTGTAGAGAATTCTTAAACAGATCATGGTCGATTGGTTTTATAAAATAATCAGCAATCTCGTTTCGGAATGCGAGAACCATTTTCTGCACTTCTGACCGGGAAGTAATAATCACTAACTCGGCATGCGTCGCCCGCTCTTGTATTTGAGAGAGTAATTCGTCTGTTTTACCATCGGGTAGCTCATGCTCAAGAATAATCAGAAAATAATCTGACCAGTTATCCCGGTTCATCAACTGCTCGATGGTTTCCGCGGTATCAACCTGAAATCCTTCACTCGACAGTATCTGCATGATCTGTAAACGCGATTCCCGATCAGGTTCGACCAGTAGTACTGAAAATCTCTGTTTGTCTGACATGTTTCTGTCTCTTAGAGCAAATACGGTGAAACTACCAGGTCAGCCACTGCAGGTTTAATCATTTGCGGAACGCTTCATTTCTGCCGGGTGCGCGAATCTTGTCTGGGGAATTCCCCTATGAAACAACCACTGGTTTTCCGATTTCAGCCATGACACGGATCTTATAAGCTACTTTTCACTGACATCAGGAGCCGAACCAACAGGACAGTTAAAGTGATTGTCGGTGTAATCTGAGTATCCCACTGTGATTTCTGGAGACATTATCGCACGTTACTTTGCTTTTCATACAGCCAAAACAGGAACTTAATGAAAAGTTGCGATAATAGGAATACTTAGGCGATCCACCAGAGACCACACCTCCCAACGATATGATAGCCTGCTTTCTTTGTCGAAATCACGATAACAAACAAGGAGACCACTGTGAAACTGCAGAACAAATCTCGAATCCAGTACAACTCCTGTCCCGATTTGCAGCTCAAATTACGGATCAGAAGGACATTGCATTCCGCAGGATATGCGTCTCTGAATGCGATCCGGATTGAAGTCCGTCGCGGAGAGGTTTATCTGGAAGGAACTGTTAAATCTTATTTTATGAAACAGATGGCTCAGGTTCGGATCCTGGAATTGAAGGAAGTCAGAATAATTCATAATTTTTTAATCGTGGAAACAGCGGGACCACAGACTGAAGTCAATTTGATCACCGATCAAGCAAAATCGGTACAACACCGCCCACAACCTGCACCGCGGACTGACAGATCTGATCGACCAGTGAATGTCGATGTTTCCTCTGAGATGATTTAAGCCCGGGGATCGTTATTAACAGAGTTGAAAGTATCTGGCTGAGCTTCAAAATCCAATATCGGCGAACCATATTCAATCGGAAGTTTTGCAGCGCGCCAATCAATTTTTCCCGGCTCATAATCGAAGACGGCCTGATACCCCAATTCCAGCAGGCACTCTGTTGCCAGTTCTGATTGAAGGCATTCAAAATCCAGGCTATAGACCACGATTGCCTGGCTGCGATCAGGAAACACGCGTAATACACGCTCATTAAAGCAGTCACCCAAGGGTAAATTGATGGCACCGGGAAGATGGTATTCCAGATAAGAAACCTCCGGTAATACTTCCAGTAGCCTGAGGTCCGGGCACGCCTTCAGAAATTCCCGTAACTCATTTCTGCTGATTGTCACCATTTGTACTATACCCTGTCAACAGCGGTCTTGCCCTTGAAGATGCTCTCTCATTTTTGACACTGAAGCGAGTGTAACAACCGGCAGTAGATGAAATCTACCGGGTAATATTCGAATGCCCCTATCGGGAATTACCCTACTGATAATATGCCGTCTCAGAGTGACAAAGCACAAAAGGTCAGGCTTGATAAAAGCTTCAGTTCTTTTCCAGAACCCATTGAATCGCATGTCGGGTCAGCGCTGTCGCATTCTCCAGATTCAATTTATGCTTGATATTTTCCCGATAAGTTTCCACAGTTTTTGAGCTTAAATTAAGCTTCTGCGCAATCGAACGTGTGGTTTCACCTTCACCAATCTGTTCAAATACTTCCAGTTCCCGGTCGGAAAGACGTTCGATCGGAGACTGGTCAGAGTAATTATCAGAGCCTATGGAGCGACAGATCATGCGTTCGGTCATCGCGGGGCTTAAAAATACTTTTCCTTTTGAAACCTGGTAGATGGCTTTGACCAACTGCTCCGGTGCCTGTTGCTTGTTGACATATCCCAGAGCACCGGCACGTAGCGAACGCTCTGCGAATAGCATTTCATCATGCATTGACACGGTCAGCATTTTGATCTGACTGAACTGGGCTTTAACATCTTTGATCAACTCCAGACCGCTGCCATCTTTCAAAGAAATATCGACAATGATCAGGTCCGGAGGATTCTCCATAATTTTTCGGATCGCATCGACCTTACTGTCTGCTTCTCCGCAGACCTCAAGATCTGCCTGATGTTCTATCAGTCGTGAATATCCTTCCCGGACAATTGGATGGTCATCGACAATCATCACCTTCATCTTCTGCTGCTTTATCTGGTTCATATACTGACTTCTAAAAGCAATTCCCGAACGGTAATATCAAGACGCGAAGCCTCTTATTCAGACTCCAGTATTCAGATACACGCGATCCAGTCGCGTCTTACGACCAGCATGAGTATAACGATAGAGTCACCGCTCAGGGAAGATCAGGATCTGCAGTTCTTCTATTAAGCGAAGCAATTGTCCCGGGTACGAAATCAGAATATTTCATTTACAGAATCAATTTCTGATACAGAGGACCATTCATCATCATTTTTGTTGAGAAGATTTCTCAAACGCTTTGCGAACTTGTTCAATTTCACGCTTCTCATTGGTTCGCAAGTCAGCCAGGAGACTCTGAAGTTCAGCAATGGCTTCATACCAGTTTTCAAACGGTGGTTCTGGCTGTTTGAGACGGCAGCTGAATTCATCAAGCCTGGTCAGGAATTTATTGTGTTGTTCCTGAAAGTCTGGCACCATGATACAGAATGCGGGCTCCTCATCCATAAGAGGTTTAAAGTACCCTTCCTGCTCTTCATCGTTGAAATGCTTGGAGAGCAGATCCCGCAATCCTTCAATCCGGGTTCCCATTTCACCATATTTTGGTAGGCCGTGTTCGTCCAGTTCGCACCACCATTGATTCAATTCCCTGATATGAGACAAAACTTGCTCATGCTCGTCAAGCAGATACTGTAAATGCGCGTCTGTACTGATATGGGATTCTTCTAAATACTGTGTTCTCTTTTGATTTTTCATAATCGTATGGCCTCTTCCTTTTCTTAAACAGGATATCTATTTTGCAGTTCAACTTTGTAGCTATCAATTTGGCACTTACCTGGTGACGGGTTCCGTATAAAGCAAAGTGCAATTGCCATTCTGTCCCTCCCATATGCGCACTCAGCACCGTAACGGCCTACAGAACAATTCCAGCTACCAGAAGAACAACAATAACTCTACCAGCACCAGCGACTTCCTGTTACGGAGTCATGTCTCAACCTTCCGCTGTTCATTTCCTGAAAAGAAATATGCGCTGCAGAAGTACTACGGTTGGTTTCTCTCAGAAGTAATTAAGTCAATAATCTCACATCAAGAGAAAGACACTTTTCAGAGATGCCATAAAGCATTTTTTCCCATAACGGCCCTGCAATGTGAGCTCATTTGTTAACTCACCATTCCTCTTTCTTAATTATTTCCCTTGGTCTTAGCAGAGAGTCACAGTCAAGATGTGTGTTAAAGACAAATCAGGTGTGCCACTAAATTCATCAAGTGACACACCTGGATTCACTACTGTGAAGTAGACTCAGGCTGGACTATTTCGCAACCGGCTTCACATTAATTTTGTGAGCTTTCATTGACTCACACTTTGGAAGTGTGATTGTCAACACGCCATTGTTACAACTCGCTTCTACCTGATTTTCTTCAACTTCACACGGCAGGGTGACTGAACGGGAAAAACTGCCTGAACGTCGTTCGATACGGTGAAACGTTTTTCCTTTTTCTTCCTGTTCTTCCTTACGCTCTCCCGTAATTCGCAGCAGATTCCCAGAAACTTCCACATCAATTTCTTCCGGCTTAATTCCGGGAACATCCATTCGGACTTCAATGTGATTATTCGTTTCTGATAAATCCAGGGATGCAGCATACCCCTGCGTCAGCCAGCCATTACCAAAATCGTCGGAAAAACGGTTGAGCAGATTGTCCATTTCATTCCGTAACGATAGAAAGGGAGCCCGCCCCATAAACGAACTTAGGTCCTGTGAAAAACGTGACAACGGCCTGGTCTGCACCTCATTTTTCCGGGATAGATTCGTTTGTTTTTCTTCAGTCATTGTTGTAGCCATTTTCAATTACTCCTTATTGATTATTTGACGGATCGTTCAGAAGACACTTCTGATTTTTCAACTGAATTAAATATGAACACCAACAGAAATACTCATCTACAAGCAGAACATCATTCTCTGATCTTAAATCGCAACTTAATATTTCTGACAGAGAAAGACCGGTTCCTACATTATCCTTTTAGACAATTAGAAACAGCCACACTGGATATGCTTCGCTAACAGTTCTTTCATCCTTGCAATATTTTCTTCTTCCTGTTTTTTGATGTCTTTCCAGAAGCGTTTCAATTCGGCATGGCCTTCCGCATTGGCAATATATTGATCACAGCGCCACAAAGCATCCAGTCTCTTACTCAACTCATGAATCATGTCGTGGTCGTGATCTGCGCACCCTTTGGTTTCTCCAATATGTTCCATTTGTTGTTCGGCTACCAATGTCATCGTTCACTCCTTTATCAAATAAAATTTGAATTAACGTCGGAACAACCGTCACGCTGGAGTAAAAATATAATTTCTCGATCAAAATATGAATCAGGGATGATTGTGAATCAGGGATAGGGATTTCCCCTATAAAAGCAGTCGGCTGATTCACCATTCCGAGAATATTTACATGAAGTCGTCGTGACTGTAAGTTAGAAAAGAGGTTGGAGAGATGTTTCAACACGCTACTCTTCAGGTATAAATTCAATTAGCATCAATCAGATTTAGGAGCTAAGTCATGACTGTAGGCCGAATTTGCTCAAAAGACGTCGATTTAATCGACGCCAATGAATCAGTACAAGTCGCCGCAGACCGCATGAACTCACGTAATGTGGGGACGCTGATTGTGATCGATGAGGAGTCGCATCCCATTGGTATGATTACTGATCGTGATCTGGCACTGCGTATCGTGGGCAAGGGGCTAGATTCAATTAAAACCCTGGTTTCTGAAGTTATGACCAGATTCCCCGAGAATGTCTGCGAAGAGACAACGATTGAAATTGCGCTTTCTAAAATGAGGTCAGGTGGATTTCGTAGACTACCCGTGGTTGATGATGAGGGAAAATTGATCGGTGTGTTGACTTTAGATGATATTCTGGAGTTGCTCAGTACCGAATTCGCAGAAATTGGCAAGCTAATCAAAAAAGAGAGCCCGGCCAATCTGGCGGAATATTAAGCAGCAAATGTTTCACCGGTTCTGGTGATACGATGAAACACTGGTCTGCTTCAGACAGGAAGCGACTATTTTTGATTTAGCGCAGTCTCCGCTGATTTGCGATGGCCTGCTGCTACGCCTGGATCTTTCAGAAAGTCACGATAGACTTTGAGCGCCTGCTCAATCTGATCTGCCTCAGTCGGCACACTCGCCTGTGCCAGCATCATTTCGTGACGCCCGAACCCTTAAGGTCTCTTATCTTAATCAGAGTCAAAACATTCATGGCGTCATCATATTTCTGCTGTCGAATTAATATTCCGACGGCTGCCTGGGAATCCCAATGAAACCAGTTGTTTTTGTTCGCTCCCCGATCCAGATCAATCATCTCCCCTTCCGAATTCACAACGATCTGATAATAACTGTGTTTCGACGATCACTCTGCCTGCCTGCCAGTACAAGCGCTAAACAGGCTTGAATCTGGCAAGCGGGCCCCTGGTTGTTTACAATAAATATCTCAGCATTTTGCCAGTAGCCATCCTTCCTGCGTTGTAACTCTGCCCTGCGACAGACTGAAACCCCGATCTTCAGAATCCCCCGTAATAGAATCCCCCGTAATAATGAAAGACACTCCATGATCAATCATTTTTCAAAACGATACTTAACCGTAGTTCTGCTTTCCCTGATCTGGTTGTCCACCGCGACGACCAGTTTCGCTGCCAATAAAAAAGCAGTTTTTAAAGCTGGTGCAGCAACCAGTAACATTACTCCCCCACTGGGACAGATGATCGTGGGAGGCTGGAAACCAATTCCGGCGACTCAAGTCCATGACGAACTTCATGCACGGAGTATCGTACTCGATGATGGCCAGATCCAGGTGGCTATCGTACTATGCGATAATGTCGGCATCCCCGAAGCCGTTTTTGATCTAGCCAAGGAACAGGCACACAAGGCAACCGGCATCCCCAAATCTCACATGCTGCTGGCGTCAACACATACGCATTCTGCGACTACCGCTCGAGGGCCTTCCAAAGTAATTCGTGAGACAGAATTCACAGAATACCAGAAGTTTCTGGCAAGTCGAATTTCTGATAGTATTCAACGAGCTCTCTTCCAGCTAGAACCGGCACGGATTGGCTGGGGCAAGGTAGATGAACCATCAGAACTTCACAATCGCCGCTGGTTTGTAAATGATTCGAGCCTCTTGACCAATCCATTTGGCGGGATCGACCGGGTTCGTATGAATCCGCCGCGGGCCCATAAAGCCTTGGACCGTCCTGCAGGTCCTACCGATCCGGAAATCAGCTTTATCTCGATTCAGAGCCTGGATCAGCGTCCCATCGCTTTACTTGCTAATTACTCACTGCATTACGTGGGGGGCGTTCGTTCTGGTGAGATTTCAGCAGACTACTTTGGTTACTTTGCCCGTCTCATTACCCAAAAACTGAATGCTGAAAATCAACACCCTCCTTTTGTCGGCATTCTTTCCAATGGAACCAGTGGCGATGTCAACAACATCAACTTCACTCAGAAGAATGGCCGCCGCTATAAACGCTATGAAAAGATGCAGGAAGTCGCTGAGAAGGTAGCCAGCCGGGTTCAGGAAGCACACCAGCAGATCAATTTTCATGACTGGGTTCCTCTTGGCGCTACCACAGCCAGCCTGCCTTTGAAACTCAGAAAACCAACTCCGGCGATGCTGGAACATTTTGCTAAAGTGACATCTGCCCTTAAAGACAAGTCAGGCACGCGACACTCACGCGAAGAAATTTATGCAGAACGAATTGCCGGCCTGAAAGGTGCTCCTGATGAAATTAAGGTCCCCCTCCAGGCCATTCGCATTGGTGATCTCGGCATTGCTGCCATTCCGTTTGAAACGTTTACAGAAACAGGTCTGGAACTGAAAGAACGCAGTCCCTTTCCAGAAACATTTACCATTGAACTGGCGAATGGCTCATTCGGATATTTGCCAACTCCCGAACAACATCGCTGGGGTGGATATGAAACCTGGCTGGGAACCAATTTTGTAGAAAAAGATGCATCCACAAAAATCGTATCCACACTGCTGGAACTGTTTCAATCGCTCAAAGACAAACAGCTGTCAACTCAATTAAAGTAATAGACTGTGTCCAGTTTTACTGTAGCGTCTCCAGGGCTGTTTGGCCCGAGTATATTAGATTGAGAGACGCTATATCTAAATGTGACGCGCTCTAGACGCCCCATAAGAAAACGGATGATCTGAAACAGCTCAGATCATCCGTTATTATCATTTAATACCGTCAATTAAATGGAATCAGTTAGTTTTATTTCCCTCACCTTCCGGTTCAGGCAAACGCACGAGCATCCAGGTTTGAGTTTTTTCTGCATTGAAATGAACCAGAACATTAGTCTGATCTTTCGTCAGATTGTAGATCCCTGTTTCCATTACCAGGTCGGGATTGGAACCATCAGAGAAACGCCAGGAGGCCCGTTGATTCTCCTTCTCAACCATCCCTTCCACGGGATGAGACACCTGTGTGATATCATTATAGAAGGTACCGGCAATCACCCCATCCTTATTGACGGCCAGTTGTAATACCATATTGGTATCCTCCGCATCCGCATTGGTAATGGCATACACTCCCAGGGGCATCCATTCGGTCTGATCATCTGAAGCATCTGATGTATCTTTCGGAGCCGAGTCTGCCAAAGTCACTGCCTGCTGATAATATTCGTCAGCGGTCGCGACTGGCTGATCTCCATAATAGACCGAGTTATCCTGGTAGTAAATATTTTCACCATAATCATAATAGGAAGGGGTATTCCACCAGCCAGTGAACCAGCCTGTTAAAGCAACCGCAGTCACAGGTCTCCACCAGTATCCTGCAGGATAACGCCCCCAGCCATGCTGATAACGCCAGGCAGGGCTGTTCCAACCAGGACGATTTGACCACCACGAACGGTTAAACGCATTCACATGACGTCCGTTCCAGTTGTTTCTGACATTATTACCGACGCGGACATTGTTCTTATTGATCTGATTGATTGAGATATTATTCTTACCAGGTCCCCGATTATTTCCGATATTGATGTTATTACGATCGCCACTGCCAGGACGATTACCGGGGCGATTTCCGATTCCAGGACGGTTCCCATCGCCGGGACGATTGACGTTTCCAGGTCGATTTCCAATTTCAGGAAGTTTACCACTGCCGGGACGGTTCACAATATTGGAACCATTTCCGATCTCGGGACGATTGCCGCCTCCGGGTCGGTTACCTGAGCTGCCATTTCCTGGCAGGTTCAGAAAGTCCTGCAATTGCCCCTGGCTGGGACGATTCCCAAAATCAGGTCTGTTTCCACTCCCCGGTCGATTACCAATATCGGGACGATTACCGCCACTTGGCCTGTTTCCAATATTGGGTCGGTTATTTCCCCCAGGACGATTACTGAGGTCCGGACGATTACCACCAGAAGGTCGGTTACTAAAATTGGGACGATTTCCCCCACTGGGTCGACTGGTAGGACGAGATGCAGACGGACGTTGCTGAGGCCGACTCATCGAAGGACTGCGTCCCCCTCCACTGAAACTGCGACCTCCGCCGCCGCCGCTAAAACTACGTCCGCCACCACCACCGCCACGCGCTCCTCCGCCTCCGCGGCCGCCACGGGCATAAATATCTTCGGATATCAGAGTAAGGGATAGAATTCCCACAAGTATTGCAATGCAGGGAGTTTTCATAATGGTCTCACCTTTTAAATAACATAAAATATTGAACACGGTGACTGGTGCTGTCTTTTTTATGGCTGACGCACAACAGTAATTTCATCCACTCCAGGCAGCAGGATCCCATCGACTTCACGCCCGAGAGAACGAAACTTAAAGGTATTCTCATCTACTTTTGTCATGATATTAATGCCAGAGGCTTTTTCACCATTTGCCAGCACCTGCAGAGTGCGAATCGTCCACTGGTTCCCTTTTTGTGACCACATACCTACTCCAAAACCACCTTCTGAATCGAACAACCAGGAACGAATGGTCTGTTTATCCGGATCCCAGCCAATGATCTGTGTTCCTTCCATTTGTACGCGATCTTCAATATGCACTTTGAATGAACGGGTGATGAAATTATTATTTTTTGTCCAGCGGCAGACAGTTTCAATTGTTGAATCATCGCTGGCATCAATCCAGGTTCCAATCATCCATTCCAGTGGTTTGAGCTGTTCATAATGTGTTTGGGGAACGACGACTTCCGTTTCTTTGACACTATCCAGTTTCCATCCTGAAGGTGTTTTCACGTGGACCGCCACATATTCTGTTACATCCGGCTCCTTATCTGGTGCCAGGACCCTGGCCACCCCTTCCTCAACGGCAACACCGGGAGAAATAAACTGGATCCCAACACTATCCAACTCAATTTTTACATTGGGAGTAGTTTTGAAATACTCAGTGAAGCTTTTCGCCAGAGCATCGTGCCCTGTTAACGTTTCACCTGCTGGCGTCACAAATTCACCAGTGGAAGTCCAGTGCGCAGCGACGGCTTTGGCATCGCCTTTGTCAAATGCAGTTTTGTAAGAATCAATCGCTGCGCGAATCGCAGTCTCATCTGCAGAAGAAGCTGTCTGATCCGAATCAGAGTCTGCAGCAGAAACTGACACACCTCCCCAGAACAAACACAGCAACAGCAATGTTAAATGACGCATTTTTGTATCTCCATATTAGACAGTTTTCTATAGAACTTCGCGGGAGTTCCCCGAAACTCATGGCCGAACAATTCCAGACTGCTTCACTATTAATAACGATCCTGTCTCTCGTTCCATTCTACTCGATCTAAATCCCCCTGAAGATGCGACAGGATATCTGCACACAAGCAATCCAGATAACTCTTCATACGCTTTAACCAAAGTCGATAAGCAGACGTACCGCTCTTCCCGCGATGATGAAAATCGGGCTGTAATAAAGTCTCCGGAAATAATAGAGAGAACTCATGTATTGAGAGAAGAGTTGAAATTGACCCCGATTGTTTCAGTTTCGCATAATTGAAACCGTTTCGCCAGAATTGTATTCCTGCAAAACATGGGTTTTGTCAAAATATCATAGTTGGGATTCTATGTATCACGTCACTGGTAATTCATGTGTATTCTTGGGCAAATGACTGGTATCAGATTATTTGGCAATACTCCCCGGAACCAGTAGTCAGCCGCGTTTTCTGCCTGCAAACCCAGAGCATTGCTCAAGTATTTTACATGCAGGAGAGATCGTAACCTGATCTCTTTAAAAGTGGGGAGCAATTTTGAGCTGCTTGATTTTAGAGAGACTATCCTGGATTTCCTGATCCTCAGGAAACTGTAGTCGCAGGATCTGATAGTTCTCTTCTGCTTGGGAAAGCATGTTATAAAACAACTGATATTTAGCGAGTTGCTTTCTTATTTCCACTTGCTCTGGATCCAGATCATGGGCACGCTCCAGTAGCCTGAGTGCTTTCCCGGGAACTCCCTCTGATTCATAAATTGCTGCCAGTTTTAACAGGGATTCGCGAATTCCTGAATCCAGCTGTTGATTTTGAAATTCCTGTGACTTGCCCTGCCCTGCAAAGAAGTCATTAAAATACTGTTCCTGTTGAATCATTGTCATTAAGGTGGATGCTGTTTTGTTCGTGGTGTGATTGAGTTTCTGCAACGCATTCAGAGCCTGATCAGTATGACCATTTAATAAATGCAGACGAGCCTCTAAGACTCGCGCAGAGTCTCTATCTTGTGTCGTTGTTTCTTGAGCATCAAGAACCTTCTGCACATACTTCATTGCATGCTCATATCGCGTCAGTTTCCAGTAGTTTTCAGCGATGCGTAGGTTTTTTGCGGGGGCCTCCTCCGACTCTCCTTTATCAGGATTATTTTTCTGCTCCAACCCCTTTTGGGCATATTCATAACCTCGTTGGATATTACCGCGATGCAGTTTGGAATTGGGCATTAACGAAGCTTTCCTGAACTCATCCAATGCCGTTTCGTACTGCTTCATCCCAGCATACGCCCAGCCCAGTAAACACACGATGCGGACATCATTAATCTGTTTTTGCTGTAATTCCTGAATCAGTTCAATTGCTTCCTGATATTTTTGCTCTGCCTGCAATTGTGCAAGATACCCTATTTGACAAGAGAACTGGTCAGGGTTTTTCTCATAGGCTCGTCGGGCAATTTCCGTGGATTCCTCTTCACGCCAGTATTGATGTCGCACCGTTCCCTCATAGTTTGGCTGGACTTCAATCACCATCACCCCTTTTTCTGTATAAACGGGGGTCAGCCGGTAAATCGGATCAGAATCGAGTAAATACCATTTAAATGCTCCGACATAATTTCGATCATAGCACACCAGATACTTCGCCGAGAAAGATTGAATCATTTGATGAAGTTGTTCAGCATTTAACTTCTCCAGGTATGTTAATTGCTGAAATCGATGTGAGCTGATCGCCGTATCAGTTCGTCTGGTCAAAACCCGCGCAGAAGGATCCGAATGTTTCTGAATCCACTTTCCCGCTGCGACAAAATTACAAAAATTATGCCCTGGGAATTCGGTCTCGTAGAACGACTCTCCCATTGAACTCATTTTCTGGTTTGCTTCAACCAGTCTCAGGTCAGTTCTGACCTGTGTGATTCCCAATGCGACTGATCCGAGAATCAGACCCCCAGCCAGAACCTGTTTCCCTCGAACAGCGAGCGGCTTTGCGGTGGCTCCCAATGCATTGACTCCCGAAGGTAAGTATGCCAGAAGAACAGGAATCAGTGGCAGTGTGAATCGTAACTGTAACCACGGCCAGACTGAGAGTATGAAAAAAGTAAGTAACAGGTAATAAAAGCTGACAGCCCCCCCCCTGTTCCATTTCTTCAACATTCCATATACCGCTACGGAAATGATAATCAGACTCACCAGCATATAAATTAACTGGGATCCCGGCAGTACATAGTTGTCATTCAATACCAAACGTTCGTATTCAGGAAGTTCGCCCGGCATCCCGGGAAAGAATTTCTGACACAGCCCCTCGAAGTGAGTTAAAACTCGATTGATCATACTCACGATCATTCCCACGACCCCGACCTTTTTAAATTCATCCATTAACACAGATGAATAACTCACCGATTGATGCGCACTGTTACGCAGCATCCAGGCACCTGTCACTGCCATGGAACAGAAAACGCTGATCAGATAAGGCCAGCGTTTCCGACTGGTGATAGACCACAGCCCTATAGCCAGTACCAGACTGATTCCAATCGTTCTCAATAACGGTAGAAACATCAGCAGGCATGTCATTAGAAACAGATGTTTCTTTGATATCGTTTCGGAATCACGAGCAATCAGATACAAAACCGCCAGAGTGCCGGCAATGAATGGCACTTCGGTCATCATCAACGTGGAATACAGCAGTATATACGGATTTGTGGCAATGACGAGTGTAAGCAGCAGCTGAGGCCAATGAATTCGTTCTCCCTGCTCAAGCTCAGAATCGGAAATCGTGTTTTCTAAGCGACACATCAGACCATAAAACAAAAACAACATGAAGACTGCTGTCACCAGGACCGTTATTTTCGCCATAATGACATCGTAAGGCGCAATGAGAGCTGCAGGAATGAGCAGAAGTGACATCCCCGGAGGACGTAAAGTAAAGTATGGCTCTCCCGGCGAATAAACTTGCCGATATTCAAAATCATTAATCAGCCCTCGAGCCATGATAACGTAGTCTGCGCTATCGGGATTATACATTAAGAGTTCACTCAGCCGTGCACTGCAAAGAACAGTAAATGCGATTGCAATTACAATCATCAGCTTTTGCGAACGAATCAGTTTTAGAAAACTCTCCCACTTCATACTTCAACCATTACTGACAGGGGTTAGATTTGGAAATACTGCTTTGAGATCATTCAGATCTTCATATTCAGAGTTTAATATTCGAAATACTCGTTTGAACTTACAGGAGATCTATCGTTTTTCGGTCTCTGCTATTTCAACGGATTCACCATGTTCCTCTAGTGACAGATCATGGATTCGAATCGCATTTCGCAGGACATCCTTAACACCTGGGCGAGGGCGACATTCTACCAGAAATTGAAAAGCAAAAAGTGAAGGCCAGATTCTTGCAGACAAATTGGCTAACCAGCCCAGGCATCTCCCCGTCCTGCCCGCCATTACAGCCGCAAACGGTACTCCCACTCCGCGAACGCGATCAACTTCATAGCCACAATCTCTTAACATCTGCAGCAAAGACTTTCGAGTGAAAAGTCTCTTATGCGTAATGTCAAGAATTCCTCTTTCTGCATAATTGAATCGCCCGAGCAATAAATTGATTCGTACAGCAGCAAAAGCGATATTCGGAGTTGATATGATAAAGGCTGGCAAAGACGGCTCCTTTTCGTTGTTTTCTGACTGCTCTGCATTAGACCCGGATTCAAACTGATTCAGATTCAGCGCTGACTCTAACTTAGAAACTTCGTAAGCAGCAGCATCAGACAAACGATCATGGGCTTGATTTCGAATCCTCAGCAGAAACGCTTCCGGATCTGCTAAATGCTCAATCACGTCCATCAGCAGCACGGTATCATATTTTGAAATCGACACGGGTAGTTCGTCATGTTCCAGATTCGCAATATGGAATTCTGACATCGAACCAGAAAGGGGAACCGCACAATCAATTCCCGTCACATGCATTCCAGCCTGCTCACAGCGAGCAGCTATATGACCTGGACCACAACCTATGTCCAGAACCCGTTTTGTCTGCCGTTCGTCCAATAACTGCAATGCCAGCGCATGTGAGGAATAGAGAGCATGAGTCTTATCGCGATACCGGTCTGTTGAGAGATTCCTCAATTTTAGCGAGCACAACATGCCAAGCTGGTGCATTTTATATTGCAATGTGGCGGTAAAAACATTCCAGGCATACTTGAAACCGGATACACGGCAGACTTCGTCACCATAGTATGTTGGGATATTGATTTCCTTAACACTCGCATTCACATGGGCCGCCTGTAGCAGTATCTCTGTATCAAAATGAAAATCATTTGTATTGATCTCGAAAGGAACGCTGTCCAGAAATTTTGTCGCATAAGCTCGATAGCCGGTATGATATTCACTTAACTCCCAACCAGTCATGCGGTTTTGAAAAGTTGTTAAAATCCGGTTGCCAAGAATCTTGTAGTAGGGCATACCACCTTCGCGAGCGCTTTGAGCTGAATGCATGCGCGACCCTAGAATGACGTCCGGTTCACTTTCGCTCCAGACCCGGGCAAATTCTGATAATAATTCCGGAGAGTACTGACCGTCCCCATGCAACAGAATCAAACAACTGTAACCGTCATCAACGGCAACACGCATACCGGTTTTCTGATTCCCGCCATACCCCTGATTCACTCGATTTTTCAAAATGGTCACGTTGTAGATTTCATGTGCTTCCAGCCATTCTTTCAATACAACCGGCCCATTATCCGAAGACGCATCATCACTTACCAGAAAATGAAAATCAGATCGATTAAACAATTCATAAGGAATTCGCTCAAATAAATCGTACAAATGCTGTTCCGCTTCATACGCAACAACATAGACCAGGAATCTATGGGTAGTTTGAACTTGTGGCATGGACTTGATATTAAACCTGTAACAAAAACATGAAAGATAATGAGATCCGGAAAGCTCTCATGTACTTCGAACTGAACCAATCAACTCACAAAGGACTTTTTCAAGGTTCCTGAAACTGAACTTGCAAAATCTGATTATCGAGAAAGCTGGCTTGTTGGATTATTTTTCCTGGTGGAAATCGTTTGAATACATTGGAGGGATGACTATCGCTTGTTTCAAATCCCAGATAAACCAGCCATAGCGGCTTTGTAGATTTAGAACCGAAGACCTCTGTAAAGGTCGCCCAGTCTGTTTCGATGTTGTATAAGTAAAAATGAAATTTAGGGATTGTGATCACTCGATACCCTTCCATTTTATATTCCGTATAACCATTTCCCAGCGGTTTCCCGTGCACAATAGAACGGCCGACCAGATAGTATTCAAGGACATTCCTGGTACTGTCATCAGTGAGAATCGTCTCACCAGCAGGGATTGTCTTTTTTAATACAGAAACCATCTGCTGTGCCATTTGGGGCGTTTGAGTGGTTTTGAGTTTCCACACATTCGGATAGGCGAACGAATCGATCCATAAAACGATAAGCACTACCGCAATACCGTTTTTGATCAAACTGGGACGTTTAAGTAACGGCCATGTACCTGCAGCCAACGCTAATACAACAAATGGTGTTAGCCAGATTGAATGGCGTGTATGTCCGACCGGATAGATGTGAAAATGAAACAGTAGCATTGCCACCATTAAGGGCAGGAGAACCAGCATTACCCTCTCGATGGCAATCCATATTGAATTACTATCCTGCTTCCCTTTCTTGAACAGCATCAGAATGCCTGTCACTATCAGGCCGAGTATGAAAATTCTTAAGGGACCTGACAGGTATTGAATAAATTCCCCAACCCGCATTATCGCCAGGTAAACGGGACTTGTTGTAGTCGGGTCATAAGCACTGTCATTCAACCAGAATTCCCACATGTTCGTCTGGGTTTCACTTTTCACAAATTGGCGAACGTGACCCAAGTAAAATATAAGACAGACTCCGAGTAATACGAATTGTGAAATCACCCAGCCAACGATCATCCTCTTCGTGAAAGTCCCTGAGACGATACGTATGAGTGCCAGCAATCCCAGCACCAGAATCAGCCAGGCGGCGCTATAGTGAGTCAGCATTGCCAGTATCAGGCAACAGCAACTTCCCGCTAGTGTGCGCAATGAACGCGTTTGATAAAATCGCTCCTGCAAATACAAAGCAGCGAAAACAAAAGTGAGCAGTAACATATAACCGCGCATCAGCGCTCCCAGGTGGATCACAGGCATCGAAAAGGTGAGAAAGGTAAGTCCTACCAGTGCCGGTCGCTCACCCAAGATTTCCCTGAACCACAAAAAGCTGAGAACCAAAGCAGGTATGCTGAACAGCAGCGAAGGCAGTCTGAGTATCACTTCTGAATCGCCCAAAGCGATCCAGTAATGATAGAACAGAAACACCAGTGGAGGGTGAGTATGAATTCGACTGGCAAGCCACGCATCATAAAATGATGCTTCCCGTGCAACCTGAAAATGCATCGACTCGTCAAAATCAAGGAAGAATGCATTCAACAGCATATACCTAAAGACGAGACCTGTTAGGATTATTCCAGCAACCAAGAACCAGACAGTCAGTGAAGATTTCACTTCTATTTCCCGGGAAGTCGACTGGAGCTTCTCAACAGGATGGTTCGCATGGAGAGCGGTCATATTTTCATCTACAGCGCTACCCATTTTCTTACGTGACCTTCTTACAAATACTTGATTCGACTTTTGCAGGTACTGGATTCTTAATACCCAGTCAGGCTTTGATGCTGTTCCGATCTGGAATTCACGATACCTTATTACCAGCCCTCGAACCCCATACCAGTTCTGCCTGGCATTTCTTAGTCACATCTGCTGACTACAGAGCAGTTTTGAAATCTTTTCGTCTCTTTTTCGATACCCTGACTTATTACTGAACATCCTACATATGAATGCTTTTATTCTGTAATTGTCACATCAGATTTCTGTGTGATCTCTCGAAACACAGAGGCATTCTTTGTATCTCATAGATTCTGGCATAGCCCGACACTTTATGTAAAGCATTTATTATACCCAGTATCAACTTTAAGGGCAGGTTCAGCTATTTATTTCCTCAGCCGCAAAATCCCGCAAAGATTTTTCTGTCCCTCGTTAAATAAACTGAACAGCGTCTTTTGGGATGTCTATTTTTCAATACACCTTCGTACACCTCATTGATGGATTGTTGATTTGAGAGACAATTTAAGCCTTGCATATGCTCCAATGAAAACGTCAGCAGGGAGCTGGTTACCAGAATCTGAGAGGCATGTGTTAATTACATCCGAATGAACTTAATTTCATATCTCCAGAGATCAATCAGCTAGCAAAACTTCGCAGCACAGGCCTAATTCAAACGGTCTCCATCAGTCTGAAAATGTCCCCTTTGATCTGCTTCAACAGTCATTTTTTTGCCAGTTAAGCCTTGTCGACGTTAAAGAGCTTGGATGCGTTTGAACTGCGCCCAGTTTACCTCTAGAGCGCATCACATTTATCCATAGCGTCTCTCAAACTATTAGACTCGGTCCAAATGGCCCTGGATCCGAGTCTAATAGTACGAAAGACACGTTGCAGAATACGGTGCGTTTTAGAATTGGCTTTGAGTGTGAGAACCACTTGACAGGGAAAACCATTTTCTGGACCGCACAGGGATACCAGTTTTTTTGAGAGCAGAAGATGTGATACACTGGAATGGGAAATGCAGCGAAACAGGACCTATGCGATGGCCCAAGACTGGCGGACTCCCGAAAAGTGAATTATGCGGCCAGTTGTTGAGCGTATATTCTCTCGAACTGGTCGGGACATTGATAGTTTAATGTTTGATGTAAACGTTTTGAATTGTAGAACGTCTCAATGTAGCGGAACACGCTCAGGCGTGCTTCTGTGAGATCGGCATACTTCTCATGTTTGGTCCACTCGTGTTTGAGTGACCAGAAAAATCGTTCCATCACGGCGTTATCGTAACAGCATCCGGTTCGGCTCATGGAGCATGTGATGCCGAGCGTCCTCAACGTTGTTTGATAGAGGTCGCTGGTGTACTGGCAGCCCCGATCGCTATGGTGCAGCAACCGATGAGTCTCGGGCCGCCGGGATTCGATGGCGTTTTTCAGAGCGGTTTTGACCAGAGGTGTAGCGAGCCTGTCCGCTATGGACCAACCGACAACTTTGCGGCTGAACAGATCCAGGACGACAGCAAGATAAACCCAGCCATTTTGAGTTGGCAGGTACGTGATGTCGGTGACCCACTTTCGATTGGGAGCATCCGCAGAAAAGTCCTGATCCAAGAGATTAGCCGCGGGACGTTTATCCGGATCGACGACAGTCGTGGTAGGTTTAAAATTTTTGGAGACCCTGCTTTTCAAGCCGATTTCACGCATCGCCGAGGCGACCGTGTTGCGGCAAGCTGTTTCCAAATTGTCATCCGCCTGCATGACTTCAGCGATTTTATAACTGCCATAAATCTCGTTTGATTGCTCGTGAATTTCTTGCACCGTCTTTCGAATGCGTTCACTACGCTGAGCCCGCGGACTGGGTACGGCCTTCAGCCATTTGTAAAAACCGCTTTTCGATACGCCGAGAATACGACACATGGCAATCACCGGAAACAAGTCGCGTTGCTGTTTGATCCAGGCGTACTTCACTGCGACTCTTTCGCAAAGAACGCCGTTGCTTTTTTTAGCACTTCTCTTTCCATTTCGGCTTCGCGAAGCTTCTTCCGCAGCCGACTGTTCTCTTCCTGAAGCTGTTGAAACGTGGCGTCTTCACCGCACGCCTGGGGTTCAGGAGCATACTTCTCGTACCACCCTCGCAGGCTGCTGGCACTCACGCCAACGGCTTGTGCAGCACGGTTGAATGAATAACCTTCAACGGCAACAAGATTGACCGCATCCCGCTTGAATTCTTCCGTAAACGATCGCCGATGCTGTTTCCCAGTCACTTTGGACTCCTTGCTCATAAATTCCTCCTAAGAAGATTCTGAAGTATTCTTCAGGAGTCCGCCAGTCTTGGGCCATCGCACTATGTACGAGCAATTTCCATGTCCTCTTCTGCATTGCTGATACGATCCTCGAGTTGGAATGCAGTCCCGATTTAAGTCGATTTAACAATCTCGATACTTACTCTTCCTTCCCGGTGGACGCTGTTGTTGCACTCCTGTTTGTTACGTCTTCAGCAAGTGTCACAGGATAAACTTGAAAATAGCCCCCCTCGTAAACACTGTTAAATTCAAGATCAACTCCATAATGCTGTTTAAAATATATTTTTAAAACAGGAATCATCTTAGGATGAAACAGCAGATAAAGACGGTCTGTTTCGTATAAATCAGTATAAGGTGACTTAATACCATATCCTTTGATTTTCTCATTAAACAGGGGAGAGCCCTGTCGCCCGGTCAGATATAAATACTTTAAATTCCGAATCTCTGACTGATTATCCAGAGGAAGAAAATGTTCGATAGGAAATGTATATACTGACAGAAACACTTTATCAGGCCATTTCTGCTGTAAGTACTGAATATCCTGCTTTAATCGTGCATTATATTTTACATTTTGATCTGAGCGTTGAACTTCTCCCCGGCATAATACACATGCTGCCAGCAGGAGCATCAGAGCCCCCAACCGAAAAACCAGGTTCTTGTTAAATTCTTTTAAATCAATCTGTGATATTAGAAGGGGAAGATTTAAAAACATCGAAAAATAAAAAGACAGCGCCCCCAAAGGAATCACGATTCGTTCGGGTAATTTCATGGAGCTGATCAACCCTAACATGATCAGGGCAGACCACATGAGCATCCACTTGACGATGGTTCGCTGCCAGAGTGCCCTCGGGTTCAGCCAGGCTAGAAACAGTGCTGAAAGAGAACAAACAACAAAAATGGGATGAGAAAAAGCAGCCTTAAACATATTCACTCGGTACGTCATGACTTGAGGAATCTTTCTCAAACTCAAAGCATCCGTTTGTTTTTTAAATTCCTGCATTCGCGAAAGACTATACGTTTCTGAATCAAGATAAATCCAGTTGCGGAGCATCCAGTAATCAAATGAACTCCAGCCAACTTGAGCGAAGAGAGGCTTCGTCTGATCTGTAACAGGAATCTGTGCAAAGTTGATTAGTTTCGCAGCGACATCATGACGTTGGAGAAAGTGATTCCAATCTTCATCCTGCTGATAATAATGACGATCATAGAAATGGCAGCCCAATACACTAATGACAGTTAACGCTGCCGGTAACAGGTACCATCTAAAATTGATTGATCGAAATAAGTGAAAAAGAATACACACCAATAGTGGAACACTGGCAAGGATCAGTAATTGCAAAGAGGCATACCGAATTAAGCTGGATGCGATCAGGCACAAGGCTCCTCCCCACTTGAGCCAGCGATGATGCGGTCCCTGCGCGTCTAAAATCAAGCTGGACAGGATCATCGAAAGACCAGCCATACCTATCAGAAATGCAGTTGTTGTGAACTGAAGATGTGTCAGGCAATAAACTCCAACAGTCAGATAAAACAGAATATAACCCAGAACAGAAAAAAAAGTTCTGTTTAACGACAGTAATGCATAAAGCAAAATCCAGTGAGCCAGAAACTGAATCACAAGCAGATAACAGCCATACCAGGGAATAAGAGGAGCTGCTTCGTACAATTGCTTCAGAACGTGACCAATGAGCACATTCGTGTACAATAAATGCTCATCGGGTCCCCCCGCATTTCCATAGCCGGAGGCAACCAGCGCCATTGATGGATCATCATTTGTGTCATACACAGGCGTAAGGATCAGAAAGGAGAACCCAAACAGACCAATGATAACTCCCAGTGCCCAAACCCCCGGGGACTTGCAACACCAGTTCACAAACCTGGATCTTTCTAAATGAAAAACTCTTGAAGACATTATTGCTCAACTGTCTAAACATGTTTTTTGCTTCAATACACAGCGATTTCATAGAGTAAAGCAAAATATGTACCTTCGGCAGGAAAATCATTCGCAGCTTCGGACGATTCAATTCCTGGCGTCAGGAGTTTTAAATAGCATCTTTGTGCGTTTTGTTTCGAATAAAATACATTTTGTAAAGAACTTCGAACAGAATTATGGCTTCATCATTCCCTGCCAATCACAACTTATAAGTGACCGGGCAGATGATCCACGACGATCCCGGACACCGGTATAGAATTTGCCTGAAACCAGCTGAGAACTGAGAATGTTTCAGTTGATTTCACGTGTTCTGAACTAAACTGACTGCTTCAGCTCAGTTCCTTCTCAGTAAAATCCATTAATGTGTCCGATTCAGATCCTGTCACATACCTCACGAATCCACATCAGTTTGAAGATGCGATGACTTCATGCCTGGGAAAATCTTTTTGGATAATGCTCACTTTAGTAGCATTTATGCTGATTCTATTTCAACCTGCTAAAATCTATCCTGGAGATGCAATCAGTGTTCGATACTCAACAGGACAGTTGATTAACGAAGGCAGTCTGGATGTCCCAAAAACAGTTGCTCAAGATTTTGGGGAACGCGGGCAGTATTTTTTTGAAAACAATTTTTCAGGACGATGGTATCCCAAATATGGGATTCTGAATACTGCCCTCTATTTACCCCCTTTATTAGTGGAGCGTTTTCTGGAGGGGCAACTCATCAAATTACAGACAGTAACTCCCAGACAGTTACAGAAAAGAATCTTTTATCTGAATCTGTACAACATACTTTGCTCTCTGATTATTGCGGCTTACTTATATTTTATTGCCCTGAACTTTAATCAGTCAGCAAAAGTCGCTGCAGTCTATGCCCTTGCCTGCCTGTTTGGAACATTTGTCTGGAATTATCTCCGGGCACAGACTTTTGAGATTTTCCAGCTTTGCTTCTTCCTGGGAATATATTTCAGTCTAATCAGATTCAAACATTGGAAACAGAAAGGTAATCTCAAATACTCACGTATGCATTTCTGGTTGATCCTGATTTTCTGTGGTCTGCTGGTACTGGAAAAACTGGTTTTTATCCTGCTTGTCCCCATGACGTTACTCTGGATTCTCTGGGCGGAAATACTTTCTCAACCAGATCCGCAGCTAAGCTTTCGCTTTCGTTTTTTTCCTACTTTCAAACAGTATCTGATTGTATTTTACTTTTTTTCTGATATGCCTGCTCATACTGGTCTGCTGGGCGAACTGGTATCGATTTGGTTCTCCTTTAACCACGGGCTACGCCCAGTGGGAGCCGGAAAAACACTTCTTATCAGGTAATCCGCTTAAAGGATTATATGGTTATCTTTTTGACAGTCATAAAAGCATCTTTCTATATTTCCCTTTATTGTTTTTTTCCCTGTTCAGTTTCCGGAGCTTTCTGAAAGGTTTTACATTTGAGTTTTCATTTGTTCTATCAGTTTTTCTAGTCTTTTACATTACCAACTCCTGTTTCATTAACTGGAGAGGAGACTGGTGCTACGGTCCACGATACCTCTTGTTCGTGTTGCCGCTGCTAAGCCTGCCGGTGCTCAAACTGTTCGAACCAGCCTCTTCGTTATTAACTCGCCTGCAGAAATCAGCCCTGTATTGTGTAATCCTTTTAAGTACGTGCTGCCAGATGAGTGTCAACATGATCGCTTTTGACTCCCCTTTCAAAACACTGTCTCACTTTAAGAATATTGATGATAATCAGATAGTAGCTTATTTAAAATCACCATTCTGGGTGATTAATTTCGATCTTCTGAAACACCGGCTAGACCGAAATGTCTTCCATCCTCTGCAATACCTGAAACCGAAACTGTCAGACGATTCTTTCCAGAAACACTCGGAAATTCTAAAGAATCTATGTGACCCTAATTTTTACTTTCTAAGCACAATCCAACAGCGTGAAAAACACGACTCATCGGTAACAGCAAAATAGTCGCTTGTTCAACCCCGCCGATTCTGTATCTGGCATCATTCTTGCTATTTAAAACTGGTTCCAGAGAGTTTTCATATCCCTGGAGAAAACGAAACGCCACGTTCGTAACGCCATTATTACAGATGTTAACAAACGGATACACTTTGTATGAACTCGTTAATCCCATTCAATAGGCCATTTATTGCAGGGAAAGAACTGCATTATATTGCCCAGGCAGTCACCCTCGGCAATATCTCAGGCGATGGGGAGTTTGCACGACGGTGCACGAATATCATGGAAGAGCGTTTCGGGATCAAGAAAATACTGCTTACCCCTTCTTGTACCGCGGCCCTGGAACTGTCAGCTATGTTGCTGGATATTCAGCCGGGTGATGAAGTCATTATGCCATCCTACACGTTTGTCTCGACAGCAAATGCGTTCGTCAGAGTCGGTGCCAAACCCGTGTTTGTTGATATCAGACCTGACACATTGAATCTGGATGCGCGGCTGGTGGAACAGGCCATTACCCAAAAAACGAAAGCCATCGTTCCTGTTCATTACGCTGGCGTCAGTTGTGAAATGGATCTGATCTTAACACTCGCTGATAAATATGATCTCAAAGTCATCGAAGACGCCGCCCAGGGAGTCAATGCCCAATATAACCAGAAATATCTGGGTTCGCTGGGACAGTTAGGTTGCTTCAGCTTTCACGAAACGAAAAACTTCATTTGTGGCGAAGGCGGGGCGCTCTGCCTGAATTCTGAAGAACTGATAGACCGGGCACACATCATCAGGGACAAAGGAACCAATCGACAGGCCTTCTTTCAGGGTCAGGTCGATAAATATACCTGGTGCGACATCGGTTCCTCATTCGTGCTCAGCGAGATCAACTGTGCGTTTCTGTATGCGCAACTGGAAATGTTTGACGAAATCAACCAGCGTCGCAAAGAGATCTTTGATTTTTATTATCAAAGCCTCTTACCTTTGGCAAATAATCAGCAACTCCGTCTCCCCTATGTACCTGAAGACTGCCTCAGCAATCATCACATGTTCTACATTCTGCTCCCGAACAAAACTCTGCGAGACGGCCTGTTGAACCACCTGAAGCAACAACAGATTCACTCAGTATTTCACTTTGTCCCCCTGCACAGCTCACCCATGGGAAGTACCTGGGATTACAAACACGGTGATCTACCAGTCACAGAACAGGCGGCAGACTGCCTCTTACGCCTCCCATTTTTCTATGAAATCAACACCGAAGAGCAACAGCGTGTGGTCGATGAAATTCAGCAGTATCTCTCAAAAAGAACTACTGAGCTGCAAACAGAAGTTCTTTCTGCAAAAGATATTTCACAATAACTAAATTTTTCTGATTAAATTCTTACCTGGCAAAACCCACAGGACCCAGTATCGATTCTGCAAAGGCAATAATACTTTTGGAATCATTACACAAGATTGATGCAATGTGCAATTCAGCATTAAAACAAGCTCCCCATATCAGCATTGTCACCCCAGTCTATGGAGCCAGTGACATTCTGGATGAACTCCATCAGAGACTGTTTAACTCGTTATCTGAGATTACAGACTCATTTGAAATTATTATGGTTAACGATGCCAGTCCAGATAATGCATGGGAAATCATTCGAAATCTGGCTGCAAAAGACTCTCACATCAAAGGGATCAATCTTTCAAGGAACTTTGGTCAGCATCATGCGATTTGCGCTGGTCTTGACTTCGCTAAAGGTGACTGGGTTGTGGTCATGGATTGTGATCTGCAGGACCAGCCCGAAGAACTTCATAAATTATATAACAAAGCAAATGAAGGTTATGACGTTGTTGTTGGTTTACGCCAGCAGAGACAAGACACATATTTCAAAAAACTGAGCTCAAGATTTTTCTATCGTGTTCTGGCCTATTTCACCAACTCAAAAGTAGATCATCGCATTGGAAACTTTGGTATCTATTCTCAAAAAGTGATTCAGAGTATCGTCAGCCTCAAAGAACAGAACCGTTCATTTGGCCTGTTTGCTATCTGGGTGGGCTTCCACAGAATTGAAATCCCTGTTGAACATGCCAAAAGGCCTTACGGTAAGTCCAGCTACAATTTCAAACGTATGCTCAGTCTTGCCTTCAGCAGCATTATTGCTCACTCCAACAAATTATTAGTCATCTTCGTTAACCTTGGTTTTTTGATTGCAGGCCTCTCATTTACGGTCGTGATCTGGCTTGTTTTCAGGTATATCATGTGGGGAATCTCCGTGATTGGATGGACAAGTTTAATCGCTTCAATCTATTTAACCACCGGACTTACAATTTCTGTTATCGGCATGGTTGGAATCTACGTCGGAAAAATCTTTGACGAAGTAAAAAGACGCCCACTCTATATCATTGATTCAACTACTTTTGAAATGAGCCCAGACAATGACTGATATTTTCAAACTGGGATTTATTGGAGGTGGTCTTAATTCTGCGGTTGGTACGACGCATTTTATCGCTTCCCAGATGGATGGTCACTTTAAAGTTGAGGCAGGCTGTTTCAGTCGAAATCCGGATATTAACCGTCAGACTGCTGAACGCTGGGGAATATCGCCTGAAAGGAAATACTCTTCTTTCACCGATCTGCTGGACCAGGAAACTGGCAGTCTGGATGCCATCGTGGTATTAACTCCCACTCCAGACCATGTTGAACCGGTCACGCAAGCACTCAAGAAAGGTTATGCGGTCATTTGTGAAAAATCATTGACCAGTATTACTGCTGATGCATTGACCATTCAGGGAGTACAGAAAACACACAATGGTTTTTTAGCGGTAACTTATAACTATACGGGTTACCCCATGCTCCGTGAGCTGAAATATCAGATTGAAAATAATCAGTTTGGTTTGATTCAGCAAATTCATATCGAAATGCCTCAGGAAGGTTATTCGCGTCTGAACCGGGACGGAAATCCGATGGTTCCACAGCAGTGGCGCCTGCATGATGCAGAACTACCAACACTCTCACTTGATCTGGGTGGCCATGTCCATAACATTGTCGATTTCATTTCGGGTGAAAAACCATTAGAACTGGTCGCTCTCCAAAGCAGTCAGGGACGCTTCAGTCAGGTCATTGACAACTCATTATGCATCGCCCGGTATTCTAATGATTTAACTTGCAATATCTGGTTCAGTAAATCCGCACTCGGCTATCGAAATGGTCTACGCATCCGGGTATTTGGTGAAACGGGTTCTGCGGAATGGCATCAGATGGAACCCGAATTTCTGATCTGTCATGATAACCGGGGGCATAAAATGATTCTGGATCGGGCCAGTGTTGATGTGGGAGTGGCGCATCTCCCCAGATACAACCGCTTCAAGTCGGGACATCCGGCAGGCTTTCTGGAGGCTTTTGGTAATCTATATTGTGATATCGCTGACAGCCTGGATATTTTTAAGTCAACAGGCAGTCAGAAAGCATGCGAATATGTTTTTGAATCTCATCATGCCCTCGAGGGACTCATTATGTTTGATGCCATGACCTACTCGTCTAAAAACTTAACTTGGACTACTATAAACCGCACAGGGCAGAGATGAATTTAAGTCAATTTAAGTTAAAACTGGACACATATAAAAACGATTTTAATAAATCTGATTTTTGTGCAAATTTCCTACAAGGAAATCAGCCAAGATATATTCTTGGCCGTAATTTCTGGGCTAGAAGTATAGCTAACGAAATAGATGTTGACGGGTTTGTAGATGATTTTACTAGTGAAGAATATTTTCTTGATAAACCCATTTTAAAAGTACACGACGTACCAGAAAACGCATTAATTATTTCAGCAAATGTACTTGGTCGCCCTATTACTGTAAAAAATAAACTAATCGAGCATAACCTTCAACAGATCGATTATTTCGCCTTTCGAAAGTACTCAGGGCTTACGCTGGAACCGGTTCTCTTCTGGGATGAATTCTTGAATGAATTCAAACTCAATCGAGATAAGTTTGATTGGATTTACAGTCTGTTAGCCGATCAACAATCAAGAACCGAATTTTCAAATCTGATCAATTTTCGCTTATCAAGTGATCTCTCCTACATGGAGGACTTTGCCGATATTCAATATCGACAATATTTTGAAGACTTTCTGCAATTACAACCTGAACAAGAAACTTTTCTTGACGTTGGCTGTTTTGATGGAAAGACAAGTCTGGAATTCATAAAACGTTGTGCGGATTATGCCGGGATTCATGTTTTTGAACCTGAACCGGAAAACATGATCAATGTAAAACAGAATCTCGCAGGGCTCCCCAATATTACTTTCCACGATTCTGGATTATCAAACCAGTCACAGACATTACGCTTTTCAGTAGAGGGTTCTTCATCGAAAGTGAGTAATGCAGGCGATATTCTCATCATAGTTGAACGCTTGGATGATCTGATTCATACTCCGTTTACTTTTTTAAAGATGGACATTGAAGGCGAAGAATTGAGTGCAATTGAAGGAGCAAAAGAAAGTATTATCAAGCATCATCCCAAGCTGGCAATCTGTGTTTATCACCGTCCAGACGACTTTTGGAAGATCCCCGAATTGATCTTATCCTTCCGTTCTGATTATAAAGTTTATTTAAGACACTATACGGAAGGCGTTACTGAAACGGTCATGTTTTTTATCCCCAGTGAGACTGCCAATGTCAGTTAAAAAGAAACTGCTTATTGCAGGGGGAGGCTATGCTGATATTCCGCTGATCCTGGCAGCACAAAACCTGGGATTTCACGTTATTACCAGTGGAAATCGTGCAGACGATTTAGGACATCGCTATTCGGACGAATTCTTCTTGCAGGACTTTTCGAATAAAGATGCCATGCTGCAGTTGGCTGAAACGCTGAAGATCGATGCCATCTGTGCTTCCTGCAATGACTTTTCTGCGATCACCGCTGCCTATGTCGCAGAACACCTGAAGCTACCGGGGCATGATTCCTATGAAACATCACTCCTGATCCATCATAAAGATCGATATCGTGAATTTGCCTTTGAAAATGATATTCCTTCACCACGTGCGAAAGGATTTGATTCTGTCAGTGCCGCAATGGATGAACTCGGTGATTTTGTCTTCCCGGTGATGGTTAAACCTGTCGACCTCACGGGTGGCAAAGGAATATCAAAAGTTGATCACATCGAGAATGCCAAATCTGTACTGGAAGCAGCTTTTGAAATTTCGCGCGTAAAAAGAATTGTAATAGAGGAATATATAGAAGGAACTCGACACGGGTTATCGACATTTCTGCGAGACGGACGTGTTGTATTTTCCTTTAATGATAATGAACACTATTTCCTGAATCCTTATCTGGTTTCTGCAGCTTCCACTCATGCACAAGTTCCAGAAAATACGTCTTCCATTCTCTGTGCCACTGCAGAGAAAATGGCTTCGCTGCTGAATCTCAAAACAGGTATCTTCCATATCCAGTATATTTTGCAGCGCGATAAACCGGTCATTATTGAAATTTGCCGACGTGCACCAGGTGACCTCTATATTCAATTTGTGAAACATGCTACAGGAGTTGATTATCCTGCATATATCATTCGTGCTGCAGCTGGCCTGGATTGTGATGATTTAGTGCAGGTTGACCCCAATGGATTTTATACACGCCACTGCATCATGCCTTATCAAAATGGAAATATTAAAGATGTAACCATTGATCCGGAAATAAGCGAAAACATCATCGACCAGATGTTATGGTGGAAAGCAGGAGAGCGAATCGATAATCATCTGATTCAGAAACAGGGAATCGTATTCCTGCGTTTTAATAGCATGGATGAAATGCTCTGCCAGACAGAAAAGCTACCTGACCTGATTCACGTTGATATGAAGTAAAACCATTCTTTGATAACTTGAAAAGAATCTATGAACTACTTTCTGATATTCGGCACAATTCTCTTCACAGTCTACGGACAACTTATCCTTAAATGGAGGATAGGAAGATATGGAGACCTGCCAGTTGAAATGACAGACCGTATCTGGTTCCTATTACGTTTGTTGCTGGATCATTACATCCTGAGTGGTTTTTTTGCGGCATTCATAGCCTCATTATTCTGGATGGCGGCAATGACCAAATTCCCTCTCAGCTATGCTTATCCGTTTATGAGCCTGGCATTTGTGCTGGTCATGTTTCTCAGCGCATTTTTTTTCAAAGAACCAGTTACACTCGCCAAGAGTGTCGGGCTCATTCTGATCGTCCTGGGAATCGTTGTGAGTAGTCAGGGCTGAATAAGAGTCGGTTTTTAACGCCACAACTTTTACCCGCCATTCAGAAATGAACCCGACTCTGTTTTCGGGGCAACTCACTCTCGTTGTTTACTTACTCTTCAACTCGAAATCAATCGTATTCGGGCCGTCTTTCGTCACGGTTGCTGTGAGCGTTGTGTTCTCGTTGTACTTTTTGGGCAGCATCTCGGGACCGGCCACTTCCGCGCCTCCTTCTGTCTTGCTGATGCGAACCATGTGATCACCGAGTATCGCGCCTGCCGTATCATTGTTGTACATCAGCGAGTATTTCCCCTCGGAATCTGTGGCAGCAGATGAAGCACGTGATTGTTTCTTTTCCACGGCTCCCTGGGGATAAAAATCAATGATCGCGCCCGGCAAAGGGTTTCCATCCAGGGTAACCTGTCCTGTGACCTCTGCCAGATCGGGTAAGTCGTTACTTTTTCCGGAACACCCCGCCAGAATGAACGGCAACATCAGCAGGCAAAGAAATCGACAAACAACAGGGAACTGAATTGGTATCGAGAGCATGGAATGAACTTTCGGCGCTGAAATCAAATGAGGAACGCACCAACGCTTTGACGTGGTGCGTTCGACGGAAAGAAATAAAAATGTGAAACAGTAGTAGAGCTTAAAACTCCGGTAAGATTTCCCCACCTTTGATGGAGACCAAGGCCTGCACGACAGCGATGCGATCCACATTTTCACTCAGGAAACGAACTCCACCATCGGCCATTAACATTTGGCAGCCGCCTTCGTGATGGCTCCCGGCTCCCCAGGCATAAGGCTTGTCATAACCCGGATGATTTTTATTGATTCCATAAGAATATGGTAGCAACACATTTGTATGCCGGTAGGAATTCCAGAAGGGACCATATGAAGCACTTGTCAGCAACATCGAGGCTTCCATAATCATCATCGTATTACTCGTGCCATCCTTGATATCAGAGATTTTAGCAGAGCCATTGAAACCCAGTGTCCCTTTCAGCGAACTGGTATTCCTGCCGTAACTTGTCAGCAGGCTATACTCAGTTGTATACCCTACATGTCCATAACTCGATTTCTGGTAGTCACCATATTTCGTGGGATTGGGATCAGAGGGACACAGGAAGACCGGAAAGTTATTTTTGGCAACGGTCAGTTGTCCCGAGCCGGCAAATGTGGGGCCGACGGAACCACAATAACTTCCATCAGAGCGTGCGACATGATTTGACGTCGACTGCGTGAAATCATATTGATTATAAAGATTTGCCAGGTCCAGGTAGGGTAACAGCAGTTGATAAAACGAGTGGTTCATCAATAGCGGAGATGATCCGGATGGCATATCCAACACGCGTTCGCAATAACAGCTTCCTGGTGCAATTGCCGCCGGAGGAAATACGCGATGAGAATCATGATAATTATGTAAAGCGAGACCAATCTGCTTCAGATTATTCTTACAGCTACTGCGACGGGCAGCCTCTCGCGCCTGTTGAACGGCTGGTAATAACAGCGCAATTAAGATCGCGATAATCGCAATCACGACCAACAGCTCAATGAGTGTAAAACCTCGTCTTTGTCTTTCTCGATAACGCATAAAGACCATACTCCAATTAATAGTAAAAAATAATCATGAAAATACAGTGAAGAGAAAGTGGCATTTCTAATCGTCCCTGCCTGAGTCGAAATAAATAAAGAAATGACTGCGTTGAGAACTCAAGTTTTGAATACAACCTCCTCCATACCCCTCAATCGCAAATCATGCACCAATGCAGAGATTTTTTTGGGGTTGCCTGAACAGAATAATATTGAGTCCCCAAAAAACCTTTGTCTCAAGGCGAAACGGCTCAAACAGATGCATCACTGCTTCCTGCCAGATTCCAGGCTTCCCGCTACGAATGCGCATGCGAAAGGTTAATCTGCATGAAAATTAAGCAGGGGTTGCTGAAAGACAAGTCGGTGCGGAATTAATCATGCGGTCATTTTCCTGATCCCATGATTGATTCAGGGCGAAGCGCATCAGGATGCTTTCCCGTTGCGCAGAATGGAGGTCTTCCTCTGCTGATGTAGACACCGGTTTACGGGATATCTGCTGGTTTTGCCTGAATGAGATGCAAATATGGTTGCGCTTCAGGCCAGGACCTGACCTCTGCCAGTTTTGAGGCGGGCACTTGAATTGCTGTGAAGAAATCAATCGAAACCCGATCGTCAAACTTTCCTTCCAGATAGCCAAAGGGAATATTCTCCGCATCCTGTTCGGCAGTTCCGTTTTCGATTCGAGGGGGGATATAGAGATTCCAGAATTTTTGAGGATCTTCTTCTGTCAATAATGCAGTAAACCGCTGCCTGACTTTTTCGCTGGCCGGTGAATCGTCCAGATTTCGATAAACGAGTATCGCCTGAAAGGCCAGCATCTGATTCCAGTACCTTTCCGTGACCACATAGTGAGAAAAATGCAGCCGGTCATTAAATCCCAGATGGAGTGGATTATAGGGTGATTCTGGCAGTGACTTTCCGGCTGCCAGCATGTCCTGCATTTTTCGTGCATCTTTATGCTGAATCGCATACATGAAATGCATGCCGCTGAAAGGAGTAGCCCACCCGTTTTCCCGTACAGAGTCTTTCAGATGAATCACCACATCGCCATAACGGGGAGAGCCATTCGGCGGTCCGACACTGGCAAAGACGGCATCAAATGCACCATACAACAGATTTTCTACCGCAGGAGTCGTATGTGATAAGTCATCTTTTTTAATTTCATCTTCCACCCGTAAGGAGACCAGCGCCTTTTGTTTTAGGACATCGCGCAGATTTTCCAGATGCAGTCGATTTACGATTGGAGCAGGTTTGTTTTCAATCGCTTTCAATAGTTTTTGTTCTTCCGCAGTCAACGGAGAGAGAAACAATTCGAATTCCGACATCGTACAGCGGGAACTGATCTCCAGCCATTTCTTGAGTTTGGTGGCATCCAGTTTTCGATGAAATGGTAGAACATTAATTGCCGAACGACGGGTCGTTGCCAGGGGATGTCCCGCCTGCTGGGCTGGTTTTACCTCAGGTGCTTGAATCACCGTTTGTGCAATGCTCACTGCACAAAATGAGGATAGAGTCATGATTACGCTTAAAACTCGAAATATCATGTTACTGGCTCAATTTAATCAGAAAAATGTCGTTACTCCCCTGGCTTTTCAACTCGTGTCCCTGATATTGAGTCGTTGGAGAGAAAGCCCCGGATACAAAACAGTTCTGCTTTTTATCAACGGCGATGGCATAACTCAAATCGCTTTTATCACCGCCCAGTATTTCCAGCCAGTCAGGCTTTCCGTCCGGAGCAAAACGAGCGATAAATAGATCACGGCCTCCCAGCTTCGTATGATGTTTTCCCAGGAAATGAACGTCGTCGGAAAATTCACCGGTGACATAACAGTTACCTGCCTGATCTGCGGCAATGCCCAGTCCATAATCAGTTTTTTCTCCCCCCCCGGTATAGGCCCACGCAGGAGAACCATCTGCATTGATCCGCGCGACAAAAATATCATGCCCCCCCTTACTGGTCAGAGACGTTTTGCCAAAGGTCGCTTTATTTTTAAACATCCCTGTCAGATAACAATTTCCCTGCTGATCAACTGCAATTCCCGTGCTCAAACCGTTTGCCTGACCGCCTGAATTCGCTGACCAGATCAGTTTTCCTGCCGGTGACAGTTTAGCGAGGAAGATATCCTGCACTGTGGTGTCGGTCCCCATCTGTTGCCCATCCAGTTCAAGCAATCCTGTAATATACCCACATACATAACAGTTCCCACTGGCATCAACGGCAATCTGATGTCCGCTCTGACTGCGACCATTTCCAGCCTGTTGACTCCAGATCAGCATGCCATCCGCATCATAGCGGGCCACAAACATGGAACGACCTTTTTTGTTCGGTGATTGCGATGTGCCGAATGTGACATCTCCGGCAAAGGACCCCGCCACATAGCAGTCACCTTCCGGGGTCACCGCAATTCCATGTCCGTAATCATAGCCCGTTCCTCCGGCACTCTCGGCCCAGAGAAGTTTTCCCTGTGGATCGTACTTGGCGATGAAATAATCGTAGTCGCCCTGGTTCTTGAGAGTCTTGCCACCAATCTGAAAGGTCGGACTCTGAAAGTGTCCTGTGACGTAAGAGTTCCCCGCTCGATCAACGGCAACTCCATAACCCCGATCAATGTCTTTGCCTCCCGCAGTCTGAATCCAGAGCAACTTGCCCGCAGGATCATATTTGGCGAGAACAAAATCCATATTCCCCCGGCTGGTTACACTTTGATCCGCAAATTGCGCGGTCTCTGTAAACTCACCCGTCACATAACAGTTTCCCTCCTGATCGACGGCGATGCCACGAATTTTGTCATGCTTCTTTCCCCCTGCCTGTTGCACCCAGAGAATCTCACGCTTAGCAGAGATCCCCTGCTTTTCTCCGGAGTAGGCATGATTTGATAAGGAGACAGGCCCAGTCATACTCAACAGAAATAGAAACAGAAGCAGGTGAGCCCTGAAAGAAAATGACTTCATAACAGACTTTCTTTGAAACAGTACATCCAGACAATGCAGTGACACTAAACTTATCATGACAATAATTTGCTGCAAGATATAGAATGAGATTGAATAAATTATTTTCTTAGCATATTTAACAATCTAGCATAAAGCACCTTGTGACAACAGGAAAGAGAATTTATCCTAAACATCAGTGACTCGTGATATGTAATCAATTGATACAAAAGTGGGAGTCGGAGTATGCAATACGCAGCAACAATCGTCACTCTGATACTGCTGACAATCTACCAGAGCCCGCTTTCTGCAGAACCATCTCCCGCTGAAATCGATTACCTCACACAAATCAAACCACTTCTCAAGTCACACTGCTTTGCGTGCCATGGCAGTTTGAAACAGGAATCCGCATTAAGACTGGATGCCGGCAAGTTCATTCTCAAAGGGGGAGAAATCGGCCCGGCGATCGTCTCTGGAAAGCCACAGGAAAGCCTGCTGTATCAGGTTTTGACGCCGGATGCGGACATTCAGATGCCCCCTGACGGACAGGGACGACGACTCAAACAGGACGAAGTCCAACTGATTAAAAACTGGATTACCCAGGGTGCAAAGTATCCCACCGGAGATCAACCTGAAGCCGATCCTAAAGAGCACTGGGCATTTCAACCGGTGATCCGCCCTGATGTGCCTCAAGTCAAATCGAAATCGACAAACCCGATTGATGCCTTTATTGTTTCGCGACTAAATCAGGCAAAAGTGATCCCGCAGCCGCAAGCAGATAAAGCGCCCCTGTTGCGGAGAGTCTATCTCGACCTGATTGGACTTCCCCCCACTCCCACAGAGCTGGATGCCTATCTCAGTGACATTCGACCAGATTCCTGGAACAGGGTGATTGAGGATCTGCTCGCTCGACCACAATATGGAGAACGCTGGGGACGCCACTGGATGGATGTCTGGCGTTACAGTGACTGGTACGGGCGGCGCGGTGCCAAAGATATGACCAACAGTTACTCTCTGACCTGGCGCTGGCGCGACTGGATTATCCGGTCGATTAACGAGGACAAAGGCTATGATCGCATGATTCTTGAAATGCTGGCGGCTGATGAAATTGCACCCAATGATCGTGAGAATCTGGTGGCCACCGGTTTTATTGTACGCAATTTCTATCGCTGGAATTATCACACCTGGCTGAAAGATAACGTCGAACATACAGGCAAGGCATTTCTGGGGCTGACAATGAACTGCTGCGAGTGTCACGATCACAAGTATGATCCGATCACGCAAAATGAATACTTTGCCTTCCGCTCCTTCTTTGAACCCATTGATCTCCGCCATGATCGCGTCCCGGGTGAAGTCGATCCAGGAATCTTTCCTGATTACAAGCTGAGTGTCCGCAATGGTCCCGTTCGTACGGGCATGGTCCGCATCTATGACAGGCACCTGGATGCGAAAGCAAAGTTCTATACCGGTGGTCTGGAACAGAACGTAGTCAAAGACAAACCGCCAGTAGAAGCGTCTGCCATCGCCTTTCTGGGAGGCGACAAGCTTGACTTCAAGCCGGTTCCGCTGCCTCCCACTGCCTGGTATCCCGGCTTGAAACCGTTTGTCATTCAGGAAGAAACACAGAAACGGGAGTCGGCTTATCAGGGTGCTCTCAAAAACTGGGAACAGCAGAAAACAGAGCTGGAACAGGAATTGAAGCAGCACGAATCTGCGCTGGCGAATGTGCTGGCGGCCAGACCAGCAAATAGGGCAACCACAGAAAATGAACCCACTCGCATCGTTTCTCCCCGGAGTAACCAACAGGCCTTGCAACTCAATGCCGAACAGGGACGTCGGACACTCTCATACGAGATCACAGACTGGAAGACCTTTGATTCAGAAATCCGGGTTCGGTTTCAACTCCGGATTTTAAAAGATGCCCACGTGAATTTTCAGTTGTCCAATGATTTAATTGGCGGGAGAACCAATCTCTATATTGCTTTTGAAGCAGGTAAAATCATTGCTTATGTTCCGGGCACCACGAACCCTACTACGGTCGGTTCCTATAAAAATGATCCCAGTAATCTTGAATTTAATATGACTCTCCACCTCAAACCGGATCAGGACATTGCCGAATTATCGATCTATGGAGCTGATAAGAAGGATACCATTCTCAACAAATCTCCGATCGCTTTGAATGGCTGGAATCCGGCGATCCAGGCAAATCGGGGACTCTTCCTCGATGCACACCAGGGAAGCATTGCGGAATTTGATCAGATTGTTTTTGAGAATCAGAGTGGACAGGAACTGCTTCACTGTGATTTCGAATTCCCGGAGTATCAGTCAGGCGAAGATCTTCCTGGAATCGCCAACTGGCAGCTCACACGATTCAGTACAGGTGCTGCCACTTCCAAGGTCATCCTTAAAACTCCACTGACCGAAGCGGATCATCAATGGCAACAACAGGTCAAAGCCAGCCAACGGCAACGTGATCTTACAAAATTAATTCAGACTGATTTGCAGCTCAAACTACACGCAGCAGAAACTGAAAGAACAGAGTATTCCGCACGGGTCCGCGCAGCGACGGCGCGCTACATACAGAAATCCGATCATGTAGAATCGCTGGAACAGGCTGCCTGTCAGGCAGAATGGCAGGCGAAATTGAACCGGGCGCAATCAAATCTGAAATCATCCGAACTCACTTTACTGCAGGCTAAAATGCTGCCGGACTCAGACCAGAAACGAACCAGTAAAATATCCGCCGCGCAAACAGAGGTCACTCAGAACCGAGCGCAACTGACTGCCGCCCAAAAACCCGTCGAAGCAACTTCAACCAAATACACGGCACTCAGTCGGATATTCCCTGAACAGAGCACGGGCAAAAGGACCGCCCTTGCCCGGTGGATTACCAGTCAAGACAATCCGTTAACCGCGCGGGTTGCCGTGAATCACATTTGGATGCGGCACTTTGGAAAGCCACTGGTCAAATCAGTTAATAATTTTGGCCGCAGTGGAGCGGAGCCGACTCATCCGGAGTTACACAACTGGCTGGCGGCAGAATTCATGGATCATAACTGGAGTATCAAACACCTGCATCGAGTGATTCTTACCAGTGAGACATATCAGCGCAGTTCGAAAGGGGTGCCTTCAGATCATCACAACCTCACACAAGACCGCGATAATCTTCTACTCTGGAAATACCCCACGAACCGAATGGAAGCTGAAGTCGTGCGGGACAGTATCTTTTATCTAGCCGGCGATCTTGATCCGACCATGTATGGACAGGAACTGGAACAGGATCAGGGGCTGATCACCAACCGCCGCAGTCTGTATTATTCGCATCATGGCGAGGCCAAAATGGAATTCCTGGAACTGTTTGACGGTGCCAGTGCAACAGACTGTTATCAACGGACAACCACCGTCATGCCACAACAGGCACTGGCATTAACCAACAGCACACTTGCCGTGCAAAAGGCTCGAATGATCGCCGAGCAACTCTGGGCTCAATCAGTTTCTATTCAGTCACTAGACCAAAAACAGGGCACATTCATCAACAACGCCTTTAAACTGATCTTATCCCGCCCAGCCAATGAGAGTGAACAGTCAGCAGCAACAGCATTCCTGTCGCGCCAGCAATCGCTGTATTCACCTGAAAAAACAAAAGCAGCGTTAACTGATTCAAAACGAGATTACGCGCAACCAGCACACTCCCCCGCGGCGCGTGCACGCGAAAGCCTGGTGCACGCGTTATTAAGTCATAATGATTTTGTCACAATCCGTTGAGTTCCAGAACGATCTGCAAACGCAGATAAGAGGAATCGTTTCATGAAACATGTAACCACACCACAATGTAACCAGATACAGCGTCGCGCTTTTCTGGCCGATCTGGGTTTTGGTGCAACAGGCATGGCGTTAAGCAGCCTGCTCGGTCAGGAATCAAAGGCTGCGAAGAATTCTGCCCCCACTGCGGGGCCCCATTTCACTCCCAAAGCAAAATCGGTGATCTGGGTTTTTCTGTCAGGCGGTTACAGTCAGATGGAAACCTTTGACCCGAAACCGGAGTTGAATAAATACGCCGGCAAAACCTTTTCAGACACAATATATCCCGATCCCTTCAAGGACCCGCGCTATCAGGCACGCGCCCGCTCGGTCGTGCAGGTGAAACGTGAACATTCCCAGATCATGCCGATGCAGATTGGATACAGAAAACAGGGAGAATCCGGAATTGAAATCACCGACTGGTGGCCGCACCTGTCGACGTGCGTCGATGACATCTCTTTTGTTAGATCCATGTACACAACTGACAACGATCATGCAGCAGAGTTTCAAATTCACCATGGCCGTCATAAACTGGATCAGAAAGAACCCGTCGTGGGGTCCTGGCTCAGTTATGGACTGGGTAGTCTCAACCAGAATCTGCCTGAATATGTTTTTCTTGGCTCTTATACAGACACCCGCGTAAAAGAAAATTTCAGTCCTGATTATCTCGGCCCCAAATATATGGGTGTAGAACTCTCGCTGGATCCCAAAAACCCACTTCCTTTTGGCACGCGTCCGAAATCAATTCTGAAACAGGAGCAGTCCAACCAGTACCAGTTCATCAACGAACTCAATCAGCTGGCCGCAGTTGAATATCCGACCGATGAAAAACTACGCGCCCGTATCAATTCCTACGAGTTGGCATTTCGCATGCAGAACTCCGTGCCTGAAGCATTGGAGCTGACAGAAGAAACACAGGAAACACAGCAACTGTATGGCATCGATGAAAAAGAGACCTCTGTTTATGGACGTCGCCTGCTGGCAGCCCGACGCCTGGCAGAACGGGGCGTCCGTTTTACTCAAGTTTATTTGAGCGGGTACGGTGAATGGGATTCTCATCAGAATCTCAAGGAAAACCATACCCGTTCCTGTAAACGCGTTGACAAACCAGTCGCCGGACTCTTGAAAGACCTTAAACGCCGCGGTATGTGGGAAGATACCGTGGTTGTCTTCTGTACCGAATTTGGAAGAACACCGGCTGTGGAAGCACGTGGAAACACCAAAATGCCCAGTGGACGTGATCATCATCCACATGGTTTTACAGTCTGGTTTGCCGGAGCAGGCATCAAACAGGGTTACGTACATGGCGCCACCGATGAGCTTGGCTTTCATGCAGTCGAATCTCCACACTACGTCACCGACATTCATGCCACGCTGTATCATCTGCTCGGACTCGACCCGCATCGGCTGGATATCCCTGGTCGCAAGCGACTGGAAATTGATCATGGTCAACCGATCCTGGATATTATCACCTGAGTTGAGCCTACTCAGCTGGTAAATCGATCAATCACATTACGGGAGATTTTTGAAATATCCTGGTCCACCAGCATCGAAGTGATCCAGCAGATTGAACCGACCGAAAAGACTTCTCCGCCGGATGGCGTTTTATAGTGCACCATATCTGCGCCCCCTTCATCAGGATTGATACCTTGCGCAAGCAGTTGTACATTCGCTGGGGAACCGGGCGAGATTTTGTCGGTCTCATGTCCTGATGCACCGCCGGGAATCCGCATGTGCTGACTTTCTGTCCCAAACAGATCTTCGTTTTTCAAATTGGTTCCCTGAAAACACCAGTGCTGCTCATCAACGACTCGATAAGGCGCCCCCGTCATGATGCCAGCAAAAGAAAAGACAACTCCCAGTAGATTCGCTTCGGATTCCTGCCGCGCATGATAGCGACTTTCATACTTAGAATCCTTTTCAGGAATCGGCGGGTCCATGGCGACACCGCACCAACTGGTGCAGTCAGTATTGTGATAAACAATCCGTTCCTCATCCAGAAATTCCACCTCACAATTCAATCCATTTCCCCCCAGGTAAATCAATCGTCCTCCCGATTCATACACCCAGGTTTTCAAACGCTCATACATCTGCTTTGACCAGTATTCCGGATGTGAACTGAGAATCAAAACCTCATATTCATTTAAGGGGAGCTGATCGAAATGAAATTGTGTTTCACTGTAATAGTCGTATTCCAGTCCCTGCTCTTCCATCCATCCCAGCAGCCGCCACTCAGAATGCAACATGCCACATCCCATCCGACTGTAAATAGGATCTCGGAGTTGTTCTTCCAGATCAATGTGCAGATAAGGTTGTGGGCGTTCCAGCGATAAAGGAGGATAATCCTCAACATAATAGGCTCCGAAGGAAGGTTTCAGATACCGGCGTAATTCCTGCCGACTGTTGACGACAGGCGTATCTGGAAGCCCCTCGGGATTCAAATAGTTACTGCGTCCGCCGAAATTATTATAGGCGTTCCAGGTTAAATCACTGGCGAGAATCGCGATTTTTGACTGTGGGGTCCGGGGAGAGACCACCCAGGGAAACGTAAACTGCTGCCCGGACTGATTACTGAGATGGAACATATACAGTCCGGACCTGTCAGGTGCTGTAACGGTTTGCCTCTGTGTGACCGTGCGGTAGCCGACATTGTTCCAGTCCACACCTCTCCGGGTGTAATCACCATCAGGCGTGATCTGCAGATTCGCCAGGGGTGCATGATCGTCGAACGTACCGATCCGCCGAATGTATTCCTTCTCCTTGCCATATCGCCAGAGTTCCAACTGATACTCTGAAGTGGAATGGACACGAAACTCAGAAGCTTCTCCACTCTGAATACAACGAGGCCAGGCAAACCCGTACAGTTTCGTTGAGAGCAACCGGAAGTGATGGACCTGCCCGGTCTCTACTTTGAGTTGCACCCGTTTGGAACAATAGTCCCGATGCTGCAAAACGACCTCATAATTCCCTGGAGCAAGATCCGCAATGACAGCACCGGAAGCAGTCGAGCGCGTACTGATAAACTGACCTTCAGATTGAAATTCCACAGCCACGTCATATAAAGCGCGATAATCTTCGTCGCTGACATATCCAATTAACATCAGTTGTTCCTGCGAAAGTAAAAAAGCGTTCTGCGAGGCATCCTGTTTTGGATCGGTAGTATCGCCCCGTGTCGTCAAGAAGGGTGTGCCACATACTCTTTAGCAATTTTGACCGCTAACCCTCCCCCTTCATAGTACCCCATCGAAATCTCAGCGACGTGTGTCAGCAGATCATAAGCGCGCCAGCGGTTCCAGCCATAGTCTGCTTCCATCCACAAAATCAGTTGTGCAAATGCATCTGCTGTCGCCCTTTCCATCGGCGTGCCGCTGGATACGGTGATCAGCTCATTCGGTGATTCGATCCGGGGCCCGGCGATCGTTTTCTGCTTGATTAAATTAATTGTCAATGTAGTATGAGCCGCCATCTCCAGACCGGTCGCAGACAATTCACCTTGTCCCATCGCAGCGTGTGCATCTCCCAGATACAGCAAAGCTCCCGGAACGAATACCGGTAAATACAGAGTATTCCCCTCAGTCACCTCACGGATATCCATATTGCCGCCATGCGGTCCCGCGGGCATTGTACTGGGCATGCCATAAGCAGGCGTCGTGCCGATACAACCCAACATTGGCTGATAAGGAATTTTAATCTCATCGCTCCAATAGACAAAACCTTCACGGATCGGACAGACATGGGCACCATCCGGAACGTCAGTTCCCAGCCACTGACTGAGCTGTTTCGGGTTACCTGTATAAGTCGCACACTGTCCGTCCCGGGATTCAATAGCTTCAATTTTGATCGCCAGTGTATCCCCCGGTTCCGCCTGATTAATGAAAATCGGACCAGTCAACGGATTACTGAAGGGAACGGTGGATTTATCACGCAGGTCTCCTACTTTGCGGATCTGGCCGGAGAGCGCATCCTCTGATTCCACCCGGACTGTTTCCCCCGCCTCGATTCTGATACGTGGTTCTTGAAAGCGGTTGAATTCATAGTTCAATGAACCCAGTGAGATTTGATGCATTTAAGAATTCCTGTATCGGACTAATGTGCTATTGAGATTTACTGCATCGCTTCAATCAAGTTGCGATTTTAGCCATTTTGTAACAACTTCCTCCGGGGAGCCCATTTGATTATCTGCACGATCTATCAGTGTCAGGTCTTGTCCCCGTACCAGTTTTCGTGTCAAAGAATCGGTTTCCGAATCGGCAGGAATTGCGTGATAAACATCAGGGTGAAATACCACACAATCCCAGCCCCCTGCTCCAAAATTCAGGGAGTAGTTCATCGTCCACATCAGGCTGTGAATCAACTCTTCCTGATTGCCTGCTTTCGCAGTCGGGGGAATGGCCAGCAGGACCAGGTCCGGTTTACTGGGACGTACCAGTGCTTTGGCATCAGCTTCGATCTGACGATATGATTTGCCTGCCGTCTGCCAGGTAGTGACCTCCAGTTTCACATCAGGAGCGACTCTTTCAAACGCAGATTGAATAAGTTTATCCAGCGGAGGCATGGCGATCACTTTAACTGGTTTCTTCTCCTTGACCAATGATTGCACCCGGGGTATTGCCTGCGTTAACGGAGTAACATCGGCCAGCGAAATCGTTTTCCCGGTAATCGATTCCGCCATCAGTTCCGCCATTTTTTTGTGGCCCGTCATGTTCGGATGAATTTCATCACTCATCATCAGGCGCCAGCTTAATGCATCCCGATCTCTCACCGCATTCAGCTTTTGATAATTGTCACACAGCGGGACCTGGAGTTCCTGACAAACATCACGAACGACATCACAATACTTTACCAGTTTTTCAGCCGGGCGGCCTGAAGTCGTAATCACGGAATTAGGCGTGCATAACAAAACCTCGGCTCCGGCGTCACGACATTGCTGTACGATCTCCTTGAGATTTGCCCGGTATTGATCCAGGGAAACGCGTGTCATGTCATTCAGTCCAAACATGACTGTTACCAGATCCGGCTGATGCTTTATCACATCCCGCTTGATCCGCGATAAGGCATTGACAGTCGTATGTCCGCTGATCCCCGCATTGATCATCTTTAGTTTTGCCTCGGGAAACGTTTTTTCTAAAGCGATCCCCAGCATGTCGGTATAGGCACGTCGGCTCCCCGTGTGATAGTAAACCCCCGTCACACTGTCACCAAAGCAGGCTATTTTTGCTGGTTTTCCCGTTTTAAGTTTTGCAACCGTATTGGGAAACTCAGACGGTGCCGAAACAGATTTTTCTTTTTTCTTAAACCAGTCAGGTGGTACATCCAGTGTCCAGACTTCACTGTTCAGAGGCTGGGCATGACCTCCCGCCAGCCAGATTTTATCCTGAAACACAAATGCAGAATGTTCATGGCGTGCTTTCCAGACATGGTCTGACTTCAACTGCTTCCAGTGTTTCCCATCCTGCGAATACCAGGCGTCATTTTTATTGGCAGCCGGGTTATTTGACCAGCCTCCAATCACCCAGAGTCGATCACGATAGACGACCGTGGAAAACCAGAGCCGTTCATGCCAGGGCGCCTGGGCTGTTTCCTGCTTCCAGTTCACTCCGTCTTCTGAACTCCAGACATCATTTGTTGCATGGTATTCCGGAGTATAATTTCCGCCACCAAGAACGTACATTTTACCGTTTAAAACAGCTGCCTGATGATACGCGCGGGGAGACCAGCCAGCGTCTGCTGTTTCCTGCCTCCAGGTTTTTCCATCCGCCGAACTCCAGACATCATTTTTCAGGCTCTTCTGATCTCCAAAATAATAGTTTTCAGTCCCCCCCAGTAACCACAGCCGGTCTTTAAAAACAACCAGACCAGCAGCCAGACGGGGCGTCCACTCTGCATGTGGAGTTACCAGATCCCAGTTCTTACCGTCAACCGAAGACCAGACCTGATTTCCTGCTGAATGTCCTTTTAACCTCCCATTATACCAGCCTCCCATCAGCCACATTTTGTCTTTGAAGACAACCGTCATCGGCAGATCACTGTGAATCCACGGCGCTTCTTTCGTGACAAGTTTCCAGGATTTTCCATCAGCAGAATTCCACACATCGCGAGGCGGTGCTTCATACGAATTGAACCAGCCGCCAAAAATCCAAAGCTGATCTTGATAAACCAGTTCTCCCTGGGAATCCCGCGGTTGCCATCCCGCTTTTTCTGTGACTTGAACCCAATTCAGTTTCTGTTCATCAGCATAACTGAAATTACTAAACAGAAGTAATAAAAACAGGAACAGGAAAACAGGACGAATCATAATGGCTCCAGGTACTGGCTTTACTGGGGGAGAGTGAGCGGTCAGAGGAATCATAAGTGCCACAGAAGGAATCTGTTACATCTACGATACCCACCCTGTTTACAAGGTTGCAAGCGCGAGCTGCCTGTCATTCTGCAGTTCGAGAATTAATTTCAACCTGAAACAGACATCGCCATTGACAGCAATTCCCGGTTTCTGAACCCAGAATTCATCTGAGGAGCATCCCTTAGAACTGATGCCCTGGCTGGGGGCCGTTCTTTGTCAGCGTCAAGATTTCCGGACCCTCTTCAGTCATCAGAATCGTATGCTCGAATTGGGCAGAAAGTTTGTCGTCTTTCGTGCGGACTGTCCAGCCATCGCTACGATCTTCAACTGTTTTCCAGGTGCCGGCATTCAACATCGGTTCGATGGTAAAGCACATGCCCGGCAGTAATAATTCGCGTTCCGATCCCGAGACAGGATAATGGGGAATACCCGGATCAGTATGAAATTCACGACCAATCCCATGCCCCTGGTATTGACGGACGACACCATATCCCAGTTCTGTCGCGTAATTGTAGATCACTTCGCCGATTTCGATCACGCTGGATTCGGGTTGAATCGTATTAATTGCAAGAAACAAGGAATCGAAGGTAACCTGCACCAGTTTGCGGGCTTCCTCAGAAACGTTTCCTACCAGAAAGGTTTCTGATTGATCGCCGTACCAGCCATCGACGATGCTGGTAATATCAACATTGACAATATCACCCTCTTTAAGAACAGTATCATCGGGAATACCATGGCAGACCACTTCATTTATACTGATACAGCAACTTTTCGGAAAACCCATATAGCCTAATGTTGCCGGTGTGTGACCATGAGATACTGTGTACTCATGCACGATCGTATTGATTTCATCCGTGGTAATACCAGGTTTGACATAAGAGCGCAGATGATCCATCAGGCTGGCGTTAAACTGGGATGCGATTCTTAATCGTTCCCATTCGTAAGATTTATAGATGATTTGATTTCCAGACAAAATAACCGCCTCTATTTCAGATGTCAGTAAGATACTGTCGATAATATAAGCCGAGTTCAGCGAGAGTTTTTCATAGATTCATATGCAATGTCAGGTCCACCTTCATTTCAATACCTTCGATGGAATACTAAATTGACTCTATCAGCAGCGCAGGCTGTTATGATCAGATTCACAGTGTTTCATAGAATAAACAATTTGAAAAAGAATTCCTATGGTTGGAAAGCCTTCTAAGTTAAAGAAAAACAAGCCATTGCTGGGAAACCATCAGAAGTGCTGGATCTGGGGCAGAAACGCCGTCAGGGAAACTTTATCAGCCGGTTTCTGGCCGATATATGAACTGCACTTGTCTGATCGCCTCACGACAGAAGACCGAGAACAGATTGAACAACAAGCGACACTATTATCCGTTCCCGTTTTCATTTCGACTGATAAAGAACTCACGCAAAAATGTCGCGCCAGTGATCACCAGGGAATGATCGCAAAAATGGCACCGTTTCCTTATACATCGATTGATTTTTTCAATCAACAGGAAATCACTTCACCGCTCTACCTGATTCTGGATCGGATCCAGGACCCGTTTAATTTCGGGGCGATCATCCGGTCTGCGGAGATCATGGGCGCAGATGCTATTTTCTCAGGAACTCATGAGCAATGTGAAGTCACCAGCCTGGTCTGTCGCACTTCAGCAGGCGCTGTGAATCATGTTCCACTCGTACAGACAAGCGACCTGGTTTCCCTCTGTCGTGAATGGAAAAAAAACGGTCTCAGAGTCGTAGGAACCGCCATGCAGGCAGCAGAGGTTTTGACAGATTATGATTTCCGACAACCGACGGCAATGATCGTTGGTAATGAAGGAACCGGAATCAGCCCTGATCTTCTGGAGGAATGTACTGATCTGGTTCGCATCCCGCAACAGGGGCGAACTGAATCCCTGAATGTTGCTGTCTCAGCCAGTATCATACTGTATGAAGCAAGCCGTCAGCGTAATTTCCGTTAATACAAACTGAAGTTTAACCCGCCGAAGTTGTATCCGCTGTTCCTTCTTCAACAGGTACGGGATTACTGCCCACGAACCATTCACTCATTTTCTGAATGAGTACATACATTACAGGAACCATGAATACACCAAACAACGTGGCCGCAGACAGACCTGCCACCACGGCGGTTCCCAGTGCCTGTCGACTGGCGGCACCGGCTCCGGAGGCTATCGCCAGTGGAATCGCGCCTAAAATCGCACTGAAAGCGGTCATCAAAATTGGCCGGAATCGCAGATGGCAGGCTTCAATCGCAGCATCAGAAATTGATTTGCCTGACTCGCGCTGCAACTTGGCAAACTCCACAATCAGAATCGCATTTTTACTTGCCAGCGCAATCAGCAGGACAAAGCCCACCTGGGTGTAGATATTATTATCCAGCCCGCGCAACAGGGTGGCAAAGATCGCTCCAAAAATCCCCAGTGGAACTGACAGAATCACGGACAGCGGGATCGTCCAGCTTTCATACTGGGCACACAGGAACAGATATACGAATACCAGTGCCATCGCGAATATGAAGGGTGCCATATTACCGGCTTCAATCTGTTGATAGGCAATTCCCGTCCATTCATACCCAAACCCTTCTGGCAGGATTTCATTACATAATTGCTCCATCCTCGTGATTGCCTGACCAGAACTGTATCCAGCTGCAGGGTTACCTGTAATGGATGCTGTCGGATATAGATTGTAATGGTCGACTTCCTGCGGCCCGGCAGAATTATCCACTTTGACCAGCGTATTTAATGGTACCATCGAGCCTCTTTTGTCTCTGACTTTCAGCTGCCCGATATCTGATACTTTACTGCGATAATCTTCATCAGCCTGAACCATCACCTTAAATACACGATTGAAGATATTGAAATCGTTCACATAAGTAGAACCCAGATCTGCCTGAAGCGTATTAAAGACCGAGTCCAGTGGAACCCCCATCTTGATGGCTTTTTCCCGGTCTATATCCAGATAGACCTGCGGCACGGTGGCGCTGAAACTGGTATTAAGTCCCGTCACTACCGGATCTACGTTACCACGATCCATAATATCGGTGACTGCCATCTGCAGAACATCCATTCCGGCTGCATTCTTATCCTGGATCTGTATCTGAAATCCTCCGGCATTTCCCAACCCCTGAATGGCAGGAGGAATGAACGGGAAAGAGATCGATTCTTGAATCTGGGCCAGCTCAACATGCAGTTTTTTCACCAATGCAAACACATGCAGATCGGGAGCCTGTCGTTGATCCCAGTTCTCCAGAGCGATAATTGTTGTGGAATAGTTGGATGCATTCGAATTATTCAGAATTGAAAATCCGCCCATCGTGATCACATGTGTTGCTGAGGGCAGATCAGCGGAAATCTTATTAATCCGGTTTTGCACTTCACGCGTTCGACTCAACGAAGCCCCATCGGGCAATTGGGTATTGATGAAAATATATCCCTGGTCTTCGTTAGGCAGGAAGCCCCCTGGTACTGATACAAAACCTACCCCTGTAGCGGCAAAGATAGCAACCAGTGGAATGATCATGATAAAGGCGTGACGCACGAAGGATTTGACCAGTTTCATATAAACATTCTGAGACCGATCAAAGCACCAGTTAAACCCGCGGAAGAATAGTCCTCGACGTTCCTTTGTCTCACGTAACATGAATCCACACATTGCCGGACTCAAGGTCAATGCACAGACAGAAGAAAACAGGGTGGCAATCGAAATCGTAAGTGCGAACTGCCGATACAGGCGACCGGTAATTCCCGGCAGCACCATGGTCGGCACGAATACCGCCAGCAACACGAGGGTTGTCGCGATCACCGGCCCGGTAATTTCCATCATCGCGATTTCAGTGGCTTTTTTAGGTGAGCACTTTTCGGTATCCAGGATACGAGTCACGTTTTCTACAACCACAATCGCGTCATCCACCACGATCCCGATCACCAGCACGATCCCAAAAAGTGAAAGTGTATTAATTGTATAGCCCATCGCGAGCATCACTGCCATTGTTCCCAGCAGTGATACTGGAATCGTGACCGCGGGAATCAAAGTAGCTCTAAAATCCTGCAGAAAGACATAGATTACAATAAACACCAGCACCAGCGCCACAACGAGTGTTTTTACGACTTCATCAATGGACGCCGTCACAAATTCAGTCGAGTCGTAGGGAACCGAATATTCCAGTCCCTTGGGGAAATCCTGGGAAAGGCGTTCGAGTACTTTTCTGGACTGTTCTGCGACATCCAGCGCGTTAGCACCGGGTAACTGATAAATAGCGATCAGCGCTGCAGGCTTACCGTCCAGCTGAGAATAACCGGAATAACTCTGGGCACCGAGTTCCACGCGCCCGATATCTTTGATTCGCGTGATCTGCCCTTCCTGGCCAGTCTTGACAATAATATCTTCAAATTCTTCTGCGCTCGACAAACGTCCCAGTGTTGTTACTGTCAGCTGAAAGTCCTGATCTTTGGGACTGGGTTCCTGCCCGATTTGACCAGCGGCCACCTGGACGTTCTGTTGACGCAACGCGTCGACCACGTCGGTCGTCGTAATATTCCGCGTATCCATCTGGTTGGGATCCATCCAGATTCGCATCCCGAAATCGAGTGCGTTCACGATATTCACGTCACTGACACCACTGATCCGTGATAATTCATCATTAATATTGATCGTTGCATAGTTGCTCAAATAGAGCCCGTCGAAGGTCTCATCCGGCGAATTCAGAGCAACGACCAATGTCATGTTCGTCGATTTTTTCTGAGTCGTGACTCCCTCACGCTTCACATCTTCAGGCAGAGAGGGATTGGCAATGGCCACCCGGTTCTGAACCAGTACGTTGGCCATATCCAGATCCGTTCCCACATCGAACGTGACAGTCAACGTCATATTGCCGTCGCTGGTACTGCTGGAAGACATGTATAACATGTTCTCCACCCCGTTGACCTGTTCTTCAACAGGAGTAGCGACAGTATCAGCAACCACTTCCGCGTCAGCACCACGATAGGTGGCTGTCACAGCGACTGTCGGTGGGGTAATGTCTGGAAATAATTCCACCGGCAGTAGAGGTAATGCGAGGGCTCCGACGATCGCAATTACAATTGAAACCACACTGGCAAAAATCGGATGGTAGATAAAAAACCGGGAAAACATCGTCGTCCGTTTCGTTATTTTTAGAGATCAGAATCACAACCCAAAGGTAAAGCAGTCTAGTGAACTGGGAAATTCTTTATTTTGAGCTGGGTTTCGAGTCAGGCTGATTTTTGCCGGCTTTCGCATTGGTCTGGGATGCGGATCCCTGTTTAACGGATTCCGTAGCCGTAGTTTTGTTTGTAATCGTAACGGGACGACCAGGACGTGCACGTTGCAGCCCTTCATAAATATACTTCTCACCCGGCTTGATTCCTTTCAGAATCACCCGCATGTTGTCTTCCACCTGGCCAATTTCAACGGGCCGTTTCTCGACCATGTTTTTCTCACCAACGATGAGCAGATATTTACCTGCCAGATCGGTGCCGATCGCCACGTCATGTACCAGCATAGCTCCTGGAATAGGATTTCCGGGCACACGCACACGAACATAGACACCGGGATAAAGCAGCCTGCGAAGATTATTATCTTTACTGTTCTCATCCTTACCATTTTTAGTGGTTTTCGTTTGAGCAGCAGCAGGCATTTCCGGCCCCTCGACTTCAGGATTAGGAATCACTGCCCGTAACTGAATTGTTCCGGTTCCGGAATCGACCTTATTATCCCAGAAATCAACGGTCCCTTCATGCGGATAACCTTCTTCGTTGGACAATCCCACGTAAACTTTAATGGGATTAGGCCCCCCGGGATCTCTGCCGTTTTTTAAGGCATTCAGAAGAATTCTTTCGCTCACATCGAAATACACATAAATCGGATCCATGGCCACGATCGTAGTCAGCAGAGTATTCTCGCCAGACCCCACTAGGTTACCTGCATCAACCAGGTTACGACTGACAGATCCACTAATCGGTGCACTGATACTCGTATATCCCAGATTGATTTTTGCCTGTTCAATATCTGCTTTGGCACCGTCCACTGCCGCCTGAGCCCGTTCCTGGTCTGCTCTCGCATCATCGACATCCTGTGGTGTAACTGCCTGTTTCTTTAATAGAATGAGGTTACGCTCCAGAGTTGCATTGGCATCAATTAATTGTGCATTGGCTGCTTCCAGCGCTGCCTGGGCTTTATCCAGTGTTGCCTGATATTGATTGCGTTGAATCTCAAACAGCAACTGCCCCTGCTTTACTTCTTCTGAGGGAGTGAAGAGAACTTTTTCCAGAATGCCATCGGCACGCGCACGAATGTCAACAGATGCAATTGACTCCAGACTTCCCGTAAAGTCCTGATTAAAAATCACTGTCTTCTGTAATGGTTCCGCGACTGTCACAGCGGGGGGCTTCATCTGCGGAGGGGGAGGCGTGGAATTACAGCCAAACAGGAAAAGGAAGGGACACAGTAAACCGGAAATTCTCAGATCAAACAAACATGTGGGCAATACGTTCACAGTTCTCCCTTTAAATCTCGAACAAGACCTGCATGTCTTGTAGAATCAACGAAACTTACCAGCGACCAATTCACATGGGCCGGATTAACAGGCATACTACTAATATAATCACCTGAATTGCAATTCTCATTTCCGTGAAAACGAGAGTGGAACCGAAAGATGCATGAATCTTCACTATTGCCTGCCACCTGGAATGTACCAGTAGAGTTCAGAGATCGTCTGGGAAAACAGGTAGGCCGTCAACGGACTATGATTGCGGAAGGCCACGCACTCATCATTTTACACGCGCCCCCCCATCCGGATGACATGAACCGTAAAGGTCGATTTTTCTGGCGGGAACCTGATGGCACCTGGCATGCTACTGAATTCAAAGGAGGCCCTGATGCACTCAACCAGCATCTGGATGAATTTCAGCAGTTGCTGGAAGAGTTTGACGATAAGGTAGATGAGGCAACGAATTCACTGGAATACCTGGAAGTGCTTAATCATCTAGGACCGGTTTATCGTGCGCTCTGTCATATGACCCAGGCCCTGCAGATCGCACGGGAAGCGATCCCGAAAGACAAACTGATCATCGATTTTCGGGACAGCTCCTACCGTCTGGAGCGTGCCGCAGAACTGCTGATCGAGGATGCGAAAAATGCACTGGAATATGTGGTCGCCAAACAGGCCGAAGAACAGGCCAGAGTTTCTGCCCGTATCGAATTGTCATCGCACCGCCTGAATCTTCTGATCGCTTATTTTTTTCCCATCGCCACACTCAGTGCCATCTTCGGCTCCAATTTCCAGCATGGATATGAAAAACACTTGACTCCCTGGCCCTTCTGGATCATGGTGGCAACAGGTCTGGCATTAGGATTTGTAATTCATCTCTTTCTCAAGCGGGGCTCCAGGTGATGTCACACGCAGCCCTCGCTTCTATGGAGATTCGATCCTGCTACTTGTCCATCCGGCTTTGAAGCCACATAGCGTTTTCAACATCTGTTCTCTTAAAACGGGAGTCTGACACATCAAAGGCAGAAACAGATCACGCCCCCAGCCCTTTAGCCAGCCATCCGATTGAAAAAACGGAGTCAACCAGCGAGTGACCTGTTGATAGTATAGAATCTTTTGTCTTCGCAACGCTTCGTACTGACGACATGCGGTCGCAAATTCGGCTGTGTTCTTCAGGCATTCCGTGAACTCCCAGACATCTTCCAGAGCCAGGTTGGCTCCCTGTCCCAGATGCGGACTGGTAGGGTGGGCGGCATCGCCGAGAAAGACAATTCGATCAGTCCAGCAGGATTTCATTGATACATCGCGATAGGTGGTAAATGTCAACTCTGCGAAAGAGTCAATTTGTGCCAGTATCTCTTCTGCCCGGGGACAGAGCTGCCTGACATCCTCTTTCCAGACCTCGATTCCCTGTCGCTGATAATCTGCGAACTGATCCGCTGTCAAACCCCAGAAGAAACTGCACTGGTTCTTCCCAATCGGAAGCAGCCCCACCAGTTTTTTTGTCCCTTCCACCATTTGTAACAACCGGTCCGAGACTGCAGTACAGGAACCGGTTTTCCAGAGTGCCCCGTATTCGTAATCGATACTCCGATGACGTATCCCTGCAGCATTGCGCAATATCGAGCGGGCACCATCTGTCGCCACAATGCAGTCAAAGGCTTCACTTTGCTCATCTTCATCCATTGCCAGGACCACGCCATCAGTTGTATGAGTGAAACCGGATATTCGCGCATTCTCCCTGATCTCGGCTCCTGCCTTGATGCTTAAATCCAGCAGTGAGCTGAACAGCAGCCCGCGATGTACTCCCAGACCGAAAAGCTGTCTTCGCAAGCGTTGATACTCCAGAAAAACCAGTCGCCCGCCCGTATGTTTGATTGCTTCGATATAATCCAGCCGGGCAGACTGATGTTCTATTTGATCATAAATCCCCAGATGCTTTAACACCGTCTGACCAATGGGCTGAATCAGAATTCCTGCCCCTACGGGCCTGCATTTTTCAGCCTGTTCAAAGATTGTGACGGCGTGTCCCTGTTGCGAAAGTAGAAATCCGGCAGCGGTTCCCGCAATACCACATCCTGTAATCGCTATTTTCATGATTGACTCTCTACAGGGAATCGCCTGCTCTCGGATTAAACTGCCATGACAGAATGCTCTTCTTAGCGAATCATAGACTTTCTGAGAAGCCGAATTTAAACAGGCAGGTAACGCTTTCTATTCTACTGCTGATAATTTATCTTTATTGAAGCTGTGCTCATCCATGATCTGAAATTCCAGGAGTTGCAACCATGAGAATTGCCACCGGCGGTGTGCTGCATGAAACCAGTACCTATTCCAGCCTTCCCACCACACTTGACGATTTCATCAATGACCGGGGATTATTTCGTGGTCAGGAAATTATGGAAACGTTCCCGGGAGCAAATGTCTGTATCGGCGGATTCATCGATGGTGCCAAAAAACATGGTTTTGAATTAATCCCACTGCTGTGGACTTTTGCTTTTCCCAGTGGCCTGATCGAGCGGAAAACCTATGACGATCTACTGGCTGAATTCCTGGAACGCCTGAAATCAGAGGAAGAGAAACACGGTCCTGTCGATGGCGTACTGCTTGATTTGCATGGAGCCATGGTGATCGATGGCATCGAGGATGGCGACGGGCACTTCATCTCTAAGGTCAGAGAATACATCGGCCCCGACCGCCCCATTCTGGTCACCCCCGACATGCACGGCAATCATTCTCAACTCCGCGTCGAACAGGCAACCGCGATTTTAGGTTACGATACGTATCCGCATATTGACATGAATGAACGGGGACAGGAAGCTGCCGACCTCATTGTGAAAATTATTAATGGTGAAGTGAAACCGGTTATGACTCTTCGTCAGATCCCCCTGTTCTGGAGCACTGCCTGCCAGGTAACCGCTCACATGCCCATGAAAGAAGTCATGGACTATGCACACGAAATCGAAACGCGTCCTGGCATCCTCGGTGTGACAGTCTCGACTGGTTTCCCATGGGCAGACGTGCCCGATGTGGGACCTTCACTGATTGTGGTCGCTGACAATGACCAGGATCTGGCAGACAAGACCGCGGAAGAATTCGGCACCTGGATCTGGGAGCGCCGTCGCTGCTGGTACAAACTGCCGTTCACAGTCACAGACGCACTTAAACAGGGAGAGGAGATCGGCAAATACCCGATTATCCTCGCCGATCATGCTGACAATACAGGTGGTGGCACAGCCGGCGACTCTACTGAAATCCTGCAAACTTTCCTGGATCAGAAACTCGATAAAGCGTTAATTCTGTATATCGTCGATCCCGATGTTGTCGCGCTGGCCCAGAAAGCAGGAGTGGGAGGCGAGATTGAAACAGAAGTCGGAGGTAAATCAGACCCGATTCAGGGTCCTCCGGTAAAAATGAAAGCGGAAGTCAAAGCACTCTCAGAAGGAAAATTCCTATATGATGGGCCCATGTACGCGGGTCTGACTGGAAATATGGGTCCATCGGCCTGGATTCAGCAGGACGGTGTCTCCGTGGTCGTTGTGAAAGCCCGGGAACAACCTTTCGGACCGGCCTTCTCCAAAACACTGGGAATCGACTGTGAATCGATGAAATATATAGCAGTGAAATCGTCAGCTCATTTCCGAGCCAGTTTTGAACCGTTTGCCGGTTCCATATTTAACGTGGAGGCAAAAGCCATCCACACGCACGATTTCGCAAAGCTCAACCACCAGAGGAGAAACCGGGACTTTTATCCGGTTGAAATCCCCTACGACAGCGCACCAGAAGTTTAGACTGTGTCGAGTCTCAGCCTTTGACCTTAAACCCCATTTGCAGTAATGCTTCACGCACACGGTCCAGCTGGTCGCCTTGAATTTCGAGTTCATCCTCTTTCAGAGCACCGCCGGCGCCACAACGGTCTTTCAGTTGTTTCAAAAGTTCTGGCAGATCATTGCCCTCGATGGGCAACCCGCGGACGACCGTAACACGTTTGCCCTTTTTACGTTTTTCTATCGCCAGTTTCGCCGTCTGCTGCCCTGGGGGAATCCGAAACGCTGGCTCGGGAGGGCAGATACATTCTTCTTCCAGTTGCTCACATTTTTCACAACGGGGAGGACGGTCAAAGGGAGTCCCTTCAAATAAGCGCATGAGTGTCCTTTCAAACGGAATCAAATTAAGAAACCCGTGACTCCAGTTCTTCCCAGCGTTCCAGTAAGTATTCCAGTTCCTGCTGAATCACTGACAAACGTGAAGTTGCATCAGCAATCACTTCAGCCGACTGTTTGAAAAACTCCGGAGAAGCCATATTCGCCTGAAGTTCAACCTGCTCCTGCTCGAGTTGTTCAATTCGTTGTGGAATCTCTTTCAGTTCCCGTTCTTCCTTAAAACTCAACTTGATTACTTTGGGCTTCTCAACCTGGGGCACTGCCTTGACCTGTGATTCAACCGTCTCATTTGCCGCTTTCTCATTTTTCTGAGACTGCAGTAGATAGTCATCGTAGCCGCCCGCGTATTCTTTAACCTCCCCTCCTTCTTCAAACACCAAAGTCGCGGTAACGACATTGTTCAAAAAGGCACGGTCGTGGCTTACCAGCAATAATGTTCCCGGATGATTGCAGATGAGCTCTTCCAGAAGCTCGAGGGTCTCAGCATCCAGATCGTTTGTTGGTTCGTCCAGTACCATCAGATTCGTCGGTCGTGTGAACAACTTCGCCAGTAGCAGGCGATTTCGTTCTCCCCCCGAAAGATAGCGGGCCGGTCGACGTGCCCGCTCGGGGGTAAACAGAAAGTCCTGCAGATAACCATAAATATTTCTGGGCTGCCCGTTAATCGTCAGTGTCTGCTGACCTTCCCCGACGTTTTCGATGACTGTTTTTTCTTCTTCGATCTGTTCGCGTAACTGATCGAAGTAGAGAATTTCCAGATTGGTTCCCTGTCGAATCGTCCCCGAATCCGGCTTCAGTTCGCCAAGCAACAGTTTCAGCAGTGTGGTTTTCCCGGCGCCATTACGGCCAATAATTCCGATCTTGTCGCCGCGTGAGACCAGGGTTGTCAGATTTCGAATCACAGGTTCATCACCATACGAGAATGTCACATTCTTCGCTTCGATCACCAACTGGCCGGAGCGATCGGCGGTCGCAACCTGCATGTTGACATTTCCGACTCGACTTTGTCGCTGGCTGCGTTCTTCACGCATTTTTTTCAATGCCCGTACACGCCCTTCGTTTCGTGTCCGGCGCGCTTTGATCCCCTGTCGAATCCAGACTTCTTCCTCTGCCAGCTTCTTGTCAAACAGCGCGTTCTGTTTTTCCTCTGCGTCCAGAAATGCTTCTTTTCGTTTGAGGAACGTGTCATAATCGCAGGTCCAGTCATAGATCTTGCCGCGATCAATTTCAATGATCCGCGTGGCCAGCGACTGTAAAAATACCCGGTCGTGAGTTACAAACAACAGGGTACCTTCATACGACTGTAGAAACTGCTCCAGCCACTTGATTGCCGGGATATCCAGGTGGTTGGTCGGTTCATCCAACAAAAGTATATCGGGCGATTGTACGATCGAAGCTGCCAGGAGCACACGTCGTTTCATGCCGGAAGACAATGCTTCGAAATTGTCATCACCGTTAAGTTCCATCCGGGAGAGAATCCGCTCGACAGCATGTTCGGTCTCCCAGTCATGTTCAAAGAACGGCGCCGCAGCCTCTGCTACATAATCGTGAATTCGTCCTGAGTAGCCTCCGGGAACTTCCTGGATCAAGCGGGCAATCCGCACATCTTTGTCCCGTTTGATTTGTCCATCATCGGGATCTAATTCTCCGGCGATCATCTTCATCAGCGTCGATTTTCCCGCACCATTCCGCCCCAGCAGACCGATACGCTCGCCCGTATATATTTCCAGACTGATTTCATCCAGCAGCGGAGGCCCACTCCATGTAAAGGAGACTTGATTAATACTCAACAGCGACATACCGCGATACTTCCGATCATACTGCTATAAAAAAACCCGACTCTGAAAGTCGGGTATCCTCGAGACACCGGCATAGTATGTTCAACTCAGTTGATTTCTGCAATACCTGCGCCAAGAGTCTATCGTGTGATGATCAGGATCAAACAGAATTACAGGCGGCGTCTGCCTGACAACAGCCCCAGAACCGCACAAAACAGCGCTGCACCGATGATCGACCAGACAATGGGATAATCTCTGCCTCCCAGATTTAAAGAGAAGATCTCAGGCAGCCCCAGCAGCATGGCTAATTTACTCCCCAGCAGCGCGCCGATAAAACCCAGCGCGATGGAGACCAGACAGCCGCCACGTGTACTACCTGCCAGTCCCCTGGCAATGCTGCCACAAAGTCCGGCCACGACCAGTAAAATGATCAACTCTGTCAGGTCCATGAAATTCCTCAACTGCTTCTGAATACTTAGTTATGACTGATTTCAAAATCACGTGGGAAAAGAGTACTTCTGGTAAACATACTCTAAAACGCATCACATTTAACTATAAATATCTCACAATCTAATATACTCAGGCCATACACCCCGGGAGACGCTACAGTAAAACTGGACACAGTCTAGGTCAGAATTGAGAGTCTGTCCAGACGCAGATTTCAGAGCAATATTCTCATCTGATTGAGCAGTGGCAATTCATTTCATATTTCTGTTTGTTGATCTGAAATACTCGCCCCCGGTATGGCATTTTGTTAGCATGATACAAGACAATAGAAACCAGCAAACATGATATTACTGAATTTACCTGCAACAGAGAGGTCCCATCGTGCGTTCATTGCTTCGACCTGTTTTTTTCTTACTCACATTTCTGATCTTCACTTCATATACCCAGGCTGAAGAAAAATCAGACCAGACAGATCCAGCCCTGGTCCCCCCTCCCATCAATATCAACCCTGGCAAAGAATATGCAGATAATACCCGAATGTTCCAGGGGATTCCCGGTCTGTCACGCGCTGACAACGGGCGTCTGTGGGCACTCTGGTACGCCGGTGGAACGGGTGAAGGTGAACTGAATTATGTCGTGCTCGTCACCAGTGGTGATGATGGCAAAACCTGGTCGGGTCCCAAACTGGTCATTGATCCCCCTGGCCCTGTCCGTGCGTATGACCCGGCCATCTGGCATGATCCCAGTGGTCGCATGTGGGTCTTCTGGGCGCAATCCTATCGCTGGTGGGATGGTCGCAGTGGGGTCTGGGCAATTACGACGGACGATTCCGATCAGGAAAGCCCGAAATGGACAGAACCCCGCCGCCTGTGTAACGGCATTATGATGAATAAACCAACGGTTCTCTCGAATGGAGACTGGCTGCTGCCTGTTGCGATCTGGAAACAACCTGCCATCAAATCCATAGAACACCGTTTTGATCTGCCTGAAGAACGCGGCGGAAATATTTTCATTTCAAAAGATCAGGGCAAAACGTTCCAGTTGCTGGGACAAACCGATGTTCCCGAGCGAACATTCGACGAACACATGATTGTGGAACGGAAAGACAACAGCCTCTGGACCCTGGTCAGAACCCGCTATGGGATTGGGGAATCCAGTTCCACTGATGGGGGAAAGACATGGTCAGACGGAAAAGCATCTGACATCCCGCATGTGAATGCCCGGTTTTTCATTCGACGTCTGAAATCAGGGAATCTGCTACTGGTCCGACATAACCCAGCAGACAAAAAGAGCCGCCGTGATTTGACTGCGTTTCTCTCTCAAGATGAAGGAAAAACCTGGCAGGGTGGCTTGCTTCTGGATGAACGATCGGGCGTTTCGTATCCGGATGGAGTTCAAAGTGAAGATGGTACGATTTACATTATCTATGATTTTGCACGAACCCGTGATAAGAAAATCCTGATGGCAACCTTTACGGAAGAAGATGTTCTGGCGGGCAAACCAGTCTCCGATAAAGCACGTCTGCGTGTTCTCGTCAATCAGGCAACAGGATCCAAAAAATAAGCATTCCAGATTCTAAAATGAGTTGATTTGATCAGAGGGACTGACGTATGCGACATGTTCTGTATTATCTTTGTATCAGTTTCAACTTGTTTCTGATAACCCCGCTCATTGCGGCAGAACAACGAAATGTTCTGATACTGTTTTCTGACAATCAGAACTGGAACGATTGTGGCTGCTATGGAAATCCCGTCGTTAAAACTCCTCACATTGATCAGCTGGCTCGTGAAGGAACCCGCTACCAGCATGCTTTCGCGACAACCGCTTCCTGCGGGCCCTCGCGTGGCGTCCTCTACACGGGACTGCATGTGCACGCCAACGGACAGTATGGACACCCGCATGGCGACCATAACTTTAGATTGAAACCAAAAGTCGAAACGGTTTTTGCTCTGCTGGATCAAAATCAGTATCGCACGGGAATGATCGGGAAATACCACCTCTACCCGGAAGACAGCACCATCGATTTTCAACCCAAAGTCAGCGGCTACCATGTCAAAGCGATGGCAGATCTGGCAACGGAGTTTATGAATCAGAAGAGCAAGAAACCCTTTTTCCTGGTAATGGGATATCACGATCCCCATCCCACTTCGCGCACACAACCGGAATGGGGCGTTAAAACCAGAGAATCGGGGATGTCACTCACAATCTATGACCCGCAACAAATTCCGGTTCCCTCTTATCTGCCCGACCGCCCTGAAGTCCGCGCGGGATTAGCCGGTTATTACCAGCAGATCAGCTATCTGGATGAAGGCATCGGCCGCGTCCTGAAAGCGCTGAAAGATTCAGGTCAGGCAGAAAACACTTTAGTCATATTCACCAGCGATCATGGATCTTCTGAACCGGGCGCGATGGCGAATCACTATGATCCCGGTGTGCGTATCCCTCTCATTGTCCGTGATCCCAGACAACCCGAGTCAGAACAGGGAGTGATCTCCGATGCGATGGTTTCCCTTCTGGATTTGACTCCGACCGTTCTCGACTGGACGAATACAAAAGGACCGAAATACAAACTGCACGGTCGCAGTATCCTGCCGACAGTAGGAAAAGAACATACGCCCGGCTGGGATGATGTCAGTCTGAGTCATGTGTTTCATGAAGTGACCATGTATTATCCCATGCGAACACTGCGAACTCGCGATTATAAACTGATCTGGAACCTGGAATGGCGTTCAAAATACCCACTTCCCATCGATACGCTCTCACGCGCAACATGGAACGAAACCTTAAGACTCCAGGCCCCCGTAATTGGTCAGCGTAGTGTGCACAAATTCCTGTTTCGGGACGAAGTCGAACTATATGATCTCCAACAGGATCCGGATGAGGTGATCAACCTGGCCTGCCAGCCTGAATATCAGGATTTGCGAAAAGAACTCTCTCTGAAACTGCTGAAACAGTTAAAACAGACCGATGACCTGTGGCTCAAACAGTATACCCTGCCAATTTCCTGCGTCTCGGAGTCTGACGAACAAACTACTGAGTACAAGCCACTCTTCAATGGTCACGACTTAACCGGCTGGACGCTGAAACGGGCTAACCGAAAGGGATATCATGTCGAACAGGGTAAACTGGTCTGCCCCGCCGATGGGGGCGGATTTCTGTTTACGGAAAAAGAGTACTCAGACTTCAGCCTGAAGTTTGATTTCAAACTGACCAAGGCTGCCAACAACGGGATTGCAATCCGCTGTCCCCTGGTAGACCAGAAACCGGCCTATGAAGGGATGGAAATCCAGGTGCTCGATAATAAAGGGTATCCGAAAAAACTGAAACCGACCCAATATCACGGTTCGGTTTACGATGTGGTTCCGGCAAAACGCGGCGCACTGAAACCAGTCGGCGAATGGAATCAGGAAGAAATCATCTGTCGCGGTTCAAAAATCACGGTCATTGTGAATGACATTCCCATTTTACAAACTGATCTGGCTGATATCAAAGACAAACAGGTGCTCGCCCGACATCCTGGGCTCAAGAACCAGAGTGGTCATATTGGACTCCTGGGGCATGGCAGCCACGTGGAGTATAAAAATATTCGCATCAAAGAATTTTAAGCCTCGAATTTAAATTCTCTCAGGGGGAAATCATGAGTGAGAAACCAGAAAGTCGCCGTTCATTTCTCAAACACTCCACGGCAGCCACTGTCGCCGCCAGTCAGCTGGTGTCCCTCGCGCCCGCGAATGCATACCAGTCAAATGAACGTCTCCGCATCGGTATTATTGGACCGGGACGACGGGGATTTGGTTCCCACGTGAAAACACTGGTGAAACTTCGCAACGAAAAAGGGGCAAATCTCGATATCACCGGCATCAATGATGTTTATTCGGTGCACCGCGATCAGGCCGTGGACTATATCAAAAAAGAAACGGGAAAAATCCCCAAAACTTACAAAGATTACAGGGACTTATTGAATGATAAAGAGATCGACGTCGTCTGTATCGCGACTCCCGATCACTGGCATGCAAAGCAGGTTCTGGATTCTCTGAAAGCCGGCAAACATGTCTATTGTGAAAAGCCAATGACGCATCACATCTCAGAAGCCATGGAAGTCGTCGATGCCTGGAAAAAATCCGGACTGGTTGTTCAAGTAGGTGTGCAGTCCACCAGCATGCCCATCTGGAATGAGGTACGTGCCCTGGTCGATGAAGGGAAACTTGGAAAAATCGTCCAGTTCCAGGCAGAATCGTTTCGAAATTCGCTGGGGGGCATGTCACGTCATAATGTCATTACCAAAGAAATGACTCCCCGGACTATCGACTGGAAACGCTGGCTGGGTGCCGAAGAAGGTCTTGCTCCTGATTTACCTTTCGACCGGGCGACATACGGACAATGGCGCTGCTACTGGCCTTTCGGCTACGGAATGTATTCTGACCTGTTCGTGCATCGTGTTTCTGCCATGCTGAAAGCCACCGGGCTGATGTACCCCGGGCGCGTTGTTGGCGGTGGTGGAATTTTCCTGGAGTACGATAACCGGGAAGTCACCGATGTAGCCTCGATCATTGCCGACTTCCATGAAGGCGTACAAGGGCTGGTTTCCAGCACGATGATTTCCAGCGAAGTCCCCATACGACATCTGATTCGTGGTCATCATGGAACGGTCGTTTTCGATAAAAACGTATTCGGGAAGCGGCAGGCATATGAATTTATTCCCGAACGTCCACAAGTAACACTCGACAGCAAGTTAAAGCAGGAAGAAGTCGTCTCCGAGCGTGTTCCCGACCAGACGCTACTGCACTTCGAAAACTTCCTGGCTGCTGTAAAAGCCGAAGACCCCTCGCTGGTTAATAATTCCCCGGAACTGGGGGCAGCAGCGATTATGGTGGTCAATCTCGCTGTTCGCAGTTATCGAGAAGGAAAAGTCTTTCAGGTCGAACGTGATTCTCTGCAGATCAACAATGGGGACTCCAGCTGGGCTGACAACTGGGAGACCATGTCGAAAGAACACAGTAAGCCCCGACATGTTGCAGGCTGGCATGCAGGTGACAGAGGCAGCGTTCTCATACCTCCAAAATATCAAAAACTGGCTGGCCCCTGGATTGATGGCAGACCGCCTGAAAATACCTGATCATACATTCGATTACTGTTCCAGAAATTCATAGAGCTCCATCCAGCGAATTTCCAGTTCTCCTATCTCTTCGACCAGGGGCTGCATTTCGTCATGGAGTTCCTGTGCCTGTTCCGGGCTCGTTGCTTTCAGGAATTTCTTGTTGATCTCGTTTCGCTGTTCATCGAGTTGGGCAATTTTGCGTTCAATGGCAGAGAGTTCTTTCCGCGCATTTTTGATTTTACCGCCTAAACCTTTTTCGCGAGGAACCGACTTTTTCTGTTCCTGTGTCGCAATCGATGCCTGATTCTGCTCGCGGTGACCATCCGCCACTTCTTTCTTTACACGATAAAGATAGGCATCGTAATCGCCTTCATAGCTCTTCACCGTACCGTTTACCACTTCAATCACATCGGTGGCGACTTTACTCATAAAGTGGCGATCATGGCTGGTGAAAATCACGGTTCCCTGAAATTTCACCAGCGCATTTCCTAATGCTTCCACTGTTTCGACATCAAGGTGGTTACCTGGTTCATCCAGAATCAGTATGGAGTAGTTACCCAGCAGAATTCCGGCCAGGCACAAACGCGCCCGCTCCCCCCCGCTGAGGACCTTAATGGGTTTATCCAGGGCCTGTTCCTTGAACAGGAAACTGCCTGCGACTGCCAGAATCTGCTGGTTCGTTGTCCCGGGAGCCGACTCTAATTCCAGGTAGTCACGAATCGTCTGTTCCGGAGGCAATGATGTATAGACGTGTTGTGCATAGCAGGCGACATTACAGTGATAACCCCATTTCAGACTTCCGTCTAACGGTTTAAGCGAACCGGTAATGGATCTCAAGAAGGTCGTTTTTCCCTGTCCGTTATCACCGACAATCGCCGCCCGGGAACCATGCTCAATCTCGAGGTTAATATTGTCTGCGACGCGGTTCTTGGGATAACCGATTGCCAGATCATCGCAGATCAATGCAATCCCCTGCCGCTTCTCTGTCTGTGGGATGATGATATTGACAGTGGATTCTGCTCCCTCGATCTCGGTCAGGGTCAGTCGTGCCAACTGTTTTTCTTTACTTCGCGCTTGAGAGGCGGTATTCGCGCCTGCTTTATTTTTTGCAATGAACGTTTCCAGCTGACGCCGTTTTGCCAGTACCGTCGCATTGGTTCGTTCATCACGCTCTTTCAGAATTTCCTGATTCTCCAGGTACTGATCGACGTTCCCATTATACAGAGTCAGTTTGCCTCGCTTGAGTTCCAGAGTCTGATTACAGATTGCTTTGAGGAAAGTACGATCGTGAGAAACCACCAACACTGCGCCGCGGTAATCTTTCAAAAAATCTTCCAGCAGGAGCTGAGTACGCAGGTCGAGGAAGTTCGTCGGTTCGTCCAACATCAGAAAATTGGGATCATGCAGCAATAAAGCCGCCAGTTTCACACGTGTCTGCCAACCACCGGAAAGTTCTTTGACAGGGCCATTTAAAAAACGGCCTTTCAATTCAAACTGACCGGCAACAGCACCACAGCGCCAGTCGGGCTGACCACTGTCGCGCATCAGAAAATCCAGCGCACTTTCGCCAGGCTGAAACGGATCATGCTGCCTGAGATAACCAACCCGAAGATTGGGGTGACGAATGATTTGTCCACTGTCGACCGATTCATCTTCCAGCAGGATCCTCAACAATGTGGATTTACCGGCCCCGTTGCGCCCGATGAAGCCGATTTTCTGCTCATCCGCGAGCGCAATCGATGCTTCGTTCAGCAGTTCTTGAGCACCATAACTCTTTGTCACATTTGATATTTCAATCAGCGTCGCCATCACTCTTCTCAATAAATGAACCGAAAACCTCAATGTTAAGCGTATACACGAGGACAGAGAAGATAACGGCTAAGCGTAATCATTACAATTGATCATACGTGCCTTCTTCAAGGGGCCGGTTTCGCGTAATCCTCTCTCCTGATTGCTTCGTACCGGTTATGACAATTTTTCCAGCCGGGAATGACCTGAAACACTTATTTCCAGCCACGCGGTACCGGTTCCTGAACTATCGTTTTAAAAATGCATCAATATGAATTCTGATAGTTTTTCAGGGTCAAATATGGAAGTGGCCCGATTTTGTTCTTCGACTGTTTCTGCCTAATAGATTATTTATGGCGAATGAAGCGTGTTCTGATCCTGCTCCTGTACAACAAGCGGTTACCGCATCTGTAACCGCAAAGGGTCAAGCTGCGCGTTCACGAAATGCTTCGCAGAGGCGACGTCAGCCCCTTCCACTTTCAATTATGGGCGGATCCTCGGCCCCGAAAAACGCTTATATTCTGTTTCTGCTGGTCAATATCACCTTATTCCTGAGACCGGCTGAGCTGATCCCTGCTCTGGCTAATCTGCCCATTTATGAAGTTTTGATCCTTTCATCATTTTTCTTATCCCTCGATCAAATCAAGCGAGCAGTTAAGCTGCCGATGCTGAAACGGCAACCGATCACCCTGTGTGTCATTGGAGTTCTGGTCGCGGTTGCCTTGTCACATGCATCACACATGTATTTCTATGGCATCCGCACATCGACTGTCATGTTCCTGAAAACATTGATGTATTATCTGTTGTTGATCTGCATCATCGACTCCCCTCAGCGTTTAAAAGGGTTATTGAAAACCATTGCCATTTCGTCGTCTGTCATGATCCTGTTGTGTGTGATTGATTACGTGGGCATATTCGATTTTGAATTTATCAAACACGTCAGTGACCGTGACGGAGTTTCTGATGCAGGAGAAGTGATTCGTGTATTCCGCATGCGAGGCACCGGGATCTTCCAGGATCCCAATGACCTGTCCGTGTTGATCGTGACGACGGGTATCCTCTGCTGGTACTTTTTTAATGATCCCGCAGCGAGTCCACTCAGATTTCTGTGGGTCGTCAGCATGATCATTCTGGGGATCGGCCTGATCTATACCCGTTCCCGCGGAGGTCTGTTGACACTGGGAATAGCCGGCATGGTCTTTGTTTTACCCAAGTATGGTAAAAAAGCAGCGATTGCCTGCGCAGTGGTTGGCATGGCAGGAGTGACAGTTCTGGCCGGGCGCCAGGGAAACATTGACCTGAATTCCGGAACCGGACATGACCGGATCCTATTGTGGCGTGAAGGCCTGTCGGCAATCAAGTCTCCCGACCTGTTGTTTGGTATCGGCGAAGGACAGTATTCCGATCTGGCTGGCTTAGCAGCTCATAACTCGTTCGTACATGCCTTTACCGAACTGGGTCTGTTTGGTGGTACATTTTTCATCGGCTGTTTTTTCTTTGCCGCACTGGGAATATATCGCCTGGCACAATTTCAAAGTAAGAATCACGGCAGACCCATTTTCCGCAGTCGGGAACTGGAACGGTATCTGCCTTATGCCGGTGCCATTCTGGCTGCCTGGTGTGGCGGAATGATGTCATTATCCCGCTGCTATGTCGTTCCCACTTACATGGTTGTGGGCATCTCTGCTGCCTATCTGAATCTGGCGGGAGCCAGTCTTGCAAGACCGACCCCACTGGTCTACTGGAACAAACAACATGTGATTTATCTGTTAGGTGTGAGCATGGGAATGCTCATTGCGTTCCTTATTTTTGTCCGTATTTTTGCCCATTAAAAATCAGTGCAGTGATAATACACTGAAAGTAAAATGATGACTCAACGTCGATCAGTCAAAATGAATTTGTGTGCGACATGGCTCAATCATGGAGTGAGCCTGGTGATCGGCGTATTCCTGATGCCTTACGTTCTGCATATCCTGGGAGATGCACAGTATGGCAGTTGGATCTTTATTAATGCCATCGCCGGATATTCCGGTCTCCTCTACCTGGGATTTGGTCAGACTATCAGTCGCTATGTCGCACATTACCATGCCAAGCAGGACTGGAATCGACTGAACCATGTTTCAAATGTGATTTTTGTCATCTATCTGGGTATGGGCAGTCTGGCTTTATTAACCGCAGGTATCATCGCGTGGCTGGCACCTCACTTAAGTGACTGGGGCACGATCTCCCTATATGAAATCAGGCTGGTCATTCTGATTCTAGGTCTGAATGTCTTTGTTGGTTTGGCAGGTAGTGTGTTTGGTGGTGTCCTAATGGGTATCCAGCGGTTTGACATTGAGCGCGGTGTCAATCTGACCGGTGCTCTGTTGCGACTCATGCTGACATTGATGTTCCTGAAAGCGGAATGGGGACTGCTGACAATTGCGCTGATTTTCTTTACGGTCACTGTCGTAGAAAATATCGGCCAATGCTATTTTGCGTTTCGTCAGGTGAAAACATTCAGAATTGGTCGCCAATACCTGGACTGGAGCATCCTCAAAGAGTGTGGTTCATTCAGTGGCTTCGCATTTATCGATGCTATCGCCTGGACTCTGATCGAAGCAACCGATTCCATTCTGATCGGAATCTTTTTCAGTCCGGCCATGATCGTCCCTTATTACATCGCGCTGCGACTCACACAATTTATTAACATGCCGATTGCACAAATCGGAAAAGTCTTTATGCCCCGGGCAGGAGAACTGCATGCCAATGAGGATCACCATGCCCTGCAAAAGCTGGTTCTGAATGGTGTCTCGCTCTCTTTTCTGCTGGTCACCGGTTTTTTTATCGGCGTCTGTTTCTTTGGCACGACGCTGATCAACACCTGGATCGGAACCGGCTACCCGGAAAGCCATATTATTTTGATGATTCTCCTGGGTGCCCGCATCATCGCCTTACCAGTTTCAACATTCCGTTCAGTCCTGTATGGAATGGGACATGTCAAAGTTCCTTCGCTGATTTACATCAGTGAGGCCATTGCCAATCTGATTTTATCACTGATCCTAATTCAGTCACTGGGTCTCATCGGCGTCGCGTTAGGTACAGCGATCCCCATTTTTATTGCGGAGCTGGGAATCATCCTGCCTTACGCGATGAAGAAACTGAATATCTCAACCAGTCAACTGCTGCGAACGGCCATCGCTCCCACTTTGGCGCCACTGCTGATGCTGCTGGGCTATTCCTACTTCTTACCACACTTTATTGAAATTCGTAATTCCTGGGCCATTCTGGTGGGAGTTGCCGCCGGAGGAGGTGTCTTTCTGCTGGGCACCTGGCTGGTTTTTGAAAAAGGAACCTTACTGCTGCATCGGTCAGTTCCTGAATCGATTAATTCTTAGTTTTCAGCAATTAAAAATATGATGAGTAATACAATGTCTACCATTCACTGTGCACAACATGAAATCAAACCGAATTCCGAAAACCGTTCTGAAAACACGGTCGCCGGTCCACTGTCACTGCATTTGCGCGACCAAGACCAGACACAGGACTGCCTGCAAATCTGGCAAACCCTGGAAGCACAATTTGATGCTGTCCCCCTGATGTGTTCCTCAGTATGGACATCAACATGGATCGAACATTATGGCGATTTACAACCCTACTCTTTTGTGATTGCCTCCCGAAACAACACTCCTTGTGGTATCTGTCTCTTAGCTGAAGGTGTAGAACAGTTTGACGGCCCCCTTCCCATTAAAACCCTGCACCTGGGAACTGCTGGGGAACCAGCGGCAGACAGTGTCTGTGTGGAATACAACTCACTATTGATTCAACCCGCTGACCAGTCAGCATTCATGAATGCTCTGGTCGAACTGCTTTCTAAAAACCAGACATGGGATTCCCTGTACTTCGATGGTTTTGCCAGTGCCGAGCTCGAAGACTGGAATCTTGAATTACCCGAAACATCCGTCCGAAAGATTGAAAGTCGCTATTTTGATCTACAGTTGATTCGTGAAGAAGAGCGGGATGTGATTTCCGGCTTTGGCTATTCCACCCGGAAGAACTTACGCAAGAACATGAAGACTTATGGTAATCTGACGACTGAGTGGGCTGAAACCATTGAACAGGCCGAGTCCATCTTTGCCGACCTGGTTGCATTACACCAGACCCGCTGGCAGAAAGAAGGTCAGCCCGGCTCTTATGCCAGCCAGCGATTTACCCGGTTTCATGAAGCGCTGATTCAAAAACTGATTCCCTCCGGTCAAATGGGGTTGTTTCGCGTCAAAATTGAGAACGAAGTCATCGGTTGTGTCCAGGTCCTGATCGATCGAAATCGGGTGCTTTGTTACCAGGGTGGTTCTGCGGAATATCGTGGCAAACTCAGCCCGGGAGTCATCACCGATTACCTCTGTATCGAAGAATGCTTCCAGCGCGGATTTGATGCCTATGATTTTCTCGCAGGCAACAGTCACCATAAACAGAAAATGAGTACGCACCACAATTTCCTGACCTGGGCCCAAATCCAGCGTCCCCGCTGGAAATTCACGGCACTCAATGCATTACGAAAAATCAAACAGACCATGAAGCTGATCCGCAAAGCAGATCAGTAATCCCCCTACTCAATGGATAGATCGCGATGAGCACAATCGAAGCAATCAAAACAATAGCCCCTGCGACCAGCTATACATCTGCAGGAAAACGGCTGCGCGTCTGTCACTTGAGCCTGACGCTCTGCACTGGAGGTCTGGAACGACTGCTGGTCGATTTTGCCCGCTACCATAACCGGGAACTATTTGAACTTGAGTTTATTGCATTGGGAGAAACAGGCGTCCCGGCGGAAGAAATTAAACAGATTGGCTGTCCCGTTATTCAGTTCCCGCTGACAGCGCGGGGAAAACTCGAAAAGATCAGGCAGTTATCTGACTTCCTGAATCAGAGGGACTACGATCTGCTGCATACACACAATGCTTACCCTCACTTTTACGGCAGCCTGGCGGCCTACCGGTCTAAAATACCTGTGACTATTCAAACACGTCACGGCAGACGTTTTGGAACGACTTTCAGTGAGCGCATGCAGTTTGCTATTGCCAGCCGCTTTGCTGACCGCGTTGTTCCTGTTTCTGATGACACCGGCCTGCGTTGTAAGAAAGTCGGCTGGCTGAACGATAGTAAAGTAACACGCATCTGGAATGGCATTGATGTCGACCGGTTTGTCTTTACCGGGCCTGCTGATAAAAAGACCGCGATCACCGTATCGCGACTCTCACCTGAGAAAGATCTAGCGACGATGCTGCGCGCAGTACAACAGGTCGCACAGGAAATCCCGGAATTCCGTCTTCTCATTGTTGGAGATGGACCGGAACGGGCCAGACTCGAAAGTCTCACCGCCGAATTGAATCTGAAATCGCAAGTCGAATTTCTGGGGGAGCGCAATGATGTTCCTCAATTGCTCAGCCAGGCAGGGTTCTATGTTTCCTCATCACTGACGGAAGGAATTTCTCTCACCCTTCTGGAGGCCATGTCAGTCGGTCTGCCAATCGTCGCGACAAACGTTGGCGGAAATCCTGAAATTGTACAACAACCGGCTACTGGATTACTTGTCCCTTCTGCTAACCCTGCTCTCCTGGCGTCGGCCATGATCCAGATGTGTGAGAATCAGGACCAGTGGGCAGAAACCGGTCAGCGGGCACGTGCGCGTGTGGAACAGTACTTTAATATCCGCACTATGATTAAAGATTACGAAAACCTGTATCTCGATATTTTAAACACTTCATTAAAAAGCTAATCGCTATGCAGACAAATCTGAAACGAAAACAACAAGCAGACTACTGGGCCACGCAAACGGACCAGGAGGATACGGGCTTTGAATCTCTGCAGCTGGACTTCATCCAACTGGCCCCTGGTCATTTCCACCCGATGTCTGAACTGTACCAGAGCTGGATGGAACTGTTTCAAAAAGATCCTCATTCCGAACTCGATCAGCACCCCGATCATGTACTCCGGATCTCTCCCCTGCTGCAGGAAGAACATGCATTTGCGAGAGGCCATCTCCTGTTTTGTCGAAAAGGCAATAAACCGGTTGCAGCAGCAGTACTGCTTCCAAAATTATTCAATACAAAAACACTGCGGGGTATCGGACCTGCCAGACAGATAGGTGGATACTTCCTGTCCGGTCATCGATTTCTGATGTCAGAGGATTATCAGCATGACCAGGCGTTCCACAATTTCCTGCTGGGAGCAAGCGTCTCTTTCTGCGGTCATAACGCAGGCCGGTTTTTGTTACTTGAAGACATTCTGATTAACGAACCACTCAACCAATCACTGAAACATCTTTCGAAGCATTTTTTATCCTATTCTCATACTGGTTTTCAGCCACGAAGCCTGATTCAGTTTCCAGAGCATCCGGTAGATTACTGGAACCAGTTTCGTTCCAAATCACGACGAAAACATCGCAAATTATTACGTGACAATTCAGAGTTACAACTAATCCGCGTTACACGCCCCGATCAGGTTGCAGAGTTTCTTGAGGCAGCTCACCAGATTTCGCTTAACACCTGGCAAACACAGCGTCTGGGACTGAGAATTAAAAACAGTGACAAAGAACTCGAAGAAATGATGTTCCTTGCCATAAATGACTCTTTACGTTCCTATCTCCTCGTGGATAAGGACCAGCCGATCGCGTTCAAAATCGGCAGCCAGCATCGAGGTACTTTCAACGATCTGGAATTTGGATTTGATCTGAACTATGCCAGCGTCTCGCCCGGAGAAACCTTGCTGCTGTTGATTCTGGAAGACCTGATTGAATCCAATACCCCCCGCACTTTTGATTTTGGAACCGGTGATGCGGAATACAAGCAGCGATACAGTACCGAAATCACTCAGAGTCATTCCGTACTGCTGTTCCCTTCCACCTGGAGGAATAAATGCCTCATCAGTTATTTGAAATCGTCCTGCTGGATTGACCAGACTTCCAGAAAGGTTCTGAAATCTTCCGGCGTCTATACCGCGTTGCGCCAAATGTCCCGGTATCGGAAGCTGGGCAGTCGCTAATGAATGCGCGAAAACACCACGAAGAGTTATCTACTGAAGCCAGGCCTGCCATGAATATTTTATTTCTTTCCAACGTATTCCCTAACCCGTTACATCCCGGGAAAGGTACGTTCAACAGATCCATGATTGACTCGCTGTCTCAATTACACCGGGTACATGTCATCACACCGGTCTCCTGGATCGATGAGTTTTCGCATGCGATCAAAAATAGAACCCGGATGGATCGAAAATGGATGCCCGTTGAAAACACGGGGCAACTCAGTGTGGAGTACCCACGATTCTACTATCCACCGAAGATACTACACCAGCATTATGGACAATTTTTGTCATGGTCACTGCACCAGACTCTGCAGCGAACCATCTCCCGTTTTCAACCTGATATTATCCTGTCCTACTGGATACACCCTGATGGTGAAGTTGCCGTCAAAGCAGCCCGCGAACATGGCATCCCCGTCGTCGTCATGACCGGAGGCAGTGACGTGCTGCTACTCACACAAAACCGGAAGAGAAAACGTGTCATTCAGAATGTGCTTCAACAGGCAGACGGCGTGATCACAGTCAGTAATGACATTATGAACGCAGTGAAACAACTGCAGATCCATCCAGAGAAAATCCAGACTGTGTACCGTGGCGTTGACCGTGAACTGTTCAGTCCCGGCGACCAGCGAGCCGCCCGCGAACGCCTGGGGCTCCCGCTCGATCGAAAAATCATAGTTAGTGTCGGACGCCTGGAACCGGTTAAAGGACACTCCATTCTTCTGAATGCCTGTGAGAAAATAAGTAAAGTGGGGACTCAATTTACGTGCTATGTTTTAGGTAACGGTTCTCTGGAATCAGCATTAGTACAAAAAGTAGAACAAAACGGATTGGGAGAGTTCTTCCAGTTGAAGGGATCACAACCTCAACACCGCCTGGTGGACTGGTACCGTGCAGCAGATGTCATCGCATTACCCAGTCTCTCTGAGGGGATTCCCAATGTTCTTCTGGAAGCAATATCCTGCGGAAAACCGTTTGTTGCCAGTCGTGTGGGTGGCATTCCCGAAATCGCAGACTCTGACTGTGATCGACTGGTAACACCTGATGATTCGAGTGAATTGGCTGTGGCGCTATCAGAAATGCTGGTATCAAAGGCTCCTGCTGAACGGCGGAGTATTGAACCGATGTCATGGCAGGAGTCGTCATTAAAAATCAGTCAGTTTTTGTCTGACTGCAGTACACGTTATACGGCTGGCCTGACCGGACAACAGAAATCACGCTCGTCGTATCAGCGTAAAGCTCAAAAAACGAAACAACAAACCTGAAATCAGCCGCCATGAATATCATTCGTCAATTCGTCAAGAAAACGATCCCCACGGTGATCCCGCGGAAACTGTATCTGGTTCATGGCGATGCCGATCACTTTGATTCGGACACAGATGTCGGCTGCTGTAAAACAGACAGTCGTTCCCTCATCAACATTGCCTTCACTTTTGATGATGGACCCCACCCTGAACACACACCTCTTCTGCTGGACGTCTTGCAGAAATACCAGCAACAGGCGACTTTTTTTGTCATCGGCGAAAAAGCCCGGCAATATCCTCACCTGATAGAACGCATCGTCCAGGAAGGCCATGAAATCGGTAACCATACATTGACCCATTCTGAACCGGCACAAACCTCCACGCGCAGCTTTCTTAAAGAAATTCAGCAGACGGATGAAATCCTGGAACAGATTACCGGCAAGCAGGTGAATCTGGTTCGCCCACCCAAAGGTAAACTGAATCTCGGCAAACTGCTGGGACTCTGGCGTCAACAACGTACCGTGGTTCTCTGGGATACCGATCCCCGTGATTATTTAATGAACGACCATTCTGAAATCATCAACTGGTGTCACAACTATCAGCCCGATTCCGGAAATTTCTGTCTGATGCACGACAACCACCCCTACGCGATTGAGGCGGTCCATCAGCTCTCTGAACACCAACAGGCCCGCATTCAGTCGCATCCAGTCAGCCGTTGGATTGAAAACAAAGCACTGCAACCAACGAGAACACAGCAGGCTTGTGCCTGATTTAGAATATTGAAAGAACAACGAAACCATGTCCACCATTATCACTCGACCCACCGAAACTTCTGACTCCCGGGACAATTCGATTCCGGAAGGAATGCGGAAACGGCTGCTGCTGGTCAGCTATCACTTCCCACCCGTCGGCGGAGCTGGCGTACAACGCCCAGTGAAATTTGTCAAATACCTGCGACAATTCGGCTGGGATGTGAGTGTGCTGATGGCAGCAAATCCCTCTGTCCCTGTATTTGACAATAGCCTGCTGGTCGACATCCCGGAAGAGACGAATCTGGTCAAAGCCCGTACCTGGGAACCAGATTATTCTCTCAAAAAGAACGTGGCCAACAAAAATCAGAACCATCATTCATCCAGTCTGCTGTCTCCTGTAAAGTCTGCCTGCCGTAAGATCGCCAGGTCAGGTGCCGGACTCTTACTCCAACCCGATTCACAGATCCTCTGGTATCCCAATGCACTCAAAGCAGGAAAAAAACTGCTCAAAGAAATACACCACGATGCCATTCTGGCAACCGCCCCTCCCTACTCCAATCTGGTTCTTGCCAGCAAACTGAAACGAATCTCGGGGCTGCCGTTAATTTTGGATTTCAGAGACGAATGGGACCTGAGTAGCAAGTATCTGGAAAATCATCAGCAGGATCGGATTTCGCATCTGATCCAGACTTGCTTACAGAAATCGGTTATGAAACACGCCGATGCGATTGTCGCGACAACCAAGGCCAGCACACAAAGGCTTCTTGAGCGTGCACACCAGTTTGGTACAGACGCCATCGGCAAGTGCATCTACAACGGCTTCGATCTGGATGACTTTGACCATTTGGATGAACCTTTTCAGAAGCCAGATTCCCATACCGCTCAGAAACGATTTCGAATCGTTTATACGGGTACACTTTGGAACCTGACCACGGTCGAACCACTGATTCACGCGATCGAAGCCGTACACCAATCGCAGCCTGAGATCCTGAAAAATCTGGAACTGCAGTTCATCGGGAGAAAAACACCAGAACAACAGGCTCTACTGGAACGAATTAAACAGACGGCCTGCACCTTGATTACTGAAGAATACTGTGCCCATCACGAAGCATTGAAAAAAATGGCAAACGCTGACGCGCTCTGTCTGTTGCTGAGTGATGTTGAAGGTGCGGACCGGGTCGCTCCGGCAAAACTATTTGAGTATCTGGCGGTGAAACGGGAAATACTGTCGATCACTCCTGCAGGCGAGACTGCAGACATCCTTGGTAGTTTCTGGCCTGCCTCCAATTTCCGTGCAGACAATGTTGCGGGTATGGCAGGCTGGTTAACAGAACGACTCACAGAGACACATGATGCCTGTATTTCCCAACCGGAACAGATCGACCAGTTCAAGCGCGAATATCAGGCAGGACAGTTGGCAGACCTGTTGAATCAACTGGTAAACAATACTGTCTAATCCGCGAAATTGCATAACATCAATACAGTGAATACGAAGTGAGCTGAATATGAAGTTTTGGGAAGACCTGAAAGCAAAATCAGAATGGTGTTACGGGAGCATCACCTACCGCTGCCTGCTAAAGACCTGCCTGACAGATGGCACGATGGCAATGCTATGGTATCGCCTGATGCAATGGTCTGATTCCTGGAAACTGTTTCCACTATCCATGATTTTCAATAAATGTAATGCCATCTTCTGCCAGTGTATCATCGGCCGGGGTGCCAGTTTTGGCAGACGGTTTGTGATCATCCACAGCCAGGGAATCGTGATCAATGGCTCAGTCAAAGCGGGTGACGACATCAAGCTCGAACACCAGGTCACCATTGGTGCAGAACGCAATACTTCTCCCGTACTCGGAACCGATATTTTCATTGGGGCAGGAGCCAAGATCATTGGTGGCATTCAGTTGGGCTCGCATTCGAAAGTTGGTGCCAATGCGGTTGTCGTTAAAAATGTTGATTCACACACCACTGTCGGCGGAATCCCGGCACGGGTGCTCAAAGTGCATAATGATAATCAGCCGGTAAAGCAACTCGAAGTGAATCAGGCTGAATTACCCTACAAGCAGCTCCAGAAAGGATCATCCACATGAATCCCCTTCTGATCGCCAGTCTGTTCTGGACCTCCCTGATTCTGATCGGTTTTTCCTATTTCGGTTACCCTCTGGTCATCTGGCTGCTGGCACGTAATAAATCCAGGCAACAGGTTGAAGAACACCGCGAACCACTCGATACAAATTCTCTGCCCCAGGTTTCGATTCTCATCGCCGCGTACCGCGAAGAAGCTGTCATCCTCGAACGCCTCAACAATCTTGCCAGACTCGATTATCCGACATCCAAACTCGAAATACTGATTGGCTGTGATGGTAATGAAGATCTGACGGGCGAGCTTGTTAAATCATACGGCGACGATCAGATTCGTCTGATCCAGTTTGATCACCGTCGAGGTAAAGCCTCGGTCCTGAATGATTGTGTCCCCCTGGCTGCGGGAGAGATTCTCGTTTTTTCAGACGCGAATACCAACATGGATCCACAGTGTATCAGACAGCTCGTGCGACATTTTCAGGATGATTCGACTGGTTGCGTCTGCGGACAACTCATACTGGAAGATGCAGAAACCGGCAAAAATGTAGACGGCCTGTATTGGAAATATGAGAATTTTCTCAAACATTGTGAGACCCGCCTCGGCGCAGTGTTGGGTGTGAATGGTGCAATATATGCATTACGAAAATCACTCTACCAGCCGATTCCGGCAGACACAATTATCGATGATTTTCTGATTGGCATGCGGGTCCACCTGGCCGGACAACGCTTGATCTATGACGAAACAGCCTTTGCGGTCGAGGAAACAGCAACTTCCGTTCAGGCCGAATTCAAACGACGAATTCGTATTGGCACCGGAGCGTTCCAGAGCCTGAAACATCTGAAAGGACTTCTGAACCCTCGCTATGGTTCTATCGCTTTCGCCTTCTGGTCACACAAACTGTTGCGCTGGTTCTGCCCGGTTTTTATGAGCCTGGTTTTTCTTAGCAACCTGTTTTTATTAAATCAACCGCTATACCAGGCAACATTGGCGTTGCAAATCCTGTTTTATGCTACTGCATTCGTTGGCATGAAACTGAAAGGCAGCAGCAGCCTGTTAAAGCTCTGCCGGGTTCCGGGCATGTTCGTTCAAATGAATCTGGCTTTGGGAATCGGATTGTTTCGCTGGCTCTTTACCAGTCAGAGTGGCATCTGGGAACGAACCGAACGCAGCCTGCCTGCTTCAGTACCAGTGAATGATCAGGACATCCCGGAAACGGATCCAGTCATCAGCGACTCTGAAACGCTGACGACAGATACACTCCCCTTTACAAAAAGTTAAACCATAATGTCCCCGTTACTTCTTACCTGTATCACAATCTGTATCACGTTATTGTTTGGTCTGGCAGTCGCCGTCTTTTTAGCCATTCGCTCCCGGAACATGCAGTACTGGCTTCCCGCTTATCTGTTTTCCAGGAAACGAGATCCGAAAGTTTCCTTCAGCCCGGAACAACCCCGTCATATTTTCATCGCTGTCTGTGACCACTTTGAACCAGAATGGGGTAACCCCACGAAATCGGAAGCGATCGCCCGCGTCGATCGCTGGTGTGAAGAATACCCGGCTCGATTTTCCCGGTTCAGTGATTCGCGGGGACAGGTGCCACAACATACCTTCTTTTACCCGCAGGACCAATATGCGCCCGAGTACCTGGACCGCCTGGCTTCTTTGTGTAAACTAGGATACGGTGATGTGGAAATTCATTTACATCACGATCACGACACAGCCGACGGGTTAAGGCAGAAAATGAATGAGTTTCGCCAGACGCTCTTCGACCGACATGGCCTGCTGAGAAAAGATCCCCAGACGGGAGAGATTCTCTACAGCTTCATACATGGAAACTGGGCACTCTGTAACTCGCGCCCCGATGGACGCTGGTGTGGCGTTGACAATGAGATTGAAATCCTGCTGGAAACGGGCTGCTATGCCGACCTGACCATGCCTTCTGCTCCCAGTAATACTCAGACTGAAATCATCAACAGTATTTATTACGCAAAAAACCGCCCGGGAGAACGGAAATCACAGAACCAGGGAATTCATGCCCAGGTTGGACAGTCACCTGAGTCAGACAGCCTGCTGATGATCCAGGGTCCGTTAAAACTCGACTGGAGTCAACGAAAATGGGGGCTGATGCCTCGCATCGAAAATTCCGACCTGCATGCGGGGCGCCCCGGAACAGTCAATCGATTGCAGCACTGGCTGGCCGCCGATGTGCATGTCACGGGACGTCCCGACTGGACATTCATCAAACTACATACACATGGTGCCAAGCCTGGCAATATTGATACTCTGCTGGGAGCCGAAACTGAAACATTCCATGAAGAACTCCGTGCAGAAGCCGAACGCCATCCGGAATGGAAGTACTATTACGTTACTGCCTGGGAGATGGCTGCATTGATCCATCAGGCAGAACAGGGAGCAACCATTCCCGATTTTGATACGCTTCACAAGGACGCCCCCTCGTCATCAGGACCAATAGTTACTACTGAGTCGCCTGCGTTCAGCGGTAGAAAATAAACAAGGTTCTCATACTATTTTTCACATGATCTCAACAGATACCTGTTTCGGAACAAATTCGCATTGACCCAATTTTTAAGATTTGTCAAGATCCTGAGTGAAGGTGATATGGTCGAGAGACCTCTCTCCAGACATCCTATCTTATCATTCGATATCGAAAAACCGGCAAGCGCACTGCTTGCCTGATCGCGACAGAAATTCATACTGGCTCATCAACGTTTCAAGGAGGAAACAAAATGAGTGTCACATTAGTGCATACCGGTGTATCACATACTCGTATCGAGTACTGTATTTGGGAAGCACTGAATCAAGTCTGGCCTCACTCAGCTACGATAGCCCGTTTTGGTACTGGGTTTTCTCCTGCGCAGGATATCAACTCAATTGACTCCGATCTGATTATCAGTACCAGTCTGGAAGCAGCCGCATCGATCAAATGTAAAGAGCACCAGTTACATATGTGTTATCTGGAACCCCGTTCCAGCAACCAGGCCCCCCTCAACCAGCAACTCATCAATAGTATGACGGAAGTGGAATTTGTCGTCCCTACAAAAACACTCCAGAACCAGAATCGGGATCGATTCACTTCATTTGTCAAACCGCCCGTAGATACCGATTTCTTCTGCTCCGGATTTGACCAGAGAACGGAATTTTACCTGCTGGTTGTCGATGGCCAGTGGACTGCATCTGATCAACTTGCCGTGAATGCCTGTCAGGACCTGGGACAAAGCCTCTCGATTGCAGGGATCAGTGCTGAGGATCTCCCACAGGATCTGCAGGATCATCCCATGATTGAAGTTCTGGGCCCACTGGAAGACCAGCAACTGCGGGATCAATATCGCCTTTGTTCAGCAGTCATCTGCCCCCGTGATGTTGATTTCGACCTTTCAGCCATCGAAGCTCAAAGCTGTGGCACTCCTGTCATAATTTACTCTGACTGCGAAGCCGCTCGGTCGGTCATCTGTTTCGAACAGAATGGCCTGGGAAGTGGAATTCATTTTGAAGAGCAAACGGTGACTTCACTCGCCAGTGCCATTCGTGAACTGGAACTCAGACCACAGCGTTGTCAGCCAGTGATTGGCTGGTGCTGTGCGGCCCAGTTCTCTTTCCAGCAGTTTCAGATATCCTTTAATCAGGCCATCGCCAAAGAAATTGCCTACCGTATACAAACGGCAGCGAGGAAAAAGCAAAGCCAGGATCAACAGGATCAAGGTCCCTCGGAAGAACGCATCGCCGCATAGTCTGTTCACCACCGACTGCTGTTATCGATCATGATCCAAGCGTTGGCAGGAAAGCCAGCAGCTTATACTGTTCCTGATTGTTAAGTTGATCGGTCTTGAATGATTCAATCGCCCAGACTCTATCATTTTGGTCGACATCTTACCGACCTTCGTGGCAACTTGGGTATTTTTCACAAAGTGTTCCACCTGGAGCTGTTAGCAAGTTGAGACGCAGAAGCTGTCTGATGACTCCTGTTTCCTGGCTGGAACCACTGGCAGAAACACAATTGAAACTCACTTCTTCTGAAGTAGATGTTTTGAGTTTCACTGCCTGATGTTTTGTCTCGATCCTACTCCATTTTAATGACTTACAGCCAAGCTGTTGAACGCTGATAATCATTTGAACTTCAAGTTCAACCCAGAATTTGAACTGTCATCAGACAGGCTGCGACGATCGCAGGTTTTCCCGCACCAGGCCCCATTCTCCCCATCCACTCAATGCTATCTATTCTTAATAACAGGATCCTGCCGACTATTTCTCCAATTGCTTTGAACGCGTCACCTCTGACGATCTGGATTCCTGTATCCAAGACGCCGATATCTTATTATTAGTCAGTATTCCAGAATCAGCGGTGAGACGCTGTTTTCTATAAGTCACTCAATCGCCAGGCAAGGATGCAAGCGGTTCATGTCAAATCAAACCATCGAATCACTGGAACAACGGGTTAAAGAGCTCGAATCCCAAATCGAAGACTACCAGAAACAGCTAATTCATGCCCAGAAAATGAGTTCCGTTGGTGCACTGGCTTCTTCAATTACCCACGAGTTCAATAACATCCTGACGACTGTGATCAATTACGCCAAACTGGGATTGCGTCACAAAGAAGAAGAACGCCGCGAGAAAGCATTTAACAAAATCTTGTCTGCCGGACAGCGTGCTGCAAAAATCACAACCGGAATGCTCTCCTATGCCCGTGGCAGTGAAAGTCGTCAGGAACCGGTCGATCTGGTCGTGCTGGTAAAAAGTGTGATTGCACTGGTCGAAAAAGACCTCTCCATGAACCGTGTCAATCTGCACACTCACTTCGAGGCTCAACCGGAAGTTGTTCTCAATCCGAACCAGATTCAGCAGGTACTTGTCAATCTGATCGTCAATGCACGACAGGCCATGCCTACCGGAGGTCGACTCGACCTGGCCGTTCGACTGAACGCAGAAGCGAATATGGCAGAAGTCATCGTACGCGACAGTGGAGCTGGCATCTCCTCAGACCGTTTGCATCACATCTTTGACCAGTTCTACACCACGAAAGAGGCCGACGAAAATGGCCAGGGGGGAACCGGTTTAGGGCTTTCGCTGGCGAAAGAAGTCATGGAAGCGCATAACGGCCGCATCCGTGTGGAAAGCGCCGTCGGTAAAGGGACAGCGTTTACGCTCAAGTTTCCGCTTTCCACAACTGCTATCGAAGCCGCCTGAAACAAGAGGCAGTTGGGAAAAAATCAGGGTTCATACACTGACCCTGCAGGGAATGTGATATTTTCAGGCATTTCCATTGAATTCCTTAAAGCGTTAGACTATATAATCTTAATCTCAGGCCGGAGTGGCGGAATCGGCAGACGCGCTGGATTCAAAATCCAGTGAGGGTAAACCTCGTGGGGGTTCAAGTCCCCCCTCCGGTACTACATGAAAACCCGACAGGAAATGGTATTAAAACCTTCCCCGTCGGGTTTTTGTATTTAAGACTGATCCTTGCTGAGAATCAATTGATGTCTCTATCAGCTATTGTTTTTTGGCCAAATCCAGAAAGACGAGATGCGAGGGGTTACCCACTGCGGCATACTGATCGGTGAACGTTAATTTCCCCGTGTGTCTGTCTACCTTGAAAATGGCGATGTTGTCTGCTCGCTGATTGCCGCAGTACAGGAATTCTCCTGTGGGATCGAAACTGAAACTGCGCGGGTAATTTCCGCGAGTCCATTCATCGGCCACCCAGGTCAGCTCCCCCTGGGGACCGACGGCGAAGACACCAATGCTGTCATGCAGGCGGTTGCCTGCGTAGACGAATTTTCCATCAGGTGAAACCAGAATTTCCGAACAGAAATTGCTGCCTTTAAAACTGGCTGGTAGAGTGGAAATGGTCTGCCGGGAAGTCAGTGTTCCTGCTTTCGGGTCATAATCGAATAGAACGAGGGTCGAGCCCTCCTCCTGAATCGAATAGAACCAGCGTCCATTGGGATGAAAGTGGAAGTGCCGGGGACCATCACCGGGAGGCAGGGAGACAGATGGGGGATCGTTCGGGGTAAGTTTGCCCGTTTTCTCATCGAACTTCCAGATATAGATTTTATCCAGCCCCAGATCGACGTGCAGTACAAACCGTCCGCTCGGGTCGGCCTGAATCATGTGGGCGTGCGTATGATCATGTCCGCTGAAGGCGAAGCTGCCCTCGGGTGCATTTTGGGCAATGGTCGGACCAATTTTTCCGGAATCATTTTTCACATCAGTCGCCTCCCCCAGTCGTCCGTCTTCCAGAATGGGAAGCACCGACACCGAGCCGCCAAAGTAATTGGCGATTAACAGATATCGTCCTGAAGGATGAATACTCACATAAGTCGGCCCGTCTCCTCCTGAGCTGACTTTGTTGATTGGTGTGAGTGATCCGTGCTCTCTGTTGATGGCAAATGCGGAAACGGAACCGTGTTTCTCCTGACCCACACGATCGGTTTCATTGGTGGAATAGAGGCGTGTGCCTGCTGCATTGACCGCCAGACAACTGGGACTGTTTCCCATCCGCTGGATGCCTGCAGGTGTCATCGCCCCGGTCTCACGATTAATTTCGAAAAGATGAATGCCGCGCCCATTTCCGGGCGGCAGATCGACTTGAGTGTCTAATACATCCTGAAGCGGAGAACTGAACGTGCCCACATAAGCCATCAGTGGTTTTTCCGCCGCCTGCGTTCCTGCCTGAGCTAGATTAGCGACAAGTGGAATTGTCCCCGCCATAGCAAGAGAAGTTGTTAGAAACGAACGACGAGATTGATCGGTAAGATTCATAAGTGAGTCTCTAAATTGGTCAGTAGGGATTAAACAGTGGGTGAGATTCTTAAGTTTATCAGATCACTATACTATCTTGATCGTGGACACAATGCATTTGTTATCAGCAATAATTCAATAGACAAAACCACGACTGAGATCAACATTTCCTCTCTGATTAATTTCCAGTCTTCCCTGGTATCAGAATCTGCAAATTGGTCCTCTCACACTTTCTTTACCTGTAATTAACTTGCCCCAAGTAGCACTGACGGATAGACTTAATGCTCTTCATTCTGATTCAGCCAAGCTTGTTGGGTCTAATTGAAGGCAGGCACTTAACTTCTTAATTGTAGATCCATTGACCATAGGATCTTGTCCGTAAATACGTAAATAGAAAGTTCCGTTCATGCCTGCCATTCGATACACCGTTGTTATCATGGGTCTCATACTGCTCATTTCAATCACATCTGGTTGCCAGAAGAGTCAACCAACGGATCCCGATTCAGTTCAGGTCTCCACTACTGAGGGGAAAAAAATTCCGGCTGCCGCTGAAAAAAAAACCATCGACCCCAAGATGGTGACGAAGCCAGGCGAGCCGATGACAGTAGAGCGTTATCAGGCGGTCAAAGCACGTCTCAAAGAGATTGGATTAGCGCTGCACAACTTTGTTGATCAAAATCGTACCTTCCTTCCCTCTGTTGAGGAACATCCTGAATACTATGATGAGCATGGTCGCCTGAAAGTCAGTTGGCGCGTGCATCTCCTGCCTTTCCTTGATCAGAAAAAACTGTATGGACAATTCAAACTGGATGAAGCCTGGGACAGCCCTCACAATGCACTGCTGGCGAAAAACATGCCTGATGCCTTCCGTTCTCCTGATACTCCAGCCGGCTCAGATAAAACCCGCTTCCGGGTTTTTGAAGGAACACGAAAAGAAAAAGACCCCACAACGATGTTTCCGCTGGGGGCTCCCCTTGGATTTCGCGATATTCTGGATGGAACATCCAATACGGTGATGGTCGTCGAAGTCGGGCCTGATAAAGCGGTCGAATGGACGAAACCTGGCGGTCTGAATATTGCACATCCTCAAGCAGAGTTCGGAGCTGCCGCCAGAGGGATTCCCGTGCTGATAGGTGATGGATCTACCAAATGTTTTAAGCGGGATATTGACGACGCTACCTGGAAAGCGTTGATTGGTCCGAATGACGCAACTGTGATTGACTGGAGAGTCATCGAAATCAAGCATTCGACACTGTCACCAAAACAGTCTCAATTATTAAATCAGCTGAAACAGATCGTCATGGCTTTATTTAACTACCATGATACTTTTCGGAGATTTCCTCTCGCTGAAGAACATTTAGTTGACGGAAAACCCCTTTTAAGCTGGCGCGTCCACCTGCTGCCTTTCCTAGATCAGAAAGAACTTTACGGGCAATTTAAACTGGATGAAGCGTGGGACAGCCCCCATAACAAAGCATTGCTGGATCAAATGCCGGATATTTATCAGTTCAATCCACAAGGCAAACCAGGCGTCACGCAAGTGATGACTTTTTCGGGTAAGAACACCCCTTTTCCAGGTGGTCCTGGTCCCAGACTCAGAGACATCACCGACGGCACATCGAACACCATTTTCTTTGTGATTGCAGCCCCAGATAAAGCAGTCCCCTGGACAAAACCGGAAGACTTGGCGTTTGATCCGGCTGATCCAGTCAAAGCCCTGGGTAAGATCACCTCTCCTGCTTATGTGGCAGTAATGATGGATGGTTCGATTCGAACCGCTCCTATCGATCTTCCTGCCAAAACACTTACCAATCTGATTCAACCTGGCGATGGCAACATCATCAACGTAGACCTGCCCTCATTTAGACCTCGTTAAGAGAAGACTCCCATAAGTTCTATCTCAGAACGAAAATTTAGACGACATCAATCCGCTACTGAAAGCAACCATGACGATTAACTTCCAATGTAAACAGTGCGGCAAGAACTACAAAGTCAGCGACGATAAAGCCGGCAAGAAAGTCAAATGCCGCCAATGTGATGCTTCTGTGAGAATTCCGGAACTCGAAGTCGATGACTTTTCAGAAGACTGGGAAGAACCAGAATATGAAGCCCCTGCCCGACGTCGTAAAAGCAGTGCATCCAGGAATCAGTCAAAATCCAAAAGCCGAAAAAAAACAGCAACCGGTTCGAATCAGACGCTGTTGATTGCAGGCGGCGCAGTGGCGCTCATTCTGATCGGTGGCGGCCTGTTCTTTATGCTCTCTTCCAGTAAATCAGGCGGTGGGCTCTTTAAATCAATCACGGATAAAGTCGATGTGGTCGTCAATTCGCAATTAGATAAGTCTGGTAGTAATGCGGGAAGTAGATCCGCTGCGTCGGACATTGATAATATGAAAAAAATTGGCCGGGCGTTTCATAACTTTCATGATTCATTTACCCGTTTCCCTCCTGCTGATGCGCATCTGGTCGATGGAAAACCTCTGCTCAGCTGGCGCGTACACATGCTGCCCTTTCTCGGTCAGAAAACGCTTTATCAACGTTTCAATCTGGATGAAGCGTGGGATAGCCCCCATAATTCTGCTCTGCTGAATCAAATGCCGGATATCTACCAGGCCGAGGGAGTCAATCAGGCGGGCTATACTCCCATCATGACTTTTAGCGGCGAGGGTACCCCCTTCACTGGAGGCAGAGGTCCTCAGATCCGCAAATTTACTGACGGTGCTACCAACGTCATCCTCTGTGTCCTTGCCGGTGCAGATAAAGCTGTTCCCTGGACTCAGCCCGTTGACCTCCCGTTCAATCAGGCCAACCCGGTGAGCGTACTCGGGCAGACATCCCGGGGCGCATTCCTCTGTATCATGGCTGACGGATCAATCAAAAAAATCCCAGCGGGTATTGCACCTCAGACGCTGAAGAATGCAATCCAGCATAATGACGGAAATGTGAATCCCCTCTTTTAGCAATACCGCTGAATACAAAAGACCTTTAACCCATCGCAAAACTATACACATAAATACGCTCCTATCCAGTTTAGTTAATATAATAAATCTGGATTATGCTCAACTTGTTTTGTATGCTTGTGAACATAGACACCGTACACCTCAATTATATTTGTATACCATGTTTATCCTGCGAGTCAAATTCAACCCTGATTGACCATCTTTGCCATCATGCCCTGCGACTTCAGATCTCGATCGACGGAGATCTCTGAACTCAAAATACATCAGAAAGATCCAGACACTCATGCTGTTGACCCACTGGTTCAGGTCGATTTTATCCCTCCTCCAGCCTTCACGCCGTCCATTGCACAGACACTGTGTTCGTTCCCGATATGACAACCATGCAGTTCTGAATCACCAAAGACGACTTGTTACTGTCGAAGCACTCGAAGACCGCACACTCTTGACATCAATAGTCAGCGTTGCTGATCGAGGTAGTGTGGAAGGAGATTCTGGCTTAACAACTCTTGTATTCACAGTCACGAGGACCGGAGTCAATGCTGGGGATCTGAATGAAAGTCTGACGATTGACTTCACCACTCAGGATGGATCAGCTACCAATGCTGATAATGATTACCTGGCTAAAAGCGGATCTTTTGAATTCGCAACTTCCAGCACTGCGACAAGTCAAGAAAGAACGTTCGAAGTAATAATCCAGGGTGATTTCAGGGAAGAAAGTGATGAAAGTTTCCAGGTCCTGCTTTCGACTCAAATGTCCGGCGTCACTATTGAAAATGATTCTGTGACAGTAACCATTTACGACGATGAGTATCGTCGTGTTGAAGAAACACAATTACTCTCCCCGCCTGCTCCTGTAATCGATGGAGATCACGTCGGGCAAATTATCGAAGTCGATGGCGACTATATGCTAGCGGGAGCCCCGGACAGTGACCTGGTTGCCAGTGATGCAGGAGCGGTCTATATCTATGAACGTAACCGCCAGGGGACTGCTGATGAAACAGATGACATATGGTCATACTCTACCACTTTAACAGCATTTGACGGTGCTGCAGACGACCATTTTGGGAGCAGCATTGCCATCTCAGGCGATACCATCGTGATCGGTGCTTACGGTGCTGACCTGAATCAATCAAATGAAGGTGCCGCATATGTTTTCCGCCTGACTTCGGGTGAATGGCAACTGGAAACAAAACTCACTGCCTCCAATTCTGAAGCTGACGATGATTTTGGCTTTGACGTCGCCATCGAGAATGACCTCATCGTAATCGGGGCTCCTTTGCATGACGCGCCCTCTTATAGCAATTCGGGTGCTGCCTACATTTTTACCCGCTCAGACAGTCTCTGGTCTGAAGATCAAATTCTGACAGAAACAGAATTTTACAGCTATGATAACAGGCTCGGCACTTCCATCGCTATTGAAAATGGAGAAGTATTTGTTGCTGCCAGGAGAGCCAAAGTTGATGATGCTGGCGCTAGTGTGGGAAGTGTCTTTACATATCAGAACAATGTGGGAACCTGGGAAACACAGCAACAACTCACATTGACGTTTACCAATGGTTATGACTATACCGGCTCGGATCTGATTGTCTCGGGGAACCATCTGGCTGTCATCGCAGCAGATTACAGTTATGTCTATCTATTTGAACTTACTGAAGGAAACTGGGGATATCATCAGAGAGTGTCTCCTGTTTCATCTATCTCTTCGATACGGATCAACTCTATTGATTTGAGTGATAACACACTGGTCGTTGGTTCGATCAAAACAAACGGTTCTACTAATTCCTCAGGAATAGTGACTGAATATCAATTGATTCGAGACCAATGGATCCGTACAGAGGACTATTACGACGAAAGCAGCAATGACACGACGGGTTTTGGCACAGGAGTCGCGCTGGCAGATTCACAGATCATCGTCGGCGAGCCGAATGTTGATGCAAGTACTCTCGAATCCGGGATGATACACGTATTGGGCCCATTCATCCCCGGATACGAAATCTATGATGTCATTGAATACGAAGGGGACAGTGGTCAGACTCTGTTTGAATATAGCATCGAACGCAAAGCCAGCGAAGCAGGTGATCTAAATTTCGCTTCGACCATCAGTTTCACGACTATAGACGGTACAGCGACTGTTGCGGACAATGACTATGTAGCGCAGTCGGGAACCTTGATCTTTGATGCTGACCTTGATGCCATTTCTCAATTCCAGACAGTCACGATTGCAGTTAACGGTGATGGCATCTACGAAGGGGATGAATATTTTTATCTTCAACTCTTCAATCCCACAAATGGTACTCAACTGTTCGACACACTGGGAGAAGCCCTTATCAAAGCAGATGATAAGGCGGTCGTGGAGTTAGTCGAAGCTGAAATCTCGGTAGACGAAGAAGACGGAAAAGTCTGGCTGACTCTGGAACTGGATGAAATCTTCTTAGAAGATGTGTCAGTTAAGATTACTTATGAAGGAGGATCTGCTTATGCATTTACCGATTTCGACGCGACTCCCCAATTAGTAACAATCCCTGCCGGTCAGCTGACAACCACTTTCTCAGTCGATCTCGTTGAAGATGCAAAACCGGAGGACAGTGAAGATTTCTGGGTTCTACTGAGAGGACCACACGATGATAACTACAGAGTGGGACTGAATAGTAAATCAGTAGTTACGATTGTCAACGATGACATCATAGACATCTGGATTGATGATGTCGTTGTGCATGAAGATCAGGAATATGCCACTCTCTTTTTACAGGCATCTGAACCAGTCAAAATTGGGTTGCAGGTACACTTCACCACACAGCAGGATTCCGCCACAGAGGAAGTCGACTACTCTTCCCTGACTGGGTATGTCCGCTTTGATGGCTCCTCAACCAGTGGCCCTATTATGATCCCCCTCATCAATGACTCAGAATGGGAACCAGTAGAATTCTTTTTTGTCAGACTGACAGATGCTGTCGCGAACAGATATGACACTCTCCCTGTCTTTTTTTTAAACGATCAGGCGAAAGTCACACTCCTGGATGATGAACAAGCCCGGATATCTATTGAAGATATTTCCGTCTATGAAGATGCCGGAACCGCAGAAATCACGGTATCACTGGACAGGCCCGTCGAGATCCCCATTAGTGTGGAGTTTTCCACGTCAGATCAGACTGCGAAAAGCCCGAGCGATTATCATTCTGTTTCGGGGACTCTGTTTTTCAACCCCGGTGATCTGTCACGAACAATTGAGATCTCTATCGTTGATGCAGATGATTTTGAAATCAATGAGACATTTCACATTGATCTGGTAAACGTTCAAAATGCGGGTCGCGATGTCACACTAGCTGACGATCAGGCAGTTGTCACAATTCTGGACAAAGAAATCGGCACTGCCAACATTCACTTCAGAATTGTGAACGAAGTAACCAGCACCAGTTTGAACGGTGAAGCAGACTCACTTCCTGTAAATCAAAGTCTGATCAGTGAATGGTCCGCTTATTGGGTTGAGATCTGGGCCAAACACACCACCCCTGTAGACCAGGGGATACTTTCTGTCCAGGTCGATTTAAGTTACAATTCTGAATATACATCCGCCACAGAAATTGAATTTGGATCAGGTTTTACACAGAACCAGGCCGGAAGCATCAATGATCTGGTCGGAACAGTCAGCGGAATCACAGCAGAAAGTACATCTGCTGATCTGGGAAAAGACAGGCCCCTTTTATTCGCACGCATTCGTTTCGCACCGGGATCGGAAGATCAGGTTCTTCTCGATACTGAGTCTCATATAATTGGGCCCTATGATCTAGGGATTGAGCTCACCAATCTTCAAGTCAGCCTGGCAGGCAACACGCCTGTCACAGTTAATGAGGGATTCTCCCCGGGCGCTTCCATCTACGCCAATCCTTTCGATTTGAATGACGACGATGTGATCAATTATCGAGACCTGATCCTGTTGATTGGTTTGTATAACGTCATACCCAGCGAGTCTGATTTAGAGTACACGTGGTTTGCTGACTTCAATAAGGATGATCGCATTAACCACCGTGACTTAATCAAACTCATAGGGAATTACAACAAAAGTAAACAGGCCTCGTCTCCGGTTAATTATCCAGTTAATTACCCGAATGCATGGAATCATTTACTCCGCGCGGACACTTTGATGTCACCATCCGTTACTGCAGATTCCGTTTCACAAGTCGACGTTATCTCCACATTTGACAGTGTCGTCTCACAGTCCAGCCCCGTCATCACCAGCGGACAGCAGCAATACCTGAAACAGATTGACATCCAGGTCATTGATTTAGGTGGCGATACACTGGGACGTGCAGCTGGCAATATCATTTACGTCGATATCAACGCCGCGGGACACGGGTGGTTTATTGATTCGACACCTGCCGACAACAATGAATTTATCTGGTCCAGCGAGCTGACCCTGATCGCGATGCCCGACAGCGATGCTGCTGGTGTCATTGATCTCTGGACCGTCATTCAACATGAACTGGGACACCTGCTGGGTTATGAACACGTTGAGACCGGTCTGATGCAGGAAACCCTCGCTCCTGGAATTCGCTATCTACCCGAATGGGAATTAAATTTCGAATACGAAGAGGAACTTGCCCCTGAAGCTGTCGATCCCTACTTCTCAAATATGCAGGATGAAATTAATCTGCATCCTTTTTGAATTTGAAAATAATATTCCTATCCGCTGAATGAAGATTTCATCACATCGCAGTCATAGCTTCCATCAAATTCACTTCGTACATTGGCGGAATAGTCACGATGATGGTATTTGAACCATCTTCTTCAAATTTGATGGAATTGAGAGGCATTTTATCGTCCCCCCGATTACAGAGGATCACATTCTTTCCACGCATCTGAAAGTAGTGTTCTCGCAACCCTCCTTTCTCCTGGAGGGTTATGAACATCAGAACGCCTTCTTTCATTTCGACCGACTGTACCTTTTTAAACAGTTTTGACCTGGAAACAAGTTTTTCACTCTGGATGCAGTTCATCTTGAGATTCGTTGACTGCTCCGGATTGCTTTGCCCCACGACCGGTTCTTCAGGTGTCAGAAAACTGCAGAAGCAGCAGGCTATAATAATTAGAGAAGAAACTGTGGTGATAAATTCTCTCATATCACTTTCTCCACTTGAAGGATCATTTGCAATTATCAGTAAAACCATTTAGAACGACTTTCCCGGGTCATTCAGGAATTGGTCTGTCTTCTCTGATTTTTTAAGAGTTTGAATCTGGGTGCAATCAATCGCCAGGTCCCCTCTGATTTTCCGGGAACAATCAATTTATCCCAGGCAGGATATTGCACTGAGCTGAATATTTCCTGGAGCGATGTAGATGGTACGAGTTCAAAATCGGAATTTGCTGTCTTGAGCAAATCTGACTCAGCCACATCTGGTTTTTCTGCAGCAAACGCAATCAGTAACTGCTGAACGACCTTCGCCTGAGTGGCCGAGAGAGTATAAGGCATATGCATCCCCATCCCTGCCTCTTCCCTATGCTCAGGCCAGCGGAATTTAAAACGGTCCCCCTTAGACCAATCGGGATGCTGCTCAGCGAGTTTCCGGAAATCATGTCGAATCGTTTGCTTAATGACTTCGCCTGGCTTCACCGTGACCTGCGAATCGACATAGTGAGCTGGCTGCCGGTTGATCTCCCATCCCACAGCATTACTCACAACTTCAATCTCATAGTTACCGGGAGACATTTCGAAAATGGATGTGCCAACCATACCTTTTTTCATCACCCAGGGTTTCTCTACCGGATTCTGTGGAGCATCCGACAATTTGATATCCACTTGCAAGCCAGCCTCTGTTGAAAGAATGAGTGCCCCCCCTGCTGCTCTCATTTTTGTAGGCTGATTACTGGCATTTCCAAACACTTTCCCTGTCGATGGCCTATTAATTTGAGGCTCCACCAGTCGCCAGGTCCCTGTTTCTTTTCCAGGGACGATCAGTTTATCCCAGGCGGGATGCTGTCCGTCATTAAACACGTCTTTCAGTGATTGGAAAGACTCTGCCTCCTCGCCTGCCGGGACCACTAGCAGGAGGACCTTCTCAGAAACTTCCGGTTGATTGGTGGCATAGGCCTTGAGCAGTTCCTGCACGACCTTTGCCTGAGGCGCGGTAAGTGTAAATATCTGAGCCCCCCCCATTTTCCAGTCAGGCCAGCGAAACTTGAACAGCCCTCCTGTGGACCAGTCCGGGGGATTCTCAGCCAGTTTTGCATAGTCCCGTTTAAGCGTGACGGGAACCACGATCGCCCCCGGCTTCACTTCGACCTCAGCCAGATCATATTTTGGATTTCCTCCCTCAACTTCCCAACCGGCGTTTTTACTGGAAACGCGGATGAGATACTTCCCAGCGGGTAGTTCCACCAGCTGTGGCTCCAGAGTAAAGAATCGATCGGCAAAACCGAAGACACCATCTTCCGGGCCCACCTGCATCGGATCAACCGGGAAAACGCCGGCCCGCAGACCGGGCTCTTGCCCACTGAGTAAGATCGCCCCAAGCTGATCCTTACCTGTTGCAGATTCCTGTTTATTCAGCTTATTCTTCTGAACTAAAATACGCGGAGAATAAACCTCCCTCTTCTCACCGGTTTCTGGTGAAATGAGCGTCACTGGTTCCTGGTCATCAATTTCAAAAACCTTTTGCTCTCTATTGACATACTCCGCTGGACCAATTTGCCCCATCAACCACGTGAGTGCAAACATGGCCGCCAGCAACGCGGTCACCCAGCCCATGATATTCCAGGGATTATTTTTCGCAACAGAAGCTGCATTCCGTTTAATGAAATACGCGGCGACAAACATTCCGCTGAACACAGCCAGCCTCAATCCCCAGGTGCTGATCCAGATTTTCTCAAATTCTTGCAGATGAATCCAGATATGTACGTAAATCATCGAAACCAACAGCATGGAGAGGACAAACATGCCTCCCAGGATGACCCGCTTATTGGAGCGACGATGCTCGCGAACAAACGGGGCATCGCCGGAGGTGACAGGTGGTTGCTCAAGGTTACCTGCCACCGGAGTATCACGGCGTTTTAAGTAATGCGCAATGTACAATAAAATGCCAATCGGCCCCAAACATAAACAAGCCAGCAAAAACAGGCCATCCAGAATCTTCTGTGATTTTGATCCCGGTTTCACAATTTTCTGCGCCCCATATAGCAGTACCAACATTCCTACCGGGCCAAAGATCAGCAGAGAAAGTAATGCCGTTTCCATGATTTTGGACTGCATATGCATTCCGGCTGACATTCCAGAGATCCAGATGAACAACGGCAGGAGCATCATAATGCCCCCTGCCCAGACAGCGGCCCAGTGATTCCAGCTTCCCCGGGGTGCTTCCGTGGGAACCGATTTCGTCACAGAATAGGCGGACGTCCCCTGCAATTGATCATTGCGCGATGCAGTTCCCAATGCCCGACTGCGTTCCATCAGATACCCTGCTGTCACAAACAGTCCCCCCACCAGGGAGAAAATCAAGACCGGCACAAAATACCTTTCTCCCTGAACCAGGAACGCAGGCTGGTAGACTCCTGTCGTAAACATCCAGTAAAACAAAACCATCATCACCCAGATCACAATTCCGGTCCCCGTCAGAGTACGAGCATCTTTCTGTTTTACTGCTGCGACATATTCAGGTCCTTGTTTGGAGATATGCTGCCACTGCCCCCAGATAGCGAACCCGGCAATAGCCAGCACACCCAACACCGAAGCCGCCAGGATCGATGCATGCACCGATTGAAATTCCGATCCGGGGGGTGCAGAACGGATGACTGCTGTAGTGATAAATGACAACGCCAACGTCATAAACATCGCCAACGTCGTCAGAAACCATGTTAAGAAAGGGAGCGGTTTTTTATCTGCTCGATTCCAATAGACTATTGAGGCTATAGACAAAATAACTATGAGCGTGCCCGTGAACTTCATCATTTTATTCATGGTCTCATAAGTCATACTCGATTCGGGAGTGCTGGGACTGATCATCTTCAATCCGATGATCGTTCCTAATACCAGGCCCATCACAATGGCAATAATGTAATTTGCCGGTGTGCTCCCTTTTTCCAGCACAACAGAGGTCGCAGACTTCAAACCAGTTGTTTGTTTAGCCTGTGATGAGACAGACTCCACTGGTTGTTGCTGTAGCTGACCCCACTGGGGATAACGTTTACGCAATCCCCCCACGAAATAAATCGTGAATCCAATCGCAAACAGAATATAGAGCAGAACTCTCGGAAAATCGGGGATGATCCCCAGATAAAACAGCATCTGCATCACCCACGTTCCGCCAGCTGCTGCAGCGGGCATGAAAAGGGCATCAGACATACGCAATGACAAAAAAGGTTCAGCCTGACGGCGTTCCGCTTCATAAACAACCAAAGCAATCAAAATTCCCAAGAAGATACTACTTGCTGCAGTCATCAGAAATGAATACGCAGCATGCGCTTCCGAAAACAAAATCATCCCCGCCAGAAATAATATGGCGTATCCGACTGGCATAAATACCCGCGGATCAGTCTCCATTGTGAATGGAACTCCTGCCTGTGGATGAGCCACAGGAACAGTTTCTGTGTCGGGTGACATTGTTTCCTGTCGCGGTGGTCGTGACGGTTTCCACTCGATCGGTGGTACTGCACCTGGCTGCTGCACATGAGCCAGATGCGCCCCCAGTAATTCGGCAACTTCACTCGCGGTCTGCAAACGATTTTCGGGGCGTTTTTCCAACAGGCACTCGATAATTTCGCTCAACCAGGGAGGAATTTCTTCGTTGACATCCGCAATCGGGCGGGGTGTATCATCACAGACACGGCGGACCACAGCGGCCAGATTGCTCGCCCGGAAGGGGGAACGGCCCGTACACATCGCATACATCACAGCACCCAGGCTGAATAAATCACTCCGCTGGTCAATCCGATCCCCTGTCGCCTGCTCAGGAGACATGTACTGGGGAGTGCCTGAGACTTCACCGGTCCTGGTGATTGTGACATCATCGACGGCCCGCGCCAGGCCAAAATCAGTAATCTTGACCCGCTCTACACCATTTTCCAGCAGAATATTAGCTGGTTTGATATCGCGGTGGATCAGTCCCTGTTTGTGAGCAGCCGCCAGCCCCTCTGCGATCTGACTGCCAATTCGCAGGATCTCGGTTACTTTGAGCGACCCCACCTTATCGAGCTTCTCCTGTAATGATTGACCGACTACATACTCCATTACCAGGTAAGGAAGTTTGTCTTCATCGACGGCATGAATCGTTACAATATGGGGATGGCTCACCGCAGCGGCTGCTTGTGCTTCCCTGATAAACCGTTTCTTCGCATTCGGATTTACTGCCAGTAAAGGTGACATGACTTTAATTGCCACAATGCGATTCAACTTGGGATCCAGAGCACGAAAGACAATTCCCATCCCCCCCTGCCCGATAATATTATAGATCTGGTATTCACCCAGGGTCCCCAGTAGATTCGGGTCATCAGAAGGCGTCAGAAATTCCAGACTAAAAGGTTGAGCATCTCCTGAACCGACGGGTGACTTTTCCAGAAAACTACCGGCATCATCATAAGCCAGCAGCAGTGCTTCGACGCGACGGCGTTGCTCCCGATTGTCGCCGCACATCTCATCCAGAAAAGCGGACCGCTCTGCTGGTGTCTTTTTTTCTAACGCGACCAGAAATAAACCTTCGACTGACTGTGGATTCACATTCTCACGCGTCGGTTCAAATTCCGGATTTTCGGATGCAGGATCAGACATGATTTCATTTTTCGTCAGGATGGAGGATCCCATCAGGCTCAGAATTGATTACGGAACATTCATTGTTCCCCCTCTATCTCATCATGCGATTTTCAGCTCTGGCGCGCCTCACCAAATCTGAAGATATAAGAGGTTCTCTCAGAATTTTCATTGAGACGGGCCAGTAGAGTTCGCCGTAAACACATACTATCAAATCGTTTGATCAGTGTCAGACTTTATTTGAGAAAAGAGCCAGGCACGCGAGTAAGCCCAGTGGCGGGCCGCGGTCGCGCGTGAAATCCCCAGTACGTCAGCTGCTTCCTGCTCGCTCAGTCCTGCGAAGTATCGCAGCTTAACCAGTTCTGCTTTGTCCGGACTCTCTATCGCGAACTGAGTCAATGCCTCATCCAGTGCCAGTAGATCATCCGGGCGGTCGAGTGCAGGTGCAGCAATCTCAGGCAAATCGATCCGTTCATGCTCACCGCCATGCTTCAACCGTTTTTTTTGGCGGGCATTCTCGATTAAGATCCGCCTCATTGATTCCGCAGCGGCAGAGAAAAAGTGACCCCGATGATCCCACCGCTGTTCGTTGGCATTCCCCACCAGTCTCAAATAGGCTTCATGTACCAGCGCCGTCGCCGTCAGTGTCAGCCCCGGTGCTTCGTTTGACAACTTATGCCGCGCCAGTCGCTGTAATTCCGCATACACGATTGGCAACAATTGATCCGTCGCCGCGACATCGCCTGCTTCCAGAGCCTGTAAGATTTGGGTTACATCCTGCATGCGTTAAACTCGAGCACATTGAAAGTTTGAGATTGGTAATACAAAATGCTACTGGCCAGTGTAACCTGTCAGTCAGCCGATGCAAATCAGAATTATGTTTCCCATCAGCTCTTCGATCAGGTAACATGAAAACTGGCACTTTAGATGACTGACGTCAGTCGTTTCCTGATAATCAATCTTCTTCTATCAGAGAAAGTTCAGAACCTTGTACCGTCCTCAACAGTGTTTCGCCTGGTTCCTGCTGATCAGTGGGCTGATCATTTCTCCGGGACAGTTTCTGCAGGCTGCCGAGTGGGGGACACTATCAGGGAAATTCGTCTATACAGGCACTCCTGTCAAACAAACGGATCCCAGAATCTCTGAGGACCAGTCATTGATCATCGGACCAGAGAGAGGCATCAAGAATATCTTTGTGTTTTCAAAGGACCGAAGTTTCAAAGAGGAGCTGATTCATCCGGACTATCAGAAACTACCGGATCAGGTTGTGATCCAACATCAGAGAGACCATATCGAACCGCATGCTGCCGGTCTCTGGCAACCGCACCAGAAACTGGTGGTGCTGAATAAAACCCCTCATCTGCATCTGACACACTTATTTCCCCTCAAAAATCACCTGCCGGATTCGCTTCATGAAAACAGGGATCGTAAGAAAATCATCCCGTTTAAACATGCGGAACTGTTTCCCATGCTGATCAAATGCGATATCCACCCCTGGGAAAGCAGTTACCTGCTCGTTCAGAATCACCCTTATTTTTCCATCACGGATGAAACTGGCACGTTCAACATTAAAAATCTGCCCGTCGGAGAATGGGAGTTTCGTGTCTGGCACGAACGAGTGGGGCATCTGGCTGCCCGCGAAGAATGGCAGAGGGGCCGGATTTTAATGCAGATTAAACCAGGAAAAAATGATTTGGGGGTGATCAAGGTCTCGCCCAAGTTGTTTGAGCAAAAGACTGTCGGTAAATAACCAGGTAGAGACATCTCCGATGTCTTCTGTTCATACTCTTTATACATAAAGTTCCCACATGCGATCTCTCATCCCCCTGCTCTGCCTGTTTCTAATCACTTCTGTCTCTCTCGCTGCAAAGAAACCAACCACAACTACAACTGCAAAGTCCTTCCAATCTGGCGTTGTTTTGACTTTTGATGACCGATACGTCGACCAATGGGTCCAGCAGATCCCTCTCTTCAAAAAGTACGACGCGCATGTCACATTCTTTGTCGATCACTTTTACACGCTGAAACCCGCACAGATTGCCGGTTTGAAAAAACTACAGGACGCCGGCCATGCGATTGGCAGTCACAGCGTCAACCATATCAAAGCCGTTGACTATGTCCGTACGAAAGGCATGAAAGCGTATCTGCAAAATGAAATCGATCCTTCCGTCAAACGGCTGACTGAAGCTGGCTTTAAGCCAACTGCCTTCGCGTATCCTAACAGTTCCCGCAGTGAGGAAATTGATGCCGCTCTGCTCAAAACGTTCCGCCATCTGCGGGGTGGAACAGGCCTGCAACCCGGTCAGCGGATGCGGGATCTGAAAACCATCTTTACTCCCGTTGATCAAATCGACGGTCGAGGCTGTCTGATCGGGACCGGCATTGATTACGCCGGGACGGAAAAACGGCCCGACTATCTGACTGAGATCAAAGACGCGATGGACCACGCCAAACAGCGCGGCGAAATCGTCGTGTTTTATGCCCACAACATCAGCGACAAGGGACCAGGTCATCATCTACAACCGCGGGCTCTCGAAGAAATCCTGGCGCACGCCCAACAGATCGAATTGCCCACTCTCACTTATGACGATCTGCCATAAGCGACTTATTTCTGCTTGACCTTCGGCCCCAACTCTACTTTCTCCGCCCAGGCAAACCAGTCTTTCGACATCTGCTGCACCCGTTCTGGCTGCTGCTTTGCCAGATTTTTCGTTTCACACCGGTCGGCACTGATATCGTATAGCTCCCATTCCCCGACTCCTTTGTCCCACACCAGTTTCCAGGGTCCCTGTCTTAACGCCCGATTCCCGGACCAGTACCAGGCCAGCGAATCGTGCAAGGTCTTTTCTTCCCCTTGTAAGAGAGGAAGTATGCTGGTTCCTTCCACAGGTAGAATCTCATGTGCCTGATATGTCTTTGGATATTCTGCCCCTGCCATCTCCAGAAAAGTGGGCATCAAGTCAATAATATGAGCCGGGCTGCGATTGATTGATCCCGCTGGCACCTTGCCCGGCCACCAGGCAATCAGGGGTGTCGAGATGCCTCCCTCATGCACCCACGATTTATAGCGGCGGAATGGAGAATTCTGAGCCCAGCCCCAGGCTGGACCGACGGCGACGTAATCATCTTTTGGCCCGGGAGTTCTCTCCTGGGGATTGCGCCCCCCCGGTTCTTCACTGCAGCCCCCATTATCGGAGAGAAACAGGATCAGCGTATTGTCAAGCTGCCCGGTCTCTTTGAGCGTCGTCATGATGCGGCCGATATTCTGATCCATACTGTCAATCATCGCTGCATAGACGGCCATCCGCAGATCTTCAAATTCCTGATTCGCCGACTCCCATTCATACGCGCGACTGTCCCCCTCCGATAGAGACCAATTTTCACCGGCAATCCCCATTTCCTGTAGACGTTTCCAGCGATCCTTCCGCATCTGATCCCAGCCAATTTTGAATTTACCCACATACTTCTGAATGTCAGCCGGTTTCGCATGTAGCGGATAATGGGGCGCTGTATAACACAGATGGATAAAGAACGGCTGTTCGTCGTCGCTGTAGTCGCGAATCATGCCCAGCGTATGATCGGTAAAGGCATCGGTCGTATAATATCCCTCTTTGAACTCGGTGACGGCTTTGTCATCGTGACCGAAGCTGCGAATTCCCGCCCGTTTGTAGGGGGGATCGGAAATCGTCGGATCGAAGAAATTACAGCAGCCATCCAGCACACCGTAATACGAGTCAAAGCCGCGAAAAAAGGGGTGCGTGGTCTTATCGTAGCGATTGAGCCATCCGCCAGGTTTTTCACTCTTGGCGTACCCCTGCGTTTTCATCAGATGCCATTTACCGCTCAATCCGGTATGGTATCCTGCTCCTTTCATCGCTTCGCCTAGCGTCACCATATTCTGCCGCATGTGTCCTCCCTTTCCGAAGCGGGGATACAATCCGGTCAGAATCGAGGCGCGGGTCGTCGTGCATTTTGCGTTATTATAAAACTGTGTGAACCGCATTCCTTCCTGTGCCAGCCGGTTTAAATTTGGCGTTTGCACTTCACCTCCATAACAGCCGATATCGGAAAATCCCATATCGTCACACATAATGAGAATGATATTCGGCTTCTCAGCAGCAGACAGCAATTCAGTTGAAATAAACAGTAAAGCGCAAACCAGGCAAATTGCCATGGCAGAGAGCGAGCGTCGGTAGTTCATAATATCATTTCAAATTCAGAGAGTTATTGAAATCAGCAGGGACGAAACTTCATTGTAAGTTCACAACTGACACCACACAACAATTGAATGCCGAATCCTAACCCGCATCTTCGGAAATACAGGAACCTGCTGGTTCCGAATTGATTCCGGTTCTCTCGCAGGTTACAGTTTACTGATACGGGCTCTGATTCTATTTATCCGTAATTTTACATCAGCCAGCCTCCCCAGGAGAAAAGAGATGAGTTTTTCCAGAGAGACACAGACACGTCGGGATTTCCTGAAAACCACAGCCGCTGGAACCACTGCGGCCCTGTTTGGTGCACCCGCCATTCATGCCGACTCCAAAACCGATTCCCGTGTAATTCTTGGCTCAGGCGATTATCAATACGAAGTCACACACGACTGGGCTCAGCTCCCTTCCGAATTCACCTGGCAGACCACTCACAATGTGGCCGTCGATAAAAACGGATTCGTCTATGTGATCCATGAAGGCCGCGCCGATCAGACCGATCATCCTTCGATTTTTGTATTTGATCCAAAGGGAAAATATATCCGTTCATTCGGGAAACAGTTCCAGGGAGGCGGACATGGACTCGAGGTTCGTCAGGAGGGGGCTGACCAGTTCCTGTATGTCACCGCGTATCAACATTTGAAAACGTTTGCCAAGCTGGATCTCAAAGGGGAAACCGTCTGGCAGAAGTATGCCCCCATGATTTCTAAGTGTTATGCCGAAGGGGAAGCCACCAATCCCGAAAAAGTCTGGGGCCGCGATCGGTTCCTGCCGACCAACTTTGCCTTCCATCCCGATGGTGGTTTTTACCTGGCCGATGGCTATGGCGCGTATCAGATCCACCGCTACGACAAAAACGGACTCTGGCTGTCTGCATTTGGTGGTGAAGGTAAAGAGGATGGTAAATTTAAACTGCCCCACGGTTTGTGGCTTGACGACCGACCAGGTCGCGAACCATCCGTAGTCGTCGCAGACCGTGCCAACGCCCGCCTGCAATGGTTCACACTGGAAGGCAAACATCTGCAGACCATGACAGGCTTCATTCTGCCTGCCAACCTCGATACCTACCAGGATCTGCTGCTAGTCCCTGATCTGGCTTCCCGCATCACACTGCTTGATAAAGAGAACAAAGTCATCGCCCATCTGGGACAGGATCCGGAATGGGAAAAAGCCATGAAAACAGCGAAACCCCGCATGAGAGAGACACCCGAGAACTGGCAGGCAGGCCGCTTCGTACATCCACACGATGCCTGTTTCGATCAGAATGGTGATATTTTCGTTGCCGAGTGGGTCGCCACCGGACGCGTGAGCAAACTCAAACGACTCAGCTAATATCCACACTTTTCAACATTGTTCGTCTCACCTGAATCATTAAGCGCCACTAACCTCTCACTTACCATAGAAGCCCAACATGAAACAGATTTCACTGGTACTGACATTCCTGTTGCTATGCTGCGTACTCTCACCGGCAAACGCTGATTCGCCAACCCCAAAAATCAAACTGAGCCCGGAGACAGAAAAACGCTGTCTCGAAGTTCTGCGGGAAGCGATAAACAGTGATGAATTCTGGCCTTCAATGCACGCTGCTGAAGCGCTGACACTGGCCGGCAAAGGGAATGAAGTCCGTCAGATCATAGAACCCAAGCTCAAAACCGAAAAAGACGACCAGCACCGCTGCGGCCTGGCCCGCGAACTGGTCCGTGCGGGCGATCGCTCCAAGGCAGCGATTATGTTGCAGATTCTCGCTGGTAAAGATCCGCACGGCCACGTCCATGCCTGCGAATCGCTCTACAAAGTCAATGAGTTGGGCGAGGGAATTCTAATTCGTGAAGCGATGAAATCAGACAACCCTAAAAAAGCGATGATGGCTGCCGCCCTGCTCTGTCGCTGGGGTAATCCTGAGGCCTTTAAAGTCGTACGTAAATTTCTGCAGGACGAAGATGTCAGTATCGCTGCAACGGCCGCCTGGATCATCGCCCGAGTGGGAGACAAATCAGACATTCCCGCTCTCAAAGCCAATCTGAAACGAACCGACGATCCGTTCACGCGTGCTTATTTTGAAACGGCACTCGCTATGCACGGTGATCCAGAGGGACTGGCAGCCATCAAAGCCAATCTCTCCAGCGACAATGCGGCCGTCAAAACTTATTCTGCTATCTTTGCCGGCGAAGCAGGAGCTGCCAACCTTAAAGGAAATCTGATCAAACAACTCAGTGATCAAAACCGGGACGCCCGTATTCGTGCCGCCCAGGCATTGATTGTGCTCGCTAAAAGCGAACATCCTAAAGACGAAATTGTCGTCAACGATGTGTATGAAGCATCGAAAGAATATCCCCGTTACAGTGAAGGCTCCATCCTCCCCCTCAACGATGGTTCTCTGTTGTATGCCACTACTCAATTTATCGGCAGTGGTTCCGATTTTGCGACGGCCCGCATCATCGCGAAAAAATCCACCGATGGCGGTCGTACCTGGGGCAAACAACGTGTGCTGCAGGAAAACACGGGCAAGAAAAATGTGATGTCGGCTACGCTGCGCTATCTCGCAGGCTCTCTACAGGAAAAGCGCCCCATCGGACTGTTCTACCTCAAGAAAAACACGCTGTCCGACCTCAAGGCCTATCTCAAAGTTTCCGACGATAACGGCAAAACTTTCGGCCCCCCGATCGAAATCACAACGCCTCCCGGTTACCACGTGATGAACAACGACCGGATCACCATTCTTTCCAATGGTCGCTGGCTGGCACCCGTCGCATCGACTCCCGATGTCCACAAAAACAATCATTTTGTCTGTACCTGCTTTATCTCAGACGATCGAGGAAAAACCTGGAAGCAGTCCAAAGGCAGTGTCGACTATGCCAAGCGGGGTGCCATGGAACCGGAAGTCTTAGAACTTAAAGACGGTAAGGTCCTGATGATCTTCCGCACGCAGTCTGGCCATATTGGTTCCAGCCTCTCCAGTGATAAGGGTGATACCTGGAGCAAGCCCGTTTCCTGGGGTGTGCGGGCGCCGGAAGCACCAGCCACCCTGCGTCGCATCCCTTCCACTGGTGACCTGCTGCTCATCTGGAATGATAACTTTGAACCCGGCGCCGGACACAGCGGCAAACGGACACCTCTCACCGCCGCGATCAGCGATGATGAGGGCAAAACCTGGAAGTTCAAGAAGAATCTCGAAACTGATCCAGACCATACCTATTCCTACATCAGTCTCACCTTTTACCGTGGACGGGCTATCATGAGTTATTATGTGGGTGACGAAAACCGGATGATCTCATCTCGCTTTCGTTCGATTCCACTGGCCTGGTTCTATGAGCCGACAGCGGACTGAAACGATCCAGGCTCCCCGTTTCGTTTCCGTTACGGGGAGCACACTGGCGATTTGTGATGAGACCGTTTATTTCCTGCCGATGCAGTACAGCATTTCCTGTCGTTTACCGTCCACTTCCTGCGAAACACGCATATAAATCCGGCTGTCGCAGAAAGTGGGAGTTGCGAACACTTCGGTTCCCAGTTTGTTTTCCCCCAGTAGTTCGAATTCTTGGGGACTCGCTTTAAAGATATAGGTCTCACCGGCTTCGTTAGTGACGTAAATCCGGTCGCCCACCAGAACAGGCGACGAACTGAAGGTTCCGCCCAGACGCCCTTTCCAGATTTCCTTACCCGTCGTTACATTCCAGCAGACCGCAACCCCGTTGTCCGTCACCGAATAATTTTTATTATCCTGAATCAGCATGGAAGGCACATACATACGGTTGCTGTTTTCCCAGACCACCTCTCCTGAACCATCGGCTTTGACGGCTGCTATATGATTTTTAGGGTACCCGCCGCTGGTCAGAATCACTTCACCGTTCGTCACGGTCGATGTCACACACTCGGTGGTGGCCCCTTCGATTTCCCAAAGTTTCTTACCTGTCAGTGGCGCGATGCCAGTCACCAGATCACAGCCGGTCATCAGCAGTTGTTCTTTGCCAGCTACTTCCAGAATGATTGGCGAAGGATAGTTGGGGGTTTTCGGACGATCGATCTTCCAGACCAGCATGCCGTTCGCCCGGTTCATGGCGGCAATGGCGCCGCCACCTTTATTGTCAGCAGATACGATGACCAGATCCTGATAAATGGCGGGCGAAGATCCGTAGCCCTGGTGAATGATGTAGTCGGTAATCTTCGTCTGCCAGACCAATCGACCATCCAGGGTCAGTGCACTCGTAAATGCGGCTCCATTGTTGATGAAGTTGATATAGATTTTTGTCCCGTCACAGGCGACCGTTGATGATGCGTGCGTTGACTTCTTGTTCCCCTTCTTGCTTAAGCCACCGGTGAAGACCACGGTTTTCCAGAGTTGTTTGCCCGTCTCTCGGTCATAGCACAACACAAATTGTGTTTCGTTTTCTGTTTCCGCTGAGGCCAGAAAGATCCGGTTTCCCACAACCGTGGGTGAGCTGTAACCTCTTCCCTGAATCGGCGCTTTCCAGAGAATATGTTCCGTCTCACTCCATTTGAGTGGTGGATTCTGATCGGAATTCGCGATACCGTTTCGCTCAGGGCCGCGCCACCAGGGCCAGTCAGTCGCTTCAACCTGGATCGGTTCCGGCTTCAAGGGCTCTTTTTCATCAGCAGGGCAATTGATTGAAACGGAAAAAACCGACAGGCAGAGAATCAGGAGTCGAAACATGGGCGTGCTTTCTTCAGGTAGGTACGACTAAGAAGTTGTTCTGATAGAGGCAAGAATGAACTTTATTGTAAGCGGTCAATACGCAACCGCAAGTAATTTGGCCATTCAACAAACAATCAGACGATGATTGCTCAGGGGAATCCATCGAGGTAAGATGAATCTGTGATCACCTCAACAACACATGACTGGCACTCCCTTGAACAGGAATTTGAAAGATGCTGTTGAATTTTGCTTCCTTTTTCATTTTCATTTTTTCCTTCATTATGCTGTGTACTCCCCAGGGCAATCTCTTCGCCCAGAAAAATGCGAAATTGAAACGGGAATCTCCCGACTTTCGTGTTCAGCTCACGACCGCCACCAAAGGTTATGATGGCAAAACCTGCTGGGTACATGCCCGCGCAGGTGCCATTCCCGTGGGAGCGCCGGGTAATGACCTCGACAATCCACTTGTGGTGATGACCATGCAGAAACTGCTGCTCTCCGGCAGCGATATCTTTTACGCCCTGAATTCCATGCGGACTGATGACCTGGGAAAAATCTGGCAAGGTCCCATCGAGCAGAATAATCTGAGCCGCCATCATCTGCCCGATGGAGGCGAAGTCGTTGTCTCTGATTTCTGGCCGCAATGGCATGCTGCATCAAAAACTCTGCTGGGCATCGGTCATACCGTCCGGTATTACAACAATCGCATTGTAAAAGAGAAAAATATTCGAGTCACATCCTATGCCACCTATGACCCGAATAAAAACCTCTGGTCTGCCTGGAAATCTCTGGAACTTCCGGACGGCCCGGAATTCGTCAGCAGCGGTGCCGGCTCAGTGCAGCGTTACGATTTACCGAACGGCGACATTCTGTTGCCCGTCTATTATAAACGTCCCGAAAGAAAGTACTCTGACGTGATGGTACTTCGCTGCCGCTTCGACGGTAAAACGCTGAAATACCTAGAACATGGAAACGAACTCTCCATCGACGATGGTCGTGGTTTCGCGGAACCTTCCATTACGAAATTCGGGGACTGGTTCTACCTCACGCTACGAAACGACAATGCCGCTTATGTCACTCGCAGCAAAGATGGACTGCATTTTCCAGAGCCACAAAAATGGACCTTCGAAGACGGCAAGGATTTAGGCAGCTACAATACGCAGGCTCACTGGGTCACTCATTCCGATGGACTTTATCTGGTCTATACCCGCCGCGGTGCCAATAACGATCATATCATCCGTCATCGTGCCCCGTTGATTATGGGTCGCGTTAATCCTGACAAAATGGCCATCATCCGCGATTCTGAACGTATTCTGGTTCCCGAACGGGGTGCCCGCCTGGGCAACTTCGGCGTCGTCGATGTCAACGAAGACGAAACCTGGGTCATTGTCACCGAATGGATGCAGCGATTCGGGCCTGATTATGTGATGCCTGTCAACAACAAATACGGTTCGGATAACAGTGTCTATGTTTCCAAAATCCTGTGGAAGAAGCCCAACCGGTTAATGAAATAAACCGACCGCTGAAAAATTGTAGCTCAGTAGCAGATGTAGAAACCGAGTGTTAACATCAACCGCACTTGATATATCATTCTGCACCATGTTAGGATAATGCATCCCAATCGAGACGAAGTTTCTACAGCCTTTACGCCCCTGAAGGAGAATCGCTATGAGTCGCTTGAACCGTCGTGAGTTTCTGGGAAGCGTTCCTGTTGTCTGGGCCGGAATGTCCTCACTCAGTCAGGCCTCCTACTCAGCGAATGATAAAGTGAATGTCGCACTCGTTGGCTGTGGTGGTCGTGGACGAGGGCTGGGTAGCTGGTTTGCAAAGCTTCCTGACAGTCAACTGGTAGCCGTCTGCGATCCCGACCAGAGCCGCTCCGGACTTATGGCTGATCAGATTGAAAAATCGGGCGCAAAACGACCAAAACAAGTCGAGGATTTCCGTACCTTGCTCGACGGAAATGAAATCGACGCGATTGTGATCGCCACCCCGGATCACTGGCACACCCCTGCAGCGATCATGGCCTGCCAGGCAGGCAAGGATGTGTACGTCGAAAAACCCTGCTCGCATAATATTCACGAAGGTCGCCAACTGGTGAATGCAGCCCGTAAATACAAACGCGTCGTGCAGCATGGCACCAATCTGCGCGCGACCCCCGTCTATCAGAAAGCCTGGAAACAGATACAGGACGGCGCCATCGGCAAAGTGATGATGGTCAAAGCCATCAACAATCAACGACGGGCTTTGTATCCTGTCCGCCCGGACGAACCGGTACCCAGTGGCGTGAACTATGATCTCTGGTTGGGACCTGGAAAAAAGCAACCGTTCAACCGCAATCGATTCCATACGGCCTGGCATTGGACGTGGGAATTTGGAACCGGTGATATCGGCAATGACGGGGTGCATCAGATCGACATCGGCCGCTGGGGCATGAATCTGAAAGCGCCCAATGCCGTCTCCTGCAGTGGCGCCAAGCTGGGTTCCAAAGGAGACGCCCAGGAAACGCCTGATACGATGGTCGTGACCTGGGAATACGATGACCTGCTTTACGTTTATGAGCAGCGCGACTTCACTCCTTATCGCCTGCAGGCCCATCGACACGACAACGACAATATCTTCTATGGCGATAAAGGTTTCATGATGGTCGATCGCTCGGGCTATCGCATCTTCTACAAACACGAACGAGGTCCTGCCTTCGAAGAAAAATGGCAGGACACACCCACGCATTATCAGAACTTCATCGACTGTGTGAAGAACCGGAAATCAGACGAACTGCTCGCAGAAATTGAAGAGGGGCACTATTCCGCCATGCTCAGTCACCTCGGTAATATTTCGTATCGTACCGGCAGGCGACTGGTCTTCGATCCCAAAACCGAAACCTTCCCCGAAGACAAAGAGGCCAATCAATATTTGTCCCGCCAGTATCGCGACGGATATGAACTGCCGCAGGTTTAACTGCAACAAGATCTTCAACAATGATATCGATTGAGAGAAAGCAGAATCATGGCAGACAAAGCAAAAGTAGCGCTCATCATCAGTGATACATCTGCGCATCTCGGCGCATATTTCCCGGCACTCGCCTCTTGTGAAGACATCGGCGAAGTCATCCTCAGCGATGAAGGTCAGAAGCATGTCGAGGAAGCCCGCAAGAAGCTCGGCGATAAACTTACACATGTCTTTAACAGTCCGGAAGAACTCTTTCAGAAAGAAAAGCCAGATCTGGCACTGATTACACTGGAAGCAGGCAAAGCACCTGCAGCGATTAATATTGCCCTGGATCATGGCTGCCCGGTCTTTGCGGAAAAACCGGCCTGCACGAATATCGAAGCCTTTGAGGCCCTGGTTCAGAAAGCAGACAGTAAACATCTCAATCTGATGCTGGCTTTGGCGAATCGTAACAATCCTGAAGTCAAAGCCGCCCGCCGCATGATTCGCAAAGGGACGTTCGGTAAGATTTACGGCATCGAACTCAATTTCATCGCCGACCAGACCCGTTTGACCAGCAAGAGCTATCAGTCCGGCTGGTTCGCACAGAAAGCACGCGCGGGAGGCGGGCATTTGATCTGGCTGGGGATTCACTGGCTTGATCTGGGCATGTACATTACCGATTCGAAAATCACCGATGTCAGTGGCTTCATCACCAATATCGGCGGACAGCCTCTCGATGTGGAAGATTCAGCTGCTCTCAGCCTCAAGTTCGACAAAGGCTTTCTAGGCACGATGACGTCCGGCTATTACGTCAATCGTGGTAAACAGTCGCTGATTAAAATCTGGGGATCCAAAGGCTGGCTGGAAATGGATTACTCCACCGGCAAATATCTGCAGTGGTCACTCAATTCAGATAAACCAGGCACGATTCACAAATTCGAAGAATCCATCCAACCTCGAGGTTACTCCCCCTGCGTGCATGCCGCCGTGCGATCGGTTCTGGATAAGGAACCACCGACGCTCGACAGCCATGACAGTCTGCAGGTGTTAAGAACCATCTATGCCGCTTATAAAGCAGCAGAAACTGGAGAGACGCAACACATCCGTATTGACTGAAGGGAATATCATAGCCATTTAACGCTGTGAATAGGTGTGTCCCAGATCATTCGTGCGAATGTCTTTCAATTTCTCGGCGAGTTTTTCCTTAAACACCTTTACCGTCAACTCATTTTCCGGTCGCTCAGCCAGGTTGGTAAACTGCTGCGGGTCATTCTGCATGTCATACAATTCGATTCCACCGGATGCATCTTCCTTGTATTGAATGAAGGCCCAGCGTTCGTCACGCAGTAGAAAGCCACGATTTCCTTTGTTGCGTGGGTCAACACTGAAAGCCGTATCACGTACGCGCTGACTGGGATCATCCAGCAGGGGTGAAAGATCTTTGCCTTGAATTCCCGCCGGAATTTTTAAACCACACAGACTGCTGATGGTGGGATACAAATCCAGTAACTCCACCAACGAATCACAAACCGCAGGCTGCCTGCCGGGTACACTGATGATGAAAGGAACTGCAGCCGACTCTTCATGCAGACTCACCTTGGCCCAGAAATCATGTTCCCCCAGGTGGTAGCCGTGATCGCTGGTGAAGATCACAATCGTCCGATCCTCAATGCCGGCACGTTTGACGGATTCCAGCACTTTCCCCACCTGCGCATCCATGTAAGCAACTGATGCCAGGTAGCCTCCCACCGCTTTTTTCTGACGTCGGACATCCATTTTCATATTCAAACTGGTTTTGTAATTAATCCCCAGCTTGGGAATGTCAGCCCAGTCTTCGTCGACCTTTTCTGGCAGGATATGTTTGGAATAAGGCAGAAAAGGAGGAAAGTAGCTCTGCGGCGCGACGAAGGGGACATGCGGTCTCACAAAACCAATACCCAGAAAAAAAGGTTCATCTTTATGCTTCTCAATCAGCTCGACTGCTTTTCGCGCGGTCTTGCCATCAGAATGCACCAGATCATCACCGTCCGCTTCCACCACAACGAACGTATTTCCCCCCACCGCTGGTTTCTTTCCATCCGGATTGTTTTCCAGAGTCTCCCCCTTCCCGGGAGCGGTCCATTCAGGGCCCTGGCTGTTGAATCGCTCGGTCCACGAAGCAGGATCGTCGGTACCATCGTTCCCTTTTTCAATATCACCGGGAACGCCCATGTGATAAATCTTACTGACGCGGGCGGAATAATACCCATGATTTTTGAAATGTTGTGCCCAGGTAGGACGCTCACCAATATACGACCGCGGGCTGACATAGCCGAATGCTTTAGAGGCATGTGGGTAATAGCCTGACATGAAGGACGCTCTCGACGGACCGCAATACGTTGCCTGGCAGTAAGCATGTGTGAAACGCGTTCCCCGGGCAGCGATGCTATCAATATGGGGAGTCTGACACACCTGATTCCCATAGCAGGAGAGGGCGGTCGCCGTCAGGTCGTCTGAGATGATAAACAACACATTGAATGGCTTTTCAGCAGCATGAATCTGGTTCGAGCAGAACAGCAGACAGCAAACCATAATTTGAAAAACAGAGAATTTCATCGTTTACCCTGGCGATCAGAAGAAAATTTCAGATGCAACCAGTATTAGTCACATCAAATATTTATTCTATGATTCGCACGAACGGGTCACAACTCTTAATCAGTCATAATCGCCGGCAGGAATTACATCGACGAAAGAGACTCCCACGCGGAGCTCGTCGAAGTCGGTGGAATAATTACTGACGATCTTTACCCGCTCGATCCGCAGATCAGGTGCCATCAGCCGCACGTCCACATCTTGCAGATCAGGAATCTGATTTAAAGGGGGGTTCAGCCAGAGATCCACTTCTTCTGCGCCAGGGCGAAACAGAATCCGTACTACAATCAGGGCAGCCTGTCCGGAAAGAACTTCACTTGAGGCGGTGTTAATTTCTGTCCCATTCACCTGGCCTGCTGCTGCCCAGTTACCTCGGTCTGCAGACGCCAGTTTACCTATCCGCAAGCTGGATTCTTCACTTCCGAAGTCAAGATACGCATAACGACCACCGCCAGCGTTATCATAAGACTGTGCCATAAAGCTCAGCCATAGTATTTCTCCATCGGCCCCGAACCCTTTAGAGTCTGACAGGGCATTAGGCACTTGTTGCAAATCGATATGACGAACGGCGATGGTTTCAGTACCTGCCCCCGAGCGATACTGCCCCCCCTTTGTTAACAGCATGTTGCCATACTGATCGGAAAACCCGAGTTGTCCAAACAGCCGCATATCGTTTTTCCCAAGATTCACTTTCTTGGTGTCGTGCACAATCGCGGACCGGTTGCGTCCTTCATCAACCCAGGGAGCTGCCCAGCCAACTCCGCCAGTCAGATCATTGACTCCCTCTGATGCTTTTTCTCCCAGGAGATTTTCAGAATAATTGAAGCCTTCATAGATAAATGGTTGAGCAGCTTTCCGCGCCATAAGAAATGTTTTTTTGACGTAGTCCGACTCGAAATTGATCGGTTCGAAAGCCTTGTCTTCATCATAAGGCAATTGAAAGTCTTTGATGAACATCACCGAGAGATTGATAGTCGAAACAATACCAATCCCGATCAACAGAAACCAGCGCCAGGTGAGAATCCGCCTGTCTGGTTTCGACTTCGTTTGCTGTTTCGGTTTGGGCTTAGGATATTTGGGGGCAGGATTAATCTCAATTTCTGATTCTGCCGGCAGAATCAGTGGTTCTTTGAGTTGTTTTTCCCGCTCACGAGCCTGGGCTTCACTAAGTGAGCGAACCTGGAAACGCTCTCTCAGGTAGGAATGCAGAAACACACGACGAAAGGCCTGATCCGCATTTTCGCTGTCCGTTTTGATCCACTGTTCAAGCTTCCGGGCCTCTTCTTCGGAAAGCTCTTCCCCATCAAGATAGGCATCGATGTTTTCGAGTGCCGTGCTCTCTACGAGTTCTGTTTTAGTTTCCGACATTCGCTTCACCAGCAGCTCGCTTTTGAACACAGTCCATCAAGGTGGTTCGTATTCGGGATAAAGTCACTCGTACCGATCCCATCGAGGTTCCTAATTCGTCAGCAATCTGCTTTGGTTTCAAATCATCTGTATAGCGTAAACCAAGTAAGCGACGCGAACGTTCTGTTAATTGATCCAGGCAATATTCCAGTAAATCCCGTTCTTCTGTCATCAACTGTTGAACCCGGGAGCAGGCATCAGCCAGAGCATCCATCGCTTCGCCCATAAACAATACGCGATCTCGCCGTTTGCCACGATAAAAATCAGCGATCTTGATTTTGGCGATCCAAAGTGCCCAGGGCAGGAACGGCCGCGTGTTATCATATTCGTCATAGCGGATTGCAATCTCCGCAGCGACTTCCTGTAGCAGATCCTCTGCATCACTGAATTGAGGAGTCGAAGCCACTACAAATGCCATAAGAGAGGGTTGAACTTTCACCCAGTTACGAGCGAGTTCTGCACGGCTTCGCGCAGACTCAGTTTGCAATGTTCTTGTTTGTGTCGCATCCATCGGGCACGTACATCTTTTCTTTAAAACAGTTAGTTTTATTTTTAAAGTTAATGTCACCAGACGAAACAGAGTAGAAGAATTTTTCTGGCTTGAAAGAAAAAACTGTAATCTGGGCATTCACCAATAGCAATATTTTATATTGTAGTAGAATGTATTAAGATTAAATGAAGATACCGGAAGAACTTTAAATCAATCGGGTAAAAATCTGAAGTTAGCACGATTCTGACATTTTTAGAAATTTGTTGTTAACGTTTCGGCCTCTTTTGCGATATACAATAGAAGGCAGAATGCCCCCTGTTGTAAACAGCCCTGTTTCTGGCAGTAATCTACGCTTCCAGCTTTCTGGATCGAATCTCCATAAACCAATCGCAAGACAACCTCCGATTACTCCGAACAGTAAATTTTGTTCATCAGGTACGTAGACGTACTATTTCGCGACATTGTCTTTTTGAGCAATCTGGACCATTCTTTCTACATTCATCGCCTTACATCATCAGTCTGATAGATCTCGATATTCCCCCCGACATCGGAATCGCGCTTGAGTTAAACACACTCATTCTGGTATAAACATACGCTGATCTATCAGACTTCCAGAAACCTCCTCTTCATAAGGCGAACAAAGCTGGATTGAAGATGAGCTTGCGCTAAGCAGTTAAGAAACAGGGGGAATCAATGCTGTCATTCTTCAATGCACAGAAACAGCACCACTCCGGTTCGCGACGACAGTTCCTGCAGATGGGAACACTCGGTCTCGCCGGACTGACTCTGGCCGATCTTTTACGGGCTGAAGCACAATCAGGCATTATTAATTCAAACAAAGCCATCATCAATGTACACCTGGATGGTGGTCCGCCACATATGGATATGATCGACCTGAAGCCGGAAGCCCCGGCTGAAATTCGGGGAGAATTCCTGCCCGTCTCCACAAATGTGTCCGGTGTGCAACTATGTGAGCTCATGCCACGCATGGCGGCTCAGGCTGATCAGTTTGCCTTTATTCGATCTCTGGTTGGCTCCGCAGGTGCCCACGATGCCTTCCAATGCCAATCCGGGTTTCGCAAAAAGGATCTGGCTTCAACGGGCGGACGCCCTGCCCTGGGATCTGTCGTTTCAAAACTGAAAGGCACACCAGAAGACCGTACCCCTTTATTTGTCGATCTGATGCAGGGACGTGGACTGGTCCGAAACAGTGCCCGCCCTGGATTCCTGGGTCCCTCCTTTCAACCATTCCGGCCCGATCTTTCTGACCTGTTTGATCGTCAGTTGGAGAAAGGGATGCAAAATGAACTGAAACGACTCGGCACAGACCATCAGGTCAGTCTGAAACTGAACCCCACTCTCAGTCTGCAACGACTGGAAAACCGTACGACACTACTTTCCGAACTGGATACGATCCGCAGCAGAGTGGATGCCAGCGGCATGATGGATGCCATGGACCGCTTTTCTCAACAGGCTGTCAGTATTCTCACATCGGGTCGCCTGGCAGATGCGCTGGACCTGTCGCTGGAAGATCCCGCTACCCTGGCGCGTTACACACCCGCAAATCAAACAGAAAAAACTCGTTTTTATACAAGTGAAGGCCCTCAAGCCGTGAAAAAATTTCTGCTGGCACGAAGACTTGTAGAAGCGGGGGTCCGTTGTGTCAGCCTTTCCATCAGTGATTTTGATACGCACTCCAGTAATTTCGATCGTCTCCGCCAGTTACTTCCGATCGTCGATCATGGGTTGACGACTCTCGTTACCGATCTGGAAGAACGAGGCATGCTGGACGATGTGACGATCGTCGCCTGGGGTGAATTTGGACGTACCCCCCGCATCAACTCCAAAAAAGGTGGCCGCGATCACTGGCCGCGCGTGGGTCCTGCTATACTTGCTGGAGGAGGGATGCGGACTGGCCAGGTCATCGGCGCGACTGACCGAACGGCCAGCGCCGTCAAAGAACGCCCCGTGCGTTACAAAGATATCTTCACCACACTTTATCATAATCTGGGTATCGATCCGCACGCTGTCACAATTGAAGATCCCCACGGTCGCCCGCAGTACCTGCTTGACGCGGGCACACGCATCGCGGAACTCACCTGATCCGACTTCGTCGTGAACTCAGCTGCTACTTGTTTCACTTGAATCGGACAGTTATGATCGAATCTGCTGTGAGGGAGCCCTCGCATTGCAGCCGCATCACTGAAACAGCCGCTTTCGAACAGGAGAGATTCAACGATGAAACACATACTCACAATCGGAATGGTTCTATTCGTTCTCAGCAGTTCCACCACAGCACAATCCGCTGACTTGCCGCAATACAAACCACTCTTCAATGGTAAAGATCTCAGCGGCTGGGTGAATGTTAATACGGACAAAGATACCTGGTACGTAAAAGATGGCATGCTGGTCTGTACCGGACATCCTATCGGTGTGATGCGCACCGACAAGCAGTACGAGAATTTTCTGTTGCACATCGAATGGATGCACATGGAAGCTGGGGGCAACTCCGGTGTCTTTGCCTGGAGTGAAGGAACCGTTCCGGAAGGCAGACGTCTCCCCAAAGGGATGGAGATCCAGATGCTGGAACTGGACTGGGTCAATCAGCATAAACAGAAAGATGGCAGCCTGCCTCCCATCGCATACGTGCACGGCGAACTCTTCGGCGCCAACGGACTCATCACCACTCCCGACAACCCACGGGGCTCACGCAGCAAATCGATTGAAAACAGATGTAAAGGTAAAGGACAATGGAACGTTTATGATGTTGTGTGCGTAGATGGGGTGGTCAAACTTTCCGTGAACGGAAAATTTGTCAATGGAGTCCGTAATGCGTCCATCAAAAAGGGCTATCTCTGCCTGGAATCAGAAGGGGCGGAAATCCAGTTCCGCAATATCCAGATTATGGAACTCCCGCCCGGGATCACGACTCAGAAACAGACCGCGCCGCTGCTGAAATAATCATAGACCAGTTGATCAGTATCGACACAGCCACTTCCTAAACTAACCTCAGTAATTCAAAGGAGTTGTGATCCATACGGATTCTTGACGAGCGGTCTCAGGCAGCATATAATGGGATAGACAGATCCGCTGGCCAGCGGGCTGTTAGCGGAAACTCTCGATAAGAGCATACGCGATCCCTCCTTATTTTTCCTGCCTGAGACTGTGATGCGATTTATGAATTCCAGCCCGCAATCGAGTCCTGCCCGAAGTCGGATCTCTGCCCTGTTCCTGATGGGAATGGTTGGCTGCTTTCTCTTTAACGTAGAAAATACATCTGCTGCCCCTGATGCCAAACGACAGACAGGCGCTGCCATTTATCGCAAACTCTGCATTGAATGTCACGCGACCAATGGAAAAGGTGTCACTGACAAAGCCAATCCTTTCCACGGCAGAAAAACACTCGACGAGCTGACGATGCTCATCGAAGAAACAATGCCTGAAGAAGATCCGGAACTCTGCGAGGGTGAAGATGCCCGACAGGTGGCAGCATATGTCCTGCAGAATTTTTTCACATCTTCTTCTGCACAGGACAGCCAGAGCGCGCGAGTTCAATTATCACACATGACGGTGAGGCAATACCTGTATACCACAGCCGACCTGATGTCGTCGTTTCTGGGAACCGCAAAAACCACTACGCAGGAACGGGGATTACGTGCTGAATATTTCTCAACCCGTAATTTCCGTGGGGACAAACGGGTTGAAAAACGCATTGACCCCGTCGTGAACTTTCAGTTTGGTGACAAGACTCCGCACGACAAAATCAAAAACGCCGAAGAATTTTCCATGAAATGGGAAGGCTCGGTCCTGGCTGAAGAAACGGGCGACTACGAATTCATCCTCAAAACAGAAAACGGGGCGCGGCTGTGGGTGAATGCGCAGGAGCCAATCATCGACGAATGGGTCAGCTCCCAGGGGCGCCCCAAAGAACATAAAGCGACGATCCGCCTGCTGGCAGGTAAGCCATACACTTTAAAATTACATGTATTCAAATACAAAGAAAAATCTTCATCTGTTATACTGGAATGGAAACCGCCTCATAAAGCACAGGAAGTGATCCCGACACGAAACCTGACTCCCCAGCAGGTGCCCGGCACATTTATCTGTTCGACGATATTCCCTCCCGATGACAGTGTCTCCGGTTACGAACGTGGAATTGCCGTTTCCAAATCCTGGGACGAAGCCACAACTTCTGCGGCGCTCGAAGTTATGGGTGTCGTCATTAAACATCTGGACCGGGTAGCGGGTACGAAACAGAATGACAAAAACAGAGCCGATAAAATCAGGCAGTTCTGCCATCGGTTTGCCGAACAGGCATTTCGTCGGCCTCTGACAGACGAACAGAAAGCATTTTTTGTTGACCAGCATTTCCAGAAAGAACTGCCCGTTGAACTTGCCACCAAGCGTGCAATCCTGTTGACTTTGAAGTCTCCCCGTTTTCTTTATACCGACCGCGAGTTTAATGCGCCAGACAACTTTGACATCGCTGTACGGCTCTCGTATGGCTTATGGGATTCCATGCCCGATCGGCAATTATATGACGCCGCCAAAGCGGGACGGTTGAAAACTCCAGAACAGATTAAACAACAATCTCAGCGGATGCTCGCAGATCCACGTGCCCAGGCCAAGCTGCGATATTTCTTTCATCACTGGCTGCAACTGGATGAAAAAGAAGAACTCGCGAAAGACAAAACGCTCTACCCTGATTTTGACGCACTGGTGGTTTCCGACCTGAGAACCTCTCTCGACCTGTTTATTGACGACGTGGTCTGGGGCGGCGGATCAGACTACCGACAACTACTGCTGGCAGACTATGTCTATCTTAACCCGCGGCTGGCGAAAGTTTATGGAGTGGAACTTCCGGCTGAACAGGAATTCCAAAAAGTATCCCTCGACCAGGACAAACGGGCTGGTGTGATTACCCACCCCTACCTGATGGCCAATTTCGCGTATCACAACTTGAGCTCCCCGATTCATCGTGGTGTGTTTGTCACCCGAAGGCTGCTGGGACGCTCCTTAAAGCCACCTCCACAGGCAACCGAATTCAAAGACGGTGACTTCAAACCAGGGATGACGACGCGCGAAAAAGTGGCGCTCATTACGAAACCTTCTGCCTGTATGTCCTGCCACAGCATCATTAATCCACTTGGTTTTAGCTTGGAGCACTTTGATGCGATTGGCCGATATAGAGAAAAAGAAGCGGATCGAACCATTGACGCCTCATCCGAGCTACCGGCCCTCTCGGGTGACCCTGCCAAATTTAATGGCGCCCGGGATCTGGCAGAATTTATTGCCGGCGATCACCAGGCCCACGCTGCATTTGTCGACCAGCTATTCCATCAGGCGGTAAAACAGCCGATAAACGCCTATGGACAAAATATCCGTGAAGAATTAACCACCAAATTTGAAAAATCCGGTTATAATATTCAACAGCTTTTGATCGAAATCATGCAGGTTGCTGCCTTACATCAACCTCAATCCTGAGAAAAGAGACAGACCATGGCTTTTCAATCCCGTCGCGCTTTCTTAAAAGAACTAGGACTCTCGACTGCCGTACTCCCGCTGGTAATGCATCTACCCAGCCTCGGCTTTGCCGCCGATGCCCAAATTCGCAAACAGCGTCTCATAGTGATGTTCAGCCCCAACGGAATCGTGCCGAAAGCTTACTGGCCCGATGAAGTGGGGGACAAATTCGAACTCAAAGAAATCATGGAACCCCTGAAGCCTTACCAGGACCAGATGCTGGTGATTAAAGGGATCGCCGACCGCGTGCGCGGCGATGGTGACAGCCATATGCGGGGCATGAGCTGCCTGCTGACCGGAATCGAATTACTGCCCGGTAATATTCAGGGTGGTTCCCACACACCCGCAGGCTGGGCCAGCGGAAATTCGATCGATCAGGAAATCAAACGCTTTTTGCAAAGTCAACCTGAAACCCGTACCCGTTTTGGTTCACTGGAGTTTGGTGTGAACGTTCCACATCGCGCCGATCCCTGGACGCGTATGGTTTACGCCGGTTCCAACAAACCGATCGCTCCTATTGATGACCCGTATCAGATGTTTGAAAAGATTTACGGATCCATGAAGGACCGCAAGAGCCTCGCCAGTATTCTGGACGACGTACGCGAAGACCTGAAAAAGGTACGCACAAAACTCAGCAGCGCCGATCGCCAGTTACTGGAAGAACATGAGAGCTATGTCCGACAGATGGAACAGGAACTGAAAGCCAGCCAGGACCAGAAACTGGCCGTCGAAGTTCCCATCCAGGAAGTGGGCATCAAAAATGATAACGACAACATGCCTGTCACCAGTAAGATGCAGATTGATCTGATGGTCAACAGCCTTGCCAATGATATGGCGAGAGTTGCAACGCTACAGTACACCAACTCAGTCGGTCAGGCACGGATGAAATGGCTGGGCATCGACGATGGTCACCATTCACTTTCCCATAAACCGGATAGCGACGAAGAATCACAGAAGAAACTCATCAAAATCAATAAATGGTTCAGTGAGCAACTTGCTTACCTTGTGAACAAGCTCGATACCACGCCTGAGCCCAACGGAGAAGGCACAATGCTGGACAATACCACCATCGTCTGGACCAACGAACTGGGTAAAGGTAACTCACACACGCTGAATGATGTGCCCCTGGTTCTGATCGGGAAAGGCCTCGACTTCAAAATGGGCCGTTCCCTGCAGTTCAAAAACCTGGCACACAACCGATTACTGATGTCCTTCGCTCACGCCATGGGGCATCGGGTCAAAAGCTTCGGTAATCCGAATTTCTGTGGCGATGGTATCATCTCTGAACTGACCTGATTCAATCTCACTTGGTAAATATGACCTACACATAACTGCGTGTTCCTTTTCTCGAAGAGGGACACGCAGTTTTTTCTTACCATCACTGTCTGATAACTTTGACGATCTCGTATTGCCCTGTCATAATCAATATTCAAAATTAAACGAGATAACCGATCAGACAGAATCACTGACGCGATGAAAGGAAACAACAGGATGCATCACATCACTCGTCCTAAAGCAGAAGACGAATACTTTTTCGAAGAAGGTTGCTTCATCCTGGAAATGTCACACCCCGATGTTGATCCGGAAGTCTCTCTCGCCAGAGCGCGCGTGGAACCGGGAATGAAAACCCGCTTTCATCGACTCAAAGGCACCTTTGAGCGATATATCATGCTCTCGGGAACCGGCCTCGTCGAAGTCGGCGACTATCCTCCCACCGAAGTCCACCCCGGCGATGTCGTTCGCATCCCCCCCGACACCGATCAGAGTATCACCAATATCGGCGATGAAGACCTGGTGTTCTTCGTGGTCTGCAATCCACATTTTCTCAAATCATGCTACATCGACACCGAAAGTGGACGATAAAATCCCCTTCTGCAACATATTGACAGTATACACTTTAACCATTGTTAAGGTTATATATTAATATTTTAAATATTTTGTTGTCCTGCCTCCTGCAATCCGTTAGAAGTTGAGTACGATATTCATCTATTCTTTAAGAGTTCTTCTCATTTCACAATCTCTAAAAACATCCATTCCAATATCAACTTCAACACTTTGTTTAATCCTGTAAATTTTAAGGGGGAGTTATTTGATGTCGAGGAACGTACACCGTAAGAAGGGATTCACCCTGATTGAGCTACTCGTGGTGATTGCCATCATCGCGATTCTGATTGCATTACTGCTGCCAGCCGTGCAGCAGGCACGCGAAGCAGCACGCCGCAGCACATGTAAAAATAACATGAAGCAAATCGGCCTGGCGCTACACAATTATCACGAGACTCACCGCATCTTCCCTTATGGATATAATACCGTTCCCGGTGGTGGCTGTGCCGATGGAACCGGAGACATCCGCACTGGCTGGGGTTTCTTCATTCTGCCCTTCATTGATCAGGCACCACTCTACCAGTACAGTAACTCCAAAGGGGCCTCAGACTGTCCAATCTGGCATACCACGACTGCATTGATTGACACAGGTGGCACGGGAGCCAGGGCTTCCATTCCAGTCTACAACTGCCCTTCTGATCCTATGGGTGGTATCAACACCGACATTTCAACCAAAATTTTTGGAAAATCCAATTACAAGGGTGTTACCAACGAAGCCACCAACCAGGCTTATACTTTTGGTACCAGTGCTGTCACTTCCCGAATGCGCGACTTCACCGACGGGACCAGCAATACCATCCAGGTGGGCGAGGCTGCAACCATGGGTAGTTATGTAGGGGCCGTCTGGATGGGCGTGATCGATGACGTTCATGATAACATGGCCAATGCAACCAATACTGCTGCCTGGGCGATCAACGGAACCGATTCTGACGCGTTCAACAGTACCCATACTGGTGGATGTCACTTTCTCCTGGGAGACGGAAAAGTCCGCTTTATCTCTGAGAACATTAACCGCGATCTCTATGTAGATCTGGCGACCAAAAATGGTGGAGAAGTGATTGGCGAATATTAATCGTACTCTCACCTGGCGATCTGTCGTTCGCTAAGCTGAAACCATTTCGATCTTCTGAGAGCCACAGGACCGCCTGTGGCTCTTTTTTATGGTATGCCAGAATATAAACATTGCTTATTTAATATTATTGCAATAAGGTTCATTCCATCTTAAAATGAGTTCTATAAACATTTTGTGCGATTCTGTTCCCACCTGATATTTTTCCTACCTGATGATTTTCCTGAGGCTTTCCATGAATACTTTCTCTTCGCGCGCAGCGCGCCGCTTTGGTTTCACACTAATCGAGTTACTGGTCGTGATTGCGATTATCGCAATTCTGATCGCCCTGCTCCTGCCCGCCGTTCAACAGGCCCGCGAAGCAGCCCGCCGCAGTCAGTGTAAAAATAATATGAAGCAAATCGGACTGGCTCTCCACAATTACCATGATGTGTACGTCAAGTTCCCGATCGGATCACGTTACCCCAACGACCAGCCGAACAACTGGCGTTTCGCATTATTGCCTTATATGGATCAGGCCAATATTTACGAGAAAGCGAAAACCGGCCCCAGCTCTGATGTCGATTTCTGGGAAGGGGGCGGCGGCACTTACAATGGAGACACCTTACTTTTCAAAGACAAAGTCATCACCCCCATCTTTATGTGTCCGTCCAGTGCAGACCCCGCGATCAGCTACGCCAACGGAGAGCTGGGACAAGGCTCCCAGTCACACATGTATGTCGGTATTATGGGCGCTTATCCCGATCCCGCTGGTAACGCCAATGTCGCCTATGAAACACAGTACAACAGTTTTGCCACAAACAATGGCACGCTGTTAATCAATGAATGTCGTGGCTTACGCGATATCACCGACGGTAGTTCCAATACGATTATCATCGGCGAACAGTCACGTAATTCCAGCAGCAGTCCGGTTCTCAGACGTTCTGATTATACCTCGGGCTGGGCAGGTACCAGTGTCGCAGGGACAGTCGCTCAATGGATCGCCGGTTCTCCCATGCAACATAAGTTCGGGACCGGTGTCACATCGGTTTTCCATAGTCCGAATCCCAGCTCCACTGGTTCGGAAGCCAATGCACAGTGGGACTGGAATACACCACTCACATCCTATCACACTGGTGGCGTGCATGTGCTGCTGGGAGACGGTGCAACCCGGTTTCTCAGTGACAATGCAGACCTGCGACTGATTCAACGACTCTGCGCCCGGAATGATGGGCAGACTGTAGGTGAATGGTAAGGTGTAAAACGGATTTCTCTGCTTGATAACACAATCTCATCACGTGATACAATCAGCCTCTACTTAGTAGATCGTATTACGATTATTACACTGGAAACTTCTCATGCATTTTTTGAAATTGGATCTGTTAAAATGGAATGCCAGCCTACTGTTCATGACCGTGTTGCTCGTAGGCTGCAGTGGGGATTCTGATGCCCGGCCTGCTGTAGAAATCAAAGGAACTGTGACGTTGGATGGATCCCCTCTACAACAGGCCAGTATTCAGTTCACTTCTCCTAAAACCGGAGAAAGCGCCTATGCGAACCTGAATGAAAATGGTCAGTACTCCATCGCCTTTCCCAAAGCTGACATCGGTTCCGCCTACGAAGTCACCATCAGCGCTCCTGTTGTCGAGGAAGAAAACGCGATGGCACTCGCAGAACAGCCTCAGAAAAAAACAACCACGAAGATCCCCGCCCAATACTCCAAACGTACTACCAGCGACCTCAGTGTCCGTATCGAACAGGCAGGAACCAACGAAGCCAATTTTGATTTGAAAAGTAAGTAGCAATCTGCAGCAGTGCCTGATTTCAGGTGGTGTTTCAGACAATTTCTTTTTACTTAACATTTTTAACTATCTATGTTTCCCTCTGGGATGCAGCCAGTTATACTCAAATAACCGGTGATGATTTATTAAATCCCCCTCAATGGCTGACCATCAAAAAGGATCCTCTTATGAAATCGCCACTCGCCCCACTCCTGTTTGCCGCCTTGGCATTGCTGATCCCCACACAGGTCTTTGCGGAGCTCCAGGCAGGTGCCACCATTGTGGATGTCACCCCCACCAAATTTCCTGTGCTCGTGAATGGCAGTATGACCAGTCGCAGCGTGAGCACGGTCAAAACCAAAGTCAACGCGCGTGCCATTGTTGTTGCTGACGGAGAAGAACGTCTGGCGATAGTTGTCGTCGATAGCTGCATGCTGCCGCGTCCCCTGCTGGATGAAGTCAAAACGTTGGCGGCACAACGCACAAAAATACCCGCCGACCATATTCTGATTTCCGCGACCCATGCCCACTCGGCTCCATCTAGTCTGGCCTGCCTGGGAACCGACGCCGATCCTGAATACGTACCCTTCCTCAGAGGGAAACTGGTAGATGCGATCGCCGCCGCAGAAGCGAATCTGGAACCTGCTCAAGTCGGCTGGGGGTCGGAAAATGCTGCCGACTACACTGCCCTCAGGCGCTGGATCCTGCGTCCTGATCGACTTAGAAACGACCCGTTCGGCAATCCGACCGTTCGCGCCACAATGCACGCCGGTACCAACTGGGACAATGCCGTAGGCGAATCAGGACCGGAAGATCCCGAATTATCGCTGATTTCCTTCCGCGCGAAAAATGGACGCCCTATCGCGCTGCTGGCGAATTTCTCCATGCACTACTTCGGTGACGCTTCCCTGTCTGCCGATTACTTCGGTTTGTACTGTAACGGTCTGCAGGAACAGTTAGGCAAAAAGGACGAGAAAGACGCGCCACCGTTTGTCGCCATCATGTCGCATGGCTGCAGTGGTGACATTTACCGTCGTGACTATACGAAACCGAAAGACCAGTGGGCCATCACCGATGATATTGGTGAATATGCCCAGGGCCTGATCAAAATTACGCTGCAGGCTTATCAGAACATCAAGTACCTCGAAGACGCCGACATCGAAATGGCGGAAAACCGTCTGCAGATGAACTATCGTGTCCCCAATAAACAGCTGCTGGAATGGTCACAACGCATCGTCAAGGAACTAGGCGATCGACTCCCGAAGACCGCAGAAGAAATCTACGCGCGTGAGCAGGTGATTCTCCACGAACGTCAGACCACGGAAATCGTCACGCAGGCACTCCGTATTGGCGATATTGCCATCACAACTACTCCCAATGAAACCTACGCTCTGACTGGTCTGAAACTGAAACGACAGAGCCCACTCAAAAAGACAATGGTTATTGAACTGGCTAATGGAGGCGACGGCTACATTCCTCCACCCGAACAGCATCTGCTGGGCGGCTATAACACCTGGGCTGCCCGTTCGGCTGGTCTTGAAGTGTTAGCGGAACCCCGCATTGTAGAATCCGATCTGGAACTGCTGGAAAAAGTGAGCAATCAGCGTCGCAAGTTCTACCAGCAGAGTCGTGGACCCGCGGCAGAAGCCATTCTCTCGCTCAAACCAGCCGCCTACTGGCGTCTGGATGAATTCAACGGCCCGCGCGCCCGCGATCTATCCGGCAATCAACGCGATGCCTTTTATGAACCGGCCATCGCTTACTTCCTGGAAGGGCCTGCATCGAAATCATTCTGCAAAGACGGAGAAACCAATCGCGCTGTCCATTTCGCCGGTGATCGTCTGCAGGCCCGCATCAACGATCTCAGCGATCAGTTCACGATCTCGCTCTGGATCTGGAATGGTATGCCTCTGGATGCCCGTGACATCAGTGGCTGGATGTTTTCACAGGGCCCCGATCACGGTCTGGCTGCTTACGGCGATCATCTGGGGGTTGGCGGCACTCAGTTCCCCGGCAAACTGGTTTTCATGAATAGTGCGGACCGCAAACTACATGCCGGCAAAACTGCGATCGAACGCTGGACCTGGAATCAGGTCACCCTGGTCCGTAACGGGAAATCGCTCAAAGTCTTCCTGAATGGTAAACTCGAAATCGATCTGGAAACCACATCCACCAAAGCGGGTCCCCTGCTCGACCAGCTCTTCTTTGGGGGTCGCACGGACAATCAGTCCAACTGGGAGGGTCGCCTGGATGAAATCGCCGTCTTTGATCGCGTTCTCTCGGAAGATGAAGTCGCGAAACTGACTAAATAGTCTCCAGTTTAACACCTGATTCTAAGAGTATCAGCCCGATTACAACGTGATCGGGCTGATTTTTTTGTTCGTTCCGGAATTAGTTTTCTCAAGCTCGAGCAGGAATCCAGCATATTCATACCCTCTCATCGACTCTATAATGGAGGAAGACACCATTTCTTATCAATCGCATTCGGTTTTCCACTCTGATTCCAGCGCCCCATGATTGAACACGACTATTCCACGATCGACCGGAGATTGCGCCGCGGTTTGCTCTTCGTGATCACAGTCAGTTTTGCACTGACACCGATCGCGGCCCCGGATTTCTGGTGGCAGTTGAGTCGTGGCCGCGTTGCCTTCTCCGAACTGGCTCCACCGGGCCCACTGCTGACTGCCGGTACCAACGTCGCTGAGGCAGACTGGCTGAGCGGACTCCCTTTTTACCTGACTCTTCAAATCGCAGGATTTTCGGGACTGATGCTGATGAAGTTCCTGGCAGCAGGTCTACTGGCTTATTCTCTCATGCGACATTTTGAAACCCGTTTGAACTGGGGCGCATTTGCTATTGTATCGCTCGCATTCGTGACCGCAAACTCCGCCTGGCAACCCACGCCCCGCCTCCTCGACTGCTGGTTTCTTCTGCTGACCTGGCTCTTTACGGAACGGTGGGCATATGACCCCAATTCAAAAAAAATGGTAGCCGTATTTCTGACACTGCTGGCCTGGGCCAATCTGGCGCCTTTGAGTTTGTTGGGAATTATTGTGGTTGCCTGTGTTCCCTGGCTACTGGGAATCCGGAATGATCATGTTTTGCTTCCAAAACAATCTGCTCTACTCGTCCTGTCTGCTTTGATCGCGATCATGATCACACCGCGAGGCTGGTTTACTCCGTATGATTCGTTCATGCAGCTGTTCCCCGGCTTATTTTACGATCATGGTCTGCTCGCGCTGACAGTCTGGAAACCCACATTTTTAAATGGTGCAACAATTGAATTGCTCGGGCTGGGCATTTTGACAGTGGGGATGATGATCTACCTGGTGGTTGCTTCTCGAGGCTGGATCGAGAGCATCGCATGCATCCTGTTCCTGATTCCTGCCTGGACAAATCAGGACTGCCTGGCCCCCTGTGTGATCGGCATCGCGCTGCTGGCCTGTCAATGCCTGGCTGCACACCCCATTTCATTTGACAGGCTGAAATTCACCCGGTACGTCTCTCCCCTGTTGGGGAGATCTTTACTGGCGATCGGGATTCTCGTCTTAAGCTTAAAATCCGTTTCAGGAACATTGTCAGGACAGTCACAGCGACTGGGCTGGGGGATCACTCCCGAACTAGACATCACACTGCTGGCACAATCGATTGGCCCGGTCAACTACGAAGGCACCGCGCACGGGATGGACATTGCTTCCACCGGCATGCTGACCTGGATCAAAGCTGACCGCAAAATCCGTCCCGTCAGGACCCTCAGGCAGGCATTACTGCAGGGCAGACTGTACGAAGAGCTTTCGCTGAATGCAGAAATTTCAAACGGGTGGGAGTTTCAACATCCCCGCGCTGACAACAGTTGGGGAGGCTGGTGGATTCGCCTTAAAAACAGAAATTGCCAACTCCTGCTCGTCCCGAATGGAGACGCGCAAACGATCCGTGCGCTGGTCAACAGTCGCTGGCAGCCCATGTCGGTCGATGCAGCAGTCATCCCCTATGGCTGGTCGGGAGAACTATTGAGCAGTCCCAAAATCGTGGCCCTGTTAACTGTCAAAGATTTTCTGAACCGGAAACAGTGGACCTACTCTCTCCCCAATCCGTCCGGCACACCTGAATGTTCTGACTGGTGGGGTATCCTGACGGGTTCTCCCAATCTGCATCCGGCTTTGTTGCAGGCACGAACCTTTCGCGCGATGGAGTTGTATACCGCTGCTCTGAGAGTTCTGCAACCTCTGTTGCAGCATTATTCTTCTCCGGCAGCGCGTCGGGAATTCCATCTCTGTCAGAAAGAACTGGCCTATCGGGAAAAACTGGAGATCGGGCATCTGCATCCCAGTCTGTTACGTTCCCATGCCAGTGATCATTCAGCAAGCGCATCTGATTTCGACCTGGACGATGCTGGTCCTTTCATCAAAGAACTGGTGGCCCCTCGTCCTGTACCTGATTCGCTGATACGTGCCATCGAATACTACATCCGCGGGGACTGGGAAGCGGCCCTGAATATATTATCTACTAATGATAGCGAATCATTATACGCGAAAGCTCAGATCCAACTGGAATCGGGAGACCCGGAGGGCGCTAAAGAAACATTTCGTAAACTAATTCAACTTTATCCTGATGATCAACTGGCTAAAACCAGTCAGAACATGTTGGATTCTCTGCAATGAACCGCAAATATCCTGTATTACCGCCGCTACTGATACTGCTGCTGGCCTGTCTATCAGGAACAGCCTGGTATTTGAACGGCTCTCATCAATCCGATCTGTTCATTCCCAAAGTGCGCGCGGTGGAACAACCGGTCAAAATGCAGCAGTGCTGTGAATGCCATGACAAAGTCTGCCAGCAGTACGCCGGCGCACCACACTTGAGGACACTTCGTAAAGCCACTGATCCGTCTGTGATGGATAAATTTGCAGGCAGGGAGATCACGCTCAAAGAGAATGGACACACCTATCAATTCTACAAGGATCATGACGAATTGTGGGTGAAGTGTGACAGCTATCCCAGTCCGATTCGCATCGAATGGTTCTTCGGTTCCGGTCTGCATGCAATTACCCCGGTTTCCCTGTTCCCGAATGAAGAGGGCAAGTCTGAACTGCTGCAGCATATAGTCTCATGGTATCCCTCAGACAAGCTAGGCATCACCCTCGGCCTGCAGGAACTGGCCCACCATCAGACTGGAATTCAAGCTTTAGGGGAAGTTAGCTCTCATGCCAGCACGTTGAATTGCTTTGGCTGTCATACGTCCTACCTGGGAGACGTTCAGGGAGAAATCAACACGAAAGAAATGATAGCCGGCGTCTCCTGTGTTCGCTGCCACCTGGAGGGTGAAGAACATATCCAGGCAGCTGAACGGGGAGACAAGAATCTTCACATTCTCAACTGGAAACAGCTGTCGCCAATCGCTTCGATCAATCGTTGTGGTGAATGCCATCGCCGTTCCGATCAACTGGAACCGGACGAAATTCATCCGGACAACGAACTGTTGATTCGCTTCGCACCGGTTGGTCTCTCACAGAGTCCCTGCTTCCTTAAACAGGGTGATGTGAAACTCGCCGATGGGAAGACGGCACGCATGGATTGTACCACTTGTCATAATCCCCACCAGCAGGCGAGTCGAGATCCAGAATACTATCGCCAGATCTGTCTGAACTGTCATAGTGACTTAAAAGGCCATGCTCCCGTCTGTTCTAAAGAATCCATGCAAAGCCAGTGCCTGCCATGCCATATGCCTTCCGTGCAGGTTCACGATAACCTGCCGTTCACAGATCACTGGATTCGCATTCGTGAACGAGACAAGGAACGCTTCCCGGAATTTTTGTTGAACAATTCAAACTAATGTTGTCAGACGCCGCATGAGCTACTACGATAGAGGAGTAACTCAACATGAAGGTAGATTGTGACTGCAAAAGTATTATCCATCCTGTTTTCTCTGCTGATTCTGGTATGCCCCTTCAACTGCATGCCAGAAAGCGAAGCCGGTGTGGATTCTACGACTAAGAGTTGCTGCAGTCATTGTCAGTCTCAATCGGAGCAGGCACCACTGGCCCCTTCCTCAGACTCTGAATGCTGCCAATGTCTCTGCTCGGGTGCCATTCAGGAACAGGCACCGCAGCTTGATGATGCAGCAATGATTATCTGTTGGATCGACCGTACGCTGCCTGGCCTCTATTCTCCTGCACAACACTGTGAGTTGGAACTCCAGACACTCCCTTCGGAACCAGTTCTGCTGTATGGTCGCGCGCTGCGCTGTCAGCAGATGTCCTTTCAGTGCTGATCTCATTCTGAATCTTTGATTCGCTCCTGTTACTCGATCTTAGCTTCAATTCTGCTGCGCGCTCATCGATGCATGTCAGGCGTCGGCAGAAGTTTTCAGAATGATAATCAATGCTCTGGTTCTCACTTATTCCCTGGGAATATGGCGTCCGTAATCTCTTCAGGAGACCGGTGCGCACCCTGTTGACCCTCTCCGGATTAACCACGGTGATCGTACTGGTCTTTATCGTCATCGGATTTATCCGCGGGCTGGAGCATTCACTCACCGCCAGTGGTGATCCTCAAGTCGCGGTGCTCTTTTCGCTGGGCATGGGGGAAAATCTGGAATACTCATCCATTCCGATGCGCAGCAGCGAACTGGTAGCGGCCAGTGTCGCTGAAATTAAAGAATTCAATGATCGCAAGTATGTCTCACCGGAACTCTACCTGGGAACGCAGATTGAAGTGCCTGACCAGAATCAATCTTCCATGGGGCTGGTCCGGGGCGTCACACAGTCAGCCCTATTGGTCCGCCGGCAGGTAGAACTTGAATCAGGTGCCTGGCCTGGACCGGGAGAAGTGTTGATCGGCACACTCGTCGCCACCAAACTGGGCCTTACCGAGCAGCAGTTGGCAATCGGCAGGACAGTACTACTGGAGGGTCGAACCTGGCGGATCAGCGGAACATTCTCTGCAGCCGATTCCGCATTTGAATCAGAAATCTGGTGTCGGCTGGACGAACTCCAGCAGGCAATGAAACGCCAGGACCTGAGCCTGGTCGCCATCACGATGAATTCGCCTGCCGACTTTCCGGACCTGGATTTATTCTGCAAAGAACGACTCGACCTCGAACTGCAGGCCCTGCGTGAAATCGATTATTACCAGGGGCTGAAAAAAGATTACGGGCCAATTCGTATGCTGGCCTGGCTGGTCGTTTTTCTGGTCTCAGGCGCGGGGGTGTTTGCCGGTTTGAATACGCTCTATGGTGCTGTCGTCGGTCGCACCCGAGAGTTATCCACGCTGCAGACACTCGGTTTTTTACGACGCGCGATTGTGATCAGCCTGATTCAGGAAGGCGTGCTGTTATCGACTGCGGCCAGCCTGATTGCTGCTTTGATTGCCGTGTTCCTGATTAATGGAGTCGCGGTCCGTTTTACCATGGGAGCCTTTTCGCTCCAGATCGATAGTATCTCATTGTTAATCGGCTGCGGTGTCGGCGTGATGCTGGGTTTGCTGGGAGCCATTCCCCCTGCCTTGCGTGCACTCCGGTTGCCGGTCGTCGATGGTTTAAAATCAGTTTAGCCAACACTCGAACGTTGTGTTCGAACATCTATTTCCAAAAGGATTGAAACGAATGAAGTTTTTAGTGAACCAAATTGTACTCTCAACAGTTATCGTCAGCCTGCTCTCCGGTTGCGGTCAGTCTACTCCCGAACAGACAACTTCCCCAGAACCTGCGACAACAGAATCGGTAACGGCTTCTGAAGTCCTGCTGACCAGTGAACCAGCGGGAGCAGCAGAAGTGATTGCAGCGCGTAAATCTGCCGAAGATGATGCGGAAGTCGTCGTTGTGGGCCGCATTGGTGGCAGCGAAAACCCCTGGATCGACGGTCGCGCTGCATTTTCAATCGTCGACAACTCCCTGAAAGCCTGCTCTGATATTGAAGGCGATGGTTGTGAAAAGCCCTGGGATTATTGCTGTGAAACCGACAAACTCCCGACCGCGACAGCGCTGGTCAAAGTCGTGGATCAGGATGGCACACTCATCACCGAAGATGCACGCAAGTTGTTAAATCTGAAAGAACTTCAAACTGTTGTTGTCAAAGGCAAAGCCAAACGTGATGACGCCGGTAATCTGACCGTATTTGCCAACGGAATCTTTGTACGAAAGTAAGTCATGTCACAAGTAGACCTTTCACAATTAGCCATTGATCGCAGTGCGCCCTCACAGGTACGAGGGCACACGCGATTAAGGCTCGTTACACGATTCCTGCTCCCCGGAGTACTCGTACTGGGTTTCCTGGCGCTGATTTCATGGGCGGCCCGTGACCTGATCTTCCCTCCCCGGCAGGTCACCGTGATGCCCGTCATAGTAACGCAGTCATCGATTCGGGATGCAGGGACTCCGCTATTTCAGGCTGCAGGCTGGGTGGAACCGCGACCTACGCCCATCCGTGTGGCTGCGTTATCACCGGGTGTGATCGAAGATCTGCTGGTAGTGGAAGATCAGAAAGTCAAACAGGGTGAACCGATTGCCTTGCTGGTTAAAGAAGATGCCGCACTCTCCCTGCGTGCGGCAACCGCGGATCTGAATCTGCGAGAGGCGGAGCTCGAACAGTCCAAAGCCACTTTGGCCGCTGCCGAAGTCCGTCTGGCGCAACCGGTACACCGAGAGGCAACCTTAAGAGCTGCCGAAGCGGAACTGGCGAAGATTGAAACCGAACTGAAGAACCTTCCCTTCATGGTCCGTCGCGCACAGTCACAATTAAATTTTGCCCAGACAGATTATAAACGCAGGCTATCAGCAAAAGCTGCTGTCACGCAACGATCCGTTGATGAAGCGTTGACTGAACTGGAATCTGCACGGGCAGCCGCAGAAGAACTGGAAGGCCGCAAGACCTCTCTGATTGCAGAGCGGAAAGCACTCAAAGCACGCCGCGATGCGCTCAGTAAAGAACTGGAACTGCTGACCGAAGAAACTCAGGCGCGGGACGAGACGATCGCCATCATCCAGGCAGCCACCGCTCGGCTGGACCAGGCACGCGTCGCCGTAGATCAGGCAAAACTGACATTAGATCGCATGACGATACGCGCTCCTGTCACCGGACGTATCTATCGGCTGATTGGCCATCCGGGTTCCAGTATCGGCAACATGCTCACACAAATGTCAAGCCATGATGGCAGCACTGTGGTCACCATGTACCAGCCGGAAAAGCTACAGATCAGAGTCGATGTCCGCTTTGAGGATATCCCGAAAGTCAGTCTGAACCAGCCCGTCGAAATTAACAACCCGGCACTCAACCAGCCGGTGACAGGCAAGGTTCTCTTCATCAGTTCCGAAGCTGATATCCAGAAAAATACGTTGCAGGTTAAAGTCGCCATTGATGCCTCAAATCCTGTCTTAAAACCAGAGATGCTGGTTGATGTCACTTTTCTGGCTCCGGAACTCTCAAATGATGCGAAAGCAGAAAAAGAAGAAACACGAATTTATATTCCACGAAATATGATCGTACAGAATGCAGCGGGCCAAAACATTGTTTGGATTGCGGATCAATCGACTCGCACGGCACAGCCACAACTCATTCAAACGGGCACCAGTCCCGGTGGTCCGCTGGTCGAAGTGACAAACGGTCTAAACCTGACCAGCCACCTGATCTCGTCCTCCACTACCGATCTTGAACCAGGTGACCGTATCACGATCACAGGTGAAACCGATCAAAAAGGAAACTGAACATGCCACTTGTTGTCATCAATAATTTGACGAAACAATATCACAAGGGAGGCGAAACGATCACTCCCCTTGATCGGGTCAGTCTCGATATTGAGCAGGGAGAATTTCTGTCACTCATGGGGGCCAGCGGAACGGGAAAATCGACGCTGCTGAATCTGATTGCCAGCATCGATCATCCGGATTCCGGCTCGATCTGGGTCGATGGAGTCGAAATCACTAAACTATCCCGGTCGAACCTGGCGCGGTGGCGGGCGGCAAATCTGGGTTACATTTTCCAGACACACAATCTGGTCCCCGTTTTGACCGCATACGAAAACGTCGAACTCCCGCTGCTATTATTACCCATGTCACGCTCCGACCGCAGGAAACGGGTAGAAGTTGCGCTGCAGGCCGTTGATCTGCTGGATCGTGCAGACCACTATCCCCGTCAGATGTCCGGCGGGCAGGAACAGCGGGTGGGGATTGCCCGTGCGATTGTCAAACACCCCAAGATCGTGGTCGCCGACGAACCAACGGGAGATCTGGATCCGGAAACCTCCGACCAGATTCTGGCTCTGCTCAAACGACTCAACCGGGAACTGGACATTACCATGCTGATGGTCACCCATGATGCCGATGCCGCCAGGATCGCTGATCGGCAATTTTACCTCGATCACGGTAAACTGGTCCAGCAGTTCTCTTCAGAGGAACCTGTTTTGACGGCAACAACTGCCAACCGGGGAGAGACTTTATGAAATTGATCGGTTACATCCTGAAAACATTGTGGGGACATCGAGCCCGAACAATGTTAACCGTCGCAGGTTCTGCGGTCGCTTTGTTTGTCTTTTGTTTTATCCAGTCGATTCAGGAAGGTATGAACGATCTCAAACAGCGACAGGAAGCCCGTGGATCGTTAATTGTTTTTCAAGCCAATAAATTCTGCCCGGCGACCAGTCATCTCCCCCAGGATTACGATCAGCAAATTGCCAATCTCGCTGGAGTCAACGATGTTATTCCCATTCAGGTCTTTACCAACAACTGTCGAGCCAGTCTGGATGTGGTCGTTTTTTATGGTGTCCCCCCCAACAAACTGCGCTCCGCGCGGGACTTCGAATTTGTCACAGGCAACTGGGATGATTTTGAAACACACCAGGATGCTGCCATCGTGGGTCAGGCTGTTGCCAATCGCAGGAAAATCAAGGTCGGAGATAAATTCTCGATTGGTGATCTGTCAGTGAATGTCGCAGGCATCTATCGTTCGGACAATCCCGCGGAAGAAAACTACATCTACAGCCACCTGGAATTTCTGCAGCGACGCCAAGGTGCCAACCTGGTTGGCACGGTCACACAGTTGGAAGTGATTCTTGCGCCGGGTACGGATCCAACACAAATCAGCAGCGCCATTGATGAGCGTTATCGCAGAGGTCCAGTGGAAACCAACACACGTGCCAAGGGAGTGTTTCAAGCCAAGAGCCTGGGTGATCTTTCTCAACTGATTGAAATGGCTCATTATCTGGGACTGGCCTGTGTCGGACTGGTGCTGGCACTGGTGGCCACGACAACACTGATGTCGGTCGAAGACCGGATCCAGGAACACGCTGTGTTGCGTACGCTTGGTTTTTCCGGATTCAAAGTCTTCGCACTGGTTCTTGCGGAGAGCACATTTCTCAGTGTCGCTGGAGGCTTACTAGGCGTCGGAGCCGCCCTGGTCACACTGAAACTCAGCAGTCTTTCCGTCGGCGCAGAAGCGGTCACCGTAGCATTTATCCCTTCGCTGCATCTGGCATGGGTTGGCATGCTGCTGGCCTGCGCCACAGGAATCTGCGCGGGTATCATTCCTGCCAGCTATGCCTCACGTGCAGAGATCGTTCCGGCGTTACGCAACGCCTGACAATCTTACCTGTCGTGCATCAAGTGAGTCCAGCGATTGGATCACTTTCATAAATGAAGTGTGGTCGATCGACATCATCATGCCAATAGGTGGTTTGTGGAAGTCCTAATGCGCGGTAAATGGTCGCGGCGAAGTTTTCCGGTTTCTGTGGTTGATCGATGGGGAAGCCACCAATTTTATCCGTCGTTCCGATCACGCGTCCCCCTTTGACTCCACCACCGGCAAAGAAGACCGACTGCGTCGCTCCCCAGTGATCACGGCCCGGTCGAGCATAAACTTTCGCCAGTTGAGAAATCTTGGGAGTCCGGCCAAATTCGCTGCACATCACCACCAGCGTATCTTTCAGGCGTCCGCTGGCTTCCAGGTCATCCAGCAAAGCGGAGACAGCCCGATCGGTTGGTGGCAGGAGTTTATCTTTCAAATGCGGGAAAATATTGCCATGCGTATCCCACGATTCATTATTCCCCATGTTGACCTGCACCAGATTGACGCCTGTTTCCACCAGGCGCCGCGCCATCAGCAAAGACCAGCCAAATGAATTCTTCCCGTAACGTTCCTGAACTTTATCATCAGCATGCGTCACGTCCATTGCATAATGAACTTTGTCATCGTTGAGCAATGAAATGGCAGCGCTGCGATAACGGTCAAAACTTTCGACCTGGCCGGCGATGTCGAGCACTTGTCGCTGCTTACCCAGTTCCTTGAGCAAACCAATCCGATTCCCCATGCGTTTCTGAGTCATGCCTTGCGAGAGTTTCAAATGGGGTGTCTGGAAAATCCGGTTATCGCTCCCCCCGCGCTGCTGATGGTCAAAGGCATATTCCGGAAACGCACCATAGGATTGCACATGAAATGGCGAGGCTTCGATAAACCAGGGATCACGGTTAGAACCCATTCTGCCCGCGAACTGTCCCGGGACCACACGCCCGGTACGATGTACAATTTTATCCGGAAGCACAATCGCCGGAGGCAGATTCGTACGTGCACGGATGACATCGCCGGCGATTGCGGCAATCGAAGGATGATCGGTATTCATCGGACGACTGGGATTAAAACCTACAGGCACATCTGAGCGACCGGTCAGCATCATATGATGCCCCATCGAATGCTCATTCGTACCATGCGACAAAGTGCGACAGACCGACCAGAGATGACTTCGTTTCGCCAGCATCGGGAGATGTTCTGAAATCTGTAGGCCGGGAATTTTTGTTGCAATCGGATTGAACTCTCCACGGACCTCGGCACTCGCCTCCGGCTTCATATCGAAACTTTCATGTTGTGAAAGTCCACCCGAGAGAAAAATAAATATACAGGATTTCGCGGTTCGAAATTTAGTAGGTGCTGCTGCTTCCGCGCGGAGCGCGTCCAGATGGTTAATTCCAAAACCAAGCAGGCTGATCGAACCAACTTCCAATGCCGTCCGGCGGGACATGTTGGGATGGCGGGCAGGAGTATTCGCAGGCATCATGACTCTCCTGAATTCAAGAGACGAAACATTTTAGCGCAAGTAGTTATCTTAATATACCTTATATATTCAGATCAATATAATCTAATATGATAGTGAGTAAAAGTCCAATTGAAATAAAGTATCCTACGGGAATGAGTTTTTTTGACGTCAGGCCTTCTCAAGATGACAGGTCAATTTGAATTTTTTTCGGGCCTTGAATCACTGGGTTTTCAGCAGAATGAGATCAAATCAGGAAAACATGCTTCAAAATTTGATTGACGATCGACGATACCGTATATATGCTTTTCGCTAACTGATTCCCTCCCCATTCACCAGGTGGTGGCCGCGTGTGGCTCGCTGAAGGAAGTCACGTTGAAATTTTAATTTACTGTTTTCTTCTTAAGACCTGTATTGGAATCCGGGTCTGATTCTCAAGGATGATGTGGGCTCATTTTGCGCCCCGCAACGCGCACCATGATGCGCACAGGAGAAATCAATGAACCAGTATTTGACCGAACGACAACAGAAAATTCTGGACTATATTACCCGCGAAATTGATCAAACGGGTCTCGCTCCCAACACGGAACAAATTGCTACCGAATTTGATATCCCCTCACTCAACCGGGTCACTCAATACCTGCATGCTCTGGAAGGCAAAGGCTGGATCACCTGCAACGCCTCTCCTCAAGGTGGAATTGCCCTGGTGGAAAACGGCAATCAATACCGACTCGCTGTCTGTGGCGATATCGAAGACCGCAGGGTTGACTTCAAAAAAAGATCCTGAGTTCTCTGTGAGAAACTGAAATTCAGGTCCCCCGTAGCTTCAGTCTACTTCCTGCTTGAAGGAGTACAGACAGGGGCTGATTTTATCAGGATTGGTATTATTAAGGCGGGTTTCAGATAATTTCTTAATTTTCCTTTCATTTAAGCCGATTCTTCTATTCAAACCCATCCCATGAGTGTACGCTTATGTAACTTGGATAAGCCCTTTTTAAGCCTCGAGTTAAAATTGTTTCATCTTATCGGAAGGCTCTTAGTAGATGCTCAGGATTGAAGATCAATCGATTCGTTTATGCGACCGGATGCCGCGACGTTCCTTCATGCAAATTGGCGGCCTGGCCATGGGCGGTCTCTCCCTGCCTCAGATTTTAAAAGCGCAGGAAGAAAGTGGAAAACGATCGTCTCATAAAGCAGTCATTATGATCTTCCTGGCAGGCGGTCCTCCACACCAGGACATGTTCGATTTAAAACCGGACGCCCCCGACGAAATTCGTGGCGAATTTAAACCGATCAACACCAACGTACCCGGAATTCAAATCAGCGAATTGATGCCGCGCGTCGCCGGTATGATGGATAAGTTTTCAATCATTCGCTCACTGGTCGGCGCGGAAGGCCGTCACGATTCCTTCGAGTGCTGTACCGGTCATCATTTCCGCAGCTCACAACCACAGGGGGGCTGGCCTTCCGTCGGATCGGCAATCTCCAAAGTCAAAGGTCCGGTCAATCCCACCGTACCATCTTACATCGACCTGTCACACACGATGGCGCACAATCCCTGGAATATCAAAGGTTCTGGATTCCTGGGACTGGAACATGCGCCTTTTCGTCCGGACGGCGATGTCATGGAGAACATGACGCTCAACTCGATTTCCAATACGCGTCTCACTGAGCGCGCCAGTCTGTTAAATAACCTGGATCGCTTCCGCCGCGTTTCAGAGACAAAACTGACTGATGGTACATACGATGGCTACACGAAGCAGGCACTGGAAGTTCTTTCCTCATCCCGTCTGGTAGAGGCATTAAACCTCGAAAAAGAGGACCCCAAAGTCCGAGCCCGTTATGGGAAAGATGACCCTAAAGTTTTGAAGTACCCGCTGGAAATGGGATACCAGGCGATTATGTCCCGTTTTCTGCTGGCACGCCGGGCGGTGGAAGCGGGGGCACGCTGCGTGACCTGCAGCTTTGCCCATTTCGACTGGCACGGCAATAATTTTGGCCATGCCCGCAGCGTGATCCCATTGCTCGATCAGGGAGTTGCTGCTCTGGTGGAAGACCTGCATGAACGCGGCATGGACAAAGATGTCACAGTCCTGGTCTGGGGTGAATTCGGCCGCACACCTAAAATCAATAAGAATGCCGGGCGCGATCATTGGCCGCGCGTGCACGCTGCCCTCATGGCAGGTGGTGGCATGAAAACCGGGCAGGTCATCGGATCAACCAACCGTCTGGGAGAAGAAGCGGTCGACCGTCCTGTGCATATGCAGGAAGTCTTCGCAACCCTCTATCACAACCTGGGCATCGATGTCGCGTCGACCACCATCGAAGACAACAATGGCCGCCCCCAGTATCTGATTGATGAACAGACCCCGATCCGCGAACTGGTATAAATTGCCAGAACGCGCACCATTGATCTGATTATCAGCTTGCGGTCAGGGGACAAATTTTGTTGTTTCACCTCCGTCAGCCGTTCCCAGTTCCAGGTAGACTCGGGAACTCATGTTTTCACTGAGAAAGTGGACGGAACCATCAGCGAAACCGAAGTGAGCGCCCCCGGTGTGATCACTGCCGGCAGACTGATAGAAGTTGTTATTGAATCCGCCAGCGGTACCGCCTGATATTCCAGTGTCAAACATGTTTCCCACGCCACCAGCGGCCCAACTATCCTGACTTGTTTTGGGTGCGGTTGAGCCGTGCAATTTCTGTACTTCCCCGCTCATGATCGTGTTTGAAGCTCCATCATCGATATCACGCAACGCGGTGTCACTGTTGACAGAAAAAACTCCCAGAAATGCACCGGTGCCTCCACCAAAAGTGCCAATCAACGCATCCGTACGGTGTGTGAGATGAATCAGGTCTCCATCGGCCCAGCCGTTCCCACCTCCCATACAGACCCCGTAATCAGAGCCTCCTTTTGTAAAACGATTGGAGGGTGGCGTACTGGTTCCCGGATTTTCTCCGATCGTAATTTTCTCATCTACTTTGCGGACTTTACTCCGCCGCGTCGGACAGTAAAAAACAGGGATATTATTTTCTGCAGCAGACCGGTTCCCAATCACATTCGTATTAAAATCCCATTGATTATAGATGTTGGCCTGATCCACCAGGGGGAGGATCTGCAGCATCCAGCTCGTACCATGCAGACCGGCCCCAGTGGTATTCCCAGCATCACCCCAGACATTGTATGCGGTCGATGTTGCCGTTGTCGCAATGGCTCCCGGGGGAAATACGCCATGAATTTCATGGTAATTGTGTAGCGCCAGGCTGACCTGTTTCAGATTATTTTTGCAGGTACTGCGGCGGGCCGCTTCCCGTGCCTGTTGTACTGCAGGCAGCAGAAGTGCAATCAGTATGGCGATAATGGCAATCACCACCAGTAACTCGATCAAAGTAAAACCCTGTATTCTGTTCCGATAGCGCATCAGAGGGCCCTTTATCAGATAATAGAAATGAAGATAGTATGAAATGAATTATCCAGAGCGCATTACTTTTCAGCGCGTCTCTCCTGCGATTCTATGTGACTTCAATACCTCTGAAGACGCGACAGTAAACCTGAGTGCAGGCTGAAGCAAGCCACGACACTGTGGTTGTTTCAACCACAGTGCGCGAATAATGACTCGAATTCAGTCTTGCAGTCTCCTGGCTAATTTTCTGTCAAATCAAAATTGATTTCATTTGGCCCGGCTTTGACAACTGCCGTCAATTCCGTTTCGTCGCTGTAATTTGGCGGTATCGTTTCTTTTTCATCAACGAGTTTGCTGATCACCACTTTATGGTTCCCGATAGCCGCCCCCTTTTGATCACGTATATAAGTTAATTCATAATTTCCATCACTGTCTGTTGTGCCGGAAGAACCACGTATTGTCTCTGGCATAAATGTCACGTTGGCATCAGCCAATGGTGCCCCATCCAATGTCACCTTGCCTTTCACCTGCCCTAACGGTGGTGCATCGCTGCCACCGCAGGCTGACAGACTAACCAGTAATCCCAGACAGAGGACAACAGAACCGACGACTCGCATATGTTGCATGCTGATAATATCCTTAAGATCATATTGAAGACATGTTTGCAGGAAGAAGGCAGACAGGAAGCCAGTTCCTCCTGTCTGCCTTTGTGTGATAGCGATCCCTGATTTAAAATTCACCAGGAATCTTATCGCCGTCAGCGGTACCAATCCGGTTGAAAGTCCGGTTATCAATATTTTCGCTGATGAACCGTACGGACCCGTCGGCTAAACCGAAATGAGCGCCCCCTTCATGGTCGCTCCCAGGGGCTTCGTACTGACCACCATTGATGCCCTGGTTATTACCACTGCCATTTTCGGAACTGCTACCGGCAGTGTCGGTGTCGAAAATGTTGGCGACCCCACCGGCGGACCAGCTGTCGAGGCTCAGACTGGCATCGTTCCCGCGTAAGCGCTGCATTTCCCCTGTCATCAGGGTATTGGTGGTTCCATCTTTGATGTCACGCATTTGCGTATCACCGTTCGGATAGAAGATACCCAGATGGCCACCTGAGAGTGTTCCCATCCATTCACCGCTGGCACCCACACCTAAAGATTCATGCCCGGTGCCGGAAAAACCATCACCGAATCCGTTACCGGCGCCTTTACATCCGCCGTAATCAGTGCCCCCCTTTTCAAATGCATTATTGATTGTCGTGGAGCCGGGGGATTCATCCAGTTGAAGTTTTGCATCAACCTTACGAACCTTGCTACGACGTGAGGGACAATAGAAGATGGGGATATCCACTTCCGCAACAGCCCGGTTTCCCATCACATTGGTATTGAAATTCCATTTATTATATGTATTTGCCTGATCAACAAAGGGTAAGATCTGGAGCATCCAGCTGGTTCCATGCGTTCCTACTCCGCTGGTATTCCCTGCTTCCATCCACTCACGCCAGCGTACTGTGTTACCACTGCCACCATTGGTCAGTGTGACAATTGAGCCGGGGGGGAAAGCACCATGTGTTTCATGATAGTTGTGGAGTCCCAGTCCGAGTTGTTTCAGATTGTTCTTGCAGGTACTCCGCCGCGCCGCTTCGCGTGCCGATTGCACAGCCGGTAACAGCAAGGCAATCAGGATCGCGATAATCGCAATCACGACCAGCAACTCAATCAGCGTAAATCCCGCTTTCTGTCGATGACCTGTATTGTTTTTCATAATACTCTCCAGCACGTTTAAAAAAGAATTGAATAAAAAAAGAAACACATAGTTTGCCTCATAAACATCCAGCCCATGAGGAAATTGAAACGAACCCCGTTCCTGAAGTGCTCTTAAAAGATCGATGAGAAAAGACTGCGATGATAGATGTGATTCAAACAGTCAGACAAAATGACCGACCAGACAGAGACACTGGTAGAAATGCGACTATTTTTCTACAAACCCTGTTCACTTATTTAATCAATCAGTTTTGATTTGTCAAAATAATTCGCCCTGCACGACTTAACTTACTCAATATTCAGCACTTAATAAAACTTAATAAGTACTGATCCGTCCAAGGACAACCCAGAACCCAACCTGTACAAGATGGCTACTCATTTCAGCGTAAAGCGATAGCAGATAGATAGTTTTGTGAATTTCCTATTAACACCGTCTGGCCATCATGTAGTATTTGACCACCTTCCCAGTGTCCCGATAGCAAAGTTTCTGATTTTCCGTATCTCAAGTGATGATTCCTGAAATCTTCACACACCGCGGTTTTCTAAATGTCCAGATCCATAACGGAGCAGTTCCCAGCAGAATCACAGACTCTTTTCCCAATCTTTATACGTCCGCACTCAGCTCAAGATATAATCGGGATGTTGATTATTCATCAATCAACATTTAAAGTGACTGTAGACTCCTGACTGAATCACTTCACAGGAGTATTGAACTTCAATTGCCGCCGCCCGGAAAAGGAACGTCAAACCATGCTGACGCGTATTCTCGCTGTTGTAACTGCAATGCTGCTCATTGGATCGTCAACCGGTTTTGCAGAAGACTGGCCTCAATGGCTGGGCCCGGATCGTTCGAGTCAATGGAAGGCGTCTGAGATTGTCGATGTCTTTCCTGAATCGGGTCTACAGGTGGAATGGCGAGCCCCCGTTGGATTAGGGTACAGTGGCCCCGCGGTGGTTGACGACAAAGTCTATGTCATGGACTATCTGAAAAAGTCCGGGAAAGTCGAGAATAATCCAGGGGGGGCTTCCCGTCTGCAGGGCGAAGAACGCATCCTCTGCCTGTCCGCAGATACAGGGAAAGTCATCTGGGAATACAAGTATGACCGCCCTTACGATATTTCCTATGCAGCGGGTCCGCGCTGTACTCCCACAGTCGCAGCTGGCAAAGTCTATGCATTGGGAGCCGAGGGAAACCTGACCTGTCTGGATGCTGAAACAGGCAAGCTGATCTGGAAAAAAGATTTTCAGAAAGACTACCAGGCCAAATCACCTTTCTGGGGCCACGCCGCCAGCCCTCTGGTCGATGGCGATACGTTGTACTGCCTGGTCGGCGGCAAAGATTCCATCGCCGTCGCTTTTAATAAAGATACCGGCGAAGAACTCTGGCACTCACTGGATCATACAGAAACTGGATACTGCCCTCCGACCCTGATTACCCATAATGGCACAAAACAACTGCTTATATGGCATCCAGGTTCATTGAACTCCTTGAATCCTGCGACAGGTAAAGTCTTCTGGTCGCTCCCCCTCAAACCGGGTTACGGAATGTCGGTCACGGTGCCTCGACAACAGGGAGATTTTCTGTATGTCTCCGCCATCGGCGATGAAGCCGCCTGGATCAAACTCTCGGGAGACTCAAAACCTGCTGCCGAAGTTATCTGGAAAGGGAAACCGAGATCCGCCCTGTTCTGTTGCAACAGCACTCCCTACATTGAAGGGGATACCGTTTATGGAAGTGATATACAGTCGGGCGACTTTGTTGCCGTCAATTTGAAAGACGGCAGTCGACGCTGGTCTACGAAAAAAGTGACGAACGCTGGCCGCCGTGATCGCCACGCGACGGCCTTTATTGTAAAACATGACGAGCATTTTTTCCTGTTCACGGAAAACGGCGACCTGATCCTCGCTGACCTCACCCCGCAAGGTTACAAAGAAATCAGTCGTTTCCATGTCTTGGAACCAACGAATGAAGCTTTTGGCCGCCCCGTCGTCTGGAGTCATCCCGCGTTTGCCAATCAGTCTCTGTTCGCCCGAAACGATAAGGAACTGGTTCGCGTCAATCTTAAGAAATAATTCCTGAGCCCCTTGCGCTTCCCTCTGGTCACTCAGCAACAGCGACCAGAGGGATTTCGTAACACGTTTCCTACTGAAGCCTTAGTCTGCCAGGATCTTGATTTCAGGTTTTTCCGCTACCACTGCGACAGCATATGCAGACTCGGGGTGTAGTTCTGTATCAGGATAAAAAGCATACCAGGCAAACCACAATGCATACATCCAGCTGAGCCCTGCATCCGATTTCACCACGCGCAGCGATTTAGCATCTGGATGATACGCCAGAGTGAATTTTTTTCCTGCCAGTTCCTCTTCCCACTCAGTCACTTCCGTCAAATGTTGATAAGCGGTCACTGGATAGGCCCGCTTCTGACCTCCCGCCCAGATCCCGAGAAGTGGTGTTTTATTCGGAAGACGGTGATCATGCACGTTGACCTCGAACATCAGACTCTCGTCTTTCAAATATTCGGTGTAGGCGCCCGCCTGATATTCAAATGGAAACCCGGTTTCCTGTGAAAGGACTTTGGTGTCAGGGTAGCGCTGTTTCCAGTCTTGCCAGTCGGTCAGTTGGACTGGTAAATGCATTAGCGTCTCCTGTACGCGCGGCCCACAAATGGCCTGCGACATCATCTGTGACCAGAGCCCATCCGTCTTGCCCGATCCCGTGCGGTCATACAGCAATTGATTGCTGTTATACAGGTAGCCCGAAATTCCAAACTCAATTTTACCTCCCGTTCCCTGAGCGTTGTAGACCGCAAGTGAATCACTCAAAGGACAGTACGTCACGATAAACGGCGTGTCTCCAATCTGGTCGTTCACCACCTCATGCCAATCCAGGATCTTAAGTGGATAAGCCCGTGCCTCGCCTTCCAGACAGACTCCCGCCACACGATCGCCTGGTTTCATAAATGTCGCCTGTGTTATCTGAATAAAGTCAGGAGTTGTTAAAGCCGGGATTCCATCCTTGGGAATCCGTGCGTTCACAATTTCCTGTTTCGGCAGCATCAGCCCCTGGACATTGAAGAGAGGCTGCGGCGTCATTGTCGCCAGGGAACGATTATGCCAGGCCGCCAGAAAATAGACCTGATTGACCCACGCATACCAGCCCGCAAATAACAATCCAGAAACAGCAATCAACAGTAACACAGGCTGTGATGGTTTATCACTTGAAGCTGTCGCGTGGGAGGATGTTTGTGCCGGTTCCGGAACCGGCACATCCTCACTCAATTGAGAGGATTCCATAACAAGCGCTTTCGTATGTAGATCGACTGCATCTCTCGAGGCTCGACATGCAATCAAAAAACTCATTCAGAATTGAAGCAGATAAACGCAGCGAAGAAATTCGCAATCAGGATCTGACGAAAGCTTAAACCATACAGAGTTGCTATGAATTTGGGAAAGAAATTATTGAAATTTTTGCGAAGAGTTCGTTTAGAAAGTTAACTTATGGCACTCAATATAGAAGCCGATCAGTAAAACAGATCAGTCCCCAAGATCAGTAACAAAAGAATTCTTGCCGTTGGCAGACTGCTACCAGAAAGTCCGCGTGCCTGCTTATTTCGTTTCTGCTGCAGGCACGTTCCAGACCGTCACACCGAGGTGATATCCCGTGTGTTGTGGTGATTCGCTGGAATACCAGGCTGTCACGATCTCGCCATTTTCCTTCTGGACACTGGATGGGTAACCGCAATCTCCGCCATCGGCTGTGTGGGAGACGCGGATCGGTTCGCTCCAGCTCTGCCCCGCATCACTGCTGAGCTTCGCACACACGCCCCGTCGTCCGTTGACACGAATGCCATAACTGAGCAGCAGCCGTCCATCTTTCAGTCGTGTCAGATGGCCGTTGATCTCATTGCGGCCCGTCACAGGTTGCGGCGGCTGCCATGTCACTCCATTATCGTTGCTGCGAATCAGTTCCATTTTGTCGATGCGGGCTGCTGCCAGCCAGCGTTTATCTCCCAGGTAAAACAGATCCGTTTCATTGTGAGCAGGACCAATGACAGAAACCACACTCCAGGTCCGGCCGTCATCGTCACTTTTCAAATGGGAAGATTTCCAGCCTTTGGTTTTAGTTGATTGACTGGGATCTTTAAATTCTCCCTGGTAGCAGGAGACATGCAGCGCGCCATCTGCGCCAACCCAGATATCGCCGAAGGGAATCAATTCAGACCAGCCCGCTTCCGCTGCCGGAAAGGCTTCCGATTTCGACCAGCTGCGTCCCCCATCATTCGACCGCAGTACCCAGCTTCTCAGAATCGCATCGCGAAAGGCTGCCTGCTTGGGCCGCTCGGGTTGTTTGAGATTACTCCAGCCGGAACAGAGTACCATCAGATCGCCATTCTTCGCCAGCCCCGTCGCATGATTCATTCGCACCGTATTCGGTTCATGCTGCGTGACTGTGCTGCGTTTCTCCCACTTGATTCCATCCGGGCTGGCCCAGCAGTCAATGTCTCCCTCCTGCTGTCCGTGACTGGGCTGATTATGAAAGACCGCGATGATGGTTCCGTTCGGCAGCAGCGTCAGGTTAGGCCAGGCGCAGACATTTTCGACAGCCACTACCTGTTTGAGAACATGCGGCTCTTCTGCAGAAAGTTCAGACTCGCATTTACCAGCCAGCGTAATGGCAACAATGAATAATATTAAGATACGCATGAGGATACCTGACATTTTTCCATGATCATAAGTGTTATTGTAAAATACAATTTTCGCTTCATGATACAGAAAATAATGTTTTCGCGTCCATCAATATTTCAGCGTAACACCGGCAGCCGGTCTTTTAATTTTGAAAACAGAGTCGCTTCTCTGTCCGCCTGCACCGGTTCAGTGGCTGTCACCTGGAGCGGACATTGGCGACACATCACCAGGATATAAGCCGAGGGAATGTAATAGAGGGCCAGCAGCGTGGCCCCACCGACTCCGCCGGCAATCGTAATCGCCAGCGGAGGCCAGAAGCCGCCTCCCGCAATCACCAGCGGTGCAAAGCCGGCGACCGTAGTGAGCGAAGTGGCGACCACATGCCGCGTCGAACGCAGAACAACGTCACGGACGACCACCCGGTTCCCTTTTCGTGCTTCGGGATTCGCGCGCAGCTCGGCCAGTACCACAATCGCGTCGTTGATTGCAACTCCTGCCAGCCCCATCGAACCGACAATCGCCATGAAACCGAAGGGAAAATCAAACAGCCACAACATCCCCAGACCCAGACCAATGGAAAGTATCCCCACGGTGCCCACCAGCGCTGCCACACGAAACGAAGCAAACGACAATACCAGAGTCGCCACCATCAGGACCATCAACACGCCGACATTTGCGAGCAGATTTCCGACCGCATCGTCCCGCTTAGATGCCTCGCCTCCCCATTCCAGTCGATAGCCGGGCGGCAGCTCAAAACCTGCCTGTTTCATTTTTGACTGAAATTCCGCCAGTGCCTCCGCAGGCAGGACCCCCGCTTTGAGATAAGCCTGCACTTCATTCATCCGCTCACCGTTGAAGTGAGAAATGGCGGCCACTTCAGATGACATTTTAACTTCGGCAATCGCCGTCAAAGGGACAAACTGTGGCTGTCCGTCTTCGGTCTTTTTACTGGAAATCAACTGCAGCGATGCAATCTGGTTAATGGAACCCCGCCGTGCCTGTGGCACGCGAATCCGTACAGGCAGTTCTTCTGTCTCTTCTAGGATACTTCCCCCCAGGGAGCCTTCCAGGGCCGCATTTAACTGATGGGAGATTTCTGCATGATCCAGTCCCGCGAGTCGCGCCTGCTCTTCGTCGATCTTCAGTGTCAGTTTGGGGAGCGGATCAGCCAGTTCCGCTTTGTGATGCAGGACATTCGTCGTGCGACTTAAAATTGTCCGTAACTCATCCCCGCTCTCACTAAGCTGATGCAGGTCAGGTCCAAACAGCCGCACTTCTATCGGCGCGTCGAAGGGAGGCCCCTGCTCCAGTTGCCTTACCAGCACGCGCGAATGGGGTACCTTCTGGTCCAGTTCTCGCTGCAGTTCATGAATCAGTGCCTGGCCTCCTTCCGCGGAGTTCAGCTGTACCAGTGCCTGTGCATAGTTTGAAGCATTTTCTCGCTTGGCGACGATGTTGTAATAAAACTGTGGTGCGCTTTCACCCAGAAACCATTCGATCCCCTTGACCTGGGGATGCTCCAGGACGACCTGGCGGATCGTTTCGATGGTCTGCCGAGTCTCAGCCAGTGATGCATGCGCATTCAGTTCCAGTTCGATATTCACCTGATCGCGGTCTGCGGGAGGAAAAAACTGTTCGGGCAGAGAACCGGCGACGATAAACCCGCAGATCGGCAGTAGACATCCCAGCGCCACCCCCAGCAGCGGGCGTGCAAACAGAATATCCAGGGAGTTCTGATAGGCATTTCGCAGACCAGCATGACTGAAACCTACCTGCCACCAGTGAGCGTGTTCCGGATCTTCATTCTTATCAGCAAACAGAGCCGCGATGGCAGGGATCGCCGTCATCGCCAGGAAGAAGGAACTGCAGATCGCCAGAATCACACTGATGGCAATCGAACCGACAAACTCACCCGCGGGCCCGGGCATTAATGCGATGGGTGCAAAGGCGAGTACCGTCGTTAAAGTGGACCCCAATAAGGGAACCGCCAGATGTTTCACTGTAGAAATGACGGCATCATCGGGAGCCATCCCTGTATGTAACTTGGACCGAACTTCATCGACGACGACGATCGCATTATCAATCAATAATCCCAAAGCAATAATCAATCCGGTGACTGACATCTGATGAATGGGGATCTCCATAAAGCGGAGTCCCGCCAGTACCATGAACGCAGATAAAGGCAACGCGGTCCCTACTACCAGTGCATTGCGCCAGCCCATCATGAATACAATCACGGCAATCACCGCAATACCGCCCAGCACCAGGTTCCAGACGAGGCCACTGAGACGCGCCTCGACATAACGATTCTGATCAAAGAGAGTCTGCACGCTGACATCGTCTGCCAGCGACTGTTCAAACTCAGCCAGTGCCGCTTTTGCCGCATGGCTCCAATGATCAATCCGCACACTGTCGCGCACAAATATTCCCAGCGTGACCGCCGACTTGCCATCCGCGATCACCAGACTGTTCAGAGGTAATGCCACGCCTTTACGAATCGTCGCAATATCCCCCAGTTGCACGGAGTGGCCATCCGAACCGAACTGCACCGGCGTGTTCGCAATCCGTGAGAGGGAATCCAGCTCAGAATCCACGTCAATCAGCAAATCGCTTTTCGCACCGCGCAACTGTCCGGCAGTTAACTTCGCATCCGACGATTCCACCTGTTGCGCGATTTCTATTACGCTCAATCCCAATGAAGCGATTTTATCAGGCTGGACTTCCACCACGATCTCTTCATCCGGGTCACCGAACGTATCAATGTCTTCAGTCCCGGAAATCGAACGCAGACGGTCTTCCAGTTGTTTGGCAGAGCGACGCAGTACAGCATAGTTCACATCGTTTGGATTGTCCCACACCAGTGCCACGATCAACGCATAGGCTTTGACTTCCAGCTCTTCAAAATCGGGTTCTTCGGCCCCCGCGGGAAATTCAACCCGGGCATCATCGATCTTATCCCGAATCCGCGACCAGACTTCGTCGACCTCATAAACATCATCACGAAGCTCAATTGTCATGGAAGACATGCCGCTGCGGGAAATGGTCCGCAGTTCTTTGATCTCATCAATCTCCCGAAGTTCTTCCTCCATCTTTTCAGAGACGAGAGATTCGACTCGCGAGGCATCGGCTCCCGGGAAGCGCGTATTAACCCGCGCAACCCGTTGCGTCAGCACGGGATCTTCCATGCGAGGCAGCACGTAAAAACTGGAAAGGCCGGCCACGGTAATCAACGCGATCAGCAAAATGAGTAACCGCCGATTTCGGTAAAATAGTCCTTCCAGCATAATTGAATTCCCCATTGAGTTCTGAAAGGTCCGTTTTTTCCTGATGAACGCTCCGCGATTGATTACTGTATCACTCTCATTCCGGCTCAACGACGGTTTTTAATCACCACCCGCTGATTACCCGTCAGCTTATGAATTCCATCTGCTACAATTTGATCGCCGGTTTTCAATGTACCACGCACCAGTACCCGATTGTCTTCTGTATGTAATACTTCCAGCTGGCGTTTTTCCAGAACTTTTTCTCCCGGCTCTTTCCCTGCAATCACAGCATACGCAGACCAGAGTCCCCGCTCACCCCGTGCCAGCGAACTGAGGGGCAGCCAGAATCCCTGCATTTCGACCGGTTCGGAGATTTCGATGCGAATAACCTGACCTGGCACCAATTGTTTCGCAGCCTGCTCACTGAGTGACAACACGATTTCCTGGGTCCGTGTTACCGGATCCAGTTCGGGCAGGATCGCTTTCAAAGTGGATTGATAATTATTTCCATTCAGTCTCACCTCCTGCTGGCTGCCATGTTTAAGATGGACGGCCATATCCACGGGCACACCAATGTGTGCTTCCAGCTTCTGATCTTCGACCAGGCGGAATAATGGGGCATTGGGAGAAATCACAGTGCCTTCATCGGCATAGCGTTTTGAAACCCGACCACCAAAGGGAGCTTTGAGCACCGTATCGTCCAGATCAACCTGGTTGTCTTCGAGAGCGGCATCGAGGTTGGCCACGACTGCTTTCTGGGCTGCGACCTGCTCTTTACGGGTTCCTTCCTGCAACTCCGACAGCCGACTGCGCGCAGCATCAAGCTGGGCCTGTTGCTGCTCTACGTCATACTGAGACGCTTCATAATCGGAACTGGTAATCGCATTACGTTTCAGCAATTTCTGATTCCGGTCGAGATCCGCCTGCAGATTTTTGAGCCGGGCATTCAGTTGTCTGACTTCGGCTTCCGCGACAGCGACTGTTTGAGGTCGCGGCCCTGCTACCAGTTCATCCAGCTTTGCCTGGGCGGCAGCACGCTCTGCCTGCAGTTTTAGCCGGATGACCTGCAGATGCCGCGTATTCAAGCGGGCCAATACCATGCCTGCCTGGACCGTATCCCCCTCATCGACGACGATTTCAATCAGCTTTCCACTCCGCTCGAATGCCAGTTCACTCACGCGAGCCGCCGTTACTTTTCCGGTATAGTTTCGTTTTCGGGCAAACGAATCAACGGGCTTGAGTTCGACCACATCCACAGGGACTCCTGACGGCTTTGATTTATTCACAGAGACTTCTGTGGAAAAAGCGCTGTGCGGATTTAACCAGAACAAAGCCAGTAATACTGCCAGCAACAACGCTGCAACTGCGAAACGAAACCGTCTACCGTAGAATGTTAATTTTTGACGAAACGTCATTTTGTTTCCAAAAAAAAACGACTCAGACCGTGCTCTGCTGAAGTTCATTTCCAAACACCTCCCGGCTGACCCGGTCATAAACCGCATCATAGTCGACTTCGGAACTGAGTGGCTGCCACTGAATTCCGTCAAGAAAACGATTAAAATTTCGGCGGAGCATTTCATAGGGTTCCGAAATGCCCAGTTCGCTGAGGGAATTACTGGTCGTGATGATCGAATAACCGCCTACAGAAAGTGACCAGAGGCCGAATACAATTTCTTCAGGGGTTGCAGAATCTCCCAGATGCACATCGCCTCGCGAGATGCCATCACGCACAATACCGCCGACAATTCCGATGCAGCGATGCTCGTAATTCGACATCAGATTGCGACGTTCTTCAGAAGTCTTGTCCCAGATGGAATCGAGTCGAATCGTCTGTTCGACACAGAAATGATCGGGATAGGTTTTCACAAACAGTTCGGCGGCCGCACCGATGGCAGCAATTCGTTCACGCGAGGTTCCCTGAAACAGAGACGCCTTTTGAAACATGGCTAATCGTTTTTCCAGCGTCTGAATCGCCAGTGTAATAATAATCTCCTCTTTACAGGAGAAGTGGTTATAAATCGTTCCTTTTGAGTATTCTACCAGACTGGTGAGTCGGTCCATATTCAGACCGTTATACCCGCCTTCAATAAACATCGGGCGCGCACATTCCAGGATTTTCGCTTCGCGTTCCTGAATTTCTCGTTGTTTTCGATCTCGGGTACTCATGACATCACCATTTTGACGGATCGTCACTTTTTGTCAAGATATTAACCGCATTTATTTCGAATGCCGGAATTGTCGTGAGGACCTTCATAAAGGCACTTGTTCAACGAGAGATAGAAACAGCACCTATCTCTTTTCATAGATACCATTTACAAGATCATAACAACCGGTATTCCGACATTCGTCTCGGAAGGGGTTCAACAGTGCGAGCAGAACGGTTCCCCCGGAAGCATGCGTACGTTGCGCCAAGTGATGACCTCAGGAAATATCAAACGCGCCGTAAACAGACTCGACTGTGTCCAGTTTTAGTGTAGCGTTTTCAGGGCTGATTGGCCCGAGTAGATGAGATTCAGAGCCGCTCTATTTAAATGTGGTGCGTTCTAAGTCTGTTCTTCCCGCTGCTTTTGATACTCCTTGAGCTTTCGATACAAGGTTCGTTCTCCGATGCCCAGCATTTTGGCAGCTTCTTCCCGTTTGCCATCCGCCAGGTCGAGAGCGCGTTCGATGTAGTAACGTTCGACCTCCGAAAACGGGCGTCCAATCAGGAAATCAGCGCCTGAACGATCTGAAGTATAACTACTGTCCCCCTCTGGTCCTGACACCGGTACGATTTCTTCGGGCAGGTCATCCAGGTCCAGAATTCCATCAGTATCCAATACGAGCATTCGCTCGGCGGCATTTTTGAGCTGGCGAATATTACCGGGCCAGTCATAGGACATCAGGGCACGACGTGCAGCCCGCGAAACCCCATCATAGGGTTTATTATATTGCGAGGACAGCTCTTTCAGAAAATGATCGGTGAGCAGTGGGATGTCGCCACGTCGCTCTCTCAATGGAGGCAGTTCAATTTTGACAACAGAGAGCCTGTAATACAGATCCTGGCGAAATGAGCCCTTTTTTACCATCTCCAACAGATCCGCATTTGTCGCTGCCACCAGTCGGACATTCAGGCTGATCTCTTCATTCGTTCCCAGACGAGCTATCTTTCGATCTTCCAGCACACGTAACAGCTTGATCTGTGTCTGCATCGGCATCTCGCCGACTTCATCCAGAAACAGAGTGCCACCGTTTGCATGTTCGAATTTCCCGATTCGTTTTCCCACCGCTCCGGTAAATGCCCCCTGCTCATGACCAAACAGTTCGCTTTCCAGAATACTGTCGGGCAACGCGGAAATATTTAGTGGTACGAACGGCTTGCTTTTGCGTTCGCTATTCTGATGAATTGCGCGGGCCACCAGTTCTTTCCCTGTCCCACTCTCTCCTTCAATCAGCACGGTACTGTTGGTCGAAGCAACATTTTTCAGTTTATCGACAATTTTATGTAACTGTGGCGTGTTACCGATGACACCTTCAAAACCGAATTTTTCATCCAGGCGTCGGTGTAGTTCTGCGTTCCGCCGCATCAGGCGCACCCGTGTGGATGCCTTCTCCACCGCATTGCGCAGTTCATTGATATCCAGTGGTTTTGTCAGGTAGGTATAGGCCCCCAATTGCATCGCGGTGACTGCTGAGTTGATGGATCCATGCCCGGTCAACACGATGACTTCTGCATCCGGCAATTCGTCTTTCGCAGTCCGCAGGATCGCTAACCCGTCTACGCCATCCATGCGGAGATCCGTAATCACGATATCAGCCGTTTCGCTTTCGATTAACTTGGCGCCCTGTTCACCGGAAGTGGCTATTTTGCAATCGCAGCCAACCCGTTCCAGGCTTTCTGCTACAGCCTGCGCATGGGCTTCATCGTCGTCAATAATTAATACGCGAATGACGATCGATTCCAGATCGGTTCCCGTGGCGTCTTTCGTGCTCATTGAGCGGACTCTCTGCCTTTCCAGTTTGGTTGAGAAAACTCTTTCCCGTGGAGAACAGTAGTTGAATCTAAAGAAGCTGATTTCAGCAGATTTCTGCCGGACCAGTCAGCCCCCATCATATTCAAGTCAGAATTACAAATAAATTCCCGGGAGTTGTCAAAGTTCAGCAAACGGGAAATGAAATCGTGAAACGGGTTCCTCTTCCCGGTTCACTTTCACATTCAATCGTCCCGTGATGTGCATCGATAATCTTTTTGACCGTAGGCAGCCCCAGGCCACTCCCCCCCGGCTTCGTGGAAAAGAAAGTGTCAAAAATCCGTGATTTCACTTTTTCATCGATGCCTTTTCCATTATCGATGATGTCGAGATAGACCATGCCATCTTTATGCGATGTCTGTAGTTCAATCAGCCCTCCGTCGGGCATCGCCTGAATCACATTTAATGCCAGGTTCATCAGCACCTGTCGAAACAATGCCTGATCCACCTGAACCTGAGGCAGATCGGCGTCGAAATGCGGGCTGATTTCAATCGACGCGTCGCGAGCCTGTGGTCTGAAAAAATCGATAAAGTCGCTCACCAGGTCGTTCAGACTGGCAGAACTCAAGGCGAGTTTTCCCACCCGGGCAAACTGCAGGAAGGCATCCAGAATATCCTGCAGGTGTTTACATTCCTTCTGGACACTCTCTACCTTTTTCAACATTCGATGCTTTGAGGGAACATCGAGTGTTTCCAGATCTTCAGTGAGCAGTTCCAGATTCATACTCATCGTCGAAAGTGGATTCTTGATTTCGTGAGCCAGCCCTCCTGCCAGCGTCGCGATTTCGGAATACTGCGCTTCAAACTTCTCGCGTTCTTCAACGCTCAACGGACTGTCATTTATGGCTGATGATCTTGTCATAGAATATTCCAGATCGTCCAGGAAAAGAGGTCTTCGGCAAACCACTGCCGAAACCGCATCTACAAAAATAAAACGATGAAGTCATCTCACGGCGAGCTCCTTCATCGTTTTTTATTTTCTCAGATTAAAGAGAATCTTCTCTTACTCTTCTTCTGCTTCTTTATCAACATCTCCGTTGCTTTCACCAGCCTGTTCGGCCAGTACTGCTTTACGGGATAATTTAACACGATTCTGATCATCAACGGCGATCACCTTCACCTGCAAACGGTCACCCATTTTACAGATATCGCTGACCGACTTGACGAAGCCGTCAGACAGTTCACTGATATGACACAGTCCATCTTTACCTGGAGCAATTTCGATAAAAGCACCAAATTCTTTAATCGAACTGACCACACCGTCATAGATCCGACCAACGCGAATTTCTTCGGTCAGAGCTTCAATATGAGCCATGGCTTTTTCGACGATCGAAACGTTTCCACCGGAAACAGTCACTGTACCATCATCCTGAATATCGATGGAGGCACCGGTTTCTTCCTGAATCGCACGAATCGTTTTTCCACCAGGACCAATCAGCAGACCGATTTTCTCGGGATTGATCTTGGTCTGATGCAGGCGTGGTGCATAAGCAGAAATTTCTGCACGAGGACGACGAATCGCAGTCAGCATGGTTCGCAACAGTTCCAGACGGGCTTTTTTGGCCTGTTCCAGTGTTGCCCGAATGATTTCTTCGTTGATTCCATCATTCTTGAGGTCCAGCTGAATCCCGGTGATCCCTTTCTGAGTACCGGCTACTTTGAAGTCCATATCACAGAAATGGTCTTCGTCACCGATAATGTCAGTCAGAATCTTATACTCTTTTCCTTTGGTCACCAGACCGATGGAAATACCGGCGACAGGCTGACGCAGAGGAACACCGGCATCCATTAAAGCCAGAGTCGCTGAGCAGACAGAAGCCATCGAGCTACTTCCATTTGATTCCAGAATGTCTGAGATCACGCGGATGGTGTAAGGGAAATCTTCTTCGTTCGGCAGTACTGGTAAAACAGATCGTTCCGCCAGACAACCATGACCGATTTCGCGACGTCCCGGTCCCCTGATCGGTCGGCATTCACCAACAGAGAAAGAGGGGAAGTAGTAGTGCAACATAAACTGCTGCAGTTCTTCTTCAAACAGACCATCGACTCGCTGTTTATCGCGTGAGGTTCCCAGTGTGACGGTTGCCATGGACTGAGTTTCACCACGGGTAAAGACGGCAGATCCATGCACTCGCGGCAGGGCACCTGTTTCACAGGAGACATCCCGCAGAACGTCCGGGGCACGACCATCCAGTCGACGACCGGTGATCGCCATTTCACGGACTGCTTTGGCTTCCAGATCGTGGAATGCTTCTTTGAAATCGCCAATGGTGGCACCGTCTTCTGTGGTGTCGGCATCTTCCGGGAAGAACTTGGCAATCAGTTCTTCCTGAATCGCTTTGGCACCATCACGTCGCTCTGCTTTCACTGTATTCTGCATGGCAGAACTCAGTTTCTGGAAAACAGCATCATCCAGTTTGGCCACAAACGGATTTTCCGGAGGCGCTTCATATTCGAAGGGCTTGATCCCTGCTTTTTCCCGCAGTTCCAGCTGTAATTTGCAGATTTTTGCCAGTTCTTTATGAGCGAGCATAATGGCGGCTGCCATTTCGTCTTCCGGAATCTGGTTTCCGAAACCTTCGATCATCAGCACCGATTCGACGGTTCCAGCCACAATCAGATCCAGATCACCTTCCGCAATCTGCTCGTGAGTCGGGAAGACAATTAACTCACCATCAATACGACCGATGCGAACAGCACCAATAGGTCCCTGGAAGGGAACAGGTGCGAGGCAGAGTGCCGCTGAGGCACCATTGATTGACAGCACATCCGGTTCATTGACGCCATCACAGGACATCACGTTGGACTGGATCTGCAATTCGTCGTGAAACCCCTTGGGAAACAGCGGACGAATAGGACGGTCGGTTAAACGAGCCGTCAGAATTTCTTTGGTCGTAGGACGACCTTCACGTTTCAAAAATCCACCAGGGAATTTACCGGAGGCCGCTGTGCGTTCCCGATAATCAACCGTGAGTGGAAAAAAATCAATTCCGGGTCTTCCCGGCCCTGTTGCAGAGGCAACAAATACGACTGTTTCACCATACTGAACCAGAACAGCACCGGCTGCCTGTTTCGCTAACTGACCAGTTGTAAGACTAAGTTTCTGTCCGCCAACCTCACATTCAACAACTACTTTCACAATATTTTCCTAATTCTTTTTCCGACAAACCGACACAGAGGAGCAAACAACGAAACTATTTTCGGATGTTTAACTTCTCCAGAATTTCCCTATAGCTTTCTGCACTTTTCTTATGCAAGTAATCCAGCAGACTACGGCGACGACTGACCATCTGCAGCAAACCTCGACGGCTGGCGTGATCTTTCGAATTTGACCGTAAATGCTCTGTTAAATTAACAATCCGTTCTGTAAGTACAGCAATCTGCACTTCAGCAGATCCGGTATCCCCTGTTTTGGACTGATATTCTTGAATCAATTCTGCTCTTCGTTCCTGCGTGACTGACATTCTTCAACCTAAACCTTTAAAACAAACCACTTGACAAACAGAGAAGATCGGGGGAAACCCAATGCAAAGACAGCCACTACGTCCGTGTCTTGACTTCATCTGAGACTGGTAATGGCGAGAGAAAACAAAGCTATTACGCTAGCTTTCAGGGTATTTAAGGTACTTAATGTAGCAATTTGAATAGATTATTCAATGGATACGACACCTCGATTACAAAAACCTGTCTGAATAGAATCAGACGGGCTGTTTTTTTGCAACCTCACTACACCTAAACATGAGCCCACATGATTGCAGAAAACGACAAATACCCTAATTCCTTTACCACATTCATGTTACTTCACGAACAACCACTTCATTCCCCTGGATACTTGAAATCTCAACCGGGGCGCCGGACTGGATAAACGGCCCCTCACTAATGACATCTACCCAGACGCCATCAATTTCAACCCGCCCAGCAGGTCGTAAAACGGAACAGGTCACCCCTTGCATACCAACTTCCAGGTGCAGACCTTTGACCTTTAAACCTGCTTTGCCGGGAATCAGATCGGGATCCAGCTGGATCTCATGAGGGGAGGGTTTCTGATAGTCGCCCGGCGGTGCCAATACGATGGAACTCATCAACTTTGATTCGGGTAAAAATCGATTTAACACGATCGCCAGGACAATCACCGTCACCAGTGAGGCACTCATGGTCCCCACCGTACGAGACATGGTGGCAAAATCAGAACCGGGTCGCAGGGTGTTAAAATCACCAAACGTCTGGCTGGCCAGAATAACCGAAGTGGCCACGAGCAGACCGCCCGAAATACCAAATATCCCAAAGCCGGGGATCACAAAAATCTCCAGCAAAATACAGATCAGCCCGATACTGAAAATCATGACTTCCAGATAACCGGCTGTTCCCCCGAGAAAGCGGCTCCAGAAAAACAGTCCAAAACAGACCGCTGACATAATTCCGAACAATCCTGTTGCTGTATAGAGTTCCAGGTACACAAATATTGCACCCAGGATGAACAGGAAAAAAGTAACAATCTGGGAATTCAGGACATAAACCAGAGTATCAACCCAGGTACGACCCACCGCTTGCAACTTGACATCAGCGGGAATGCCCAGTCGCTGTTTGAGTTCATCCAGATCCCGAACTGAAGGTTCCGCAATTTTCAATTCATGTGCCCGCACGCCGTTGACGGTTAACAGATTCGCCTTCCGTGATTCGGGCACGGCAGGTCCCTGGATCCACTCGCCATTCGACTGATGAATTTCATCTTCGCTCATGTACCAGATCTGTCCGGTTTTACTGTTTGTGACTTCATAGACAATCAGATCTTTATCGGACATCGCTTCACAGATTGCAGCAGGTCGCCCTTTTTTCTCTGCCAACTCCTTCAGCGTTACCCGTAGTGAACTCAGGATTTTGACTGGAACATGCTCGAACTGACCGCCTTCTTTCAATTCAATGGGGCCCGCGTCTCCCATTTGAGCTCCTGGTTCGAGGAAGATTTCATCACAGCCCAACGCGATGATTGCAGCACTGCTCATGGCATGCTCAGGCACATAAGCTACCGTTCTGACCTGTCGGGAATCCAGATTGGCGATCATATTTGCCAGATTCGTGCCGGACATCAGGTAGCCGCCTCCTGAATCAATCTCAAATACCAGCATATTGGCACCGGAATTGATTGCTCGATTGATCTGCCGCTCCAGGAATGCCTCAAGCAGTGGCTCAATCATCCCGTCCACTTTGATCAGCATGACTTTGGGGGCATCTCCCACGGTGGGATCATCGCGTAATTTTTCACGGGGAATTCCATACAGTTCCGCCAGTCCGCCACGTGTGTTTGCCAACTGCTGGACCAGCACATCCAGGGCGCGGGCTTTGCTACCGGAAAAGACACCCAGTGATCCGACTTCCTTGATGGTTTCGACATCAGTAATGACGGCCATATTATCCTGCAGTCGTTTTAATTCATCGGGAGTCACAATGCGGGATATGATCTGCCTGTTTTCTCCCTCCCCTTGTTGAATTTTCACTTTAAGGACAGCCTGTTGCGGGTCCATCATTCCCAGCGCCAGGGCGCGACTCAGCTTGGCATTGTGGCGTTTCTCAACAATAGACAGCACGAATTCGCGTTCATCCCGATCCAGGGCTTTGCCGTATCCGATGTCGCCCAGTTCCGCATCCGGATGCATGACAATCTCATCACAGGCCAGCGCCAGAACGACATTATTTCCAATCACAGTTTCCGGGATCCAGGCAATCGTTTTCAAATCAGACAGTTGGGCGGAAGCCAGAAATTTGGCCAGTCCCTGCACCTGATGAAACGGGCTGGAGCCGGGAGAGATTTTGAGAATCAAATACCCTTTCTGCCCCGTTTTGGCTGCCTCATTCTGTAATGACAACGCGGCATTGGTGACTCTCCCATAGGTCACTTCCCCCACCGGACTCTCGATTGTCATAAACAATGCCGGCTTCGAAGGAGGGGCATCCGCCTCTGCCTTTTTTTGCTGTTCTGCAGGCTGCTTTTTCGGCTTGTCTGACGGAGCCGGGTCGGCCCACAGAGTTGAACTCCCATTGAGCACCAGCAGTCCCAGAATAAAAGCCAGTATCATCTGGTTGATATGTTTCATCGTGTGACTTTCACCGTGTTCAGTATGAGAGATGCAAGGTCTGTGCTCCAACGGCGATTACGCCGCCATGGAACCCGGAACGGTTTCGATATTTATCATTATTGTATCATAGCCAGATACTGATCATCTGGTGTACTCTTTTTAACGAGATTTTACACCAGTCAGATCAATTCATTTCCGCAATTATAGTCGATTTTCTGCAGTGAATTAAGTTACTGTTTCCTGCTAACACCTCAAGATGAAGAAACTTCATCAATTCTCCTTTTCTGGTATAGACACTCAAATAGAATTCCCGTTCGGCCAGAACAGTTCAGGACGATTTGTCTCCCCTGCCCGTCTGGAAATACCAAACCGGAAGAAATTCAAAGAAAACAGGTTAAATTATTGTAACCAGCCACTTACAATAGACGGGCAACTCTCATTCGGCACTCCAAAGGACAGTCATGTCATTTTACGGCTATCATCCCATTATTGAAAAATGGTTCCGGAAACGGTTTCAGGGTCCGACCGAACCGCAGCAGCAGGGCTGGCCGTGTATTAATCGGGGTGAGCACACTTTGATCTCGGCTCCGACAGGAAGTGGAAAAACGCTGACGGCATTCCTGTCGGTCATTGACCGCCTGGTAAAACGCTCGCTTGCTGGTGACCTGGATGATGAAACCAGCGTCATCTATGTTTCGCCACTGCGTGCCCTGTCCAACGACATGCACCGTAATCTGACACAACCGCTGGAAGAGATTTCCGAACTGATGGAAGAAGCAGGCCTGCTCTTCACGCCGATTCGGATCGGTTTGCGAACGGGAGATACGCCCTCCTCGAAGCGTGCCGCGCTCGTCAAACGACCGCCGCATATCTTAGTGACGACGCCTGAATCGCTTTACTTAATGTTGACTGGTCCCAAAAGCCGGGAAACTCTGAGAACAGTAGAAACGGTGATCGTTGATGAAATTCACGCTTTATTAAGAGACAAACGAGGATCACACTGGTCAATCACGCTGGAGCGGCTGGAAGCCCTGGTTGATCATCCCCTGCAGCGCATCGGCTTGTCCGCCACCCAGAAACCTCTGGATCGCGTGGCACAATACCTGGTCGGTAATCGACCTGAAATTGAAATTACTGCTGATCCCCCTTCGGAATTTGCCTGTGAATATCCCGAGCAGACCTGTCGGATCGTCAATATCGGACATTCACGCACGCTGGATGTCGCCATTCAGGTTCCCCCTTCGGAATTGAGCGCGATCTGCAGCCACGAACAATGGGCAGAAGTGCTGGAACAGATTATCGAGCTGATCCATTCACATCACAGTACTTTGATCTTCGTGAATACCCGCCGCCTGGCAGAACGGATCACCCACCAGCTCACCGAACGGCTGGGAGAAGAAGTGGTTGGCAGCCACCATGGATCGTTATCTGCAAAAATTCGACACCGTACCGAACAGAAACTGAAAAGCGGTGAACTCAAAGCAGTAATTGCAACGGCCTCGCTGGAGCTGGGCATCGACGTCGGTTACATCGATCTGGTCGTACAGATTGGCTCCCCGCGAGGCATCGCCACGTTTTTGCAGCGCATCGGTCGTTCCGGGCATTCACTGGGACTGGTTCCCAAAGGACGTATTTTTGCACTCTCGCGTGATGAGCTCATCGAGAGTATGGCATTGGTCCGATCTATCAAACAGGGGATTCTGGATACGGTCCGCATGCCGGAAGCCCCCATTGATATCCTGGCGCAGCAGATCACTGCGGAAGTGGCCTGCCAGGAATGGAACACGGATGAGTTGTTTGCTACCCTGACTCGCGCCTATTCGTACCGGAATCTCAAGCGAAACGATTTTGACAGCACGATCCAGTTCCTCAGCGAAGGCATCAGTAGTACTTCAGGTCGCAGTCGTGTTTATTTGCATCATGACCAGGTTCAGAACCGCATCCGCAGTCGCAAAAATGCCCGGCTCGTCTCGACCATGAACGGCGGTGCGATTCCTGAAATCGCTTCGTACCGCGTTGTGACCGAAGACGATCAGACTGTCGTTGGCTCTGTAGACGAAGATTTCGCCGTTGAAAGTATGGCCGGTGATATCTTCCTGCTGGGTAACACATCCTGGCAGATACGTTACGTGCGCGGCGGAGATGTCACAGTCGTCGACGCGCATGGTGCGCCCCCTTCCATCCCCTTCTGGTTTGGGGAAGCACCGGGGCGATCCCTGGAACTGTCCACGGAAATCTCGCACTTGAGAGAAGAGCTGGAACGACGCATTGAAGATACCGAACAGGCGATCTTCTGGCTTTCACAGGAAACCAATACCGACGAATGGGGTAGCAAGCAGATCGTAGAATACTTCCAGGCACAGAAAGCAGCCCTGGGAATCGTGCCCACGCAAAAACGCATAGTATTTGAACGGTTCTTTGATGAATCCGGAGGAATGCAACTGGTAATCCATGCTCCCTTTGGAGGTGACATCAACCGTGCCTGGGGTTATACGATGCGGAAACGTTTCTGCCGCTCCTACAATTTCGAACTACAGGCGACAGCCGACGATAACGGCATCATTCTTTCACTGGGACCGCAGCACAGCTTTCCGCTGGAGAGCCTGTTTTCCATGCTCAATACCAGGAATGTGCAGCAACTCTCTGAACAAGCCATTCTGGATCATCCCATGTTCCACGTGCGCTGGCGCTGGAACGTAACGCGGGCGCTACTGGTCTCCCGCATGCAGAACGGCAAAAAAGTTCCACCACCGTTACAACGTTTTCGTGCAGAAGACCTGTTAACCGCAGTTTTCCCGCGTCTGACAGGTTGCCCTGAAAATGAAATTGGCGAAATCGTCCGCCCCGATCATATCCTCGTCGATCAGACTCTTTACGATTGCCTGAATGAACAACTCGACATTGATGGCTTGAAAAATGTTCTGCTGGAGATCGAACAGGGTGCAGTCAAACTCATTCCCCGCGACACCCGAGAACCGTCCCCCTTCTGTTATGAACTGCTCAATTCCAGCCCGTATACCTTTCTGGATGGAGGCGAAGCGCAGGAACGTCGCGCCCGCGCCGTTGCGACTCGGCATACCCTTTCTGTTGAAAGTGTGGAAGATCTGGGTCGGCTCTCTCCCGAAGCAATCGCGCAGGTCTGCCAGGAAGCGCACCCTGTCGTCCGAAATGCCGATGAGTTCCATGACGTACTGCTGGGGCGCATTCATCTTCCCATGGAAGAACATCCGGAATGGGTTGAATGGTATCAGGAGCTGGAAGCGACCGGACGGGCCACCACCCTGGTCCGAACGGAAATCTCTCCCGAACAGAGGACCGCAAACAGCTGGGTCGCCACGGAACGACTGCCGGCGGCACTGGCTGCCTTTCCGGACAGCCAGCATGCTCCACCTGTCAAAGTGCCCGCTGGCGTGCAGCAGGAATGGGAATCAACGGAAGCCCGCACCTCGATCATCCGCGGTCTATTGGATTACTGTGGACCGCTGACGGTTGCCGAAATGGCAAATCAGGCGGGTATGACAGATTCTCAGACCGAAGCCGCCTTAATGGCGCTGGAAGGCGAAGGCATCGCCCTGCAGGGTTATTTCCGCGTCAAAGATCCCAACTGGGATCAGAGCCTGGAAGAGTCTGAGACTACAGAAACAAAACGGGATACCTCGCCTGCTCCACCTAAAGAATGGTGCCATCGTCGTCTGCTGTCCCGCATTCATCGTCTGACACTGCAGGGTCTGCGCGCCCAGGTTCAACCTGTGGATGTGAGTGTGCTGATTCAATATCTGACCAGATTGCATGGCCTGACCGGAGACGAAAAACGGACCGGCACTAACGGGTTATTTGAAGTCCTCTCGATGCTGCAAGGCATCGATATCCCGGCAATCTGCTGGGAACGGGATATCCTGCCTGCCCGCTTGTCAAATTATCAGAACAGTCAACTGGACGAACTCTGCTTTACAGGCGAAGTGGGCTGGGGTCGCCTGTATCCTCCCCGCCGAACCGCAGATCAGGGAAAATCGATGACCGGCATCACCCGCAATGCCCCGGTCTCATTCTTTCTGAGAGAAGATATCCCCTGGCTGGCCTGTTTCAATCAGGTCTCATCGAATCTCGAAGACAGCGAAGCAGAACACCATCTGAGCAGCCCCGCTCTGGAGGTTCAGGAACTGTTAACGCGACGGGGTGCCCTGTTTGCCGCTGACCTGATGGCGGCGACTCAGTCACTGCCATCGCAGATTGCTGATTCACTGGGAGAACTCATCTCCCGCGGCCTGGTCACCTCAGACAGTTTTTCCGGCATGCGACAATTTACGGAAGATCGATCTACCAGGCAGAGACGGTCATCCCGCAAATCAAGAATCGGTCTGGTTCGTAAACGCTCGACGCCGAACAACACCGGACGCTGGTCGATCTGGCGACGTGAAACCAGCGAGGAAGTGGAAGAACGGAGTCTGCAGTACTTTGAATACGTTGAGCAATGGGCCTGGCAGCTGATCAGACGCTGGGGTGTGGTCTTTCGCGATTTACTGACCAAGGAATCCGGCGCACCGCGATGGTTTGAATTGCTGCAGATCTATCGCCGCCTGGAAGCCCGTGGGGAAATTCGAGGGGGGCGATTTGTGACCGGAGTGGCGGGTGAGCAATTTGCAATGTCGGGTACAATTCAGGAACTCCGTAAATTACGCGACGCCCCACCCGGTGATGAGTTGACGATTCTGTCCGCTACCGACCCGCTGAACCTGACAGGAATTCTGACCAAAGATGCGCGCGTCCCAGCGACTCCCGCCAATCGCATCGCTTTGTGGAATGGAAATCTGATTGCCTGGGCCAAGAACGAAGAACTGTTTCTGTTGACGAACGTTTCGGAGAAATTGAAACGGGAGCTGATTCTGGGATTCGGGCTTCCCGTTCAGGATTTGAACAGACAGCAACTGTTGGATCAGAATTCCCCCCCTGAGCTGGAAGAGGCGTCCCAATCCGTGTCTAATGCAGCAGACCAGCTCATCCCCACGGGTAATGAGACAATTCCCACTGATAAAAAATCGCCGCGTCCTTCGTTTCTCTGAAACGAGCAGATGTGGCGTTTCCATTAATATTACTTCGGAACTAAGAATGTCAGACACTCTTCTCAGCTCGTGCAGAAACCTTTTTTTTGCGTTGATGATTTTATTCTGCGCGACTTTGAATCCTGATCTACTACAGGCTGCTTCTGATAGTTCGAATTCGGCGGACATCAAAGAATTATTGAAAACAGCATACGACCATCAACAGCATGGACGCTATGAAGAGTCGCGCGAAGTCTATAATGATGCAGCAATACAACTGAAAAAGCTAACGCCGCAGAATACCGAGCAGAATCTGAAATTACAGCGGGGACTGATTGAACTGGACCGCTTGACGGGCAAATCCACTGAAGCCATCAAGCGGCTGGAGGCAGCGCTCAAACAATCTCCCGCGGTACCGATTCTGTACGCCATTGGTGCCCGACTCTATTACGAAACGGGCAATTATGACAAAGCGAATCAGTATGTCACCCGCGCTTTGGCTCTGAATTCGGATCAACCGCTGGCCCATCTGATCCAGGCCCATTTATTAACTGATGCCGGCAAAATTGAAGAGGCCAACGAAGGGTATCGCTGGTTTGTCCGCTACTACAACCGGGCTCAACCTGAAGATGCAGAAACACTGCTGTTGATTGCGGAAGGCGCCACTCAGTATGCGCGGTGGAACAGTGTTTCGCAGATCTTTACCTTTGTGATCAACACGGTTTGCCCGGATGTCCTTAAAGCCGATCCCCTGACCTGGCAGGCTTCTTACCTCAGTGGTTCTATTTTACAGGAGAAATACAATCGTCCCCAGGCCGCGGATGAATTCGCCGCGGCACTCATAATTAATCCCCAGGCAGTAGACGTGTACGTTGGGCTCGCTTATTCAGCCATCGAAGGACATGAATTCGATCAGGCTGTCATAATGATTGATCGAGCACTGGAAATTAATCCCCAGTCAGTCGATGCGCTGCTCACCCGCTGTGACCTGGAACTGATTAACGGCCAATATCAACAGGCATTGAAAACGGCAGAGAATGCAGCAGACATGAATGCCCGCAGCCAGTTCGTTCTTGCCAGACTCGCGGCCTGCTATCTGCTGCTGGATGGCGTACCCGACCGCGAAGCATTGACGAAACTGTTTACCGTTTCTGAAGAGTCAGTTGCGAACGTAGATGAAACACGCTTTACCAAATTGACTACGGAACTTCTCAAACAAAATCCCAAGCCGGGCTACTTTCTGTATGAACTGGCCCAATTGATGGAAATGAAACGACGATTTGTGTTCGCTGAATTCGCTTATCTGAAAACCATGAGTCTCATGCCTCAACTTTCCGGCCCCAAATCGGCATTGGGAATGCTTTACATGCAGATGGGAAAAACGGAACTGGCCCAGCAGACTCTGGATCAAGCGTTTAAGTCTGACCCCTATCATGTTCGCGTCAGTAATATGCGGAAAGTGCTCGGCGTGCTGGAGTCTTATGGCGCCATTGTGACTGATCACTTTGTGATTCGTTACGATTCCAAAGCTGACGCCATCCTCGGTCAATACATGGCTGATTACCTGGAAGAGATCTACCCCGAACTCGCCGCGCAGTTCGACTATGAACCGCCGGGGAAAACCCAGTTTGAAATCTATCACGATGCCAAAGGATTGGGCGCTCATCAGTGGTTCAGCGCCCGCATGATTGGATTGCCCTGGATTCAGACCATCGGCGCTTCAACCGGGGCCGTCGTCGCTTTGACATCACCAACGGCTATGAAAGAACCTTTCAACTGGGCCAGCGTACTCAAGCATGAACTGGTGCATGTTTTTACTTTGCAGCAGACAAAATACAAAATCCCCCATTGGTTCACTGAAGCTTTGGCTGTCCGTAGTGAAGGGAGCGCCCGTCCGCAGCGGTTCAACCAGTTGCTGGTCGAACGGGTTCCGAAAGGAGAAATCTATTCGCTGGAAGAACTGGACGGTGTTTTCGTCAGGCCCAAGTCATCCGATAACTGGAGCTTCGCTTACTGCCAGAGCCTGATGTGTGCTGACTTCATGGTGGAAGAATTCGGCGACGATGCCTTAAAAAAGCTGCTGACGTCGTACCAGAACCAGCGTTCCACTGATGAAGCGGTCAAAGAGTGCTTTGCGATCAGTCTCGAAGAATTTGAAAAGCGTTATCATGCCTATCTGAAAGAAATCACAGCCTCCCTCAAAGGTTACCAGACAGAATCAACGCTCAGCTTTAAGGATCTGCAAAAACAATACGAGGCAGATAAAGATAATCTGGCCCTGGCAGGCGAATATGCGTCGAACCTGCTGCAATATCGAAAAAAACAGGAAGCACGTGAACTCGCCCAATCTGTCCTGAGTCAAGATCCAGCGCAACCACAGGCCGCACTGACGATCGCGCGGCTAGAACTGCTCTCCGAAGATCTTCCCGCTGCCCTGGCAATTATGCAACCTGCTTTGAAAGCGAAAACAGACGATGTTGAAGTTTTAAAACTCGCCGGTAAAATCCTGCTGAAACAGAAACAGTACCCCGAAGCGTTAACAATCTATGAATCGGCTCACAAAACATATCCCTATCAGACCGAATGGCTGCAGGGGCTCGCGATCATCTATCGCCACCTGGAAGAATCTAAAAAACAGAAAGAAGCACTGCTTAAACTCGTCCATCTGGATCCCACCGATGTAGACAGTATGCAGGATTTAATGTATCTGTATCAGAGTGAAGGAGACCTGAAAGAAACACTTCAGTGGGGACAGGCGGCGTTACAGATAGACGTGCTGGACCCGGATACCCATGAATGTCTGGCAGAGACAGCCTTGCAACTGAAGCAGCCCGAACTGGCGATTCGTGAATTCCGTGTGTTGCTGCAACTTGACGGTCAGAATACGGAAGCCCGCTACCAATTGGCAAATACCTTATTCGAAAGTGGAAAGAAAAAGGAGGCGGAAACTGAAGTCGATCTGCTGTTGAAACAGAACCCCGATCATGCCGCTGGTCTTACACTAAAAGAAAAACTGTAACACTGATATTCTCTATTTACTTGACTAAAGGAACCCTCGTGAGCGAGACGCCCCAGCCCCCCTCTTCAGCCTCCACCAATGATGATATGCAACAGCAGAATGCGTTGTCACTGTCTGATTTCCAGGCGGTGATCCATAAGATGTTCTACGAAAAGGATCAGTCGCGAGGCATTGAAGGGACCTTTATGTGGTTCATGGAAGAGGTGGGAGAATTATCCTCGGCACTGCGGGAAAATACGGACCGGGATAATCTGGAAGAAGAATTCGCGGATGTACTCGCCTGGCTGGCTACCATGGCCAATGTCGCGGGAGTGGATCTGGAACAGGCGGTAACCCGCAAGTATGTACAGGGATGCCCCCGCTGTAGTCAGACCGTTTGTACTTGTGATCTGGCCTGGAAGCCCTGAAACGTAAATGCGATTCCCATAAAGATTTGAGTCATAAAGATTGACACTGCTTCCCTCTGGAATTTAGACTGGAGTCATGCGTAGAAAGTAGTGACTCCAGATTCCTGTCAGCAATTATCTCTCATCTCAGATTGCTATCGCATCACTATGATAACATATGGCGCAGATGATTCTCGAATTTCAGTAAGCCATCACATTGTTCTCTTGTTGAAAATGTGGATGACTGCTCTGATTCTATGCAGCCTGATTCCAGCGATCGTGCGTGCTCAACCCCCCCAGGCAGAAATCGATGCCGCCATAAAACGGGGCGTGGCTTATCTGAAAACAAATCCTAATTACGGTCGCAGTGGTTTGAATGCCTTTGTTGCCTATACCCTTCTGAAAGCAGGCGAGTCACCTGAGTCCCCCTTTATTCAGAAATGCGTCAAAAATATCCTGACCGACCACAATCAGAAAAATGCTGAGGGTGAAATCGTCTATCGGCCGGGAGGGGATTTCAATTACTGCGCGGGGGCTCAACTGATGGTCCTCGAAGCAATTGATCCGGAAAAATACCACGTCGAAATTCAGACCACTGCGGACTTTCTGATTCGAACTCAACACTCAACCGGCAGTTGGTACTATCCCGGTGATACGCCGCATAATGGAGACACCAGTATTACACAATATGCCATTCTGGGGCTCTGGGCAGCAGAGCGCGCCGGAATCCAGATTCCCACAGCAGTCTGGGATAAGGCCGCCCGCTGGCATTTAACAACCCAGCTCCGTGATGGCGGTTTTGGTTACCACCCCGCCACACCTGGTGAGGCGGCAGCCAAACATACCATGGGAGTCGCCGGTACGGGCAGTTTGTATATCATCGGTATGATGCTTTATCCGAACGGCAAACCACCTGTTCCTGACAAGAACCAATCCGATGGCGTCAAGAAAAAACGTTTTGGCTTCCTTGAGAAAGTGGATCTTACGGATAGTTCAGATGAGGAAAAGAACCTGTTCACCAAACCTACCGTACCATTAGCGGCGATCGAAAAAGCCAGATCAAAAGGGGAAGACTGGGTTATAAAAAACTACAACATCCGTAACCCCACCGGCTGGCCTATTTACTATCTGTATGGTCTGGAGCGCATCGCTGCGCTGGCAAACGCGAAAAAACTGGGACCGCACGACTGGTATGCGGATGGAGCCCGCGAACTGCTCACAACCCAGCGCGAAGATGGCAGTTGGTTCGGGGCGGGAAACAGTCCTCCTTCTACCTGCCTGGCAATAATCTTTCTGTCTAAAGCAACTGTAAAAACGATAAAACGGAAATTTAAACCGGAACCAGTCGGAGCCGGACTGCTGGCAGGAGGCAGAGGGCTGCCTAAAGATCTCGCAGAAGTTCAGCTGCGAAACGGCAAAGTCGAAAGTAAATCACTGGCCGGTGATCTCACCGAACTGCTGGCACAACTGGAAGATCCCGCTAATGCAGACCTGGAAGCCACCCAGGAATCACTGATTGAAACGATCACTCTAGGTGATCGTGAAAAACTGATCCAGCAGAAAGAACGTGTTCTGAAATTGATCGAAGCCCGCTCTCCTGATGTCCGCAGGACCGCCATCTGGGCCCTGGCACGTACTAATGATTTTCGTGTCGCACCGTTCCTGATCGATGCACTCAAAGATCCCGATTTAGGCGTACGCATCGAAGCCCGCAATGGTTTGTGTACTCTCAGCAGAAAAATCAGAGGGCTGGGAATGCCTGAAGATCCCCTGGCTGGAACTCCAGAAAACCTGGATGAACAAGCGCGTATTAAAATTGTAAACCAGTGGTCAGAAGAAACCACAAAACGCTGGCAGGAATGGTATAACAACATTAAACCCTTTGAAGAAAAGTTCGATCTCTACGAAATACTCAACCAACTTCCCATGTCTAAATAACCCCAATCAATTCGTCTACCACAGGTTAATTTCATACGATGGCACAGGCTCCACCTCAAGAAGATCATCGCAAGTCGCCGGTCATGCGGGTTACCCAGTATGACCAGGTGAGTTCGTCGCTGATCGCGATTGTGCTGGCCTTGGTCATTGCTGTCCTCTGGCTTTCAATCGTCTGGTTTACAAATCGTCTGCCCCAGACCGAAAACGATGTCGCTTTGGAGATGATTGATCTGTCAGGAGGGGCGGAAGATGGTTCGCCCGATGAAAGCCTGCTGGTCGAATCACCTGAAGATCCAGTTGATGATCCCTCCCAGGTAGATACTCCCTCTGAAGAAAACCAGGTGGAAGAAATGCTGGACAGTGTAGTGGAACTGTCAGACAAAGCCACTCAGCAAGTACAACAGCAGATGCAGACCGATCTGACCAACTCGGGAAAAGTGGGCAGTGCTGCCGGCACGGGAAAACGGGCATTAGGCTTCGGGCCTGGCAAAAAAGGTCTGCCGCGCGAGCAACGGTGGTTTATTAAATTCTCAGACCGTGGCTCACTCATTGATTACTCCCGGCAACTGGACTATTTCAAAATCGAACTGGGAGCCCTGCTCCGTAGCGGCAAAATGATCTATCTGTCCAATCTGTCCTCCGACAAACCCGTGACGCGCACTGCTTCTTCAGGCGCCGACGAAAAACGGCTCTACATGACCTGGCAGGGTGGGGAACGCAGAACCAGCGATATCAGCCTCTTCAAAAAAGCCGGACACGATGTCACCGGGGCCATCCTGTTTCATTTTTACCCCAAGGAAACAGAAACCCAGTTACTGATGCAGGAAAAAAAGTATCGCAATAAGAATTTTGATGAGATCCGCAGAACCTATTTTACGGTTCGAGGAAATCGCTCTGGATATACCTTTGATGTAACTCGACAAACATATTTCCATTAAACGAGATAATCAGCAGGCAACTATGAATTACTCCCTTGCTCCGATTTTAAATGCCGCCGGAATTGCTATCTATGTATCACTGGGCTTAACGGCGCTCTATGGTGTTTTTTGTGTGATTCTGCTGGTCAGGCAAATCTCACAAAAACGCTTTATGACACAAAATGCAGCGAACGAATTTCTCGACCAGATCCACGAAGATATCGAGAAGAAAGATTATGAATCCGTGATCAATCTCTGTGATTCTCCTCCCTACTGGAGCAAAGCAGTCCCCCAGTTGATTCTGGTTGCCATGGCGAACCTGGAACGTCCTGCGAAAAAGCTCAGACAGTTGCTCGCAGAAAAATTTGAACGGGATATTCTGGCCGACCTGGAATACCGCATGTCCTGGATCAGCACCATCGTCAAAAGTGCCCCCATGCTCGGGCTGCTGGGAACCGTTATCGGGATGATCAACGCGTTTGACAAAATCGGCAACATGCAGGAATCAGGGGGTGACCCCAGTCAGCTGGCAGGGGAAATCAGTTTTGCATTATTCACCACTGCCGCCGGTCTGGCAGTAGCGATCCCTCTTGTCATGGCAGGCGCATTAATCCATGTGAGAATCGGCAAACTGCAGGATTCCGTTCAGGAACACACGGGCGAGTTTCTCGAGATTCTCGAAGACTCCCGTAAGTCGTGATTCCATAAGGCGAAAAGAACATGGCGCGCAAGAAAACATTATTTGATGGTGATACCGATGGCTGGAAGAAGCGTCCGGCTGCGGGGGCTGGTGACGATCTCGATATTACGCCGATGATTGATGTCACTTTCCTGCTGCTGATTTTTTTCATGGTCACTTCAACCATGCAGGCCACTCAGGATTCTGATGTTCCCGTTGCCCGGCATGGTGTCGGCGTCGATACGCGTGGTTCCACAATTGTCCTGGTTCACAATGATGGAAACGGACTTAACGGTCAAAGTGTCATTGAGATGAAAGAAGCCGGTGGCACGACTGAAGTGACGCTGGAAGAACTGGCGGCTCGCGTGCGCGAACGTGTGCAGAATGGGGTCATGGACGTCATCATCAAAGCCGATCGAGGCGTTCCTCATGGATTTGTACAGGAAGTCACACGTGCTGTGACCGAAGTCGATGGTGTGAAATTTTATATTGGAATTGAAGAGAAGAAAAACAACTGAGCTTTCAGCCCAAAACGACGTAAAACAGATTAGATCTAAAAAAAATGGTACTCAAACACTGAATTCCTAATGCCAATCAAGTTTTATTGTAAAAAGTGTGGTCAAAGGCTAAGCATTACCAGCAAAAAAGCGGGTAAGGCTGTCGCTTGCCCTGCGTGCAAGAGCCGAATAACCATCCCTTTTGAGAGTGAAGAAAAGCACAATCCCCCCCCCGCAGCGTCTCCTGCGGTAGCGGAGTCACCTGCTCCACCCCATAAGCAACCCCCAGAGCGAGTCCCCACACCTGCCGCAGACATGCCATTGGATGAAGAACAGGACCAGTTTTTAGATGACCTGGATGACCTGGGACCGATCGGCGAAAGCTGGGACGAATTGCTCGCCGGTGACTGGGAACAGGAAGCCGAACCGGAATCGCTTTCACAACCTGAAACCACTGGCGCCCCTGATCTGACAGAGCCAGAGCCCCGGGTGGAACAGGAGCCGCCTCAGCTTGAATCTGTTCCCGCAGAGAGTTTCGAAGAAGAAGAAGAGGAATTCATAGATGAACCGGAGTCGGAACCAGTTGCAGAAAATGAGCCAGCGGTCACTCCGGAAGCGGTAGAACCAGTCATTCCTGTTGAAACTGCGCCTGAATCCGTCCGCAGTGAATTTGCATCCGCGCTGGAAGAACAAACTGACCTCCCCGCTGCATCACCCCCGCCAGAGCCTGCTGCAAAAAAATATTTCCCGCCTGAGGAAGACGAAGATGATGACGACGACGACGACGATGGTTTCTCGATTCGTTCAGCCGATTCCGAATTTGAAGAGATGGATCTGACACCGATGGTCGATGTCACGTTTCTGCTGTTGATCTTTTTTATGATTACTGCCTCTTTCAGCCTGCAGAAGAGCATTCAGGTCCCCCCACCCAATCCGGATGAAGATGGCGTCTCGCAATCCCTGCAGACACTGGATGATTTCCGGGAAGAATCGATCATCGTTGAAATCGATAACAATAACGGCATCTATGTTGATGACACAAAACTCTCCAATCCTTCTGAAATCGTCCAGGCAATCCTGGATCGACGGGACTCGGAGGGAAAACCGAAATCAGAACTGGTTTTGAGTGCTCACAAGGCAGCGCGTCATGAAACGGTGGTAGCGGTTGTGGACGCAGCGAATGAAGTCGGGATGCAAAAGATCCGGCTGGCCTCTTACAAAGGACCAGAAGACTGACTCAGACCAGGCAGATCACTCCTGCAATGTACGCCTCCGACCTTCTGTAAAGATAAGTATTTGAAATGGCAAGTTTAGAAATCTCATTCCTGTCTGGAAAACGTCAGATCATCGAGCTGTCGAAACAACAGCCCGTTTCGATCGGCAGCCATGCATCCAATGATTTACAGATTGACAGTGAGAATGTTGCTTCGATGCAGTGTCGGATCAGCTGGAACAAAAAAGGCTTTGAAGCTCTCGCCGCCACCAGTGACGGCATCGAAATCAATGGAACCATGTCCGGGCGTTCCCTGCTAAAAGATGGCGATCTGATCCGAATTGGAGAAGCGGACATTCTATTTGTTGATGAAATCGATCTGCTTGAGCTTAGCGCACCACTGCCTGATGTTTCTGATACTTCGGAAAGCTCCATGTATGATCTGAAACCAGTCAGCCAGGATGAACTGGAACTGGTTTTACAGAATCCGCTCAAAGAAAAAGATGTGGCATCTGAGGAGAAGAAGCCTCCTAAAGAGAAGAAACCGAAAAAAAAGAAAGCTTCCAAATCATCAAAGTCTTCTAAACAGGCTGAGACACCAGCAGATGAGGACGAAGAAATCCTGGATGTCGACGACCTCGATCTGGCTTCCGCCGCAGAATTACTGATCGATGACGCCCCCGCTTCCGCTCCTGCTGGCACATTTCTGGCTCGCTCCAGTGAATATGCCGCAGATGATGACGAAGAAGCAGACGCCAATCATTCGAAACCACAGCGCCCGCTTTCACTGAAAGACCGGGTCCGTCGACGCTCTTCCCGCAATGCAGTCCGACCGGGTGAGCGTCAGGTGGTTAAGTCTCCGTTTGTCCTTTCACTGGCAGGCGGTAGTGTTCTCCTGGTGTTAGTCGCATTAACCTTCTGGTTCATCATTGGGCGAGATACCGCGAAACGACATTTCGATGCGGCAGTCCAGGAAATGGAAGCAGGTAAATATTCCCAGGCCATTCAGTTGTTTGAACATTTTCAGGAAAATTACAGCAAGAGTGATTACGCCGACGAAGCGCGGATCCTGCTCAGCGAGTCACTGGTGGAAAAAGAAATTTCAGGCTCGACACCGGCCTGGAACGCGGGTCTGGAAGCCACCAATCAGTTCATTAAAAAACACCGTGATGATTCCGATTTTAAAGAGCTGTATCCAACACTGGTTGATTATGGACAGCGAATCGCATTAGGGGCCGTCGAAACGGCCAGTCGCACTAAAGAGCGAGACCTGTTAACGGTATCCAGCAATGCTGAAAAGATCTTGACGCGTTACAGTCCGCCAGACTCCCCCCCGACAGAAACCTTAGCCAAAATCAAGGCGGGATATGAAAAAGCAGAAGCGGAAATTCTGCGAAACGAAGTGTTTGATGTCGCCGTCAAAAATATTGAAGAATCCATTAAGCAGAAAAATTCATTAGAAGCTCTGGAACAAAGACGCCACCTGCTGGACCGCTACCCCTATTACAAAGACGATCGCAAGATGGCGACGGTGCTGACGCAAATCCTGGATCTGGAAAAAACGCTGGTACAGTCCAGCAATGAAGCAGTCCCGGCAGCGACAGATGACTACCCAGAACCGTTTTCCCAGGCAGTCACGCTCTCGCTTCATACGCGATCCCGGTCCAATGCAGTTTCGGATGGACGAAATGTGTTTGCGTTAGCCAATGGCAGTTGCTTTGGAATTGATTCGATTACGGGAGATCCCATCTGGCGTCGGCCGACAGGCCTGGATGCACCGTTTGCACCTTTGACGGTCGCTGGCAGTGAACCCTCTCTGCTGCTGTACGATACCCGTCAGAATGAACTGTTGTGTGTTACTCAGAAAAACGGCGCACTGGTCTGGCGACAGCCTCTGCCTTCTCGACCTACGGGGAAACCACTGGTGTACCAGGGACAGATTATCATTTCCTGCAGCGGAGGCGAGTTGCTCAACCTGGATCTGCTGAAGGGGAACATTGTTTCTCAACTCAAGTTTGCACAACCTCTCGTTGGCGCTCCGGGACTGGTCTATGGTGAGCAGGCCGTGGCTGTTGCCGGACATGAAGCCTTAATTTACCTGGTGAGCCTGCGGCCTTTTGAATGTCAGAAGGTGGCCTCCCTCGGGCATCGGCCAGGTACCATCCAAATCCCAATTCTCTCGATGGGCAAACTGCTACTGATTTGTGAGAATGATCGTGCCGACTCGGCCTTACTGCATGTTCTGGATGGAAACGGACAAAACGCAACCCTCAACGAACTGGAACAGGTCCGGATCAAAGGCCAGGTCCACAGCGTGCCTGCCCTCCGCGGCAAACAATTGTTTTTCCCCACCGTTCCGGAGCGCATCACTGCTTTTACTGTCACAGACGAAGAAGGCAAACGCAAGCTGACGGAAATCGCTTCAGCCCAGTTACAGGATCCCCTTTCCTGTCAGATCTATCTTTCTGCAGGTTCTAGTGGTCAACTCTGGATGTGCAGTTCCGCATTGCGTAAATTCACACTCCAGAACACGGGTATTAAACTGGATAAGAAAAAAATAGCAGATGGTCTAGGTACACAACCGATGCAGATCATCGGAAACAACCTTTACCTGGCCCGCCGCCTGCTCTCATCCAATTCCGTTATCTTTACCATTGCCAATCGGGATGAAATGTCGAGCTCCTGGAAATCCATTCTGGGGACTGACATCGTCGCGACCTATCCCTACGGCGCAGGTGATCAACAGGGACTGCTCTGTATCACTTCCGACGGTGACATCTTCCGCCTGCGCGAAAATGACTTTGAATCTGCGGAATCACCATTCAAAGAAAAGCCCAGTACTCAACTCAAACTTCCGGAATCTCTCGCTGCACCGCTCAAGTCAAGTCGTCTGTCGAATGGCAAGATCGCAGTTTACTGCGGTGCTCCCCAGCCGACCCTCTGGATCCTCAATCAGTTTGGACAACTGGAACAGACGATCGATTTAAAGTTGCCTCTCGATGCGCCTCCTGTGGTGATTGGCGATGGAATTGCCCTTCCTTTTCGAAAGAAAATCGCGGTTTTCCGCAAAGGGCGCGGACTGGATTCCGTGCTGGAACATGTACTTCCGGATGACGTTGATGACAGTGTAAGCTGGAAACAGCTGATCCCGTCTGCCAAAGATCAATGTATTGCCATCACGTCGGCTGGCCAGATCTTCTCATTGCAATATCGCACGAGCCCTGTCCGCCACCTGGCTGTGCTCTCTGTTACAGATAAAAAACAACCCATCGACTTCAAGGCAGGAGTCGGAAAAGACTCACTGGCTGTGGCGGATGCTTCAGGTTTACTGCAGTTGCTGGACCTGACTACAGGCCATCCCAAAGCCAGGCTGCAGCTGGAGACGCCTGCCACCAATGATCTCTGGCTAATGGACCAATTACTGTTTGTACAATCCAGACAGAAATTAAGCTGCTATAACATCAACCAGGGACTTGAGAAGATCTGGAATCTGGACTTACCAAACGCCTCACTGTCAGGTCCGCCTGCCATAATAAAAAATCAACTCCTGCTTTCCCTGCAGAATGGAAAAGTGCAGTCTGTCGACTTACAGACTGGAAAAGTCTCAGCCGAACTGGTTGCACCTCTCCCGGCTATCGGTTCGGTCGTTAATCTTGAGAAACTTCTGCTGGTTCCGACCGTGGATGGCAGCCTGTATCGAATCGATCAGGCTCTGCAGCAGAAAGGTCAGGCGTCATTATGAGAACACCGCGCAATACTCTGCTGATCCTGTCTGTATTGATCGGCCTTTGCTTCACAGTGGATCTCCCGTTTGCCGTCGCTCAGAACGACGCCAAAAAAGATACGCCAGCAGACAGCGCAACGAAAGAATCGAAGGACAAAGATTCAGCCAATGAGAATGTGGATATCCTGCCTAAGCTGGAAGAGATGCAGATCCCGACTGTGGAAGAACTGCTTAAGAAACCACCCGTTGACTGGATTGTGTTAGAAAACGATTCCGTGCTGGTCGTCGAGCCGATCTATCCCCGCCCAGATACCCTGGGACAGCTCGACCTGGCACTTAAAGAAAGCTACAACTGGCCGAAACCCAAAAGCAAAGAGGAAATCGAAGAACAGAAAAAAATGCGGGCGGATATGAATTTTATTTTGATCACCCTGACCGATGATAAAGAAAACCCGGAATATCGGATTCAGCGAAAAAGCGTCAAGCAGGTGATCCATCACGAAGACCAGATCCTCCAGAGGATTGATCTGTTACTCAAAGAAAACGACCTGAAAACCGCGTTCGAGCTGCTGCTGTTTCTCGACCGAAAACATCGCGACTGGCCTGGCTTTGAGCAAAGGCAGAAACAGTTACTGCTTCTGGAAGCAAAAGACAAACAACAAGCGGAGCAATATCTCAATGCCCTGGCTTATGTTCAGGATCTCCACAGCCGCGACCCCAAATATCCGGGGTTAAGTCAGCTCGCTGGTGAAATCATTGACGTGATGATCTCACAATCGGTTCAGGAAAACGCTTACCGCAAGGCTCACTACTATCTGAAACGTCTCGAATCGATGTTTCCCCTGCAGCAAACGGTGATCAAGTGGAAAACCAACTTTCTCAACGAGTCCAATTCCATTCTGAAAGCCGCGGAACAGGCCGCCGGCCAGAAACAATACCAGGAGGCGATCCAGGCAGTCTCGACAGCAGTTGTGATCTGGCCTGCCAATCCGAAACTTCGTGAACCACTCCTGAGGTACCAGAAGCGTTTTCCGATGATCAACGTAGGCGTGCTGGAAACAGCCCTGGAAGAAACACCCTATTTTCTCGAACGCGAATCAACCCGCCGCCATCACACTTTAACGCAGATCCCGTTATTCGAAGTAACAAAAGTCAACCAGACCCCTCTTTATCAAAGCCGTTTCTTGGAACAATGGGAACCCACCGACCTGGGACGTCGTGCTGACTTTATTTTAAGACAGTCTTATTCCCCCTGGGAATCGCATCCCACCATGATCGCCGCGGATATCACGCAGTACCTGAGAAGTAAAATCACTCCTGGCACCACTAAATACGACGAACGTTTTGACAGTTATGTCCGTTCTGTCTCATCAACGGGCCCGTTTACATTCAGTATCTATTTTGATCGTGTCCCCCTGCGGATCGAATGGCTGCTTTCAGATCCCGTGAATTCTCCTCCCCTCTGGCAGAAGATCTCTACCATACCAGAGTCGGATCAATCACCAGTCCGGGATGAAGTCCTCGTCTCCAGCCGCTTTATTGTTGATCAGCAGCGGGATGGTATTGTCAGTTACAGCCGGGCGGTACCCGAACCAACCGACGTGCGAGAATTCAGTGTCGCGCAGATCAATGAGATCCCCTATCCCAGTTTTGAAAAATCATTCCAGGGATTACTGCTGGGAGAAGTCACTGTACTGCCTTTCCTGCCGGCTAAGCTGGTCTCGTTTTTTCAGGATAGTGAAGACTTCAACGTCGTCCAAAGTGTGATCCCGCTCACTCACGTACTGCAATTCAATCCTGAAAGCAAACCGATGCAGGTCGTCGAACTCAGACGTGCGCTGGCATACTCAATAGATCGGAAAAAAATATTATCTGAGACCCTGCTGCATGAATCCAGGCTGCTGAACGGCCGCCTGGTCACCGCGCCGTATTTTACAGGCCTGCAGGTTTATAATCAGCAAGTGCCTCAACGGGAATACAGTTTTCCGCTCGCGGTCGCGCTGGCAGTGGCTTCACAAAAAAAACTGGGGGGTAAGTTTCCCACGCTGCGCATGCTATGTGACCCCAATCCGGAAGCACAGATCGCTGCACAGGAGATGATCAAGGCATGGTCACAAATCGGTCTGAAAGTCGTGCTGATCCCCAATACTGCTGTAGAAGCAAAGAAAGAGAATCTGCAATGGGATATCGTGTACCGCACGGTCTCGATGACAGAACCCGTGATGGAACTCTGGCCGTTCCTGACGGTAGGCAAGGGCGCACAAATCGAATCACTGGAAATCCTGCCTGACTGGATGCGACTGTCTCTTATTGAACTTGATGAAGCTACAGACTGGGAATCGGCAACTGCACTCATCAAAAAACTGCAGCAACAGCTCTACTCGATGGCACATATCATTCCACTTTGGGAGATCGATCAATTTCATGTCTTTCGAAAAAACATTAAAGGTTACGCAGATCGCCCTTTGAATTTTTATGACAACATCGAGCGCTGGATACCGGAACCCTACTACCCTGATGTGGAATCGTTTTCCTATAAATAAATTGTGTTTCTGATGATGCTGTCAGTTTCAAGTTCGGAAAAGTAATGTCTCAGTTCACTGGTTTGAAATTTTACTGCTGTATGCTCATTCTCGGGATTCTCTCTGTTCCCGCGACAAGAACGCTTTATGCGCAAGCAGCAGTTTCAGTTACTACTGAGTCCAGCGTAGACCCGAACCTGCACATCAGCTTAAAGCCGTACCGTACCCGGATTGAAATCGCCTGCGATCCGGAAACCAGACTCAATGAGTTTGAACGACAGCGTCTGCAGCATCAGCTGCATCAAATCATTGAACGTTCTGTCGGTGAGAAATGGTTGCTGAATCAACCAGGTATTCCCCAGGCGGAAGCGACAACAGGCATCTTCGAAAATCGCTGGTTACCACTCTGTACTGCGGCTGGTTTGTCACGTTTACAGCCGGAAGAGATCCTCGCACGCTACCCCGATCAGCCTTTTGAGAAACTGTTTCTGATTGTCATTGAACCGGCAGGCATCGGCTATCGCATTTCCGGGAGAGAGTTTGATTATTATTCACAGCGACTCAGTCCGCTGTCTGATAAAATCACATATGAAAAACTATTTCTTGCGGAAACAACGTTTGATTTACTGCGCAACCTGTTTTCCTCTGTCGTGAGTATTGAAACAGTGGACGGAGAACAGGTAACCGTCAGCGAGCAGGCCAGCCAGTTTCTCACTCCCGATCCCGGTGTTGCCACTCTGGAAATCAACACGTTCTTTCTGCCATTTTTTCGCTATCTGAATCGTGACAGAGAAGTCAAAAACATCCAGATGATCCCCTGGACCTATCTTGAGATCGAAAAAGTGGATCGCAAGCATGCGACCTGCTCTGTCACATCCGGTTTACGTGGCATCCTGGGCGGCAGCCGGCGGCGTGTCGAAACGCTGGCCCTCCATGTCCAGCCACGTCACCAGGTAACAGAATTATCTCTGATTCCCCGGGGAACTTCGACACAAACTTATGCTGGCATGAAAGTCCAGACTTCGCCTCTCAACCCGCAGGAAGTCCGTCAGTTGCAGATTGCGGCGAAAAAGGAGAGCGAAGAAACCAAAAAGCCTCTGAAAGAACCGGATTATGTAACAGGTGAGTTTCTGACAAATCGCAGTGGAACAATTGAGATCGACGCAGATCCACAGCAACCCCTGATCTGGCTATACATCCGCAGTGGCAAAGCACTGGTGGCGAATGTCCCTTATCTTCCCGGCATTGACTCACAAATCTCGATCCAGATACCCGACGATCGAATTCGGCTCGGCGTAGAAGGTGAACTGGCAGTCCTCAACGGAGAACTGATCGAAGCAGTGGCTGAACTCTCTATGAAATTCTCGCGCATCCGCAGGTGGGCCAAACGCGAAGAATGGGACAAAGTTGACGCCGGTATCCGGGGACTGGAAAGTGAACTTTCTCCCAGAAAGATTTTTCAGGATAAACTGAATGTAATTCGTGTGTCATCGGTCGAAGCAGCTCAGGCACAAAATAACAGAACCGCTCAGGCGAGAATTGCCAGCCTCTGCAAAGAAACCGGTAACCGCATTGACCGTTTCCTGAGTCCTACGGGGATCATTGATCTGAAAACCGAGATCCAGGATTTAAAACAGCTGTCCGGAAATAACCGTAAACGCTGAACTCTTTGATGGAACTACCCGCACTATGTGGACGCTCTCCTCTATCGCTGTGTATCCCGTGAAATCACTGGATCCGGTCTACGTCGATCAGTCCGATCTTCTCCCCTGCGGTGCACTCACAAGTGATCGTCAATTTGCCCTGTTTGATCAGTCCGGAAAATTGATCAATGGAAAACAGTACCCGGCGATTCAGCAGATCCGTGCGAAATTCGATCTCGCCGCACAATCGGTCACGCTTTCTGTCCCGCATCAGTCCACAGAATCCGTCCATTTCGCACTGGCTGCTGACCAGCGTGAACTCGCAGACTGGTTAAGCGACCAATTAAAGACCAGGGTTCATATACAGGAGAATTGCGAGACCGGCTTTCCCGATGACCCGGTCGCGTCCGGACCAACAATCATCAGCACACAGACTTATGAGGAACTGGCGCGCTGGTATCCGACTATTTCAGTCGAAGAATTACGGCTGCGCTTTCGAGCCAACCTGGAATTTGACGGCGACCTTCCCTTCTGTGAAGACCGTTTATATTCGGCGGAAGATCCCCCGGTACAATTTCAGATCGGCTCCGTCACATTCGATGGTTCCAACCCCTGTAAACGCTGTGTGGTCCCCTCCCGTTCTCCTTATTCCGGAGACGGCGATCCGCAATTCATGAAAACATTCATCCGAAAACGAGCGGAAACATTTCCAGCCTGGGGAAATCGCAGCCTGTTTCAAAACATGTACCGACTGGCCGTGAATACCCGACTTCCCAGCTCTTCAAAAGATGTTTCGTTACGGCTACACGTGGGAGATTCGCTGAAAATCCTCAAATGAGGCATAGGGTACAATCCGAATAGACTCCCAAAAATGAGAAACTATAAACGGTACAACTCCTACAACTGATTCCTCAAGTGAATCGGTTACTGGAATACCCTGCATTTTTTGGAGATCGCAGCAGACACCCTGAAAACAGTACGCTAAGTTTCAGGTGTCGCTTTTTCTGAACATGAATATTTTTTCAGACTCAGAGGAAGCCTTTAACGCAGATGTTCTCCCCACTTATTCGCAGGGAATCGCGATGCTTGTCCTCAGCCGAAAAAAAGACGAAAAGATCATTATTGGAGATTCCATCACCTTAATGGTGATTGAAATCAAAAACGATAAAGTACGACTTGGTATTGAAGCACCGAAAGATGTGACCGTGCATCGGGAAGAAGTCTACGCCGCGATTAAAGCACAGAGCGAGCACGACAACACCAACTGCGAAACTCCGTAAGCAGTCGATTCCCTTTCACACCATCAGGCGTTCATAAGCTGCTTTCAGCTGTCCTGTGCCTGGGCCCACATTTTATCGAAGACTTTTCGTTGCTCGGCCAATGCAGCTACTGTATCTGTCTTGGGCAGCTTCCCCTCTTCGAGCATCAGCCAACCCGTATAATTTGCGCCTGCCATCAACTCGAAAAACTCTTTGTGTGGATACGGGTTGTGGATCAGATCGTGAATATGTGTCGTGTCACCTAAGCGATCTTTGACCATCGCAAAATTCGCAGCCAGCCCTGCCCCTTCCAAGTCCTGCTTATTGCAGTTCCAGCAGATCGCTACGTTCGGATGAACGGCAACGTCCAGGATTTTTCGAATCGTGGGCAGATGAGCACATTTGCCGTGCACTTCCAGGCGAATCTGCTGACCGAAGCCCTGACCATACTCCCCCAGTTCATTCAGCGACTTTCCGATTTGTTCAATCGTCACATTTTCCGGAACGCCAACGTGGAATGAATCGGGCTTCACCTTCACGCCCGTTCCCCCGACATCATGACTGAGTTTAATAAAGTCCTTCGTATCGGCGATCGCTTTCTTCAATTTGATCGGATCGGGATTGTCATAACGTTCGTTGCTGCCAATTCCAACCAAAGTCACCGGGCTGTCCGTAAATCGTTTGGCGACTTCCTTCCGCTGATCTGCTGTCAACGTACGTTCCACACCATGGGCATGGGTAGTGCGTAATTCGACGCCCAGAACATTCGCCGTTTCACAGTTTTTCAACAGGGTTGGCAGATCCCAGTCCTTGGCCCACTGATATGTCACCAGGCCATACTGCGCCTGTTTTGGTGATTTTTTTTCTGCAAACACGGAACCCGCTAAACCACAGCCTAACGCCAGAGTACTTCCAGCGGCAGCGGTTTTCAAAAAGTCGCGACGTGAGTAATAGTCCATGAGTGCATTCTCCAGAGTATATTAATACGGTATTTATTGATCGCTGAGAAAAATCAGCTCTCTGCCCGGTTCATTGATCTTACCTATTATTACTGATTCACAAGAGAGAATACAAACAACTTTCTGCTGATTTCTGAATCAACAACACAAGCAGAAGGAGCCGGCTGCTTTACAATAAAACTCATTCCTTTTATAAAACAGGTCAGGATCAGTACTGTCAGCGGGAAAACCAATTCTTTCCCGCGTTTAAATAGAACGACTGTTGACTTTTTATAATTTGATTCCGAGTAAGACCATGAACGAAAAAACCGCACCCGAAAAATTTACCTTTCAGGCTGAAATCAAAAAACTTCTGGATTTGCTCTCACACTCGCTGTACCAGAACCGGGAAATCGCGATCCGGGAGCTCATTTCAAACGCCTCCGATGCGTTAGACAAATTCCGCTTCATCTCTTTGACCGATGAATCTGCCAAAGACGATCAGCCGCTGGAAATCTGCCTGGAACCCGATTCTGAAAACCGGGTCCTTGCGATCACCGATAATGGTGTCGGCATGACGCACGATGAATTAATCGAAAACATCGGCACCATTGCCCACAGCGGTTCTCTGGACTTTTTAAGCAAAGCCGCCGGAGACCAGAAAGAAGAAGTCTCCCTGATCGGTAAGTTCGGCGTCGGCTTCTATTCTGCATTCATGCTGGCCGACAAAGTGGAAGTCCTGACGCGCAGCTACAAAGACGAGACCGGCTATAAATGGGAATCAGATGGAAGCGGCTCCTTCACCATCGAACCCCAGGCCGACCTGCAACGCGGAACTTCCATTCGCCTGCATCTGCGCAAAGATCTGGATGAGTATACCGACGATACGCGTTTGAAATTCATCCTGAAAAAATATTCCACCTTCGTCCCCTACCCGATCAAAATCGGCGAAGAACTGGTCAACGATCAAAAACCGATCTGGATCGAGCCCAAAACGCAGCTCACCCAGGAACAGTACGACGGCTTCTACCAGTATCTTGCTCACAACGGCGAAGATTCCGCCCGCTGGCATCTGCACCTCAGCAGTGATTCCCCGTTCCAGTTCCACTGCATCCTCTACTGCCCGCAGACCAACCTGGAACTGATGGGCTTCGGACGCACCGAACACGGCATCAGCCTGTGTGCCAAACGCATCCTGGTCCAGAACGATAACCGTGACCTACTCCCTGAATACCTGCGGTTCCTGTACGGACTCGTCGATTCCGCAGACCTCCCGTTGAACATTTCGCGTGAATCGCTGCAGGACAACACCGTCTTCCGCAAAATCAAAAAAGTGCTCACCAAGCGTGTGCTCTCTCATCTGGCATCCATCGCCAAAGACGACGAGGAAAAATACCTCGAGTTCTATCGTCAGTTCGGCAGCGCCCTGCGAGAAGGCATTGGCTCCGATTTTGATAATCGCGATGCCCTCGCTAAATTATTGCGATTCCCGTCGTCCCAGGGTGCCTCCCAGACAGAACTCTTCTCGCTGGAAGCCTACCTGGAACGGGCAGGTGAAGATCAGAAGCAGATCTATTACCTGGGCGGAAACGATTTCAATACAATTGCCCGTAACCCCAACCTGGAAATCTTCCGCAAGAAAGGGATTGAAGTCTTCTACCTGGAAGACCCGATGGACGAAATCGTCCTGTCCAATCTGGCAAAGTTCTCCGACCATGACATCGTTTCCATCGATTCGTCAAACGTCAAGCTGCCCGGCGAAGAAAAAACCGACGATGAATCTGAAGAAACCGCAGAGAAAAAAGAAGAGTCCCAAGAACCGGTTTCCCCCGAATTCGAAAAGGTCCTCTCCCTGTTCCAGGAAGAACTCAAGGACGATGTTGAATCGGTTACGAAATCAGATCGTCTGACTGACAGCCCCTGCTGCCTGGTCATGCCGGAAGGCGCGATCAGCTCGCAACTGCAAAAAGTGTTGAGCATGGGCAACAAAGATTTCCCGACGACGAAACGGATTCTGGAAATCAATCCCGACGCCGAGCTCATCAAACGACTCACTACGCTTTCTTCGAACAGCGATCAGCACGCCTTCATCAAACAATGCGGCCGACAGCTGTTCTGGAATGCCTCCCTGATGACGGGCATCGCAACCAGCCCCGAACAGATTACGGAAAACATCCAGAGCATGATGGAAGAACTCGCGCAGAAACGATCTCCCATCATCACATAGGTAATGCGAATTGAATCGTATTGAGAGTAATTCTCAGAAATACGATCACACAGAGATCGGAGATAACCGCGACTAACGCCGTGCGGCTGATTTTGTTAACAGCAATTAGCCGAAGGGCATTAGCCCGGTTCCTCGCATTTGCAATGACGCGTTCTATTTCAGAAACGTTATTGAGTCGTATTTCGCTCACCGCGGTTCCATCTCCGGAGCCGCGGTGTAGTAATACATGTGAGGCACTACTGGCTGAAACAAGCCGACTCGATCCCAGGGCACCAGCATCTGCTCCGCCTGCTTCACTGCCTGCCTGATTTCATACGCCGGAACTGCTTGCCTCTGCTCCAGCAGTGAAACCAGTTCCAACCACTGCCCCACCGTCTGCGTAAACTCCCCATCATCGGCACACAAAAACAACGGCTGTTTCTGTTCCTGACTGCGTTGATGCTCAAAGCAAGTCGCCGCCGCAAAATAAAACAGGGTACTCGCAGCAAACAGACTGAAATCAAATCGGCTGCGATAACAACAGGCCACCAGCCGATCAATCAACGCCCGCTCTTTCTGTAATGAGTCTGAATAGTTGGCTAACTGCTCCCGCCTCGCGTCTTTTGTCCAATGCTGTTCCAGCACAGAGACCAGTCGCTCAATCCCGCAGAATGTCTGCGCGATGCCTGTGCTGTGCAATGGATCAATAAATCCCGCCGTATGAGGCAGCAATGCCCAGTCGGGTCCCGCACATTGTGCCCACCCCCGCTGTAGACGCCCCGTAGTAACAAGTCCCGTTTCCGGCCCGATGACAGATGCCTCGGCGAATTGTGCCTGGATCGCTGGATAGCGATCCAGCATCTGCTGCCAGTCTTGATCTGCCTGTCGCTCATCCAGAACAAAGCCTGCACTGGTGATACCGTTATTGAACCGCAATTGCCACATCCAGCCTTCCTGCAGTACGTGATGCAAGGCTGCCTGATCACAGACAAACGGATAATCACCGCGGTCAACGTTATTCTGTTCCAGTATCTCATCCCACAGTTTGACGTCTTGGAAGTGTCCATAAATCGCGCGGGACCGTGTGGCGAATTCCGTCTGTGGTACCATTCCCAACGCGCGGGGCACCAGACCTGCAGTTCCACTCGCATCAATCAGAAAGGCTGCCCGCAGAGAGACATCCTCCCCGTTTCTCCTGCCTGATACCTCCCAGCCTGCCGTCCGCTGCAGTTGAATTTCCGTCTGGTCCAGATACAAAACGTTTGACTTCCGGACCTCCTTTGCGAAGAATTCATCAACGTCCGCCCGGTACCAGTGTGTATCCGCCAGCGGTTCACTTAAATTCGCTGTCACCAGCAGTTCACTGCCATGCGCGGGTTCTGTTTGAAACATCTGGCCTGGCTGATGGGCGAAGTAACTGAAGCCCCGTTTCACCCCACAGGCGATGTCGGGACAGGTCTGTTGCCACGTCCCATACTTGCAAAATGGCTGAAATTGTGGAAGATCATACTTCTGGGACAGTGATTGCAGCAGATAGCCGGCGGCGGGTGTTGACGATTCCCCAATCGAAAAACGGGGATGTGTGCCGCGGTCGATCAGAGCGACCGACAGACCGATGCGGTCCAGCAACAGTGCCGTCAGGCTGCCACCAAAGCCGGCTCCCAGAATCACGACGTCAAATTGCTGCATGAGAGTGGATTGATTCTACTTGATTCAGAGTTTGATAAACAAATCGCAGCAGACATACTAACCGATTGCTGACTCAAAGGCAGGTTCAGAAGGATAGATCATGCAGATACAACCGGTTCTCATCAACGGACAATGGATTACTTCTACAGGCACCACCAGCTTCCAGGCAGTCAACCCGGCCACAGCGGAAGCACTGGAACCCGCGTTCCCCGTCAGCGCCTGGGATGAAATCGAATCCGCAGTCGAAGCGGCTGCCGATGCCGCGAAAGCCATGCGAGGCTGGCCAGGCGAACGCTTTGCCGCCTTTCTGGAAGCCTATGCCGACGAAATCGAAAAACGAGCCGACGAACTGGTCACGACTGCAAATCTGGAAACGGGCTACCCCGAGTCACCCCGCTTGCGAGACGGCGAACTTCCCCGCACAACCAATCAACTGCGTCAGGCAGCCACACATGCCCGCGAAGGTTCGTGGGCACAACCGACGATCGACACTGCTGCCGGCATCGGTTCGATGTTTGGTCCGATTGGTCCAGTCGCTGTTTTTGGCCCGAACAATTTTCCCTTCGCGTTCAACAGCATCGCCGGCGGTGACTTCGCTGCTGCCGTCGCCGCGGGAAACCCTGTGATCGCCAAAGGCCACTCTTCGCATCCCCGAACCACACAGATCTTCGCGGAAGCCGCCGATACTGCTGCCAAAGCGACCGACATGCCCGCTGGTTTCGTTCAGCTCATTTATCGCACGAGTCACGCAGATGGTTGCAGGCTGGTGTCTCATCCACTGATGGGCGCCATCGGTTATACCGGCGGACGGAGTGCAGGCCTCACAATCAAAGAAGCCGCCGACAAAGCAGGCAAACCGGTCTACCTCGAACTCTCCAGCATCAACCCGGTCTTCATTCTGCCCGGTGCGTTAGCCGAACGAGGCGACGACATTGCCGAAGAATTCAAAGGGAGCTGCCTGATGGGTACTGGCCAGTTCTGTACCAACCCCGGTCTGGTCGCCATCAAATCAGGTGAAACCGCCGAGGCCTTCATTGAAGCGGTCAAACAGAAATTCGAAGCCGCCCCTGCGGGCATTCTGCTAGGCGAAGGGGTACAGCGCGGCTTCCAGTCCGGTATCACCGCCATCCAATCCGCCGGCGCCACGCTGGTCACTGGTGGCCAGCAGACCGACGGCCCCGGCTTCTCCTGTGCGAACACCCTGCTCAAAGTCAGCGGCAGCCAGTTTCTGGAAACTCCGGAAGCCCTGCAAGCAGAAGCCTTCGGAAACAGCTCGCTGATCGTCGTGGCCGACTCCGACGAACAACTGGTCCAGATCGCCGAATGCCTGGAAGGCAATCTCACCGGCTGTATTTACAGTCATACCGATGACGAAGATGAAGGCTTGTACGAGCAACTGGCCCCTGCGTTGCGTCAGAAAGTGGGACGCCTGCTGAACGACAAGATGCCCACCGGCGTGGCTGTCAGCCCGGCGATGAACCATGGCGGCCCCTACCCTTCGACAGGACATCCGGTCTTCACCTCGGTCGGAATTCCCGCCGCCATTCACCGGTTTTCGATGCTGCAGTGCTACGACAACGTCCGTCCGCAGCGTCTTCCCGCAGCGTTACAACCGAAAAACCCGAACGGCAGTCTATGGCGGTATATTGATGGAATGTACACACAGGCCGACTACGAGGCGTAATCACAGGGCAGTTTGTGGTAGCAAAGGCAGCAGGAAAACGGGTTCAGAAACGTTCAGAGAGCGTAATCGGCGAACCTGCTGCGATGAAGAAGCGTCTATACGACTAAGCACTGAGAAAATATGAATTTACAATGATTTTTTTTGCTCGTAATGTTGTGTAATCAACGTGTCTGTTGCTATCATCCTGACTCAGTCAACAAACGGCCTGTCGAGAACAGCAAGTGAATTCCAACGCTTCAAGATCCAGCCGTATCCAATACAGTAAGAACAAATGAGGGCGTAGCTCAGTTGGTAGAGCAACGGACTTTTAATCCGTAGGTCCAGGGTTCAAGTCCCTGCGCCCTCATTCATAAAGCCTTAAGCTTCAACAGCTTAGGGCTTTTTTATTTTACTGACCTTGTACCTAAGTGCTTGATTTTCAAAGTGTACCTGATTTGCTCGTTTTATTTGTATGCAAACAGCGGTTAGAAAATGATACGCCACCTGTGCTGATGGTACTCTACGCCTTTGTCCGGATGACATTTCAACTACTAAATGTTATACCGATGGCTCTCATTGGGGGGGGGTATTCGCGCTGGTGTTGAAGAGATAACCGGCATCTCGCGGCGTGTAGATATTGAGAAACCGTGCCTGGAAAGAGTCAAATCCTTTCCAAAATAAAACGCAAGTCACCATCATCGTTCGAAATGGCTCAGCCATGTTGGGACATCGCTTTCAAGGTTAAGTCGCCGTCGGGGATCACGACCAGCGTACGGCCAACCGGTCATATCTCCCGCTCCGATTCACCTCGCACACTCAACCACTGACCTTGAAAGCTCCCCACGTAGCCAATACGTTCGGGACGCAGAAGTCGCAAGTTCAAATCTTGTTATCCCGACTAACGCTATTGCGTTATATAATAAAGGCTTATGCATTTTTGAAATCTTCGTTTTTTTTTTAAATTTCCCCCGGTGATACCCTTGGTGATACCTTTTTTTGCGTTAAAACAGGAAGCCTCGCTCATTTTTCCCACCATTATTTTGCTCATTTCCAGCCCTTGAATTGAATGCAAATTTCAGGTGTAAATACCTGCCAGGCAATCCGCAAAGTCAGAGGCTATCTGAGACCCATGTTTGCCGAAGCTCCCAGTGGTCCCATCCAACGTCAGCCACAGGCCTATACAACCCGCAAAGCAGTCGACCAGATCCGGGAACTGCACCAGCAAGGTGCTTCCGTGCGTGAGATCTCAGAAGCCACCGGGATATCACGGATGACGCTTCATCGTCTGCTGAATCAATTTAACGGGTCTGAATTGAAACAAGTAATTTACACCCACAGACAAGAAGTGAATTTCTTGCAGATCAGATCATTCTCGCAGATCGAGAAACGGGATTTGACATGCTGAGTTTTCGTAGCCTGCGACAAAGGTAAATGAGAAACCAGCTATCAATCGTTTACCATTGATGGCTGGTTATTATCAGAATTCTCACAAGATCCGCGTGCAATCAAGCAGTTACTTTCCGGAACAACTCACGAGGTTGAGATTACAGGATTGCGGGTAACTCTGCCTGACCACTCCCTCAATCAGCCCATTGGTCTCAATCTGATTTCTGCAGTAATCCGGGTCGAATATATCGACCTGCCCCATTTTGAAGATCTCTTCGACTCCCTCGCTCCGCAGCGTCTCCGTAATCATCTTCTGCACGCGGGCGTTCATCTACGCCACGTCGGGGGCATCCCCTTTGGTCAAGGATTAAGTCGCGAGACGCCCAGTTGTGGGGTCGATTACCCAGTGCTAAGGGATGCCACTGGAGAACATGCTTCTGTGCAATAAAATCATTTTCAATAAAGTGTTTTTCATTATGTTTGCCAAAATCGTCGTAATCGAGATCGTCCCTTAATCAGCTCTCCATTCATATTGATGTCCGTGATTTTAAGAAGAAACCAAGAGCTGCTCCTGCACAAAACAAAGAGCGATAAACGGTTAGGCTGCTGCAAGGACCCGAGATACCGAATCAGTCATAGTAGTAACTGAAATACCAGGTTGAACCAGACACACACGAAATTCAAACCTCATTCTTTCAGCATCATCAATTAAGCTTTCCAGTTCAATAAGAGTCCTTTTACAAATGGTAGAACCTGAAGCCAAGCGCCGAATCAACTGGGACTTCAGAGCCGAGGGCGATCTTGCCAAAATCACACTTTTTACAATTTGTCCTGCAACTTCATATGCGTCTCCAACTCGACCACCTGGAGAGGTTCCGCCAGATCCTTTACAGTGGAATACCTCACATACAATCACATCACCGTTCTTATTATAAAGAGCCAAGTAATCTGCGATCTCTCCAGAAAGGTATTGAAACTCCTCAAGTCGTTCATTTGGAATCTCGTGGATACTATCATCTCGGAAACAGGTAGCGATTTCGGCCGTTGAAGTTAGTTGTGAGAGCCTGGCCATTCAGTTGAATTAACTCAAAAAAAAGTTTAGTGTGTACTTTGGTTTCAAGAGATTTATCACAACAATCTTTCAATGACATGTCCCTCGGAGCTTTGCCCCCCTCTTCACACTCACATCGAAATCATGGAAATCGGAAGTCGTGTCCCGAATTGTTCAGCCCATAGAAGGCTGTACCAGAATAGTAATGGCCTAAAACAAACGAACAGACAACGTTTACAGACGTTTACATGAAACGTATCATGAGAGATGTTTTTCATCAGGATGGTGCCTTGATGGATGTAATGCTTTAGCACAAATCCAAAACGAAAAAGCGCGTGGTTCTTTTCGTCCTTGGGGACGATACTGTCGAGTTTGATGATAAGGCCACAGAGAATATGAGGAAGTTCCATTTTTTCGAAAGTCTTCATCCAGATGCGATGTACTTCCTTGGTGCCACGGCTACCGATGGAAATGTTTACGAAGACCGTCCAAAACTTGACCAAGTAAACGAACCGTGGCTATTGGCTATCCAGTCGAGACTCTGGCCAGAGGCAACAGTTCGGAAGACAGCAGAACAAGTCTGGGTGCTTGAGAAGAAGGATGGCGAAATCATCGAATCGTCGTCAAATAGGAATTACCTGGAGAGTATTCAGGCTACATTGGCACCTGGCTGCCGGGTGCGTCGAGAGCGTCAGGCCTTGTACACCCTGCAACGACGGGAAACCAAACTTGTAGCTTGGTTGTCGCAGTTTGGCGTCGTTCCAAATAAATCGCATATCCTTAAATTCCCAAAGAACATTCCGGTAGAACACATTCGCGACTTCGTTCGTGGCGTGATCGACGGTGATGGCTCCATCTGGATTCACAACTATCGCCAAGTTAAGGGCAAGGAAACGGTCTACGAATACCAGTATCCCGGCATCGCAGTATACTCTGCAAGCAAGCCGTTCCTTGAAGAGCTGAAAATCGCGATCGAGAGCCAGATTGAGGGAGAGTTGACGATCTCTATACTCGAGAAAGAAAGCGGTGGGACCAACCTAGTTCCGGAAACGGGGATAGTACATGTGCTTCGGATCGGTAGCTGGTCGGCCTATAAGGTCCTCCGTTGGCTTTACTACTCGCCGGATCTCCTCTGCCTTGAACGCAAACGGTTGGTTGCAGAACAGATCTTTGCTATTTACGCAGATCCCTCCAAGCGCGATGTGGACTCAGTGCGACAAGAGATCGCTGAAGCGCGCGAACTTCGACTACTCAGAATGAGCTACGGATTCATTGCGCAAGCAATGGAGATATCACGTGGTCGTGTGAAGAACCACTGCAAGGGTTTGCCCCAAGTCGATGTTACGCAATTTTTGCCAGGCCGCAGAACAGACCCTCAACTCATTGCAGTTTGTCGTGAACTGAGGGAGAGAGGTTGGAGCTTATATCTGATTTCGGATGAGATCGGAATCCATCATGCAACTATATACGACAACGTGAAGGACATAGACGTAGAAACAATAGTCACCAGAAGTGGTGACGTGGCAGAACGCCAGAATGGGATAGACCTGATCATTGACCTTGCCTATAAAGGTTGGAGCCTGTCTATGATTGTAAAAGAGACGGGGTTCAGCAAAGATAAGGTCAAATACTGGTTGAAAAGGGTTCCGGAGCGAGTGCGATCTGAAGGTTCGCGAAAGGAAGTAACATCCGACATTGTCACACAGATTGAGCAACTCTATGAACAGAAAGTCCCCCGCAAAGAAATCGCGGCAGCAGTCCACCGCTCTGAGGCCACTGTTAAGAAATACATCAGACATTACCGCAAGCGGAAAGCAAAGTCGTAGTCTGTAATAAAGCGATAACTGTACCTTCTTTTTAGGGCGACAATTCGTTGAGCAATAATTCCTGAGCCAGTTTATGGCCGTGAATATCTCCGACTGCGATAAGTCGACCAGATTGTTCTGAACTTGATTTTAACAATATCATCTCTCTTCCGATTTAAAAAGTACTTTTTAAATCAACCAAAATATGTTTTTGACAAAGGACCAATTGAAGGGAAACGAATTCTTACAACATATACAAGATAAAAATATCTCTCGCATAACCGGATACGTAATTCGGTCCTCTCGTCTCGAACACTTTTGTAGCGGTGGCTGGCTCGTGGAAAGTTCAATGCCCTGCAAACTCAGTATGGTGGGATGAAAGCTGAAGAGGCCAAGCGACTGAAGAATCTGGAGCAGGAAAACACCCGACTCAAAAAGCTGCTCGCCGAGGCGGAACTCGATAAAGCGATGCTCAAGGAAATCGCGGAGGGAAACTGGTAAGCCCTTCTCGTAAACGCCAGGCCGTCCAGCATCTGCAGCAGACGTTCGATGTTTCCGAACGCAAAGCCTGCCGGGTGCTGGAGCAGCCGCGTTCCAGTCAGCGCTACCAGGCGGCTCCCTCTGACGATGAAGCCGCTCTGCTGAAGCAGATTCTGAAACTGGTGCGCCAGCATCCCCGTTTCGGGTAACGACGAATCGGCAGAATGTTGCAGGCAGCCGGCTGGAAGGTGAATCCCAAACGCATTTATCGTTTGTGGCGTCGAGAAGGGCTCAAAGTCCCCAGGAAACAGAGGAAAATACGTGCGCTGGGTACGGGGGCGAATGCCTGTCATCGTCATCGACCAGAAAGGAAAAACCACGTGTGGTGCTGTGATTTTATTTTTGATCGGACAGAAAGTGGGACCACGCTCAAGTGGCTCTCCATTTTAGACGAGTATACCAGGGAGTGTCTGGCCTTGAAGGTGGACCGGCACATCACCAGCGAGGATGTGATCAACCAACTGGCTGAACTGTTTCGGACTCACGGCGTGCCGGAGCATTTCCGCAGCGACAACGGCAGTGAGTTCCTGTCCAAGGCGATTCGCAGTTGGCTGAAGCAGATCGGCGTGGGAACGCTGTATATCGAACCGGGCAGCCCCTGGGAGAATGGATACACTGAGAGTTTCCACAGCCGTGTCCGGGACGAATTCATGAACTGTGAGGTGTTTGAAAACCTCAGATCCGCCCGCCGGCAGACAGAGGCCTGGAAGCAACATTACAACGAGGTCCGCCCGCACAGTTCGCTGGGCTACCTCACCCCCAGACAATTTTCGCAGCAGTGTATCTCTTCCAGTCGGACTACGTCCGCCTTCCAGAGAAACACTGCTGTTCCCCAAAAGCTCTCATAACAACTGGTACGGAAGTCAGCACGAATCGAGAGTCCGGATTGCAGACGGTCTGAAAGGGTTTGTCGCCAGAACGCTTCACGGTCCGGGTTCCGCCGTTGGTCGGCACGTTGTGTTGGCTGCGATGCGGGCATCGCTTTCGCTCCTGAATATGTTGATGGTTGAAACACACTCAGAATACTACAGCAGTCAAGGTGTATTTGGTGGGCCGATAACGGACAGACCATCAACGGTTTCACAAAAGCGCGCCTGCCCCTCCGCGACAGACTGCCAGAAAGTCGGCAGGTTTCCTGCCCGTCACGCTTGCAAAGCCCTCACCGGCCACCGTCATGGCCGTAGATCTGCCGGGCGGCATTCGCATTCGATTCGAGATCCCGGCCTGGAATAAGGAGGCCCGCTCATGATGGGTTTGCCCGGCGGCACGCCCAACATCTCGGAAGGACTGACAGTATTCGCTATTCCTGCTGGACATCGCAAGCGGATGCGAACCACGAACATGCTGGAACGCCAGAACAAGGAATTAAAACGGCGCACCAGCAGGCGGGACTGTTTCCCAATGAGTAGTCGCTGCTGAGACTGGTGACCGCGGTCCTGGTGGAACTCAGCGATGACTGGGAAACCGGAATGAAAACCTGACAGTTTAATTCTAATCGCAGAGACCGAGGACCCGGGAATTAACAGAAAGTTTGTTGCTTTATCATCAAAAGTTCTCCTCGTCAAAAGAACGCTAAGAACCTTCATAACATTTGGATCAATTTCTTGAAAAGCAGACCAAACATACCACTTTTAACTGTTACAAATTTAATAGAATCTGTTATTGTGCCCTGATACGTACACTAATCATTTCTGAGACAAGAATTTCTTGGCGAGAATCTAACGCATGCACCATGATGTAATCAACAAAAGTCCCACGTTCTGATAGGGAGTCAGGATTAACAGTAACTACGAATAGTGTTTCATTTCGCTCTGGTGAATATGTGCTTTTTTCAATTGTAAACCAACTGGAAGATGAAGTGCATATGATAGGACTTTCTGAGTCTAATTCTTTTGAATTAAAAACCACATATATTTTCTTTTGTATGGAATCTTTTGCTGTTAAATTAACATATTGAAAATCAAGTACTGTCGGTACAATGTTCATGCCCTCAAGAGCATGTACAACAACGGGAACAACTATTGAAGAATTATTTTGTATGTCTGTCTTGATGGTTACAGTTCCAACCTCTCCAACTGTTGTACCAACCTCTCCTTTCAGTGAAACAATAATTTCAGTTTCCTCACCAGGGGAGAGTTTTTTTTTAATAGCTCGCGCAGAAGTGCAGCCACAGCTCGCTCGAACGCTTAAAATATTGAGTACGCTTTTGGATCTGTTTCGAAATCGAATGGATTTCTCAGAGGTAACACCAATAGTCAATGTATCAAAAGTAAACTGATTTTCGGAGAATTCAAAATTAGAAAGCGTAGCTGAATCCGAACGTGAAATTGAATACACAAGCATACACGATACTAAAGCAATTAAAATATAGCCAACTGATTTACAATAATTAGGTTTGAACATAGAGCCAGATTTCTACAGATAGAATTTTATTGATTACTAAATCAAGTTTTTTTGAATCGAAGAAATAAAAATATGGCAATAAAAAACAGAGTATTCGCTACGATCAAGTATGCAGTCCATCTCGATGAATCAGCAGATTCTTCTATTCTTATCTTACTCGCACTTGATGGTTGATCGAGCTTTACGATCCTGTCTTCCACAGGAAGATAAACTTCATTTTTATTTAGATACACATTTTGCATACCATCGTAATTCAGGGTGAATATCTCCTCATCGATTTTCTGATTCACTTTAATTGACCCTGATTCTACTGTGTAGTTCAGCTCAAACCCGGTCATAAGTTCTGTCTTATCATTTATTTTTATATCGAAATCACCTTGAGTTGCTGAAACAATAATGGGAAACCATAAAGATCCCTGTTCATCTGAAACTTTCAGAAGTTTTTCAACTTTCAAAACAGATATGATCTTGCCATCTGAATCAAGTACCTCCCGCTTCACCGGTAGAAACCCCCTGTCTTTTGCAAGGTAAATGTAAGTTTTAAATCCAGATTTTTTTTTGATAATTATACGTGCGCAATTAAGTAACTCAGTCCCTATTTGAACTTCAGATTGCTCTGCAATCGGATCTGCGATTTCTCTGATCCGGTTCCAAGTCAACGGATTATGTAGGCTTTGCCAAGAAAGAGGGTGTTCTTTCGTTTGGCACCATTTATAGATATATTCAATAGGTGTCCAGCATTGACTGGATTTTAGCATCGAGTTCGAAGGTTCGCGGCTACAAGTCATAATCATGGAAAGGTCTCTTTTATCCTGATATATTTCGCCGTTGAATGCCACAATAACGTTTTCTGTTAATTTTTTACCACCTTTAGTCATCACCTCAAAGGCACTGTCACTTCGTGTCATTATCCCACTAGACCTAAATCTTAAAGGATGGTCATACTTTGAGAATTTGAAGGTGTAATCAAGAGTATTAATTTTCAGTAAATAATTCTCTGCTCCAGTGAGAGCCTGGTGAGATGAATTTGCATCTACACTTGCAGCTGCTGAAGCTATCGAAACACTAAGGAAGATGAACACACACAACCATTCTTTCACAATCACTTCTCAATCCCCAATATGAATAGAATTTTTCTTTATCTGGTATAAAAACCGATGACGAAGAGTGAATAGACAGGCGTTTTTCACAAATATTGCATTAAAATGGTTTCGGCTTGAAACCGTTGGCATAAGAACGACATGTTACGCTGCGTTGATACGGTTCGGCACCAAGGTATTCAGTACGTTCCAGCTTTATTGCTTCGTTGAACAGGACCTGGAGTGCTTGCGACATTTCATCGAATCCATGATCGGCCAGGAGCTGGACAGCGTCGAGAATGATGTTAGATTGTTGTTGGTGGGCCATGGTTGGAGTTCCTTTTCTGTTGTGGAAAACATTAAAAAGAAACCGATCTCGCCCACCCTTTCAAGGGCTCGCCGGAGTTGTGCCTGTTATTTTCGCTACGCTCAAAAAAACAAGCACAACTCCGCCATACAGATAATTTACAGAAGAGATGTTACAGTAACATTTCAGTCAGGGATCGTAGCCCCAAATAATGCCATATAAACAGGCTCTGAATTTTGCTTAAGGATATATTCCTAGAGGATACGCGAAGGCTTCCTAAAAAAGTCCCTATGAAATTCCATCGATAAGTCGGTTAATTCAACAATTGCCCCCGTCTTCAATCTGTGGCGACGAAATACGGCTTAGTTTTGTATGAAATCGTGTGGGCATGGTTAAACATCCTTCCAAGGCACAATATCATGCAAATCTTAGACCAGGTTGTTAACACTTCACTGAGTTATCGGAGCCCCTCTATTAAACTTGTTATTGTGTAAAGATTAACACAAAATAAATTCCAGCAACATGTTCATAGAGAGCCAACCAGTGAATCCGTAAACCCACTAATTGGCAATTTGAAATTCTTTTTAGGAATACACATTTTTAACTAGCAGCTACTGAAGTGATATTTATTCAACAATTTACTAGCTTCCACATTTCACTTCATCGCATCCTCCAATTAGAGTTGCGCCCCCCCCACATGATTCTAGAGCTATAACCGAACCACAAACAACGTCTTCAAAGTCTGGGTCCCAGACTGTATCTAACTCGTCTCCGCAGTAGAAAACGTTTGGATGGTTCCTGGAATGACACCATCCGAATTCATCAGGTGAACTATCAAAACCTCGTATGTTCGTTCGTGGCCTACAGCAAGTACCCATATGATCGTGTGGCCCCCAGGAACCGCAACTAGTAGAATTTCCAACACAATTGTCTAATGCCCATACATTGGCTTTCCCTATCAAGACTCCTAAAAGAACCATGACAAAGACCTTCCCTAGAACTTTCATTTAATAGTCCTCCCCAATATTGAAGTATCAATTTTTACAAACGCATCACATAAGCGCACTGAACGCATAAATTAACCGCTAAGTTTTGCTATCACAGAAAATAAAAATTAGTGATCACCATACTTATTAAGGGCATTACGAACAGTTCATTTGCATACTATTTCAGATACCACTATACACAGTGAATATACAAATAAACAATGTGCAGCAAAATAGCAATACAATTTACAAAAAAAGTCATCTTGCGACGCCCCCAGGAATAGCACCTGTTCCACAGGCCGGGGTTCTTATATTTAGTTTTGCCCCAGCGCGATACCAGTTGGAATGCGAGCGAACAAGGGTTTGACCTTGTCCTCAATTGTATACTCAAAATATGAGTCATCGATTCAGTTCTTTATATGGTAAATGTAGATCGAAAACCCAGCAGTCGCGATCGGTTCGTAGTTCTGGAAATAAATAAATCCGTCTTTAGGCTGGCGCCAACCATACCCTTTCAGGTAATTAACACTAATTGCATACCATCCTGGGGGAGGTTGAAAATTAGGGTCCTGTTTTTCATTAACTGGCGGTAAAGGGTAATTCATACCAATGTGTGTCGGGGCATATTCACCGTAGTAACATATGTTGAGAGGTTGTACTTCCGGGTGTTTCTCAATCCATTCTTTCAAGTACAGTAAATCCTGTCCCCAATCGATATTACTATTGATAAGATGGTTATGCCCCTCCATTGGACCGCCGATAGCTTCATTGAAGTAGGAAAGGCTGTGCGGGTAGATCATCAAACTGCTTCCGATGGCCCAGACGAGACTGAAGGCTGTCACTACAGCAGCAATCTTTTTCTTTTCCGCAAACCACAATGCAGATTGACCCATCCAGATAAAAGAAAACGGGAAGATTAGCAACACATACCGCATGTGATGATTGAAACCGGTTTGAATACTGACAAGCATCAATACAGTTAGTGAAGGAACCGCTAGCATTAGACCATCCAGCCAATGGGAGCTACCTGCTGATCTTTGATAAAAAGCGAGGAGAAATGACAAGGCAAAAATAATCCAGTAACCAAGCGGAACTTTAATTGCTAGTGCATACAGATAGTAATACCACCAGCCATGATCTCGAAATTCACCTCGCAAATAAGACTCCCTGTCAAATTGTTCAAAATCTCTTTTTTGAACATCAATCCCAAGAACGTAGTTTTTGGGAAGTGGAACCGGTATCTCTCCAAGAAAAGAATCAGAAAAACAGTTTATTTTCTTTTTCTTTTCTCGTTGTTCTTCATTTTCATAACCAGCCAGTGAGTTGCTGATAAACTCGAAATGATTGAGTTTTGTAAAAGTGCCTTCAAATCCATAACCAAGATTGAGCAGGTATAATCCTAATAAGAGGATGCAAGCAAGTTGTGCTGTTTGTTTTTTCCACGAAATCGTGTTGTCTGGCTTCTGGGGAATTTGCCAGACCAGCCAGATCAAAGGCCAGAGTCCAAAAAGAATAATCCATGTCATTTTAGTGAGTTCTGCTAGCCCTAAAACGAGACCTGCAATTATGGCGAGTTTCCAGTTTGGCTGGCGTAACCACCGCCAGAAGAAATAGGCCGCAGTGATTCCTAATACAGTCGCTCCACAGTCTGGAGTAAAGAACTGCCCATGCGCCAGTATGTTTGGCGAAAAACACCAGAGAGTTAATGAAAACAGACCAGCCAACTGGCCATATATCTCTTTGGCCCAGAGATAACAGATCAATCCTCCAAGCAGCGAAAATGGAATACAGGCCCATCTGGCTATCGTAAAATACCAAATCGATTTCTCGCCATTCGTTTTAATGAACTGTCTCCCCATGCGAAACACAGGACGGGCTCCAGCAGACTCGGAAAACCCACTCCATTCATATTTTGCAACAGAAGCCAAGACAGGGAGGGTAGCCACCATACGCACTAAAGGCGGATTGACACGATAGAGTTCGAAACGACCAAATTTCCAGTGGCTCACTCCAGCAACTAAGTGAGCCGGCTCATTCAGATTGGGGCTATGCGTTGTGGCGCTCCACGCGAGTAGACTCGCATGAATTGTAAGTAGAATCACAGCAATCCACTTAAAGTGATTTTGCTTCATTGTTGATAATCTTTACTAAGTTGACCTGCCTCCGAGAATAACACCAGCCACAAGACTCAGGGCTATAGTTTTCAATGGCTGTTCTGCCCACCTGTTGGAGCGGAGCGGAAGCAGGCGAGCAGAACAGCTTCGCTTCCGGCACCGGGGCTCTCTATCCCAGGGAACTGTTGGGCTGATGGAGTTTTAATCTCTCCTCCAGCGTTCGAGCAGCAGTTTGGCTTCCCATAAAGTATCCAAGATTTCACCGTTGAGCAATTCATCTCTCAGCTTTCCAATGAAGGATTCGATGTAACTGTTTTCCCAAGAGGCTCCCGGCTCGATATACAACGAGTTGATCTCCAGTTGACTCAGCCAGCGTCGAATCGTTCTGGAGTCAAATTCTGGACCGTTGTCACTCCGGATACACTGCGGCACTCCTCTGGGAGAAAACAACTCGGCCAGAGGAGCAATCACAGCCTGGGTACCATTTCATCTCGTTAAGTTTTACACCACAAATACTAGAGCGCGTCACATTTACCCCTAGGGTCGCTCAATCTAATATACTTATAGCAAACGGCCTTGGAGACGCTATCGTAAAACTGGACACAGTCTAGTGAGCAAATGTTTGCAATCACCAATACTGTACTGTATACTGCTTTTCGGTGTGTTATTTTACCATTTTATTAAGCAGGGTAGATAAGTATTTCAGGCACATAATAACTTATTTCCATTATCAGAGTGACTGAAAATGGCAACCGAGTGGTACTTCAAACAGTCGGATGAAACACTGGGGCCTGTCACCTTCCGTGAGATGGTGGAGATGGTCCGCGAAGAGCAGCTTTTGCCTGAGACCATGGTTCGTCCCCACTATATGGACGAATGGCAGCGAGCTGATTCCGTGGTCGGTCTGTTTCATATGGCACGACGGGATCCCGCCACACTCCCGCCTGTCAAAAATGCTATTAATGAGCCGGATGATAAGTTTGCTGGCGCAGATGATCTGGACGTGTTTCTGGAAGAATCAGATGAGCCTGTGGGAACTGGTGCCGACGTTGTGCAGCAGGAACTTGAACGGCCGGGTTGGCTCAAGCGACTGCTTTCCTTAAGGAACAGCAAAATCCCCCCGGTGCCCATTGATCGTCATCTCGAAGTCAGTGTCGATCTCAGTCGACCTGCCCCGAACAGTTCTGCGATGCCTGGTGCCGAGAGCAAGTCCGAATCAGACACTCTGCCAGAGTCAAACGAACTTGTTGGATCCTTGGATGATGTATCGACGGGCGCGTATTCTGAAGAGACCTGGGCATCGACGGTGAATGCAGCCGTTGAACGGATTGATGCGCGCGCTCCCAAACAAGAAGAGCTTCCACCTCCCCGGCAGATAGTACCCGCGATCAATCTTTCTTTTTTGGAACATCCGGTCTTTCGTAAGATGATTCTTGCGTGCGTACTGGTCCTGTGCGCCAGTGTCGGCATTTACGGCTTTGTCAGCTGGATGGGCCAAGGAAAACTCTACTTTCCACTGATCGGTGAAACCTCTCCCTTACTGTTTCTCGTGTATTCGGCCTGTTCCTTCCTGCTGAGCATCACACTGGTGCCGCTGCTCGTCTATGTTGCTTCGCCTTATCTGCGTCTCGGCTACAAACTGGGAGCCGCCCTTGTGACAGCCAATATTACCGTGTTTTTCCTGCTAAACTGGTCAGAGCAACAGAGCATGATTTTTCCTTCGCGGAAGCCGACTGAAGCGAAATTGATTTTTCCACTCATAGGAGAATGTTCTCATTTTTCTTATTGGATGTACTTTGTGGATGTCGTGATATTTGTCGCAGTTCTAACCTACTTTGCCGCCTGGTGGCTGGAGACTCACGCTGATGAAGTGTGAACGCGCATTTGCTGATAACGTGACGGGAATACCGCCTACAGATTCGTCTCGCCTGAAAAACGGTTATACGATCCTGGAACTGTTGGTTGTCACGGCAGTGATCAGTATTTTAATAGCACTTGCACTCCCGGCAGTGCAGTCAGCACGTAACTCAGCCCGACAAGTGCAATGCTTAAACAACATGAGAAATGTTACGCTGGGAATACTGCAGGCAACGGACAGTGCCAACCGGTTTCCGGCCTGTGGTTATTTTGGTGATGGTACTCCGGGTTCGGGGGGCTCTTATCGCAGTTGGGTTGTCGCAACCCTGCCCTACATCGATCAGGCGACTCTCTATAATAAATGGGATGTCGAAAATAATTATAAAGATCCAGTGAACGCACCGCTGGCAAAAACGCATATCCCCGTCTTAACCTGCCCGGACGATATTTCGGAAGTTCCCGGCCAGGGGAATTTAACCTACGTTGTCAGCAGTGGAGTCGGATTTTCAGCGCAGATTTCTGGTATTCATGATTGCCCCGTTGGTCCTTCCAGTGGAAAACTGGATCTGAATGGAAACGGAATTACCTGTAATTCATCGACTGAAGGAGATGGAACCCCTTCAGATCGGGAACTTTTTTTCCAGATGGGCCTGTTTTTTAATGAAACCTGGAAAGGTGAAATCCGTGCAAAACGACACTATAACATGGCCGGACTTACGGATGGTGCTTCCAATACCATGCTGATTTCAGAAAATATTCGCACAGGTTATAATCCTGCTAATCCGGCCTCCAACTGGGCTTCACCCAATCCTTATCTCACCAGTTTTTATATTGGCAATCCTTGTCGAAATGGAAGCTGTTCTGAGGGAAACGTCGATTACAATCTGGCAAATTCAGGCTCCAGCGCAATCAATGCTGGTATCACTCAGCCTGAAGGGAGTGCCCCTTACCCCAATTCATTACACAAAGGTGGCGTCAACGTTGGCTACTGTGATGGGCACATCCAGTTTCTTTCAGAAAATATCGATGGGAAAGTTTATGCGGCGCTCGCCAGTCCCCAGGGAGCGGCTTTGAGTGGTACCCCGCTGGAACAATAAACCAGATCCTGAAAAGAAACAGTAATTCAACTTTATATTGACAGATGTAATTTATCATGAGCGCTCAGAATCAATTATGTCAAACACTTACTCATACTACAGGAAAGATCCGATCTATGTGTTGATTGTGATACTGGTGATTGCACTTTTTTTTCGGTTGCATTGTATTACAAATATTGCATATTGGTTCGATGAGAGTTTCTGTCTGAAAATGGCAGAATTTTCCTTTGCCGAAATTTGGACGAGAACAACTCAGGATACGCATCCACCATTATATTTTTACCTTCTTAAATCTTGGGGAATGCTATTTGGAACCTCCGTGATTGCGTCGCGGATGCTTAGCGTATCAAGTGGACTGCTCACAGTTATTAGTACATATCTTTTCGTGTATGAGGCTTATCGAGTAGACAACTATCGTACCTCGAAAGAGAACAGCACTGCTGTATTATCGGCCCTTATTGCTGCATTATTTGTCGCTTTGAGTCCGCTCCAGGTGTCCTGGTCTCTTCAGGTCCGCATGTATGCACCAGGCGCTGCATTGACTGCCATTTCAAGTTGGCTTTTAATCAGAGCGATTCGACATGAAATTCATGTAACTCGAAACTGGATTTTATTCACACTTTCTGCCATCGCTTTGGCATACACTCACCATTTCGGGCTTTTTATCCTGCTGGCCCAGTACATTTTCGCTTTCGGCTACCGCTGGATTCAGGCACCCATTGATGAGAATCGAAGTCGGTTCAGGAGAGTGCAGCCGGTCTTGCTGTCAGCTCTTGTGCTGGCATTGGCGTGGTCGCCGTTATTGTTTCGTCTGTTGAGCCAAAGCCAGCAGGTACAAAATCATTTCTGGACGAAACCATTTGACCTGGAATATGTAGGAAAAGTCTTTTATCAGTTCATTGCACCGCCTCGCTGGTCGCCTGCATCAATGGTCATTGGCTTGGGAGTCGCCCAGGCTGTCTTTCTGTCGCTAATTCTGTTGCTGCTCGGACGTCGTCCCACCGATCTCTATCTGTTTATTGCCATCTTTGTCTCATTTCTTGTCACGATAATCTATTCCGTAATGTCTCGGAATATCTTTGTCTCTCGATATTTTCTGTTTGCCCATTTGCTGCTGTTAGTTGCAATTGCAGTTCTGGTTTGTCGCATCCCTTCTATAAAGCTGCGAATTTCTACCTGCATCCTGGTGTCGGGCTTATTGTTGTATTCCTGCTTTCAGAACTACCTGCGACGAAGTGAAATCTCGAAGAAGTATTCAGGAATGTCGGCAGCCATGGCATATTTTGACTCCCAGAAAAAACCGTCTGAGAATCTGCTTGTTTGTAATCCCATTCTGTTCACTTCTGCAATAGCCTACATGCAAAACCGTGAAGGACTGTTTACTTATCATGGTGATGAGAACTACCCGTATTTTTACGGAAACGCGGTAATGCGGGACCAGGATTATTTTTCGCGAGACAGAATCAATAACTGTGATTCGAAATGGATCTGGACACTTGATGTCAATCGTTGGATGCAAGATAGCTGGAGTGTTCCCATGCCGGTTGGATGGAAACAAGTCGGAGAAGCCCGTTTTCAGGAATATTATTGCGAACTTGTCTTTCGCCTGTATGAACATGAAACAGAATAAAACATTAACAAAGAGAATAATCAGATGAATCGACACTACTGCCAAAGTTTTACAAACTCAGGAGCAAATTCCCTCCCAACTTTAGGGCGGTCATATCTGTCTTGTTTTTCGTTAGTGGTCTGTTTGACCTTTTCAGGGGGGGCGTATCTGTTGGGACAAACTTCGCCCCCGCAAAATGCAAAACGCGACTCTGAATCTGATGTTACCAGATTTAATAATTTGGATACGAATCAGGATCAGCGACTGTCACAGCAGGAGTTTCTGAAAACAGCCGAAAAAAAAGAGCGTCCCCGATTGATTCGGGATTTTAAGGTGTTTGATGGAGATCACGATCAACAGCTCACCTTCCAGGAATATAAGATTTTTTGTTGCTCCCAGTCAGAGAACGTTACCGCACCCAATACAGGAACGGGTTTCACAGCGGTGTCATCAGCTGCAGGCTGACTGGGGCAGCTATGACACCAATGGTGACGGAAAACTCTCTCCTGAAGAGTTCAAGGATTCTAAGCTGGCACAATCTGTACCTGGTCTGGCTGCGACTATCTGGAAGGACTGGGACCGTAATCAGGATGGTGTTGTCGATCAGCAGGATGCCGAACAGATGTTGGAAATTGCCTACGGTCTACGATACATCACAGGCGTGGTGCTCTGGGAGCCTTCAGGGCGAATGCTGACCACGATGCTGTTTGATCATCTGGATCTGAACGGCGATCATCAGATCGATTTACAGGAGGCGAAACAGGCCAAATTCGGTTTCCGGGATGGCAAACAGACGCCAGTCTTGTTTAAAGAGTGGGACCAGGATGGTAATGGGAAGCTGAGCATCACCGAGTGGAAGGCAGAACCCTCTCACTGGCGAGATCCGGTGGGAGCCTTTCTGGCAGCGGACAAAAACTATGACGGTTATTTAAGTCAGGAAGAACTTGTCGCGGCTGCCGAGTCTTGGACGAAAGGCGTGAGCGAGCATCTACTTGGAGCCTTTGATTTAGATAGTGACCAACATCTTTCGCTCGATGAATTCCGTCAGACGCCGTTTTCAAATCTGGCCCGCGAATGGCACTCTTTGCGATCAGATCGGAATCAGGATGGAGCTTTGAATCTTTCTGAATTCAGTTGGGGGGATGGTCTGCTGGCAGCGACATTGACAGTGGAATACTTTGAGCGATTGGATCTCAATCAAGACCGGAAACTCGACCAGGATGAATTTATTTTCAAAGTAGCTCCTTCTAAAGCTAGCCTGGGGACGATGTTCGCACAACTTGATCTTGATCAAGATGGGAGTCTCTCTTTTGAAGAGTATTTGGGGAACCTCAAGCTACCTCCCAATGCCAACGAAAAGCAGGTAATCTATTACGAAACCAGACTTGCGCGCCTTGAAGATGCATTTCGAAAAGCTGATATCAATATAAATAAAAAACTTGATCAACTTGAATTCCAAAGTGAACCAAGTCTGGAAGCCATAGCCCCCAATCTAGTTCAAAAGAAAAAAAACTTGAGTAGTCTGACTGTCGGGAAATCTGATGGATCAGAGGCGGCTGGCGGAAACACTGAAATATGGATTGTTCTTACTTTAAATGGTTTATTACTTATTGGTGCAATCGTCTTTATTTTGCGAAAAACAAAAAGAAGTACCCATTGAATTTCTGTTTTAATCGCTTGTCATCTGATCCTGGAAGGCATTGCAGTCGTTATCGTACTGTGTTTGCTGAATTCTTATTTGAGGTGACCCTGTCAGTTCAATTTGAGATAAAGTGAACATTCTCCTCTGGAATAGCGACCGGATTTCGCTTCCACTTCTTGTGCTAAAGACTGGAATATTTTCTGCTAAAGAGTTTGGCTTGTGAAGAAATGATAGGAAATGTCTGGGGAAAAAGTTCAGACTAAATTGATCGAAATTCTTGTCAATAATCTTCACTGGTAGATCCTTAAGTTCCTGTAGGCGAATATATCAAAGTGATTAGCGGTGATAACTGGCCCATTTCAGGAGCGTAGTGCAGCCTCAATTATCCGATACTAACTCTCTGGAAATCCAGCCCTGTTGTCACGATTCGAATTGCATGTGCGTATATTCCAGATTGAAGTTCTGTTACGACAATTCAATAAGATATTGATTAAAAATATTTGAATGTGATTGAGTCAAAAATGAAAATCACAAAATGCACAATTGTAACGATTATTTTCTGGGGTCTCGTAAACATCGGTTTGATTGTATACATGCAATCAAATGATTATGAAAACCCAACAGAAGTAAATTTGGCTCCCGAATTAGTCAGCAGGTTTGACACCTTGCGAACTCTGGTCCTCCCAGCGGACTCAAATAAACCCATCGAATTTCAAGCAAGAATCTTGAAGCCTGACAGGATTGAAGCACGCAGGTTCTATCCTTTGATCGTTGCACTGCATGGCGCTGGGGAACGCGGGAACGACAATCAGCGGCAACTCAAATATTTGCCGCAGCAAATGGCGCAGTTCCCCTGGCAGGAAAAGTATCCCTGTTTTCTACTGGCACCACAGTGCCCGCGCAATATGAACTGGTCTTCTCCCGCACGCGCAGCAGACTCTCCTGATAACAATGATCAGAACCTGCTGGACCAGATTCACCAGATGATTCTGGATATTTCCCGCAAATATCCAATCGATAAACGGCGGATCTACATTACTGGGTATTCGATGGGAGGATTTGGGACTTGGAGTATGATCGCCCGTTATCCTGATCTGTTTGCAGCGGCAGTTCCCATCTGTGGTGGCGGCAACACGAACACGGTTTCCGGTTTTGTCCATCTCCCGATCTGGGTCGCGCATGGCACGCGAGACGAAATCGTTCCCGTTACCAGTTCAAGAGACATGGTAGATGCGTTTTGCAAGGCAGGCGGGAATCCCATTTATCAGGAGTTGGAGGGAATCAAACATGACAGCTGGACTGCGACATATGCAATTGATGGTGGAATGTTTGACTGGCTGTTTCAGCAGAGAAAAAAATAAGAATCGACCAAACTCCTCATTTATAAAACAGGGATTTGGTATGTTCTTGATTTTTCAATATCTTTAATAAAAGCTGTTGTACATATGTGGGTATGTGAGTAGTATGAGAAAAACGAACTGTCAATTTGTCCTTGGAGACATTAGATCATGTTGGGCTTCAGGTATCTCATCCATCCATCTTACAAAATTGTCTTTTATTCTTGCTTTCTCATTCTCATCGTTCTTCTCTACAGTCATTCAACTCTTGCGGCAGTTCCTGAGAATCAGACCATCGATTCAAAGAAAGAGAAGCCAAAAAGCGCTCCTGTTACGAGTCCTCTTGAAAAAACTAAAGCAGCTTTTCAGGCTCGTGATGTTAATCAGGACGGACGTGTAACAGAGCAGGAATTCATCGCTTCCTTCCCCAAAGATCAGCACGCCGCTGCTGGTAGAGATTTTCGGTTGTTTAACCGGGACGGCGATGATGTTCTCTCCTTCAATGAATACTGCTCCATTCCAGGATTGGTTCCTCAATCGTTGCGCAGTTCGATATCGCACCCATTGACTCCACTGGTCGAACAGCAACTGTCTGTCATCGATAAACATTGGAAACAGTGGGACGTTGACGGGAATGACAGCCTGTCTCCAGAAGAATTCGAGAACGCGAAAATCAATGAGCAGATTTCAGGGCTACCGCCAGTGGTTCTTAAAGGCTGGGACCGGAATGCAGATGGGCAAATCAGCCGCGAAGATTGCCGTCTGGTGATCGAAGCCTGTTACGGTTTGCGGCGTCTGGATGGTCTGCCAATACAGTTACCAACCGGTCTTGTTGTCTACTGGTGGCATTTCAAAGATCTGGACCGAGATCGGGATGATCAACTGACTCTCAAGGAATTCCAGGCCTATTACAATCGCTTTGGTGAAGAGGATGCGAAAAGACGTTTTCAACAGGGAGATTCAGATGGAAATGAATTGATCACTCTGTCGGAATGGGCAAAGATGCCTGGTAACCTGATTGATACTGTCTCTGAATTCCAGAGAATGGATATAAACCTGGACGGCCAAATAAATCAGCAGGAATTTCGGGATGGAGTCATGCCCTTCCTACGTCCTTTGACGCGATATACATTTCCAGGTTTTGATCTGGATCACGATGGTCAGTTGTCACTGGATGAAATTCGGATGACACTTCCCATAAATCGTATAGAAAACTGGAGCATAATACCACGTGATACAGATCATGATGGGCGATTGAGCTTGAAAGAAATGCCTTGGACTCCCGGCCTGGAATTGAGCCTGTTGCGTCAGGAATATTTCCAGCGTTTAGATGTGAATCAGAATGGTTTTCTCGATCTGGATGAATATAATTACGTCGTCGACCCAACAAAAGCCCCTGCGGAAATTGTACTGAAAGTGAGTTATAATTCTCGAGATACCAATCAGGATGGCCATGTGTCCGAAGCCGAGTTCATCGCTTCATTCCCCATGGAGAAGCAACAGGCAGCGAAACGGGACTTTCTGTTGTTTAATCGTGATGGTGATAAAAATCTATCGTTCGATGAGTATCGCACAATCCCAGGGTTGACTCCGGTCGCACTTCGTGGCGAGTTAACCCATCCCTTAACTGCTCTGGTCGATAAGCAGTTATCAGTTATTGAAAAACACTGGAAGTCGTGGGATGTGGATGGGAATGACAGCCTGTCTCCAGAAGAATTAGAGAATGCCAAGGTTAATGAACTGATCCCCGGCTTACCGCCGGTAGTTCTGGATGACTGGGACCGGGGTGCAGACGGTCAGGTCAGCCGGAAAGATTGTCGACAGGTGATTGAATCCTGTTACGGTTTGTGCCGTCTGGATGGTCAGCCCTTGCAATTACCGTCCGGTCTGGTCGTTTATTGGTGGCATTTTAAAGATCTGGATCGCGATCACAATGACCAACTGAGCCTGAAAGAATTTCAGGCTTATTACAATCGCTTTGGAGAGGAAGCAGCCAAAAAACGCTTTCAGGATGGAGACACTGACGAGGATGAATCAATCTCTTTGAAAGAGTGGGCTGCAATGCCCGGTTACCTGCTTGATCCGATCTCAGAATTTCAAAATCTCGATCAGAACCTTGATGGCCGCGTAGATCAGAACGAATTGATCGGGGGAGTTGCCCCCTTTCTAAGACCTCTCGCGCAATTTACTTTTCCAGGCTTTGATAAAGATCAGGATGGCACACTCTCACTGGACGAGTATCGCTTGACCTTACTGGCAAATCGAGTCGAAAACTGGGATGTGATCTCTCGGGATACCGATCATGATGGCCGTCTGATCCTGAAAGAAATGGCCTGGACTCCGGGGCTCGAACTAAGCCTGCTTCGACAGGAATATTTTCAGCGACTGGATCTGAATCAGGACAGCTATCTTGATCTTGATGAATTCAAAGTGGCGATCGATGGTGCTAAAGTTCCTGCAGAAATTGCGTTAAAGGTTGTTTATTACAGCCGGGATACCAACAGGGACCGACGGGTCACAGAGACAGAATTTGTGAATTCCTTTCCCAAGGAAAAACAGCCGGAGGCAAAACGGGATTTCCTGCTGTTCAATCGGGATGGAGATGAGAATCTGTCCTTCGAAGAGTATCGTTCAATTGCGGGACTGGTTCCAGCGGCATTGCGCAGTGGTTTGCCACATCCCCTGATGCCCCAGGTCCAAAAGCAGATGGGGATCATCGACAAACACTGGAAGCAATGGGACGCAGATGGGAATAACAGCCTGTCTCCAGATGAATTGCAGAGTGCGAAAATTAATGAGCAGATTCCAGGACTACCGCCGGTGGTACTGAAAGACTGGGACCGCGATGCAGACGGACAAGTCAGTCGCGAAGATTGCCGACAGGTGCTCGAAGCCTGTTACGGTTTGCGGCGTCTGGATGGTCAGCCACTGTATTTACCATCGGGGCAGATCGTTTACTGGTGGCATTTCAAAAACCTGGACCGCGATCACAATGATCAGCTGACTCTGGAAGAATTTCTGAGTTATTATCGGCTATATGGTGAGGAGCAAGGAAAGCAAAAATTTGAACAAGGGGATACCGATCATAACCAGATGATCTCCTTACGTGAATGGGCAAAGATACCCGGGCTTTTGCTGGATCCCATCGCTGAATTTCAAAAGATGGACCTTAATCTGGACGGTTACCTGGATCCTGATGAATTATTCGACCAGACAGCAAAATGGTTGCAATCTTTAGCTGGCTATACCTTTCCGGGATTTGACCTGGATCGTGATGGAAGACTCTCATTAGACGAATACCGCATGACACTACCGGCTAATAAACTGGAGAACTGGGATGTCACTTCCATGGATGCGGACCATGACGGACGTTTAAGCCTGGAAGAGATGGGCTGGACTCCGGGATTGGAACTGAGTCTGTTACGACAGGAATATTTTCAGCGACTGGATGTAAATCAGAATGGATATCTCGATTTCAATGAATTTAAAGTTACCATTGATAGCAGCAAAGCACCCACGGAAATCGTCCTGCAGATCAATTTCCAGAGCCGGGATACCAATCAGGATGGTCGTATCACAGCAGAAGAATATGTCGCCTCATTTCCAAAGGAGAAGCAGACGGAAGCAAAACGCGATTTCCAGCTGTTTAATCTGGATGGTGATGACCAGTTATCCCTGGCAGAATTTTGTACAATTCCGGGAGCAGTTCCCCTGACACTGCGGGGCGAATTGCCGCATCCGTTGATGCCTTTGATTGAAAAACAGATGGCGGCAATAGAGACTCAGTGGCCGAACTGGGATACGAATGAAGATAACAGTCTGTCGTCTGAAGAGTATGCATCCTCAAAACTGAATATGCAGATCCCCGGTCTTACTACCCTCAAACTGGAAGACTGGGATCGGGACAGAGATGGAAAAGTCAGTCAGGAAGACTGCCATCGGGTAATAGAAGCCGCTTATGGGATGCGACGACTGGATGGCCAGCCTCTCCAGCTACCTACCGGATTAGTCGTCTACTGGTGGCATTTTAAAGACCTTGATCGTGATCACAATGACCAGCTGACTTTGAAAGAGTTCCAGAACTATTACAACCGTTTTGGAGAAGAAGCTGCCCGGAAGCGCTTTCAACAGGGCGACACGGATCAGAACGAAATGCTCTCACTTCAAGAGTGGGCGCAGATGCCCGGCTTTCTCCTTGATCCGATCTCAGAATTTCGTAAAACGGATACCAATTTTGATGGTTTCCTCGATCAGCAAGAGTTATCTGCGGGGGTTGCCCCTTTCCTGAAACCACTCGCGCAGACCGTTTTTCCTGGATTCGATACGGATCAGGATGGCTTACTCTCTCTGGATGAGTATCGGTTGACTTTACTGGCTAATCGTATCGAAAACTGGATGGTCGTGGCTCGCGATCAGGATCATGACGGCAGATTAAGTCTGGAAGAACTCCCCTGGACCCCTGGACTGGAACTGAGCCTGCTGCGAAAGGAGTATCTGGACCGGCTGGACAGGAATGCGAATGGATATCTCGATCTGGATGAATTCACTTTTTCTGTTGATATGAAGCAGGCGCCGCCCGATATCATCCTGGAACTGGGATTTAAAAGTCGCGATGCGGACAAGAACGGATCGCTATCCGAGGCAGAATACATTGCATCGTTTCCCAAGGAAAAACTGACAGAAGCGAAGCGTGATTTTCAACTCTTTGATCGGGATTCCGATGAAAAATTATCAATTCATGAATATTCCACAATACCGGGAATGGCGCCAGTTCCCTTACGTGGCAGTCTAACGAACCCCCTGACAATTCTAGTCGACAGGCAAATGGAGAACATTGACAAACACTGGAATCAGTGGGATGCGGACCAGAGCGGCACGCTCTCGCAGGAAGAATTTCAAAAAGCCGGTATCGGTAGACAAATTCCCGGTCTGGCACTTTCCACCTGGCAGGACTGGGATCGAAATGCTGACGGGACGATCAGTCTGGATGACTGTCGCTGGCTGTTAGAGGCCGGATATGGCTTACGACGACTGGATGGTCAGCCACTGCATTTACCCACAGGTGAAATTGTTTACTGGTGGCACTTCAAGGCCCTTGATCGGGACCACGATGACAGCTTGACACTGAAAGAATTTATGGCTTACTACCAGCGAATGGGAGAGGAAGCTGGCACGAAACGTTTTCAGGAGGGGGATGTAGATCAGAATGAGAAAATCACGTTAGCCGAATGGGGACAGATGCCGGGACATCTGCTCGATCCGATTGCGGAATTTCGAAAGATGGATCTCAATTATGATGCTTCTCTGGATGAGAGCGAGTTGATGGAAGGCACCGCCCCCTTCCTGAAGCCACTGGCAAATTATACGTTCCCCGGGTTTGATTTAAATCAGGACGGAGTACTCTCGCTGGATGAGTACCGTACTTCTCTGTCTGCCAACCGTGTTGAAAACTGGATTTCTTACTCAAGAGATGCCGATCGTGATGGTAAATTAAGTCTGACAGAACTGGGCTGGAGCTCCGGGCTGGAATTAAATCTGCTGCGACAGGAATACTTCGATCGCCTGGATATCAATAATAGTGGATACCTTGAATTTAATGAGTTCAAATTTACGGTTGATCTGAGTAATGTTCCCAAAGAACTGTTTTTTACCCACTGTGATGAGAATCAGGATGGCTCACTTACTCTGGATGAATTTTTGACCACAGAGAAAAATAGTGGCAAAATTAAGCTGGATAGAAGTCAGGAGCCACGCGTTTTAAAGATCGAAGAGGCCTTTTATCAGGCTGACGTCAATGGCGACAAACTGATCAGTCTCGCGGAACTCAACTCGGCAGCAGGGCACAAGATTATCTCTCCAGACATGTCTTTCAAGACGGGTAATACCAGTAGCCTGCAGGCAGGAAATCAGCCAAATTCCCCCGGGGAAGATTCCAGCATGATGTCCGTGGTTCTGGGACTGAATATTTTATTAATGTTGGGAGTCTTTACTTTTCTACTTCGATCTCGTTTTAAAAAAGCCTGACTGCTACAGGGAAGTGCCGCATCTACTAACGGGTATGAAGTCCAATTAAGAATTAAGACTATGAGAAATCGTATGATTCAACGACAGATCCAATTTTCACTTCGGGTGAAACGGTTTGGTTTCACAAATGTTGAACTGTTGCTGGTGATCTGCGTAGTCACCATTTTGATCGCGATCATTTCTCCGCTGATAATCTATTCCCGTGAATCATCCCGGATGCTGCAATGCCAGGAGAATATGAAACAACTGGGGTTAGGGTTGCAGGCCTATCAAACCACACATGGTTCATTGCCACCAGCGGCGGTCTGGAGCACCAATGAACTGCACTCTCTCGCGCTTAATATGAGCACACGCCCCGATCTGTTTACCCATGCCAATTGGGCATTGATGTTGTTACCTTTTATAGGAGAGGAACAGCTGGCGAACCAGATGGATTACCATCAAAAGATTAGTTCAAAGCAGAATTCACCGATCAGAAAGGCAACCCTGCCATTGATGAGTTGTCCAGAAGATGATTATAGCCAGCCAGGTAATCCACATCAGTTCGAACCGATTTCAGGCTCGGCTGTCGAATTTGCCCGTGGCAATTATGCCATCAATGGCGGATCCCACAATATGCGACTTACTCCCGGCTCCACAACGATCCCTGCGGGAGACGGCGCCGAGTTAAAAATGGATCAGGAAAAAAGAGTCTTTCAATACTGGGGAAACGGAGTTGCCGGTATCAATGTTGCTTTTCAGCCGGATGATTTCGTGAATGGTAGCTCGTCTCTGGTCGTATTAGATGAAGTGCGGGCCGGAATTCATCCAGTCGATCCCCGTGGGGTGTGGGCATTTGGCCAGATTGGAGGGAGCATTACCTGGGCTCACGGGGTAAACGGGGATGACTATGGACCTAATAATCAATGGCCCCGCTCAGATGACATTCTGGGATGTGCCCGGCTGCATGAAACAGTGGGAACAGAAACCCTGACCCGTGAAGGAATGCCCTGTGTTTCGTATTTGGACAGTAATACCAATGCCACGGCCCGCAGTCGTCACACCGGAGGCGCGAATGTGCTTTTCCTCGACGGGGCAAGCCGGTTTATTTCAGATGAGATTGATTCAGGACTCTGGCATGCAATTCATTCTCGTGAGGCACCTGCGGACCTGTTTGATACAGAGCATTTTGCAGAGCAACTTTCTACCGAAAACCTCAATGCAGAGGCAGAACACCCGCATCAGTTTTCTGACCTGAAACCATCCAAAAAATATCCGTCTGAATTGACGAATTCACTCGATATGCATTTCAAGCTGTTACCAGCAGGTGAATTTACAATGGGGGTGCCAGATAAAGGAAATCATTTTGATCCCCCTCCTGAAACTCCGGCACACGTTGTCACGATTACCACAGATTATTTCTTGGGAAGCTTCGAAGTGACTCAGTCACAATATGAGAAAGTAATGGGAAGCAATCCGAGCCACCATCTGTCCGAAGACGCTGAAAAAGAAAATCATAATCGTTATCCAGTCGAACAAGTGACCTGGTATCAGGCGCAGGATTTCTGTAATCGGCTCTCTTCACTCCCGGAAGAACAGGCAGCCGGTCGAACCTATCGGCTCCCCACCGAAGCGGAATGGGAATACGCCTGCCGGGCTGGTTCTTCAGACCCATTCCTCTGGACCAGTACTCGAACAGAAAATGATGAATCGGGAAATGCAGCAGGAATCAGACCACCATTACCGGTGACATCTGTCGGACAATATCCGCCAAATCAATTTGGGATACATGATATGCGCGGGAATGTCTGGGAGTGGTGTTCTGACTGGTTTGATCGAGATTATTATACCAAGTCACCGCAGAAAAATCCTCGCGGACCTGGTGAGGGGTACATTAAAGTTGTGAGAGGCAGTGACTGGCGATTTACCGGTGACACCTGCCGGATCGATTATGCGATGATGCCTCCCTGGAAATCCAGCCCGTTTGTTGGATTCCGCGTGATCTGTGAGCTGCTACAGAAGCCGGAGGCAGATTGACCTCCAGGATCAATTTCTGGGAGGCAATATTGTTATCATCCTGAAGGATAACTTAGAACTCAGGCATCAGCCTGTGTCGAGATCAACTAAAGTGTCTTTAGTGTTGCCTGAAACGAGTATAACAGAGTCATAATATCAACATTGAGAGGGACTCACTCTTGAACTGCAGAAACGAGCCTTATTGAAATGATCACTCTGGATGAACCACAACAGGATACTGCTTCCTCAGGATCGTGTGCAGCACTATGGTGGCTCTTTCCTATTATATTGATCGCCATTGTTCTCAGAATTCAGTACTTATCTGAGGTTGGCTATCTGTTTGATGAAAGTTTCAGTCTCAAGATGGTTGAATTTCCCTCAGGAGAAATGCTGGAGCGAATACCTGAAGATATTAGCCCGCCCCTGTTCTATTTAACCTTAAAAGCATGGATGGGCTTATTCGGCAGTTCAACCTATTCAACACGTATGCTGAGCGTCGTTTTCGGCACTATCGCAGTAGCCTGTGTTTATCTTTTTGTATACGAAGCATATCGGAATCAGAAGGATGCCAATGGAAAAAGACAAGCGATATTTGCAGCAGTCACGGCAGGATTGTTGATGGCGCTCTGTCCGTTACATATTTCCTGGGCTCAGCGAATTCGCATGTATTCAATGGGGACAGCGCTCACTGCTTTATCGAGTTGGCTACTTTTTCGTGCGATCCACAAACATCAAACACACACGCGCGACTGGGCATGCTTCACCGTCACTGCCATCCTGCTGGTTTATACCCATTACTTTGGAATGTTTACCCTGGCTGTCGAATATGGATTTGCCTGTGGTTATCTCTTCCTGAATACTTCCGAAAAAAACGTCTCAGCGCGTCTGGCAAATTTAAAACCATTACTCATCTCTGCTGCCTGTGTCTGGTTTGTGTGGTCACCCTGGATTCCACAGTTCTTATATCAAAGGTCGCATGTTAATCAGGCATTCTGGAGCAGCCCCCTTACCTGGGATCGTTTCGGGTCCCAGCTTTTCTTACTTTTTGATCTGAATTTATGGTTCTCAAATTCCGCCAGCACTGGATTGATCGCAGCTCAAGTCTGTTTTGTACTTCTCGCAATTCTGATAATGGGACGACGTCCTGCCGATATCTACATTGCTATGGCTGCCAGTCTACCGATATTTTCCGCGGCCCTCATATCCAAGTTGTCAAGGAGTGTCTTCGCCCATCGCTATTTACAATTCTCACAGATTTTCATGTTAATCGCGATTGCCGTCCTGCTTTCGCGACTTCCTATAAAACCATTACGTTTAGGAATCACAGTTCTTGTCATTTCAGGAATGGGCGTCCTTGCCTGGAGACACACTGAAATCAGAGAACGTTATGGTGTACTCTCTGGCATGCAAGCTGCGATAGCCCGCTTTGAAAAAACACGTGGACCGAGAGAAATTCTAATCTGTTGTAATCCGATGTTATATACCTCTGCTGACGCTTATGCCAAACATCGTAATTCCATATTTGTCAGTGGTTCTGCAGACAGGTATCCCTATTATCAGGGGACTGCCGTCATTCGAGACGGCGAATATTTCTCAGCCTCACAATCTCTTGATGATTCAGTACAGGCAGTCTGGACACTGGATGCACAACGCTGGTTTAACCGCAGTTGGTCCGTTGATATGCCTGCCGGATGGAATAAAACGGGAGAAATGAAATTTCCGGAATTTTATGCCGACATCATTTTGAGATTATACGTGCGTGATGATAAACCAGAAAAAGAAAATAAAGTGATCAATACGAAAGTATCCGATTGAGATTTCTGATCAAGCACAGGGACTAAGTACGGTGATGCAAACGGACCTATCTGTCAATTTTACGAGAGAGAAGCGGCGTTTCAGTGCTACTGTCTGGTTACTGATTGTTGTGATATTAATTGCGATTGGATTAAGAACTCACCGAATTAGTGCGATGACTTTCTGGTTCGATGAAAGTTTCTGTCTCAAGATGGCTGAGTTCTCCGAACCTGAACTGTTGGTACATGCTCGGGAAGACCCGCACCCCCCCTTTTTCTATCTTGTACTGAAGTATTGGATGGCAGTGTTCGGCTCTTCTACATTCGCAACCAGATTAACCAGTTTAATACCGGGGCTGTTGGCGATCATCGGTATCTTTCTCGTGGTCCGAGAAGCGTATCGAGATCAACAGACAAAAGAATGTACCAGAGCGGTAAACATGGCAGCCGTCCTTGCTGCCGCTCTGATTGCACTCAGTCCACTTCATATTTTGTGGTCGTATCAGGTGCGCATGTATGCGTTGGGGACTGCCTTAGCAGCGTTTTCAAGCTGGTTTCTCTTGAAAGCACTTTTTCGGGAACCATCCCACAAAAGTAACTGGTGTTTTTTTACCATAACGGCCATCGCGCTTGTTTACACCCACAATTTTGGCCTGTTCACAGTGGCAGCTCAATACCTGTTTGCTACAGGCTATCTGTCGTTTCGCCATCGAACTCATCCTGAACGTAGTACAGTTCAGCGTTTTCTGCCTCTAATCGTTTCAGCAACGTGTACCAGTCTTGCCTGGCTGCCTTGGGTCCCCTCATTTCTGCATCAAAGGCAGCTTGTAGTGGATGGGTTCTGGACAAAACCATTTAGCTGGGAAACTGCGGGAGCCACGTTGTTCGATATGTTTGGGGTCGATCACATAATGGATCTGAATCCCACAATAGGTTTAATCATTGGCCAGGTCGCATTGTTAGTAGTACTGCTACTTACGCTAGGTAGGCGCCCTGGTGACTATTTCCTGGCTTTGGCCTCTGGACTTCCTTTTTTGGCGGGGATACTGGTGTCCGCGTTCTCGCGAAACATATTTAATGATCGCTATTTCATGTTCAGTCAGATCTTTTTGCTGGCAGCGATTGCAGTACTTGTCAGTAGAGTTCCTTTAAGGTTGATACGCTATACCCTGGTTCTACTGTGTGTAGGTTGCAGCGGTTTTCTGGCATATCATCAATGGCATAATCGGGAGGCGGATTTCCAACTGCCCGGTATCCAGGGAGCGATGGCAAGTGTGGATTCCCGTCGTAAACCGGATGAACTGGTGCTGGTGTGTGACCCTGCGATTTATGTTTCTGTGATTGCACATACGAAACAACGCCAAGGTATATTCACTTTTCATCCTGGAGAAGATTATCCATTTACCCATGGTGCCGCTGCCATGCATCCAGACGAATATCTCACTGCTGAAGATATTGCGAATCGCGGAGATACATGGATCTGGGCTGTGGATGCAGACTCTTATAATTGGAAAGTCCCGATGTTTGGTGGCTATAAACTTGTAGGCGAGAGTCGATTTCCTGGATTCAGAGCAAAATATGCTGTTCGTCTTTATGCACGGTCCACAGAACAGTCAGCAAATACCCAATAACGAATTTTCCTATTAATTATATGTCATTTTATGAACCTGATAAACAGGTCGGACTTGGATTGAATTTAGTGGTCCGAGGCGCAAATTCAATCAGAGATCGACCGGAACTATAGATGCCTTAACCACTCAGGAAACTCCACATGATTTACCAGACTTGCTTTCGATCAGATGAGTCAATCAGTTTAATGGAAGCTTCGATTTATTCGGAGAGTTTGTCTGGAGCAGTCAGCAGTCCAGCGAAGTCAGGACACTGCCCAGAACAACTCTTATCTGAATTTCAGATACAGCCTGGACATTTTTCGGCAATGCAGCATTTCTGGAAAAACCCACGAGAAGATCATCATGACTGGATCGGGTTTACCTCCACTGAAAAACAAGACGGATCAGAAATTGGTTGTTTCGTTGCAGGCGAAATCGAATTGCTACTGGAAAAGAATAATGTTCTGTCAGGATCAACTTTTTGTTCAAATCAGGGCGTAGCTACTCAGACTGAAAAAGATTACCCCGGCATTACTTCGTTGATGTTAAGTATGTTTGCAGATCAGAATGATAAAATTCCCGGAATTTATTTTGATCTGAAGATTGGATTTACGACAGAGACACTGTTAATGAAAAAATCGTTATTTAACCAGTTTATGGACTGGCTGACTCCATTCCTTCACTATAGCTCTGAGAAACTGAAATCCCATGAATTCCTACTTGATCACCCCGGCAAAGGTCTGGAAGTTGTATTTGACAGATTGTTTAATATCTGGTGTCTGAAACATCATTGGACGATCTATGATTTGAAGACAAACAAGAGCTATCTGGATGGAAGGTATGAAATAGATGCAGCAACACCTCATGTTTCACTTGGTTGTGTCAATTATAAGCGCGCGGCAGACGAAAACCTGCTCGAAGCGACTCGTACAGGAAGAATTGCCGGGGGAAGATTTGTTGAGGAGCTGGAAAATAAATTCTGTGAAAAGCTTAGAGTAAAGCATGCCATCTCAGTCTGTAATGGTACGATGGCGGATGCCATCGCCTTATCTGCCATGGCAGCAAAAACGGGTATCAAAAATGTTATTACGCCTGCACTCACTTTCATTGCACAGGCGAATGCAATTCTGCATGCAGGCCTTACGCCAATATTTGTTGACGTGGGTGAAGATGGATTACTGGATGACATATCGGAATTCGCGGAGTCAGATGACTGCATTGTCTACCCGGTGCATTTGATGGGTAAAGTCTGTCGCTCTGTAAGTCAACTCGCTAACCGATACCCGGTCCTCGAAGATGCGTGTGAGGCATTGGGTAGTCAGGTAAAGGGAAAATATGCCGGTACAATGGGGATAGCCGGCACATTCTCCATGTACGTTTCACATTCATTTACAAGTGGGGAAGGAGGAATGGTCGTTACAGACGATGATGAGATTGCAATGCTCTGTAGATCGATTAGAGCCCATGGCAGGCTGGGAGATAAAGTGGAAGAAAGATTTCGCTTTCCCAGAATGGGATTCAACGGCAAAATGTCTAATCTTCAGGCCGCTTATGCAACGGCTCATTTTGATGATTTCGAAGAAATTATCAATAGCAGGAAACAAGTCGTACAGAAACTCGCAAATCAGTTAGGAGACGATTTCGGTGTTGCGTCTGACGGAATTGTCGCCCACGGATTCCCGGTTTTGTACCCGGACAAAACATCAAGGGATCGTGCGCTTATCATGATCAGTAAACAGGGAATCGAGTGTCGCCCTTTGTTTTCCTGTATAGCATCAGAGCATTTTAATGCAGATGGGGACTTTCCCAAAGCAGAAAATATTTCGTCTCGGTATTTATATGTGCCATGTCACCATCAGCTAAGTGATCGCGAGATAGGATTGATATGTCAGGCGGTATACGACTCCAAGAATCTTATAGTCAAGTAATGCAAAGTGTGGCCTGATCAGGACGCCTGCAACTGTTCGCCAGATTATCTGTTCCTACTCCCCTAACCTTTCGGGCGATCTTAACCGGCAGTGGTAATGATTCGGAACTCGCGCAGGCATCTAACATCGATTACAAGCTGATGGACTTGAATATCGACAAACACTGCAACGGCGAAACAGGCTTCTTGAAGTTTACGTTCTATCTGCAACGCGCTGAGTTCATCGAGCAGGAAATGGAACAGTTGTCGGAAGTTTCGAAAGAATGATCAACCGATTTCAATAGTGGTTTTTAGAAGTCGGGTTTTTCCCTGCTTGATCACATTCATCTCCTCGAAACTTACGAATCTTGTTAGAATAGAAAGGAGTGATGAGTTGGTAATTTGTGGCACAAGGAGGAGCGTTATGGCCTGGGAACGGCGAGGCAAGACAGCAACTTACTACTATCGTTCTGTGCGACAGGACGGGCAGGTCAAAAAGCTGTATCTCGGTAAAGGTTCTGCAGCACATAAAGCCGCGAAGGATGCGGCAATTGAGCGCGCGAACCTGGAAGCTGGCAACCAGTTGATTTCACGGGAGGAGCTGAAGACTGCCAAGGCATGCCAACTCAGTAAACAGGTCGAAACGTTCAGCACATGTTTGATGGAAGCTGTCCTGCTGGGAGCGGGATTCTGGCGTCAGAACTACAGCCGATGGAGGAAACGTCGTGGAAACTAAGGAATCGAACGGAATGAAGCACGAGGATGCGGTGGCAGAGCTTAATAATCTGATCGCACGAGCCAAACAAGGTGACGCGGAAGTAATTCCCCGGCTTTGCGAATATCTCGACAATAACCCGATCTTGTGGACCGGGCCTGGTAATCTTGCACTCCAGGCCCAGGCCGCTTGGGTCACTCTGATTGCCGGGCAAGACAAACATCTCAAGCAGTGCCTGGCGCGGAAGGTAAATGACATGAAGCAGGAGTTGTCCGGGATATCTCCCTCCCCGATGGAGAAGCTCTTAGTAGAAAGGGTCGTGACGACATGGCTTCGGGTTCATTACTGCGAAGCCCACGATGCTCAGCAAGATGAAAAATCCTTGAAGTGGGCTGAGTATCGACTGAAGCGATATCGGACGATGGCTGATTTACACGTCAAGTCGATCGGGGCATTGACGATGTTGCGGAAGCTGATGCCGGTAACCGAAACCCCACGCGTCGAACCGCCTGAAGAGAAAGAGACTCAGATTGACGAGAAAGTCGAACCGGGGAGCCCATGTGCGATTGAACCCACTTTTCACGCGGAAAGACAGCACCCCGCAAACGGGCATCGCATCATTGGCCGTAATCGCTTGGCACAATTGCTTGGTGTGGGGGGTGGGGTTTCTGTTGGTGGCTCGCAGCGGAAGGTGAATGATCATGAGTCACATTGAACCTGAAACACGTCAGATCACATTTGCGGATGTGGTTGAAGCACTTCGTAAAGGGGATCGTGAGCGAAATGAGTGGGCGACGAAGCAACTGGTGGAGGCCGATCGTGCATTACGGCCCAAGTTGCTCGCATGCCTCTTGCATCTCGCAGCCGATGAGCGGAAACGTCCTATGCACCGAGTTCGACTTTTGCAAGTTTTGCAGAAGATGAACACAGGAGTGAGTTTCTTGGGACATGACATGATTATTCGCATGACTTCTGACAAATCATCCTCGGTGCGACGCGCTGCGGTCAAGTTACTCAAGCAACTGATATTAGGGCCTGCGGATACTCGGAGGAGGAACCGTCCACCGAAATAGATCGTGAGAGCGACGCGCACCAGGGCGAGGTTATCTCTGATTAAGTGAGGCCTACAGGGATGGCGATTTGAGTTCCCCTCAGAAGAGTGATCTGCCGATTTCAAAAGCGGTTTTTAGAAGTCGAGTTCTCCCTACTTTTTCATAATTGTCTTAGGAGCTTACGAATCTGTTTTGAACAGTTAAGAGTGATGGATTGGTAATTTGTAGCACAAGGGAGGAGTCGTTATGGCCGGTGAAAGATTCGCACTTCTCTGAATAACGCGTTTACGTGAAGCGTGGGTAAGGTACGTATTTGGTTATAAACACTCAGGCGTTAAGTGGATTTCTACTATTCAGGTTGTTTGACGCCCTTAGGTGACTGTTATGAGACACGGTTAACAGTGAAAACCTCTCAGAAAGAAAGGCGCGCTGCTGGCGCATTTTTCCGGTAGTTGGCATCATGTTAACGACTGAATTTGAGTCGAAGCAGTCCATATTCCCTCTCACGAGCACTGTAAACACCGGTCAGAAGGCGTAGTGACTGCCCGGAAATAGCAATTTGGTACTAAAATACTACCAGTCAAATGATCCGTTTTAGGATAGGGTTTCAATATTGATTCCTCACTGATCTGGAAACAGCGGGGGCAAGACTTTATACAGACAAGGTATATACTGAGATCCGTCTCAGGAGTCGCTAAAGCAAAAAAAAATGGCTGCCCTCAAACAGGATATTCTGGGCGACTCAAATCATATCTTTGACCAGATACTGGCAGACGTGATTCGAGCGACCTGGCTGGAGATGCATTACCTGATGAGTGTTGATGTCGACGCCACTAACAGGACCGCTGGTCAGAGTGCCTTGATGATGAAACACCTTGAATCAACGCAACGCAGGCTCACATCAGCCATCAAGCAACATTGCCATATCAAGAAAATGATGTCTTGTGAAAACCAACTGCCCGATCTCAGGTTTTTCAGGACGCAGCAGAATTCCGCGTAGAATTATTACCTTCCGAATCGCCGAAAGACGTTTAAGTACGGCCAAGATCTCGACGTATAAGCCACTGAGAAGTCTGGATTTTCAAGCATGAGCGACATTACTATCGAGGAAGCTCTGAAAAAGACAGAGTACTCCGATATGAACGATACAGTCATTAGTTTTTAGGATTCGCGCAACTCGTACGTTCACCTTACTCATTAAGATATGAAACATCCGCTAATTGTTTCAGCCTTCCATTCTGAAGCGATCTCCAAATCAAAGACCATATTTCCCATCCGAAGCGTTTTTTACGAGATATTCAGTCCCTTTTCCATCTGTCCTCTCGCTCTACCCCTTGAAGGTATGAACTTTACAGATGAGATTTTGAAATGGAGGGAATGATATGAATTGCGTGGATCGGCAGAATCTTCTTACAGGACTGATTGAATTATTGAAGAGATGTCAGGAGCAAGAGCCTGAGGCTTGGGATAAACTGGTAGAAATATACGGCCCTCAGATTCGTCATTGGATTGCAAAAGCAAATCTTTCACATGCTGATCGGGACGATATTTACCAAGAGGTATTTCTAACAGTTGTAAAATCTATTGGCAAGAAAGACTGGGATCGGCCAGAAATGAATTTCATTGGTTGGCTGCGCATCATCACAAAAAGCCGAATAATCGACCATTTTCGACGGTTGAAAAAGAAGAAAATGACCGTGATGGATGAGCAGTTCTTAGATCGTCTACCCACTCTCCGAAACTCACACATCCCCTCTCCCAGAATGACACTTCTTCCACACAGTTGGTATCAAAGGGTCTTACCTGCAATTGATCACATTCGTGGAAAATTGGAGAATAAAACATGGGATGCATTCTGGGGAGTTATCGTTGAGGGACGCTCTTCGACTGAAGTAGGAAAAAGGCTAGGACTTTCAGCTGCGGGAGTTCGAGTGGGTAAATCTCGTGTTCTAAGAAAACTGAAAAATCAACTGAACTCAGAAAATAAGTGAATATCGTGTTACAGCCTAGCGTTGTTATTAATAGAACTCTCTTTTTGTCGTTATAGGGCGTTAAAGTCAGTTACGTGGAGTTGAATTCCCCAACTGTTACGTATTGGAGTTGACTCAAATTACATCGGGTATTGACTACGACTGCTCCTGCACGCCCCCCTGAATCGCCGGGTTGCGGCAAGTAACTTGGATAGGGGATTTTGAGGAGACCGCAATACAAATTCATTTGATGGTTAACCAGTCGCACGCGATGGGATCATTTGTTTTTCCCTTAGCTTATTGCTCTTGCTGGGTACTGTGAAAATCTAAAAGAAATCCTGATCCAACGACGCAGAATGGGGTTCTATCATTTTGTGTTTTCCCTGCCGCAACTGGTGGACGTTTGTGGCTTTTAAGTTGTATGATGAGATTTGTATGCTTGATCGAGAATAAATGTAATCAATGAGGTAATAAGTGTCGGACGAATTCTTAATCGATCAATTCCTGGATGAATGGGAGGAGCAGCTGGAATCGAAGGCTCCTTTATCGCTGGAGCAGTTCATTAAGGAGCGGCTGGAAGGGACCGCAAGCGAACTCGTCGAAGAGTTCCGGCATCAGGCTGAAGAACTGGCCTTGATCGACCTACGAATAAACCAGATCGCAGGGCCGTTGCCGAACATGGATAAGCCTCCAAATCAGAATTTTGATGACTTACGGTTGTCAGCACTGCAGCCCGGACTCGAACCCATTCCCGGCTACACGCTCGTCTCCCGGCTCGGAGGCGGAGGCTTCGGTGAAGTCTGGAAGGCTGAGTCTCCAGGAGGATTCCACGTAGCTCTCAAGTTTGTGCCTGTCGGCGGCCGTGTCGGTGAAATCGAAGAACGATCACTCGAAGTCATCAAGGACGTTCGCCACCCGCATTTACTCTCGGTATTCGGCACCTGGCAGATGGGTGACTTGTTGATCATCGCCACGGAACTGGCCGATCGCACACTGCTCGACCGTTTTCACGAATCCCAGAAGGAAGGTCACGAAGGCATCCCCAAGGACGAGTTGTTTGTTTATCTTGCTGAAGCCGCCAAGGGAATCGACTTTCTCAACGATCCCGGCAAATCGGGGCGGATGCGGATTCAACACCGGGATATCAAGCCTCAGAACTTGCTGCTCTCTGGTGGCAGCGTCAAGGTCGGGGATTTCGGACTCGCCCGGTCGATCCAATACGACGTCACCGGGCACACGGGGAGCCTGACGTTCGCTTATGCCGCGCCCGAGTGCTTCGATGGAACCACATCCAATTGCAGCGATCAGTATTCCCTGGCAGTCAGCTACTGCCATCTCCGCGGCGGGCAACTGCCGTTCGAGGGCACTCAGGTCGAGATCATGGAGGGACACCGCAAAAAGCAGCCGGAACTCTCGATGGTCCCAGCCAACGAACGTCCCGCCATCGGCAAGGCACTTGCAAAGCGCCCCAAAGACCGCTGGAACTCATGCACTGAGTTTGTTCAAGCGTTAGCCGGTTCTGCTTCTCAGCCAGGGATCTCACCTGATTCATCGCTGGTCACAACAGTTCAGCATCGACTTGCTAAATTGCCGAAAAAGCGGTTGTTTGGCGGCGCGGCGATCGCCTTCCTTTTACTGTTTTGTCTGTCGCTTCTGTTTTTCTCTGGAGATAAGCCAGACGAAAACGACCAATCGCAAGTCGGATCAAACGGGGCGTCCGTCGCGGTGTTGGATGACGCTGATACAGCGACAAAGCCGATCACGTTGGCAATAATGGATTTTGACAACCATTCGCAGGACCGAAATCTCGATGGGTTCCGGCTCGGTTTTCGCGACATACTTGTTACCAACCTTTCGCACGTATCTTCAATCAAGGTGCTTGAACGCGGGCGGCTGAAGGACTTGCTAGATGAACACGAACTAGCCAAGTCTCCCTTCATCGACCCCAAGGCGGCTGTTCGATTTGGCAAAGGCTTGTCGGCAAAACACGTATTGACCGGCTCCTATGTGATCGCGGGTAACGATATCCGGATCGATGTTCGACTCGTTTCAGTGGAAACCGGCGAAGTGATGCTTGCTGATGCCGTTACTGGCAAAAAGTCCAATATCTTTCTTTTGCAACAAGCTCTCAGTGCGAAAGTGTTGGCAGGACTTGACATCCACCCATCCGAGGCAGAGCAAGTGGCCTTGAATGATCCGCAAACGAACGAGTTTGATGCATTTCGATTGTACAGCGAAGCTCGTCTTGCCCAGTTGAAAGGTCAACGTGAGGAGGCCAAGAAGCGTTTCAAGGAAGCATTAGAACTCGATCCTGATTTTTCGCTCGCAGCACGCGAGTTAGATCAATTCGAATCCGAAGCCCTCTTCCGGCTCTCCGATTCTCAACAAGAAAGAGCAAAAGCGGCGGGTGAGATTGGCCAGCTTCTCCAAGAGCATTGGAATAAACACCAACAAATCGTAGATCGAGATCGTGGAGATGCAGACTATTTCGCCAGCACGATCGTTTTGGCCGCTCACGCAGGATTGTTCGGCGATTTCAATCAAGAGCGACAACTGCTAGTTACCTTCTGGAAGAGATTTTCGGAATCCGTCCCGCCTTGGCAAGCCCTTGTGATGGCACAAGAAATACGCGATTCGATAGCAACCGAGAGCAAGTTCTTCCAAGAGACTGTTGATTCGGGTGACTATGGTATCATGTTGTCCGGCATCGGTGGAATGACGCCGAGTAAGAAGTATTTGAAGACTGAGTTACAGGGCCACCTTCATTGGCCGAAGTGGTCTGTGATCTGGCCGTTCAGCGAGGATGCGAGGACTGCATTTGGTCAGGCAAATATTGCATCCATTCCCCTGGCAAAAGAATCTTGGAAGTCCTCGTTTGAAGCCGATCTGCCCTCAGACCCGCATGACTATCTGGAAGCAGTCATTGACTATGGGGGAGTTCTGGAAGACCAGAAGAAGAATCCAGAACGCTTCAGCGAAAACCTGCAAATCTATTTATCGATTGCACAATACTACGGGCGGTTGCCTGACTGTCCCATGCCACTGGCCAAAGAGCTGCGCGATCTTCAAGGGCGTGTCCTGCGACTGCTTGACCGTGTCGATGTGAGCCAGATGGAGCCAGCGGTTATCCAGAATGCACTTCCCGTATTGGAAAGAATCGCCAGAATAGAAACCGATGCCACTAAGCGAGAACAAGCCGACATACTCCTGGTTCGTTTTGTCCACCAAGTCCGTGTCAATGAGGGCTTACCAGCAACTTCCGACGACAAGCCGTAAAACTTCTACGACCAACCACTGGCGGGGTCTCCCATCCTAGTAGTATGGCACGTTGGTGAACTCGGTGGATTCGACATCGCGCGGAACCGCATTAAAGATCACGTGCGAAAATCCTTAGGTGACGCAGTTCGTGCCCTGCCGGGGGACACGCGGCTCAACTTCCTTTGGGCAGGCTACGTCAATAAAGAAGCTCCTCAATCACTTTTTTGAGGAGCCTCGCGCTGCTGACACGGTTACCAAAGAGAAAGGACTCGGTTGCTCGAACTCGCCTCTCCAGTTGGCTCAAGGAACAAGATCAAAGCGAGCCGGACAGGTCCTCTTCCACACGGGGAAATCTTGCAGAGGTGATTGCTACTGCATCAAAATCAAGAAACCTAACCGGCAAGCCTCCAGCGGCCATCGCAGTTGTCTGCCAGCGAGCTGATCTCGAAAAGTTCGATCCTGTCGAGTTGGCCGGTGAGATTCAGATCCACACTTTCGCGATTCCTCGGCTCGGCAGTACAGGATGGATCGGTCAGAAAACGCAGATCGAGAAGATGCACACTCTGGCCAAAAAGTCGGGTGGGCAGTTCACGGTCGTCAGTGATGATTGGATTTGGTTGTACTTGTCATCTCATCCTTAAATTACCTTTGGCTTCTCTGGCCTGGCCATAATATCTTCGGCAGACTGAAGTACCTGTTTGGCCAGACCAACGGTACCAGCACACCTAACGTGTTCTGTAGTTGCAACTATAGGCTTGGTGCACCAGCCGCCGTACCGCCCCCTATGTCGGTGGAGATTCGAACTGGTTTTCCCGGTAGTTTTTCTCGATCATCTGAAGCACGGAAGTTCTCAGCCAGCGCGGTCGGGGTTTCATACATTTCCACATCAACCGTCCGAATTCTAATTAATTTGGGAAAAACCCGGAATCCGGTGTCCCTGAAAACAGCCTGCTCTCGCTTTCATGGAAAACACTAATTAAGCGTTTCTCAGAACTCTCAGCTTTGTAAGGAGTAGAAAGTCCATGTTTGGGAAAGTCATAATTTTCTTGCTAACTCTTTTGATCTTGCTTCAAACCGGATGCAATCCTGGAACTAACAGTTTCTCTAAGTGCAATCACTCGAAAAATGCAGTGTTCACTCAATTGGCTCTCTTGATGTCGTACAACTCGGAGGATCTCAAATAAATAAGTACAGTTTTATCACTTCGTTCGTAATCGTTGCTACTGTCTTTGGAGCAGGTTTCTGGTTTGCCTACGGAGGTCAGCCTGGCACAAATCATCCTCCAGTTCCACCAATCGCGCGTATCCGTGCTCTGAGCGATCTGGCGACACTCCGAGTACAGATTGCCGATTCCATATCAGGCAACAACGAGCACTGGGAAGTCAGTTGGATGTTGCACGGCGAGGCGGTATTGGGTGTTGATCTCTCCCTAGCCAGTTACTCATCTGTAGATGCAGAAAGCCGTAAAGCTACACTATCGCTCCCGGCTCCTCACGTCATTTCAAGCAAAGTGGATCATCATCGGTCTGCGGAGATAGGTGTGAAGCAAAAGACTTGGTTGCCTTCTCCTGGCCTGAAGAGTCTTCGTGATGAGGTGTGGCAACATGCTGATGAAAAAGTGGCACGCCTTGCAAATCACGATGGGTATTTGGAAGCGACTAAGCTGCAAGCGGAACAAGTTCTCAAGGAACTTTTTCGTGAAATGGAGTGGAGCATTTCATACGAGTGGAAGTCGCCAAATGCCTCTGGTGCCGAAGTAAGCCACTCCGAATGATAGAAGTCGATATCTCCTCCAACCTCTCTCAATAAACTCCCGCTTCAAATTCGGAGCGGGGTTTACTTTTCATCTGAACCGAGAATACGCTTGAGAGAAAGCCGAGCCTGACGCCAACGCCGTTTGATCGTCCGTTCCGAAACTTTCAGTAAGCTGGCGACTTCAGATTGAGTCATGCTTTGGTAAAATATTAACTTGAAAACTTCTCGCTCATCCTCAGCAAGCATGTCAACATTTTCATGAAACTCGGCCATTTCGAGTTGGTCAATTACATCGTCTGCAGGACCTGCTTCTTCGTATAACGGATGGGCGTTACCGTCAGGATCAGCCTGACCGGGATCGGACTTGTGATGACGCCCACGCCCCTCCGGCCCGTAGAGACTCCGAGCCATGTCGATCAGTTCACGCCTAATTTGAGTTGCCGCCAAGCCAATAAAAGCTCTCTTGGAATCAGGCTTCACAGCCTTTAACGAGCGGTGAAGGCGAATAAGAGAGTTTTGAAGCACGTCATCTGTCAGGTTCCAGCGGCCCACATGCGGTTTAGCAGCCAGCATCCGACTCGCTATTCGGCGAAGCTGATCCTGTGAGTGAACAATGATTTCGTCTATAGCCTTTTCATCCCCGGCACTCCACCGATCCAACAAGTTCTGTAGTCGCGTCGTATATCCATTTTGTTCAGTCATTTCACCTCCGGAAACGCAAATAATTAAACTCGTTCTTATGCGATTCTCAGATTATGACGCCCTCGACATACAAAAGAAAGGACCGGAATTCCTATGTACGCGATCGGGTTCGGATCATTATGTGAGTTAATGAGTTGCTGGTGAAGCCTGGATCTAATATGCAGAAGTCGCCCTACCAGTATACGGCTCAGTCTACCAGAGGGAAATTAGCGTATTACTTAACTCAAAGAAGATAATTCTCCAGTCATGAAATGGACCGTTCGTCTCTCCCGTGATTGGTAATTTACTCAATTCAAAGATCGACATATTTAAAAAGTACTTTTTAAATTCTATTACAAGATCGGAAACTGCTCCTGATGCCAAATCAGGTTTTCATGCTAGGCTGAAATCACAACCGCTACAAAGCATCACCAAGAATTCGTCCTTAGAACCAGTCCTTCATACTGACGTGAATTTCTGCCGAAACAGCCGAACCGTTAACACGGATTGAAAAACCGGCGAGAGTGCCATTTGAAATATTTCGATTCGGAAAGCCTGAGTCTAACGGATTGACAGCAAAGTCCCGCATACCGTACTCGATAAACTGTCCCGGATCTTCAAAAGGTATTTCCTTAAAACGTTCACGAAGCTTCTCATCAAGACAGGGAACAACTTCCTGGACACGGTAATACTGTACCGGAAAGTAAAACCATTCCGTGAACCGAAAACCGTAGAGAACATGGACAGGTTATGCATCCTCTCTACATCCCCGTCAGAATACAGTCTTTGAATCATCGAACTTGAATACTCAAACAGTTTAAAAGGAACCTCCGGCTCTATCAATCAACCTTTAGCCACAGGCTCCCTTTGAATATAATCATGGATCTCGTTTTTCCGGTATCATAAAAGGATTTCAAAAGTACTTTTTAAATTTTCAAAATTCGTCATCGTCGTATCCCATCTCTGAAAAGTTCTCTTTCCCGTCAGCAACCAGTCCGTCCCTCACCTGAACGTCCCACCCTCTTCCTTGAAAGTTCTTTCCTAAGACACCTTCTCTCACATCCACATTCCAACACCCTGATTGCCCTGCACTCCCACCGACTGACATTCTGATCTGATGGAAACCCTCAGCCTGAGAATATTCCTCTCTCTTGTTAAGAAGCACCCACTGACGAAAAAATTCACTGACTCCGGCAAATGCCAGATCGTTCAGCGTGATCGGTGAGTCTTCAGAAGCTTTTGCAGTCCCCTTCGTACTATGATGGACGATGATGGGAGTAGCACCAGCTTTCACGCAGGTTTCCGTCATCCGTCTGAGTATAGGCCCTACTTCATATAGATTTGTTGGAGAGATAACTTTACTTCCACCGCAGAGACATAAATACAACGGATCAATAAAGACTACCTTAATTTCCCTGAACTCAAGAAACTCACCTAATTTTGACAAGTCCTCTTCATCTGTCAGATTGGGTAGCGTAAAAGCCCAATGCACTTTAGTTATCCTTTCTAGACTCGTATTCTTGGATTTACAAACCCGTTTCGCAGTATCTTGTAGTGACGATTTACCGCTTTCTCCGGACATAACGGCTACTCGACAATCTGTAGGAACATCGAATTCTCCTAAGAAAGGTTTTCCTGATCCCAAGCTGAGAGCCATGTCGATTACGATTCCCGTCTTGAGACATTTAGCCGGGCCACCGATCACACCCGCTTGCCCTTTGATAAGAATACCCTCAATTAACCAGTCATGTTCGCAATCTAATTCTGCAAATTTCCCGGATTGAATGAAACCATATCTTTTGATAGCCTCTCCAGGACGTTTCGACTCGGGAACACGAGCTTTGCTACGGTTGGGTTGTGATGTATTCATGATACTTCCTGTAATAGAGAAATTCGGGGAGTAGTTTGACGGAATATACTCTCTTGCTATAAAGCCTGTTTTTCCGTCAAAGTGATATTCAAGAGTCGGATCATAAAACTAAATACAGGTTGTCTGAGTTAATAAGAATCCCTGTGATGATCTCAGTCTTATCGAGAGTGTTCATATCAATCTTGGCAAATAACTCCGCGTCGTATTTATCCTTCAATTTCTGAATCTGTTTTCTTCTCTTATCTGTTACAGTTCGCAACTTCTCTGATAGATGTTGTTCTCTGAGATTCAACTTTTTCGTTAAATCCCGCCCTCCGAGTTGTATATAATCATAAATTTCCTGGAGGATGTTCTCGACAGATCCTTTTTGACGCTCTCCTTTGGATTGACGTAATACCAACAACTCGAGACCGCAGGATGTCTTCTCATGAAATCGTTCCACTTGTCGTGTAAACAAGCGACGTTGGTCGGGGGTCTGAAAGATGAATGCTGACAACTTAATGAGTTTAAATGCCTTCACAGTTTTTAATTCCAAGCTAAGCGGGAGATAAACCTCTGCATTGGGATCGTTCCTGATCACTTTTTTCGCGAACATTTTAGCGGGCTTGAGTTTTAGAAGAACCTTATCCGTAGTGATCGGAGGTAAATCAGTCATGTTGTCTTCGGAATAGGTTTTCATGATCCATGTCCCGTACTCTTCCTTACTCTCATCTCGAAACGATCGCATTTTGTTCTCTTTGATTTCCAAGTCCCCTTCTTTCTCGAGTAATTTGATGTGATTACTACATCCGTCGCAGGCGATCGCGTCAAAGGTTTTAGGACCTTGTTTCCCTGTCTCTTTATGCTCGAGAGTGTGCATACCGAAGAATTTGTCGTACTCTGAATCCGAAACGTTGAAGAAACGCTTCAGGTGTTCCAGGTACCAGCTGGAAAACTTATTATCATCAGTCGGTATTTTCTTTGGATCGTGAAAAGGGATACCAGACTCTTCATCAGCATGACGTAGAGGGTAGTCAGGCATGATTTCCAGGCACTCTGTGAACGTGCATGCTGGAATCCGGTCACGCCGATACGTACAACCGTCTGTGATGACTTGTAAACCATTCAATGACTGAATCATTGTATAGGCTTGAGATCTCGCCCTGGCACCTATAATGTTACCAGCGACTATGTTGTTGGTAGGATGGTGTTTGCAGACTAAGACTCCGAACATCGTATTCGCCTGCATTTTCCAGACGTAGTCCCAGTCACTCCCTTTTCCGTGTTTCTGCTTAGCCTCGCGACGCTTATTCCCTATTTCACGTGCAAATGTGGATATAGGAAATTCTATGGCTACATAGTCATGATCGATCAATTCTTTATGTATCAGGGTCATTTCACTTTCGAGATACACTGAATTCCAGGGTAACTTTCCCGTCCTGTTTTCCTCAATCAATTGATCGAATTCCTCACCGGTTTTGGCAATCATTCTTTTATCGTAAAAGACGATTGACTCAACGCGTAACTGTTCATATTCAGATCGCATCGACTCGGGGAGAGCTTGAATCGTCAACCAGGTATCGTAAGTAACGATACCTGAGTCAATCCGACGAGAGAACAATTTAGCGCCACTGTCTTCCTCGTCAGACCTTTCAGCTTCTTTTTGAAGCGCAGTGATCCGTTCACGCCCGACTTTTTCCCTGTAGTTCTCATAATTCAGTGATTCGAGAGTTGAAGGGATCAGAGTGTTTTCTGAATGTAAGAATTCGCCTGTTACACGGATATACCACGCATCGTCGTAGGATACCTTGCGAACCATCTCTACCCCTTCGGCTAGATTTATATTTTGACTCCCGGGTTCGAGAATAATCGGACGTCCCCAATACACGTTCATGTTCGCTAGAATATTGTTGTAACATCCTGCAAGGTCGACATCGCTAAGCATTCCCGGAGAATGATGCCAGATTGTTGTTGATGTTCGGCTAAACGTTAGTCCTCCATGAAATCGTCCCGTCTGAGGGCCAAACCGACTTGTCCCGTGCTGGCCGTGCAATGGGGAAATACCGCTCTTCCGCATGAGCTTCTTGACTTCGCTTTCCGTTGAGAGGTTTTGAGAATTTTTTATAGATTGAGTGGTCATTGTGAGAATGAAATCTTTGACACGACCGCCGATTGTTGCCGCCATTTCTGGTATATCGATCTCCGGTACTTCGAATTCGCTATAGATATCAGAGTCATACTTTTTCATCTGCTCGTAAATCAGTAATGTGTTGACAACGTCAACAATTGCATAACCGTAAGCTTCATTTGTTCTGGTACGAAACGTATTCGACATGGCAGCTAATTCAGCCTTGGAAATAGAATCGACTTTCTTCTGATTAATGAAAATATCTGATAGGTTATTCAGGTTTGTTTTACCGAAAGGCAGTATTGTATCCCGTGTTTCGATCCGAACTTGATAAAGCCGGGTAGAGCCTAATTTCACATACTCAATGATCGGATTGTTAACTGTGTGATTTGCATATTCTTCGATAAACCCCAGAATGCTACGATTGGCGAGTTGTATAGATGAGGACTTGAATTTGTCTCTGTGAAAGAGCGAATGATTAAAGGAGCTTCCGAACGATCGACCTATATCGGCAGTCAGGAAATGTCCGATCAGTACAATCTTGATAGTGGGAAGTTTCCATTGTTCTTTCTCAGAATCCCATTTAGCTTCTCGATATTTCCGGTTCCGATCTTGGATTAATGGTTCGATTTCTGCTTTTGAAATCCCTTCGAGATTTGGTAAGCGTAATAATTTACTTAGAATTTCGACTGGTGAAAGTTGAACGTGGAGGATTGAAGGCGTTCCGAGAATAAACTTGTGCGAATATTTACCATAACCTTCTTCTGTTGTCGGTAAAAATTCATCCAGGTCAAAATCTTCAGGTAAAGATGGTATGCTAGGAGAATGAAAAAGCTGAACCATAATATCCCCTATAGGGTTCCTTGCCGCGGCTTGAACGGTAAGTGTCTGAGCATCCTGATACTCAGTATCAATGGCAATTTCGATAGGCTTTTCCGTAAGCCGCTTCAACCATTTTATATGACGGTCATTTTGGTCGCGTTTTGTCATCGGGTTTTCCTTCAATCTCTGGTCGTAAGTTTGAATACGAGCTCTACAGAAGGCTCAAGTGATTACTAAGCGAGACAAACATCGGATGCGGGACAGGTAAACTGGTTTCAATGTGATTTTTTATAAAGAATAGAGATCGAAGGTGTTTACCTAATTTTGAGGGTAAAAGATCAAGATATTTATGGATTATTTTGTCCCCTTCAGCTTCCCATTCTCGCTACCGATAAAAGAACCAGTGTCGATCTCTAGATCTTAAGCCGTGAGTGATCCGTGACCGGAAAATTCAGTCCTGTGATGTTTTCTGCGGCCTCACCATTCCCGGGAAGAAGTCCAGGTGGACTTCGGCTTTCACGATAATGTAACTCCTTTCCAGGGAGCCTGTGGCCGTGATATCCTGCATTCAGCCGCAGGCTCGAATTCCGGGAACGTGGATGAAGTCACGACTATCGCTGAGGTAAAACAAATTTAAAAAGCACTTTTTATATTCACAGAAGCCCTCACTGTCCTCACCTGGGACGAGCCGTAACTGAAGGCAACACAGATCAACACCTGTTAATCTGGTTCGGGAATTGAATATCGATAAGAACTGCTACGACGAAACAGGCATTGTGAAGTTTACGTTCTATCTGCAACGCGCTGAGTTCACCGAGCAGGAAATGGAACAGTTGCCGGAAGATTCGGAAGCGTGATCAGCTGATTTCAAAAGTGGTTTTTAGAAGTCGGGTTTTTCCCTGCTTTATCACAGTTGACTCCGGTGCATTAGTCCTTAACCGACATGATGTTCCTGTTGTTCCACCGTGGATTTAATTCTCCCGACAACCAGAGGGAATTGACTGAGATTGTCGATCATCTGTGACTTCCCAGAACCGGCGTCAAGCAGTCAGCGATTCAACTGACCGATGACGAGTTTCTATCGACTCAGCAGAATCATACGGGAGTGGAATCGGTGATCAGAGTGTAATAGCACGGGGGAACCCAAAGTCGCGACCGCTCGGAGTGGAGAAGTCGCAGCCCAGCCGCACGGATGCCAGCACATAAATATGTCAGCCCCTTCGTCCAGAGCGGTGCGACTGTCGCCGTTGATGTGGGCGGCGATCCTCAGTAGAATTTCATTGACAAACTTGCGATCCGAATATACGAACCACAGAGTGAGAAGAGTGTGAACGATGCGATTCGACACTCGATTTCTGAATTCTCCGCTGATGTCACAGTTCATAAAAAGAAGAAATTTAGTTATGTCAAAAACATGTCAGGAAATCGGATGTAAGCTGGCAGCAGCTCAGACAGAGTCTGGCCAAATCCTCTTTTGTGAGCAGCATGCACGTGAGAGAGGCTATCAGTTGTTGCGGTGCCCGAGATGTGGATTTATTGACTGGATGCGGAGAAACGACGACGAAGTATGCGAGATCTGTTTTACCGAAGCTGACCAGGACGTCCAGCTTGAAGTCGTTTCCGGACCGCTGCCAGAGGTTCGCAGTCCGCGATTCACTCAGAAACCATATCTGGGCTGGAAGTATGCGAGATCAAAAAAAGAGCTAATTGAAGGAGAGGTTTTGCTCGTTGCTACCTTGTCCAAGCATGCACCAGCAGGTGGCTCCACGGCTCGTACATGGCAAGTCGATTCAGTCCTCGTCTGTAATTTAAATAGCGGTGAGGATCTGGCTTTGCGGCAACATGATGGCAATTACTGTGAATTTGACTGGAACGATGTTGTCTGGTATTTCACCCTGGAAGATCTACAGCAGACGTTGCACTTACTTCCAGACACCCGTTCTTAGTACTGCAATTGCTCAAGCAGCACGGATAATCATAGAGTGGATTTGCAAAACGGCCAGATATTGAAGTTCGTCAGAAATAGTAGACGCTGATTTTCCAAACATTTCGGGGCTCTGATAGTCCAGAAATTAATGGAATCTCTCACGATTGTAAAACTCTTTGATGTACTTGAAGATGCTGGGCGAGCCCCGTCGGTTTCCAACTTGATTTCAGGGACTCTGTAATAAACCTTCTTCCACCATTTTACTCAATTTTTCTGATAGGTACCTCTGAGAAATTCTAGTCGCAATTTTAAAATCTGGTTTGGTACAATGATTTTGTCCAGTGAAGCAGAGTTCGGCTCTGCGGGGACGCAACCGAACAAGGAATAACTGGACCGACGATGCGCCGAAGCGCGTACGGTTTCCGATGAGGCCACTCCTGGTCGGAAGCCGTTTTCCTGATGATCATGATTTGTTTCGGACATCGGAGTGATGCCTTAAAAATCCAAGCTTGCTTTCTCCGCATTACGGTTTGCGATAGATAAAAAAATGCATGAGCTGGGATCAGTCCGTCAGGACGATCCCAGCTCATGCTATTTGTCTGATCGAGTAGATTTATCTTTCTTGACTGGGCGGTACAGCTCTTCAACAAACATCATCACATCCTTTTCAATTAACATGCGGCGTTCTCCATCGGGAACTTGATTGAGGGATAATGAATCCGTGAATCCAATTTCGTCGTAGACTGCCGTCAGGCCATCTCCTGCCTTCGCTCTCGCAGCCGAAGGAGTTCTTCGTTGCTCCTGCCGATACTTACGATCCAGATCCGTGAACTTTTTTGCCATCAGCATAGGTTTGGCATATCGGTAAGGTTCATTCTGTTTGAGCATCTGCCAGGCGATGGTTACCAGTTTTCGTGCTAAAGCCATGATTGCTACCTGACGTGGTTTGCGTTTCACCAGTCGGCGATAGAATGCTCCCAGTAGACCTGGGTGACGCGATACATGCTGGCAGGCCTGAGTCAGCAGCCAGCGGCAGTGGGGATTTCCCATCTTTGTAATTCTTCCGTGATAGCACTTATTTCCTGACTGTCGTGTTGAAGGCACGAGCCCCAGATAAGAAGCGGCATGATTGCCATCACAGAAACGCTCAATATCACCGATCGCAGCCAGTAGTCCCACAGCAACGACATGGCTCACTCCAGGAAGTGTCATCAGGAGTCGGACTCGGGAATCATTTCGAGCGATCTCAACGAGACGCTGATCGACAATCTCGAGTTCCTGGTTGACCTGGGTGATTTGCCGAAGCTGACTGTCCAGCATCAGTCGGTCGACGGGAGACAATTCCAGTGTCTCAAGCCAAGCAACCCCAGTCTTTGACCACAGGTACTTGCAGGGAGGCTTGATCATTAACCTCGCGAGCATTGACTGGACGCGGTTCATATGGCGTCCTCGTCGACTCATCAGGCCATTACGGTGCGTTAACAGAGCACGCCGCGTTTGAGTTCGTTCGTCTGGTTGCCAGACAGATGGCAGGTAGTCACAACGCAGAAGATGGGCCAATACTTCAGCATCGACTTTATCAGTCTTGATTTTTGCTTCTGCGATCGCCCTGGTCTTCATTGGGTTGCCGACAACGACCTGCTTCACATGAGGACGGATCAAGTCGACAACGGCCCACGTATTTGTCGTTGCTTCCAGGGCCACTCGATCATGCTTCCGGAGTTTCTTTGTTGCGAATTCCAGCAGGACATCACGCTGGCAATTCACTTTACCCCGTTCAAGAATCTTTCCTTTTCGGTCCGTTATACAAACCTCAATAAAGTGTTTGTGAACGTCCAGCCCTATATACCGCATCATACACAACCTCCTCGAATGCTGGATGAGTGGGTAGCAAGAAAACATGGGCCATTCGGCAACTACCTCTTCGAGTTCGTGACTCAACCGGGTGGGCCGCGGGGTGGCCAGTTAAAAAAACGGGTTCGAGACCCATAGCTATCATCGGCCAGCCCCCGAGGTGAATGACCCACTCATACCATAGATTAGGAAAACAGATCGCACCTCGTCCCGTGACCCGGTACCATTAATTACAACCGGTTCTGCGGACTCAGGCAACGACTTATTTGCTGACAGTGCGACTTGATTTTCATCATACCCGTTAAAAAAAAAAAATGAAGGCAGGCCACCATCGAAGGTGGCCTGCCTGCTCTTATCTCGCTGGTTCGTGTTGAGGAAACGTGAAATGGTCTAGTTGTCAGCTTACTGTAGTCTCGCCTGCCAATAGGTTCAGCGTCATATCGCAATCCGTAACAATACTGCGTAACCAGCGCGTGAACTGATGCAGCATCAATCCGGCTGCAATGCTGGCCGTGTAAATCGTACTGCGGGAAGTGCAGGCACCGGTTTGTGCTTCCGCCTGGGTGAACAGTGTCGTGTCATAGTGGTCCCGCGACTTCGAATCAGTGGCCGTGAGAATCCGCAGCACTTCCCCCCGCATCCGTCCATCGCACCAAAACGCACACTGATGCTGTAGCGATCGCCAGATGGCAGACCGACTGCTGATCGAATCCACACAGACAAATACTACTTCGCCTGTTACTAGCCCGGGCCGGAAGCGATCAATTACCTGTTCCACTTCCAGGCTGGCATCAATGGCCTGCACGGCACAAGCCGTTGCCTCAACCTTATCACGTCCCAGATCTGCTGCCAGGTATCCCTGAGTCGTGATGTTAGTCGGCTCAACCTGATCGAAGTCGATCAACTGCAGCCGCCGTACTCCCAGGGCCGCCATCTGCAGGGCCACCTGGCGCCCGATGGCACCCACGCCAATTACCGTGACAGTCAATGGTTTGAGTTTATCCATGGGCACAAGTTCTGACTGGCGGACAAAACGATCGGATATAAGATTCATGGTCTCTCCTCATAATGATTCGAAGTAGTAAAAAACGGGGTTACTTAGATGGGAATTACAGGCCACTGCTCGGTATAAGCAAATTCCTCATCCAGCCATTCCGCCAGATCCCACAGCGGTGGTAATGGCTCTTCCTGCACACATTTCAGATACTCCGCTTCCCAGGCACTTTGATTGCTGGCAGCGAACTCCGGTTTGAAATCAATACCGATAGGCAGTTTTTCCGCCTGTGGTTTTTCGGTGAGTTTCAGCTCCGCGTAGGTGGCGCCATTGCGGGCCAGGATAAACATCACGGCCCAGTCACAGTTTCCGAACACGCGGGCAAACGTCTCCACATCAACCTGACTGGGTCGCGCCGAAAAACCAGGGTGCGTGTGAATCCAGATCCGCCCAAAGTTTTCCGGGCGTCGCCCTGCATCAATCTGGTCATCAAAGAAATCCGCGACCGCGGCATCGTCAAAAGCGACCGTCACGTCAGTGCAAGTCTGCTTGATCAGGACAATATCTGTTACGAAACGGGGATCGGCAGCTTCAGTAATCCCGAATCCACCGACTTCAGTCGGCCCCCGGTCACGCAGGTAGAGCAGTTTGGCCCAGGCATACGGGCTGAACCGGAGCGGACGACGTTTCCGCTGCTTCGGACGTTTCCGACGGGGTCGCTGCAGCAGGCGGCGCGTCAGGGGATGAGTTTTCGGACGAGGCATATTCATTCTCCAGGGATTCTTCAAGACAATGGGAACAGGTTTGATCAGAAAGACAGGAGCGGCAGAACGTGTCATCACATTCCGGACAGGTGTCAGCACAACTCGCACAGAGGTGATCGCCACAGGCTGTGCAACTGCGACGGCAGTATTCACAGATCCGATGTTCGCAGTTCGAACAGGGGCCACTTTCATCATGGTCCAAGGAGTCACCGCAGTCCGCACAAGTAGTATTCCACCAGCGATCGAGAGGAACGTAGGCAGAACCCGGGTTATAGGTTTGCAGGACCTGCTGCACCAACAAGAAAAAATCCCCCAAACGGCCCTCTGTCAGAGCCTGGGTGATGGGGATTTTCCCTTCTCCTTCGCAGAGCGTGTCTCCCTGGACGTGGGGATGATGCACGTCATCTGTGCCGGTTTGAGACAAAGAAATGACCTGATAGGGCTGGGGATCACCAAGTTCACTCCAGCGAAGCCGGATTTCAAATTCACCAAGGTTGACATTCCTCAGGATTATGGGCGGAGTACGGACGATGATTTCCCGTTCGGACCAGTCGATGCGGGTTTCCTCGAATTCATCTGGCAGGGAACAAAGTTCGTCGACCAGATCCCGCAGAGACGGGACCACCGTCGGTCGTTTGATGGCGGTGAGCTCGCTTTGACAGGCTGTTAAAGCGTGAATCATTCGAGACACAGAATGTTTATACTGCTCCAGACAACGCTGGAAGGCGACCGGACAGTGACGCTGCTGGGCTTTCGTCAGCAGCCGTGAGAGACGCATGACCCGCGTCCACTGGTCCACCGGTGGTGAATTCACAGTAGGAAACCCGGTCGCCTGCGACTGGTACTGCTCCCGAATCTTAACAGCAGCCCTGATCCAGAGCCGCTGCGGGTATGGTTGGTTCATGGAAAGCCTTCTCCTTAAATGAAATGAGGCCACCCGTTGTGGCAGGTGGCCTCTGTAAATGAAAATGTCAACAAGATTCAGCGTCGCTGCCTTGTTTTCCGGGATGAGCGGGAAGTCGGACGAATATCACCGCTATGAATCAGGATAGCGGCCAGTGCAACGGCGCTGATCAGAAACAACAGCCACGATTGCACGACGCCGCCAATGATGGCTGAAATCATCAGGACGGCGAGCAGGTTGAGACTGTTAAGACGTTGTCGGGCTCCCATGGGGCTCCTTTCGGTGGGGGAACAGGAAGTAAAAACACGGTGATGTGCTGTCGGGATATCGCACCCTCGATTTTGGTCGGAGTTATTGAAACACGATCTCCTTCCTGCAGAACATAACCGGCGGTGGTCGGCTGACGGTTCACGCGGATCAGGTAGTCCTGCGGACGACCGTGGGAAACCCGCTGCTGAAACAGGGCTTCCACTGTCGTGCCTTCTGTGATCTGAATCTGGTCTGCAAAACCTGAACCGTCATTATTGATGAATAAAATCTGCATACGTTACTCCTTGTTTAAGAATACAACTTTCCGTTGTGAGTGAATTTTCAGTAATTTTCCGGCAACAACACCGTCGTCGCCGAACGATCTGCTTCGGTAATAATCCAGAATGTGATCCCGTCTGCCGTATGATAGACGGAAAACAGACGACCGCCTGTCTGCAGGGCCGCATTGTTGGCTTCTGCGTCTTCCAGGCAGCAGTCACCCCAGTCTCCGGCCAGATGCCGGGCCAGTGCCCGTTGTACTTCATAGTCCGGAATCTGGAGCAGTACATCCGACGTTGCCATCATCTGTCCCGCAGAGAAAGAACGCTGGTTCTATTGAATCATCATGGTTCCCTGGAAATGAGGAGGGTTACCTGATCCTGTGATTTCAGGTCAGTCCCGGGAATCTGCCGAACGGCTGAGCGAACAGGGAGACATTCGATTCCAGCTCCCAGGCATCCCAGTCCATTGTCTGGGGTGGGTGATTATCCGGCTCCGGATCAAAGTCCACTTCCAGTGGGTCAGCCAGACTGAAGCCTCGCTTTCGGATCGCATGGAGGTCTTCACCGGTGGCTGAGGCGACTGCATTGTCCAGGTCTTGTTGGGTCATCGTTTACTCCTTGGATAAAAAAGAACGACCACCCACACAGGATGGTCATGAGAAATACACAACCACCCCGCGCCAGACGAGGTAGAATTACATCACGGGCCGGAAATCAGCCAGTGTTGATTGAGCCAGTCACGTTCTGCGTCCAGTGCAGCACTGCGACTGGGGAACGGCCCCAGCAGCGGTCCTGCGACCGGTGACAAATCGGCCATCCATAGCCCGTCTGCATTTGGTTCGACATGGGAACCGCGTTCGATGTGCAGCTGGCCCAGTCCCTGTAGATCAAGTGTTTCGTCATACAGACAGCGAACGCCGCCGTCCGGTTTAATCAATAATTGCATCAACTCCCCCTCGTTAACGTGGTCGTCGCTGGATTTTTCGGCGGGGACGGTCCACCAGTAACTGATCCAGGCCGGATTGAACCACAGACATCTGTGACGCCACCTGGTCTCTTAACGCCTGACTGTTACGCAGCTGCTGTGGGTCAACATCTGTAATCACACGCTGGGCATTCTCTACCAGCTCATCCAGCTGTTCGTTCGACCGGATATTGAGACTGCGAAACCGATCAAAGAACTCGGTCAGGTTGGTGACTGCCGTATCGCGAAAGACCTTCGGCTTTCCATCCTGCCGTCCACTGAGACGTTCTGTCAGATGCTCCACCATCTGCGTCAGCTCACTTAAAAACGCCTGCTCTGCCAGCTGCACTGCCTCGTCAAACCGAGACTGCACCCGCTGGCACTCCTGCACATATAGTTCGGGATTAAGCTGTTGCAGATAATTCGGTGGTTCCACTGACGGGTAGTCATGTTCGATGGCAAACATCCCGATCAGCGACGGCGGATAATCATCGGGATTAAACAAATCCCCCAGCCGATTCTGGGCGGCACTCCGCAGCTCATCATAATGGCGATCCAGTTCAAATACGGCTTCATCCAGCTCTTCGCGGAAAGCGGCGATCTGCTGATCGAAATCAGAGATCGCAGCCTGACGGATCAGGCGTATCCCCGGCTCTGGAAAGGGCAGCGACGCACCTTTCCAGTACGCAACCGTTTGACCGCGAATGGCTGTCACTGCCTTAAACGCCGCATGACGCGTATCCAGCAGCTTCTTCCCCGCAGATAGGAATTTCCCCTCAGCTCCAAACGAATCGGCGGCCTGATTCTTCTGCTGGGCTGTCAGCGACTTCCGCACACCCAGCCAGGTAAAACTCAATCGGGCCGCTGCCATACTGGACCGGAGTCGATCGCTGGCGACGTTGGTGCTCTGAGTATGCGGTTCTTCCAGTAATGTTGACATATCGAGATCTCCAGAAACAAAACAAGCCCGTGAATGACAATCTGTGTCACGCACCGGCTCTGGTAGGTTAAATTAGGAAAAGTGCTTTCAGTTCTTTGCTGTCTCACGGCTCAGGCTGCGCCGGGAACGGGACTTATTCTGAGCCCGTTGATAAATTCCCGGCTGATTCGCAGACAGGCAGCGCCCACTGGCCCAGGACTGCAGTTGATGGACCGATTCCGCAGCAGTCACTGCGACGGGCACCACGTTTTGAGCGGCTTGCACCAACGGCAGATCCAGTAACGCCGCCAGACGGCAGCAGGACTTCACTTCCGCACCGGTCCAGTTCTCGTCTTCCGGTAGCCGTTGGTCCCGGTTAATCTCAAACTGCGTGAGATACAGATCCCAGATGGCCGCTTTCTCTTCCCGGCTGGGCAGGTCCAGAAAGAAGATGCCGTCAAACCGCTCACTGCGTCCAAATTCTGGAGGCAGTTTGGAAACGTCATTGGCAGTACAGACCACGAACACATCAGACTGATGATCGGCGAGCCAGGAAAGGAACGCACCGAACATGCGTGACGACACACCTGAGTCCCCGTTTCCGTTCATGCCCGAAAACGCCTTTTCGACTTCGTCAATCATCGCTACACAGGGAGCCATGGCGTCGATCACACGCAGCGCCTGACGTGTTCGCTGTTCAGATTCTCCTACTAATGACCCCATCAGGCTTCCCACATCCAGCATCAGCACCGGACGCCCCACCTCTTTTCCCAGGGCCTTGCAGAACTGTGACTTCCCGCAACCAGGCGGAGACAGCAGCAGGACGCCCCGTGGTCGCTTCATCGGATTATCACGACTCGGTTGCAGAAGAGCCCGTTTACAGAACGCCTTGAGGGCTGACAGGCCCCCCAGGCTGCTGAAATCTTCGGTTCCCCGATGTAGTGAAAGCAGACCACTTTTTTTTAGCGTCTGGGTTTTAAGTTCCCAAACCGCATCGGCGGTGATACGTCCCTGTCGAACCAGACTTAAGCTGAACGCATTCTCTGCTTCCATGCGCGTCAAACCAGCAGCGGCATCAAGCACTGTCTGCAGCTCGTTTCCCTCAGGTAATTCACCTGCTTCGGTGGCGATTCCCCGGGCGATCTCTGTCAGTTGTTCACGATCAGGCAAATCATGCTCAACCACAACGAACATTTTTTCCAGTTCGGTCGGGATCTGTACGACGGGAGAGAGCACCACCACAATCGTGCGGTTCTGCTTACCGGCGATAATCTGACGCGATAAGGCCTGTGCGACTTCGGCTGACTGCATGAACCGATGAAAATTCTGCAGCACGATGATCGCTGTTCCGTCTGGTGTCGCCAGTGCGTTAACCGTACGGATGGCGGCCAGTGGATCGGAACCGGCAGCCTCCGTCTCACTCTGTCCGGGGATGTTCAATCCCGCATCAATATCCCAGGTAGCAAGTCGCCACTGTTCATCCCGGCAGAGTTCTGCAATCTCAGTCAGGGCCTCCTGGTGTTCGTGGGATTCGATCCAGATCCCGGTAAAGCAGGCCCTCACGTATTCTGTTAGTCGAGTGCGAATATTCAAGCTGATCTCCCTTTCAATTTAGAAAGTACTTTTTAGATTGGATACCGTTCAGGATTACTGACGGTTTGTTTGCTGCTGCCCCAGTTGCTGATGAAATTCAGCAGTCAGTTGCTCTTCTGTCCGCTTGCCGAGAGCTGTTTCAATAAATCGGCTGGCTTCACGGCACTCTTCTCCGGAAAAGCCCTTGGTTTCAACGCGGGTCTGGCCATCTGTGGCAACGGTGATTTCAATGATCTGAGTCATACGGAACCTCCCACTTGGACCGTCAGTTTGATGGAGCCATCAGCCTGAGTCTGCTCCGTCACCGTGTGCCCCCTGCGGCGCGCTTCGATGCGCGTTTTTTCAACGGCATAGGACTGGAGAAACTGGTCCAGATGGCTCCGATCCCCCCAGCGTCCCTCGAAGTTGTCATACTGCAACTGACCACTGGTTGTGTCACAGACAACGGGATAACGCCACTCCGGCAATTCCACTCCCAAGCCGGTGGCTTCACTACTAAAGAGTTTGAACGTGTCCTGGACTGGCTCCGGGAGTTTGAGCCGGTGACAGGCAGAAGCAATAGCGACCGGGTCACGCACCTCGGTCTGAATCTGAACAATGTGAGACATAAAAGCACTCCTTCTGGAAATAAATCGTGTAATACTATCGAGCTGGAAACGAAAAACGCCCTGAAACAGTCTGTGGTGAGACCATTCCAGGGCGTTTGGAACTGCTGTGGCGTTCATGGATTGACTATGGTGATGCCTGTGGCTTTGAACTAAACCAAAAGGCGGTAGGATTAGGATCGGCGGAAGTGAATGATCAACTCTCAGGTAGGCTCTGGCTGCTGATTTGGAATGCCGTCAATTTTAATCCACTGAGGTTTCCCGCCATAATTATTGCTCGGTTATCTCTTCCCGAATAAAAGGAACTGACCTCCGACAGCGATCAAGGAAACACCAATTACAATCGTAATGAGTCCTGCAATTCTGTTTGCCACGGGTCTATGCTCCGGGTTACCTCTGGAATCATGCGCTGTCCCTGTCAGTAACGTATAACAGCCGATTAAAACTACTGTGAAGCCACCGACGATCATCGAGTATGGTCTCACGCCGTGAAACCAGTGACCAGCTGGCACCCACGGCAGTACGTTCACGGAGACCCAAGATAACACTACCACTCCGGCCAGATAATTCCAGCCAGGCAAGTGCGCGACCGTGTTCGTATTCTCATCGGCAGGGGCTGTTTTTTCAGGGACGAAGTCGGGGAACAATCCGATCTCGAATGCCTCATATTTCCGGCCGCCGTCGTGAAAAATCTCAGTATCCGGCTGGATGTAACCGAGTTCTACATATTCCTGAAGTTCGTTATAAGAATAGGGGCCTGCGAGCAGACCCTGGTCATCAAACCGCCACTCTGTGGCTTCCCGGTTTTCGGGGACAAGATATTCGGTCATGAGGCTCGTTCTCCTTCCTGTTCAAGTTTTTCAATCGTCACTGTTCTGTTTATGCTGGAACTTCAGGAGAGGGGTAGATAACGGGCATTCCGCCTCAGCCAGAAAAAAGCGGTGAGCAGAAACGCCGATTCACACAGTCCGACAATCCCTACAAAAAAATCAATCAACTCGACTGCCACGGTTTTTGAGGCGAAGTTATTTTGATCGGTCATCGTAATCACCACCATCATCCCGAGGAACAACAGTAGGTGGACCGCAATTGCAAATACGATACTGAGCATAATGATCGTCGGCCCGGAACGGCTTAACGCTCTGAGACGGGCCCCGCCGATGAACAGTGAAATCGTCACCCCCAGTGAAACGAGAATGGTGACAAACATCGCCAAGGCTTCCACGCCCACCAGAGGCGCATTTTCGTCTAACGTGGTGCCACTGATCATTTCTGAAGCAGTATAAAGGCACCAGAGCCAGGGAGAGATCTGGAGCGTATAGATACAGATCCAGTTTGCCATGGCGGGCAGCCTGGGATTAGTGATCAGGGGCTCGATATGATAACTGTCGACAGGAAGAGTCGGAGGATGTTGCAACGCGGATTCTTCAGCTCCGGTTTCGAACTCATCCCAGTTAGATAACGGCTTCCACTGCTTTTCAGCTGATGAGTAGGCATAATCTACCGAGCTGATTCGGTTTGCCTTCAAGGCATCACTGATTTCCTGGTGAGACAGAGGGCCTTCCGCCTCACCATTCTTCGCCAGCCACCACTGGCTCTGGGGGCATTCAATCGTTTTGTTACTCTCTTCATGCATGGTATATACCGATCTTCTGAATAGGGTTTGAGTTGAGTATGGAATTCACAGGAGATTGTGGTCTCAGTTGGTACGGGTTCTGCTGTTAGTCAGTATCTGCGTCCCCCAGTCGGTATTATTTAAAGAAATCGACACAGCTGATTGCCTGTTCCCTAAGGTTTAAACAGGCACCGGCAGGACAGATTTACAGACAGCGCATGATACTTATAGTCCGTGGCTTTATCGTCACTGTCAAGTATTAAATACTTGCATGGCAAAACGAAAAGATATTCTGGTGAGATTTGGACAGCGGGTCCGGGAATTGCGCAAAGGGCAAGGTTACTCGCAGGAGAATTTTGCCTACGCGTGTGAGCTGGACCGGACCTACGTCGGCGGGATTGAACGGGGAGAGAGGAATCTGTCTCTGCGAAATATTGAGCGGATCGCTGAGACGCTCGATATCAGCCTGGCAGAGCTTATGGAGGGGGTTTGAGGGAACTCAGATTGCCGGAGTATTAACCAGGACGACTCCCAGTTGGTCTGAGTCGTCAGTTTTTGCCTGGTTGGCTGCATCTGGAGTGCTAAACAGGCAGGGATTCTTTACGCAGGCTGCATCATTCTGGCACACAGCATACCGTAGTCGTGCTGCCAGTAGCTGCTGACGTAGCCGCTGGATGTCCTCCCTGCCCCATGTTGGTTTTATCAGGGGGGCACCAGAATAGATCGCAAACAGATCTGCATCTTCGAGATCCATTTCTTCGTACCAAAACTGCAGCGTAGCTCTGATTAGCAGGATTTCTTGTCTGTGTAGCATATCGTTCCTTTCTTGGAACCGGGGATATGGAATATTTGAGTTAACGGTCTGGAAATTTAAACGCCCTGAAACAGGCTGCAGAGAGACTGTTCCAGGGCGGTTGAATTTGTCAGTACCGATTACTGATAGTTAAAGGCAGCGCCTTCATGTATTCTGACGCGGAAACCGTAATAATTTAGCGTTTAAAGGTAGAAGAGTCGGATCGAGGCAGAAAGCCGCGTAACGATATCCGTCCCGGTAACACACTTTCGGGGATAATCAGTTCCCCCCTGTTGAACACAACCTTACATCCCCAGTCTGAGGGCTCATCAATGCTTCTAAATGATTTGTTCCCAGTAGATTGTTCTCGACTGAAGACTTTGGTAAGCTGCTAAACGTTTGATCCCGGGCGGTTTCAAGCTTATTTCACAGGAGCATACCCTATGGAAAAACTAAGTGATTATGTTCAGGTCGCGAAAGCAGCGCATATCCTGGGCGTATCGCAAAACACACTGCGGACATGGGCAGCGGATGGAAAAATCCCTGTCCACCGTAATCCAGCTAACGGCTACAGGCTATTCAAACGGTCCGATCTGGCTCACTTCCTGAGGGAGACAGCTGAATCAGCTACGAACAAGAAACATCAAGCAGGATGATTACCCACGGGCGCGACACCATATGACAGCCACAAATCAAATCCGAATCGGCAGCATCGTAACCGGGCCGACGCTGCCTGAGCCGATCGAAGTGCTCGCCACCGTACAGATGGGATCATCCATGAAAGTCATCGGACGTGGCCGCAACAGCGGGATGACGCATGATCCGGTATTGACGGCTGCTCAGTTAAGCCAGTTGAAGGTGTCTGCTGAACGCGAGCCGTTTGATGGTGATGCCCGCATGTTCCGCTTAGGTATCGAGGCTCACCGGCTAGGATTGGCATATGAATATGACCCGTTCTTCTCACTTTCCATTGCGCGAGTTGATCCCCTGCCCCATCAGCTTGAAGCGGTTTACAGTTATTTTCTGCGACTGCCTCGTATTCGCTTCCTGTTGGCCGATGATCCGGGTGCCGGGAAGACGATTATGGCCGGTTTACTGCTCAAAGAACTGAAAGCCCGTGGACTGGTTCGGCGCGTGCTCATCGTTTGCCCAGCTAATTTGACGTTCCAGTGGCAGCGTGAAATGGCTGATAAGTTTCGAGAAAGTTTCAAGGTGATTCGCGGCACTGTCCTCCGGGAAAACTACGGGCAGAATCCCTGGCAGGATCACGATCAAGCGGTAACCTCAGTTTCCTGGGCATCCATCGTTGAAGATGCTCGTGAGAGCCTCCTGCGGTCCCGGTGGGATTTGATTATAGTTGACGAAGCACACAAAATGAGTGCCCGCAGCGAAGACCATAAGACGTATGCCTACCGTCTCGGTGAATCGCTCTCAAATATGACGGATCACTACCTGCTGATGACTGCCACGCCGCATAAAGGTGATCCAGATCACTTTCGGCGTTTCCTGGCTTTGCTCGATGCTGATGTTTACGGTGACATTCAAAGCCTCGAACAGGCAATGCGCGAGCAGGAAGCCCCCTTCTACTTGCGTCGAACAAAAGAAGCCCTGGTTACATTTCCCGATCCGGAAACAGGCGATGTTCATAAGCTATTCACAAAGCGAGAAGTCCGTAGTGCGGCTTTTGAACTTAATGGTGACGAACTTGAGTTTTACGACGATCTGACACGTTTTGTGGAAGACCAGTCGTTTGCTGCTGCCCAGGATCTGTCGGCCCGTGGTCGTGCCGTAGGTTTCACGATGGCAATGCTCCAGCGGCGTATGGCGTCTTCTATTTATGCAGTCCGTCGCAGCCTCGAACGCATGAAAGACCGCCGTGAGAAGATTCTGGCAGATCCAGAAGCATACCGGCAGGAACAGATCCAGCGTCGTATGCCGGATGACTTTGAAGATCTTGATGCCGAAGCACAGCAGCAAATCGTCGAGCAACTGGAAAGTGAGGTGCTCTCCGTCAATCCTGTTGTCCTCCGGGAAGAAATTACCAGCCTCTCTAACCTCGTGACGCAGGCCCTTCAGCTTGAGGATCGCGAGGACCAGACCAAGCTGACAAAGCTGAGGGCTGTCCTCAATCAGGAGGGTATCTTTGATGATCCGCAGATGAAACTGCTGATCTTTACAGAACACAAGGACACTCTGGATTTCCTGGCGGGTGACGGCAGAGACGGGCGCCCCCTCGGAAAGCTCGTCGAATGGGGACTGACGGTCACACAGATTCACGGTGGGATGAAAATTGGGGATCGAGATACACCGGGTACTCGTATCTACGCAGAACGTGAGTTTAAGGAGAGCTGCCAGATTTTAGTGGCGACCGAGGCAGCTGGCGAGGGGATCAACCTCCAATTCTGCTGGCTGATGATCAACTTCGATATCCCCTGGAATCCAGTGCGACTCGAACAGCGTGTGGGCCGCATCCACCGCTACGGCCAGGAAAAGGACTGCCTGATCTTCAACTTTGTCGCTCAGAACACACGTGAAGGACGAGTACTTCGTAAACTACTCGATCGACTGGCTGAAATTCGTGATGACCTCGGTTCTGATCAGGTCTTTGATGTTGTTGGTGAAATCTTTCCGGCAAACCAGCTCGAACGCATGCTCCGGGATATGTACGCCCGCCAGACAGACATCCACAAGATCGAAGATCGTATCGTCCGTGATGTCAGCCCGGAGAAATTCCGTGTGATCACTGAATCCACGCTCGAGGGGCTGGCCAAGAAGGAACTCAATCTCTCAGCGATGGTCGGCAAGAGTGTAGAAGCCAAAGAGCGTCGCCTGGTTCCCGAAGTGATCGAACAGTTCTTTGTCGACGCAGCTCCCGAATGCGGCCTGCGAGCGAAACAAACAAGTAAAGACAGCCACATCTACCGCGTCGGCAAAACTCCTCGCAACCTCCTTCCGATCGGCGATTCCCAGGAAGACCGTTTTGGTCGGCTTGGTCGTGAATACAAACAGATCGTATTTGATAAAGAGCGGCTGCGTGATGATCCGACGTTGGATTGGGTCACTCCCGGACATCCGCTGTTCGAAGTTGTTCGCTATGATATTCTCCAGCGTACGGAAGATCATCTAAATCAAGGTGCCGTGTTCTATGATCTGCACCGGAACGATCCAGCCTTACTCGACGTCTTTGCAGCTTCCGTCAAAGACGGTCGAGGGAGAACACTCCACCGCCGTCTCTTTGCAGTGGAGACCGCCCTCAGCGGCGAAATGAAGCTTCATGAACCAACAATCCTGCTCGATGTTGCCCCCGCTCCGGCCGGTGCATCTGGGCCGAATGATGCCATCACATTACCCGATCGGCAGGTGGTCGAGCAGTTTCTGTATGAGCATACTTTAGAGCCGTGGGGTGAAGAGGTCGCCGCTGACCGTCAGGATGAAGTCCAGCGAATCGAACGCCATGTCGAAATCAGCCTGAATGCCCTGATCGATCGTGGTCAGTTTCAACTCGCTGAGTACCTCAATCGACAGGTTGAGGGGCAAACTGTAACTGGCCTCGACGGCTTGATCGCTCAGGCTGAACAGCATCTGGATACACTCAATAATCGGCTCGAAACCCGCCGCCAGGAACTGGAACTCGAACGTCACAGCTCGATTTCTGACATTAAACATCTCGGTCGGGCCTGGGTCACTCCTCACCCGGATCGCGGCACCCCTGACCTGGCTCCAATGGTGCGTGACGACGAAATTGAACGCATCGCGATAGAATTCGCCACACGGCATGAAGAGCAGCGAGGATGGGTTGTCGAAAGCGTAGAAGACGAGAATCGGGGATTCGATCTGATTTCTCGACGTCCGCACCCGGAAGACCCGCAAATGTTTATTGAGGTCCGCTTCATCGAAGTTAAAGGACGTGCAGGAGTAGGGATAGTGGCACTCAGCGAGAATGAATACCGAACCTCGGAACGGATGAAGGACGATTATTGGTTGTATGCCGTTTTCAACTGTGCTGGAACGCCAGAACTGCACATCGTGCGAAACCCTGCCAGGCTAGGTTGGCAACCTGTGATGGCCGTGGAGCATTACCGCATTGGCCCAGAATCTATAAAAAATGATTGCGGCAACCAAAACTAAATATATTTGGCAAACGAAGGTCAACATGAGAGCAAGAGTTTTTGTCAGTTGCGGGCAGGCCACCGCAGAAGAGAGAACCACAGCAAACTGTGTCAAAAAGCTACTTGAAGACAGAGGGTTCGAAGTATTTGTCGCTTTAGAGACTCAAAGTCTTAATGACATCAATACGGGAACCATCAATCATCTTCGCATGGCCGACTATTTTTTATTTATTGATTTTCCTAGAGAAGAAATTGTTCCATTTGGAGGTGCTTCCTCGCAAAAGAATAACAAACGCGGCTCGGTCTACAGTCACCAAGAACTTGCGATTGCGTACGTTTTAGGATTTCCTGAATCGATTTTCCTTAAACATCACGATGTGGAACTGAAAGGAATCGCCCAATATCAGATGGCTAATGCTGCGGAGTTCTCAGACTACCAGGAGATTCCGAAGATTGTTCAAGAACTTATCGATAAACATGAATGGTCTCCATCGTTTACTCGTCATTTAAGAACAACTGAAATCGTTCGTTCATCGATTCCGCTAATTTATGATTCGCTCGGCAATGATAGATACGATTGGAACTTCTATGTGAAGATTCGTAACAATCGAACCGACGCAGCTGCCCGGCACTGCATCGGGCGGCTGGCAAAAATATGGCGTGACGGAGAGGAACAAAGACTCCATGACCAAAGCCCGTTAGCTTGGGGTGGCCAATCAGGTTATGAGTGTTTAATCTTTCCAGGTGATACGGAATCGCTTTCCTTGTTTGGAATCGATCGAGATAAAAATAGCTATCTCTATTTGCATAGTCAAAGAGACATACCACCTCAACTTCCAATCATTATCTTACCTGGCAACTATCGACTTAAATATCAGATCGTTGCCGAATTGTTTCCAATATACGAGTTTGAAATCAAAATCAAACACACTTCAGACATTAACTCAATGCAAGTAAAGTTAGCATCTAATGAAGTATCCTAAATAGCTGATCGAAGTCGATTTTCCCATTCCCGTATTTCAATTCATGAATGGTTAGAATATACGAATCGACATGGGTAAAATTCGACATCACACATCGTAATACCGTATTAAATTAACGGGGAGTTTTTTATGGCAGCCCTAGTTTTTGTAAGCTGTGGACAAGCGACCGAAGAAGAGCGACAAACTGCTGCCGAAGTAAAGGAATGGCTTGAGAATGAGGGCTACGATGTGTTTGTTGCCCTTGAGACCCAAAGTCTAAGCGACATTAACTCAGGAACAATCCGTCACTTGAGAAGATCTGATTACTATCTATTTATAGATTTTCCACGTGAAAGAATTCACCCTGACGATCTTCAATCCAGTACTGGACTTCAACGAAGAGGTTCCTTATTTTCGCACCAGGAACTTGCATTAGCTTATTTATTGGAGTTCCCAGAGGCCGTTTTTTTAAAACACGAAGATGTAGAACTACGCGGAATAGCACAGTTTCAAATGGCGAACGCCTCAACCTTTTCAGAGTATAATGAAGTACTTTCCAAAGTGGAGGATCAAGTAAAGAAGCACAACTGGAGTCCAAACTATTCTCGGCAACTAGTTGCATTCAAGGACGACTGGACGGAATCATTTGTTACATACCACGATCATACTGGGTCCATGGAGCAACGTGTCTACTTTGTTCATATTGAAAATCGGCGCAATGACACAGCCGCGTTCAATGCGATTGTGAGGCTTCGGAGTATTGAAGACACAGAAGGCAATATCATAGATAGTCCCGATCTAAATGATCTCAAATGGTCAGGACAGTCCGGCTACTCTCGGACTATTCGGCCAAGGGATCGGGAATCGTTTGATGCTTTGGCATTATCCATTGATCCACAGTCCAAAGTGTTCCTGCATAGCGCTGCCGATGTTACACGGACTCCCATCATAACCGTTCCGAGAGATTACACACTCCATTATCAGGTTCTTTCAGACAGATTCCCACTCCTCGACGTTAAAGTGCAGGTTCACTTCACAGGTGATGCCAACACAACAACTTGTCAACTAATACAGAACTGAAACTAAATTGAACTACCTTAAACGCCTTATTGAAGTTGATCTCCCTATCGCCCGCATCTCGGCTCATGCGCGGCGGGAAAAGTCGATTCGTCATGGGCATATTTCGACTTTACATATCTGGTGGGCGCGGCGACCATTGGCGGCTTGTCGTGCGGTCATCTGTGCGTCGCTGTGGCCCGATCCGGCTGATGAACTTTGTCCCTCTGCGTTTCGGGAAGCGGCTTCCGAACTGCTCATTTCATTTGCTAAGCGGATGTTCCCGGCCAGAATCAACGAGGAGGGACATCAACTGCAATCAACCGCATCTAAGGAAAGTCGGGGACGCTGGGAAGGGTTGTTGCAGGCTGAACGCGAGGGACACCCTCTCGATCCCCACGATGCCGCTCATCAGCAGGTGTTGCGGGGGGCTTTGCTCGATTTCATTGCTGACTTTGCCAACTGGGACAACAGCACGGTCCCAGCCTATCTGGAGACGAGCCGGGCACTCACGCAGGCCGCTCATGAAACTCTGGGAGGCGTACCGGGAACGCGACCGCTGGTGGTCGACCCATTTGCCGGGGGCGGTTCGATTCCACTGGAAGCCTTGCGGGTTGGGGGCGATGCGTTCGCCAGCGATCTAAATCCAGTCGCAGTGTTATTGAATAAAGTCGTGTTGGAATATATTCCCAAATATGGGCAGCGACTGGCAGATGAAGTCCGCAAGTGGGGCGAGTGGGTCAAAGAACAAACCGAGCAGGAACTGGCTGGGTTCTATCCCAAAGACCAAGACGGCGCGACGCCAATCGCTTACCTCTGGGCAAGGACGATTCAATGTGAAGGCCCCGGGTGTGGTGCGGAAGTACCACTTCTGAGGTCGTTGTGGCTCGCAAAGAAGGGAGCCGAGTCCAGTGCACTACGAATCGTAGTTGACAAGAAATCAAAGGTCTTGCACTTCGAGATCATTGATCGTGCCACCGCGAAAGATGTAGCGAATCCAACCAGTGGAAGAGGAGCCGCCACTTGTCCAACTTGTGGCTACACGACTCCTGCGGATGCAGTGAAATCCCAACTCAAACCGCGCAGAGGAGGTTCTAGAGATGCTCGATTGATTGCCATCAGACAAGACGATCCACAAACTCGACGTCGAGTGTATCGACTTCCGACATCAGTGGACGAAGTGGCTGCTGAGAAAGCAGGAATGGAACTGAATAGCCGAACACAAGCAAATGACCGCAACTTGACGTTGGTTCCAGATGAACCCTACCCCAATGAGACGGGAGCAGGTGCACTTAGTTCTTCAGTTCTGTATGGATTTGAATCGTGGGGGGACATCTTTACTCCGCGACAGGCTTTGGCACTGACAACTTTCATCAAGTATATCGACGAGGCGTGTAATATGATGGTTGGCGACGATGGGTTACGACTTGCAACTCGGACGTGCCTTGCTCAATCTTTGAATAGACTTGCCGACTTCAGTTCCAGTTTATGCCGTTTGAACTCCACTGGTGGACGCGGCGTTGTGAACACTTTTAGTCGACAAGCTCTTCCTATGATGTGGGACTTTCTTGAAACAAACCCATTTAATGATGTGGGAGCAAACTGGGCTGGCTCTGTAGACACTTACGTCGCGACGATCGAAGCCGAAACTGCCAACATTATCGGTGGTCACGCCGAGCGCGCATCTGCGACGAATCACATCCTTCCAGATGGTGCCGCTGCTGCATTCGTGACTGATCCGCCTTACTACGATGCCATCGCATATGGTGACCTGTCGGATTTCTTCTATGTGTGGCTGCGGCGTACTCTTGCCGACCACTATCCTTCACTGCTTCGCGAAAGCCTTGTGGACAAAACTGATGAAGTGGTCCACCTCTCGAAAAGATTTCGGGGACCGTACTCTCACAAGACGGCTTCATATTTTGAAAACGGTATGCAGATGGCGATGCGAGAAGGGCGGCGTGTTCTTGCATCAAATGGGATAGGTGTCGTTGTCTTTGCTCACAAATCCACATCCGGTTGGGAAGCGATGCTCTCTGCGCTAATAGATTCGGGTTGGAAAGTGACTGGCTCCTGGCCAGTCGACACTGAGCGTGGGGGACGGATGAATGCGATTGGCACCGCATCCCTCGCCTCGTCCGTTCATATTGTTTGCCGCCCAAGAATAAACGACGCGGTTGCCACTGACGACAAAACCGGAGAATGGCGTGACGTCCTTTCCGAACTTCCCAAACGTATTCACGAATGGATGCCGCGACTGGCGGCCGAAGGGGTTGTGGGAGCGGATTCGATCTTTGCCTGTCTGGGGCCGGCTCTCGAAATCTTCAGCCGGTACAGTCGGGTCGAAAAGGCGAGCGGCGAGGCAGTGCCGCTACGGGAATACCTGGAACAGGTCTGGGCGACCGTTTCGACCGAAGCGTTGTCGATGATCTTCAAGGACGCCGACGCAGTCGGCCTGGAACCGGATGCTCGTCTGACCGCCATGTGGCTCTGGACTTTGGGAGGCATGGACACCAACGGCAATGGTTCCCCAAAGAAGAACGATACAGATGAGAAAGTCGTCACCAGCACGGGATACACACTGGAATACGATGCCGCCCGCAAAATCGCTCAGGGCTTAGGAATTCATCTGGAACAGAGTGACTCAATCGTGGAAGTCTCTGGGGACAAAGCACGCTTGCTCTCCGTCAGAGAACGCACTCGCCATCTCTTCGGTAAAGACGAGCCAGCCCCCCGCACTGCTCGTGGTCGTAAAAAGCCCAAGGCTAAACAACTCGACCTGTTCAAAACAATCGACGAACTTGAAGCCGAAGCGGAAGAAACCGCCGCGGGGGAACTGAAACCACAGGCTGGCGAGACGGTACTGGATCGCGTGCATCAGTCAATGATCCTGTTCGCTTCCGGTCGTGGAGAAGCCTTACGTCGGTTCCTCGTCGATGACGGGGCTGGCAACGATGCCCGCTTCTGGAAACTTGCCCAGTCCCTCTCCGCCCTCTACCCGAAAGAGACGGATGAAAAACGCTGGGTTGACGGCGTACTGGCGAGGAAGAAGGGATTAGGACTATGACGGAAAGTAAAACTTTTGTTGGAATCGACCTGGCAGGCGACACCAGACGAACTGGCGTCGCCTTTATCACTCAGAATGAGAATGGACTGAGATACCATATTCCACGTGAAAGCTGGAAGGGGTCAGTCGGAATTCAACGCATGTCTGCATTAATCGGGCAGGCGAATCAAACGGCGGTTGACCAGCCTTTCTCCTATTCCATGGCCACAATGAAACTCCTGCAAAGCGAACAAAATTCTTCGGGAGATTGTGCAGTGGCAGACTATGCCACTCGTCGTACAGATCGGCGGATGCGTGAGATTCTCAAGGACCTGGGTCTAAGACACGAATACGTCATGTCTCCGAATCGCTGCCACAACGTCTGGCGAGCACTGGCCTTGTCCAGGCAATCTGGGTTGTCACGGATTGAGGTATGTCGTTGCCAGTCGAAAATCATTGAGACTCATCCTCGTGTCGCATGGGCTGTTGCACTCTCAGGATATGATCGCAACGAGTTGGCTAGATTCGTGAGCGGGTATAAAGGGACCAACAATCAAGACGGTGAAATGGTTGTGCGTCGTGAAATGCTGGAAATATTCACGCAGGAGACTCGCATTCAGTCGCAGTCTGATCAAGATCAGCAATCCGCGATCGATAGTGCGGACGATTTTGAAGCATTGATATGTGCTTACGTTGCGTTGTGTCACACATTGAGCATGACCCTTCGACCAGGGTTTGAAGAGGGTGAAAGGGACGAACTTGATTATGAAGGTTCCGCAGTCTTACCAGCGTCTCCCTGGACAGCCGAGAGGAGGTCTGATTCCAATGACAAATAAAATGGGATTGGAACTATGACATTATCTTCACTGATTGAAAGTGACATTCTGAACTGGATTGCGCCACGTACGAAGCATACTAAGAATGTCCTAGCTCGCCTGAAGAAGTACGAATCGACCGACAAACAAAAAGCACTCAACGACGAAGAAGTGTGGACGTTACTGCTGGTCTACGGATACATCGTTTGTGGTAAGATGTCGCTGCTCGACTTGGCGAAAGTATTGACTGGAACTAAACAGGAATCGGTTACGAAGGCGTGGCTGGAGATGAAACCTATGCCGCCGCGGAAAGGAGTTTCAGGCAAAAGTGAACGCAACAGTCAAATCGACTTGTTGGTTGGCGACATCACAAAACGAGGCAAGACCGAATCAGGCGTCAAATACAAGGCGAAGCCGCGCGAGGATGATGGCTGGGCCTGCTTCGTCGAAGCAAAATGGCTGAGCGACATTGCGGTCAAAACAACTCACGACTGGGAACGCAATCAGCTCGCGCGAGTGATCGAAACGGCTTTGACTTTTCAGGGCGATGGTCAGTGGCCATCGCGTGTCTATGTCACGCTGCTCACTCCTGCAATCTTCAAGACGCCACGTGAATCATCGGCCAGCCGTCTGTATGCCTATAAGTGGTGGGAGTATGTGAACGAAGATGGCAACATCAATTTGGATGCAATCCGGACCGATATTGACCGATCCAGTGTAGCTGCTCGAACAGATACAAAAGGATGGACCTATCCAGATGATTTGGATGAGCGACTCGGCCATTTATCGATGAACTGGGTCACCTACGAGGACCTGTTATCAGCAATGCCCAAGTCTGATTACTATTCAGCACTATGTAATTTTGTGGCCCAGGAAACTGAATTACTGCAAAAACACGAGGTAGCCTGATGCAGGAGAGCATAATCCAGAACTGGTGGAACAGCTTCCTGCAACAGGTACAGGAGCCGGAACGATCTGTGGCTCTCAAGGAAGCCTCGTTGGCAGAAAACCTTGGGGACTGGACTCGATTGACTACCGAAGCGGTCGTCCTCACAAGTGAATCGATAGGTTGGGAAGCCACCGCCCGTGGCCATCGACTCAAGCGTCTTCCAGAGTCTGCCTCTGAGTATCTTGCCTTGGACGCAATGGCGTTTCCCGATCGTGAAAGCTGTGGTGAGGTCGCCTGGCCAATGCCGGTGGCAGTTTTCGAGCTGGAAAACAGTCCCCGCGATGACCGTGTCGCCTATTCGTTGTGGAAGGTACTTTGCATACGATCACCGCTGCGAATGGTCTATGCCTATCGAAGAAACTGGGATGAAACACGAAGGCTGATGAATCACCTGGCGAGTGAAGTCGTCGGCAGTCTGTCGTTGCACGATCGAAAAAAACTGGATGGTATCACCACAGTAGTGACCGGAAGTCGTGGTGAAAGTGAAACCTTTCCTCACGGATATTTCAAGCTCTGGCTACTGGACGCTAACCTCGGGAAATTTGAACGAATTTGAGCCGACTGAGCGGCATCAAGGATAATAATAATGGCAAAATTGAAACCCTGGTATCAAGTAATCACTCCTCGCGAAGATCTGCGGGAGAACCGGCCGATGGACGCCTCTGAGTTTGCGGTCCATCTGGATCACATTCGACAGAAGCGGGACAATGTCTCGCCGGATTACATAGATCCGGCACGGTTCTTTGAGCGAACGTTTTTAACCAGCAGCCTGCTTGATCTGGCTTCCCAGGTTGTACGTCGGCTATCAGGCCTCCAGGTCGAAACGTCTGCCGTATTCAACATGGCAACCCAGTTCGGTGGAGGAAAAACACACTCTCTGACGACACTCTGGCACCTGGCTACATCTGGCGAAAAGGCGAAGTCCTGGAAGGGCGTCGATCGGATTCTCAGTAAGGCTCAGATCTCTCAAATTCCAGAGGCGCGTGTAGCGGTCTTCGTCGGGACCGAGTTCGATGCGATTCAGGGTCGTGGTGGTGACGGTGAACCGGTGCGTAAAACACCTTGGGGAGAGATTGCCTGGCAACTGGGCGGACAGCAGGGATTTGACCTGGTTTCAGAGCATGATGCCAAAGGAATCGCCCCTGGCGGTGACGTTCTGCAGAAACTCCTGGGTAACGAGCCAGCGCTGATTCTTGTTGATGAATTGATGAACTACATCAGCCGGGCACGCAAGCTGGAACTTCGCGATCAGTTCTTCGTTTTTCTGCAAAGTCTGTGTGAAGAAGCCCGGGCACACAATAATGTCGTAGTCTGTGTATCGATTCCTGCATCCGAAGACCTGGAAATGTCTCCTGAAGATGTTCGGGATTTTCAATCTCTCAAGAAAATGCTCGACCGGCTCGGGAAGGCGATCATGATGTCGGCTGATGCGGAGATCGCCGAGATCATTCGCCGCAGACTCTTCGAGTGGGACCTCTTCGATGTAGAGGCGGGTAAAGTTGCTACAGCATATGCTGACTGGGCAGTCGATCACGCACAGGAATTGAGTGGCATTGATCCCACTACAGCACGTGAGTTATTCAAGACATGTTATCCGTTTCATCCCTCGGTACTCTCCGTGTTTGAACGAAAATGGCAGAGTCTGCCACGATTTCAACGAACTCGCGGCATCTTGCGTCTGCTCGCATTGTGGGTCGCGCATGCGTATCAGGACGAACACCGTCAGGCACTACGTGAACCGCTGATTACGCTCGGCTCTGCACCTCTGGAAGACCCGATTTTCCGTTCGGCCATGTTCGAGCAACTCGGTTCTAATGAGCTGGAAGTGCCTCTCACTACGGACATTGCTGGCAAAAAGGATGCTCACGCAGTCCGCCTGGATCGTGAAGCGTCTGAAGCGATCAAAAAAGTCAATCTGCACCGCAAGGTTGCGTCTGCGATCTTCTTTGAGTCCAACGGGGGTATGAGCCAATCTAAAGCAGTAGCAACACTTCCGGAAATCCGGGCAGCGGTTGGCAATCCAGACCTCAACATGGTCGACATTGAAAACGTGCTGGAAGGCCTGGTGGGAAGTTGCTACTACCTGAACTGGGACAAAAACCACTATCGATTCGGGCTGTATCCAAACCTGAATAAGATACTCGTAACACGCCGTGGTGCTGTTCAGCCTAAAGAGATTAACGAGCGGATCAAACAGGACACACAGGACCTGTTCAATAAAGGTACGAAAGCCCTGGATCGACGATACTTTCCTGAACGAAGTAATGATGTTCCAAATCGACCGGTATTGACCCTGACGGTGATGAGCCTGGAGCACTCGGCTAGTGACCGATCCACCGAAAAACTACTCGAAACTATCGTGAGAGAGTGTGGAACGTCTGGCCGTACCTATAAGTCGGCACTGCTATTCGCTGTTCCTGATTCAGCTGATGCGATTCACGATGCCACCCGCGACGTACTGGCCTGGGGAGCGATTGAGGACGACACCGATACACGCAATCAACTTGACGAGGCACAGGAACGTCTCCTGAAACGTAATCTTGGTCGAGCCAAATCCGATCTCAAAGAAGCCATCTGGAGAACATACCGCTATATCTACCTGTTAGGCAAAGACAACAAACTACAGCAGATTGACCTCGGTCAGATCACTTCAAGCATGGCTGGCAGTCTTGTTGAATTATATGTTAATGAGTTGAGCCGGACTGATGAAATAACATCCGGTGTGGGAGCAAATAAGCTGCTCAAATACTGGCCGCCTGCTCTGACGGAATGGTCTACAAAAGGAGTTCGCGATGCATTTTTCTCATCACCGCAACTTCCACGTCTGCTCGATGCAGACACGATCAAACGGACGATTGCAGATGGCGTCAGTCAAGGCACGTTGGGATATGCAGTCAAACAAAACAGTGGCCAATTCAAACTACTGCACTTCGATGAAAGTCTCGCCGAGTCCGATGTTGAATTCGCAGACGACGTATTTATTCTTAAAGCAGAAGATGCCCAGAAACTCCGTGAACCTCCCAGATTAGACCACATCACTGTCCGCCCTGCAGAAGTCACACTCAAACCAGGTGAGCAAGCTACGTTTTCTTGCACAGGCGTAGATCAGTACGGAGAGTCCTTCTCTATCAGCAACGTGAAATGGTCTGCGACCAGTGGTGAGATCAACAGTAACGGGCTTTACAAAGCGGATGAAGACAGCTCAGGGGGACTATTCGCGGTAAAAGTCGAGTCGGAAGGTCTTGAGGCTATTGCAGAGGTCCGCATTGTCATCCCGCAGAAAGGTGGTGACGATAGTTCAGCTGATAACGATGATTTTCAGTCAAAACAAAAAGTGATCCGATGGGAGGGTACTGTGCCACCTCAGAAGTGGATGAACTTCTATACGAAAGTGCTGAGCCGCTTCGCATCCAGTGAGGGGTTGAAGCTGAAAGTCTCCTTCGAGGTTCCCGCTGAAGGCGAACAGGGACAGGCAAAGGCCGACGAAGCAAGATCTGGCCTGAAAGAACTGGGCCTGCATGACGACGTGAACTTGGGTTGATACTTTTGTCTCAAAAACAGTCATGAGGAAACTAACCAGAAGCGAACGCTGAATTTGTACGTCATAACTACGGACGTGATCTAGCAGAAGCGGCACTTAAACAACACATCGGTGAGAAAAAAGGGGTAGTCAAGTCAGATGTTTAACCTCATCATTTACGGAGATGGTGAAATGTGGACGGAATCGCAACCTTGGTCGATCGATGCGTCTCGCTTCCTTGAATATAGCTGCGATGAAGCAAAGGAACTTTTCAAGGACCGAAGGAACCTTACGAGGCTTGTTCAATTGCCAACCATCGTGACCGGTGAGTGGGGTAGAAACACTTCGCAGGTGGTACGCGTGGGTTCTGTAAAAAGTGTGAAATATGTTGGCAGACAGATCCAATTCACTTTTAAGGAACATTCCCATACGACTGTCGACTTGCTCGACGACTGCCGGAGGGAACTGCAACTTCACGATTGGGAACAAAGCAGGTCACACTGGGCCGTCAAGGATGGTGACCTGCCTCAAAAGTTCGTTTCTGAACTGATCAGAGGGACTTATCAGGAGTTTCCGTACGAAATCGTTATATCGTACGCCAGCGAGAACATCGAGTATGTTGACGAGGTCGCACACTATTTGAAGAAAGCCGAGGTTAGCTTCTTCTATGCACCTTTTGAAGAGCCGGAGTTGTGGGGCAAAAGTCTGAGAAAGGAACTGGATGTAATATATCGGAACTTGGGGCGTCATTGCCTCATGTTTGTATCCGCGGACTACGCTCGAAAGGTGTGGCCTACCTATGAAAGTAAAATTGCGATGGAAAGAGCGATGCACAGTGCTGCGGAGCAGCGAGACGACTACATACTGGCTTGTCGATTCGATCAGACGGAAATCCCCGGAATGGCATCGGATGTCGTTTACCAGGATTTAACCACCAAGACGCCCAAACAGATTGCGGAACTTGTTATCTCGAAACTTCGATCCAGACGACACTCTGCAAAGTGGTCCTAACTGAGAGGTGAAAAACAAAGCTCTTCCTATCCTATTTTGTCAGTAAATCAACCTGTCTCTGGCTAATTGCTCTTCTTGTATCGTAAATGGCATTTTGCGCATTTATTTTACGTGCCTTTCCGTTCATGTTCCAGTATAATCTGAACTCTAGTTTCAGCTTACACGTTTCTTACCCCCCCCTTCTCCAACATAGCTCTCGCCTTAGCAGAGCTTGTTTTGAAGAAATCGGCAAGTTTAATTATCAGATCTCTGTCCCAATCTCTGAAGCTCCAGCCATGCCAAGCACCCCAGAACACCAGATTGTCGTTACCGGAGACCTATTATGGGATTGTCATCTCAGAAATGACCCTGGCCAGTCGGACCGGCACACGCACCCCTGTGATCTGACCATGATCGATGTCCAGCCGGGAGGAGCCTGGTATCTGACTCATCTAATTAAAAATGTCTGCAGTAGCATGACAAACCGACTGGGCTCCGATAATCCATTTGTCGTGTACTGTCCGGAGAATGAACAGGTAAATCGACCAAAGTTGGCAGACCCAGCTAAAGAAGATTCATCAAAAATTAAAGATGCCCCTTTGCACTCCTGGAATCAGGTCGGCAAAGCGTTTATGACCTGGAAATCGTTTGAACGTAGGCGTATTCAGTCCCAGGACGAGCTGGTCTGGCGGATTGATAACTTCCTGGGCTGTCAACTGCCGACAACATTTGAGCCTCTCCCACTTCTCAGTTGTCTTACAGAGCAAACCTCAGATCAGGAAGATGAAAATCAGCCTCAAGAGCTCATATCGCTCGCCGAGAGCCGGTTGCTTGTCATCGACGACCTGTGCCTGGGATTCACCGGACATTCGAATCTGTGGCCGAAGTTGAGTCCCGATCAGGATACTTGGGATGGGCCGGAATTTCTTCAGCAGAATCTTCCTGAAGACATTCTGCTGAAACTCAGTTGTCTGGATGACAAAAACCATCTGTTTCACACACTGCTCGATGCCGAAGTCGGCAATCGGATTACCGCGGTTGTCTCAGCCGATATTTTACGTACTCGCGGTGCCGATCTCTCCAAAGGCCTTTCGTGGGACCGCACGGTCAGCGAAATTGTGAAAGAATTCCAATCAGGTTTCTCTCAAAATGATCTGGCTATGTGCAAACGGGTGATTGTCTACTTCGGCTGCGCGGGGATTGCCAGTTTTACACGGGAGATGCTCAAGCTGGGAGATCCGAAACAGATTGAAAAACAAACTGATGATTCCCGCGACAGGACTGAACGGGCTCGGTTCGAGCGTTTTGTATATGCTCCCGACGATCTGGAAGGAAGCTGGGAATCACAACGCCCCGGACATATGGTCGGCGCAGGTTCTATTCTGACCGCAGCCATGGTCCGATACATTCTGGAACCGGAGCAGCATCCACTGTTCTCCTGCCTGAGCCGTGCCCTGGAGGCGATGCGTCACAATTATGATATTGCGGGGAACAAAGGGGACCACCCGACACCAGATACCACAGGAATCCAGCAACTTCTGGATGATCCCTCTCCCGAGGACGAGAAGGACGACAAAACAACGGTTAAAAAAGCTGAAAAGAGCAAACCAGAACAGGAGAAACAGAAACGCCTTGAAGCTAAGTATGCTACTGCGTTTCCGCATGTGGTGTTCAGTCGCGATCAACAAAAGAATATTCCCGATGATAAGCTGGATCTACTGCAGGATGTTGCCGGTTACGGCATCGATTATATCACCGCCCAGGCAATGGACGTTGTCCGTCGTGGAGCGAAAGTAGCCCTGGCGCAAATTCCCCAGGCACGCTATGGTAAATACCTGACCGTCGATCGCGAGGAAATCGAGCGTATCAATTCCGTTCGCCGACTGATTGAAGAGTACCTCAACTCCCCCGACGACCGGCGTCCACTCTCAATCGCGGTCTTCGGTTCCCCCGGCTCCGGAAAATCGTTTGCTATTAAGCAACTGGCCGAGGAACTTTTGGGCAAAAAAGGCATCAAGCTGGAATTCAATCTCTCTCAGTTCGATGCCAGTAATCATATGCAGTTGCACGAAGCCTTCCATCAGATTCGAGACGCTTCCATCAAAGATACGGTCCCGCTGGTGTTCTGGGATGAATTCGATACTGACAACCTTAACTGGCTGAAACATTTTCTCGCTCCGATGCAGGATTCGGAATTTCTCTCAGGCAATCTCCTGCATCCTTTTGGCAAAGCCATTTTCATTTTTGCAGGGGGCACCTGTCAGACTTTTGAAGAGTTCAATAAAAACGTCGATAACATAAAGGCAGATGCTGATGTATCAGCCGAAACCAAAAGAGAAACTAAAGCGTTTGTGAAACAGAAAGGTCCCGATTTTGTGAGTCGTCTGCGGGGCTTCATTAACATCAAAGGTCCCAACCCGATTATCGATCTAAAGGGCAAATCTGAGGACATTGCCTACCCGATACGACGAGCCCTGATATTGCGATCGCTGCTGGAACGGGACTACCCGCACCTCATTCACCGCAAAAGCAAAATGGCGTCCGTCAGCCAGAGTGTAATCTATGGTTTCCTGCGCGTAAAAGAGTTCCTCCACGGCGCCCGCTCACTGGAATCGGTGGTCCGTATCAGCAGTCTGTTGAAAGCCGATTATTTCAGTATGGCCCAGCTCCCTTCAGAAGAACAACTTCTGTTGCACGTTTCAAAAGATTTTAAAACATTGATGGCACGCAGTCATCTGGAAGCCGATTCGGTAGAAGCCCTCGCCCGGAACTATCACACCGAATGGAAAAGCTCGAAAAAACCGACTGCGGAAGAAATAGAGAATAATCCCTTACTGAAAGACTATGATGATCTCAGCGAAGAGGGCAAAGAGAACAGTCGCGTCACGGCCCGCATTATCTTTGCTAAACTGGCAGAGATTGGCTATGAACTTAAATTTCACGAAGAGAACCCAAACTCAGACTGCCCTTTCAAGTTTCCACATAAAGAAGCCGATGAACTGGCGCTCATCGAGCATGATGTCTGGACTCGCAATCACATGGTCAAGGGTTTTGAATGGGCAAAGGAAAATAACAAAGACAACTTTCAACATCGCGATATCTGTCCCTTTTATGAAGTACCGTCCAAAGATCAGGCATACGATAAACTATTTGTCGAAATCCTCCCCGGGATTTTGTGGAAGCATCGCTTTCAACTCCAAAAAAAGAATCACGCTGAATCGTCTGACTCCTAATCCTGAATTGCCAGAACACACATTCTAAAATCTGGTTGTCCGGTCACTTTCCCTTCAGGGCCACTTCCATGAACGATGTTGAACCGTCAACAGAAACATACGATGTCTTCATCAGTTACAGCTCCCTCGATCAGGAGTATGCAGAGCCGCTGTGCGAGAAGCTGCGGGCTGCCGGGTTCAGTGTCTGGTTGGACAAGATCCGTCTGACTCCCGGCTTCAACTGGCACCAGGGGATTGAAGCAGGCTGTAACGCCAGCCGGGTGTTGTTGCCCGTGTTGACGCCGAACTGGAAGACTTCTACCTGGACCTGCTATGAAACGTACGGCGCCGAGCAGACCTTACCGTTGCATGTCGCGGGAGAACTGGACGACGTCCTGACGCCGCCCCTGTCCCGAATGCAGATATTTCCTTTCGACCCTAAAACTGCCGGTCCGGATGACTGGGAAACCCTGTTCCAGGCGATTCGCAAGCTGCTGGTTGAGCCGCGGCCCGATAAACGGGAACGGACGGCTCATCTGCGCTATCGACCGAACCCTCACTTTGTCGGCCGCGAGGAGGATCTGCTTAAGATTCATGAAGCCCTCTATCGCACGCCGACGGCCGCCCTCACGCAGGGACAGTCGGTCTCGGTGCATGCGATGGGAGGGGTGGGTAAGACGACACTGGCCCGGGAATATGCCGAGCATTACTGGCGTTGTTATCAACAGATCCTGTGGGTCGATGCTAATATCGGCCTCGATAGTGAATTTGCGCGGCTGGCGGAGATTTTTAATCCCGAATTAAAGCAGGTTAAAGACGCCGTTGCCAAAGCCGACTATGCACTGCAGGTCCTCAATCAGTCGACCGAACGCCTGTTGATTCTGGATAATGTGGAAGACGAAGCCTCAGTCCAGGACTGGATCCCCAAAGCGGGGGGCTGTCACACACTGATTACTTCCCGGTTCGCCCACTGGTCCGCCGCGATCGCCACGCTGCACGTGTATGTGCTTGAACCCGCACCGGCACGAGAACTGTTACTGCGGCGTTCCGCCAGAGAAGCGTCCCAAACCGATTTGGATTCCGTCGATCTGCTGGCAAAAAAACTCGGCTTTCTTCCCCTGGCGCTGGAACAGGCAGCGGCATTTATCAAAGAAGAAGGAGCCGAGTATACTTTCGCCGATTATCTGGCACTGTATGAAACGGCGACCGGGGAACTGCTCTCGGCGGGCGTGCTCGGCTCGACGGAGTATCCCGACTCCGTGATGACTACCTGGCACGCCACAATGCAACGTCTGGAAGAGAACCACCTCGCACGGGTTATTCTACGACTCTCTTCCTTTTACAGCACTGAACCGATTCCCAACTCGCTGTTTGCTGAATCATTTGAACTGCTGCATAAAATTACTGAAGCGTTGCATTCATCAGAGAAAACAGAAACAGTTCCTACCTGTGAAAACGCAGAACTGGCGATTCGCCAGGCACTCAAAGATCTGGACCGCTATTCTCTGATCAACCGTCAGGGTCATTCCTTCACACTCCACGCTTTGGTGCAAACCGTCCAGCGGCTCGACATTCCGCAGCCGGAATATCTACTTTGGCTCGAAGCGTCCCTTCATATTGTTAACAATTCAACCCCATTTAATCCAACTGACGTCCGTACCTGGCCGGTCCTGGAACCGTTGGTTCCCCACATTGCGGAAATCATCGAATATGCCGACGCGAGTCAGATTGATGAGCCCACAACACGGTTAATGAATCAGTATGGATTATTCCTGGAAACAAAAGGGTTGTTTCAGGCAGCGGAACCCCTCATGCGGCGGGCACTCCAGATCGATGAAGCCGCCTATGGGCCGGAACATCCCGATGTCGCCACTGCCCTCAGCAGTCTGGCACAACTGCTCCAGGCCACCAATCGGCTGACCGAAGCGGAACCACTCATGAGGCGGGCACTACAGATCGATGAAGCCGCCTATGAACCGGAACATCCCACTGTCGCCAGGGACCTCAACAATCTGGCACAACTGCTCCAGGCCACCAATCGGCTGGTCGAGGCGGAACCCCTCATGCGGCGGGTACTACAGATCGATGAAGCTGCTTATGGACCCGAACATCCCGAAGTAGCCACTGCCCTCAACAATCTGGCAAACCTGCTCAAGGCCACCAATCGGCTGGCCGAGGCGGAACCCCTCATGCGGCGGGCACTCCAGATCGCTGAAGCTGCCTATGGACCGGAACATCCCACTGTCGCCATTGCCCTTAACAATCTGGCAGGACTACTCTTTACCACGAATCGGCTGACCGAGGCGGAACCCCTCATGCAGCGGGCACTCCAGATCGATGAAGCCGCCTATGGACCGGAACATCCCACTGTCGCCAGGAACCTCAACAATCTGGCACAACTGCTCCAGGCCACCAATCGGCTGACCGAAGCGGAACCCCTCATGCAGTGGGTGGTATCTATTTATGAATCCGCATTCGGCGAGAATCATCCCGATGTCGCCACTGCCCTCAACAATCTGGCAGGACTACTCTTTGCCACCAATCGGCTGGCCGAGGCGGAACCCCGCATGCGGCGGGCACTCCAGATCGATGAAGCCGCCTATGGACCGGAACACCCCACTGTCGCCAGGAACCTCAGTAATCTGGCACAACTGCTCCAGGCTACCAATCGGCTGACAGAGGCGGAACCCCTCATGCGGCGGGCACTCCAGATCGCTGAAGCCGCCTATGGGCCGGAACATCCCGATGTCGCCACTGCCCTCAGCAGTCTGGCAGGACTACTCTTTGTCACGAATCGGCTGACTGAGGCAGAACCCCTCATGCGGCGGACACTGGAGATCAATGAAGCCGCCTATGGACCAGAACATCCCGATGTCGCCGCTTCCCTCAACAATCTGGCACAACTGCTCAAAGCCACCAATCGGCTGGCCGAGGCGGAACCCCTCATGCGGCGTGTTCTGGAGATCTTCATTGATTTCAACAGACAAATGGGGCATGAACATCCTCATTCTCAGACTGCTGTGAATAATTATACGAGGTTACTTTCTCAAATGGGATTCAATGAGCAGGAAATACAACAAAGACTGACTGAGATAGGAATTAATTCGACAGACGAAGTAGAACAACAGAGAGCACACCACATGTCACAACGTTTAGCCTTCCTGATCGGTGTTACCGGGCACCGGGATTTGGGAGAGGAACACCCGACCGCTTTGAAATCAGCGGTGCGGAAGATTTTTACGGATCTTCACGAGCAATACCCGCAGACGTCGTTTCTGTTGCTCTCGCCGCTGGCGGAGGGTGCAGATCGGCTGGTGGCGGAGGTTGCGCTGGAACTGGCGGCGGACGATTCGTTCCAGGCGACTATCGAACTGGTCGTACCGCTTCCCTGGCCGCGGGCCGTCTGTGAAGACCTGCTGCATCGTACCGGTAAGCGGAGCGAGTTTGACGCTTTGCTCAATCAGGCAACGCAGATTATTGAAATGCCACTGGTCGAGGGTGTCGCGGCAGAAGAAATTGTGAATTCAGAAGAATCGCGTGCAAAACAGTACCGAGAAGTCGGACGTTTCATCGCCCGGCACAGCCAGATGCTGATTGCGCTATGGGATGGCGTACAAGAGCCGGAGGGAGGCACGGCCCGGGTGATCCGCTGGCAACAGGAGGGCACCGACGCCCCTTTTATCAAAACGCAAAACTCGCTCGACGAACCGGAGTGCGGCCCCGTCTATCATATCGCTGTCCCGCGCGAACAGTCTGATCCGGATATGCAGGCAGGAGAGAGGAACACCCTCTATCCCAAACACGGACGAGACAAAGACAAAGTAGAGAGTTACTTCCACAACATGTGGTCGTCTATCAATGACTTCAATCGGGATATCTCGGTCGAAACAGCTTCTTTCCAGTCACGAGTCTCTCAGAGTAAAGACTGGATCCTCCCTGAGCAGCATCAGGCTCAACTATACGAACAGCACCAGAGACTGCTCAGTCTGTATGCAGCCTCTGATGCCGCAGCGCTCGATAATCAGAAGAAAAAGAACCGGACCATTGGAGGGCTGTTTTTCCTCGTGGGGGTGGCAGTGGTCTGTTTTGAGTTGTATACACACCTGCTGATCAACTGGTGGGAACTGTTGATTGCCTACATCGTGTTATTGTCTGCTGGTGTCGGTTTACACCGGTATGTCACCCGGCAAAAATTTCACGATAAATTTATCGATTACCGGTCGCTGGCAGAAGCACTCCGGGTGCAGTTCTTCTGGCGACTGGCTGGACTCCCCTTGACGGTCTCCGACCATTACCTGCGCACGGTGCGCAGTGAACTGGACTGGATTCGTCAGGCGGTTCGCTCCAGCCAGTTACTCACCCAGGCACACAGCAGTTTGGAACAGGAACTTGTGCAACAAAACCAGAAACATAATTTTAATTTGGTACAGAAATACTGGGTAGAAGATCAATTAAACTATTACGAGAGATCCGCTCAGAAGAACAAGGAAACGGCACATCGATGGGAATGGTGGATCACTTTCTGTTTCCGAACAGCCATCTCTCTGGCTGTGGTGATGTTGCTTATCCATCTGAAGACGGAAAAGATGAATCATATTCTGGCGGTGCTGGTGTTTATCGCAGCGGCGGGAGCAGCTTTCGCACATGAATTCAGCGAAAAGGCGGCTTTCAGTGTGCTGGCACGCCGATATAAATGGATGCATTCTTTGTTCGCCACGGCCCATAAGAGACTGGCAGAGAACGTAGAATCATGTCAATATGATGCAGCACAGGAGATCGTCCAACTGCTGGGCGAAGATGCATTAATTGAAAATGCCGACTGGGTCATACAGACACGTCATCGTCAGCCCGAACTACCTGCTCCCGGTTAATAGAGGCTCTAACGTCTTCAAGCTGAAATGAAAAAATACAGGAATTTAACCTCTACACATACGTCATGTTATTGTGATGCCGTATATAATAAATGATTATCAAACGAGTGAGATCACTATTTCAGAAAGTCATCATGTCAATCACAAATCAACTTCTACTGGATGAGGTCAATTCCGCCGGCCTGTGGTTTACGGCACGGAAAACCAGGCCCCTCTGGGCGAAAGAGATCACAGTAGCGCTAACAGTTCCCACGATTGAGGGACAGATGGCAGCTAATGTCGGGGACTATCTGTGTCGTGGTAGTGCAGGAGATATCTGGCCACAAAAAGCAGAAACACTACACAAGAAATATTCCGCAACCGGCGAATTTGACAACGAGGGATGGGAAAAGTTCACCCCCCGACCGGAAGGCGCCGGTGTGCAGGCGGCCCGGATCAAGCATCCTTTTACGGTCAAAGCCAGTTGGGGCGATCTGACCGGACAGCCGGGAGACTATCTGGTCAAAAGCGAAGTTGATAAGGACGTCAAGTACCCGGATGATATCTGGATCGTGGCTGCTACAATTTTTGAAGAGACGTATGAATCGCTGTCTAAAGAGTGCTAATATTTCTGAAAGTTTTAGGATCTATTCTCGGTGACAATGGGAGTCCGGGACATTCACTGATTTGCTTGAGGTCTTATATGTGGTCAATTCCTAGTTTTTGGATAACAGTCTCTTTAATCCAATTCTCGAGTTCTTCTGAGTTTGCTTTTGACCATTGATGCGTCGCCCCTTGAAGATCTGAGCAGATTCGTGCTGCGTTTTGATCTAAGAAACTTTTGAACTTTTCTCTCATTTTTTTACTGGAAATGCACTGGTCGTTAAAGCAGGTTGGAAATTCACGATCTCGTTGAGGATCGTCCCAATATTTGCAGATCTGCTCGAGATCATCGAATTTGCGTATAATACCCGAGGAATGTTCAACAATGATAATTGAAGAACGCTCGTTTTGGCTGGTTTTCTGAAAACGTTCCATCATAGCGCAGAATTCAGCCATACAATACCAAGACCGCCAGTATTTGGCACTGGAGAATACAATCATCAAATCTACTTCCCCACGTGTTGGATGCTCCAAAAATCTGGTGAGATAATCTCCCGGTTTCATATTCGTTTTATCATACAACAGATCAAGTTCTTTATGCTGACTCAAGATTTCATAAACAACTTTTACAGGGGTTTCGAGAGACTCATCCCGTTTCGAATCTTTTAGGAATGTATTTGTTTCGGGATTCCAAGCATAGGAAAAAAAGATCCGTTTCATTACTGAGGCAGGTTCCCTTTTGTCTGTTGCGAGGGTTCCCGAAACTGCATTTAAACTGTCCTGTCCTTTAATCTTCTTTCGGATGATTCCTTCTCTAAAACCGCTGCAACGAACTGCTACCGATGTACGAGAGAGGGGACCATCTGTCTCTGAATAGACTTTGGTCGAAATCTGGGCGGGAGTTGAAGCGTTCTCATTTCCACAAAATTTGGGTCGGACTGTAATCTGTTTGGAATATTCAGCAGATGGTTCTGGACCTTTGTTGTTGGGGAAAGAAATGGCATCCTTATCGGAAGATTGCAGAGTGACTTCTACAATTCGAGTATAAAGATCTGGTGAATTTAAGCTGGACGCAATGATTCTTACAAAACCAGTGTTCTCAGGCTTATCGCACTCAGGCAGTGCTGAAATCAAACACGGTTTATCGAAAATTACAGACACGGACAAGTAAAGTTTTTCCAGATTCACTTTGGCTATATGCGGACACGATCCATTTAATTGGTTTACAATTTTCAGAGTACCGTCGGGATTTTCGAAGTTGTACTGACAAAAGAACTCACGCTCGCTCATTGAAACCCCTTAGTACTAGAAGTTATTTCTGATTGTTTTTTATTGATTCGACAGATTCCTAAGACATACGAATACTGAAGTTCATATAGAAACGTTCAAATCTATCTCAATGCTTTCACATTGAGTCTGAATTTCTTCAAACAATTCCTTTAGTATTTTCTGGAATTTATTTGGATTTACAACCCGAGGGAGAAAACTCGTAACATTCTCAACCAGTACCTTAATGTGAGGATTGGGTGAAATTAAACGCACATAGCGTTCCAGTTCATCATCTAGCAACTCTATGTCAAAAGCGATATCAATGTCTGGAGTTGCCAACCGAACCTGATAGGGAGCTGCCTGAACACTCACCTTCTCTCCAGCAAAATCCCGATTCACTTTGACTTTTTTCAATGCACGCTCAAAGGAATCAATCAGACTCAGGTTCTCACTTGATCTATCGGTAACAGGCATCCCCAGCCATTCATTTCCGCAGAAAATAAGCAGCCCTTCTTTCCAAAGATCGGAAGAATCCTCAACCAGAATCGTTTCAGGAACGACTTGTTTGTTCGCGCTGATCAGAAATGTGCTATCCAGGTAATCAAGATACTCTTTGAGAAAGGCTACAGTCGATATACGATTGGAATAAAGTCGTTCGCAGTCATACTGGGCCGGATAACATTCCCCTGAAATGATTATTTCATCATTGAGAGCTCCCGTTGCTTCACTGATCGAATATTTCAAATAAGGGGGAAATGCGTTAACCACGTTAATATTATATTCATAACAGAGGTGATCTTGAACCTTATTGGTGACGCTGGAAATGGCAAAAAGAAAATGAGTTGAGTTTGCCTCGATGGAATCGGAACTGCTCCCCACATAAAAATTTTCTTGATCATCCCTGCGAAACTGTCTGCCAATCCCCTGTTCAATTGATCTTTCGCATTCAAATCTGTGTAAAGGATCGTCGGAAGTCAGAAAACGATTTCCGACATCACCGATCAGACGGATTACCTGATTGCGTTTGACTTCGAGTAACCGGTCGACTCCTTCATCTAACTTCGACTCTGAGCCCTGATGCAATGCTAAGTAAGATGAGCAATAGCTTAAAATATTCTGAAAATCCTGTTGCTGTTGATTCAGAGTATTGAGGGCCATTTCAGGCCGTTCATAAAAGTTGAGCAGTTCAGCAGTCAATGCAGATTTAGGATCCATAATCGGGATTGCAGAAAAGACACTTAACGCCTCTTTTTCTTGAAAGATGTTTTTCAGTTCTCGGAGCAATTCAATTCTACGTGAGTGAGGCAGTTGAGGTTGGCGTTCTTCGGGAATGAACGCATCAAAATCTCCATACAGGAGTAACTCCAGATTGGAGAGATCCTTCACAATTTTTGTGGATGTCGTCAGAACCAACAAAGGATGTTTTTCTAGAGGGTTTGATAACTTGTGAATAGCCGACTCAATCGCGATCGCAATATTTAAAGCATCCCGTTGGTCGCGTGGATCTTTTTTGCGATTGTGTCGTGTTGTATTCGGATCATTACTGTTCTTGCGCGGGCAAGCAGAAAGCCATTCGCACAACAAGTTCATGATCCGTTTATCATATTCTGCTTTGACTCCTCTGAATGATGCCGGTGACAAAAACTCATCCAAACGTCCCAGTTTATAGTTCGAATCCTGTAAACACTTGTGAATTTCAAGATTCAAGGTATCCATCTCGATCTGGTCAAAATCTGCCACTCCCAGAGCCTTAGCGACATCGCGTAATACTTCCTCTCTCTTCAATTCTTTTTTTGTTCTGCGCATTCCCAGATTGGAACTGATGCGTTTTAACTTGTTCAACTCTTCCATCAGTTCCTGGAATGCTCCCCAGGGAATGCAGAACTTACGACCGGCAGTAACCGAATGTCGAAACCAGGAATAGATCATATAGCGATGACGCTTGATTGAATTCGGATCTCGGTAATAATCTGCATTGACTAAATCAACAGAGAACAGATCTGTAATGACATCAAAATCGACCAGATACTGACAATTAAACTGACGATGCGACTGCATCATTCGCAGGCATTCTACCGAATCAGTGAAGTTTCTAGTATACCCTCTCCCGACAGCCAACAGCAACTTCATCCGGGAAGGATCGTTAATTAGAGATTCCCATGAATCAAGTGAAAATTCACGACGCTGTGCCTGTTGAATCAATGACATTTTTTTTCCTAGGCTAAGTAGCAGTTTTATTCATTATTTCTTTTTGATCGTAGGGATACTCAACAATGAATCGGTCATTCTTTGCTGTAGGCCATTGTCTTAGCTCATCTAAAAAACGGATTAAATCGGCATTCTCCGGGGAGATTCGGTCTGTCATTGCCAGCATCGCAGATCCCACAACGGGACCGAATTCTGAAAAATACAGTGGCGATTTGATTCCACGCTGAACGAGTCCCTCAATTAATGCCTTACAATAAATGTGGCTGTGCTCCATCTGTCCCCCCTTGAAGACAATAGGAAACTGATTTGGGTCGAAGTCATCAGGTAGAAATTCTGACATTGATGGAGATTTGAGGCGGGAAAAAGCAATCTCAATCGTATCGAGCAACTGGTTTGCTGATTCGACAACCAAATCTTTGGCGAGTTCACAAGGGGTAGAAGCATCAGCTGCCTCCGTCACCACTGAAGCCAGATTTGCGAGGGAAGTACGCCAATCGGCTTGTGTATCGCGTACAAGATCATCAAACCAGTTCTGCAGGCCGATGAAAGAGTCTAGAAGCGCGCTAGCACGGATTTCACTAGCTTTTTTCAGTAATTCTTGCCCTAGAGGAAAGTCTTCCTGGTCACGATCATTATGCCGTCCTGCTTCTTCAAGGAGACGCGTCACAAGTCGAAACCCACTCCCCCAGTCACCCAATAATGATCCAAATCCATCCAACTTGAATTTTTTGCCTATACGAAACCGGTCAAGTCCGATATAGGCTGAGGCCCCCGTGCCAGCGATAACAGAGAGGCCACGACAGTTCCTGAGTCCGGCAATCAGTACCGCCCAAGTATCATCTATGATAGTTATTTCTTCCGGAGAGGCAAATCGAAATTGTGAAAGTGTCGACTTAATTCGTGCTTCATCGTAAATTGTGCTAACCCCAGGCATGGCGATCACTACTTTTCGGGTCGAATCACATAATTCATTCAAATTCCCAATCTGCTTGATTGTGTCAGAATTGTAATTGATTGACTCGACGAGTTTAGATAATAGTAGCCGTAGTTTCGTTGCCAGTATCTGGTCGCTGGGTGCTGTGGGAAGATCGGGGATGACATGATCGTTCAGACCCGGGCTTGTAGCGGTCCCCATTATGTGCTGGCCTGTCAATGCAATGGCCTGACTTCGAGTGTGTCCTCCGGAGATGGCTAACATTAGATCCATTTTTTAACCGTGGCCCCTCTTGGGAGAGTCAAACATAATTGAAAGACGCTACTCAGTTTGAACCTATCAGACATCCACTCTGGACATACTAGCACTTCGCACATATATCTGAATATATTGAATTGATAGAATAGCTCAATAGACCTCTGCTCAATTTAAGATTTTTTCATTATTTTACTGAAAAGGGCTGCTGTATTCATACATGGTACGTCAGGTACCATACGGTACATTCGTCCTGAAAAAGGAGACTATCCGTGCAAATTACCAGCATGTGATTCACTCGTGAGAAACATGCGTCACCTGAGGCAATGGATGCTGATCAAGTTAAATTGATAGAATATTCAATCTCCCGGATCTCAAGTTAGAATTTGTCTCATGAACATAGGCAGTGCAACAGACAATCTGCACAAAGATCGCCATATCCGTGTCTTTATTTCTTCTACGTTTCACGATATGCAGGACGAACGGAACGAATTGGTCCTGAAGACATTTCCGAAACTTCGTAAGTTGTACGAATCGCGTGGCGTTATGTGGGGAGATGTGGATCTGCGTTGGGGAATCACCGAAGAACAGGCTGAAAGAGGTGATGTGTTACCAATTTGTCTGGAAGAGATCAAACGATGCCGCCCTTATTTTATTGGTCTGCTTGGAGAGAGATATGGTGCGTGTCCAGAAACGATTCCTCAAGAAGTGATTGAACGTGAGCCCTGGATTCAGAAATATACAGACGAGGGTCAGAAGAAATCATACACAGAGCTGGAAATCTTGCATGGTGTGCTCAATGATCCAGAGATGGCCGACCACGCTTTCTTTTACTTTCGTGATCCAAAATTTCTCGATTCGGTGCCGGAAGACCAAAAAAAGACTTCGCACCGGAAAACGAAAATAGCCACTACAGGTTGAATCAACTGAAAGATGAGATACGAAAAAAACACCAGGAAGGAAAATTACAATACACGCCACATGAAAACTTCAGGAACGCAAGTGATCTGAGCGATCTTGTCCTGAGTGATTTCGAAAAGTTAATCAACACGCTTTATCCAGAAGAAGAGAAACCTTCTTCACTGGAACGAGAAAGATTAGACCACGCAGCGTTTGCAGATAGTCGAACTAGTGTATATATCAGGCGGCAGGACTACTTCGACCAACTCGATACCCATGTAGCCGGGGATGGACCGCCAATGGTGGTGCTGGGGGAATCTGGAAGCGGGAAATCGGCACTGCTAGCCAATTGGGCAACGACATATTGCAAACAGCATCCCGATGAATTTGTGCTATTGCATTTCATTGGTGGTTCGCCGAACAGCGCCAGTATTACCGGACTGCTACAACGTATCATGCTGGAACTGAAAGAAAAGTTCCAGTTGGCGGATGAAGTCCCAGCAAATCTGGATCAAATGATAGCTGCATTTCCAACCTGGTTAACCAAGGCAGCCGAACATGGTCGGATTGTTCTGGTGATTGACGCTTTAAATCAGCTTGAAAATTTCAATGATGCCCCCGGGTTGAGCTGGTTCCCGTACCTGTTACCCAAATCATGCCGAGTTATATTCTCAACGCTCGCAGGGCGTTCACTGGAAGCCGCCAAAAATCGAGGCTGGATGAAAAGAATATCTCCACTTTACGTTGAGCCGCTCAATAATGTCGATCGAGTGCGACTCACCTGGAAGCTGCTACGATCTTATCGTAAACAGCTCAGTAAGCCTGTGAGACGAAAGATTGCTCTGGCCGTGCAGTCGCAAAACCCTCTTTTTTTACGAGTGTTGTTGGATGAATTACGAGTGTTCGGAGTCTATGAGACTTTGAATGAGCGAATTGACTGGTATCTCGAAGCAAAGCATCCAGGAGAGTTGTTTGAAAAGGTGATATGCCGGTGGGAAGAGTCTTTTGAAGATGAGGCCAATGAGACCTTAGTCGGTGATGTACTGTCATTATTGTGGGCCTCGCGTTACGGGATATCTGAATCCGAACTTCTAGATCTGCTGAGTGAGTCTGAAGACCCCTTTCCAAGTGCTTTGTTTTCTCCCTTGTTTCTGGCGATGTCCGAATCACTCGTCAGTCGTAAGGGCCTACTCTCCTTCGCGCACGACTATCTGCGAGATGCAACTGAAACATCTTATCTACCCAATATTGAAAACCAGCAGCTTGCACGCAAGAAACTGGCACAATATTTCCAGCGGGAAGAGATCTGGAGCGATCGGAACTTTGCTGAACTCCCCTGGTTGCTGGCTGAAGCGAGAGATTGGAAAGAGTTACATACCATCCTTACAGATCAATCCTATTTCCTTGCGTTGAATAACCGTGATGAATATGAATTACGACGATACTGGCAGTTACTTCCAGACGAATATGAAATGGGATCGAGTTACTCGGCCGCCTTTGAGCAATGGGTACGCGCCCGAGGCGACACTCCAGTAGTTGCACATCTTGCCAACATACTTGCGTTATTCCTCTACGATTTCTCCTGCTTTTCAGAAGCGGAACCACTCATACGACGGGCACTTGAAATCGATGAAGCAGCCTATGGACCGGAACATCCTGAAGTTGCTACTGACCTCAACAATCTGGCACAACTGCTAAAGGCCACGAATCGGCTGACCGAAGCGGAACCACTCATGCGACGGGCACTTGAAATCGATGAAGCCGCCTATGGACCGGAACATCCCAAAGTTGCCAGAGACCTCAACAATCTGGCAATCCTGCTCATGGCCACCAATCGTCTGACTGAAGCGGAACCACTCATGAGGAGGGTAGTAACTATTTTTGAAGCCGCATTCGGCGAGAATCATCCGAAGGTTGCCACTGCCCTCAATAATCTGGCACAACTGCTCCAGGACACCAATCGGCTGACCGAAGCGGAACCACTCATGCGACGGGGACTTGAAATCGATGAAGCCGCCTATGGACCGGAACATCCCACTGTCGCCATTTGGCTCAACAATTTGGCACAACTGCTCATGGCCACCAATCGTCTGACTGAAGCGGAACCACTCATGAGGCGTACTTTGGAGATCTTTACTGACTTCTACAGGTATACGGGTAAAGAACACGTTCATTTTCAAACTGTGGTGAATAATTACGTGGAGTTCCTTATTGAAATGGGATTGAACGAGCAGGATATAGTACAGAGACTGACTGGGTTGGTTCCAAATCTTGAGTAATTCAGCCTACGATGTAGGACAATAAAGCGAGCAAATAAATCTGGTACAACTTTAATCTCTTCCTGATTGGCGTCACCGGGATTTGGGAGAGGAAAACCAGCCCGTTTTGAAAACCGCGGTGCGGGAGATCATCGATCTGGCGAGCCAGTACGGCCGTTATGGTTACCGTCGTGTGACCGAGTTACTCCGACGGCGAGGCTGGAAGGTGAATCGCAACCACCAGCATATTCAGGAGCGAAAGTAATGCCCACATCCCAGTCAACACAACGTGCCGACCAGCGGCGGAACCCGGACCGTGAAGCGTTCTGGCGACAAACCCTTTCAGACCGTCTGCAATCCGGACTCTCGATTCGTGCCTTTTGTGAGCGTGAAGGACTGAGCGAACCAGCGTACCATTACTGGCGACGCGAATTGAAAAAGCGGGATGCCGAGCAAACTGCGGCAACTTCCTTTTTGCCCGTTGAAGTCCAACTCCCTGCCACACCGATTGAAATCGTGTTCTCACACGGCACCACGGTTCGCGTCGGAAGCGGCTGTGATCGAACCACGCTCGAAATCGTGCTCGCCGCGCTGGAGCAGCGTGCATGGTGAATCTGCCGACACAAACCGGCGGCGTATCATCCACGGCGAAACAGTTGCCAACAGCGACAAGCTCTTCAGTATTTTCGAGCCGCACACTCAGCTTTACAAACGTGGCAAGGCCGGTCAGCCGATGCCGTTTGGTCGACAGGTTCTGGTATTCGAAGATGCGGCTGGCCATTACACCGCAGATGAAGATCCTGGTCGCCACCCAACCGGCGGATTTTCGCAGTTATGTGGTCAAGGTATTTATGCGGAGTTGGAGCACAGTAAGTGTTTCAAGGGTGTGGTCGAGTCTGGTTCGTTCTCTGCATAACTGAATGCCTTTCTTAATAAGATCGAAGCATTGCGAGAAGCTGGTCAGGCGCCTTGAATCGTCCCCTCCGTAATGACGGCGAGATGCCGGCTTCCAGAGCTTCGAGCTTGTCTGTCGGATCTGCCCGTAAATAGACCTCCGTGGACTTTACGCTCGCGTGACCCAACCATAGCGAGACCTTACGGACGTCATGAGTGGCCTGGAGTGTTATGCATCGCACAAGTGTGGCGCAGCACGTGGGGCGAAACGCGTTTGGTGGCAATCGATGGGCAAGCGATTGCCACCGTTTTCACGTGCTTACGAAGGACGTATTCGTAGCCGGACCGAGTCATCGGTTCCTGACCTGGGCACTGAACTGACCGAAGACATCATGAACGCATTAGACGCCCACAACGAAATGAGTACACGGGCGCTGAACTCAGAAAAGATCAGGCAGGGACTGAAAGACATTCTGCTGAATCACACCAACCTGTATGAAAAACTCCGCAAACGGTCAACCAGTGCCTAAACCTACGATAACTAGACTTCCACCATGCCGTTCGCCACAGTTTTACCGTGACGATCGACACAGCTCATGGGCCTTGGTCCGTTGTAATGACGAATCTAGAAACCAAAATATTTACGCCTTACCAAGGCAGTATCATATTAACGAGAGGTGCTCCACCTCAAGAACATTATTCTTATTCGTCACGCCAAGCGACTTACATAGTTAGCATAATGTAATCGCCCCTAATAATCTTCTTTGGACTCCATATGCACATTGATTGGAGTAGTATCCAGAAATACAGAATATTGACTACAGTCCGGACAGATAAAACCATGGTCGGAGGATTCCGTCCATGCATTTCTTGCGATGCAACTTAAACTATTTTCAAAGTCTACTCGACTCTCATCAATTTCAAGGTAATAAGTTTCTGAAACACCACATGTTCCACAATTAACGCGAACAAATGGTTCACTACACTCCCCCCACTCTGCATAGGAGTGATGGTGCTGCAGAATTGATCTAACTTCATCTGACAGGCATAATAGCACCACATTTAGTTTATTTCTGAAGGATATCAGAGCATCTGCAAATCCCTTTCTTAATTCGTCAGGTTCGCATGTCTCTACGACGTCTACAGTAAGCTCTCTGGCATTCAGTTGCGACACCAGACTGTACGCCCCCTCTTTCAATTGATCAGCTGCTATTTCAAGTGATCCCGAATAGGGAACTAGCTGCTCCAGCGCATCATAGCCTATCTTCCCAAACCAATAGTTTAAGTGCATTGTTTGATCAGAGGAAAAGTGACTGACGAGCTTTGCGGCATTCTCTGAAGTTAAATTCATTTCGTTTGGTGCTATCCAAGTATTATCCTTGCCTTTTAGCCAACCGAATAGATTCACCAGAATTGGGAAATCGCTTGTGTCAGGAAAATGAGTGAGAGGAAGAGACTGAAATCCCTCAATCACGGGACGTGTTTGGGAAATGAAGATAATATTTTCATGTTTAGCCAAAGAATTAGCAGCGGCAAGCGATAAATATCTAATCTCCGCAAGAATTAATTGTCCCTTATGTTGACTAAGGCTTTGGGCCGCATTGTCGGATACAGTAATTAGTGCCTGGAGATCTAGTTCTCCTTCATGCTTACTGAGAAATTCTGCAGCTTCACCCTCAATCTCCGTGAAGCCATAAAGCTCTACAGAGCCTGGATCTTCCAGGAATTGGGTCGCAATTTCTTTTGTTAGAACATTTCTTTTTCGCATACTTCTCCTTTTTTATTAAATAGAGGTTTCACAGAACAGACATTTTTGAAGTGTTACATAACTTCACTCATCTGTTTTCATCGATGAAATAGAGATCTCTATTAACAGTAACGTTAACCCGCAACACGTTAAGTTTTTATAGACTCTGCTTTAGGAGAATGACCGATGTTGACAAATCAGATGAAAAACCAAATCCGTGATTCCTTAAGAAAATGGGCTTCTTCACATCAGGAAATAGGTAAACAAATTGAAAGCGCGACATCTGAGCTAGCCAACATACTGGAACTTGATCAAACAGGAGAGATGAAATATTCAGACAGACTAATTGTCGACAGCACGACATTTACCATTTCCTGGAATGGTCATTCATGCCAGCTTGGAAATACTTTACTGTTCTGGTTTTCATCGGCTTGCTCTTTCCACGAATAGTTATATCGCACATGTTGAGCTGCTGGATGACGTTTGGCATCGGGTGAGAGAGGCATCAACCATTCGAGGCGTGGTGAAGCGTTTGCATGATCAACTGGCTTCAGCCGGGATGAAATGCCTAGCAGACTCCATCGATGGCAGTGTTTCAGGCTACTACGGTTTGATAATTGTTTGAGGTTTTTTCGTAATCAAACGCAAATCAAACCAGGATAGATCACTCTTCAAACACTGTTAGTACATAATAATCAGAGCGCAGAAACACTTCATTGAAAATTAGTTTTTCTGAAAATTCGTACCCTGTGCTCAACCTCAAACCGTCTAGCACAGGGGCGCAAGGTGCGTTCGGCCAGGTTGTTGTCAATCGATAGAATGCCTTCGGTACAATACCGCGTAAACTCGGACCTGGACTTCCCCAGTAATAGTGGGCGCCTTCCCGAGAGTGTATACTCTCTGAGAGGAGTTCAGTATGTCCAGAAATGCTAAGTCATCGTCGTCAAAACCTAAGGTATCACGACGCGTTTATTCCGAGGAATTCAAGCTGGATGCGGTGCGTCTGGTGACTCAAGAGGGCTATTCACTTGCTGCAGCTGCCCGGAGTCTGGGAGTCCACGTCAGCCAGATTCGTAAATGGAAAGAGAAATTCATGCCCCAAGACAAAGAATCGCCTTCGCTGACAGAAGATGAAAAAGCAGAACTGAAGCGACTACGTGCTGAGAATCGTCGTCTTAAAATGGAACGGGATATTTTAAAAAAAGCCACCGTTTTTTTTGCGAAGGAAAATCAATGAGGTTTGCCTTTATCGAAGAAAACGAGCAGTCCTTTGAAGTCACTGCCATGTGCCAGACCTTCCAGGTCTCACGGAGCGGTTACTATGCCTGGAAACAACGCGAGCCGGGTGTCCGTCAACTTCGTCAGCAGAAGCTGACCGAGGAAATCCGTGCGATCCATCAGGAGAACCAACAGGTTTACGGCTCACCACGGATTCATCAGGAACTCCAGGAGCGTGGTCGCAAATGTAGTGTGAATACCGTGGCAAAATGGATGCGGGAAGCAGAAATTCGTGCCAAAACGACGAAGAAGTTCTGTGTCACAACGGATTCGAATCACCATTTGCGGGTGGTTGGGAATCTGTTAAATCAGCAGTTCGACTCTCCCACGCAAGCCAACCAGGTCTGGGTGAGTGATATCACATATTTGTGGACTGATGAGGGCTGGTTGTATTTGGCTGCCGTGCTCGACTTATATACCCGAAAGGTTGTGGGCTGGTCGATGTCAAAGACCATGACAGCAGATCTGGTAGGCGATGCCTTGAAAATGGCCATCGGCCGGCAGCATCCTGGGGAAGGATTACTGATTCATTCTGATCGCGGGAATCAGTACGCCAGTGATGCGTACCAACGGCTGTTAAGAGAACACGGGATTAAATGCAGCATGAGTCGGAAGGGGAACTGCTGGGACAATGCCCCCATGGAATCCTTCTTCGCAACGCTGAAAAAGGAACTGGTCTATCAGGAACGGTACACAACCCGTCAGAGGGCGCGTTTGAGCGTCTTTGTCTACATCGAAACGTTTTATAATCGCAAGCGAAAACATTCGGCACTGGGCTATAAAAGCCCCGAACAGTTTGAACAGGCCACCTAACCTTAACAACGCGCCCACTATTACTGGGGAAGTCCAGTAGTTATCATCCTCAATCAGTCGAATTTTCGGTTTCTCTGGTTGCAGCTTTATCGCCTCTCTGTTCTTGTAATGTCTTATCTATTAGTTCACTTACATCCTTTTGAACAAAGCCAATGCACTTTGTCTAAAGCTTAACGAAATCCTGCGGCTTGTAGATGAACATCAGGCTGAATAGCATCAGAAGTGAGAAAGTCTAGTGCTCCATTCGCTGCTTTTCTGTATCGGTAAATATAGACGTGACAAAAAGTCGAATCAGTAACGAGATCTTTCCCACACTTCAAAATCCGATCAGTTCCATGTGAACGAAGAATCTTATCTATCAGAACTGTATCAAGGCCATCCATGTTCGATTTTTTGAGCTCACTTGAGGTCACCACAAACGCGAACATACGATAATCTCCGGGAGGCCTAGAAAACATCAAGCGAAACCAAGTTCCGATATTTAGAAGATTTGCCCTATCTTTTTCACGTGACCATCTGGCATTTCCATCGAATGGTTTACCATGCTGCGCATCAATCCTTTCAACATTAGTTATTATCAGAAATCCATCATTGATTTCCAAAACAGAACGATGGGTATAACCTTTTTCGTTAAGAAGTTCCAGGAGCCGATCTAATGATCCTTGCAATGTTTGATTATGTTTGAGGAATCCAGCTAGAGTAGTGCGGAAAGTTGGTAATGGAAGAGGCCAAACATTGGTCAGAACATCACTCCCTTTAGGTGCTGGAGCAGAGAGTTCTTTTATGATTAATAGTATGGCTTTTCTTATCCACTTACGTTCTTTTCTTGTTGCTTCAATGTACATTTCACATAGCCGAGGAAGGAAGCTGGAGGGTCCTCTATTTGCCACTGGCCCGATTCCCGCCATCCCTGAATAACAATTTGATGTAAGTAGCAATTTAACATGATCTGGTATCGTCGAATTTGAGGTGTTTTCGAGAATGTCTAGCATGGGTAAAACAGTAGTATTGGGGTACCTCAAGTACAGTTTATCATTTTTGGACATCGCTTCTGCTGCCTGCGGACTGATTAGCATTGTGGCCAGAACTTGATCCGTTTCCAGATTGACCTTACCACCTAATGATTTTGCTAGACTAATAAAGAGATTCCAAAATTCCTCTGCTTCAGATGCATTTTGAATATTAGGCAATCTTCTAACTGCGTATTTATACACTTGTAGCGTTAACAGAGAAGGTTTGGTTCGAATTAGTTGATATAGAGATATGCGCTCTTCAGGTGTTTTCGCTGTGGCAAATCGATAATTCACAATATTTCGTGCGCTGTCGATATCAATTCCAGCCAACGTTTCAAGAGCGATGTTTCTTATTTTGGTATCTGATGAGGATGTCGCTAGGTGCACAATTTGTGGTAAAGCATGAATTGCTGCTTGAACATCATCTGATGAGGGACTATAAGAAAAAGTTGATTGAGCCAATTCAAGCGACGCGTCTCGGATTTTTATGTTATCGGATTCTAATAGTTCCCCAAGCATCAATAAAAGAGTCGTCTTCTTCGGCCCGCTGGCAAATCTCAGGCAAGATAATGCTTCGTATCGAAACTCAGGGGCTGGATGATTAATTTGCCCAAGGGCAACTACTTCCGCCAAATTGTTATCAATAGTTTTTAGCGAACGGAAAGCAGCGACCTGGACATCTACTTCTTTATCCTGAAGCATTAGCAACAGTTTATTTGTTAGGCGACCTCTCGAAAATAATCCTGTCTTACCGAGGAACTGGGCGTATGCAATTCGTGTCTCGATATCTGAATTTTTATGAATTTCGTCAAGCCAATGATATTGATCAGCGTATTGCGGATTGGCTTCGATAAAGTATGCTACTGCTGCAGCGAGTCTCGCATATCTGGATTTCCCAGCAGAAGACCGATCATTCTGGAGGCGGGTGATAACTATTGCAGTTGGCGGATTTCTTAGGGCCACTTCGTCTGTTGACCGACACAATACAGCAAGTGAATGCAAATAGCCATCATCAGTAATGATTATGTGGTCAAGGGTCTCTACGATTTGTTGGATTGTTTGCTTTCGCTGTTTATCTTTTTGTGGAGTGCTCTCGACATCAGCAAACATTTTCAATGGGACTCTGGATAGAATTCGTAACGCTGAACCAGTAAATTCTGGATTCTCCATTTTTAAAAGTTGATTAATGAAATCAATTCGCAATGGGAACCTAACTTGACGGCCTGAAAATAAAGAATCTTCAGCAAGTCGTCTGTTAATTTCAGTACCTTTAAGCAGACCTTCTAAGATGACTTTCTGTGCAAGTTCATTGCTAGAATCAATGTTTAGAACTGCGTTTGCAATCAAAAGTCTAGTAGCTCCATCAGATGATTTTTCATTCAGTAATTTTTCTGAAAATATTTCCGCAATTTCCGTAGCATTAGAAACATGTCTTGGAAAACTTTGGAGTAACTGGACTAAATCTGAATGCGACAATGTTTTGAGGGCTTTTGACAGGGGCGCAGTTAGTTGTTTGGAAAACTCTTCTGAATTTGCAAATTGAAGAGTGGCATAAATAGCACCGATCTGCACTTCCTCTTCATCAGATGTAAGCCAGTCATGTAAGGAATTCATGAAAGCCTCAGTGAACTGAGTGCTTTCCGGATGTGGTCCGTATTTGATGCTCTCTATAAGTTCCAGAGCAAATCCACGAGAGTTTTCTTTCCTAAGTAGTTGGCAGATACCATTGATTCCTTCTAGATTCGTTGGATCAATTTTTAAAAGAAGCTTTAGGTAGTGTCCGCGGCGTGTGTTTGTATTAGCCCGTGCCCAAAGCGAATAGACGTATCCAGGATCTTGCTCCAATTCGTCCTTATACTTATTCAAGACCTTAATAAACCAGTCAGTGTTTACGCTGTCTAATTGCTTAAGAATTGAAACGGTCTTTTGACGAATTGCTTGCAGTTGAGGATTAGACAAATTTTTACGAGAAAATGAAAGTTCAGACAGTAACTCGAAGTCATCAGACGAGGAGTCCATGTCAATCCTATCAAGTAGGATCATCGCGGCTGCGATTTTTGGATTTACTACAGTTAGTTTAGAGGTTGAAACAGCCACTATTGAATCCTGATACAAAATGTTAGCTTTCTGGGAAGCTTTTACTACGCTATCAGGCTTTGGAGAATCCACTAGAGAAACGATTTTCACGAGAACACCAGCCGGTATTGATCCACTTTTCAGTGGGATTTTTTCATTAGTCACAGCGCGGTCAAATACCCGCCATATAGATTTATTTGCTTGTGCTAGGGCTCGATTTTGAAAACGGGCTGGAGGTGCTGGGGCTCGATTTTGAGCTAGGACTGGAGGTAGTTCAATTAGACTGACGCTGATAAACCCTAGAAGTCCAGTAATGCGAAGTGTTGCAAACATTGTCTACCTCCAGTAGTATACTGAATGATCTAAGTGGATGTTTGATCTATATGAGATATAAACGGTTTCAATATGTCAACTAAAAAAAATGATTCTGATCACATTTATGTGCATGCCATTCTCTCATTAGAACATGTGCGAGTTGGGCTGATGCGAATCTGGTTCATTGGTGCCGGAGCCGGATTCTTTGTGCTTGTGATTCAGGCAATTCTTGGTAGATATGGTAATCATGTCGATGATGTGTTCTCTTGGTTCATACCTACAGTAGTTCCAACGCTTTCTATGATTCTTGGTGTCGTTGGAGCGACGGCATTCGGTCCGCTCGACAAACGACAGGTCAGGTTGAGCTTTTATGAGCTTGCTAAGTGGGTTTCCTTAGCTTACATTGGAGTGCTTCTTGCAACAATAATCCTCCAACCATTTAGTCCAATTTCTGCAATCGAGCTATACAAACTGTCAAATTTCTGGCTGGGGCCTATCCAAGGCCTAGCTGCTGCAGCTATGGCATTCGTCTTCACGAGAACTGAACCAGTATCAGAAAGAGCTGACGACAATACAAATGCTAATAACGCTGGAAATGATCCTTCTGTTCATTAGAACAATGAATTATCACATTCACTTTACTAGAGGTGGTTTTGCCTTGTTTAAAACAAAATCCATTTTGGTCGAGTGTCGGCTAACGCCGCAGGGCGTAGGCCAGGACTCGCAGGCCGGCTTCGGTAAATAACGATTTCTCCGTTCGGGCACATAATGCTGAACCGGTGGTTCGTTTTAATCCACTCATGAATGACTCCACGATCCATCGTTTCCCATAACCTTTTTCCTTTAACTTTTCTTCCGTCATCTGTGAACGATAGTGACCATTCACGCCGCCATCGTCACGATGTACAGCCGGAGGAATCCAGCTTTCCACATTCCAGTCTTCACGACAAAATTCGTGTACCCATTCTGCATCGTAACCTTTATCGGCAAACAGTCATTGAGGTTGCGTTACCGTTTTGGTTTTGGCAAGAAATGGTCTCGCTTCGCGTTTGTCATTATACGGCCCCCAACTGACTACTAATCCAGCGGAAAACATGCTCCCGACCAGAACGCACAACGAAAGTTTCACATATATTTTACGAGCTTTTCCACTGCCCGTATGGTAGTGGGCACTCATTGACGAGGTTTCCATTCCGGTCGAATCGAGGGTCGCTTCTTCAGCATCAGGAGCGAATTGTTGAATGATATCAGCTAACATTTTGTCTATGATTTCCAACACATGAGAGCGGTCGGCAAAATGTTTCAATGTGGATTAACTGGGAAGTCGTTTTAACAAGAGTCGTTTTTGTAATTGGTCAGAGGTTTCGATAATTTCGATGATGCCACGATAGGTAGTCTTTAGGTAGGCTCGCAGAATGAGAATCGTGAGTAGTTGAGACTGCGTATATTTTTGGGGGCTTTTAGGATGGGAATACGGTTCGACATACTTCCTGGATATTTTCATCGCAAGTGAGGTGACTTCCAGAAGGACGTTCTTTTTATTTGATTCGTTCATAATAGACACATTTAGCGCCTGGACAATTAAATTTCAAGAGCTGTTTTAAACAGAGCAAAGCTGTCTCATAACGTCAAAAAAAGTGAACTGTTTGGCGTGATGTTTGCATGTAATGTTCTCCTGAATGGAGAATTTCTCATGTATATGACGCTGGTCTGGTGGCCCAAACGAAAACGGGTTTCCACAAAAACAGCGTCCAGGACGGAACGCCCGGTCGTTTTGACCGATAAACAATGGGTCTTTAGTCGCAAATTTGTTTCCCTGGACTCCCCCTTCCAAAAAAGGAGGACGTCCCAAGGCCCACCCACGAGATTGCCTGGAAGGCATTCTCTGGATTCTGGTGACAGGAGCGCGATGGAAAGATTTACCAAAAGAGTATCCCTCTAAAGCGACGTGCCATCGACGTTTCCAGCAATGGACGATCGAAGGACGGCTCTTGTCTGCCTGGCAAATCATCTTAGAACGAATGGATGATGCCGGCCAAATTGATTTCTCGGAAACCTTTGCTGATGGCACGTTTGCCTCGGCAAAAAAGGGGGTAGAAGAGTTGGCCCGACTCGTCGTGGCAAAGGCACTAAAATCATGATCTTCGTCGATCGTCGCGGGACACCTGTGGCGATCGACACAGAATCGGCCAGCCGTAGCGAAGTCAAGTTGATCGAGCCGCTGCTTGCAAAAAACACATTGCAAAATCGACAACCCGAGCGACTGGTTTATGACAAAGCCGCCGACTCGGACCCATTGCGCAAACGGCTGATGGAAAATAAGATCGATCTGATCTGCCCGCATCGTAAGTCGAGAGTCAAACCACCGACGCAAGATGGTCGAAAGCTCCCACGCTTCAAACGACGTTGGATTGTGGAGCGCAGTATTGCCTGGCTGCACAATTATCGTCGAATTGTCACACGGTGGGAATATCACGATTACCTCTACGAAAGCTTTGTTATTCTTGGTTGTTTATTTACACTATTAAAACGGTTTTGAGATGCCCTCTATGAAGAATTCAAAATACCCCGAGTACGTTAATTTGGTAGACTTGACGGGCTTTCTCATCTTCATCAGTTGTTTTCTCTTCGCCTTCACCGGACACACAGTCACAGGAGACCAGATACCGCCTCTTTTGATCAGCTTTACCCAGTAGTTGAGCCGTCCTTCGATATTGGTTTTAATGGGATCGCGAAGCGGCCAGTCCATAATCTTCTCGCAATCAAAAGGAGACTTACCGGAAGTCAGGAACGCCTCATCCGCCTTACAGGGACATTCCTATTTGAGCTTTCGACGTTTTGTAGACACTCTTAATTGCCGTCTTCGCCAGGCAATGTTGCCCAATTCCATTTCAGGAAGTGTCGAAAGCTGCTGTTGTTCGCCTGTGAGCGTCCCTTTGAATGTTTTGGGATCAGGGATAGGGTCGCAGTTGTCCCCTTGGTGCAGGAAGCCGTAAAAGAGCTTTAAGAATCGACTCTCATCATTCTCCCATTCTTCAAAGAAGTATCCTTCCAAACGGTTTCAAGTCAGAATCATTTCAAAGCCGTCTCGGAAAGCTCGAACTTCAAGTGCCCCAGACACGAGATGGCGACTTCTACCCCTCTACACTGGAGCGGAGTGAACGCGCACTAAAGCTGCCGATGAAATACGCAATATTTTTAATGCCAGAGATTTGGATGATGCGATGAAGAAACTGAAACGGTTCGTCACTACTCATAAAAAAAAAGCACCGAAACTGGGGAGCTGGGCGGAAGACAACATCCCGGAAGGATTGACGGTATTCGCTATTCCTGCTGGACATCGCAAGCGGATGCGAACCACGAACATGCTGGAACGCCAGAACAAGGAATTAAAACGGCGCACCAGCAGGCGGGACTGTTTCCCAATGAGTAGTCGCTGCTGAGACTGGTGACCGCGGTCCTGGTGGAACTCAGCGATGACTGGGAAACCGGAATGAAATACTTGACAATTTAATAATGATCGCAGAGACCGAGGACCCGGGAATTAACAGAAAGTTTGTTGCTTTATCGTTGTTTTCGGGACCTCACGAGTCATATCCGCTAACAATCGGTGATTTACGCTGGCAAGAGGCATTCACGGAAATGAGCACTCAGGTATTGAACTCGGGCAAAATCAAACAGGGATTGAAAGACATCCTACTGAATCGCACCAACCTATATGAAGCACTGCGGGAAACAGATTCACTGGGCAGAAGAGTTGCCCGAATACAGTCTGGATGCCTGCCTGACAAAGCCGCCGCATCGGTACCGGGTTGTAGGGCGAGAAAACCGGTATGGAAAAACGTTGATTCTTGTGGAGTACCTGAACGAACCGCATGAGCAGAGTCCAGAGAAATGCTGGCGGACACGCGCCTGGGTCGATCCCTCACAGGGTTACCTCCCCTTCGGGATGAAGTCTCCGTTGGGGATAACGAACTGCGCACGGCCAACCGGTAGACGTTTGAAGTATTCCAAAAGTACTTTTTAAAAGTTCTATTTAACTGATTGTTCCTGAGCTTTTAATAGATTCTTAATGCCCAGTTCATCCCCCGACCACAGCACTGCTTCATTAAGCAGATCCTGCGGGACAGTGGTGTAGTGCCGGTCTGCCATGCTTACGGGGGCATTGGAAACCCGTGAATAAAAAAATCCCCAACTGGTGAGTAATTCACCAATCGGGGCAACCATTGATTTAATCTTTAAAATTAAGCATCTGACTCTGAGTCACCATGGGTCATTTTAAAATGCATTTGAGAAGACGTTTGAATAGATCGAACTGGGCAAGAGTAGAGATAAGATCACCTACTCAGATGGAGCGCTAGCGGAATCTGAGTTAGGTGCATCGACTTTGGATGCTTCGGGAATCGACTTTATGTACTCGTTATAAACACCGATGACGGTAGCAACAAAAGTCAGGCTAAGAAACAATAAGTAAATATTCTCAGCCCGGCGGTTCGTAGTGGAAATGGATGTGTGTGTCTTGTCTCTGATCTTTGCTCTGAGTTCCCTTTCGGCAACCGACGTATCCAGGATGCTATCAATTGCTTCCCACATTTCAGTCACTAACTTCTCGCCCTTGGCGTTTTCAGATGCTAAGTCATAGTTATTGTCTGGACTTTTTACATCCAAACTCTTCTTTGTGTGGATAATCCATGCCTTCAGAGCATCCTTTCTAACCTTGAGAATGGCTATGCAGTCTTCAAGACGCTTCAAGATGTTGCTATAGTCGGCATTCCATTCTCCTGACTCATTCTCTTGTAAGACTTTCAGTAATCTCTTGACATCTGTCTGCTCTGGTTCCGCTTCGTGTCTAATGAAATTTACACCTGCGAACATGTTAGTCTTCCAGGCACTCGAAACGACCCATAGAGGATGATTCCTGCTATTATTTTGAGGCTCCTGTCTCTGAATGGCTTTGAGCAGTGTCCCTTCAAGTTTTTCAATACGGAACATCACTTCACGATTTCCCACGACATCTTGCAGCGCGATTTCCGTAAGGATTCGTTCTTCATGCACCGTATTGGTGGTATATCGTAAAACGACGTCCTTCATGAGCCATGCAACACCCAGAATACAAACAGCCACAAATGGAAGTTTCTTTCTCATTCAATTGCTCCAATTTTTGAGGTAACCGTATTGGCGGACCAACGGAGTTGGTGTTGGCATACCAAGAATTGGAAAACGAAGGATACAAATGTGAAAAACCGAAAGGAAATCGCACGTATGTTCCCGTCTCAGTTTGGCCTCGCTTTACATTCGCCGAAGTTGATGTTTCAAAAGCGACGGGGCAGTCTATTCTGAGCCATCATGGAACACCAATCCGCTCCGGGCATTCTCTGCATCTCTACGGATCGTAATTAACCGTGTCCCGTCCTTTTCAGTGCATAGCATCGGATTTCTACAGATTCTCGAAATGTGAAATTGTCAATAAATTGTTCATGTTGCCATATATTTGTTTGAATAGTTAGGCATATCACAATAGTGTAACTATGTGACAGCAGATGGGCAAGTTCACATCATTCCAATCACTCTGTACAGAAGGGCCACCATGTTATTTATTACAAACAGAATCCCTATTGAAGGGATTGAGACAGAAATAGATCGAAAGTTTACCTTCGATCCAGCTAATGCAGATTCATCTAAATCAGTTTTTTTCTGTGAAAGAAAATCCAATGGATCAATCACAGAAATTGGAAGCGCAGCCCTTCTAAACAAAATAAAAGAATCAGAATGCAAACAGATCTTGCTTTATATTCATGGTTATGCAAATCAGCCTGCTGACATTTTTAAAGCAGCACAAGAGTTCCAATCTCTTTGCAATAAATCAAAACGCAAAGAAGTCCTTGTAGTTCCTCTCATTTGGCCTTGTAGCAGTGAAAATTCTATTGCATCCAACTATTGGGATGACCAGAAATCTGCAGATGCAAGCGGGTATGCTTTTTCTAGAGTTATCCAAAGATTTATCGAGTGGAGAAATTCTCCAGACAATGATCCTGAGCTCGACCCGTGCCTGAAAAGAATAAACGTTCTAGCTCACTCCATGGGCAACCGAGTCTATAGAGAAACATTATACAACTGGAATTATTACGATCTACCAGATGGTGTTCCTCTTATATTCAGAAATTCATTCTTGATTGCAGCTGATGTAGTAAACGAGACATTAGAGCCAGGGCAAAAGGGAGAGCATATTTGCAACGCTTCTCGAAATGTTGTGGTTTACTATGCATCGGATGACTTAGCCCTAAGAGCCAGTAAAGGTGCCAACCTCAAAAGCAAGATTGCTTCCCGAAGATTAGGGCATAGTGGACCTGAAGACCTTACACGTGTACCCAAGAATGTCTATAGCGTTGATTGTGATGATATTAATACGCAGTATGACTACCCCAAAGGGCATACATACTTTCGGTCAGGAACTCGAAAGGGGCAATCAGGTGTAGTTTTTAAACACATCTTTGAAGTTCTATTAACTGGGCGTGTCCCAGAGAAAACTAGTTTGATCAATACCAGCATACTTGAACCTGCACGTGTTCCGTCCAAAATATCAACAAGAAGAAAACGAACAAAGACTGATAAGTAAGACGGCAAAAGGTAAGTTTTCAATTTCGGTCAAATCATATTTATAACAAGGAGATCGAAATGAATTTTCGATTCTGTGCACTCACAATACTGATCCTCTCACCGATGCTTCTGTTACTCGTCTAAAACGGAGAGCCACTTGAGCGTGGTTCCGGTTTCTGTCCGATCAAAAATAAAATCCCAGCACCACACATGGTTTTTCCTTTCCGGTCGACGGAGATGGCAGGCATTCGCGCTTGTACCCAATGCACGCTTTTTCTTCTGTTTCCGGGGGGACTTTGAGCCCTTCTCGACGCCACAAACGATAAATCCGTTTGAGATTCACCTTCCAGCCGGCTGCCTGGATCATCCTGCCGATACGTCGATATCCAAAATGAGGATAACGACGTACCAGTTCCAGAATCTGCTTCAGCAACGCCGGTTCGTCATCGGGAGTTTCCGACTGGTAGCGCTGACTGGAACGAGGCTGATCCAACAGTTGACAGGCTTTGCGTTCGGAAACGTCATACGTTTCCTGCAGATGCTGGACGGCCTGGCGTTTGCGAGAAGGGCTTACCAGTTTCCCTCCGCAATATCCTTGAGCATGGCTTTATCGAGCTCTGCTTCAGCGAGCAGTTTTTTGAGCCGACCGTTTTCCTGCTCCAGTTCTTTGAGCCGTTTGGCCTCTTCGGCCTTCATCCCGCCATACTGAGTTTGCCAACGGTGATAGATCGGCTCACTGATCCCCAGCTGCTGGCAGACTTTGCCAATGGTTTATCCGGCATTCAGTATCGCCTCGGCGTCACGCAACTTGCGGATAATCTGCTCCGGGGTATGCAGCTTACTACGACGTTTCGTCATGATCGTCTCCTTAGAAAAGTCTATTGGAAACTCTCACAACAAATGGATCAATTTAAGGGGAGTATGCCACGCCGCCTGTGCGAGTTTCGTTTGAAAGCACTAACCATGCTACTTGGGAATCTGCTTGACGTCCTTATCACGAACGTATAGCCACGCCAGAATCGGCAGCTCGATGGTTCCCCACAGTCGATGCCGATTCACCACCGCCAGCGTGACCCCATGCGTGTCCATAACAGAACGGCGTCTCCGCCGGGCCGGGCGTCGGATCGTGATGTATCCCGGCTCCCTGCACCTGGGGACCGTAGCGTTTCGTGGGCGAATCATCGATTACCAGCAACACGCGCTGCTGATCACGCAGGGCAACTTTCAAAGCGATCGCCAACAACTGCATGCCGATCGCCTTCCAACGGCGACCCACCGATTGCAGGAAGTAATAGTGATCCTGATAATCGTCACCCGCACCAGCGGTCTGAATCCAGTATGTGACCACTCGCCGCCCCTGAGCAAACAGCACGCCCAGCATCAGTACAGACAACCGCCAGGCAGATCGCCCATGCCACATCCCGGCTAATTCCGCGATCTAGTCTATCCATTCGCGCGTCGTGTGATATGATGACATCCGTGGCTCCTTTGAGGGTTCAGTGATGTCGTGAATAAACACCACTGTGCCCTCAGGGCCACATTTTGAAAAGACCAATCTGAAAAAACGCTCTGGATGAGCGTTTTCCAGAAAATGCAGACTGATAGATTCTGCGCGATTATTCCTGATGCTTATCAACCAGCTTAATCATCAGATGCAATTCGTTTTCAATCGAGATATCGACACCCCCGATTTTCAACATACCAACTACTCTTAAAGGGATATCAGATGGTGGATCTCCCTTAGGGAAGTTATCATTCAAATATCCCTGAACCATATCCTTGATATTTTGATGAAACGTGTAGTAGTCACGTAACTCGATCACATAAGCACGTCGCTTTGCATCATGCCTCATTTTCAATGAATCAAACGGATTCGACTTAGCAGTTGGACCTAAAATGGTTGACAACCCTTGACCAGAATAAACAACGCTAGCCACTATTTCTTTATTATCGTCAGCATGGGCAACAAGGTCATTTCCAGGTACAGAAATGGTGAGTTCATGTGGTTCTCCCACTTTAATTCCGATGTCCTCGATCGTATATGAGTACGTGCCAGAGTTTTCCGTTTTCTTATATCCATACTCGAGAACCACATTCTGTCGATCCCAGAGATAACTTTGCGAAGCCGTTGACTGACTTCCAGGAATGACCGGAATCGCCAGATGGCCGGACACCCCGTAAGGCGTCGCGACGTGCACGTCCACATAGCCATTAGGGAACTCTGCAGTTTTCTCCATGGTCTGAACCCCTGCCGGAATCTGTACTTCCATCACATCCCGGCTGAGCAGTGAGAACGCGGCATTTCGGTTCCCAGTCAGCACCTGAGTTTCATGCACACTGAAGTGATTGCCGACCAGGAAAACTCTGGTTTCCTTGGCAGGATTGATGCCGGGTTGACCATAATAGTCGATCAACTCGGGAGCCAGATCGGTAATGCCCGACGAGAACATTTCAAACCCACCCAACGTATTTTCATTCGGCACCCGGGCATAGACAGTCTGCATCGGTAGTTTGCTGGCAACTTGATGCACACGCCGCATGATCCTTTCGACTTCTCCTTCCCGGTAGCGGTCCGCTTCACAAACCACTTGTTCCAGAGACAGTTCCATTGAACGAATATCCTCGCTCCAACGGGTATTTTCCAGCATCGTAGAGCGGGTTTTATGGCCATCCCAGGGCCGACTCATGCCGGACAATTTGAAATATTGACCATGAGAATCAAACGTCACATGTTCAATGAAAGAAGGCATCAGCACAATCGCCACACACTCCCGCATGCCGGGTTCCAGTTCCCACTTCTTCTTCAGTTCGTCATTGGAAGGGCCACCTATCAGTAAATCTTTGACAGCCACTTTCAAATTATTTTCGATCGGTGGAGACTGGACGCGCGGATAAAACCGCCAGCCGAATGTATCTGCCCCATGCCCGAAGGCCACCGCCGTTGAATTCAAGGCAACGGTCTGCATATCGATCTCAATCCGTCGCGCGTACCGCGTCAGGTTTTGAGCATTAATACTTCCAGAAGAAAACGCCAGAGCTAAAGCGAGTTGCATTTCGCGCCGCATGCTATAGGTATCTGCGATATTCTGATCCTGTCGCTGTGGATCCAGGGCAAACACATGAATGGGCCAGCGACATTTGACATACTCGACGAAAGCCTGCTCGGCGGCAGGATCGGATCGCAGTTCGCTGTCATCTATCCCGGGATATTCCGCTTCAGTCATGTGGAAATCGGTTCCAAAGAAACAGTGCCGACCAGTACACATGCAGTTACAGTTCGGGTCGCGGCTCACACGTTTGATATCTTCATTGAGTTGCTCATTTAACAGCGCCGCTTCGACAAGAACTGCCCAAGCCAGTGAACTGATCGTTGTCGGCAGCAGGTTAATCTGACCATTCTTGTCACTATAGTTCTTTTTCTCAAGCGTACCGTCAAATTTCTGAGCATCAAAAAGATCTGAACGCAGGTATTTTCCAGGATCTTCCTGTTTTTCCAGTGTCCGATGCGTTACCCATAACTGCTGTCGAAGGTCCTGCAATGTGGCATAATCTTCTGTACGGACCGCTTTATTAATCTTCTCACACAGCGCCATTCGAATTTCCTGTGATGCCATTCCCTCGGGGCTACCCACCTGGCTCTCCAGTGTATTCCATAACTGAGGGTTTGATTTTAGATAATCATAGGCGGCTTCCAGTTCTGCCCGCAGAAAGCTCCGTACGTCGGAAAGATGAGTGTCATGATCGATTGGCTTGCGCAGATAATACTGATAACTGATCGCCACCAGTTGACGTTCCCCAAACACATTCACTACCTGAGTGGCAGGAATCGGGTTTCTCGCCCGACGACTTCCCGGAGCCACTAAAACCACTCGACTAGGGCTTCCCCCCTTTTCAATGTATTTATCGACTCGTTGAATCGCCTCTTTAGCAGAAGCTTTCGGCATCGCCATAGCTTGAGCTGTCACTCCGGACGTCGGTGTTGCAGTTCCCGCATTGCCATTCTCAGCAGCGCCGGGCTGCGCTTGTCCCATCGCATCCTGGAGCTTTAACACTGACAAGCTCAATTCGTCTACCAGATCGTTAATCACCAGTTCACGGAAGACGCGTGGCAGAATTTCCCCTGAAATATGGGGAGTCGCCGTAACGGTCACCTCAGCACCATGCCCCTTGCGCGTATGGTAGCCCGGTAACACAGAGACGGGAATTCGTACCAGATTTAAAGAGTAACCCGGTGAATCAGCGGTGTCGTCTCCTTCATTGACGCGACGGATTTCATTTAAGTGGTCCAGATATCGTTTTAACTGGTCCAGTTCAATCGTCGGTTCGAGCCCGAGTTTTGTATTCTTAAAGTTACTGTTGACACTATTTAAATCTGTAAAATTGTAAATACCTGCTGACCGTCTGATAGGCGCGGCTGAACTTTCTTGTGCAGGTGAAGGTGGAGTTGTTGTTCCATCTGAATTTTGAGTTGGCGCGGCAGCAGGAGCAATTGTTTCGTCTTCCATCAGAGATTGGACTATGTTTATACTAGTCGCATCAGGCTTGGTTATCCCGGTCCTTGAAGTCGCCGCCGCTTGGATTGCCAGTGCATTTGCCAGATAAGCCTGGTCACTACGACGCAGGGACGCATTCATTATTATATTGAATTGATCGACCTTGGCAGCCATCACGCGTTCGAATTCCTGACGGTGTTTGGTCAGACGTGATTCGCCCCAGATGTCGGGGGCTTTGATGACGACGGTTCCGTCCTTGCCGATTTTGTGCTCCATATGGTCGAGCTTGACCGCCACATGTTCCATCGATGTTTGTGGCTTGGGTTTCTTTGAAAACCAGGGGAGGCCGCCTCCGGCCATCACACAATCAATGACAGGGTTTCCCAACGTCAGCGTGGAGACCAATAAGATCCGAACAACACAGCCCTTATACTTCAACATGGTTACCTTCCCTGGAACCATTTCGTGCCAAGACTTGATCTTGATGATCAAGCCAAATGATTCAGCTTATAAATATCAGCCCTATTTGAGTTATCATCACTGAGCTATACACAAGCTCTCACACCACTTTCAAAATCGGCCTTCTGTGTCGTCCTGTACAGAATAAATTTCCCCGATTCAATGATTAAATGGGTAAGAATCAAGATTTCGTTCATGATCCGAATATTCGACAAAACCATCACCGTGTCGGTTGATCGCCTGACGGAATCTTAGAACGCCCCTTTTTTCTTTTTTAACTGGAAATACAGGATCTTCCCGAGAAATGTGTTACCCCAAACATCGCTCTGACTGCGAATCAGCAAATTCGTTATTTTCCACTCAACCCCACTATTTATACTTTTATAGCCAGTGCGCTCACGTGTACAATGAAACAAAAATATCCATAAGTCCACACCTTAGAGAGGGCCATCCTAATGTCTCGATCAAGCAATTCGTCTTTAGTCACCTTAGTGTTATTCTTGCTTCTGTGTCCCCCAACATGGGGACAGCAAGTGAAACTGGAAGTGCAAAAACAAAAAGCAGTCAACCAAAATACGGTCAAAGTTCACAGTGTCACTATGCTGGAAGACAGGACGGGCAAAATCTGTTTCGAGATCAGTGTGAAATGCCCCACTAAAGAGGTATCCATTAATCTGGACAATGTCACTGATCTGAAAATGGTTGAAGACACGATGGATGTAATCACAAAGAAGCAGGAGAAAAAACAGTTTGGGTACCACTTTGAGGGAAAACTGCTCAAACTGAAATTAGATAAAGGCGATTATCTCCTCGAGTATGTCGACACCACAATTACATTTGCTGCCCCGCAATATAAAGTAGAACTTCAGAAAGAGGGAACCAACAGTAAAATATCAGGCAATCTGACGGTGACGAACAGGACATGTTATCCTTGGTGCCAGAACACCAAAATCAAATTGGTGAAAGAGAATCAAGTTCATACCCTGATCGCATCACTAGAAGCACGACATGAGCCTAAAGAGAAAATCTATTTACCTTTTGAAGAGAAATCGATCACAAATAAGATTGCGCAATACAGCGTCAGCATTACTGAGTTTGAAGGCACAAAGGCTCATCCAAGTTTGGTCGTGGATTTGAAACAGGCTTGGCCTCAAAGTCCCGTTTATTATCAGTTACCTGGCAAGATCCAAGTCTGCGTAGACCGCATCTCGCGGAGCTATGAATTCGAAGCAGACAAATTCACATCGATCACAACAAATCCGAAACTATCGCTGTTCAAAAACAAAGACCTGCAGGTGAATCGTTCGGATACGTATGATGCCGTTGTGATATTGGATAACACCGATAAAAATATTTTGAAAAGTAAATTCTGTGCCGACTATGATTATGAATACACTTCACGATCGATACTGGAGATTTCTTTCGAGATCACTCCAAAAATAAACATTGATCTCAAATCTGGCAAGTCTGAAAGACTCACCCATGTCACGACACTTCCTGAGCTAAATTTACTGATTGAAACAGACGATCCGCTTCTCGGGCTTGCTCCAAAACTGACTTCGATTCAGAAAGAATTGATGGATCGAATCAATCTCACAGCAGCGGCAGACCGTAATATTTCCTCGCAGGTTTTCATTACTGAGCAAACAAATCAGCTTAATACTCTGACTTATATAAATATGGTACTTACCAACGCGCGATTCAGCATTATGCTCGACCTGATAAACCAGACATTGGAATCCATTGCCGCAGCTAAAAAACAACTGAAATCGATTGATCTTAAAAAAACTTTTCCTAAGATTGCAGAATACCCGGTTACGTATCTTCCCAGTAAAGGTTCTGATTTCAGAAAATTAATCGTGGAGACCCAAAAGAAGAACACTCCTGTTCTAACGCGTTTAAGCCTGCTAGCTACGAATGCGACAAAAATGTCCACGATACTCAAAGCCATCCCTTCTCAATCAGAGTACCAGGAAACAATCCGCCGACTCGCCGCTTTGGGAGTTCGTGATGCGGACGTGACACTTCTCAGAAAACAACGCACCGAACAGAAAAAATTAGCAAAGAGCTTTATGCATGTTTACAATACATTGGTACTGGAATCGGCTGAAGTATTTCCGATACATCTGAAATCACCTCCAAACAACCGACAAGCCAACTCAGCTTCACCTTCACTGACCTCCCCTGACGTTAGGGTTCAGAGTCTACAAAACTAGCCTGTCACTTTTTGTGTCCTTCCGGTAAGCATGCAAAATTTCCGTTGTGAATTTTTGTGGGCAGGTCGGGAAACGGGGACTAGTCGGCGGCGGGGGCTCAAGCAGCGGCGGGGAGTTCAGGGATTGTCTGGCGGTAGTTCCAAGGCAGGAACCGTTCGGGATGGGCGGCGACTTCGCCGGGATGGCGGAAGAGTTCGGTGAGATAATCGAAGGGGTTTCACTGATTGAGCTCGCAGATGTGGATTAGGCTCATGAACATGTCGCCGAAGCGGGCCCCGTTTTGCGTGCGATAGAAAAGCGTATTCTTGCGATGGCAGATCGCTTTTTTAAGAGCCTGCTCGAAGATGTTATAGTTCAGCGGGGATCCGGCTTTGTGCAGAAAGAGCGTCAGCTTCTCCCAGTGTCTGAGCAGACAATTGACGGCGGTGCCCAGAGTTGAATTCGGCTCGACGAGCTTTTCGTCGAGCCGAAGCAGCCAACTCTTCAATTCCGTCATCGCCGGTTGGCTGTGGGCTTAATGTAACTTCAGACGTGCTTCAGAAGACAGCCCCTCCTTCCGGGCAGCGGCATCATTTTTATAGACGATCTTCAATGCTTCGAGCACGCGGCCGTACTCTGCGGGAAACAGATCGTGACTCTCCACGAACTGCCGGCAGGCATAGGCCAGGCAGTTGGCGACGATCGTCCCCAGTTCCCGGGGTATGTTCCGCGCGAGCGCATCGCACATCTGAATCGGAGACTCAAGTTCGGCTGCGTACCGATGAGAGCTGAAAAACAACGCAATGCGGCAACCTTCCCGTCTGGAAATCATGCCGAACGTGAACAGACCAGTGAGGTCCGGATTGTCCACGAAGGGAATCCGTCGTTCTCCCATCAGGGTCAGAATCTTCACGGTTGTGTCGTCGTTGTAGAGAATCGTTCCTTGAGCGGCTTCGCGCATGAGGTCTTCGAAAGCCGAATTGAGTAGAGGGGCAAAAGTGGTAACCACATACTACTGAGTCGAGGCCGGCAGAAGAATTTCCAGTTTCCCCTGCAGGCCCTGGAGGCGGTTGAAGGGAAGCCCGCTTCCATATTTTAAAAGGCCAATCATCGCACCGGCCCTTGCATCGTATTTCTCGCGGCTGGCTTCCTGGGGAATCGCGGCCGTGGAGACCTCGCCGCACAGACCGCAGCGGAGGCATTCCAGTGCATAGGTCCTGGCCCCCAGCTGAGCATGGCCTGTGATCCGCATCACAGTGCGGGGCGGCTTTGAGGGAGGGTTCCCTTCCCACATTAAGGACAAGGTTCGCCGACGTGAAGCGAGAGGTGAGGGATTTCGATCTGCTCGGCTCCGCGATACGCGTCGGCTCCGTTTCGACTGTGGCCTCAAGGAGGTGGTTTGCCGTTCCGCTTTTTGTCGGCTTTGTCGGACTCGGTATCGCCCACGTCCCCGGTATGCTCCACGGATTTGCCGAAGTTCGGCTCGGCATCGGACTGATCAGAATTGCCCACGACCTGTCTGGTCTTCTCCGTCTTTACGCCGAACAGCATCTTCTACAACTGGCCGATTGACAGCGTTTGAAATAACAGCTCGGAAAACTCGATCTGCTGATCCTAGCTGGAGTGGGTAATGTTCCGGCCAGTAAACTCGACTCTGTGTTGCTTTTCGATACCATCGCACGGCGCATGAACGCTTCAGCCTGATAGTGACGACGAATCTGCCCGTTGAAAACTGGGGACCGTGGTCCTGGGCAGGCTCCTATCCTTATATGATCCCGAATTGGACAACTAAGGTATTTTTAGATAGTTCTGAAATTGTTCTAGCAATTCTGGGCAAACCTCGCCAAAATGAACAAAAGAACCCAGTGAACATTCTTGGAAAATTAAGAAGGTGTTAGCCTGAGTAGCGTTAAAACGGGCTATTCTATAACCTCATCCAATGGGTATTTGTTTCATGCAGAAAATCCACTTAGGATTAGTTGTGTTAATTTGTTTCGTTTCTAATGTTACCTCATTGCTTGGAGGCAAACTTTCGCCGGAAGCGCTTCAAGTGGCACGACAGGCGTATCAAGCAGAAAAAGCCCGGATTGTTCAAAGTCTGAAAAAAGACTCTGTTATTGAGTCGCTGGCGATGGGGACGGTACGCCAGGCGTTCAAATCTGCCGAAGCCCGGAAGTCGGCATCGGGTAAATTTGATACTTCCTTGACCATCGATTACGCCGACCACCCGATTTGGTCGGTCAAGGACAACAAAGTTTTGACACTTCATCACCGTTGTTCCGAAGGAAAGATGGTCGGTCCTACCTTACGAGTGAAGCCGGGTAATCTGCTTCGGGTTCGCCTTATCAATAAATTGAAGAATCCCAATCAAATTGGAGCAGGCAGTCATGATCATTCAACAGAAGAGCACTTGACTCCCCTCCGATTTAACACAACGAACCTGCATACCCACGGGCTACATATGTCGCCAGCAGTTGCCCCTCAATCTGAAACCGCACAGGATGTACCGTTGAAATACAATTCCATTTCTGTCCAGTTTGATTGAAACCACTTCATTCCATCAGGTGAAATGATTATGGTAGAACGTATTATTCGCTTTGAGTCCCACATTCGACATATGATTCGAAAGGTGGATCGAGATCGGATCTTAAACCGGTTTGACCTGTGGAATTATGACGATGTAGTCGCAAATGTGGACATGATCTTAGATCGGATCAACCGAGCACAGCATTCACCCGTTCATGGAGAAATGCCGCCCACGAGCTTTGACGGGCCATGGCCCAACGAGTGGCTGGCGCTATTTAAATGTTGGAAAGAGGCCGGTTGTCCTCAATTGGAATCTCCAACTGCCGGTCTAACATGTACTGTCACTCGGATTTCGCCGAGCATTCTCTCGTTGAAAGTCGAGAGGACAAATCCAGAAGTCGGGTTTGCTGTTTGGTTGGAAACAGTGTTTGAAAGCGATGATCCGCTCACGTTTTCACTTTTTCGCGAACCGCCGATATCGCTCCCCCTTTCGGGGACCTCAGTTTTAGCATGAGTATCGACTTTCCAGATACAGGAGTTACAACCCTGACAGTGAATGAAGTCAATATACCGTTTAGCGTTTAGATCGTCTTCCTGACCTGAAAGAACAAGCCAATGAAGAAAAGTGTCATCCGAACTGCAATGGAAATGATTACCGAAGGTAAATACGCTCCCGTTGCAAAAACCTTGCTATCAGAAGCTGTGGCCACTCATGAGTTAACCCTCCCGTGGCGATCGAGTCCGCAGATCCAAGGCTATGGAGTTTCCCATCGTCAGACGAGTGGTGATCGATTAAAGGATCTCGCGCTTAAAGTTTATGTAGATAAGAAGAAGCCCAAACATATTCTAGGGGATCAATTAGTTCCACCGAAAATCAAGATTCCCGAATTGGGGATTACGGTCGAAACTGATGTCGAGGAAATCGGTTCCATCGAACTAGAATTAGATACAGCTCGACATCGTCCCGCCTTCCCAGGTTGCGGTTTGGGCCATGTCGATGTGACGGTGGGAACTTTTGGTTGTCTTGTTCAGAAAAAGGGGGATAGTTCCAAGCTCTATATTTTAAGTAATTCACACATTCTAGCGAACGAAGGTTTGGCATCGATCGGTGACAACATCATTCAACCAGGGGATTATGACGGAGGGAATGCTCCTAACGACGTAATTGCCAAACTGGCCGAGTTTGTCCCCTTTGATTTCAATGTATCTGCCGAGAATCATGTAGACGCTGCGATTGCTCGTGTAATACGAAAAAACCAGGTCATTTCCAAAATCGCGGTCATTGGTGTCCCGCCGTCCGATGTCGGGGTGGCTCGGATTGGAACGCGCGTAAAAAAGACCGGCCGTACAACTGGCTTCACTTTGGGTGAAGTGTTGGATACAGACTTTAAAACCACGTTAAAATATAAGAAAACCAAGACTACAGAAGGTGAGGTTAAATTTGCTGACCAGGTTCTGTGCACGCGATACACTGCGGGGGGCGACAGCGGTTCAATCGTGCTTCACGAGACGACAAACAAAATCCTCGGTCTCCATTTTGCCGGTTCCCCTTCCACGAGTATTTTTAATAAAATTCATCACGTAATCAATGAACTGGATATCGAGATTGTAACTAGGGATCTATAGGTAAAATTAAGGCGGAAATGAAAACTGGTTCGAAGAAATCCTGTCGCGAGGCGATTGAGTTTGCTGAACAATCGCTGATGAAAATTCCCAAAGTCGTCGGTTTGGGAATTATTCGCTCAACATTTAATCACGGCTACCGTGTCGCAGTCTATGTATCGGAGTTGCCGATGAACGAAAAGGAACGACAATCCTTTCCCCAAACTCTCCCCGTCCCGAGAAGTAATAAAATAGTCGATGTCGAGATTCAGAAGATCGGTAATGTCGGAAAAGAATCATTGTAAAGGATCGAAAACAGAACGTGTACGGTGCGATTCTTTTTGGCATTCAGGGTGACAGGCCTTGGAACTGACCTCTCGAAGGTAATGCCCGGTTCATCTCCCAACCACAGTACTGCCTAATTAATCAGATTCTGCGGGACTGTGGCAGAAGTAGAATCTTCACTTCTGCATCCCTATGCAAAAGTGAACAACAAGCTATATAGAGTAACGATCAGGCGTTTCATGATTGCTCGGGCTACAAACTTGCAAGGTGGAATTCAATTCACCAGAGTCATGCGGAATTGCTTGCCTCGTTTATTATTTTACTTTAAACCAAAATGTTTACCGATGAAAGCAATTGCATCGTCCAGAGGTTTATAAGCCCTGCCACCTTTTGAATTGTAATTTCTATCAGCAAGAGTTCTATGTGAATGGCCTAAGTATAACTGATCTAAATGCATATATTTAATATTTTCAGTTAGAGCTGTTATGCCTGATTTTTTTACATACTTCAACTGGAGGCCATCAAAGCCGATTTCTTTTCTATTTTTATCCCACCACCTGCAAACGTTATCTGATCTGGTAGAAACGATGTTATTATCTTTATCTACTGAAATTGACTCAGAAATTAACCGTGCTGATCTGGTGGATTGCAAAGCATATTCTTCGTCAGTGCAGGCTTCCATCTGTTTTTTTAAATGCTTTAAGGTGATGTCCCAGAGTTTGTAATTTACTACAGGTGGATTAGGGTATTTTTCCGCCTTCTTTCTGATCCTGATGATTCTCCCCTCTTTCAGGTCGATTTCGTCCCGCTTCAAATCATTTAAGTCTGATTGTGTCATTGCACAATTTAACATTAATAAAATCCAGCACTGATAGCGTTCAGGAACTTTTGTATCTTTCGCGATAACCCTTTGAATGTCTGCTTTAGTCCAGAGTTTTTCATACTTGCTTTTGGCAAATGCTATTTTCTTATTGTTCTTAGACCGAAAAACAAAGAGCCTGCTTGTGATGTTATTTGGCAGGTGCTCTAAAGCACAGGCTTCCTCTGACACGCAATAGACAACGAATGTTTTGAAGAACTGAAAGTACAAACTCTTATTCGCATACTTAGATTCTGACAAATAGCTGTGATATTTTTTTAGTGTTTCACTGCCCACTTTTTCAATTGGTGTTTTTTCTCCGATCCACTCACTAAACTTGCAAAGCCTTTCTTTAGCATCTCTGAAAGTGCTGATTTCAATTTCACCATTCAAAGCCTGATTGCCTTTAGCCTTCAGATAATCCTCAACCCAGTAGCCTACTGTCTGTGGGAGCTTTTCAGGTGATTCTGTAAATTCTGTTTTTTCCTTCCATTCTTCTGGAAGCTGAAAAGTCATAGTGCCAATATGATCTTTTCCAAAATAACGGCGTACTATGTTATCTGCGAGTTCACTCTTGCCTCTCAATGCGCTCATGACCGCCCACCTGAAATTGTTTTCTTCTGAGCTTATATCAGGGTTGACAATTTCGAATTCTTCAATTTCATCCTGAGTCAGAGATGTTGAAGAATCAACTTCTGCAATATATTGATCTGGATCATCAAAAGCGACTTCAAGCCAGTTGATAAACTGATCAACCTGCTGTGCCATTTTCTTTTCTTTGGTGGTTTGTTCTACAGCATGATCAAAATAATTTTGTACTGCTTTGAATATGTCAATATGGTGCTGAATCAAAGCTAGGTATGGCTTCTCGAAATCCATTTCCGCCTTCAGGTTTAACCATTCCCGTAATGCTGATTCATAGCCTGCTTTCGTAATGGGGTGCTTGAAATAGTGGTATTTCCCATCCACCATTTTTTTCCAGTGATTGCGGGGTTTATGCTGCGAAAGTTCCAGTCTTACCCCTGCGGCCTTTTGTCGGTCTGCCCACGTCTTGACTCTTGCTTTTTGGGGCTTGCCGTTTGATTTAGAGACTTGGATTTTTGTCATATGAATGCGCTTCCTGAATCAGATACACGTTAATTTAAATTCGGAACGGTGTTCTGTACCTGATTGTGTTGTACCTAAATCGTACCTTTTTTGAAATCATTTAGGTACAAGAACCGCTGTTTTACAGCTAGAACATGCATAATCTAGATGACTTTTAATCCGTAGGTCCAGGGTTCAAGTCCCTGCGCCCTCATTTTCTTACTCTCTTTCGCCCTAATGACTTGCGTCTTTTCGGGCTTCTCTGATTTCTTGCGATTTTTGGCAGTGTCACCAGAAACGTCACCAAGATGCGCCACTGTCTGCCAGATCGCCTCTGCTGCCTTCTCTGCATTGCGTCCGACATAGAATTTGAGCGTTGTTTCCATGCTTTCGTGTCGCATCAGCTGCATCAATACCTGGAACATCACTTTCAATGACCAGCGTTCACCGAGATCGGTAAACAGCCCCCCTACCAGCTTTGATTATAATTTGCGGGTTTACTCTGGTCACCTGATCCTGGAGCGCATCACATTTAAGTATAGCGTCTCTCAATCTAATAGACTTGGGGCAAACAGCCCTGGAAACGCTACTGTAAAACTGGATACAGTCTACATCACCTTTCATTCACTTTCTCAAGTGAACAAGTCTGGGGGGAGGTGAGCGGTGTTCAATCGAGGCGGATTACTTCTGCAGATTGCGGTAAAACTTGTTGCGTATATTTTGCATCGACTGCCAGATATTGGCTTTCATATCCTGTGACGAAACGCAGACGAACAGATAGCCGTGTTTGGAACTTTTATCTGTCCAGGCCTGGATGATCAGATTCAACGTTTGCGGTTTCTGTGTGACAAACGGTTCTGTCCAATTGACCGTGGCGGCATATTCTGTGAGCCCCTGGGGGTAAATCTTCTGCGGATCGACGGGCATGACTTTTGTCAGTTTGCAGGTGAACCCGCTGGTATCGATTTTCTTTTTTCGGCTGTTGAAGATGGTACGCGACAGCCCCTGATAATACGTGAGTAATTCGCGTTCGATTTTTTTTTGTGTCAGTTCAGTGCCGGGATCGATTTTGAATACGAAGAAGTAGGAGAAAAACGTATTCGATTTTTCCAGAAACATGCCCGGCGAAAACCGAGCTTCTTCGATCCCTTTGAACTTCATTTCCCTGGCAAAGGAAGGGGGCAGTGATATTTGCTCCCCCTTCCAATCAGCGGGAACAGTGATGTGCTGCGCCAATTCCGCATCGGCAGCTAACACGGTGATCGATCCAGACAGAATTGCCAGAATAACTAGAAATCGGCGCATTACAAAAGCCTGCATACAAGGCACTTTCCATCTTGAGGATTGCGGGGGTTTAGAGCGTATCACTTTTTATCATAGCGTGCCTCAATCTAATCTACTCAGCCCAAATGGCCTTGGAGACGCTACTGACAAACGGGACACAGTCTAAATCGAAGCGATTTCAAAACCAGTGCGGTAGTCCCGCGTCAGGTATTTGTTGGCCTCCGAGTTGTTCGTAATCTTGAGCGCTTTGCCATCGAATTCGAGGGTTTCGCCCGGGAAGAACGCGGCCACATTTCCTAATTGTACGGCTTCGGTCAGATGGCCTCCGTATTCAAACCCGTCGCTGGGCTGTTTTCCGGACAGGCAACCATCGACCCAGCCATGATAATGGTCGAGACTCTCCACCGGTTCTATATTAACACCTTCGATATTGACGAACGGCTGGCCGACATGGGGCAGAATCATGTTGCCTTTTTCACCAACGAAAATTGAGCCTCCGTTCGGCAGAGATTGGCCGGGTAAAAGTTTGGCGATTCCGGCACTTGGCCGTCGTCCGCCATCGTACCAGGTAATCGGCAGACTGCTTCCAGCCGTATATTGAGTGCCGGGAATGACGTATTTGATGGTTTCCTGGGCGGGCCAGACTTCATCGTTCATGCCTGTGTGTTCCGAGTGCACGCTAATCGGATCGCCCGTAATTTTGAGGGCCGTGTACACCGGGTCGAGTAAATGACAGCCAAAATCGCCGATGGCTCCGGAACCGAAGTCCTGCCAGTCTCTCCACGTAAAGGGATGGTAGACCCGGTTTCCGCCGTAAGGACGCATGGGGGCCACGCTGACCCAAAGATTCCAATCGAGTGATTTGGGCACTGCTTCATTATTCGCAGGCCGGTCGAGCAGACCGCTGCGTCCATGTCCGGTGGTGCCGACATAGGAATGTACGGCCGACACTTTTCCGATAACGCCATCCTGAATCGCTTTCACACCGGTGCGATAAGCGGAGTGCGAATGGATCTGGTTACCCATCCGTGTGATGACACCTGATTTTTTTGTCTGTAATCGCATCTGGCGGGCTTCCCAAACCGTGCGTGTCAGCGGTTTCTGGCAGTAAACGTGTTTACCGCGTTGCATCGCGTCGATGCTGATGATGGCGTGAGTATGGTCAGGGGTTGAAACCGAGACGGCATCGATTTTATCCCCCATCTCCTCCAGCATTTTTTTGTAGTCCTGAAAGACAGGAGCCTCGGGGGCCAAAGGTTTGACTTTTGCGGTCCGCGACAGATCGACATCGCAAAAGGCGACGCATTTCACTTTATCGTGGCTGGCAATGAGCTTGATATCGGAATACCCTTTGCCGTCGGTGCCGATGCCCGCAAACTGCAACTGTGAATTCAAATTCTGTCCGCGGACAAAAGCAGGAGCGGCGAACGCGGACGCGGCTGCAACGGATGTTTTCAAAAAATCGCGGCGGGTGGTATCTGAGGGGGATGTCATGATTGCGGGATTCCTGCTAAGTATTTTAGTGGGAAGTATTATGGGTCAGAGCCGGTTTATCGTTTTCGGTAGAATCACGATTATAACATAAACAGTCCGCGATACGTCAATTGAGTCAGCGTGGTGAAGTGGGAGTAAATTCGTAATTTGTTCTGCATCCAGGTCTGGTGGTAGTCCATGAATTTTGATTCGTGATTCTTCAGCGTTTGTTTGTTAACATATCAATCAGAAGATGATCCAGAATACATAAAACGAATACGATTCTGGAAGGAGCAGTTTGTTTGTAACCATCGGTGCACAGGAAAACCATGACCATTTGACTGAAAGAGGATACCATGTTTGTGCGGACAATATTCTTCACGCTGCTCGTCTGGTGTGCCACGAAACCTGCCAGCGAGGTAAAGGCCGAGCCGAGTCAACTGCGAGCGGGGGCTTCCGCAGTGGATGTTTCACCAAAGCAGTTTCCTGTCAGCCTGCGAAGCGGAAAAGCAATGGATCAAAGTGCCATCCACGACCCGCTGCATGCCCGAGCGATCGTCTTGAATGATGGCAAGACCATTGTTGCGATTGCCGTACTCGATGCACTCGGTGCTCCCCCCGAAATGCTGAACGAAGCGAAACAGATCGCATCTAAAAAAACGGGCATCCCCGTTGATCGAATCCTGATTTCGTCGACGCATTCGCACTCGGCTCCGCCTTCCAACCGGACGGAAGGTTCTCCGGGGGATGTCGCTTATCGGGACGTTCTGATCAAAGGACTTGCCCAATCCATCATCCAGGCATTCGATCAACAGCAAACCGCTTCGCTGGGCATGGCGTCTCATGATCTACCTGAAGAAGTCTTCAATCGACGCTGGTTTCTGCAGCCCGGAAAGATGCCTGCGAATCCCTTCGGGAAAATGGACATCGTGAAAATGAATCCGGGAACCAGCCCGGCCGTGCTGGAGCGGCCCGCTGGCCCTGTTGATTCTGAATTGATGGTCCTTTCCATACAGAATCAGAAGCGAAAACCGCTGGCCTTACTGGCCAACTATGCGCTGCATTATGTGGGAGGCATTCCCCAGAGACATGCTTCAGCAGACTACTTTGGCGAGTTCGCGCGCCTGATGCCCAGTCGGCTGCGTGCGGGGCAAGACTTCGTAGCCATGATGTCGAATGGCGCCTCGGGAGATATCAACAATATCCCCTTTCTCGTGAACCGCCCCCCACGGGAGCCGTTCGAGCAGGTTCGTATCGTGGCGAGTAAAGCCGCCGATACCGCTTATTTTGCTTACAAGAAAATTGAGACCCACGAACGCGATCTCACGATCGACATGCTGGAGCGAAAGGTCGACTTGAAATACCGACGCCCCTCTGCAGAAGATGTCTCTGCAGCACAAAAAGTGCTCGCTTTAAACGACAAGAACGAAATCGCCAGGCTGCCTAAAAAAGCCATCAATTACGCACGCAAAGTGGTCCAGGCTCACGAACGGGAAGAAGACTCCCTCACCGTCACCATCCAGGCCATTCGCATTGGTGAATATGCCATTGTTGGCATCCCCTTTGAAACACTGGTTGAGATCGGTCTGGAAATCAAAGATCGAAGCCCGTTCACTCGCACGATGGTCATTGGATTGGCCAATGGTCGACACGGCTACCTGCCCACTCCCGAACAACATCGACTCGGCGGTTACGAAACCTGGCTGGGCACGAATGTCGTTCAGAAAGATGCGTCAGTGATCCTGACCGACAATCTGCTGGAGATGCTGGGAGAACTTCATATGCGTCACTAATGCTCAGCAACAGTAGCGAATACACTGCTCGCTCGAGGGTATGAATAATGACAGTCATGACACGAGTCCGCAGCGATGCATCACCTTAACCAAATCGTACTTCGATGTGAACCATCAGTAACTCCATGCAAAGTCCACCAGCTTCACCGATGACTTAATTACTCATCACAGGTCCTGGTTTTCATATTAGCAAGAAACAAGGTGTCACTCATCATCTGACAATATTTGATTTACAAAATCACTCGCTATGTGGACAGATTAATCAAACTCATCCATGCTGCTAATTCGGCACACCTACCACCAAAACAAAACACTGGAGTTCAGGAGTGACTGAAGGAACACAAAGTGAGTGACAAACCCAAGCAGAAACCTGGTGTGCGCCCTTATCATGCTCTATCTCATCCTGGTACTCATCGCGTTTGCCATTTCTTATTTCTTTGGTGGAAACTTCCGGTAAGCGCGTTCATAATGATGATCAGCCTGACGGTTAGTCGCTCCGTTCTGTTCGCATAGTCCCGGAGCGATGAACCCGCCCAATGACTGGCGCTTATATCATTGGGTGGGTTTTTGCTGTATTTTGAAGAACAAACAAACGAGGTAGTCTACTTTCCATTCGGAGCGGTTTGTAGATCATCCGTGCGCTGTAGAGGTATCAGCATTTTATGTCTTTCTGCCAGCCGCGGAGGTTGAATCATCCGCAGCGACAGTAATGATCGTAGCTGATGATCCTGATTTCAATCGGGCTTTTTTCACAACTTCAGCCACAAAGCAGAAAAGAGTAAATCATGCTGAATCGACGTATTTTGTTAGCAGCAATGGGAGCCGTACTATTCCTGACCGCGACGGAAGTCTCTTTTGCATCCAAATCGGATACGTCCGGTAAACCCAACATCATTCTGGTGATGGCCGATGACCAGGGCTGGGGAGACACCGGTTATAATGGTCACCCGTTTGTACAGACGCCGGAACTTGATGCCATGGCTAAGGACGCGTTCGTCTTTGACCGCTTCTATGCCGGCGCGCCGGTGTGTTCGCCGACCCGTGCCAGTGTGATGACCGGTCGCAATCCGAATCGGGCCAAAGTCACCAACCATGGCCGCTACATGCGTCCGCATGAGCAGACCATCGCGGAAACATTAAATGCGGCCGGTTATGTCACCGGCATTTTCGGCAAAGTGCACCTGGGTTCAGGACAGCCCGACTCCCCCTGCAATCCCAGTGGTATGGGATTCGATGAATGGGTGATCGGACTCAACTTTTTCGACAACGATCCCTACCTGAGCCGTATGGGAAAGATCGAGCATCGTAAAGGAAAAGGCTCGGTCATTCTGATGGATGATACGCTCGAGTTCCTCGAGAAACACAAAGACGGCGATCGTCCGATCTTCACGGTCGTCTGGTTCCCCTCTCCGCATGACCCGCACGCGGAAGTGCCTGAAGGCCCCAGTCTTTATAAGGGTAAACCACATGCGGGGTACTACCGTGAGATTACGCTGCTGGACCAGCAGGTCGGACGATTGCGACGCGCACTCCGGGACATGGGCATTGCGGAGAATACCATCGTCTGGTATTGCAGCGACAATGGTGGACTGGTCAAGGAGACTTCCGGTGGTCGTGAGAAAAAGGGGAGTATCTACGAAGGGGGCTTGCGCGTCCCCGGGATTATCGAATGGCCGGCACGCAAGCTCAAAGGTCGCACCTCGGTTCCTGTGGCGACCTTTGATATCTACCCGACCCTCCTGTCTATGGCCGGCGTGGAATTGTATGCGCCGCACCCGCTCGATGGCATGGATGTGAGCAGCATCATTTCAGGATCGGTTACCAAACGCAGTAAGCCGATGGGTTTCTGGCACAAATTACAGGGCGGTCAAGGCACCCGGAGCGACCAGATACAGAAAGCGATCATGGAAAAGCAACAGGCGGACGCCCCCTTACCACATGATCCTGTCAGAATGCGCAAAGACGTCGACGAATTCCCCCAGTTCCCCGAAAACACCACGACCGGACATGCCGCGTGGAACGACTGGCCCTGGAAGCTGCATCGCATCAACGGTACCAAATTCGAACTCTACAATCTGAGCGATGACCCGCTGGAGAAATCCGATCTTTCCCAAGATCCAGAACAGATGCAACGACTGAAACAGATGAAGCAGGAGCTGAATGCATGGATGCGGTCTGTCATCCAAAGTCTCAATGGAAAAGATTATCAGGAATCGAAGTAACAGGGGGAGCCCGGTATCCGAATCGGTGTGGTAGGTTTTCCCTGTCAGCTTCCTGCTCGCTGCGAATGTTTCTAATTGTAACCGCGACTGTCAATTCAAACAGGTGACTTTTATCTGATGCGCACTGTCGGCCAAGCTGACGGAGGGCACCCGGGTGGCTGACATGTGGGGTTCGTCTGGTCTTCCGCTGTCTGGTGCTGCCATCTTCAGTATCTGGAATCGAGCAGCATGTAGTATTTCAGATCGAAATAACCGGCATCGGGTTGACGGTTCTGGAAGTTCCAGTCGGTCAGCCAGTCGAGGAGAGGCCAGAACGCGGCTGTGTTACGCAGTGTGCCGTATTTATTTTTCCAGGCTGTCCATTGTGCGGGCGTGGAGACGGCGTTCAGTTCGGTGAGACATGCCGAAGCCTGCTCCAGTTTCAGATCGATGATGAGATTGGGGAAATCTCCCACCAAGCCGTGGTAAGCGCTCATTGTATCCAACTCTGGCTGCCGGGCGCCATTTTCGTCGAAGACAACATTATTAAAAGCGTACGAACGGTTGGCGACCAGCGAGTAGACGCGGCTTTCTTTCCCCTTGGTCAAACGGATGAAGGTGTTGCTGGGTAAAAACCGGGTGAACTTAAGCTGGGTCCGCATGGTGAGTGTCGAGACAACTGCCTCCCAGCCAGCGAAGTCAACCACCGGGTCGGTCAGTTTGACATCCGGTTTGTCCCCGGTGTTGAGCAGATCGCGCGGGCCACTGACGGCTTCCGTGAAGCGGCGTTGAATCTTGCTGAGCACGCCTGAAATAGGGTCCAGCCCTTGCATGTCGATCCCCTGTCCGGCTTCTTCGCCGGGAAACGGCATCCGGAAGAGCAGTTCCTGTCCGATGCCGCGCGTCCAGAGGTCTCGGTATTTCTGACGGTCGTCGACCGGTAGCAGGCGGAGAAAGTTGTCTTCGAACTCCTGCCGTAGCCGACTCATGAATTCCCAGGTAGCAAGCTTTTGTTCGACACTGCCATAATATTCGTAGTTGACGACCAGGGAGTAGTAGAGGCGTTCGAAGCCACTGTAGTCGATCATCCAGAATGTGGGGGGAATGCCGCCCTGTCGTCCGCGTAAGACGGTGGCGTTGGTTTCATTCCGGAGAATCGTCAGCCAGGCGTTTGAATTCTTCTGATCCCCGTCCCAGACATCGTCGATCTGATAACCGGTTGGCTTGTATTTATCAAGCATCCGGTTATAGGCCTCGTTATAGACGGCGTTACCCTCGATGCCGTAATCCATAAAATCATTCCACGACTGAAGACCGAGTTCCGGCTTGAGGACGGAAGGATCGTGAGCGGGATCAACAAAGAAGACCCAGAAATTGTCTTTAATGGCATAAGTCGCCAGGTTTCCGATGCAGACCGGTCCGCGAATCATGCCGCTGACGATCAAGTGAGAATTTTCCACGAGGAATTGAGCACGCGACCGCGCGGGGATCGCCTGGAATACTTCGAAGGGGTTGTGGCTCGAATAGCCGGGCGCCAGGCTCTTGTCGGCTATCGGATCGACTTGAAAAAAGAGTTCCTCGAGGCGTTTCAGTCTGGCGTCGTCGAGCTGCCACACAAACAGCGACTTCTGAACCCGCGCTTCGGTAACTTTTTTCAATCGATAGTAGACCTTGTCGACGCCGTCGAGGTAGGGTGTGTCATAAGGTCGGGCCGTCTTGATCTCGTGAACCGGACTCGGCACGACGACCTGTTTTCCGTCTGCGTCGTTTTTGACCTGGATCGGCGGTGTGGTAGAACGGACGAGGCGGAAGTATTCGCCCGGTGATTCGTCAAAATGCAGCGTGGCGAGGAAGGCATGTTCGAAGATAAAGCGACTGACCAGGGGCGAGAGTGCGGCTGGCTGGTTCAGAAAGGCTTCCCAGCGGGCGATGACTTCCGGCTGCGCTAATTTTTCGACCTCGGCCATCACGTCCGCCGTGGGTCCTGGTGAGCCAGCGGTGATCCATTCGGAAAAGAGTTGATTCTCGTCCGCTGACAAGGCAGGCAGCCCGAAGGGCATGCCCGCAGTCGGACGTTTTTTGAGATAAGCGTCAATGCCCCCCTGGGTGCACGGACAAATATGAGTGTTGACTGATTGATAAACCGGTTCAAGTGGCTGCAAATCAAAGGGGGGCTGGTTATGCTCGGTGCCCGCCACCAGCATGCGGAACAGAATGCTTTTCGCGGGTCGTTCCTCAGGCGGGCCCTGCTGTTCGACGACGCTGCAGAAGCCCTGCTCGCGCCAGGCTGCCAGGGAAGGCTCGTCATGTAAGCGGACCGGTTTTTCCGCAAACAGGTGCGTGGCGTCGGGATTGACTTTGCGTGCACCGCGGAGCAATCCTTCATAACACGTGAGCTTCAGCAGACAAGGCGAGTCAAGGCAGCCATGACAGACAATGCAACGCCGGTTGAAGATCGGCTGAATCTTGTCGAGATAGTAGCTGCCATCGAGATGCGAATCTGTCGATACCGGGTATACGGGCGGAGAATAAACGAAGGGTTGCCAGTTTGACTCTTCGCGTACCTGCTCCCAGAGAATACTCCCCACAATCACGCCGACAACAACGAAGAGGAGCAGCGCAACAACAATGTAGCGAACCTTGTTTTTCAATGCCCTATCCCAACACCATCCTGAGAAACGATTGTAGCTCGAGGTTCACGCTCACCTGAACCGAAATTCAAGATAGGCGTGCATAAAATTGCTGTCAACCCACGCCGGTGAATTGGTTTGGGTAGGTGGGCGACTGCACCTGCATTTTACAGGAGTAGAGACAATCTTCTTTTTGTATTGCATTGCTCTGGGACCTCCTGCTCACTGTGCTCGGTCTGAATTTTATTCGGCCCCATCCGTTGAGGTGGGAGGACTTGATTTGATGCGCACTGTCGGGCCAGCCGACAGATGCACCCGGTCGACTGTTATCATAAATGGCAGACTGGCAGGTGAAACAATACAATGGGTTCCGATTTTTGCATTAGTTGTATGCGCGGTGGGACGCGTGTACGATGGGGTCTGTACACGTTTCAAGTCATACTAAAATGAGAACTAACATGCGTTTCCTCTTCAGTCCCTTATTATTGGTGCTCGTCTGCACGACCAACGCAGTTGCGCAAGACAGCGGCAAGTCGAACACCGAAGAAAGACCTGCGCCCCGGATCAAACTGACGATGGGGGAACCGCATGTGATCGCGCGGGGGATTCGGCCGGAGGAGCAGTTGTGGGGGCCGTATCAGTTTCCGCGGCCCTATCGGCTGAAGGACCGGTTTGTGGTTTCCGTGCATGTGAAAAACGATGATATCAGTAACTATGGTGCGACGGCTCTCTGGTTTGAAAGTCGCGATCAGGGTGTGACCTGGAAAGAGGTCGCTGATTCGGTCGCGCAGGAGTGCGGTCTGCTGCTCCCCAGTGGTGACCGGGTCTATCTTCCGCCGGAATCCGGTGTCGACGTGAGCGAATACAAGCAGATTCCCTGGAACAAATACACGCCTGGCTATGATTTCTCAAAGCAGGCGGAGGAAGGAACGCTGCCGATTCCCGATGGCATGACCTTCTGGATGGGAGGCACGACGATCAATGCATTTAACGCGGATCGCCTGCCGCCAAGTCTGTCTAAAAAGGAATGGACCCTGTATCGAATTCCGAAGGGGCAGACAAAACCCGTTCTCGAACACGCCCGGGTGGACTGGCCGTACCTGACGCGAGTGGTCCATATCAGCCGCAATGGAAAGAAGACGTTGAAGTCGATCTTTCCGCGGGGCAATCCCAAACTGGGTCCCGACGGCGCGATCTGGGTGAGTGTGTTTTCAGGTGAGGGGCATCTCAATCCGGAAAACGGGCAATACAGCCCCTACTACTCTGCGGAGATCTTTCGTTCGGAAGACAACGGTAAAACGTTCCAGCGGCGGTCACATCTGGAATATGAGGCTGACGGCCACGCGTTTCCCTACAAGAGTGGTGGCTTCAGCGACAGCGACTTTGAGTTTATGCCGGACGGCTCGATTGTCTGGTTCCTGCGATCTACCTGGTATTCCTCGACCGGCAAGGAATGGGACCCGATGTATATGACGCGTTCGACCGATAGCGGACGGACCTGGTCGAAGCCGGTAAAGTTCGACAAAGTTGGTATCCTGCCACGACTGTGCCGACTTGATAACGGGGTGACGCTGCTGTGCTATGCACGGCCGGGTACCTTCGTGCGGGCTGCGCTCAACGAGAGCGGAACGAAGTGGACCGAACCGCTGGTCGTGATGACGCCCGGTGATCGGAGCGGCCTGGCCAACAAGCCGGTGGCTGACCCCACCTTTCACGACTGGGACGGCTCCTGCAATAACCCGGAGATCGTGCCTCTGGATGAGAATAGTGCCCTGCTCTTCTACAGTGACTTTTATTATCCGGATGAGAATGGCGTGAAACGCAAAACGATTCTGTGCCGAAAGATTACGGTGGAGCGGGAGGCGGAATGAAATGCGGGCAGATTTCTCCCATTCATTTTGCTGCCACGTATAGCACGAAATGAAACGAAAGCAGGTGGAGCGCTGCAAGTGATATTTCGGAACCAACTCTGTTGATATGTAGATAGCCTGTTGCCTTTCGCTAATGCGATTTGAGACGATCTCATATCAATAAATTGCCCTGTTTTTGCGTGGATTTACCGCCGGTAATACCCGTTTTTGACCTGATCAATTCAATCTCGAATTCTGTTTTGGTCTGCTCACATGCGCTCTCGAACTGTTGCCCTGGATTGGTTAGCTTTGTTAAGATAATACAGATCCTGCTCTGGTCAACGTCAAACCACGAAACGATCAGACCACTCAAGATTTAATCACTACAGTAAGGAAATAAGAACATGCCAGTTTGGCCAGATAAAATGTATATTGATGGAAAATGGGTCGACGGTCGCTCGGAAACGAACTGGACGATCACGAACCCGGCGACCCGGGAACCACTGGCGGAGATTGCCCTGGCGAATGCCAGTGATGTCGACCTGGCCGTCACCGCAGCCCGCCGGGCGTTTGATAAGGGTGAATGGCCGCGGATGGATCCCCTGCAGCGGGGGCGACTGCTTTATAAGCTGGCAGAACGCATTCGTGAGTCCGCAGAAGATCTCGCGATGACGGATACACTGAATATCGGCAAGCCCATTCGCGACACGCTGGGCTTTGACATTCCCTGTGGGGCAGATGTAATTGAAAGTTATGCGGGCCTGCCGGACAAAATCGCCGGGCATTCCTACGGAGGCCTGCCCGACAATGTGACGATGCAGTTTCGGGAGCCGATGGGTGTGATCGCGGCCATCGTTCCCTGGAATTATCCCATGACCAACGCCGCCATTAAACTGGCGCCGATTCTTGCCTGTGGCAATACGGTGGTGTTGAAGCCTTCTGAAGTTTCGCCGCTGTCTGCATTGATGCTGGCGAAGATGGCTGAGGAAGTGGGCTTCCCCCCCGGCGTGATTAATGTGATTCACGGTACGGGCGCGGAAGCAGGTACTGCTCTCGTGAAGCATCCGGGCATCAATAAGATCGCATTTACGGGACGTTTTGAAACCGGTGCGCAGTTGATGGAAGCGGCCAAGGATGGCATGAAAGGGGTACTGCTGGAACTGGGCGGCAAGACACCGAGCGTCGTCTTTCCCGATGCCCCGCTGGATCATGTTGTCAACGGTGTGATCACGGGGATTTTCTGTCACCTGGGTCAAATCTGTGTGGCCGGCTCCAGACTGCTGGTGCATGAGAGCCAGCATGATGAACTGCTGGAGCGGATTATCGCCAAGGCCCAGAGTCTCAAGCAGGGTGATCCGACCGATCCCGAAATGCACCTGGGCTGCCTGGCGACGCCGACGCACTGCGATTTTGTTCGTCAGCGCGTTGAACAGGCAAAACAGGAAGGGGCACGATTAGTCCTCTCGGGAGATGTGTCCGATGATCCGTTGGACTGCTTCTATCCGCCGACCATTTTCGACCAGGTTTCACCGGACATGGCTGTCGCGAAGGAAGAAGTCTTCGGTCCGGTCTTAAGCGTGATGACCTTTAAAACGGAAGAAGAAGCGATTCGTATTGCCAACGATTCCGACTTTGGTTTGATGGCCAATATCTGGTCGACTGATGGAACACGGGCCTTGCGGGTCGCGCGTGAGTTGCAGGCAGGCCGGATCTCCATCAACGGTGGCGGTTACCTCAGGCCGAACGTGCCGATCTATGGTTACAAAAAGAGTGGGTTCGGTGCGGAACTGGGCTTCATCGAAGCTGCCCATGAGTACTGCAATTCCAAGTCCGTGATTTATTCCCTGGCGACCGAGAAATCTCCCTGGCCTGAGTAAGCGTGAATTTCGGAGAATCCAAACTGGGCGGGACTCCCATCAATTGTGTCCCGCCTTTTTTTCTACACCGAAAAACACGATATCACCTGACCATGTTGCTGTGACTCGTCTTGGTTGAGCAGAAGCAGATTGCGCTGATGCAGAGAAACGAATAGTTTTTTGTTGATGCTGAGCGAGCAGCTTCGATCACCGATTTGCCTCGTTTGAGAGTGCGAATCAAACGAAGTCGCTGCGGATGGTTACCGCTGTCGCGGGAGAGTAACAGCGCATCTTCGATCGATAAATGACAGGCACACACTGAAGAAAGGGAGCTGAATCAGCCGTTATTAAGGGATGCTCTGCATGACTTGAGGATTTGGAAACAGGGAAGCCTGGGAATAATCACTGAGCATTTTGACCAGCAAGTCGACCTGTGTTTTGCTGAAATAGCCTGCCACATTTTTTTTGTAGGCTTTGGCAATATCGCGTGGATGCTCTGAGGTCGAAAGCACAAAGACGATGGTATGGCAGAGTGCGGGATCTTCCCGAAGCTCATCCAGAAACTGCAGGCCATTCATGCCGGGCATGTTGAGATCAAGCAGCACGACAAAATCTTCATTCAACTTGGCTGCAGATTCCCCGCGCAGAATCGATAAGGCCTCGGCCCCTTCAGTGGCAGTATACAAGTTGCAACCTAAATTGTGACGTTTAATGGCCCGGTTGACCACTTCACGATCTACGTCGTCATCTTCCACTAATAAAATTGAAAATTGGTTTTGCACCATTTTTGTTATCCTCAAGTACTTAAAAACTCCTTATTAATATCATAGGTTATTTTTTGGGCCATGTGAAGTGAAATGTCGTTTTCTGCTTGCCCTCTGATTCAACAGATATTGTGCCCCCCAGGGTTTCTATCTGTTTTTTAATGATGGCAAGGCCCATTCCGCTACCATCGGCATTCGTATTACCTACACGCTGGTACATTTGAAATATTCTATCGTGATGCTTGGGATCAATCCCCGGCCCGTTGTCTTTGACGCTGAACTCATAAAATTCGTTAAGATCCTGATAATCGATCTCAATTTTCCCTGATTCCGGATGATCATGGTGCTTCACGGCATTGGTGACCAAATTGAGAAATACATGCCGAAGTGGTGTGCGAAAGGTATTCAGAACAGGCATATCAGGGGCAATGGAAATTTGAATTTTTTCCGGGTTATCAATCAGATCACTGATTTCTCTGAGCATGGCTCCCGTATCGGTTGGCTCACACTCTCCGTTGACTCGTCCTATGCGGGCGTATTCCAGTAAGTCGTTCAGTAGTGTCTCCATGGTTCTGACTCGCCCCTGCAACTTATTCAGATTGACACACGATTCTTCAGAAAGGTCCTCGGCAGAATCTTCCTGAATCCATTTTGCCAGCTGGTCGATGCCGCGGAGAGGAGACTTAAGGTCGTGGGAAGCGATATATGCAAAGTTGTCGAGTTCGGAGTTGATCATTTCAAGCTCCCGGGTTTTTTGTATCAGTTCCTGGCTTAATTTCTGTGATTTCTGCAGCAGGTTTTTTGTAACAAAGTTCTGCTTATTAAAGATATCTGCTGCAATTGCCATCTCCCCGATTTCGTCATTACGATCTGTAGCCGGAATCGCAACGAGTGTTTCACCGGCTCCCAGTCTTCTGAATGTATCTGTCATTGCTGTAATTGGCTGCACGACAGAATATGCGAGTTGCCAGGCATAAAACAAGCCGATGAGCAATGCTCCAATAATCGCTATCGTTGTGATATTTTTAATATTCTGTGTATGCACGATGGTGGCTTGATTGATCTCTGTTCGCATGGTTTCCGCGATATTTTTAATCTGCATCGAATAATATGCGAATTCAGAAGCTTCACCAGACATCACGACATTTACCAGGTAAAGGTAACTTCGCGTTGCCTGAAATGCTCTCATGCATATTTTACTGTACCCATCCAGCTGCTTTAGAAGATCGCTGAGGAGTTCTGATTCAGAATCAATTGCCTCGGCTTGAATGGATTCGATGATCGATCGGACGTCCTGAAGCGAGCTTAAAGTTTTATCGACAAAAGGGGTACTGGGTTCGGCAAAATAGCGTAACGCGTTTTGTTCGGCAATCGAAAAATAACGCTGTGCGGATAACGCAGCCAGATAATGTCGATTCGATTCCTGGGGATTGGCATGCGCCTGTGCTTCAAGCTTTTCCAGAAACGCCTGTACTTTTTGCCCCTGTTCTGGAAGAGAGGTCTGTACCAGGGAAGTTCTGAGCTGTCGTTCTTCGGTTGCCAGAGTAAAATTTTTGAAATAGCCTTCCAGGTGTGAGTTCATAATGATTAATGACTCACTGATCTCTTCGTCATTCACGCCAGACAGGAGACCATCGACCTGATTTTGCAGTTTATCGTAGGTGACATGCGCGGCATCAAGATTCGAAGAATGGCCGGTATTGATATACTGATTCACACGGCGTTTCAGCTCTTGCACATTACGATCGATGGCCAGGGATTCGTTATAGGTTTTTTCCACATCGCGGTATTGATCAAAACTCTGCATCGCATTGCCAAGACCGTAAATGCCTAAAACTCCGTTCGAAATCAGAAGCAGAATAATCCCACCGAAACCGATGTAGATTTTCCACTGCAAGCTCGACATTCGTTTTTGTTTAATCTTGTCTATCATTAATCAGTCTACTTCGGGCATTAATCAGTCTACTTCGGAAGTGAATCTCATTTTACCTTGTTTCAAGCCGAGAGAAATTCATTCCATTTCAGGAGAGAATATTCGTACGTATCCATTACAGTATTCCAGACCGCAACATTACTGAAACGTTCAAGATAGGAGCCGCCGTTACGAATTTCACCTTTCTTGACTACGACACGACCATCCGTTCCGGCAAGATCAGTGAGCGCCGGTTTGCCTTCATACCAGTAATCCCATTCGTTTTCCGAAAGCAGCGAACGTGAACGCTCCGGGTTAGAAATGTAATACCCCTGTTTTGCGATAAAGGCACCAGGCCAGCCTGACAACCACCAGTTCATATATTCATAAGCCGCGTCCTTAACTGCCCCCTGAGTTTTAGAAGACAGGCACATCACACCATGCCAGGCACGATAGCCTTCTTTCGGAGCAGCATAGACACAGTCAAGCCCTTGTCCTTTGAGATCAAATACCGCAGGCGAAAACATGCTTTCAATTACGACTTCCTTGCGCTGCATCAATCGCACTGATTGGGGCACGGAACTCCAGACCCCCCGAAAGTGGCCTTTATGCCTGAGCTCGATCAATATCTCAAACAGCTCATCGATTTCGTTTCTGGAAAGATTTCCTATATCCTTAAATTTCATTAACCCTTTCGCCTGAACCGCGAGTACGGCGTCAAACAATCCAATTGAAGGAGCATTGACGAGTGCGACTTTACCCGCATAGCGTTCGTCCAGCAGCCAACTCCAGCTTTCTGTTTTGTATGGGATACCACGTGGAATCACACCTGCATTGTAGCCAAAAGAATCCACATTGTGGACGTAAGGCAGAAAGCTGACCTGTTGACTGGGAACAGAACCTAGTGACTCATCTTTTTGAACATACAACAGTTTAGAGGGAGCATCCCCTGCACCGAGTTTGGCTCCCGACGTGATTCGTCCGGTTTTGGTAAGATTGTTGATCTCGTCCCAGTACTTGAGTCGCTCGATATCAATCGCTTGTATTGCATTGGCCTGCCATAAGACTTTCAGACTATTCGACCATTGCTCGTACAGGTCAAACGATTCCGGATGAGTGGAAGCCTGGTGCAGAACAGACGCACTGCCTCCGGGATGAAATTCAATATCGATCCCCAGGTCCTGTTGCGCTTTTTTACGCAGTTCTTCCTGCAGTGTCACATGCGTACCCAGAACCCGCAACTTCGTACGATGACGTGCAAAAACATAAGGAGCATGTGTCAATGCTCCCATCCCACTCGACAAAGCCAGAGTACTTTTAAGGAAATTGCGTCGAGTTGTCCTGGTTTGTTTTCTATCGTCCGTCGGATCAACAGTGCTCATTTTCAACTCTCGTGAGTAATTGATTTGTATTGAGATCTCACTGAATTCGCTGTGTTTCGCGATCTTACCATTTCCAGCTGAAATGAAGTAGATGATTTTTGGGGATCGGGATTTCTGTCTGCCGATCAACTTGAACCAGTGAGAGACGCGGTGGTCAAATCGGCAGCATTTTACAATCTTGCTCTAATAGTTCATTTAACAGGGGTTCAATACGCGGCCAGACATCGGGACACTTGGCAACGTAATAGGCACAATAATGGTGGCAGCGTCGAATGGTATCCTCATCCGATTTCCCCGTCAGAATAATAACGGGGATCTGTGACAACTGTTCATTGGCAGCCATCATCTCACGCACCAGCAGTCCATTGCCTGCTGGCATTTCAACATCGAGTATGACAAGATCAGGGCGAATCTGATCGATCTTTCGTAAGGCAGTCATGGCATCGCTGGCGGTTTCGACCCCCAGTCCGACATGTCGGCAACGCATTGCTAACAGGTCCACCAGATCCTTATCGTCGTCTGCTATTAGAATCATAAAATCACCTTTCAGGGACTTATTTCGCAAGCTTATGCTCATGTCATTGAGGCCAGCTTGTTTTCTTTTTTCTTAAATGAAAGCGTTTCAGCTAATGGTGAGTCAATCGACGGAATCGTGATGACATTCTGTAATTCCTGGATCAGTTCATTGATCGTTACGGGTTTGGTAAGAAAACATTCTATCCCAAGACTTAAGATTTGATGCTTGATTGCGGGATAGCTTTGCCCTGTCAGAACAATTACTGGAATTTCGCTGAGTGAAGGGTTTGACCGGATACGCCGCACAATATAGATCCCCTCTGTTTCTGGTAGCACCAGGTCTGTGATAATCACATCAGGTCTGTGTTCCACAGCCATTTCATATCCTTGCTGACCAGTGTGAGCAGTCAGGCACACCACCCCGTGAGGTTTAAGTTTCATTTGCAGCGATTTGGTAAGATCGCGATCATCATCAATGGACAGCACCACCGGAGCGCGTTTTTCACTCGAAACGTCGTAGGCCGAGTCTTCCTCTTTTAAAGCCTCTTCTGAAACAGGAGCAACCGGAGTCTCATTTGCTTCGAACTCTTCCGCCTCTGCTTTGCCCATCGACTTGATGCAGGAAAGGTTAAGCTCTCGCGTCTCAGATATTATTTGGTCGTCCGCTACCGGTTCAGCAATGGGTTGAATATCAAGCAGCAATAAATTCCTGGCGATCTCTGTAATCGTTGCGGGAGATCCTGGACATTTCTGGATATAAACCGCCCCGAGGTGATGACACCGTTGGACCGTCTCGGTATCGGTATGGCCCGTATGTATAATTACTGGTATTCCCTTGCAGCGTTCATCACCATTTAACATTTCACACACCGCCAGACCATTTCCGCTGGGCATATCAACATCCAGAATGATCAGGTTGGGCGTGAGTCTCATCGCACCAATGAGTGCATGAGAGGCATCAGGAGATCGCATCACGGTATAGCCTAAGCCTCTCAGGCGAATGGCCAGTCCCTGTGATAACTCATTATCATCATCGGCAATCAATACTACTTTATCTGTCATATCTGTATTTCGCTTTCATTTTGGGGACGACAGCAGTGGAACATAGATACTCATCACTCTCTGCCTGATCTATCGCAGCATTGACAGCCTTGATTAATTCGCGGCCCTCATAGGGTTTACTGAGAAAATAGCTGGCGCCGGCATCCAACGCTTTTTCCCTGTCTACCAGACTCGCCGAAAGCATTACTACCGGTATCTGGCGGGTCCCTGATTCTTGTTTAAGTTCATCCAGCGCGGTCAGCCCATCCTTGAGAGGCATCCTGACATCCATGACAATAGCCGTCGGTTGATCTTTCATTGCATTCGTAACTGCTTCCATTCCATTTAGTGCGGTAGACGTTTCAAAACCGGCACCTGACAGCCTGAGACTGGTGGCGCGAAGTATGTCAGAATCATCATCAACCAGTAATATTCTCTTTCGATGCTCCATATGCCTGCTCCTTTAATAATTTAATCCTGGACATTTTCAGGCCAACGAATTGCCCCCATCCGGCAAGTCACATCTCGCCTGGTGATGACATCCAGTATTCACTCAATCGTCATTTTTGCATTATGTAGGGACGGTTGACTGCTGGATGATTCTGCAAAAGTGCCTGTGGATCTCTTCCGAATCTGCTTTTATTTTCCACTTGCCTTCAATATTCAACTTGTAACCAGGCAAGGGACCAAAGGGACGATTCCGGTTCGTCTTCTCCCACTCGCTCTCAAGTCTGGTTACAAACTCAGAAAGTTCCAGGCAGGGAATCGACAGTACAAACAGCCATTCACAGGTGCCTGTTCGGAATAAAAGGTCATTTGTCCGTAGTAAGTAGTTGAAAAAAGCGTCCATGTCTTCTTTATCCGTATCGGGTGTATCTTGATCAATCCGCGCAAAGACCAGAGCCACTACTGATTCACTGTTTGTTAACCTTTGAGTACGGTCCAGATAACGTGTCATGACACTGGATGAATTATCCAGAGGGACGCTAAACGAAAACGTGGTCCCCTGTCCCACCTGGCTTTCCACAAACATTTCACCAAAATTCAGATCGACTAATTCCTTGGCGATATTCAATCCCAGTCCAAATCCTTTGGTACTGCTGTTAAGCTGGGTTTTGAGTTGTTTGAATCGCTGGAAGATTTCAGCCAGTCCTTCTTCATCGATGCCCGGGCCATTATCGGTAACCCCAATCATAATTTCTTCCTGGTCTGCCCTCTCTTCAGCCCACAATCGTACGCTTCCCGGATTGCCACAGAATTTCATGGCATTGGTAACCAGGTTGACAATCACACGACCGACCTTCTCGGAATCGCAGTAAATCGCCGGGAGAGTTGGATCGACATCTGCTTCGAAATGGATCCCTTTTACAGCAGCTTTTTTTGCCAGCGGAGAACAAACAGACTCAATAATATCCGGCAGTTGGCAGGGACGTCTCCAGGCTCCTAACAGGCCCGCCTCCAGTTTGCTGACATCAAGCATGTCATCGACCATATTGTTGAGTTCGTCAGTACGGATACTCGCAATATCCAGCATCTGGCCTTGCTCATCGTTAATCTCCCCCACCAACCCTTCGCGGACTAAAGACACATAGTCCTTAATCACGGTCAGGGGAGTACGAAATTCATGCGATACGTTGTCGACAAAACGATGTGCTGTTTTATTAAGCCTGCGCAGTCGCCGGTTTTTCTTTTTCAGCAGCACCTTTTGTTTCATCAGCAGTTCCCGGCTCGTTTCAACTTCTGTTAACAGACGCTGATTTTCCACGACGCTTTCCTGCCGCTGAATTGCGTGGTGGATTGCCCGTTCCAGCATATGCGGTGAAGCTTCGTCTTTGAGAAAATAATCCTGAGCACCAACGGAGAGCGCGATTAAGCGAACGTCATTGTCATTGAGTGTCGTCAGCACGACAATCGGCACATCTCGATTGTGATCACGAATTTTCTTTATGGTTTCCAGTCCGAAACTATCGGGTAATGACAAGTCTGTCAAAACGACATCAAACTTGCTCTCTTCAAATTTCAGCAAGCCCGTTTCAAGGGTTTGCGCCCAGACCAGTTCAAAGGCGGATGCTGATTTTGACAGACTGAGCTTGATCAGTTGATGATCAACAGGGTCGTCTTCAATCAACAATACGCGCAGGATCTCTTTATTCATTGTCATACTCCACGAAGGTCTGACTTTCTATCTGCTTATAAACTAATCCATTCTTATTTGCCGTGGCCCAATCGAGAGCCGTCAGCGAAATAAAACGACTGATTTCTGCCAGAAGCCTGGTGTGATGCACTGGCTTTTGCAGAAAACTGGCAGCACCAAGATGTCTCATCTGCCCGGGTAGATGGGTATCCCGCTGTCCCGTCAGCACAATTACCGGAATATGTGACGTTTGCGTATTCACTTTCACTTCTTCCAATAAGTGCTGTCCGTCTCCGTCCGGCATTCTTAAATCAGTGATGATTAAATCGGGTTTCTTCTTGTAAACGTCCCACGTACCAAGACGTCCACAGCAATCACTGATCACATCCACGTCGTAATTAGACAAGATCTTTTGAATTGCATGCGTGATATCAGGATCGTCGTCAACGCACAGAATTGTCGAACGGGATGTGGGTTCCAACAGGTCAGTAGTTGCTGCTTGGCTTCGCTCTTTCATGATCTTTCTCCTGATGCTGATTTAGATTGCAAAAATCATATAGGTCCTGAAAAAGCATATGACACGTACACCAGAGCCAGATATTTTTTCCATTCATTTCTGTATCTGATGATTGCCTTGATAGTGCGTGTCGCTTTAACTTCATTTAACAGCTTGCATTACCTCGCTTAACAATGCAGTGAGGGTTTTGACCCAAATTCGATGCTCGAGGGTTTAGACTTGGAATCCATGAGGTTTTCCCCTTCACCATTAAAGGATATGTAAAGCCCCTCTATCACCAAAACGGATCAAAGACTATAAACTGAACGTACATGACCAGTGGCGTTTGAATGGGACCTGCCGGTTCACCTCAAATAGCCCGGTTTTACATGTCTGGATGAGGGACAAGCAGGGAAGCATCGAACATGACGTTTGAGCAGAGACAGAACTTAAAGATCTGGGTCTACACGATCACAGCGAGCCTCTGCGTTGTTCTGGCGGTCCTGCTCCAACACTCAGACTATCTTGGCTCACAACAGTTGCATACCACCATGGAAGTGGTAGCAACGATGCTGGCAATTATTGTCGCAGCCTTATCCCTGGTTCGTTTTTATTCAAAGAAAAATAACCTGTACCTGTTTGTGAGTATGGGTTTCCTCGGCGTGGCACTGCTTGACAGCTATCATTGCCTCGTCACCAGTACCTTTTTTCATGATCATTTTCCTTCTCCGCCCAGGTCATTGATCCCCTGGAGCTGGAATGCTTCGCGAGTCTATCTGGCTGCTTTTATGTATCTCAGTTTCTGGGCATGGAAGCGGGAACAGAAACTGGGGAAAGCGGGACAAATCAGCGACCGTAACGTTCTGGCTGTGACCACGATCTTGACTCTCTGCAGCTTTGTATTCTTTATCTTTGTCCCCTTACCCCGCGCCTATTATCCGGAACTTTTTCTGGGACGACCGGAAGAAATCCTGGCCGGTGTTTTTTTTCTATTAGCCCTCATCGGCTATTACCGGAAGGGGGACTGGAAACACGACGCGTTTGAGTACTGGATCGTGATGTCATTACTCATTGGAACGATATGCCAGGTATTGGTCATGTCACGTTCATTCGCACTTTTCGATTCGATGTTTAATCTGGCACACATCATGAAGATTGTTTCTTACTCGTGTCTGCTCATCGGACTGCTGGTCGGCATTCACAACCTCTCCTCTAGAATGCAATCTGACATGCAACTGGTGAATGAACAATTTGAGCTATTAATCGAAGAGTCGCCGGTAGCCATGATTATGATTAATCAGAAGCGAGAGATTATCATCGCTAACCCGGCTACCTCTAATTTTTTTGGCTATACCAGAGAGCAGTTACTGGGAGAGAAAATCGAGAAACTACTCCCCCAAAGGTTTCGTAAACACCATCCAAAACAGGTTGCCGCTTTTTTTGAAGATGGTAGATCTCGTCATCTTGATGTAGGACGCGATCTCATTGGCCTGCATGGGGACGGACACGAATTTCCTGTCGAGATCTTTATTAATTACGTGCAAACGACCAGGGATGGACCTGCCGTCATTTGTTCGGTTGTGGATATTTCAAAGTGGAAAAATGCTGAAGCAGAAAACAAACGACAATCAGAAGAACTGAAAAGCTCGTACCTTGCCCTGGAAAGTATCAATTCCGAGTTGGAGCAATTTGCTTATATCGCTTCGCATGATCTGCAGGAACCACTCCGCAAAGTCGCATCATGCTGCCAGATGCTGAAAGATGATTACGATGACAAGTTAGATGATGACGGTCGCATGTGGATTGGTTATGCAATAGATGGTGCCGTCCGGATGCGCCAACTGGTGAATGACCTGCTGGAATTTTCACGAATTGGCACACTCGAATACGATGTCCAACCCACTGATGCACATCAGGCTTGCCAGGAAGCATTATACAATCTGTCTGATTCAATTGAACAGAATCATGCGGAAATTATTTGTCGGCCGCTACCCATCATTCTGGCAGACAAACAGCGACTGATCCAGTTGTTCCAGAATCTGATCGGGAACGGCATTAAGTACTGTTGTGAAGACCAGTCAGTCATTGAAATCGGTGCAGAACCGGAAGGTTCCCAGTGGAAATTTTATGTTAAAGATAATGGCATTGGAATTGCGCCCGAATTTCACGAGAGAATTTTTCAGATCTTTCAACGCTTACACCTTAAGAATGAATACTCCGGGACGGGTATCGGTCTTGCGATCTGTAAAAAAGTCGTCGAAAAATCCGGCGGTAAACTGTGGCTTGAATCGCAAGTTGGAACTGGAACGACATTCTACTTCACATTGCCGGCAGAAGATCAAGTCAACAACAAAACCGAGCCAATGACAGAGGCTCAGGATCAGGAAAAATGATTCCAGCTCCGTTTTTTGCTACCACGAAAAACATGAAATAACACGAAACTCAAGCTGGTAACCTGTGACTGTTCTTCAGGGTCCACATTATTCATGAGTTGGGTCCGCTGTCCTTAGTTTAAAACTGTTTGCTCTCAGTTGTCCTGGCAAGTATGTTTTGTATACTTCAGATAAGAAGCAGGCATGCTCCAGATGGGAATGATCATGGACAACTTTCGAGAAATCAAGTCAGCAAAAAACGTCTGGCGCACGGCTACCCTGATACTGGTGAGCCTGTTTTGTGTGTTCACAGGTGCGATCATGTATGCATTCTCGACACAGCGGATCAGACTGGTGACAGATGCAGAGCGAAATGCGCTGATGGCTCAGGAATTACCGCTGGCGACTCGTGAACGGCTTGATCATGAACTGGCTGCCGTTTTACCTGGTACGTTTGAAGTGACCACAAACGGAAAAGACCTGGCGATCCACGTCGACCTGAGTGGCGAAGCTAAATCTGACATCACCTATAGAAGAGTAGTTCGCGTTTTTGCGAAAGTTCTTTCAGCCGTGCATGCCTCCGGGTATCAAGACCTGGAGGCGGTCTCACTCAGTGCCACTTATCCTGTTGAAGATCATATCAATAACACAACAGTAGCGTCCGTCACGCTTGACCGGAAATTCCTGCACAATGTCAACTGGGACCACATCCTTCGGAGTGATGTCTTCGAAGCCGCAGAGCAATATCAGTTGCATCCAATATTAAGAACAACACCCGTCGCTCATGCTGAGTAGAGCGCATCACATTTAGACTTTTTTGCTACCACGAAAAACATGAAATAACACGAAAGCAGGTAGGACGCTAGTAGTGAACTTTCAGAATTACCTCTGTTAATCTGCCGGTAACTTATTGTTTTTTGCCGATGCTGTTTGAACCGTTTCCAAAATCTCAATTGAAACGGTATGTCGTTGGATTTGGGGCTGATAACAACCAGTTTTGACCTGCTCGATTTCAGGTCCGTCTTTCTCGTGAGCTTTTGTTTTTATTGTGGTAGTGAAAATATCACATTCAGTGTAGTTAAATGTTCTCCTGCGAATTGATTGATATTTCTAGAGCGCATCACATTTAACCATAGCGTCTGTCAATCTAATATACTCGGTCCAAGTGGACCTGGAGACGCTACAGTAAAACTGGACACAGTCTAGTGCTTTGTCAAGCTAGAAATTGAGGGTTGGGGGGTATTGTTTACGTGCTCCGCTGTCGCACTCTCGGGATATCTATCAACCCAAAATTTTAAATATGACACTCCACTAGTCGATCTCAAGAATTTTGCTGTTAGTTTTGTCTTGCCAGGACTAAAATATAACTTTAGAAAGATTTGGTTCATTAAGGTTCTTCAAATGTCAGAAGTCAAAGAGTCAAAAACAATCCGAATTCTTAGCTATACGGCGCCAATCTTACTGGTGTCCTATGTGTTGAGTATTGGTCCTTTAGCAGCAATTATGTATGACTCAAACGGGAATGCTTTGAATCCCGAATCTGAAAAACTGGCAACACGTTTTTATGCGCCGCTGGCCTGGGTTGCTAATAAAAACGAATATGTGGGAAAGTTATTTATTTCATATATCGAGTTTTGCAAGGGCACTAAAATTACTGATGAAGATTTGTAGTACTGAAAGTCGTTCCTATATGTCCGATAACAAAGTATCAACATTTATTCGGCTTGGATCTTCTGCGATCCCGCTCTTGTTAGTGTCCTATGTGTTGAGCATTGGTCCTGTGGTGGTGTCGTTAGAAGACTCAAATGGGAACCTGCCTCCCCAATACCATGCCCCCCTGCGCTCTTTTTATGCTCCCCTGGTATGGATCATCGACAAGAATCAGACTTGCCGAAAGTTCTATGCAGAGTATCACAGAATATGCAGTCCCCACTACTAATGACTCTACTGGGGAGGGAGAATACAGATATTCCATCAGGCGGGCAGACACATGCAACCCGCTCAACTCTTACATGCATCGGGAGTGGTATTGTACCAGCACTGTCGGGAAAGCCGACTGATGGCCCCCGGCGCTGATGGCGCAGAACTCTTTATATTGTAATGATTACTTTGATGATCAGTACCGTTCTGAGAGACTTGAAGATCTGATATTCATCAAATCCGTCGTCCGCCAGAATTTCATTTACGTTGCGTCAGTTGGCTTCCCTCTAATCTATATCAAGCCTGAATTCGGGATACGAATAGGCTTCGAATGATTTTGGAATGGGGCCAATAAAAATTCGATCTTTCAGCCCTGGAACAACGACTTCGGGTTCGAAGGCTTCTGATTGTTTGAGAATCTCCACTTCACCAGAGAAGTCTTCCCACTCCTGCCAATCGAGCCAGGGATCGGGTTCCATCGGTGGTATCTGGTCCTCACTGGGACAAACGAATAACAGACCATCCGCTGCCCCAACCTGGGGGGATGAAATTCCAGGGGTCGGCACGGGCTGATACGGGACCGGGTAGTCCATGACCTTATGTCCGGGACAGGCTGTGAGCAGCGTCAGATTTAATAGAATGAAGCATTGCATACCTGTATGAGTTATCGGAGCGTAAGAGAGTTCCCGAAATGTGTTCGCAATCTGATTATTTATAAAAGACCTGCGAGATGTTCATCTGCGGCTTGTCTGGATCGTCTTTTCTATCGATGTGGAACTGATTGTCTGGGCGCAGTTTATTGACCTGTCTCGTATCAGATTTGACGGAGGACGATCCAGCATGCCAGTAGTCGCTCTCCTTTAGAGTGGCTGATTAATTTTTGTCTGATTCTCGGTTGCGTTGCAAGTTTTCCAATCTTTGGTTGTCAGTGGAAAGGGGATCGACGGGTTCTTCGTAAACAATGGCCCATCCACACTCGGGTTCGACTTCCAGTGTCTCATCATCCTGGGAAACCTCAAGCAGGCCACCAACCAGTCGCATCTTCGTTTCTCGTTCACCCCAAAATACTGTGAGTGGAACGGACGTGAAGCAGGACGGGATCGCTGACAAGCCGACGCCTTGTGGATTATCCCATCGTTCCTTCCAATTCTGCTGGTCATCAATGCTCAATCGCTCGTTCCAGTCACTCAGATAGGGATTCGGGTAGAGCTTTTCGGAGTTGTAATCCTTGAAATAGGGAAACAGCACATTGGCCCACCCTGTCATCACCGCAGGCCCTGATCCGCTGTTATAACGAAACAAGGACTTCCAGAATTCTGTATTTACGAGCCCTTTCTTAGCATTAACAAACTCTCCAAGAATCGGGTCGAGCGCACTGATCCACTCGTACAGTCCATAGTCCGCAAATCGTTGAACACAGTGCCGCAGTTTCTCCCAGTCTTCAATTGTTCCGGTAAGCGTAATCGAAGGCATCCCGCATCCTGCATATAAAATGTACTCGTAGTATGACTTGAATGTCTCCATTGCCATCAGACTAGAGACGGCTCGTTCCACCGGTCCGGTTGTGCTGAAATCAGCCTGGACCAGTTCTGATAATCCTCCGGTGTGATCCGCAATCTGCTGATTGAAATCAGAAAACACTTCTGGCCATGGATTTTCTTCACCTGGTGAAAAATCCGTTCGGCTAACAATTAGTTCCTTCTTGCCCGAATGCGAAACAAAATGATGCCGTAGAGTTTCAGCGTTTTCATTTACATGAAGTGCAAAGCCGCGCACCAGCGTAATCCAGATCACATCCGGCGAGAGTCGAAGCGGGAAATGATCGTAAAATGACATTTTCATCGCCGTTATCAAGGCATGGTCATCATCACAGGCAACAAGCGGCTTACGAGGAAACCACGTTGCTTCGATTGGACGCCGAAAGGCAACTCTTAATTTACCCACGTAGTCCACTTTCTCTGGAGGCGTCTTGGGAATCACATCCGGTGAGACAGGGAATTTCGTGTGTGTCATAATAAACTGCTCCGATACATGGTGCTTCACATACTTGCATTATGAACCACACCGTACTTACTGTTGATTCGGATATTTACATCAAATTAACTATGGTTCGGACTTGCATGTGCTCTGCTTCTTCTCAATCACGGTTCCGGGAAGCGATCTAAAGTGAGTCCGGAGATAACATTTTAACTGTTTAGATCATCATGGGACACAAAATCTTGCTACAAACGAAGAAATCGTCGTCAACTGTAAAGATGCTGGGAGTGCCATACTGGTTCGTAATTCCTGAATATGAAGTATCAAAGAATTCAAGATGTCAACATTCGACAAGTTAATCAGTAATACGAAGCATCCTCGCGACCAAATGAATTACGTGCCACATATTCATCTGCCGGGTTTCGGGTGAAATCTGGTAGGATCTGTCTATTGAGTCGATTTGCTGAATGACACAGGGTGTATCCCCTGCGTCTGGGCAGGTCGATAAGATTGAATTTATTTGTGCGTTTACCCTGACAGTTTCCTGCTCGCTGCGCTCGGCCCGGATGCATTTTGAGAGTCGACCTGTCTGTTTCCTGCTACCTTTTTTTATTGGTGTGTCTTTTTAATTCGATCACTGTCGGGCGGGAGACAATCGCACACGGTGATGCTAATTGTAGGGGAGTTTTTCAGTTGGCCTGTTTTTGTTCTATTTTGCATGGTGGATTATTTTGTGGAAGTGCATGGGAGAGTCAAGGGGAGATGAACAATTTCAGTTGGCGATATTGGTTGATACAGGACCGATATAAGGCGATCTCGAGGCGGTTTCGGTGTGAAGCATTCCGATGTGCGGCGACCCGCAGGCATACATGGGGAACCGGTGCTGTTATGAGAACTGACTATCTGGAAAAAAAGGCTGATATTCGAGTGATGATGACGAACAAGTGTCGCGTGTTTCAGTGCACTGTAAACTGGGCACGCGCGCGACTCAAAACAGCGTTTATCGATATCGTCGTGGCGGGGTCAAGTCGAATCTCTTCAGTAGCGGTTCGCGATGTGCACGGGTCTGAATATGAATTTTCGATAAACAATGTCCCTGTCTACTTGTGTCAGCCGCGCACTTGAGCACAATTGGTTCTGATCTTTGTCTGTTGCATACATTCTGCTGAATTGAGGTCTGACTGTGAAACGCTTCTCTCTCCTGTTTGTTTTCCTCGTGTTGTTTTTGCTGACACCAGAGTCAACTCAGGCCTGGAATTACGCCGGGCATCGGGTGATTGCTTCGATTGCCTGGGATCAACTAACGCCGGAAACGCAGGCGGCGATGATTGCATTGCTGAAACAGCATCCCCGGTTTGAACAGGATTTCCAGTCACGAATGCCGGAGGTGATCCGGAAGGCGAACCCTGCGGTTCAGGATCGCTGGCTGTTCATGCGGGCGGCGACCTGGCCGGATATCGTTCGCAGTTTTAAAGATGCGGATCGTGAGAAATATCATCACGGAACCTGGCATTACATCAATCAGCCGATCTACCTGGACACAGCTTCCGAACAGGCATTGAGTTCAAATCTGCCTGTGAACACCGCCAAGTCGATCAGGCCAGGAGATGACCCGCTGCAGTTCAATATTCTGCAGGCGCTGGAGTATAACGTCGCGCAAATGACAGCCCCTGCTGTCAGCCCGGCGGACAAAGCGCTGGCGCTCTGCTGGATCATGCACCTGACGGGGGACAGCCATCAACCCCTGCATTCGTCTGCTTTGTTCAGCAAAGGCTCCTTTCCCGAAGGAGACCGCGGGGGGAACAGTATTCGCATTGGCAAATCGAATCTGCATGCGCAGTGGGATGGTTTGCTGGGGAACAGTTTCAAGGATTCGGAAATTGTGAGTCAGGCGGTCGGGCTGGCCCGCGATCCGGCGTTAAAGCAGTTGGGCGAACAGGCGACAAAGAATCTGAATTACGCTGCCTGGATCGATGAGAGTCACGCACTGGCTAAAAGTGCCGGCTACACTCAGTTGATTTTGGACGCAGTGAAACAGAATGATGCGCCTCAGAATGAATTCATCAAACTCACAGCCTTGCCCGCTGAATACTATCGATCAGCGGGCGCGATCGCTGTCAAACGGGCGGCTCAGTCCGGCTGGCGACTGGCGGCGGTGATTAACGGCTTTCAGTAATATCGCGAGAATCTTTCAAATGCCGGGTTCGGGTTCGGCAGGTTTGACCTTCCACCAGACGAGGATCAGCGAAGGAAATTTGTCGCCTTCGATCATTCCTTCGGCGACCACCAGTTGATCGCCGCGAAGCCGATAGATACAGGGTTGGAGAGTGTTCTGTTTGAGTCCTTTTTTCGGCCCTTCCAGAACTTCCAGATCGTAGTAGACCAGCAGCTTCATATCTTCCACGCGCTGCAGGCGATATTTGACACGATGAAAATATGTTATATTCCCGCTGCGATCATAAATCCTGATGTTTGAGATATTCGATTTCATCTCATTTTCAACGCGAAGCGGGCCGAGTTTGGAATCGTGAATGCTGCGCATCCACTTCCCTTCCAAAGCCTGATAGTCTTCTTCGGGCGCGGGTTCTGCTGCGACTGCAGATGCCCCAGCGAGGAGAAGTAAACCGACAGTCATCAGATTCTGCAGGGATTTATGCTGCTGCATTATCGGCCTTCGCTAATGAAAAGTAGACTTCCGGCATGAAGAGTGTTCCGGGAGCGTGGAACGGGCTGGTGGAGACTTTCTTCAGATCAAAGTAACCTGCCAGCGTTTTAGAGAACTCGCGATAATCGAAACCGGTGTGGGGAAAATGATATCCGAAACCGGGTTCAATTTCTCCGTGAGGACGATCTTGAGGAGGACTGCCAATAAAAGACAGAAAAACGTTTTTCGGATTCGCATCATAGGCACCGAAGCGACGGGTCATGCGAAAGATGCCTTTATAGAGCGCGGGAATTCCGACTTCGACAGGAACCCCGATGACAACTTCACCGCCCGGCTTCAATAAACCGGAGATCGTCTGCAGCGCGTCGTGAGTCTCTTTTTCCGGGAGATGCTCGAACACTTCCAGACAAAAGAGCAGATCAACAGTTCCCCGGGGAACCTGATTGATGTCCTGAAAGAATTCCGTGTGGGGAACCATTTTCAGATTTTCTTTTGCTTCTTCGAAAAAGGCGGGAGAAGGTTCATAGCAGATATATTTTGCCTCAGGTATCTGCTCAGCAAGCTGTTTACAGAGTTCGCCATTTCCGGCGCCATAATCACAGATGACAGCGGGTTGCCGAGTCTGCTGTCCGAGCCTGGTGGCGGAGACCATGCGCCGCTGCTGCAGCCAGCGTTTCACTGGATTTTTATCCTGAAATGTATAGTCTGAGTAAGACATGTTCCGCTACCGCCTTCGTGATCGTCCATGCTCCGCCGGGCAGAAACTGTGTGAGGACATCGAGTTAAAGAGGCTGTGAATGCACCTGATGACACCGAACTGTAAGAAAAATCATCATTTCATGCAATTCGTATTTTCAACAGTCACAAACCCGCTGCATTCAAGACTTTTCAGCAGTAAGTGATGCGATGCTTCTTCAACCGGCATTCATCTGTTGCAGGATGCGAACGGTGTCCCGGGCAGCAGTTTCCGGCTTGAGTGCCGTGGCGGCGATTCCGGAAACGACGCGGGTGATATTATGATCGACCTGACCTGCTTTTCCCCAGAGTGATCCGTTGGGGGAGGTCATATAAACGGAAAAGGTCCGGTGCCCGGTTCCCGGTCGTTCGCCGATGATATGCAGGATGGCTCGATTACCAGTCAATCCCCCGAACAGTAGCTCACCTACCTGGTACCCCGCGCGGACGCGGCCTGATCTCACGATAATATTCCGGTCGGCTGGAGAGAACTCCGCGGATATTAACTCCTGTCTGAGCTGACTGAGGAAGGGATCGAGATGTCCTTCCTGCATGATGGACAGGGCATTGAGTCCATCGGAGATCACAATCTGCACGTTATATTGATCGAGATAGGATTCGCGTAATTGCTGAATCGATTTGACAGATGTTTTCGAAAGCTGCTCTCCGGTTGTGGGGTGGAGAATGTACTCCAACCGATCGCTGGAATTCGTTTCCACGGGAAGTACTTCGGGGACGCTGGCGACAAACGCCGGAGTCAGTTCAGCCCAGATGCTCTGTTTGGCATCATCGTAAATCTGATCGATCTGTATCTTCAACGCCGGCTCCAGTTCTCCTTCAGTTTTCCCAAAACCTTCCGCCAGAAACAGACCACGACTGCGGACTTCGTTCATCTGTCTGCGACCTTCATTCAGGATGACGTCTTCACCGCGGGTATCCCCTTTTTTTCGTCGATACTGCAGATACACGTGCAACGGATTCCCAAAGTTCCCGGTCGGCTTGCCCTGCTCGTCGATGACATTCAGTTCCTGGAAGAAAGACCACATGGCATCATTGACACGGTAGCCGAACTTCTCGCGAATTCTGACATGATCCTGAAATCCTGTAGTAAGGTAACCGAGCATAGGATCAATCTTGGTCGGCAGAGCCATCAGATAGGCCGGGTTGGCTGGCATAATCTGATCGAGGCACCAGTCGAGATCATCGAGAGAGACGTCCATATGCAGTGTCGAACAGACATCCAGGCCGATGGTCAAGCCATGCAGTTTGCCCATGACGATGTCTTCCAGGCAACAGCGCACGAGTTGATCCCGCGTGCGGAAGACTTCGGGGCCGATAAAGCCGGCAACATCATTCAGGTGCACCCAGGGAGCAGGTTGCTGGCCACTCTTCTGCTGCGCGGTCGCGACTTCCCGAGTCAGTGATCGAGCGAACCCATATTTGCGGGACTCATGTAACACCATATCAAAGCCATGACTGTGACCGTTAGTGAAGTCGGCCCCCTGCCCGGTTTCAAAGTACAAAGCATACTGCCCGGTGCGCGAGCGGGCATAGTCGCGCATCTTCTTCAGATCGATATCGAAGGTCTGATTTGCGGCATCGCTGCCGGCGATACTTTGAAACCAGAGCGCAGTACAGTCGGGATTGCGGCGTTCGACTTCGGCCTGGACATCGATATGCGAAAGCACACAGTATGGCAGAACCTTCTCGATTCCAAAGGTCACCAGCAGATCGCGGAGTACCAATTCAATCGCAGCTACCGATTCAGGTTCACTGGAAACCGGATTCGTCCCCAAGACGACATCGCCTACTGCATACGACCAGCCATCCAGCACCTGCCAGAAGATGTCATCCGGATTGTCAGTCGGAGAATTCGGTTGAATGCGGGCGCCCAGATAGCCCTTCGCTCCAATCCGGCTGTCGGGAAGTGGATTGAAGATTTTGGCGCCGACGGCAATCAGTTCCTGCTGATTCATCAGTTTGACAACGCAGCCAATGACGTCGCTGGAAAGCTGCTCTGAGATCTGTTTGATCGTTGCTTCGTTTTCGGTCAGCAGAAACTGTTTCAAATCACCCACAGTTTTAACTGAATGGGAAGGAGGTGAGATTACTTTGTCCGGGGTGATATATTCTGTCAATTTATCCTGATAGACCGGATGGGCGTCAATATCTTTGATGTGTGTATTTGCCAGAAGCGACCTGGCATGCAGCCGCGAGGGTTGATCCGCGGCAGCCACGCCGATCATTTGATCTCCCTCTTTGAACTCATTTGCCGCGCCGAGAAGCTGGCGATACAGGACTGGATCAAAAGTGCCACGCATGCGATTGATATAGAAGAACAGATCTTCTCCAGCGATAGTCTCAGGAATTGAAACATCGCCGACACTTTCCGTTTCAGCGGAAGTTTTCCTGGACTGCGTGTAGGAAAGTGTCAGAGCCATCGAGCTTCCCAGCATCGCCTGTACGAAGTCACGTCTGTTCAACGGCACGGTTCAGATTCCTTTAAGAAGCGAACTGGAATTCAAGCATCCAGGGACAGCGCGCCCTGAGAGAAGATATTTATGATAACATGTTGGAAAACGTGAGAGCAAGAAATGACTGAGATTAACTCAGAATCTCCTGCACCACGTGTCCGTGCACATCTGTCAGACGGCGGTCGATACCAGCGGTGCGGAAGGTTAACTGTTTGTGATCGATCCCCAGCAGATGCAGTATCGTGGCGTGCAGGTCGTAACAGTACGTCTTCCCTTCCGCTGTCTGATACCCCAGATCATCGCTTTTTCCGTAGCTGGCACCTGCTTTCACTCCTGCTCCTGCCAACCAGGTCACGAAGGTTCCCCGGTTATGATCGCGGCCCAGGCTTCCCTGCGCAAAGGGAGTGCGGCCGAACTCGGTCGTCCAGATGACCAGCGTATCATCCAGCTTACCCCGAGATTTCAAATCTCGAAACAGGGCTGCGATCGGCTGGTCGACACTTTTGGCAATGGGGGGTAATTCGGTTTGAATATTGCCATGATTGTCCCAGTTATTGACCGCGCCCTGCGGGCCGCTCCAGACCTGCACAAAGCGAGTCCCCCGCTCGAGCAGACGTCTTCCCAGCAGACAGCGTCTGCCAAAGTCTTCGGTTTCTTTTTGATCGAGTCCGTAGGCGGAATGAGTTTCTTTGGTTTCGCGAGTCAGATCGAACGCTTCCGGCGCACTCAGTTGCATTTTTGCTGCGAGTTCCCCGGCCGCGATACGAGCTTCCAGACGGGAATCTTCCGGACGGATTGCTGCATGTTGTCGATTCAACTGCTGCAGCAATGCGACCGTATCCTGATCTGCAGAACCGCGGGCGAATTTGTATTGTGTGTCGGCAAACAGATCCGGAATCGGAGTCTGACTGGCGGCATTCACCAGAGTTCCCTGATGCTTCGCAGGCAGAAACCCACAACTGAAATTGGCTTTCTGATTATAAGGAAGACCGCGGCTGTCGGGGAGTACTACAAATGTGGGAAGATTGTCAGCGAGATTTCCCAGCCCATAAGAGACCCAGGCCCCCAGACAGGGAAAGCCCGGCAGCATGAAACCGGTATTCATCATGTAACTCGCCGGTCCGTGCACGTTCGTTTTGGTGGTCATGGCCATCAGGAATGCCAGCTCATCGACAATCTGAGCCTGATGTGGAAAGACGGAACTGACCCAGCGTCCTGTTTCTCCGTATTGCTTAAACTCGAACGGACTTTTCATCACCGAGCCGACTGCTCCCGTGAAGCCTTCCGGTTTTTCCTTCGGGCCCAGATTCTGTCCATGCAGGCGCTTTAACTCCGGCTTAAAGTCGAACGTATCCATGGGACTGGCACCACCGTTCATGAACAGTTGAATGACCCGTTTTACTTTTGCCCGATGATGCAGCCCACCATTCAAGTCCGGTTTAGCAGCTTCAGATGATTCACTTCCGAGCCAGCAGGCCAGAACGGCTGCGCCAAAACTGTTGCCCGAGCAGGAAAGCAATTCTCGTCTGGTGAGAGGGTTGTGCATCAGCAGGTTGCCTTTCCTTACTCGACAAAAAGAAATTCATTACTGTTCAGGACCAGCCGACAGACGGATTCCAGACCGTGCTGATTCGCCAGCTCTGTCAGTTGGTTTAATTCATCTGCAGTTGGCTCACGCAGCCAGGTCCAGAGGACGATTTGCCTGATTTGATCAGGTCGTCTGGTTTCCGAGTTCACTGCCCGTTCGGCCATTTTCTGAGCGAAGTGTAAAACAAATCGATTGTTTAACAACACCAGCGACTGTAAGGGGGAAGCAGAAAAACCGCGTGTTGGAGCCAGCAGTCCCAGATCTGGAAAATCCAGAGCATCCATCAGAGGATCGGGGATTCCTCGCCAGACGACTCGATAGATACTTCGCCGGTGTGCATCAGGGCGATTCAAATCAAACTGATCATAATGCAATACTGGTGTTACCTGCGGACCAGGCGTGGTTGTGAAATGGGAATCTCCGGGACCGCCTCGTTTCAGATCAAGTTCACCGCTGACAAGCAGAACGGAATCTCGAAAGCTGTCTGCATCGAGCCGACGTCGTGACAACCGGGCTAAGAGCCGATTATCCGGATCCACTTTTACCAGTTCAGGTCGGGAAGCAGATGTCTGCTGATACGTCTGACTGTTACAGATGAGACGATGCAGGTGCTTCAGTGATCCATTCCCGTCCCGTAATTCACAGGCCAGCCAGTCCAGCAACTCTGGATGTGATGGTGATCCTCCCATACGACCGAAATCATTCGGTGTATCACAAAGCCCTGTCCCAAAATGATAGTGCCAGACTCGATTGGCGATACTCCGCCAGGTCAATGGATTCCTGGTATCTGCCAGCCAGTCTGCCAGGGCAGCCCGTCGCGCAGACTCATGATGCGAAGCGGGTAAATCAAACCGACCTGGTAGCGGCGACAATACACTCAAGGTTCCGGGAGGAACAACTTCCCGTGGTTTTTCGAGATCGCCTCGCGCCAGCAGATGAATTTCGCGAGGCTGCGGATACTTTACCACTCCACGTTCATTAGCAGCCTCCGCTGCGGCTGCGTAGACTTTGACTTGAGGGGGAAGCTGCTTTAATTTCTGTTCTGCCTGATGCTTCAGAATGATGGGAGCCAGAATCAGCTGTTGCGCGGGTGTTCTCTGTGCTTGAGGAATCGTGAGTACCGTTTCCGCTTCAGCGGGGAGTGCAACCCCATCCAGCTTCGAGGCATCGGTCACGGACAGTTTAAAACGACCAATAATATGAGCGCCGCCATGTAACTGTTTTAATGTGACTACCAACTTGATACCAGGTTCAATTACCAGCGGACTTTCCAACTCGAACACGGCATAATGTCCGACGCTGACCTGGGGATAAATGCCCCAGGCGGTTTTCAGATCCCCATCAAGGGCATGCTGAATCGTCCAGCCTTCCTGATTGAAATCAGCGGTCGCCCGTCGAATCGGAATGACTGTACCAGTTGTCGCATTAGCTGGAAAGAACTGCAGTTCGAATTCGCTCAGATGCAGATTGCCGTTATGGGCTCTGCCAGGTCCTTTGTGGGGAAGCGCATCATCTGTCAATAGATCCAGTCGTACTGCAGTAACCGTTGAAAGCTTCGTGCTCCCGGTCACAACAACGGTCTCCTGTTCAGGAGGTCCTGCTGCGGACAGGATAGAACCATCGGGTAATCGTTTTAAGTTGGCACCTTGCGTTGAAACGAAAGTTTCTGATTGTAATGTTTCCCAGCGCGGTAAAGGACCGCGGGACTGCTCCCACTCCGCGACGAGTTTTTGATTTTCGGGTGACAATAATACTTCGGCATTTTGATTCAACGCTGCCGTCTTCAATGCTTCCCAATGGGAGCGCTGTGATGCTGTTTTTTGGTCGGCGTCAAACGAGACATCTCCCTTCCCGATCCCCGCAAAAACGGCCTGGAGCGCAAAATAATCTGTCTGGGTGATGGGGTCGAATTTATGAGTATGACATCGCGCGCAGTTGGCGGTAGTACTGGCAAAGGCTCCCATGGTCTGCGTCACCAGATCGTCGCGGTCCAGATACTCAAATGATTTCGGAGCCGTCGCAGCAGCGCTCTGGTCATAAGGGCCTGCCCCCAGGAACCCGAGGGCCGGCTTTAATTCTGTTTGCTCGGGAAAGAAATAATCAACGGCAAGTTGCTCTCGGATCAATTGTGACCAGGGAACATCTGCATTCAAACGTTGGATAACATAATCACGATATCTCCAGGCATGCGGTCGGAAGACATCATGTTCGAAGCCGTGCGAATCTGCAAAGTGAACGGTATCGAGCCAGTGGCGTGCCCAGCGTTCTCCGTAGTGGGGAGAATCCAGCAAGCGATCCACCAGGCGGGAGTAGGCATCGGGGGCTGAGTCATTCTCAAAAGCTGTCACATCTGCGAGGGTGGGTTGTAAGCCATGCAAATCAAAGGTCAATCGTCGAATCAATGTACGGCGATCTGCGGGTGGGGATGCAGTCATTCCTTCCGTCTTCAGGCGTGCCTGGATAAAGGCATCAATTGAATTGCCTGCCTGCATTGCTGGCACGTCCGGACGCTGAAGTGGCTCCAACGACCACCAGTCGGTCGCATCGGCATTCTTGCTGACCGGCTTTGTATTACGGGGATCCACGGCCCCCTGCCTGACCCAGCGTACCAATATCGCAATCTCAACCTGCGACATTTTTGCCTCTGGCATCTGCAATTCCGGGTCTGTGTGTTGAATCACTTTGATTAAAAGGCTTTGGTCAGGTTGACCGGGGATGACTGCAGGACCTCGCGTGCCTCCGGTTTTCCAGCCACTCTGCCAGTCCAGGGTAAGCCCTCCCTCCATGAGACCGGCAGAATGTGAATGACAGTCATAACAGTGTTTGCTCAGTATGGGTTCAACCGAGTCACGAAAAAATGTTTTCTCGTCGGCAAAGCTACTGGAAACTGGCATCAACAGGCTTAAGAACATGCATAAGGCGAGGATGTCTTTCATTAGAAAAGCCTCCTGGAAATCTCATCTGCGCTTAGCATGACCTGTTTCCCGACACTTGAGAACATGCCTTTTGGCAGTCGTTTCGAAGGAGCAGAAACCCAGAGGACGGCGATCAGTTGTGTATCCTGCCCGAGAACAGGTGCAGAAATGCAGTGGATCCCTTCGTCCGCTTCTGCATAATCAGTCGCATAACCTCGCTCGCGAACCTGCTCACATTCCTGACGCAATGATTTCGGATCTGTGATGGTTCGCGTAGTATCTTGCGTTAAGGGAATTCGTTCAATCGTTTCTTTGAGGTCAGATGTGCTTTGCCAGGCCAATAATATTTTTCCGGGAGCATTATTATGCAGAGGAAAGCGTAATCCGATATCGACGGCGATCCGTAAAGGATGCAGGCCGCTTACCTGCTCGATGATGATGCCTTCATCCCTGACGCGTAGACCGAGTTGTACCGTTTCCCGGGTCTCGTCTCGCAAGGCTCTCATCACGGGCAAGGCTGCTTCGACCAGACTCACATCCCCAATCTGTGGCAAACCAAGGGTCAGAAACTTCGTCGACAACCGAAAACGTTTTGTTAGTGGATCACGTTCCAGATAATTGCGAGCCATCAGTGTATGAGTAATCCGAAAGACAGCATTCTTATTGAGAACGAGTCGTGTGGCGAGTTCACTGATCCCCAGACCTTCAGGGACCTGGCTCAGAAGTTCCAGAACATCCAGGCCACGCTCCAAGGCAGGCACACTCGTGGTTGCTGCTTTCATTCTTCCTCCGACGGCAGGACCATGTCACATATACGTAACGCGTCACACCAGAATAACAACAGCCTTACAATCAGTCAAATACTTTTCTCTCAATACGCAATACCTTAGTGCTTACGGTAGATACTCATATTGAATTGATGGCCCCATAAAATATTCGAACTATCTAGATTTAGAAATCATCCTGTGTCTGAGAACCGAGATTCTTCAATTCAACCTCTTTCAGTTCAGGAGCAAACCAGGGATAAATTGCCGGCACGACCAATGATGTCAACAGGGTGGAAGTAATCAGCCCTCCGATCACCACACTGGCCAACGGTCGCTGCATTTCTGCACCGTCACTATGTGAGAGTGCCATCGGCAGGAATCCCAGGCTGGCCACCATCGCTGTCATCAGCACAGGCCGTAATCGCGCCATGGCTGCCTGGAATGTTGCATCAGACACGGGGACCAGTTCTTTGGTGCGCAGATTCTCCGCAGCACTGACCCAGACCAGGCCATTCAATACCGCTACTCCAAACAAGGCAATGAACCCCACACCAGCGGAAATACTGAAAGGCATGTCGCGCAACGCCAGTGCAAACACACCTCCCGAGGCCGCCATGGGAACTGCCAGAAAGATGAGCAATGCCAGACGTACCGACCGAAATGTTGTGTGTAACAGTAGAAAAATTAACAACAGCACGATCGGAGTAATGATCACCAGACGCTTGCTGGCAGACTGCAGGTTCTCAAAATCTCCACCCCAGCGAATTTCATATCCATTGGGTAACTGGATATGGTCCTGCACTGCCTGCTTGGCATCGGCAACAAAACTGGCGACGTCACGACCTCTGACATTGGCCTGAATAAACGTCCGTCGTCGATTCGACTCATGTTGCACAGCGGGAGGAGTCTCCTCAAACGTAATCTCAGCCAGTTCCTTTAAAGGAACCGGAGTACCATTGGAATTGGAAACCGGCAATTGCTCAAGCAGACTCATTTTCTCACGCCAGCTCTGTGGAATCCTGACGATAATCGGAAACCTCGCGCGCCCTTCAAAGATCAGTCCGACCTGATGCCCGCCCAATGACGAAACAACATCCATCACATTTTTGGCATCCATTCCATTCCGCGCGAGTACATCCCATTTTGGTTCGATACGAATCGTCGGCAGGCTGGACTGGATATCCGCTTTGACATCAACGGCACCGGGAACTTTTTTCAGTACACGTTCGATCTCTTTCCCTTTGGAACTCAAAACTTCCAGCTCGTCACCATAAAGCAACACGGCCACATCGGCTTTCACACCTGCCACCAGTTCATCCACTCGCATTTCAATCGGCTGTGTAAAACCAAATGCGACCCCGGGGACACTTTGGTTCAATTCAGCCGACATTTCCTCAATGAGTTCATCACGCGTCTTAGGTTGCGGCCATTCCGGTTGAGGTTTCAGAATTACCCAGACATCAGTCTGATGCACTCCCATCACGTCATTCGCGATTTCAGGACGACCGGTCTTAGAGAAGACTGTTTCGACCTCCGGGTACTTGATCAGCACATTTTCAATCTGGGTCGACATCTCTACCGAACCTTCGATGGTGGCAGAGGGTAAGCGAACGGCTTCTACCAGTAAATCTCCTTCTTCCAGACGGGGCATAAACTCTGCCCCCAGGTTCCAGCCGACTGGCAGGCTAATGATAAAGACCAGAAATGCGATCCCGACTGTCAGCCAGGGCCGGTGGATGGTCCAACTCACCAGGGGCCGGTAAATCCATTTTACCCAGCGAATTAAAAAGATTTCTTTCTCCGACATCTTTTTGGGGAGCGCCAGCGAAGCGAGTGCCGGCATCAACGTCAATGAGAGTACCAGTGAACCGGCTAAAGCAAACAGGACGGTCAATGCCATCGGACGAAACAGTTTTCCTTCGGTTCCCTGCAACGCCAGAATAGGTAAATAGACAACGGAAATAATCAGTTCGCCAAACATGGTCGGCTTCCGAACCTCAATTGCTGCATCGCGAATCACAGCCAGATACGATTTTCCCGACTGATTCATGGAAAGTCGGCGAATGCAGTTTTCGACCATGATCACCGAGCTGTCTACAATGAGTCCAAAGTCAATGGCTCCCAGGCTCATCAGACTGGCCGTGATTCCTGTGGCCGCCATCAGGTTTGTGGCAAACAGCATTGAAAGCGGAATGGCCAATGCCACGATCAGTCCTGCACGAAAACTGCCCAGCATCACGAGTAACACAATAATCACCAGGATGCCCCCTTCGACCAGATTAGTCAGTACAGTCCGCAATGTACGACTGATAAGCGAAGAACGATCGTAGGTAATTTCCAGCGTCACTCCCGGGGGAAGTGTTTTCTCAATTTCTTTCAAGCGCGCCTTGGAGGCGGTCACCACTTCGCGTGAATTTTCGCCAATTAACATCATCACCAACCCTGTCACGGCTTCACCCCGACCATCGCGGGTCACTGCGCCTTGCCTGGTCATCGGTGCAATTTTGACTTCGGCAACATCTCGAACCAGAATGGGCGTACTGTTTTTATCATTTCGCACGAAGATATTTTCAATGTCATGCTGATCTTTCAATAAAGCCTGACCACGAATAAACCTCTGCTCTTGGTTATGGACAACATAGCCTCCCCCGGCGATCGAGTTGTTTTCCTGAATCCGCTGAAACAGATCTCCCAGTGAAATCCCATAGCTGTTGAGACGATCCGGATTCGGCTGAACTTCAAATGTTTTGTAGAAACCGCCATGCGTATTAATTTCAGTAACTCCCTGCACTTCACGCATTTTGGGAGCAATCTCCCATTCGAGCATCGTACGCAACTGCATGGGAGTGTAATCTTTCCCGCGGACTTCGAACTGCAGAATCTCCCCCAGAGCAGTAGCCAGCGGTCCCAGTTGAGGAGTTCCATATCCCGGTGGTATGTCAGCAGAAACCATGGTAATGCGCTCGGTGACCAGTTGCCGCGCCCAGTAAATATCGGTGCCTTCCTCGAAGACAATCGTTACCACAGAGATACCAAACTTGGACACACTGCGAACTTCTTCCACAGCAGGCAGTCCCCCCATGATTGTTTCCACGGGGTAAGTCACGTAACGTTCCACTTCCACCGGTGAAAGGAATCCGGCATCGGTTACCACCTGTACCTGGACGTTGGTCATGTCTGGTACTGCATCGATGGGAAGGTGAATCGCCGAATAAACTCCACCTGCTGCCATCAAAAAGGTCAGGACCAGAATAATAAACCGGTTTGCCAGAGAAAATTCAATCAATCGCGAGAGCATCAGCTTTACTCCATGAGGATACGGATAAACAGGAAGAAATGGACCTGCTGAAAAACTACTCTTCTCTTTCCAGCAGCAGTTCGGACTTCAAGGTAAAAGCGCCGTCTTCTACGACCTGCTCCCCCCCCTTGAGCCCCTGTTGGACTTCAACCCAATCCTCTGTTTTAAGCCCTGACTGAATATCGACGCGTCGAAATGATCTGTCCGAATCTTTGACAAACACAAATTCCTGAGCCGCATCATCGAGTACCGCTCGCGCAGGTACTGCGATCACTTCTGCGTGCTGCTTACCTGGAATTCGTACCTGAGCATACATGCCCGGCCTGAGAATTCCGTCTGGATTTTTGATTTCAGCGATTAATGGGACTGAATTTGTCGCTGTCGACACCTGACGTCCCAGGTAGTGTAATCGTGCGGGAAAAGTCGATCCGGGAACTGCGTTCACAGTCACGGTCAGGTTTTGCCCTTTGTTTAACTCTATCGAGTTCCAGTCTGATTCTCGGATATCGGCAGCCACCCAGAGGGTGTCAGTCTGCGCCAGGGTAAACAGGGAATCGGCACGATTCACCCGTTCTGACTGACTGAAAGTTCTTTCCTCAATCGTTCCGGTAAAAGGAGCGATGATTTCCAGTCGCGATAATTTCTCTGCTGCTTTTAAGTCGGCACTGTTAAGATCAACGCCACACCCCACCAGAGATTCCAGATGCTGACGCGTGATCGTCATACGATGTTCCGCGTCATTCAGATCTGCGAATGCCTGATCCCGTTCCAGTTTGACATCATAAATTGACTGCTCACATAAGGCCTTTAACGCGGCTCTGGTTTCCTGGACATCAGCTTCTCGCATCTGAATTGTCTGCTGTGAGATTGCTCCCGACTTTGCCAGGGGAGCCGATTTTTTACTGATCATCACGGCCAGTAAATACCGGGTATAGGCCGGCAATAACTGCGAACGATAACTCCCCAGTTTAGTGTCAGCGAATTGAGTCTCGACAGCCTCCATAGCCTGATGACTTAACAGCGCGTCAACCAGTTTCTGTACATTATTCTGAATCAATAATTTCCAGTCATACTGCTTACGCACCAGTTGATAATCCGCTGTCCGCTGCAGGAGATCAGCTCGCGCGGTTCCAATTTCCCGACTGTTCAGAACTGCCAGAACCTCCCCTGCTTCAACAATGTCCCCGGGCTTGACGCGGATTTCAACCAGTACCCCCTCGGCCGGTGCTTTGACTGCGACATGCTTACGATCATCGTATTGCAATCGTCCGGGGACAACCCGGGCCTGATTCAGTTTCTGTCGTTGCACCGGTGATACGGTTAAACGAATCGCTTTCATCTTCTCATCGGAAAGAGAAACCTCTACAGGCTGTAACTCCTGATCGGCGTTATTTTCTGATGGATCCACTTGCGTTGATTGTGACTCACTCGCTGCCTGCGGCCATACTTTCCATATAATGCCTATAGCTGCGGCAAGAATGATGATCGCCAGGATAATTTGATTCTGAATTTTCATGTTTCTTCTCCCGAATCGACGGAAATGAGAGAGGAATTATGCTGAGCTTAGAATATCGTAAGAGGATTTCTGCGCATAATCCCGCTGTTAAAACGAGACGTCGTTTACTCAGAAAGAAACAGAATCAGCAAAGAGAGATACTGATCAGATCGTGAAGGGATCGCTGCTGGAAAGCCTGCATGAAATGGAGCCCCGCTACTCTATCCCGGTGAACCGGCTGGGGCTGACTTTCCTGGAGAGAGCAATCCACGGGTACCGTCACAGATGTCGCAAGTTGTAACTGATCTGCAGAAAGGCGTGCACAGGCAGGCAGCGAATTGGCAGATTCACCTGCAATAAAATAGTGCTGAGGCGGATACTTCTTTTCCAGGGGATTATTACAATTGTCCATCCCAAAGTAGACAAAGTGCAGATGCCAGCCCTGTTCGTCTGATTCGGGAATTCCGTGATACTCTTTCAGATGAGTTGGCAGCCAGACCCCCTGTTCTGCTCCCAGAGCCAGTTCATGGTTATGAACCCATGGGAACGGCAGATTCCACAACGAAAGCAGCAGACAGGCGCGAATCAGACAGCGCGTCGTCCAGCGTAACTGCATTTCGTAATTTAAAATGGAAGTGATTTGCACGGGAATAGAGCCAATGAAGGAAGTTACACAGGAGGAATTCAGGCAGGAAATCTGTGTGGCAGAATTAGTTACTGTATTATTCGGACCAGAGAGTAATTATGTCAAGTAATTTCTATTCGATCTCCCCTAACTTCTTCGACAAGAGATTCTGTCTCACCTGCCAATCGGGCGGAATTTCGGATCTACAGGACAGATTATCAGATACATCCTCACTATTTTCTGTCAGTAGCCGCTGTTTAGCAGGCTGACAAATTCTTCTCTCTGATTATCATAAGACAGTAATTCGCATCTTGGATTAAGCCAGTCCTCTCGAAGTTTTGATCCCACCTTGCCCTATTCCACTGGAAACTACTAAACTGGGCTGCGCTTTATTTTGATAAAGACTCCTAAACTACCAAGCCAGCTTAATCTATTTGAGAAACATAATATCGTATGCCTGCTCGTACTGATTCTCTGAGAACACTTTCCTTACCTGTCGTCTGTCTGCTTCTGGTCCTGTTTTTAACCATACAGGCTAATGGACAGACACAGACTAATTCACCGATACCAACTCCCCCTCCCTCAACGCCTGCGCCTGCCACTTCTACAACGCAAACGCCAACCGTCACCAGCGATGCTGTTCAAAAACGGATAGAACAACTCAAGGAGGTCAAAGACCTTTCTGAAGAGAACCAGAAGAAAGCTCTCGATTTATATAATCAATCACTGGTCAATCTGAAAAAAACAGCGGATTTCCAGGCTGACGCACTAGGAAACGCAACGCTCGCTCAGAATGCGATGCAGCGTCTGGAAGCGAAAAAATTAGAAATAGAGAATCTAAATAAAAAACCGGTTCCTTCATTTGCGGAGAACCAGACACTCTCCCAACTAGAGCAGCAACTGGTTCAGGAAGAAGCGAAGCTGGAAGCTGACAAAGCCGCTGCTTCCAGTTGGGACGAAGAAATCGCACGCCGGTCGAATCGCCAGAAAGAGGTGTTAACCCGGGTGACCGAACTGGATGATAAAATTAGTGAGCTGGAGAAACAGCTGAAACTGCCTGCTCCAGCCGACGAACCTGCGGCTGTAACAGATGCCAGAAGAATGGAGCTCTTTACCCGTTCAAACATGCGGAAAGCCGAAAAGCCAGCTCTAAAGAGCGAACTGACTGTTTATGAAGCGGAAGAAGCAATCGGATTTCCTCGCACCAATCAGGATTTTTTGAAAGCTGAAGTCAAAAAACAGTCAGAGCTGGTAGATGCACTCAAAGCTCAGATTAAAAAGCTGCGTGATCGTGAAGCTTCAATGCGGGTGAAAGAAGCAAAACGACAGGTTTTCGAAACCAATCCACTCCTGCAGCCACTCGCGGAAAAAAATCAAAACTATGCCGAAGAAATCGTAGCTCTCAATAAAAAAATCGAGTCAACAGATAAAAAATACTCGCAAACGGTTAAGATTCTCGAAGACCTTAAAAAGCAGTTTGACCAGACTAAGGCAAAAGAAGAATTGATTGGCCTGACTGGACCGATCGGCTTAATGCTCCGCAGTCAGCAGGCCAACCTGCCCGATATTGAAAACCGAAAACTGGATATCGAAAAATACAGTAAAACGATTGATCAGGTCAATTTAAATCAGTTTGAGTTGGATGAGGCCTGGGCTGATTTTCCCTCCGTCGATGAAAAGTTTGATGAAATCCGTGATAACAGTCCGCGTGAACTGACCGAAGAAGAAGAACTCAATCTCAAAAATGTCATCGAAGAAACTCTCAGTAAACAAAAAGAATACTTAGATACACTGATTCGCAGTAATAAAAGCTACTTCACCAAACTTCTCGACATCTACACTACTGAAGGTCAACTGGTAAAAGAAACGGAAAAATATTCCGACTATATCCAGGAACGGATCTTCTGGATTAAAAGTTCGCCTCCGATCTCGATCTCAGAAGCCAAAGAAACTTCCAATACCATTAAGTGGCTCTTTGCTCCCACTCATTGGAAGCAATTATTTATCGCCGTCAAACAGGATGTATTCGGGAATCCTGTCATCTATTTCACGGCTTTTTTCTGTTTTCTCAGCCTGCTGTACCTGGCTTATAATGTGCGTCAGCAGTTACGCATTATCAATAAAGAAATCATCCGCAGCAGTTTTCGCAAGTTTGGAATCACAGCCCGGGTTGCGTTCCTCACACTGTTTATCGCAATTGTCTGGCCTGGCTTCATCTGGTTCATTGCCTGGCGTGTGGGCAGTCATCCTGATGCCCCCCCCTTTGTCAAAGCCGTCGATTACAGTTTGCGCCAAGTGGGCTGGCTACTGTTTTTCTGGGAACTCATCAGGCAGATCTGCCGTCCCCTCGGGCTCGGTGAATCGCATTTTGGCTGGTATAAACAAACCGTTTTATACGTGCGCAAAAATATTCGCTGGGTGATCCCGATCTCTATTCCACTGCTGTTCATTACGCTGCTGTTACATGGAAAAGAAGTAGACCGCACACAGGATCTGCTGGAACGATTGTTCTTCATAGGGCTATTGGTCGTCTACACTATTTTTGCCCGACGTGTATTTCACCCGCGGTCTGGACTGTTTCAGTCCATCATGAATTACAACCATGAAGTCTGGTATGACCGCCTGAAATATGTAGTCTATTTCCAGGCGCTGTTTCTTCCCTGCTTACTGATCTTCCTGGCGTTGATTGGCTTTTACTTTACAGCCATGAGCCTGTTCCATCTGATCTTTCTGACACTCTGGCTGTTCCTGGTCGTGATTCTATTCAGAGCGATTTTACTACGTTGGATTCTGATTCATCACCGTAAACTCAGTTATCAGCAGAACCGGGAACGACTGGATACGATCCGTAAGGAATCACTCGATTCCAGCTCAGAAACAAATATTGCCGGAATAACTACCGAAGAGGAGAATCCGGCTGATCTCACGAAGATTTCTGCTCAAATTAAAAAACTGGTCAATGCGAGTATGACGGTGATTCTGCTGGTTGGGGCATTCTGGATCTGGAGTGACACACTTCCGGCCTTTAATCGACTGGATACCGTAGACTATAAAGTGTGGGATACCACAGTGCAGGTCGTAGGAGAAGACGCTGACGGTACTCCAAATGGCAAAATAACGGAACGGCTGGAACCAGTCACCTACCTGGACCTGGGCATGGCATTGATCTTCGCTGTGTTTGCCATTGTTGCCACCAACAATGCGCCCGGGCTACTGGAGTTTCTGGTCCTGCAACGACTGCCTCTGGACGCTTCTGTCAAATATGCGATTACCACTCTTGCACGCTACTTTGTCGCATTGATTGGAATATTTGTCGTCTTCTCGACGATGGGGATTGGCTGGACAAAATTGCAATGGCTGGCGACCGCTCTAACCTTCGGGCTTGGTTTCGGACTTCAGGAAATATTTGCTAACTTTGTTTCTGGCCTGATTCTGTTGATAGAACGTCCGATCCGAGTCGGCGATATCATCACCGTCGATGACATCACCGGAATTGTCTCCCGGATTCGCATGCGTGCCACTACAATTACCAATTGGGACCGCAAGGAATATATTGTTCCGAACCGTGATTTCATTACCGGCAAACTACTCAACTGGACTTTAACTGATTCGGTAAATCGCATTACCATCACCGTGGGCGTGGCATATGGAACAGATACGAATCATGCCTCTGAAATCGCCATGAAAATTCTTATGGATCATCCCCTGGTCCTGGAAGACCCGCTACCAAGTATCACCTTTGAATCCTTCGGCGACAGTACCTTGAACCTGACTCTGCGAGCTTATCTGCCGGACCTGGAAAAGCGCCTGGTTGTGATTCACCAAATCCACACATCGATCCATGAACAATATGCCAAAGCTGGAATTGAAATTGCCTTCCCCCAGCGCGACGTTCATTTGTTTTACGAGAATCAGTCAACCCTGGTTGCGACACCGAATCTACAGGCCACAGAACCAGGACCTCAAAATCAAACTGAAGGTGAGTAAGCTGTCCTCCACAAGAATTCAGAATAGCTTCGCCACAAAGGTACCCTTAATCACTGCCGCAACCTGACCGTTTACTTTCACTGTCGATTCTAATGTGATTCTTCCGCGCCGTTTTCGCTGAAGACTACTATGAAATGGCGTCCATAAGCCGTCATCAGGAAAAGGGCACTCTGCTGTAAAGTCGGCTTCGACAGGTCGCAAAAACTCAATTTCACTTTTCTGAATGACGATTTTATATTTCTGCTGGTCGCCTCTGAGCCGCAGATGAATCAAGGTCCAGCCTGCCAGAATCCCCAGACTTGCGATACTGCCCCCGAAAGCAGTTTCCTGGTGGTTCAGATTGGGAGTTAGTTTTGCGCTCAGTTTCAGTGAACCACCTGTCACAGGTAATACACTGAACTGCATAGCCCGGGTTACCGGAATGTGCTGATGTAAGTAAGCAGTCACCTCCTCAACATCGAATTCCATCATTGTTCCTTCCAGACAGATACGCACCACATTCAGAAATCACCTCTGAAGCAATACTGGTCTATCCTTGAAGAAAACACAAGCGTTGCAGGATCGATTGAATCACTGGCTCCTGCATCACTCTGGAGAAGGAAGTGGCGGTAAGAATTCAGGGCCTCCACTGGCAGGAGCCTTTAATTTGGGTGGCTGTACTGATGGAAAGAGTGGTCCCGTTTTTCGGGAAGGTTGCCAGCCGCTATCCCAATCTGGTAACGCCGGTCCGACTGGTCCTGTTTGTGGTCGAGTCTTGTTCTGCTCAAATTCCTGATCAGGAAAAGGAGCCGGAAAGGTTTCTCTAACGGGTGCGCGAACAGGCTGGGGGGAGAAATGAGCCTGCAGTTGACTGATGGTAGTCTGCATCCCTTCCAGTGTTTGACTTAAGCTGGTTATTTCACGTTCCGGAATCATTCGATACGGATAGCCACGGTATTCAAATCGTGGCTGAGGGTAGCCATTACCCCCCTCGAAAATGTAACCGTTTGGTCCCGTTGGTCGAATAACAGGCTCCCTGAGTACGGGTAATTGCATCACGGCCAGAGTATGATCCAAATCATCCACCAGGCGTTCCAGATCTGCTAATGCCCGCTGCATGCCTTGCACTGGTGCCTGCAGGATCATCATTCGATGGATATTATCTGCCAGTTCATGAATTTCATATGCCTTATCGAATAACAGGCGTTGCCCCCTGATCCCACGAAACTGTGTGCGAATTTCTCTGCATACCGTAAATGAGTCCCGATTGAGTCTCCCCCCCAGAGTCGCGACTTCCGCTGGTTGAGCCTGTACGAAATTCGCAGATATCGTAACAAGTAAAACAAGTGCGAGTATGATTGAATTTCGACCTTTATGAAACATCTTGCTATCCTCCTGGTCTATGGCTACCCAGCCATCGACGTCAGTAAAACCTTTTGACCGCCAGTGAATTTCTGCATCAGGTGTGCAATGAAGCAAAACATGTTCCCTAATTTCCACGTAAATATCTCACCGCCTGTAAACTATTTGAATTCAGTCACTTAACGTATCAGAGATCACTTACTCCTGGCCATTCGCCTGCAGGGTGACTTGAGTTCCGAAGTAAATTCGATGACAGCTGCTTCAAATTGATCTCAAAGCGAATGAAACCAGATTGCCTGCCCTTTCTCCCCTGTTGTCTTCAGCCTATAATCATTAATTCAGCTTAAACACAGTCTATTCAAATACTTCGGAAGATTCATTCACTATGCCTCTCACGACACGTAAGTTTGGTCCGCTCAGTTGTCAGATCTATGATAATTTACCCGCCGATCAGTCCCCTGACGTCATCGCTATTGTCAGTCATGGATTTGGTGCGCCGGGAGACGATCTCGTAGCTTTAGGGCCGGAGATCCTTAGGAATCAACCACAGTTATCTGACCGTGTACGGTTTATTTTTCCTGCTGCTCCCCTTTCGTTACTGGAGATGGGAATGCCTGGCGGTCGTGCGTGGTGGATGTTGGATGTCGCAGAATTAAATGCCGCGATTGCTTCCGGATCAATCCGGGACCAGCGAGATAAAACTCCAGAAGGCTTAGTTGAAGCGGGTCAACAACTGCGAGAATTCGTCATCGCTGTTCAACAGGAGTCGGGCTTATCGTATTCTCAAATCGTGCTGGCTGGTTTTTCACAAGGATCGATGGTCTCAACAGAAGTCGCCTTTCAGTTGCCACAAACACCCGCGGCGCTGGTGATCTGGTCAGGTACCTTACTTTGTGAACAACGCTGGGGAAGCCTGGCTGATCAGTCACCTCGCTTTCCGATTCAGCAGAGCCACGGAACGCAGGATCCGATTCTTCCCTTTGCGGGTGCCCTCTGGTTAAAAGAGATGCTGGAACAGCATGATTTTACGGTCGACTTTTCAGAATTTGTCGGCCCACATACCATTCCTGAAATGGCAATCGAAAAATTTCGTAACCTGCTTAGTGATCTGACGGGCAGTCTTTGAATGAATCACAGGTTAATCTGCGGAAACCCTTTATTTGTAAAGGCAATGCATTGAGCCTGATGCAAACCCAAGCCATAATATGATTTAATTCCTGTAAACGGCCCACTTCGCAACTCAAGCGTCATTAGACATTTTCGTACACTATCATTACCGAAACTGGTCTCCAGACGAAATATTGCCTTGTCGCAACCAGAATATAAACTCATGAAATCATCTCTGTTTTTTCGATCCTTGACTCTGCTGGTCCTGCTGCTGAGTAATTTGCTGAATGCTTCGCTGTCTTTTGCAGCAGATCAGAAAACAGACAGCCTGGAAATCACAAATATTCAAGTTGGTTTTGACGGTCTCTACAAGGTAGGACGCTGGGTTCCGGTCTACCTGGAATTAACGACCGACAGCCCCCTCGACGTGCAAATCTCTACGATCGCACGTTCGCCTGATGGAAATCCGACCGAAGTACCTTCCCAGGTCTATTCACTCAAGACGCCGGGAACGCACCGCCTGTTTTCAGAGTTTAAAACGGGCTTGCTGGACAGTCCGCTTAAAATTCGCCTGCGGGATGCTCAAACACAATCAATCCTGAAAGAGTTTTCTTTCACCCCCCAGTCGAAGCAAAATCAGTTCACCGCCATTGGATTGAAACAATCTGTCGAACTCTGGGCCATGATTGGACCGGTCCCAGGATTGGACGCAGTCTCATCCGAATCACTGGCGGACCTTGATCAGAATCTCGATCAGTATGCAGCATTGATTGAAGACCAGGCATCTCTGCCCGAATCCGCTTACGGTTATGACTCTCTCGACACGCTGGTTGTGGATGCAGATTTCTCTTCGGAACCGCAAAAAAATGAAGTCATTCGAAACTGGGTTGCCAATGGCGGACATCTGGTTTTATGCGTCGGTTCAGATGTTGAAGCTTATCAACAGAGCAAATATGCAAGTTGGGTACCCGTAAAAACTCTGGGCACTACGACTGTCCGTGATTTGAGCAGCCTGGAATTATACGCTGCTGTTCGCTCCCGGATTCGTGGGGTCGCCACAGCCAGTCGGATCGAAATCTCAACCGGCGAGATCCTGGCAACTGGACTCGATGGTCCACTGTTAGTCCGGGTTCCGTATGGATTGGGAATCGTCACATTCCTGGCGCTCGACTTGAATACCAGCCCGCTGCAAAACTGGGATGGCTTAAATAGCCTGAGCCCCAAACTGGCAACACGAGCCAAACAACCGATCGCAACCAGTCAACAGAATGCGGTTCTGGGTAAACGAATTTCTCAAACCGGGATCTCGGAACTGGATACACAGCTCTTTCATTCTCAGCAAAATTTTCCAGGTATCGAACGACCTTCACACTGGTGGGTCATGGCTTTGATTCTGAGTTACCTGCTGTTGATTGGCCCGCTCGATTATTTCCTGGTACACAGGATCTTGAAAAAACCTCATATCACCTGGTTTACCTTTCCAGTGATGGTGTGCATCGCCATCGCATGGGGGGGATTTACAGCCCTGAAAGATAACGGCAGCCTCTTACATTCGACTCAGCTAAACGTTGTTGACTACGATGCCTCGGCGGGACAGATGCGCGGACGGTTTTATCTGAATTTATACAGTCCGGAAACTCGGCGTTATCAGGTTAGTGTCAAATCATCCGTTCCTTCTCAGTCAAAGGATCAACCTTACTTTCCCACACATCTCAGCTGGAACGGGCTACCGGAAACGACATTTGCAGGAATGTATCGCTCGGCGGAAGGCACCATTTCCGGACCTGCATACCAGTTCTCTGAACAATCGATGGGTATTGAGAATCTGCCGGTATTGAAGTGGGGTACAAAAAGCCTGTTGGCTGAGTGGACACAACAGCAATCAGATCTGGTCACTTCCAAACTGACAGGAAACAATCTGGGGCAACTTTCGGGGACTCTTACTCATCAATTTTCCACCCCCCTGAAAGACTGGGTCCTGGCTTACGGAAATCGAGTGTATCTGCCGGTTACCAATCCAGAACAGCTCGACGAGTCTTATATTCCCGCCAACCAGGCCTGGTCGATTAACGGCCCCCGGATCGAATCGAGGAATATCAAGGGATATCTGACCCGGTCTGTTTCTCGTCGGATTGAACAAAAAGGGCAGAATAATGCCACCATCGTAACGGTTCAAACTGACTATAATCCATTTGCAAAAGATACTTATGAAATCCTCAAAATCCTGACGTTCCATGAGATGTCAGGTGGTTATGGCTACACTGGACTTTCCAATATTTCAAGCGCGCAGCTGGATTTGACAGAACAACTTCGCCTGGGGAGAGCTGTTCTGTTCGCGCGTCTGGATACACCACTCAGTGTTGCAGAGCTGGATCAGAACCAACTCGATCCAAAACACCAGGATACCTATATTCGAGTTGTGATACCCGTCAGTATTTCGACCGAAATTCAATATGAATTGCCGTCATTAGATAAAAAAGACAAAGAGACCAAAGATCAGCAGGAAACAACTTCCGGGAGCGATAACGAGTGATTGAAACACGGAATTTAACGAAACGCTACGGCGATCTGATCGCTGTTAACAATATCAACCTGAGCCTCGGCGAAGGCGATGTTTTCGGTTTTATCGGCCCTAATGGTTCAGGTAAAACCACTACCATGCGAATGATCGCCACATTGCTCAGCCCGGATTATGGTGAAGCGTATGTGTGTGGAAAGTCGATTTATACACATCCGGAAGAAATCAGACGCCTGGTCGGATTCATGCCTGACTTTTTTGGTGTCTATGATGATATGACAGTGATTGAATATCTCGAATTCTTTGCGTCTGCATACCGGATTAAAGGTCCACAGCGTCGAAAAATCTGTGAGGAAAAACTGGAACTGGTCGACATGACATTCAAACGGGATGCGATGGTCAACCAGCTCTCCCGAGGCCAGACACAGCGTATCGGACTGGCTCGCGTACTGTTACATGAGCCCCAGGTACTTCTGCTTGATGAGCCGGCCAGTGGGCTTGACCCCCGTGCGAGAATAGAAATTCGAAACCTGCTGAAACGACTGGGAGAACTGAAAAAAACAGTGATCGTCTCCAGTCATATTCTGCCCGAACTTGCTGACGTCTGTACGCGCGTCGGAATGATCGAAAAAGGAAACCTGATTGTTGACGACAATGTCGATGCGGTCATGAAAAAAGCCAGACAGCGTATCCTGCTGTATGTCGGCGTGAGTGAGAATACAGAACAGGCTGCTACACTGTTGAATGCTCACGAACTGGTTTCCAAACTTGAAATTGATAAAAATGTCATGCTGGTGACACTCAAGAATGATGTGAAAGACTACACCTTCATCCCCTCGCTGCTGATCAGCGAGGGATTCAAGCTCTGCCTGTTCCGCGAAGAAGAAATCAATCTGGAAACGGCATTCATGGAATTGACTAAAGGTCTAGTCCAGTAACCCTGACCGGCAAACTACTTTTTCTTCTTTCTGGCAGCAGCCCGTTTTGCTTTACGGGCTTCTGCTTCTTTTTCTTCAGCCGCTTTCACTTCCGCTTCCGGCTTGCGCACCTGCTGCAATAACCAGTCATAGACTTCCGGATTATCATAAGTCTCTGTCCAGGAATCGTGCCCCGCTTCCGGGTAAATAGTGAATTTTACGTCTGACTTTTCTTTCTTCAGGACATCTACCAAAGTCTGAGATCGCTCGAGAGGCACTGCCGTGTCCTTGCCTCCATGAAATACCCAGATCGGAACATGCTTGATTTTCTTGACCCAGAATTTTTCGCCACCCCCACAGATAGGTACCAGCGCGGCAAAACGATAGGGAGTGTAAGCCGCTAGAGACCAACTACCAAATCCTCCCATACTTAAACCAGTCACATAAATGCGGTCTTTATCGACTTTGTATTTCTTCTCGATGTCATTCAGTAGCGCAGTCAATTCAACCGGCTGCCAGAGCTGGTCTTTGGGGCATTGAGGAGAAACAACGATAAATGGAAACTGTTTTCCGTTTTTGACCAGCTTTGGTGGACCATGAACCGTCACCAGATCCAGATCGTCCCCCCGTTCTCCTGCACCATGAAGAAACAAGACCAGAGGCCATTTTTCTTTTTCATCGTAGTTCTCAGGAAGATAGAGCAGGTATTTCATCTTAACGGGAATCGTAGTGTTCAGCTCGGCTGCAGACTGACTTCCTGATTCCTTTTTCTCTGCTGCTTCACTGGAATCAGTCGTCGCATAAGCAGTAAATATGACACAGACAGTTACTATTTTTTTTAACATCTGAGTTTCTCTCCGGATCAACAATGTCACCACTGATAAAATAAGTAATCTAGGACACGAGCATGACAGAGAGTCTTAAAGACTTCAAGCATAAAAGGTTCTCTAATTCAGTCTGGGATTGCCCCTACCACTTCAAGACCATAAATCCTGTTAAAATAAACAGTATGAAGAACTCAGATTTCGTGACGGTCCCCATTCTGATCGTATGATATCACTCCAGAATGCTCTTCAACCAGAAACGTTTTTTTGCTAAAGTCAGGTCTCAACTCTCAAATTCTCTCCCTTCCATTCATCTTAACTCAATCCCCCTCTCACACATGAATTCTGCGATTCCTGGCGGAAAATTTATTTCACAATCCAATTCTGATTTCAAACGAGTTTCCTGGAAACCGTTCTGGATGGGAGTTTTATTATGCTGCGCAGCTTTTTCCGGATGCCAGAAAAGCATGCTGCAAAATGTGCGCGAAACTCCGATAGCCGTATCCTTGAAAGAGAAAGTGACACGAAAAGTACCGGAAGACCTGGCAGGATTACAGGCTTACCTTTCTCGTGACCTCTGGGTCAGAAATCGTAACTGGTCTACAGAACAGGAATGGAAAACATTTCAGCGCGTCAAGACAGAGGACCACCTCGCGCCGATTGAGGTGCAACGCTGGGTATTTGGATCCGTTGACCAGAAAACCCTTTTGAGCGAAGTTAATACGCGGAAACCATTGACTGCCCCCCAACAGACATCTTCAGAAACAGAGTCTGATGCAGAGCAGTCAGTCCCCGATCAGACAGCAAAACCAAATGCGACTGAGCAGACAGATCTGCAGAAACCGGAAAACTGGTCATTTAACGCGTTGCAGGATTTTTTCTTCGATCAGAAAAATCAAAACTCACAGCTGACAAATAAACAACGATCAGACAAACTTGAAGCACTGCAGGAATTGTCCACATGGGATAACCTGGCTGGCTGGAATGCGGCGATCCTCTGGGCCACTTTATCGCCTGCAACGGCTATTGAGGCACTGCCTGTTCTGGAAAAAGTAGGCCTGGATCCCCCATATGGATCTCACGTGAATGCAGAAGATGATTCTGGAAAGCCAGATCAGCATGCTGTTTCAGAGGCGATGCAGTATGCCGCCTTGAATGCGATCTCACTGGTACTGGCTCAAGCCGACGCGATACCTCTCAAAACCCGCAATCGACTGACACAGCGACTGCAGCGTCCGGATCTTTCCCTTTCACTGCGAAGCGAACTTTATCTCTCCCTGGCCCGCTTCATGTCTCCTGCCAGTATTCCCTCACTGGAACAGTCGCTGGAAATCACTGAGCAAAGCGCAACCCCACCCAAATCACTAAGACGAGCAGCGATGCAAGCCTGTATTCTACATGGACTCTGGTTTCACTCAGAACAGAATCGGCTTGATGGTCCTGATCGGACTCGTACATTCAGCCCCAGGGAGTGGCCTGCCAATATCATGCAGGTCCGCTGGGACTCCGATGCGAATATGCGTTGGAACTTTGGTTACTGGGCTGCGTTAATTCGCCACCCTGATGCCGAAACAATTCTCACCTCCCAACTGAGAGATGCGGATCTGGTAGTTCAGACAAAAGCCATCGAACACCTGGGAATTATGAAGACACAAACAGCCCTCCAGACCGTGAAAGAGTACGCGCAACGTCCGGAAGAAAGTATCCGTGTTGCTGCCGTGAAAGGTCTCAGTTCCTGGGGCCCGATGCATCTCATCCCTCTGAAAAATGACACCTCTTCCGCCGTCAGACTGGAGGTTGCATCAGGCTTGGGAAAAACTCCGACTGCCGAATCTGCTCTGCATCTCCGTTCCCTGATTGACGATCGCAGTCCCCAGGTACAACACGCGGTCATTCAAGCCATTTCTGATTGGCCCGATGATCTGGCCGTACCATTACTGCTCGATGGGATTCAGGAGGGTGTCTATAAAACACGACGCCAAAGCATACTACAGCTGGTTAACCGAACCGGTCTGGGAGGTTCTATTTCGATCGAAGCCCCACAAAATGAAAGAGTCGCTGCTGTCAATGAACTGGTCCAGAGTGGCCAACTCCCGGGAAGCTTCTGGGGACAGCTCATGCAAGAGGGACTTAAAACAGCTCAGAAAGTCAACCAGGGACGCGCTGCTGAACTCCAGTCCTACTTTCATAACCTGGTAAATCAATCTCGGGATTCTCCTGAGTACCAGCAGGCCTATCAGGAACTGTCAAACATCAGTCCTGCCGAAGTCAAAGTGCTGGAGAAGCTGATCAGAGAAACTGCGATCGAAATTCCGAGTGAAATCTACACAGATTTACTGGCAGACCAGACTCCCGAATATGCTGCATTAAATCAACTGACCAGTCCCCATATCACAGATCGACGTGAAGCCGCGCAACAGTTGTTTATCAGCTCACAAAACATATCATTGACCCCAGTGGTAGTAGCCCGACTGCGAAAGCTGATGATACATGAACAGGATCGGCTGGTCTGGCGAATTGTGATGTCATCTGTTGAAAAAGACAACTACGATGAGGCTTCCCAACTGGCATTGCTGGCAATCAATCATAACTGGCCTGATATTAGAATCCTGGGTTGCGAGTATTTTGGTTCCCATGGCTTGCCCCAGTATGCAAACTGGTTGCTCCCATTGCTGGATGACAAGAACCACACAGTTCAGTTGGCTGCCATCCGGGCAATCGGGCAATGCCATAACCCCATCGCGATATCAGGCTTGCATAAAACAGGTGAAAGCCAGAATTCAACGCCTTCACTTCGTTCTCTACTGACTCATTCAAATCGACGGGTCCGCTTTGAAACGGTTGTGGCTTTAAGTCGACTCGGTGATTTTGCCGGCATGCAGGAACTACTGCGACTTTCGAATGATACCCAGATTGCGATGCGAAAAGAGGCCATACGGGAAATGGGCAACTCCGGACAGACCCGTTATGTGGAACCTCTGATCAAGATGGCCTGGACCGAGAGAAACAACTCTACACTCAAAGAAATCCTGAACAGTCTCGATCAACTGGTACCAGATTCGGAACAACCCGCCAATCTGACACCCCAGCAGGACCAGTCAGATCAGGCTAAAAGCTGGATGAACTGGTGGCAAACACAACACTCTGGACAAGGTTCGCGACTGTTTACAGGACGTTAAGTATGAATTCTTGTTTTTGAGGTACTTGATGGTTGTTCTCGTCTTAAGGATATCAGTATCATGGAGCCTCAATCAATTATTTTCTCTCCAAAGAATGTATTCATCACTGCGGAACCACTACATGGCTAACTACCACGACGACTTTCAACTGGAATGGCATGGAAATACGGTCGTAATCATTCCTGCGAGCAATGTCGAGTCAATGAGCTGGGATCTGATTGAACAGGCCGCTGATATCGTCATGGCACCGCTACAGGAAGTCGAAATCCCGATGGTCGTCTTCGACCTGAGCGACGTCAGTTATTTCGGCTCCGTGTTCCTGGCACTTCTGTTGCGCTGCCACAAACATGTTCGCAGTCGAGGAGGAGAGTTAGTTTTGTGTGGTGCCAGCAAGATGGCCAACGAACTCTTGCGTATCACAGCTCTGGACACTCTCTGGGCTATCTACGAGACCAGAGATGAAGCGCTGGATGCCCTGATGGGCTGACCAGGGAGTCTGGTTCTCACATTCGTCTCGACCCGCTATGTTAAAGGATTAATGGATCATGTCGAGGAAATATCGAAAAACACGTCCCGGCGTCTCAGAGTCTGACGTATTACCAACAGAACATAGTTCGGAACTGTATCCGCACCAGTCTATCGTTGCCAGTATCAAAGAGACGGCCGATAAACTCAAACAGGACCAGGCAACCCGCGGCGACCTCAAAATTCTGGATCGCGCACTCAAAGAACTACGGTATGCTTTCAAGGTTTTCACTCCCTATCGAAAGCAACGTAAGGTCACCGTCTTTGGTTCTGCCCGTACGAATCCCGACGACCCTGCCTATCAGCAGGCCCTGCAGTTTGGACGGAGAATGGCGGAAGAAAAATGGATGATCGTTACAGGTGCTGGTCCGGGAATCATGGAAGCCGCACATGTTGGTGCCGGAACCGACATGTCGATGGGCGTCAATATCATGCTGCCATTCGAGCAGGAACCCAACTATGTCATCCATAAAAACGAAAAGCTGGTTAATTTAAATTACTTCTTCACTCGCAAACTCCTGTTCGTCAAAGAAGTCCATGCCATCGTCTGCTGTGCCGGTGGATTTGGCACTCTGGACGAAGCATTTGAAACTTTGACGCTCGTACAGACAGGAAAACGCGATCCCATGCCGATTGTGCTGCTGGACACTCCCGGAGGATCTTACTGGAAAGACTGGGAAGAATTTCTTAAAAACAACCTTTTGAAACAGGAATTGATCTCCAAAGAAGACCTGTCACTGTTTCATGTCACAGATGATATTGAAGATGCCGTTGATGAAGTGATTGGCTTTTACAGCGTCTATAACAGTATGAGATACGTCAAAGGGCGGCTTGTGCTCCGCCTGCATGTCGAACCCAGCAATGAATTCATTGAACAGCTGAACAATGAATTCAAAGATATACTCGAGTCAGGAATTATCACAAAAGTCGAAGCACACGAGCTGGAAAAAGATGACGAGCATCTAGCTGACCTGCCTCGTATTTCTCTCATGTTCAATCGCAAGAATCTCGGCCGACTGCGACAGATGATTGATCGCATCAACTCGGAACTGGGCCCGCAAAGTTCTGAAGAAGCAGAAGAGGAAGAATAGTCTGTGTCCAGTTTTACTGGAGCATTTCCAAGGCTGTTTGGCCCGCGTAAATCAGATTGAGATACGCTATTCTTTAATGAGATGCGATCTAGCGTGTTTCACGCGTCTGTCTGATATCAGGTTATCCCAGCAGGCTTTTAAATTCGTCTTCATGTTTTAGCAGCTCCTGCAACTTGACCATCGAACGACTGATCATCACACGGACGGCAACGTCAGATTTATCCAACTGCTCTGCAATCTCTTTTGTCGGCAGGCCTTCCACATATTTTAGACGAATGGCTTCCCGATTCTCTGCAGGCAGGCTCTCCAAAGCCACCAGCAGTTTCATTTCCTTAGCCCCTCGGGAAAACGCCTGACTGGGACTGGTGATACTGGCAACCAACAGATCCATAAACCCTTGTCCTTCTCCTTCCGCGGAGACCGGTTGTCTTACTTCGCGTCCCGCCGCCCGTTTTTGAACCTGAAAATATTTCCGATGGTTGTCGATAATCCGTCGTTCAGCGAGGTGGCATAACCAGTTGAATGGGGGTTTCTGTTCGAAATCCATACTCAGAAAGGAATCGACGGCATTCAATGAGACTTCCTGCAGAATATCAGTAGCCTCCACTTTGGACTTGAGTGCATCACTCATATTTTTATTAATGAATGCCAGCAGAGGAGCACGATGCAGTTCCAGAAAAGTCAGTAAAGCCGACTCACTTCCCTGCTTGATCTCCTTAATCAGAATCTCGATATCAGTCGTCATAAAACTCAGTAATCCCTGCTAAGCCAAGTCCATTGATTCTGTGACGCATTCTGCTTTCCTACCTGTTCCCAATCGGTTACTATGCCAGTTCAGAATACTTACCTGTCATCGTTATACCATCAAAAAAGCCTGTCATCCACTGAAACTTTGAGGATCATTAAGGCAGGGCCTTTACCCAGAACTCCGGGAGCTCAATGTTGTCTGCTTCAGAGCCAAACCAAAAGGTTTCAGAAAGTCAACTTGCGATTGATGCACTCACCGAAGTGATGGAGCGATTTGTTTTTCAGTGGGAATCCCGTCAGACCCCGCCTGACTTAAAAGACTATGTTTCAGCTGCAGATCCTCAATTTCGGTTTCTGTTAACTGAACTGATCAAAATTGATCTGGAATTTCGCTGGCAACAGTTTAATTTTCCCAGACGAATTCTTGAATATCTCGATGACTTTCCCATCCTGAAAGAACCAGAAGTTCCAGTCGATTTGCTGTATGAGGAATACCACCTGCGCCGTCAAAATGGTTTCGAGGTCGACCCGGAAGAGTACATCAGTTTTATCCCCACAGCCAACCCGCAGGTCAGACAGCTGTTTGACCTCGACCATGCCTACAGCACGACGAAGATGTTCAATCATTCCCCACATCAGACTTTCCAGCAGTTTCAGCCGGGGGATACTGTTGATGACTTCGAGCTCTTAACACTGCTGGGTAAAGGTGCCTTTGCTAAAGTTTACCAGGCACGGCAAAACTCGATGCAGCGAATCGTGGCACTGAAAGTTTCAGAGGATTCAAGTGATGAACCACAAACACTTGCCCAACTGGATCATGACAATATCGTGCGCGTGTTCGACCAGCGATTGCTGGCAGATCAGAAAATCAGATTGCTCTACATGCAGTATCTGCCGGGAGGCACCTTACATGCGGTCGTCGAGATTGTTCGCAAAACGGCCCCTGATGAGCGTTCTGGAAGAATTCTGATCAATGCACTCGATCAGTCTCTGGACCTGAGAGGTGAATCAAGACCTGCAGAATCGATCACTTATCAGCAGTTTCAATCATTATCCTGGTCTGAAACAATCTGTTGGCTGGGAATCAGACTGGCTCAGGCTTTAGACTATGCTCATCATAAAGGCGTGTTGCACCGGGATATTAAGCCCGCTAATGTTCTACTGACAGCAGAAGGCATCCCGAAACTGGCTGATTTCAACATCAGCTTCAGTTCCCATCTCAGTAGCACAACTCCCGCCGCCTATTTTGGCGGCAGCCTGGCGTACATGTCGCCCGAGCAACTCGAAGCCTACGACCCCACCGATGCCAGACTACCTGAAAGTCTGGACGAACGCAGTGACCTGTATTCACTGGGGCTAATGCTGGCAGAGTTATTAACGGGAACCCGTCCCTTTCAGGATCCCTCCACCCAATCCAACTGGTCCGACCTGCTGAAACAGATGATCCAACAACGTAAAACAGGAATCTCATTAGCTGCCAGCCCCCAACATTTGCCTGCTGACTGCCCGGAGCATCTTGTTTCTGTCCTGCAAAAATGCCTGGCCCCTGATCCTGCCGATCGCTGGCGTTCAGGAGCTGAACTCGCCAGCCAACTGGAACTCTGTCTGAATCCCCGGGCTCAGCAGATTCTGTTTCCCTCATCAAAAAGCTGGTTTGCGAAGCTCAAAGGCTGGGAAGTACCGCTCGTCATCCTGATTGTGGCAATCCCAAATATTCTGGCGGGAATGTTCAATTTCTTTCACAATCAGAAACATATTATTGAACACTTAAAAAACTCCCAGGATGCCTTCTGGAAGATCCAATTTGCGATCAACCTGATCGCCTATCCGACAGGACTTGGTTTGATAGGCTGGTTGACCTGGCTGCTGCTGAGGTTTGCTGCTGATAGTGAAACACGTTCAAAGCCGGATCTGCAAAAAAGTGTCATCATACAGAAACGCTGCCTGCGTCTGGGCCATTATGCCGCCTTGATCTGTACGGCGGAGTGGATCATTGCCGGAATCGCGTATCCGGTCAGCATGCATTATGCGATTGGTTCATTACCAGTGACCGCATATATTCATTTCCTGGGCTCCCTGCTCCTGTGTGGCCTGATCGCCGCCAGCTATCCTTTTTTTGGCGTTACCTATTTCAGTCTACATACGATCTACCCTCGGCTGATCCAGAATTCCGATTTCACTCAGTTGGCACCTGACTCTTATCAGCAACTCAAACGCTTGAGCTGGGTTTATCTGATCATGGCATTCCTGGTACCAACGCTCAGTATTGCTTCGCTGGCGATGATCAACCTGGATGACAAAATTGCAATCGGCATTCTCACCGTCGCTGGTACCCTGGGAGCGGTCAGCATCTTTCGGATTTTTCAGACTTTGCAGGCAGATCTGGATGCATTGGAAGAGCTTTCCAGGCGTGTTCACTCCTCACTGAAATAATTTTGGTTCAACCTGCCATCGCTAAAACCCCGGTCATTTCAGTCAAAAACACCTCAAACAAAGTGTACATTTCGTTTTTTATTTTTTTTGATAATTGCTGTAACAGATTTTATCCGTTCCCGCTTGGTTAAGTGTGAGACACACAACACAACACTTAATCAAAATTCCAAGGAACGAAACGATGAAAACGACCGCCACCCTGTTCACTTGCTTTATAGTTTCACTGCTTTTGGCTTCAGAAAATGCATCAGCTGGAAACAATCGTTTTTCCGGTAAATCAGGTAAGAGCTCTTCCAGCCGTTCCTTCGGCCATCACGGGAACAGAAACAATAATCATCGAAGCAAAAACTTCAACAATCGTTCCAGTAATTCGCAGTACAATCATCGTTCCACAAATCAACGGTTCTCTCAAAACAAGAAACCTTCTATGGGACAACACAACTACAAAGCATCCGACAACTCAAAGTCCACTCCAGTTCAATCCAGCAAATTCTCAAAGAGAAACAATTATCACTTCAAACCAGCTCCCAAACAGAACGTTTCAAACAAACTGAGTCGGTTTGACGATAAAAGAAAGATCAACCCGCAACACAAAGCAACACAACGTCCCTTCAAGACTGACCAGAAAACAATCAAACACAACAAGTTCCATGGCCATCACAATGGCCACCATAACGTCCAGCATGGACATCATCATTGGAATCGTTCCTGGATTCATATGAATACTCGCTCCTGGTGTCCTCCAGTCTGTCGCCCCTGGTTTCCGGTTCCCTGTGCAGAACCTGTTCTGACTCCCTGTGTGATCACAGCATGTGCCCCCCTGAATTACAATGAAGCCGGTGTAACAGTCCTTGAAGTATCTGAAGGATCCGGAACAGAAGAAATTGCAGAAACTCAAACCAGTCCGGAACCCGTTGAACAGGAACTATTGGAACTGGTCTCTGGAAAACTGTTTCAACTCTCAGCAGAAGGTCTGGGAAATGAGCAGGGGATGGTTGTTCTGGAAATCAATGAAATGGGGCTGCCTGCGAAAATTGAAAAATGGGAAGACAACATTCTGGCTTTCCAGACCCCTCAGATCGGGCTGGCTAAAGCAACAGAAGCCAAAATGCATGTCATGAACAGCAAAGGTCAGTTACTGGCGACTCTGGATATTAACCTGCTGCCCGCGACCGAAAGTGTAACAAATCCAGTTGCTTCCAACTGAGCTGTATCCACTCTGAGAATAAATAAAGCGTCTTCGATCTACTCGAAGACGCTTTTCAGTTTACCCTTGAAACTGTGGTAATCTTATTTTGATTTCAAACTGGAAAAGATTCCGCCGCCATGATACAGAGCCCTGTCAGAAAGAGACTCTTCCAGTCGCAGCAGTTGATTATACTTCGCCAGTCGTTCGCTACGTCCTACCGATCCTACCTTAAGTTGACCAGCCCCCGTTGCGACAACCAGATCGGCAATGGTCGTATCTTCTGTTTCTCCGCTTCTGGCAGAGACCACCGGCCAGTAACCATGATCAATGGCCATCTTCAACGTTTCCAGAGTTTCCGTCAGTGTTCCAATCTGATTTAACTTAATCAGTACACTATTTGCCGTCTGGCTTTCGATTCCCTGCTGCAGGCGTTTCTGGTTCGTCACAAACAGATCATCACCAATTAACTGGACGCGATGCCCCAGTCGTTCGGTCAGTTTCTTCCAGCCCGACCAGTCATCTTCCGCCAATCCGTCTTCAATACTGATGATGGGATAAGTGTCAACCCAGCGTTCCAGCATATCAATCACATCATCCGCCGATAACGCTTCATCTCCCGTCGCATTCAGATGGTAAGTGTCAGTCTCAGCATCGTAGAAATGGGTACTGGCCACATCCAGTCCAATTGCCACATCTTCACCAGGATTCAATCCTGAAGCTTCAATGGCTGCAACGACGTATTTAACTGCTTCACTGTTGGAATTTAATTTCGGGCCATAACCGCCTTCGTCACCAATGAGAGTTCCTTCATGTCCGGTCTTATTGAGAATTTGCCCCAGTCGGCGGTAGATTGTCACAATCCATTCAAAAGCCTGCCGATAAGAAGTTGCGCCTACAGGTAGAATCAGGAAGTCCTGAAAATCCAGATTGCGACCTGCGTGCAGTCCACCGGAAATCATATTGACCATCGGCAGAGGCAGGGACATTGATCGGGAGAGAAGATTCGTCCGCTGATTCTGCTCCGTGTCTTCTGCAAAACCAGAACTGATATAATCGGACCAGATTTCCGCAAAACGCTCGACCGGTGTCTGTCCCTGTGACTCGGCAGCAGCATAGGCGACTGCCAGTGAAGTCCCCAGTATTGCATTCGCTCCCAGGCGAGACTTATTCTCTGTCCCATCCAGTTCACAGAGAATCGCATCGATGCCCCTCTGGTCCAAAGCATCCTGCCCTATTAATGCAGCAGCAATTTCCCGTCTGACATTTTCGACCGCCTGGGTGACACCTAAACCATCAAACCGGGCTGCATCCTGATCACGTAACTCAACGGCTTCAAATTTTCCGGTACTGGCACCGCTGGGAACGATGGCACGCCCGCAACGTGAGCCGGCACAACAGATCTCGACCTCTACAGTCGGATTACCACGACTATCAAATACTTCGCGCGCGTTGACGTACTCAATTTGCGTCATATCAGATCACACTCCCAACAGTGATTTTCAGCGACATTGTTTATAAACAGCAAAAACTTAATTCTCCCTCATATGATATCAGGATCGAACATAACCTTCACCCATAGCTCCTTCAGGAATTCTGCATCTCACTTAATCTTAATGTCGATTGATGAATCGTAGACGGTGGATCAAGGATCAGCGAGAGCGCAAACGAACGAACCTGATCCTGTAAATCTGGTTCGCCAAGATAATCAACTGTGCTCTTACCATCAACACGAGACAACATGCATGCTGCCAGATGGCGAATCGTACGACGCTCCAACTCCTGCTGGCTCATCTTAAAGGCTTCTTTTTCTCCGGAATCAGACAAGGGGTGAATTTCAGCCAGATACTGTTCCCAGAAAGATTCTACCAGTTGAATACAATGAGCTCCGCGTTCGCGGAAGAAGACTGCTTTCAACATCAAATGACTCAGAAAGAAACCCAGATCGAATGCCGGATCCCCATAATGGGCTGTCTCAAAATCGACGAGATGAATCTGATCTCCAGAAATCAAAATATTTTTAGGACTGAAATCGGCCAGGACAAGACAGATACGATTGTCCCCCATTTCGGTAATCAGATCATCCACCCACCCCTTTATTTCGGGATGAGCTTTAATAATAAACCGATAAAATGGGTCAATGCGAAGCTGGTCAAAGATAGTCCAGTCACCCCACCGATCTTGAAACTGCTGACTCTGAAAACTCAACCGGTGAATGGCCCCCAGGTACCTTCCCAATCTCGAGGCAATCGAGAGGTCAAATTTTCCATCCAGCAATTCCGCTTTCCAGACCTTATGGTTCTTATCGATTGCCTCCATTGCAAACAGATAATTATCACGATCTTCAAACAGGACGCGGGGAACGACTCCGGCAGGCAGCAGATACTGCAATTCCTGCATGACTTCCAACTCGCGCCAAATCCGTTCAAGCTGACTGAACCACTCTGCCTGAGTTCGCAGTTGCTTGCGTGACTGCTTGATGACAAAATCATCGCCAGCCTCACGATCTATACGAATGACTATATTCGAAACACCCCACGCCAGTGCTTCCGCTGAAACCTCTTCCTCAGGAGATAATTGCTGCATCTCCTCCAGGTAAACGATGGCATTATCTGCGGTGATCTCCCGGACCATGATGAATTCCCGTAAGTTACTGGCTCAATACCATTTAAGAGTTAGTTATGCTGAAATACCAGATGTGTTGATCTGCCTGCCAATTTCTTCTGATTTCAGCCACTCTTGGAAAATTATGACGCTGCCTGGCAGGTTCTGCTACTGTTTTACTCGATATAATCAGCATAATCTGATACCGCTCAGCCTTTACCTGATCGGTTCTATATTAATAGCCGGCACTCCGAGTTGTGAAAAAGTTACTTTCACGACAACTTTTTATTGCCAGACCCGTTTTGTATGCTGTAAGATGATAATATTGGGATAGTTGTAGTAAATAGCTATTTCAGTCTAAAGAGTGATTACTAACCTTACACCACGTCAGCGTGGTATCCTTCCAGTGAACCACAGGAACATTTTCTATGTTGTCCACAAAATCGGCTTCGCGTTTTTTGATGTTTTTTTCTGTGACATGTCTGGCACTCTGCTTGAGTACCACTCTGGAAGCAGCGAAAAAACCAATCCCTCCTCAGAAGTATGATCCTTCAGCAGAAAAAGCTGATGATTTATTTGAAGCAATGGAAGCCGGTCTGGTTGACGTCAAAATTGTTGCCAAAAACTCTAAGGGTGGCAACGTTATGATTACCAACAATAATGAGAAACCACTCAATGTGAAACTGCCCGACACATTCCTCGCGGTTCAGGTCCTGAAACAGGGAGCCTTGGGTGGTGGACTCGGCGGTGGTGGTTTGGGTGGCGGCCTGGGAGGCGGCGGACAAGGTGGTCAGGCACAAACAACTGGCGGAGGTGGCGGCGGTGGTCTGGGTGGCGGACTCGGCGGAATGGGAGCCGGTGGAGCTGGCGGTGCCGGCGGTGGTTTCTTCTCCATACCTCCTGAAAAAACAGTTTATGTCCCCTACACATCAGTCTGTCTCGAACACGGTAAGGTTGAACCAGCACCCCGTATGGAATACCGTATGGTCCCCACCGAAGAAATGGTGAAAGATCCTGCACTCCAGGAACTCCTCCTTTTAGTTGCAACTGGTCGCGTGAATCAACAGGCAGGGCAGGCAGCAGCATGGCATCTGGCAGATAAAATGAGCTGGCAGGAACTGGCCGCAAAGTCAGTCAAACATTTAGGTGGTGCTCCTCCAACTCCTTACTTCAATCGTGCAGAACTGCAGTATGCATCTCAGCTGGTTGGTATGGCTCATGAACGTGCCCGCAACAGAAGCAAAACAACCGAGACAGCTTCAACAACCAAAGCGAGAACAGAAACCGCTCGCAGTTTTGAAAAATAACCCATGACAGAATCAGTCCGGTCTGAAAAGACTGCTGCACCAAGGCTCGCATTTGCGAGCCTTTTTTTATTGAATCACTTTCATCTAAACACCATCTCAGGTACTTTAAATAAACATTCGTTGATTCTTCCTTAGATAACTGGAGTCAAAAATCATGCTGCTGTACCTGAGAAGTATAATCTGCTCTACACTTTTAATAACTCTCCCCCTGTTGTGTAACACTCATTCGCTCCAGGCTGACGAAGATGCCCCCTTACGTATTATCTGCTTTGGGGCTCATCCTGATGACGCGGAATATAAAAACGGGGGAACTGCAGCACTTTGGGCTCAACAGGGGCATAAAGTAAAACTGGTCTCGGTGACAAATGGGGATATTGGTCACTTCGAAATGGCGGGAGGTACATTGGCCCAGCGAAGAGCTGCCGAAGTCAAAGCCGCAGGAAATATCCTGGGAGTCGAATCGGAAGTGTTGGATATACATGATGGAGAATTACTTCCGACACTGGAGAACCGTAAGAAGATCGTAAAACTGATTCGGGAATGGAATGCAGACCTCGTCATTTCACATCGTCCCTGGGATTATCACCCCGACCATCGATACGTTGGTGTACTGGTTCAGGATGCCGCGTTTATGGTAACCGTCCCCTACTTCTGTCCTGATGTCCCTCGCCTTAAGAAGAATCCAGTCTTCATGTACTCCAGTGACGGATTTCAGAAGCCTTACCCCTTTCGTCCGGATGTGGTCGTTGCCGTGGATAATGTTTTTGACCAGAAACTGAAAGCTGTTGCACAACTCGTTTCACAATCGCTGGAAGGAGGCGCTGGCGGAAGTCCGGAACGGGCTGCTAAAGTCCCACCTGCTGATCCACCAGAACTGCGTGTTGAATATCTTCGTCCTGCCTGGTCTCGACGTCAGTCCTCTGAAGCAAATAAATATCGCACAGAATTGATCAACATCTATGGAGAGGAAGTTGGTAAGCAGGTCAAATTCGCGGAATCGTTTGAACTTTGCGAATATGGTTCCAAACCAAATAAAAAATTGCTACTGAAACTGTTTCCCATCCAGGCCTCAATCCCTGTCTCCGATCATAAATAAGCCTCCGCTTCAGTCAGTCATTATTTGACATTTGTGGCTATTACTTAGTAATATATAAAAAAGCGATCACCCAGGGGACTTACCTGTTCTCCCATGCTGCAATGGAGCAGCATTGGCCTTCCAGAGACGCACCCGGATCGTTGAATTGCCTGATAACAATGAGGGCAAGCAAATGAACCGCCTTTTCTTCGATTCTACTTTCTGGCTGTTAAGCCTGAGTACTCTATTACTCCCACCTGCATGCCTGTCTGCTGCAGAAGCTGTTGTAGAGAAAAACAAAATCGATTTTCTGAAACAGATCAAACCACTGTTTCAAGCCAAATGTTATTCTTGTCACGGTCGAGAAGTTCAGGAAGGTGGCTTTCGCCTGGATTTGAAAAGCCGCGCCCTGGAAGGGGGAGACAGTGGTCGGGCCATTACTCCCGGCAACAGCCACAAAAGCGAACTCTATCACCGTCTTTCTGGTACCGGGGATGGCGATCAGATGCCCCCGGAAGGCGAAGGAACCCCACTGAGTAAAGACGAATTGGCTTTGGTCAAAGAATGGATTGAACTGGGAGCCCCATGGCCTGAGACAGCAAATTCAAAAACGGGTCTGGCTGGATCTGACCACTGGTCATTTCAACCCATCAAAGAGGTTTCCTTACCAGAGGTGCAGCAGCCTGACTGGATTAAAAATGGCATCGATGCATTTATTCTACAAAAATTAGAACAGGAAAAAGTGAGTCCCTCTGAAGAAGCGGACCGCAGCACTCTTATTCGGCGCATCTATCTGGATTTGACCGGGCTTCCCCCTACAGTTGAAGAATGGCAAAAGTGGAGTTCAGATCCCAACCCGGACTGGTACGAACATCTCGTTGACCATCTGCTGGCTTCTCCACATTATGGAGAACGTTGGGCCCGGCACTGGCTCGATCTCGCCCGGTACGCGGATAGCGATGGTTACGAAAAAGATCGTAAAAGACCACATGCCTGGCGCTGGCGAACGTGGGTGATCAATGCTTTGAACCAGGACATCCCCTTCGATCAGTTTTCACTGCAGCAGATCGCCGGAGACCTGTTGCCCGATCCTTCCCTGTCCGAACTGGTTGCTACGGGATTCCATCGTAATACCCTGATCAACACGGAAGGTGGAACAGACCCGGAAGAAGATCGCGTTAAACGTACTGTCGATCGCACGAATACTCTGGGATCGATCTGGCTCGGGATCACAGTAGAGTGTGCCCAATGCCACACTCATAAATATGATCCTGTCACCCAACGCGAATATTATCGGCTGTACTCCTTTTTCAATTCAATGACAGAGCCTGATATCGGTGCCCCCTTGGCCGCCGAACAGGCAAATTTTGAGAAAGCGAATCAGGTCTATCAGACAGCCCATCAGCCTCTCGTACAGGCCATTCAAGATTATGAACAGAACCAATTGGCTTCAGCCTTGAGCCTCTGGGAAAAACAAAATCCGGAAAAGAATCCTGTCTGGACAGTCCTGAAACCGGAAGCCGTACAAGCCAAACAGAAAACGACATTGAAGATCCTGCAGGATCGCAGTGTGCTGGCAACAGGTGAAAATCCCGGGCGTGCTGAAGTTTATACAATTACTTTTAAAACAGATTTACAGAATATAAATGGTATTCGGCTCGAAGCACTCCCAGACCCCAGTCTCCCCCGACAGGGTCCTGGGAGGAGTGCAACCGGTGATTTCGAACTGACGATGCTTACGATTAAAACTGCCCCACTGGAATCTCCAGATTCAGCTAAGGAAGTCGCTCTCCAAAATGCACAGGCCAGTTTTGAAATGGAGGGCTACAAAGTTGATCGTGTCATCAACAACAGTCCCCATACCGGCTGGTCAATCGCTCCCCAGGAGGGGAAAAAACAGATTGCCACATTCGAGGCAAAAAAACCATTTGGATTCGAAAAGGGTACATTGGTCACCGTCTCATTGCGGCAGTCCACCACGCGTAAAACATACCATAACCTGGGACGTTTCCGCATTTCACTGACAACTGCAGACGCGCCATTGCCTCTCACTGGAATGACAGACCTGATCGCAAAGGCATTGAATACACCGACTGAGCAACGAACTTCTCAGCAACAGCAGGAACTACTGGAATATTTTCGCACCATCGATCCTCAGTTAAATAAACTGAAAGCACAGGAACTGGCACATCGTAAAAAAGCACCTCGTGATCCCGCAGAAACCACGAAAGCCCAGGTAGTCGATCACCTCAAGGTACCCCGCAAAACCCACTTGCTGGTAAGAGGTGACTTTCTGAATCCTGCGGATGAAGTCAAGGCGAATACACCGGCGATCCTGCCACCTATTGGAACAGACAGTCCCAACCGTCTTGATCTGGCACGTTGGTTATTTGATCGTCGTCATCCTTTAACGGCACGGGTGACTGTTAATCGCATCTGGAGTCGTTATTTTGGTCGGGGAATCGTCTTCACGGTTAACGATTTTGGCACACAGGGTGAGCCCCCCTCGCACCCGGAGTTACTCGACTGGCTGGCCATTCAATTTCGAAAAAATAACTGGAGTCTCAAACAACTCCACAAACTGATCGTCACTTCTGCCACGTATCGCCAGTCTTCCATCAACCGACCGGAACTCGCGGAACGAGACCCTTATAACACCTGGTTGTCTCATCAGAACCGCCTCCGCGTCGAAGCGGAAATCATTCGCGACCAGGCTCTGACAGTCAGCGGACTGATGAAACATAAGGTAGGCGGCCCCAGTGTGAACCCTCCCCAACCCGAGGGTATCGCTAATCTGGGTTATGCCAATTCAGTGAAATGGACTGCCAGCAAAGGTGATGACCGCTACCGTCGTGGGCTATATACATTCTTTCAACGTACCGTACCGTATCCCATGTTGATGACTTTTGACACACCCGATTCTAATCTGAGCTGTACCCATAGAGAGCGATCCAATACACCACTGCAGGCTTTAACAATCTGGAATGACCCCGTCTTTTTTGAATGTTCACAAAAGCTGGGAATACGAATTGTCGCCGGAACACAAAATGATTCTCCCTCTCTGGATGAGCGCATCAACTACGCATTTGAACTCTGTCTGGCACGACAGCCGTCAGAACAGGAAATGCATATTATCCGTCAACTCCATCAGGAACAGACAAAACTGCTGCAGGCAGATCAGTCGGCAGTCAGCGAATTGACAAATCAACTCCAGATCCCTGATGGAAGTCCCCCCCGGGAAGTCGCCACCTGGATAATGATTGGACGGGTATTAATGAATCTTGATGAGTTTGTAACCCGCGGATAATTTTAATCATTATTAACTGTCCTGAATACCTGAGTGCCAGTATCTCAACACCGGAACGAAGTAATCATGAACGCTGAACCATTCAATCTCAATCTGGCACGACGTCGCTTCCTGATGAATTCATCCTGCAGTATCGCCAGCTATGCTCTGGCGGCAATGCTGGAAAAAGAGGGATTATTTGCCTCAGATACAAGCCTCGCCAATCCACTGGCTCCCAAAAATGCACATTTCCCTGGAACCGCTAAGAACTGCATTTTTATTTTTCTGGCGGGAGGTCCCAGCCAGATTGATCTCTATGACCCTAAACCCAAGTTGCAGGAATTAAATGGACAGCCTCTTCCCAGTGAACTGACTGATAAAGTCCGATTTGCATTCATCAATAAAGAGACGGCAACCCTGAGTGGCAGTCCAAGAAAGTTCACGAAATCCGGTGAATGTGGGACCGAGTTTTCAGATGTGCTCCCCCATATTGCATCCTGTGCAGACGACATCGCTTTAATTCGCTCAATGTATACCGAACAGTTTAACCATCATCCGGCACAATTGATGATGAATACAGGGGTTGGACGCTTCGGAAGACCCAGTGTGGGTTCCTGGCTGACCTATGGACTGGGCAGTCAATCTAATAATCTGCCAGGATACGTGGTTCTGACGGCAGGCCGGGGTGCCAGCGGTGGCGCCTCGCTCTGGTCCAGTGGCTCTCTACCGTCAACGTATGCTGGCGTACTGTTCCGCAACCAGGGTGAGCCGGTACTAAATTTGAATAATCCTCCCGGGATCAGCTCCGCCATGCAGAAATCGGGGCTGGAAGCAATCAAACAATTGAACAATGAACAACTTTCTGAATCAGGCGATGATGAAATCGCCAGTCGCATTGCCAGTTACGAACTTGCTTTTCAAATGCAGTCTTCGGCACCGGAGCTGATTGAATTAGCCAGTGAGACAAAAGAGACGCAAGAAGCCTATGGTGTAAACCGCAAGGGAGACACAAAGAGCGGTAAACGTGGTGGGGGATCCGATACGGAAGCCGCATTTGCACGGAACTGCCTGCTGGCCCGTCGACTGGTGGAACGTGGAGTCCGGTTTGTCAATCTGTACCATGCTTCGTGGGACCACCACAGTGGTCTGGATGCAGGAATAAAACGGAATGCAGGAATCGTAGACCAACCCGTCGCAGCACTTCTGAAAGACCTGAAGCAACGAGGGCTTCTCGACTCAACGCTGGTTGTTATGGCTGGTGAATTCGGGCGGACACCACTTGGTGAAAACAGAACTGGTTCGAAAGCAGTCACAGGCCGAGACCATCATCCGGGCGCCTTTAGCCTGTGGATGGCGGGCGGGGGAGTCAAAGGGGGACAGGTCATCGGCAAGACGACTGAATTAGGCTGGTCAGTGGAAGAAGATCCCGTCCACATTAATGATTTCCATGCCACACTTCTGCATCTGTTCGGTCTCAATCACCTGAAACTGGCGCAGAATTTTGGTGGCCTGGATATTCGACTGACGAATGTCGGTGGAAAAGTTGTCGAAAAACTGATTGCGTGAAATCTACAATCTAAGTGGCTATTATGGCCAACTGAACTCCCCACCGATCACCAGGCCGTGGAGCTTGTAGGTATCCGTACTGTCCTGGGCTCGAATAGAGACATCGTTGGCTGCGAAAGAATCCTGTAGGTTGTAATAAGGAATCCCCCCTGCCCGGGCAACATGATTGGCCCATAGGAAGTTATAACCAACATTGAAGGTGAAGTATTCACTTAGATGAAAGCGGGCATTAATACCAAATTCGAATGTCGGTGAAAAACGCGTCGCAGATATAGAGGTATAATGAGTCGGGTCATCAGGTCCCAGGAACTGATCGGTCATAACATTTCCATTGTATTGATTAACGCCGAAACCAAACTTCGGTTCAGCCGAAATCGTGAACCAGGGATGCACGAATTCCATTCGGATACCAGCCTGAGGAACATACAGGCTATTGTGTGTCTGACTTCTGATTGTCGAATCAAATAACGGGAATGGTGGGATCGTGTCTGCACGTTCAAACTCTCCTTTCACCACCATCTCCTCTCCGATTTTCAGATAACGAAAACCAACCAAAGGACGAATCTGCAATCCACCTGCTCCATAATAGGTTCGAAAAAACAGTCTCTCCGTATTGAAAACATAATTACTTTCCGCTCCCCACGCCTGCGTTTTATAACTGACGCGAAATTTCTCATTGAAATTTCGCTGGGCATTTGATATTTGGCCATTGAATAAAAGGGGAATGGAAATCATATCGGTCTCACCAAACGAAGCACCGAGAAGATCATTCTGGTCATAGGTATATCCGCTGGTATCTGTCTTCATACCGAAAAAGATGGCCTCAATAGTACCACTGTCGAAATCGATGCCAAACGTACCACGAATCCCATTGGAACCATTCTTGCCAATAGAACCCAAATCAGCGGCTTTCGTCGAGAGCGTGGGAAAACCCAGAAAATCATCCGTTATATAAGCATTTCGTGGGTCACTGTTCGAGTCGTTTTGTGTACCGATCAGCATGTTCCCCGGAGGCGCTTTCCAGAGTAAATATTCGATTCGCATCCAACTGTTATTTGCCAGATTCTTAAAAAGACCATCCATGGGATGGTCGTATCCCCAGCCACGATCTTCTGGAAGAACCCGCATGACAGAATCGGATGGAGGCATCCCCCCATAATATTCTGCAGGGTACCCATCAACCGATTGATAGTAATCGGGCGATGGTTCATACATATTTTGAGGCTGGTAATCGGGACGATAAGCTGCAGCCGTATTGTAACTGACAGGCTGAATCATCGCTCCCATGTCTGGAGAATATTGAGCCTGTGCAGAAAGTGTCTCTACCCCTGACAGGAGAACAACCATCCCAAGCAATAATCGGCAGGCCGGATTTACCATGTTCTACTTCAATCTCATGTTAAAGAAGTCTACAAGCCGGAGGCTCTACGAAACTGTCTTCAAACTCAGACAGCCCTAACAAATAACCACCCTGCGGCGCAGGAAATTCCGCGTGAAGGGTATTAGATATATCAAAGGTATCGGTTATGTGGGTTATTCGACTTGTAGGAATCCTGAGATCTCAGGCAGAAAGTTGGGAACAAGAGTGGCCCCAAATCACAAAACAGAGAACCTGGGTCAGCCAGAAAAGAAACAACCTGACTTGCAATTGTTACAAAACTCGAATCGGGGCAGGTCAGATCAAATCAGGCTCTTTTAAGTGCATGCTTCAATCGGGCCCGTCTTCCAGAACGATAGAGAATGAGTAATGGAACGACCCCGGACAGCAGTAAGACTGCACCAAAAACAGGTCGCGTTACCATCCAGACAGCTGACAGTAGAATCAATGTCAGACTGAACGAACTCAGCAAGGCAAATACCGTGATTCCACGACCGACAAAATTCCAGAGGAAGGGGATCTTATCAACGAGGACCACCAGAGGCTTAAAGAGAGTTGCCAACCCCAGAAAAACAATAATCCAACCGGCAAAGCGAAGTCCCCAGTTGAAAAGTGTCGTTGATTGCAAATCACGAACTTCTTTCGTTGCCTGGTTCTGCTGCTCGGAACTCTCTTCCTGATTTTCTGACAGGATAGACTTTGCGTACGAGTTTTTGATTTCCCTCTCAAGAATTTCAGACTCGTTGTGCCAGAGCAAAAACAATCCCGCCATCAGGAAAATGATCCCGATCCCCAGATTCTTCACAGCGGTTTGAAAGCGCTTACCGAAGGATGGTTCTATATGATCTTCTGCTTTGTGATTCACAGGAATCCTCCTCCAGTGTGATTGATCTGTCTAATTCTGTTCTATTTTGCGGGAGGCTGACTGGAAAGATTTTCCAGAACTTCCTGTCCCCTGACAATCTGTTCTGGAGTCACAGTCAGAAATTGCTGCTTTCCATCTGTTTTATCAATGTGTTCCAGTTTTCCAAGTTCGTTGATCTTAAATTGACCCGCCTTGGATAATCCAAAATATCCTCGCTCGGGCCTGACCGCATAGAGAATACTTGTTAAATCATAGGTAGGTCGATTGTAAGGCATTTTATGCCAATATTCGTATCCCAGCCTGATCGGATGATATTTCACATAATCATAATCATTTTGGATGCTGGTGGCCCGAATCTGAATCGCACGTCCCACCTCCCAGCCACTGACAACAACGGGAATTTCCTTTGGCCATATTTCGTACACAGCTTTCGCGGCAGGCACATCCAGCCTGACATTGTATTCATGGAATTTGGCAGGCTTATCCCTGTCAAAGCGACCAATCATCTGAGAGAGAAGTTTTACTTTCCGGGTCACAAGTTCCAGCCCTGTCTGGGGACTGATCTGATCCCCAGGCGACTGAAGTAGTCTGGCGACATTCGTTGAAAACCCGACTACAACAAGAGTCACAGAATGATCTGGCTGGGCTGCCAGAGTAGACCTTAAAACAGAAACAGCCTCAGGTATGTCCTTGGCATCTTGAAAGCGTCTGGCAAAAACTGGTTTTCCGTTCTCAGATGTTTCCACGACCTTTCGTGTATACGATCCGTCAAGGTTAGTCACTCCCTGGCTGACTCTTCCCAGTGGTATCTCTGGTCGGCCGTAAAAAGAATTTACCACATCACAGTACAGAATTGACCAGGGGTTATCTTTACTGCTGGTGACTGCCAGTAATTCACATTCCCCCCTGCTCTGGAGAGCATGTATGACCGCCAGCGCCATCGCATCATCGATATCATTTCCCATATCCGTATCGAATATCAGTTTTGCCGGATCAGAGGCATACGATCCCGACTGAACCATCGAGAAACACAGGAAGAGAGCCAACAAAGACATCGTCAGTTTCATGGGAACCAGTTCTCATTCAATTATGTAATTATTCATATTCGGTTTTATTCAGGATAGAATCTGTTTTCAAAAACTACAATCAACCAGTAATAAGATTCCATGATCTGTAAATCTTTACTGTGTGACAACCGGTATCCAATGAAATTTAAATGAAGTTATTGTATGATACAGGACTGTAATTAACATTCTTTACCTTTTACCAGGCAGAAGTCTTTAGTGAATCAAAAGGGATCATCAATGCCGGCGCAGTGTTTTTTAGGAGTTGATCTGGGGGCAGAAAGCGGACGTGTCCTGGCAGGCATCCTGAATGAAAATAAAATTCAGCTGGAAGAAATATATCGTTTCAGTAATGGGCCTGTCCCTCTTGCAGGAACACGTCGCTGGAACGTAACAGGCCTCTGGTCTTCCATACTGAAAGGCCTCTCGCTCGCCTCACAAAAATATGGCGATCAGATTATTTCCGTCGGGGTAGACACCTGGGGAGTTGACTATGTTCTGCTTTCTAAAAACCAGGAAATGCTGGGGCAACCTTATCATTATCGAGATCCGCGCACGGAAGGCATGCTGAATCTAGCTACCTCGCGAGTCCCGCAACAGGAAATATTTGACGCTACCGGCCTCCAGTTCATGGAGATCAACACTCTGTACCAGCTGTTAGCGATGCAGCAGACTGACCCTGAATTACTCAACCAGGCCGGGACATTCCTGATGATGGCTGACTTCTTTCATTGGTTGCTCTCCGGTAGTCAGGTTGTAGAATTTACGAATGCCACGACAACACAATGCCTTAATCCCCTGACGGGAGACTGGGCCTATGATTTGCTTAATAAGCTCGAAATCCCGACATCCATGCTTCCCAAATTAGTCCCACCTGGAACAAAACTGGGAACCTTACGCGAAGAAGTCATGCTCCATACAGGACTCCGTAAAATTGATGTCATCACTCCTGCTACTCACGATACAGCTTCTGCAGTCGCTGCCATCCCGACCACTCAGACAGGAAATCCAAACTGGTCTTACATCAGTTCCGGTACGTGGTCTCTGATGGGAGTCGAAGTCAACTCTGCCGTTTTAGGCAAACGAGCCTTTGAATTGAATTTTACAAACGAAGGCGGCATTGATGGCACTTATCGATTACTGAAAAATATTATGGGACTCTGGCTGGTACAGGAATGCAAGCGTTCCTATGAACGCCAGGGACAAACCCTGGAGTATTCGGAACTGGCTGAAGCTGCAGCCTCTGCAGAACCGTTCCGTTCACTTGTTGACCCGGATGATCCACGATTCTTAAACCCACCTGACATGCTGGAAGCAATTTCACAGTACTGCGAAGAAACCAAACAGCCAGTACCGGAAACTGCGGGCCAGTATATTCGCTGTGCATTGGAAAGCCTGGCACTGAAATATCACAAGGTTTCAGGCTGGCTGGAAGAATTGACCGGAATCCCCATCGAAGTCATTCATATCGTCGGGGGAGGAACTAAAAACGAGCTACTGAATCAATTCACCGCAAATGCCTGTCAGATACCGGTCATCACCGGTCCGGTAGAAGCTACAGGACTCGGAAATGTATTAGTTCAGGCAAGGGCTGTAGGCGCGGTCAGTTCACTATCCGAAATACGGGAGATTGTGCTGAATTCAATAGAAACCCAACAGTATGATCCACAGGATCAGGCCGTTTGGGAACTGGCAATTCATCGATTTGAGGGCCTGCTCAACCATAGGAAAATAGAATCATAGATTTATGTCAGAAAAGCAGATACTTGCTGTCTGACTCCCGACACTATATTATCCCCGACTGAGATCCTAATGATCCAGAACTAATATCAATCAGCTGTATCCAGTAAGAGAGAAGAAAAATGGGTCTGTTTGACCGATTAAAACGTGGTTTAGAAAAAACAAAAGAAGTATTGAGGACAGATGTTCGCGATTTATTTAAAGCGGGCGAAATCCTGGATGACCAGAAGATTGAACAGTTTGAGGCCCGTTTAATCAAAACGGACATGGGAGTTGTTGCCTCTTCAGCAATTTGTGAGGAAATTCGCAAAAAGCATGGCGGCCGTACTGTCATACTGGATGAAATCGAAGAGACCGTTAAAGAGAAAATCCGTACGCTGCTAGAGGGTGAAGGAGATGCAAAATGGGATACATCAGACCCATTGTCTCCATTAAATAAGAATCCAGAAGGTGTTACCGTTATTCTGGTGGCAGGAGTGAATGGTGTTGGAAAAACCACATCGATTGCAAAACTGGCAAATCTGATCCTGAAACAGAAAAAAACAGTCCTATTAGCAGCGGGAGATACATTTCGGGCCGCTGCCGTTGAACAGCTTACCATGTGGGCTGATAGACTAGGGTGTGAAATTGTCACCAGACCCGATGGTACTGACCCTGCCAGTGTAGCCTATTCAGGTTGTGAGCGAGCCCTGGAAACTGGCGTTGATTACCTGATTATCGACACGGCGGGACGACTGCAGACTCATACAAACCTGATGGAAGAACTGGAAAAAATCAAACGTGTTGTGAGCAAAAAAATACCCAATGCGCCTCATGAAAGCCTGTTAGTCCTGGATGCGACTACTGGACAAAATGGCATTAGCCAAGCAGAACATTTTTCAAAATCTATCGAATGTTCTGGACTAATTTTAGCAAAATTAGATGGAACAGCGCGGGGTGGAGTCACTGTTGCCATCCGTCAGAAGATGGGAATCCCAGTGAAATACGTCGGTGTCGGAGAGCAAATTGATGACCTCGAACTGTTTAACTCACAAGGATTCGTGGACGCGCTCTTTGCAAGTGCCTCATAATTACTCTCTCGATAATGTCTTATTATGAAGACTTTACTCCGGATTGAGTACCATTACGTATCTTGAGTGCTTACTCTTCGCGCAAGCTTAACATAATTTATGATTTGTTAAACTTTAACGCTTCCGGTATCTGGCAGAACAAGCCAGACCTTCCTGATCAGTCAGGATATTCTTGACGTATCTCTTTTCATCAAAGCTACTACGGAGAATTCCGATATTCCGTGTTAGAGCCATCGTTATGTTAGCGCTCAATTTGTCGGACCTCGCAGGTCATCTAATTGTAACGATGGGATTTTGATTAGACCGTCAGTATGGCTTCTACCAATTCAATGTTTTGGAAAGCATATACGCCTCCCTTCTGACGGTATGGAGACCAAGCACCTTTAGCGTGTACTCAGGAGTTAAAATATGCGAAAACTGAATGAACTGAAAAGAAAAGCCAGACTGACTGGGCTCCTATTAAGTGGGCTGGGTCTCATGGCTGTATCACCTGCATTTGGTGGTGATGCTGGATGTGCCCCTTCGTGCACACCAGATCAACCAAATGCCTGCTGCACGAAAGTGTATGAGGAAGCTGGTACTAAATTAGCTGCAGAACTCGAACGGTTAACAGCAGAGTGCTGTGCACCTAAGACTTGTGCTCCTACCTGTACCAATCCTGACACCTGCTGCGGCGAAGAATCAAGTGATGACGGAGACTGCTGCAGCGGCCGTCTGACTCGTCTGTTTGACGACTGCGATGGCTGTGGAAACTTCCTCGAAGATAACGGTTGGTCTTTGAGCGGTTGGCTGGAGTTCGGTATTACCTTCAATGGTAACCGACCTGCTAACGACTTAAACACTCCCGGTGTGGGTTTCAACCAGGCTGACAGCCAGTTCATGCTGAACCAGCTGTACTTTGTTCTGGAAAAAGACGCTGCTGCCAACGAAGATTGCTTCGGCTGGGGTGGTCGTGTCGACCTGGTTGTTGGTTCTGACGCTCAGGACACATCAACTTTCGGTGGACCTAACAGCAACCCTAACTTCGATGGGATCTGGTCTGACAACAATAACGCTACTGCCAACCAGATCGGTCTGGCGATGCCACAGTTATATGCATCGGTCTACGCCCCAATTGGTAACGGTGTCACCGTCAACGCTGGTCACTTCTATACCCTCATCGGATATGAAGTTGTACCTGCTACCGGTAACTTCTTTTACTCACATGCTTACACAATGCAGTATGATGAGCCGTTTACCCACACTGGTGTCTTAGCCAGCACCGACCTGAGTGACAATGTCTCAGTAACGGGTGGTATCACTACAGGTTGGGATGACTTCGAAAACCAGAACCATCAATGGAGTTTCCTGGGTATGGCTACCTGGACCAGCGACAGCGAAGACACTTCTGTTGCTTTCGCTTTGAGCTCTGGTAATGAAAATGATGCATTAGGTGGAACTTCTAACCTGACCGTTTACAGTATCGTTGCTCAACAGAAGTTGACAGACAATTTATCTTACGTATTCCAGCACGACCACATGTTCTTCATGAATGGTGATGCTGCAGATGCAGGAAGAAACGCAGAAGCCTATGGTATTAACCAGTACCTGTTCTACGACATGAGTGATTGCACTCGTGCCGGTCTGCGAGCTGAATGGTGGCGTGATCAGAATGGTACTCAATTGGGTAACCCCGGTACGAGCTACTACGAAATCACTGCTGGCTTGAATCACAAACTCAACTCCTGCATTCAGGTTCGTCCTGAAATTCGCTGGGACTGGGCTGATGGTTCAAATCCCTGGACAACCAAAAGCGGTGCTACCAAAGACAGCCAGTTCACTGTTGGTACAGACGTTATTCTTGTCTTCTAATAAAACCAGCGGGTAACTTTTTACCAGCTACCATTCGGATCATTCCGAATCAACAGGCCATAACGAAAGGAGCCTTCTTCGCTGAAGAAGGCTCCTTTAATTTTATCTCAGCCACGAAGATTCAGCCCCCATCTTCGACACATATCAAATCGCTTGAAACAGGTTGGTATCGTCCCGACGCCACTGAATACAAAGCATTCAACATGAATACCTGGGGGTGGGGAAAGCAGTTTGTTTCCTGCCTTCGGTTCCCTTGTTTCAGCCCCGGAAACAGAACCTGGTCCGGGTAATTCGACCAGAATGAAGATAGAACAGAAACCACAGCTCACTTCACACAGGAGCCAGAGCGAGTAAATCCATGTCAAATGATTTTGCCAGGTGGTACAAACGGATAACTGAAGCATCAGCGCCGTAAGTATCCGGTTCTATCCTAGTGGAGTGTCATTTTTAAATTTTGGGTTGATAGATATCACGAGAATGCGACAACGGAGCACGTAAACCATACCCCCAACCCTCAATTTCTAGCTTGGCAAAGCGCTCTAGTGCTTGAAATGACGTCGTCCCGTGAAGATCATGGCGATTCCATGCTCGTTGCAGGCAGTAATCACTTCCTCATCTCGAACTGATCCCCCGGGTTGAATAATGGCAGTCACCCCGGCCTTAGCTGCTTCATCGACTCCATCACGAAATGGGAAAAATGCGTCAGACGCCACTACTGCCCCCTGACTACGCTCGCCAGCTTTGTACGCGGCGATATAGGAAGAATCCAGGCGGCTCATCTGACCTGCTCCTGCCCCCAGAAGCATTTCATCTTTTGCCAGCACAATGGCGTTTGATTTCACATGCTTACAGACGATCCAGCCAAAAGCCAGGTCATTCAATTCACGAGAATCTGGTGCGCGACTGGTGACGACTTTCCAGTCACGGGAGTCATCTCGTAATTCGTCTTTCTCCTGCACGAGTAAACCTCCAGAGACTCTACGATAGTCGAGGCTGGCTACTGCAGGTGCTTCCATCAGGGGACACTTCATGAGTCTGACATTTTTTTTCCACTTGGGCTTTGTGGTCAGCAGTTCAAACGCATCTGGATCATAACCGGGGGCAATAATCGCTTCGATAAAACGGTTGGGCTCGCATAATTTTTCAGCGGTTGCTTTATCAAGAGCGCGATTGAAGCTGATAATAGATCCAAATGCACTGACCGGGTCTCCTGCATAGGCTTTTTCAAACGCTTCCACCAGAGAATCAGCAGTGGCACAACCACAAGGATTCGTATGCTTAATCACGACAGCAGCCGGCTTATCAAAATCACCGGCAATCTGCAGAGCCGCATCCAGATCCAGATAGTTATTGTAGGAAAGTTCCTTACCATTTAACTGTTCTGCCTGTGCCACACTTGCTGCTGGTGGTTGATTTTCCACATAGAAAGCGGCACTTTGATGGGGATTTTCGCCATAGCGCAACTGATCTCTTCGCACTAACTTGATACTGATCTGTTGCGAAAATCGAGTCGATTCACTGTCGGGTAGAACTGACGACATGTAATTTGCAACGGCACGATCATAACAGGTGGTCATTTCAAAGGCTGCAGCAGAAAGTTCAAGACGGAATTCCGGAGTCAATGGCCCTGACTGTAATGCATCCAGCACACGACTGTATTGGTTCTGCGAGGTCACAATTCCGACATAAGCATGGTTTTTAGCGGCTGATCTCACCATACTTGGTCCACCAATATCGATCTGTTCGATTGCTTCTGAGAGAGACACATTCGGTTTTGCAATTGTTTCTTCAAACGGATAAAGATTGCAGACAACCAGTTCGAAAGGCACAATCTCAAATTCCTCTATCGCAGCGGCATCACCAGCCAGATCAGGGCGGCCCAGAATTGCACCATGAACTTTAGGATGCAGAGTTTTAACGCGCCCGTCCATGATTTCAGGAAAGCCGGTGTACTCTGAAATATCGATAACATTCACACCCTGTTCTTCCAGATAACGGCGGGTTCCACCAGTCGAGATAAACTCAAAACCCAGTTCAGCCAGACCTTTTACAAATCCATCAAGACCCGTTTTATCACTGACACTTACTAATGCACGACGTGGATGTGAATTACTCATTTGTTTCTTAGTCAATCACCTGAGAATACAGACTGGACACAGTCCAGCTGTAGTTGAAAGAATTTTCCCGGGCCTGGGCGAATCAGATCTTCAGTAGCAGGGCTTACCAAAGCCATTCCAGGCATAACACGGACTCAGTTTAGCCAGAATCTGTTCAGAAAACAAATGAGGCCTGAGTAGCGGAAGAAGTTGTTAAAAACGACTTAGTTATCCGTATTTTCATCGTTTGCAGGGGTTTCTGATTGAACATCCTTTACTGTCGGTTCCGGTGTCACCTCGGGAAGAATCGGATACTTATCCTGATTTTTGAAGCGGATCGGAAAAGGCAGATCCTTCTGTTTCAGACACAGAATAATTCCCGATTCTGAAGCACAGTAAATTCGATCCGTCTGGTCGTTCATCAGTTTAACCTGGTATTTACGCAGGGGTACCGCAGAAAGAACTGCACCATCTATGCGTGAGAGTACCAGTAGATTTCCAAGCTCATCTGTGACATAGACTCGAGTTGGTGACAGTGAAATAAATCGTGAACCCAGTGGTTGCCACCACTGCTCCTGTCCCGTTTGAGCTGAAAGTTGAAACAGCCCCCGCTTCTTCGAAGAAAGATAGACTTCGTTATCCAGAACAGAAACCGGATAAATTAATGGAAACGAAGTTCGGATTCTCCAACGAACAATACCATTCAGTTTATTCAGACAATAGAGATTCTGGTCCTCTGAAGCGAGGAAAATGCTCTTCTCATCTTCAGCTAGATTGGCTGAAATAGGCGCATCAGTCTCAAACTGAAAAGCAAGTTGCCGATCCTGAAGTGTCACTGAATACAGTGAACCATCCTGGCTGGCGAACAATAAGGTCCGGTTGGTGACAAGTGCGGGTGTGTTAATGGTATCACCTGACTGATATGTCCAGCGGATTGCACTTTCACGCCATGCCGGAAGTTTTGACTCATTGCTTAATTCATTCAGTTTTTTCAGATCCCAGGCATAAACCCGACCACTCAACGTGCCAACATAGATTGCATCTTCGTCGACAGTAGGACTGGTTGAAGCGGAGCCCGGTAGTTGCAGTTCCCAGTCGATTTCACCATTTAATCTATTAATGGAATATAATTTAGTCCCCACTGTGATGAAGACGTATTTCGAATTGGATACCGGCGAATAACCGATATTGTTACCCCGCCCCAGTTGAGTCGCCCACAGCTTTTTGCCGGTTTCATTGTTAAACGCAGTTATGATGCCTGCGGTGGATAGTGCATACAAATTGATTTCATCAATTGATAAATGCACAATTCGGTCCCGTTGCGGATCGACGACAGCCTGTCCCCACCAGACGCGTTCCAGATCATCCTGTCCCAATTGCCGTTGTGTAGGAATTGTGATACCAACCGAAGACTCATTCAAACGTTGAGCCATCAGGCAATCACTCCCAGTGACTGCTACCACGAACATCAGAAAACTAATTGTCAATTTCTTCCACACAGGCATAGTACCAACTTTTTCAAGATGATTTTTAGAACGGGCATACTCAGATCAAGTAAAATGATCTGGATCGTCTACGGCAAATAGAAGTTACTCTTCTCAAGTCTACAATACAGACTGACTTTGACCGCAAACTGTCTTTAAAAACCGTTTGCAAAGCAGAATTCTCAGTATCCCACCCTGGCTCACATATCCCATTCTACCCACTCCACCAAAGGGGAATCCAGCATTGTTATCAAATCATTTAAAGAATTTCCACTAGAAAAACTGTACATCCCTTTATAATCACCGGTATTTTGTCGCTATAGGCTTCAAGTTGGTTCCTCCCCTGGTGGATTGTCATTTTTAAATTATGGGTTGATAGATATCACGAGAGTGCGACAACGGAGCACGTAAACGACTCTCCCCCCCCCCCCTCAATTTCAAGCTTGACAAAGCACTAGTTCTTTTCTGAATCTGGCTTTCTCTACTGGAGGTTGCATCATTAATCGATACGAATCACAAAAACAGGCATCTCCCAGAAAAAAGATGCTGTCCTACTCTTATTGAAAATGATAAAATCAGATTCCAGCTATTATATGAGTTAGCTCGTCGCTCACAGAACATTAAATCAATTCTTCAATGGATATGAGAACTGGCATAATGTATCCAGAACATATTCTCCAAGCTTCAAGACTCGCATTTTCTGTAACACTTCTAATGATCATTGGGGGTCAGCAGGTTCCGGGGCATTGCGATCTGATCAAACTCAAACAGGGTGGAGAAATTCGCGGCAAGTTGCAGAAGTTGGCTTCAGAATCGGGAGCGGTTCGTATCATTGAAACGCTGACTGGCGGTAAGATCGCCGTTGCCTCGCAACACATTGAATTCATCACAAATCGCCCGTTGTCAGTCGAAGAATATGAATCCCGCTGCAATTCAATCGCTGATACGGTAGAAGCGCATCTGGAACTGGCAAACTGGTGTTCTGAAAATCATCTCACCTCTCAACGACATGCAGAACTGGAGAAAGTGCTCTTACTGGAACCGGATCATGCAAAAGCCCGAGCAGCGCTGGGGTATACACTACGAGATGGGGAATGGATGACCCGAGATGAATTGATGCGAAAAAATGGATACATCAAATACAAAGGACGATATGTCTCTACCGCTGAATTGGAATTACTGGAAAAAAATGAAGCGGAACTGGCAGAAGAGCGAAAATGGTTTAAAAAAGTCAAGCTCTGGCTGACTTTGATGAACAGTAACGATGCCCAACTTCAGCAGGAGGGCCTCAAAAATATTCAGACAATAAAAGACCCGTTCGCCGTGTCCGCTTTGGCGCGGCAGATGGGCAAACATGAAAACTATCTGGTACGATCACTTCTTGTTGTCACACTTTCTCAGATTACAGGTGACAAGCCTCTCAGACCACTGGCAGAACTCGCTTTGACAGATCCCGTGCAGGCGATTCGAAAGTCAGCCCTGCAAGCACTTTCCAAACGAGATGTATCACAAGCGATCGTCTATTTCATAGAAGCACTGAAAAACAGATCAAACCAGATTGTCCAGAGGGCTGGGGAGGGTCTGGAAGTCATCGGAGACGAATCTGTTGTACCGGAGTTGATCTCTGCTCTGATAACAAGTCACACCTATCGCGTCAGGGTTCCCGATACAACATCGACATACAGTTTTGGCACGAACGGAAGTTTTGGTAATACAGGAGTTGTCCTGCCTCCTGATATAGAAGCGGGACTGCTGGCAGGTCGGTATCCCAATGGAGTTATCGTACTGCCTTCACAACAGCCCCGGGTCCCGATGCGAACAGTTTCAGTCAAACATAGCCATCAGAACGAAGCCGTTTTGTCTGCACTGCAGCAGATCACTCAGCAGAATTTTGGATATAATCAACGACTCTGGCAACTCTGGTGGTCTTCAACCCAAAATAAAACAGGAATTGTACCTGTGGTTCAGTAAGCACTATCTGGCCCGACTCAATTAAGACTTAGGTCAGTATCAGCTAAAGCTTCTCGGAGCGGTGCAAGATACTGATCATAGTTTTTCCAGCGATCAAGACCAGATTTATTCATCGGCCTGCGGACCTGCCAGTTACTCGCCGTTGTAACAGGCCGGGAGTTATCATGAAATGACAGGCAGGAATCGTCCCAGGGCATGCCTGTCCATTCGACCAGTTTCCGGGAGACATCTTCCTGTTGATTCACCAGATCAGAGTAATGCAGATCAAAAGGAGTTGTTGGCAATACTTCCAGCCAGTGCTGCATCAGCCGTTCGTACTCACGAAAGTAAAGCCCCTGGTGAGACAAATCGAACGAGTATTCGTGACCACGACGAAAGCGCTGAAAATAACAGGAGAGACAGGTATCAAGCGGATGCCTGCGACAGTGAATTACTTTCGCCTGAGGAAACATTATCGCAAGCAGACCGAGGTGTAAAAAATTTCCAGGCATTTTATCAATAATACGTGCAGCCGACTGATTGAAAGATCGCAGCCGACGCAGATAAGCATCAGCAAATCCAGCAAAGACCTTTTGCGGCAGACAGGTTATACATTCCGGGTAATTCGTCTTTGGTGTAGCATGCTGCGGCATCGTTCCAGAGATACTGGAAATATCGGGAAGTTCACCAGCCCCGTGGATTTCAGGATGACTTGACAGGATTTGTTCTACCAGGGTGGTTCCTGTCCGAGGCATGCCGACGATAAAAACAGGAACCCTGCTCTGATGTCCCAGGACTGCCAGTTCCCCGATTCGTTCGGCTGTAAATACTGAGATAATTCGGTCAATCTCTTTTCGAAAGCAATCGATATCAAATGCAGCACCTTTGCAGCGATTTCCCATCTGATAAAAATAAAATGCTTTATCGTACTCTTTGACATCATTAAAGATTTTACCGGCAGCAAAACCCAGAAAACAGCGATCCTGATCGGATAAATCGGTTCTGGCCGACTGTCGCTCAAGCTCAGCTAGAATTGGTTCATCTGCTTTAAACTTTCTGGTCGCTGAATAATTGAAGTATGCTTCTGCATAATCGGGCTTTAATTTCAGAGCGGTCAGATAATGTTCTTCCGAGAGATTGAAGTCCCCTACCAGCCGATAAATCGCGGCAATGTTATGATGATACTCTGCGACATTCGAATTAAGCGAAATCGCTTTCTTTAGAAGGTCGATTCCTAGAGAGTGTTCGCCGGATTGAGAATTCGCCAGAGCATAGAAATGGAGAAACTGAGCATTACCAGCGTTGGCTGGATAGTAAGGCCTCATCAGGGCTTCAGCTTTTATTGGCTGATTTGCCTGCAAAAGTTTTACGGCTTCGGTTATGACATTACTCATACTGATCCCCGATTCTGGATTTCAACGTTTCCCCAAGTCGCTGTAATCGTAGTCTCAGAGTCGAAAATGAAATGTTTTTCGGAAGTAGCGCCAGATCCATTGCCCCGTCGTTAACTTACTCACCAGAAATCGTGCCTTCCCCCGCATATTAGACCGGAATAGAACTACGTCTTCATCTAGAGGCACGATTGCCTTGTAGGCAGTGCTTGTCAGTTTTTCCCCACCATCTTTATCAGTCACCGTAGGTAATTCTCCCCCCATCTTATTAGAAAGAGTGGAAGGAACATAATCCTGATGCCCGTGCCCGATACTTTCAATTTTTGAAGTATAAATCTTATCGGGAAGGTGTTCCAACTTCAGCTCAACCGTCTGGCCTTGGGTGAAGTCATTTCGATATTCCTGATCGATAAACAATACTGCCTGATAACGCGATTCAGGTGCAATACTCAACATGTGAGTGCGCTCATCGAGATAACAATTCGCATTTTTGGCATCAAGAGGTGTCCCAAACCAGCGCGAAAGCTGTTTTTTGGAATCAGACAGTTTCGGTTCTGGTTGACTCGCGGGCGCTACAACGACTCCACTGACAGGAGCGATGACTTCCAGATTTTTGAGTTGTTCTTTAATCTCAGCGATTCGTTCTTCAATATTTGACAGTTTTTCTTCTGAAACAGTGAGACCTGCCAGATCGTCCAGAGCCCGATATTTTGCAATCTCATCCATTTGAATCTCGCGATCCGTGTTTAACTGGCGCAATTCATCCTGCTTTTCAATATTTACAATATTCGCGAGCTTCTGACCTTTTACAACATGCTGCCCCGGTTCGACGTAGACTTTCTCCAGGCGACCGCTGCCGGTCGTACGAACTTCCCTTACGTCATAACCTTCTATAATGAAGGGTGCTTCAAAATGCATGGGAACAGGAATCAGCAGAATTCCGAGAATCAGAGCGGCGGCAACGGTCAGCGTCGCTGAGACTTTGAAGTAATTCATGGGTTCGGCCCTCGGAGCAGCAATAATTTTGTAAATGTTAAAGACGATACCACCAAAAAAAGAGGCGATGGAGACCACAGCCAACGTGATCCCGATACTCTGTAAGTCATAAGGTTTCAAGACGGTGTACAGGAACAGTGTAATCCCAAACATAATAAACCAGCGATAAAGCGCTGCAGAAAGGGCGTAAATGATAAACCAGAATTTTCCAGTTTCCGGCATAAAGGGATCACGCTGAGACTCAATCCCCAGGCAATACCAGGCAAAAGTATCACGCAGATGCTTATCAGCTTTCTGTCTGAGATTCGGAATTTCCAGTAAATCGCTCATCATGTAGTAACCGTCGAATCGCATCAACGGGTTGGCGTTGAAGATCACAGTCGTCACTGTTGAAACGAAGAACAGGTTCAATGCCAAATGGTTCAGCAGACCAGGTTTGGTAAACCACCAGACCCAGACTGCAATAGCTGACATAATCACCTCGATATACATCCCGGCTCCGCCGATAATTATCCGCTGCCATTTATTTCTAAGCATCCAGGAATCAGAAACGTCACAGTAAAGACAGGGGCTGAATACCAGAAACATGATTCCCATGCCGTGGCATTCACCACCATAATGTTTACAGGATAGCCCGTGCCCAAATTCGTGGATAATCTTTGCTGCCCCCAGCACAAACCACATGTAGATCAGGTTAGGCCAGCCAAAGAACTGTTGAAATTCCGGAAGTCGACTGCGAAAGGCTTCAAACTGGACCCCGATTAATACCCAGGAAGAGACAATCAACAGGGCAAACATCAACGTTGCCCAGGGCTTCCACATCCATTTCACATACGGATAAAGTTTCTGTAATGTTGTTTCCGGGTCCCAGCCCGGGAGCCTGAGATAAAGCAGATTCTTAAATGTTGTTGTTAATTTCTTTTTATGCTCTTCCCGGCTTTGTTTGATCAGAGTAACCCCCTGCCCGGGTCGCCCACTGGTCAGCAGACCTTTTCGGTAGAGGTCAGAGATTAATTGTTGAATCTCTGAAATGGAAAGCAGCAGTGTGGGGTATTGTCGATGAACTTCATCCCTGATTTCTTCTGGACATCGCGACCCGTTCAAAAGATTAAGGATGTAATACTGTTCTGGATGGAGTCGAGTATATTTCAGCGAAACAGGATCTTTGATGACCCAGTACCCGAGCCCTTTATAATGAATCCATTTACTGATTAAATCATCGCGCACACTCAACGGAATAGGGCGTTCCGTTGAGGATGTCATGGATTCACTTAATGTGCTCATAAGCCTGTTCTGAATTCAATCAGGAGAATGTGATTTGTAATCTCTTTTGTAACTGATGATGTGATTATTTTAATTCGGACTTCTGGGCGACCTTGCTGTCTGGCTTATCAGTTAATATTTTCATGGTCGCCATGTACCCGGCTTTCAAATCATTTTCCTGATTTTCGACTTCTGCCCAGACGCGAATCGATTTCCCATGGATCGGTTCGACTTCGACATCAACAAAAATAATCTTGCCAGGATACAGTTTTTCTTCGATCGGCAGACGGATGCCTGGAATGTCCAATTGAACCTCTACCGGTGTTCCGATCTGAAACTTCCATGTGTCTTCGATATTCACATAGGATTCCACCTTGACGCGTTTGGTACTGACGAGTTCCAGAACTTCATCGCCATGCCGGACGACTTCACCCGTTGATCGAAACTTTTTGGTAACAATGCCATCAAAGGGTGCAATAATTTTAGTCTCTTCTATCTGCGCATCAATTTCGTTCAGCTGTAATTTATTCATTTCAAATTCCAGCTCCGCCTGCTCGATCTGCAGATCACTTTTCTCAGCATTCAGTGTCAGGCGTTTGATATCCAGTTTAGTCACGGCATTCGGTAAACGCCGATTGATATCCAGATTGATTTCCAATTCAACATAGGCTGTGTCTTTTGCCTTTTTGGCATAACGAATCTCGATATCATTCGTCGCTTTTTTCGTTGCAGTTGTTTTTGCTGCCTGTAAAGCATCACTTTTTAAGGCAGCAATCACTTGGCCTTTTTTGACCAGTTCGCCTTCATTGGGTTCAACGAACTCAAGTACTCCTGGTCGATCACTTCCCAGGATCACCCGGTCGATCAATTTGATTCGGCAGTTGTTGACAGTAATCGAAGAGTCCGGATTAACGATTGATGCATCAGCCCCCTGCTTTTCGTCTGCAGGAAGGGGGCTGTCGCCCAGAATCAGACAGGCTCCGAATGTCAGCATCGAGTAGAGCAACGTTTTCTTCAAAGTTAAATTCATGACTTTGTTCCAAATCAGATTCGCAGATTGTGATGAGAATATTGTATTTCGTAGTGCCTCTGTCAGACAAAATACCCGGACATATAAATATAGACACTTCTGGGCATAATATCTAACGCTTCTCTCCCCCCTCTGACAAGCGCTTTCTTACATAACTCAGTTGAATTTGACAGGACGGAACGGTCCGTAACGACGCGCTGACAAATAGTAACTTAGCCTCACAATCCTCATACACACCCCCTTCGCTCCATATTAACATACTGCGAACCCCTGACATGAGCCCCCAATAACTCTTGATTCTTGTAAGTCGCTACCAGAATTCATATTAAACCGGTTAAACATGATACGTATGTTATACTTTAAATATTTGACCGTCTTTTCCTATGAAGGCCGTTTATAGGATTATTGGCTACTGGATGGGTTAGGCAAATCTTCCGTTTCTTCTACGCAACATGGGTAAAAAAATACATTTACAGCAAAATGGAATTTTGCAATCGCCCCCCTGCTTCCATAAAATGATCAGAATGTAAGACTGTCCAGATCATAAATCCGGAGTGAGCTTACAGCAAAAAACCCGTGTTTCTCACAAACATACCGTATAATTTGTGGAAGTGACTCAGCTTCTGACAATCAGGTACCGGAATTACTCGAACGACATAACAGGTAATGTATCTCTATGACAAGCACTCAATCACCGACGCCGGGGCAGACCCGTGAACGTGTTATTCGTATCGCACGGGAGATCGAAGAGTTCGCTCACTCAAATGTGGCTGCAGAGACCTTCTTTCGAGAATTTCTCCGACGAGTAGTCGCAGGATTGGGCGCGACTGCGGGAGCTGCGTGGCTCATTGACGACAGCGGTCGGCTGGCAGTGAAAAGTGAAATAAATCTGGCTGATACCGGATTCTATGAAGAACCGGAAGCGATTCTCAAAAACCAGCGTCTGTTATCTGATGTCTTATCAACTGCGGAAGCACGGATCTTTACTGCCGATGCCGAAAACGACGTCCATTTACCGACAGACAATCTGATTATTGTCGCAGCGCTCACGATTCGAAAAAAACCAGTTGGTGTCATAGAAATCTTTCAGAGATCCAACGCCCCCAAACAGGCTCACCCCGGCTATCTGCAGTTTGTTGAGCAAATGTCTGGTTACGCCTCTCATTATCTGGCCGAACGGGAGAAAGCCAGCCAGACAGACGCTTCACTGGAAGTATGGGAAGAAGTTGATCAGTTTGTACAACAGATTCATCGCAGCCTGAATCTGTCGGAAGTCGGCGCTACTGTTGTTAATGATGGTCGTCAACTGCTGAATGCAGATCGTGTCAGCCTGGCGATGCAGTACGGAAAGAAAACTGTCATTGAAGCCATCAACGGGCAGGATAAGGTCAACAAACGTGCCAACACAGTCCGCCTGCTATCCAAATTAGCAAACAAATCACTGGCAATGCGGGAAAACTTCCTCTATTCCGGATCGAACGAAGCAATTCCTCCCCAGATTGAAGAGCCACTGGCTGATTACCTGCAGGAAAGTGGAGCGCGTATGATTCTGATAGTGCCTCTCTTCGAGCCAGACCAGATTATTAAATCAGACGAAGAAGCACTGGGACGCATGAAAGATGCGCCGAAAAAACTGATTGGTGGCCTGATTGTAGAACAGATTACCGACAGCCAGCCCCGCCCCCACCTCGAAAGCCGGGCTGAGCTTCTATCCGGGCACATTGCCAGTGGAATTGCTAACTCGCGCAATTATGAAAGTATCTTTCTGATGCCTCTCTGGAGGTTTGTCGGCCGCTGCTTCGCTGCATTACGAGGCAAAACACTGGTAAAAACACTGGTTATTATTGGCTTAATCGTCGCTGCAGGTATCGCTCTGGCACTCGTCCCTTACGATTATCGAGTGAGTTGTGATGGTCGGCTAATGCCTACAGTCCAGCGTGAAGTCTTTACCAACTGGGAAGGCGAAGTTATCAAGATCCACGTTGAAAGTGGTCAACGCGTCAAAAAGGGAGACCTCCTGATCGAAATTCGTAATGAGGATCTCAAAGCGCAGTTACTGGAAACAGAGAACAAGCTCAATGAGCTCAAGCTGATGCGTTTAACACTGAATGCCCAACTGCAATCCGGAAATAACAACAATCGTCCCGTCGATGAGATGACGAAACTGCGTGGCCAGTTAAACGAGACAGAGACCCAGATCTCCGGAATACTGAAACAGCTCGAGATTCTGAAAGACCGGTTGGACAAACTGAATGTAAAAGCTCCCATTGATGGTGTAGTGACCACATTCCAGATCGAACAATTGCTCATCAATCGCCCGGTCCAGCGTGGGGAACTGCTTCTGGAAATTATGGACCCGAATGGTCCCTGGCAGTTGGAGCTGGACGTGGAAGAAAAACGGATGGGCCATATCCTGCGTGCCGCCGAAAAAAAGGGAGACCTCGGGTTGCCTGTCGAATTTATTCTGGCTACATCGAATGAATTGTCTTATGAAGGTGAAGTTACCGAAATTTCGACGCGTGCCAATCCTTCTGAAGAGAGTGGAAGTATCGTAGAAACCTATGCCACGTTTGATAAGGAAAAACTGCCTCTACTCCGTATCGGTGCGGAAGTCAGTGCCAAAATTGATTGTGGCGAACGTAGTCTGTTCTACGTACTGTTTGGAGACGTGGTCGAAACCTGTCGTCGGTACTTCTGGTTTTAATCCCTTTTTCTACTGTAAACTGCAATCAAATAAAAAACTCCCCTGCTTTACTGAACAGGGGAGTTTTTTTCTTATCATTCACTGCTGAATTATTTCTCGTCTGTTTTGGCTTTGGCTTCCTCTTTAGCCGGAGCTGGCTTTTCAGCTTCTGGCTTTTTAGTCTCAGTCTTTTCATGATCATGTCCGTGTTCCGCATGATCGTGTCCTTCATGCTCACCATGACTCAGATCAACATGAAAGTGATTTTCACCGATATCCAGGTGGAAGTGACCATTCAAATCTGCTTCCTTTTTGATTGAATCGGGAATGGCTTTTCCTTCCGCAACAAACCGTGAGGATTTCCCATCCTTTTCCCCTTCCAGGGGTTTGGCAGCCAGGGGAATTTCGTGCTCTTTGTCACCAACTTCAAGATCAAAGTCGATCGACTTTCCGGCAATTGGAAATGCTGTTTTGGCATCAGGTCCAAGAATGTAGGCTGTCAGTGTGCGCCCCGTTTCATCGAAGACCACTTCCACATGGTACTGCTCTTCCCCTACTTCCAGTAGATGGCCACCATTGGGTCCATGTTCATGTTCATGTTCGTGTGCATGCTCTGCTTCCGCCGATGCTGTCGAATCTTTTTCATCAAAAGTACGAGTGTCACTCTGTGCAGAACAACCTGCGAAGAATGCCAGTCCGAGACCACAGAGAGCTACTTGAAATGTTTGCGAGAAACGCATTTCTAATTCCTTTCTCAGGTAGATTAAATCATTGGTTATTTCGAAAAGCGAAACCGGTTCGCGTAAATACCTTTGTTGTGCAAATCATAGCAGGATCATCCACAAAGGAAAGCATGCCAGGAAGTTTCGATCAGAGATCACTGGACCTGAATCCCTTCTGCTGTCGCCTGCGATTCGTCAGTGCCGTCATCCTGAATGTAGGTTTTGCCTTTGTACCGCTGAGCCACGAAGACAAATAGTACCGCTGCAACCAGCATCAAAACGGAGAAAAACCAGAAGTACTTCGCCCCTTCGAGATAGGAGCGGTCTTTATCAATCATATTGGCTTTATTCACTCCCGCCGTCAGCAGATTCCCGACTGTGACTGCCAGCCAGAACAAGGACATGATGAAGGATTTTATTGATTTGGGTGCCTGTGTATAAGAAAACTCCAGGCAAGTAATAGAGACCATGACTTCCGCAGCCGTTAATACCAGGTAGGGAACGGCCTGCCAGAAAATGTGCGGGGGGGTATCCGGAGTATGATTAATCCACGACTCGAGCAGGGCACTAATTGCAAACGAGGCTGACGCCACAAAGAAACCGATCGAGATTTTACGCAGGGGTGTCAGCGGAAAGACCTTCTCGATCAAAGGGTAAATCACGTAGGTGAAGGTCGGTACCAGCAACAGAATAAACAGGGGATTGAGTGCCTGCATTTGTGCCGGGTTCAGTACATACTCACCCAATTTCAGATTCATCTTTTGCCCCTGCAGCACCCAGGAGGAACCGGTCTGATCGAAAAGTGACCAGAAGACGGGCAGAAAGACGTAAAACAGAACGCAGAGATTAAGTAGTGCCTGCATACCTTCCCGGCTGAATGTTTCGGTGCGGAATTTTTTCCAGCCGGAGGCGGGGATGTGTACAAATTCATTGCGTCCCAACCAGAACAGGATGGTGGCAATCAGCATCAACACCCCGGGGAGACCGAATGCATAATGCGGTCCATACTCCTCAAGTATGACCGGAATCAACAAAGAGGAAGCAAACGCCCCCATGTTGATGGACAGGTAAAACCAGCCAAACACCCGGCTGAGCAGAGACTGGTTCTGGCTGCCAAACTGGTCTCCCACATGCGCGGAGACACAGGGTTTGATGCCCCCCGCCCCAATGGCGATTAATGTTAAACCGATCAGCAGTCCTGTGCGTGTTTCATCAATGGCCAGAGCCAGATGCCCGAAGCAGTAAACCATAGAGAGGACCAGAATTGTACGATACTTTCCCCAGAAGATATCAGAAATAATGGATCCCAGCAGCGGAAAGAAATAACAGGCGGCGACAAACAGGTGGAAATAAGTACTTGCCTGCTGATCGCTCATATGATCATCCATGCCTTCTGAATTCAGCATGTACTGAGTCATGAAAACCACGAGAATCCCCCGCATCCCGTAATAACTGAAGCGTTCAGCAGCCTCATTACCGACAATATAGGGGATGCCGGTCGGCATTTTTTTCGAGGGAACGGGAGCGGTCTTGTAAGTTGGCGATGACATCAGTGGGTAGGGTCCTTCAATGCGTTCTCGACTTCGGTTCAAGTTGACTCATTCTGCTGCCGGTCCGTTACGATCCGTTCCACCTGGACTCCTTCGGGAGAGGGTGTGAACTGAAAGATGGTGTCGGCATAACGTTCAAACATCACCGGGTCGTGGTGACTGATCATGATAATCTGGAAGCCGAGTGCCTGCCCCGCCTCATGAATAATTTTGACTAACCGTGGTACCAGATCGGGTCGCAGCCAGCAATCCTGTTCGTCCAGTACCAGTACGCGTCGATGCTCTTTTTCATCGAGTGTCATCAAAGCAAACATCCGCAGACCGACCGAGAGGATATTCGCAACCGAGCCTCCCTGCCCCCGCATGATGTCTTCCGTGTTTCCTTCTCGTTCAATCTGAAACTCGACGGTGGCCGCGTTACGTTTCCACTCGGCAACCGCCTTGAGTTTGAGTGGCTGTTCCAGGACTTCCTGTAATGCGATGGTCAGCTTGTCCTGAATCATCTGCAGTTCCTGCTCGAACAATTGTCCGCTCAGCGTCTCCAGCGCTTCGGTCACCTGCTCTGAAATGGCCAGGTACGCTTCTGTCTGCTGCAACTGCTGTTTGAGCTGCGCCTGATCCTTCTCTTTCTGTTTGCGCACCGCGGATAATTCCCAGCAGCGACGCTGTAGACTCAGGGGAGCCCGCAGTTCCGCTGGCGTGGTCGCCGCATCAGTTTGAGAAGTCATATCGCCGTTCATATCGCTCATTTCAGCCGCCCCGTTCAGGATGCATCGGACGCATTGTGGGCCGTTTCAATTTTGGTGAGTTCCGCCTCTATCTTTTCCAGGCTCTGATGGTACTCAGCCCGCTTACGGGCATTTTCATCTTTGATCTGCTGCAACTTCGTTTTGAGTTCTTCCAGCTGATCGGTGCCATACTCTTCCTGGGCCTGCTGTTTGAGCTCGTTCAGGTTCTTTTCGGCGTTTACCAGATCGCGTTCGGACTCAATTTTGCGTTTATTCAGTTTCTGGAACTGCTCCGTCAACGTTTCAATATCGGGAACGGCTCCCGGCTGGTCATTATTCGTCATGGCTGGACACCTCATCTGCTAATTTCTGTATTTCAGTTGCCACGGTTGTTTCGAACTGTGGCAGATTTTTCTCCAGGAACAGTTTAAGACCTGCCCCTGTATCTGTTCGGCGAGACTGTAATTCGGCCAACCCCGAAATGAAAGCGGAAGGGAGCCCTTCCTCGGTTTCATCCTGCACTTCGGGATGAAAGATATCCTCAAATGACTCATGCGGAATGACGAGTTTCGAGCGCTGCCAGCCCGCTGCGGATACTTCCAGCTTGAGTACAGAGGGAACGTGTGCCCGCGTGGCATCACTGCGAGAGCGGCGGATAATGTTACCCGGCGTGACCCAGGTGGTCTGTCCCTTTTGCACGTCTTCCAGCTGCCGGTGAATGTGCCCATTCACGACGTAAGCCACGCCTTCGATTTCGTATGGTCTCAAGTGCCCCTGTTCTTCGTATCCGGGTACCAGAATATCGTGATGGGTGACCCAGACAACAAGTGGCGATTCAGCTTCTTTCTCAAAAGCATTGGCTTTGGGCAGTTTCTGTCCCCAGGAGGTGCCCCCCACCAGGACAGATCGTCCCGCCATGGTGCCCCGCCAGGGAGTTTCTGACGAAAGCAGGCGATAGCGGCCGGCCTGAATCAGGATGCTCAGCGTGTCATGTTCATTCAGTTGGTTTTCCCGGCAGTCATGATTCCCGTAGATACCATACACGGGCGTATCGAATAGCGTGAGCAGCTCGCAGAGCAACCAGTTCTGATTGTCTCGGGGGACATGAAACAGATCCCCGAGAATCACGGGCAGCAGTTTCTGCTCCTGTGCTGTCTGCAGGCACCATTTCAGCTTCTCCAGCACCACGCGGGGATAGTCGTCTTTACGAAAGCCAGGAACCCGTCCCTCGACGTGTGGATCCCCGATGAGCAGCACCCCCTGGTATTCCTCATGGGTCATGTGTGTGCCCCCTCAATCCAGTCTCTGCAGACTGCAGAAACTGATCCGGTTCAAGCTCCGCGCCACAGGTCGGACAGGTGGGGTTTTCTGCCACCCAGTCCCGCATTTCCACACGCACGCGTTCAAATGCTGCTTCTGCTTCCGCGTGAATCTGTTTCCGTTCCAAAAACTCGGTTTCCGCGGCGGTCCACTGCTGACAGACCTGCTCCAGGCGGGCGCCGTCAACCAGTTCAGGGGGTGGAACACATCCCACGAGTATTTGTGCTTCCTGCTGATCCAGTTGAACCCGTTCTGCCGCCGCGGACAGTCGAGTAATCAGCTTCTCCAGATTGTCTGGTGAGGTCAACTGGGGAGGATCCTGCAGATCTTCCAGGCAACTGTGTGTAATAGTGGAATACTGACAGATCCCGGTTTGCAGCTCCGTCTCTCTGATCAAAGCCACTAGCGCGGACTCATCTTCAATCGTTGGCGGTGTATTTAAAGGTTGTAATGCGGTGACGGTGACCTGGGAACGTTGCAGTTCCTGTTCGATCCCCTGCCAGCGATGAACGAGTGCTTCCAGCGGACGCTCATTTTCCTGCTGGAGTTCCATTGGCAAGTCGTTCAAACAGGCCGTGTGGTGGGAGCAGAATTCTACACGTTCACTAGCCTGTGTCAGTCCCTGTATCAGGGTTTCCAGCTGCTGAATCTGCTGTACTTCGGCCTGGAGCGTATGATAGGTCTGGTCGAGTTCATCCAGTCGCGATTCCAGATCCGGAACTGGCTGCAGGAGTTCCAGGGTCGCGGCATTCAGTTTCTGCTCGGCCTGCTTACGCTGACATTCCTGCTGTGATACTTTGACTTTACTGCGGTGCAGCTTCTGCATTTCGATCAGGACCGATGCATCAGAGGAAGACGCAAAAAAACGGGCGGCACGACTACCCCGGTCGCCTAACAGAAAAATGGGCGACTTCTGCTCGCCGAAATGCACGTCGAATTCATCGCTGTCCCCCGACTTGACTTTCGCCAGCCGCAGAACTTCGTTCAGGTTCTCCGGGACGCTGTTTCGGAGGCGATGAAAATCCTGCCCGTCAATCGTGTAGCTGACCACTTTCTTTTTGCGCTTCCATTCGATGACGTGGCCATCATCGGTTTCCACGATCACACGGCACTCTTTCGCACCGTGCCTGACCATATAATCGCCAGAGGTATTTTCAGCCAGAACCTGCAGCGCAGAAACGAACGCCGACTTACCGCAGTTATTAGGCCCTGTCAACACGGTCAATCCGGGCGACAGCTCGATCTCGGTAAACGCATGGCTCATAAAGTTATGTAGTGTAATCCGTTTCAACATGCTTCAAAGTATAATCATTTCGTTTTCCGAATCACAGGATTTATACCCCCGGTATTTCAGATCTCGTCCGAAACAGAGGCTTGCGTTCCGTAGTGGATTGGAGTCAAATAATCTGAAATACGACCATAGGGCTCGAAACTCGTGACCTGCTCGTTTCTTCCTGCATTCTTAAATAGGACTACCCATGCTCTCGCAGACTCAATATTTCCTGTACGTCACCATGTTGTCAGGTGCTGTCTGCTCAACCCTGTTCACTGAGACCGCCCGGGGCGCCGATCAATACCGGGTTTATGTGGGCACTTACACCCGCGGCAGTGATAGCAAAGGGATCTACCAGCTGCTGCTGGACAGCGAGACGGGCAAACTGACGCACGTGGATGCTACGGAAAATGTCGTAAACCCGTCGTTCCTGGCGATTCACCCCAATCAGAAATTCCTGTATGCTGTCAACGAAATCAATGATTTCCCCCATGGGATTGTTGATTTTCCAAATCTGCCCTCCGGAGCTGTCAGTGCGTTTTCGATTGACTCGGACAGTGGTAAGTTGACTTTTCTGAACCAGATTGCATCCGAGGGAGGCTCTCCCTGCTATCTGGTGGTCGACCGGACCGGAACAACGGTGCTCGTGGCCAATTACTCCAACGGGAGAATTTGTTCATTTTCGATCAAAAAAGACGGTGCGATCGATGACTGCAAATCGGTAATACAACATAGTGGCTCAAGTATTAACCCCCAGCGTCAGCAGTCGCCCCACGCTCACTCCATCAACCTGGATCCTGAGAATAAATATGCGGTCGCAGCTGATTTAGGCATCGATAAGCTGCTTGTATATATCTTTGATCCCAAACAGGGTGTTCTATCTCCGAATTCAAACGGCTCCCACGAGATCAAAATGGCCCCGGGAGCCGGACCTCGCCACTTCGCCTTTCATCCGAGCGGGAAATGGGGTTATGTGATCAACGAGCTGAACCTGACCGTGACTGCGATGAACTACAATCAAAAGACGGGCGAATTAGAGATCATTCAGAATATCTCTACGGTTCCCGCAGGAACCAGGCGGAAAGGGAATTCGACGGCCCAGGTCCTGGTGCATCCTTCCGGGAAATTCCTGTACGGCTCGAACCGGGGACCGAACACAATTGTCATGTACCGGATTGATCAGACAACAGGGAAACTGACGTTACTGGGCTATCAGCCGACCGGCGGGGCCATTCCCCGTAATTTCAACATCGATCCCAGTGGAAAATTTCTGCTGGCTGCCAACCAGGATTCGAACAATGTAGTCGTTTTCAAGATCGATCAAAAAACGGGGTTGCTCATACCGACGGGCCATGAAATCACTGTGCCCAAGCCAGTCTGTATCCAGTTCCTGCCTGTCAGCTCTACGCGCTGAGTGGCCCGGCGACTATAATGAGAGTCCAGTCCGCGTCACCCGATGATTGCCGCGGTCGATTCGCTTTTCAAGATATCGAGCCAGGATAAGACCGATCAACAATGTGGACGAAAATATGCGGCATTCGCGATGCCGAAACAGCCCGAATGGTGGCCGCGCTCGGTGCTTCCGCGCTGGGATTGAATTTTTATACCCCCTCACCGCGGTCAATCAGTGTCGAAACCGCCCGGGAAATTGAAGCTGCTGTCGCAGACAAAGATGTGTCTCTGGTGGGACTGTTCGTCAATCACAGTCTGGAGGAAATTGAGACGATCTGCGGGGCGATTTCTCTCGACCTGCTCCAGTTGCACGGCGATGAATCCCCCGAATATCTGGCTGAACTGGGACTACGCTTTCCTGAGCTGCCCCTGATTCGTGCGTTTCGGGTACGAGAATCCGACCTTGCATCTGTCGCCGCTTATATGAATGAATGCAATCGCTGTGGGAAACGACCGGACTTCCTGTTGATTGACGCTTATTCACCAACGGCCTTTGGTGGGACCGGAAAAGTGGCTCCCTGGACTGTGATTCAGGAACACTATCAGATTGACGACTGGCCACCACTGATTTTGGCAGGAGGACTGACCCCAGAGAATGTAGCAGAAGCAATCAGCGCCGTTCAGCCCTTTGGTGTCGACACTGCCAGCGGAGTCGAGGAGCAACCGGGCGTGAAAAACCGGGCCCGAGTTGAAGCATTTATAAATCAGGCGAAAAAGTGAAGAAAATTCTTCGCTAAAGCCGCTACAACAGGGCTTACTATTCACCTGAAAGTTTAAGATTCATCACAGTTTTCCATAACTGCCTTGAGAATCGATTGATAGAGGCATACCATATACACAGGGCAGGTGTGTCTCGAGGATGTGGCGCTGGGTCACTTTAATTCAGGAGTCGCGAGAAACAACTGGTTTCTCCAGGGAATTTAAAAACCATGTCAACCGATTATACGATTTTATTGATCGAAGATGACCGTGAAATTTCAAGTACGCTAAGCGGTGTCATCAAGGCAGCAGGTTACAATGTGCTTGTTGCCCCCAATGGTCTGGAAGGTCAAAAACTGGCACAAGCTGAAAACCCGGATCTGGTCATTACCGATATGATGATGCCCAAAATGGGCGGGTTCCCGGTATTAGAGTCTTTGAAATCACTCCCATCCCCTCCGAGAGTCATCATGATTACTGCGAACGAAGGAGGACGCCATAAAGCTTACGCTGAAATGCTGGGCGTAGATGATTATCTCCGAAAACCATTCGCAATGGATGTTTTTCTGGATGCGATCGCACGCGTCCTTGCTAAAGACAGCAGTGACGACGCGAAGCCAGCCAAAGGACCAGTTACCCGCTCTCGCAAAAAGTCCTGATCAGAAAAAGAGGCTCTTAACTGCTGACAACAAACGCGACGTAGTACCAATACAAGCCTGTTACCGAAGTCAGCGTGATATCAATTGTTGAAATCCAACCCAGCTTCTTATGGAGCCCGCTGTGTGCACAGGGTGTGGGCGGATTAGGAATCCGTTTCAATGCCAGAACCAACGTAGTAGCCCAGAACAGTGGTGTGCTGACAGCAAATACCAGGTGAACATAGAGCACATTCCGAACATACTGGAACTGTTCGGGAGTCAACGGTGTCTCGCGCTGATTGACAATATTCTGCCAACCACCGTGCATGAGTTGCACGTCGACTTCAAACGCAGTTACAGCAACCAGCAGTACTGCTCCCAGTAATATCTGCAGTTTTTTGTGTAAGGAAAAATTACGTTTAATTTTGACTGTGAAGAGACTGAATAACAGTAAAGGCACGATAAGGATGAGTGCCGAGACAACAAAATCCAACATGAAAGTTGAGCGATAGCCTAGAAATCCATGTTCCATCTGAAAATCCTGTCTGGGAATCTGTAAGGGGCTAAACTGTTAGCAGCACACCATATCAGAAGTGCTGATCCCCTCCAATAGCAGCCTGTTAACCCAGCGATCTGCTCTCCGGAAGATTCCTGTCAATAATGCTGCAGTTTTGCTTGTCCCCCGCTTGATGTCTTTGTCAGAGTGTTGATAAATTGACGAAACAGACAATTGTTACCAAGAGAGCCGTCCATCATAAAACACAGGAGGTGTTCACATGCAAGTGTGCGGCGTGATTCCCGCCAGACTGCAATCCACTCGACTACCCGGAAAACTATTGCTGAACGAAACGGGTAAAACGTTAATTCAGCACACTTGGGAAGCCGCCGCCAGTTCCGAAAAGCTGGATCGGTTGATCGTCGCTACAGACAGTCTGGAAATCATGGAATGTGTACATGGATTTGGCGGGAAAGCCTGCCTGACAGGTGAGCATCCCAATGGTACCGACCGAATTGCAGAATTGGCAAAGCACGAGCTGTTTGATGCTGAAATTCTGGTTAATATTCAGGGAGATGAGCCTGAAATTTCACCCGTATTTATCGATCAGCTTATCGAAGTTTTAATTCAGTCTCCGACTGCAGATATGGCTACGCTGGCTACTCCGATTCGTGAATTGGAGCAGTTGCAGGATTCTTCTTGTACGAAAGTTGTCTGTCGCACGGATGGCTCTGCAATGTACTTTAGTCGCCTGCCTATCCCTTTTACTCGTGATCAGAGTCCAGAATCACTCCTGCCAGACCAGAGTCCCTGGCTGCTACATCTGGGGATCTATGCGTACCGTCGGCCTTTCCTGCTGAACCTGACTCAGATTCCACCGACTCCTTTGGAGCAGTTGGAAAAGCTGGAACAGTTACGTGCTCTGGAATCAGGTGCCACTATTCAAGTCGCTCAAGTTTCCCACCCTTCCGTGGGTATTGATACTCCTGAAGATTACGCTCAATTTGTTTCACGCTATCAGCAGAATAAATAAGCCTCCCTACCCGGAACAAGATACTGCCACCCATCTTAAGTGACTGATATTATTTACCTTAATCCGATACACCAGATTTACCTCACAATCACTGTCGGTTGTTCTTCCTTAAATCTGGCTGGGGTTTTCCTGATTTTGAAGCGTGCAATTTCAGGAAGAATTGCCTATCATGCAACATTATTCAATGACGTCTCGAGAAACAGATCGCGAAATGACCAAACACACAACAAAACATATTTTTGTTACTGGCGGAGTAGTCAGTTCCCTGGGTAAAGGCCTGACTTCGGCATCCGTTGGACTCCTGCTGGAACAGCGCGGCTTGCGAGTCCGCATGCAAAAGCTCGACCCTTACATTAACATTGATCCAGGCACAATGAACCCTTATGAGCATGGCGAAGTTTATGTGCTCGACGATGGCTCAGAAACCGATCTGGACCTGGGACACTACGAGAGATTTACCAACAGCCCTCTTTCGCGAAAATCGAACTACACGACGGGGCAGATTTATCAGCGCGTAATTGAAAAAGAACGTCGCGGCGAATACCTGGGGGCCACCGTGCAAGTGATTCCCCACATTACAGACGAAATCAAAGAGTCGGTTTATAACCTGGCCAGTTCCGATGTCGATGTGGTGATTACTGAACTGGGAGGGACCGTGGGGGACATCGAAGGGCTCCCCTTTCTGGAAGCGATTCGACAGATCCCTCTGGATATCGGCAAGGAAAACTGTCTGTTCATCCATCTAACCCTGGTCCCCTACATCAAAGCCGCCGGGGAAATGAAAACGAAACCGACGCAGCATAGCGTCGGCCTGCTTCGTCAGATTGGTATTCAACCAGACGTACTGATTGTCCGCACAGAGCGTCCGATGGAAAAAGACCATGCAGACAAAATCGCCTTATTCTGTAACGTCGAAAAAGGAGCCGTAATAGAAGAGGTTGATACGGAGTATTCAATTTACGAAGTCCCACAGGGTCTTGCCGATGATGGCCTGGACAAGCTGATCATCAAAAAACTGGAGATCGATGCGGAACCATTGGATCTGTCAAACTGGCGTTCCCTGTTGAACCGTATCAAGAATCCGGAACATGAAGTCACGATTGCAGTGGTTGGCAAATATATCGACCACAAAGATGCTTACAAATCGATTTATGAATCCCTGTTTCATGCCGGCTTCCATCATTCTACACGTATCCTTCTCAAGCGGATCGAAGCAGAAGAAATCGAACAACAGGGCACCGAAGCGTTGCTGTCGAATGTAGACGGTATTCTGGTTCCGGGAGGCTTTGGCAAACGTGGCATCGAAGGAAAGATTGCTACCGTAAAATTTGCCCGTGAGAATAAAATACCCTACTTTGGTATCTGTCTGGGGATGCAATGTGCTGTCATTGAGTTTGCCCGAAATGTCCTGGGACTGCCGGACGCACACAGCACTGAATTTAACAGCGAATCAAATGCTCCCGTCATCTGCCTACTCGAAGAGCAGAAAGAGATTACTGAGAAGGGAGGCACGATGCGACTGGGAGCCCAGGATTGCATCATCTCCAAAGACTCACACGCTCATACCTGCTACGGAGCTGACTCAATCAGTGAGCGTCATCGACATCGCTATGAATTCAATCCTGAATATCGCAAACAGATGATTGAAGCGGGCATGATTCCAACCGGAACCAGTCCCAATGGTAACCTGGTAGAAATTGTTGAGATTCCGGATCATCCCTGGTACCTCGCAGTGCAGTTTCATCCGGAATTCAAATCCAAACCAGTCAGCCCGCATCCTCTGTTTGCAGGTTTTGTCGGTGCTGCTTTGAATTATCATCAACAAAAAGTACGGGTTTCTGTCTGAATCAAAGATAGAGCGTACCATTTGCTGTAACCACCAGAAACAATGGGCACATTCTCCGATGAGTTCCAAAACATCTGGATCCAGTCTGACCATTTCAGGCCTGCTGAATATCAATAAACCAAAAGGTATTACATCCCGGCAGGTGGTTAATCAGGTCCAGAAGTTGATCAAACCAGTCCGCGTTGGTCATGCGGGAACCCTTGACCCGCTGGCGACGGGGGTACTGGTACTGTGTACTGGATCCAACACACGTCTGATTCGCTTCATCCAACAACAGCCCAAAGAATACATCGGTGAATTTATTCTGGGAAAGCGCAGTGATACTGATGACATCACAGGTGTTATCAGCGAGACAGCCAACTGTCGACTGGTAACACAGCAGGAGCTGGAAACCTGCCTGCCTGCATTCAAGGGAAAAATTGATCAGATTCCGCCTCAGTACTCCGCCGTTCATATCGACGGAAGACGAGCCTATGATCTCGCGCGGCGTGGTAAATCTTTTGAAATTCAGCCCCGTAAAGTCGATGTTTACGAAATCGAATTATTGGACTTTTCTTTTCCCCGGTTTCAATTACGAATCTTGTGTGGTTCGGGAACCTATATCCGCTCAATCGGCCGTGACCTGGGCGAACAACTGGGCGTGGGCGCCACCATGTCGGCACTGACGCGTACCCGAATCGGTCCCTTCAATTTGGATTCAGCAATGGAACTGAATGAAGAACTATCTCTCGTCACGATTGCCGAGAATTTACAACCGGCGATACTCGCTGTGGAACAACTGCCCCACTACCACTGCAATGAACGGGAACTCCTGTCGCTCAGCCAGGGACAAAAGTTGAAATGTAAGCCAGAACAATTTCCGGCAACGCAAGAGAATATTGAAATCGCGGTGATCAGCCCCCAAGGTGGACTGGTAGCGATTGCCGACTGGGAGCCAGCAGAAGACCAGCTGTCTCCACGTCAGGTGTTCCATCCCGCACCTGATAAATAAATTCAATCCAGCTAGACTGTGTCCAGTTTTACTATAGCGTCTCCAGGGCTATTTGAACCGAGTATAATAGTTTGAGAGACGCTATGGTTAAATTTGATGCGCTCTAGAAGAACTGAGTAGATTTTCGTTGAGAGACCACAATATGAAACTCATTCTGGCCAGTACCTCTCCCTATCGTGCTCAACAATTAACACGAATGGGATTAGAATTTGAGACATGTGATCCCCAAGTGGATGAAGAACTGTTCAAACAAGCCGGATTTACCCCTGATACATTGGCTGAAGTTCTGGCCTTGGAGAAAGCAAAGACGGTAGCTCAACAGAACCCCCAAGCAGTAGTCATTGGAGGTGATCAGCTGGTTTCTTTTGAAAACTGCATTCTGGGAAAGCCTGGCTCAGAGGAACTTGCGATTGAACAGTTACTGTCAATGCAAGGTCGAACCCATCTATTGATCACCGCTATCGCAGTACTTGGTCCTGATTTTTTAGAGACTCACCTCAATCAGACCACCCTCAAGATGAGAGCACTCAGTAGAACTGCCATCGAACGCTATGTCCGCTTCGATCAACCTCTGAATTGTGCGGGAGCTTATAAACTGGAGCGCCAGGGGATTACATTATTTGAAGAGATTCAATCCACAGATCATTCTGCGATAACAGGAATCCCGCTGATCGCATTGACCTCGCTGCTGATCAAAGCAGGCATAACGGTTCCCTGACCGGGGATGGTATTTCATAGATCGATATAAAATAAAACGCCTGCAGAAGTTTCCCTCTACAGGCGTTTTTCTTGTTACTATTAATCCGCATTAAACGGACTGCAGATCCAGCAATGCTTCCCGCAGTCGATTACGGGCCGTGTGCAGTCGCCGCTTGATCGTACCGATGGGTCGATCAAATTCGTGACTCATCTCCTTCAGGGACTGACCTTTGAAGTAGAATGAGATCAGCGTCTGCCGGTCAACTTCACCCAGCTGTTCCAGTCCGCCTCGCAATTCAGTTGCCCGTTCACTTTCCAGAAGTTTGTCCAAAGGACTTTCTGGCTCATCGTCCAGGACGATAATTGTATCCGGGCTCTGAATGCATTCATTAGGCCGACGCACAGCTCGATTGATTGACATCCGGACGGCAATCTGTCGCAACCAGCCACCGAATCGCTCTGGTGCATTCAGCTGAGACAGTTTTCGCATTGCCTGGATGAATACATCCTGAGTTACTTCGCTGGCTTCTGCATGATTCCGTAGTCGCTTCATGACGATCGCAAATACAGTTGATTCAAACTGAACCACCAGTGAACCAAAAGCTTCTCGATCACCATTCTGAGCAGCAGTAACTAATTCAATTAAGTTCTGATCTTCCATTGTACTATCTCTTCTCTGTCCCTGAAAAAGGACATTTATTCAAGGAGTATCAAAGTGGCATGACATGCAGTATTGATGTGAGAACAGAACAGCATCAGATGTCAGTCGAGTGCAGTTAAAAGAATAGATTCTTTTAACTGCAGGAAGACAACCAAAGTGTTGCTCACGCCATCAAAAACGGCACGGTCAGCTCAACCCGAATTGAGTTAAACCAACCACTTTGAGGAACGATTTTCTGCTGAAAAGCAGGGAATTGGAGACTGCCTACGAAGCAGTTCCGGTCACAGTGGTTTGGGTACCCGTTATCCGCGTATATCTTTGATATAGCGAATGCCTTGATGGTTGATGTTGACAAGAATGCCAACCCATCGGGGGGGTCCCCGGCATACCACCGGATTCCGACAATCGTTCTCCACTTAGAGGGCTTAACGAATCCAGACGGAGGGCGGCACAGACGACATCAATGGCTTTCACGACAGCTGCTTTGACAAACGCGCTGTTGTTAATTGCTTTGACGACGAAACGACGATTCTGTTTATTGAAAATCATCAGTGCACCTCCTGCGTTAAACCGCAGAGAAAGAGACTAAAAAAGCGAGGTTACTACCTCGAAAGGAAAAAACGGAACAATTCCGTTCACAAATAAAATACAGAAAATTCCCAACTCATAAATCAGGAATCCTCCTACACCAGCTAGACCGAGCCTGGCTGATAAAGGTTCGCGTATTTTTGACAGTTTTCGGTAAAATGTCGAATCATTCAAGAGATGTTTTGCAAAATCAGCTCTGATTCTACAATCGACAAGATATCAATCATAATAACCAGAAGACGTATCTCACTTACTGAATTCAACTTACAAGCGACCATACAGCCATTTTTCAGGCCAGACAGATTTTCAGTTATTTTTCTGTTTTTCAACCTGCTGAGAGAGTTTTTGGCCGGATATGATCGAAAAGATTTTAAAACCACCCTGCAGGGTCTGAACTGGCAGATAGGTTTTCGTGACCATTGACTGCCTGCTCAGCCCCAAACTGAAAGTAAGATACGAAGCAGGTATTCCCTGTTTTTTCAGCAGTTCATCGGAGAACACCCCGTCCTGTTGGCGACTTTCTGATAACACGTTATAGATTCTGGCTACTGTAGCAGGCACATCTATTAAAGCGAGAATATTAGCTTCTCTGAGTCCCTGTTTGCGGGCAGCCTGAAAAGCAGGTTGGTTCTGTGCAATTTCCTCAGAACTGTCAGAAGCATTTATCGCATCCAGGAATTTCTTCATAGACGCTGTCCCCCCCATTGCCTGAAGCACCATGCCTTCAGGGTAAGCCATCCGGTTGGTTATCCCTTCAGGACCGTACAGAATTTCCAGCATACGTTTCTGCACCTGGAGTGGATCAGAGGCGAGATCTACTTCCTGCTTGATTACAGTAAGATCCACCGTTTCCTCTCCAATTTTTTCCGCGTCCGGTGTGTACTTAATCTCCTGCTTTATACCGGGAAAGGACATCTCTTTCATCATTGCCATCATTTGACGAGTGTATTTTCGCATTTCAGCAGACGGTGATACTTCTGAAACCGTATACGCATTCAACACACCGTCTGACAGCTTGCCTAATTCGAATGAAAAGTAATAGCTCCCAAATTTCAAACTACGGATCGCTTTCACAATTGATTCAAAGTTCTTACGAGCTTCATCGCTCTCTTTAGTCTCATCAAACATCTGTGCCGTGAAATTCATCCCCCAGGTAATCAGGGCATCGGTATTACCGGCACCTGCGAAATAAGTCAGCTGACCGGCTGGAAACTTCCCCAGAAGCTTAAAGTTCTGGGGAGGGTTTTTCTGAAACAATTGATCGGTTTGTGAGTCTGATTTTACTTCAAACAGACTTTCCAGGCCGATGCCCCCCTGTTCGATGTGAAGTGCAGTTGTATAACTGCGGGAATCCTGAACAGCCTGCAGAGCTCCTTTACCCAACGTGGAATACATCGCTAAAATCGGTTCTGTGTTCACACCAGGTGATGCCTTTACCGATTTCGAAAGCTGATTCAAAGCCTGCTCGAACTGCTGACCGGCCAACATCAGTTGAGGCTCGTAGATCGAGACCAGATTCTCTGAATTGACATAGACTGAGAAATCGCCTTTCTCAAACATATCTTTCGCTTCAGCGCTCATCAGGGACTGGAAATTGAGTATTGGATCCTGACTGACAAGTACCGCCTGATCAATGAGGCTCCGGTCTTCGCTGTAAATGATCCACTTTTCCTGAACCACACTTTTATATTTTTCACCGAGTTCCTTTATGATTACAGCTTCATCTTTGACCGGCACCACATACAAAATCCCTGGTGATTTGGTTTTACTCAGAAATACACCCACATACATATCACGCGTGTTATCGACTCCTGCCAGTGTGGGGTTAGATATGGAACGTCCCAGAACAGTCCGTAAATTTCCCTGCAGTATTGGGCTCAGAGATTCATCCACCTGATTTATGATGGCCGTCAACTTTTGTAGTGTTACACGAGGCTGTTTAAGACGGATCACAATACCAGCCCCTGAAGAAACAGCTGAATGCGGAAATTCAGCCGCCAAAACGCCTGTACAAGAAAAAAGAAGCACACTGATAATCAGCAGATTCTTCCAGTTAGCGAACATAATAGAAACACTCCATCTATTAAAAATTGCGAAGGTTGGTAGTCTGATGCCCTATTATATACTTTATAAATCAGCGAGAGCACTGCCCCAGACCTATAAACCGCAACTATTCTTAAACCACTTATAATTCGGCAGTTAACCACTCTTAGCGTCTGATTATTTTCGCGAAGGTTTGATCGTATCAAATCATCCCCATTTAATCTGGGAGCCATGGAACAACTGGGAAGACACTGCCTATCAAACAAACTGTATCGATTAAAAAACATAAATCTCATGCAGCAGTCTGAACCATTAAATCAGAATCCAATTCAAAACCGACCCTCTTGTCTAAGATCGAATTCGTCCGATGAAAGAAGTGTCCTACTTTTTCCGGTTGATGAAATCAGCGCGTGTTCGCCCGAGGATCGTGGCCCACTCATTTTTGGTTTCTCAACTGTCTTACAGTAATCTCAAATAGACGACAAAGATCTCGTTGAAGGATCGTACAGAGTATCAATGTCTACAGGATTTGCCGGCTCTCGTTCCATAGATGAACGCCGACGTCGCAGACTGGCGTCGGAATCTTCCGAGTCCCTGGAGGATTCGAACGAGGACACTACATCTCAGAATATCGCCCGAACCCATCGTTTCGCGGCTGGACAGTATCCGTTGCGGACAGTCATTTTCCCCCGACGCTGGAAACTGTCAGCTTTTTATCTACCTGTTCTCTTCTGTTTTGCCGCGTTAGTGGCTGCTGACCTTTATCGACCGGAATTGACTAAACCTGATTCCGCTCTGGCCGGTTATCTGTCATTAAAAACCAGTCCCCTGTCGCATGTTCTTAGTGGCGCACTCTTGTTAGTTTCTGGACAACTGGCACTTCTGATCGCTTCCTTGCGAACTCAGAGTCTGCATGATTTTTCAGGCAGATATCGCCTCTGGAAGTGGGTTGCCTGCGGATTGTTTCTATTTGCCTTGTGCACTACCACGAGCCTGCATCAGGTCTGGGCCAGCACCGTGATTGAATTAAGGCTGTTTGACTGGGGCCCCCATACCAATCTTTTAGCCTGGATGGTTCCGGCACTGGTACTGGGTTCCAGTGTGGCCTTGATGACGTATCTTGAGCTGCGTGGCGACCGTGCGGGATTGAACATGACAATCATCGCAGTCGCTTCATATGTTGCCTATTTAACATTCCAGTTTACTGATAATCTGATTCCGGGAACCGCCTATCACCATTTAATTGGATCTGGCTTGCTGTTGTTCGCACACTGGTGTTTCTTCACAAGCCTGCTCTTGCATATACATCACCTGCTATATCAGTCTGTCGACCTGCCGGAAAAGGTTCCTTCACGATTCACAAAAATCGGAGGCGAGTATCTGCGTCGTCGTCGTATCAGACAGAAAGCAAAACGAGTCGCGAAAGCAATCCTTCGCAAAAAAGAGCTGGCAGTCACCCGGTTAGAACAGGAAGCCGCAGAAAAAACGCGATGTGAAGAAGCGGCCAGAGTACAACAGAATCAGCCAGATCCTCCTGCTGAATCTAAAGAACCTAAACCTGCCCCAACTCCAAAGAAAAAGGCTTCAGTTCCCGAAAAGGCAAAGACCCCTGAACCTGTTCAAGCTGAATCACAGCCTGCTCCAGCTAAAACCGTCACGAAACAAAAAACCAGATCGGCAAAAAAGAACATTCGTGTCGATCAGCCACACGACCCGGAACAGCTTAAAGGCTTAAGCAAACGGGAACGCCGCAAACTGCAGAAACAATGGCGTGAAGCTGAACGTCAGAATTCCACTGAGGACGAATCAGACTGGTCATAATTCTCACATTTTTATGATCCGGTTTTAGATTACGCTCGTTTCTCTACTTCATTCCGTATAGACTTTCCCTTTATGGAAGACCGCGTTTTTCCACTCAGGCTCCTGGAATTTCAATTCCTGCAGCCATCTATAACATCGACCTGCAGCTTCGTGAAAAGGTACTACCCCCATGTCTGACGACAACTTTTATTCAGAAGATAACGATTTTCCTCCTGAGTCTTCTTTACAACCCAAACAGGGAATGAGCACTGGGGTGAAAGTGCTGCTGGCACTACTCGGCTTTGGCGGGCTGTGTATGCTGTTGTGCTGTGGCGGGGTTTATTATGTGGCTCGCGGTACAGAATTCAAAGTTACTGATAAAAAAAATGAGATCCTGGAAATTCAAAATGAGATCACTGATATAACAATTCCTGACAGTTTCCATACCCAGGGTGGTATCTCCATCAATGTTGCCAGTTCACGAATCCGCATGGTGATCTACGAAGAACAAGAGCAACAAGGCGCACTTGTGATAATGAGCCTGGGAATCCCCAACGATGGGATGGTTGATATGGACAAGGAATTCCGCGACGGCATGAAGCGACAAAAGCAAAACCAGCGGGAGCTCACCATCACCAAAGAGGAAGAGCGGGAATTCACTATTGATGGGGAAAAAATAAAATTTAACTTCGCAGAAGGTAATGATGAAAACGGTACGGAATTCCAGCAGATTACAGGAGTATTTCCAGGCAAGCAGGGAGCCGCTTTCCTGTTTGTGCAGATTGCGACCGAAAGTTATAACGAAGAAGAAATTGTCAAGATGATCGAATCGATACAACTCCCCTCAAAAAATCCAAAGGCTGAGGAGAAGCCAGTAGATGAAGAAAAACCTGCAATAGACCAGAAGCCGGTTTCGAAACCAGAATAACCAAATGGATCAATCCGTTTGAAACGTGGATTCACGGAGCCGAAATAATTTTGATTTTGGGAGGATGAGCGTAATCATCCCATAAACGTTGATCCCGTTCCGCATCCGGCTTGCCATCGTGCACGTAATAGCGATAGCGTGAGACGAACGTTTTCCCCGGCTCTATGATAAACGGATCCAGCGAAGCAACAGCAAAACAGAAGTAAGGCATCGTGGGATGCAGCCTGACAGGTTGTGGAAACCGGAAATTCCCCGGATGATCCAGAATAGCGATACCCGCTGTCTCGGCTCCCAATCGGCCATACATCTCGACCCACGACGGACGGGATTGATTGCCATTCAGTTTATCCTTCCCTTCGCTGGTTAGATAATTATACGCATCCGCTCCATGCCAGTCAGCATGGCCGCGCACCGTCATGCCTCCATAATGAATCTTATCTATCGTGACCGGTTGGTCTGTAGCACACTTCTGGGTCGACCGAATATCGAATAGAAACTGTTCATCCAGTGCATAAACCCGGACCTGCCAGGTTTCTTTGAGCATCGTCACAGGTCCCGATTTTTTTGTCAGATCGATATGATCAATGGTCGTCGTAAATGATCCAAAAACCGGGCCGCCGGAGAACGAATTGACCTGGTTGTGTTCCACTTTTCCTAACTGCGATTTCTGATCCCAGCCATTATTTTCGCGACCTTCGAAGATGATTTTACGCCACGATAACATAATGCCATGCTGATGCGGATGATCGGGATTGAAATCATCAGAGATTACTTTTCCCGAAGGCGTGTAGAGCGGATGAATGTAACCACTTTTGTCGTAATAAGCTTCATCCCGTTTGGGTGCTTTAACAATCGCATGATTATACGTCAGGACCGGTTTCTCAGCGACTTTGACTTTCAAATGTTTGCCATCATCGTTCACGCTGACCTGCTCAACCTGCGCTGTTCCAGGACCACCGGTGAGAACCTGGTATTTCCTGGTCGCGCCTGCAGGTAATGGGTCCCTTAAAATCCAGACCAGTTCTTGCTGCTCTCCTGCTTGATCGATCTGAATGGGAATTTCCTGCTTGTTATCCAGACGGAACAGTGCCAGACGTTGCTGATTTTTAAAGATGTCCGGTACCGGCATACTGATCACACAGTTTTGACGTGCCTGATTTCCTGCAGCAACTTCCAGATATAAACCGGGACCGGCTTCTGTAACGGCGAGCCCCCCCAACAGACTCACCATCAAAGCTGCAAGGTTAGAAATCAGGGTCTGTTTGATTGTTCGATTTGTCATTATCAGAGAGTCCATCCTGAGCGGTATTCGCGTTGAAGATATTTGGCTGCTTCGGGAACATTTCTGACCTGCATGGCTTCCGCATCCCATTCCACTTTTTTACCCGCCCGAAATGCCAGATTCCCCAGCAGAATCGTTTCGGTCAGGGGAGCGGCATAATCAAAGTGACACAATGTGTTCCCGTTTCCTTTACAGGCTTCATACCATTCCATGCGATGATTGCCAATCGCGTCTGGAATCGTTTTTTCGGGTGGTTTGAAGCCAACATATTTTTCCTCAGGCATTAACACCCGCTTATTGTAATCTGCCGCGAGCATCCCCGATTCGCCAACAAATAGAATCCCGGCTGCCCACTCCGGGCCTCCCAGATCGAGAACAGCCTGCGGAGTATTACGGCCGTGATACCAGATCACTTCTACCGGAGGCATCAAATCCCGTGCAGGAAACTGCCAATGACAGTCGAGCCAGAAGGGAGTGGAATCGGGATGCAACTCTGGTCCCTTAGTTTCAACGGATGTGGGATACTGCAGGTTGAGAGACCAGAAGATCAGATCCATATAGTGGCATCCCATGTTGCCCAGCGTGCCATTGCCAAAGTCCCACCAGTAATGCCAGTCATGGGGATGATAACAGGGATGAAAATTCTGCATAGGAGCCGGACCAACCCACAAATCCCAGTTCAGAGTTTTGGGAATCGGTTGTGGTTTCACAGGGCGATCCACGACACGCTGATAGCGTCTCCAGCCACCCGGTCGTCCAAACCAGACATGCACCTGCTTCACATCGCCAATCGCGCCTGACTGAATCAGTTCGACAGTCCGGCGGTAATTATCTCCCGCATGATTCTGTGTCCCCATCTGCGTGACGACTTTTTGCTCTTTCGCGACCCGCTGCATCTCACGGACTTCATGGATGGAATGTGCCAGGGGTTTTTCACAATAGCAGTGCTTTCCTCGGCGCATCGCATCAATGGCAATCGTCGCATGTGAATGATTGGGAGTGGTGACGACGACCGCATCAATCTCTTTATCGAGTTGCTCCAGCATGATGCGAAAATCGGCATAGGTTTTCGCTTTGGGATATTTCGCTGCATATTTTGCCGTACGCGCTGAATCGACATCACACAGTCCGACGATATTCTGGCTGGAAACCAATCCCAGATTCGCATTCCCCTGGTTCCCCAGGCCGATACAGGCGATATTGAGTTTCTCATTGGCTGATTTATTTTCTGCAGCCAGGGAACTCCCCCCAACCCAGAGACCGGCACTTCCCAGTACCGAATCTCGTAACATTTTTCGACGCGTAATTCTGGAATCTAATGGCATTACTTTATCACTTCTCCATGCTTTCAGATCTATGGATCGGGTTTCTCTTTATATTCTACATTGATTTCAGGACAAAATGAAATTCGTTTTCAGAGTCCTGGCTGACATTTTCCTGTAGCTCGCTCTCCGTGTTGTATTTCGCAGGTATGTAGGATTCCATGATATCCTCACCAAAGTCTTTCCCTTTTTTGCCGGTCTTTCGCGCCGCTGAAATGATTATTTTTTTTGTTCCGACAGGACATTGCAGATCGAATTTCCCAGCCTGTATTTGCCCGGCAGCTGCTGGTCCTGCACCATCAGCGGGCTCGAAAATAATGTCCCCGACCGGAATGGAATCTCCGTCCAGTGAAACAGAACCTTTGACTGTGACAAATACTGGCTCCTCACTTCCCTGATTCCCGCAACCGCTGAAGACTGGCAGAAGCAGTGCACACGAAAGGACATGATAAACTGGAATCATTCTTGAATTGAAAATGGCTGACACCTCGAACAGTTTTTAAATTCGAACCGAATACTTCTACACAACAACGAAAATCATTCACAATCTGTTGAAAAGAGACACTGAATAAATTCGACTTGACTCCCTCCTGCGACGAACCATGATAAGCGCCTAACTGAGTCGCGCGCGTGACCAGTTTACAGTGCACTGAAACACGGGCCAGTTGTTCTTTATCTTCACTGCAAATGAGCCTGTTTTTTCCAGATTTGCACTGCCTGAAACCACACCTGTTCGTAATGTATGCCTGCGGATCGCCACACTTCGAAATACTTCGTCCCGGCACCGCCCCGGTAACGTCCCATATCGCGCCCACATCAACATATATCGCCACATTTTGTTGTTCATCTCCCCTTGACCTCCCCATGCCCTTCCCGAAAATACTCCACCATGCAACACAACACAGAAATCAGACATTCGATCCCACACAGGACTGAACCCCGCAATAACGAAAATACTCAATGTCTTCTCACGCCCCCAGGTGGTATAGTTGACTTGCCCAATGCTACTGTTGAAAAACAAGAGTCACTCCTCCCGACCGGATAGCCCCGAATGCAATTCGGGGTTGTCGCAAACAACAGGAAACAGTCAGGGTAAACATGTAAAACAGTGTCACACACCCGACCTGCCTTGCCCAAAAGGCGTGCTTCAAGTGTCAGCCCGCAGAACCGGCAGTGAGTCACAATCCACGACTTGCCCTGCAGACAGATTTTACTCGATCTCTTTAGTCCCACGCAGATGGAAATCCCGAATCACTGAACAGGTTAAACCAGACCTAAAATTCTCCCAGCACTTCTCCCCCTGCCCGTGTTCCCAGATGACGAAATGTAGTGGTGTCGACATTGTCGGAAATGAACCTCACTGCACCATCTGCCAGTAGAAAATGGACTCCCCCTGTATGTCTGCTGCGTGCATATACGGCATTATCACTACTGGAGCAGGTTGTACTGATGGGGGCATAATCTCTGTGGTAACCGTAGGTCACGGTATCAGGTACTGAAGTATTGGGTCCCTGCAACGTGGTAAACGTCCCGCCACCCACATATTTGGTCCCCCAGATCCTCCCACGGAGATCACCAATCGTCAGACAATCTGCAATGGAGCTACCCCCTGCGACATCGGGAACCAGATTAATTTCCCCGGCGGCGATGGTATTGGACGTGCCATCGGTCACATCGCTCATTCTGACCCGTGACACATAAAAGAACATCCCGTTTAATTTAGGAAAGGTTCCATCTGCTCCTTGTGTCGTCGATCCTGAGCAGAGTAAATAATTCGAATAAAACGTACTCTTCTGACTCCCAATTTTGCCGCTGTTGGGATCGGAGGGACACATAAAAACCGGTACTTTGACTGATCGCTGCGGATGGGAAGCAAAGTCACTGACAGTGCCTGATTGAAAACCGTCTCTCAGCTTATCATACAATGGTGCCTGATCGACGTAAGGCAAAACCATATGAAACCATGATTGACGTGCATGATTCTGTCCGGTGTAGGCTGCAGTATTCACACCACAAACGGTTGCAAAAGGAAAGACGCGATGAGAATCATGGTAGTTGTGCAGCGCAATCCCCAGCTGTTTTAAATTATTCTTACAGGTACTCCGGCGGGCAGCCTCCCTGGCCTGCTGTACTGCAGGTAATAACAGTGCAACCAGGATCGCAATAATCGCGATCACCACCAACAGTTCAATTAATGTAAAACCCTTTCGATGTCGATCTAGAAATTCCATAACTCCTCTCTTCATAATTATTATAAAAGGAATGAAAACAATTTCAGGGAAGGTAAGGCTGTCAGGGGAGTTCGGTGAGGGATTCTTGATGCGAAGATTGAACGATCACACGAAATTCATCGACGAAACGCTCTCCTGAAAGCAGCATGAACGACAGTGTGCGTCGGTCTGGTGAAATAGAAACTTCATCATATCTGGCCTGTGGATCATTGCCGCCAGTATCAGTTTCAGTTCCCTGATGAACAAATTCACGCTTGGAATTGTTCAGACTCAGGGGATGAAAAAGTCGATCCGTTTGAGACAGGATTTTTTTATCCAATATGACCCCCAGAATGGGTCGGTCAAAATGAATCTCACCTTGAACAGGAATAAAAGTCCCTTCTTGTACTGCAGGATCATAATAAATGCGGTAGCAGTCCACTTTCGTCCCTGCGGATACCGTGCCTGCTCTCTTCGGTGGTCCGGTTTCCGAGGGTTTTGCCACAAGCATCAACTCTCTATTTAGCAATACCTGCATCCGCTCTGGAAAGATAAATGCCAGGCCATCGTGCTCAAAGACCTGATACATGCCAGTTGCCAGTGCATCAGGCATGTTCTCCTGTAACACCACAGAATCAGAGTAATTAAGAATGCCACACTTTTCAGCGAGAGAGAGAGTATCAGATGCTTCCGCAATCTCATTTTTAACAGAGTCGATCGTAGCTGAATGATGTTCTGAAACCTGTTTACTCGACTGGATCCCTCCCGCTTGATTCATCAGCGAGGCAATCACTTTCCCCCGGTAAACCTGAATCCGCGTATCAATTTTTTCGACGGTCTGTACAGAGAATAAAGTCCCCAGGTCAATCACACGCCCATGAGGAGTGTCCACCTGAAATCCGATTCCGGAACGGGGAACGTTGGCAATAAAACTCCCCTGTTGTAAATGCATCGAATTATTGCCTGTCACTTCATAGGAGGCAGGAGCAGAAATAAGAACTTTAGCGCCGGTCGGAAAATGCAACTCGGCTGATCCCTGTTTAAGAGTCTGTCGGATATGGTTTTTAATCGGTTCGCCTGAGCTGAAAACAACGCCCTCTGAAATCGACACGAGGGGAGAACTCGAGACAGACTGGTAAAGAAAATACCCGCCCAGTAAGAGGAAAATACTGAATATCGAAGCCAGTACTGAGATGCCCACTGTTCTATTGCTTCTGGAAAAGAACTGGTTAGCTCGTGAAACTACAGCACTCTCATCTGGAAGAGTCTGCTGTTCCAGTTCAATGTCAGCCCCCCACTCAGCCAATACCAGATCATCGCTGGCAAATGTGATCAATCGCTCGGCCAGTTCCGGTTCATGACACAGACGTTCTTCGAATGAATGGAGTTCTTCTGGAGACAGTGTTCTGTCGAGGTACTCCTGTAACAGCCGGTCATCGTTTAGCTGAATCATTCGACAGATTCCTCCAGGAGTCGTTGCGCAACGCAATCTCTCAGGATGGCGCGAATGCGATGAACCCTGGCATAGAAAGCAGTCACTTTGAGTCCAGACTGGGCAGCAATCGCCCCCAGACTCTCGCCCGAATTGTCATAACAACGTGCAATCAGAGTTCGACTCACGTCTGGCAAACGCTCCAGACATTCCAGTAACTTTTCTCGCCTGGTTGAAACAGGTTGTTTCTGCTCTACTCGCTCAGCTGCCTCCGCCAAAACAGCAATTAACTGCGGGTTCACTGGTTTTTCCCGATCGTAATTTCGATAGTAGGCCAGCACGCGACGAAACGCGATTTCCCGAGCCCAGGGAAAAAAACCGGCCTCCGATTTCAACTTTGCAAATGATTCGACCACCGCCACTGATACTTCCTGAAAGATGTCGTCTGCATCAGAACGGTTGCGAACACTGGCATGAATGTAGGCATACAGCGGTGCTTTATACTGTACCAGCAACTGAGCAGCGTCTGATTGTGTTTCCATATCAGCAGGCATACATTACTTTCGAAAAAATTGAACTTCCCATTTCATAGAGGAATCAACTCCTCATTTTTTGACGCGCTAATTTGAAGATTATTAAATAATTATCAAAATAGTCCGTCCAACAGCAATCGGAACGGAACATAGTCCGTGATTTCCGTTTTTTACTACCCGTTCACGAAAAAAGGCAGACAGGTCAAATACCTGTCTGCCTTTCATAAATTATTTAGTTCACCTGACAGTGAATCAGGAAACTTTCATGGCTTCAGCCAGAATCTTGGAAGTACTTTCCCGCATGATGCGAGGATCGACCAACTCACCTTCCTGCAGAGTCGCACGGACCTGTTTACCAGAGATGAAAACCGGTTTTTCTTCAGAATGGTTTTCCATCAGGTCAACGCGTCCCAATGATTCATAGTAGGCAGCAAATCCAACATTGACTGGTTCGATCAACAGTTCGCCAGCCAGGTTATTGAAGATTTCCTGAGCGTCGAAGTCACCCCAGATGGCGGTCCCATCTGCATAGGGAGCATCAGCGTGCTTACGACCAATGACGATGTTCGTATAGCCCATGTTCTGACGATAAATACCGTGCATGACCGCTTCTTTGGGTCCGCCATAGAACATTTTAATATCCAGGCCGAGCAGTAAAACACGATCCGGAGGTGTATCTTCGCGTGGCCCCCAGAGTTCAGGATCACTGTCACCTTCACCGAGTTCGCGATTTTCGATCAGCTTCTCATACGTTTCCATCCGGATTTCAGCACTGACGTCATCGCTCTTGGTTTCACCGATCAGCGGATTCAGAACAGCGCCTGCATTTTTGCCGGCTTTCAACAAGGATTCCAGACCGTACACGAGAGCATATTCATGTGCACGGTGCAGTGGATTACGGGTCTGAAAGGCGACAACAGCATCCCAGCCTTTTTCAGCGATCAGGGCACGAACTTCACGAGGTGTGAGAACGTATTTTCCGAAAGCGCTGTTTTTGGGCTGAGGCAGAACGCGAATTTCTCCACCAATCAGATGGGTTTTATCTGCATCCCCTTCGAGGACCATCGCGGCACCGGGATGATCTGTACGCTCAGTCTGATAAACACTCTTGATGTATTTGGGTTTATCCCATTCGAATACATCAGTAATATCCAGAGTGGCGACGATTTCCCCATCAGGATTGGTTAAAGCGACTTTCTGTCCGCTTGACAGTGTGCCCGCAAGTTCTGATGTGACTGGCAGTGAAAGGGGAATGGTCCAGGCGTACTGCTTGCCGTTGACTTCAATGCAGGCTTCGTCCAGTACACGGTTATAAACTTCACTATTCATCGGTCCTGTCAGAGGACTGAGTGTGCCATCGCCCAGACGATATACGGTTGACAAATCCGCGGCAGAAACAGGGACCTGGGGAAGTCCTGCTGCTTCAGATTTGAAGCTGTCAATTTCGCCAGCAGGTACTGTACAACAGACAGGTTCGCTCAAACCTCCATGAGGGGCAATAAGATCGGCCATTGTTTGTATTCTCAATATTTACAAAAAGGTTCCAGAAGTAACGCCAACCATTGGGCGTTTCTAGTTGCGAAATTAGGGAAACGCAGGGAAAACTTCAAGCAACAGACGCGAGGATTCACCGAATTCAAAAAACTCTCTTGTTTCAGAAGGATTTCAGAGGCATTTAACCTCTTAAACCTGCCTGCTGCATCAGTAAGTCAGTCGCAGTGTAAGCTTCTCGGACCCATTCCTCAATTTTATCTGGTTCAGGAGAGTACTCCAGTTCCAGCGAGATGGCTCCGGAAATGTGTAAATCCCGAATTTCATTCAGGTAAGGTTCAAATGGGACGACTCCTCGTCCAGGAGGCAGGTCGCCGTGAACTTTGCCATCACAGTCCGAAACATGGACATGAATCGCCTTATCCTGCAGTTTTCGGAGTTCCACTGGCTCCACATTCGCTAACAGGAGGTGTGAAACGTCAATATTGGCTTTCAATGCCGGATGATCGACTTCATCTACAAAACGTACCATCGCATCCACGCTATTCAGGAGCGAAAGTGGAAAGGGTTCCAATTCCAAAGCGATCTGCAGCCCCAGCGAATCGGCATAACGAGCCAGTTCCCGACACTGATCAATGCCGAGCTGCCATTGCTCTTCCGGTGGAATAACCTCACGGTTCCAGATGTATTCGCCCAGCACAAGCAGCAGGTTTTTTGCCTCGTATTCATAACACAGGTCCAGATACGCTTTCACGCGCTGCAGATGGAAACGCTGGACGCTTGGATTAAAATCGATCAGTCCCACGGCGACACAGCAGACGGAAACAATCGGCAACTCCAGACGCTCACAGGTATCTTTGACCAGCTTTCGTTCGCGAACATCCACATCGAACGGATCAATGAAGATATCAACGCAGTCAAAACCGATCTCTTTTGTTTTCTGTAACCCCCAGGCGGTATCGCGGCCCGCTTGCGCCCATGCGGAATTAATCATGCCCAGTTTCATGGTCTGTACCTCATCCTATCGTGATCATCGTCTATTTCCTGCCATATTAAGATAACAGCCCGCTTGCAGTGGGAAAAGTCATTGATCAGAATGAGCTTTTGACTCTTCCTCTGAAACCCATTCCTCTGCAGGATGAAAGCCCATGGATCTGAATTTATCTGGCGCGTCTGTGGTCATCACCGGCGGTGCCAGCGGCATAGGACTGGCGACGGCACGCACTTTCGCTGCAGAAGGCGCACAAACCGTACTCTGGGATCAGTCGGACCAGGTCACGAAAATAGCCAGTCAATTAAGCGAAGAAACCGGTCAAAGTGTCTCGGGATTCCAGGTTGATCTCACCGATTTTTCTGCAGTTCAGAAAACCACAGAACGGACATTAGCGCTTGTCTCCAGGATTACCCACCTGGTGCATGCTGCAGCGATTGGTTCCGGCAAATTCGGTTTCCCATTTACGAACCTGACTCCTGCAGACTGGCCACGTGTCTTTGAAGTCAACATGCAGGGAATGGTTCACGTCGCACATGCTGTGGCTCCCGTCATGCAGGATGCCAGACAGGGCTGCCTGACTTTTATCAGTTCAATCGCCGGACAGATAGGTTCCCAGACAGATCCGCCTTACAGTGCCTCCAAGGCAGCGAACATTAACTTTGCGCAATGCATGGCCAAAGATCTGGCTCCCCATGGGATTCGCGTGAATTCAGTCTGTCCCGGCATGGTGCAGACTCCTCTGAATCAATCCGTCTGGCAGTCCTGGAATGATCGACAGGCACCGGAAAATCAGAAATCATATGCTGACTGGGCTGGTGAAAAAATCAGGCAACTGGTTCCACTCCAGCGCTGGCAGACCCCGGAAGATATTGCCGACATGATCGTATTTCTCAGCTCAGACCGGGCGGCTCAGGTGACAGGACAGACCATCAATGTCGATGGTGGATTTGTAATGCACTGGTAAGCAGAGGTCAAAAAATAAAGCCCTGCGTAAATCAGTTCTTGTTGAATAGAACCAGTTACGAAGGGCTATTTGAATTCAGTATTGCTGACTACTCAGCAGCTTGAGCCTTGTTGGCGGATTTAGCCAGACGTGACTTGGTGCGGGCAGCAGCATTCTTATGAATGATCCCTTTCGCAGCCGCCTGATCAATCTGCTTGGTAGCAGACTGCAGAGCTTTTGTAGCAGCCTGCGCATCATCACCTGAGATTGCGGTACGGGCAATTTTAATAGCAGATCTTAATTCCGAACGGGTCGAACGATTACGAAGACGACGGACATCACTTTTTCGCAACGCTCTTTTGGCACTTTTTGTGTTTGGCATGTTTCGACTTAAGTATTTTCTGAGTAACTGTTTACGATACAAACTGGCTCACGTCGTTGAAGACAGTCGCCACATGAAGATCTCAGGCAGACTGAGGAGTTTAACAACCTGCTGATCGATATTCCACCCATTCAGAACAGCTAAAACCAGCTTTTATCAGGAATTTTGGAAAAACCATCAAGATTGAATAGCAGAGCATTCATACAGTAGCTCTGCAATCGACCGGTAAAAACAGCAGCAATCTGGTTTCAATTCGATTACGACATCCTCACTCGAGCACATCCCATTTAACGAGAGCGTTTCTCAATCTAATGTAATCGGACCAGACAGCCCTGGAAACGCTACATGAAACCGGGACACAATCCAGATTCATCAGTTTCCGCCCGTACCATCATCCTCTAGCCGTTGCCGGGCATCTTTATAGTCATAATCCAAGGCAAGAATTTCACTGTAATGATCGTCCGCCTGCGCTTTTTGCCCAGCCTCCTGGTAGAGCCGCCCCAGGAGATAATGGGCTTCTTTGAATATTTCCGGTTTATCATCACCCGACAGTTTGGGAAGTGCCTTTTCGAATTGACGCTTGGCAAGTTCTTTTTTGCCATCAGCATAGAAGCATTTTCCTAATGCCACGAGCGCATCAGAGCTGATACGTGAATCTTTCACCGATTGCTGCAGTAAAGAGATCGCGGACGACCATTTCTTCAGTCGAATAAATCTCTGTGCCAGCTCATACTTGATTCTCATGTCCGCGGGATAGCGTTCGACACGTTTGGTAAAGATTTCGATTTCTCTTTTGATCAGGGCTTTGCTGATCAGAGTGACCTGTTTTTTGGCCTCTGCATTTTCACGATCACGATTAAATTCATCTTTCGCAGACGTGAGTTTATCCCGTAACAATTCCAGTTCAATATCTTCGATCTGTTCGCCGATATTGGAATCTTTTCCGGAAAGCTCGTAAGCCTTTTCATAATTAGTTTTGGATTCGATCAATTTCCCTTCACGACGATAGAAATCGGCCAGTCTGAGATAATGGTCCTTATTTTCAGGCTCTTTGCGAATAGCCCGTTGTAAATCTGCTTCCTGGGACTGCCCGGGACCATCTGCCACATTTCCCTTTTGGGCCTGTTGACGTTGTTCAGGAGTCGCACGGTCTTCGTCGTAGGCAGACTGGCGTTTGACGCTGCTTGATTTCTGCGCGCCTTCATATCCGCCTCGAACCCGCGTCTCGGTCGCCATCAACGAGGTCACTTTAGAACGCGCAACTCCATCCATGGGATCCAGTTTGAACGCCATCTCCCAGCATTCCCGGGCCGACTTGAACTCCCCTTTTTCTTCGAGCAGTTCACCCAGTTCGGTATAATACCCTTTATTGGACTTATCATTTTCAATCGCACTTTTAAACCCAAAGATGGCAGCATCTTCGTAGCCCAGGTTTGCACAGGCTTCCGCCATGTCGGCATTCAATCCCGGGTCCCAGGGATTCAGTGACAAACCTTCTTCAGCCAGTTGATCGACTGCTGCCCAGTCTTTCTTGCGTCGGGAATTTTTGATTTTCGTTTTTAAACCCGCTAATTTCAACATTCCCATTTTCGAACCGGAATGATTATCACCGTACTTTTTACGCTCGGCACCCCGCTTGGTCTGTCGATACAACAGTGCTTCCGGCTCCAGTTTTACCGCAGTCGTAAACATCTCAATGGAATAATCCCAGTTCTCTTTTGACAAGGCTTCATTGCCCCGTCTCCAGCAGTCTGCAGCGATCTTTTTATTTCTGTCCGATGTCATTTGCTCTTCCGCTGTTAACCCAATACTTAAATCAAAAGAGGAGGCCATGACAGCCCCCCTCGAATCTGTGTCGTACCGATTCGGTGGCGATGCCTGCACTTCCAGTGGCTACACTTCCTTACGTACCAGTGTTACATCTTACTAAATTTTTTAACACCTTACCATCACAAGTTTTACTTAATTTCAATACACACTCGTACCGTACACGTCAGAAACCTCTGCCACGGTACTTGCAACTCTGATCTCTGAAACCCACAATAGAATTCAAACCATGAGCCTGCCGGGCTCTGAACTCCATGCAGAATTAAACCATTCATCCCCACAACAAATAACGGCAATTGGAGAATACCATGAAGCAGTTTTCGATTTGCGCCCTTTCAGGCTGCTGTGCTCTATTAATTTTCACTCACCTTGGTCAGGCAGAATCTAAGTCACCCAAGTGGGCTGCCACAAGCGTAGAGCAGGCGGGCCCCGATTACCAGAAACAGGGAGAATACTCGGGCACAATCGGTGAAGGTGACGATGCACTGAAATACGGGGTTCAGGTCATCGCTCTGGGAGATGGTGAATTCCAGGCGGTCGGTTATCCAGGTGGCCTGCCCGGTGATGGCTGGAATCAGGAAGAGAAAATCACTGCCAAAGGTGAAAAAAGAGGCGACGTAATCAGCTTCGTCTCAGAGCAAGGCCGCGGTGATCTGGTCGATGAAGAAATGACGCTGTTCGACTTAGAAGGAACTGAAGTGGGCGTTCTGAATAAAGTTCATCGCAAAAGCCCCACTCTTGGCAAAAAAGCACCAGCAGGAGCCACTGTTTTGTTTGATTCAGAACAGGCAAAACAAACGGTCAAGAATTTTGAGAACGGTCAGATCACCAAAGAGGGCCTGCTGAAAGAAGGAGTCACCAGCAAAAAGACCTTTAAAGATGGTCACCTGCATCTGGAATTTCAATTGCCCTTCATGCCACAGGCCCGTGGACAGGGGAGAAGCAACAGTGGTTGTTATGTGTTAGGGCGATATGAAGTTCAGATCCTGGACTCATTTGGCCTGGAAGGCAAAGATAACGAATGTGGCGGCATCTACAAACTGGGCGCTCCGAGTGTCAACATGTGCTTCCCTCCCCTGGCCTGGCAGACGTATGACATCGATTTCCAATCTGCCAAATATGATAAAGCAGGTAACAAAACAGCCAAAGCACGCATCACTGTGAAGCACAATGGAGTGACCGTCCAGGACGACCAGGAAATTAATGAGCCAACCCCGGGCGGGACCAACAAGGATGAATCCGTAGCGGGCCCCCTGTTTCTGCAGAACCATTCCAATCCGGTCCGCTTCCGAAATATCTGGGTGATGGAAAAATAAGCACGCGCCCCCTTCCCGCATTCACATCCTGATTTTCCTTAAAAGGGCCACAACCAGATGACAGACACGGACAATCTGCCCGCTGAAAGTACAGAAACAGCACTCAAAACCCGACTCTGCCTGATGATGTTTCTGCAGTACTTCGTGCAGGGATGCTACTTGCCGATTATTACTCTGTATCTGATCCAGGCTTTGGGCTTTTCCGCCTGGCAGATTGGTGTCTTTGGCGCAGCGCTGGCTGTGGGACCGTTATTAGCTCCTTTCCTGTTTGGTCAAATCGTCGATCGTCACTATGCGACAGAACGGGTACTCGCATTTTGTCACTTATCTGGTGGTGTCATTATGCTGGCACTATTCGTACAACAGAGATTCTGGCCGGTCGTCATCCTGGGGGTGCTGTATTCCATTCTCTATGTTCCCACCATGATGTTGACGAATTCGTTATCGTTCCAACACCTGAAAGACAGCGATAAGGAATTTCCCCTGATCCGCTTGTGGGGCACAATCGGCTTTGTTGTTCCCGCCTGGATTGCAGAAGGAGTCTTTCTGGCAAGTCTTGAAGGGGAAGCGCTGAATACAGGTCGCGGTATCGTGCTGGCGATGGCAGGAGTTGTCGGACTGTTGATGGCTGCCTACTGTCTAACACTGCCGCATACTCCCCCTGTGAAAAGTGATAAAAAAGATCTGGCTCCGGGGAAAGTACTTAAAATGCTCAGGTATCGGCATTTTCTGGTGCTGGTGACCGTTGCCTTTATTATTTCAATCGTCCATAAGTTTTACTTTCAATGGAACAGTCCCTTCTTGAGTGCGGTCCTTAAGCAGGCTGATATCACCGGGGCCTGGGAACAACGCATCAGTTCCATCGGTCAGGTTTTTGAAGTGCTGGTGATGGCGGTCCTTGGATTCGGAATCAAAAAATACGGCTTTAAAACGGTGATGCTGGTCGGACTGCTCTCCTACCTGGTACGCAGCCTCATCTTTGCCTATGCCTCTACAATTGGAACAGTCGCCATTGCAAAAGGCTTCACTGTTGCTATCGCACTTACCTGCCTGGGACAGGCGATGCATGGGCTTTGCTTTGGTTGCTTTCTGGCCGCTGCTTATATTTACGTCGACAAAGTCGCGCCTCTGGATGTGCGTGGCTCCATGCAGACGTTTTTTGGGACGTTTGTGTTTGGTCTGGGAATGTTCGCTGGAGGATTCATCAGCGGGACAATAGGCGATTTTTTCACCTCGACTGGAAAAGACACACTCTTGCGCACAAAGTGGAATATTCCCTCTCAGTCGGGTATCATCGAATTTTCCCAGAAAAACCTGGTAGGCGAAACGTCGCAGATGCTGCGGGACTGGCCGGGCATCTGGCTCAGTAGTGCTGCGATTGCCTTATTTGCCACGCTGATGTTCTGGGTATTATTTCCCAAAACAGACACATCTCAACGTATGGCACATACAGAAGATCTGGGATAAAAATACCTCAGTCCCACCTGACACAGTCTCGGTCCGAATCGCACTGCAGACGCTACAGTAAAACTGGACACAGCCTGGATTACATCACATTTAACGATAGCGTCTCTCAATCTAATATGCTCGGGCCAAGCAGCCCTGGAAACGCTTTAATAAAACTGGACACAGTCTGGATGCCATTTCATATTGCAGAACATCAACTGATTGGTGGAGTCGTTTTGATTCTGTCTTTGATTGGCTTGCTGAAAGACCAGTGGTTTCTCGCCAATACTCGCAAGGGTCAAAGACTCACGAATTCCTTTGGAGCAGCACGCGCCCTCTGGGTATTACGCCTGATTTTCATGACAGGCTTACTCTTCGGGGGTGCACTGGCGGCTGGATGGATCCAACCTATTCAATGGGATTGATGCGAAAAAAGCCTTTCCACGTAGAGATCAGATCTGCCAGAATGGCACATACCCTGTCTGTGATTGTGACGTTAACATCATGCCAGATTGACATCCAGCACCAGATCCCTCCCGGCTCATGACCAGACTACAATCCCCTAATGTCTTATAATTTAGTCACTTACAGCCCATAGCCTCTAAAAACACTAACTCTTATTAAATGGTATGCCCTTTGCTTATTAACTATTCAGCTATTTTTTACAGAAGTAAGAAGGATTAGGGAAGATGCCAATATTTCGCTGGGACCAGTCATGGAATCCATTACGAGATCTTGAGCGTGAAGTAGACCGCCTGATTCAGGGCGTTGAATTCACCGTTCAGGGAATTCGTATGCCTCGCCAGTACCCTGCGGTCAATATATTTGAGCTGGAACATGAGTTCCTGATCACAGCAGAACTACCGGGAATGCAGGTTGAAGACCTGGAACTGACAATCGCCAATGGTGTTCTGACCTTAAAAGGACATCGAGATTCCCCGGTTGTAGATAACCGAGACATTCCCGAAGAACGATTTCGGCGCAGAGAACGTACTTTTGGTGAATGGCAGAGGTCCATCAGTATCCCGGACCGAATCTCTGACGAACACCTTTCCGCAGAATTCAATGATGGTGTGCTGAAAATTCATCTTCCCAAGCTGGAAGAGGAGCTTCCCCGTCAGATTCCTGTGAGTTCAGGAGAATAGGACAAAGCAATGAGCCGCCAACACAGTGATGATGAGCAAAGGGAACTCTCCTCTCCGGAGCAGTTTGTTTTTACTCCACCAATTGATATCTATGAAACCGACGAAGGACTGGTTCTTTACGCGGACCTCCCCGGCGTTTCGGTCGGATCGCTGGAACTTCAGGTTCAGGACAATAAGCTGACTCTCCTGGGAAAAGTCGAACCACAAATCCCCGAGGGAGCGCGTCCCTTACATAAAGAATACGAAGTCGGCAATTATCTTCGATCTTTTATCTTGAGTGGCGAAATCGTTCACAGCGAAATTGAAGCGAAGCTAGCGAATGGCGTCCTGAGGATTTTTCTTCCGAAAGCCCCCAAAGCAGAACCACGCCGCATCCAGGTGAATACCGGCTGAGATGCGTCTCACTACTCTTCTCATACATTACTTTCGGCCAGCCTGCGTTTTCTGCACACTCTCGCTCTGCAGGGAAGAAGGCCGTAAATCCTCTTCTTTGATCAGCCGCTGATTGAGCTGCTGCAACTCGAGGGCTTCTTCACGCCTCCCCGTTAAACCCGCCGCTCGCGCCAAAGCAGAAACATAGCGTCTGTCTGTCTGTTGAGTCGCATACAGAGGCTTTAACAGCTCATACGCCTGCTCACCCTTTCGCTGAAAAACCAGGATATCAGCTTTCAGCAGTAGACACTCGAGATCCTGAGGGTCGATACTTAATGCCTGATTGAGATAAGAAATCGACTCATCAATGTCTCCCTGATTTCGATTAATTATAGCCAGGTACCGTAGAGCGGTTGTCGACTCAGGATTTTCTGAAAGACACCAGCGCGCTTCCCGTGTCGCTGTTTCCGGATCTCCAGAATACAAAGCCGCATACGCCAGATTTAAATGGGCTTCATATAAATCGGGTTCCAGGTAGAGTGCCTGTTTCAGCGGTCCCGTCATTTCAATGGTGCGTCCCGCCTGCCGTAAGATTTCAGCAACCAGCAGATAATCCTCTGCCTGCCGACCGCCTGATTCGATATTTCGCCTGGCGTATCTGAGTGCCCAATTGAATTTACCCTCTGCGAAAAGTAATCGCGCCAGACGTTTCTGATAGTGGCCTTCTTCCGGATACTCTCGGACCAGTATCAGTAACGCAGACTTCGCCCGACCATCGAGCCCCTGTTCTAACGCGATCTCTGAAATTGCTTCGACTGCCTCGAAATACCGAGGATGTCGTTCCGTCACATGCGAAAAGTTTTCCAGAGCTTGAAACGGAGCACGATCCTGGATCAGTTCTCCCAGCTGAAAATGAGCAAATTCGTCATCGGGATACTTCTGCAGATAGGCAATCAGTTCCTTACGCTTCGTCTTTTCTGAAGTCTGAGTTTCCTGTTCCGAAACTGCAGACTGATCATGTCGGGAGTTCCCTGATTCCCCCTGAAGCAGAAGAAAGAGTAAGAGCACGATGCAGCCACCAGCCAGAATCAGGGAACCACTTGATAAAAAGGGGTTTCTCTTCTGCTGAGCAAAAGCATTCGTCAAATTTTCAGGATCGGTCAGGCGATTCATTTTCAGGGCTGGATTTGAGACTGGTCTGGTAAAACGCTGGTTCCTTCTATCAATGTATAACGTCCTCCCGGCTGTAATCCAGTCCAGTTTTCGGTTTTGCCCCCCGGCCATCTGACTTTGACTGTGACAGGCGATCTGCAGTCTCCCAGTCCACACGTCAGCCACGCTTCATCCGCCGAAAGATAACTGCTGCTCCCTTTTCTCAACCGGGTGATTTTTCGCGAGTCACATTTCACTTCCAGAACGGCCCCGATCGCACTCCGATTGGAAGTGGTGCCCACCAGTTGCAATGCCAGGCTCGGGTGTGTTCGCTGCGAGCGGTTTTCCAGCAATACCAGTCGCTCATCCAGGTGGGAAATAGCAAGATCCACCAGTCCATCCTGGTTAAAATCAGCTACGGCACAACCTCGGCCCACCTGTTTCGTGCGGAAGAATTCCCCAGACTGCGCGGAAACATTATCAAACCGCGAACCAGCCAGATTGAGAAACAATTGCGGCTCCTGTTCGTAGGGCTCCGTTTTCCCCAGTTGAGACAATCGATCGTGCACATGTCCGTTCGTCACAAACAGATCTTCCCAGCCATCATTATTCACATCCAGAAACGATGTCCCAAACCCCAGACGCGCGCGGCTCGGCGCAGCCAACCCCGTTTCATCAGTCACATCCAGAAAAAACAACGCGCCTTCATTGCGATAAAGTGTATTGGTTTCACCAAAATAATTTGTGACAAACAGATCCAGTTGACCGTCGCCATTATAGTCGGCTCCTGCCAGTCCCATGCCGGCTTCCCGATCCCCGGTCCGATTAAATGCCAGGCCGGCGACCAGCGCCTGATCCGTAAAAACCCCTCGGCCGTCATTGATCCAGAGCTGATTTGCCACCGAATCGTTGGCAACGTACAAATCCATGTCTCCATCCTGATCAAAGTCAGCAGCGAAGACTCCCAGCCCCTGGCGCGCAGGTTCGCTATGCAGACCTGCCTTTTGGGAAACATCCAGAAACGCCCCATTCCCCAGATTGAGATACACCACATCATACTGCCCCGGAACGTAGCGCGGGTGACAGATAAAATACACGCGTGCCCCATCAATTCGACGACTGCAGATCGGATAGTGGTCCCGATCAATCTCCAGGTAGTTCACGACATACAGATCCAGCAGCCCGTCACCATTCAGGTCGGCCCAGGTACAACTCGCCCCATACCCCGGATCGTCGACATGCGCAGCCGAAGAATCTTCTGAAAAAGTTCCATCCCCCTGATTGCAATACAACAGGTTTCGTCCGAAGGCGCTCACATACAAATCGTCGAAACCATCATGATTATAATCGCCCACCGCGATTCCCATCGAGTAGTTCAAAACCGTCAAACCTGACACCGCGGTCACGTCCTGAAACTGACTGTTCCTGCGATTCCAGTACAGCCGATTGGAGCGTGCAATGTCGACAGGCTGACTCTGTTTGCGTTCGAGGCTACTCCACTCTTCTCCCTGTGCGCAGTACAGATCCGGAAATCCATCACGATCATAATCAATCCATCCGACCCCAGACCCCATCATCAGATGCAGATGTCGTTTTACTGTCACGGGAGAACGATGCTGAAAAGTTATCTGCGCAGCATTGGTCACATCCTGAAAGGAGATTGACGACAGTTTCTCCTCTGCGAAGAGGGAGCAATTCATCGAGAAAAGCAGGAGACCGCAGGAAGCAGCCAGACAGACCGATCCGATAGTTCGATTAAAAAGGAAACTGGTCATCCACCTTCGCCTCAGAGAGTTCGACGACAAATTGAGACAGGCGGTCAACTAAGATCTGCATCAACCGCTCCCCCTTTTCTGCTGTCGCCTGGTGTGGATTTCCTGATCCCGAATTGGTCGTGAGTAAATGCCACGGACGGGTAATACTGACCCAGCCCTCATTGACTGCGGAAAAGCGAGTCGCATTCGTCGCACCGTCGTCTGCATGTAACGCGCCCGTTTCTGCATCGCGGTTGACCAGCTGAGGAAAATAAGCCAGCGCCAGCGACGTTTCCATCTCCCCCGCATGATCATCCGGATTCTCGAAAATCTCTGCTTTCACATCTGCTGACGTGCCCCGAAACCAGTCTGCCAGGAAAATCTGTACTGACGTGGAACCATGCAATTCACGCAGCAGGGGTTTAAAGTCATTCCCGCCATGACTGTTGAGAATCAGAAGTTTATTAACCCCATGATTTGCCAGGGAATCAACCAGATCCATAATCATCTGCCCCAGCGTCGAAGGATTCACATTCATGGACAGCGGAAAAGCCGCCTGATTGGTTTCCGTGCCGTATGGAATCGGAGGCAGCATCACGACTTTTGCCCCCCGCTGATGCGCCGCTTCACAGACGCGCGAACTGATGGCGTCAGCTTCGTAGGTATCGGTCCCGTAAGGCAGATGCAGATTATGGGGTTCAGTCGCCCCCATCGGTAACACGGCGACTTGGTAAGGATTCTCTTTCACATAAGCATAATTGATCTCGGACAGAATCCAGGGACGGATTGCAGATTCAGCAGACACGCGGTTTTCTCCTCACCTGTTTAGATTTGAATCGACCATTTTCAGAGTACAATCATACTATCATAATCCATGCAGAACCTCATGTTCTCGCACCTGCTCATAACAGAAATATATACATTCTTCTCTTATGTTTCCTTGTATTCTAATGAACAGAACCAGTATGCTGAATGAGTTAATATCTGACAGGTCATTATGAAAGAAGAATCATGGCGAATTGGTATGTGAAACGCGGAAGTCAAGTCGCTGGCCCCCTGACTCGAGAACGTCTGGATCAACTGGCTGCCGAAGGCAAAGTTCAAAAAACGGATCTGGTCAGAGAGGGTGAGGACGGCGAGTTTTACCCTGCCGCAGAAGTGACTGACCTCTTCACTGACTCTGAATCATCCGCCAGGGATGAATTCGAGTCCGGCCCGGAAACAGAATCTCTCTCCCGACAACCCGCTCCCAAAAGCAGTAAGATGTCACTGATAATCATTCTGGCAGTGGTCGGCGTGGGAGGAATTTTTGTCGTGGGAATCCTGCTTGCATTGCTGCTGCCGGCAGTACAGCAGGCACGTGAAGCGGCTCGCCGATCACAATCAAAAAACAATTTGAAGCAAATTGGCCTGGCGATGCACAACTACCATGAGACTCATCGAGTTTTACCTCCCGGAGGCACATTAACAGTGGAAGGCGCCCCCTCACAAAGTTGGCAAACATTCCTTCTGCCTTACATGGATCAGGGTCCCCTCTATAACCAGATCGATTTCGACTATGCCTGGAACCATCCTGCCAATCAGGGCTTCTTCACAAAGGAGATACCTGTATACCTGAACCCGAATATCGACGAAATAGTTTCCCCGGAAGGACTGGCACTCTCCCATTATGTGGGAAATAAATTGATGATGGGACCAAATGGAAATAGCCGGTTTCGAAATGTGACAGATGGTCTGGCCAATACGATCCTGGCTTATGAAGCAGGGGAAGACTTCAAGCCCTGGGGAGATCCCACTAATTTCGCTGTCCCGGCAGATCGCATCGGTCCCTCCAACCGGTCTGCTACCACAGGAGGGAACCAGGTCCTGATGGGAGATGGCAGTGTCCGTTTTGTGTCAGAGAAGATTGATCCCGCCGTATTGAAAGCTTTGAGCACGCCTGACGGAGGCGAACGTATCGATGAATACTAATTCCGAACAACCCCTGAACAGTCAATCAGAACCGGACAACTTCACCCCCTCTGCCGGTACCTTTTTCTTGATCCTGGCGGGTTGCCTGATTGCCGTCGGCTTAATGATTTTCCTGTTCGCTCCCGTTTTCGAAAAGATGAATATCCATCAACGCGAGATGGCCCGTCAACGGGTTTCAAAAAACAACATGAAACAACTGGGATTGGCATTGTGGAACTATCAGGAAGAACACCAGACATTCCCTGCGGGCGCGACGTTCACCGCAGAAGGAACGCCTCTGCACAGCTGGCAGACCCGGATCCTCCCCTTTGTCGATCAGGATCAACTGTATCAGCAGATCGATTTAGAGAAACCCTGGAACGATCCGGTAAATCAACAGCACTTTCAACAAATAGTCCGGTGTTATGTCGTACCCTGGAGTGAAGAAAAAATCTCGCCTGAGGGTTATGCGCTGTCTCATTATGTAGGGAACGAACTTCTGCTCAAACAGAATCAGGGTATGAAGCTGAGCCAGATCACCGATGGAAAATCGAACACGATTACGGCAGTCGATCGAGGGGATGATTTCAAAGCCTGGGGAGATCCCACCAATCTTGCCAGGCCCGCCGATATCATTGGTCCCGATAAGAATACCCTGTTACCCGGCGGTAATCTCATCCTCTTCAGTGACGGTCACGTTCAATTCGTATCCAATAAAATCGACTCGCAAATCCTGAAAGACCTCAGCACCCCCGATGGGGGAAAAACAAAATGCGAATTTTAATTCTACAAATCTGAATTACCACACGAAAAAAAAGACAAATTTATGCCTCACGGCGATCATGTATCTGAAGAGGACTTCAATCGCTCTCAACCACCACGACAGAAAATGAGCGTCCCCCGTTTCGCGATGATCCTATTGATTGCCGTGATTGCCTTGTATAGCCTCTTTGTTCTCACCGCACTGGTCAGGACCGGATACCATGAAGCGCGCTCAGCAACTCAACGTGAAAATATAAAACATAATCTGAAACAAATTGAACTCGCGTTACAGAATTATCATATTCAAGAAGCAGAGCAGAGACAGTACGCTCAAACTAATGAGCCCTTACAAGATCAGTCTGTGCCCAGGAGTGACTGATGAACTTCGAACTGGATAAACCCGACAACCATAATGCAGAACAGAGCTCCTTCCTGTATTACACGGCAATCGCTGGTGGTATTCTGATTCTGGGACTGATCATCCTGCCTTCCATTCTCCCTCCGGTTGAGCAGTCAAGAGATGCGGCAAGGCGGAGTACATCAAAAAATAACCTGAAACAGATCGGACTCGCATTCCATCTCTATCATAATCAGTATGATCTGCTTCCCGCTGGTTCCATTGAAACAGCGGAAGCCCAACCCGGCCACAGCTGGCTGACTGCCATGCTACCCTATCTCGATCAATGGAATCTGCATCAACAGATCGATTTTAACAATGCCTGGAATGATCCCGCCAATCAGCGTCCGTTTCAACAATTAGTGAATATTTATCATAATCCCAAAATTCAGGAAACGGTCTCCCCCGAGGGCTATGCACTGAGCAGCTACCAGGGAAATGAACTGGTTTTACATCCGAACCAGGGAACAGGTATCAATGAAATCAGGGACGGTGAGTCGAACACCATTTTTGCAGTCGAAGTGGGAGAAGACTTCAAATCCTGGGGCGATCCCGCGAATCTCACCAACCCCGCTCAAATGTTTGCCCCCGGAAAAAAGACCCCGTATGTGGGAGGCAAACACGTCCTGTTCGGCGATGGTCGAGTGCAATTTCTTTCAGAACTCACAGATCCCGCTGTCCTGAAAGCATTAAGCACACCTGATCGCGGCGAAAAAGTGGGAGATTTTTAAGTACCAGGCAGATACAATGATGTTAGGCCCAGATTCCTCATGTGAAAGCTAAAGTCGGGTGGAACTATCATGTCACTCTGGTATCTCAAAAAAAATGATCAAATCACAGGTCCCTTTACCAGGCAGCAGCTCGAAGACTTTGTGGCAGCGGGCGAAGTCATCGAATCAGACCTGATCAGCCAGAAAGAGGGTCGAGACTTTTTCCCCGCCTCCCTGCTGCCCGGTCTGTTCATTGACATCGATGCCCCGAGACAGGCGTTTGAAGTCCGCCGCAGTAGAGTCCCGGCACTGCTATTCGTGCTGTTCGTGATTATGCTAGCAGGAGTTTTGTTACCCGTTTTACAACAGAAAAGAGGATATCGACGCTCTATTACTAAAAACAACTAGAAACAGATCGGGCTGGCATTACACAACTACAGCTTCAACTCAAAGGAACCAACGGCCCTGCAGATATTTCCACCAGGTGCGATTACCAATCCGCAAGGAAAGCCCCTGCATAGCTGGCAAACATTGATTCTGCCCTATCTGGATCAGCAGGCACTTTACCAACAGATTGATTTCAGCAAGCCCTGGCATGCCCGCGCCAACCAGAAACCGTTCCTGAAGGAAGTCCCTGAATATCTCAATCCGAAAACGGAAGCCAGACACTCGTCCGATGGTTATGCCTTATCGCATTACGTAGGAAATGAGCTGCTTCTGAAACAGAAAGCCGGCATGCCTTTCAATGAAATTCGCGATGGGATGTCCAATACCATCCTGGCCGTGGAAATCGGCGAACACTTCAAACCCTGGGGCGACCCGACTTCGTTGACCACACCAGAAAAAGTGATCGGTCCCAACAGAAAATCTCCCTCAACCGGGGGGACCAATGTCCTGCTGGCAGATGGCGCAGTACGATTTATCCCCGAAGACATTGATCCGGAAATATTAAAAGCCTTGAGCACACCCGCCGGCGGTGAAGAGATTGGTGAGTATTAGAGCGAGTTTATTAAATCGATTTGAGGTGATTCTCAGGTAAGTGACGTTTACCATAATTGGTACTACCCGAGGCTGATCTTGTTTTCGGAACTTTGTCAGTCGGCGTTCCCTGATCCACCACGCTGGTAACCGCGCGCCATTCGCTATTAGCCGAAGGGCCTTAGCCCCGGTTCTTCATCTCGCAGAGAGGAAACCTCACCTTAGAACGCATCACATTTAACCGTAGCGTCTCCCGATCTGCAATACCCGGTGCAAATGGTCTTGGAAGCGCTACAGTAAAACTGGACACAGTCTAATGCCTGGCTTCGTAGAGTTGGACGACGACACCGTCCAGAAAACTGGCCAGTCGTGTTGCCGCCCGCGAAGCATCGCCGCGCATCTTCCACATTTCCTTGATGCTTTCCGGTCGTTTGAAGACGGCGCCCAGCGCAGCCCCGGCTCTGACAGCCCCGGTTTCGCCCAGAATTGACATCACTTCGGGAGGCAGGTCGGCAGAGCAGTCATCACTGATCGCTCGGATCGCCATGAAGCCTTTCTGTGCTGCCTGGCAGACTTGTGCTACCGCCAGGCTCTCCAGGTCGACCGCGAGCGCGTCAAACTGTGCTGCCAGTTTTAATTTTTCTTCGACGGTGCGAACAATCTCATCTGTGTTGATAATCCGCCCGACATGCAAACCATGTTCAGGGTCTTCCGGAAAGTGGACATCGTTCTGCAGTTCCTGTCCATGCAGGTCACACACCGCAGTCGCTACCACAATATCGCCAATCTTCATTTCCGGTTTCAAAGCACCAGAAAATCCCACTGACAAAACCCAGGGAGGCGAATGCGCGTCAATCAAAGCCTGGGTGGCAGCCCGGGCGCGGGCAAAACCCACTCCCGTCTGCACGACCGCGACTTTGATTCGATCCAGAAACCCACCTCGAAACACATACGAACCGCCGGTATACTTTTTGACGTGCTCACAGCGATCCAGAAAAGGCTGGATCTCCATCGGCAGAGCACAAACCAGCCCTATATCCGCATGCGATTTATCGACTTCGGGTTGATTCAAGAGGCGTGTTCCTGTTCGAACTGACTCATTATTTCAATTAACTTATCCACACCTTCAGCAGGAAATGCATTATAGATACTGGCACGCATCCCGCCGACACTGCGATGTCCTTTCAGACCATCCAGCCCGGCTGCGGTTGCCTTAGCGATGAATTGAGCATCCAGGTCGGCATCGCCGGTGACGAAGGTGACATTCATCAACGAACGATCCTGTTTCGCAGCGGTCGCTTTAAACAGCTTGCTCTGTTCCAGGTAACCATACAACTTACCTGCTTTGGCCTGATTTTTCTCCTGGATCGCAGCTAACCCGCCCTGATCTTTCAGCCATTTCAGAACTCGCCCCAACACATAAATACCAAAAGTGGGAGGCGTATTGTACATCGAGCCCGCTTCAGAGTGGGTACGGTACTGTAACATCGTTGGAATATCAGTCGGTCCCTGCTCAATCAGATCATCGCGAATGATGACCAGCGTCACGCCACTAGGCCCCAGATTTTTCTGAGCACCCGCGTAAACAATTCCATATTTTGAGATATCAATAGGACGCGAGAAAATGTCACTGCTCGCATCACAGATCAGGGGAACGCCAGCCGGCACCGTCGGCTCAGTCGCGAATTCAGTTCCATAAATTGTATTATTGGAAGTGAAATGCACGTAGGCTGGATTGTCGCTGAGCGAAACGTCCTCAGGAATGTAAGAAAAGTTCTTGTCTTCACTGCTGCAGGCGACATTCACATTCCCGAAGCTCTTGGCTTCTTTCACTGCTTTTTTCGACCAGGAACCGGTGACCAGGTAATCGGCGGTCTGATCTTTCTTCAACAGGTTCATGGGAATCATGAAAAACTGGCTCGATGCTCCACCCTGCAGGAACAGAACCTTGTAGTTATCGGGAACCGAAGCCAGCTCCCGAACCAGGGCTTCTGCTTCTTCATAAACGGCAAGGAATGCTTTACTTCGATGCGAGTGTTCCAGAACCCCGATTCCGGTATCGCCCAGGGAAATCAGATCTTTCTGTGCCTGTTCCAGTACTGGTAAGGGAAGAGCCGCCGGTCCCGCAGAAAAGTTATAAATTCTTTCTGTCATTTTAGATATCTCAACATCAATTGCGGACTGATTGATGGGTTCAGTCCTGAGTCATCAGTTTTGTGTCAATATTACGGACGATACCGTACCTCTTGGAACCATCCTTGAGGATATTGGCAAGCGTTCGCTTGTTTTGCCATTCAGCATCGATATTATGGAGTCTGCTTTTCTTCATAAATGGAGTAGAGCCTAATTATCCAGAATTCCCAAGAATAGTCACGTTTTCCGGCGAATCATTGCCCTGTTTGATTGATCTGTTATTTAATGTCCAGCTCTCCCAATCCACTTTCCAGAGGGCCCCGTGTCCAGTCCTTTCAGCCTCCTCAAGGCGATTTGACCATCATGGCCGGCTCCGGAAATCCCATTCTGGCTCAAGCGATTGCCGATGAGCTTGGCATCCGTCTGACACCCTGTGAAGCGCACCAGTTCAGTGAAGGTAATATCTTTGTCCGCATTCTGGAAAATGTACGAGGCCGCGATGTCTATATCATCCAGGGCGTGCATTACCCTGTAAATGACAACTTTGTTGAACTTCTGTTCTGGATCGATGCTCTGAAACGCGCCAGCGCGCAGCAGATTACCGCGGTCATCCCCTTTTTCAGCTACGCCAAGGGGGATAAAAAAGATGAGCCGCGGGTTTCGATCCGGGCGCGTGTCTGTGCCGACGCAATTGAAGTCGCGGGAGCCGACCGTGTTTTGACGATGGATCTGCACAGTCCACAGATTCAGGGCTTTTTCAGTGTTCCCGTGGACCATCTTTACGGACGACATGTGATCAGCGACCATATTCGCAAGTTGAATATTAAAGATCTGGTTGTCTGCAGTCCAGACGTCGGGTTTGCCAAGGAAGCATCCGATTTCGCGAAGCTGCTGGGAACTCCTGTCGTGATCGGCAACAAACTACGCAAAGACCATTCGGAAACCGTGGAAGTTCTGGAAGTCATCGGCGAAGTGGAAGGCAAAAATGTGATCCTGGTCGACGACTTCACCATCACGGGACGCACCCTGATCAGTATGGCGGAAGTCCTGAAGAAAAAAGGAGCCAAAGACATTTATGCAGCGGTCACACACGGCGTCCTTTCCAAGGGGGCAGCCGAGCGGATTGGTGCAAGTCCTTTGAAAAAGATGTTTATGACCAATACCCTGGAAACACAATTTGACCCGCTGCCGGAGAACATTGAAGTGCTTTCAGTCGCGCATTCCTTCGCCGCGGCCATCCGATCGATTCACGACCGGACCAGTGTCAGCACGCTGTTTCCGGAAAAACGGTCGAAGAAATAATCACGTATTTTAGAAGCTTAAAGTCAGAGAAGATCAGGACGCATGACGAAATCAGGCAAGAAGCTGACCCCGATGATGGAGCGGTATCTGGAAGTCAAACGCCAGAATCCGGGTACACTCCTCTTGTTTCGTATGGGCGATTTCTATGAACTCTTTCATGAAGACGCTGAGATCGCAGCCCGCATTCTGGGTATCACACTCACCAGTCGCGATAAAACTTCCAGCAACCCGATTCCGATGGCTGGATTCCCACATCATTCTCTGGACAACTATCTGTATAAACTGATCCATGCCGGCTATCGAGCCTCCATTTGTGACCAGGTGGAAGATCCCAAAAAAGCCAAAGGCATGGTCAAACGGGAAGTTACGCGGGTTGTCACTCCCGGAACCCTGACTGATGATGCCCTGCTGGATCCGCATGAGAACAACTTCCTGGCCAGTATCTATTTTGGCAAATCCAATATCGGACTGGCCTGGCTGGAACTCTCGACCGGTCGCTTCCTGACTTCCAATACAACAGCAGAACACCTGGTTGACGAACTGGCCCGCATTCATCCTGCCGAATGTATTTTCGCAGAAGGTAATACGGCTTTACAGAATGCGGTGGGACATCTCGATACGATGCTGACCGAGCGACCTCCCTGGTCGTTTGCAGAAGGGGAATCAGAAAAACGACTGCTGGATCACTTTGGCACAAAAACGCTGGAAGGTTTCAACCTGCAAACAGGCACTCCCTCAGTCACAGCTGCCGGCGCGCTGCTCGAATATGTACAGGATACCCAGAAAAGTTCCATCCCGCATATCAATCAGATCGAACCCTATGAACGCGGTGATCGACTGCTGATCGATGAAGCCACCCGTCGCAGCCTCGAACTGACCCGCACCATTCGAGAAGGCAAACGGGAAGGCAGCCTGATTTCGGTTCTGGACGAAACCGTGACTTCCATGGGAGCCCGTCTGCTGACAGACTGGATCGCCAATCCTTTAACCAGACTCTCACAGATTGAACATCGTCTCGATGCCGTCGAAGAACTCTCCCAGAACCCGGTGCTCTGTACTGAAGTACGCGAGCAACTCGCCAAAACCTACGATCTGCAGCGACTCACTGCACGCATCGCGACGGGCAGAGCCAGCGCCCGGGACCTGAGTTTTCTGGCACAGACACTGGCATTACTTCCCAAACTGAAAGCGAAACTGGCGGGTCGCAAAGCGGAACTGCTGCAATCTCTGGAAGCAGAAATTGACCTGTGTGCCGAGGTTCGTTCAGATATCGAGACGATGATCATCGAAGATCCTCCGTTAACGTTAAACGAAGGGGGCGTCATTCGTCCGGGGTTCAGCGAGGAACTGGATGAACTCCGCTCGCTCTCCAAGGGGGGAAAAGAATGGATCGCCGGTTATCGCAATGAAGAATCCGAACGGATTGGCATCCCCAATTTGAAAGTCGGGTACAACAAAGTCTTCGGCTATTACCTCGAAGTCTCTGCCGCTCATGCAGCGAAGGTACCTGATCACTATATTCGTAAACAGACCCTGAAAAACCAGGAACGCTATATTACTCCCGAACTGAAAGAGTACGAAGAGAAAGTGCTCCAGGCTGAAGACCGGGCAGTCGAACTCGAACAGTCCATGTTCGATGAATTGCGGGAACGCGTGGCCAAAGAAGCGCCACGTACGCAGAAAACAGCGGAAATCCTGGCCCAGATTGATGTGCTGTTCGGTCTGGCGCATCTGGCAACTCATGCAGGATATACGCGACCGGAGATGACGGAAGAACCAGTGCTTGACATCAGAGAGAGTCGGCATCCCGTGCTTGACCGTCTGCAACCCTCCGGGGAATTTGTCCCCAATGACGTTCTGCTGGGAGAACCTTATGGTCGCGTGCAGATTATCACGGGGCCCAACATGGCAGGAAAAAGTACTTATATCCGCCAGGCAGCACTTTTAACCCTGATGGCGCAGATTGGCTCTTTCATTCCAGCCAGTGAAGCACGGATCGGCATCGCCGATCGAATTTTCGCACGCGTAGGTGCCAGCGATGAACTGAGTAAAGGCCAGAGTACGTTTATGGTCGAAATGACGGAAGCCGCCCGCATTTTGAACTCAGCCTCGGAACGAAGCCTGGTCATCCTGGACGAGATCGGGCGTGGCACGAGCACCTATGACGGCATTTCTCTGGCCTGGTCCATGACAGAATATCTGCATGACAAAATTAAAGCGCGGACACTGTTCGCGACACATTATCATGAACTGACCGAGTTAACCCAGACACTCAAACAGACCAGTAACTGGAATGTTGCCGTGCACGAGCAGGACGGGGAAATCGTATTTCTGCACAAAATCGTCGAAGGGTCTGCGAATAAAAGTTATGGAATTCACGTGGCTCGGTTAGCTGGAATTCCTGATCAGGTCATTCAACGCGCCAATCAGATCCTTTCCACCCTGGAAAAAGATCATATTGACGAGAGTGGTCAAACGACAATCCCTCCACGCATCGACAAGAAATCTTCACATCAGCAACTCTCCCTGTTCGGCAATACAGCACATCCCGTTTTAGATGAAATCAGAGACTTAAAAGTCGATGAAATGACTCCTCTCGCCGCGCTGGAAGAATTATACCGCATTCGCGAACAACTGAACTAAAAAGCATATTTTCAAATTTACACCTGCTGGCAGTTGAACTCGCACAAACCACTTGTTCACAATATACACATTAGAGGTACACGAGTACCTTGTTCAAGTGTTGTGTGTATTCAATGAACAGGAGAAGATGATGTTTGCAAAGAACACTCTAAGAGTATTTGCTATTGTATTGACAGGCGTATCATTAACCATTTGCTCAGTCGATTCCTTATCTGCTCAGAAGAAGGAAGCAGGTAAAACGGCAGCCACAGCCAAAGAGAGTAAACCAGCCGTTAAGAAGCCCAAAGGGCGACTCCCCAATCATTACGGGAAATTAAATCTCTCCGATATCCAACGCGACAAAATTTATAAGATTCAGGCCAACTACAAGTCCGAAATCGACAGCCTGAAAAAGCAACTGGCAGAATTGAATAAAAAGAAGAATGCGGAAATTGTCACCGTTCTGGAACCCTCACAGAAAACAATCCTGGACAAGATTCTTGCGGATGCCTCAAGTAAAAAGACGGCGAAAAAATAAAACCACTGAGTCTCAATACTGAAACAACTGCAGGGCGTGATCTGAACCGGATCACGCCCTTTCTTTTTAGCGAACTTTCAAGCTATACTTTTCTCTAGAGCGTATCACATTTTATCATAGCGTCTGTCAATCTAATAGACTCGGCCCAAATGGACCTGAAGACGCTACAGTAAAACTGGACACAGTCTAGTTAACTAACTCCCGATCCAGACATATCCGATTCTATCTTACTGAAAACCACTCATTAATGGATTCCAATCAGCCCATATCAGTTCAACAGCCTCCCGGGACAGGGCAGAATCAACCAGGCACTTCGTTCTGGATCCCACTGATCCATTTCCTGATAGTGAGCTTGCTGTTCTGTTTTCTGGGATATTTCGAGTGGCAACGCGTTCAGACCGACAATCAGCATCTGCCACTCCTGACCCGTTTTTTTCTGTATGTGAATATCGATACAACGCCATATTTCCTGCTGTTACTGTTTAGCCCCTTCTGCTGGTGGATTCGCCCTGCAATTCACTTTCGATTTTTCTCAAGTCACATTCGTCCCAGATTATCACAGGAGTGGGTACGTAACCGACAGACAAAAAAACAGATTGACTTTTTTGCCATCGTACTTGGTCTGTTTCTGGCCTTCACTTCACTGGGCATGAGTTTCTGGACGGCTTCTCATACCGTGAATCCGGAAATGCAACTGACATTGGGTGACCTGCCTCCTGCTTATCATGATGAATACAGCTATCTGTTTCAGGCCAGAACCTTTCTCGACGGTCGGACCTCGGTTCCCGGTCACCCCGAAGCCGCCGCAATTTTCGATCAGGTTCATGTCCTGAATGAAGGTAAAATGGCCAGCCGCTACTTTCCGGGAACAGGTCTCTGGCTGGCTCCTTTTGTTGCCTGGGGACATCCTGACTGGGCTTACTGGCTGGCAGGAGCGATCACCACGTTCTTTATCTTCTGGTCCGGAAGGGAACTGGCCGGAAACGGCGTCGGGTTACTGGCTGGATTCATCGTAGCCCTCTCACCAGGCATGGCTATCTTCAGCAACCTGCTGTTGGCTCATCACCCCACACTGATGGGGCTGTCCCTCTTCCTGTATTTTTTTCTCCGAATGCAGAGAACCCGTTCATTTCGGGATGCTGTTCTGGCGGGTGCAGGACTTACTTTTGGGATGCTATGCCGGCCGATGACTGCTGCCGGTTTTGCATTACCGTTCGGTATCTGGCTGGGAGTGGAACTCGTTCGCTGGTGCCTGACGAGAATAAATCGTAAAGAGACCAGCCAATTAAAAGTTAAGCCAGTCTTACCCCTGGTAACAGGCCTGGCGATTCCCCTGGCCTGCGGCCTGATGGGGATGTTCTTTTACAATCAATCAATCACCGGCAGTGGCTGGAAAATGCCCTACCAGTTATATACTGATATCTACACCCCGCGACACGTTTACGGCTTCGATAATGTCGTGCGGGGAGAACAGAAGCTTGGCCCGAAAGTTCTGGATAACTATGACAAGTGGGCTGAGAACCTGACGCCAGCATTAGCGGCCCAGAATGTTCAAAATCGCCTGCTGGCCAGTCTCCAATGGACCTTGGGGCTGGTACCACTCTCACTGGCAGGACTGCTATTCCTGATCACCGAATGCAGGCGCTGGAGTCGCTGGTGGCTGATCTTTGCCTCCATCATCTCCCTGCATGTGGCTCATATTCCCTACTGGTACGATGGAATCATGCACTGGCATTATGTGTTCGAAACCGGACCATTGTGGGCACTCATTTTCGCGCGGGTGACGCAGAGCCTGTTTCGCATCTGGCATCATCTCGAACGACCATTGATGAGCTGGCTCTGGTCCGCCATGATACTGATCGCGGTTGCCACCAACCTGGCCGCGATCCCGCCCCTCTGGACTGTTTCCAAACTGGAAATCGTGATCAATAATGTCGCGTTTTCACGATTGAAACATTTCCAGTTCCAACAGATGATTCAGCACCATCCGCAGATCAAACAGCCTGCCTTGATTCTGATTGCCCACGATCCCTCTGATCGGCACATTGATTATGTCATCAATGCCCCACAATTAAATACTCCGATTCTCACAGGCCGTTACCGTCCCGAGCAGCATACTCCGGCTCAACTGCAGTCCATTTTCCCGGATCGAACCCTTTATCTGTTCGACGCTGCCCAGAACCGACTCAGTCGCTGGAACGGTCGTTTCTGGGAACGTGTATGATAATGGTGTTGAGTATTAATCCTTGATTTTCAGTTTGATTTCATCGGAATTGGCTTTCAGTTCCGGAGCATACATTCCATATCCCTGCGTGGGCAATCCACTGAAACGACCGGGAATTTCTGCCCGCAGTCGATAGCTCAGGCTATGCTTCCCACGCGGTAACTGTCGCAGGTAATTTACCACCCGGTCATCACGAAACTCCTGATAAGCCCCCAGGCCGTTCCGGGAATAGCCACTGCTCAGCTCGACCGCTTCCAGACCCGCCGGCCGGAAATCTTCGAAGACCAGGTACTCGTAATCGTTTTTGCTCTCGAAAATGAGCTCTACCTCAATCAGGTCTCCGCTGGTCAGTTCTGTTTCATAATCAATTGCCTCACGGCGGTATTTTTCAACCCGTTGATCCACGGCCTGACCTTTCGACCCCGAGGTTTTAATGGCAGCTTCTTCTAGAATCAGCCGGTAATACTTCCGCTGCACTTTGATTTCCAGTCCCGTCGCCGTGATGAAATCTTCCTTCGTAAAGTTCGTCACGTACGCATTATAGTACAAAGGTCCGCTCCCCTGTTTGCGAATCTCCAGACGATGGGCGCCTGACGTCAGTGCTTCCCCTTCCAACACGAATTTATTATCGAAGGTAAATAGATTCTCCGCGTTAATCTGAACCGTTTTCTGTTTCTTCCCATCCAGAAAAATATCCAGCGTCAGGTCCGGTTGATTCTCACCGCTGGCTGACCAGTATTCTGCTAATGCTTCAATGGCGATCGCAGTATCGGAGACGGAACTCCAGTAAGTCGCATGTTTGCGATTGTTCAACAGATACTTGACGAGTTGAGCCGCCTTGGGGTTCTGAGGATCTGCTTTTGAAAGCAGTTTCAAGTAGTACGCATTGGCTTCGACTTCACTGCCGTACCAGTGCCACCAGTAATTACTTTGAGGCAGATTGAGATAAGCAGTCTGATTTTCCGCATCCTGAACCAGGTATTGATCCATGTTATTCATGATCATCGCCAGACGATCCTGATTTTTCAGTTCATGCGATGCCAGTCCTAACATTCCCAGAGCATAAACCGAGAGTTTGGTCCGATCCCGATACAGGAAATCATACATTTTCTGATCGGCAACTCCCTGATTGACCAGCACAAGAAATACATATGCATCCAGGTTGGAAGCCGTGGTTTTATACGGTTTTTTCTTCGACGCAGCATTCAGCAGTTTCTGCAGTTCTTTCTGCTGATAGGTTTTCAACCATTCAACTCCCCGTTCCAGAGTGCCAGGGACCAGCGCAACGTCATTCTGTTTTGCCAGAGCCAGCCCTTGAACGATACGTGCGGTGAAGTAGGGGGAAGAACGTTCCTGCCAGCCGGAAAACCAGCCCCAGCCTCCATCAGACAACTGCATACTGGTTAAATCAGCAACCCCCTGCTTGACCAGCTGCTCCACTTTCGACTGACTGAAGACCGGATTTTGATCATAGCGCTTCCACTGTTCGGCACGTTTCTGGTCATCGCCAATCTCCTGGGCGTTCAGATTCGTCCGTTTTTCCTCAATTTCTTTCAGATTTAAACCCATCCGTTTGAGAATATTCTGTGTCATCACCGTTGGCAGAAAACGATAGAGTGTGCAGTCGGTTGTCTTATGGGGTGAATAGACCAGGTAAGGCAGTGCGTCAACCATTGCTCCTGCCAGTGAGGGTGAGTAGAAGAGTTCCAGACGGCTCAATTCTGCTTTGCGTTGATCGGGAACCTGAAAACTGATCTGTGCCTGATCTGCATCACGGCGAATCATGCCGGTGAAAGACTCGGTTTTCAGAATGCCATGCACTTTGACCGGGAACGTCATCTGCATCGCATCCGACTCTTCATCGGTTAATGCTTTCATCCGAATCACAGCAAACCCGGGACGAACCGCTTTCACACGCCAGTCGATCCGTTGTTCGCCGTTGGCGTCAATCGTGACTGTCTGAGCAACAGCGTCTAAAGGTTCCAGAGTATCTCCGTCCAGTTCCAGTACGACTTTCACCTCTTTGGAGGTCTTCAGATAATTATGCACGTTCGCACTCAACACGACCTCATCGGTCTCTGTAAAGAAGCGAGGTGCCTGCAATCGCAATATCAGATTTTTGCGCGTGACAACCAGTTGTTCTCCATCACCGACGCGTGCTCCCTCTCCCATCGCCCAGCTGCGAATTTTCCAGCTGGTCAGGTTTTCGGGCATTTTAAACGAGACTTCCGCCAGACCTTCGGCATCCGCTGTGATCGCTGCGTTCCAATACGCGGTATCAGCGAAATTCTGACGCACGACAGGCTCAACGACCGCAGAGGAAATTGCAGGTGCGGCTGCATCCGCCGCCATTGATTTCGCAGCCATCGGCATTGCCGCACCTTCCATTGCCATCCCGTCCATGGCCCTGGACTTTCGCATAGCGCCTCCACCGAAGCCTGCCCCTACGGCTGCATAATTCGGGTACTGCGACTCTGATTCGATGATCAGATTCCCAAAGGCACCAATCACCTGCATCCCCACTTCCTGGGGACGTAACAAATTATGAAAATATCGACTCAGACTGTCGGCTGTGGCAGGATGATGAGAGCGTTTCCACTTCCAGAAAAACGATTTGATATCGCTCACATTGGAACCACCACTGATATACTCCACACTCTTGTCATACACGCTGACTACCAGTGAGCCGGGTACGGGTTTTCCATCCACGTCGGTTACTTTCAGTTTGACGGTGGCTTCTTCACCCGGCTTGTACTCTGTTTCGGAAGGCTCAACATCCAGATTCACCACTCGCTGTTCCGGTGGAACCGCAATTTCTTTCGCAATCGTATGTACGTCCCCCTGATGAATCGTGACCGCTTCGACAAAGAAGTTGGGCATATCATTCTTCGCGATATCCAACTCATAGACCGTACTCTTACCTGCCAGTTTAAGGACTTCCGGTTTGGAATATATTCCGTTGACCGGTCGAACAAACAACAGGACCGTACTGCCCGGTTGATTCGTATTGATTAACAGCCGTACCTTTTCGCCTGGCTGGTAATGTTTTTTCTCGACGACGAGTTCCAGATCGTTGAAACGGTATTCCCTGCCATCAAATCCTGCGCCACGGATGGAAAACAGGCTCCCCCCTTCGATCTGATTCCCTTGTCTGTCAGTCACCGTATAAGAGACACGGTACTGTCCTGCCTGAGTCGCCGCGATCTTCTGGCTGGCTGTACCGTCTTCCGTTGGATTCATTTCCCACTCCTGAACGGCAGTCTCTTTTGGTTCTCCCTGATCATTATAGGAAATGCGGTACAGTACCACTTTGCCCTTACCGCTGACTGGCTTGGAATCCAGTGTCTGGGCCTTAAACGATGCGGTCATTGTATCGCCCACCTGATAGTAGCCTCTATTCATCCAGGCAAAGACTTTGAAAGGCTTACGCGAAACCAGCACCGAACCCTGCCCGACAATCGTTCTCCGTGACTCATCGACGACTTCCGCAGTGATTTCGTATTTATGATCCTGATCCCCATGAATTGCTTTCGCCAGGGCGGTATCGATTTTAATTTCAACTTCCCCGTCTGAGCCAATCTCCACGGTATTGGAAAGCACAACTTCCGGCGGTGGTGTAGGACGATGAATCCACCACGGTCCGGGCGCAACGCATCCCCATTTGCCCCAACCCGGATACCAGGTGTAATCTCCGGTGAACCACCAGTAACCGGAACCATACAACCAGTCCCAGTGATCCACGGGATACCAGCGTTGATCGTATGCGGTACGGGTCACCTTGTATTTGACCTGCCCATTCACCACCGGGCTACCGAAATAATATTTCGCTTTAATTTTTGCCGTAACGACATCCCCCAGAGCCACAGGTTCTTCCGGAGCCTCAACGAGCACTTCGAATTCCGGTTTTTTGTACTCTTCCACGCGGAATGAAATCTGAGAAGAAACTTGAGGTCGTCGGTTCCTGCCTGCCTGCGCACGAGTGTCAACAGTGAGCTGTAAATAATAAACGCCCAGGTCTGCATCTGCCGGTATGCTCCAGTCTCCCTGACAGCCACCATATTCGTCTGTCTTCAATGTTTTCTGGAAAACCGTTTTGTTATTTGTCCCAATCAGTTTCAGGTTCACATTATGGTTTGCAAATTCAGAGTCCTCTGCTTTCGTTAAATCATAACCTACATTTCGCACCCAGAATTTATAGTTCACTTTCTGATCGGGGCGATACACGGGACGATCCGTGATTCCGTAAATTTTGACAGCGTCCAAACTCTGGTCAGATTGATGCGAATACCAGAAACGGTCAAAACCGGTATAGGCAAACCGTCCCTCTGCTGTGCGGGCGATCGTGATCCATTGGTAGTTTTTCTCCAACTGGGATTCTGAAGGAAATGCCTGACCGTTTTCGTCTGTTCGTTCTGCGAAATTAACGGTCTGCGTCTGTTGCTGGTTCCGCCCGACCCGCGTATGTCGATAGCCGAAGAACTCGAGATTCGCACCAGCCACTGGTTTACCACTTCGAGCATCAGCAACGTAATAATACGTCTTGTCTGACATTCTTTTGTGAATGATGGCAGTATCATCCAGCCAGACAATAATGCGGCTGGTATTTCCATCTTGCATTTTGGCAACCAGCAGGTACGCGCCTGCATTCTGCAGCGGTGTTGTTACCGTGACGTGCTGATCGCGATGCCCGGATAAGGGTTTCAGGTCCAGCCCCCAGCGTGAGACCAGAGCCCCCAAATATTTTTTCTGCTGTTCGTGAACCAGCCGATATCCGATGTTCGAAATATTGATCTGATTCCAGTCCAGTTGTTCGGGATGTGATTTGAGATGGTTTTTAACATCCGACAGCAATTTTTCCACATGAATCTGATATGCTTCAAACTCCACACGCTGTCCATTGCGAAACCGATAATCAACCTGGGCCCCCTGCCCGGCGACCTGTGAAGGATTCGGGGCAAACTGTCCCCAGTTCCCCACAATCTGATTCAAGTGCTGCCGTTTATGCTGATGGGGGTCACCATATTCCTGAATACTCTGCTGAATGTACTTTGCCGCCTGGGGATATTGGCGACGATTCTCGAATATACTGGCTAACTGACCTAACGCGTTTTCCCCCCAACTGCTTTTCCCCAGTTCGACGACCTGCTGGTACAGGCGGATATAATTAAGGTCATCCGGCAGGTTGATCCGCTGAATGCCTGTCGCCAGACGAGTCAGTGATTCTGTTTCCTTCAGGCTCTCCAGCGAGAAGGGATTGACCTGCTCTTCGTCCTGAGAATCCTCATCATTTTTCGGTCCGAAGAAATAAGGCATATAGTTCTGCAGTGTCTGCACCCCAAACTGGCTGCGATTAAAATCAGCAATCTGCAGAATCACCTCTGCCTTTCTCTCTGGCTTTTGTTTCATGGATTGATCAAGCATCCACCGCCAGCGTTCCCCATCATTTTTCGCTGTCTCAAATGAAGTGGGAACCCGGTAATAGACAGGATCTCCGGCATTATCAACGGGTGCTCCCTCTGGTCCCCCACTGGGACCGCCTCGAAAGAAACGCCCCGGTTCCGAGCCAACACCTTCAAAATCAGGGGGCGTATTCAGGTCTGTCAGAATCTGCAGTTTCCAGGCATTCTGCCCCTCACGACCGGACAGATAGTATGCAGCAGCATGAAAATAAATATTGGAAGCCAGCTCAGAATCATTCTGGTTCTTGATTTGCTCAATGGCCTGATTCATCAAATTAAGGGCTGTCACTCGATCCTGCTCATGAGTATTGAAATAACGACCTCCGCCTCGCTGATGGCCTCGAATGAATTTGCCATCGAGTATGTATCCGTAATGAGGACCGTGAAGATAACTCTCAGCGAGCTTCCATAATACCAGGGGCTGTTCTGCATGAACTTTTAAGACACTTTCGCGGTATTCATCCAACTCACTAACCCTGTTTAAATGTTGCAGGCACTCAATCCCATTCTGTAAATCATGAACGACTCCCGTTTCAGAATTTCCGGGCTGGACAGCCAGTTTCTGATAGATTTGCCAGGCATCTCGATAATTTCCCTGTTTTTGATAGGTTTGAGCCAGGGAACGCGATTCAGTCATACTTTTCTCATCTGCAAAAAGGTAAACGCCCAGGGTCGTCAACAAGAGTAAAAATAGCATAGCAGAAACACTGCGAAGAGTTTTGAGCAAAAACATGGTGAAACCTGTATATTTAGATGGGATTCAGTTTTGAATATCAGACGGGATCATAATACGTTACGTCTGTTTGACGAAATGAATTTGCCTTCGGTTCCCGGAATTCTCATAATTTTAAACGAACTGCACGGGAACGAGGTATGAGAACTAATCAGATTACTGCATAATCCGACATCAACCGCATCCGACTTACACAGCATTCTGCTCTAAAGCGCCGAAGAGAAAGTTTAATGGATTGGATTACTGCTGCCTTATCGCTCTGTGGCTACCTGATTACCCTGGCTTTAATCCCCAGCATCCTTTTAAAAAAGAACCGTCATCCGGTTTCTACGGTTTCGTGGATTTTAACCATTATTCTTCTGCCTGGACTGGGGGGAATCACATACCTGTTCTTCGGTATCAATCGAGTTCAAAGGCGGTCTCTCTCCAAAGAGAAAGCCAATCAGTCTCTCGCTCCCAAACTTCCTCAAATCGTCCAGAACCAACTGCTCTCCAGTGAAGACTATCTGCCTTTAAACCAGAATCTGATGCGACTGGCTCAAAATATCGGGCATACCGTTCCCACATTTGGTAATCATGTGGAGCTGTTAACCGATACCAATCGAACTCTGGGCTTGATCAAACAGGCAATTTTAACTGCCGAGCACTCTTTACATCTGGAATATTATATCTGGCAACCCGACCAGTCCGGAACGCTACTCCGCGATCTGCTGATTGAAAAAGCCCGCGCGGGAGTGGAAGTCCGTTTTCTGTATGATGGACTGGGGTCCTTTGGATTAGGTAAACTTTTTTTTAAACCGATGCGGGAAGCAGGCATCCAGATTGCCCCGTTTCTTCCCGGTGCCTCCTTTCGCGAACGCTGGTCGATTAACCTGAGAAACCACCGTAAAATCGTCATTGTTGATGGAAAAATGGCGTTCACGGGCGGAATGAATATCGGCGATGAATATCTGGGGTTAAATCAGGATCTGGGATTCTGGAGAGATACCCATCTCAAGATTGAAGGTCCGGAAACGCTACAACTTCAACAGGTGTTCGCTGAAGACTGGTTTTTTGCAACCGGCGAAGCATTAACTCAGCAGAAATATTACCCCCACCCGGACCCGACAGGTACGGTGACTGCCCAGACTTTACTTTCAGGTCCGGAAAAGAATGCCGATGTCTTTTTAACTCTGATGTTTGCAGCCATCAATGAAGCACGACACAGTATCGTCCTGACCACATCTTATTTTGTCCCCCCCGAATCCCTGACTACTGCACTGGAGTCGGCAGCGCGCCGCGGAGTGCATGTAAGGCTCCTGCTTTCCAGTAAGTCAGCCAATCCGGCAACGGTACACGCAGGTCGTTCGTACTATGACTCGCTACTGGATGCGGGTGTCGAGATTTTTGAATACACCAAAGGGATTCTGCACTCGAAAACCCTGACGATTGATGACAGCTGGTCTCTGGTCGGCACCCCTAACTTTGACTTCCGAAGCTTAATCCTGAACTTTGAAGTGGGACTGGCGCTTTATGATCGAAAATTTGCCCAGCGTCTGAGGGAATCCATCGAACAGGATTTTCTGAACGCGATCAAGATCACACACACTGACTGGGACAAACGGAGCAAACCCACGATCTTGTTGCAAAATCTGTGTCGATTATTCGCACCTGTCATGTAATGCGATCGATTGCCTAAGGGAGTTTATGACGATATTTATCTGAAGCCCCTGCAGGCAAGGTCCCCAGGTACTTGATCAACTGGATCGCTTCGCCCTTTGAAAGCAGATTCAGTAAGCCATCCGGCATTGCAGATTTTTTAGAAGGCACGATTTCATCTACCTCCTGCTTGTTGATCATCACCCGCTTACCAGCTTCCGTCAGTAGCATGATCTCATCTGCTCCCGCGGCCCCCATCATTCCAGTAAAGGTCTTACCTGATTTAGTTACAATCGTAAACGTGGGATATTCTTCCGAAACGAAATGGGAAGGAAACATAGTAGCCTGCAGAACCTCTTTCTGCTGGAAGCGACGACTGACATAGGTCAAATCAGGACCAACCTTTTCTCCTAACTCCCCGAAGCGATGGCATTTGATACAGGTTGCTTTTACAAACGCCTGCGCACCGAGTTTTAAATCGAGCGTGTCTTTAGTCTGCCGCTGTAATACTGCCAGTAGCTCATTGTATTTCCAGCGACTGTCGTCCGCCTCGATCGGCAGAACTGCGGGAAGCTCATCTGGATATTTTGATGTAAACCATTTCTGCCAATGCTGCATGCTCGGGTATGCTGCATCATTTTCCGATTTGAATGTCTGCCCCGTCCAATGAGTTAACAGGCTGGCAGCGATCTGTTGCCCCTCTGGATCCTGTTCCAACCCGACCAGAATCAGCTGTCTGATCCACTGTGCTTTATTAGAGCGACGACGAAAACGTGTCAGCGCACGCATGACTGCTTTCGCCTGATCACCCTCAATGACATTCAGCGATCGAACCAGAATCCGCCAGTCGGCGTCCCGACGCTGGTTTTCTTCAGCATACCAGCTGATGGCCTCTGCGACATCATCTCTCCGCTCCGGATAAGATTCAAACAGTTCATGCAGGTAAATCAGCGTGGGTTCATCCGCAATTCGCGCCATCGCGATTAATAAGGCAATCAGTTTGCGTTCCATTTCTGCATCGCCGGGTTTCTGGTTTTGCAGTTTCAGTTCCTGCTCGCGCAGGGCAGTAAATTCGGCTCCCGTTAAACGTTCCAGGGGTTCGCCTGCGACCATGATTCGAAAATCACCTTCTGCTACTTCCTGTAGCATCGTGTCTTCCAGGCGATCAATCTTAAAGGCAATTGATGGCGTTTCGGCTCGGCTGAAATTCCCGATTCCAGTGCACACCAGACCGAAGACGAGTAGCTGAATCAGTATTTTTTTCTTTTGGCTGCCCATCTGAGATGCCTGCTTTCGTCTGAAATGTTGAAATCATAATGGAATCATAATCTTACAGAAGTTCACAGGCTTCACACTATGTTCATTTCTGATTTTTGTTTAAAATTAACTCAGGTAAATCAACACTCCTTCTCATTTTCAGGGACGAATCATGCCAGACTGCCAGTCCAGATTTCATCATATTACCAGAACCGGTTCTCACACACTCAGCGTGCTGCTCCTCGGAATCATCTGCTGGAGTTGTTCTTCAAATGAGCCGACAGATACTTCCCAACCTGAGACACAACCTGAAAGCACATCTGCTGAGATCAAACCGGAGAAAACGGTTGACATCACCCTGACCTTAAGCGATGCAGAAGGTTTTAAGGAAATACTGGCGAAACAAAATGGCAAAGTCGTCCTGGTCGATTTCTGGGCCACCTGGTGTGTCCCCTGTGTCAAGAATTTTCATCACACCGTCGAATGGAGTCAGAAATATGCCGACCAGGGTCTCAGCGTGATTTCAGTCTCGATGGATGAGTCGGATGAAGATACTCAGAAAGCAGTCCTCAAGTTTCTGGAAAAAGAAGACGCACAATTTACAAATATTCTCGCGACTGCTGCAGACGACCAGGATCCGATAGACACCTTTGGCATTGATGGCGGGGCACTGCCGCATTATCGGATTTATGACCGAACGGGCAAGCTGATCAAAAAGTTTTCCTTCGCTGACCCGGACAAGCTGTTTACTCAAGAGGATATTGAAACCGCAATTCAGGAAGCCCTGAAACAGAAACCAGAATAATTCAGGATCGACAGATTCAGTGAAATCCATGATTCGTAAACTCTGGTCGACCTGCCTGGATGAAATCACAGGCTTCTACCTGTTACACAGGTTTTTCTATTATAAAAAGCAACCCCTGATCATTTCGACTGCCGGGCAGGAATCACCTGACCTGATGAGTGGTGAGCTGTCATCTTTTTTTTCTCCAGTCCCTGAAGCAGCGGCTTTAGAATACCTGTCTCAACTTCATCCCCCCTCGCAGACAATATTTCCCGCGGCCGAGGTGCAAGACTTTCAGTTTCTCAGTTCGATGCAAACGGGCTTTCCTGAAAATGATCTCGTTAAAGGGCGCCACTGGAAATCAACGGAATCCCCGTCTGCCGTGAATTCAGGTTCCCGTTGCACAGTGATTGGAATCGACGGCATTGTTCAACTGGGCGTACGCAGCTTTAACAGTCTCGCACAGCGGCTCACTCCGCATGGAATTGATGTCGTCATGCTGGACAGTCCTTTTAATTATAGAAGAACTCCCCCGGGATACCGTCCCGGCCAGTTAATTGCAGGAGGGAATCTGGAACATCAACTGTCCGTAGCCCGCCAGGGCATTCTTGATCTCTGGAGCCTGATTCGACATCTGCAATCACAGGGTCACCAGGTCGGCCTGATGGGTATCAGCCATGGAGCCTGGATGACTTTGACGGCATCGCTTTTAATAGAACAGCTCCAGTTTGTGATGGCGATCACTCCTCCTGTAGACCTCTTTCATATTCTTGATGAAGGCGGCACAGTCGTGAATGCCATCCGACGCGGCGTTCGCGAGTCTGACCTGAGTGAACAGCAACTCGAACAGATTTGCCAGCCACTGAGAGTCCCACACTGGAATTCACAGTTGCCTGGCTCAGCCATTTTTCTGCACGCAGCCGACTATGACCGGTTTGTTCCTTCATTCCGAATTGAGGCACTGGCAGAGCAATGGAACGCACAAATTACTCACCATGCCCTGGGACACATTGAAGCGACTACAGGTCCGAAGGTTGTCGCGCGGGTCGCAGAAGATATTCTTCATTTCTGGAAGTTTCCCGTAGATTCTATTGCTGCTTCGACTACAAAAGAAACGTAGTAGCAGTAGAGAAAATGCAACCGTTACAATCTGTATGACCTGTCTCTCTACAATTAGAATACTCACATTTTCATTAGTTTCTGTTGAATAAAGGCATCATGTTGTCTGCGGGCAACTTATTCTCTCAGTAGAGACTCAAGAGTGGATTACGTTTTCACCTGATCCGCAGTTGAGTTCTCCAGCGGGCCAGTTCTTTTATCTTACTGTTAGATAAAAGTGGTTCATCCGTCTCTTTAGTGATTCGTTATTGTTCACTTTGAACAAAACGAAAGTTGATCAGGGGAGTCACGATGCGGGTACGAGTTCGCGATTTGATGACCGTTAATCCGGTTAGTGTATGTCTGGGAACGACACTTCAGGCAGCTGCAGAACAGATGGTGCAGGGAGAAGCCTCAGAAATCTATGTAATAGACCAGCAGCGACGGCTGGTCGGTGTAGTCCCCGAATATGATCTTCTCAAATACCGCCTGACACATTATCACCTCGAGGCGCCCATTGATTCTCTGATGTATGTCCAGATTGAATCGCTCTCGCCGGAAGATGATGCACTCCAGCTTGCCCCTCTGTTTCGAGATCGTCGAAACAGCTGTATGGCTGTCACTGAACATGGTCTCCTGGTAGGAAAATTAAGCTGCCGTGACCTGTTTCGTGCGATACTGACACTCGATGCGATAGAAGATCCCGAACAAAGATCAGAACAGAATACGTCGGAGAAAGAGGTAATTCACTCAGCCTCAGCAACAATCAACCCGCCGCATTTACCTCCCTACAGAACACCTGTGAATCGACTACAGTTGAACTCCAGTTCCGACAAATAACGGTCCGCAGATTGATCAGTCCTGGGTTTTCAAATCAATGCCCATGTCGGCAAACAGGTAGATCATATCTTCCCAGACATTCTTCTTCGCGGAAGGATTCCGCAGCAGGTAGGAGGGATGATAAGTACACACGACTTTCGCCCGCCCATATTCGTAGAAGTCTCCCCGCATTTTCCCGATAGGAAGATCTGAGTGTAATAAGTTCTTTGCCGCCACAGACCCCCAGCAGACAATATAATCCGGGTCTACAATTTCAATCTGTGCGTCCAGAAACCCACGACAGTTGGATGCTTCAAGATCCGAAGGGTTACGGTTTCCCGGCGGACGACACCGCAGGATATTCGCGATATAAATATCGCTGCGTTTCAGCTGACACGCTTCGATAATTTTGTCCAGCAGCTTTCCAGCCCGGCCTACAAATGGTTCTCCCTGTTTATCCTCATCTGCTCCCGGGGCTTCGCCGATAAACATGATTTTTGCCCGGGGGTTTCCTACGCCAAACACGGTTTGAGTTCGTGTCTCAGCCAGTTCCGGGCATTTCGTGCACTGGGAGACCTGCGAAGCGATGATCTCCAGTTCTGCCTGACGATCACCCTTGTTCATTTTCGATTTAGTCGTTCGGGGCACACTCATTTCCTTTCGAGCTTGATCCGACTCCAGGGTCGGCTCCTCTGGAGTTTCAGTTGATTGAGGCGGCGGTACGATTGATTGCGGGGGGAACGAAGCTCTGGGCGCAACAGTTTGCACAGGCTTTTCCTGAGGAGCTTCTACGACTGATGGCACATCAGCAGACATTTGAGAAACAGGTTCCATCTGCCTCAAATACGTCACCCCAGACCGCTGCCAGCTTTCCAGCAACTGGCGGACCGCTCGCTGTGAGCGTGTTTTCGCATCCTGATTCATCAGTCCTTACCAGTCTTTATCGCTTTACTTTACATCCGGGGACGGCAGCCTCGAATTGTTTGACTCCGTCATCGGTAACCTGAGAAAAACTCAATTGAAGTTCTTTCAGGTTTTTCAAAGCAGCCAGTTTCTTTAAACCATCATCGGTAATATCCGTTTTACTCAAATTCAGATATTCCAGTTTATTGAGGGGCAATAAATGATTCAGTCCCTCGTCAGTGATCGGTGTCCCTTCCAGATTCAGGCGGTTCAGTTCCGTGAAACCGGAAATGATCTTCAACCCTTCATCCGTCGTTTCCGTGCCCCATAATCCAAGTCGGGTCAGTTTCTTCAGATTCTTGATCTGTTCCAGTCCCTGATCACCAATCATCGATTCATCCAGGTCCAGATAAGTCAGATCGGTCAGTCCTGACAGATACTTCATGCCTTCATCGGTAACCACCGTGTCCCGCAGGTGAAGTGTCTGGAGTTTTTTCATGTTCTGGATATTTTCAATTCCGGGATTGCCGACAAAGTCCCGCCGCAGATGCAGGGCTTCCATGTTTGTCATGTCCTTTAAATACTTCATCCCTTCATCAGAGATTTCCGTATCATCCAGTTCCAGTGAAACCAGATTTTTATCTTTCAACAATTTCAGAGTCGTATCGGAAATATTTCTTCCCCAGGTATTCAAACGCTGCAGATTCGGAAGGGCAGCAATATCTTTCATTCCATCATCCGTAACCTGCGTCGCCTGGACTTTGAGCACTTTCAGGTTTTTCATCCCTTTAATATGAGGCATTCCCTCATCGTTGATCTCTTTATTAAAACGCAGATCCAGATCTTTGAGCTCCGGGAACCCAGCGACCACCTTCAATGCGTCATTAGTAATGTTCGTTGCACGAAGTGAAAGCACCTGCAGATCTTTCAAGTCCGACAGATTCTTAACTCCCTCATCTCCGACAGCGGTACTTTCCAGACTCAGAAACCACAGTTTCTTTTTTTTGCCAATCTCCTCTGTGGCAACGTCGGTGAATTGAGGCCCCCAGAGAATCAGCCGCTCCAGCGAAGGCAGACCTGCCAGATGCTTGAGATCCTCATCTTTCGCATTGGTCCCCTTCAGGTCCAGAATCTGAACGCGACCATTACTGGACATCCCCAGCTTGGCATCCAGATCCTTAAACGCTTTCACCGCTTCCGGCGAATCTGGCTCGAATGCTGCCTGCTGTTTTTCAGTTTCAGGAGCCTGTTCACTGGTCGCTGATGAAGCCGTCTTCTCTGGATCAGCGGGGGGAGTACTTGTACTGGGACATCCTGTTAACAGACATAATCCCGCCAGAGAAAGAAACACTCTCGTATTCATCCTGATATCCTTTGTTATGCTCGAACTGGCTAAAACCGGGTAGAGCGTTCCAGGCACATTCTAGAGCGCATCATATTTAAGTATAGCGTCTCTCAATCTAATATACTCGGGCCAAACAGCCCTGGAGACGCGACAGTTAATCTGAACACAGTCTAAATGGATTGGCTCTATGTGCCGACCAGCATTATTAACGTAATCCTGCTTGACATCAAAGTTTCACAGAAGCCTCTTATGATGCTAACAATGATCCCCAAAATAGAGCCAATACCGAAACATTGCAATTCAGTGACTCTGTTTTCTGCAACTACTTGCGATTCCCGGTCCAAACCGGCTATACTCAATAGCATAAACAGACTTCTATATGTTGACTTGAGATTTTGACCCGTTTACCCCCCACGGTAAGTTCGATCACCACCAACCATCCAAGGATCTTTAAGTGAAACATCGCCTCGCTTTTCCCGCCCTGCTGTTTCTCTGTCTGACCATTATCAGTGCACTGTTCTCCCAGCAGATACAGGCAAAAGACTGGAATACTTATCTCGCAGACCGAGAACGTGCGGGGTCCACAACTGATACGATTTCGCTACCGCTCGCTCCAGCCTGGAAATACGTCGCTCCCAGTACGCCAAAAACCGGTCAGACTGATCCGGGAGAGCGTGTCATTGAAGGCCACGATCTGGAATCACGTGTTGATTTTGATGATGCGCTCCAGGTCGCGATCGCCGATGGTCGTGCTTACTTCGGCTCCTCCGTCGATCATCTGATGCGCTGTGTCGATCTGAAATCGGGTAAGGTTCTCTGGTCCTATTTTACGGGCGGGCCAATCCGGCTCTCCCCCACGATCAGTCACTCTCGCATCTATTTCGGTTCCGATGATGGATTCGTATATTGTCTGGACGCAAAAACGGGAAAAGAAGTCTGGAAGCTACGCGCTGGTCTTAACGAAGAAATGATTATTGCCCGCGGGGAAATGGTCTCGCGCTGGCCTGTCCGGACAAATGTTCTGGTCGATGAAGGGATCGCCTACTTTGGTGCTGGCATCTTTCCTCACGAAAATATCTATCTTTACGCCGTTGATGCGAAAACCGGAAACGTCATCTGGAAAATTGATAATCTTAGCCAGACCTCAGCCGGCCGCAATGAACTCTCTCCCCAGGGATACATTCTGGCCAATGACGAGTTTCTATTTTTCCCATCAGGGCGGTCACTGCCGGCTGCGTTCAACAAAAAAACGGGCGAGGAAGAACACAAACGGTCTTACAGTTGGAGAAGTACTGCCGGTGGAGTCGTGGGAGGAACCCAGGCTCTGCTTGCAGATGGTCAGATTTATTCCATGGGGGCACACCATATTCTGGCATTAACACAGGATGAAGGTGATATCGGTTTTGCCTGGATCACCGGACAGCAGATGGCGGTCCAGGGAGAGTTCGCTTACCTCGCTACAGGATCTTCGATCCTGAAAGTCAACCGGGGTGAACACGCCCTGGGTTCGCAGAAAGCTCACAAAAATGACATGACCATTAACGGGCTACTAAGAAAACTTCGTAGTCTGAAAGGGAAAAAAGCGGAAGAGGCACGAGCTGAAATCAAAGCTCTGCAGGAAGAAAATAAAACGTTCGCTGAAGCAGGAGTCCTCTGGGAAGTTGCTGCCCCCGCCCGTGATGCTCTGATTGTGGCCGGTGATAAAGTCATTGTGGGTGGTGAAGATCAGGTATTAATACTTGATGAAGCCACGGGAAAACTTCTGGAGACATTAAAAGTCAAAGGACAGGCACGCGGACTGGCGGTTTCCGATGGACAACTGGTCGTCAGCACTTCGGCTGGTGAAGTCATTGGGTACGGAAGTTCAAAGTCTGCTCAACCGGCTACTCAGATCAATCCTCTGACAGCAGCTTCACCCTACGCTGCAGATAAAATGACTCCTGTGTATCAGCAGGCAGCCAAAGATATTCTAGCACACACCAACATTAAAGATGGATTCTGTCTGGTTCTGGGTAGCGAAGAAGGCCGACTCGCTTATGAACTGGCCCGTAACAGTAATCTGAAAATCTACTGCATCGAACCAGATACAAAAAAAGCAGAAGCGTCTCGGCAGAAGCTCTCCCAGGCCGGTTTTTATGGCCATCGTGTGACCGTGCATCAGACCGAACTCTCTCCACTCCCGTACTCGCGTTACTTTGCAAACCTGGTCGTCTCAGATTCGCTGCTCAAAACAGGCCAGATCCCGGGGATCCCCAAAGATATCGCCTCTCATGTCAAACCGCTGGGGGGAACGATTTGTCTGGGAGTACCCGCCGATTCTCAAGCTGACAAGGCCGAAAAACCACAACTGATGGACTGGCTGAAACAGACTGGACTCACGGAAACTTCCAAAATCAAGGACCAGCAAGGTTACGCCACACTGGTTCGGGGTGCCTTACCCGGCGCAGGCAGCTGGTCCCATCAGTACGGCGATCCGGGTAATACCGCGAGCAGTAAAGACCAGCTTGTTCGAGGCGGATTAGGTGTTCTCTGGTTTGGCGATCCCGGTGAAAAGAAGATGGTCAACCGCCATGAAGGCGCTGTCGGCCCCCTCGCGATCAACGGTCGTCTGTTTATTCAGGGTGAAAGCACCATTATGGCGTTTGATGCCTACAATGGTCTGTTCCTCTGGGAACGGGAAAACCCACAGGCAATTCGTACCGGCGTGTTCCAGAACCAGAATCCGGGTAACCTGGTTGCCAGCGATGACAATCTGTACTTTATGATGAAAGAAAGCTGCTACCAGCTCGATGCGGCTACCGGGAAAACTGTTGCTAAAATCCCTTTGCCTGAAAAACTCAATGATGGCAAACACGAATGGGGTTATCTCGCGTATCAGAACGGTTTGATCTTTGGGACCGCCACGACACGCAAAGAACTCGAAGCCCGACAGATTCGCCGTGGCCGCAGAACAGAAGATTCTACCGATGCATTGTTCGCCATCGATGTCAAAACCGGAAAACCGGCCTGGAGCTATCAGGGCAAAAACATCGCTCATCACACAATTGCCATCGGGCCGGAAGCGGCTTACTTCATCGACAGTTCCATCACCAGCGAGCAACGCGCTGAAATTTTGCGTCAGGACAAATCACATCTGGAAAAACTGACCGGCAAAGAACGCGAAATCGCCGAAGATCGGCTCAAAAAACAGGACCTGCGGCTGGCTGTCGCTCTCGATATCAAAACCGGCAAAAAACTCTGGTCTAAACCTGTCGACGTGACAGATTGCAGTGAAATCGGGATCGGCGGTGGCAAGCTGACATTACTGTACCAGAATAACGTGCTACTGCTCTGTGGAGCCAACGCCAACGGCCATTACTGGAAACAGTTTATTGCCGGTGACTTTTCCCGCCGACGCCTGGTAGCTCTCAATGCCGGCGATGGCGCCCTGCTCTGGAAGAAAGATGCCAACTATCGCCATCGCCCGATCGTCGTCGGTGACAAGATTATCGCAGAACCCTGGTCCTACGATCTTTACACCGGCATTCAACATACACGCAAACATCCCCTGACCGGACAGGAAGTCCCCTGGAGCATCATGCGGGAAGGTCATCATTGTGGCATGCTTTCCGCTTCAGAAAACCTGTTAATGTTCCGCTCCGGCTACACCGGTTTCTATGATCTGGAAAAAGATGCTGGTACCCGCCATTTTGCCGGCCATCGTACCGGCTGCTGGATCAATGCCATCCCTGCCAACGGACTGGTAATGATTCCCGAATCCTCTGCAGGCTGCGTCTGTCTATTCTCAATCTCTTCGACCATTGTGCTGGAACCGCGCGAAGAACGAACTCACTGGACCATCTTCAGTTCTGTCGGCCCCAAGACTCCGGTCCAGCATATGGCATTGAACATGGGTGCCCCCGGTGACCGCCGCGACGCGCATGGGACAGTCTGGATGGCCTATCCCCGCCCCAAACCAAGTCGGGAAACCGGACTCGACTTCAAATTTGATATCCAACCCAAATTCAGCGAGGGGGGAGGCTACGACAGTCTGAATGAAATCACTCATCCTGTCAAAAATGCCGAACCGGGCTGGGTCTATACTTCCTGGGCCAAAGGGCTGAAGGAATGCACAATCCCGCTACTGGGGAAAGACGATACCCCAGCCACTTACACCGTGGAACTCTCTTTCTCAGGACTGGAACCGGTCTCTTTAAACAACCAGCAGGAACCACCGCTCTATGAGATCAAACTGCAGGGTCAAGTGGTTCAGAAAGACTTTAACCCTCAGACAGCAAAGTCCACACAGACACTCAAATTCGAAGGGGTACCCGTTAAAGAGAATTTACAGCTCGAACTGGTCCCGCAAAATGAATCAGCAAGACTGACCCCCGCGGCTTTAAGTGGAATTGAAATTATCCGCTCAGATTCATAGACTGGCATTCAGACTGTATCCAGTTTTACTGTAGCATCTCCAGAGGCATTTTGACCGAGTACAAAATAGTACGCGAGACACGATGCTAAAATGTGATGCGTTCTAGATACATATCTTCTGCCCGCTCTCTACTTCAAGCGAGATAATGTGAAATACCATCTTTACAGCAAATCAGCCGTTTTCTGTCTGGTCCTCATTCTAACTGGTTTCAGCAGGCTCTCCTCTGTCCAGGCACTGGAACTGACTTTGGAACCGCCTGGAGATCGGGAATTCGTTCGCGATCTCGCCGGTATGCTCGATGAGACCACGACCAAAAAGATCAAAGAGCTCTGCGATAAACTACTCACCGACAAGGCAACCCCGATCATTGTGGTCACCATCGATTCGATGGCCCAGTACGGCGGTGCGGACATGCGGATTGAGACCTTCGCCACGATCCTGTTTAACCAATGGCAGATCGGACATGCGAAGCTGGGAGACCAGGACTGGAACACAGGTATTCTGCTGCTCGTTTCCAAAAATGATCGCAAAGCCCGCATCGAACTGGGGGCTGGCTGGGGACGTCGTGAAGACGAGCAATGTCGCCAGATCATGGATGATTACATCATTCCCCATTTCAAACAGGGACAGTTTGACCAGGGGATTCTCGCGGGCGTAGAAGCGCTCGATAAAATGGCGCGAAAGCTGGAGTTGCCCACTAAACCAGTTTCTCCCTGGACCTATGTTATCATCGCTGTTGCCGTTGGTCTGGTTATTTTCACAGTCGTCTCTCTCATCCGCCGAGGCTCCAGTGGCTGGGCCTGGCTGTTCTGGGGAGTCGTATTCGCTGTCATAGGCACGATTCTATACCAGATGCTCAATAATCGTGGGGGAGGCGGAGGATTTGGCGGTGGCTCCTTTGGTGGTGGTTTTTCAGGCGGTGGCGGTGCTTCCGGCTCCTGGTAATCTCTGAGTTCTTTCCCCTTCGCAACTCCGTCTTACGAAAAGACTAAATTCATGCAAAGCGCATTCAACTATTTAAATGAAGAGCAACAGCAGCAGGTAGAACAGGCCGTCGTCGCTGCAGAAAAACAGACATCCTGTGAAATCGTGCCTGTCATCGCCACTTCCTCAGGGCGCTACGATCGACCGGAAGACGTTGTCGGACTCTGGCTGACGATCATTACCGCACTTTGTCTCTGGTTTTTCTTCCCCCGCAATGGTGGTCAGGCAGGCGACTGGGGGGGCATGCCCGTGATCGTTGAGATGTTTCTCGCTGCGGTCCTGCTTGCCATCGCATTCATTTTAGGGGCAATCGCCGGCAGTCGGATCGGGTGGCTCAGACGACTATTTACACCCCGTCTACAAATGCAGGATGAAGTCGCCGCTCGGGCTCGCGAAATCTTCTTCGACAAACGCGTACACCACACCGAAGGGGGAACCGGCATCCTGATCTACATCTCCCTGTTCGAGCACAGGGCAGTCGCTCTTGCGGACCAGTCGGTTATTGACAAACTCGGGCAGCCTTTCCTTGATCAAATCTGTCAGAAACTGACGGAAGGTCTGCATTCAGGCGATGCGACAGCAGCAATTTGCAACGTCATCCAGGAGATCGGCGATCAGGCTTCCACGCCACTACCCCGCGCAGCAGATGATCAGAATGAGCTTCATGATGCCCTGGTTCTGATCGATTGAGTCAAGCAGTAAGAAAATCGCCATCAAGGTTTCCTGAGTTGAAACCTTTTAAAAGTCATAACGGGAGATTCTTTCAAATTGTCAACTGTTGGCGCCCATTGAGAAATGGTATAATGATTGGTGAGAATGGACAGCCTGCACCAGGAATGCTGTAGAATCATTCTTAATTGTCTGTCAATGACACCTGAATCGTGTACTGGGAAAATCGAATCAATAAAAGGACCGCATCATGACCAACCGCAATCGAATGGATGAACTGATCGAAGCTCTGGAGCAACAGAAAGATGAACTTGCCTTGAAAATTCATCTGGGTAAGCAGGAAGCGAAAGATGAATGGAAGCAGGTCACAGATCGGCTGGATAAATTAAAAGACGATTATCGGCCTGTCAAAGACGCCATGAAAGAATCTGCCGGTAGCGTGACCGATGCCCTGTTCAACGTGGGAAAAGAGATCCAGGCGAGTTTTCAGCGGATTCGCAAATCGCTCTGAATCATTCCCGCGAGAGTTCAGATTCTTTTCTCAGCAAGCATTTGATTTATGAACATCTCAGTCACGCAAACACTGATTATCAGTATTATCGTGCTCTATGTCGGAACGTTCCTGCAGACCCGTATTCGCTGGCTGAGTAAATACAACATCCCGTCCGCCGTGGTGGGAGGCATCCTTTGTAGCGTTCTCGTAGCGATTTTCTATACGGCAACCGGCCATGAGATCACGTTCGACCTGTCTCTGCGCGATCTGCTATTGCTTGTTTTCTTCAGCACCATCGGCTTATCAGCAAAGCTGCGCACGCTGGCTGATGGCGGCATCGCTTTAGGTAAGATGTTGCTCATTTCCGTTCTGTTTCTGGTCATGCAAAACATCGCCGGAATCAGCGTTGCTGCTCTGTTTGATGCCAACCCCGCTTATGGTCTGGTAGCAGGAAGTATCTCATTTGCCGGCGGATTTGGCACGGCGATCAGCTGGGGAGAGGTGGCGCGGGAAGCTGGCCTCCACGGTGCGACCGAAGCAGGAATCGCTTGCGCCACATTCGGGCTGATTACCGGTGGTTTAATCGGTGGCCCGCTCGCCGAGTACTTGATTCAAAAAAACAAGCTCAATGGATCAAGCGACCAGGTAAATGATTTAAACGAGATCGAATCGAGCACCAATTCGATCCCGGTCACAATCGATGGCATGCTCGGCACCATTCTGGCTTTGGCCATCTGTGTGTCCGCCGGCGATGTTGTCAACCAGTGGCTGCAAACCAAAGGACTGGGGCTACCCGGTTTTCTCACCGCACTGTTTGTGGGCATCGTATTGACCAACTCTCTGGATCTCTTTCAGAAAGAACTCAATTCCAACGCGATTCGGCTCTGTGGCGATATTTCACTGGAATTGTTCCTCAGTATGAGCCTGATGAGCATGCAGCTCTGGACGCTTGCTTCCGGGATCGGCCCGCTGTTAACTGTCGTACTCGTTCAAATCACCGTGATGGCCCTCATTGCTTACCATATTGTGTTTCGATTCATGGGAAAGAATTACGACGCCGCGGTTATGTCGGGCGGCTTCATTGGCCTGGGATTAGGCGCCACACCTGTCGCTATGGCAAACATGGACGCGATCGTGAAAAAGTATGGTCCCTCACCCCAGGCATTTCTGGTGATCCCCTTACTGGGGGCCTTCTTTATTGATATCGCCAATGCAATGATTCTGCGCCTGTTTTTATCACTGCCGATTTATTGATCTGCGTCCCCGTTGAAGGCCCCAGCCCGCTACTCGATGCTCAGCGACTTCAACCAGAGCGAATTCAATCGCAGGCCTGGAATACCGCCTGAATCGGCTGCTTGAACCCTCAAAGTCTGCTTACCCGCTTTGAGATCCAGAGTCCCCACCGATTGTTTGAGAAACACATTCTGGCTCGTACTCATCGAAAGATCACAGGAAAGAGTCGTTTCACCGACTGAAATTTCAAGCATTCCTGTAGCAGGTGATGCGTCTCGATATCCATAACTCAACTCCACCGCATACCGGCCTGGCTGCAGTACATCCAACTGCCAGGTCGCTGAGCCGGTGTTTGAATTCCAACCATCAATCGTATCCCAGTCGTAACCGTCAAACGAATATTCCAGCCCGTCCCCCTTGAGAATCGCCCAGCTCGGCTGCAGTTCAACGACTGGTTCTTCGGAATCGCCGACGGGAATGGCCGCTGGCTGATAATTTTGCCCCTCGGTTACCTCATTAAACCAGCGCAAAAATTCGTTACGTAGACGTGACGCCTCTTCCGGATACTGGCGCGACACATCTTTCGACTCTCCCGGATCTGCCTGCAGATCATACAACTGCCCCGCTGGCTCCTGTTGTTTCTTTTTTCCTTGAGGATCATGGCCTACCAACTTGAACCGTTCGCCGTGAATTGACCAGCGATGCCACGGGTTCGGGGTATAACGATCCCAGGTATGATATAAATATTGATGAGGTGATTTCCCACTCCCCTGTTCCATCAATGACAGAATCGACTTTCCATCCAGCTTAAGCCCCTTGGGAATCTTGACTCCCGCCAGCTGACAGAATGTCGGAAACAGATCGGTCTGCGCCACCATCGCATCGGTTGTCTTGCCTGCCGGGAAATGGTTGGTCCAACGGACAACAAACGGGACGCGGGTTCCTCCTTCATAGGCACTCGCTTTGCCCCCTTTCAGACCGGCTTTAAAGCCACGACTCACGCCACCGTTATCGCTGGTGAAGATCACCACCGTTTCCTGATCCAGTTTCAATTCGCTGACTGTCTGCAGTAAACGATTCAGATTCTGATCAATGCGTTCAATCATGGCATAGATCCGCGCTTCGCGTAATGGCAGCCCTTTCGCCAGATATTTTTCAATCAGTTTGTCTCCTTCGGGCTGACCGAAATGAGACGTATCGAGCAGGAACGGCGAATGCGGTGCGTTATACGCCAGATAACAGAAAAAAGGCTGCTTCTGATTTCGCTGGATGAAATCAATGGCCGCATCCGTAAACAGGTCGGTCACATAACCGCGTGTTTCAACCGGCTTCCCATTCACGACCACCTGATCCGGGTTGGTATAGCGTTCAATGTGTCCATGATAATGTCCAAAGAAATGATCGAACCCCCGTCGATGCGGTTGATATTGTGCGTATCGCCCGAGATGCCATTTGCCGAACAAACCCGTTTTGTAGCCTGCTTTCTGCAGAACCTGCGCAATCGTCGTTTCATGCTGCCCGAGTGTGTCTCCCCCAAACCGCGTATTGTACAGACCGGTGCGCAGATAATGCCTGCCCGTCATCAACCCGGCCCGGGTTGGTGCGCAAACCATGTTCGCATAGAAGCGAGTGAAGGTAACCCCTTCCTTTGCCATCCGCTTAATCGTCGGCGTTTCGATCTTCGGGTTACCGGAAATCTCCGTATCCCAATAGCCCTGATCGTCGGTCATCACCAGAATAATATTCGGCTGTCGGGATTTTTCTTTCGCGTGAAGTGACTGACTGTCCAGACATAGCAGAATATAGACTAGAAATACAATCGAAGTCAGAATAATACGTCGCGGGTTCATAAGTCAGATTACCTTCTCAGAGTTATTCTTAATATATTATTGAGATCGCGGAATCAGATTAAGAACTCTTAGACCTTAAGCAAACCTCAGAAAAACCAAGTAGCCGCCCACAAAACCATGGACCAACAGGACGAACCCTGCACACCAGGCTTTTCTACTAAATGGTTCAGGCCAAAGAAATACGATTGCAGCCAATAAAGACCAGGTAAATATTAAGGATTCCCACTGAATTACGATTGAGTCGAAAGAACACATAAACGTAATTACGATGATTAATGTATATGGTAATTCATTGATAACACCGCCGCCGCGAATGAGAAAAGAATAGAGTGTAAAACATATAGTCGGTACCCAGGTAGCGAATACGAATAACGACAATAAGGCGATTAACTGTAAGCCCCGATTATGATATTCGATCGTGTTGGTTTCGATGGTTAGATTTTCGGACATGAGCAGTCCCTCCTCATCGAAATCATATTCGCTAATCGAACTGTTCACCAGTTCCACTCCATTCTCTACCTGAATCATGCTTGTTTCAGGCAGTTTTCCAGATATTCCCGCGAGTGATTAATCTCCGCGGTCACCTCTTCTGCCGTGGGCAGAATGGGAATGCCCCGTGGTACCGGATGCATGAAGATCTCAGTGCGTCCCTGGTAATTGATCTTCTTCAAAGCTGCCAGCAGAGGGACGAAGTTCAACTCACCCCGTCCGGGTAACTGTAACAATTCCTGTTCTTTCGGAAGTTTCTTGATACAGCCCATGCCATGTTGCCAGGCCTGGAAGTGCAGCAGACGATCATCGAGGTCGGTAATCAACTTACCGATCATTTCCGGGTCCTGCTCCAGATGATAAGGGGCGAGTGCCATACCGAAATTCTTTGCCGGCAGCATTTCCATCAGCCAGCGTTGTGTATCCGGGTCGTTAATCAAGCCGCCGCCATGATTTTCCAGACCGATCATCACGCCTTTTTCTTCGGCAGCAGCGACGTGCGGTTTGAGTTTTTCGGCGAATGCTTTAATCCCGGCTTTCAGCTCGGCCCCTTTTAATCCTTTGGGACCACCACTGTTGCAGATCACCATGTCTCCGCCCAGCTGACTCACCAGATCCATTTCGCCTCGCATGTTAAACAGGCCGTATTTAAAACAGGTGAAACTCCCCAGTTTGACCTTATACTTGTCGAGCAGTTGCTTTGTTTTTTCGACACCCAGTTCGTCAATCTGTTCGCGTTGATTACCGTGACGCTTCGCCCAGATCTCAATATATTCGGCACCTGTTTTGGGAGTTTCCTGCAGAATCGTTTCCAATGGCAGTGTGCCATACATACAGGAAGCGACAATATAGTTCAGTTGGAAAGGCTTCTGTGAAGCTTCTGTTCCGGCTCCCAACGCCGTTCCCAGTAAACCCGCCGAGCAGGCGGTTCCCAGAAGCTGTTTATTAAAATCGCGTCGACTGAGCTGAGCGTTCATGATTCGGTATCTTTCTGTTGCTGATAAATCCTAAGCGGTTTAAGAAACGACTCGTTCCCCATCCTTCAGAAAAGGAACCACCAGGTGCTTAGGCTGTTGAGTCTCGGGATCGATAATCGGTTCGGGAGAATACTGTGTCACGTAAGCCCGCCGCATTTTGTCTGTGGTATTCGCACCACTGCGGTGAAACGTCAACGAGCTGAACACGGCCAGGCTGCCTGCGGGAACGACTGCGGTCACCCCCGGTTCTTTGCCAAAGTATCCCGTTTTGTCACCGGTTTCGGGATCGCGAATATGTTCGACCAGCGAACGAATGCCGACCGTGGAATAAGGCAGCACGTCAACCGTCCCGTTTTCCAGTGTCATGTCATCGACGGCGGCCCAGACGGTCACGTAAGGTCGATGCAGGAAACCAAGGTAGCCGGAGTCCTGATGCCAGGAAAACTTGATCCCTTTTTCCGCCGCTTTCACGACATACTGATCGTAAAACAGGTACGACGTATCACCGATCGTGGCTTTACAGATTTCTGCCATCAGATCGCTGAATACGTATTCTTCCAGACGCGGCGCCTGATCATATTTCTTCGCAATATGATAACGTTTGCCCCGATGGCTGATGTGAATGTGATCGGTACCCAGTCGATCCATCTCCTGATGCATTAGATCAATCAGATGATCACAGGCGTCGCGAACAATCTGCAGATGTTCTTCGCAAATCGCCCGTTCCAGAATGAAATAGCCTTCTTCCTGAAACTGTTTTTTATGTTCTTCGGTAATGATCCCGGTCGAGACAGTCATCGTTTCTCCTGAAAACAAAAGAAATGGTTAAGCAATCACGAGTGATAGAATTCAAAGAACTTTAAGTATCCTTGATCTCATAACCGGCACGCTGTTCGCGTTTAAGCCAGGTGTTGGCTTCGGCATCACCGACGAACTGCTCCTGTTGTGGATCCCAGGTCAGTTTGCGCCCCAGCCGCTGTGAGATGTTTCCGATGTGGCAGACTGTCACTGAGCGATGCTGATTCTGCACACTGGAAATCGGCGTGGCCCGCGTCTCGATGCAATCGAAGAAGTTCCCCATGTGATTCACAATCGCATCCAGTTTGCCCATGCGGGGCGGTCGCGAAAGATTATCGTGGGCATAGACATTAAACGATTCGCGAGGCAAGGGATTCTTTGCCAGATCTTCAACGGGTTTACCGGCAATCGTACCCCGGTTGACAAAGATGCGTCCCTCGTCTCCTTCAAACATGACTCCGGTACGCCCGGTATCATTGACTTCCAGAATCACGCCATTGGCATACCGGGCTTTCAAATGATAATCGAGGGCTACGTTATATCCGTTCTCGACATTTGGGAACGTCGCCGTTCCTTCAATATCAACGGGACCGGTTTCCTGCATGCCGGCCCCCCACTGGGCGATATCAATATGATGCGCGCCCCAGTCGGTCATCTGACCTCCCGAATACTCATACCACCAGCGGAACGTATAATGGCAGCGTTCCTTGATGTAAGGAACATCGGGTGTCTGTCCCTGCCACAAATCCCAGTTCAAGACAGAGGGAACTGCTTCAGGTTTGAAGGGTCCACCAGTTTTATTTTTGCTGAGAGTGACCGTTACTTTCTTCAAATTACCAATCCGGCCATCCTTGATCATTTCGACGGCCTGACGAAAACGGTGATCGCTTCTCTGCCAGGTACCGACTTGAACGACGGCTTTGGTCTCATCAACAACTTTGTTAATGATTTTCCCTTCATCGACAGTCAACGATAATGGTTTCTCACAATAGACGTCCTTGCCGGCACGACAGGCATCGATCAGCATTTTGGTATGCCAGTGATCGGGGGCACCAATTGTCACGACGTCGATGTCGGCCTTCTCCAGCATCTCCCGATAATCTTCAAACAGGGTCGCTTTTCCGCCAAACTGCTTGCGGGCTTTCTCCGCGATTTCCCGGTCCACATCGGCAATCGCCACGATGTCGCCATACTGCTGGGCTTTATCCGCAATGACCGAACCCTGGTACCGCATTCCAATCGAACCGATTTTCAACCGTTCATTCGGATTGCGGGCCTTCTCTGCAGCACGAGCCGTATTCACAAAAACTCCCGGCGCCAGACAGGCCAGGGGCAGCCCTGCAGCCGCTGTTTTAACAAACGTTCGACGAGAAAGTTTTTGTGAAGTCATCGCAGTCTCCTCTGAGTATCGAGTGATTTTAAAACTAGTTATCAGTACTGATTTCGTGCCTCATCCAGCAATTTCATCCAGGGACCGATGTATTGACCATGATCATGATAGGTACGCCCACTGACCATGTTTCCGTCAATCACACAGGCTTCATTCACGAAAATGCCGCCACAGACTTCCAGATCAAACTGGCATTTGGGAACGGTCGCCATACGACGCCCTTTCACACAACCGGCGCGTGCTGGAATTTCTACGCCATGACACACAGAAGCAACGGGTTTATTCTTTTCAAAGAAATGCTGAGTGATCCGAATCAGGTCTTCATCATCACGAATGTACTCGGGAGCACGGCCGCCGCTGAAAAAGATGCCCAGGTACTCTTCTTCTTTGATATCTTTAAAGGCAATATCTGCCTGGATCGTATAGCCTTCCCACTCCTTAGTAATCGTCCAGCCCGGTTTCACTTCGTGGAGGACCATCTGATACAGACGTTTTTCAGGTGCAGCAACGACGGGCTCATAGCCCCCTTCAATCAGTCGATAGTAGGGATAAAGTGTGTCGACAGTCTCAGTTGCATCACCAACGATGATTAACACTTTGTTCATTCAAAACATTCCTTCTACGTTAAATTCAAGCATTGAATTGGATTCCATTCTACTGGGGAATCCAGACCGGTCATTACGGAATCTCATAAACATTATCAGGTTTTGCGTAGATTATAAAACTTGAAAGTGCAGAATGCCTCTGTTTTCAGGCATTTTCTGGAGTAGTGCAGTATGCATGTGATCAATGCATTTTCGCCCTGAATTCGCCAGGGGTCTCGCCTGCTTTTTCTTTGAACAGCGTGCTGAAGTGCTGTGTATGGCGAAAACCAATGCGTTGCGTGATCTGCGAGAGGGACAAATCGGTCGAGGCCAGCAGTTCCTTGGCCCGCTCCATCTGCGTGCGGATGATCTCTGCTTTGGGAGACCTGCCAATCGCGGATTTCATCTGGCGTTCCAGCGCGGTCCGAGACATGGGAACCGCTTTCAGGATATCGGAAACCTGAATTCCCTTGCAGGCATTTTCGCGGATAAATCGTAATGCCAGCGCGAGCTCGGGATCATCAACGGCAACCACATCGGAGGACTGTCGCGTCACGATTCCCAATGGCTTGAGCAGATAAGGCTCCGCAGGAACAGGAGCCCCCTTCATCATGCGGCTCAATAGCGCCGCTGCCTCAAAGCCGATACGTGTCGAATTGAAAGCCACGCTCGACAAAGGCGGCCGCGCCATCATACACAGGATTTCATCATTCTCGACTCCGACGACAGCAACTTCATCAGGAACCGAAATTCCCGCACGATCACAGGCATCGAGCAGCCAGAAACCCAACTGGTCGGTACAAGCCATTATCCCCACGGGCTTAGGCAATTCACGGACCCACTTCACCATCTGTTCCTGATGTTTTTCCCACTCGCGCGGCACTTCGGAGTCATCGGGAGAGGAAAACACGCTCACTTCATAGCCGGCGTTTTTGATGGTTTGAATGTAGTTATCGCGACGTTCTTCGAAGTAGACTTCACAACCGATTTCATAGACGCCAAAGTGACGAATCCCCCGTTCCAGAAAGTGTTCCGCCACCATCCGCCCCATCGCCTGGTTATCAATTCCCAGAAAAGGAAAGGAATGCTCAAGCTTGGTGGAACGTAATTCGACCGCAGGAATCCCCGAATCCGTAATGGCATCCGCCATTTCCTGACTGGTCGTGCGGCTCAGAATCCCATCACCTTTCCAGCGGGAAATCCATCCCGGAACCTGGGAATCCAGTGATCGCGGCATCACGAATACAGACCATTCTTCTTTTTCCGTGATAAACTGACGAATCCCATTCAGCAACCCCCGCCCGTGTGAGCGAGATGTTTCAATCAGTAAAGCCACATGAGGTAGGGAAGTCTTAGCCATCAGTGTCGATTCAATCGATATCTATTCTGCATCAGGAATGCAGTCGGGGACGTCATTTCAATTCAATGAAGGTAATCTTTTACAGCAAGTCCGTTTTCTGTTCAATCATGATCGAAACAGATAGGCAGACTTCGTACAATACTTTTCATGAACTTTATTTACACCACGCCAGATAAGAATTGACAGTGAAAGGCTTTCGTGGACTATCAGATCAAGCAGGCTCAGGCTCATGATTTTCTGGAAATTGCAGCGTTAGATCGTATCGCCTGGCCCATAGAGCCGGATACTTACATCCCGGATGGCGAACATGCCTGGAGACTCTGGTGTGAATACGCAACGGTCCTCATCGCTGTTTCTACCGCTGAAGGACCGGCACAGACACTCGCAGGTGCGCTGTTGATGTTTCCGACGAATACAGACGAAATCTTTCTGCATAAAATCATGGTTCACGCAGATTTCCGGGGACAGGGGATCGGCTCTGCGCTAATGAAACAGGCTTTGCAACGGGCTGATAAGGTTGTATTACTCACCGTGAACCCCGAAAACAGACCTGCTGTGAAGCTGTATGAGAGCTTTGGTTTCCAGATCAGAAAGAAAATCGAAGGCTATTATCGCCCCCATGAACATCGACTGTTGATGGAATTCCAACCTGCCACTTAATCTTTTGACAAATGGATTTTTTTATGAATCAGACTGAGCGGGTACTCATTTTGGGAGCAGGCATCAATGGCGTTGCGATTGCCCGCGAGTTATTGTTGAACGGGATTCCCGTCTGCATGATTGACCAGGGAGATCTCTCACAGGGGGCAACATCAAAATCATCCCGACTGGTTCATGGCGGCCTGCGCTACCTGGAATATGGTGATTTTTCGCTGGTAAAAGAATCCGTTCATGAACGCGGGATTCTGCTTGACCTGGCGCCTCATTTTGTCAAACCGCTGAGGTTCGCCATCCCGCTGGCCCATCGCGCAACGGGCGTCATGTCGTCCGGACTCCGTTTCCTCAGTGGTTTCCGCGTTCCCGGCGCACACTGGCTCAACAACAAGTTTTCCTTTTCGTCTGAGCGAGGCATGTATCTGGTTGACATGGGACTCACCATGTATGACTGGTTCGCCTCCAAAGGCAATCTCCCCCGCCATTCGGTACACGATGTGGGTGAACCAGGATTACCAGAGATCAACAAAGAGAAATTTCGCTGGCTTGCCTGCTATTCCGACGCACAAATGCATTTCCCCGAACGATTTGTCGTCGCATTATTACATGACTGCCAGAAAATTGCCCAGCAGAAAGGCGTCGCGTTTGAACTCCTGACCTACCATCAACTGTCACTGAAAAACAGGAACGCCCAGTTGACCTCCCTGCGGCATCCAGGTTTAAATCACGACTTGTTTGCTCCCACAGTCATCATCAACGCATCAGGGGCCTGTGGTGATCTGACCCTGCAACAGGTTGACATTCCCTCTCCCCGCCTGATGGGAGGCACCAAGGGAAGCCACATCATCACCTTCAATCAACCACTTCGGGACGCGTTAGGTGAGCAGGCCATTTATTCCGAAGCCAGCGACGGACGACTCGTCTTTATTCTTCCTTTTGGAGACTGCACTTTGATTGGCACGACCGACGTCCGCGTTGAGGGCAATCCGCTCGACGTCGCTGCCAGTCCCGAAGAGTTGGACTATCTGGTCGGCATGGTCAACATGGTCTTCCCGCAAGTGAAGCTGACGACCGATGATATCAACCTGCATTACAGCGGCGTTCGTCCCCTGCCTTATCAGCCGGAAGGCAAAGCAGCATCGATTTCGCGCGATCACTCCATTAAGGAATACGAAGGCCCTTCTGGCTGGATCGTCACTCTGGTGGGTGGGAAATTAACATCGTGGCGTGCCTTCGCTGAGAACGTCACCAGTCGCATCCTGAAAAAACTGGGAAAAAGCTATCACACAGAATCGAAAACCAGACTGATCCCCGGCGCAGAACATTATCCGCAAACACCCGAGATCCTCAAAGCAGAACAGGATCGCCTCGCCGAGAAGTTTCAACTGCCTCTGGCAAGTATTCAGACGCTCTGGGTTCTACAGGGAACCCTGATCGAAGAAATCCTGGAATCCCTGCCCGACTTTTCTTCCGAGTTGCTGCCCGGAACCAACATTCCCCGCCAATACGTCCTCTGGACCATTAATAACGAATGGGTCGAGACCATCGGTGACCTCGTCGAACGTCGGCTGATGTTGATCTTTGATGAAACCCTGCAGGCATCCACCCTGCAGGCGCTCGCTGACTGCCTGGTGGAAGCGGGCAAACTGGATGCTGCGGAAATCCCCACTTCAATCGATGAATACAAACAGCATCTGGCGAAGTATTACGGGAAAGCCGTCAGTTAATCAGCGGATTGTCTTTTTTTCTATTTTCATCAAGTGGGACTCAGACAAATGACAATTCCCAAAAAAGGGAGCCGCTCTCTGGTTGTTGATGAGGTTCGCTATCGCTGGGTTGCTTCGGTTCATGATAATGCAATCAATCTCGTGATTGAGTTGGCTGACGAGCCAGGTCAAAAACTGCAGACCTACTTCCACTGCCGCGACCTCTATGTGCGCAGTCCTGACGGCAAATGGCGATTCCAGTCGCAAATGCAATCGATCAAACCGTCCCATGTGAAACGCATCATCCGACACTCTTTAAGATCGGGTTGGAGTCCGGGTGAAAAGATCCACAAGCCCTATGTGCTCAGGGATGCAGCCAAAATCGCATTAACGATTGATATCATCGACATCGACTCCCGTTTCATTGAACCAGAAGCGAAAATGGCCTACATCAAAGAAATCGCAGCTGATTTTTTAGACACCTATATGGCGCTGTCGTTGTGTATGGATTTCAAGATGCATGACCAAATCATGGACTCCAGACCGGGAACACGCTTTCCCATTGGAGACGAAAACATGCAGAAAATGGGGCTCACATTTTCCGTTTACCTGGATTTTGTAAACGCAAGGAATCTTCCGGTCATTGCATTACAGTGTAATGAATTCCCTGACGTCGTCGAAACGTTCTGGTGGTTCTGTAGTACTTAATCCCCCGATACACGGCACACGGTATCAGTCAAGCGGCACTTCACGAACAATGCGGAACGCCCCGCGAGATGGTGTTTCCGGCAGACCATGTCCTCGGAGATATGAAGTCAGTTGTTCCGCTGGTTGCTGAAATCCCCCTCCCCGCCGAACACGTTCACGCCCTTGAGCCGGTCCCGTTGGATTCTCAACAGGTGAATCGGAATAGTAACGGGGACTGTAATAATCCTGGCACCATTCCCATTCATTCCCATAGACATCATACAGACCAAAGTCATTGGGACGTTTCTGTTTGACCGGATAGACCTGACTTTCAGAATTATTCAGGAACCACGCATACTGATGCATCTCTTCAGATTGATCTCCAAAAAACCACGCGGAATCGGTTCCGGCCCGGCACGCATATTCCCACTCGGCCTCTGTAGGCAGACGATACCGATCCCCTGTTTGATCGGAAAGCCACTCACAGAATGCGGTGGCATCATTCCAACTGATACTAACTGCGGGGGCCTGATCATTCACAGGCAGGTCACCCAGATTTTTCCAGGAATACTCCATCGTCTTCACCCAGTTGCCGCCTGACATTCCATAACCACCACTGCGTTCTGCATCCGTTTGATAGTTCGTCGCGTTGACAAATTCACGGAACTGCTGGTTCGTGACTTCAGTGGCGCTCATGTAAAACGGCCGGGTAAGAGTCACATTGTGAGCTGGTGCATCAGAATCTGCTGAAGACTCCCCCTGATCTCCCATCTGAAATTTGCCGGGGGGAATCAACATCAGATCAATTTCGACTTCTGATTCACCGGCACCGACGACAACCTCACGCTTGACAGGTAGATTCATTTTCGCAGCATACGTCAGCTGCAGGGGAGCAACTGTCGGATCAGCCGGATTTGTTTTCGAAGAACCTGCTGTTACTTCGGATTCGGTAACCGTGTGATCCGGCCCCTCCGGTTTCCAGGAAAAGGCGCCAATCAGAATGGCAGCGGCAACAGCCAGTCCCCCCCAGATCAAACCGCGGTTAGAATTGGAACCAGTCTTTGCCAGTTCCTGCTGACTGTTACTCGCCAGCATGGTCAACTCGGGAATCGCTGGTTCAATTTCGGTCGGCGCACTGGCCCAGCCAGCTTGGTTGGCCTGCCGTTGTGAACGCTCGTCCTGCGGTACCATCACGGTCTGATCATTCGAAAATTCCGTTGAGAAACTTTCCAGATCACTAATCAGTTCGGTTGCTGACTGGTAGCGATCATCGGGAGACTTTGCCAGCATCTTTTCGAAAATGGGATCGAATTCGGCCGGGACCAGACTGAGCCGCTCCGACAGACGGGGAATCGGTTCTTCTCTGTGAGCCAGAATGCGTTCTACTGTCGTTTCTCCCCGATAGACAGGCTGGGCCGTCAACAGAAAATAGAACGTGCAGCCTAGACTGTAAATGTCTGACCGGTGGTCCGCCAGCTTCGTATTCCGCGCCTGTTCGGGAGCCATATAGTCAATGGTCCCCATAAAAAACTGGCTGGAAGTTAATTCGGTTTGCGCATCAGCTCCCTGGATCATATCATTGGGCTGCTGGAGACGAGCCAGTCCCATATCCAGGATTTTCAGATCCCCCTGGTCATCGACCAGAATATTGGCAGGTTTAATATCACGATGAATGACTCCCTGGCGGTGTGCATACTCCAGTCCCTGTGCCACCTGCAGAATGCAGTTCAAGGCGTCGAAAAAGTCCAGTGGACCAGAGCTACGTACCAACTGCGTCAGGCTCTCACCGTCGATGTATTCACAGATCAGGTAATGGATTCCCTGATCTTCTCCAGCATCATAGGCAGTCACGATGTGAGGATGTGAAAGCTTTGCTGCCGTCTCTACTTCGCGTTCAAAACGTTTCAGGCGATCGGGAATATTCTGCAGGTCAGAGCGAATCACTTTCAACGCAACAATACGTTTCATCCGACGATGCAGTGCCTTATAAACGGTGCCCATTCCACCCGAACCAATTGGTTCCAGGATCAGGTAATCGGCAATTAACAAACGCCTGTTATCGTTGGACAGCAATACATCCGACTGGTAGTCCGTCATTTTCCCGGACTCCACCAGTTGTTCAGTCAGATCTGCAGAGGTTTGACTGGTTTGCTCTCCCTTTGTCGATTCTTGCAGTTTCGTCAGTTCTGCTTGCGAAACAATGCCCTCTTCCACAATCCGTTGCGTACACCGCTCCAATGAAATTGGAGCTGGAACGCTTTGTTGTGCGTCGGCTGCAGAATTCATTGCAGTTGCGAGTTGGTCCGCTTGTGTCGTTTCGATTACAGACACCAACCAGTCCGGCTCAAGGCCGGGAAACAGTTCCAGGTAATCGACAGATTTCGGAGTTTGCCCCAGTTGACAGCGATGCTCGATCTCCAGAGGAATCAATTCTTTGAGAATGACTTCCCGGTATTCTAATGCGACATTTTCCAGATAGTCATCAATCGAAGGCAGTTCCCCCAGCCTCAACTCTGATTCGTACTGATCACACAGTTGGTTGATTCTCAGCATCAGGTCTGAAGGAAGCTGTTCGAAATCTGTTTCATTTCGCGATTTCACAAATTGCAATCCTCATGCCACAGACGGGTAATCAACTGAAGTTTTCGTTCAACGGTTCGGCGGGCGCAACCTTGATTCTGCGCAATTTCAGTTGTAGTTTCCCCTTCCATTTTGGCCAATGCAACCTGTCTTAAGGCCGAATCACCTGTTTTGTCTAATAAATTCAACAGACCTTCCAGTTCTTCGGCCATCTGAACCGCAAATTCGGGAGAGGGTTGCTGCTGGATAATCGATTCAAAATCAACCTGCATGGACGTTTGCTTCCTGTGCATCCCAGCCCCTTCGCTTTTCCCGCTACCGCCGCGTTTCTGCCTGTTTTCCAGTCGAATCAGGTCCACTGATTTATGCGTGGTAATGGCCACCAGGAGCGGCCATAAATTCTGCCGATCGGTGATCTGTGAAAAACGGCCATTCTGTGCCCCCATACAGAAACTTTTAAAAGCACTCAGCGCCACATCTTCTTCGTCCGCCATCGCTCGTGGAGCACCTCGTAATTTCTGGCGGGCGACATCTACCATTTCCAGAAAATACGATTCCCACAACCTCTGCGCAGCCTGAGCGTCACCCGATTTTATCTGATCAATCCACTGTGTGACGGTTTCTTCAATGACAGACATGCAGACATGCTTTCCTGAACGGCTTTTCCGAAATTCAGATTGCTATTATATCGTGAAGTCCAGGCATTCAACAGCTTCGGTCTCATTCTCGCGGAAAGTATCTTATTTCGCGAATTTTTTGTCGCATCTTAACATTCGCTGACGAATTCTCTGCAACAGCCGTCTGAGCAGATCAGAAAAAGCAGGCTGATCTGTGTACATCACCCGATTTCAGCGAAGAAAGTCATTATGTTCCATTTTTCCTCAAACCAATTCAAAGCTTGCTTGTTGAGCTGTAGCTTTCTTGCAGTCAGTTGCCTGATGGACGTCGCTGCGCATGCTCAACAGATTCGGAACCAGCGGGACGATCTCAAAATATTGAGTGATGACTTTGATGATGCGTCTACTTTGAAACAGTGGTCGAGAATTTATCAGACGGAACAGAGCAATGCCGACCAACTCGAACAGTTTGATATCGCTAAAACGAAGCCGGGTTGGATGGTCATGATGCCTTACAGCAGCACGTGGTACAAGGACTACCGGGGGGTTCTGGCCTACAAAGAAATCAAAGGAGATTTTGTGGTCACTTCCCGCATTCGTGTCGCCCAACGGGGTGGCGATGGTGCACCACGCAGTAATTATTCTCTGGCAGGACTCATGATTCGTACTCCCCGTGATGTCACTCCTCAAACCTGGAAACCGGGCGGCGAAAATTATATCTTTCTCTCCCTGGGCGCTGCGAATCGACCTGGCTCATTTCAGTTTGAAGTCAAAACCACCCTCAACAGTCGATCGACACTGGCGGTCACCAACGCCGGGACTCCTGTCGCGATCATCCAGATCGCGCGCATTGGAAATGACTTCATCCTGCTGAAAAAAACACCAGAGGGAAACTGGAATGTCCATCAACGCTATCGCCGCGCTGATATGCCTGATCAGTTACAGGTGGGACTCACTGTCTATACTGACTACTCGACTGCTTCCCGCTTGAAAGCGCCCCAGCAGAATACGCAGGTCATTCGGAACGGTCGTCCGGATCTGGTCGCCGGATTTGACTATGTGCATTTCCAGCGTCCCGACGTGCCGACCTCATTACAGGGGAAATCATTCTCGAACCCGGCAGAGGTCTCAGATTCTCAACTTTTACAGTTTCTAGGTGAGCAAGCCCAATAATTAAGAACATTACTTAACAGACCCTCGAGACATTTCACGCGACACCCTGTTTGCAATTGATTCGCGGGCGGGTTTATAATCTCATCAAATGTTTATTTCGGATCGAATCCGTTCTGAATAAGAGTGAGATGATATCTACGCGGCAAATCAATGTCAGGAGTCTGTGAGAATGCGTTACCCGGTTAAATACCTCTCTTTATTCGCAGTGCTTGCGATCACACTATTCACGGTCGAATACGCGGCCGCTTCCCAGCCTGTTGAAGGCGTTCTGGTAGAAGCAGAAAGTTTCGACCAGCAGGGCGGCTGGAAACTGGATACCCAGTTTATCAACATCATGGGCTCTCCCTATCTGTTGGCGCATGGACTGGGCCAGCCAGTGGCAGACGCAGAAACGACCGTCCAGTTTCCTTCTACCGGAAAATATCGCGTTCTCGTTCGCACTAAAGACTGGGTTGCTCCCTGGAAAGCCTCCGGGGTGCCGGGCCGTTTCCAGCTGTTGATTGATGGGAAACCGTTAAAAGAAACTTTTGGAACAAAAAGCGCCAAATGGTTCTGGCACGATGGTGGTACGATCGAGATCACAAAACCGGAAGCAAAACTGGCACTGCATGACCTGACAGGTTTTGAAGGGCGCTGTGATGCCATTTTGTTTACCAAAGATCTCAACTATCAGCCCCCCAACGATCTGTCCCCCATGGATCAGTGGCGTAAAGGGATGCTCGGCCTGCCGGACCAACCGGAAAAAACGAAGAAGTACGACCTGGTCGTTGTCGGCGGTGGTTATTCCGGCATGGGTGCCGCCCTCTCCGCTGCCCGCATGGGCTGTTCGGTCGCGCTCATCCAGGATCGTCCTGTTCTGGGTGGTAACGGCAGTTCAGAAGTCCGTGTCTGGGCACAGGGACTGGTTCGTCGTGGAAAATATCCACATATCGGGGAAATCATCGCTGAATTTGCAGATTCGGCTGCAGCATCTCCGGGCACTTATGAAGAATATGGCGACAAATTAAAAGAAGATATTGTCCACGCCGAAAAAAATATCGACCTGTTCCTGAATACGCGTGCGTATGCTGTAAAAAAAGAGGGTGAAGCAATTCAGAGCGTGACTGCCTTCAATACCAAATCCAGCAAACGCACGGAATTTCTAGGTTCCCTCTTCGCGGACTGCACAGGCCATGGAGAAATCGGATACCTGGCGGGTGCCGACTATTATACACACGAAAAAGGACACATGGGCATGAGCAACATGTGGACCTGGAAGGAAGCCGAAACGGAAAAATCATTTCCGGATGTCAGCTGGGCACTCAACCTGAATATGGAAGACTTCCCCTACCCCAAGCGTTTTCATGGCGAATGGTTCTGGGAGAGTGGCTTTGATAAAGATCCGATCAAAGATCTGGAATCTATGCGGGACTGGAATTTCCGCGCCGTCTATGGTGCCTGGAACGCCATGAAAAACAAAGCAGGCAAAGACAAACATGCCAACGCGGAATTAACCTGGATGGCTTACATCGGCGGACCACGTGAATCCCGTATGCTCCGAGGCGATGTCATTCTGCGTAAAAAAGATATCGTAAACAAAATCACATTTCCCGATGGCTGCGTCCCCAGCACCTGGTCCATCGATTTACACTATCCCAAAAAACAATACATGCAGAAATACCCGGAAGACCCCTTTATTTCACAAGCCGTATTCGACAGTCGTGTTGACCGCAGATTCGGCTATCCCGTTCCCTACCGCTGTTTTTACTCACGCAACATCCCGAACCTGTTTATGGCTGGGCGCTGCATCAGTGTGACGCATGAAGCACTCGGAACAGTGCGTGTAATGAAAACGGGGGGTATGATGGGCGAAGTCGTCGGTAAGGCGGCAGCCGTCTGCACAGCTAAAGACTGCAGCCCCCGTGAAGTCTATACAGACTACTATCAGGACCTCGAAAAACTGATGTCGCGGAAAGGCGTCGAACGCCGTGATACAATTGATGGTCAGTTTTATATCCGGAAGGACTCCAAAGAACTGCCTCCTATCATTGATGCCTATATCGACCCGGAAACTCTCCCGGGGCTGGTCATCGATGATGAAAACAACAACGTTCAGTTCGTGGGCACCTGGACCAAAGGTGAAGGATTGAAAGGCTTTATTGGTAATCACTATGTCTATCATGGCAAAGGTAAAAAAGCCGAAATCCACTTTCATTTCCAGGTCGATAAAACGGGAAAATATGAAGTCCGCCTGGCTTATGGTCACCATGAAAATCGTGCAACCAACACTCCTGTCACCGTTCGCTCACCGCAGAATGAGAAAACAGTAAAAATCAATCAGAGAGTGAAACCACCTTTAAAGAATGGCTTTATTTCTCTTGGAACCTTTGAATTTGAAAAAGGTCAGCAAATTGAGGTCGTCATGTCCAATGAGGGAGTGGATGGCAATGTGCACGCCGATGCAATCCAGGTCCTGCCTGCTGACTGATTTTGCCGTCTGGAATACGACTCTGACTGCACTTCACATGAACTCAACACCTATGCGATAAACGACTCAGGCAATACAGATTGCCTGAGTCGATGAGAACAGGATGACAGACATACCGCAAGCCGTGAAGCCTCCACGACCGAAACGGCGCGCCAGTCACTTAAAGTCGCTTTTTCTCAAACTCTACCGGATCGCTATCCTGGTTCTTATTATCTGTCTGATCAGAGACTACTTCGTAAGACAGCGCGTGCAGGGCGAGTCTCCCATCGAATTACAGGAAGTCCGGAAGCTACTACCTGCTGCGCATTCGCTAAAAGTCGATCACTCGGACCGGATGGGGCTGTTTGTATTGGACGAAAAACAGAAAACTGTTGGGTACGCCATCCGCACTTCTCCGGTCTCCGACGACATTATCGGCTACTGCGGCCCCTCGGATACCTTAATCGTATTTAATTCTCAGACAGACCAAATCCTCGGCATCTCAGTCCGCAGCAGTGGTGACACTACCTCTCATGTAAATGATGTCCGCCAGAATGAATACTGGATGAACCTCTGGAAAGAATATGGCTGGAATCGTATCGCCAACCTGGATCTTCAGTCAGGGGAAGTCGAAGGCGTTTCCGGCGCGACCATGACCAGCATGGGCATCGCACATGCCATCGCTCATCGAATTCGCTTTTCGGAACAGAAGACGCAGGAAGATCCCCCTTTTCTGTTCCGGGGAAGAGACGCAACTATTATTGGCTTTTGTGTTGTCGCGTGTCTGATTACTTTTACACGCCTCAAGCGAATTCACTGGTTACGAAAGTTTTTCAAACTCGTCGCATTGATTTATCTCGGCTTCTGGACGGGAGACCTGCTGGCAGAATCATTATTTGCCGGCTGGGCCAGATATGCGGTTCCCTGGAGAACAGTCTTTGGACTTGTGGTTCTGGCTGCAGTCGCGGTGCTGATTCCCTGGACGACCCGTCGGAATGTTTATTGTCAGAGCATCTGCCCGCATGGTACCGCACAGGAATTTCTGGGACGATTACTTCCCGCACGGTCAAAGTGGAAAATCAGACCCGATATCAAACGGGCATTACGCTGGATCCCGGCTTTATTAATCGGGTTGATTCTTTTGATTCTCTTTTTAGGAATCCCAATTGATCTGGCAGAACTGGAAGCCTTTGATGCATATTTGCTGGCGTCCGCAGGGATCGCATCGATTATCATTGCAGTTGTCGGACTCGTAGCTTCCCTGTTTGTCCCACAGGCTTACTGTCACTATGGCTGCCCCACCGGTGCCATCTTTGAATTTGTACGATCGCATGGCAGGGCGGATCATTTCGGGAGAAGCGATCTGGTAGCCGGGCTGTTTCTGGTTCTGGCGATGATTTTGAACCGCTATGCGGATCAATTACAGCAGTTACTGCTGAACGGACTCTAATCGATATTGATATTGGACGCATCGTCCTGGATCTGTTGTCTGATCAATGCTTTGCTGATCACATTCACCAGTTTTTTAGGTTTGTAGGGTTTTTTGAGAAAATGCACGATCTCTGACCCCTGCATCTGTTCCGAAATATCAGTTTCACTCAATCCACTGGTAAGAATCACAGGGATGTCCACTCCCTTCTCCCTGAGCAGTTCAAACGTCTCGACACCACTTAAACCTGGCATGGTCATATCCAGCAGAATCACGCTGATCTCATCACGATGATTCTCATAAATGTCGACACCTTCTCTACCGGAATAAGCTGACATCACGGAAAAACCAAAACGTTGCAACACGCGATTCACCACATTACATACCGCCATGTCATCATCAATTACCAGGATAGAACCGGCTTCCACCGGTACATGCGATTCGGCACTGCCTTCATCATCGAGATCGGTAGACGCCGCGATTGCCAGAGGCAGAATGACGCGAAAGCAGGAGCCTTGATCTATCACAGACTCTACGCGTAAACCCCCATGGTGCCCTCTGATAATTCCAGAAACACCAGCCAGCCCGAGACCCCGACCGGTAAATTTGGTTGTAAAAAACGGATCAAACATTTTGGACTGACAGTCATCATCCATACCGCTCCCGTTATCTTCCACTTCGAGATAGACAAACCGTCCGGGAGTTCCATTTTCACAGAAGTAGTAATCTGAAAATTCGTGCTTGCCTATCTCGCAGACTCCGGTACGAATCCTGATCTTGCCTGCTTCGGCCTGGTTTTGAATCGCTTCAGAAGCATTGGTCAGTAAATTCAGCACGACCTGCTCTATCTGTCCTGTATCACCATGAATCATTAATTCTTCAGCGGACAGATCCAGATCAATGGGTGCATTCGGAGAAACAATCGATTTCATGATCTCCACTGTTTCCTGAATCACGCGATTTAAATTAAAGGTCATTGAGGCAAAGGTGCGTCGCCCGGAATACGCCAGGAGCCGCTCGCAGATTTTCGCAGCATGACGCGCGGCCATTTCTATGCTTTTCACGTAGGGACTCACTGGAGATTCCTCATCCAGTTCCATTAACACGAGATTCGTATTCCCGATGATCGCCAGAAGTAAGTTATTAAAATCATGTGCCACACCACCAGCAAGTACACCCAGACTTTCCAATTTCTGAGCATGCAGCATTTGTGCATGCAGATGATCTTTTTCTTCCTCAATCTGAATGCGATCTGTGATATCCCGGATTACCTTGATGTATCCGGTAATCTGATTATCAGAACGTCTGAGAGGGGTTACGATCGTCTCCCCCTGAAAGCGGGAACCATCGGCACGCAAATACTCTACAATAAACGGTTTTAAAACACGGGTATTGGGAAACGAAACACGGTTGAATTGCTCTTCATACAGACTGGAGGAGACAATGAGTTCGCGAATCGGCCTTCCCAGCAAATCAGCTTCTTTGCACCGGAAATGGATCTGAATCGACTCGTTACACATGACAATATTATGGCTGCGGTCAGTCACAATCATCACATCGGTTACGGAGTGGAAAATAGTCTGTAATAATATTCGTTGCCGATTCAGTTGCTCGATCGTTTTCTTTCGAACCGTTACATCAATCGCCAACCCGATACAACCAATAATTTCATCATTGATATTCCGTAACGGCTCGATATGGATATCCAGGGAGGTATTCTCATACTGTTGTTCGAAGCGTACAGATTCACCTGTCAGGGTTCGCTGATGCATCGCGGTCATATTGACAGAAACATCCTGCGATTTATGAAAATCATAGATCCCTTTACCCACCGTATCTTCCGGTTGAATCCCCAACTGGTTCAGCCCGGCTCCTACGATAGATGTATATTGATTATCCAGATCAGTCGTCCACAGGATGGCTGGAATCTGATCCATAATGATCCGCAGGCGTGCTTCACTTTCCAGGCGAATCTGCTGGGAACGTTTCAGGTCATCAATATCAATATGGGTTCCGATGATCTGCAGCGGAACCTTTTGCGGGCTGTAAGCAGAGATTCTGCCACGTGTAAAAACCCATTTCCAGCTACCGTCTTTTTTCTTGATTCGAACTTCGACATCATAAGAACTCGCTTTCCCTGAAACATAATCGTTCAACGCTTTCACCGATGTCACATAGTCCTCAGGGTGGATCATTTGAGTCCACGCCTGATTGATGGCAGCTTCCAGTTCTGCCGGATCTTTCAAATCCTGCAACTTCGCAAACGAGTCAGGAAATTCGCCGGGACCATAACCGAGCATGGCATACCAGTGCTCATCAAAATAGACTTGACCTGTCGTCAGGTTATATTCCCAGAATCCGATGGACGAACCCCGGGCAGCCATGGTAATGCGCAGTTCGCTTTCCTGTAGTTTCTTTTCCGCCTGTGCGCGACTGAGTTCAGCAGATGCCCGATAGGTATAATTCCGAATGACACGAAGTTTACACAGATTTTCTAAGACAGGACGATCTCCCAGCAGCATCAGATGGCCTTGAACCTCACCATCCTTATCGATCATTGGGAGACTGAAATAAGATTCAATGCCATTTTTGATGAGAAATTCATCTTCCGGATACATCCTGGAAACTCCCTGATGTACTGCATAGGGTTCCCTACCGATGGCATGCTCACAGGGAGAGCCCTCAATGTCGTACTCAAAATCGGGTCCCGGATCTCCATCAACAGAAACACCGAAGGTCTTACATTTAAGTCGCTGGTCATTTCGATGCTGAACCAGGCAGACATATTTCATTTTTAAAGCACGAGATAATTCCTGCACCAGACGTTTAAAAAATTCATCGCCGGTGACATCACTTGTAGCTTCAGTCAAAATTTTCAGTAATCGCTCATTTTGTCGCTGTGCGGAAATACTATTCAACAGCCAGAGTTGCTGTTCGGGGTTGTTCGGCAGTTTGACTTCACATAAATGCTGAACACCATCTGCTTGTTCAAACCAGATTTCAGCCTGATCTGGATCGCTGGAATCTGTTTCTGATTCCGCCGCCTTCAGTTCAAACAGCCGCTCCAGATTCGCTTCAAATAATTCGGGAGATTCGCTTGAGTTCCCCAGTAGCTCTTCGGATTGCTGGTTGATAAAGAGCGTTTCACCCGAGCAGAATACCACACCCGCGGGAATACTTTCGATTATTAATTTAATAGATGCATTGTCAGAAACTTGCGGATAGGATTGTTTTGTTGAATCCGTCCTATTTTGCGTAGTATCTATACGGAACTGTTTAATGTTCCCTCTGGTGGAAGCGAAGTGGAACTTCATTCACTGAGACTCCCCGGTCTGTTACTGATATTCAAAGTACCCGGTCATTCCTTACAACCCCTGACTTTGATTTGACATAGGTAGGCATATGCTACAAAATTAGAGTTGAGATCGATATGCCAAACACACGATCCTGAAGATTTGACTCACAAATTTGCCCTCAGGGTCTCCTGCCTCATAAGTCCTAAAAGAAAGCCCACAGTAGTGAAGAAATCGATAATATTTTCTCTGTGCCTGATCACAGCGAGTCTGGCTGCAATATCATTAAAAGAGATCAGAGCAAACGAGCAGAGACTCGAACTGAAACCTCACGATCATATTGTTTTCATCGGCAATACCTTTCCCGAGCGGATGCAGGACGCAGGTTATTTTGAAACCCTGCTTCACAGTCGCTTCCCGGATAAGGAACTCGTTGTCAGAAACCTGGGCTGGTCGGCTGATGAACTGACATTGCGTCCTCGCTCCAAAGACTTCCAGGATCACGGGCATAACCTGGAAGATCACAAAGCAGATGTCATTATCGCCTGCTTTGGGTTCAATGAGTCCTTTGCCGGAAAAGCAGGACTCCCCAAATTCGAAGAGGATCTGAATAATTTCATCGACACAACGCTGTCTGCTAAATACAACGGGAAATCACATCCGCGTCTGGTTCTCTTTTCCCCCATTGCCACAGAAAAGCTGAACCGTCCTGGCCTCACAGACGGAAAAGAAAATAACGAACGTATTAAGCTCTACACGGACGCGATGCAGAAAATCGCCAAAGAAAAGAATGTGATCTTCGTTGATCTTTTCACTCCCAGTAAAAAGCTGATGGAAGCTGACGATCACGATTTAACTTTCAATGGCATTCACCTGACAGATTACGGATACCAGCAACTCGCTCCTGTAATTGACGAAGCCTTATTTGGACCGCGTGACTCATCAGGCTCCACGGTGGACATGAAGAAACTCCGCGCCGAAGTGCTGGAAAAGAACAAACAGTTCTGGTACGACTATCGCGCCGTCAATGGTTACTATATTTATGGCGGCCGCAAAGAACCGTTTGGCGTGGTCAACTTTCCCGCAGAGTTTGCCAAACTCCGTAAAATGATCGCCAATCGAGACAAACGCATCTGGTCTGTTGCACAAGGCAAAACCGTTCCTGTCAAAATTGATGACAGCAATACCGGTGACTTTGCCGACATCAAAACTAATGTCAAAGACCCCGCTTCCATTAAAATCACCTCTCCGGAAGAATCACAGAAACAATTCGAATTACCGGAAGGTTTCGAAATTAACCTGTTCGCTTCCGAAGTCGAGTTCCCTGAACTCAAGAACCCCGTGCAGTTCGCCTTCGACAGCAAAGGTCGTCTCTGGGTCTGCACGATGGCTTCCTACCCGATGTACCTGCCGGGAAAAGAAGTGGATGACAAAATCCTGATTTTGGAAGATACAGATGGCGACGGACGTGCCGATAAACAAACGGTCTTCGCAGACGGCCTGCATCTGCCTACCGGGATTGAACTCGGAGATGGTGGAGTCTATGTTGCTCAACAACCAAACCTGGTCTTCCTGAAAGACACGGATGGTGATGATCATGCTGACCATAAAGAAATCGTCCTGCACGGATTCGATTCTGCAGACTCACACCACTCCATCAGCGCCTTTACCTGGGGACCCGGCGGTGGACTGTACTTCCAGGAAGGGACCTTCCACCACAGCCAGGTCGAAACTCCCTATGGTCCACAACGGGTGAAGAACGCAGGCATCTTCCGCTATGAACCCCGTACTGAAAAAACAAGCATCTTTGTCTCCTACAACTACGCCAATCCCTGGGGACATGTCTTCGATCGCTGGGGACAGAACTTTGTCGCCGATGCTTCAGGCGGAGCCAATTACTTCGGCACAGCCTATTCAGGTGATCTGGATTACCCCCGCAAGCATGCCGGTATGAAACACTTCCTGAAAAAGCAGTGGCGACCGACCGCCGGTTGCGAATTCGTTTCCAGTCGCCAGTTCCCGGAAGAACTTCAGGGAAATTACCTGCTGAATAACTGCATCGGATTTCACGGCGTTCTGCAGTACAAAATGAAAGAAGATGGTTCCGGGTTCGCAGCCGATCCAGTAGAGCCACTGGTCAAATCAACTGACACGAACTTCCGTCCTGTTGACCTGCAGTTCGGCCCCGACGGAGCTTTATACCTGATTGACTGGTTCAACCCGCTCGTAGGTCACATGCAGCATTCAATTCGTGATCCCAACCGCGATGCACAGCACGGTCGTATCTGGCGTGTCACTTATTCCAAAAAACCATTGCTTAAAGATCCGAATATCGCAGACGCTTCCATCCCGGAATTGCTCGATCTGCTGAAAACCTATGAAGACCAGGTTCGTTACCGGGTTCGTCGTGAACTCCGTGTTCGTGACACCAAGCAAGTCATCGACGCACTTGATAAATGGGTCGCCGGCCTGGATACTAAAGACGAAAACTATCAGCATAACCTCTTGGAAGCCCTCTGGGTCCGCCAGAACCTGGATGTCGTCGATGTCGACTTCCTGAAAAAGATGCTGCAGTCCCCGGAGCCCAAAGCACGTGCCGCCGCCACGCGGGTCCTCTGCTACTGGCGCGATCGCGTTGACAACTCTCTGGATCTGCTGCAGGTTCAGATTAATGATGAAAATCCACGGGTCAGGCTGGAAGCCATTCGTGCACTCAGCTTTTATCATGATCCTCGTGCACTTGAGATTGCCGTTGAATCACTGATTCACCCACAGGACTATTATCTCGAGTACGCATTGAAAGAAACGATGGATACGCTCGAAAAACGCATGGAAGCCAATTAGCTTTTCGAGTTACACCTGAAGGAATCAAAACCATTCCGGAGCCAATCAGTTCTCCGGGATGGTTTACCCTCACCCTGAATTCCTTTGCTGTCAGGCATCTGACAGCCTGTCCTGTTTTCACACCTTATGCAGAGTTAGTTTGATAATGAGAATTCGACCCCGTATTTTTTCCGCCCTTAGCCTCTCAGCAATCACGTTGCTGCTGAGTTTAGCCAGCCACGAACCTGTTTTCGCCCAGTCCCAAAGCAGTGTCTCTCCCATGATGCGGCTACTCAAAAGCGGCCGCGTGCCTGCCTCTCGCCAGGGAACAATTATTGAACTGATCTGCCGCAAAGGAAATCCGGAAGAACTCGGGTATATCTGGGAACAGATCGTCAATGATAAGTTCCAGGGAGAAGTCAAAGAAAAATCATTGCTCGCGCTGAAAGAAGCGTTTCAAAATCGAAAAATCATCCCCGCAGGCTCCCTGGCAGACATCAGCAAACTGATCGACGCCAAGCCTCCAGTCAATCAAATCGCCATCGAACTGGCAGGTTTATGGAAAGTCGCCGGGGCCGCAGACAAATTACAGCAACTGGCTCTCTCTGCCAAGACGGGTGAAAAATCACGAACCGCAGCCATCGACGCATTGGTTTCTATTGGTGGCCCTGAGAGCATCAAAGCCATGCGGAAACTGACGGAAGAGAATTCCCCGCCAGACATCCGCTATCTGGGTGCAGCCGCCCTGGTCACGCTTGATCTGAAACAGGCCATCACAGCGGGTATCAAAATCATGTCTACTTCGAAAGAAGGTGATCCCACCCCGTTTATTGCAGCAATCCTCGATACACAAGGCGCCGCCGATCAACTCGCAGCCGCTCTTTCAACACAAAAAATACCGGAAGATGTCGCCAAAAAACAGCTGCGCTATATGTATTCTGTAGGCCGCAGTGATAAAGCATTAAGCGATGCCCTCAGTAAAGCAGCCGGCATGTCAAACGAAGACAAAAAGCTCACAGAAGAAGAATTCAAAAAACTTCTCGCTGATGTCATCGCGCATGGTAATGCTGAACGAGGCGAACAGATTTTCCGACGCGCCGATTTAAGCTGCATGAAATGTCACTCTATCAGCAAAGCGGGCGGTGAAGTCGGCCCTGACCTGAGTCCCATCGGCGCCAGTTCACCCGTTGATTATCTTGTCCGTTCCATCCTCTACCCCAACCAGGCAGTCAAAGAAGCTTACCAGACCTATGTGATCGTCACCATCGAAGGCAAAATCATTCGTGGCATCATCGTAGATCGCAATGAAGAACGCGTGTTACTCAAAGATGCCAACGGTAAAGAAATCATCATTCCCGTTGATGACATCGACGATGAAGCAGAAGGGGGCTCCCTGATGCCGCAGGGTCTCACCAAATTCCTGACACGTGATGAACTGATTGACCTTGTAAAATACCTGTCCGTGCTGGGCAAACCAGGTCCTTATGCCATCCGCTCGAAACCAACCATTCAGCGCTGGCTGGCAATGCGGGAAATCCCCAACCTGTTGCTCACCACCAATGAAAACCCGGATGAAGAACTGTTCGAAGAACAGATACTGCGAGCACCGATCACAGCATTCGTTCCCCAATACGCGATGCTGGCTGGTCTGCTCCCCTTCGAAGAGCTCAAAAGCCTGAGTTCCGACTCGAAAATCCTGCTGCAGGCTGAGCTGAATGTTACCGAACCGGGCACCGTTGGCGTTCGCATCAATTCCGCTCAGGACACGCGCATCTGGATCGATTCACATCGCCTGAAATCTCAAACAGAAAATGTATTTGAACTCTCCAAAGGCGTTCATAAACTGACACTGCTGATCGACCTTTCCAAGCGGAGTGACCAGGGCGTACAAGCTGAGTTCTTCAAACCTGCCGGCTCGAAAGCATCATTTACCGTGGTCGGTGGAAAGTAATCTCATTGCGAATAGCCCCTACAGTGCAGGCTTAGGGGCTTCGATCGCTTCATCCTGTTCCGCAGTCGCATCCGGTACATAGGGATGCGTCTTCTGCCATTCCTTCCAGAAGGGAGCGGCATGAGTATTCCGCCAGAGCGCGAGGGCATTTCCAACGTGGCTGTAGAAGGTATATTTCTGCAGAATTTCTGCTTCGGTATGCGAAGTGGTATTCTTAATCACCCACTTCGCAGCCTTTACAATCTGCTCATGCGGAGGATGCAGTTCCCTGGGAGCAATCGCCAGCCATTCCAGATGATGGCCTGTCGCAATTACATTTTTGTATTCGGGAATCTCCTCACTACTGGTCAATGCCGCCTTACCTTCCATCCAGTTGGCAGGCCAGTGCCCATCTTCATACTGACATTCACTGATCAAGTCCCGTACCCGCTCCAGGTAGGAGTATGCTTCCGCCCGTGCTGAATCGGAGAGAATATTGTACTCGTCATCCAGGCGAATCAACAACATCAGGGAATAAACCCGGTGAGTTCCCACACAGACACCATACTTCTTATGCCCGCGTATCAGTCTGCGTGTTAATTGATCAAACGAAACAGTCCGACCATCGGTCGTCTGCCACTCTTTTACAGGAGGAATCCACAAGCCAAACGCCATCGCGGACCATTCAACTTCGCGTTCATCCAGACGAAAATCTCTTAATGACTGCTGAATCACATCATTGATATCCATGTCGCGTCGGGATGGTGCAAACACCGGGGCATCTCGCTGGATGCCAGCTTCCGTTAAGGAAGCCAGCCAGTGGTCGTGGTGGACCGAGCCTCCTACCTGGCTACCCCAGCGAATTGAAATCCCCTGCGGTTCATCAACCAGCAGCGGCGAAGCTTCATCACCCCACGATGCCAGGTAGCGGCCGTGGTCGGTAAGAAAATCACACATTTCAGCGCCCGAAACTACACTCGGATCCTGAAATGTGGAATGGATACTCCAGGTACGTAAGGCATGTTCGACATGGTTTGGTTTCAGATGTTTACGCGGAAACCTGGGCCGTACCTGCTTCAATACAGCCGCCAGTTCCTCATCAGTCACCACCGAAGGATCATCATATAAGGCGGAAATACGCAATGGGACTTCCCGTTCGATTTTCACTTCCGGGTAGTATGCCTGATCCAGAAATGTGCTGTTGAATGCCTGGCGGGTATCGCGTGATCCCAATGTATACGCTCCGCAAAAAGCGACGACTACCAGAACCTGAACCGCAATCATGGATTTCGATGACAACTTGCGTGATTTCATGACAGATCTCGATAAAGATTAAAATAAGAACAATGTAATTTATAATGTGAAGCGATATCGCTTATTGAATCGGCTTGTTTCTCAGCAAGACAACTGAGCGATCATCTTTGTAACCTACACGCCACGCTCCGTCCCGTTGCAGACGTCGCATCAGTACATTGCGCCGTGGTAAATCAAGTACAACGGTATTCACTCCGTAACGTTCCAGCAGTTCTTCCGCATCTCCGGCTGAATTCACAATTCTGAGATAATGGTCCCAGACTTCGCGAGGCAGAAGATGCACGTGAGAATCTGCAAAAACAGAGGCATTCTCCGGGCCATCCCAGAGCAGGTAATCTCCCAGTTCCATCGAATTAAACAGCTGACCTTCAATTTTTTTCTCTTTGAGATATTCTGCAGCACCGATGGGAGTCGAAGCGGAGACACTCTTCTTGAAATCGACCTGTTTACCATGCAGAATTTGTGAACCAATCGGAGTAATCGCAAAACAGATCCATACCATCCCCACAGAAACCACCGTCCATTTCCCGGCACAATATACCTCTTCAGCCTCGGGATCTGCCAGTTGTCGGCGTTTTTGTCCCCAGATCGCTGCACCGTGTAACGCCAGGTAATAGGCGGCAACAGGAGCCCACCACAGTACCATTCGCGAACTCCACATGGCGGCTGCTCCCAGTCCCACCAGCAGTAGAACCTCTGAAGTTCCAATTCGACGCGGAGTAAAACGGCTGGCAATCACGATCAGCAATGCCAGTACAGCGGCTGTTTTCCCCTGGAACATTCGCAGCGTCAGCGGATTCCATTCAATAAGGGCCTCCAGATTAGGATTGGAAGAAAAGCTAAAGACTTCTGAATACAATTGGATTCCATAAGGATTGAACAGAACGGCAACCGCTGACAGTTCCAGCAGCAGAAAATAGCGACGCGTGACGCTGTCTCCAAACATGGCTTTCCAGGAACCAGCTTTTCGGCCTACATCCACTGCGCGACCCACCAGAAAACAGCCAATCAATCCCAGTCCCACCGGGAATGAGCCATGCAGATTCGCCCACATCGCAAATACCGCGGGAATCATAAACCAGTAGAAATTGCGCCATTGGCGGGCATTCAATAATGTGAAAAGCAACACAAAACCAAGCAGTCCAGCCAGTTGAGGCCTTACGATCCCCAGTTGCTTCCAGTCACAGACCAGAAAGGCAGACACGCAAACCAGACTCCACCAGAAACTGCTGGTCCGCTTTTGCACACGAAACAGTAACAGCCCCAGGCAGGCGGTAATGGCAGCCGCATACAACAGTTTAATTCCTGCCACACCGAAGAGTTCATACGTCTGAAAGGCAAAGATCTGAGTCAACCAGGCGGTATCGATAAATGGCACTCCCGATGACAGCGGAACCAGGGGCTCCACCGCAGGAATGCCACCGGTCTCCCAGATCAGCTGACCATAAGTCAAATGGCCCCAGATATCGGTATGCCAGAGCGGCATTGAACTGAATAACACAAATGCGACGGAGAGAACACAGACTGTGAAGAAAGTAAAGCGCGAAACACGCAGCGCCTCCGGAAAGCGATCGACCAGAACCGCATCTTCGGACTGTTCTTCGTCAGTATTCTGATTTGTGGAGTCGTTTTGGTTTTCCAAAGCTGTAGCCATAATAAACAGATCGATATGAAAAGGGAATTAATTACATCATATGTTGCCCGCACAGGCCAATCGAGGGAGAACAACCAATTCGGTATTTCTCTCTGCGAAAAGACCAGTAGCGCAGCATCACAACAGATTTGTTTACGTAAAGAGTAGGTCAGGTAAGCCAGTGGTGAAAAACTGTCTTGCGGGAATCGGGACTGTCGCCAAAAAACAACATTCGTCCTTGACAGTCATGCTTAATGTATCAATTCTGCCGATTCTGTGAGTCACACTTCTGAGTTAAAGTGTAACCCCTTCCACCGCACTCTGGGGAGAGCGGGGATCAACCGGAGGTGCAAACTGATCACGTGGCTGGGGAGCGACCCGGCGGTCCGCTTCTCTCAGAAACAGAAGCTCATTTCCGGATTCATCTGACTTGGGAAAAGGCACATCTGCCGACGCCACTGCGGACTGATCCAGTTTGAACCGTTCCAGCCAGGCAGCGGATTCGTCGCCGAAAACATCCGTGACGATCCCGAGCGCTTCCTGCTTCTGTTGATCAGTATTGAACTGTTTCCAGATTAATCGTGTAATCTCGACCCCTTTATCATAGGAACGATTGCGCTCCAGAGATCGCAGCATGATCTCCCAGGAACGTAATGGAACTTCCTCCGTTTGAAACAGACTGAGTGCCAGTTCTGCCCCGATCTTCGGTTCACCTGGCGACAGTTCTACCCCCTGCTGCAGATAGGCAATCTTTTGTTCAAGATCATTTTCATGCCGCGCCAGGTACCAGTAATACTTACCATTCCAGACCGGATGACAAACCAGATACGTACCCGGAATTACCAAAATCTGGGACAATACAAACAGAGACCGCAGCGTCCCAGCAAAGCGGGATCGATTGATGATGACGGCCCCCGCCAGGAGCCCGTAGACAAATCCGGAAAGATGTGCAGCATTCGCAATATTCAGAATTCCGAAATGTGTTAAAACAAAACACAGGATTAGCCAGCTCAGGCCCCAGTTGATTTCACGATCAGTAAACACTTCCGCGATTTCAGGATGAATGCGGCGGAGCATCATCAGTAACCCGAACATCGCAAAGGCGCCCCCCGATAAACCCACGGGATAATGTTCCAGAAAATATTCCGGCAGTAAGGAAACATAGGTCGCCAGAATCAGAAACGCAGCATAAATCCAATGCTTCATCACAGGCTCAATCAGCCGCCCTAAAAATCCAATTGCCAGGCAGTTCATCAGCAGATGCAACACATCGCCATGATGAAAGCCGCTGATCAGAATGCGCCACCACTCCCCCGACCACAGATCAAAGGGCCCCCCGGTCGGATATTCTTTTTCCTCAACCAGCGGATGGTCGTACACGAAGACCAGTGACTGAACAGCACCTAAATTCCACAGCGCATCGTCAAAACTTCCCTGATTTGAGATCCCCTGATCGATTCTGTATATCTGTACCGCCAGAAATAACCCGATTGCACAGGCAATATAGGCTGCAGTGACAGGATACTTTGAACAGGCTCTTCGCAGTGAATGAAACATAAAAAATGATTGATTTAAACCGAAAAATGAAGGACTGACATGCAAAGAATAGCTGATTTACAGAGCTTTGACACCCGTAATTCAATTTCCACCGAGCGAACTTCATCAAAAAAAGATCCCTCTTTCCTGATCTGCTGATTTTCGCTAAAAAACGCCTGTTCGTTTCAATACTCTGAGGTCGAGTTCGCAATGATCCATACAGGCATTCGTAGGATTCCATGGTCGATCCTCTGCTGTATCCTGATTCTGATGGGATGCGGCCTGGCGGGAATTGCGCGCGGAGATGAACTGGTCGGCCAGGGACACTATTTTCAGAAGCAATGCATCTGGATTCTGATCTCCCTGACCGCCCTGTTTGGGACCATGCTGTTTCCCTATCGTAATCTGCGTGGCATCAGCTATCCCCTTTTTCTAGGAACACTCCTGTTCCTGGTCGCGGTCTTTTTTATTCCCGCGGTCAACGGATCCCGCCGCTGGATTCCCCTCGGATTTTTCAAGTTCCAACCTTCCGAGCTAGCAAAAATCACGTACATCCTCGCCCTCGCACATTACCTGATGTATCGCAAGAACTACCGACGGATCCCCGGACTGATCGTCCCCTTTGTTCTGACCTGCGTCCCCGTCTTTCTGATTCTACGCGAACCAGACCTGGGAACATCGCTGCTCTTTTTTCCCATTCTGTTTGCCATGTTGTTTTCCGCCGGGGCACGTCCCAGACATCTGGTAACCATCGTGATTCTGGGAATCTGCACACTTCCCCTGCTCTGGTTGGAAATGAACCCGGAACAGAAATCACGTATCGTTGCCTTGTTCACACAACAGGATGGAGGTGAGTTACCCAAGGGAGATGGCTACCATCTTTATCAATCCAAGCAGATGCTGGCTCTGGGGGGTGTCTGGGGGAGTGAAATTGCCGGTATGCCCGTGGACGATCCTGCTGCCTACCATCTTCCCGCCGGACGGACCGACTTTATTTTCTGCCTTGTCGGCGAACGTTTTGGCATGATGGGCTGTCTGTTTACGATCCTGGTGTTCGCTGCGCTGTATATTCGCGGTCTGCAAATCGCGACTGCCACCCGCGAACCATTCGGACGTCTCGTCGCTGTCGGCATCGTGACGCTGTTAGCTTCACAGACAATTATCAATACCGGCATGACCGTGGGCCTGATGCCGATCACCGGGATGACGCTTCCCCTGATGAGTTACGGTGGCACCAGTATGCTCAGTACTTGTCTGGCGCTGGGACTGCTGATTAATATCTGCATGCACCCCGGCTACGAAATGAATGCCGAACCATTTCGGTTTTAAATCTCTCTTCAGGAAGCTTCCCGGCTGTTCTGCTTCGAACCATTCAGATTTCGTTTTGTACACATTCCCGCATGCTGAAAAACAGATACAATAGACGAACAGGCTGACTGCTCTCCTCCCATAGAACTGCCTGAATTCGCCATCTATATAGAAATTCTCATGAGTACAACAGACCCCGATTTTTCAGCAGCCCAAACCCGCATTCAAGCGGTTTACTCCCCCGAGTTACTGGAATCGGCCAGCCAGACCTTAAGTGAATTACTCACACAACATGCGCGTTCCCTGCAACTTGAGACCACGAACGTCCTCAACTGGGCGCCCCCGGCAGACAACTTCAAAGCTGCATTTCAGCAACTCAACCAGGCCCCGATGAATGGTGCGGAGAAAATTGATATCCCTCAGACCATCGCAGCCTTTCGCCAGTTGGCTCAGACCATGCTGGACAGCGGACATAACCTGCAGAACCCTCGTTATATAGGCCACCAAGTCCCTGCGTCCCTGCCTCTGGCTGGTCTGTTCGAAGCCATCGTGTCGGTCACCAATCAGGTCATGGCCGTCTATGAAATGGGGCCCTGGGCCACTGCCGTCGAGCTGGCTCTGATCGAATCTCTCGGCCGCGAAATCGGTTTCACACCGGGTAAGTTTGCCGGTCTGGTGACACATGGAGGTTCGCTGGCAAACCTGACAGGCCTGCTGGCGGCCCGCAATCTGAAATGCCCTGAACTCTGGTCACAAGGACCACAGGCGAAACTGGATTCTGTCCCCGTGATCCTGGTTTCCAGCGATGCCCACTACAGTGTCACACGTTCGGCCGGGATTCTGGGAATCGGTGCGGATAATATTATTAAGGTTCCTCTCGATGATCGACGGAGAATGAACCCCGCTGCCCTTCAGAAACTGATCCTGTCCTGTCAGGCTGAAAACAGGAATATCATTGCCGTGGTCGCCTGTGCCTGTGCCACCCCCATCGGTGCCTTTGACCCGCTGAATGACATTGCCGACCTCTGCGAACAACATGACCTCTGGCTGCACGTGGACGCCGCCCATGGTGGTCCGACCTGTTTCTCAACGCAGCATAAACATTTAACTGCAGGCCTGCATCGGGCAGACAGCGTCGTCTTCGATGCCCACAAGATGATGTTCATGCCTGCGCTTTGTGCATTTCTGTTTTATAAAAACAAAGCACATCAGTTCTCAGCCTTCCAGCAGCAGGCTGCTTACCTGTTCGATCCTTCAGCACCAGAAATTGCAGAATACGATATCGGCCTGCGTACCATCGAATGTACCAAACGCGCCAATAGCTACGCACTCTGGGGAATCTGGTCGCTGTTTGGAAAAAGCCTGTTCGCCGACCTGGTGGACATCACCTTTGCCACAGCCCGGACATTTTATGACCTGCTCCAGCAGGCAACTGATTTTGAACCTGTCCATGAACCGGAATGTAATATTGTCGTTTTTCGCTATCAGTCTGAATGGTTCAATGCCCTGCCGCTGGAACAACAGAACCTGTTTCATTTCAAGCTGCGACGACAACTGATTGAATCTGGCGAATTTTACATCGTGCATTCCGTTATTAACGAACAGGCAGCATTCCGGATTACTGTAATGAATCCACTGACGACAGAAGTCCATCTGAATCAGTTATTAAATACAATTCGACATAGCGCCAGCGAACTGCAAAAGACATTTGATACCCTGCCTCTGCTCGATCATTGTGAACAGACTTGACAATTCAAGGTGAGATCGAAAGAATCACCGCTCAGAAAAGACAAGAACACAGTCTCTTGTTATAATTCGATTACTAACTTTTGACGTAAATATGTTGTGTTTGAATTCGCCAGCGTGTGAATCAAGATTCGAAATGGAGAAGTAAGATTATGAGTGGCCCGATTGTTCGAACAGGTACGACTCCCAAGTTCTGGGAAAATTATGACAAGATCTTCGGCGATCCAGCCAAAAAAGGCACCAAAAAGAAAGCAGCAGCCAAAAAAAGTACAAAGAAAAAAACTGCTAAAAAAACTGCAGGCAAAACCCCCGCTGCAAAAACTTCTGCTAAAAAAGTGACTGCCAAAAAAGCCGCAACAAAAAAAACGGCTAAAAAGAAAACTAAGAAAAAATAATCTGATTCCGGAACAGACTCCCAGATACTGATCCGGCAGGCGCTATTCCGGTCGACGTCTGATGGCTAAACAAGGTCTCAAGTTCAGTGAATCCTGAATCCACAGCGACTAAGATACCGTTTCCAGCCATACTCATGATATTATTGATCGGCGGATCATTTGCCGCTGATTCATTCATGCGATTTCCGATCCCAGGCACCAACGAGCCGCATTACCTCACAAAGGCACGTCATTACTGGAATCCACAGTGGTGCGCCGATGATTTTTTTCTCGAATCATCTAATGCGCATCTCTTTTTTTTCCAGACAGTCGGCGCGGTAACACAGGTACTGTCCCTGTCGCTGACAGCGGTACTGGGAAGAATCACAGCGTTCCTGCTGCTGGCGGTTGGCTGGTATCGCCTGATTCGCGTTTTATGCCCGGGGCTCTGGTCCCCTTTGATTACAGCCTGGTTCTATCTCGCGCTGGCAGCAATCGGAAATTTCTCGGGGGAATGGATCATTGGCGGAATTGAATCCAAAGTCTTCGCGTACGGTTTTCTGTTCCTGGCTCTGGCAAATGCCTGTGAACAAAACTGGAACCGGGCCGGCATCTATGCCGGACTAAGCATCACCTGGCATCCTGTCGTGGGAATCTGGGCGCTGGCTTGCAGTCTGTTTGGTTTGCTTTGCCTGGGATTTCTGAACCGAGCACGCATCGATCGCGCTATGACCACAAGCTGTATTAAAACTGCGATTCCTGCCTGTGGATACCTCATTCTCTGTTCGCTGCCTGGACTGGTCCCCTCGGTGGCACTGCTCATACAGGGAAATCCACAGGACAGTTTTGCCGCAAATTATATTCAGGTTTTTTATCGACTGAAGCACCATCTGGACCCCATGGATTTCGATCTTTTCAGCTACCTCTTGTATGCGATTCTGCTGGTAGCCTGGTTGTTTCTGGTACGTAAGGAAAGTCCGTCGTTCGCCAATCGCTTCTTCCAATGTTTCATCATCGGCTCCGTCGGTCTGGCCGGCATTGGAATTCTACTGGGGATTGGCCCCCGCCCCGCCAGCGAAATGCCTTATTACGCATTTCGCATGTCGCTCCTCAAATTCTATCCCTTTCGCCTGTTTGACGCCTTACTACCGCTGGCATTCTCAATTGCCTTAATTCGCCTGATCCAGCAATATTTGTTTCACAGCGCAACAGAGAAAGCCAAACCTGACTGGCTCACGCTTTCCCTGTGCAAAACGATTCTGGTTGTACTCTGCCTGGGAATCTTTACCGGCACACTTTATTCTGCCTGGAACCATCCACCAGTCCATAAGATGTCCCTCTCACAGCGGGCTGACTGGATCGACGCCTGTGAGTGGATTCAAAATCATACTCCGGATGATACGCTTTTTCTGACACCGGCGCATACAACTGATTTCAAATGGTATGCCCAGCGGCCCGAATATGTGACATTCAAAGACTGTCCCCAGGACGCCAGTGGTATCGTTGAGTGGAATCGACGCCTCAAGTACCTTCGAAAATGGGGCCAGGAATATTATAATAAAGGCTTTGATGATCGTGCCTTACAGGCGTTGCAGCAGAAGACCGGGATTACGCATTTGCTGGTAAAACGTCTGGGCCCCTTTACAAGCATCGACCCGATCTATCAAAATCGAACTTATAAAGTCTACCAACTTCCCTGATACCTGCCTTTGACTGGTTTACTGATGAAAGCGACAGACTCTCCCATGAATCACTTCAACCGAAAATTCTGCCTCAGCATCTGCCTGGGAATCATCCTCCTGTTGAACCTGTCATTACCCATGCCTCAAACAGGCCAGCCAACGGCGTCTCTTCCAGCCCAACCACCGGTTGTCAAAACAGGTGACTGGCCTTACTTTCTCGGACCAGAACAGACGGGTATTTCAGCAGAGACTAATTTGATTGATGACTTCCTGCAGTCAGGACCACCGTTGCTCTGGGAAAAGAGAATTGGCACTGGTTACAGCGCCCCCTCGGTTCTGGGCAACCGTCTGGTCATCCACCATCGTCCGGAAAAAGGGGATGATGAAGGGAAGGAAGTCATTCAATGTCTTGCTGCAGATACAGGAAAGGAAATCTGGAAATATGCCTACGACTCTGATTTCCGTGACCCCTATGGATATAACAATGGACCACGCTGCTCTCCCCTGCTGACTGAACAATTCTGTTATACGTTTGGTGCACAGGGAAAGCTGTACTGCCTCAATATCAAAGACGGTACGCTGGTCTGGCATCATGACTGCCTGCAGGAGTTCGATGTGCCACCCGGTTTCTTCGGCGTCGGCGCCACTCCCATTCTGGAAGGCAATAAGCTCATCGTCATGGTCGGCGGTAAGCCTGATTTCGGAATGGTCGCCTTCGATGCGAAGACTGGCAAAACACTCTGGCATAATGTCGGTAAAGACGTCTGGAATGGCACCGCGACAGGCTGGGAGAGAATGCCTGCCTACAAATGGCGCGGAAATGAAAAACTCTCCAGCTACTCCTCTCCGCTTGCCGTCACCATTCATGGAAAACGACACCTGCTCTGCCTGATGCGCCAGGGGCTGGTTTCTCTCAATCCCGATGATGGTTCGCTCAATTTCAAATACTGGTTCCGATCGATGATCAACGACTCCGTCAATGCGGCCCGACCGGTTGTCATCGAGGATAAAATCTTTCTCTCCGCCGCCTATCAGGTAGGTTCGGCACTGCTCCAGGTTGAGCCTAACGGCAAAAGCTATAAAGAACTCTGGCGTAACCCGACCAACATGCTGACTCACTGGTCGACCACCATCCATCACGATGGTTATCTCTATGGCTTCAGCGGTCGCCACGAGCGCGACGCGACAATGCGCTGCGTGCGTCTGTCTGACGGCAAAGTAATGTGGGAAACTGATGGAACTGCCCCCGTGGTCGACAAAATCAAACGCAATACTCTCACCGGACAGTTCCAGTGGATTGATTCCGGCAAAACTGCGCCCTGGCCTTTTTATGGACGTGGCTCAGCAATCCTGGCGGACAACAAGTTCATTGTCCTGGGAGAACGGGGCACTCTGGCGATAGTCAAAGTCGATCCCCAGAAATTCCATGAAGTCTGCCGCACGTCATTTCCACAAATCAATTATCCCGCCTGGGCGGCCCCCGTGCTCGCTCATAAGAAACTGTATCTCAGAAGCGAATCACATCTGATCTGCCTGGACTTTGCCAAAAAGCAGTCTGAAAAGAAAGAATAATCACTCAACCCAAGTTCTCGAAGGAAGCCACCTCAGTCTTCGACTGTGGCGTCCCCTGGTGTAGCTATGCTTTCGGGATTCTGTTGAGTGGCACTCTGATTCCAATGCGGCCCCGTTAACGCATCGAGCAGTTCAGAATAACTGGGACGACTTTCCCCATCCGTCAGCTTCAGACTATCGGGCATGTTTTGTGGTTCGTCTCTGACGCGCTCGACGTGTGCGCCCAATGAGATCAGTTTTTCTTCCAGACGTTCATAGCCGCGATCCAGATGATAAATCCGTCGAATGACGGTCTCCCCTTCCGCTGCCAGGCCGGCTAAAACCAGCGCGGCACTGGCACGTAAATCAGAGGCCATCACACACGCACCACTCAAACGAGAGACACCATTCAAAATCGCACTGGCCGATTCTCTGCGGATGTTCGCTCCCATACGTGCCAGCTCGGAAGCGTGCATGAACCGATCCGGAAAGACTTTGTCGGTGACAATACTGATTCCGGGGACACACGCCAGCAAGGACATTAACTGCGCCTGTACGTCCGTCGGAATACCCGGATAAGGTAGCGCGATACAGTCAATTGAACGCAGAGGTTGAGTCACCTGCACCGTGACAGACTGTTTTTTTGCAGGCTGATTTGGAAATTCGAGTTGGACTGACACACCGATTTCTCTGAGCTTTTCTATCACCGCTGTAATATGATCGGGTCTCACCTGTTTCAAACAGACATCGCCTCCCGTGATGGCGGCGGCAATCATTAGCGTAGCAGCTTCAATACGGTCAGGGATGACTTCATGTTTGACGCCATTGAGTTGTTCAACACCCTCAATCGTCAGAAACGGTGTTCCCAATCCTGCGATTTTTGCTCCCGCCGCATTCAGGAAGTTACCGACATCAACGACTTCCGGTTCACAGGCCGCCGATTCAATAGTGGTTGTACCTTTCGCCAGAGCAGCAGCGATCATCACATTGCAGGTCCCCGTGACCGTACTCCCGAAAGCACCACCCAGAAAGATATTCGCGCCACGCAGACGATCCGCTCTCGCGATGACATAACCACGATCTACACGGATCTGAGCCCCCAGTGCGGACAGTCCTTTCAGATGCAGATCGATCGGTCGATCACCAATATTACATCCGCCTGGTAACGAGACACATGCCATCCGACGTTTGGCCAGCAGTGGTCCCAGCACGCAGACACTGGCCCGCATGCGTCGCACCAGTTCATAATCGGCGATACAGGATGTCTCATCTACCGTCTTGAGACGCAATGCACCGTCTGAATCGCGATTGACATCCATTCCAAGAGAACCCAGAACCTGGGACTGAGTTTTGACGTCTACCAGATCAGGGATGGAGCACAGGGTGGTCTCACCTTCACAGGCCATTGCTGCTGCCATGAGTGGTAACGCGGAATTTTTCGCACCACTGACAGAAACGCTACCCGAAAGCCGCTCGCCTCCGCGAACGATAAACATATCCATCCCTGGATCTCCTGTTGTAGATTAAACGTAGATTTACTGACGCAGTATAGAAAATCCATTCATTTTAAGATAGGCAATTTCTGCCCGATAATCACCCGAGCCCGCCCTGCCAAATCGGCTTTCACCCTCACATCTGTGTATTCACCAGTCGCTTTAAACAGTGTCCGTAAATCAGTTTCCTGTTCTGGTGAGAACTCCAGCATCAGCAAACCCTGGTCTTTTAAATAGCGTCCCGCCTGCTGAATGATTCTACGATAGAAGTCCAACCCATCCCTTCCCCCTGACAAAGCCAGTCGAGGTTCATGCTGCCTGACATCCTTTTCCAGTTGTTCGATTTCCGCATCAGGAATATATGGTGGATTACTCACAATGATATCAAACAACGTGCCGGAGGGGATCTGTTCGAAACAGTCACTGAGCAGAAATTGGACCTGGTTTGCCAATTCATTCGCAGAAGCATTTTTTTGAGCAATCGCCAGCGCAGGTTCACTGAGATCCGTTGCCAGAAATTTCGCATTGTGACAATTCGCAGCAGCCGAAATGGCGATACAGCCACTCCCGGTGCACAAATCCAAAACGGAAGGGTTCGTGAGTTTCTGCGCCTCATCGACTAGTTCGATGACCAGAGTTTCCGTGTCGGGCCGGGGAACCAGCACGTTCTTATCGACGTAAAAGTCAAGTCCGAAAAACTCACGCTTCCCTACCAGGTAGGCAACCGGTTCGGAATTCGCCCGCCTTTGCACGAGTTGCCGCATTAAGGCACGCTCCTGCTCTGTGACGACATCCTCATAATTCGTGTAAAGGCGAATCCGTTCACAGTTTCGCGCATGAGCCAGCAGAACTTCAGTATCCAGACGCGGAGAATCGCTGCCGTGTTTCTCTAAATGGGCGGTCGTCCAGTCCAGAATCCGACGAACCGTCCAGGGTTCCGATGCAGCATCAGAAGAGCGATCCGGTGATGGTGAGTTCTCATTCACGGCACGATCCATCGTAGTTACAGCTAACCGATTATTGGTAGATAGTTGTATTTAATTTTTTGAGCCGTTGCCCAGTAAACGCTCTTCTCGGTCAAACTGTAACAGGGCATTGACCAGTTCATCCAGGTCACCCTGCATAATCTGATCAATTTTGTAAAGCGAAAGATTGATGCGATGGTCCGTCACGCGACCTTGAGGGAAGTTATAAGTGCGAATTCGCTGGCTGCGGTCACCCGAGCCAATTAAAGTCCGACGCTGATCCGCACGTTCATCGGCTGCCTGCTGCTGCATCTGTTCCAGCACACGACTTCGCAGCACACGCATCGCCTTGGCTTTATTCTTATGCTGACTTTTTTCATCCTGGCACTGCACCACGGTACCTGTCGGCAAGTGAGTGATCCGCACGGCGCTTTCCGTTTTATTCACTTTCTGCCCACCAGGACCACTCGCGTGGAAGGTATCGAGGCGAATGTCGTCTGGTTTAATATCAACTTCCACTTCACTGGCTTCAGGCAGCACTGCGACGGTAGCGGCACTCGTATGCACGCGCCCCTGTGTTTCTGTCTCAGGAACTCGCTGCACGCGGTGTCCGCCGCTTTCAAACTGTAATCGGTGATAGGCACCTTCACCGGCAATCGAAAACGTGACTTCTTTCATCCCACCCAACTCGGTGGCACTCATGTTCAACACTTCTGTTTTCCAGCCTTTTTGCGCTTCGACATAATGCATGTACATATCGAAGAGTTCGCGTGCAAACAGGGCAGCTTCATCACCGCCCGCACCAGCTCGGATCTCCATGATTAAGCCGCCACGTGTGATGGAATCACCGGCGACGACCAGATCTTCGAGTTCTTTTGTATGCTTCTCGTGTTCTTCGCAGAGTTCGTCCAGTTCCTTTTGCGCATATTCTTTAGCAGCCGGATCAGTTTCTTCTTCCAGCATCTCCTGGGCGACTTCAATGTCTTCGGCCCGGGTATTATACGCGCGAACTGCTAACGCAACCTTCGCCAGGCCGCCATACTCGCGCTGGATTTCAACCAGCTTACTGGTATTAGCCAGAACTTCCGGATCCTGGAGTTCTTTTTCCAACTCCTCGTAACGATCCAGTTTTACCTGCAGGGTAGGAAACTTCATTTACCCAAATCCACGAATAAGCCTGTCTGTGGTGTTTGGTTTGCATCTCAATATAGTATTGAAATTCAAACCCAGACATAAAAAAATAGAAAAGTGACGACCATGCATTAAACGAGGCTCATACGGATCGTCCGTAGAGCCTCAATTTTAGACAATAGGGAATTGTGCTACTGGTCTTCTTTTTTGTCGCCTTCTTCTGCACCTTTGCGTTTGTCCCAGTTGTATTTCTTCTGGAATTTTTCAACGCGACCGGCACTGTCAACAAACTTCATCTTACCTGTGTAGTAGGGATGAGACTTGGAGCTGATTTCCACTGCCACCAATGGGTAAGTGTTTCCATCTTCCCATTCCACTGTCGCTTTAGAAGTGGCTGTTGACTGAATGAGGAATGAATCACCTGTTGAAGTATCCTTGAATACAACAGGATGATAGTCGGGATGAATGTCTTTTTTCATTTTCTCAGCTTCTTTATTACCTGAAAACCTTAATCGATTTCACAGACTGTCTGCTGCCAGTCTTGTGGATCGGGACTCCGAAAGCACTTCTTGCCGTGTGCTGTCCCTGACTCTGCTTTATAACCGATGCCAACCATCGGACCGTTTTGCCGGAATGATCTCTCAAACGAAAACGCCCGAGTACTCAGATTCCTAAAATTAGAAAACAAAACAGCTTATAGAAATATCTGCTTCATGAAACATCACAGTTTACGTTCCTCTGCACGAATGAGCAAGCGCAAAGGCCTGCAAGAACAAATCGCCGCAACTCTTTCTATAAATATGACATACAGTTATTTCAGACCCTCTAATTTTAAACAATTCAAGCAATTTTTCAGATTTTCCTGACCTGGATTTGGATCTTCAGACACTCATATGATTATTTTTTGCACCTGACTGTCCCTTTTCAGGATATCTGCCAACTCCAGGAGGGACCTTTCAAGAATAGAAAGCAGGACTCTGTATCCGTTTTGAAAATCAAATGTTAAGTAACTTGGCCTGCCGCAGTCGACTGTTTAGAGTTAGATAAAAAAGAGGGCTATTGTCCCCAGTCACATATCAATTCGCTCAGGAACATCATCATGGATCACCCTTTAAACTGGAACAGTCAAAACCTGACTCACGGCTGGCAGCGGGGAGTCACCGCATTTTACTATGGGCTGGGTTTTTCGGACCAGGATTTCGATAAGGCCCAGATCGGTATTGGTGTTCCGTTACTGGATGGCAATCTCTGTAATGTGCACGCCTATGAACTGGCGAAAGTCATTGCAGAAGGATGTCAATCTGCAGACATGATTGGTCTTCCCTTCGGAGTTCCCGCCGTCAGTGACAACATCACCCAGGGACAGGAAGGAGGCAATGCCAGCCTCCCCTCTCGCAACATGATCGCCAACGCCGCAGAATGCGTCGTCAGTGCTCACTCTTATGATGCCCTGATTGGCCTGCACAACTGTGACAAAAATGGACCGGGATTCGCCATGGCTTTGGCACGACTCAACTATCCCGGACTGGTCGTCAGTGGCGGCAGTATCATGCCCGGCTGCCATAAAGGACAGGACATTTCGATCCTCGACGTTTACGACTCCCAGGCCGCTGCCTCTGTCGGTGCGATGGAGCAAGAGGAAGCGGAACAGATTCTGAAAACCGCTTGCCCGGGTCCGGGGGGATGTGGGATCGCCGCTTCCTTCAATACCTGGGGCATCGCGCTCGAAGCCATCGGTCTTATGCTTCCTTACAGCAGTTCAACGCCTGCCATCGATAATGCTAAGAAAACAGAATGTCTCAATGTCGCCTCCGCCGTGCGAAACCTTCTGCAGAAAAATATTCGGCCGCGCGACATTCTGACTCGTAAAGCATTTGAAAATGCAGCTGCCACCATCGCAGCCGTCGGCGGCTCCACGAATGGAATCCTGCATCTGCTCGCGTTAGCACGGGAAGCGGGAGTCGAATTCCATCTGCAGGACATTCAGGAAATCCTCAGAAAAACGCCCGTGTACTGCAGTTTTGCACCGCGGGGCAAAAAGACCATGGTCGATCTGCACCAACTGGGTGGCACACCAATCCTCCTGAAACACCTGCTCAAAGCAGGCATCATTGACGGAAGTTGTCTGACCGTAACAGGCAGAACACTGTCTGAAAATCTGGCAGGTATCGATGATGTCCCCGCTGACCAGGAACTGATCGCACCGCTGGATCAACCTTATAAAACTTATGCCGATATGCAAATTTGCTTTGGTAACCTGGCACCGGGGGGAATTGTCTTTAAAGTCTCCAGCATGCAGGAATCACATTTCACAGGAACCGCCTGTTGCTTTGATGAAGCTAAAGGGGTGGTCGAAGCCGTCGAAGCCGGTAAGATTAAGCCAGGCAGTGTCATTGTATTACGCAACCTCGGACCGGTCGCTTCCGGCATGCCTGAGGTGCTTGTGGCGACAGCCGCATTGACTGTGCCGGAACTCGATGGCAAAGTAGCGTTCATCTCGGACACACGTGTATCCGGTGTTTCACACGGTGCGATTGGCGTGCACTGTTCTCCGGAAGCAGCCGTCGGCGGGCCCATTGGCCTGGTCCAGGATGGAGATCCGATCTCATTTGATCTGCTCAAAGGCGAAATCAGCGTTGATGTATCTGATCAGGAATTACAGCAACGCCACGACAGTTACCAACTCAAACCCGTCAGACATACCCGCGGATATCTGGCTGACTTTTCAGCCACGACCTCACAGGCCCATCATGGCTGTGTGAGTAAAGCCCTGTTGCCTGATTGTGAATAAACCCGGCCCCCCATTAAAGATAAGGGAACCAGATATATGTCAGCCCCCGAATCCTTTCCAGCGGATCTTTACCAGACATTAGCAGACTTTCAGCAAACCCATCTACTAAAATGGTGGAATGACCTGAATGATACAGAGCAGTCCCAACTGTTAACACAACTCCAGGCGATCAACTTCGCGCAGATCCAGCGACTGTATGCCCCCGGAGAGACAGCGCAAAAGTCAGAATCGCCAGCACAGAAAGCAGAACGTGCCACGCGTCCGGCGACTGTTGTCCGTCTGGAAGAGCGGAACACGTCTCCCGCTAAATCTGAAAAGGCGACGGAACAAGGCAGAAAACTGCTGGAAGCAGGTAGAGTGGGTGCGATTCTTGTCGCAGGCGGTCAGGGTTCCCGACTGGGCTTCAGCCATCCCAAAGGCATGTACCCCATCGGACCGGTCAAGCAGACTTCCCTGTTCCAGATTCTGGTGGAACAATTGCGGGCCCGCGCACGACAGGCGGGAAAGCCGATCAGTTACTTCATCATGACCAGCGATGCCACTCACGATGAAACAGTGGATTATTTCCAGCAGCATCAGAATTTTGGAATGTCCTCAGACGATCTGCACTTCTTCAAACAGGGCACAATGCCCGCAGTCGACGCGGAATCCGGTCAGATCCTGTTGGAAGAAAAAAAACGGATTGCTGTCAGCCCGGACGGACATGGGGGCATGCTCGCAGCCCTCAAGAACAACGGTATGTTTGATGTGATGCGGGAAAAAGGAATCGACACGCTCTATTATCATCAGGTCGACAACCCGACCGCCATCGTGTGTGACCCCGAGTTCCTGGGTTATCATCAGAATGCCCAAGCAGACGTATCGGTCAAAGTGGTCTCGAAACGCTCACCCGATGAAAAAATGGGAATCGTCTGCGACGTCGACCAGAAAACTCAGATTATCGAATACAGTGATCTTCCAGATGATATCGCCGCACAGACTGATGACGACGGCAACCTGCTGCACTGGGCAGGTAGCACTGCGATTCATATTTTCAACCGCGATTTTCTGGAGCAAATTGCCAATGACGATGCGCGGCTCCCGTTTCATCAGGCGAATAAAAAAGTGCCCCATATTGATGAATCGGGGAGACAAGTTACTCCTGAAGTTCCCAACGCCATCAAGTTTGAACGGTTTATCTTTGATGTGCTGCCTGAAGCAGAAACCGTTCTGGTTTATGAAATTGATCGATCGCGCGAATTTAATCCCGTCAAAAATGCGGAAGGCCAGGATTCTCCCCAGACAGCTCATGAGGCACTCAATCGGATCTTTTCCGGCTGGCTGCAGTCCTGTGGTGTTACGCTCCCTGCAGACGCAACTGTTGAGATCAGTCCCTTATTTGCTGTCGATGAAACAGAGTTAAAACAAAAGATCTCAGCCGATGCACAATTTACATCTCCCTTGTATCTGGGAGAATAGTAGTCGGCAGCGGCGCAGTCAGGATCTACGCTCGCTTTGAATCAAGAGAACAACCTTTCCCTTTCGGAGTAACAGGCTTCATGCTTCATACAGTTGTCATGGCAGGTGGCAGCGGAACACGCTTCTGGCCTCAAAGCCGCAAAGCAATTCCCAAACAACTGCTGAAACTCGTAGGCCAACAGACCATGATTCAGGAGACGGTGTCGCGCTGCCGTGATCTTTCAGATGATCCACAGATCTGGATCGCCACGAACAGTACACTTTCACCTGAAGTCAAACGGCAACTGCCTCAGTTAAACCCGGAACACATTCTGGTCGAACCAGCGGCGCGCAATACCGCTCCCTGTATTGGACTGGCAGCGATCCACCTGCTCCACGTTGATCCCGAAGCCATTATGCTCGTGGTCTCGTCTGATCATGCCATTCAGCCTGAATCGGCTTTTGTGAACACCATCAGGCAGACGGTTACACTGATTGAAGCTGAACCGAAAACTCTCGCACTCATCGGTATTTCACCTGCTTACCCTGCCACTGGTTACGGCTATATTCAGACCGGATCAGCGATCACGGCAAACCTGCCTGGTTTAAATGTCAAAGAGTTTAAGGAAAAACCAGATCCGGAAACCGCGCAGCAGTATTGTGACAGTGGTGACTATCTCTGGAACTGCGGAATATTTGCCTGGAAAGCGCAAACGATACTGGATGCGATCTCACAATTTGAACCGGAAATGTATGAGCTACTGATGCAGATTGCGGCGGTCATTGAAAAACCGGAATATACGAAAGTACTCGCAGACACTTTTCCCAAAATGAAGTCCACTTCCATCGATTATGCGGTCCTTGAACACTCGCGAGAACATCTGGCAGTGATCCCTGCCGAGTTTAAATGGGACGATGTTGGAAACTGGAATACTTTGCAGAAATACTTTCCGACTGATGCCGAAGGAAACACTGTACTGGGACTGCACTGCGGCCTGGAAACACGTAACAGCATTATCCGCTCCACCGACGACCATCTGATCGCAACGTTTGGGGTAGAAGACTGCCTGATCGTGCACACTCCCGATGCGACATTGATTGCTCCCAAAGACGATGAATCCGCCGTCAAAAAACTGGTCACCCTGATCGAGGAGCGCGGCTATGAGCAATACCTCTGAGACAGGACAGCCCTTTGAAGCGGAATTCCCTGCGGAGGGACGGTTGCTGGGACTCGATTATGGCACAAAACGCGTCGGCATCGCCATTTCCACGTTTGAACAGAATATCGCCAGCCCGCTCGATAATTATAACCGCCAAAGCCTGCAGCAGGACCAGAAACATCTCTCCAAAATCATTACGGAATACCGGTGTAAAGGGCTGGTCGTAGGTCTTCCCGTGCATATGAGTGGTGACGAAGGACAGAAAGCCAAAGAAGCACGACAGTTTGGGAACTGGGTCAGCCAATTTGCAGAAATCCCCGTCTGTTACTGGGATGAACGCTATTCTTCCGCGACGGCGGAAGAGATTCTGGTCAACATGAATATGAGCCGCAATAAACGCAAAGCCTATCTGGATAAACTCGCAGCCCAGATCATTTTGCAGGCATTTCTCGACAGTCCCGACCGTACACAGATTCCCGGATCTTTTTGAATCGTTTATGCTCCTGATGCGGTATAATGAAAACAATACGGCAAACGTTGTCGACCTGCTTTCTCACACCCTATGATTTCGAATTCAAGTCTATGACACAGATGCCCCTCGATCGTGAAGAATACATCGAACAGACTTATTTCTTTCGCAATTACCGCGAAAGACTGGAAGACGCGATCCCTTCACAGGTCGTTCTGTCCACGATCTTTGAAGAAGTTCTCGCCACGACCAAACTCCCGATGGCGATCGACTTCCTCAAAGGCGAGTTAATGTTAACCGGTCGTATCTCTGACGGAATGGAAAAACTTTCGCACTATTTCACACCATTTCAGACATACATCATGAAAAACGCGGAAGATGATAAATCAAAATTCGACCAGAAAATTGCATTGAAAATTCTGGAACGGGAAGCAAAATATCGTACTGAAAACCCCAGTAGCGCAGGCATGTTCATTTATCAGTTTGAATGTATTTCACGCAACAGGTTGGGATATCATCATGGACTGGAAGCCATCTCCCGAGATACGCAATATAACACCGACTGGTCAGAGTGGATCCGAAAGCTGAAACAGCAACTGGGATCGGTTGATTTTGCAGATCTGATCTACCTGCGCTCTCAGCATTTTGTTGATGAACAGCGTAAACGCCCGGGAAATGCTGAATTTCAGCCCCGCTATCCCGTTTTATTCAGCAGCCAGGATGGGCGCATCGCCAAAGCCAACCACAATCGTGACCCCCTGTATATGTTCGGGGCCCTGCAACGACAACTGGGCTATCCTGAAGTCCCGAGAAATCTGCCTCAAACCGGTAAATCTGTGTTTCATCCTGCTCTGGAAGCCCGATTACATAAGATTGAAGCGCGTCTGCAGTTGATTGACTCAGAACTGAAAGGAAATTTAGATTTGAATCAGTTTATGGTCAAAGACGTTAAGTTTGAGGATCTCGACCCAAAGTAGTATTCATTCGTATCATTTTCCGGCAATCCCGGAAATCAGACTTGTCAATCCTGCTGTTAATCCCCTACCATATATGTAACAAATGCCTGTACTAAAACAGGCCATGGATCATTCAGGATTCTCTTCCGGAAAACTCTGCTGATTCATGACAAATTAACCTGTTGACTTTGTTTTTTTCAAAATCAGGAGGTAACATCCCGCCAGTTAAAGATTACGTTCCCACCCTACTTTAAAGATGAAACGCCTTATTTTCCCACCCCTTACCTACACCCACCTTACGTAGGAACTACAGAAAGGCCCGAAGATGTCAACGATCACCATCGAAGCGCCCGAATCGCGCTCCAACGGTCCCTCCACATTCTCTGTCGAATCATATACACAGTCCGCGATCAGAATGTTGACCTGGACCCTGGGTACAATCGTATTCTGCCTGGCAATGATTGACTTTTATGCCCAGACCTACGCTCATGAGACCGAACTTGCTTTACAACATGCACAGACTGAGATGCTCGATCAGAACAAAGATCTGCGGATGTCTGATGTGAATCTATACATCGCAGGCACCCCCAGTGTTGTGACAAAGCCTGCAGATAACCATACTCAGATGTGTAAAAAAATGAAGCAGTATACCTGGAAAGGTTTCTTTAAAGACTATTCGATTTCAGTATATGTCGGCCTGGGAGAAAACCCCTCGATTGATTTCGTCCATGGCCCGGGAGAGATGATTAAAGACTTGCCCACACATACCCTGGGAAAAACCCTGTAAGCTCGGCTTAAGACAGATTCTTTCGCCACTGGTTGAACATCAGCCTTAAGCAGACTATAACGTCTGCTTAAGGCTTTTTTTACTGACGCTTAGAACCACACACATTCCAGAGCAGAATACGAACCCCGGTAAGAATAAAACATGGAAACAATTAAAGGCCACCTGTACGACTACCCCAAATATTACGATCTCATTTTTGGTGATGACTGGAAAGCCGAGTTTGACTTTCTGCAAAGCTGCTTCAAGAAGCACGCCACACGTAAGGTGAAACGATTATTTGAACCAGCCTGTGGAACCGGCCGCCTGCTGATCAAACTGGCTCAGGCCGGCTATCAGGTCTCGGGTAACGACCTCAATCAACATGCCATCAAATACTGTAATGACCGACTCGAACGCTTCGGCTTCCCCCGCTCTGCCGACCTGGGAGACATGTCAGACTTCAAACTGAAAAAGCCCGTCGATGCTGCCTTTAATACCATCAATAGCTTTCGTCACCTGCCTTCCGAATCCGCAGCAAAAAATCACTTAAAATGCGTGGCTGATGCACTCGCCCCAGGCGGATTGTATATTCTGGGTCTGCACCTGACTCCTACAGTAGGCGAACCAATGCAGAGCGAAAGCTGGTCAGCCCGACGGGGAAACCTTCAGATCAACTCACATATGCAGTCGATCTGGACGGATCACAAAAAGCGTAACGAACATCTGGAGATGACGTTTGACGTCTACACTCCATCACGACAGTTTCAGTTGTTCGATACGATGGACTACCGAACTTATACTGCGCCGCAATTTAAGGCGTTGCTGAAAAAAGTCCCTGAGTTCGAGGTCGTTGAATTGTACGACTTCATGTATGAAATGGACTTTACCATCGAACTCGATGCGCAGACCGAAGATGTTGTCTTCATTCTGCGTAAAAAATAATCGGGAAGCGACTCAGCCTGGACTGTGTCCAGGCTGACTGAAGCGTCTCCAAGGCTTTTGGACCGAGCATATTAAATTGAGAGACGCTATGATTAAAAGTGATGCGATCTAACCGTCGGTACGCGATTCGACGGTCGGCAGCACGCGGGTACCAATGTTTTCGCCGGCCACTGCTTTTTCGATGTTCCCGGTTTTGCGGAAATTGAAAACCAGGATCGGGATTCCATGCTCCATACAATGATGCAGTGCCTGGGCATCCATGACCTGCAGATTCTTATGCAGAACGTCCTGGTAGCTGATCTCAGAAAAACGGACGGCATGCGGGTTTTTCTCAGGATCATCAGAATAGATCCCGTCGACCTTGGTTGCCTTCAGAAGAATGTCCGCGTCAATCTCACGCGAACGCAATGCCGCAGCAGTATCAGTTGTGACAAAGGGGCTACCGGTTCCGGCAGCCAGAATGACCACTCGCCCCTTCTCCAGATGACGAACACAGCGCCGACGTATAAAAGGCTCTGCCACTCCTTCCATACGAATCGCCGTCTGCAGGCGAGTTGGCACACCCGCATTTTCCAGAGCATCCTGTAAGGCGAGACCGTTAATTACTGTCGCCAGCATACCCATATAATGCGCGGTGGCGGGATTGATGGAACCACTGGATGAAGAGAACTGTTTGCCTCGCAGAATATTGCCGCCACCACAGACGATGGCCAACTGAACTCCTGAATCAACCAGTCGCTTGATCTGAGCGGAAATTGACTCCAACTCAGACATGCTGATGCCACCTTCACCATCGCGGCAGAATACTTCGCCACTTAATTTGAGTAAAACACGCTCATAAGCAGGCTTAAGCAAAGGGGCAGGAGAATCGGTCATCCGTGGTATCCTCAATAGTCGGTCAGGAGTTAGTAAAAAATCAGAGCACTCAGAATCGATATAGAAAAAAACGCACGCGCACTCAATCAGTACGCATGCGTCACAGTTTTCAAATGCTTAACCGCCAATTGCACAACGGGTAAAGGAAACTGCTTCCAGACCTTTTTCGGCCAAAGCCTGGCTGACAGTTTTGGAATCATCAACCGCATACGGCTGATAATTCAGTACTCCCTGTTCCACAAAAAATGTTTTCATGCGGCCATCTACAATTTTTTCAATAATATTATCTGGCTTGCCTGTCGCTTTGGCTTCCGCAACCAGACGGTCACGTTCTTCCTGAACAACGGCAGGGTCCAGATCTGATTCATTGACAGCAACCGGTTTCAAAGCAGCAATGTGCATTGCCACGCCGCGAAGCAGTTCGGCATCAGCTGTTTCACCTTTTGCCTGCAGCAGAACGCCGGTTTTGCCATCATGGTGCACGTAGCTGCCTGTTGGTCCCTGTGAGCGGGCAATACGGGTGACGACAATTTTTTCACGGATCTTGTTTAACATATCCATGAAATCATCATTCAGAGTTTTTCCCGGTGTTTTTACGGATGGCAGTGCCAGCAGACCTTCTACCGTATCCACTTCCGGATTGGCAATCAGTTGCGCGACACATGCGTTGGAAAAGTTAACCAGGTCTTCGCCACTGGCAACCGGGGCCGACTCGCAGGCCACTTCCAGCATCACGGTTTCGGAACCATCTTCGCTGGACAGAACTGTGATGCGACCTTCGGAAGTCGCATTGTCACTCCGCTTCAGCTGAATCTTGCCGGCTTCTTCCCGCAGAATTTCGATTGCCTTTTCCTGATCGCCGCCTGCTTCCTGCAGTGCTTTTTTGCAGGCCATCATGGGCAGGTCGGTAATTTCACGTAATGCTTTCACGGCTGCTGCTGTGATTTCAGCCATCTCAGTAATCTCCTTCGAAAGCAACTGCTTCATCAATTGCTTTAATTTGATATTCCGATTTGTTTGGGTTTTGAAGTGACTCCGCTGGCTGGCTCGATCACCAGTCAGCGGCAGACACTTTTGCCATCTCGATTTGCGATGTATCTCTTACAGTGAAGGGACTGGCTTGAATTCTTCTTCAGCGCCTGCTTCACCACTATCATCTTTTTTACCAGTGTCAGGCAGCTTGCCTTTGCCTGCCATGATGGAAGATGCCAACTGGTTCATTACCAGACGGATAGAACGAATACTATCATCATTACCGGGGATCGGCAGATCGACTTCATCAGGATCGGAGTCGGTATCAATCAGACCCACAACCTTGATTCCCAGAATGTGTGCTTCGTGAACCGCATTCTTTTCCTTGGTCGGATCAACCACGACCAGGGCTTCGGGCAGACGGTTCATAGTACGAATTCCGTTCAGGTTACGGAAAACTTTTCGCTTTTCACGCAGCAGTGTGGACTGCATCTTCTTGGAATAAGAATGGATTTCACCAGTTTCATCAAATGATTCCAGCTCTTCCAGACGTTTCAGACGGTTACGCACAGTGCGGAAGTTGGTTAAGGCACCACCCAGCCAGCGTTCGGTCACATAAGGCATACCACAGGCGGTTGCTGCATCGCGGATCGGGCCTTGAGCCTGCTTTTTAGTACCGACGAACAGGATCAGACTTCCCTGCGAGGCGACCCGTTCCAGATAACGTTTTCCACGAATAATACCGCGGACGGTTTCTTTCAGGTCGATAATATGAATCTGGTTACGACGTCCGTAAATGTAGGGACGCATTTTAGGATTCCAGCGGCTGGTTTTATGACCGTAGTGAACACCTGCCTCAAGAATATCCTTGACTACCAATTCCGACATTTTTCACTCCTCTTTGTTAATGGGCACATGACCTGCCAGGGGCCACGTTCTTAAAGAATTACAATCAATAGACTTATCTATTGAAGGCGTCAAACAGCATCTACAAATTCTCTTTGCGCAACTTGAGCTGAGAACACTGCAAAGTGCGGCTGGGTGGATCCTATCTGAGTTATTTGTGCCCGTCAAACCTCGCGACCGTTAATTCAGGGAATTGGATCGAATTTGAAGCGTCTGTTAGCCAATTTGGACTCATCCTGAGTTCCCGAAATCGATATACTCAAACATTGCGACTTCGTAATAAGAATGAGCTCTGACGGACGAATCACAAACGCTAACATCAACCATTCCTGAACTCAATTACCCTATGTCCACCACGCTTCACAAATTTTCGAATACGATCCACCAGTTGCGGAACCATCTGCAGGCATTGGAAGCAGAATCCAGTCAGCTGGAAATCCCCAGGCTCAGTGGCCGCGAATGGTTCGATATCCTGGAACGCAAGCTGATCCCCCAGTTGACTAACGAGATGTATCTGGTCGTCGCAGTGGTGGGTGGAACCAATATTGGCAAGAGCGTCATCTTCAATCATCTGGTAGATCAGCAGACCAGCGCCATCAGCCCCCTGGCCTCTCAGACACGCCATCCGGTTTGCCTCGTGCCCCGGCACTTTGCGCAGCAGCACGATTTACGCAAGGTATTCCAGGGGTTCGAGCTGACTCCCTGGTCATCGGCGGAAGACCCCCTCAAACAGGATGAGCGGCATCTGCTCTTCTGGAAAAACTGTGACACACTCGCTTCGAATCTCCTCGTACTGGACACGCCCGATATTGACAGCGATGCCGAAGTCAACTGGGAACGCGCAGAGCGGATCAGGCAATGCGCGGATGTACTGGTTACCGTGTTGACACAACAGAAATACAATGATGCCGCGGTGAAAAAGTTTTTCCGGGAAGCTGCCCGGGAAGATAAGGTCATTATCACCGTTTTTAATCAATGCCAGTTGCCCGATGATGAAGCCTATTGGCCTCTCTGGTTAAACACATTCTGCCAGGAGACCGGTGCGCATCCGGAGCTGGTTTTCATTGCCCCGAACGATCGACGTGCCGCAACCAACCTGGAACTCCCTTTCTACCCGCGTCAATTTGAACCGACGACAACAGATTCAACTCCCGAGGTCGATGCCAGTCATCCTCAAACGGCTACCGCTGTAAATCTGATGGAAGTCCTGTCACAAATGCAATTCGGCGAGATCAAAGTTCAGACGCTGCGTGGCGCACTGAAATATCTTATCCAGCAGGACTCGGGAGTACCCTCTTATCTGCGGGAAATCAAATCGCGCAGTCAGGAATTCCGTTCTGCTGCGGAGTTACTTTCAGAGCATGAACTGGCCGAGATCGAAAACTGGCCACTGGTCCCCAATGCCGTGATCGTCGCCGCCGTCCGAAAATGGTGGCAGGAACAACGGGAAGGCTGGTCAGCCCATGTGCACGGTTTCTACAATTCACTCGGTAAAGGAGTCCTCTGGCCGGTCCGTTACCTGCATTCGCTTACAACAGAAGAAAAACGCCCCCCCATGGAAGTTTACCGTGACCAGGAATGGTCTGTGGTGCTGCAGACTGTCGAGGGAATCTATGATCGCCTGACACTCGTCAGTGAACTGGGTAACGAACTGCTGACCAGTCGGCTGAAAATGCTGTTAAATGGAACTTCGCGTGAGGCCCTGTTGAAGACGTTACATGAGGAACACTCACAGTTCGACTTCACGACTCAGTTTGAAGAACTGGTCGATAGAGAAATGACCAGTTTCAAATCGGAAAGCCCGCAATATTATGCATTAATCAAACAGATTGACCGTGCCGCTGCCGTGGGACGCCCGGTCCTCAGTGTCGGATTATTCTTTGTCGGCTTCGGTGCGGTCGGCGATGTGGGAACGCAAATCGTCACCGATACCATGATCCAGTCGGTCGTCAATGTAGCCGGTGATGTGGCCGGAGGCGCCGCTGCCACGACAGTCGGAGAGACCGCCGTCAGCAGCTCCGCTGCATCGGGTATGGGTTATCTCGAAGCAAAAATCAGACGATTTCACGCCGTCTTCGCACAGAAACGAACCGAATGGCTGGCGAATGCCATTCGAACCCATTTACTGAAAACACTTCCGGAAGAACTGAAGTCGGCTGTTGCCTTGCCAGACTCCGAACATTTTCACGCAGTCCAACAGACCACCAACGAACTGGAACAACAGTTGAATCAAATTCAAATTACACTTTAAGCCCCCTTGAGTTGGGGAACAGTATCAAACTTCACCTGAGATAAGAGACCACAAACAAAGACAGAAACCATGCCTACATCAGAATTAGCACAAATTGAAATGCTGGCAGCTGTGGACAATCTGATTCAGCAGCTCAAACAATGGAGTGAGCAGCAGACGCATTGGAAAACGGCACACCAATGCCAGGCAGTGATCCAGCAGTTGCTGCCCCGGCTGGACATGCTCCGCGTGCGACTGGAATCTCCTCTGGTCATCGCTACCTTTGGCGGCACGGGAACAGGTAAAAGCAGCCTCGTCAATGCGCTGATTGGATCTTACTGCACCACATCCGGAAGACAGAGGCCGACAACAACCAAGCCGGTCCTGATTTCTCACCCGGAGACCGACCTTGACCGACTCGGGCTGGATCTGAGCCAGTTTCATGTCGAACAGAAAAAACTGGATCAGTTGCAGAATATCATCCTGATCGACTGCCCTGACCCGGACACATCCGAATCCAATCTCGAAGAAAACAACCTGACTCGCCTGCAGCATATCATTCCACTATGCGACATATTGCTCTACACCTCGACCCAGCAGAAGTACCGTTCCGCACGGGTCTCTGAAGAGCTGATTGAAGCAGCAATCGGCCGACGACTGATCTTCGTACAGACACACGCCGGCCTGGATGAAGATATTCGCGATGACTGGAAACAACAACTTTCACAACAGTTTGAAGTTCCGGAAATCTATTTTGTCGACTCGGTCAAGGCGTTAGAAGATCAGCTGGCGGACCGAACTCCAGACCCGGAATTTGCTGCTTTACAAAACATCTTGAGTGCACAGCTCGGTAAGTCGGAACGACTTCAGGTCCGCCGAGCCAACCTCTTGGAACTGATGCAAAACGCCATCGACCACTGTTCCAGAAAAATCGAAAACGGACTGCCTGCGGTCCATGAACTTGAGTCCTTCCTGAAGCAACAACAGGTCGTTCTCACCGGACAAATGTCACAGGAACTAAGATCGGAATTACTCGTCAGCCGCAATCTCTGGGAGCGCAGACTCTTGTCCTGTGTCTCTGATTCCTGGGGCTCCAGCCCGTTTTCCATGATGCTCCGTCTGTATAACGGATTAGGCAACCTGGTTGCCTCAGCCAGTCTGTTTCGTGCCAGAAATTCCGCGCAGGTCGCATTAATCGGTGCCCTGCAGGGTGCTCGCTGGCTGGGTAATCGCCACCAGGAACAGGCGGCGGATGACCGCATGAAACGTATTGGCTCTTTCGGACTGGATGATAACAAGCTGCGCGAATCACAACTGATGATTGACGGCTACACACAGGCTGCAGGACTCACTCCTCCGCCCGGACACCAGAGCGGATCACTGGAATATCTGCAGACGGAAGCTGCGCATGTCGAAGAACAGTTCCTGAATGACGCCGGCACAAAAATCGACAGTATTATTACCCGACTGGCCCATAAAAACTCAGGCTGGTTGACGCGCTGTGTGTATGAGACCCTGTTTCTTGTATTGGTCGTCTATGCACTCGTCCGTATTGGAAAAAACTTTTTCTACGACTCGTTCCTCGACGAATCGAATATCCTGGCGATTGACTTTTATGTCACAGCAGGAGTCATTTTTCTGATCTGGACCGGGTTCCTGGTGATGATGTTTACCCGCAAATTGAAACGAGGACTGGAACAGGAGATTAATCAGCTGGCAGATCATCTGGCCAAGACCAGACTTTCACACGGCCTGTTCCCACATCTGGAACGCGAGTGTCGCCAGGTTTACTCACAACAACATTCACTGGAACGCATGCGGGGAGAAGTACATCAGCTCCGCTCAGAAATTGCATCATCCAGAATCTTAGGATCCTGGAAAGTAAATGAGCCGACAAAACACGTCGGCTCACAATCAACGCATTAAACCTGGACGCTGGTCATTTGCGATTATAGAACATCTCAGCAATGCTATAGGCATTCAATGAACCGGATCGACTGACTTCTTTGCCATCAATGATCAGGATCAGTGTTGGCAGAGACTGCACATTATATTTATCAGTCAAACCTGCGTGCTGATCGACATCGATCACACGGATATGACTTGATTCTGATTCACTGATTTCCCAGTTCTGTTTTTTCAGCGCGGGAAATTCATTGTTCTTCATTTGCACACAGGCAGGACACCAGCTTGCTGTAAACAGTAACAGTTGATGGCTGGAGACATCTTCTTCCATTTTAAAAAGCTGAATGACATTTTCAGGCAACGCAGGCACTTCCACTGACTGAGCTGGTGCTAATGAAAGAGATAACACCAATGTTGCTGGGATGAGTGTATTCATTGTGATCCATTACAATTTAAAGACTATTGAAACCTCATTTACAGTAGGCAACAACCATAGCGACTCAAGCTAACCCGTTCAACCGTTAAACTTGACTCAAATTGACAAGATTCCGATTCCTCGTTATAGAGTCTTTGCAATAGAATCTAATGATTTTCATTTAGATTCTCTATCCATCACAATCCGTAATCCTCTTCACCATTAGCACTTACATTACCTTTAACTTCGAAGCATTAAAACTCCCGTCATTATCAGCATCTATTACAATTGATCGGTTCACACGCCAGTGTTAATCAATCACGTCCCGTATCCTTGAAAAGACGCCCCATGACCTGGTTAAAAATGATACTCCTGTCCATCATACAGGGAATCAGCGAGTTCCTGCCGATCAGCTCTTCCGGGCACCTGGTGATTGTGGAAAGCCTGCTGGAGATCCAGGCAGATCAGACGGACGTGAACATCGTGCTGCATGCGGGAACACTGCTGTCGATCCTGATCTTTTATCACAAAACGATCTTCCGACTCCTAAGCCAGGACATGCGCGTCATTCCATTGCTGATTGTAGGTACGCTGCCAGTTGTTGTGATTGGACTGACGGCCAAAAAATATGCTGAACATTATCTGGAGAGCCCGCTGCTGGCTGGCTGCATGCTGCCTGTGACGGGACTGTTCCTGCTGCTGATTCCCCGAATTCCACATCACGACCAGAGCTACACCAAAATCACATACAAGCAGGCGATCCTGATTGGACTGGCACAGGCAATTGCAATTCTGCCGGGAATCTCCCGTAGTGGGAGTACGATCGTTGCAGGACTGCTCACAGGGATGTCGAGACAGTCGGCTGCCACCTTCTCTTTTCTGCTTGCCATCCCGGCAATTTCCGGCGCAACCATTCTGGAAACGGCGGAAATCATTTCGAACCAGCATCTCAGCACCCCACTGAGCCTGTTACTCACCGGTGCACTGATCGCAGCAGTGGTAGGACTGGTGGCACTCTGGCTGCTCGTGCGCTGGCTGGAAAAAGGTAAGCTGCACTACTTCGCGTACTGGTGCATTCCCCTGGGAATCCTGATTGTCATCATGCAGTTGATCTGAAAGATCAATCTGCTTACTTACGACCACTCCGACGTACATAACAACGCAGTGAGCGTGGTGGCAGTACGGCAACACGGGGATACAGCGTCGCTCCATCCCGTTTGGGGAAAATATCCAATGGAGAACGGGCTGAGGTATCAATCGTCAGGTTCCACTCCTTAGGTTTGATTCCCACAGGCAATTCAAATGCCTGCGGTTCGTGTGAGGAGTTCACCAGGATCATCAAATCAGAACCATCGCGTACCCTACGTGAGGTATGCCTTGCTCCCAGGATGCACAACAGGCAGTTCTTATCATGGGCCCAGTCGACAGAGTGCCCCATGACGTTATACCAGCTGACATCGGGCAATTTCTCTACACCATCTGAGTCGCCGGTAAGAAAATTCCGCTGCCTGAGCGTGGGCTCACAAAGCCGGAAATGGATCAGTTCTTTGGTAAACCGATACAGGCCTTTGTACTTTTTGACCAGTGACCAGTCAAACCATGAGATCGCATTATCCTGACAGTAAGTATTATTGTTTCCACGCTGAGTTCGGCGGCATTCATCACCGGCGAGCAGCATCGGAACCCCCTGGCTCAAAAAGAGTGTTGCCAGCATATTCTTAATCTGACGCTCACGCATCCCGATGATTGCAGGGTCATCAGTGGGACCTTCAGCACCAAAATTCATGCTGATATTGTTATTTTCGCCATCCTGATTATCTTCACGGTTGGCATAATTATGTTTGTGTTCGTAGCTCACCAGGTCATTCAGCGTGAAGCCATCATGGGCGGTAATAAAGTTCACGCCATGAAAAGGTTCGCGTCCCGTCTTCTGATAGAGGTCGCTCGACCCTGAAAGTCGTGTAGCATAATCGCCCAGTGTGGGAACATCCCCCCTCCAGAATCGGCGAATATCATCCCGATAGCGACCGTTCCACTCCGCCCAGCGAATATGAGAAAACGAACCGACCTGATAAGCGCCGGCAGCATCCCAGGCTTCTGCAATCAGCTTGGTATCTGCGAGCAAGGGATCTTCAGCGATCGCTTCCACCAGGGGAGGACTGGGAACAAGATTACCACTACGATCGCGGCTCAGAATTGAAGCTAAATCGAAACGGAAGCCATCAATATGATAATTGCAGGTCCAGTGCCGCAGACAATGAAAGATCATTTCACGAACTACCGGATGATTTCCATTGATCGCGTTTCCACACCCGGAATAATTTTTATAGTACTTCCCTCCCTGATCCAGATGGTAATAAACCTGGTTCTCCAGTCCACGGAATGAGAGGGTAGGACCGTTCTCGTTTCCTTCCGCAGTATGATTGAATACCACGTCCAGAATGACTTCGATGCCGGCTTCATGCAGTGCCCGTACCATCTCTTTGAATTCGCGGACCTGCGCACCTGGCTCTGAATTCGTCGCATAACCACGGTGCGGCGCAAAGAAGGCCAATGTTTCATATCCCCAATAATTTTGATGGTCTGTAAATGTACCATCGGCTTCATTCATCGGGAATTCATGAATGGGCATTAACTCAACGGCGGTGACGCCCAGGTCGATCAAATAAGGAATTTTTTCAATGACTCCCAGGTAAGTACCGGGATTCTCCACTCCACTCGAGGGTGAGTTGGTAAAGCCGCGCACATGCATTTCATAGATGACGGTATCAGCCAGGTGGTGACGGACATGGCGATCTCCCTGCCAGTCAAACTGATCATCAACGACCACACATTTGGGAGGTCTCACGATACCATCTAATGAAGGCTGAAAATTTCCGGCCAGCGCTTTCGCATAGGGATCAATCAGGCGCGCCCGCTTATCAAATCGCTGGCCGATTTCCGGCTGAAAGGGACCATCTGCCTGAAAATGATAAAGCTGGCCCGGGCCAATGCCCGAGATGAACGCCGTCCAGATATCTCCGAGGCGTCCATATTCCTGGTTGAAGCGGATGACTTCCGTAGGCTCTGTATCATCAACATGATTATACAGCAAGAGCCACATAGATGTGGCTGATCGACTGTAAACAGAAAAAAGCACCCCGTTGTCCTGCGGCACAGCGCCGTAGGAAAAAGTATGCATTGAATGAATCGGGGAGCTGAGAGAGTGTACCAATTCGCGACCCATTGCTGACCTGTTCCTCACAATGACTGCATTGAACGTTTAATTTGAAAATTACGAACTCTTCTCCTGAGCGCCAAAAAAAGAAATCAGAACGTTCCGTCCAACACAGTAATCTATCTCTAATATTTCCAAACGGCTGTTAGCCTTATGCCATCGGACAGAGGCAACCGCCATTAAATTTTAACCATTATCCCTAATTCTATACTTCGACGTCCCTGCCAGTAATTGATCATTCTTTTTTTACTGAAATTAAGAACTTTAAAATCAGTATCAGATTGAAGCTATGACCGAGAGAAAGATCGTTTTGCACTTTATTCAACCAATACTCAGTTTATACATAAATTAACTCACAGCTGCAGATAGTTTAACAAGTAAAATAACTTTACCCAGAGTAATTTCCCAAAAATGACAACTGAACTGCTGGAACGTCCCAGCAGTTCAGTGCTTGCATAACCACATTTTTCATCCTGTAGTTTCGAACCAGTTTTCCAGTGAAATCACGCTTTTTCTTAAGGGAAAAATGGATCATTTCGCATGGAATTAGTAGATGCCGGCACCGAGGTCCGGTATCTGACTGGCTGGGCCACGGGGCGGTAAGCCGGATACTGCACATTGTTCAAACCTGTTCCCCGGTACCCGGTGTAACTCTGGGTAGGGTAACGATATTGAGTCAAGTTACAGTTGCCACCAGGACAGTTTGCGGTACTGTAACCTGTTCCACAATTACCACCGGGGCAACTGGCAGAGCCATATCCGGTTCCACAGTTCCCTGAAGCACAGGGGCTGGCGTAATTGCTCGTGTAGTTACTGGTGGGGTAACAGACACCGTTCACACAATTTGTACTACCATAAGAAGCTTGACCATACGAAGACTGTCCATAATAGGGACGGTATGTCTGCTGAGCGGTACGATAGCTGACCGGTCGCGTCAACGCCCGAAAAGGTGAGGTAATTACATCAACGACACCACCGGGACGAGGTTGAAAAAAAGCAGTCTGAGTTTCAGCAGCCTGAGAGTCACCAGCCAGCATCACAACAGCTGCGGCACAAATAGCTAAAGTTGTAAGGAAACGTTTCATCGAGATTTCTCCACATTTGTAAAGACGGGTTACTGTTATCATTTAAACCACATTGTGGTAATCAAACACTAATGCACCCGCCGTGCCAAACAGTTTACCCCTAACAAAAAACACAACCCTATACCATTTCCCACAAACACTTTACAGAATATCTCAACACTTCACATAAATCATATCCGCAACACATCACCAACTTTTTTGTAACAATTACGACATCATTTCTACAAACATTTCTCCATAATACTGTTTTCTATCAAAAGTGGTAAACTGTCCGGCTAATCTGTAATGATCAGTCAATTTTGAACGGGGTTTACAGTCAATCAGACAGCTCATTTATGTTATCATTTTGATTAGCCAGTTTTTTCTTCTGGCAGACTCGTCCGGTTATTCTGAATAGACGCTCCTGCCGATATCCAATATAAATCCGCTCCCTCAGCTCAACAGACGTTTTCATTGGGGTGTGATTTCACGTATCCCCATTTGCAGTGATGAGAACCATGAATCGCTACACCAAAAAAGTCGACCAGTTTGCAGCAGCCCCCATGTTCTGCTGTTCCATTCTGTTTCTGGCTTTTTTTGCAGGCTCGATGCATCTTTATAACCTGGATTCGCCAGGACTTGCCCTGACCATCTGCAACTGGTGTCTGTTTTTAATTTACCCCTGCTTTGTGATAGAAGCGGTTACTCACATCGCTTTAGGCAGCCCTCGCTGGAAATTTAACCTTCTGTATTGCCTCATCCCCCCTCTCAGAATTTGCGCACGCGATCAAATGACCGGACGCGCCGTGTGGTTCCCCATCCTGGCATGGCGAGAAGTGAATCAGGCATTCCGGGAACGAACCAGAAAGTCATTTGCACTACCGATGCTGGTGATGGCACTGCTGGTACTCCCGCTGTTTGCAGTTGAGCACTATTGGCAAAAGCAAATTGAAGCAAGCCCGACCCTGGCAGATATCACAGCCTTAGCAACCGGGCTCATCTGGTTTGCGTTCACTCTCGAATTCATCGTGATGATTTCTATCGAAAAGAAACGTATCGAGTACTGCCGCAAGCACTGGATTGACCTGGCTGTCATCTGCCTGCCAATGATTGCATTCCTGCGTGCCCTTAAAATCAGCGGACTGCTTAAACTACAGCAGTTATCAAAATTGCAGCAGTTATCGAAATCGGCGCGCATCTTCCGTATCAAGAGTCTGGTCATGAAACTCTACCGTGCCATGCTGATGCTGGAGGCCATCAACCGAATATTGCAACGAAATCCGGAAAAACGGATCACACGCCTGGAAGCCCAGCTCCAGGAGAAAGAACGCGAAATCACTAAAATCAAAACTGAAATCGCGATGCTCTCGGACAGGATTGCCTTGAACTCGCTGTCCGTCTGCGAGGAGACCTGCCAGGACGATACACCGCAAAGAAAAGCAGCCTGACAGCATTTCCCCTCAAATCATGGCAGCGTGATTACTCATCACGATCATAACGGGGACGACGATCAGACCAGTCGCCAGGCAGTCGTTTCAGGTGCTTTTCCAGAAACTTTAAGATATCCAGTTCAAGCCCCAATCGCTTTCCGAGCATATCAGTGCCGCGCAGTTTGCCGGGATACTCCTTGAAGTACATCCGCTCTTTGGAATCCTGTGCAGAAGATAATTGCGTGTACAGTTTGCTGGCAGCCCCACGATCCAGAGAATCGCTGGCACCTGTACACACGAAAAAGCCCATCCCTAATATCGGGTCCTTGACCTTAACTGCAGCGCGAGAGCCCGAGACTCCTGGCACACTGGCATCTGGTGAAATCAGCACCAGCGCCCTGACAGTCTGGCCTTTGGGAGTTTTAGCAGCCAGCACGGGTGCATCGTCATAGGGAACCTTACTCCAGTCATACAGAGCATAATTCAAAACAATCGGCACGCTCATATCAGCAGCAATGATCGCCGTCTTCTGCATGTTTAAATGTTTTTTCTGATGTTCGTCGTACAGAAATTTCCAGACAGCTTCCATATCGTAAGCGACCATCGCCCTGTAATCCAAAGCCGAAAGCTTATCCCGGGAACTCCCTTTCTGGTTCTGATTGCCTCCTGCATCGGCGGCAGTCAACTGACTTTTGCCATGCTTTCGCAAATCAACAGATACCACAGCATACCCGTTCTTCTGCAGAAGGGGTGCTAAACTCATATCCCATGCCCGCTTATTTCCCCCTTTGCCATGCAGCAACACAACCACGGGCGAATCTGAGGCGTTACTGGATTCAAAGTAGGTAATCGCAATCGGCCAACCACCCTGTGCCGTTAAACTCATCTCCTGAGGTTTAGGTGGTCCCTTGGTATCTTTCGACTGGGCAAAGACCGCACTGCTACTGACCAACGAGATGGTAACCAACGTGAAGATCGAATAAATCAGGTGACTTTTTTTCGTACAGTATAAAAGATTTCGCACGGAACCCCCTCAACGTTGGAATAATTTCTTAGTGGCTGTAAGCTTGATGCTGCAAACGGTCTTGGATAGGCAATATTTTTGTTGAACTATACTTTTATTCTATGGTTTATTTACAGTGAGGTCAATTAGTGTCCTCGCTTTTCAGGATCTTCCCTCTCACGATTACTGTATTTTTCAGTACATTTAATCCTTATTTCAACGCGAGAACAGATCGTCAATGCAGAACCAGGAAACCAACGAAACCCCCGCGCGACCATTTCTTGGTCTGCAAAGGGATGATCAGTATTTCCTGGGAATCCTGTTCGCCGCTATCCTTCTTGTTGCGCTGATTCATTTAATTCAGATGTCACACTGGGGATCAAAATCAATTGAAATAGAACGACTGCCACATCTCCATTTCGAGTATCAGATTGATATTAATCGGGCAACCTGGGTGGAGTTTGCTCAGCTTGAGGGTATCGGCCCTTCACTGGGAAAACGGATCGTCGCCTACCGGGAAGCCAATGGGCCGTTCGCCTCCATTGATGATATTAAAAATGTCAATGGAATCGGCGAAAAGAAACTGAACGTGAACCGGAAGCATCTGATTTTGAATCCGACTGGCCCCCCTTAAGTCACTGAAGCCGGGATCTGTTCAGGCTTGTACAGCCCAGAAAGGGGAAGCCCGTTGATTCACCAACAAAAACAGCCGTTTTTCAATATCTTTGTGGCTCTCGTTCTGAAGTCAGTTGATTCCACACCCGAATCACGGTTGAATAGTCATTTCAATCATTTATCCAGATCCAGTCTTTCTGGCGGATCTTGCCCGAAATAGCGTTTCATCTAAAGGGTTTACTTCTTATGGCAGGTTTTGATCATGGCTCCAATGAGCCAGATGAACAGGAGAGCCTCGAGACCATTTCGCGAAACACGCGCCTGGGTCTCAAACTCTTCATAGTCTATCTGGTATTGTATGGCGGATTTGTTTTTCTAAATACGTTTTCGCCTGCCCAGATGGAACTGGTCGTCTTTGCCGGATTAAATCTGGCCATCGTGTATGGCTTTACCCTGATCATCGCCGCGTTTCTGCTCGCCATGATTTATGGCTGGATGTGCCGTAATGAGATTGACTCCCCGACTGCAGAGAACGGGGAGGCGAAATCATGATTTATGAACCGTCCCTGATGGCCGTATTAATCTTCGGCGCCATCGTTGCCGTGACGCTCGGGCTCAGTTTCTGGTTGGGAGCCAAAGCCAAATCAGCGAAAGGTTATTTCGCAGCCGGCGGTGGTATCCACTGGTTTGTAAACGGGGTGGCCTTCGCAGGAGATTACCTGTCAGCCGCTTCATTCCTCGGTATCTGTGGCATGATTGCCTTTTATGGATACGATGGGTTCCTGTACTCCATCGGTTACCTGGCAGGCTGGATCGTCGCATTGTTCGTCATTGCAGAACCACTGAAACGCATGGGGCGTTTTACCTTCGCCGATGCGCTCGACAGCAAATTCCAGTCAAGAGGGATCAAACTGGCTGCCGCCATCAGCACACTGGCAGTCAGCATCTTTTATCTGATCCCCCAGATGGTCGGTGCCGGCGCACTGATTACCCCCCTGCTCGGCTTTCCGCATTATGTGGGCGTACTGATGGTCGGAACCATCGTTATCCTGATTGTGGTCACCGCAGGCATGGTCAGCACAACTTACGTGCAGTTTCTCAAAGGCTCTCTGCTCGTCATCTTCAGCACAATTCTCACGGTTCTGATTCTGCAACGCGGGCTTTCTACCGAACCGGTCAACGACGGCAAGAGCACACACCAGTTCCAGATCCTCGGTCCCGTTGCAGAGAATGATCTTCAGCAATGGAGATCAGAACTCAAGCTGACCGATCAGGACAAACTGACTTCTCTCGATCAGGGCGCATGGGCAAAAAAAGGATTTCTGCAACTGACTCAGGACGGCAAAACCTCTTACTGGAAGATTTCTGAAAATGAAGAACAACAGTATTTTCTTTCCGAAACCCAATACAAACTGACTACTTCCCAGGGCGCAGTCATCATTAATGGCTTGCCACAGGGGACCGGCGAAGGAGAAACCGATTTTTATCCTGTCGGTCGGATCAGCAAACTGCCCGGTGATAAAACTGAAACCGGCCCACTGGGACTGACCAGTTTTTTAAGTACCATTCGGGAAAGTGAAATCATTCTCTGGGGTTCGGAATCCATTAAAGAAGAAGACGGTTCAGCACTGACGATTTATTTCCCCAAACCGACTTCCGGGGAAAAAGTCCTCAGTCCCGGCAACCACCCCAAGTTTGCCGGTATCCGTGGTGATAAATTCTCCGAAAAACTCAATTTCCTCTCATTGATGCTGGCCCTCTTCTGTGGAACCGCGTCGCTGCCACACATTCTGATTCGCTACTATACGGTGAAAGATCAGGCCAGTGCCCGCAAAAGTACAATCGTCGGCATCGGCAGTATTGGCTACTTCTATATCCTGACCCTGTTTATGGGCCTGGGAGCCATGACCAGTGGCGCCATGGATGTGACCAACTCCAATATGGCTGCCCCTCTGCTGGCAAAAAGCATCGGGGACTGGCTGTTTGCGATTATTTCTGCGATTGCCTTTACCACCGTACTTGGAACCGTGAGCGGTCTGATTATCGCTTCCAGCGGCGCCGTTGTGCACGATCTGATGTCGAGCTTTCTGAAAATTGAAATGAATGATTTCGCCAAAGTGCGCATTGCTAAGATTGCGTCAGTTGTCGTAGGTGTGATTGCCATCATCCTGGGTATCCTGTTTGAAAAGTTCAACGTGAACTACCTGGTTGGCTGGGCCTTCAGTGTGGCTGCTTCTGCGAATCTGCCGGCGCTGGTGATGCTGCTCTTCTGGCCCAAAACCACTAAGCAGGGAATCACTGTTGCCATCTTCACTGGAATGATCTCTTCCCTGGGCTGGATCCTGTTGAGCGCAGACTCATATAAAGGGATTTACGGATGGAATCCGGAAGATGCGATCGTCCCCTTCAGTCAACCCGGACTGGTGACCATACCGCTGGGCTTCATTGTCCTGATAGTCGTCTCATTAATGACGCAGCCCAAATCACAGGAGTCAGTCAATTGACAGAACAACCACTTGAACCAGAACAGGAATGGCTCACGGCGACCGCCATGGAGGATGAATTCTCCGTCCTGTTTCGCCTCCTGCCGACAATACCACAGGAGATCAGTACGGCTGAGTTTCCTGCCCGGGTCGAAATCATCTGGTCGTATACATCACCTAACGCCACGGGCATGCCCGGTCCGAACGATCAGCAGCAGATGAATCAGTTTGAAGAACAACTGGTCGAGATCTGGCTCAAACCGGGTCTGGGACACCTCACCATGTTGATCACAGGCAACCAGATCTGCGAATGGCAATGGTATCTGCGCGATGCAGATGAGGCGCTGCAGGTATTGAACGAAGCGCTTGCTGACGCGGCACCACTGCCAATCGAATTCCATACCGAAACCGATCCCGACTGGTATGCTTACTCAAACTTTATGGAACAGGTTACAGCCTGATTGCAGTTCAGGCTTCCTTTTCTGTCTGATTACCGAAGCGATCCAGAATTTCATTGACCGTGGATCGAATCGTTATACACAGACCATCCAGATCCAGGTCGTCTTCGTCCAGGCCGAAAGGCTCTTCTACTGAATGCGCAATTACTTCAATCCCGATCATGAAGTAAGCCATAATGACCGTCAGAGGCACCGTCCATAATGCAAAATCTTCTGCCAGCCCCCAGGGGAGCGTACATAGATAAAGCGTAATACAGTGACGCACGAACAGACGGTACGAAGGGGAAAGCCGCGTTCTACGGATTCGCTCACAACCACCGCAGATTTCCATCAACTCCCGGACTTCGGTATCAATGATTCGCATATCGTCACCATCAATCACACCGGATCGTTTCCAGCCAATCACACGGCGGTAGATCAGGTCAGCAATATAGGCGGGAATATGACGCGGAGGAGGATCGATCTGTTCGAGTTCCGGAAACATGTCGAAGTCATCATCTTCACGCAGGTGATCTCGTAACGCTTCAGGAAATGCCACGATGATTCCTGCCAGTTCCCGTAGCCCTTCACGATCGAAATTGGTAAATTCCCGAAACTTGATCGCCATGTTACGGGTCACATTGACCAGTCGCCCCCAGAGTTTGCGCGCTTCCCACCAGCGGGAATACGAGCTGTTCGTACGAAACACCAATAGCAGACCAAGCACCAGACCGAGAATACCATGCAGACTGGAAGACAGATCACCGAACTTTTCCACTGTTTCAATTTGAGTGGGAGACAGTCCCAGATGCCGTAGCCAGTCACTGTTCTCTTTTATCACAGGGATCAAACTATAAACGCCAACCAGGCCGGCATAGAGTGAAATACGTCCGAGCGTACCTAATTTCTTCTCGATAAACGAGAGATTCAATTCTGCATCAGCTGCCATAAAACCGAAAACCCTGCATTAAACCAGACAAACTTATCCGTTCAGTTCGTTTCAAATTAATACAGGAACTCTAGTTTTTTCGCTCTAATAATACAACTGATGTATCATCGTGCCTGCCAGATCCGTCTGTAAAAGCATTGGAATCACGAAACAGATTATCGAGCGACTGTTCCAGATTCTCACTCCTCGATGCCTGCAATGACTGCATGATCCCGGGAATTCCGAATTCGCCAAAGGTCTCTTTCTCTCCGGGAAACGCTTCCGCCAGACCATCGGTAAAAATCAGCAGGCGACTGTCAGGCGGGACAACAGAGGTGTGAATATCATATTCTGCATCAGGCACAATACCCAGTGGCAGCCCCCCATCATCAATTGTTCCCAATTCATGAATTTGATTGGTTTCCAGTTCCTGAATCATCGGAATCGGCGCCCCGGCGGACGTCCATTGAAATTCATTGGTTTTGGAATTCAGGATTCCATAGAGCAGCGTGATAAAACCCCCATCATCATTTACGATCGCCTGATCACATAATCGATTATTCACATCTTTCACAAAGGCAGCCGTATCCAGATATTTATTGGAACGAATCATTCCCACCAGCGTATGCATGGTCATGATCGACATGCAGGCTTTCATGCCATGCCCCGAAGCATCGCCGACCAGTAACACCAGATTATCATCATCCAGCATAAAGACATCGTAATAATCTCCCCCCGCCAGCGTTACCGGCTGACCACCGAACACACGTATCTGCGACGATTCATACCGCGCAGTAACATCAAACCGGTCGGGGGAGATCAGGTTTGTCGGGATGATCGATTCCTGCAGCTTGCGCACCGACTCTACTTCTTCGCGCAAACGCTCTGCCACAAAACGTTCGCGCTCTGCGCGGACCGAATCCACAACGCTCTGCAATGTGGTCTCCATCAGAAACATGAAGTCTCCGCCTTCATCGCGGATAATGTAAGCCCGCATACCTGCTGTTAAGAAGCGGGCGACATGAAAAGTACCCTGTGTGGGACACGCACCTACAACGGGGGTATCCAGGTGCTTCTGCCGTATCTGCTCAAAATATTCAAAGGCAATTTGCGGATCCGGTGACATGATCGACATCAGGATGATGTCCCACGCATGTTCTTCCAGTGCCTGCGACAGGAAGTCTTCAGGCGTCGCACAGATTGTCAGATCATTTTCACCCACTCCCAGATACAGAGAAATGAGTTCGCATTCATCGGGATTATCCCACCCAATCAGAATTCGCATATGTGGCCCCATTAAAATCGAATTCATAATTAATTAACTGATCTATCATATAAAATTTATCTTCAGATATCGACACAAATTACCGGCAACAGTACGTTTAGGAAGAGATAACTCATTCAAACTAACAGTCATGCACATTCTCACACCTGCAGCTATCCGCTCGCAATCTGCTCTCTTGAGTGCTGATAAAACAGCACTTGATCCTCACACGCCGCGGCGCAAGATACTTCATTGTGAGTCGCGCGCGAGTGCACTGGAATTTCAAGTGATCACCGGTAACCGGGCTCAAACCAGCACGATCAAAACCACTGGTTTCAGCCCGTTTTTCCCAACCAGTGCACAAAAGCCATCTGCGGGTCGACACACCTCGGACGGCTTCACCAGTTTGTGGGCATAAATCAACACGGCACCGCAACACTTCACACCAGTATCGCCAACTCCTTTTGTGAGTCAGTCTTGACGATCTCATGCCTCTGTCGAAAATGATGTCATTAAAACAAATCGTAGAATTATATTTCACAAGAACAATCCTGCTTCTATTCAGAACGGTTGAATCAGACAGACATACGCGACTACCCAGTGGGAATCTGACAATGTGAGAGTCCCGGTTCCGCTGCGATTTTAACAGAAGCCATTTCATCTCAAGAGATAAACACACAGCAGAGCTGCAGATCTGTCTCTATGAAGTCGAGAAGTCGAATAGATGATGCGATCATTTATTCTGAAGGCAGGAAAATTCAAACCAGCGGCGCGTCGCTCTAGCCTGGATCCCGACGGCCAGCGAATCTCCTGATTCCCAGTCAGTATCAGAAACCTGACGAGTTAGCATGAATAAATCAATTTCACTAAAGAACTCAGAATTCTCCGAAAAGCTTGCAGGCTCATTGACTCTCTCCAAACCCGGAAGTGATAATTGATAACTGGAAAGCTGACAGAGAGCATCTCTCTCGCAATCCACTTCATTCAGTTATTGTCCCTTTCTACCAGTCAACCACCATCTTTTTTCTGATTCTGAATGACGCTGTAAGCAACGCATGCTGCTCAATCAGAGTCACTAGCAGAATACGCTGACAGCATACTGCAGGAGATAGACAGAAGAGGGTAAAAGACAATTAAAGCAGTTCTTAGAACTGGCTCCCCTTGATTGACACGATACAGTTTCGCATATAGACGCTCACGGCAAAGGACCACCAGAAACATCATGTACCAGGATCAAAACTCGAAATATGCAACTTGCCGACGGAACCGGCCTGGTTTACTGCTTCTGCTCTGCGCGATCCTGTTCTGTGTTCCGACAAGTACCTGTCAGGCTGAGTTACCCAACATCATCCTGATCATGGCCGACGATCTTGGTTTCTCCGACCTGGGTTGTTACGGCTCGGAAATCCAGACACCCCATCTGGATCAGCTGGCGAAAGATGGACTGCGATTCTCGCAATTTTATAATGCAGGACGCTGCTGTCCCACGCGTGCTTCCCTGATGACCGGTCTCTATCCACATCAGGCGGGTGTGGGCTGGATGAATCGCAATGACAAACTGCCCGGCTATCGGGGCGAACTGAACGAACACTGTCTCAGCATTCCCCAGGTCCTTTCGCCGGCAGGCTACCAATGCTATCACGTCGGCAAATGGCATCTGACTTTCCGCATGCGGGAACCCAACGAAAACTGGCCTCTGGGACGAGGCTTTGCCCGCGCCTATGGAACCGGGGGAGGCGGTAACTATTTTGCACCCCGCCCACTTTACGAGGACAATCAGCATATCAAGCCACCACAACAGGGTTACTACGTCACCGATGCCTTCAGCCAGCGCGCCGTCGACTACCTGAAAGATCATACACAAAAACAGCCGCAGCACCCCTTCTTTTTGTACCTGGCTTATACGGCTCCTCACTTTCCGCTGCATGCCTGGCCAGAAGATATCGCCCGCTATCGTGGAAACTATCAGAAAGGCTGGGATCAACTTCGCAAACAGCGACACCAGAAAATGAAACAACTCGGCCTGATCAACAGCCCGCTCTCTCCACGCGATCCGGATGCGAGAGCCTGGGAATCACTCACGAAAGAGGAACAGCAGGAATGGGATCTGCGGATGTCCGTCTACGCCGCCATGATTACCAGTATGGACCGAGGCATCGGTCAGGTACTCAAACAACTTGACCAGATGGATGCCGCTAATAATACCCTGGTCCTCTTTCTGTCTGACAATGGAGCCAGTGCCGAATACATCGATCGCGGACATCAGCCTGGCGCAATCACAGGCACGCGCGAATCATATCGCTGTGCCGAAGTCGGCTGGGCCAATGCCAGTAACACACCGTTCCGCTTCCATAAAATGTGGATGCATGAAGGAGGTATCTCAACGCCTTTGATTGCCCGCTGGCCTGCTCAGATCAATCAGACCGGCGGCTGGACGCAACAGACCGGGCATGTCATTGATTTGCTGGCCACTTTTGTTGATATTTCAAAAGCTAAATATCAAAAGACTAACAATGGGAAACAGATCACTCCACTTGCCGGTATCAGTCTATTACCTGCTTTTAAGAACCCTGAACAGACAACACCCCGCACACTCTTCTGGGAACATGAAGGGAACAAAGCCATTCACCAGGGAAAATGGAAACTGGTTAAAGAACACCAGCACGACTGGGAACTTTATGATCTGAATCAGGATCGAAGCGAATTGCACGATCTGGCAAAATCAGAACCAGAACGCGCTGCTTCTCTTACGGATGCCTGGCAGACTTGGGCAGAGAAAGTGGGAGTCGTCCCCTGGGAGCAATTGCCGGCGCCAGGCTATCGCAGTAAGGGTCCCGATTTTTATCGTAAAAAGTAAACCACGCATCCCATCTCTTTAAGAGGCTTAAGATATGAAACTGAAATCACTTCATCAGAGTCAGTTGCTCGCCGTGTGTTTGCTGCTGTTACCAGTCACTACTTTACACGCAGAGCAGAAGACCGCCTCTTCCCGCCCGAACATTGTATTCATCTTGATAGATGACATGGGCTGGCCCGACCCCGTCAGTTACGGTCATACTTTTCACGATACGCCGCACATCGATCAACTGGCCAGCGAGGGCGTTCGCTTCACCGATTTTTACGCCGCCTGCCCGGTCTGCTCTCCCACGCGAGCCAGTATCCAGGCAGGACAATACCAGGCGCGAATGCAGCTGACCGATTTTATTCCTGGCCACTGGCGCCCATTTGAGAAACTGATTGTTCCTGAAAACGCCCCCCATCTGCCTCTGGAAATCGTCACACCGGGTGAATTGATGTCATCGGCAGGCTACAAAACGGCCTACTTCGGAAAATGGCATCTGGGCCCGGAATCACATAACCCGGACCAGCAGGGGTATCAGACTTCACTGGTCACCGGCGGTCGTCATTTTGCTCCGCGCTTCCGCACAACTCCGCCCACTAAAGTTCCTGACAAAGCCTATCTCGCTGATTTCCTGACAGACAAAACGATCGAATTTATGGAACAGAGTAAATCAGAACCTTTCTTCGTACAGTTGTCGCATTACGCAGTCCATATCCCGTTGGAAGCCAAACAGCAGATGATCAGGAAATACCAGCAGAAACCCAAACCGGCTTCTGGAATCAATAATCCCATTTACGCTGCGATGGTTGCACACGTGGACGAAAGTGTAGGCCGTATCGTCGCTGCTCTGGAAGAACTGGAACTGACTGATAACACCGTTGTAATTTTCACTTCGGACAATGGTGGTCTGCGACAGAGCTTCTCGGGAGGTGACATTGTTTCCACGAACGCGCCACTCAGAGATGAGAAAGGCTCACTCTATGAAGGGGGGGTTCGGGTTCCGTTGATCATCAAGTGGCCTGGAGTCGCCGTTTCAGGGAAAACGTGTGCCGAACCCACCATCAGCGTCGATTTCTGGCCGACCTTTGCTGAAATCGCACATGCGAACCCTCCTCCACACCAGACCATCGATGGCTTGAGCCTGGTTCCCCTGTTAAAAGATCCTTCCAGCCACCTCCATCGCGACGCGATCTATTTTCATTACCCCCATTACCATCATTCAACCCCGGCAGGTGCCACTCGTGCGGGAGACTGGAAGCTGATTGAGTTCTTCGCAGATGGAAATCTGGAACTCTATAATCTGAAACAGGATCTTTCTGAAACGACCAATCTGGCCGCGAAAAATCCAGAAAAAGCAGCGGAACTGCAGCAGAAACTGGCAGACTGGAGAACCAGTACCGGAGCGGCGATGCCCGTCATGAATCCGAAATACGATCCTGCGCGGGCCTCTGAGTTCTGGAATCGTCGCACGAATCGACCGGTTCCCGAACGAAAAAAGACGCGCATCGATCAGGTAAACTGATGACTGAGTGATCGCTCCCTTGATTCTGCAGGCATAAATCGGGATATTCTATGATATGTGACCTGAATTCTATTGAATTCAGCAGGAAACAGTCTGGATCGTCATCTGAGTCAGTTGCGCATCCATTTATCTCTCAATAAGATCGTTATAAAACATGTCTGCCGTCGCCCACTCTCCCCTGTTAAAATTACATTCTGAAGATAATATCGCCATCGCCCGCAATTCAGTTGGCGAGAACCAGGAGTGTGAATTATCAGAAACGGAAAGCGTCACCACGCGGGAAGACATCGATCTGGGACATAAAGTCGCCATTAAACAGATCAATAAAGGGGAAGCGATCCGCAAATTTGGTCAGGTGATCGGATTCGCCACTTGTGATATTCAGCCCGGAGACTGGATTCACAGCCATAACCTGGCAGCAGGCGAGTTAAGCCTGGATTACGCATACTCAACCGATGTCCCCGCTCCCCCTGAGCCAATCACAGGCCGCACCTTCATGGGATACCGCCGACCCAATGGTAAAGCGGGAACCAGAAACTATCTGGCGATTGTCAGTACGGTAAACTGTTCTGCCACCGCTTCCAAGTACATCGCCCGAGAACTCGCTCAAACCTCACTGAAGGACTTCCCCAATATCGATGGAATTATTCCCCTGGTTCACAAGGGGGGATGCGCCATGCAATATGATGGAGAAGACCATCATCAACTGATGCGTACTTTGGGTGGTTTTGCGAAACACCCCAACATAGGCGCCTATGTAATTCTGGGACTGGGCTGCGAAACGGGTCAGGGCGCGTTTCTCTCTGATTCAGAAGGCCTGGTGCAACTCCCCAATCTCAAAGAACCGCCTGCTAATGCACCTCTTGTACTTAACATTCAGGATATCGGCGGTATCGCCAAGACCGTGAAACAGGTTTCGGCTCTGCTGAAAGAGTATCTCCCCCAGGTTAATGATGTCACTCGCGTCCCCATTCCCGTCTCGGAACTCATTTTAGGCACCGAATGCGGGGGCAGTGATGGTAACAGTGGTGTAACGGCTAATCCCGCGCTCGGTATCGCCAGCGATCTGCTGGTCGCCCATGGTGCGACATCCATTCTGGGTGAAACATCCGAAATCTATGGCGGCGAACACCTTCTGACGCGACGGGCAATCACACCTGAAATCGGAAAAAAACTCATCGAACGCATTCGCTGGTGGGAAGAATACACAGGAAAGTTTGGAGTTGTCATTGATAACAACCCCTCTCCCGGTAACAAAAGAGGTGGTCTGACCACGATTTACGAGAAATCACTGGGAGCCATCGCCAAGGGGGGCAGCACCGCGCTGCGGGAAGTCTACCGCTTTGCAGAACCTGTCACCGAAAAAGGCTTTGTCATTATGGATACGCCCGGTTATGACCCGGCTTCCGTCACCGGGATGGTTGCCGGCGGTGCCAATGTTGTCGCCTTCACCACCGGACGAGGCAGCTGCTTCGGTTGCAAACCGGTTCCCAGTATCAAAATTTCGACCAATACCCCCATGTTCGAACGCATGGAAGATGACATGGATCTGGACGCGGGCCGCATCCTGCATGGCACTTCTGTCGAGCAGGTGGGGCAGGAAATCTTTGAGCTGATCATTGAAGTTGCCAGTGGTAAAAAAACAAAAAGCGAGGCTCAGGGCATCGGAGATGAGGAATTTTGCCCCTGGAGTATCGGCCCGGTTCTCTAATTTTGTCATAGTTACACGGATTCGGTTGAACTGACTTCGTATGGGGCACCACTTTAAGTGCAATTGATAACCACCCTGTATCTACCAGCGCTTATGTTGTTTTATATCAGTACCTTACAACATCCCCAACCTGAAGCTCTCTGCCGTTCGTAATCCCTGTTTCGGAGATCCCCAGGCTCCACAAAGATACCTACGTACACACATACGCTGCGCCAGTAAAATCGTCAGGACTATTGAAACAGGAAAATTCGGCATCTTCCGAATAATCGCTACAGTTTACCAGAAGCACTGTCCGATATAACCAGCAACAGACTCCGCGCTTTTCCGTATTAGACCGCGCGGATTGTTATCAAAGTTTCCGCTGTTTGTAAGGACGTATAGATGCGGCTTCTTCATTGGCTAGCACCGGTATTGAGCATCGTTCTCATCTCGCATGCACACTCTCAAGTTCATGCGCAGGGATATCCGCCCTCATACCAGGGAGCCGGAATGGTACAACCTGTATCATACGATCCCGGGGCTCCCCCCTATGGACGAACCATGGTCCAACCACCACCTGGTTACTTTCAGCAACCAGCTGGACCATATGGACAACCCACGGCACCCGGAGTTCCTATGAATATAGGTCCCGAGGCACCAGTGAGTGCATTCCCCCGAATGTCTCCCTTCGAACATCAGTTTCAACAGCATCGAGTTGAAAAAGATGGACTCTGGATGTTTCGATCAAGCAACCAGGGGAAGAGACATTTCTTCAGCATGGAAGCCCTGTTCGCTCGCTATCGTCGACCAGGCAGTGCTGTACTTGGTGATGATTCTTCCATTTCCTATCTGGATATGATGGAGGATGAACTCATTCTGGAAATCGATCAAGAGTACTACGATCGGTTCAACGATAATACAGGACTCAACTTTTTCGACCGTACCACATACGATGTGGTCCCCAATATGAATGCACCTGGTACTAGACTTCGCTGGGGATGGACGAACGACGATGACAGCGGCTTTGAAGTCACTGGCTGGTGGCTCTCACGAGCAGACTCAGTCTGGTCCGCTGATGAACGTTCAACACACAAATCAAACCCGGCCAATCAGGCAGTCTTTGATATCCTGATGTCTCCTCCAGACTTCATTTTCAATGCCATTCCCGGCTACTCTGTCGAAGATATTGCAAATATTCTGGAAGAGGAATTGAAAAACCTTGCTTCACTCCCTCTGGATGACGGCACGGTCGACGGGGTTTCCGTCCCTTATGATATTGACTTTCGAATCAAGACTATCAGTCAATCCTGGGGTACCAATGTGACCTGGATGTCAACCCCCATTGTGGATAAGAAAAACCTGAAAATCCGTGGTCTGGCTGGTGCCCGCTACTTAAAGGTCCGGGAAGGATTCAGTTTCTACGGTCGTGACAGTGGTCTGATTTATGCCGAAGGCACAACGGCTGCCAGTACCCAGCCTGACTTGAAACTGGTTTCACTCCCCACTGGTACAGACGAAAACCAGGATGGAATTATTGACAACACCGGTTTCTCAGAAGATGATTCTACTGGAACGACCGGTAGCACCACAGCCGTCATTTTCCTCTTCCAGAATGACCCTGTAACTTCCTATGTAAACAACACAGTCGATACGAATCTGGCTGGTCCTGAAATCGGTTTTCAGTTTGATCTGGGTGGCGATAAATTCAAAATCTGGGGTCAGACTAAAGTCGGTATCATGGCTAATAGAGAAAAGATCAAACTCAACGGTGATAATATTGGTTTTATCACCCGGGATGACCCGACCGACTTCGATCGTCCTCAGGCTCTGATTACACCAACCACCGCTGACCCCAATCCAAACGAATTCACAGATTACCAGACTCACACACACATTTCACCACTGTTTGAACAGTCAATCTTTGCTGAAATGAACCTCTTTGACAAAGTACCAGTACTGAAACGCATGAAGCTGCTGGAAGAAGCCAAACTGAAAGTCGGCTATACATACATTGTCGCCGGGGAAGTCACTCGACCTTATGAAAGTATTCTCTGGACAGGGATGCCAACACGAGGCCTGTTCCCAACCATTGATGTTAAACGGGAAAAATGGAGTGTCGGAACCTGGAGTGTCGGTCTGGACTGGAACTATTAAGACAGTCAGTTGATACAACCAAACAGATGAACCGGCTGGGAATGAGAGTTCCCTGCCGGTTTTTCATTTGACCTGAGTGAGAACAACATCCCCTCTCACACTGTTATCGCCAGGATAAACCCGTTCCTCTCCATCCGCCTGAAACCAGATATCAAGCAGCCCGGTCCCGGCTGTCAATTCGAACTCAGTCACGGATTCTCCCTCGGACAGGAAATCATGCACTGTCCTGCCCTGCCAGTTCACACATAGTCTGCCCGGTCTGGCAGTGCCTCGGTTGATCTTGACCTGATACAGCCCTGCTCGGACGATTTTCACCATCCAGCCTTCTGACATACCTTGCTGAAACGATCCATCCTGATAACGGCACAGGACACTGGGATTCTCCTGTTCCCGATCGATCACAATCAGACCGGGTTCAAAGTTCCGTGTAGATTTCATCTCTGTAAACCAGTCTTCATACTGTGAAAGCAATTTTTTCACCGTTTCCGGATGTGAATGCAGCACATTCTTCTGCTCACCCGGGTCTACCGAAAGATCATACAGCTCCAGAACGGGTTCTGCCTGCAGCATCAGATTTTCGTTTCCAAATGTACCAGGGTAACCTGCCAGTTTGAACCGTTCTGTCACCACGGCGAAATTCTGATAGCGTTGTGGCGTCAATCCGCGATGCACCTGGAAAAACAGACTTCGTTCCGGCATTTTATTTTTACTTCCTGTCAACAGCGGTGACAGATCGATTCCATCCAGTTTGAGACCTTCCGGAATTTTAGTATTCGTCAGGGCCAACAACGTCGGCATCAGATCAATGTGTGCGGCAATCTGATCTATTTTTTCCCCTTCCTGAATATGTCCAGGCCATTGCGCCAGACAGGGAACACGAATCCCCCCTTCATAAGTCCAGGATTTCCGACCGCGCAGGCCTCCGGTATACCGCTTCTGCTGCGGGCCATTATCTCCCAGAAACAGTACCAGCGTTGTTTCGGCCAGGCCGGTTTGATCGAGATGAGATAACAGCTTCCCGATGTTTTCATCCAGGTTCGTAATCATTCCATAGACGCGGGCTGTCGTTTCATCGAGTCCCTGTCGCTGATAAGGCTTCCAGTACGATTCAGCAATTTCCAAAGGCGTGTGAGGCGCATTGGTCGACAGATAAACAAAGAACGGTTTTTCTGTCTGTCTGTGTTGATCAATAAATTCCAGCGCTGCATCAAAAAACACGTCCGTACAATAACCGGTAGATTGAAACGCTTCGCCATTCTTCCACAGCTTGGGATTAAAATAACTGTTGGGCTGATCGGGACTCTGCCCAATCCCTCCACTTTTATGAATCAACGTTTCCATAAATCCCTGATCCTGTGGCCGCATCGGATAATTATCACCCAGATGCCATTTCCCGAAGATCCCGGTCTGATAACCCGACTGCTGCAGTAACTCGGCAATAGTGACTTCTTCACCTTGCATTTTTGCACCACCGCGCGAGGTATGAATGACTCCCGTGCGATAATGGTTACGCCCCGTCAACAGGCTGGCACGCGTTGGTGCGCAGACGGGACTGCAATAGAACCGGGTCAACTCGACACTTTTTTCTGCCATGCGATCCAGGTGCGGCGTATTAATTTTGGAGTTCCCGTGAAATCCGACATCACCATACCCCTGATCATCGGTCAGAATGATGATCACATTCGGACGTTTTGCGGCATACGCTGTTTCTTCCGCACCGAAAGTGCATGACACCAGGAACAGAATTCCCGCAATCCATTTCACAGTAGAGAAATAAAACTCGTTCATCATCATCCCAGCCTTTAAAAGTTGATGTAATCACTCCAAAAACAGGTCTGTACTTAAGGCTGTGCTGAGCCTTATCCGGAAAAAACAGTTGTTGCTCCCTGACTGATATCTTACGATAGAGAGATCAATCAGCCGCATTCTCGAAGCGGAGACACCAATTATGAAATCCATTGCTGTCAGCTGCTGCATGTTGATCTGCCTGATGACAGTTCACGTTGAAGTTACTGAAGCACAGGCTGTCAGAATCCAGCAACCTATCGTACAACAATATTCAGTGGGAACAACACTTACTGTTCCCGATCGGGGTTCTGCGTTACTGGGAGGGATTCAATCAGGGGCCATGCATTCCAGGCAGAGTGGACCATTTCGCAGAGGTTCCACATACGGTCATTCTTTCCAGAGTTCTACCAGCAGTGTCGGTGTCTACATCCATGACTTTGAAGCCATGGATCAGATGCTACTTAATTCCGCGCCCCGCGTAGTACGCGATTCCCGGAAATCCCCTACTGCACATCAGCACTGGCGAAACCAGTTACTGAATCAGACCGCGGTGACTCAGTCAGTAGACAGGACACCTTCGAATATAATTTCAAATGCCACTGAAATCAGGCAGTCCAAGGCAGAACGGTTTTATGAACTGGGACAGCAGGCGGAGAAAAAACACTCCACCCCCACCATCGCCATCCTGCATTATCGGAACGCGAAAAAGTATGGCAGCAATCAAGCTGCGGCTCGTCTGCAGGAACTGACTTCGATCAGTGCACAGAACACACCAGACTGAATCGGAGTGAAGTAACGCAGCGATCAGGCAGCTTCTTCTTCCGCAATAAAAATCCGATTGGGAAGATGCACCTTGTTATAGCGTTCTCCCCGTGCGTCGTAAAAGTAGACCATATTTGAATCAGAGGCCCAGATAGCGCCCAGGCGTACGCTACGCGGGCCGTTGATCGAAAACTGCAGACCACAGCTGCGTCCTCGACGAATCAGGGACATTTCTGACATCGAGAACTGCTCTTCCAGCAGGTTTTCTTTCTCGCACAGCGTTTTATGAATAAATTGTCGCAGTTCGTCAAGCGACTGGATGTTCTCTACACTGAAACTCATTCACGGTCCCTCTTTCAAATAATCTCGTTCACCTGTTTTTTCAGTGAAGTCAGCTGTTCGCTTACTTTCACTTAATCCCGAATCAACAGGTTGACCTGACGAGTATCGTCCAGTCAGGCAGGCATCTGTCAGAAGAGTTGAGGCGCCCGTCTCTTTGTTAAAATTTGAGAAGATGATGAATTTCCCGTATTCGTTACTCGGAGGAACTATTTCTCAGTTTTCCACGAAATCCATAAAACAGAACTGAAGATCAATACAAAAACAGCGCCAATATCTCGAGTGCTCAGTGCTTGTTCAGGCTGAATTGTTTTATCTAATCAGAACAGCTGGTTTACTTTACTGCCTGCAGGATTCAAATATGCCTTTGCGGTGCATCGTTTTTTCTGAGCAACAGCGAAAATCCTGATATCCCCTAAATTTACCCGATATAAAATAGTTTGTATGATAGAAACTGATGCAAACTGCAATTCAATCTTTTGTCCCGAATTGGCTCAACCATATTACTTATCCGAAGGACTACCTGAAGTGCCCGTTATCTCTGCTCAGTCTCTGCAAAACTTTACTGAATCACTCCTGCTCCAGGGAGGTGCCAACGAAGAAGAAGCACGGATCGTTTCTCACAGTCTGGTCGACGCCAATCTGCTGGGACACGACTCGCACGGCGTCATGCGTCTACCCTTTTATCTGGGTCGTGTGAAAGAGGGCATCCTGAAGGCGGGGGAAAAACTGCAGATTCTAAATGAAACACCGGCAGCGATTACCGGTGATGGCTGCTGGGGGTTTGGGCAGACTGTCATGCACGATCTCATGAATCGGTTAATTGAAAAAGCGGGCACCCTCGGCGTCTCCTGCGGCACACTCAAACGCGCTTCACATATCGGACGTCTGGGAGAATATGCTGAAATGGCTGCCGCTAAAGGCATGGCTTCCATCATCTGCGCCAATACACATGGCTCTGCCCCCCGCGTCGCTCCCGTAGGCGGTAAACGACCTCGACTCGGAACCAACCCGATCTGTATCGGCATGCCCGGCGGTGTGGAAGGCCCCTTCGTCCTCGACTTCGGTACCTCTGCCACCGCGGAAGGTAAAGTACGCATCAAAAAAATCGCCGGCGAACAGGTCCCCCCCGGACTGATTCTGGACCCCGATGGAAACCCCACCACTGACCCCAACATGCTTTATGGTGATCCCCCAGGCACGATTCTTCCAATGGGAGGAGACCAGGCATACAAAGGCTTCGGACTCTCTTTCATGGTTGAGATGCTGTGTGGTGCGCTCTCTGGCGGACAATGTGCCTTCCCTGACCCACCACCACCACAGGGAAACTGTGTGTTCGTCGTGGTCATTGATCCCGGTCACCTGGGAGGCCAGAATCATCTGCTGAACGAAATCACCAATCTGGAGAAATATGTCAGAAGCGTCCCCCTCAAAGAGGGCGCCAGTGAGATCTTTTTACCCGGCGATCCGGAAAAGAAAACCGCTGCCACCCGTAAGACAACAGGAATCTCGCTGGATAAAGGCAACTGGGAAGCCTTAACCAAACTCGCAGAGGAACTGGGAGTCCCTGTACCTGAAGTCCAGGCATAGTCTGTATTCAAAATGGATAACAAAACGGATCAAAATCAAACTCCTGATGCGCGGTTATATGTTCCTGTCAACGAGACAGATAACATCAACCTCATCGTGAAACGTTCGTCGTCCAAAGAATATTGCTTCTCCAAATTTCCCGGGCAGGACCACTTTCACCTGTTAATGCATGGTGAGATCCTGGTGACTAACGGCCATGAACTATATTGTGTCGACTGTGCTCTCAGGCACGGTTTCCTGACCCGGGACCGTTTGAACTGGCAGAATCGGAAAAGATAAGAACCGCTGCCACGTTCCGACTCAGCTAAGTTAAAAACTCAGGCATTTACAGGCAGGATGGTGGTGGCCTTCATATAATCTGATACATACTCTGCATCAGGTTCCCGCTGCACAATCTGTTCGGCTTCAGACCACCAGGCAATCGCCTGCTCTTGCGTCCATTCTTCAACCTGTAACGAGTTTAATGCGGCACTCAGTTCTTCTGCTCGCTGGTATCGATCTTCTGGTTTTTTCTCCAGGCACTTCATGACGATCGCTTCCAGTTCTTCCGGGATGCGGGGGTTAATCGAAGTCGGAGAAACGACCGTCTTGCTCGCATGTGCAAACATGACTTTCAACGCATTTTCACCATCGAAGACTGGTTTGCCTGTCAGTAAATAATAGGTACTGGCTCCCAGGGAATAGATATCGGAACGGGGATCAGGGGTCCCGTCTCCAGTCACTGCTTCGGGGCTGGTATAAAGTGGCGATCCAACAACAGCTCCCTCCATGGTCAAATTCAGCGAATCTTCATTCGAGCGATTATCCTTGACCAGTCCAAAATCCAGCAGCTTGGCAACATCGTACAGCCCGCCACGCTCGGCTGAAAAAATATTTCCCGGTTTGATATCCCGATGGATCAGACCTTTATGATGTGCTTCCGCCAGAGCCGAACAGACCTGCTTTAAGAGATAGACAACCCGTTCGGGAGGCAGGACACCAAATCGTTCGACAATTTCCTGCAGATTCAAGCCCGGCAGAAACTCCATCACATAATAGAATGTTCCTTCTTCAGTATGACCGTAATCATAGATTTCGATGGTATTGGGATGTGTTAACCCCGCCGTTGCCTGCACTTCGCTTTCAAACCGCAGCAAGACATTTTCATCATCTACTTTATCCCGTCGAATCAGTTTAATCGCACACGGTCGTTTGAGCAGACGATGCTCTGCGAGATAGACTTCTCCCATTCCTCCACTGCCAACCTGCTTACGCAAGGTGTACATGCCGATGCTCTTCGCATCGAAGGCCTCTCGTCTCAAGCTGCCCACACGATGCGAACCGTAGACGGCTGTACTCGCAGCAATCAACAGCAGAATGATCATTTCAGACAATCCACCTGAGTAGAGCACTTCCGAAACCTGAGGCACCTGCATCCCTGTCATGATAGCCCCGGCGATCGGACTGATCACCATCAGGCTCACTACAGAGATCACCCCCCGCAGAGAGTTAGGAATGAAAAAGCCATATGTATAGATCAGGATCATCCACGGGAACACGGTGCGCAACGGAAATGCAAACGCCACCTTGCCCAGCAGCACGGGATCACAGGCGCATAGCTCACAAAAATGCCACCAGATAAAGAAAGCAGCCGGCGCGCCAAAAGTAATCGCCTCGCAAATTCTCAGACGCCACAGACACAGACAGGGTTTTAACCAGAGGACCCCCGATACTGCAAACAGAATTCCCGTCAAAATGGAATCCAGAATCAGCATTTCCTGACCATGGCGGTCGTCAAACTCTCCCAGCCATAAGCCACGTACCAGAAATGCCAGGGAAGCCAGAGCCAGCAGCAGGGATGCCATTCTGAGCCGACTGAGCAGCAGGACACGTCCCTGCTCCTGAAACATCCCGGAGCCACGTGATACCACACCGGCATGCGGACAGAATTTGCCTGCTTCTTTTTTAAATTCCTCAGGAATCAATTTCGCGATCGCCTGAGTGTTCGCCCCGGCATCTTGTTCTGAACCCATCCTCAATGTCCCAGACATGGTCAATTATTGTAAATGTAGATTGCGGATCAGAATTGGCGAGTCAATTTCACGACCTGATACGATCGACCCTGATGCGTCTGTCTACCTTGATCATGACACTGAAAAACACAATCAGGATCTGCGTATCATGGGGAAAGAGTAAAAAGCTGACCACATCTTACAGATCATTTTGCTCTATTATACGTTGTAAAAGAAATGTTTTATAGTACTTTTTGACGGCGTCCCACAAATAAGACTCAGACCTCATAAGTTTTTTAATGACAGACACTTAAACAATAACGCAACTCTCTAAAAGCCTTCATCTCTTGATCGCTTCAATTCGATTTAACGATTCAAAACAGACAGAATCAATTCTGAACAGCAATTAACAGCCCTGTTTTTTCTGATAGCATTCTCCCAGATGAACCATCATCTCCAGCGCCAGCAGATCAGCTCGACTCATCACGTGCCGGGAACTACGATTCCCCAGACCTTTGACAATCAGTTCTACACACTGCAGATGGAATTCAAGAACCTGAGGAGGCGTTAAGTCAGCCGCCGCCAGTAATTCTGCAATCTGCAGGATTTCTTCTTTGAGGCTTCCTGCTCCCATAATCACATAGGTTCGTAGTAATTCGTGATAGTAATCCCGAACTTCAAACGGAATCTGCGGAAGTTCTACCGGGAGATCGGATTCGTGGAGATCCGGTGTATCGGCCCGTTCTGAACCAGACTGCGGTTCACCTAATGCATCTGGATAAACCAGGGTCTGCAGTTCTTCCACCATGGAACGCTGCTGATTCAGTAGACGTTCTGCTTCATCGCGTTCACGTATCAGTCGCCGGTGTTTTTCCACCTGCAATTGATGGTTTTCTTCGCCAAGTTGCTGAAAAAGTAAGGCGCGACGCACGACACTTAACAGAGCGGGTGACTCCCATAACGCGGTAGAAACAAGTATTTCCGCCTGATATTCACAGGCAGCCAGCGTGACCTGATCATCGGGAGCTGACAGCAACAGGACAACAGGCTCATGACATCCACTGATACGAATGGCGTTCAAAAGTTCCAACCGTGATTTTTTCAGTACGTTATCAATTTCGATCAGCAGACAGTCATAGCTGTCATTTCTCAGTTGTGTTAACGCTTCCTCCGCTGTAGATACCCATTCAAAGCGTGGTTCACTACAGCCGATCGCATCCAGTCGTAATGCCAGTCCCACCCATATTGGTCGTACCTCACTGATAAACAAGCCTTTAAAACCAGAAGGGATCAGTTGCTGAAGAGAACTCTCTGCCTGTTGCTCTTCGCAGTCGGTTGAGCCGGACCCTGTCTGACTTTGCATCAATTCGGCAAAGGATTCCGTGTCGATCAGATTGTGCTTATCATGTTTCACACTCATTATCGGGCCTGTCTATTGGCAGGACTATAGAGTTTTTTAATGAAAATTGTCAATATGAGATCGCTGCAACTGCTGACTTTAAAGCTAGTTATGATTCTCTGGCCCGTCCCGGCTCACAGAATACCCCAAATCGTCATCAGACCCAGGCTCAAAGCGGGAAATCCGCGGAACGGGATTAGAAGATCAGCGATTCCGCATTGAAAACAGGACCTTCAACACAGGTGCGCCGATAATCCCACTCCTCATCGCTGATACGGACTTTGGCCACGCAACTGAAGCAGGCACCAAAACCGCAAGCCATGGGAGTCTCCAGAGACAACCAGCAGGAAATCCCTGCCTGCGCAGCAATCTTGCTGACCGCTTCCATCATCGGTTCCGGACCACAACAGAAAATGGTTGTGGGTGGCTTCTCGTTTTGAATTCGCTGCTGTAACAACTCGGTCACAAAGCCCGGATGTCCGTACGATCCATCATCGGTCGCCACTTCGACATCCAGTCCCTCTAACTGAAAATCATCCAGACCAGCCAGATAGTCTTTTGATCGTGCGCCATAGAGCAGGCTCACACGTTCTGGCAGCTCCGGCAGGGTTCGCTCGGGTTGCCCGTATTTCCGCTGTCCCAATGCTTCTCGTGCTGTGGCCAGAAACGGTGTCTGCCCGATTCCCCCCGCGACCATAACCAGTGACCCGCTGCCCGGATGGGGAAACCCATTTCCTAAAGGCCCCCAGATCTCAACGCGATCTCCCGGTTGCCAGTGCGTCATCCGGGTCGTCAGTTTTCCGACCACGACATAACCAAAATCGAAGCCACTCGGCGTTCCACTTTCATCCAGACAGGTATCATACAAGGCGAAAGGCCGTCCCAGCAGGGGGTCATTGACTCCTGGTTCCCGCACCATGAAAAACTGGCCTGGTAAAATAACCTGCGCCACCTCGGGACACGCGAGACGCAATCGATAAGTGTCCTGCGCCATGCGTTCCTGCTCGACCACATGGGCTGAAAGATACTGGGGAGTTGCACAATCACTGAATTGTGAAGACTCTGTCATTTGCGCTTTCCTTGACGTGTCTGTTTGCCTGAAACATCGCCGATGATTCTACGTCCTGTTGTTTTCGGTTTCGTGGAGTCTGCTCCAGATTTTCGCCCTGGGGTGACAGACCGCTTTCCACCTGCTTTTTTACCGCCTGAAACTCTCTCTGAAACATTTTTACCAGCGGCTGCCCCTCGTTCACCCGACCTCTTACCCACAGCTTTTCGCGGTGCCCGGGCTTTCGCAGGTGCAGCGTTTTTCTTCCCCTTGCGATGACGGATGTCCGGGGAATGTTTCTCATTTAACAATTGCCGCAATTTTTTCAGCTCAGTATCGGTTAAACGCCGAAACTCCCCTGTTTTGAGTTTTCCCAGATTCAGTGGACCAAAGCGAATCCGGACCAGTTGAATGACCTTGTGACCGATTCGCGCCATCATGCGACGAATTTCACGATTTTGCCCTTCATGCAGCGTTAATTCAAGAAAGGCGCTCTTGCCCTGTTTTTTGAGATACTTGAGCCCCGCGACCCGAAACACGCCTTCTTTAAAACGGACCCCTTTTCGAAGCTCGTCCAGCTTTTCGCGCGGCGGATTCCCTACCACCTGCACATGGTAGGTGCGGGCAACACGATACCGGGGGTGTGCCAACCGCTGGGCCAGTTCACCATCATTGGTTACCAGAATCAGCCCTTCGCTGTTTTCATCCAGACGACCAACGGTAAACAGTCGCTGACCATCATTCGGAAACAGATCGACCACCCGTCTTCTACCCGCGGGATCATTATTGGTACAAAGAAATCCGGAAGGTTTATTCAGCAGATAATACCGACGGGGCTGAAGTCGAACCCGCTCGCCATCCACTTCGATTACTTGTGTTTCCGGATCAACCTTCGCTCCTAACTCCGTGACGACATCACCATCAATGCTCACGCGTCCGGTTTCGATATATTCTTCGCAATGACGGCGGGATCCCAGACCGGTGGCTGCCAGAAATTTCTGCAAGCGGATCAGGTGACTCTCGTCTTCGGCTGATGGTTCTTCGGGCTGGGTTTGCGGGTCGGAATCGGAACTCATGATTTTCAACTATGGTGAAAAGGAAAACGTAAGGAAAAGGCATTTTCGCCTGTGTTTCTTATAACACAGCGGGCGCGCGATACCAATTATGCTGCAGGGTTTCTTTACAGGGAACTCAAATGATTTCCGGAATATCCGGTATTTCCAGTTTTTGTTCCTCAATCGCTTCCCGCATTCGTTGCAGTGAGCGAATTGTCAACTGCCGAACCCGTTCTGTGCTGACCCCCAGGTCTTCCGCGATCTCACGAAACTTTTCCGGGGTATCTGATTTTGCAAGGCCAAACCGACGCTTCAGAATCAGTTGCTCCCGCTCATCCAGAGTGTGCAGTACCTTCTGCAGAACAGCATCAATGGTCTGGTGATAAGTTTCATGCGAACGCTGTGTCGAGCGGCTGTCGCTCATCCCCAGCGCCAGTGTTTCCGCACCATTCAGAAATGTTTTGCGGTATTTTCGCCCTTTTTTTGTAGTACGAAACAGAAAGTTACGCACTGCCCAGGTCCCATAGGTACTGAATCGGTTGCCACGCTCTACATCAAAAATCTCAACCGCGCGAATCAGCGGCAGATGACCGTCGCTGACAATATCTTCGAACAGATTGGCACGGTCAGTCAGATTTTTCGCGATTGAAACAACCAGACGCAGATTGGCTTGAATAATGTAATTTCTGAGTCGCCGTGCATCTTTCAGTTTCTGCTCAATCCGGTCCAACAGACCTATGCAGGGAGACTTCAGATCAATCTGTGACTTCAGCAACTCGGCACGAAATTTGAGATAATTCATCCCCCGGAACAGGATGACTTCCTGCTCCTTATTCAGCAGAGGCACTGTATACAGTTGCGCCTGCTGGAAATTGAATTCAGACACTTCGTAATCTGAATTCGGATTTAAATCCGTACACAGCTTCTGGAGTGGCTGCAAAATTTCATCTCTGGCTGCAGCTTGTTCAAACCGCTCACTGTAGACATATTCGATTTCAGTCGCATAGATCTGTTCGGCGCGTTTCTGTAACTCACGTGTAACGCAAACCTTCCTCATACGAACCGCTTTTTTGACGGCCAGCAGTTCGCACTGACAGGATTTCGACTGATCTGCAAGAATCGCCCGCTCACCCAGTTGGGAGAATGAATCCGCCTGCAGGAATTCAGCCGTCGATGTGCTGTACATGAAATAGAAACTCGCTGAAGTTATGCTTACTTAAATCGCGACCTCTCTTCAGAGACACTGCGGACATACTAGGAAATCTGTTTCAATAAAACAATTTTAACAGGCAGAATTGTTAATATTGCTCGATAATTAATGATCTTAAGACGGGGTAAGAACTTGTAGACACTTCGGACTCTGATTTTCAGCAGCTAAATTTTGACCATTCAAAACACAACTGACTATTATTACACCGCCAGGAATTCCGAGACGGACTCACGCCTTATTCAACAATAGCCGATCAATAAAATAAGGGGTGAACTCATCCGATGATCCCTTAAACCATTTCATTATTTCCGTCTCATTTTCCTCAAAAATTCCCTCCCAAACGCGATCTCAGTTCTGTTTGCCGTTTGCTATGTCTATTAAAGAGTTTAGACCCATTGCTTTGACTCGCAAAACAGACTGAAATTAGTTAGCATTTCCCTAACTGAGATCTGTCGCAGCATTCTCAACTCTGAATCGGAAGCTGAATGATCTCAAAAAAGAACCGTGATAGTTCCTTTAGTCGCGGTGCATACCTAGAATTGTAGAGAACTCATCTGCGTGATTTCTCCCTGGATGGCTACTGTCAGTGATCTAAGAGAAGTTACGCTCATCGAAAATACTTAAGCAGGTTGAAAGAACCATATCTCATGGTAGAACAGACAGTTACAGGTGCAGTGCCTGGAGTCGATCCGGCGGAACTCGAAGAATGGTTTGAATCGCTGGATGACCTTATCATCCGGTACGGTAAAGAGAGAGTCAAAAATGTGCTGGCAATCCTCCAGGAACGTGCTTATCGTCAGGGAGTGACGATGCCCTTCACGGCCAACACACCGTACATCAATACCATTCCCGTCGATGAGCAGACCCCCTTCCCCGGGAACCGTGAGATTGAACGTCGCATCAAAAGTATCATCCGCTGGAATGCGATGGCGATGGTCGTGCGTGCCAATAAATATCATGATGGCATCGGCGGACATATTTCAACCTATGCTTCCGCAGCCACACTCTGGGAAATAGGATTCAATCACTTCTTCCATTCCCGCACAGAAGATCACTCGGGAGACGTGGTCTACTTCCAGGGACACGCTTCTCCCGGTGTTTATGCACGTGCCTTCGTTGAAGGGCGCCTGACTGAAGAGAACCTCGAACGTTTCCGGCAGGAACTTCCCCGCGGTGGTGGACTCTCATCCTACCCGCATCCCTGGTTGATGCCTGAATTCTGGCAGTTCCCGACTGTCTCCATGGGTCTGGGCCCGATTATGTCCATTTATCATGCCCGTTTTCTGCGATACCTGCATAACCGCGGTATCATGGATACCTCCAAATCCAAAGTCTGGTGCTTTGTTGGCGATGGAGAAACCGATGAACCCGAAACCCTGGGAGCCATCACCCTCGCGTCCCGCGAACACCTGGACAACCTGATTTTTGTCATCAACTGTAACCTGCAGCGTCTGGACGGTCCGGTTCGTGGTAACGGCAAAATCATTCAGGAGCTGGAAGCCGCTTTTCGTGGTGCCGGCTGGAATTGCATCAAAGTCGTCTGGGGCAGTGACTGGGATCCCCTGCTGGCGGAAGACGAAGATGGACTCCTTGTTAAACGCATGGGTGAAGTCATCGATGGACAGTACCAGAAGTACGTCGTCGAGCCAGGTTCCTATATCCGCGAACACTTCTTTGGTGACAACCCCGAACTGGCAAAAATGGCAGAGCACCTGTCTGACGACCAGCTCAAACGCATGAAGCGTGGTGGACATGATCCTGAAAAAGTCTACGCTGCTTTTAACTCGGCTGTGAACCACACAGGTTCTCCCACCGTGATCCTGGCGAAAACCATCAAAGGTTACGGCCTCGGTGAAGCAGGCGAAGGCCGAAACATTGCACATAATGTGAAAAAGGCGAACGAAGAAGAATTAAGGGATTTCCGATCTCGTTTCGGTATTCCGATTCGCGACGAAGACGTCAAGGACACTCCCTTCTATCGCCCCGATGAAAACAGTCCCGAAATGCAATACCTGCAGAAAAAACGGGAAGAACTAGGTGGTTATCTCCCCAAACGGACGCCCACCGAAGAACGGCTGGAAACGCCGACCCTGGAATCCCTCGATAAATTCCTGTCGAGTATGGCAGGCAAAAAAGGGTCCACTACCGGTGCCTTCGGCATCCTGCTGGGTAGCCTGTTGAGAGACAAAGTCATCGGCAAACGTATTGTCCCCATCATTCCTGATGAAGCCCGTACATTCGGTATGGAAGGCCTCTTCAAACAATGTGGTATCTACGCCAGCCAGGGACAGTTATATGAGCCGGTCGACCGTGATCAGTTGATGTACTACAAAGAAGCAAAAGATGGGCAAATTCTGGAAGAAGGCATCAATGAAGCGGGAGCGATTTCTTCGTTCATCGCGGCAGGCACCGCCTACGCCAACCAGGGTGTCAACATGATTCCCTTCTACGTTTATTATTCCATGTTCGGATTCCAGCGTGTCGGCGATCTGGTCTGGGCAGCAGCAGATTCCCGCACCAAAGGTTTCATGCTGGGAGGAACTTCCGGGAGAACCACACTCAACGGTGAAGGTCTGCAGCACCAGGATGGACACAGCCATGTCATGGCTTCCACCGTACCGACCTTGCTGGCGTACGATCCAGCCTACGCTTATGAGCTGGCTGTCATCATCCAGGAAGGTTTGCGTCGCATGTACCAGGAAGGCGAAGAGATCTTCTATTATCTCTCCGTCTACAATGAAAACTATGAAATGGCTCCCATGCCTGAAGGCGATCACGTCGTTGAAGGCATCATCAACGGAATTTATAAATTCCGGGCTCAGGAAGTGGAAAAACCGGCTGTCTCAATGCGGCCACAACTGTTTGGCAGTGGTCCCATCCTGCGTGAAGTGTTGCGGGCCCAGGAAATCCTGGCGGAACAGTTCAACGTCGCGACAGACGTCTGGAGTGTCACCAGCTATAACCAGTTGGCCCGGAATGTCAAAGACGTCGAACGTGAGAACAGGCTGCATCCGGATGCAGAGCCACAGAAGTCATATCTGGAAACGATCTTCGAAGGAGTCGCAGGCCCCTTCATCGCTTCCAGTGATAACATCAAGCTGGTCGCAGACCAGATTCGTGAAGACATTCCCGGTAATTACTGTGTACTGGGAACCGATGGGTTCGGCCGCAGTGAAACCCGTGAATCACTCAGACGTCATTTTGAAATTGATGCTGAAAATGTAGTCGTCGCAACGCTGGTCTCTTTAGCCGAAGAAGGTCAGTTCGATAAATCAAAGCTGCCTGCCATCATTAAAGAACTGGGAATCGATCCGGAGAAAGTGAATCCACGGCTCGCTTAATTCCCTAATAACAGGTTTCATTGAAGCATTACCACAAGAAGATAGAACAGAATACTATGGCTACTGAATTTAAACTTCCTGAAGTGAGTGAGGGTGTCGAGACAGCGGATGTCGGACAAATCTCTGTCGCGGTAGGCGATACAGTGGAGCAGGGACAGGTTCTGATGGACATTGAAACCGATAAAGCGGTCGTCCAGCTCGAATCGCCTTACTCAGGGACTATTGCAGAGCTCAAAGTCTCTGAAGGTGATTCGGTCTCAATCGGCGCGGTTTTGCTGTCGATTGAAGAATCCAATGGTGCTCCTTCCGCTCCCGCTGCAGAAAAGCCAGCAGAACCCAAAGCAGCAGCACCAGAACCGGCCAAAGCCGAACAGCCTGCTCCTTCTGAAGCAAAAGAAGAAAGCAAACCAGCTGCACAACCAGCTGCTGCGAAACCTGCTTCCACGGTTTCGTCTGGCGATAAACCACCTGTTCCCGCTGGTCCTGCCACTCGCAAACTGGCTCGTAAGCTGGGAGTTGACCTGCATCAGGTCACCGGCTCCGAACCCGGTGGTCGCGTCACTCAGGAAGACGTCGAGAACTACGTGAAGAACCTGATCGCCAATGGCAGTCCTGCAGGTGGTGGCGGCGGTATCACTGTTCCTCCCCTGCCTGACTTCACCCAGTTCGGAGAAGTGGAACGCAAGAAACTCAAAAAGCTGGCACGTGTCTCTGCTAACAACCTCAGCCTTTCCTGGCAGGTCATTCCCCATGTCACACAACACGACCTGGCGGACATCACCGACCTGGAAACAGCACGCAAGCTGTTCATCTCCAAGCCAAATTATTCGGGCCCTAAAGTAACCATGACTGCCCTGGCCATGAAAGCCATCGCCATCGCGCTGCACGAATATCCCAGCTTCAATTCCAGCTTCGATACGCAGACCGATGAAATTGTTATTAAAAACTACATCAACATTGGCGTTGCCGTTGATACCGAAAACGGCCTGGTCGTTCCGGTTGTCAAAGATGTTGATAAGAAAAACATCATCACCATTGCCAACGAAATGAACGCATTGGCAATCAAGGCCCGCGATCGTAAACTGGAAATGAGCGACATGCAGGGCGGCACGTTTACCATCACTAATCTGGGTGGACTCGGTGGTACGTCCTTTACACCGATCGTCAATTATCCTGAAGTTGCCATTCTGGGTATGTCACGCTCGCGGCATGAATTCCAACTGGTGAATGATAACCCCGTTCCCCGCCTGATGCTCCCGCTGTCATTATCATACGACCATCGAGTCATCAACGGTGCAGATGCTGCTCGATTCATCGTGCGTCTTTCCAGTTTGCTCTCTGATCCGTTCAATCTGCTGGTTGACTGCTGAGATCGTTATCTACACTGAAGTAATACAATAAAAGGTTGATCGATATTATGTCTGGATTAGCTACCAGAGAAACGGATATTGTTGTCATCGGCGGTGGCCCCGGCGGTTATCCGGCGGCATTTGAAGCAGCTGACAAAGGCTATAAGGTCATCATGGTCAATGATGACGTTGCCCCCGGTGGTGTCTGCCTGAATCGGGGTTGTATTCCCTCCAAAGCGCTGTTGCACGTCGCCAAGCTGATCAACGAAACCAGAGAATCCGCTGAGTGGGGTATCACGTTCCAGAAACCGGAAATCAACCTCGATCAGTTACGGGACTTCAAAAACAAGGTTGTTACACAGTTAACCGGCGGTATCGGACAACTGGCCGGTGCCCGCAATGTGGAAATCCTCAAAGGCTTTGGACGGTTCAAGGATGCCAACTCGGTAGAAGTCTCGAAACAGGATGGCACCAAAGAAACGATTCAATTTAAATACGCGATCGTGGCTACAGGATCTTCACCAGCTGTCCCTCCGGTATTCGATCTGGATGATGACAGAATCATGGATTCCACGGGTGCCTTGGAACTGGCTGACATCCCTAAAAAATTGCTCGTAGTTGGCGGTGGTTACATCGGCCTGGAAATGGGTAGCGTGTATGCTGCACTCGGCTCGGAAGTCACCGTGGTAGAAATGACAGGCGGACTGCTCCCCGGTGCCGACCGCGATCTGGTTCGCCCGCTGCAGAAACGTCTTACCGAAAGCTTTGCCGCAATTCACCTGAATACCAAAGTCGAAAAACTGACTCCCGGCGACAAGGGAATCACTGCCGACTTGAGCGGTGAAGGCGTCGAACCTCAACAGGTCTTCGATCGCGTGCTGATTTCGATTGGCCGTCGCCCCAACAACAAAGGCATCGGCTTCGAAAATACAAAACTGGAACTCGACGAACGCGGCTTTATCAAACACGACGCGCAGCAGCGGACTGCCGAGCCTCACATTTATGCCATTGGTGATATTGCAGGCGAACCAATGCTGGCACACAAGGCAACCCGTGAAGCCAAAGTTGCCGTTGATAGTATTGCCGGTGAATTCGGCGAGTTTGATAACATCGCCATCCCAGCGGTCGTCTTCACCGATCCGGAACTCGCCTGGTGTGGCGTGACCGAGCAGGAAGCCAAAGACCAGGGACTGGATGTGGAAATCACCCGTTTCCCCTGGGCTGCTTCAGGCAGGGCCCAGACTCTGGGCCGCACGGAAGGTCTCACCAAAATGATCTTCGACAAAAAAACCGGACGCGTGCTCGGCGTCGGGATCGTTGGACCGGGTGCCGGTGAACTGATTGCTGAAGGCGTGATCGCTGTCGAGATGGCTGCCGTCGCAGAAGACGTCGCCCAAAGCATTCACGCCCATCCCACGCTGTCTGAGACCTTAATGGAAGCGGCAGAAGGTTTCATCGGTCAGGCGACACACATGTATAAACCCAGGCGAAAATAACTGACGTTCGAACTGTAGTCAGAATCGACTGCAGTTCGGATCAAAATAAACAGGAAGCAGCAAAAGGGCGTTGTTGAATGCGATTTCATAAACAATCAACGACGCCTTCTTATTTTAGCCGCCGTGATCAGATTCGGCTGTTTCGACTGGTTGCTGCTTTAGGTGTCATTTTCCTCGCAATGCTTTACGCATCGCGCGAAGAAAACTGGTACTGGCTCACGGGACGCCCCGCAGACGATCCCGCCCGACAGCAGGCCAAAGAAGCGCCCCGCGAAATTGACTTTAGTGTCAAGGAAAAACCGACACTGAGACCGGAAGAATTTCTCTCTGAGCCAGCACCTGAAATCGAGGTTCCCGAGCAGGTCATCACCCAGTTGGAAAGTGGTGAATTTGATGTGCGTGTCGATCCGCGACTGCTGAATTCCGTATCCGACAGTACCCTGGGGATTCGGTCTCATGAGGCGAACGCTCTGTATTATCTGCTTGCCAAAGCTACTGCCATCCCGCAGAACGTTCTGGAACAGTCAGCAGAACCTGCACCGCCATTTGTCGTGGTCATGACAGAATCTCCCCAATACCGGGGAACACTGATGACCGTCAAAGGACAACTGAAACGACTTAGATCTCTACCTGTCGAAGAAAACAAGTACGGTGTGTCTTCCCTGTACGAGGGTTGGTTTTTCTCAAAAGATTCCGGGACTCATCCCTGGCGAGTACTCTGTACACAACTCCCGCCGGGAATCCCTGTCGGTGATAACCTTACAGATATGCCTGAAGTCCAGGTTACTGGATATTACTTTAAAAAATACGGCTATCCATCAGCATCCGGAAAACTTCAGACAGCACCATTGCTGATTGCCCGCCAGGTCCGCTGGTTTCCCCCTTCGCAACAGACCGCTCCCTCTTCCTCAGGAGCAGTCAAATACATTGTCAGTCTGTTTCTGGTCATTGGCATCGCGCTGGGTTTCCTGATCTGGAGATTTATGGTCAGCGATCAGAAGTTTTCCCGCAGTCGAACCGCGAAACTGATGCAGCGCCCTGACATGTCCATGGACAGTCTGAACAATATCGAAACCGTGGACATCAACGATGTATTGAAACAAATGGGCCAGGAAAATCAGGAACCACCTGCCTCAGATCAGACCGACCGCCAGAAATGACACAGCAGGTCAAGCAACCTGCATCTGAATCGCTTCATCAATCGCGGCAAACACGGTATCACACAGTTGTTCAATCAGCTCGGCGGGCATCCCCGGGGCTGGCATCAGAATGATCACATCCCCCAGCGGACGCACAATGACTCCCTTCTTTCTGGCAGCCAGTGTCACCTGGTGCCCCATGCGTTGCTCAGCAGGAAAAGCAGATCTGGCTTCGCGGTTCGCAACCAGTTCAATCCCCACCATTAACCCTTTGTGACGAATCTCTCCGACGTGCGGATGATCTTTGAGCTCATCCAGACGTTTCGCCAGAACTTCAGAAGTCTCCCGAATGTTATCCAACGTCCTGTTTTCATCGAACAGTTTCAGCGTGGCCAGAGCCGCGGCACAAGCCAGAGAGTTCCCTGTATAAGTGTGTCCGTGATAAAACGCATTATAGTCTGTGTGAGCACCTTCAAAGGCAGCGGCGATTTCATCGGTCGTCATCGTCACCGCCAACGGTAGATAGCCACCAGTAATCCCTTTCGCCAGACAGAGAAAATCAGGAGTCACCCCTTCCTGCTCGCAGGCGAACATCGTCCCGGTCCGTCCCAGGCCGACTGCCACTTCATCGGCAATCAGTGGAATTCCATACTGGCTCGTCAGCTCCCGCACGCGTTTCAGATAACCAGTCGGATGCATCAGCATACCAGCCGCCCCCTGGACCAGCGGTTCAATCACAAATGCTGCCAGTCGCTGATGATGTTCTGCAAGCAGTCGTTCGAGTTCTGCAAAGCAGAATTCAAGATAACCCGCTTCCGTGTACCCCTCAGGACGATGATAGGCTGTGGGGCACGGAATCTGTACTGATTCAAACAGCAGCTTGCCGAAGATCTGATGAAAAATCGAAATCCCGCCGACACTGACCGAACCAATCGTATCTCCATGATAAGCATGCTGCATACATGCAAACAGATCGCGGGGCTGCTCTTCAGCAACAGGCTTCTGTGAATGATACTGAAACGCCATCTTCAGCGCAATTTCCACTGCCGTCGAACCGCTGTCCGAATAAAAGACTTTGGTCAATTCAGCAGGCGTGCGTTTGACCAGTTCATCCGCCAGTTCAATCGAGGGCACACTCGCCAGCCCTAATAATGTCGAATGCGCGATCTGGTCCAGTTGATCACGGATTGCCTGATCCAGCTCAGGCACCCGATGCCCGTGCACATTGCACCATAGCGACGACACGCCATCCAGATACGTACACCCATCCGTATCGATCAGCAAGAAGCCATCGCCCGATTCGATGATCGGAACGTTCTCATCGCGGTGCCCCTGCATTTGGGTAAACGGATGCCAGACATGTTCATTATCGATTTTACGTAACTCGTCAGACTGCATTTTTGACTCGGAATGGTTTTCATAGATGATTATAAAAAGAGAAAGAGCCACGTCGATTGAGCGTGACTCTTTCACTGAGACTTCAATTTTTACACAGGACTAACCAGGCAGCAGGTCACGAACGACATCCCGTTCATCCCGCAATTCCTGCAAAGTCGCTTCAAATTTGGCTTGAGCAAAATCATCATGCTCCTGACCTTCGACGATTTTCCAGGTAGTTCCGTCACTGGTCAGGGGGTAACCACAGATCAGGCCTTCATCTACACCATAGCTGCCATCACTGCAGACAGCAGCTGAGAAACTTTCGCCCAATGGGGTCGGTGTGATAATGCTCTTGATCGTATCGAGGGCCGCATTTGCAGCAGAAGCAGCACTGGAAGCACCACGAGCCTGAATGACGGCGGCACCACGTTTCTGCACGGTTTCGATGAATTCGCCGCGTAACCAGTCATGGTCTTCAATAATTTCAGGAACCGGATTACCGTGGATTGTTGCATGATAGAAATCAGGGAACTGAGTCGCTGAGTGATTGCCCCAGATGTTCATATTCTTAATCGCTGAAACAGGTTGACCTGCTTTCTTGGCGATCTGTGTCATGGCACGATTCTGATCCAGACGGGTCATGGCATACCAGCGATCACGGGGGACTTTAGGAGCATTGCTCATCGCGATCAGGCAGTTGGTATTACAGGGATTCCCGACAACGAGAACTCGGACATCATCAGCAGCAGCAGCTTCAATTGCTTTTCCGGTACTGGTAAAAATCGGACCATTAATCCGAATCAGGTCACCGCGTTCCATGCCGGCTTTACGGGGAATACTTCCGACACACACGACAAAGTTACAGCCCGCAAACGCGTCTTCCAGATGGTCACTGTCTGCTTTGACAACGCCAGCCAGAGTTGGGAAGGCACAGTCGTCAAGCTCCATCTCAACTCCGTCTAATGCGGACAGCATCGGAGGAATTTCGACAAGATGCAGAATGACAGGCTGGTCAGGGCCAAAAATTTCCCCGGAAGCCAGACGGAACAGCATCGCGTAGCCAATCTGGCCTGCTGCCCCGGTTACCGCAACTCGAATCGGATGAGTCATCTCTTAAACACTCCTTAACATTGAATATTACCAGTGTACCTGCCCCTGAACACAGGTCAGGATTAATGCGGAATCTTACGTTTTTTTACCTCCCTGCGGACAGATCGGCAACCGTCGTGAGGCATCTGTTTCTAATTTCTGGAGACTACTGCGCATTGCCCGTAAATAGAGGTCAGAAACTTGAATAAATCCAGAGATTCCGGCAAATCTGTCTCAAGCAGACAACATGGTCATTACTGATTGAACAGCACGGTTCCACCGATAGCCACTACAGCCGCGGCCAGTGAAGCAAACATGATTTTCACCCAGCTGTAAGGACGCTCCCCATTCACTTCGCCAGTCGCTGCGTTCACGGCGACCTGATACAGCGTATCCTTATATTTGTAACTCATCAGCCACAAAGGCAACAGCAGGTGTTTGTACGTAATAGCATCGTAATGACTCTCGACTGAATCAACCCGCTGGGTATCGCCGCCGATGCGGCTGCAGACTTCGGAATACAAAGCGGCATCGATCCGCTCTTTTCCCAGCACGAACCCGTCATCCAGTTCGATCTCATAAGTTCGCGCAGTAAAGCCCGCCAGATAGGCATGCTTAAACGGAACCATCAGATGCAGTGGAAACGGTTCCAGTTCGCGAATCAACTGTCTTGGTAAGCCATGCGAAGCCAGAATGATCACATCATCGAAAAAACGCTGAAAGGCCCCCGAAGCGGGATACCACCGCGTCCGTCTTTCCTGCCGACGGTTCTTACCTGTCCCCACTGTAACATAATAATACTCACCCCGCTGACCGGAATAGCGGGTACTGGTCATCGAATCGTAAGTGAAATAAGGCATATATACGCCGTGAAATTTACCCTCGACCCCCTTCTCTACAAACTCATTCGGCGCAAACCAGAGTGACTTCACCCACGCTCGTAACTGTTCCCGCGCAACAGGTTCTGCAATCAGAAATGGCAGAACCGCATCCACGGGAACCCGCTTTTCAGAGGTATGTGCATGCTCCAGCTGAATGGGAGACGCACAATATGGACATTCGGAACTGGTAACTGAATCCACAAACAGCAGCGTGGCACCACAACTCTCGCAACGCACTTCCTGTTCCCGCTCGTCTCCTTCCTGATCCGGTTGTTCCCGCAGTTCACGCAGGTGCGCCAGCATCGCGTAGATATCCTGCTCTTCGACTTCCCGGTCCGGGTCGATGCCGATCTCTTTTTCATATCCACAATGAGCACAACGCAGTTTCTGTGTTTTAATATTGAAGACCAGATCGGCACCACAACTCTCGCAGGGAAAGATCCGGCCATTCTCATCGTCTATCCGTTCTCCCCCTCCATCAAATGAGTCTTCCAGAAAGATAGGCTCATCGGCATCGTGCGGAGGTAAAGGCGGTGGTTGTTGACTCATCTTTCACTTTCCGGATTGAAGGTGGCGAACCCTTCAATCTCCCTGAATCCGAATGGATATAATCCCGGTCCCTTAAGAACACTCGACTTACAGCAAACGTAAATTTTCCCCGTTTGGATCAAATCTAATTTGCAGAATTCATTCCGGATAGTCAACCTGAACCAGATATAATCCACAGGCCGGCGCAGTCGGCCCGGCCTGGGAACGATCCATTCCTGCCAGAATATTCTGTACATCGTTCGGAGTCCAGCGGCCAACGCCGACTTCAAGCAGTGTCCCCACAATCGCTCGTACCATATTGTATAAAAAACCGTCTGCCACGATATCAACCGTAATAAACTCCCCTCCGGTTGAATTGCCCGGCGAGAGATCCGCCTGCTCCAGTCTCCCCCAGACAGGCCAAACCCCGGTCCGCTGGACCGTCAGTTCTTTAATCGTCCGCACGCTGGTCGCTTTATTCGGGAAATGTGATTCAAAAGAACGAAAATCATGTTTCCCCAGCAACTCCTGGCCGGCGATATGCATACTGTCAGAGTCCAGCGGGCGGCCAAACTCACTCACATATCTTTTCAGGAACGGGTAAGGCACTGCAGAATTGTGAATCACATACCGATACCGTTTCTGAACCGCCGAATAGGTCGCATGAAAGTCTGGCTGTACTTCTCGTGCTTCGCGCACACAGATACTGTCTGGCAGAAACCGCTGTAATCCTGTCTGCAGGTTCTTACAGGGAATGGCTGATTCCGTCTGAAAACTGGCCACCTGACCTAGCGCGTGCACGCCGGCATCCGTGCGGCCGGCAACCAGCACCTGACTTCGCTGCTGCGTAAGCTGTTCAATCGCCTTTTCCACACAAGCCTGGACTGACGGCCCATTGGGTTGCACCTGCCACCCCGCGTAGTCTGCTCCATCATAGGCTAAAGTCAGTTTGATATTTCTCATGGACATTCAGTTATCAGAGATCAGCAGGCGCAGAAGACTACAACAATTCTCTTACAGTCCCAGTTTTTTCTTCCAGTACTCGGTCTGTTCCTGCACCGGTGCTTCTCCCCCTGAACCAAAACTGCAGAGTGCCGCCATCGCATTACGCGCCCCCAGGACCTGGTAGATGTCCTCTTCAATCTGCGGACAGGCCTGCTGTAGATCCTCTAAAGACAGATCTACCAGACGAATGGAACGGGATTCACAGAGTGAAACCAGTTTTCCTACGATACCATGGCCGGTCCGCATTGGCGTCCCTTTTTTGATCAGGTATTCCATCAGCGCGGTCGCGTCAAGAAATCCATCTTCCAGCTTATTGGCGATCGTTTCCTGCTGCAGGTCTGCCCCTTCTACCATTGCTGCTGCCAGTTCCAGGCAGGCAGCTACTGTATCATAGGCATCGAACAGCGCCAGCTTGTCTTCCTGCATATCACGGTTGTAAGCCATCGGCAGACCTTTCAACAACACCAGGATCTGCTGCACATCGGAGATAGGTCGGGCCGACTTGCCACGAATTAATTCCAGCACATCCGGATTTCGTTTTTGAGGCATAATCGAAGAACCCGTCGTAAATGCATCGGGCAGTTTGATGAACCCGAATTCCGTGGAGAACCAGGCAATCCATTCTTCCGCCCAGTTACTCAGATGGGTTGCGGTCAACGCCATACAGAAACAGAACTCCGCCAGGTAATCCCGGTCACTGGAGATATCCAGACTGTTGCGGGCTACGTCAGTGAAATCCAGCAGTTCCGCCGTGTAATGCCGATCTATGGGCAATGAAGTTCCCGCCAGAGCCGCACCTCCCAGTGGTGAGACATTCACCCGCTTCAGGCAGTCCTCCAGTCGTTGTCGATCGCGGTCGAATTTCTCACAGTAAGCCAGCCAGTAATGGGCGGCTTTCACCGGTTGTGCCCGCTGCAGGTGTGTGAAGCCAGGCAGTACGAGATCCTGGTCTCGATCGCAGCGTTCGACGAATGCGGTCTGCAGATCTTTGAGCAGACCGTCCACGCGTTGAATCGCTTCACGAGTGTAGAGCTTCAGATCAGTCGAAACCTGATCATTACGGCTCCGCGCGGTATGCAGTTTGCGTCCCACATCGCCGATCCGTTCGATCAGTGCGCTTTCAATATGCATGTGGATGTCTTCCAGATCAAAACGAAACTCGAAATTTCCGGCTTCAATTTCACTACCGATCTGGGTCAGCGTCTCAACGATCTGCGTGCATTCGTCATCACTGATCAGTCCGACCTTGGCCAGCATGCGGGCATGGGCCTGCGACCCCTGAATGTCCACTGCCGCCAGTCGGCTATCAAAACTGATCGATTCCGTAAACGCTTCCACGCGGGCATCAGTTTGCTGTTGAAATCGTCCTCCCCAGGCTTTTGCGGCCACGGTGCTTCTCCACTGCAAGTTGAATTTGAAAGTTGATCTCGGATCCCTGTGACAAAAGGTAACAGGTCCTGAACAGGAGATTAATCGGCAGACCGCCATCCATCAAGCCGCCTGCCAGCCCGGAGTCAAAATGCAGCGATAATTTATGCTTTTTGGCCCGGTAATCTGGTTTTTGTTGGTAAATGGTCTCTTTCCCCCTTTACGATGGAATTCAGAGCGTGGCATTTCTGCCTCGCTTCGACACATCCGAAGACTACAATTTGAACCTTTGAAGCCACTAACATGAAAAACTTCCTGCTACTCCTGACCACTGTTGCCTGCCTGCTGGGAATCTCCCAGTCGGAAGCTGCTATTGAAGCTCAGAAACCGGTTTCTAACTCAGAAACCACAAGCACTGACGCAACTCCGGAGTGGATTGTTCAGATTTCACCGGCTCCGGGTGTGAATTCGTATGCCACACGGGAAACCCGCTTTCCCCTGGATCAAAGACCGCATCCTGTTGTCAGCAAGTCTGACTCAAAAGATCTGATCGTCATTACGCCGCGTGCGATTCCTGATGTTAAATCCACCGCGATTTGTGAAAACTGCACCGCACATTCGACACCAATTAATCGCAGTTATTACCTGCGATCCATGCCCTGGTATCAGAGTTCCTCATTCGCACGTCTGCAGGGTTCCCCGGCCAGTTACATGTACGGTGATTTCATTCGCTCTAACTGGTTTGGTTCGCCTTACCACGGAAACACATTCTATTACAACGGTTACCGGCCTTCCTTCCGTTTTGGTTCTCTGCAGTTCCGTGGATTTGGTAATTATGATCGCATGTATAATCCGCGGATTATTCCCTTTGGATATCAGTTCGCCGGTCTGCGTGATTTTTATGCGGCTCTCGCGATTGCCTCTCAACTTGGCTTGTAATCGTCCTCTCAAAGTTATCTAAAACATGTCTCTCCTTCTCAAGAGGATTGCATCCGCAGATCGCTCCTGCTAGTTTTCAGTTTTCAACCTGCCTGCAGGTTTTTTTAAACGTAACTGATCCTCGAAGGAGTCTGAATATCAATGACGACTGAAGCCCCTAAAGCCGTCGTTCTCGTCAGTGGAGGCCTCGATTCGGCAACAACATTAGCCATTGCTGCCGATGCCGGGTTTGAACTGTATGCCCTGTCTTTTGATTACGGTCAGCGCCATCGGCACGAACTGAAAGCAGCGGAGAAAGTCTGCCAGTCATTTGATGTCAAAAGATTCGTGACCTTCCCGCTGGATTTACGCGTCTTTGGTGGTTCCGCATTGACGGCTGATATTGATGTCCCCAAAGATCGCTCTGACCATGATCTGGAAACCGGCATCCCCATCACCTATGTCCCCGCGCGGAATACTGTCTTTCTTTCAATCGCATTGGCCTGGGCAGAAACGCTGAACGCCTTTGATCTGTTTATCGGTGTGAACGCTGTGGACTACAGTGGCTATCCCGATTGTCGTCCCGAGTTCATCAGTGCCTTTCAGACAGTCGCTTCACTGGCGACAAAAACCGGAGTCGAGCATTCTGGCCACTGGAAAATCCATACTCCCCTCATCTCGTTGAAGAAAGCTGACATTATCAAAACAGGTATGGAGCTAGGCGTCGACTACGGACTGACACACAGTTGCTACGATCCACTACCTGACGGCACCCCTTGTGGCCACTGTGATTCCTGTCAGCTTCGCGCCAAAGGTTTTCAGGAAGCCGGTTACGCCGATCCCGCATTAAAAACAGACTGACAAACTCAACTGGACGGTTTCAGTTCCCAGCCAGGCTCTGTGACCGGTGGCTCCACCGGTGCTTCAACCAGTTTTCCATACAGGTCCGGTCGACGGGCACGTATGTAACGACGTCCCCCGGCCTGATTTAGTTTTTCATCCGTGCACAACGCAATCGCGATATCATCCCCCAGTTTTGTACATTCGGCTATGATCTCCCCAAACGGATCCAGAATCATCGAGAGTCCCGGTTTGATTTCCTGATCATCCATGCCAACCGGGTTTGTGAAGATCGCATACACGCCATTATCATAGGCCCGTGCAGGCAGCCACTTCATCAGCCAGCCTTTCCCTTTCGGTCCCTGAAATTCCTGACGTAACCTGACCGGATCACGATCGCGATTGTGCCAGAGTGCAGGATCCACCAGGCCGCGTCCGGGCATCACGGACGGCAGACAGCAGGTCACATGAGGCATAAAAATAATGTCGGCCCCCAGCATCGCTGTCATCCGCACATTCTCAACCAGGTTATTGTCGTAACAGATCAAAATACCACAGCGGCATCCCCGCAGATCGAAAACCACATACTCGCTGCCTGAAGCCAGATGCGAATTCACAAACGCATGTAGCTTGCGAAAACGGGCTACCAGTTCACCGCCATCCACGCAGATATAGGTGTTATAGACTTCACCCTGATCCACTTCGAACAGCCCCGCCAGAATCGGCACTCCCACTTCCTGTGAAATCTGCATCAGCTCCCGGGTACTAGGGCCATCGGGAACCTGCTCCGCCAGTTCCAGCAGTTCCTCTTTCGAGAATGATTGCACAAACGTGTAAGCGGGGATACAACACTCATGAAAGCTGACAATTTCTGCTCCCTGTTCGACCGCCTGTTGTGAGAGTTCACGAATCCGTTGCAGATTAAAAGCTTTGTCTCTATTACGGTGTTCAAACTGGACGGCAGCGATCCTGATGTCTCTCATTTCGTTTTTATTCCTGATCTGCTAAACTGTAGAACAACCAATCTGTGGAACAAACCTATCTTAATCTGATGATTTTCAACAATAAAGGGACTGATCGAACCGATGGCAACGCAATTTTCAAATGAATCACTCTCCTCTCTCACTGCTGACTGGCTGGTTCTGGGGCTGGCCGAATCGGCTCCCCTGAATGCCCCTATTGCTGAACTGGATCAGGCATTAGGCGGTCTGATTTCCCGACTGATCGAAAGCGAAGACTTCACAGGTAAGGCCGGCACAACCACCACACTGCTCGGCATCACCGAAATCAAAACACCACGCATTCTGCTGGCAGGGCTGGGAACTGCCGAAAACATCAGTCTCGCATCGCTGGAAAAAGCGATGAAAACCGCCGCCCGTTCGATTTCCAGTAAACCGAATACCAGTGTCGTCGTTGCCCTGCCCGAGATCGAAAACAGTTCACTCTCGTCAGAACAATTCGCCACTGTGATCAGCGCATCAATGATCGTGGGTGCCGTCGGCCAGGATCTGTATCGCAAAGAAGCAGCACGGTCTCCCTTCCAGCAGATCACGATCGCAGGCAACGGTGATGCAGCCACTTGTCAGCAGGCAGTGGATCGTGGTTCGGTTCTGGGGGAATCGATCAACCTCGCGCGGGAAATGGTCAACCGCCATGCGGGAGACATTTTCCCCATCAGTTTTGCTGACCGTGTGCTCGAAGTGGCGAAGTCGACAGGACTCGAAGCCGAAATTCTGGATGAAAATCAACTCAAACAGGAAAGGATGGGCTCCATGCTGGGCGTCGCACAAGGCAGCGATCAGCCAGCCCGTCTGGCCATTCTGAAATACCAGGGGGCAGACGCTTCTGCTCCGACCCTGGCGCTGGTCGGCAAAGGAGTCACCTTCGACAGTGGTGGACTATCCCTCAAGCCCAGCGACGGCATGAAAACAATGAAGTGTGACATGGGGGGCGCCGCAGCAGTCCTGGGAGCCTTGAATGCAATCGCCCAACTCAAGCTGCCCGTGAATGTCATCGGCTATATGGGCCTCGTGGAAAACATGGTCAACGGTTCGTCTTTTAAACTGGGAGATGTCCTGACGGCCCGCAACGGCAAAACAATCGAAGTCCTCAATACTGATGCTGAAGGTCGACTCGTTCTGGCGGATGTTCTCTCTTTCGCCGTCGATCGTGGTGCTTCCAACATTATTGACCTGGCGACATTGACGGGGGCCTGCGTAGTTGCCCTGGGCGAAGAAGTAACCGGGGTCTTTGCAAATAACGCCGACTGGTCCCAAGCGGTCCAGGATGCAGCACAAGCCAGCGGAGAAGATGTCTGGGAAATGCCCATGTTTCCGCAGTTTGCCGATCAACTGAAAAGCGATGTCGCCGACCTTAAGAATATCGGAACCCGCTGGGGCGGTGCGATCACAGCCGCTAAGTTTCTGGAGAACTTTGTCAGCGAAACCCCCTGGGTTCACCTGGATATCGCTGGACCGGCATTTGCATCTGCGAATGCCCCTCACCGCGAAGGGGGGGGAACTGGCTGCATGGTCAAAACTCTGGTAGAAGTCGCCGCGCAGTATGGCTCATCCAAATAAGATGAACCAGTTACTCCTCTGATTCTCTTTCCAGCGCCCCCAGGTCTTTCAACGATACTGTGGGGCGTTTTTCGATTCCACGCGGACCTTTGAACTGCTGTGTGACTGGGAAGTTTTTTTGAATCGCAGCCGTAAGCGGACCGGCTTTGTTAAGGCAAGCAGATTTTGCCGTCAGAAAGAAGAGATTCTTCGCTTCATCCTGAAAACCAGGATCATCACCGGAATGGATTTCTGCTTCTGATTTCACATTCCCGTAACTGCTGGAATGGGCGGCTTTCCAGCCCGATTTGATCCAGTTATAGCTGAGGCCCGCTGTCCCCTTCTCATCCAGAATCGCTAAACTGCTGCCTGCATGCGTGGTAAATAAGATATTGTTGCGGCACTCCAGATGCTCGCTGTTGGTAGAGAGTCTTACCAGAGTTGTTGAGGATCGCCTGGAAACCATCGTGTTGTTATACAGAAACAGTGTTCCCTTTCGATAGGCACTTTCATCACCACTGTCGCCGCCATAGTGAATCATCTGGCTGTTGGAATCTTCTTCCAGTTTGACCAGCACATTTCCATACACGTAGCTGCTGCGATAGCGGGGATCAAAGCGAATGCTATCGCCGCCTTCGGAATCGACGAGATCCAGCTGGCGGTTTCCGCTTTCTATCCAGTTGTAGCGCACAACCAGTCCCGCCGAACGGTCTTTGAGGTTATTCCCCAGGCAGTTTTTTCGTAATGGCCCCAGGTAGTTCCCCTGAAACGTGATTCCCGCTGCCTCTGTGTAGACATTATGTTCGTAATAACTGTCGGCAATCCCGTTATGGTAGATCGAACAGTTCTCGACCAGCAGATCTTTAGTCTCATACGCTACGAACAGCCCATTGCCACAGTCATGCAGGTAGCAGTTACGAATCGTAATATGCTCCCCCTTTTCAATAAAAATGGCCGCCGCATTCTGAAAGTATTTCTGCAGCCCTTCCGAACTGAAATAGAAAAAGGAAGGACGCGCACTGCGAATATCAAGGTTTTCAATCACGATATAAGCGGGCATTGTATCTGCAGGGTCGCGAGCGCCACCAATCTTGATAACGCCTCGCTGTTCGCCCCAGAATCGTAACTGGGGACGCGTCATTGCCCGGCGCCCATCGAGAACAGGCAGCTCCCCTTTTTCCGAGGGAATGCCTTTGACGACAATCGGTTTCTCCTTAGTGCCACGACGACAGAGAACCCACTTGGTGTGATAAGGCTGAGCTCGCCAATGAATCTGCACTTCATCCCCGGCAACCAGACTTTCCCAGGGAACTTTCTCGACCAGGGAATATTTTTTGCCGGGGCCGACTTCGTAGACAGTCGCCTCGACTTCAGCAGTGAACAGACAAAACAGGCCGCAAGCAAGGCAGATAAGAATTCGAGAATAATCCTGGCTTCGCAGCCTGAGATACCGTTGATTCACACGATCAGGCTGATTCACACCACTTGATCCTTTCTGAACAATCCCGTCTTTGCCTGTGAAGCATGGGGATGCTCAACTCTCCGTCCCCGCTGATCTGTTCGTTTGATGTCGCGAAAGACTAATGAACCTGGGCTGGAACCCACTGCACTGGCCGGGCTCCCTGACGCGGTTGAGCGGAACTGGGAATCATAGCCGGGGCATGCAATAATGCGGGAGGAACCGATGACATTGGTTCTTCCGCAGCTGGAGCCGGTGCTGGTTTGCCCATCACACCTTTTGCTCCATTATGGGGAACCGGTGAGATTTTCTGGGGAACCACAGTGGCCGGTCCTGTATGTGGGGCGGTCTCTGGCGGTACGGACTCCTGCAAATATTCGCCTTCATAGGTTTGAGGCGTTTCGTAGGTTTGAGGGGTTTCATAAGCTTGTGGCCCCGAATAGCCCTGAGGCCCACAAGTGGGACAGCTGGACTGCGGAGCATAGCTTGGCGTGGGGTAGGATTCCATAGAACCATTGTCCCCGCCATAACTGAATGTTCCTGAAGTCATCATGCCGGGAATCGTACCACCAAAACTACTTCCACCACAGGGATCACAAGTATTGCAAGGATCACAAGACGAACAGGGATTACAGCAATGTTTCATCATTCGCTGAGCACGGTGCTTTGAAAGCTTGCATTTGATATCATCCATGAAATCTGTGGGGCCGTACATGGGACCGCTGCACACCATGCCAGTAGCAGGATCATAATATCCCGGACCCGCACAACCCGTCAGTGGCAGACAAAGTACAATTCCCGCAATCAGTTTGAGCAACGAATTCATTTTGAAAATCCGATTAATCTCTGTTCTTCAAATTTAGTAGTTTCAGTCAGTTCGGTGAGGGAGAACTTCTGATGCAAGTTCCCCTTATCACTGTCATCGACATTTCAAAATGTTAACCTTTAATGATTATAGGAATTATAACGAATTCGCTTCAATTATATTGAAACCACTCCAGTCACCCTAAAGTACGAAATCACAACACATAAGAATGGCCTGAAATGACAGAACAGGAACAGATACAGCTGGGAAAAATTGGGTTCCGCGCCATGTGGAAATTCGGAGGGCTGACTCCCTGGGACTTAATTATTCAAACGCTGAGAGGGTACAACAAGCACCAGCTCGGCGCCCACAGCGCGCAATTTGCCTATTATTCCATTTTCACACTTTTCCCCTTACTGATTGTCATCATCGGATGTCTCGCACAACTGCCGATTCAGGGCGTGATTCTGAGCATCGAAAATGCCATCAATCAGGGATTACCAAGTAATGTTTCCAACATGCTGTTTGATCAAATCTCAGATATACAACAGAAAACCACCCTTAGCCTGATTATCGGGGGGGTGTTTCTACTCGCCTGGGGGGGAATCCGCTTGTTTATTACGATGGAAAATGGCCTGGATTCTGTCTTTGAAGTCGAACATCGCAGATCATTTCTCAGATCGGGTGGATTGGCACTCCTACTGACGTTTGGAGTTCTGATTTTGTTGCTCACTGCATCCATTCTTCTGGTAGTAGGGCCTGAAATTGCCAGTCTGCTGATCGCAAATTTTCACTCCGCCTGGCTGCATCTGTTATTTTCTGCTGGCGTCCGCTGGTCTGTGGCTTGCGGTTTCATGTTGATTTCCACCTCAGTGATCTACTGGGCCGTCCCCAGTATTACGCTGCCTTGGAAGATTTTTACTCCCGGCAGCATGTTTGTCATCATCAGCTGGGTCCTGATGCTGCAGGGCTTTCGCCTGTATGTCGAAAATTTTGCCCACTACAACGAAACCTATGGCACGATCGGGGGATTCATTGTGCTGCTGGCATGGCTCTATCTGACCGGGGCAATCCTGATGATCGGTGGTGAAATCAACGGTGTGATCTATCGAGCTGCGAAACGGAAATCGGAACAAACTTCCTGATAGTCACTCAGCTCTCCCTGAGGAACTTGTTACCCGGGCCTGTAATTCGCCATAAATCAATGTGGTTCCTTATTGACGAAACCAGATCACGATCAATAAAATACACACATAAGAGAACTCTTATTTTTATTTCGCGCTAAGGATCGCAAATATGTTCCGCGTTGAATTTGGTAAATCAGGGAAGTACTGTGATGGCATCAGCAGACGCCATTTTCTACAGGCAGGGATCGCCGGGATGGGATCGGCCAGTCTCTCACAAATTCTGCACGCGAAATCGCTGTCCGAACAGGCGGGTGTGGAAAAGAAAGATACTTCAGTCATCCTACTCTGGCTGGATGGTGGCCCCAGCCACATGGATCTCTATGACCTGAAGCCCGAAGCCCCGAGTGAGTATAAGGGAATCTGGAATCCCATCCACACGAATGTACCAGGCATGGACATCACCGAAATGTTCCCGCTGCAGGCAAAATGTGCTGACAAATTCTCGCTGGTGCGTTCATTACATCATAACACCGGCGACCACTTTACCGGCGGCCACTGGATGCTCACCGGTCGTGGTGGCGTGAGTGGTGGTAGCACCCCCGGACGAAACCCTTCGATCTCGTCCATGGCGACCAAAGTCCTGGGCCCGCGGGATCCCAGCATGCCTGCTTATGTTTCGGTCCCCTATGCCTCCAGCATCGGCTTGCGACCGGGCTATTTTGGAGGAAATTTTCTGGGCGTGCAACATGACCCGTTTGAAACCGGATCCGATCCCAACAGCCCGAATTTCCAGGTCAAGAATCTGAACACCAATACAAGCCTGTCGATCGATCGTCTCAAAGAACGAAAAACTCTGCTGAAAAGCTTCGACCAGTTACGTCGCGATGTAGATCAGTCAGGCATGCTCAATTCCATGGATCGACTGGATCAGAAGGCCTACGAAATGGTGACCGGGGAAAAGGCCCGGCAGGCATTCGATCTGAACACAGAAGATAATGAGCTACGTGAAAAATATGGCCGAAACACCTGGGGACAAAGCGTCCTTCTGGCACGCCGTCTGGTCGAAGCGGGAACTACATTTGTTACCGTGCATTTTGGTGGTTGGGATCACCACTGGAATCTGCAAAGTGGAATGGATAGCTACCTGCCTCGCGTCGATCAGGCAGTGAGTGCTCTGTTTGAAGATCTGGCGCAGCGTGGCTTGAGTGAGAAGGTGCTCGTTGTACTTTGTGGAGAGTTCAGTCGAACACCACGCATGAATAATGGTGGTAACGGCGGTCCTCCACTCAGCAAGGGAACCCCGGGCCGCGACCACTGGGGGAACTCGATGACCTGCCTGATGGGTGGCGGAGGTGTTAAAGGCGGACGCATCATCGGTTCCACCAACCGACTGGGGGAAGCCCCCGCTGACCGACCGGTACGCCCCGGGCATATTCACCACACTATTTATCGTGTGCTGGGTATGGATCCTGAAACTTATTTCCCCGATCACTCAGGCAGACCCATTGCTGCCATCGACCACGGTGAAGTCATTCACGAACTTTTTTAAACCTCACAACAGTCTGTATATTAGAGTGTTTACCACACATCCTGAATCATGTTCTGGAAAATCACCGGAAGGTATGGCTCATTCCCGACAGCGATGGGTTCGATTCCTGTTACTGTTAGCCGCCGTCTGCCTGCTCTGGCTGGTCGTCTTTCCTCAGATCGCCACCATCCCGCAAGTGAAGGCAGAAATCGATTTTCTTGAAGAAAAACAGATTGATCCCACGGCCATGTTCTATTCTGACCTGGAAACGATCGAAGACACAGTGCAGAATATTTCGAACTTTCACAAGGCACATCCGGACGCCTTGTGGTAAGCTGGATAGAGACCTTCACTTCTGAACTGATCTTACGCGACAGTCTGATCAGGCTCATGATTCTCAAACCGAAAGTTTTCCATGGAATCCCCCCCGTTCCGAGAGTCCCTTTCCCGCTTTCCTTCTGCTCAGGGAAAAACGCTCATAGAGCTGTCAGATGACACTCCGGTACTGGTTGTTTTTCTCAGACACGGTGGTTGCCCGTTCTGTCGTCAGGTACTTGATCAACTGAAAGCACTCTCTGCTCAACTGGCGGAACGTCATCTGCAACTGGCCATTGTGCATATGATGGATGAAAAAGAGGCAACGAAATTGTTGTCCCACTACTCGTTACAGAACGTTTTCAGTTTCAGCGACCCGGAACGCAAGCTCTACGAACTCTTTCAGGTCAAACGCGGCAATCTGTCTGAGACCGTAGGCCCAGCTGTCTGGTGGTCCGGCTTTAAAACCACAATTCTTTCTGGTTACCTTCCCGGCATTCCAGGCAAGGATGTTCAACAACTGGGGGCCGCCCTGATACTTGATCAAGGCAAAGTCGTCACCAGTTACTTCTCACAAAATTCAGCCGACCTGCCCGACTGGGATCAACTCCTGGCCTGTGAGCTTCCCCGGGAATAACTTAACGTTGATTTCCAATTCATTCACGAACCTGCCATAATGCGGTAACGTGGAACAAACCTCGCTTTATTCAATTTCAACACTGATAGTTTCAGCCATATCATGACTACCGATTTCCCAGAGAAGATCAATCAGATCGAACAACTCGATGAACTCTTAAGCCGCCCCACTCCCCAGGTGATTCAAGCACTCCAGCAGACGACAGGAGATATTATTTTGCTGGGTATTGCCGGCAAAATGGGACCGACATTAGCCCGCATGATTCTACGTGGCGATGAAGCCGCAGGCATCAAAAGACGGGTGACTGGTGTTAGCCGCTTTTCTGATGAAGCCAGCAGACAGCCTCTTGAAGAACTGGGGATAGAGACCATCAAAGGGGATCTGCTCAATACCGAATTTATCAACAGCCTGCCCGACGTCCCCAATGTCATCTATATGGCAGGGATGAAATTTGGCGCCACAGGCAATGAGTCCCTTACCTGGGCAATGAACACCTATCTCCCCGCGCTAGTCTGCAACAAATACCAAAACAGCAGGATCACCGCATTCTCAACAGGTAATATCTATGGCCTGGTCCCGGCTTCCGGTCAGGGTTCGGTCGAAACAGACAAGCCTGATCCAGTCGGTGAATATGCAATGAGCTGCCTGGGACGCGAACGGATGTTCGAATACTTCAGTCGTACCCTGAATATCCCGATGACCATCATCCGTCTGAACTACGCTACCGAATGCCGGTACGGCGTGCTCGTTGATCTGGCATTGCAGGTCTACCACGAGCAGACGGTTGACCTCTCCATGGGTTATGTGAATGTCATCTGGCAGGGGGACGCGAATGCAATGACACTCTGCTCAATGCCCGATGCTGCTTCCCCCCCGGCATACTTAAATGTCTCAGGACCTCAGATACTCAAAGTTCGTGACATCTGTGAACAGTTTGGTAACCGGTTCAAGAAACAACCCAAATTTACTGGAATAGAGGCCGAAGATGCCTTGCTCAATAACGGTCAATTCGGACACAAACGTTATGGTACACCTCAGATCAATGTGGACCAGATCTTCGACTGGACTGCTGACTGGATTCAAAACGAACAGCCACTGCTGGGCAAACCGACGCATTTTGAATCGCGGAGTGGCAAATTTTAATCATAGCCTGTCTGGCATCAACGATCGATAGTTCAGGAATTTAGAACCGTGAATGCTTCTCTGATCACTGAAATTCTGCAGCAGGGAACTGCCATCCCCGCTCACCCTCTTGCTTTGACTGCTTCCCGTAAACTGGATGAGCGACGACAACGGGCACTCTCGCGTTACTATATCGCCAGCGGTGTCGGCGGCCTGGCCGTCGGCGTACATACGACGCAGTTTGAAATTCGTAATCCCGGCATTGACCTGTACCAGCCCGTTCTGGAGTTGGCAGCAGAAGAAATGAACCGTGCCGATGCGCTGCGCGAGAATCCCCTCCTGCGTGTCGCCGGGATCTGTGGAGATACAAAACAGGCAACCAGTGAAGCTGCCATCGCACGTGAAGCCGGCTACCATTTCGGCCTGCTCAGTCTGTCTGCCTTGAAAGACGCCGATCAAGACACTTTGATTCAACATTGTCAGGCTGTCTCGGAAGTCATCCCTGTATTCGGCTTCTACCTGCAACCCGATGTAGGCGGACGTCTGTTGCCATATTCCTTCTGGCGCCGATTCTGCGAAATCGAAAATGTCGCTGCAATCAAGATGGCCCCCTTCAATCGCTATCATACTTTGGACGTCATCCGGGCTGTTGCAGAATCGGGCCGTGAGGAGATAGCCTTATATACCGGCAATGATGACAACATCGTGCTTGATCTAGTCACGCCTTTTCGTTTCAATTCAGATGGGAAGCAGATCGAGCGTCGAATCGCGGGGGGACTGCTCGGTCACTGGGCGGTCTGGACCAGCAAAGCCGTAGAACTTCTCAAGGAATGCCAGCAGGTCGCAGCCACAAACTCGGATATCCCACTCTCCATCCTGCATCGCAACACCGAGGTCACTGACTGCAATGCGGTGCTGTTTGACGTTGCCAACCGGTTCCAAGGCTGTATCCCCGGCATCCACGATGTGCTGCGACGCCAGGGATTACTCGAAGGCACCTGGTGTCTCAATCCCAACGAGACTCTCGGCCATGGTCAGTTGGAAGAGATAGACCGCATCTATGCAGCTTACCCCCATCTGAATGATGATGAGTTTGTCGCAGCGAATCGGAGTGACTGGCTTAGTGGCTGATTCTTTTTCCGCAGTTAGAAACAGAATATTTCCCAACTTGGAGCAGTCAGTATATGAACTCTGCCTGTCATGACGGAAATCATCTCTGGAATTTTCATGCGCATTTAACAGACTCTGCTTCAAAGTTGCGGACTTCAAAGCACTACTTAACGCTACAAAACTTTAGGCTAAAATCAATTCGTTACTTGATTACCCAAGTTTCAGGCCGGGGTTGACGATAATGATAATAACAAGTAATAAAAGGCTCACTTCCAGTATACAAGCCCTTATCACTTCTACACTGTAAAGTTTTTACTGATAAGTATTTATCGACGAAGGACCGTCATAATGTTGGATGAGAATACCAGCCGAATCCTCCAGGAAGCCGTTAACGAGATGTTAGTCTGGGTAGGTTTTGGGACTCTGGTCGGTCTGGCTGCCAAAGCAATCATGCCGGGAAAAGATCCTGGGGGCGCTGTGAGCACTCTGTTGATGGGCATCGGCGGCAGCGTGGTCGGATGTGGGACTCTGATGTTTTTCTGGGATGGAGCCCGGGTCACTCCGATCAGTACATTTGGTTTTCTCGCCGCAACAGGCGGCGCCTTTGTCCTCCTGTTTTTCTATCGACTGCTCTCTGGTTCTTTTTTCTCTGAAGCCGAAGATGGCGAACGCTGGCTCCACCGTCGCCGCCGACGTCGTCGTGCCCGTGGTCTGGCGGACGAAACGTATTAAGCAGATTCCTTCATAATCTCTTAATTCCCGGTCAGAACAGAGACAGAAGTTCCCGGCTGCCGGGTCGAATTGAGGTTCATTCACAATCTTAATCCATCCCATATTTGCAGTCAGCCAGCAAGAGCGCATCACATTTAACTATCGTATCTCTCAATCGAATAGACTTGGGCCAAACAGCCCTGGAGTCGCTACACTAAAACTGTATACAGTCCAGGAGAGACTACCAACTTCTTGAAAAACATTTTTCGCATGACACGTGAGCTATAAATATTTCATCGGGCGAAGAAATGGCCGGGATTTTCCTGGTAAACTGGGTTGAACTGCATAACTTAATACGCTATATACTCTTAAACAGCATGGCCGAGTGGCGGAATGGCAGACGCACGGGACTTAAAATCCCGGGTCCGTAAAGGGCGTGTGGGTTCGAGTCCCACCTCGGCTACTATACAAACATGCCCTGCCAGGACTAAGAACGAAAAACACTGACTGCGTAGGACTTTCATTAGTTTGCCACCTTCACGCTGTCACCTTTAGTTCGGCCTAATTCGACATGGTCTGCAGCGCCTGTGGCATCACTTTTCACCGCCTTCTCAAAGTCAGTTTCCCTCACTAACAGGTAACTCTGTAGTGCAACTTGCGGACTATTCCCAAGCCAGCTCACTACCGTCTGAATCGGGAATTGTTCGAGCAGTTCAGTTTCCCGGCTGGAACGTAGATTCTGGAACACTTTCTGCCACGGAACCAAACCGGCTTGTGTGATAATCCTATGAAACCGAGTCCTCAGATTGTGACTATTCGGCCTGTGCTTTGTTATCACCTGCTGTGCGCCATCCTCTGCAGTTTCAGCACACTTGTATAAGTATGGTCGCAGCTCTGGGAAGATCGGCACAACGCGTCCTTCCTTACCTGCGTAGCGTTCTGTTTTAGGAGACCTGACATAGAACCGATCTTTCTCCCAGCAGATATCATCCCAAGTCAGAGCAAACGTCTCTGATGGCGTTCTGAGCCCTCCATACCTGGCCAGTGCGATAATCAGTTTCCATTCATCATCAGGACACTGAGCAATCACCTGTTCGATTTCTGCAGGCGTGACGTAATAATGTCGCACCCTGGTCGCCACGAATGCTGAAGGTACCCCCTCAAACGGATTCTTTAAGAGTAGTTCCTTGTCGATCCCCAAGTTAAGAAATGTCTTAGATACACCGCAGACTTTGCGAACCGTGTTTTCTGACAGATTCTTATTTATCAGGAACGCGCGAAACTCCTTTGCATCTGCTACGGTCAATGATTTTAACGGTCTGTTTTCGCCAAAATGATCAATCAAGTGTTTTCTGACTCCAGTATATTTCGCCATTGTGCGAGGCTTCACGTCACCTGTTCGCAGTTTAATAAAACTATCGACCAATTCTCCCAACGTGGAAGACTCCCGCGCGGCAATCAATCCGGCATTGGCTAATTTCTTGGTCATCTTCTGATCCAGGTTCGACACCCAAAGCGAGGTTACATCGTCAACCGCGTGGCCTGTGATCTGAGACGAAACCAGACGCTCTACATGCGACCGTATGGAATTCGCTGTCTTGATAGGTACCTTTCCAACTCTTAACGTCCTACGCCGATTTGACGCGTCGTAGAACTGGATAATCCTGTGACCGTTTTTATCTGTACTTACACTCGCCATAATTTCACCATCCTCTACTCCTGAGTTAATTCAATGTGCTTACGAAGCGAACAACGGCAAATCACGACGCGTTTGTGCTGGTCTGACTTCGCTCCCTTGTAAGGTCGTTTGCCTTTTCGTAAATAGCCGTCTTTGCACAGTTGGCGAACCGTGTTCTCGCAAACGTCCAAAAACTCAGCTGTATGCTTGAGGCTCATCAATCCCTCACAGCCAAATCGATATCCATATTCCGCATCAGCTCCTGTCAGCTCTTCTTTCTGATGATTCATTTTTTCGGTTTCCTTCTGGCAGTCTTTGATGATGCTCGCTGTTTCTTTAAATACTTCTCCAGCTCTGACCACTCAATACGGGGAGCAGTTCCGATGTAGATAACTGGCAATTCATCTTTGCTCACCAGCCTGTGAAGAGTTGTACGACTGATCTTCAGAAACTCAGCAACTTCAGCATATGTAGCCAGTCCGGGCTGGTCAGTAATAGTTGAGTCTAATTCACTGGTCTCAGTCTTTTGTTTTGCGTATTTGTTAAAAACCGGTTTCATCATTTCCCAGAGGTCAATAGCCTTTATCCACTGATCACCCACCAGCCAGCGGAATTCAAGACCATCGCGTTTCAACAGCTTCATTACCTCTTTGTCTGCTCCTGTGATTCTCATTATTTCACTGGCTGGATAGATGCAATTAAGATCGAGCTTTCGTAGTCCACTTGTATCTAGTTTAGTTTCGCTCATTTTGCCCTCCCGTCGTTTCATTTGATTTCACTCCCGGTCAACTTTCCAGGCTGGATAAGTACTCACGAAGCGACCGAGTACAGATTATCTTTTTCCCTCCCGGATGGTTACCGTGTCGGAATCGATTCTGTTCGATGTAGTTCCACACCGTGCGTTCACAGACACCAAGTGTGTCGCCTGCTTCCTTGACATCCATCACACCATCACAACCGAATCGATACCCATACTTTGCGTCAGCTCCAGTTGACTGTTCTTTAGGATTGCTCATTTTTTCGGTCTCCTTTTTGCAGTTTTTGATAATACTCTTTGCTGCCGATCCTAAGAACTTCGATCAATCCTTTCCGCTTCAGGGCTGTCATCAGGTCTCGCCCTATTCTCAGTAGATCCTGAGCATCAGTCTTTCGGTAAATCGATCCCAGTATGAAAGGCATAATCGGCTTGATTGGTTTCGGTCGGTTCATTGGGTTTCACTCCGATTATTTTTCTAGGCTAGATATGTATTCATTGAGGGACCTCACACAAACGACGTTCTTTCCGTCTGGATGTTTCCCATGTCGGAATCGATCTTTCTTCGTGTAACGATCGACAGTTCGCTTTGAAACGCCAAGCCGGTCTGCTGCTGCCTCGTAATCGATCACACCATTACAGCCGAAAGGATAACCATGTTTTGCATCTGCGCCTGACAACGCTTCTTTCTGTTGTTTCATTTCTTCTATTCCCATTTGATGAATGTTCAAGCGGCCGGACTATCCGATACTTGCCATTCTGCATAACGGGAAATGAAATATCATGCTGTTTTTCTGCAATTAGTAAGAAAACCCCAGCCCAGCACCGGCCAGACTGGGGAGAATCACGCTACTTCATCTCACTTAAAAATCGTTCAATCCGTTTTTCCCGCTGGTCAACATTCACTTGATGGATCTCGAGTCCATGACGTTTCAGCAGGTCAACCGCTGTCAGTGGCTGCCTGTCGTCTGAGGCATACCGGATACCCGACACCGTTACAGGATTCCCGCCCTGAGGGATGAACTGTTCCCAGTCTGCAACCGGGGTTCCTGCTGAAATTGGCTTCCGTTCTGCAGGCACTGTCTGAGGCTCTGGTTTCGCGTCTGGCTGGTCTTCTGTGGTTTCGGGACGAAATACCCGCAAGGCAGAATAAGCACGTTTACGCGACTTCTTGTTTGTTATCCGGTCGAGCTGCTGATTGAGTGTTTTGATGTACTCGGTTCGCTCTTTACGCCCTTCGATCATGTTGAATGCTTTAGGCATGTCGTACACGTCTGCAGGCTTCCAGCCATCAGGGAGAGAGATTTGCACGATACCGAAACCACCGACCGCCTCTACAACGGCATACCATGATTGCACGGTTCCATCTTGCGACCTGTTAAGAATCCTTTGATTTCCGCCAACGGCTGCAATCTTGGCAATCTCTTTATTTTTGACTTTCTGGAACAACGATGGCAATGCCTTCCAGCTTGACGATGCATCGTAATCACTGGGGATATCTACTAGGTAGATTGTTCCGAATTCCTTTTTACGTTCCTGGTCTTTCACCGGATCAGCTTCAACCTTTTCAGGCTGTGCTGGCTTCTGCTTCCACTCTGGTACAGCACTGATGGAGAACCCGATATAAAACCTGTGTTCTTTGTACTGGTCGTCAGATAAAGCCTGATTCATCGCTGCCACTTCGCGCCGGGCATCGGCAAGCATCCCCTTAATGGTGAGCTGTGCAGGGGGCATGTCGTGCGCGTCTACAGGCTTCCAGCCCAGATAGGCAGGAATCGAAACACTGATTACACCCTGTACCTCTGACCTTTTGCTGATCCTGATAAACCATGATTGAACAGTTCCGTCTGTGCTTTGCTTCAGAATCTCACGATTGAGCATAGTCGCGACTTCAACGGCAATTCGGCCATTGTTAAACCGCTTTGCATTGGGGGGAAGTGCGCTACCTGATTTTGGCTCCCAGTCAGCAGGAACGGAACACATATAGACCGGCCATTCTGCCAGCTCTGGCGGTTGGTCGTCGGTCTGCTGTGGCTGGTCAACTGGGGAAACGGTTTGAGCGTTACAGCTGCAAGAGGGGTTTTGTGTAGTGGTCATTGAGAACCACCTTTCCACGCACTGAGGACAGTACGTAAAAAAAGAGTGCCAGCTCTGAGCACTGCTTCTAAGGCGGTAAAGTGCCACCCGGAATCCCTCACGGAAATTCCACACTGCCAAGAGCTGGCGCTCCTGTTTACTTTATTGATTTTAGAATTTGTTACTTTACGCATATAGCTTTTAGAAGAAAGCAGTATCGCCCCGACTGCATCCCCTGTCAATATTGCATTAAGGGTTAATAATGCTTGTCTGTCCAAAAAACAGCCTGTACCATGAATAAACGCAAACGGGAAGCAGGCACGCCCCCTGGTTATTACATTGCTCGTCCGACCAGTTGATTTACTGAGTATGATGATCATTGCCGTTTCCATCCTGAACCAGAAAGGGGCCTCGATATGGTTGAGTTAGTTATCTTTTCCTATTTGCTGGCCTGTGCTCTGGTTTCTCTGCTGATATCCACCGAATATAAGCAACTGTGGTTTCTGTTTTGTTTCATTTTCAGCTTCCCGGGTTTGATGGTTCTGATTTATTTCGAGCATCGGAAAAGGGTTGAGGCTTCCCGTTTGGTACAGTGCAAACGATGTCGTAACAGTTTCCCCAGTGCTGAATATCTTTGCCCCTACTGTGGAGCAGACAGACCGCTGTAAAATCATCATTCCAGCCTCCCGCATTGCTACACCTGCACCCGCTGGATACCATCAACAGACACAAACGGGAAGCAGGCACTATCCGTCATTACTGCAAAGGGCTTTCTTCTTATGGATACCATGTCAAACGATAGTAATTCTGGTTTATTCATTTTCACCATTCTTGCTACGTCTCTTGTCTGTGGCATGATTGCCGCTTTCGTTCAGGATCGCTATCCGGGCAAAGCCTTTGCTGTTGGCTTCCTGCTCGGGCCGCTGGGAATCGTGATCGCAATGCTGGTTGAGTTCGGTTCCTGTAATGTTTGCGGATCGCGTGTCTCGGGAACTGCCGTTCTCTGCCCTGGCTGCCACAACAAACGGGTAAAGGTCTGGATCAAGGAAGACAAGTTGATATGGCCCTGTAAACACTGTGGTTCCACCGTCAACAATGACCAGAAGCACGCGGGGCGCTCGTTTCCCTGCCCGGTTTGCAAAGAACAGATTACAGTACCGGAACGGGAGAAGGTCGGCACCATGATGACCGTACAGAGGCGAACGGTTAAACAGACCGCTTAAGTATTGTTTTGATTCTTTCTGAATAACTACTCTCCCAAAAATTGCCGGTTCTCCCGAAGGTTCATTTTGGACCTTCGGAGAAACATAGGCGTTTTCTGCCTTATTTTGTCGAGTGTCCATTTTGGACAGTCGAGTATTCTCCCAAAGTCTCATTTTGAGACTCTGGCAAAACATAGCGGTTTTTGCCTTGTTTTTCCCAAAGGTCCAAAATGAACCTTTGGTGAATCTCTCGAACGGCAGAAACTGCCACTCGGTAAAACATAGCGGTTTACGCCCTTTTCACTCATTCTCAGCCTGCTTAAATCCGATGGCAGTCAGAACACTTTCCAGCAGATCCCCAGAACCCGGTATCACTCGATTCATGGCCGCCTGCCGTTTCTGGCACCCGCCGCAACCTTTTGAACTGCCCGACACCTTGCCGCTCGGCTTCCAGTCAGGGAGTTCATAGCCTTGCTTCTCCCACTCAGCCCGGTACACCCTCACCGCTGCGTCAGGATGATCAGTCTGCCCGCTGGCAATCGCTAGCATGTTAGGGTTTGTTATCTTCATTCTGTCGGTATCTTAAAGCCGTTCTGAAGTCTGCAGATATTGGAAAACATGACACTCATATCCGGGCCGTAACAAATTTCATTTCTCACCATGTCCGCGTCTCCGCAAAGGAACACCCACCCGGCATTGGGGGCATCGTATTGATTACCAGCCATCAAGCAGTTACTTGAGTCCGTTCCCGTTCCAGAATCCCAGACATACGCTAATTCAGTGCTACCGTTCGCGGTTACTTTCCCACTCCCGCGCACCTGGAAGTAAAAAACGTTTTGATCTCCATTCTCATCTAGGCAAAAAGGATGCTCGTCGTCTGCCACAATAGAGCCTGTGAAGCACTCCACGCCTGCCGGGTTTGCTGCTGCTGGTGCTAGGTCTGCAGGCGATACGGTCGCAATCCCACCGATAGAAGAGCAGAAATCGTTCAATTGGTCGCAATCATCTTGACTAAAACAACCGTCAAACGTTTGGCCGAATAAATCAGGGGGCCTACTTTCCTGCTCAGCAGAGATTATGATTGACCTGCCTGTCTTCAGAAACTCAATAAACTGGTTGTCTGTATCTGATTCACCGGGATACAAAGGGGGCTGCCATGTGCAACCGCTGTTATACGCTTGCCCTGAGCCGCCGAAATTTAAAGAGTGTACCAAGAGGATATCAATATTGCTGTCGACCAGATTATTATAGAAAACTCGTTCCGCGTCCGATGTCGTATTCACTGGATACACTTCAATATTACACGTTGGCGTTACTGTCGGTATCGACTCTGTGAGGGGTACGCCGAATAACTGACCATTATTCCAGAACCCAGCCAGATAGGTTCCTTCAGGCAGATACGCCCGCACCATACCCCTGGTAAGTGTATAATTTCCATACACCGGGCCGTTTCCCATCACAAACATACTGTGAACCTTGCCGGTATCCTCACCGCCGATTCCGTGAACGTCTGGCAGGCTTCGTGTCGTGTGTTTTGCTTTGTTCAGTTTTTTAACATGCCAGACAGTAGGCGCGTTCTGAACTTGAGTCAGTATGTCAGGTTGGGCAGGCGCTGCCGGGTATGATTCCCCCTCTTGAGCAACCGTCTGATATAATTCAAAGGCTTCAAATTGTCCGTTCATAATTGATCTTCCAGTCTAATAGTGCGCGTGTAACTTGTTGCCGGTCGCTTTACTGTCATGGTGTCAGGCAGATCAAAACCAGTAGTATCGACCGTTTTATTGAATGTCATCTTAGAACCGTTTTCTAAACTGAAGTCTGACAGATCACAGGTATATTCAAAATCACCGGCATCAATGGTGAATACATCCGACGACGCGTTGTATTCCATGTGGTAAGGCAGTGTCGATCTGGTTCCGTCTGGCTGGTGAAAGTAGCCTTTAGACGTTGCAAACTCTGCGTCTGTGGTAGTGGGTAGATAATCCGGCCATAAGGTATAAAGACCGTCTAGGCTGCAATCCTGATCGATCTCAAACCATAAAGGCATGTTCGCCTCGAGATTGTAGGACAACCAAACATCGTCAGGGAGAGAGGCATCACCTGACTGTTTCGTGAGCTGGTATCCGGTCCCCTCGTAAACTGTGGTTGTGATCGCAGCATGTGTAACCGTCAGGGTATTGGTTCTAATCACCTCCCCGCTGTCATGCGTTCCGACGAAAGACAGAACCATTGTTGCACCTGGTTTCCTTACCATATTGGTATTAACTCTGGTGGTGCTTACGTGGTCTCTGCGCTGCTGCTTGCCGTTGTAACGGGAATTCAGTTGATACAAACCATCCAGATCAGATTTACTATCACCTGCTGTAATCAGTTCGACCGTATAGGGGTTAGGAATGAAGACTTTTTCAGTATCAACCAAGTACTGACAGTCCTTCAGTTTTTCCCTGAAGTAGTCTTCAATGATTCCAGTCTCTTCTTGGTCAACGTCGGTGATCTGCTGTCGTTCACGAATAACCCTATGGGCTTCGATTGGATCGGGTAGCCTGGACAATACGTCGCGATACCATGGTCCCCATCGGCTGCTTACGTGTTCCAGCTCTTCAACGTCTTTCCTGAGAAAACCAATCACATCAGAGATAATTGCAGCCTGATATTTTTCGATGTAATCGTGAATCTCGTCTTCCCATCCGAGCGAGTAACGCGGTTTGGAAAGTTTGATAATCACACACCGTTGAGCGAGGTCTTTTGAGAGAGAAGCACCATTCACCGTAATGAAATAGCAGAACGTGTTCGGCCTGGTCGCTTCGCCAACATAGAGACGTTTGCCGGAAATCTCAGCCAGCGTAATCATGGCTTCAAGTTCTGAGTTTGAATACTTGTATGACTTGAGATTATCAATTGAGAAAATCCGCTTGCCTGTGGCCTCTGTTGAAAGCATTCGCTGTTTGATTTGCGAAGAATCTTCTTTCGATGATATATCCAGTTTGCCATTTACAAGTTTGCTCAAGCAGTTCACAAACTGACTTTTACCGCTGCCCGGTCCATCGTCTGAGGTGACCAGAAACGCGGGCCGCTGTCCTCCACGACCACCCCAGAACAGCGTCACGATTGCAGCTAGAATTAGATGCGCGTCAATCTGAGTCTCTGGACTGAAACGGTCAACCAACCCCTGCAGCGCATCACCATTTCCCGGTTCTGGAATATCGCAGGCGTAATAAGTACCCGGCATTTTCGGTTCGTGTGGCAAATCAGCAATGTCATCGAATCTCTCAGAAACCCGGATCAGCTCTTTTAAGAATTCAGACAGTTTGTGATAGCCTGGAAAATTCAGGAACTTAGACGGCTGCCCTGTTAATGTGCCGATGATCCCGCCCAGCGCCGCCGCATTCGATATGAAATCAACCTTCGTGCCTGATTTATGATCATGGTAGAACAGCTCATTGCCGCAAACCTTCGGCCAGCCCTTCAGGAAAGATTGTGTTTCTTTCACCATCTCCTGCATCGACTTAGGCACGCATGCCTTTTTTACCGAACCGTCTTTGTTCGTAACCTTCACTTCTTTGAAGTTGGTCAGAATGTTTTTATTCATGGTCAAACGCACTCCCGATCTGGAAAACAGTTGACCAATACGCACGCATCATTCATACTATGGTTACCTGTTATTTGTGTCCTTTGGATACACGAAAAAACGCCCTCGGATCGGCTAGGATCTGGGGGCGTTGTCCGTTGTGGTTGAGTCGTCTGCTGAGACGGTCTTCGATTCTGCAGCTATAAAGGCGAGCAGATCGTCGCGGGAATACCTGACTACTCCGCGAAGACGTAAGAATGAAATCTTCCCCTCTTTCCGCATCCGGTACACGGTTTTCGCGCACACATTGAGCAGTTCACCGGCTTCAGCTTCGGATAACAGCAGGGGGGGATTCTGAGAAATGGTAGTTGACATGACTTCTCCCTAAATCGTACTAAATGGTCCGTTGTGATAACTCGCTGTGAGTCACCGTCTGGACTATTTATAAGCGGTCCGATCAGGGTGAGAAGACTAAAGAACCCTTTTTTGTGTCAGTAAAAAAAGAGGATTTAAGGTTGTTTTAGATTACTTTATTTTATTTCAGATTACTTCTGTTTTCGTTTACGGGAAGTCTTCTTTTTTGGGGGAGATGGCTCATATTCAGCGAGTCTATTCCGGTATTCCTCAACCTTGTGTCGATCCATTTTGTGAATCAACACCTCCAGATCGTTAGGTGTATGTTGTATGACCCAAATTGATTTACCTCTTGCCTTCTGCTTGAACCGGTACTCTGATAAGCCTAGTGCGTGGGCTAACTGAGCCTGATTCCCAGTGAGCCTGCAAGATGAGTCTCTTTTTTCATCACTGAATGTTGACGGAATGTCTTCCGTAGGCGAGTGAAATCCCTTCTTGATTTTCTCCCCTTTGGAATTTGCGTCCTCAATCAACTGATCTGTAGTGGGAATCCCTTCATAATTATGATTGACTCCGAAATCAGAAGTTTCAAAAACGCGCATCCGTTCCCAATACATCCGCAACTGTAGCTGATTCTGGTTGAGTTTTGGCAGCAGTTCAGACTTCCACCGATCCATAACAGACTGGTTGTCCTTCCAGAAATCAGCCCGCAGGCACCGCCGTAGGAAACACACACAAGCATGGTGAGCGCTCGTTCCGATGATTTCGTCATACTCTTCAACGAATATAAACGGGTTGGTAGATGGGATGGCTACGGATTCAATCGAGTACAGATCAGACTTAGCAGCAAAAACATGAAATGAATTATTGATAATCTCATCCGCATTCGGGAAGTTTTCCCTCACCTTATTTTCCATACTGTCGAAATTTGCCGTTACTTTCTCCCGCTTGGCTTTGTCTTTTACCCTGGCTTTCTCCCAGCTATGCCAGTTGATCACCCTCACAGCATACACGAGGTAAATAACAAGGTTGGAAGACGCTGCTTTCAGCTTCTCATCTTCGATTGGAAAATCCATAATTGCCCCCTGTGGCATAATCCCTGATAAGAAAAACAGCGCGGCAAACCAGTTCAGGGAGCTGGTGTTTCGGTAGCGAACCTAGCCGCGTGTTGTTGACAGATGAGAAAGGTATCCTGAAATAATTCATGAGAACCTGACTCTGTAGTTTTCCTTGCTTTTGACGTTAATAGTCCATAGCATCAATTTCATATTATACAGTCTCAACGAAAAAAGCGGGCACGTTTTGACAAGGTAATATTTATTGTATACCAATCGAGAGATCTCCATTCTGATATGGTTTTCCGCGTTCATGATATGGGCCTTGTGTGAACCGAACGTCAGAGCATCGATAGTGCGATTAGTTCTCTCAATTCTCTGCCGAAAAATACTATTGATGGTTTTCATTATGATTGCCTACACCGCTTGTGCCTGCGCTCTATTGTATTCGATCAATTTGTGGAATACAGGAATGGTTAAGGATGCAGCTGTTTGGTTGTTCTTTACTGGTGTATTAGTAACTGGTGATTTAATCACATCACCCGAAGATAATTCTGTTTTCAAGAAGGTGTTTAAAGATTCGATCAAGGCAATCATATTGGCTGAATTCATGGTAAATTTCTTCACAATGCCTCTAATTCTCGAACTGATTTTTGTGCCATTTATTACTGTGATCGCAGTCACGAAAGCTGTCGCAAGCCAAGATGATAAGCTTAAGGATGTTGAACTTCTGTTTGATGTCATTCTTGGATTATGTGGGATAGGATTGCTAGGTTATTCAATCTGGAAAGCTTATACCGGATTCGATACTCTCGACCTATGGGATACATTTCGGCAATTCATTTTTCCTTTTGCTATGTCACTGATGTTTTCCCCAATGGTATTTTTGATAGTTCTGTATTCTGTATACGACTTGATATTTACCGGATTGGAAATCGGGCCTGATAAATCAAAGGAAGTAAAACGGTATGCTAAATGGCGTTTATTCTCCTTCTTTGGATTGAGGCTCAATAAACTGCGTGAATTCAAAAGAAGCCACTTTACCGATATGTTCCGAGTCCAAACAATAGCAGACGTTGATTATCTACTTAACGAATACCTGACACCTGATTAAGTGAATTTAAAACACTATCTGCTCACATCTATTTTAGACGTTTAATTACGAAACATCCCCACAAAACCGCAGCCGCATATTTTCCACAACCTCTAAGCCTCTTGGCGTAGTCTCAATGATCAGCATACGTCTTACTGGTCTACCTCAAAGTGGACAGAGCCAGTTAACTCAAGTTGATAAGATAGCGCAAAGGGTTCTTCAGAACCGAGGGCGTGACCACCATTCACGAAAAGGTACCGGAACTAATTTTAAAAGCATCTGAAATGACTTGTCGGTAAGTAGAGCACGCCAGCAGTCGGTAATTAGTAAAAGCGTTCTAAATGTAAAACAGAGATTTAACCATCGCCTAGCCCACTTAGAACGAATCTTTCTGGTTTTGATATAATCCTCAGTAAGCTCCTGATGAGCGGGGGTATAAACTCGCTCCCGTGTCTTTTTTGGCAAAAGATATTGTCCCATCTCCCAGAAACGGGGCCAGCCTGGCGTTAATTTTTTTGAAGTCGTTTGAAAAGCATCGGCCAAATTTTTGATGTTATTAAGTTGGGAGATTGCGAAAGAGGCTATCCTTTCCCAAACCGCACTCAAATCAAATTCTGCTCCCTGGATTTCATAGTCTCCCTTTGATGTTGATGAGACGATTGGAGGTTCAGTTTTTTTAAAATCCGGAAAATTAAATTCGGCTCTTCCTACCATAATCAAGCACCTCCAAATACGACTTTACGACGTATTGAATTATAAAATTCATCCTGCAATTGAAGAGCTCTTACTCCTGCCCCCAGGATCTCGTATCTGCGTTCTTTTATCGTTACACCATCAATATGTTTCGACTCGTACCAACCTTTGATAAGGTCACTATCTTCTAAACGTGACATGAGCTGATAAAACGCAGCCAGTGTTTTCTTCTGTCCATGTTCTGTTCGGAGCATTTCTCTGACTTCACGCCCCGTTTTCTGTCCTTCCATCAATATAGAAAGAACGTAAAACTGTAAGTGAGTGAGTGTAGGCAACATTTTAGATCCTCGACCAAAGTGAATGTAACACGACCTATTATTCACTGCATAGTTTATTTAGGCAAGAGGATTTTCACGGATTTTTAACGAATAGCCATAAATCCAATAATACTTAGCCTTTCGTCACTACTTTAGATTTTATAAGTGCAGTACGTTTGTAGTTGGTGCTCCTTCAAATGTGTCATTCTTTGACTGATGGGGCCCGTTTAATCACCTGTGGGTTAGCAACCACCAGCTTATACTTACAGTCCGATCCCAACCGCCGCAGATTGTCACTCAAAACATGTGCTTCTCCCAGAGTGATTACTGCAACTCCATCAGCTTTCAACAGGTTTCTGACAATCGCATCCTCGCGCCGTTCTTCGGCCTCTTTATCAAACTCTATTGAACCATCAGCCTTAACCGGATTTGCTGCATCAAAGGCTGCTGAGTCCTCTGCTGGTAGGATCGTCTCCAGTTCGCCTGAGACAACCAGCAGCCCAACTGCCCCCAGTTCGAGACGGTCGAGTCTGTTCTGTGCTGCAACCAGTCTGTCGATACCGCTTTCTGGTGGATCTGTCTTTGTTCGCTCGTACTTCTTAAGAGTCTCGATGAACCGTAGCGTTCCTTTATGGTTCTGTTCTGTTAGTCCTTCGACGTAGACAGCCTTCAGATTGTGTTCCTTGATCAGCCGCCGGAGCAGTTTCATCTGATCCCGCTGATTCGCTTCAACCACCTTCAGGAAGTAGCTGTATGCCTTGTCGATCTGCTCTTGAGTGACCGTGTTGTCCTGGTCTTTCAGGTCGGCTGCGAATTCCCCTGGTGAAACATAGTGATAATTGAGGATATGAATGATCGTGTTTGGCTCGGCATCTGCAAATGATGGAAACAATAATATGAGTAAGACAAATAACCGGTTCACGATATCGCTCCAAAATACTTTTACTCAATTACTGCCAAGGTTTATTAAAGACTCTAATTCTTGAATTGAGAGGGCTGGTTTTTTCATATGTAGCATTCTGTGGCAATTGGCACAGACAGGACGAAGATCATCTATCGGATTGATTTCATACTCTTCGCCAATTTCAGAAATCGGTTTCAAATGGTGAACTTCAATATAATCACGACCTAACTCCCCATATTTATCTTCAAACTTAAATCCACAAGCAATACATGTATAACCCCAATGTTCTAAGCATGACTGTCTGGCCTCTGCGCTCCTATCATACGATTTACAAGTTACAGTCTTCACGCTTCCTTCTGAAAATGAATGAATTTTTTCTACAGACTGTTGTTCAAACTCATGTTGTTCGTCTTTCACAATGAATGACAGAAGGTCCGTTGCTATTTCACCTGGTATAGTTACCCCACCGCCTATAGGAGTCCATCCATAGTTTGGGTACTTAGCCTTCAAGTCTTCCAAAGGAATTATCGGCACATTGGACAAAGCCTTAAACAATGTATCCGTCTGTAGTGCTGTTATTCCCTTAGCAGCTTTTTCCTTATCCCAATGAGGTAAAAGGAACGGAGTCGAAGTTATGTACCCACAACCAACAATTCCCTTTGGATCTACACCAAGACGCATCAAAAAGAACATGTCGCCAATATGAATCTTGTGCTTTGTAGAACCACAGCTCCAGTGCGTACAATAGTTTTTGTCGTTATTAACACGATAAATTGCATCTTGGAGATCAATCCAATTCCAGTCGTCTGGGTTCCAGGTATAAAGAAAACTTGCTACTTCCAATTCTTCATCAGACCAATGACTGTTCATGGTAAATCATATTATTTCTAGCGGATACTTAAGGAAAGGACTGCTTCGATTTGGTTTTGTAGACTCGTATACCAAAGCAAAACTAATGTTCCCTAGACTGACCCACTTACAATTCTACGTGCTTTCCACTTTGATGGATGGCGAGAAGTCAGGCCGTGAGGTCCGCGAAAAGCTGCAATCAGAACATAAGCAGAAGAAAACACTTGCAGCCTTTTATCAGCTCATGTCTCGGTTAGAGGACACTAATATGGTAAGGGGCTGGTATGAGTCGAAACACATTGATGGTGTCACTATAAAAGAGCGGCGATATAAGATTCTATCCTTTGGAATTAAATCCGCTGAAGAATCTACAGCTTTTTATCTGCAGTCAAATCATGGAATTGGATGGGAAGGGCTGTGTAATGGAACTTGCTAACGAAATTAAAACTAGTTCTAGAGTATTTGACTGTTTTGTCTCAGGTCTTTACTTAACAATTTTTTCCGTTTCATTTTACCTTGGTTATTGCATATACCTTACGAACTTCCCTAGTCAAGATGTAGGAATTTGGGTTGGAATGGCAGCCGGGCTATTAGTTGGTTTTCTGAATGGCCTTTATTTAGATTTGAATACATTGAGCATTAAGGATCAAGTTGCGAGAACCAGTGAGACAGTATCTCAAGAAGTTGAATATTCTCAAAATGCTAATGCCATTTATACCCTCATAGCGACGATTTTTCCTGTAATTTTTGGCATTGGACTTGGTTTTTGCGTGGTCAATATCACAAGCGTGTTATATATGATCTGCTGCTCACTGTTTGCGGCTACAATCGTTTTTTTTCCATCAGTAATTATTGGTGTTCTTGCGAAAATACCTTTGGCAGTTCTACGCTTCTTTGCTGACTTTACAACATTATTCTATAATAACATACTCGCTATTCATCCTTATAATATAGCCAAAACTCTGCCTGCAAATTTTTTACCAGGTTGGCCTCGATTTTGGGCCTTAGGTAGATTTTTATTACCAAAATCAACCCGAGAACGTGTTTATGCCCCTGCTCACACAGAGCTTCTTGAAGATTATATCGAGTCAAAAAGAGACAGAACCAAATGGGCAAAACGATGGCTCAATTTTTACTTTACCTTTCGAACGCTTTTCTTGATTTCCGATTGTTGGAGATGTTATATTTCAACTAAAATCATTCCTCTCTGGCTCTACTACTGGTGGACACGCCTCTAGATTAGAATCAATCTCCCCATGACTTTTAAAGCTGAAACCAAGAACTGCAGCGCATACAGCATCATTCTGGTTTACAGATTGCGTAACTATTTACGCTTAATGCGGATAGAGATAACAATTCGAGTCCCACCTCGGCTATCTTTTTCAAAGCCCCCTCAAACAGAGTAATTGATTTCCGTTCTGTCTCTGTTTCTTCGTAGCATGCCCACATGATTCCCAGACTTTCTATCGGGGATATCTCTTTCCCATGTGTAAATTGCCAATCTGAAAGATTCAAAATCTGAGATAAACCGGGGTTTATCTCAATTCAGATAAAGCACATAATATCATATCTCTGTCCTCTTTACGGATCCCGAACAATTAATCGGAGTTTAGACTCACGTTAATCAGATTCCTCTGGCCACCATGCAACGATCAAGTGTGATATGCCTGACGCAATAGCCTCAGACCATAGTAGCGACTGATCATTGAATGGCAAGGACTCGGTGTGTCTGGAAAATGGATGTCAACTTCGACCCAAGATCTGTTTCGTCTCCTGCCTGCGTTATTTTCCTGAGAATTCCATAGTTGTTTACTCTGAAATTCAAAGACGAACACACCAGACTGTGTCCAGTTATTTGTAACGTCTCTAGTGGCATTTGGATCGAATATATTTTTTCGAAAGACGCTGCAGTTAATTGTGATACGCTCTAGTTACTCAATCTAAGGCGTACGAAAATCGGTATGGACACCTCAACAAACCAGCAGATCTCACAGACATCCAGGCACTTCGTTTCCAGTCCTGCAACACTCAACCAGACTCACGAAAGCCACAAGCAGGAACTTTTAAAACACAGGCAGAATAAAAAAAAACTGCAACCTTCATCACAACAGACTCAAGATCTCCTGGACAGCCTGTTTGTTTTTGTGGGTGTCTTTTCGACAGAAGGTGTCTTGCTTGAACTAAAACATGCCCCTCTGGAAACGGATATTTTCAATCAATCTGACGTGATGCAAAAACCGTTGTGGGAAACATACTGGTGGTCACATTCTTTCAAAGCACAACAGACACTCAGGCAGGCTCTGCTGAGATCTGCGCAGGGTGAAATCGTCCGTCTCGACACAAAAGTCCGCTTGTCAGAAACCAGAATGATGGATCTGGACTTTACATTTGGACCACTCTATGACGATGAAGGACAACTCTGCCAGATTATCGGCTCTGCAGTGGATATTACTGACCGACTGATAGCAGAAAATATCGTTATCAAAAAGACAGCGGAACTTGAAGCCATGTTGCAGGTCAATCCTGATCTGTTCTTTCACTTGAGTATTGACGGAACCATTGTCGGCGATGAAAGTGGAAAGCTGAAAAACTTTTTGCTCCCGACAGAAACACTGTATCAAAAGCAGATCTGTGAGCTGTTTCCCAAAGCCGTAGTCTCCCAGTTTGAACTGGCGATTGATCAGGTAATACAGACTCAGAAAACTGTGACGTTTGAGTATTCACTGCAAGCCGAGTTTCATACGCACTGGTTCCAGGCAAGATTACTGCCTTATCAGCCGGAAGAAGTTCTAGTCATCATCCAGGATATTTCCGAACTCAAGGCATCAGAAATTGAAGTGAATCGCGTTCATTCAAGATTGTACGAAGCACAACGGCTAGCGCACATCGGCAGTTGGGAGTGGGATCCACAGAATAACACCCTCTGGTGGTCGGAAGAAGTTTTTCGCATTCTAGATATGCCTGAAACGGAACCGCAACCAGATTACAACTCTTTTCTCCAGATCATCCATGAGGAAGACCGGGAGTTAGTGTCACGGGTTATCATCAATACGTTAAAAAACGATTTACCATTCAGCATCGAACATCGGATTATCAGGCCTAATGGTGAGATCCGTTACGTGCATCAACAGGCGGCACTCAAAATGTCGCCCGATCAACAAACGCCGTTAATGTATGGCACGATTCAGGATATTACCAAAAAATACGAAACGGATCGTATCACTCAGGAATATCGGGACGAGCTTGCGCATGTGTCCCGGCTCTCTGTGATGGGAGAACTTGCTGCGGGTCTTTCACATGAGTTAAATCAGCCTTTGACTGCGATCGCCAACTACAGCGCTGCCATAAAAAATCTTCTGGAGCGGGGAGAAGATATTTCTGAACTGGTTGATAAAGTGGTCGAGCAGTCCCTGCGTTCCGGCGAGATCGTCCGACGATTGCGTTCCCTGGTCAAAAAACGCAGGCAGCAACGGTTTCTGTTTAACATTCAATATAGTATCCGTAGCGCCATACAATTAATGAAGTACCAGATCCGCTTAAAACAGATTCAGGTACAAACCAGGAACGAAAATAAATTCACTATGGTTTATGCAGATCAGGTCCAGATCGAACAGGTACTGGTCAATCTGTTAAAAAATGCGGTTGAGGCCATGGCACACACTCCCTCTCCCAGAATTCTGACAATTACATCAGCTGCTGTCGAACACAATATGATTCAAATATCGGTTAAAGACACAGGCCTCGGGATCTCGGCTGAGCTTGCCCGCCGGTTATTCACGCCGTTTACCACAACCAAGGAAGAGGGCATTGGTATCGGGCTTTCGCTCAGCCACTCTCTCGTCGATGCCTCTGGTGGAAAAATGTGGTATACCCCCAATCCGGAGGGAGGTGCGATTTTCCATCTGTCACTGCCTGCATCTCCACCTCATCAGGATCATGCTGACTCAACTTCCTGAGACGGTGTTTTCTTTGAACTGAGCTTGAAAAAACAGGGGCAGGATTTACCGTACTTTCAAAGTAGCATTCAGATAGCGGGAGACCATCTCTGTCAGTACATCATATTTGACGGGTTTTCCAAGATAGTCACTGCAACCTGCAGCAATACATTTTTCTCGATCGGCAATCAGAGTATGAGCAGTAATTGCAATGACGGGTACCTGATGATTCTGACTTCTGAGAAACCGGGTCGCTTCATAACCATCCATGACCGGCATCTGCATGTCCATCAGGATCAGATCGTGAGGCTCCCCCTGGTTTTCTGCATCCTGAATCAGCTCAATAGCCTCCCTGCCATTAGAAGCAGTCACTACATCCAACCCCATCTTTGACAACATATAATTGAAGAGTCTGCGAATCTCGTGTGTATCGTCAACCAGCAATACCCTGCCTTTCATACCAGTGGGGTCTCTCCCCACTCGGACACCAGGTGCTGTTTGCGAAAGTGTTTTGTTACAACTAAGATCAGGCCGTCTGCCTGTTTGCCTCATCTGCGAAGTTATATTTCCGACATTCAAAGTCACAGAAAACACGCTTCCCTGATTCACCGATGATTGCACAGTCAGTTTTCCTCCCAGTAACTGCACCAGCTTATGTGTCAGTGTCAAACCCAGTCCTGTACCACTATAAGCTCGCGACGAGGAACTGTCAGCCTGAATAAAAGGATCATATATATGCTTCAGAATTTCCTGTGAAATACCAATTCCTGTATCTGCAATATTAAACTGTAGCAGGCGCTCATGGTTCGGCTGGGAAATCGCTCTGATCTCAAGGCGAACAAAGCCGTTGTCCGTAAACTTGATCGCATTACTCACCAGGTTCTCCAGAACCTGCTTCAGCCGCGCTGGATCAGACTGAATAACGACGGGAATCGTCTCCTGAATATTGGTAAGCAACTGCAGTCCCTTTTCAACTGCTTTGGGTTGATAAGCCGTCATCACTTCCTGCAGAACTTTTACAGGAGAACACTCTTCTTCTCTGACTTCGTACTGCCCCAACTCAATTTTTGAAATATCCAGAATATCGTTCACCAACTGCAGAAGATGGTCACCATTTCTCTGGATGATTTCAATCAGATCATGCTGCTCCGCTTGACTTGTCGATTCTTTTAATACTTCGGAATAACCAACAATTGCTGTCATTGGAGTACGAATCTCATGACTCATATTCGACAGGAACTCACTCTTTGCCCGATTAGCCTGTTCAACCATGCCGAGTGCGGATTTAAGCTCAAATTCTTTTCGCTTCAGTTCCCGGCGAGTCTGTTTCAGACGTTCCAGGTATTCAGTCTGCTGGTCCTGAAACCGAAATCGCTCAGCGATTTCGCGGAAGATACCGATGAATTGAACGTCTTCATTTGATTCTTCAAGTTGATGGAGAGTCAATGCATACGGACTACAGGAGTGATCTTCACGTTTGATCACAAGCTCACAAACAGCAGAGTTTCCTGAAACGACACACTCTGAAAAACAATGCTGGCACGGTTCACAGGACGCTGCAGTCAGCAGTTCGTAAATATTCTTTCCAGAAATCTCCTCCGTGCTCCATCCCCAGGCAGATTCAATGGAAGGGCTCGCCATCAGAATATTACCGGCCTCGGTCATTGCAACAACCACATCTATACTGAATCTCATCATCTGCTCAGCGAAGTGATCTTTACAATATCCGGTTTGTCTGGATTTCATACCTGGCCCTTATCTTTTGGTAATACTACGGTTCAATACTTTTGGATTTACCCCTTTGCCTTTAAAAACGCGATTTTGAATAACTTTGTGTTCATATCTTCGACCCCTGTTTTTTTCTTACTCATCAGTTCATTTCTTATCGACGTGAAAGACCTCCTCAATTGATGGGGGAATTCCCCCACCCCTGCTTAAACAGCTGGGAATTACGATCCTGCCAGGCAAATGGCAGCGATAACCCACTTAACTGCCAATCTGATTACTTTAACAATCCGAAACAGATTCTTTGACAGGCACTTACGGGGCCGGCAAGGTGGTTGATATACCGAAGAAGAGAGTGCAAGAGATAACTACCTAACCGCAGTCACTACAACCTATTGAGACGCATCAGGCATTCCAGTTTTTCGGTAGCCTGGCATATCTTTAATTTTATAAAGAATATGTACGATATCAGTGGTGCTGGAAACACCTAATTTAGTGAGAACATGTGCTTTATGTTTTTCCATAGTTCGATAACTGATCGACATGGAATTCGCAATCTGTTTCCCTGAATGGCCTTCTGCAATCAGATGAAATACCTGTTTTTCCCGACGGGTGAGACCATCATATAACTGCAGATATTTCATGCTGTTATCGGCTGTCTCTTGTGAATTCTCATTCCAGATTGCACGTGCTGTTTCTACTGCCTGAACACACTTATCTTTCGCAAATGGCTTTTCCAGATATTCACATGCCCCCTGCTTTACAGCTAATACTGCTTTTTCAATATCTCCATAAGCACTCATCATGATCACCGGAAATCGAATCTGACGTTTGTCAAATAACAGCATAGCTTCGATTCCAGAAATTTCAGGCATGATCAGATCGATGAGAACACAGCCCGGCGTATTAAAATCGTTTGATTCCAGAAAAGAGAAAACACTGTTAAACGGTTTGACCTTATAGCCGGAAGTTCGCAGCAGATAGGAAATCGAATCTAAGACATCAGGGTCATCGTCAATGATGTACACAATAAATTCCGTCATTGGGCCCTCAAACGTAATACGATCTGATACAAATGATTTCTGCTCCTCTTTCAGTGTTTAGCAAAATTCATTGACACGATTTAAAGAGAACACTGCGCGTAAAGAAATGCTTTTGCCAACTTTCGCATTTACATATCCTCTTTCAATTCAGCTTCCAAATAAATACGACAACAAAGTCCATTACTTCCACAAAGGATATCAACACTCCTCCTCATAGCAGGATCAGGAATACTAATTGTCAGTAGGCATTTATTTGTATGAAATGATGGCAACATAACAGCAGTGCCAACAGATTGTTTCCACTAAGCGGGAATTCAATGGAACAGTAATGAAAGGTCAGTTCACGAATAAACTATCAACAATAAACAACGGACCTGATGACAGATTTTGTTGATCCGATATATTCCCTGGTAAACTGTTTGGATGCTCCCGTTCAACAGATTATCCAAAACTACAGACTGTAATTTCACAGTCTGTAATCTCGATTATATTCTGAAATCTACAGTATCTGCCTTATTTATCCATTCTCCTGTATCACACATCCCCAGCATGCACCCACACCACCCCATTCTATCCCTTTTACCCAAACGTAGCTCCTCATTCAATATTGAGGTGATTACAGTACAAAGAATTGGGTAATTTCCCCCATTTTTATTTTTTTTCGAGAGGGCGATACAAGATTATGTGAACTTCTTTCAAATCAGATAGCTATCGCGATCGATTCTTAAATTCACATCAGGATAAAACTATGAAAATACTGATTGTTGACGAAATCGGATTCATTCGTCAAAGTTTGAACCAGAAACTGGGGCTGCATCACTTCGAGACTATCTCTGCAGAAAGTGGTGAAGAAGCATTACTGATTTTGAAAACCGATTTTTCGATTGACGCTGTTTTAACAAGTCTGTTTCTACCAACGATGAATGCCCTTGATTTATACAGGGCTGCCGCCAGAATCGAACGCTTCAATGACGAAGGAGTAATTCCTCCGCTGAATTTTTATCTGATGGTGACCAAAGAGCACGGCACGTCTTCGCCTAAGATGAAGCAACTGACTCGTGAGGCGTTGGCACTTGGTTTTAAAGACCTGCTGGTCAAACCGATTGATACTGAGTTGCTTGTGACTAAATTAAGAAGCTCAATAATCATGGAGAGTAAAGAGGTTAGTAGTGACCATCCTGTAGAAGCAGACTCACAGACTGAAAACACTCACGAAACCGAAATTGAACAGCGTTCGCGGCCCGTCAATTCAAAAAATCGAATTGATCAACTCAAAGAAATGCAGAACAGTCTGTATGCCCTCAAAAAAGAAATGTGTGAATCAATCGATACCTTGCTGGAGGAAGTCAGTCGAAACTCGGATCAATAATCAACACGCTCTCGCACTTTATTATGGAAGTGTTCGGATGACTGGAGGCTGACTGACCAGACTGCGTAAGACTTCCTTTACCTGCACCGCCTGCAGGGGATTCATTTTAAGATAGCGATCCCGCCCCTGTTTTGCTGAATGGAAACTCAAAAAGCCATCATCGTCAACGGTAACTTTTCCTGGCTCGGAAAGATCAAAATAGCCATCGTGGGGTCGAACTGCATACAACACACTCGTTAAGTCCCAACTGGGACGATCGTGTTCCGCCCCACTATGCAGCAGATAAGCCTCCCGTACGATGTGGTGTTCCATATAGTTAAAATCCCGGGCAATACTCTCGCGCGGATAGCGGACGGCAATGCCGATTTCAAATCCACTCCAGACGACAGGCGTACTCACAGGCCACTGTCGTACAAATCGCTGCATGGATTGAATTCCATTTCGCACGTTTGCTTCCAGAAAATGTGTATTCCCATCAATGGGTTCAAACGCACCTGCCATCACGGAGACCAGTTTGACTTTTCGTCTGATCAATTCGGGACCGGAAAGCGGGCTGAACTCATCTGCTTTCGACTCAACCAGATCAGCCAGATTTGCTGCTAAACCGACCTGTATAATCACAATGGAACCGTCAGCTGATGCAGCCAGCGTTTTCCGCAGCAGTTTGACCGCATCCGGAAGCTGTTGATTCGACCTGACATCATGCGGGTAACGACTCTGATTGCCCTGCCTTTCGTTGATAAGTTTCAGATAGCGGCTCTCGCGTTTCTGTGCATCGCGTGTCACTCCGATAGGAATATCGCCTCGTCCGTAAAATGTATTTGTGGCGTCTGTGAAGGGACCAGTCAAAGGATTGATTTTGGATATGGTCACTGCCAGTAAATCACATTCTCCCCGATCCGCCAGCGTGTGTAACATTGCCAATGCCAGTACATCATCGACATCTCCAGAGAGATCCGTATCAAAAATCACTTGAACCGGCTCTGCTGCTGACACAAATCGGGTTGTCATTAACATGATTAAGCAGATTTCACCTAAGCGTTTCCAGAACATGGAAAAATCATCCTTTAATATATATTTGCTCGTCAGATTTTATAATCGAATCATCAGTTTGAATTTGCCCCAGCATACCGCTTACTGTTTTTTCTGTTGTTGCCGTGCCCGACTTTCCATAATCCGCTGCAGTTTACGTTGTTCAGCAGCCATCATCGCATCGGTAATTTCCGCAGGATTCACATTACTGTGTTTGAGTTTCTCTGTATCAGGAATACTCCGCATTTTTAAAGCGCGGTACCAGACCGGATCACCATGATCCTGGAGAGACAGGTTTGCTCCACGATCACTCAGGTTTCCTCCCCGATTGGCCAGAAGTTCTACATGCCAGGCATAGCGTGGGTCCGTATAATCCAGATCAATCACTTTTTCCCCATTCAGCCAGTGTTGAATGACAGTCCCCTGACAAACGATGCGTCCCGTATTCCATTCGCCCACCGGTCGTGTCGCGTCGTGTGAAGGAGGCAGACAAAAATAGATCGAAGCCGCACTGGTGCGAGGGTTCTTGCCATCCACGTGCTTCTGATTATCCAGGATCTGATATTCATATTGACCGGAACGGTAATAGACACCGCTATTACTTCCTTCCGCAACCTTCCATTCAAACTTCAGCTCAAAGTTATCGGGCACAGGCTCTGTTTCATAAACCAGACTTCCCCCGTTGCCGGACCGGGTAATCACCCCTTCTTCCACTTTCCAGTTGCCACTGTGCTGCCAGTCTGTCAGATCCCTACCATTAAACAAAAGTTTGAATCCCTGCTGCTGTTCCTGTTCCGATAATTGATTCGGCTCAGAAGTACAACCTGACTGATTGGACATTAGAAGGACCAGGCATCCCAGACAGATGATTGAAATCTGCTTTTTCATATTCCGTCCTCAGTGTTTCGTTTTAGATCATATTTGATAAAGTAAGTCAGTCTGAAATCTGATTCAGCATCTTAAATATCTGTGAATTGATTTTATTTGAGGCATCCGGTTCCAGATAACTCCAACTGGACCTCCAGGTCTCGTAGCCCTGCAACACGTGCTGTTCCGGAGTAGGCAGATAACCGTTATAGCCATTCGCCAGCCCAATAACAAAGGTTGGCTTGAGTGGGCTTCTCCGTTTAATCTCAAGTCCGATTTCTGCAAAGACCTCACAGGGAATCGCTACGACTCCCAGTTCACCAATTCTCAGAGTCTGCAGTTTGATATTGACGGTATCGGGCCCCTGGTCAATATTCACTGTTTCCCGGGCATATACTTCGTTTGTGGTTAAACGGTCGCGATCTTTCGCTTCAGACAAGAGTTTCTTCGCATAGGCCAACTCCTCCTGATCCGGTTTGCGAATACCCAGATCCAGAGTTTGTTCCAGCATCAGAATTTCTAACTTCCTCTGATACTTTAGTTTTTTTACAGCTTCGTATGTACGCTCTGCGATGACTGAGGCGACTTGAATAATACGTTCAAAGGAGGCCGCACGCGGACGTGGTTCTTTAAAATTGTAGTTATTGATATCTCCGCTCGCGCCATTAGACATAATGCCTACAAAAGTATCATCTCCACCCAGCCGCTTTTTAATCTGCCGTGCATACTCCCCAAAATAATCTGCGGAGAGCTGATTTGGCGGAATTCCCCCTACATAGTGTAACGAATAATTAGCCAGCAACGCCAAAGGCCGCCCCTCAATTGTCTGAACTGAGAGAAAAGAAATTGTCGGATCTATGGGACCGGCCGGTTTGATCAGTATTTCGCTACCGCGCGGGGGATTTGTCCGTACCTTGTCCGTCTTCTTCCCAAACGGGTTAAGCTGGATCTCTCCTTCTTTGACATACCACCGCCGATTGTTTACTTCAGCCGGTTCCTCTGTCACTCCCCAGGCTATCTGTGCTGGTGCTAATTGCGCATGCGCATTGATAATGGATTGTGCAATTCCCTCCGTCAGAAACTGCACATATGCCGGACTGGGATGACATTGTGCCAAGGGTACAGAAGTGGGAGCTGTATGCGTATGAGTGGCTGAGGTCAGCATGTTGCTGGTGGGGATACCGGTCTTGAGGGATGCCTGTTGCTTGGCAGCATCAAATATCTCGCGGGAAATCAGACAGATATCACAGACGACAAAAGCAATGCTGGTATCACCGCTCTTTAAAACCAGCGCCCGGGCATGCAAGGGGTCATGCGCAGATTGAGCCTGACGATCCTGAAAGCTGCCCGTCATTGAGACAGGAAATTTTCGCGGTGTGATATTATATTTTGCCGCTCCCGCCTGTAATGAATCCGGTGCTGCTTCTGCCGTCGTCAATAACATGGGAAACAGTAGTACTAACAAAATCGTGAGTCGAAGCATCTTTGATTCTCCTGCCAACATTGCATAGTTTATTTTTCAGGCTGAGGCGTTGCGGTTTGTTGCACCTCTGTTTTCCAGGCAGCGAGCGCAGACTGCATTTGCTGAACACGCTGATGCTGGGCGTCAGCCAGATTGTTTGATTCCGATAGATCCCCGCTGAGATCATATAGTTCAACCGGTTCCTTGCGCGTCTGATTCATTATCAGTTTCCAAGGTCCCTGCCTTACTGCAGATTTACCGTTGTAATCCCAAAAGATCTGTCGGGGTGCTAATGACTGCTGGTCTGTTAACAGGGTGACCAGACTGACTCCATCCAGCTTGTGTCCCGCTGGGACTTTTGCTTTCGTCAATTCCAGAATGGTGGGCATCAGATCGATACTAATCACGGTCTCATCACAAACGGTTTTTGCAGGAATCTGACCTGGCCAGCAGGCGATTGCCGGCACACGATGTCCCCCTTCCCAGAGCCCTCCCTTGAACCCACGCAATTTTCCGTTCGATCCTTTATTATTTGCACCATTATCGGACAGAAAGAAAATGAACGTATTGTCCGTCAGATTCAGTTCTTTTAAAACATCAACCACTTTACTGATGCCTTTATCCATTTCAGTATTCATCTCGCGGTAGGCATTCGTAATATCTTTTCGTTTGGCAGACTTGATGTCACCAACCCCCTCTTTCCTCATCGGCTGATCATGAGGTCCCTGATATGGGTAATGAACGGCCTCATGCGCGATATAGACAAAAAATGGTTTCTCTTGTTGCTGGCGAATGAATTCCACGGCATGGTCATTTATCAGATGAGTCACATATCCCTGCTCATTTCGGTTCAACTCCGCATTATGCCACCAGTCAAATACGCCGGTTCCGTCCAGGTGAGCAAAGTAGTCAACATTCCCACTCACGTAGCCAACAAACTTCTGAAACCCACGAAATGTCGGGTTGTACTGCCGTTGATACCCCAGGTGCCATTTGCCAAACATACCCGTCTGGTAACCTGCATCCCGCAGACATTGTGCCAGGGTGATTTCATTTTTCTGAAGACCATGATGTCGGTTCTTCATGGGGTTCGCAAAGACCACTCCCGCAATACCTGCTCTCTGCTGATAACGACCTGTCAGTAATCCTGCCCGGGTGGGACTGCAGACAGCCCCACTGGAATGAAAATCGGTAAATCGCATTCCATTCGCAGCAAGTCGATCCAAATGCGGAGTATCACACTCCTTACTCCCATAACAGCTCAGGTCTCCATAACCTAAGTCGTCGGCCATAATCAGCACGATATTGGGGTTCTGAATGCTGTCTTCGGCTGACAGCATGACAGGCAGAAAGGTATTCACCGACAGAGCAATGATCAGAGTTCTTATCACAGAGCTACCTCATATTCAGGAGCAAACGATGCCATGCAGGAAATTCATTTATCTGTTTAGACTGTGTCCAGTTTTTCTGTAGCGTCGCCAGGGCTGTTTGACTCGAGTATATCAGATTGAGAGACGCTACGGTTAAATGGGATGGCTTTAGATTAGCGAAACGGATCACTGCACCAACACTCAATTAGACCGCAGGCTGTGATACAATTCAATCCAAACCATGGGGGGGGGCTTAAATTAAATCCCCTGTCTGTCTCAAATGCGTTCAGGCAAACAGTTCATGCATAATGCGACCGTGGGGGACCAGCATCGTGGGACGTCCGGTATTAGTAAAATATTCCTTCAAAGGATCAATCCCCAGGCTGTGATAAATCGTCGCGGCGATATCATCGGGTTTGATCTCGGTACTCTCATCAGGTGCATCCCCTGCTTTGGTTGTCCCACCGACAAACTGACCTGGTTTGATACCAGCCCCCGTCATCAGACACCAGTTCACACGTGGATAATGATCGCGTCCTGCATTGATATTGATTTTAGGTGTGCGACCGAACTCTCCCATAATCACAACCAGCGTCCGTTCCAGCAATCCTTTCTGCTTCAGCATTTCCATTCCGGCTGTCATCCCGCCGTCTAACGCGGGCAGGAGCCGACGATGACCGACAAAATTTTCTGTATGCGTGTCCCAGCCATCATAAGTCACCGTCACAAAGGGCACACCATATTCAATCAGTCGGCACCCCAGAAAGACAGACTGATTGAATTCATCTGGTGTAAACAGATCCCGAATCGGTTTCGCTTCCTGTTCCACATCAAACGCCGCCCGCGCCCGCTTTGAAGTGATCATATTATATGCCTGTGAGCCAAACTGATCCAGCGCTTCCAGCAACTGGCTTTCGGTCACTTCGTCTTTAAAACGCCGGTTCAATTTCTCAAGCAGTTGTTGTCGCTGGTTAACCTTCTCCAGTGTAAGTCCTTCAGGTAGCGAAATTCCGCGCACCTGAAAAGGTTGTCCTGGTCGCGGCACGGTATTGGTTTTGAAAGGTGCATAGGCATCTCCCATATAGCCGGCATTCCATTCAGTTTTGGGAATCGCCACATAGCCAGGCAGATCCGGTTTGCTCGAGACTTCCTTACTGATCACCGACCCCAGTGAGGGATAGATCAGCGCGGGTACAGGTCGATTCCCGGTAGAAATCCAGGACTGTCCCTGAGGATGGGCACCTGCCGAATGCGAGATCCCGCGAATCAATGTAAATTGATCCGCTTTCGCGGCATATTTTGGCATGTGCTCACAGACATTAAATCCGGAAATGCAGGTCTGAATCGACTTAAACTCTCCCTGCGTCTCAGTCGGCGCTTCGGGTTTCCTGTCCAGTGTATCCAGATGCGAGACACCTCCCGCCAGATTCAGGAACAGGACTGCATCCGCTTTTGTTTTCTTCGAAGCCGCGTGCTCTGCGTTGACAGCAGATAGCTTGAGGAATCCAGGCAAAGATAATCCGAGTCCACCCAGAAACCCAATCTGTAAGGCATTACGTCTGCTGATTAAATTGTGGTGATTCATCGTTATTGCCCTCTCAGGGAATTATCTTTTCCGGTCTGTCTCGCTGGATCAATGGTTGGTAATGAATTCCTGTGTGTTCAACAGTACCCACATCAGATCATGCAGACCTTCCTGAACCGTTTCCATATTTTGCAGATGCTTTAGACTTTCTTTCCATTCTGTTTCTTCCGGTAAACGCGAAAGTGTCCGCAGGTACGCATCAGTAACCAGTCTTTCCTGCTCTTCCTGAGTGAATGATTTCCCCTTTAACTCCGACAACCAGCTGTCCGAACGTGTCAGGTGGCCCAGCATTTCAGCATCATTGCGCACATAGAGTGATTGCAGTAGTGTCGGTTCATCCTGACGTTCGCAGTCACAGTTGGTCGTCCTTAAAGGTTTTCCAAACACCAGTAGAGAAAAATCAATCGCCCGGGTCTGATAGGAAAGCGGATGCTGCGTAATCTTACGCCGGTCAGTCTGAATCGCCAGTTCTGAAAGCTTCTTTTGACTGGCTGTGGCCTGCAGAATCGCATCTATGGCCACTTCCGCTGGCAGTCGTCTTAATACCGCGTGACTGAAATTTCGCAAATCCTTTCGATTCGTCGGATGGGGCCGCCAACTGAGTTGATACGTTCGGCTGTTTGCTATGGTCCGATGCAGCCACTTCATATTGTAACCACTGTCAATAAACCCTTTCACAAGGTAATCGAGCAGAGCCTTGTTACTGGGAGGATTGGCCTGGTTCAGATCGTCCGGCGGATTGATGATACCCACATTAAAATAATGTGCCCAGATCCGGTTCACAAACGCTTTGGCAAAATAATGGTTCGGCTCCTCCAGCATCCACTGCATCAGTAGCTCGCGTGGATCACTAATCTCACTGATGTCAATTTCCTCTCCCCCCAACAGTTTAGCGACCTGCTTTTCTGTTTTCGCAGGTTCAATATAAACTTCGCGCCAGGGAACAGGACGTCCTTCTGCTGCAATACGTAAATAACTTTGTCTCCGTAAAGCAGCTGTATTTAACTTCACGGGAACCCCCAACATGTTACGGGTCTGTTCATGCAAAACAGCGGCATCGGGGGGCACGCCAAATTTGACCCGGGTAAAGAATTCGGTAAAGAGTTCAAAATCCTGCTTGGACCATTCATCAAAAGGATGCTTATGGCATTGGGCACAGTCCAGCCGCATTCCCAGGAAGGTATAACCGAAAGCAAGCGCTTTATCTGAAGGCACCGTCATATTTCCCCGCGCCCAGTAATGGGGCATCGTATTCTCCAGCGCGGTAAAATCAGCCCGGTCCTTAATACTGGTGAATTCACTCTGCTGGGCCATAAATTCTTCAAAGGTCTGCCCTGGCAGACGGCTGGTTCCCAGAATAATACCGCTTACGATTTTGTCCCAGCCGACGTTGTCTTCCACTCGTCTTTGAATCCAGGCATTCCACTGACCGGCAACAGGTTGTGCCATTTCTGTCCCGCCCAGATATCCGGCATTGCTGCCCGTCAGATCTGAAAGTTTCATACTCCACCAGGCAACGTAAGCTTCGCGTTGGAGCAGTTCCTCAATTTTTTGTGCCCGCTTTTCCTTAGATGAATCTTTTAGAAATTTTTGAATTTCGTCAGGAGCAGGCAGAGTGCCCGTCATATCCAGGCTGACGCGTCTTAAAAATTCCTCATCCGTACATAATACCGAAGGCTGAATTCCCAGTTTGCGCAGCTTGTTGACGACATGCTCATCGACTTTGGTCGGCGTCGGTATATCAGGATAGAGATTGTCCTCATACTTCTTAACCGGCAAAATGACCTGCGTAGAAAAGATTCCGTTATCATAGTAGGAAATCACATACGTATCTCCAGAACCTTTGGAATGGATCGTTCCTTCCGGCGTTACTTCCGCTACACTGTCATCTTTTGATTCAAATCGCGTCAGGCATGTCACATCCTCGCGAGTGCCATCCGACCAGACCGCGATGGCGTTGAGTGGGACTGAATCTCCCTTTTCTGAGAAGACAATCTGCTGTGGCGTCACATCCAGACGGACAAACCGCGGTGCTGTTTTATCAATCGACTTTGCACCGGCTTTGATCCACTCACGTAACAGTTTCTGCTCCCAGCCACCGGGAGGCAGTCTCAAGCCACCTTCATGTTCATCTTCCGAAGTGGGCTTATTCAGCACCAGACTTTGTTCCGGATGTTCTTTATCAATCCGTTTCAAGAGGTTGTCGTGGTCCAGCTTGAAGTCATAGCCAAACATCGACAGCTGAAACCCACCCCGTCCCTGAAAAGAACCATGACAGTTCCGACTGTTACAGCCCAGGCGTCCCAACAGGGGAATGACATGTTGCTGAAAATCGGGTGTGAGTTTTTCACCGGCTGTAATTCGCGATTGAATCGACGGCAGGACTGCTTTTAAATTAATGGAGTCCGGTTCAGCAAGTAAGACCAGACTTGTGGATGCGTCTGATTTCTCATTCACAAAAAGATCGGTCTTTTCCAGACTTTTTTTGAGTTGTTGAATCGAAGAATCAGGCAGGCCAGTATATTGAAGCTCCAGACCTTTCAATTGAGTCAGACTGGATAAAGCTTCAACCACAGTCGGCTGTAACTTATTTCGATTGAGGACCAGATACTCAAGCTTCGCCAAAGACTTCAGTTCAGACAGACCGGTCCCGGTCACTTCCGTCCGCGCGAGATACAGAACTTTCAACTGTTTCAGTTTCGCCAGCGATTTGAAGCCGGCATCACTGACTTTCGTCCCGGACAGAAACACCACTTCGAGATTTTTCAGACCAGCCAGAGCGCGCATTCCCTGATCAGTCACAGTCGTATTTCGTAAGGAAAGCACTTTGAGTTGCTGGAGATGTGCTAACTGCCGCAATCCTGCATCGGTGACTTTCGTATTGTCCAGATAGAGGCGTTCCAGTTTGTGGAGTTTCTGCAGATAACTCATTCCGGAATCACCAACCGCCGATTCGGAGAGCATCAGGCTATCCAGGTTGGTCAGCTCTTGAATATACGGTAGTGCTTCATCACCAAACTGTGGACAGACCAGTGCCAGATAGTCGAGTTGATGGAACTGTTCCAGATGGGCCAATGCTTCGAGTGTCACATGTGGTTTACTCAATCGGACGAGACGAACGCTGCCATCTTTATTCGTCTGCAGGTTTGTCCAAAACCCCCGTAGTCCTTCCACTGCCAGCTCTTCGGGAGTTTTGGCTTCAACGGGAGTTTCAACCTCCGCTGCAAAAACTGGCTGCGCGAAAATCAATACGAGCAAAACCACCATAAGCCGCTGTCGGAGCTGCATCTCTCACCCCTTCGAAAATCAATTCCAACAGGTATCTGACTGAGCCACTTACATAAACACACTCTAATGCGTCTGGCAGATCTAAGCAATGTTAAATAAATGACTGTCTACTGATTTTCAATTATTCAGGCAGGCCTTGAAGCAATGGTGGGTTCAATTTATTGCGCAGTCCAGCCCGCATCTATGGTCCAGCAGGCACCGGTGATTGACTTCGCCTGATCTGAGCACAGATAACGAACCATCGCAGCGACTTCCGCCGGCTCAATCATCTTTCCGGTCGCGGATGCTTTCAGAAAAACCTGGCTTTCGACCTCCTCGGTACTGATTCCCAGGGTTTCTGCCTGCGCTGCAATCTGCTGCTCGACCAGGGGAGTTCTCACATAAGCAGGACATATAACATTCGCGGTAATCTGAAACGGCCCCCCCTCCAGAGCCGTCGATTTCGTCAGTCCTACCAGACCGTGTTTTGCTGCGATATAACCGGCTTTATTGAGTGATGCTACCTGTGAATGAATCGATCCCATATTAATAATGCGTCCCCAGCCCTGTTGTTTCATGCCGGGAAAGACATACTTAGTTAACAGAAATGGTGCTGTCAGCATGACCTGCAGCATATTATTCCATGTTGCTTCTGGAAATTCTTCCAACGGTGCGACATGTTGAAAACCTGCATTATTGATTAAAATGTCAATCGATCCAAACTCCCTTAACGTTTGTTCGACCAGTGTTTGACAGTCAGCCAGTTGTGATAGATCAGTGGCAATAAACCTTGTACGCTGATGCTCTGCAGTAAGGTCCACCAGATACTCTGGTTCATTCCGGTCAGCAATTACTACATGACAACCTTCACGAAACAGGGTCTGGGCGATTTCAGCTCCAATGCCACTCGCGGCTCCAGTTATCAAAACAGTTCGAGGTGTGGACATCAGCGTTCCTCACGTAAGATTTGTTGAATACGAGCCAGTTTCTCATCCCTCCAGGCAGCCCATTCAGCGGGGCTTTTCTGATTCAGATAAACCTGTGTTCCGGAGACTGCCTTCTGCTTTGCCGATTCAGGGATACTCGTCCAGTGCTCCATATCTTCCCAGTATGCTTCAAAGGAAGCTCCGATCGTATCAATAAATTTCTGATAGCCGCCTGCGCCTCCGCCGAGTTCATAGATCTGATGCTGGCCCATCAGCGCCCACCGCAGGCCCGGCCCCTGGCAGAGCGCTGCATCGATATCTTCCACACTGGCAACTCCTGCATCCAGCAACGCCAGTGATTCCCTCCAGACCGCCGCCGCCAGCCGATTGGCAATGTGCCCGGGTACCTCCTTTTTTAAAACCACAGGATGTTTTCCCAATTCAAGAAAGAAGGCTTTGACTTTCTCCATTGTCTCTACTTCTGTCTGCTCACCGGGAACCAACTCTACCAGCGGGATCAGATGTGGTGGATTAAAGGGATGCGCGATTAATGCCCGCCCGGGATTCTGCATTACCGCCTGCATCCGCGTCATCAACAACCCCGATGAACTACTGCCCAGAATCGCTGTTTCCGGTGCATGCTGCTCAAACTGACGATAGACGTCTGCTTTGATTTCATAATCTTCTATCACCGATTCCTGAACGTATTCCACGTCCAGAAGCAGTTCCTCCAGCGAGTCAACTAATTTCAGGTTCTCCTCTGCTGTTGCCGTTGCCTGCTGAGTGAGCAATTCCAGCTCTGTCAGACGTTGCAGATTTTTAACTGACTGATCTAATGCCTGCTGTTTCACTGTGTCATTTACATCAAAGATGCGGACCTTCAATCCCTGCGCTGCAAAGAAAGTAGCCCAACTGGCACCGATTAACCCCGCTCCCAGAATTCCGATTTCCTGCATCACTCGTTTGCTTTCCTGTTATGACTTATCAGTTCCATTCGCTTCGAACATCATGGCAATTCCCATTCCGCCGCCGATACATAATGATGCAATTCCCCGTTGTGCACTCCGTTTCTGCATCTCGTGTAATAAACTCACTGCGATTCGCGCGCCACTGGCTCCCAGAGGATGCCCCAGAGCAATCGCACCGCCGTTTACATTCACCCGCTCCTCTTCCCAGCTCAATGATTTCCCCACCGCCAGCGTCTGGGCGGCAAAGGCTTCGTTGACCTCCAGCAGATCAATGTCTGCCAGTGAGAGTTGTTCCTCTTTCAGTAAAGCCTGGATTGCATACGTGGGCCCCATCCCCATATATTTTGGATCCAGTCCCACATTGGAAAATGCGCGAATCCAAGCCAGTGGCTGTAGATTGTGTTCGGCAACAAAACTTTCCTCAGCAATCAGCAGCGTGGCGGCGCCATCATTAATTCCTGAAGAATTGGCGGCTGTAACAGTTCCCTCCGGTTTGAATGCAGGACGTAAACAGGAGATCGTTTCATAACTGGTGCCTTTGCGGGGGTATTCATCCTGGGAAATCAGCGTTGTTTCTTTTTTTCTGTTCGTAACGGGAACATTCACGATCTCCTCAATGAATTTTCCGGATTCAATAGCGAGTTGACAGCGTTCCTGACTCTGAACCGCATAGCGATCCTGTTCTGCCCGTGAGATGTCATATTTTTCGGAAAGATTCTCAGCCGTAATTCCCATGTGACAGTCATAAAAAGCATCCCACAATGCATCCTGAATCATCGAATCGATCAGTTGCTGATTTCCCATCCTGAAACCACTGCGGGCCCCGGGCAGCAGATAGGGAGCATTGCTCATGCTTTCCATGCCCCCCGCCAGGACAACACGGGCATTGCCACACAGAATAGACTGCACGCCCAGCGCCACCGATTTCAAACCCGACCCGCATACCATATTCACAGTGGTGGCGGGCACACCAAACGGCATACCAGCGTTGAGCGCCACCTGCCGGGCCGGATTCATGCCGCACCCGGCTGTAAATACCTGCCCCAGATAAACTTCATCCACCTGATTGGCGCTCAGTTGCCCGCGTGTCAACGTTTCCTTTGCAGCAATCGTTCCCAGGTTGACTGCTGTAAGGTCTTTAAAAACACCATTAAATGAACCTATCGGAGTGCGGGTGGCACTCAGCACGGCGACTCTTGTCTGTTTCTGCTGACTCATGATTCCTCACTCTGATATAGATCACGTAATTTCCGCCGCATCACTTTATTGGATGCCGTACGGGGCAGTCGTTTAATTTCTCGGACGTCATGGATTTTGAAAAGGGGGTTCAATTGACTGCGAATGATCTGCTGCATCTTCTGTTGTAGCTCTGCTGTTTCAAAGACCACTCCGCCTTGCATCACTACAAAGATCACCAGTTGGGCAGGACCTCCTCCGGGAGGCGCCATCGCAATGGCAGCGGCTTCTCTTATCACAGATAATTGCATTAACAGTTCTTCGATTTGAACAGAGCTGACTTTAATCCCTCCCAGATTCATGGCATCATCGACACGCCCATGGGCCCGGTAATAACCACCGGGTAAAGCTTCAATCTGGTCTCCATGTCGGCGGAGTGTCTGTCCGTCAGGACCAGGTGCGATCTCCGCGAAATAGACTTCGTGGTGGTCGCGATTTATTAATCGCGTCGATAATCCAATCACAGGAGGTACAAAGAAGACTTCTCCATTCGTTGTTTCCGCCCCCGATTCATTCAGTAACAGCCATTCAAATCCGAGCGCCGGACAGGAGAAAAGACCAGGCACGCCTGGCTTCGTAACGGTCCCTGTAATATACCCCCCGCCGGTCTCTGTACCGCCGCAATATTCAATCACCGGTCGGTAACCCGCACGCGACATCAGCCACAACATATCTTCAGGATTGGAACACTCACCGGTGGAGCTGAAAACCTTGATCCGCGACCAGTCCAGCCCCGCGGTCGCATCCTGACTTCGCCAGGCGGAAACGATACTCGGCACAAGTCCCAACATGTTGACGCCTGCGTTCTGAACGAATTCACAAAAACGACGACTTGTGGGCACCGCATCTGACAGCGCAACCGTGGCATCATTGATCAAGGAGGCATATACGAGCCAGGGGCCCATCATCCAACCTAGATTGGTCGGCCAGCAGACAATGTCACCCCTATGGATATCATGATGCAGAAACCCGTCCCCCGCGGATTTGATCGGTGTCGTCTGATCCCAGGGAATTCCTTTTGGACTGCCCGTTGTTCCCGAGGAAAACAGAATCGTCGTCTCATCGTGCGGCTGTCGAGGAACACAGGTTAACTCCGAGTCTGTAGAAAGAAACTCCGACCACAGTTGGTCTCGCTTACGAAGTGAAACTTCAGGCGATTCCGATTCAGGAAGTACAACTGCCGGCAACTCCGGTAAAGACTCCAGCTTTGTAAACAGAGGTAATTGACGTCCATTTCGCGTGATGACATCCTGAATAAAGATCAGCCGGGGCGAGGTAATTTTAAGACGCACCAGCATTTCTTCAGCAGAGAAGCTGTCTGCAATGGTAACGACCACACAGCCAGCAGCAATGATTCCCAGAAAGATCGCCACCGATTCCAGCGTCATAGGCAGCATCACCGCTACACGTTCCCCTGGTACGATGCCTGCCTCGGTTAAACCGTTTGCCACCCGGGCTGTCAATGTCTTGAGTTCCCGATAGCTGATACGCTGCACTTCATCAGTATGGCGCTGAAACAGGATCGCCGTTTCTTCCGATTTCTCCCGAAAACAGGATTCTACAATATTCAGTTTCGCTCCACTAAACCACTCAACCTGCTCAATATCAGCATGCAAATCCATGATCTTTTGAGGTGCTTCTTGAAATTGAATTCTTAGAGATTCAATTAACCTAACCGTGAATTCTTCCCGGTTCGAAATCGACCAGTCGTATACCGCTTCAAAGCCATCCAGCTTCAAGTCAGCCGTCCATGCAGCGAGGTGTGAACCATTACGTTCCCGTTCCCCAGGAAACCAGGCAGGTGCCGGCTCACCTTTTGATATGCGTTCTGCAAAAACACGTTGATACAAGTACTGGTGGACGCAGAATGGGATGGCAGGTGTCAGTATCTCTTCAATCAGAAACCGCCAGAACTCCTCATCCGACTGGACGGGGATCTGTTTCAGTAAATCAGCCAGCTGATTTGCTTCCTCTGCTGGTAGACCACAGTCTATGAGCGCCGCTGTGGGAATCTCCATCAATGGTTCCATTATCAATCGGGGGTCTCAGGTCTGTATGAAATTTTAAACTCTACCCGTTCTGGAATCAAATCGCCAGTTCAGGCTCGCACTGCATAAACTCAGCAGCCAAAAAGATTTGATAACCATTTTTGAATTTCTATTTAATCCTGTGTACTGACTTCCATTCCGTCTGGTAATTGCGAAAATAGAGAGTATGCCAACTCAATGAAATTGGAAATCGACTTGTCATTCCAACATGTGCCCCTTGGTTGACGTAGTATGTAATGACTTGTTTTACAGACAAATCGAAAGAGAAAGAGGTTATATGTCTGTCTGGAATATCAAATCCGCTGTGACCCCGGTTTTATTCAGAGCCTGTTTATTCAGCCTGTTCGGTTTGAGTCTGCTCTCCACGCCAGGCTCCTCACTCACTTATGGGGAGGCACCCGCCAAACCAGAAGTCAAAGTCAAATCAGTCCCTGATTCTACCAGTGGGAAACGCATGCTGGATGCCATCAAATATCTGGCTTCCGATGAGTTGGAGGGCCGTGGAGTCGATACACAGGGGATCAACCTCGCTGCGGATTATATATTCAAAGAGTTTCAGCAGGCCGGTTTGAATGTAAATGTCATCGAAGAGGGTGCCTTCCAGAAGTTCTCAATCAATACGGGAAGCAAACTGGGACCGGTCAATCAACTGGATCTGACTGGTGCAGACGGAAAAACCATACCCCTGAAATACGATCAGGATTTTCGCTCCTGTTCGTTTGGAGGCTCAGGAAAATTCGATGCGGAACTGGTGTTCTGTGGATACGGCATAGATGCCAATGACCTGAAATATAACGACTACACTAATGTAGATGTCAAAGACAAAGTCGTGATCATTATGCGCCGGACGCCTCAACAGGGAGATAAAAAAAGTCCGTTTGCCGGTGCTCATGGAATTTCCCGTTATGCTGCCTTACGTTACAAAGTCAGTACAGCTTTCGGCAAAGGGGCCAAAGCGATTCTGTTCGTCAATGATGTTAATTCGATTCAAGAAAACAAAAAAGAAGCGAAAGAACTTGAGCAGGATGCCATCGAAGAACTGATCACGGCGACGGAAAAATGGGAGAAAGCGGACGATAAAAAACAGGAAGATGCTGAACGCGAGCTCAAAAAAGCGTTACACGACATACAACAGGCACGGCAAGTTTTAAAAGATGCGAAGTTCGATAAACTGATGGAGTTCGGTTACGCTGGCAGTGGAGACGGACGTTCGATACCAATTGCGCATATTACCATTGATGCCTGTAATCAGTTATTTAAAGCAGCCGGAAAGCCGATGCTTCAGGAACTGGAAGAGAATATTGATAAAGATCTGAAACCAGAGAGCTTTGTCCTGACAGACTGGAAAGCCAAAGGTGAGATATCCGTCGAGCAGATCCGTACGGAAATCAAAAATGTGATTGGCGTACTGGAAGGGAAAGGTCCGCATGCTGATGAAACCATTGTAATTGGTGCTCATTACGATCATGTAGGCTACGGCGGAGAAGGTTCTCTGGCTCCCGGTTCGACCGACGTCCATAACGGAGCAGATGATAATGCGTCCGGCACAGTCGCACTAATCGAACTGGCACGTAAACTCGCAGCTCGAAAAAAACCACTGCCACGCCGAATTGTTTTTATTGCGTTTACCGGCGAAGAGCGGGGACTGATTGGCTCTGCGCATTATGTGAAGAATCCGATTTTCGATATCAAGAACACCGTCGCCATGCTGAACATGGATATGGTAGGACGACTGACCGATGATAAACTTACCGTTTTCGGTACGGGGACAGCCCCCCGCTGGGAAAAACTGGTCGAAGAAACTGCGAAAGCATACGATCTGAAACTGTCGCTTAAACCAGAGGGGTTTGGCCCGAGTGATCACAGTTCTTTCTACGGGAAACAGATTCCCGTGCTCCATCTATTTACCGGTACACACAGCGACTACCATCGACCATCCGATGACTGGGACAAAATCAACATTCCAGGTATGCAGCGAGTGATCGGGTTTCTGGAAGAGATTGCCATTGCGACGGCCGAAAACCCGAAGCGTCCTGAGTACGTAAAAATCGAACGCCCTGCCACAACCATGCGATCTGGTAATCGTCCTTACTTTGGCAGTATTCCTGATTTTGGTGGCGAAGGTCCCGGTTATCATATTTCCGGTGCCTCTCCCGGGAGCCCTGCGGATAAAGCGGGCCTCAAAGCCGGCGATACCATCATCAAAATGGGAAAAACGAAAATTGATGGGCTCGACGATTTTGACCTGGCACTTCGTATGTTCTCTCCTGGTGAAGAGGTGGAAGTGACTGTCTTGCGTGAGGGTAAGCGAGAAAAGCTGACCGTCAAATTGGGAAAACCCAAATAAAATCAGCCGTGATACTGATAACTATTTGCGTGTATAGACCAGTGAAACACTTCCCGTGTAATCACTTTTCTTGCGTCCAGCGTTCGGAAATGAGTTATAAACCTGCAGAAGTCCCATACGCAGATTCCATCGATCTTGATTATCCAGTTTAAACAACAGTCCGGTTTCAGTGGTGACACGTAGAATCTGTGCTACATCCACACTGGGAGTCCAGGTCTGCTTATGTTCCAGCTTGATATGGTCGGAAAGTGGCCACTTAAACTCGAGTTCCGCAAACACATCGAACGTGGTTCGCTTCAATGTGGGACTGTTATAAATTTCACGCGTTCCACCAGGTCCAATACGAATAATCAGTCGTTTGTCACCCTCATTGATAAACCGATATCCCAGACCAGAGGAAATCGTTCCACGCCAGTCCAGGTTTTCAAACTCATCATATGTATTTTTATTTGTGACGAAGACGATCCAGTTGGTGGTACGTGCAATATCTAACGTAGCATTTCCATACCAGCGGTTTGCATCCCGGACTCCATTTGCCTGGCCCCAGCGACCACCAATTTCGAACTCGAACAAATTATCATTGTCCGATTTTTCGAGATTCAACCCTGTTGTAACGTAATCCCGATCGGTATTCCCGGAAAGAAATGTCCCCCCCAGTTCGAACCGTTTTGTCCAGACTTCTACATACTCCCAGCATTGATCAGAATATTCGGAAATTTGCCCTAAAGCCGATTCTTCATCTACGCCAGCATCAAAATCAGGAGCTACTCCCAGTGGTTTCGGCACAGGAACCTGATTGATCATCGAAGGTAATGGTGGTAATTCTGCATTGTCATTACTGACCAGGAGTCGATCACTTCCATCTGCTTCGGTACCGGCTCCTTTATATTCCAGTCGATCCACGTTCTCCAGCAGAATAGACTGTACCTGTCCGTCTGACAGCTGAAACAGAATGTTTCCATTCTCAAAGCCAATACTTTCACCGGAGAAGAACTCACCGCTCTTCAGGTAAAGTGTTTCCATTTCATACTCTTCGGCTGAATACGAAATGCCTGTTAGTCCCCAGAGACACATTAAATGTATCAACAGGATCTGCAGTAGGGTTTTTGATTGAATAAAGAGGCTGGAACAACCCATTTAACCATCCGTGGCTGGACAACTCAGTTGTGAGATTCAGGATATTGTTGTGGAGTTCACAATTTTAGAACAGGAGAGGTGGGGTTCGGATTTTAGTAAGGCTCCTGATTTACTGCAATGTGAATCTCTATTGAATCTGGTAACCAGTCTCACCAGATAAGCCTTATCAGAAAAATCAAAGATAAACCCTCTTAAGCCGCTATTAAACAGGCACTTATGCAATATCCGTATGTATGACGCTCTGTTTTTTTTCTGATCCAGTATTATCGTAGCGATCACACGGAATACAGCAGTTCTGCGCGTTCTTACCCCCCGAATGATCTCCGGAAAATTGCCTGATCAGTATAACCGGACATTTTAACTGTCTGGAACTCTTACCGTATCTCATCCTTCCGGCTTCCCCGTCTCATACTCCACGAAAAAGCAGACAACATCCCGAGTACTTCAGACCTCGCCTGATTTTGCGTGCTAGAGTTTTTTGATTGCAGTTTGTTCCGGGCCAGCAGCAATGAACTTTCTGAGCAGTCAAAACAACAAACCAAAACACAAAGCAAAACATGGGCAGTTCTAGCCCGGTTGGCAACATGTTTGTTGCCTGTCGTGAGGGGGGAAAGATTAGATTATGGGATTCTTGAAACGATTCTTGAAGACAACTTATCGAGATAATGCCGCGGGTAAAGCGCGCAGCAGTTTCGAAAGTCTCTCAGAAGACCAATTGGAAACACACTTGAGGATTGCTAAATACGGCGATTTTATGCTGACCGATGCAATTCGACCTTCCTACGATCTGGAAGTCGTACCTCAGGCTGGTTATCGTCACGATGTTTACACCGACAAAGAAACCGGTATAAAAATCCCCGTCCTGATGGCTTCCGCTTCCCGGGAAATTTTGTTTGACCTCTTCATTGATCTGTTGGATCCACTGGGACATGAAGTGGATGTCGTGCTGGAAACCAGTCACGATGGTTCTAATAACCAGCATCAGGATCTGTATCGCGAACATATGGATCTACCCGTTCTGAAAAGTACCCTCTACGATTACGAAGATCTGCTTCTGAATGATGGCTGTGCAGGAATTGCTGTTTTGAACCCGCAAATTCCTCTCGAAGTCCAGTTCGATGAACACAAACTGCTGATTATGTATGGCCAGGGTATTGAACAGTTCGAACAGACGCTGGATGAATATGGAATCCCCCATATCAACGATTTGAAATTCATCACCGAAGCAGAGCATGTGCACTCATCCAGTGATGAATCCATTGAAGAGCTGGAACAGTTGAAGTACCGACTGGGGATCGAATTCGAACATTCTGATTCGTTCTGATTCCCAACTCACCTCGAAAGCCAACTCATTCGAAGATCCGCTTAACAACAGGTGTCCCCTGCCCTTCAATCAGTTGTATTTCCTGATCAATGCCTATCCCCTCGAATACCTGCTTCAAGCCTGAAGGCCAACTGACTTCAAGCTGCACAACAGCAGTACGCTCTCCTGTTCCAAATATCAGACAACGTTGATTTCGAGCCTGATATCCATCGCCGGCTGTCAACTGCCGTAACAATGTCAGACCTTCTGAATGCAATCGCACAGTCGTACCAATGGCATCGCGGCTGGACATTGTCCCTGTCAAAGTTACCACGAGCCGATGCCCGTGTGGTTCTGTTGTATTTTTAAGCAGAGCCACAGGTTGATCCAGACTGGTCACCACTGCTTCTGCCCGGCCATCTCGATTCCAGTCGATACGTGCCAGTCCCCTTCCCAACCTCTTCTGCTTAAAAAACATTCCCATTCCAGGTGACTTCCATTCCTGAAAAACTCCCTGACCTTGATTCAGCATCAACTGCGGCTCCATCTGCCAGGGTACACCTTCTTTAGACAGATCCTCGACATGCCCATTGACGATCAGCAGATCCAGCAGGCCATCCAGGTCAGCATCCAGAAACTGTGTTCCGAACCCAAGTTGATAGAGTGTCGTATCAGACATCTTCGCTGCCTGAGTTTCATCGATGAAGGAATCGGGGGCCACTTGACGGTACAGGGTATTCGTTTCCCTGAAGTAATTCGTCACAAAAAAATCGAGCAGCCCATCCGCATCAGCGTCTCCAACTGCTACTCCCATACAGGCTTCTGTTCGCCCCTGCCCATTTAAAGCCAGGCCCGACAACAATGCTTCTTCTTGAAACCTAGGCTTTTGTGCCCCCTGATTCACCAGGAAAAAATTGGCAACCGCATCATTGGCGATAAATAAATCTGGAAACCCGTTACCTTTCAGATCAGCGGCGATAATTCCCAGCCCCTTTCCCTCGGTTACCTGAATACCAGAGGACGAAGTAATGTTTTCGAACTGACCGTTATTTATATTTTCAAATAGCTGATCTTGTGCTCCCGGAAAATTTAAAGGCATACAGGATCGCTCTGAACCATCTGTATTTTGACAAACACGATCGAAGATATCATTTCCTGAGAGATAATTGACGGCATAGATCTCCGGTCCGCCATCGCCGTTCAAATCTGCAATCAGGCAACTGGTTGTCCAGTCTCTGTCTGATCCCCGTGCCTGATCTGATTCAGAATAGGTCCCGTCTCCATTATTCAGATACAATCGATTCAGACCAATATTGCCAACATAAATATCATCAAAGCCATCATTATTCAGATCGCCGATCGTAACTCCCTGACTGAATCGATTTTCAAAGATTCCCGTTGAACTGGTCACGTCACGGAATGTACCATCGCCCTGATTCTCAAACAAACGATCATAATATTGCTTCTGCAGTTCATTCACAGGCCATGCGGATCCCTGTGTCAGATAAATATCAGGCCAGCCATCCGCGTTAAAATCCAGAATGCCAACGCCCCCGCCGGTGAATTCATACATTTTATGAGCAGTATCCGGCCAATCCTGACCATTAAAATACTGAAAGGAAATCCCCGCAGCTTCAGATACTTCCTCAAATGAGATGGAAGAGACCGCTTCGACTTCTTTGCGTTGATTCAACTTCCCTGCTGTGTTTCTCCCTGAAATTGTTTTCTGTTCGGGAAGTGATAAATGAGAAACGGGATTCCTGCCTGTAATCATTCTGGTAAGCGATAAGTTTGCCAACACAGGTTTAAGTTCTTGCTCTGTCGTTTGCGCCCACTCCAGTTGAGGATTCAGCAGTAAGGACGCCCGACTCCAGCCATACGCTTCCCAGAGTAATCCCAGTTCTTTTGCCAGCGCGACCATCCGTGGCGCAGGACGAAGATCTTTATCACCATAGACCACTTTAACCAGACCTTCATACTCCTGTAGCTTCCTGGCATATTCCAGCAGGATTTCAGCGTTTTCATTATCCGTCTGCAACAGCAATTGCCCCAATTGATAACAGGAAGTGGAATTTGTCGAATCCCTTTTGAGTGCTTCTGCAAAACTGTGGATTGCTGAATCACGTTCCCCCTGTTTCTGATACCATTTCCCCTCAATAGTCCAGATATCGGGATGTTCCCGAACATGACCGGACAACGATAACTGCCATTCCTCGAAGCGTCGTCCCTCATCTTGCAGAAACAGAATCTGCCCCAGTAAAACCTGCGCCTGGCTCAAATCGGGTTGAGTTGAAACCAGTTGCAACAATCGTTTTTCCGCAGCCTTATATTCCTGTCTGTCAATTTCCAGCCGCGCCTGAACCAGTTGGACCAGTGGATCGTCTGGTGCCGCTGCTGCGTATTCGGAAATCAGCTGCGGATTTTCCAGAGACCGATCACTCATTGCCAGCAGATAAAGCACCAGAGGGTCAAGACTCTTTTGCTGCAGCAGTTTCAGTCTGACTGGAACTGCTTCCCAGGAACGGGCAGTCAGTCCATAAAGATAAGACAATCGCTCAAGAATGAGAGGATCATCCGGAAACGACTGTTGTGCGCGCAGAAATTCGTTCTGTGCTTTTGACAGCTGCTTCAACTGAAACAAATAGAGTTCACCGGAACGTATTCGGGCTTTCAATGCTTCCCGACTGCCATTATCGGGAACATACTCATAATAGCGAATAGCTTCGACCGGATTGCGTTCTTTGATTGCAATTTCTGCACCAAGCATGGCCGCTGGAATCTGATGTGTAGGAGTATCGAGCAGTTGATTAACAAACTGCTTTGCTTCCTCGTATTTCAGCGTGCGGTATGCATTAGCAGCTCGTTGAAAAACTGCATCCGGGTCCTGCTTCAACAGTCCTGAAAAAAAAACGGCGCAGCCTATTGCCAGGAGTATTACACTGATCCAGATTACACGCACCAATGTACTGATACTTTCATTCCAATAAATTTATCCATATTGAGAAAGACGAATTCCCCTTCAATTAAACGGTTTTCAGCAGAATACCGCTTCTCTCTGGAATGAATAACTGCCCCCCCGTTCGATGTCTGCCTTGTATTGTAATATAAACGGGCAGTAGGCCTGATACCAGTGTGAAACCAACACGTTACACGGTCACATTTTCCTTGGAATCAATTTCCACCTCGTCTGGAGCGGCAGACTGCTTTGACCGTTTCAATGTGCTGGGTCGTAGCAGCTTCAGGCCCCACTGTTTGGCGTCCATTGTCAGACTGAACAGAGTGGGAACCAGAATCAGTGTAAACAAAGTGGACACAATCAATCCTCCCAGCACCACACTTCCCAGTCCGCGATAGAGTTCACTTCCGGAACCGGGAAACAATACCAGTGGTAACAATCCCAGCACTGTAGTGGTCGTTGTCATAAAAATCGGACGAATTCGAGTTCGGATACTTTCCAGAATTGCTTCCCGGGGAGTCATACCATCTTCGTTAATATGATTCAGTGACTGGTGGATAATCAGAATCGGGTTATTCACTACAGTTCCGATCAGGATCACGAATCCCAGCATGGTGAGCACATCCAGAGTCTGCAGCATAAAGAGATTCAGAATACTGAGCCCCAGAATTCCACCGACCGCACCAAGTGGCACACTGAAAATAATAACCATCGGGTATAGCCACGACTCAAATAAAGCAGCCATCAACAAATAGGTAATCATCAACGCCAGCAAAACATTAAATTGCAAAGCGGCCCAGGTATCACGTAACTTATCGGCCGTACCAGACAGGTTGATACGATAGCCGCCTGCCAGTTGCCCGCTTTCGCGCATAGGCTGGACAATTTCCGACTGAATCTGATTCATGGCATCTTCCAGCGCCATTTCTTCGGGAGGCGAAACTTCGATAGTAATCGCACGCTGCCGCTCACGGTGATTGACCTGTTCCGGACCACTGGTGATATGCACATCAGCCAATGCTCCTAATGGAATCAGTTTCCCGTCCGGAGTCGCCACGGAGAGTGCTGCAACATCCTGGGTGTTCTGAATATGACGAGACTGTCCGATAATCGTCAAATCAATTTTATCTCCTCCCAGGTAATAATCACCGGCAAAAGCACCATCGATCAGCGCATTGGCCGTGTACCCAAGATCTGCACTGCTGACTCGATTTTCAGCAGCCTGCATCAGTTTTGGTTCAATGTGCACTTCCGGACTGGAAAGATCCAGACTGGGGATTGGACGCACCTGCGCATCAGGGATCATCTGCTTGGACTTGACCAGAACCTGTCCGCCCATAGCAACCAGTTTCTCAAGATCAGGGCCAATAATCTCGATCTCAATTGTCCGCCCCCCCGTCAAACCCTGTTCGAACAGACTGGATTGTTTCGCCACGGTAAACGTTCCAGGCAGCTTCGAGCCTGCCTGCTGCACCAACGGAATCAGCTCCGCAACACGCTGCGAATCAAAAGCGCGAATCCCCATGAATACCTGTCGTCCACGTGCCACAAAGAAAAAATCTCCAATAACCGGATAGTTGAGTTTCTTTGCATCTTCACTCTCTGGATCGATATCCCAGTAGGGACGCAAATCTGACTCTACCGTCTCTCCCAGCTCCATTAACTGGTTCAGGTTGTATCCGGGTGGCGGAATCAAAATACAGAAAATCAGATTCCGGTTACCGGTAGGCAGATATTCTACCTTTGGCCATAACTGCCAGCTGATTCCAACGGCGGCTCCTACGAGGGTGCAGATAACGACCAACCGCCTCAGTGTCCCTCCCTGGATCCAACGATTCACGCCAACGACGGTTTTTACAAACAAAGCGCCGCCGGATTCAATCGGTCCAATAATGGCTCGATGCAGTGTGCCTTTTTTCCTGGTCTGATCAATATCATCTTCAGGATGACTGGAAATCTGGTCGTCTTCAAGTCCCTGGTCATCTCGTTTATGCAGCAGGCGTGCTGAAGCGGTCGAAATTAATGTCATCGACACAAGCAGTGACAAACCGACGGCTGCACTGATGGCCAACGCGATATCCTGAAACAACTGTCCCGCCTCTTCCTCTATGAAAACAACAGGCAGAAAGACAGCGATTGTCGTTAAGGTCGATGCCAGAACCGCGCCCCAGACCTCATGTGTCCCCTTGATCGCTGCCCGGAAGGGAGATTCCCCCAATGAATAATGTCGATAAATATTTTCCAGCACCACCACTGCATTATCAACGAGCATCCCGACGGCAAAAGCCAGACCGGCCAGACTGATGACATTCAACGAGCGTCCCAGCGCGCCCAGAATCAGGAAGGTACCAATGATACTGGTCGGAATCGCCAACCCCACCACCAGCGCGCCACGGGCAAACCAGAACCCGGATCCAATGATCAGAGTCAGGCAGATCGCAAAAAACCAGGGTGAGATAAAAGTCGCAGCAACGGCAGTGATGATAATGAAAGGCACGACGATCAGCGTGCGAATCCCCAGGTGCAGGAAGGACATCAATACAATCATGGTCAAGGCACCGCCGATGAAAATATTATTCTGCACCAGATCAACTGAGGAATAGATATAATCGGTTTCGTCGTAAACCTGTACCAGTTGCAGGCCGCGTGGCTTGAGAATATTTTCATCGATGTCTTTGACTGCTTCTCTTAAACCATCCATAATATCCAGCACATTGGCGCCGGTTTCACGGACACAGTTCACAGCAATACTCGATTCACCAAACCGCCTGACCAGACCATCGGGCTTTTTGTAACCCAGGCGTACTTCCGCTACGTCTCTTACATAGACCGGCGCACCATCACTGACCGCCAGTAACTGATTCTCTACTTCTTCTTTATTGCGGAACTGCCCCAGAGTTCGCACGACCCAACGGCGTTTTCCTTCCCAGAAATCACCGGCAGAAGTATCTGCGTTCTGACCACGCAATACATTGCGAACATCCCCAATGGTTAACTGTCGCGCAGCGAGTTGTTCCGAGTCCACAACCACCTGCAGTTCATCTTCCAGCCCTCCCAGTACATTTGACTGTGAAACTCCTGACACACGCTCGAACCGCGATTCAATTTCGTCTTCTGCAAAACGTCGTAATTTTGTGACTTCAATATCTTTTTCCGGCAGAATCCCGCCACGGACCGCGGGATATTCCTCTGCCAGCAAACGCAGTCGTAACATTGCCAATCCTGGATTGGGTGTATTCCGAACGATCTCCAGTTGATCTTTGACTTCCGGGTGTGCCTCCTGAAAGGCCACAATCTTTTCATCTGCAGGCAAACGACTGCTGAGAATGAACCAGGCAATCGGACGGTCCGCAGCATTCGCCGTACTGATAATCGGCTGATCTGCGTCTTCCGGATACTCGGGAACCTGCTGTAGACGCGAATTCACTTTCAGCAGCGCTTCATCCATATTCGTACCAACCAGAAACTCCAGTGTGATCGTCCCTTTGGAATCAGCACTTTCGGAACTCAGTTTGGTAATGCCTTCAACACTCTTCAACTGCTCTTCCTGCTCCAGCACTATTTCACGTTCCACTTCCTGCGGACTCGCTCCAGGCCAGCGTGTTTCGACAGTAATCGTGGGACGTTGTACCTCGGGTGTCAGTTGCATCGGCATTCGCGTCAAGGCAACCAGACCGAATAAAACAGTCATCAATACGCCCACCGTCACTTTGACTGGGTTATGTACAATGGCGTTAATGAAATTCATTGCTGTTCCTCTTTAACCGTCAGAATTGATGGCTTTGGCTGTTGGTAATGCGTCAGGTGACAGGACGTTCGAAATCGTGACATCTTGCCCGGGGCGCAAGCGTTCGTTACCCCTTATGACAACATAACCACCACTTTCCAGATCTCCTTTTACCTGTATCAACCGGCCCTCGGCCACACCTACCTGTACGGGAACGGCACGTGCCTTGCCCTGTTTTCCGTTTTCTTTTCCCGGTTCCACTACATAAATCATGGGAGTCGGTCCCCCCAGAACCAGCGCATCTTTGGAAACCATTAATGCCATCTGTTTGGGGCCTGTAGGAAGAACCGCCCGTGCCAGCATGCCCGATTTCAGGAGGGGACCATCGTCATGAATCTCATTCTTGATACGAACCTTAACAGGAAAGGTTCTTGCTCTGACATCCGCCTGTGGAACAATCAACACAACTTCTCCGATAAAGACCTTTTCGGGAATGGCGGGGATTTCTACCCGGACCTCGGTTTTCAGTCGAACATGTGGTACATGATTTTCCAGAACCTGCACACGAACATCGACGTAATCCAGTGCAATCACTTCGGCGACCAGTTCACCCGAATTCACCCACTGACCGACTTCGGTATGCTCGGCTACCACATAGCCATCAAAGGGTGAAATGATTGTGTGTTTGACGACCTGGCTTTCGAGTTTATCGACCAGCGCCTGTTGTACGGCTACCCGGGCCCGTGCCTGGGCAATCTGTTCCTTCCGGGGGCCTTCCACTGCCAGCTTATAAGCAGCCTCCGCTTCCGAAAACATTTCTTCAGCTCGAATTGACTCAGAAACGACGGACTGAATATCATCATCATTGACCGCTTTTCGGGCATATAATGATTCGAGGCGTTTGAGACGTTTCTTCTGATATTCGCTGTCTGCTTTGGCAGCCATCATTAATGCTTTTGCCCGCTTAATTTCATCGGGTCGCGATCCATTTTCGAGTTCCTTTAATTCCTCTTTCCGCAGATCAAGAGTGGCTGTTTCGGAATCCACTTCAAGGCTGATCGTGTTGATCAGCAACTGAGCCAATGGCTGTTTGGCACGAACAAAGTCACCTTCATTAACAGGAAATTCTGCAACACGCCCCCCCACAGCACTGCCGATCACACTGCGTTTAATCGGCATCACGGTCCCCACAAAGGTCTGCCCCGAGGCGACTTCACGCTCGACGATCTTTGCGACATCGACCTTAGCTGGCCCCCGTTGCGCCTGAAGTGGTTCAACGGCCATGACCGTCATACACATCACTGCAGTAAGACTGGTTACAATTCTCATTTGATTCCTCAACAACATATTAAGTTAGGTGAATCTGATTCACTTTATATTTCTCTGTGATCAGGAAGCCTCAAGTTCAGTTACTCTGGCTCCCAGGTTTTCCTGAACTTGAGCCAGTAATGATTTCAGTGTCTGCACCTGTTCGGGAGTCATGCCATCGGTTGCTTTCTTCCTGAGACGTTTTAAACAGGCCACCATCTTTGACCAGACCGGTTTTGCTTCTGGTAATACCTTGATTACTTTGCGACGACGATCATTAGGATCGTTCTCGCGCTTGATCCATTGATCACGTTCCATTCGATCAAGAATGCGAACCAGTGTGGGAGGTTCAATCAGCATCCGCTCAGCCAGATCGACTTGCGAGAGAGGACCTTCATAGACCAGCCAGCCAATTACCTGAAACTGACGAAAAGTGATCCCGTAAGGAATCAACTCCTGATTTAATGCATCCTGATAGCAATGAGAGGTCATGGTAATCCAATAACCAACACTTTCCTCAAAGTCGTATTGCAGCATCAGTTTCTCCCTGTGACATCAGAATCGGGATTTATTAGCCTGGCTAATCATTAGCCCTGTTATACTAATGATTTCCCCCCTGTGACAAGACCTGATTTCGCGATCTATCCCGCTTTGAAGCTTTTATTTAAGCAGTTTGAGGAGATCTAGAGCGAATTAATGTTAGCGATAGCGTCCTCAATCAAATATACCCGGGCCAACTAGCCTGGGAGACGCTTCAGTAGGGCTGCACACTGTCTAGCGATTTTTCGATAGAGATCGACAGATTCTTGCTTGTCCAGAGAGCCCTGAACAAAGAATGAGGCAAAAAAACAACAGGGACCAGGACTTAAAAAGTACTGTCTGATTTTGTTTTTTCCGGATCAGCAGAGGCAGAATTGAGATTAAGCACACAGCGAAATCCTACATCGGCGGGTGGAGTTCTCATATTTTCTCCAGACCGTTTCCAGACTTCCCAGGATTTCTGATCCCCACGTACCACACGCATACTGGGTTCGACAGCTCGTCGCGGGCCCATCCAGCCGCGAACAACACCTGCATCCGCCAGAGCCAGCGCCGCCTGATACGCATTTTTCGAGTACCAGTCATCGCACCATTCGCGGGCATTTCCCGCCATATCATATACTCCATAGGGGCTGCGGTCGCCGGGAAACGTTGCTGCAGGATCAATTTGTCCGGGCTGACGATTCACCTGCCAGAGTGGTCTACCACTCCCCCAGGGGTAAGGAAACCCCTGCTCTCCTCGCGCTGCTTTTTCCCATTGTGTCTCTCGGGGAAGCTGCTTCTTCATCGAGCGAGAATAGTTGAGGGCATCCGTGTAAGAAACTCCCATCGCCGGCAAATCTGATGATTGCGAATCATTGCCCGCAGGCTCGGGAACTTTCCCTTTCTTCGCAATCATTTCTGAACGCCAGCGACGATACTGCTCCAGTGTCACTTCATGCTCATCAATATAAAAGGCATCCTGATAAACAGAAAACTGAGGTTTGGCATTCGCATCTCCTGCAAGGACTCCCTGTATAGAAACTCCTGCAGGTACCAGCACCATTTCACTATAATCGAGATCGCTGCGAATTCGGTTGGGAAGCCCCTGCTGTGAATACCCGGCTTCTTTGATCACAGTAAAGCCTTCCGGTAATTTGAAGGAAGAATCCGGTTGATTCGGTTCGGCTTCTGTACCAGATTTGACGATGGAATAACTGGAAGAATTCACTCCCGGTCCCGCAGGCAACATCGCTACAAACTCATCCTCAGATGAACCTGCTGTATCCGGTTTCTGAACCTCAAAGTTATGCAGGTAATCGACCACATCAAACAGATCGTCCGGATTCCCCCCTGGTACTGTCTGATTGTTTTTCACAGTTTTTTTCGGAGTCGGTTTGACTCCAGCCGGCTTTAAGGTCGGTGCCTGCATATTAGAAGAAGAGCCGGTAGCCTGTCGAGGCGGTTGTGACTGCTGCCTGACGGGTTCACTACCTCCACCACACCCTGCGATGAACAACAGAGAGAATCCCACAAAACCAGCACAGACTTGCTCATTAAATTGATAATTTCGGACCATATTAGAGACCAGCCATTTAGAATAATGTGTCTGACGGTACATATCACATCCACAAGTTTATCACAGTGAGTTTATGAAAAACAGCCTTTTATGTATCTCAATCGTATCATTCTGTGACTGCTACAATCAACAAGTTTTCAAAATCATCCATCTCAACACAAAGTCGGGCAATATCGGGATGGGCAAAAACCCGCACGCGTTTTACAAAATCGTCAAACTGCTTGCGGGCCAGGGTATCCACCACGGGAGACACCACATGCAACGGTCGATATTTCCCCTCACGCGAAGAATAAATTTCAACATTGAATTCCACTTCACGATGTGTGGGAGGTGCATCAATCAGAATATCGGTGGAAGCGACCGGTTGTTGAAATTTCTGAGACAGCCGTTTTGCCAGACTTTCACTCCAGCGGACCAGTGATGAAACCGGCTGATGTGCTATCAGCTCGAAAACTTCGGAAGATTCATAGTAACTGAATTCAGCAACGCGTTTATATAACAATCGTTTCGTGCTGAAAATCCCTTCCACCAGGCGCTCGCATTCCGTTCCGCGCGCTTGCGCACGTAACACGGAAACTGCATCTGCTTCCGTCAGCTGAAAGTAACTGGATAGATCCAGCCGTGGATACAAGTGGTAGAAGGCCCGCGCAAACATGGTACTGGCTGAGCGAACGGCATGATGCCAGTACACTTCGCTGAACATGACATAACGGGCAAAAACCATCAGTTCTGCTGCTGTTTTCCCTTTAGATCCGATCGCCAGGCCATCTCCGGCTGCATTGACCATCAACGATTGAATCAGTCGGTTTTTATCAAAATTACGACCATAGGGAACACCGGCATGCAGGCTGTCCCGATCGAGATAATCCATCTTGTCGATATCAATGGGCCCAGACAGAATCGAACGGACCAGTCGCATTTGCGGGGTGTCGGAACTGGGTACTAAAATATCGAGTACTTCGGCTGGTTCAATTCCCCATTCTGATCGCAGAATCTCTGCCAGTTCACGACCGTCTGAGAGAAACTCTCTTGCAAAGGATTCATGTCGGGGAATCCCTTCCAGTGACATATCTTCAATCAAATGACAAAAAGGCCAGTGTCCCAGGTCGTGCAGCAAAGCCGCTGCGATCAATACTTCGGCTGTATGCACGTCAATCGTGGCAGTGAAACGCGGATCTTTCCCTAACTGCCAGAGATACTGCAGCGCATTCTGATACACACCCAGCGCATGCTCGAACCGCGTGTGAGTTGCCCCCGGATAAACAAGCGCAGTAAAACCCAACTGCGTGATATGCGACAGCCTGCGAAATTCGGCCGTATCGACCAGCGCCCGAACGCGTTTAGTAAAAGGCACATCCTGCTGGTAGGGAATTCGCACCAGGCCGCTACCTGACTGCAAACTCGATAACTCCGGGATCTCTACATAAGGATGGTTCATATGAATTCGATAGTTTTCCGGTCGCTTAATCTTACAGATCAAGCGAGTATTGTAGAGGGATCATTGGGAGCAAAGAGTTCTTCGACGACAGAGGCAATCATTTCATTATTTTCCTGTGCCCCTTCGGAACAGAGCGCTTCCCACAAAATCTGACCTGCTTTAACTGCCCGTTGAACCTTGAGAGGTAACTGTTCTGTCGAGACCGATGAATGAATCCCCTGAACCTTAATGGTTGCAGAAAGTGTATCCGGGATGAGATCAATTTCATCGACTGATTCAAAATCCACCATTCCCACCAGTAGCGGATTAACCCGACCTTGAATCAGCGAGCGTACGTCATCCTGATATGCAATCAACGGTTTGCCCAGCATCCAGGCCATCGCTGCCTCTGAAACGGCTCCTTCATCCGGCGTACGACCATTCAGATTCCAGACCATCACTTCACATTCTATGACCAGTTGGTAAACATCCAGTGCAAAAATCGCTTCATGCAGGAACTGGGCAGCAGTCGGCGTATCCCAGTTGCGTTCAACCAGAACATCCAGTATCAGTCGAAACTCCATGCCATCACGGTGGGGCAGGTAAACGGTGTAACCGGACTCCATTAACAGGTCGGCGATTGCTGTCATTTCTTCACGTTCACTGCGATTAAACAGAGGACCTGCACAGTAAACACGAATCGGCTCATCAGAATGTTTCATGGTCTAACCTGTAATGCTTCCCTGCTGAATGAAAACCATTTAGAATGTTGATTGAGAGGGGTGTGCAGCATATTGTAGCAAGAGCCTGTTTTTTTTCACCCGAATCAGATTCTTTTCAGCCTGCTTCTCTAAAAAATTGAAATTTGAATTATCTGTCCTGTCACAATCTGCTGATATATACCTGAATCCAGATCGAAATTAATGAACCAGCGTCCTGACACCAAGTCAACTTTCGACAGCCGACAGTTTACCTTTGCCCTGCTCTGTATTCTACTGGGCAGTGGTTCTGTCACTCTGGTCCTGCAGACCATTTTAGGGAACCGGGAACTGTCCGGTTTTTATGTGAGTGACTCACTCTGGCAATCACTGGTTCAAACCTGGTCCGACAAAATCGATCCCACCAGCCAGACAGCCATCATCCCATTTTTTCCCTTACTGCTGTATCTACTCATCGCTGCCTGCGGTTTCTGGTTTGCGGGTACGTTCCTGATCTCTAAAATCCGTAGCCAGTCTTTTAGAACGGCTTTAACAGACTGGGGCGTCCGTGGATTTCGCTGGTGGCTGCTGCCTGCTGGGTGGGAAATGCTGCGGATCACATCTTATATCCTGAAATGGAACAACGTTGAATCGATTCTACTGGCGACTTCCCAATTCTGGTTTGCTGTCAGCATCGCAGGCTGGCTGGCAACATTGGCGAGTATGCTGATCCCTCTCCAGTACAACTCACCTGCGGTTAAGCAAGAAGTTTCGACAAAGGTATCGATTCCCCTCACCACATGGTTGATGATGGGAATCTTTACATTCATTTTCACCTGGATGAACTGGCGATTATACGACGGACTGCTGATTCCCCACGGCGACTCGGCCATGTATGAAGAGCACCTCTGGAATTTTGCTCATGGAAAAGGTTTTCGCAGTTATCTGGATCAGGGACTGTTCTGGGGGGAACACATCCAGTTCATTCATCTGTTTCTGCTCCCGCTCTATCTGATCTGGCCTTCCCACCTGACTATGGAACTTTGTGAAACCGTGGCGCTGGCTGTGGGAGCAATCCCCCTGTATCGCATGGCGGTCAGACACAGTGGTTCCAGCACTGCAGGGAAAGCGATGGTCGCTGCTTACCTGTGTTACTTCCCTCTCCATTTTCTCGACATTTCCATTGACCTGAAAACGTTCCGCCCCATTTCGTTTGGAGTTCCCCTGTTATTATTTGCCCTGGAAGCAATCGAGCTCAAACACTGGAAAACTGCCATTATTCTCATGCTGCTGACCCTCGCCGCAAAAGAAGACTATGCCATCATCCTGGGTCCGCTGGGACTCTGGATTGCCTGGCGCGCTGTTCAGGAACTCAAACAGTCTACTAATTCAGCCCCACCGTCAGTCCTGGAAAAGTTAAAGTCGATTGCACCAGGGATTAGCCTCTCGCTGTTCGCAGTTGTTTACCTGGCACTGGTAGTGGTCGTGCTGATCCCCTTGTTCCGCGACGGAGCGAAAGTCCATTATGTTGGCTATTTCAGCCAGTTCGGTGAAACACCAAAAGAAATTGTCGAAAACATACTCTTTAATCCCAGCCTGCTGTTCGGCCGACTCGTGCGTCCTGCAACCTTAATGAATTTGCTGGCATTTCTGGTTCCGCTCGGTTTCCTTCCTCTGTTTTCCCCCAGTCGACTGCTGGTTGTGGCACCACTGTTCGCTCTGCTTTGTCTGAATGAAGTCGCCACTGATCCACGTCATCATTTTCATGCCCCAATCGTTCCCATCCTGGCATGGGCGGCTGCTTTTGGTGTGACTAATGTCCCTGTGGTATTGAAACGTTACAGTAAAGCATTTCAAACGGACTCGGTTCACCATTCAAGCTTTTCAACACATTTCCTCTGGACTTCGTCTCTGGCAACGGCAATCTTTTTCAGTCTCAGCCCGCTGGGGCTGGTCTTCTGGGATCCCGGCTCAGAATATTACTGGCGACGCCTTTATGTTCCCGGTGAACGCGCCCGCCAGTTTGCCAAAATAGAAAACCTGATCCCACCGGAAAGCCGGGTGGCATCAACGGATTTTGTTCACCCTCGGTATACCCACTTTGATCGTTCCTATGATTACAGTGACTTTGGTCGCAAAGTGAATGATTATCAGCCCGGCGCGCCCCCTGATACAGATTTTATCGTAATCGATACACAACACCCTTACAGCAAAATTAAAACGCCGGACCAGATCCCTGAATACCACGATCATCCCGAACGCTGGGAGCTGGTCCCTGATCAGACCGATGGATATTTCATCATTTTAAAGCGAAAGCCTGAATCGGCACCCTCACAAATGCAGCCCCCCGCGGGCCCTTGAATTCCTCTTCAAGATGACTAAAATCAGCGCCATTTACCGGGTTTTTTAACTATTTCCGAGAGTAGCCCCCCGTTTCGAGTGACTTGCAGCGACCGTACAGCTATGGTATGCGGCAAGTCGAACACAAGCGTTCAAAACTAAATTTTCAATCAAGAGTATCCGTCCTGCAGGACAAGAGAATAAGTCATGGCACAGCAATACATTATGCAACTGGAAGGCGTCACCAAAGTCTTTGAACAGAAAGAGGTTCTGAAAGACATTTGGCTGTCCTTTTTCCCGGGAGCAAAAATCGGTGTCCTGGGTACTAATGGTGCGGGTAAAAGTACACTGCTGAAAATCATGGCCGGCGAGGACACCAGCTTCTCAGGTGATGCCCGTCCTGCCAAGGGAATCAAAATCGGTTATTTCAAACAGGAACCCGATTTAAATCCTGATCAGACCGTTGAGGAATGTATTGCTGAAGCGGTTGCAGAGTCACAGGGAATTCTGGATCGATACAATGAAGTCAATATGAAGTTCGGCGAAGACCCTACTCCTGAAGAGATGGAAAAGCTGATCGAAGAGCAGGCCAAACTGCAGGATCAGATTGATGCCGCCAATCTCTGGGAACTGGACCGAACGCTTGAAATCGCCATGGACGCGATGCGTGTGCCCCCCGGAGATGCTGTGATTGGCACTTTGTCTGGTGGTGAGCAACGCCGCGTTGCCATGTGTAAAATCCTGCTGCAGAACCCTGATCTGTTGCTGCTTGATGAACCGACCAACCACCTGGACGCTGAATCGGTCGCCTGGCTGGAACGCTATCTGCATACGTTCCAGGGTACCGTTGTCGCGATCACTCACGATCGCTACTTCCTGGATAACGTTGCCGGCTGGATTCTGGAACTTGAACGCGGACGGGGCATTCCCTTCGAAGGCAACTATTCATCCTGGCTCGAGCAAAAGCAGGCGCGACTGGCTGTCGAAGAAAAACAGGAATCAAAGCGACAGAAATTCCTTAAGAAGGAACTCGAATGGGTCCGCATGTCCCCCAAAGCCCAGGCCACCAAAAACAAAGCCCGAGTGCAACGCTATGAAGAACTCGCCGCGGAAGATTATGCGAATCGTGACGATGCTTCAGATATCCAAATCCCGATTTCCCGGCCTCTGGGCAGCCGGGTACTCGTCGCTGAAAATCTGACAAAAGGCTTTGGTGACAAACTGTTATTCGAGAACTTCAATTTTGAATTACCCCGTGGGGGGATTGTCGGAGTGATTGGTCCGAATGGAGCCGGTAAAACAACACTCTTCAAAATGATCATGGGACAGGAACAGCCTGACAGCGGGAAACTGGAGTTAGGCGAAACTGTAGAACTATCGTATGTCGATCAGAGCCGTGATTCGTTGAACCCTAAAAAAACCGTATACGAGGAAATTTCCCAGGGACACGAACATCTGGTTGTAGGAAAAACGAGTATTCATGCCCGTACCTACGTAGGTCGCTTTAACTTCAAAGGCCCCGATCAACAGAAACTGGTTGGCGAGTTGTCTGGTGGAGAACGCAACCGGGTCCACATGGCCAAACTTCTGCGATCCGGTGGAAACCTGCTGCTACTGGACGAACCAACCAACGACCTTGATGTCGATACACTGCGATCCCTGGAAGAAGGCCTCGAACATTACACTGGCTGTGCGCTGGTAGTCAGCCACGACCGCTGGTTTCTGGATCGACTGGCGACTCATATTATCGCGTTCGAAGGCGATAGCCAGGTCCGCTGGTTCGAAGGCAACTACAAGATGTACGAAGCCAAGCGGCATGAAGAACTGGGGAAAGATGCAGACTCTCCACACCGACTGCAGTTTAAACCTCTTTCGCGCTAATGCTCACTCAGACCAGAATTGAGACTTGGACAGGGGACTTTCATAGTCCCCACTTTTTTTATCGTCGCGCCCCCTGGCGAACTCGACTCAATACGGGACGCGTTTCTGAATCCTGTTTGGAATCAGGAAATGATTTTGCTTCCTGGGCGGCCAGTTTATGTGATTCAATTCTGGCAACTTCAACCACTTTTTTCGCTGCCATCAACTGGGCAGCAGTAAAAAACGGAACTCCACCACCCACAATCTGATGTTTCTTTTTGCTGGCAAGCTCCTGCCACCCCAGGTGACTACTCAGATGCCAGGCGATGGCCTGCACCATTTCCAGATCATCACGTTTCGGATTGTACTTCTGTAGAACTAAAAGAAGCGCCTTATCCTGCACCTGGGATTCAATGGGTCTTAATTCATAAGTTTTCAAACTGGAGGGACAGGGTTTACCATGTTCCAGACAAACCGAACTCAGTTTTAATTTCACCGTTTTCTCGGGGGGAATGGTAAAGAACCCATTGAAGTCATTATTCTGATTATTTCCTACAGGATTCAGGTTACCTCCTACAGCCTGACTGTCTCCCAGTTGAGTCTGCTGACCTCCCTGCAATCCCTGCAACAGTCCCGGGTTTGGTCCCGCCTGGGCCAGTATATGAACCGAAGAAACGGCAGCAGGAACTTTGACCGTGAGTGGCGCTGTCGTCAGATTCGAAATGTAAACGGAAGAACTGTAAGCACTCATCGGATAGACACGGGCTCCCAGTTGCTGTTTTTCGATCCCCTCAAACAGCTCCACCTGGGGAGCATCCGGCTTGACACTCAAGGTTGTCATGGGGCCTTTTTTAGGTGTGCCATTTACGGGTGCTATGGATGTACTACACAACAGCAGCACGATCCCCAGAACAGTCGGCAGTTGTATTCGTTTGACCATTTTCAACTCCTGTCTACCACGTCACTCGAATGAAGACCTTGCAATAGTGTTCAATGCGAACGCATTTTTAGAACGCATATGTACAAGGCCTGCACAGTAGAAACGTGTATGCCTCGTCAAACGCGGTGAATATGAATAGTGATTTGAGCGCGACTTAAAATCTGACAGGTAAACTGAACGACGATCACTTTACAGAACTTTGTAAGTCTGTGATATTGAGCAGATATTACGTGAAATTAAGAATTGATAATTAAATAAAGACAGGCTGCTCGTTCTCTCAACAATAACGATTTGGTCTGAAGATTTCAAATTTTTTTTCATAAATCTTATTTCATACCGCTATGGAACACATCTCATGAGAGACTCAAACCGAACTGTACGCTGGGGAATCCTGGGTACGGCTCGAATTGCAGAGAAAATCAGCGTCGCCATTCATCAGGCAGATCATGCAGAACTCACCTGTGTCGCAAGTCGTGATCCAGTGAAAGCAGCTGCCTGGGCAAAGAAACATCGAGTGAAACGTAGTGTTGGCAGTTACGACGCTCTTCTGCATGACCCCGAAATCGACGCTGTCTACATCCCCCTCCCCCCTTCACTTCATGGCGAGTGGACTGTCCGTGCTGCAAAAGCCGGCAAGCACGTACTTTGTGAAAAACCATTGGCACTGAATGTGAATCAGGCACGCGAAATGCGTCGTGTTTGTCTGGAAAATCAAGTACAACTGATGGATGGGGTCATGTGGTATCATCATCCGCGAGCCAAAAAAATATTGGAACTGATCCGCAGTGATGCGCTCGGAGAGCACCGCCGCCTGACATCCGCATTCAGCTTCTGCTGGGAGACGGTCCCGGAAAATGATCTGAGATTACAGCGAAATCTGGGAGGTGGTTCCCTGGGTGACCTGGGCTGGTATTGCATCGGAGCCAGCCTGTGGGCATTTAATGAACTGCCACAAAAAGTTTTTGGAACAGCACGGCCTTATAACGATGTGGACTACAACTTCTCGGGAATCATGTGGTTCAGTAAAAATCGCATCGCATCCTTTGACTGTGGTTTTGATGTCAGCATGCGAAAATGGTTTGAACTGGCCGGAACGAAAGGCTCCTTAGTCTGCGACGATTTTACACGGCCCTGGGAAAAGACAAAACCAAACTTTCGTATTATAGATTCCCAGGGGAATTCCAAGAATTATGAAACAGAGAACCCCTTACAGGAAACCTGCATGATCAATCATTTCTGTAAGATCATTCGCTCAGGTCACCTGGAACAGCAATGGCCCGATCTGGGAATCAATACACAACGGGTTCTGAACGCTCTGGACTATTCCGCACGCACAGAGACAGTTGTGAACCTTGCTGACTTCTTCCCTGCATAAGCGCATAAAAAAAGCACTCTCACCAGTTCGATGAGAGTGCCTGAGGTGGAGACCTCCGCCTCGATGCAAGCTTGCTTCCCTGTCAGGAAAGCCGGATGTTTCAGTCAGCTATTCAAGCCGACCATCAGTTGTAGTAGCCGTTACCTTCATTACGTGGTGAACGGTCGCAGACGATATCGTTCTCGCCATCACAGTAGTCAACCTGGTCATGGAAGCTGCTGCCGTC
>NZ_JBLXFK010000002.1:0-962119 GCF_048262075.1 Gimesia sp.
ACCAAATCTTTAAGTTGTTCGAAGGCACGATCGAATTCAAGAATCTGTTCCGGTGATTGTTTCACTGCGTGGTTACTCCTGGCAAATTGGCAGTCTATTTTCAAGAATAGAATCCTGCGCAAATCCCATGCCAAACGGCAGGGGTGACCAACTTACTTTAAAGTAAGTGCCATTAGGCCTTAGCCCCGGTTCTTTCACATATGCAAAGACAAATTCGAATTAAGAAACAGTATCGAGTAGAGTGTCATTTTTAAGTTTAGGCTTGGTAGATATAACGAGAGTGCGACAACAGAGCACGTAAACACTACCCCCAACCCTCAAATTTCTGCTTGATTAAGCACTAGTCTTCTTTGTGATGCGAAACCGTAACCGTACTGCTGATGCCTCCGCGGGGAGTGAACTCGGCCCGCAGTTCGATCCAGCGGGGATCGGTGGCAGCGACCAGGTCATCCAGAATGCGATTGGTCACGTCTTCATAAAACGCACCGACGTTGCGGTAACTCTGCAGATACATTTTCAATGACTTGAGTTCGAAGCAGACCTTGTCCGGAATGTAGGCGATCATCAGCGTACCAAAATCGGGCTGGCCGGTTTTGGGGCAGACCGACGTGAATTCCGGGCACACGGTTTCCATTATATAGTCGCGGTGGGGGTGGGGGTTTTCAAATGTTTCCAGCAGTTCGCGGGAGGCTTCGTTATCGCTCATGATCGTCTGTTTCTGTTTCAAAATGAATCTGTATTAAAGGTGAACGTGTTCTATAGGCATTCCGCAGCGTGTGCAAGCAAAGCCAGCCTGTTTTCAGGCAATTCCGCTCAAATCTTGATGAAGATCCGCTGCAGATACATCCAGAGACAGATCAGCCACAACACGAACAGCACGGTCGCCGAAACCGCGATGGGAGCATACGGACAGTCGGCGCTGAACAGCGAACCGTGCACCGACCAGCCGGTCGCCTGATCCAGTGTGTTCAGATGAATCTTGAGCGATTTTGTGATCCAGGGCCGCAGCAACTGGGCCATGCAGTACATGGCAATCGAGTTCATACCAACCACCACAAACGGGAAGGCCCATTTTTTGTAACCTTTAACATCAATAATCCAGTAGAAAACCGCCAGGAACCAGAAGGCCCAGCCCGCGCTGAAGAGCGCCCAGCCAGGCGACCAGATGCGTTTCACAATCGGCACCAGATGCCATTCCCAGTTATTGATATTCACGGGCCAGATCGACGTATCCAGCAGCATGGATATTCCAAAGCAGATCAGCCCCGCCTGCAGCAGCCACTTGATCTTCATTTTCTCAAGCCGGTTGGAGATCAGCAACTGTCCCGCCATCAGGCCGAACAGCATCGTGGCAATCGACGGGATGAAATTTAATGTCTGGTAGCCACCCTTATTCACCCAGAACGTGTCTCCCTGGTCGGGGTCGTCTTTGGGGTTATCGTACCGCGGAAACATATTCAGTAGCTGACGATCGACGGCGGCCGCTGCGTTGGTATGTTTGTTCCAGGCACTGCCGATCCCGGAGAACTGCGACCATTCCGCTTCGTCCTTATGCTGGACTTCCTTAAGATAGGTTTTGACGGCCGCCAGTTCGTCTTCGGGGGGCATGTACTGATAGAAAAAGAACCAGTAGCCCCCCAGAATCGTGACCACACCAATCATCTGCGTCACAAACGACCGATTCACATAAAAGAAAACCACCAGGTAGCCCAGGCCGATCTGACACAAGACATTCGCGAACGTGAAATTCGTTTGTGGCCCGGACTGCGAAGAAAGAAAGACCCCCAGCGCCACCAGCAGGACGGCACGAAAGATCGCATGCATCCAGATCTTGAACGTGGAATCTCCCTTCTGTCTGCGTTTGCGAACGGAGAAGGGCATCGAGACGCCAACCATGAACATGAACGAGGGTTGAATCAGGTCCCAGAAGGCGGTCCCCGTCCATTCGACGTGACTCAACTGGTACGAGAGGGTCTGCCAGAGCGTTTTCCACGAGGACTCCCACTGAGTCCCGTTATACTGGTCCAGCACTTCAGGAGAATTCCGCACGACGCTGGCTATCGCCAGCCCGCCTGACGCCATCGCCAGCATCACAAAGCCGCGATAGGCGTCCAGTGAGACCAGCCGCTGGTTCGTTTCCGGCTTTTTCTTTTCTTTCAGGCTCACATCTTTCTCCGTCACCACCTTGGCCGGTTCAACCTCGGCAGAGACTTCCACGCCCGGCGTCTGCTGCAGCGGGATGGTTTCGGAGTTTTGCGAGTCGGAATTGGGATTATTTTGCGACATCTGATTTACCGATGACTGAAAAACAGCTAATGTATGGCAGGAATCACTCAGCATGATCGATTCTGAGACCGATGGCTACTAATATCGTACCCTTTTTGGTTTGCAACGTAAATCATCTTTCAATCAACCTCGACTGACTTTCACTTTAAGAAGACCTCATGACGATCCTTGTTACCGGTGGCGCAGGCTATATCGGCTCACATTGTGTTCAGCAACTGCTCGCCGCCGGGCAGAAAGTATGTGTCATCGACAACCTGTCCCGCGGACACCGGGAAGCGGTTCCTTCCCAGGCCTCGTTTTTTCAACTCGATCTGAGCGAGACCGATGAGCTGATCGACGTCATGAAGTCGCAGCGGATTGAAAAAGTGATCCACTTCGCGGCACTCGCGTATGTCGGCGAATCGGTTGAAAATCCGCTGCCTTACTACGCAAATAATACGGCGGGCACGCTGTCACTGCTGCAGGCGATGCGACAGTCGCGCGTCAGCCAGATTGTGTTCAGTTCCACCTGCGCCACTTATGGGATTCCGGAACAGATTCCCGTCACCGAGGAAAGCGCACAAACTCCCATCAATCCTTATGGCTGGTCGAAACTCTTCATCGAACAGATTCTGACCGACTGTGCCAGCAGTTATCCCAACTTCGGCTTTATCGGACTGCGGTACTTCAACGTCGCCGGTTGCGCCATCAACGGTTCACTGGGCGAAGATCACAGTCCCGAAACACACCTGATTCCCAACTGCCTGAATACGGCCCTCGGAAAACAGTCGCATGTGACCATCCTGGGGAATGACTACCCCACGGCGGACGGGACCTGTATCCGTGATTATATTCACGTCGAAGATATCTGCCGGGCGCATCTGCTGGCGTTGAACGCGCTCACGCCCCAGGCAAACCGGTTCTATAACGTCGGTCTGGGCAGCGGGTTTTCCGTGCTCGATGTCGTCAAAACGACAGAGCAGGTGACCGGCTGTAAAATTCCGGTTGAATATCAGGCACGTCGTCCCGGCGATCCCCCGGTGCTCTCCGCCTCGCACGAAAAAATCACCCGGGAGCTGGGCTGGTCGCCACGCCATACTTCGTTGACCGAGATTATTGAATCGGCGTGGAACTGGTTTCAGAAACATCCCGACGGTTATCAGGGTCAGGGCCCGACCACTTCTCCCGGCGATTCCGGAGAGCAGGCGTGAACGACGGTTTTCCTGAAATCCGGTTTCAGGGACAACTCCGCCCCTCTCAAGCCGAGGCGATTGCCGCCGTCGAGCAGCAACTGGCGGCGGGTCAGAAACGCCTGCACGTCGTCGCGCCCCCCGGTTCCGGAAAAACGGTGTTAGGCCTGTTTCTCTGGACGCATCACATCCGCAGACCGGCGCTGGTGCTCTCACCCAATTCTGCGATTCAGTCCCAGTGGGCGGCCCGCACCGATCTGTTTCAATCCACGCTTACTCCGAAACAACTGGTCTCAACGGAAACCGGCGGCAGTGCGTTATTGACCTCGCTCACCTACCAGTCCGTCACACTGCCGCGCAGGGGAGATGCCGATCTGGAAGCCGATGCGCTCGATTTCTGGATTGATGTACTCATCTATAAGGAGCAGGCACAGGATCCGGCGGAAGCGGAAATCTGGATTAACGACCTCAAAGTACATAACCCCGATTACTATGAAAAGCGGATGCGCGTCTATCGCAAAGCGGTTCGCGATGATGCCATTCTCAAGGGGAACGCGCTAGAGATGCTGCATGATTCCTCGCAGCAGACGCTGGAAACCTTCAAACAACAGGGCGTCGGCTTGATCATCCTCGATGAATGCCATCACCTGATGGGACACTGGGGCAGGGTGCTGGCCGACGCGCACGACTACCTGGATCAGCCCGTGATCATCGGTCTGACGGCGACCCCTCCCGATGAAAAAGGGAAACGCCCGGAAGACATCGACCGCTACAACGACTTCTTCGGACCCATCGATTACGAAGTTCCGATTCCCGCGGTCGTCAAAGACGGCTATCTCGCTCCCTATCAGGATCTGGCGTATTTCGTGCGTCCGTCTCCGGAGGAATTATCGTACGTCGCCAATACCGACGACCAACTGCAACTGATTATGGAAACCCTGTGTACTGCCCGCGTCAGCGAAACGGTATCACAGCCGGAAAATTCACCTGATTCAGAAACAGAGGAACCGTCGTCTGTCGAACGCGCTGAACCGCTGCAGGACTGGTTGCTGCATCTACTGACGAAACTGGAGCTTCCTTCAGGTCAGGTGGTGGAAGACTGGACGACGTTTGAACGACGTGATCCTTCCCTGGCAGATGCCTCGCGTCTGTTTTTGCAACACCGTGACATTGAACTCCCTACCCATGTGCCTCCGCTCTCTGTTGATCTGATGGAAGAAGACATTCCCCGCTTGAACTACTGGGCTCCCGTGCTCGATCGTTACATTCGGCATCGCCTCAGGCGGTCTCCGTCTCAAGCAGATCAGGAATTAGCGCAACAGGCTGTCGACCAGCTTCGCCTGCTGGGCTTGCAGATCACCGAAACCGGCTGTCAGGCGTGTGCGTCCCCCGTCGGTCGAGTGATTGCCTACTCGCGAAATAAAATCAAAGCGCTGGTGCCGATTCTCAGCCAGGAGATTGAGAACCTGCGTGAGAATATCCGTGCGGTGGTGATCGCCGATTTCGAAAAAACGTCGGCCACATCCGCCGAGGTGGAACATCTGCTCGATGAGGAAGCGGGCGGTGCGATTGCCGCCTTCAAACAACTGGTCAACAATCCGCCGACCGACTGGCTGAATCCGGTGCTGCTGACCGGCTCCAGTGTACTGGTTGACGACGACATTGCCGATCAGTTACAGAGCAGGGCGGAAGAGTGGCTGCGTGCACGCGACATTGATGTCACGCTCAGTCGCGAACCCTTTGACGGCTTTGACCTGCTTAACGGCAGTGGTTCGCAATGGTCACCGCGGGTCTATGTGGAAATGATTACCGACCTGTTCCAGGCAGGCGTCACCCGCTGCCTGGTAGGTACGCGGGGTCTGCTGGGGGAAGGCTGGGATGCGAACAAGATCAACGTACTCATCGATCTGACGACCGTCACCACTTCGATGACCGTCAATCAGCTGCGGGGGCGTTCATTCCGTCTCGATCCGGATCAGCCGGAAAAAGTTGCCAATAACTGGGACGTGGTCTGCATTGCTCCCGAATTTACGAAAGGGCTGGACGACTACGAACGTTTCAATAAAAAACATTGTCGCCTGTTTGGCGTCACCGATGACGGCCTGATCGAAAAAGGGGTAGGGCACGTCCACGCCGCGTTTACCGAACTCAAACCAGAGGGGCTGGAAGAATCGGTCCAGTTACTCAACAGCGATATGCTGACCCGTTCCACGAAGCGCGCCGAATCCCGCCAGCTCTGGAAGATCGGCGAACCCTACCAGGGCATCCCGTTGAAAACGATTGAGATCAACAGTGCGAGTCGCGACGGCGCCGGCTGGGGATTTATGCCGTTTCAGGGTCTGCGTTCTCCCTGGTCGGCGGAATCGTTGACGAAAGCCGTCAGCCGCGCGGTTCTGGGGTCACTGCAGGAAGCGGGACAGCTCTCGCAAGAATCTTCGCTGCAGATCGGTGCCCGCTCCGGGAACTATATTCGCGTCTTTCTGGACCGTGCTTCCGAAGCAGATTGTGACCTGTTCCTCTCCGCTGTCAACCAGGTGTTCGGCCCTCTGCAGGGCGCCCGCTATGTCATTCCTCGGCACATCCATCAGATCGAAGACACCTGGATCTCGCGTTTGCTGCCCGATCTGCTGGGACGTTTTTTTCGCAAGACGGAACAGGAACTGGCGATGGTTCACGCAGTACCGGCGGCACTGGCACGCAACAAACGTCTGGTCGCCATCTTCCAGTCACGCTGGAACCAGCATGTCAGTCCAGGTGAGGCGCTATTTGCCTATCGCGGCGCAGGGGCAGAACTGGTTGAAGAAGCCCAACGGACCGGCTTCGTTCCCCACAGTAGAATCCATGAGAAAGAGATTTTTCTCTAAACAGTCTACGATTATCAGTTTTTTTGCCGCTTTACTGACAGATGGGCTTCGCAGTGGTACAATAATTACCCTTGTTAATGAATCTCACACTCTCCCGTTCCCCGCCTCTGCTGACAACAGGAATGATCATGGCTCTGAAACCACTCCGTTCTCCGTTTCTCTGGCTGACCTTTCTGGCTCTCCTTGTTTCCACAACTGCTTCTCAGGCAGCCGATCCCCGCAAGGTGATTGGCCCCAGCACCGCCGATCAGAACCTGAGCGATTACTTTCATGACCAGACCATGCAGTTGGCCAACAACAGTCTCAAAAACATCACCGATCTCGAAGACTGGAAAAAGAAACGCGTTACCTACCGTAAACAACTGTTTGAAATGCTGGGGCTCGCACCACTGCCTGCGAAAACCGATCTGAAGCCGGAAATCACAGGTACGATCGAAAGCGATGGCTTCATCGTCGAAAATATCACGTTTCAATCCCGACCCGGCCTGTATGTCACCGGCAACCTGTATCGACCTGCAAAACAGGAAGGCAAGATCCCTGCCATCCTGTATGTCTGTGGTCATGGCGGCGTTAAGAAAAACGGCATCATTTATGGTAATAAGGTGCACTACCAGCATCATGGCGAATGGTTTGCCCGCAATGGATATGTCTGCCTGACGATTGATACGCTGCAACTGGGCGAGATCGAAGGTCTGCATCACGGGACCTACCGTGAAGGGATGTGGGAATGGCTCTCGCGCGGTTACACACCCGCGGGTGTCGAAGCCTGGAACTGCATTCGGGCGCTCGACTATCTGCAGTCACGTCCTGAAGTGGATGGCGAAAAACTGGGTGTCACCGGTCGTTCCGGCGGGGGAGCTTATAGCTGGTGGATCGCGGCGCTGGATGAACGCATCAATGCTGCCGTGCCGGTCGCCGGGATCACGACGTTGAAAAATCATGTGATCGACGGCGTGATTGAAGGACACTGTGACTGTATGTTTATGGTCAATACGTATCAATGGGATTACGCCCAGGTCGCTGCCCTCGTCGCGCCACGACCGTTGTTGATCTCGAATACCGACAAGGACAGTATCTTTCCACTCGACGGCGTGGTCGACGTCTACCGCAGTACAATGCAGATCTATGACTTGTACGGCGTACCCCAGAACCTGGGCCTGCAGATCACCGAAGGACCGCATAAGGATACACAGGAACTACGTATTCACGCCTTCCGCTGGTTCAATCATTTCCTCAAAGGGGATGACAGCCTGATCGAAATGGCAGCCACGAAGTTCCATACACCCGAAGAACTGAAAGTCTTCCAGACACTCCCCGCAGACCAGAAGAATGCCAAAATTCAGGAATCCTTTGTCAAGCTGGCAGACCCCGCGCCGGTTCCGGCAGACACGCAAGAGTGGGAACAGCAGACCGAACACTGGAAACAGCAGTTGCTGCAGAAGTCTTTCCGTGCCTGGCCTGAAAAAGTGACCGCCAGCAAACCTGAAATAAAATCGATTCCGAAAGACGGTGTGGTTCTGCAGACGATCTCTTTCGACAGCCAGAATCATGTACCACTCGACCTGTTCGTCGTCTTGCCGGCAGACATCGATGCCACGAAAATCGACAATATCAATCTGGTCGTGCTGAATCAGGCGGACTGGGAACGTGATTTCAAACACATCGTTCCCTTTTTTCCAGGGATGCAGGTTGGGAATGCGTCTTCCCCTGAAAGTAAAAAACGGTTCCAGGAATTTCGCAAACAAATTCTGGAAAGCGGAGCCCCCATCGCCTACTTTGCCCCACGGGGTATTGGCTTGAGTGAATGGAATCAGAATAAGAAGAAACAGGTTCAGATCCGCCGGCGTTTCTATCTGCTGGGACAATCCCTGGAAGGTATGCAGGTCTGGGATATTCGTCGTGCCATTCAGACTCTGAAATCACTAACCGACAGTTCTGGTGCGCAATTGACTTTGCAAGCCAGCGGTGAGGCAGCAGTTTTGTGCCTGTATGCCTCACTCTTCGAAACCGGGATTGCGGCGCTGGAACTGGAAGGACTGCCTGTTTCACATCAGCAGGGACCGGCGTTATTGAATGTGCTGCGCTACCTGGATCTGCCTCAGACGCTCGCCATGGCGGCAACACGCAGTCCAGTGGTCTTAACCAAAGCAAAACCAGAGGACTGGAAATATCCCGCTGAGGTCAGCAAAAAGCTGGGCTGGGATCAAAGTCGGCTCCAGATTCAGAAATGACGCAGAGAAATCGCAGCGAGTTTCAAACCAGTCTCTTCGCTCTGTTTGCTCATTTCCGCTGCGCCGTTATAATCGGATTAGAGTCACCGGCAGCACAGATCATCAACCGCCGATGTTTCTGCCCGATTATCGCATAGACGCTCTTTTTTCTCATAGACAAGGTACTTCGACGTGAACCGTCCTCCCCATACAGCAGCAGCACTTCCCGACCCCACTACGAACATGACCGAAGGCTGGCATTGCCTGCATCTGTATTATCGTGTTGATCAGGGAGCACTGAACCAACTCGATCAGAGTACCCGGGCAGAGGGGCGCAAGCAGTTGGCAGCTATTCTGGATGCGGAAGCCGAAGATGCCCCCATTCGCATGCAGACCTCAATTGTATCCGGCCATAAAGCCGATCTGCAGGTGCTCGTCATGGACCCGGACCCGATCAAAATCGATGGTATCAAGCAGGCCATTCGCAGCTGTGGACTGGGACCAGCGTTGATCCCCACGTATTCGTTCGTTTCGATTACCGAAATTTCAGAATACGTTCCCACACTCGAACAGTTTGCAGCCAAGCTCAAGCGGGAAGGGACCGATCCCGAAGGCCCCGCGTTCCAAGCGAAAATCAAAGCCTATGAAAGCCGCCTGCCTGCGATGAACCAGCAGCGGATCTATCCCGAATTCCCTGATTTTCCGGTCTGCACGTTTTACCCGATGAACAAATCACGTGTTCCCGGTGCCAACTGGTACATGGAACAGTTCAGCAATCGTTACAGCATGATGGCCGAACACGGAATGAGCGGCATGAAGTTCGCCGGTCGTGTCGTACAGGTCATTACCGCTTCCACCGGCTTTGATGACTGGGAATGGGGAGTGACTCTCTGGGGACGTGCTCCGGAACCGATCAAAGAAATCGTATATACGATGCGGTTTGATAAAGCGTCTGCCAAGTATGCAGAGTTCGGGCCGTTCTATCTGAGCTATATCGTACCCCCGGAAGAAGCAATCGCCCATCTCAAACTCTGATGAGTTCGAGACAGGCGATGCAGGCCTTCCATCAATATCAATAGTTCGGTTTAGCGACGAAAGCGGTAATTGCTGTTGGTCTGGTCAAATTCCGTCGTAGCCAGTTCTGATTTCAGATTGATATCGGTAAATGAGTAGGATTCGATCAGGGTCTTTTCATCCAGTTCTTCTGGAGAAGCAGTCGCCAGGTCCTGTGCAGGCCAGCCAAAGCCGCGAACAAAAATTGGCAGGCAAGTCTTCTCATCAATATAGATGACTGATTTACGATAGTTTTCCGACTCTTTCCGATTCGCAAAATGAGCGATGAAACAGTAACAGTCTTTCCCGTCATATTTCTGTTTGGGAATCATCACACATTCCGTATTCAGATTTTCCTCCAGATCTTTCTTCCGGTATTCGATAATCGTTTCCGCCAACGCCTTGATTCCTGCCTTGGTAATGGGATACCGAGATTCCTGCATCGCCAGGGAGCCAAGCGGATCCAGTTTGAGAGTGGGAACCAGACGGCCCTTTAATCCACCCATTTTAACCAGCATTTTTTCTTCATTTTCACCATCAACATAGAGCAGTTCCTGCCCCTTATCGCCCACGATCCACTTCATGTAGACACTAAATGGTTTGTGGCGGCATTTCAGGTTGATGACCTGGTTCTCAGACAGTTCGCCTCCCACATATTCCTGCTTGGAAAAGGTAGCGGTGTAATCGGAAATGCTTTCGAGATAGCGGCAACCTTTTTCCAACAACAGTTGATTCATCAGGATCGCCATACGACCTGTCAGCATACCGTTACTCTGTTGTGACTGCTGCTTTGCCTCGCCCGACTTCTCTGCCTGACTGGTTTCTGAGTTGACAACAGGTTTATATGCGATCACCGGAATGGGAACAGGCTTGGATGCAACGAGCGCCATATCATTCGGATCAGCATCTGCGGGAGCCGGGTCAAAACTGAAATATAATATTCCAATTGCAGCAGAGATGATGGCCGACGCCATGACATTTGAAAAATGATGTTCTGATCTGATTCTTAGCATGCGCATCATGCGGTACCATTCCTTTTCGGTAAGAAAATGCAAGGCACCGTCTTGTCTGAATTAAATTCCCGTAAAGGAATCCACTCATCCGTGAAAAGACGTAAACCGGGCTTGCCCGTCGTGATATGATGTGGCCAGCACACGACAATCCCTGAGTGCGTCTGACAGATGTTTGATTTCATAATAAATGCTCTCATCAATCTGAACATAGAACTCACCTGACCCATTGGCGGCTCTATCTTCAAAAACGGAGAACAATACGCTCACTGCGTATTTCCCGATTCGTGCATCTCCAAATTCCGATTCAACCTCACTGTCAAACCGTTAATTTCATTATTTCGGGGTGGCTATGACTAAAAATTCGTCATTTTTCCTAGTCGAGTATTAGAAAAACTGATGCCCGTTTTTTAATCAGATCACTCTCAATACAAGCGGGGTTCAGAACAGATGAAACCCACAATCTTTCCACAAACTACCCATTCCCGCATGTGTCTGTTTTCCTGCAACTGTGAATGGGAACTCAGAATGCATCTCTTTTTTTTCGGACCAGGTTTTATTTTACTAAGGCATTCATTTACAATGATTTAGCTGAAATACAATACATAATCTCATTTTGATATCTTCTCCCCCCTTTGCAAAAAGGTCTGCACCATGAATTTGAATCGGCGCTCATTCCTTCAATCTTCTACTGCCGCTCTGTTCACAGGCACTCTGATCGGTTCGCTTACGGCGTCTCCCTCAAAAGCAGCCGGGAAACGATCCATGAAACTGGATTTGTCCTGTGGTCGCATTGGAGTGAAAGCAGATCAGCGGCAGGCGATTAACTATGCCCATCAGTATGGCTTCGAAGCAGTTGTCCCGGATGCAGGCTATCTGGGAAAGCTTTCTGACAGCCAGTTAACCGAACTCAAAGCAGAAATGCAGGACAAAAACCTGGTATTCAGCGCCGCCGGCATGCCAGTCGATTTTCGCAAAACAGATGATATCTTCAAGCAGAGCCTGGCAACACTCCCGAAAAATGCGGCTGCACTACAAAGAGCAGGGGTGACCCGTACAGGCACCTGGCTCATGCCCACACATGATCAGCTGACTTACAACGCCAACTTCAAGCAGCACACGCGCCGACTCAAACAGATCTCCCAGGTCCTGGCTGACCACGGTCTGCGGTTCGGGCTGGAATATGTCGGCCCCAAAACACTCTGGTCCAGTAAAATGTATCCCTTCATTCACTCGCTGCCGGAAGCCCGCGAACTGATCGCGGCCATAGACGTCCAGGGGGTGGGTCTGATTCTGGATAGTTGGCACTGGTACACTGCGCACGAAACCAAAGAAGATCTGCTGACTCTGACGAATACCGATATTGTCGCCGTCGATTTAAACGATGCGCCCGCTGGCCTGGAAATCGATCAGCAGATTGACCAGAAACGCGAACTCCCCCTGGCGACCGGAGTAATTGATCTGGCAACATTTCTGAATACACTGAACCAGCTCAACTACGATGGACCTGTTCGTGCAGAACCTTTTAACGCCGCCTTAAGAAAAATGCCAGCTGATCAGGCAGTAGCCGCGACTGCAACCGCGATGAAGAAAGCCGTCGCGCTAATTCAATAAGTGGAGTCAGACTACTTTTTCTTATCTTTAGCCAGTGTGATTTCAATCGTCACCGGCGTACCTCGCGGGGGTATCTTCTCCTTGTTCGCCTCGAACAGCAGATTTTCTTCTCCGGACGCCGAACTGACGATATTCACATCAATGATCGCAGTAGGAAAGTTTGCGACGCAGATCAGATCGCCACTTTCTGCATAGTAGTATTTTTCCCCCGTCATTTCATCGAGAGCAAAACCACTGCCCGCAAAGATCCAGTCAAATTTCATTAATCGGGGCTGGGTTTCATCGTAGAACTTTTTGATCGCAGCCTGAAATGCTTTGTCCTTGGACTGCGCCAGAAACTGATCACGGCTTTCTTTAGACATCTGACCAAACCAGATCAATTCCTTGTATTTCTCGTCATACCGCAGTTCGCTTTTTTTATCGATGGTGACCCCGTCAGGTAACCGATCCAGCTTCGTAGTGAAATAACGATTGGTCGCAGTTCTGACCCAATGCTGAGCGACTTCACGCTGCTCTTTTCCATCTTTGTCTTTCCATACCAGCACGATATCCAGTTTCTGTCCCTGGGGGGGCTGAAACTCAGGCGTGAATTTAACAGGCGTCCCTACTTTGGCGCCAATCGCCAGCAGGCCGGCATGAATGGCGGTCGCCGGAGATTCAATCGACAGAATCGATTCATGCTCTTTCGTCTGTTTTTTACACAGCAGCATTTCCAGCACGCCTTCCTGCAGGCAGACATGCGTTTTCAACAAGAGTTTTTTGTTCGCCAGATCCAGCAGAACGGTTTTCTGCTTGTTCAAAGCGACCGGACTATCCTTGTCTTTTGATTTCGCTTCCGCGGACTTCGAATCGGCAGCAGTTACCGGTTTTTCTTTAACAGGATCAGCCGCCGTTAACGGGGGACTGCAAATCAGTAAAAATGCGAACAAGGTTAACGCGGCAACGTTCTGTCGGTTCATAATTCCATCCATCAGGGTAAAAGGCCGAGGGGCCCGTCTGTGATATATTATTATTCTATGTTCTTCCCTGCAAAAGTCTGTACTGATTCAAGGGGAATTAGCAGATCTTACCGGAAGAACTGAATTCGTTCAGCCAGTTGATATAATCGGCGGTCATCTGTTCGCGATCTGGCTCAAATTCCAGTGTATGCCGTGCCTCCGGGTAAGTGATCAGCGTTTTCCGATCAAACCTGATGCGTGAAAAACAGGCTTCCGTCGCCAGATTATCAATAATCTGATCCTGTCCCGCAAGCTGACAGAACACCGGACAGTTGATCTGCTCCACTGCTCTATCTACCCGGCGATCCAATTCCCGGTTCGCCAGTAGAAAGGACACACTCACTTCATGCAATGCCAGAGGGTCTGCCTGGATCCACTTCTGCCAGTCCGTGTCAGCCGTAAACAATGTCGGATCACTCAAAGGAATCGGCACCCGTTTGTCCCTGATTCCCAATCGCTCGGCCAACGACAGCTGTAGCTGCTGGAATGCAGTCGCTTTGACCAGGGCTTTAATCCCCGGATATAGTAACGCCACAGCGTCTATTAATTCAGGCCGCTCTGCTGCCACCACTGCTGCCAGTTTTGCTCCCCAGCTCATCCCTTGCAAAACGATTGGCGCTGGTTGTCCTGACTGTTCCTGATGAAATCGGATCTGAGATAACACCTGCACCACATCTTGAACCAGCCGCCGCCAGTCTGCTGCATTTCCACGATCTCGCGTATTGAGTCCCGAGCCTCTGCGATCAAAAAAGAAAACCTGCGCGCCTTGCTCACTCAGTTGCCGGCACGAGGCTTCATACCAGCCGGAATGGCTCTGAATCCCATGCAGCATCACCACAGTCACCCGGACGCGCTGATGATCCGGATGCCACACACGGCCCTGTAGATGATAACCATCAGAGCTTATGAATTCTTCTATGGCTGCTTCGATCATCCATTCATACCAGCATGGTTTCCAGAATTCGTGAATAACAGCCGAAGGTCCCCTGGTCAAATAACACAAACCGGACCAGTTTGATCTGCTGCGTCGACTCCAGCCTGGTCGCCACCGTCCGTAATGCGATCTCGCCGGCCAGATCAACCGGATAGCGATAAACGCCTGTGCTGATCGCAGGGAAGGCCACAGACCGGCAATCATATTCTTCCGCCAGATTGAGACAGGTCTCGTAGGCGGACTGCAACAACTGACTCTCCTTTTTTCCACCACCCTGCCAGACAGGACCAACCGCATGAAAGAGATACCTGGCAGACAGTTGCCCGGCTGATGTCGCGACGGCACTCCCGGTGGGACAGCCATCCGGATAACGACGCTCCAGTTCTTGCATAATTTCAGGCCCCGCGGCATCGTGTATCGCGCCATCAACACCGCCTCCACCTGCCAGGTAGGAATTGGCCGCATTCACAATCGCATCCACCTCTTGTGAAGTAATATCCCCCCGAACCAGCTCAATCAGGGCAGATCCAAACTGTACGATCATGGGCTCTCAATCTATGATTCGAAATGACAATTCGCTAAGATCAGACATTGATCCAGATAGCCAGTATAAAATACCATAGGCGCGGATCAAAGAGTGAACTTGTCAACAATTCCAGCAATGATTGCGAATCAGTCCACCGTGATAAAAGTCAGCCTCCTCATTCCGACTCTGGATCAGTCCGGTGCAGAAAAACAGTTATCTCTTCTCGCCACCTCTCTGCCTAAAGAGGAATTCGAAGTTCAGGTCATCGCCCTCACGCGCGGCGGCCCTTATGAAACACTACTCCGCGAACACAATATCCCGGTGACGATCCTGAAAAAACGCTTCAAGTTTGATCCACTCGCATACCGCGCACTCAAGAAAACGATTCAACAGCAACAACCCGATATCCTGCATACCTGGTTGTTCGCTGCTAACTCGTATGGCAGAATGGCCGTCAAGCGACTGTCTAAAACCCGGAAAACACCGAAAGTCATTGTCTCCGAACGGTGTGTTGATTCCTGGAAGAGCAAATGGCAGCATAATGTGGACCGTAGACTGCTGCCGCAGACATCACTGCTGGTCGGCAATTCTCAAAGTGTCGTCGACTTTTATCAGGAGCAGGGTGTCCCGCAATCGATTTTGCGTGTGGTCCCAAACGGGATTCCCATCCCCGCGATCGCCAACACGGAAACCACACGCAAGGAGCTCTTTCAACAATACGATATCCCCGCCGATGCACAACTGATGGCGTTCGTCGGGCGCCTGGCACGGCAGAAACGAATTGAAGACCTGCTCTGGACATTGCAACTCCTGCGACAGATGAACGAAAAAATCATCCTGCTGCTGATCGGCGAAGGCCCCGAACGGGCCAAGCTGGAACAGCTGGCACATAAATATACCGTCACCCCCAATGTGCGGTTTCTGGGACACCGCCCGGACGTGAAAGAGTTGTTTCCTCTATTCGACCTGTTCCTGCTGGCCAGTGATTTTGAAGGGCAGTCCAACAGCGTGATGGAAGCCATGTCCTATGGAATTCCTGTGATTGCCAGTGATATTCCCCCTAATCGGGAACTGGTCGTGCATGGTGAAACCGGTTTTTTAACGTCGGTCGGGGATTGTACGGGATATGCACAATATGCTGAACGCATCCTCGCAGACCCGCAACTCGCCTCAGATCTCGGCACAGCCGCCCGAAAAAAGATGCAGCAGGACTTCAGTATTGCTAAAATGACAGCAGGCTACGCGGCCCTCTACCGCGAAGTGCTCGCTTAAATTATTGCCTCACTCAACCAGACATTTCTTTCAGTCGAAGAGTAGAACCCGTTTACCATGTGTGGAATTACCGGTACCTCGTGGACCTCGCGAGACAAAAATATCTCGCCCGACGTGCTCCAGCGCATGACCAGCGTGCTGGCGCATCGAGGCCCGGATGACTCGGGTGGCTATCATACGGATATGCCAGGAAAATCGATTCTATTTTCCGCCGGGAAGCCATTCGCTGATTTCCAGCCCCATTCCAACATTGGTGCAGCACTAGGCCATCGACGTCTCTCGATTATCGACCTGGGAACCGGTCACCAGCCGCTCAGTAACGAAGATGGTTCCGTCTGGATTGCCTTCAACGGAGAAATCTATAACTACCAGGAACTGCGCAGAGAACTGATTCAGCAGGGGCACCAGTTCAAAACCGAAACCGATACCGAGGTCATCGTCCACTTGTACGAAGAGCAGGGGACCGCCTGCGTCGAACGCCTGCGAGGCATGTTCGCATTCGCGATCTGGGATGAACGCCGCCAGCGACTGTTTATCGCCCGCGATCGCCTGGGGCAGAAGCCACTCTTTTATCGCGAGGAAGCAGGCCGAGTGAGTTTTGCCAGTGAGCTGAAATCGCTGCTACAGATCCCCGGTGCCGACAGAACCGTCGATCCCCACGCGATTGACCTGTTTCTCGCCTATCAGTATGTGCCTCATCCCTGGTCGATCCTGAAAGGGTATCACAAATTGCCCCCTGCGCACCGGGCCATCTATGAAAACGGTCAACTGCAGGTCGAACGCTATTGGACACCCCCCTACCAACATCCCGAAAGCAATTCACAGTTTCCGTTTCAAACTGTTGACCAGTGGTCAGCCGCTTTGCGTGAGACACTGACTGAATCCGTCCGAATCCGCATGCGCAGCGATGTTCCCCTGGGCGCGTTTCTCTCGGGAGGCATCGATTCCACGATCATTGCCGGCCTGATGCAGAGCATGTCAGATCGACCAGTGCACACCTTCTCGATTGGTTTCCCGGTCAAACAGTTTGACGAACGCAGCTACGCCCGCGAAGCAGCTAAAATGCTGGGAACCGATCATCACGAATATGTCGTCGAACCTGCCGCCCTGGAAATGCTGCCGCGCCTGGCCTGGCATTATGATGAGCCATTCGCGGACAGTAGCGCGATACCGACCATGTATCTCTCTCAGGTCACCCGCCAGGAAGTAACCGTCTCCCTGTCCGGGGATGGCGGCGATGAACTGTTTGCCGGCTATGATCGCTACCGCGCGGTCGCTCTTTCTCAATGGTTTGATCGTCTGCCTGCATTCGCTCGCAAAATGATGACCGCTTCAATCTGGCAGAAATTGCCCGCATCGGTAGAGCAGAAATCATTTCGTCGTCGCGTCAAACGTTTTCTTGCCGGGCTGTCAGTCTCCCCCGAGCGCCGCTATCTGAAATGGGTTGGGATTTTTGATACCGAACGACGTCACGAAATGTATGCCCCCGGCTTCCGGGAACAACTCACCAATTTTGACGCCGATCAGTTTCTGCTCGACGCCTACCAACTCTGCCCGGATCGTGACTTTGTCACCCGTACCACAGCCACCGATGTGCAGACCTATCTCCCCTGTGACATTCTGACCAAAGTTGACATTGCCAGCATGGCACACAGCCTGGAATGCCGCAGCCCGTTCCTGGATCACCACGTCGCCGAACTCGCGGCGGCGATGCCTTTGAAATATAAAATGCACAAAGGCCGCGGCAAACAGATTCTGACTGATACGTTTTCTGATCTGTTACCTGAATCCATTCAAACCCGTAAAAAAATGGGATTTGGTGTGCCCCTCAATCACTGGTTCCGTAACGAACTCAAACCACTGCTGTTTGATGTGCTGTTAGATCAACGGGCCCTTGATCGGCAGATTTTTGATCCGCAAGCCGTCGAGCAGTTAATCAGCGAGCACCTGAATCTGCAATGGGATCACAGCGCGCGGCTCTGGTCGCTGCTGGTACTGGAACTCTGGTTTCAGACATTCCTGGACCCTGCTGTCATTCCCGATCACTTCCCGGATCCGGTACTCATCTGAGAGCCAGCACATGCTTTTTGGCTGGTAACCCCTTGAGCTTTGTTCTCCTATCCGCGAAAATAGAATGCAGTATCGCATTTTTCCCACCCACCTGTTCCCACCAGTAAGAGACTCTGATGCGCAGTTTATTATTTCTCTTCATCAGTTTAATCATCATGCCTGTCGTCGTATTGGCAGAAACTCCCGGCACTGGCAACAACGCTGACAAAATACGATATGAAGAATGGCCTCAATGGCGCGGACCGCGCGGTGATGGTACGTGGCAGGGACCGCCGATTAAAACCAGTTGGCCTGAAAGCGGCCTGAAGAAACTCTGGGAGCATGATATCGGCGGAGGCTATGGAGGTATCTCTGTCTCGAAACGCAAACTTTACCTCATGGATCGTCCGGTCACCTCATCTGAAGAACAGAAAAAAGCCCAAGGCATTCACGGACATCGGGCAGACCGTCAGAACATCGAGCGCGTACTCTGTTTTGATGCGATCACCGGCAAACAGCTCTGGTCACATTCTTACCCGGCTGTTTATGACAAACTGGATTACGGCAATGGCCCTCGGTGTGCTCCCACTGTGATCAATAATCGTGTCTATACACTGGGCACGATGGGGGATGTCTTCTGTCTCGATGCGAATACGGGAAACGTCATCTGGAATAAACATCTCGTCAAAGACTTCGGTGGAAAAATCCCACAATGGGGTTATGCTGCCGCTCCCTATGTGATTGGTGAGCTGGTGATTCTTATGCCAGGCGGAACAGAACAGGGAACCGCAATCGTAGCCCTTGATCATAATACGGGAAAAGAACGCTGGCGGTCACTGAAAGATGAAGCCGGCTATGCGACTCCGCTCCTGATCCATCGCAAACAGCAGGACCAGCTGATTGTCTGGTCGCCGAATCATATTCATAGTGTCGCCCCTCAAACCGGCGCACATTTCTGGTCGGTTCCTTATAAAGTCACCTACGGCGTGGCAATTGCCAGTCCCATCGAACAGGAGGGAATGATTTTAGTCGCCGGTTACTGGGAAGGTTCCAAAGCCATCCAGTTGGGAGAGAAGCCAGAGCAGGCGGAACTCAAATGGGAAGACCGCCGTACCTTGAGGGGCCTGATGTCACAGCCATTGTACCGGGACGGCTACGCCTACCTGCTGGACAAACAGTTCGGGCTGACCTGCTTTGAGTACGCCACCGGGAAGAAAATCTGGGATGATGACAATCAGATGACACCCGGCAACAGCCGCAACCCGCAGGCAACACTGGTCTGGCTCAACGATTCCTCGCGCACATTGATTCTGAATTCGGAAGGTGCTTTGATCCTCGCGGAAATGACTCCCGCCGGCTATCAGGAACTGGCCCGCACCAGCCTGATCGGCGAAACCTGGGCTCACCCCGCTTACGCAGAAACACGAGTTTATGCCCGCAGTAACACAAAACTCGTTGCCTGTGAACTCCCCATTGAAGAATCGATTGCCGATTCCCCATAAAAGCAAACAGGCTGACCTGTAAACTTCACGACTAACTCGATAAAATGCAGACCGAGCCCTCAGGAGATGATTCTGATTGATCCTGATGTACACTTCTGTTTTTCGATCTGATGTCCTGAGCGCTGATACTGAATTCTCCCGTTATCTAAAGAAAACAATTATACAGTATGAATTCACCAGCGGAAAAACAGTCTGAAAACCCTCAAACCGGGACTGAGCTTTTAGGCCCGGAAATCTGGAATCTGCCGAACCTGATTACCGTCAGCCGACTGGTACTCTCGCTGATTTTGTTTGTCATCATTTATCTGGAAGGCTGGTGGAAGACCTCTGCCGCCTTATTCATTCTTGCTGCTGCAACGGATTTCCTGGACGGGTATTTCGCCCGTAAATACAATCAGGTCACCACACTGGGACGGATACTGGACCCGTTTGTTGATAAAATCATCATCTGTGGTGCCTTCATTTTTCTGTTGGAACGCGGCCCTTCTTCGGGAATCAATGCCTGGTTTGTGCTGATCATTATCGGTCGCGAGATGTTCATCACCAGCCTCCGAGGTTACCTGGAACAGCATGGACGTGATTTTTCCGCCAGCTGGAGTGGCAAAATCAAGATGGGGGTCCAATGTGTCGCGGTGGTTCTCTGTCTGCTGTCACTCAGCCCGGAAGCCCCCTTTGACAGTTCCGCATTTTTTCTGCTTCGCGACATTTCAGTCTGGTCAGCGGCACTTATCACCCTGTACAGCGGTGTCGATTATGTGTTCCGAGCCTCAAGAATTCTGCGTACTAAGCCATTGTCATAAACGTTTTCTGATCTTTGAATACGGAAGAGTCAGTCTGACGCGGGAATTCAATTTCAAAATCTTGAACTTCTCGTCTCCTCTCCGTATAAAATATCAGCAACCGGACAACTGACTTTCATTTAATTAGACACAGCCTTATGCCTGACGAAAATCACCCTTTACCTCCCCCTGATCCTGTCATCATCGTTCAACCGCAGGATTACCAGACAGAGGTCAAAGATTTTTCCTCATCACGGCCTGCTTTTAGAAACACGGTCCGTCCGCCACGCAGTAAACTCCCATTGATCCTGTTTGTTCTGACGTGTCTCAGTACGTTCATCGTTGGCGCAACTCATCACGCTTCGTTTGTGCCTGTTCCCAGAGAATTTGCACGGGTGTACGCTCAAATCCAACTATATGGCTGGTCAACTTTTCTGACCGATGGGATATCTTATGCGGGACCTTTAATGCTGATTCTGCTCTCACATGAAATGGGGCATTACCTGCAGTCGCGGCGGTACCATATTCCTGCCACCCGACCGCTGTTCATCCCGATGCCCATCAGTCCCTTTGGCACCATGGGCGCCGTGATCCTGCAAAAAGGTGGGATCGCCAACCGCAAACAAATGTTTGATATCGCGATTTCCGGTCCGCTCGCAGGGCTGGTCTTCGCCTTGCCTGTTGCTTACTGGGGGGTTCTCAAGTCGACGGTCATCATCACCTCCAAACAGCCTGGCACTTACAGTTTTGGGGAACCGCTGATTCTGCAGTGGATGGTAAACCTGGTTCATGGACCTCTGGCGGAAAATCAGGAAGTTGTCTTGAACCCGCTGCTGTTTGCCGGTTGGGTGGGCATCTTCATCACCGCTTTGAATCTGATTCCCATTGGTCAATTGGATGGGGGGCACATTCTTTATACACTGTTAGGAAAAACTGCCAATCTGATTGCGCGCGGTTTGATGCTGCTGGTAGTGGCCTATATGTTTTACACCGGTAACTTTGGATACGCGCCCATTTTTATCCTGCTGTTTCTGTTTGGCGTTACCCATCCCCCCACAGCCGATGATACAGTCCCCCTGGGAGCTCCACGGATCATCCTGGGCTGGCTGACACTCGCGTTTTTCATCATCGGTTTTACCGTGACGCCGATCATCGTATATTGATACGTCGAATCAGTCCCGCTGAATTCAGGACCGGGGATACTGCTATTTAATCTTGCTCAAGATCAATTCAGCGCGATAGGCAATTTCCAGATCCTTATTACTGGTGGCTTTCTGCAGTTGTGCCTGTGCGGCTTTGCCGTACCCTTCCAGGGTCTTTTGTGCCGCTTCACGTTTCGCCCAGCTCTGGTTACCCAGTTGAGCAATCAAGGCGTCGATGCGTTTCAGCAAAGCCGGGTCGGCATCCAGCAGGATGACAATTCCCGTGCGTCGCACCACATCGGGAAACGGCGTGATTTCCAGCGGCAAGATTTTATCGAGATAACTTTCATCGAGACAGTACACAACAGTTGCCTGATCGCTTCGCAGTGCGTGTTCACTCAGAATCCGCAGGACATGCTCAACTTCTGGTGTGCCCAGACCCAGATCAGTCAGTTGTTTCCTCCAGACCTCCAGCGTCTCTGCCTGTGTCAGCGCAGCAGATTCAATATAAGGGACTAAAACAGCAGGTGTTTTTTTATTCGTACTCGCTGCCTGAGCCTCTTTTTTATCTGTTGGTTTCATAGCTGCTTCTGCGAGCTTCGGTAATGCACCCACAGCCTGTAACTGTTTCCCCAGAACTGCCAGCGTTTTGGCTTTTGCTTCTTTTTCTTTCTGTTTCAGCGATTCTTCTGATAAAGGGTCTACCGGTTTTGCTGCCTTTGGTTGATCTGATTTTGTCCCAGGCTTCTTTTCTTCTTTTTTTATCCCGGGTACCTGTTCGATGGCTGCCACTTTCCAGTGATCCTTCTGCTCAGCAGGCTGTATGACTGTCAAATCCTTTAGAGGATAGGTGTCTGCATTCTGAACCTGAAAGCCATTCTCGGCAGGGGTCAAGGTAATGCGCGGATTATGATTCAGTTCCACGTCATACAGAATAAAGCGATCAGATTTATCAATGCCTTTGACATGCAGGCGATCCGCCTGTTGTAGCGGTCTCAGCCAGTGGGATTCAGACAACTGCATGCTGAGTGGACTCTCTTTAAGCAGATTCTGTGAACGCCAGTAGATGCGTTTCGACTGAATTCGAGCGGTCGGCCAATGCGTTAAAAATCGACCGGAGGGAAATTCCAGCAGCACATCAATATCTTTGGTTGCCGGTCCTGCAAAGGTGATCAATCCCAGTGGCGCCGGTTTATCGCTCTCACTGGCATCGGCGCTCAACCGGCGGGACTGCATATAACCGGGGGTCGTGGATCGGAACAGCGTCGCGTCATTCAGTTTCTTACCATGGGCCGAGACCAGAAACACACTGACATCTCGGACGATCAGTTTTGACGAGGGTGAAGTCTGTGGCTCGCCGGCCCAGGCTGTTTCACACGCACACAACAGTCCAACGACACACAGCAACACCCCTGCGAAAGCCGACACCTGCTTCCGTCGGCCTGAAACGCGAAAGCGATTATTGGTTTGTTTTTTTGATTCTAAATACTGTTTCATGGTAGATCGCTGTATTGGGATTCGTGTTCAGTTACTTCTGGTTCGCCGCCAGTTCTTTGGGTACCGCCCGGATCAGTTTTGGATCCCCCCAGACAAAGCGGTCCCCCACATCCTGATCTTTTCCAAAGTCGACAACCAGCGATAAAGTCTCACAGCCTGTCACATCCAGATCGAGTGATTTCAGTTTCGTGGCGGTCGTATATTCCGGATTTTCAAACAGGGTTTTGCCATCGGCGATTACCTTAACCGCCACATTTCCCAGCTTCCCAGTCACTGCCTGCAGACCAACGGTCGCCTGGAATTTTTCAAAATTCTTCCCCAACTGGTAAACCAGTACGGTCCGGGCATGCACACACAGTCCATTAGAAAAGGACTGCGTTCCGATCTTTAATGGCTGACCGGTCAGGGACTTATTGACCTGATACGGATACTGCTGATTAAAAAAGGGAACCTGAGTCACACTGTCAGGCTGAATTTCCACCAGCGAAACCGAACGCGCATTCACGGTTTTTACAGATTTCAGATAGTCTTTGTCGATGGAAAACTGATCCCCCCAAGGCATCGTAATACTGGCGGTGTTGCCTCCATCTAACTTGACTACACCGGGAATCTGAGTGTTACCAATCAACGTCATCAAGCTCTCTAGTTCCAACTTACTCTCAGGTTTGACCCGATTCTTCTGCAATACCAGCCCCACGACCCGGTCCAGTTTAACTTCGCGTTGCTGACCCTGATATTGAAACAACAGACTCTCCTCGTTGATCCCCACAACTTCACCAGACACGCGGTGGATATTACCATCCTGCGTAGTGACATACGCTGAGTCTTCTGTCTTTGATTCTCCGTTGCGATCCGCCGTCTTCGACTGCTTCTTGTCTTCCTGAATCTTCCAGAGCTCGTGTACAGCGCCCGGCTTTAAGGTAACATCGATCTCTTTCTCAGCCACGGGAACCTGAAAGTGAATCCCCGTTTTGTTCCATTCCTCTAATGTGCCCGAAAGTAACCCTGATTGAGCAATGGTCACCTTCCAGCCCGAACTCTTTTTTCTTTTGGCCTGTTTGTAGAGTTCACTGGGATACGCACCAATATAGAGTTTCGCCTTGCTGTTTTTATCGGTTTCTACAGCAAACGTGTATTCGCCGTCCTGGGGAACCTGGATCAGCCCTTCATAAACGATTCCAAAATTGATGGCACTACGACGGGTGAGCAAAGCCAGTCGCGGACTGGCTCCATATTTTTTAACAGGAACTGCTTTCAGATCGTGCACCGAATTGACTTTCACCGGATGGCTCCATTCCATCAGTCGATAGGCAATATATTTCTCCGGTTTCTCAATCTTTATGGGCAGCCTATATCCCTCTTTATCGACTTTGAATTCCTTAGAGGCAATCTCACGCACTTCTGTATTGACGCGAAACAGCTGTTCTTTGGGAACTTCTGCCTTTTTCATTCCCGGACCTGACACCTGGATTTCCAGCTTTGCCAGGCCGACCGAATGATAATAAGGCAGGGTAAAGCGATGCAGACCTTTGCGAAGCTTGACTTTGGCAGTACGGGGACCGGCAGCGTAACTCGGCTTCTCTCCATCAATCAGTAGTTGACTCACATTCTGCGGCAGCGGCGGTTCCAGAAATTTGTATGATGTCACATCGAACAGGCTGATTTCCTTAAGGTCCGTGCCTGCTTCGATCTTCAATATTTTGGAATCGACCGAGCGGATTATGCCCGTGACCTTCTTCCCGTCATACAGCAGCACTTCGTCGGCAAACGCCAGTGTGGAAAAGATAATTCCCACCAGACAGACCATGCCCGCCAGCACTGAGCCACACATTTTTCGGAATTTCGTCTGTAATATCATCTGCAGCAAACTCTCTAATCTTGTTTTTCAGGAGTCGTTTTTGATTTATCGACAGCCTGATTTCGGGCAAGTCGGCGAAAATAATCTGCCAGGATGTCTTCGTAACCCGGTGGAAAACCTTCCGTGCGCGACTGCAGAATCTTCTCACGCTGTTTCGGGGTCAGATCTGCCCAGTTTCGGCCCTTTTTCTCAGGAGCTTTCAGTTCCCCCTGTCCGCCGGGACCTTTTCCTAAAGTCGAAGAGTTAGCCGGACGTGAAGGATTCGCGCCTGCCGCTCCGCCCCCTTTTTTACACGACTTTTCCAGCATTTCTACCAGCATATCCAGCCGACTGATAATCCGCGGCTGCGTGGTTTTCGCAGGCTGGGTTGTCTGTCCCTTATCAAAATCAGTAATGACTGACTTCACATCGGTCTGGATATTTTTGAAAGGATCTTTCAGCCAGGCGTCATCCTTCAGCTTCGACAGATTGTCTTTCGGTTCCGGTGGAATAATCAGCGGTACTTTAATCGGCTCTGCCTCTGGCTTTGCCGCTTCGACCGCATCTGCGAAGGCACTCTGCAAACTGGCAGCAAAAAGCAGCGGGGCACAAATCGTCAATGACAGCAGGAATCTTAAGTGTGTTTGAGTGGTTTTGTTGCGTTTCATCATCAATCTCCTGCCAGACAATGGGGACAGGTCATACTGTGTAATCGTCCGGTGATTAAATCAATTTCCTTCTGGCGAACCGAAAGCAGATCAATCCGTTCCTGACGTGACGTTTCCGTGATTTTCTTCTTCTCGATCTGGCGATCCAGCTGATCTGTTCGCGTATGCACCGACTGCTGCATCCAGCGTAACATTTTGACTTCCGCCAGCAGTTTGTTGCGATTCCCTTTACAGCCTTTACACTGGCCACCTCCATTTTTATTGGAGGGACGGGAAGCATCAATCATCGCATCCAGCAGCGCCTGCAGATCGGCCTCGATCTGTTTCTGATCATCGACCATTTCTTTGTCGGCTTGCCCCAGCAACAGACCTTCATCGACCAACTCCATCTGTTCCCGTACTGCGCCCAGCGCAACGGGTAGTACCAGGCTGAACTGTGTCAGTTCACAAAGCTCGATCGACTCGGAACAGACGCTGATAATTTTTTCTTCAGAAGTCGCCAGTCGTCTGACGGCAGCCAGGGCCTGTTTCTGCTTCTGTGCCACACGATCCTGCAGTTTGGTCGTCACTTCGCGAATCTGTTTCTGCTGCGCGATCATATCCTGCAACTGATCCATCACCCGCTGACGTACCATTGATTCGACTTCTTTCCGCAATTTGTCTTCCAGCTTTTTCGTATCCTGCTGTGCCGAGCTCAACTGTTTAATCGCTTTTTTCTGTTCTTCAGAAGCGGGTTTGGGTTGAGAGGCTCCCAGCTTTTTGCAGGCGCCCCCCATACATTTTCCTGCACCGGAGAGTGACTTGCAGATACTCTGCGAGGCCGGTCCGTATTCACGCAGCATTTGCTCCAGATTCTCTGCGGACTTCTTGTTTCGCTGTTCGCTGGTTTCCAGCGCTTTCAAATCTTTTTTATTGCCACTTTTTTTCTGCTGGTCCAGAGTGTTCGACAGCTGCAATTCCTCTTTCTTGAGAAGCTTATTCAGCGTTTCACGCGAATCAATCAGCTTACGTAACTGTTCCAGCTTCAGTTCCAGTCCGATGTCGGCAGTCAGTAACAGTTTTTTGAGTTCTTCCAGCAGAACGAGAATTTCTTTCTGTTCCTGGCTGGCCTTATCCAGTTTGAGATCATCCAGCATTTTGGAGGCTTCGCCCATGCGATCCAGGATCAACTGCTCCCGGGCTTTGCGTAATCCCAGCAGCAGTCGCGCCGCATCGTCCGGCTGTGAATCACGAATCAGCTTGGAAAGCCGAAACATCCGCTCTTCCAGCTCCTGCATATGCGCTTTCGCTTTATCCTGTTCAAACTGAATTCGTGCCTGCGGCGCAATTTGCTTACCGTCATCAACAGTCTTGGTTGCATCTGCAGCAACTTTCTCCGCGGCATCAATCGAGCCCATCATCTGCGAACTGATCAACAGCCACACCAGTCCCGCTGCCATTATTGTCTTTCTGTTCTGCATTTCCCTCACCTCCATTACAGGGGGGCCTTGAAATATGTTTCTGACTTCAATTATCGAAAATCGAGTTGACCTGTTTTTTCTTGAGTTCTTCAGTTTTTTCTTTCACCAGCTGTTCCAGTTTGATCACTGCATTCAACTGGTTGACGACATCAATAAAACTGTCCCATTGCGCCATACTATTCAAAATCTGATCCAGTGATTTCAAAACCTCATCCTGCCGCGCATTAATCTGTTCCAGCGGGTCAGGGGTCTCTCCGCGTAAGGTTTCCAGCGACTGTCGCTGTAATTCCATGTCGCGATCATGCAGATTCTCCAGAGGCTTGAGCACTGTCTGTGAAATTAACTGGTAAGTCTCTTCCCCTCCCAACTGGTTCAGCTTCATTTCCTCGACGGAACCGTTCAACGCGTGGCTGACCTGTCCTACCTCCCGTCTGATCAGTTGATGCTGACGCATCCAGTCGGCTGCCTGATCCAGACTTTGCGCCAGTTTAAACTGGTCTCTTAATTGTTCCGCCTGATCCCGGGCTTTGCGTAATCGCGATCGGAGTTGCTGTTGTCTTAACAGAATTTCCCGAAACAGTTCTTCCGGTTTGACGACGCGAAAGACCAGTTGACGGGAACTGGTCTTCTGGACGCCGGTATAACAGTTATCCTCTGCATGACTTTGAAACGTCACCACCGCACCGGGACTTAATTTCAATTCAGAGATCGACACACGTTTTTCATCTTCAATCACATTTTCCACCGCCGGGTCTGCAGGTCCGTAGATGGGATAATCTTTTTTGGTAACCGCCTGCTTTTTCTTTTCGTCTTCAGGGTTTCCGAACACCTGATTCAGAGCCGCTTCCGTTACGTTCTGACTCTTTTTAGACTCTGTTTCAGCGAGTGGTAAATTCGAATCCATGCCAACCCACCTGATACCATAATCGTCACGTGCGATAATCGAGAAGGGGATTGTGGCATCTGCCGTAATCCGCTGTCGTACTCCTGAATACCGGAAACTCAATCGGGGACCACGATCCGGTTGCACACCAATCGAGACTGGTCGTGGATGCGAATGAATCTCATACTCTGCCGAGTGTAACGTCAATCGGAAATTCACAGGCTTCTCATGCGTCCATTCTGCCTGAAAGTGCTTACCATCTGTACTCTTCCATTGTAACGAAACGTCCTCAGAATCAACGTCAATCTCACGGACTTTGACATTTGTCGTCAATTCCAGCAGCACCTTCGACTGAGGCAATAATCTCACATTCCCCTCACTGGCTGAGAAATGTGACACAAATGGTTCTGAGAACCGGGGATGCGTCGCCTGGATTTTCAAATCGGTAATACGGGGCCGATCAATGGGTACAATCTCAAACGGCTCCGATTCTCCATCTCCGCCCCAGGCATAAGCTTGAACCGGCAACTGAAGCGAGGGCACTTCATAACGAAAATCCCCCTCCTGAAAACGGTTCATTGTAATCGTTTCACTGTGACCATCTTCCCCCGTCAGATACAGCCACACACTTTCCGTCGGCTCTTCCTGGTCTTCGACGACCACCTGCAACGCTGCCGACTCCCCGCGCGGAATGATCCATTGTCCGTCCTGCAGTCCCACCACCGTCAAACTTGTATTCCGAGGCCAGGGCGCGTTCGAGCCCGCGAACCATCGCTGACTCCATAACCGGCTCGCTTCGGGAACTGCAATTCCAAAACCAAGGGGAATCAGGACCACCGCCAGCAAGATCAACAGGCAATTCCGGGTATGTCGAGAATCAATTACCTCCTGAAAGGGATATTGGCTGAGTGACTGATAATTCGACTGCACCGCCTGTTCAATCATCGGCTGCGACTGTTCGGACTGGGTCAGATGACTCGGCAACTGCAGTACACTCGCGACACGTGGCGCCAGCGCCTGCTGAGGAATCACCTTTTTCGAACGGTCAATCAGATTTGCGATTTCAATAGGCGATAGCGAAACCCGCAGAGGCAGATAGATAAACCGATAGATCAGATAACCGATCACAACCAGACAGACCAGCAGATACAGCATGCGGGCCACCTGACTCAGTCCCAGCCACCAGTCGAACAGCAGTGACAGACTCGCCAGTCCCAGCAGCGCAGCCAGTATCCGCACCGTTGCCTCCAGCACAGTATGCCGGCGCAAGGAGACCCCGACGCGTTCCAGTTTCCCGGAAATCGTCTGCTGCAGCGCCTCGAATTCTTCAGATCGTGGCGTGGGGGACATCTACTACGGACTCCTTCTGTTCTGTAAGCATATTGTTAAATCAGTCGACACCATTTTCTCAAAATCCATTCTGTCACCAGCAAACCAAAAATCAGTATATAAAACAGGGGCGCATCCCAGATTTCCTGACGTTCTTCCAGCAGGCGGGATACCTGCTTGATCTTAAATGCATTCACGATTCCGTCTGACTCCGCGAGATCAAATACCCGCCCTCCCGTAGAAACAGCCATGGTCTGCAGGAATGCTTCATCTAAAGTCGGGTTTTCCAGTTCCTTGTTCGGAAACTCGACTTTAATAGGCAGCGTCGCCGCTTTGACTGTCGCTCCAGCCGCTTCGTCACCCAGCCAGACCCGGACGAAATAGGTCCCAGGTTGCGAAACCGGAAATGACGTGGAAAACTCGCCCGCTTTATTGCCAGCTGTCAATGTCAAAGGAATCGGTTGATCATCGCCGCGTTCGACATCACCGTACAGACGTTGTAATCCTGGCTCCATCTGCGACTCATCCAGAAAGCGGGCTATGATTTTTGCCTGACTTCCAGGCTGATAAGTGGCCTGGGGTGTCGACAGGCGAAATGGATAATTCCCCCCCAACTGTTTACTGCGCCCCGCGCGATCCACAACACGCGCCCAGAAGCCATCGAAGAACTGCTCATCCAGATAACGCCAGCGATAAGTACTGTCAAAGCCGATAAAGATCGACCAGCCGGGTCCCACACGTTGTGATGCAATCAGGACTTCCTGACCATATTCGTTACGCATCCGGGGATCGGCGTGCACCGCCAGAACTGTCGCACCTGGCTTGGCTTTGGTGACAGGGAAATGCCAGAACATCCCGGGCAGATTATCTAAAATCTGCTCGTTGGCCTGGCGATCCGTGGAAAATGTGAAGATCGGGTCCTGGTATCCCGGATCCGTCACATCCAGTTTCCAGGGAGAACGGGCACTCAGGCGGATCTGTACCTGCGATCGAAACAGGCCTGGTTCCCGAATCACGGGTAGCAGATTCAGCCAACCGAGCGAAGGATCTGACTGGCGATCAAACATCCGTGCGGTCTGCATTTCACCGGCAATATAGACAAGGCCACCCCCCGCTTTGGTGACGAAAGACGTCAGCAGCTCCGGAAAGTTGATCGGCCACTGTGTCGGATCGGGGTCATACAGGATCACGCAGTCATAGTCATTCATCTCCTCCTGCGTCACAGGCAAACGGCGAATCGGCAGATCCCCCGGATGTTCGTATGTTTTATCAGCCGCCATCAGCCACGAGGAGAGATTAATCTGTCGATCCCGCAGAAACGTGTTCCGTAGAAACTGCACTTCAGGGAAGGTCGAACCGGCGATGAACAACACATTCAGCCGCTGGCGAATCACTCGGACTTCTGCTGACGCCAGATTATCATCCTGTGAGATTTCCGGTCCCGCATCGACAATTTTGGCCCGGAACTCCAGCTTCCCGGTCTTGGTCTCGCTGAATTCATAGGTCTTGGGCTGCAAAGCTCCTTCCAGATTGAGTACGATATCTTCACGGATAAATTCCTGCCAGGGTCCGCCATTTCTGCGCTGTTCAATCACAAGAGTTGCCGATTCGGCTTGCATACCCCGCGATTCAATATGCACGGTGATCTGATTCGGATCCTGCACAAAGACAACCGGGCTGGCTTCCAGTTGAGTGATTGCGACATTCCGCGGCCCATCAGTTGTTCCCACTCCGACTGTCACCAGGGGCACGCCCTCATCTGAGAGCATCTGCAGAACTTCTTCCGGGGCTTCTCCCGCCGTCGACTGACCATCACTGATAAGTAACACGCCGGATAAAGGCATTCCCGAATAGGACAGTAATGCCTGTCTCAGCGAACTGGCAATCGCGGTTCCTGTTCCACCAGGCTGCCATGCTTCCGCAAGCGACAGCGCCTCGGGATTAAATTTGTCAGAGAAACTATGAAGATGGACAGTGCGTGCTCCGTCTGCGGACAGTTTTTTCAGAAACGATTCATTCACCAGTTTCTGAGCCAGCTGCATCCGATTCATCTGTCGTAAAGCAGCCGTATCAGCCGACATACCCAACTGACGGGAAACCTTGTTCGCTTTGTCTTCATCCTTCCAGGCATCTTTTAACGACATCGAAAGGGAATTGTCCATAAGAACCAGCAGATGCGAGGGTATTTTCTCTTCTTTACTGAGCACCAGAATCGGCTCCAGCAGCATGGCAATCACCAGGAGCACGATGGAGATCCGGATCGTATACAGCAGACAGCGACGTATGAAAGGGACCTGCTGTGCATCACGTTTGTAGAGCCACCAGCCGCCGCCGATCAAAACGACAATGCCCACAATCAGCACCAGTCGCCAGTCTCCCCCCGGCAGTCCCACCCACTGCGCAGACCAGTGGCCTCCTTCGGTCCAGGCCGAAGCTTTGATGCCAAACAGGAATTCCAGAAAACCGTTCAAAGTCACTTCTTTCTGTTTACCGCCGACGACCAATATAGGTCGCCAGCATACTTTCCGAGATCAGACAGCCCAGTAGCAGGACTGCCAGATAACGCCATAACTCGGTCCCTTCGGTGGCAAGGTCCATTTCTTTTCCCTGGTACCGGATCAGTTTTAAAGGCATTTTCCCCAAAAACTGCTGCAACGCCGGTTCATCCAGTTTCTTTTGTAATGAGTCATCCACGTCGGGATTGATCGCAAAGTTTTGTGTCTGTTTTCCGAGCTGTGTATCCTGCCACTCCGCCTCCACGACTCCAGCAAAGCGAACCGGGGGAGAACTGAGTGTGGTTTTGCCCTCGGCGTTGCTGGCAAATACGAGTTCCAGGGGGTTCTGTTCCTGATCCAGCCAGATCAACTCGCCCGACTGTGGAGCGGTGACCGTTTCCAGCTCAAAATGGATGGGCTCACCTGCTGTCAGATTCTCTCCCCGTTGAATTTCAGCGGCGATCTGCTGTGCCGCCACACGCATCGCCAGTACAAAACTCGGTTCTGCCGGCCAGTCACTCCACTTCTTATCCGCAGTGATGGTCCATAACAGAACGCGTCCTTCACCAAACCGCTTTTCCAGAACCGCGGGCGACTGCTGCGCATCGTTCCAGCGTGCCAGCACACGCGTCTGCTGTGAATCGGCTCCTTCATCCAGAGTCACATCGACGAAACGCCGCGGTCGGATACGGCTTAACAGTTCGGGAGTTAATCCTTTCAGTAATTCGATGGGAGAATCTGCAATCGGTTCGATCACCAGTCCCTGGGAGGAGAGATCGCGTACCTGCTGCAGTCGTGCCGGCAGTAGTCCGTTCCCCCCTTTGTACAATCCCTCATTGTAAAGCTGCAAATCACACTGATCGCCGGCAAAGATCATCAGGCCGGTTCCCAGTGAGACCAGCTCTTCCAGCTCTTTGATTCGCTCCTTGGATAATTGATCGACATTTGCCAGCACAATCAAATCGGGAGCCGTCAACAGCTGCGTTTTCCAGGTCGAGCTTTCCGCCTGGGTCACCTGCCAGTTGGAATTCCCGGCCGAGAGTGCCAGCGCCAGAAAATCAGTCTCACTTTCAAACGGATTCAGTCCCGGCTCCCCATCGACGAGTACGACGTCTACCATCTGGCGAACATTAATAATCTTCCGCTGAACGTTGTCATCCAGTAATTTGTCTGCGGGAATACTTAAGGTTACAGTATGCTGGCCTGCCTGGTCAAAACGCACACTGACCGGCACACTCACTGTTTTCTCAGCCGGAATTTCAGGCAACGTCACCGGTGTGACATTTCCATCTACGGTCAACAAAGCCTGTCCCGATTTCAAAGGCTCCTCGCCGGCATTTTCAATCACTGCAGTCAGCTTCACTTCCTGGTCAACCAGCGCGATCCGACTATCCAGTTCCAGAGAACGTAATACGCGATTGCCGGCCGGCTCGTCACCAATATCGATAAAGCGGACCGTCACCTGTTCCTGAGACCAGCGATCAAACAGATCACGCACTTCATCCGTCCAGCCTGCCTGCCAGAGATCCGTGATAATAATAACTTCCTTAACCGGAAATGTTGCTTCCTGCAGTTGACGGTCAATGTCTTCCAGGGTCGACATCCAATGGCTGCCCATTTGCGTGTGAGGCAGTTCATTCACGCGACTGACCAGTTTTTTCCGTTCACTCTCATCCAGGTGTGACATTCGCACCAGCGGCGCGGCCGGATTCGAGGCCAGCACGACGGATACGGAATCCTGTGGTCCCAACTGGTTCAGCACCTGACGCGTGGCATTCTGGGCCCGTTCAAAGGCGCTTTGATCCGTTTTCTGATAGGCCATGCTCAACGAGTCATCAATGACGATCACACGACTGGCACGCCCCTCAACAGACAGAAAACCTGCCAGATTCGTTCCGGAACTGATGGGACGAGCGACCGCCAGAAACAGGGCCAGCACTGCTAACGTGCGGATCGCCAGCAGCAGCCACTGTTCCAGTTTTAAGCGACGCTTGTTGGTCTTGAGTGTCAGTTTGAGATATTCCATGGGCGCCCAGTCCACGCGAATAAACCGTCGCCGGTTTAACAGGTGGATAATAATGGGGGCGGTTGCCAGAACCGTTCCCGCTAGTAATAAGGGTGCCAGAAACTGCATAGTGTCTTTCGAATTTCTCTTTCTGTCAGGAACGTTGCTCTACATCAGGGGCAGGGGAGTTCGAACCGGATTCTGCCTGTGATTCATCGCGCGACGATCCACCTGATGCCGACATTCTGCCACGATGTGTTTTAGCCCCCGCAAACTGACGATTGTGCAAATAACTGCTCAACACAATTCCCAGATTTTCATCCGTCAACACCTGCAGATAATCAATGCCACAATATTGACAGCGCTGACGGGTTTCCTGAATGAACTGTTCCATGGCGGACTGGTAGGCTTTGTGAAACGCCCAGGGTTCGGCAAAGATCTCTTCTTCACCTTCGATGTCTTTAAAAATCACGGAATCCTTAAACGGCATCTCTACTTCATCTCGATGCAGGATGTGCACCACAATCACTTCATGCCCGGCGTGCTGGAGTTTCCCCAGCGATTCATAAAACCGATCCAGAGGTGTCAACAGATCTGAGAGTACAAATACCACGCCGCGGCGGTGAATCTGGTCGGCGACCTGGGAGACCGCAGGACCGATGTCGGTTTCTCCCGCCAGTTCGACCTGTTGCAGCACATCCATGAACTTCGAGAGATGGGAAGGCGTACTTCCGGTTCGCAGATCTTCCTGTACATGATCATTCAGAATCGCCAGGCCGACCGCATCCCGCTGTTTCAACAATACTGCCGACACGGATACAGCAATCGTGGCAGCACAATCGTATTTGGAATATTCAGGTCCGCCGTAAGCCATCGAAGAAGACGAATCGACGATGAACACCGCACGCAGGTTTGATTCTTCTTCGAACCGTTTGATATAGAAACGGTCTGAACGCGCGTAGGCTTTCCAGTCCAGATTTTTCAGATCATCGCCGGGGGTGTAACTGCGGTAGTCGGCAAACTCAGGTGACAGCCCATGTAGAGGACTGCGATGCAGGCCGGCAATCGAACCTTCAACGGGTTGCTTTGTCTTGAATCCAATTCCCGCGATCCGACCGATAACCTCAGGATTTAAGTATTCTTTCATACTGTCCATCCTTTCCGGCTGCGTTCTGTTGTAACGGCGTTTCTGCAATCAGTTTTTCGATTACGGTATCTGGAGACTGTCCTTCGGACTCGGCATTGTAAGACAACACAATACGATGCCTTAACACTGCCTTAGCGACAGCCTGCAGGTCTTCCACTGTAACTTCAGGGCGACCATAAAGGGCCGCACGCGCTTTCGCCGCCAGGATCAGCGACTGGCCGCCTCGCGGTCCGGCGCCCCACAGGACCCAGCGATTGATAAACTCTGGTGCATCATCACCGTCTCGACGCGTGGCCCGGATCAGGTCCATTGTGTAATCGACCAGAAAATCACTGATCGGCACACGGCGCACCAGGTGCTGCAGTTCCAGTACTTCTTCCCCGGTCAACGTGGATTCCGGTTCCACCTGATCATCGCCTGTCACCGCTTTATAAATCTGCCGTTCTTCGTCACGCGTCGGATACTTGACTATGATTTTCATCAGGAAGCGGTCCAACTGCGCTTCAGGCAGGGGATACGTCCCTTCCTGTTCAATCGGGTTCTGCGTCGCCAGTACAAAAAACGGGCGGGGGAGCTGGTAATGCTTGGTTCCCGCGGAAATGTTCTTTTCCTGCATCCCCTGGAGCAAGGCTGCCTGCGTTTTGGGCGGGGTACGGTTGATTTCGTCCGCCAGCAGCAGATTCGTGAAGATCGGGCCTTCAATGAATTTGAATTCCCGGGTTCCGCTTTCACGATCTTCATAGATCACATCAGTTCCGGTAATATCGGCGGGCATCAGGTCGGGAGTAAACTGAATCCGTCCGAAATCCAGCGACAGGCTTTTGGCAAGGGTTGAGACCAGCAGCGTTTTTGCCAGGCCGGGAACACCTTCCAGAATACAATGTCCGCCAGCCAGAATACTGACCAGTAATTGTTCTACCACATCGTCCTGACCGATCACGACCGTACGAATCTGTTCGCGGATTCGTTCCTGGGCCAGTCTCAGTTTTTCCAATGCGACCATGTCTGGTGCTGTTTTAATCTCTGACAAGATTCACTCCCTGTTCTACCAGTCGGAAACGACCGGTTATATTCGTTAGACTGTGTCCAGTTTTACTGTAGCGTCTTCAAGGCCATTTGAGACGAGTATATTAGATTGAACGACGCTATGGTTAAATGTGATACGATCTAGAAAATCATCGTTGATAAATCGGTAAGTATTTGTAAGGCAACTGCAGGACAATCAGAGCCACACTGGTACCGAAAACAGGACCGACTCCGTCTCCATTCCAGCTGCCATTGGAGGTCTGTGACTTGATCAGACTGTCCCGTTGTCCGGGAAAGTAGGAATTCCAGAACTCATCGCCTGCCTGATAAAACGCCTGGGCGGCGTAAAGGTTCAAATAAAAATAATGTCCCGACTGAAAACCGTTTTTCCGGTTCTTAAACTGGCCATAGACGTATTCCATGCATTCTTCTGCCAGCGGGGACTCATATTCCCCGGCGGAATACAGGCAGGTAATCGCAGCAGCAGAGATAGGCAGTCGGGTATCGTTGCCTGAACTATAAGAGTAACGAATCCCCCCTTCGGGAGTCTGACAGAGTTCCAGGTAGCGAACTGCATTCTGGATGGTACTTTTGGGCACGGTAAACCCGGCATTATGTGCCGCACGCAGTCCCTGCATCTGGGTGACTGTAACACTTCCTTCATCACCACCACCGGGTGTATAAATCCAGCCTCCCCTGACACTCTGACCGGAAGCCGTCAGCTGAATCCCGTCTTTGACTACTTTGGCAATCCGGTCACGCACTTTCGCGTCCGTTTCCATGCCATACACGCTGGATAGGAACAGGAGTGAGAAACCATGTCCATACATCGGGCGACCATTTTCTGCCCCCGCGGCAATCAATCCACTTTCCTGCGCCTGGCTCAAAACATATTCAGTCGCTTTACGAACCTGATCGGCATAAGGACCACGACTGGATGTATTCCCATTGGCCAGAAAGGCAATGCCCGCCAGTGAGGTCATGGAAACCGGATACGTGCTGCCATCCTGGGTCGTTTGAAAACTGCCTCCAGCGGTCTGCTGTTTCGCCAGGTAGGCTAAGCCGCGTTCAATCGACTTGACCGCAGCAGGTGTCATATGCTTAGGCAGAATTTCTTCACCCCGCATGACGGCTGGCCTGATGATTAACATCAGACACAGCATACAGCCTGTTAACAGTTGATTATTTTTCATGAGACGCCCGTCCTGAAATTCACTGTCTGTTATTCGATGGAATATGTCACTCGAACCGTTACGGCAATCGGGATTTCTTTCATCAAGTCTGACCCCTGTTCTTCACTATGATTAAACCCGGATGCAGACACATTTCGGGTAACGAGTTGCCTGTAAATCGCAGCGGTACCTACCTGGGCATGACCCGCTCCATCAATTGAAGTTACCTTCCCCAGCTTGACCCCTGTCAGTTTTGCGAGTTTCTCGGCCTGTTCACGTGCATTCTTAATCGCCGCTTCGAAGGCGGCTTCTTTCAGTTCTTTCACCTTCGTCACTTTGAATGTCGCCATGGTGTTGCGGGCTTTGGATGCGTTATAGGAACCCGGTACTGCAGGTGTAGTGTCATTGCCGATAATCACTCCCGCATCTTTGCCGGAATCTACAATTCTCACGATGGTTTCCAGCAGTTCCTGGGAGCTTAGTTTATCAATCCCCGTCACACGGAGTTTGAGTGTTTCGGAGACAGACAACTCCTGGGAGCCGGCATTATTGACTGCCATACCCCGCATCATCGCCTGAATCTGGCTCGCATTCAAAGAAGAGTAAAGGGACATGCCTTCTGCCATGACTTCCAGTCCGGGGACCTTCAGATTTTTGAAGGCCGCTTCCGCTCGTCTGCGATTCCCATGAAATTTGGTGACCGCATCACCCGCCAGTTGTCCCTGTCCGATGATGACGCCTGTTAACTCTACAACGTCGGGCTTCGCATCAACACTGCCCAGTCCAATCACCGTGATCCCTTCGCTTTCGCCCGCGAAAGCCGGGCTGTTCATGACTCCCCAGCAGAAAAGTAGCGTCAGTGAAAACAGGGAACTTCGTTGTATTAATCGGGACAGACCACTCATATTAGATTCCGTATTTTTAGCGTTAAAAGTTTCTTATTGTTTTTTTGGTTTTGATTTCTGATCCGTTGAGTCGACTGGTGAACCGGGGTCAGTCACCGGGTAGGCAGTCACTGCCTGATTCGAGACACACAGTACCAGTCCCTGCCTGAAATCAATCGAACCACCCAGAGAAGTCAGATCATGCCCTCGATAGATCTCGAGAATGTCCCCATTTGTCTTCGAAATTTCGAAAATTCCCCGACTGGTAAAAACCCAGAGCTGATCCGGGTCAACCAGGGCACTCATGCCTCCTGCAGCAACCGGTAACTTGACTGCCCAGTTCAATTCATGCGATTTGCGGTCGATTGCTTCCAGTTCCCGAGACAGGAGATAGACATTCTGCTGATCAATGCCCACCAGCTGAGCTGATTTTTTGATCGGTCGTTTCCAGAGTAATTTTTTAGCAGCCAGATCCAGAGCATAGACTTCATCCATACCCGCTTCCTTGAAATAAACCTGATTCTGATCCCGCAGCATCTGGCCTTCGGAATGTAACTGCACCGCTTCATCAAGCGCTGCGTAGTAATAATTGGTATTGGACTGATCTACTTTGTAAGGATATCGAAATGCCCAGGTGATCGTTTTGGCTGGTATGCTGATTTCAAACAGGGCGCCGTTATTCGTTAATATTAACAGGCTGTCTCCCGTCTTTTGTAGAATCGGGATCGGCATGATGGTCATTCCGTTCGATGAGTTTCCGGCGACCACACTGCCCAGGGGAATCGACCATTCTTTCTTCCCGGTTTTTAACTGCAGGCAATTCAAGGTCAGCAATTTATTATTCTGCTTATGTGAGACAACATAAATATGTTCGCCGTCGACGAGCGGTTTCGAAATAAAGCTCTCAGTTGCCTGACTGTATATCCAAAGCTGCTTCCCTGAATCACGCTGATAGGCAATCAGTCGATAGGCGGCACGATAGCGGTTCATCTCCTTCTGTGGAATTAACGTTGCCAGAACATAATCACCCTCCACCGAAATATGGTACTGCTTCAGATTCGATGACTGATGAAAGCTGTAATTATTGAAATTTGTGCCGAGGTCCTTGAATTTCGCGTTCCGCCACACGAGTTTCCCGGTCTGCAGATCGACTGCGAAACAGATCCCGTAAAAATTAAAATACGCCCGTTGATCATCCACGGTCATCGGAGGCACAAATGTCTGATACGATTTCGCTCGCCCATAGTAGTCTGATTGGGAATTAACAATCGCCTGTTCCGCCGTCTGATCCAGATAGGTGACCTGCCAGCGGGGTTGAATCTGTTTGGCTGACATCTTAAGTGGCTCAGAAATTCGATTCGAAAACACGGTTGTCGCATCAGAGTTGTTGATACTTTTTTCGGATTCAGCAGGCAGCAGATTTTTGAGATACAAAACAGGATCAACAGAATTGCCTCCTAATGTCACTTTCTGATCTGAATACTGCTGCGATATCAGTTGAATCGTCGCTGCCGCCTGATCGGTTTGCCTGTTACGTATCAGAGCGAGCGCGTATTTGACATTCAGGTCAATTTCGGAAAGATTGGAATCAGGATGATGATCCAGCACAGCACGCCAGTAGCGAGCCGCCTGCTGAAATTCGCCTTGCTCAAAAGCATCATTTCCCAGCAGGTCAGCGACATCATCGCCGATGGAAGTTAAAAAATACTGGGAGAATATTTTTCTGGCTTCGGCAACCGCCTGGGGAGTTGCCAGTCTTCCCGACACAGTGAGTTCTTCAAACTGTTTTTGAGCTTTGCCGTCAAAGAACAGCCGAAACGCTTCACGTCCTTCGGGAGGCAAAGCAGTTAACGCCTGGAATACCCGATCTTCTGCATCCACAAGAAAACCGTCTTTCGTAGGCAGTAATCGCGAGGTGGATTTGGTTTCGGAGAGTTCCTTTAACGATGCCAGCGCTTTTTCCCACATCCGATGGCGGATATAACGTTCGTAGTCTTCCAGCAGATTTAACTTTTTCTCATCAACCGAGATACTGAACCCCGGCATTTTGTGGGGAGAAGTACTGTTAGCCGCCATCGCATCCTGAACGACCACTGCACCATTCAACATAATGACCTGTTGTGCTTCAGCCTGATCTTGCTGGCAGAAGAGAAAACACACTCCCGACCAGACAATGCATTGAGTCCAGGCTGATTTCAGATTGAAGTGTTTCAAGTGCGCACCCATAGATAACATTACCCATCCTTAGCCGACGAATGGCCTGCTTGCTTGTTGATATTAATTGTATTGGCGCGATCTGTAAGAACATAACCAGGATGGTTGTGGGGTGACAGGAGTTCCCGGTTTTTAAATTATTCGTTGTATTTCTGGTTTCTCTCTCCCTCGTCTCAGCGAGCAACAAACCATGTCATCATTGTACACTAAAGACTATTCAGTTTTTCAAGGACTATTTTGATGCTTTTCGTTTTTTTAACAACTTTTCGATTTCAGAATCATCTGCCTGCTCAGTCATCCTGCAATTCAAAATCCCTCTGATCCAACTGTTGACCATTGACGATAATCGCCAGACGATGGGTGCCGGGGTAATAATTACGAGTGGAAATGGGTTTGAATGAATGCCGGGATCGATACAGCCTGAAGTGCTCTGAATACACGCCTTCCGATATCTTGAATACTTTACGGGTTGTCTTTCCATTCTGCCTCACAAACTCAATCGCATATTCCATACGGATTTGCCCCAGTTCCGTTTTACGCGAGACCAGTTCAAACTCAAACACCACCTGTTCTCCCATCCTGATGACTGAGGGTCGGAGTTGAAAGTTCCTGATTTTCAGGCCCTCCGGCTTGCGATACCCGAACAGAGCCAGCGTCTGCGGATCACCCAGTTTTAATAATGTCCGACAGCCGTGTTTCACAATCCAGCGTATTTCCGGTTTTCCCGCGAGCCACTGCTCAGCCAGCGAGAGCACGACATCGGGATGATCTTTGGAAATGTCATTCAGATGATTGGCGACACTCCGCCTGACATATTCACTGGAATCTGCTTTCAACTGTTTTAAGATCGGCAGCACGGGTGTGGGATTCTGTTTAAAGGCAGGTAAAGCCATCGCCCAGGGCAAACGGGGGCGACTCCCTTCAGAAGCCAGTCTGCGGACATGATGATTCGGTGATGCTGCCCAGAGTTTCAACTGGCGGACCATACGTTGCTGATCCTGCACAATAAACGGCCGGACGGCAAATTCACTACTGGAATATTTTGTAAAATGCTCCAGTGCCTTGAGGGAACGATCCCAGTTTCCCAAACCATAGACTTCGACAAAATCGGGGAAGAACATCGCTTCAAAACCGCCGAAAGCGGGAGCTGCCCGTTCTAATACTGTAAGTGCCGCTCCGTAATCTTGTGGTAGAAACTCGTGTAATGCATGCGTAATGTGGCGCATCCGCTGCTTGAGTTCGCGCTGCTCCCATTCATCGTCAAACACAAACTGCAGCATACGCTTTCGGGGAAAGCGGGACGAGTGGCGGGCCAGTTCCTCAATCAGACGATTGAGATAGACTGCATCATAGCGGTCTTTAAGCGGTTCAGGCATGAATATTGTATTTCAGTTCTGGTTATACATAACAGGCATACTTACGGACAGAAAAGTCGCCGCCTATCGTACTCTTTTCGATGCCTCTCTACAAACAAAACAGGCCCACCTGTCGCAGAGGGCAGGTGGGCCTGAGAGAAATGGTGTTGCGGGTCTGGTTATCCCATCAGTTTTGTGACTGCCTGGGCTTTTACCAGTTCGCGTGGCTGATTCAGATGGTTATACACAATCGTTTCCGGATTAATACCGAACGAATGGTAAATTGTGGCCAGCAGTTCGCGGGGATGAACGGGATCTTTCCGCGGGCTGGAACCGGTTTTGTCCGATTCGCCATGCACGTAGCCTCGTTTAATCCCTGCTCCAGCGAGCAGGGAAGTGTAACAGTAAGGCCAGTGATCACGGCCATCATCACTGTTGGAATTTCCTGAAGTACTGACACCGCGTTGCGGGCTACGACCAAATTCACCTACAGCCACGACCAGAGTCTCATCCAGAGTTCCACGATCGTATAAATCAGAAATCAGACTGGCCAGTCCCTGGTCAAACATCGGAGCCGACTGGTTTTTCAGACGATTGGTCAGACCGCTATGGACGTCCCAGGAATGGTTGTTGGAATTGGCAACTTTTGGCCAGACCACTTCCACCACGCGGGTTCCCGCTTCCACCAGACGTCTTGCGAGCAACAGACTCTGCCCGAACGTATTGCGACCATATTGATCACGGACAGCATCGGATTCCTGATCCAGTGAAAATGCATCACGGGCACGCCCGGAAATGACCAGATCCAGGGCACGTGTATAATACTTATCGAGTTTGTAGTCTTCGACCGCTTTGTTGAGCTGAGGCATGCCCTTGTTGATCGTATCACGCAGGCTTGCACGACGCTGCAGACGGGATGTATAGACGTCCGGACGCAGTTTCAGGTCATCCACACTGATCTTATCCATCTTATTCATATCCATATCGTCTCCGGGTGGATACAGATAGTAAGGATCGTAAGCGCGACCCAGAAAACCTGCGGTACCCGCTTTGCCGATCACATTACTTTCCTGCAGAGGACGAGGCAGCATCACGAATGGCAACATGGAAACCTGGGGAGGCTGCAGTCGGATAATATTGGAACCGAAGTTCGGGAAGTCCTTGGGTGTGGGTGGTTCCAGCTGGCCTGACGGACTGACTTTATCGGTGGTGTAACCAGTCAGCATCTGGTAGATGGCTGCCGTGTGATTGAAGAGCCCTTTCGGTGTGTAGCTCATCGAGCGGATCATCGTAAACTTGTCATTATTCTGAGCCAGATTCGGAAGCAACTCGGTAAACTGCACCCCAGGCAGTTTTGTGGAGATGGGGTTGAACACGCTGCGTACGTTGTCAGGCACATTTTCTTTAGGGTCCCACAAATCAATGTGGCTGGGGCCCCCTTGCAGAAAGATCAGAATCACACTTTTGGCTTTGGCCCAACCCGGACCGCCTCCCTCATTGTTGTTGGCAGCCGCTTCCTGCAGTTGCAGCATGGAACCCAGTCCCATCCCCATCATGCCGGAACTACCAACCCGTAACAGATCGCGCCGTGAAATTTGATTTCGAGACTCACATACTTCCTTGCCTGGTTGACCGGGAATGATCAGCATTTCAGTATCTCCTCACTTCGGTTTGAGAGCAGTTTCAGTTTTGTATTCTATATATAAATATGATCTTTCGAATCGTACTTAATGATTAAACAAAAACGCAGGACTGTTAATCAAAGCCCATGTCAGGTCCTGAGCGGCAATCAGCCGATGATGTTTGAGCTGTTCGGCACTTAATTTCACATCGCTGCGCAGGCGTGTCAGTTTTCGATCGACCGGTCGCACTTCCAGCATTGCCTGCAGATCCTTACGATATTGTACCAGAACCGGGTCAGTCGCGCGCGGCTGTTTACTATCGGCAACTGCTTTTAACATCGACTGCAACTGGCTGTCGGCTTTGCTGTAATATTCCTGCAGTTTCTTTTTCTCGGCAGCATTTCGTTTATCTACCGCCTTCGCCAGGATATTCTGAATATCCTTGGGATGCTGATCGAGGGTTGTCGGTCCAATGCTGTCCGCCACAGACAGACGGAAACGGCCAATCGAATGCGTATTGCTATTGAATTCCTGTTTCATGACAAACGTCAAAATGGTCCCCTCTGCATCTGCGGGGACCTTCGACTGAATATCGAAGCTGGCCACATGTCGTTTTCCAATCTGTGGTGAAACCGCCCAGCCATTTCCCTGCGGAGCAAGTTTTCCATCAATGGCCGTGGCAATCGCATAGCCATTCTGACTGAAATCAGCCTGAGCATTAAACAATGTGAGTTTTGTTTTCTGATCCGGTTTTAATTTCGGAGCTGCATAGACTTCGAATTCCGTCAATACAAAATTCCCATCAGCCGAACGACCGGGACCTTTCCTGGGAAACGAATCATCCGTCAGCACTTCCAGCCGGACTGCCGAAAGATTTTTCAGACTGGTTTCTGTAACGATTTCATAATTACCTTTCCCATTTTTCCCCTTCGCCAGCAGAGACAGATCTTTCTGTAGCTCCAGAGTTGCTTCATTCGTCGCTTTAGCTGTTGTCGGCTTAACGGGATTCCAGTTAGTCCCTTTCGCTTCCTGTTTTTCCCAGGCCGCAACCTTACCCTGAATCGAACTCTGATAGGCGGTCAATGCTTTCTGCAGCTTCGCAATGCGTTCATGTTGCTCTTTGTTGAGGAACGCCTCCCGGGGAGCAATCGCTTTCTCAAATGTGGACACTTTCTGTTGGGCCGCCTGGATGTTCTGCACACGCTGGTTTTCCTGCTGAATGACTTCCGGCTTCAGATCTTTTTCATAGGCAGCCAGTTGTTTTTTGAGAGCGACATGTTCACTCTCAATCTGTTGCTGAATCAGGTTAACTCCAGCCTGCGTTTCCTCGGGAGATGCAGGGCGATTCAACACCCGTAAAAAGATAGAGTTAACCAGGACCTGGTCGTCTTTTTCGGTCTGCACCAGTTGATTGATGGCGTTTTTGGGATCACTGATGGCATTGCCAACGGTGGGACCACTGATCAAAGCCATTACCGGACCGAGTTCCACACTGGAAGACCGCTCACACTCGCAGGGGCTCTCGCGTTGTGCACGTCCGAACTTTGCCAGAAAGTCACTTTTCAACTCGAAACCGACATCGGGCAGTTCGGCAGCACGGGTCCCGGCAGGAACACCGGGGATATTTGACTGCGAACCTGTCACTCGGCACAAGGCATCATACAAAACTTCTGCAGGCAGACGCCGAGCTTTTGCGTGGGAGAAATTGATACTGTCATCTTCATTCCACTGGTTGGATTCGATAGATAACTGATAAGTCCGCGACTGACAGATGACCCGCATCATGTGTCGAATATCAAAGTCATGCTTAAGAAAATCAGCCGTTAATCGATCCAGCAGTTCCGGATTCGAAGGCGGATTGCCCGCCCGGATATCATCAATCGGTTCGATCAGACCAGTTCCCGTCAGATACCCCCAGATGCGGTTGGCATAAGCTTTGGCAAAATACTGATTGTCCCGTGACGTAATCCAGCGCGCCAGTTTTTCACGACGTGTCAGCTCCTCTTTTTCTTTACCAGCTGCCTGGAACTCGGCAGGATAGGGGAATTCCGGAGGTGTTTTAGCCCCGGTTCGTTCGTGAATCATTTCCCCCTCTTTTTTATCATATACAACTTCAAACAAAGGCTTACGACCTTCGACAGCGGTTCCGCCAATCGTACGGCCTTTGCTTTCCGGTGCATTCTTTAAATCATACTGGGCAAAGAAAGCGGACGTTTCGTAATATTGATCCTGGGTCCAGCGTTCAAAGGGATGATCGTGGCACTTATTGCAGTTAAAGCGAATCGACAGAAACAGGTGTGTCGTGTTTTCCATCGTATCTTCAGGAGTACGATGTATTTTGAAATACGAAGCAGCCGGCACTTCTTTATTGGAACCCGAAGCGGACAGAATGTTATAGACAAATTTGTCGTAAGGCACATTATCATCTACTGATTTGCGGATCCAGTCGTGGAACAGTTGAGAACCCTCTGTCCCCAGATACTTGCGATTGACCTGTAACAGGTCCGCCCATTTATTCGTCCAGTGCTCCACATATTCTGGACTGCCCAGTAAACGATCAATCAGCTCGTTGCGTTTAGTACGGGACTCACGTTTGTCGGCAAGAAACGCTTTCACATCTTCAATCGTGGGTGGCAATCCTGTCAGATCAATGTAGATTCGACGGATAAACTCAGTATCTGAACACAAATCAGAAGGCAGAGTCTTCGTCTTTTTAAGTTTCTGATCTACCAGCTCGTCAATGTAGTTAAAAACAGGTAGCTGTTTCCAGGCAAACTCAGAGCGATCTCCCATGACAGTGACCGTTGTCGCTGCGTACTTCCCCTGATAGCGGGCGAGCAGGGGAGCTTCACCTCGGCGAAGCACTTCAGCGATCCCGCCATGATGCATTTTTGCGATTTCAATGTTGCTGCAGTCAATAAAGGCATCGGAGGTTACATCGCGGACTTCGCCATTATCGTATGTTGCCAGAACCCGAAACTGCTGGAGCAGTCCTGCACGAGGCACAACCGGATTTTCTGGTACAACTTTGATACTGGCGACGCGAGACGCATCCTGTTTGAGTGGCGTGCCATCTTGAATCCAGGAGGATACAATTTCGTAATGTGCATCTCCGGCGAGCGCCACCTGGCCTCCCTTATGAGGAACTTCCGCAATTGCTTTCAGCAGGATCAGACTCTGCTCAGGGGCGGCTAAATTCACGCGTCGTGATTTGAGATCGTCTGTAAAGGCACGCAGGTCAAACAGATCATCGGTTCCCCTTAGAGAGAGCTTAAAGCCATCCTTCCCTTTGTTGGCACCATGACATAATCCGGAATTGCATCCCATTTTTGTGAACGCCGGTGCCACGTCCCGCCAATAGTCAGGGCTGTAACTGGCGGGAAAGTTTGCCACTTTAATTTTCGCGGTTGCCTGCTGACCATGCAGACTGAACTGAACTTCTGCAGTTCCTGGTTTCAACGCTCTAACCAGTCCACGGGGTGAGACATTAATAATCTCTTTTCCCTTGAGTGACATCTGAGCTAAACGAGTCAAATCAGTTTTAGCACCGGATTTGGTATAGCCGGTCACCAGAAACTGAACGGTATCGTATTTCTGTGCGATTGTGGTTGCTGCAGGCTGGACTTCCAGTTTCACCAGGGGATCAGCATTGCTGAACGATTCTTCTGGAAGTTTCTTCTGATTGATATCAACGACAACAAGCTGTCTCTTCTGTTTCCCGGTAGCGTCCTGTTTTTCTGCTGGTTTAGCCGCAACCAGGGGGCCGGTCTGCTGCAAAGGAACAGGTACAAAGGATTTCTTCAAATGTCCGGTTTTTGCTTCATACAGGCGTACCTGGCCATCCTGCCCGGCGGTGGCAATCACTTCGCCTTTCGGATGGTAACAGACTGTATACAAACCAGATTCCGGTACTTTGACCTCACTGACAACCTTGACCCCTTTATTGCGATTCTCCTCGACCCGCTTTTTCTGTTCTGCAGAGCGTGATGCCACGCGCTCAGAAAGAATTTTGACCAGATCATCCGGGAATTTGGACGCGATATCAAAATCAAACACTTTCAGTTCACCGGTATGGTTCAGACTGCTGACAGCGACCAGCTGCTTTCCACCCGGATGAATATCGACACCGAAGATCCGTCCCTTCAGAGCAGGGAACTGGCGTACCAGGTTTGCATCATCTCCAATCACCCGTTTTGACTGCCGAAAAACGTGATACAGTTTCGGCACACCATCCGCTCCACCAACCACTACAGTATCCTGGGTTGGATGACGATCAATGGTGGCTAATCCCCCCGTAAGCGCTTTAGGGGTAATCGAAGTAATGTTATCTATGAAACGCTGTGTTTTCAGTTCTGTCAGTTTTGTTGTACGATCGCGACTGACAGAAATCAGATGGCTGCCATCGTTGGAAAATACAGTATCCAGAACCCAGTCGTAGTGGGCATTCTGGTACAGGACTTCTTTTCCTGTTTCCACCTCGATCACACGGACGGTATTGTCACTACAGCCAAAAGCCAGAAGTTTTCCATCGGGAGACCAACTAGCGCCGTACAAGGTATCGTACGTGAGGGGAATGGATTGCTTGAGCGTTTTGGTCGCCACGTCCCAGATCTGAATCTCTCCCCGTTCCGCAGGAGTTCCGCCTGTCACTGCCAGTAATTTCCCATCCGGTGAAAACTGGACTGATTCGATGCGTTGTGACTTTCCAATCAAACGGGCCAGAATCTGATCACCTTCAGCAGCGTGTAAGATCACTTCATGAAACCCGGCAACCGCCAGAATTTTGCCATCGGGTGAATAATCCAGTGCAGAAATGACCGGGGGTGAGGAATAGGTGGGAGGGTGCTCCTGGTTAAAACGATATTCCACTTTTGCCGGTGAATCATTTTTAGCCCCCTGCTGAATCCATAAACGCACCAGATTGATCTGATCCTGGGACAAAGGCGTTTTTGCTTTCGGCATTTCTGCTTCATTGCCGGCCGGCGTGATCAGTTTGACCAGATAACTTTCGTCTGGCTTCCCCGGTACGATCGCTTTGGTCTCGCTTTCTCCTCCTTTAAGAAAATGGGAGAACTCGGTAACGACATATTCCCCTTCAGGATTTCGCGGATGGTGGCAACCAGCACACTGTGACTGCAGGATAGGCCTGATCTGCTGATAAAAACTGATTCCTTTATCAGCAGCAGAAACATTCGCAGTCATCAAGCTGGAAACAGTACTGGCGCAGAATGCGGCCGTGAAAAAAATAACGGTACGGATCTTGTCGCAGGACATGAACCTCAACCCCCTTGTGGCAAACCTAAGTTAAAATAACTCTGGTGATGAGAAGACAATTTCTTCTCATTGCCCCTTATTGATTTTGAGAGGGCTCATTATTTCAGAGCGAAAATCAACCAGGGTGAGAGTAGTGGAAGGATAAGTTTTACTCTGACTGTTCCTCAGTCAGTAACTTAATATTCGACTGCTTTGATATCTACCATTATGAATACATCCTAATTCCTCGTCGATGAGAATTTCATGTTTTTCATAATTTTTTAGAAGATTTCCAACCAGCCTTCCGCCTTCTGTGACTTTTCATAAGATTGTTTATGAACTGATTCCCCACATAAAAAAAGGGGTGGCTGTTTCCAGCCACCCCCTCACTCAGGTAGAAAATCAACCCAAGCAGGCACGAATCTTAACGAATTCGTTCTCCTAGTAATCGCTTTCCGGGTCCGCCAGTAATTTTGCTGGTGGAACGTTGGCGGCAATCTTACCGAAGGCAGTCAGTAACTGTGACTTCATGTCTTCAATCGTAGCGCCACCAGGGGCATCAATACAGATCCCATTGCACGCTTTAGCCATGGCCTGCATTAAATTGCGATCCGCTCCTTGTCCTACAGTCATGGTGTGAACCGTATACCCCAGGTTAGCTGCTTCCACAGCCTGCCAGAATGCATACTGTTTATCCCGATCATTTGTGGAATAGTCAGACTGACCATCATCATCGAAATCGGTCACTTCATCCCAGTTCCAACTTCCCGGCAGTGACCAGCCCGATGGCGAGCGGTTCGCATTACCGTCGGTCATTACCAGGATGGTAGGACGAGCACCAGCACGGCCATGGGACTGCAGTAATTCTCTTGCATCTTTAATCCCATAACCCATACCAGTGTAAGGAGCATAGTGAGAAGCCTGCTTGTGTCTCTGGATCATATCAACATCCGAATATCGATTCGTGATGAGTTCATCTCCCAGATCTACAGACTCAGAAAGACCCTCTTCATTTAAAACAGACTGAACACGTGATGTATCATCATAAGTAACCAGTCCAATGTGATCGCCAAACTCCAGACCGCTGAGGAACTGGGTAAACAGCGTCACCCCCTCTTTCATCGCATGGAACGGATAAATGGGAGCCCGCCACAGATCTTCAGACTGGCTGTTCAGCTTGCGTTGCTCAATCAGGAACCCCATCAAAGTACGGTACCCATATTTTTTGCGGTACCCATAACTCTTGACAGTGCCGTCTGAACGAACCCATTTGATATATTTTTTCCAGAGGTTCTTATTCGTATTGCCAGAAGGCTCGCCATTCAGACTTCCATAGTAATTCTTACCTTCCTGAGGGAAGGGGTATTTCAAATTACCACTGGAGTCCACTTCATCGAGATCCAATGACTTGAAGATATAGTCATCGTTTGTAGAACTGATATATTTTCCATTTGCGGAATCGATTTTTCCATAACCCGATGCCGGAAATTTCAGTTTTCCTGTGTCGGAGTAAGTCGCCCCGGAAGCGACCAGGGTATCCCAGATTTCATCCAGGTTGGCTTCGACAGCCGATTTCCCCAGACGATAAGAGGACATCGCATCAAATTCACTGTCGTAACTCATCGAACCTGAATAGTCGAGTACGAGTACGATATCGCGGGCTTCAATAAATGCGATTGCGGAAGTCGTCACAGCGGCTGTTTTTTCACTCATGAATCCAGCAAAGAACAGCGGTAGACGCGAGTCGGGCTGTCCCTCAGTGGCATTATCTTTACGGGCAGTGACTTTCACCACGTTATAAGGTTTGGCGCTTTCACCCCAGACCATATGAAAGGTTCCCGCGCTGTCCTGGTATCGTTTACCGAATTCGACATCGGTCTGAGGATCAATATAGACCCCGTTCAGCCGCGCCACCTTTTCAGCAACAGCTCTGGCAGTTTCGACGGCAATCGAATTCGCATCCTGCACATCGCCACTGACATTGTCGCTGCCACCGATACCATCAGCCGTCGTCTGGACGGCATCGGTAATCTGCTGAGCCGCTGCCAATGCTGCCGCTTCGACCGCATTTCTCATTCTTGTCTTGGTCATTGTTATCACAGCGATGTCGATACCGAACGCCATGAACCCCATGGTTGCGACGAGGAATGGCGCTGCCATTACCATGAACGCACCGCGACGACTCTGGTCGTGCGGGGAACTGGTTTCCTCACCTTTCAATTGTTGCAGTTGTCTCATGTTTCCCCCTCTTGTACTCTGAAATAGAGTCATAGACACTTAAGTAAATTGTGCATTTCTAGTTGACAATCTTGGTCGTACCATTATTCAAAATCAGATCCCATACAGGATTACCACTCATTGGTTCGGCCATCGAACCTTCCAGGTCCATGATATCTGATAACTTGGAATTGGAGGCCCCCTCAGGAATCTCGATCCCTATTCGAAATAACCGGTTTCGGTTGCTGGAATTGCTTAAATCAAAATTATTTCCAGAGCTGGGGGGATTTGGCATGGGGTCTAGAGGAACTCCATTTTCATCATCCGCATGGGTAATTGTGACCACCAGATTGGTTTCATCATTTTCGATTCCGGAGGCACGCAGGAAATTGCGGACATCCAGAATGATTTTATCATTCAGAGTCTTGCCAGCAGGAAGTTTTAAGCCGGCATCCATCGACGCCAGGCGGCCTGCCTGGGCCAGGGCAGCGTCCATAACGGTCGTGGTGTGAACGGCCTTTCGCACCGCTACCATACCCAGTAGTAACGCCAGAAATACCGGCGCAATTAATGCAAATTCAACCGCTGCGACTCCGCGACGGTTTTGCCTGGAAATGACTGACTGACTTCTCTGTTTTTGCATGACTTGCATAAGTTTGCTCCTGCAGGCGGTTGCTTGCCGAAATAAGTAATATTAATTTCTCTCTGATTACTCGTGCCGTCTGACGGAATGTCCGGATAAGACCATGCTCTTTTCTTTTTCGGCAGCCTCTGCGGCTTTGACCGGATCAACAAAAAACGAGCTCAGTAATCGTACATCTTTATAGGGTACTTCAACGCGAACCAGGAATAACTGGGCTTTATTCGCGTTGGATAATTCGAGATCAGGCAGCGTCTTGTAATTAATTTGCGATACATCGACGCCGGGGGTATCAAACTGACTGGCATCTTTGACCATTACGTCAGCCAGGCTGGCATCGAAGACGGTATTCAGCAGATTTTTCACTTTGGTTTCGACTTGCGCGGTCGTCACTGCTTCACAACGCCCCAGTTTCGCGCCTTCCTGTGTCGCTTCCTGGATAATATTGGAAATCATGTAGGCATAGCCAAATTCAAAAATGGCGTACACGAATACAAGAAAAACCGGGGTCACGAATGCCAGTTCCACTAATGTGGCACCGGAACGTGCTTTTTCCGATTTTTGATTGAATGCCATTCGGCGGTGCCGCTTTAACATATTTCTGCTCTTGAAAAAGTTATGTATGTCCCTCCATGGTCATATCTGTCTAAATCTGCTGACGTGCAGTGTGCCGGGAGAACTATCTTCAAGAGGGGCTGGTATCGTCCATTAAAACAATAGCTCAGAATTTGTCTGCTGCAGGTCTTTTTTCACAAAATCCCGGAATACTTTTGGTGTTGATAAATATCAACAGGTTCCCATAATGCAGCAGCAGCCCTTCGAGCCCTGCAGAAAAAAAACATCATTAATTGGGCTGTAATCGTGTTATTTGTTAATTTCTTGTGTCTGAGAGACTGATATCAAGGCCCTTCAATTGAAATTCATGTTGCATTAGCGATACACTGTCTGCAGTCGTGCCAGCTGGTTACATGAAATCAATAAAACAAGATATGTTTTGGCAGAAATAAATTATGGGTAAAAAGGCATCGTCAACGATCAAGGCAGGCTCAAACATCCAGGTGAAAGAAGGGATCTGTGTCCCCGAGTTTCCGGAAATCTGCTGCGAAGGCTGGACGGGTATGGTCGTCGAAGTGCGTGGTAAGAAGGTTTCTGAACGAACCTATATTCTTGAATGGGATGCTGAAACAGAACAGAAAATGCCTGAAACCTATAAGTCCCAATGTGAAGAGCAAGGGCTCTTTTTCAAGATGGCCTGCCTGCCCGGTGATGCATTAACTCTGCTGGAAAATTAAAGCGGCACATCGTCCCGCCGGAAGAATTCAGAAACATTGTTCGCCTGGAGTTCAGCTGCAATATCTGATATTGCTCTTCCCAGACCAGGCACACAATACTCCGGAGCCACTTCAGCCAGCGGCACTGCCAGAAAGATCCGACTGCTGATCTCTGGATCTGGGACGATACGATGGGCAATCTGCAACTGCGCTTCGTTAAAGAGCACCAGGTCGATATCAATCGTACGTGGACCATTTTTATTCAGGGGGTCACGCACACGAAACAACCGGGCCTCAATTCCCGGAATGACTTCATCCCAGATTCGCTGCGCATCACATTCGGTCTCTAACAGCACAGCTGCATTTAAAAAATCTGCCTGATTTTCATCACCCACCGGCCGACTCTGCCAGACGGAAGATTTCTGGATGATTTTACCACAGCTTTCCAGCAGCCTCACCGCCTGGGGAAGATTGGACTCAGCACGAATATTACTGCCTAAAGCGAGATACACCTGATTCATTTCAGACTCCTGAAACATCCTCACGTGTTCTGAAGACGGTCACTCCAACCGACCGGGCAAATCGCAGCGCACCTGGTTTCTCAATCTGTACCCTTGCTGACTGAACCTTGTGGTCCTGCAAGCAGATCCGCGCCACTTCGTCCGCCATTTTCTCCACCAGTTGATAATGTGAATTTTCAACCAGTTCAATGATCTCTTTAGTGATCGTTCGATAATTCACGGCATCGTTGATATCATCTGACCGACCTGCTGTTTTCAAGTCCACCTGCATGGTGATATTGATCAGCACATCCTGTTTTTTTTCTCTCTCTTCATCGTTGATACCGATAATCGTACGTAACAGTAAGTCGGAAATATGAATTTGATCGGGCATTTTATTGAGAGTAGTTTAAAATAGGGCAGACTTATGATGCAGACCGGCTACAATGTTTAAAATACTATAGTCACTATCCACCCGATTGCACAGCGAAGAATTCCTGACTACTGGCAGGAACACATCGATTGACAGCACGAACCTCCACCGTGGGATTGCCAATACAATGAGTAACGAAATCAACCATGCTCCCGTATCAAGACGACACTGGCTGAAACAGACCCTGATTCAATCAATGGGGCTCGCTGCCCTCGGCCAGTTGCAGATGCCTTCCGCGATCGCAGCCCCCACAAAATCACCGGAGCATCCGCCGGTAATCTTACTCAGGTCAGGCTGGCAAACCGTCAATATCGGCGATATCGGACATTCCCCCGGCATCTTAAAACTTCTGGAAATATATGCCCCCGAGTTTGAAATCATTCTCTGGCCCAACAGTGTCGATCGCGGCGTGGAACCGATGCTGCAAAAACGTTTTCCCAAACTGAAAATTGTCAAAGGTCGGTTAAACCGTAACGGAAAACTGGACTCCCAAGAGTTACAGCAGGCGTTTGATCAAGCTGATTTCTTTCTGCACGGCTCCGGCCCCAGTGTGGTTTCACGCCGGGAACTGGCATTCTGGAAAAAACAGACCGGTAAACCGTACGGCATCTACGGCGTCACCGTTTCCGAGATCAATCCGGAACTACATGAACTGCTCTCGGGCGCCGATTTCATTTTCACCCGTGAAACACATTCGCTCAAAAACCTCAAAGAGGCGAAAGTGACTTCAGCGCATCAGGACTTTGCCCCCGATGCAACCTTTGCCATTGACCTGACGGATGACACCAAAGCATCCGCTTTTCAACAGAAACATCAACTGGAACCGGGTAACTACCTGTGTGCTGTCCCGCGTTTACGCTATACCCCCTACCACAAAATCCATAAATCCAGTCGCTGGTCCAAAGAAAAGATCGAGGAAGTGGAATCGATTAATAAACAGTATCAGGAGCAGGATCACGCCAAGCTGCGGGCTGCGATTATCGAGTGGGTTCGCACCAGCGGACAGAAAGCTGTCGTCTGTCCCGAAATGACTTATCAGACAGAAATTATTCAACCCCTGGTCATTGATCCGCTGCCAGCGGATGTCAAATCGAAAGTCGTAGCCCACGATGAATACTGGCTGCCTGATGAAGCCGGTTCATTGTATCGCGATGCTGCCGCTGTCGTGAGTATGGAATGCCACTCTCCCATCATTGCCTGTGCGTTTGGTACTCCCGGGCTCTATGTCAGACAGCCTACTGATACGATCAAAGGTCAGATGTGGTACGACATCGGATTAAAAGACTGGACTTTTGAAATCGACGAGGTCAACCAACAGCAGATTGCCGAGCGTGTCATTCAGATTTATAAACAAAATGCCCAGACAGACGACAAGTTGAAAGCAGTCATGCAGTCGATTCACAAACGACAGCAGAAAACCATGCAGACTCTGAAGCAGGCCGTCCTGAAAGCGCATTCATCCTGATCTGATATCAGCAGTGTGAAATTATTCCAGCCCGGCCGTGAGTTGCTCTCCACCGGCGACCGTCAGCACTTCACCTGTCACGAAATCAGACCGCAAGAGGTAGAGCAGGGCATTACAGATTTCATCGGTACTTCCTGCCCGTTTCAGAGGCACTTTCTGCGCCCGCTTGTCCAGATAAGACTGGTCTTCTCCCGGCGGAGGCAGGATGGCACCCGGGGCGATGGCATTGACCTGAATCGCAGGTGCCAACTCCAATGCCAGACATTCCGTAAGCGTGACCAATCCCGCTTTAGAGATCCGGTAGGCCAGATGTCCTTTCCCGGCCCGTTGGGCGCGCCAGTCCACAATATTCACAATCTGACCGGCCTGCCTGGGCGGGAGTAGTTTCGCAAACCGCTGGCAGAGAAAAAAAGGAGACTTCAGATTAATGTTCAGATGGGAATCCCAGTCTGACTCGGTGGAATCTGTAAGACTTTTATTTTCGAAGACGGATGCACTGTTAATCAGAATGTCGACTTTTCCGAACTCGGCAATCGCCGCTTCGAAGATGACTGCCGCTGCTGTCCCGGGGTCCGAGAGATTCGCTGAGACACGAGTCGCATTACGTCCCCGCTCACGAACCTCCTTGCATGTCAGCTCGGCTTCCTCTCGCGAACGGTGATAATGAATACAGACATCTACCCCGGCGTCCGCTAAAGCCAGTGCCATTGCCCGACCGATTCGTACCGCAGATCCTGTAATCACTGCGACTTTGCCTTCCAGATTCAACGTCAACTCCCTCCCAGGGAAACAGGAATAAAAAAAAGCCCCAGTCATCAAACCAGGGCTTAAACGAGCTCTATTGACGAGGGTTCGTTAATCTATAGCTGAAACAACTTCCTTGACAACCGGGGTTCTTCCGAACGCCCGTTCAATTTTGCCAACCAGGATCTGCTTTGTGAAGTCAGATTTCAGAATATAATCACTCGCTCCATGGTTAAACGCCTGAATGATTGATGTGGTGGAACGATTCGAGGTCATCACCAGCACTTCTACACCTCGTGTGAGAGGCGATTCCTTGATGAATTTGACAGATTCCGCATGATTTCCATCAGCCCCATCCAGATCGAGTAAAATCAGATCAGGCGTATTCAAGGCGGCGTCAATAAATGCTTCTTCAATCGAAGCTGCTGTTTGTACGCAATATCGTTCGTGTAACAGCCCTTTAAACAATGCACGATTCATTTCGTCCTGATCAATGACAATCACACGTTTCCTGTCACCAGTTTCGTGTTCAAAATCAATAATCTCCCCCAACTGGCCTACAAAGCCAAAATAGACCGCCAGACGCCCGATACCAGTCTGAAAGATCCCGCAGCGGGAACCCGCTTCCGGGGGATAAAGTGTATCAATCTGGTCTGTTTCAATCACGGTGGGGTGCCCGAGTTGGAATCCCATATGATCTACGGCTTTTTTTGCCTGGCCTGCAATCATGTTGGATAACTCGCAGGCAAAATCGGTCAGGACGTGCTCATCGTCAGCCAGTTCCTCGTCAATCAAGAGAGAGACTGCCTGCGAAACCAGTCCACGGGGGACATTCACCACCACGATCCCTTTCCCGGGACCATTGACTTCGATCGCTGAGCTCTTATCAAAGCGCGGCGCTTCATCGACTTCAACAATCTTTTCCAGCTCGGCTGTTGTGCCGACAAAATATTTAAATACATCAATCACAGAATTTATGACCGGATCTGAAAACCGCCTGGTCAATGTCTCTGTCGTATGTGTTGCAGGAATAAATGACATAACTGAACCCGTCTTTTACAAACAGTTGTATCTGAAGAAAGCTCTTCTCAGAAGCAGGAACTGACCCTCAGCCCCGTTTCTAAACTCCAGAACATATTCAAATTTGATATTGAGTTCTTAAACTATATGTCAGAATTACCAGCCCGCTGGAAGCGATTATTTCTGAAACAGGGCTCTCATTAGGCACTAGCTCTCACAGTTGTTAAAATCAATACGATCGGCTTTGGTCCACGCTGACTGAGCAGACCCGGATCAGCAACTGATCTCATCAATTGCCCTTTATATTAGCAGCGAAAGCAAACTTCCCCAATACCTGCCTTCAGGCGACGAAAGAATCATCTATGAAACCTCGATTTTCTTTTTTTTGTATTTTTTTCATCTCCTTTATTGGACTGCTTTTATGTCAACCAACCTTTGAAGCATTTGCCTCCACAAATCCGGCAGGGAAATCCGAGTGGTCAGGCAGACAGGATACATGGCATGGATTTCAGCGAAACCATTTTCAGATTGAAGGCCGCAAGTGTTATGTAGTCATTCCTCAAAAGGTCGCTCCTGGTAAGCCCTGGGTCTGGCGCGCTCGATTTCCTGACTTCCACTATGAAATGGATGTTGAACTGCTCAAACAGGGATTTCACATCGCTTACCTCGATGTCGCCGATCTGTTTGGATCGCCCCAGGCAATCTCATACGGGAACAAATTCTATGACGACCTGACGCATAAACATGGATTTCAGGCCAAGGTCGCTCTGGAAGGAGTGAGTCGGGGCGGGTTGTTCATTTATAACTGGGCTCTCGCGAATCCGCAAAAGGTCAGTTGTATCTACGCGGATACTCCTGTTTGCGATTTCAAAAGCTGGCCGGGCGGTAAAGGAGCCAGTGCTGGCTCCAAATCTCGCTGGCAAGCCTGTTTGAAAGCCTACGGTATGACAGAAGCGGAAGCCCTCGACTATAAACTCAATCCGGTTGATCGCATCCAGGTCATCGCCGAAGCCGGGATTCCTGTACTGCACATCATTTCGGAAAATGATCAGGTTGTCCCGCCCGCCGAAAATACACGTTTGATGTTCAGCCGTGTTCCGGAACAATTTCGAAAGGATAATTTCAAAATCATTTCGGTAAAAACAGGGACCGAAAAATCAAAAGGGCACCACTTCACGCATCCGCATCCCGAGCAGGTCGTTAACTTTATCAGTCAACATACGCTGCAGAAAGACGCGAATCGTCCTTCCAATTAATTTAACAGGATCATCCAAAAAAACGAATTGGATGCTTTTCTTTGCTCTCTGGATCGGAAACAATAGAATAAAGCACGCAAACATCATAAACAGAAGCAAAACAAATACTTAATGAATTGAGTCATCCCCGTGTCTTCCCACCGTGTCTCCTCACAGACTGGCATCAAAGGTATCAGGCAATTCGACGCTCTCCGTCGTACTGCCGGTGTTACTTTGTTCTGCCTCCTGTACCTGGTCACCAACACGGGGATGCTGCCGGGATTACAGCAGGGTAAAGGCTGTCGCTGTGCTGAACAGAAAAAATCCAGTAATGACTGTTGCTGCATCAACAAATCTTCCTCCAGAGATTCCCAATCAGAGGGTGCTTGTTGTACGACCCGCAGGCAGAAACCCGGCAGTTGCTGTGGAGTGAAAAAGAAAACAGCGCCCAGAAACCAGCAGGAGTCGAAACACCTGCAGCTTTCACGGTCCTGTGGTTGTGGCGATTCATCCGATAACGCACTTTCCGTAACATTCCCCCGAAACCTGAATTCTCGTCCCACACTTTTGAACTCAAATGGCTTACAGACCATTCTGACTTTCAGTGATGTTCCTGCTGTTTCAAGGGTATTCACCCCGGATACTCCACCTCCTCGCGTCTGAACCTGTTCCACCTCTTGCATGTTGGCAGCGCGAAGTCGATTTTCATTAATCCTGAATCGCCGTGCCTGCAAACTTTCTCGTCCAGACTATCGGTGCCGCCCGAATTTCCCGGCCACCACCCCTGATACAGAACAGGTATTCTTGAAATGAAACATCAAACATCCCCCTCTCGTCGCGCGCCTCACGGCTTTACCCTGATCGAACTCCTGGTTGTCATTGCCATTATCGCAATCCTGATTGCGCTCCTGCTCCCCGCTGTCCAGCAGGCCCGCGAAGCAGCCAGGCGATCGACCTGCAAAAACAGCCTGAAACAGATTGGGGTCGCCTTACATAATTACCACGACTCGCACCAGTCCTTTCCCCCTGGTTACATTGCCAGAAATGTCACAAGTACTGTTGACAGCACCACTGAGACCGGCACTGGTTTTGCCTGGGGAGTAATGTTGCTCCCCTTTCTGGATCAGTCTCCACTTTATAATCAACTTAACCTCAATCTGGATTGCACCGTCAGCCCGAATATTGGTCTTGCCACGTCAGCAATCCCGATCTTTCGCTGTCCCAGTGATACCAACCAGGGAGTGTTTACGGTTTCCGATGGTTCCAATACGTACGACCTTTCTTCTGCAAACTATGCCGGAATCTTTGGTTATGGGAATTTGACATCTTCCCCGGGAAATCCGGATGATAAAGGGATCCTGTTTCGTAACAGTAATGTGAAAATGCGTGATATCACTGACGGCTCCTCGAATACCATTGTCGTCGGCGAGCGGTCACATCAGCACCAGTTCGTCGGAGCGACATCGGTTATCCAGGCCGATACGACCTGGTATGCAGCTATTCCCAATGCCACGCGCCCCGCAGGCATGTCCATGGCCTCCATGACCGAAGGCCCTGCATCCCTCATTCTGGGACACGTCGGGCAGGGGGGAATGATGACGATGCACCACCCGCCCAACACCACTAACCATATCGCCAACTTCTCCAGCAAGCACGTAGGGGGAGCTCATTTCCTGCTGGGGGACGGCGCCGTCCGTTTTCTGAGTGAGAACATGAACTATGACACCTTCCGGTATCTGGGAACGATCAATGATGGAAATGTCATCGGTGAATTCTAGAATGTGTTCCGTTTTACTGTAGCGTCTCCAGTGCTATTGGGACCAGGTATCATCGTACTCAAGATGCGATCTACAGGGAGACGAAATCTCTGGTCAGCAACAGGAAATCAGCCTCGCAACCGTTCTTCGGCTGCGGGGCGATTTCTTAAAAGGCCCTGAAGAAAACACTTATCGCTTTCCTGCCTCCCCACTGACCTGTTGAAACCAGCACGGAATCCGACCCATTTCTTCGGGTAGTTCCTGCGCATGACGGGTACGTTCCCAGTCACTCTAAGCACTCGAATCCAGGGTAGCGAGCTTCCTGCGGAACCCAAAAGCCTGCCAGTAGTTGCTACTTCGACCCCGGGGCCGGGAAACTGTTTTTCGATTTTTGTAAATTCCGCGCAATTTCGTCAGTTTATTTCTTGTATTTTATTCCTTAATGACATAATAATCTCGCACTTTAAAAATTGCGTACCGATATAGGCATTACGATTCGAAATAGTCTCGAACATTTCATCAAAATCGGATGCCTGTTTTTTTCAGGCACCTCTAGTGGAGGGTTTATGAGTTGCATAAAGGAAGACATCTTCTCATTGATTGTCGTAATGTCTCGCGGGACATTTGTCTAAACGACCAACTGGTTCTTGAAGCCATGGCGCGTGGTGCTACCCGCGCTGGTGCAACTGTGATTTCACAGGTTAGATATCACTTCGGTCATAATTCAGCACCGGGCTTCACCGCTATGTGCCTTCTTGATGAAAGCCACTGCTCAGCACACTGCTATGCCGACCTCGGCTTAATCGCTCTGGACGTCTTCACCTGTGGCGAGACCGACCCAAATGACGTATTACGTTATATTCGGGAAGAAATCGACCTCGGTGATGTCAGCATTCTGGAGATGCCCCGCTTCCCCATCCCCAATGGGAAACCTGCCTTACAGGAAGCGGCCAGCTACCCTTGTGAAGCTGACCAGGTCGTCGCTCTATAAATTCTCAACATTTCTACGCTCTACCGGGAAACCACTGGAACTGCCTACAGTTCTCAGACAGGACGTGGTAGATTAAAACTGTTGTTGAATTCTTGTCATAAGTACTGCATTCAGGCAAGTGTGCTCCAATTACAATCAACGAGCGCACTTGCCTTGCGTTATGACGGGGAGAGTACGTCCATACTATTAAGTTCTATCAGGGAAAGCAGAACATGAGTGGAGAACGTGAGTTCCACGACGGTCGAGGTGACGGATTAAAACCTTTAAAAAGCCTGGATCTTTCCAGCGTCAACTCGTTCGCCGAGTTGTTGCAGGCAATGTCCGAAACCGCCTTTTCGGGTCGAAAGCTGGGCGTGGCTTATGACATCCTGCTGGAAATGTCCAAAGATACAAATTGCAAAGTCGTCCTGACCCTTTCTGGCGCCATGACCGTTGCCAAGCAGGGTAGTATCATCTGCGACATGATCGATCGTGGCCTGGTCCATGCGGTTGTCGCCACCGGTGCTCTGATTGCACACGGACTGACGGAATCGATCGGACTGGTCCATTACCAGTACAACCCCAACGATTCAGACGAAACACTCTACAAAAAAGGTTACAACCGTATCTATGATACGCTCGAGATGGAATCCAATCTGAATAACGTTGAACGGCTCGTCCGGTCCGTACTCAGGGAATCCAAACCGGAAGACGGGGTCTGGTCATCCGCTCGCCTGTGTCGCGCTCTTGGACAGCGACTCTCCGAAGTTGACGAAGGCCGAGGCATTCTCCGCAGCGCCTATGAACAGAAAGTGCCCGTTTTCATCCCCGCCTTCACTGACAGCGAAATTGGACTCGATGTTGCCACCTGGGCGATGTCAGAACACATCACACAGTCGGGTAAATCGGCAGAGCAACTCGACCAGGCGGAAATTCTGACGGCACTTCCCAGCTTCAATCCATTCATCGATCTCCAGGAATATGCCGGCCTGATGCGAGACGCGGTGACACTGGGCATCTTCACTGTAGGTGGCGGTGTCCCCCGCAACTGGGCGCAACAGGTGGCTCCCTACTACGAAATTGCCAACTACCGTCTGGGCACGGAATGGAAGGAACCCCGGTTCAAATACGGCATTCGCATCTGCCCGGAACCGGTTCATTGGGGAGGCCTGTCAGGCTGTACCTACTCGGAAGGGGTCAGCTGGGGGAAATTCATCTCTCCACAAGAGGGAGGACGCTTCGCGGAAGTTTATTCCGATGCGACCGTGGTCCTGCCTCTACTGATGAAAGCCGTTTTCGAAAAACTGGACGAAACCGCTTAATCACTACTGATTTCATCCCACACAGCCCAGCGGAGTGCATTCTGGAATGCGGACCGTGGACCGGGATAACGCTCACAATGCGGGCTGAACAGAAACACGCGCCCCTGACCATGTCGGCCTGATACAATTGCCGGCGTGTCCGTCAGGGTGCTGCTTGTCTTCTTTTCTTTGGGCTCTGATCGGAACCACGCCAGTATCTTGATGTTCTCATCAGCTTCTTTCTGTTTGCGAACTTTGACCGGTCCTCCTGAGAATTTCGCAGGATACAGCCCTTTCACCCTGATTTCATCGTGCGCCTGAAAGTCCAGTTTAACCTTCCCGACACCAGATGACCCCGCCACATCAATTGGCAACAGATGCAATTTTGAATCGCTGTCCGAACTGGCCAGAAACATTCCCGCACAGATTCCCACATAGCCTCCACCGGATTCCACAAACCGGACAATCGCCGCTCGGCCATTCTGTCCCAGTCCCCGCGACTGACGATTCGAAAGTCCGCCCCCCACCAGCAGGACATCATAGCGGGACAGCGCACCGGCCTGGATCTCAGTCGGGCCAATCAACGCCGTCTGAAAATCGGGTAATGCCTCCAGTGTCCTTTGAATCCACACCGGATCATGACCACTGCTGCTCACCGCTCCTGGCCCCTGGTAGATGGCCACCCGAATCCGTCCTGCCTCACGCTCAGCAGGCATCATCTCATCCAGAGAACTAGCCACAGGACGCATCTGTAATTCAGTCAGCAAGGCATGCACCGCAGCACGCTGCTGCCGGGTACGATACCATACCCGTCGCTCACCAGGATCCTTGGCTGACGTGACGACCACGAGTCTCGAAGGTTCATCGGCTGCCTGTTTCGCTACCAGCAGAGATTCCCAGTGGGGCTCCTCGTCGGTTGCCGCTGTTTGGGCTGCTGCCGCCATCGAGACCAGCAGTGGAGGCATTCTTTTCGTATCCCCGGCGCCGAGAACCCGCGATCCCTCTGCCTCGGGAATCAGGGAATGCGCATCAAATGACTCCGTCAACTCCACCACCCAGTCCGGTTTGACCTGCTGCAGCACCTGTTCGACACTCTCTCCCCACTGGCTCTGCTGCCCCAGTCGATCTTGCTTCTGCTGAAGCAGCCCGGGTCTTGCATTCACATCCAGGATCACTACCAGAGAGCCGCGGGTAATCTTCCAGTGCGCAACCTGTTGCGCCGCCCGCACCCCGGCATCACCGACATCAGCAGAGACCCCCATCACAGCTACTACCGGTCCGGGCTGATCACTGGTCTTTTGCAAATATTCGACGGGCGATGCATTTGCGCTTTCCGTCAGTAGAAAGATTGAAAGACAACACATCACACCAGTTAAAATAGATCGCGTCATGCCCCTCTCCAATAATGAACCAAAACAGTTTCGTTCCAGGAGAAAGTAACAGGACCTTCCACACGGTTTCAATCCAACCGGCGCAGTGATGTCTGGACCGCACGTCAGTAACTGCTGCGGGAACAAGTCTCCTCTGGGACTGTATATGTAGTATCTGTGGATCAATCAGTGGATCAATGGCCGGTGCCTGTCTCATTTTGACTAACTTTATTTACTGATTCTTCATCGAAATTAAATGGGAATCAGCAGAGCGATCTCATTTCGAAGCGGGGGACAGACGCGGATCCTCTTGCAGATAACGGGCGATTCCCCGGCCCAACTGACGTCCCACTGTCATATATCCCTGTGGGTTGCTGTGCGGCGTATTCCAGCAGGTTTCCAGCGTAATACCTACCACATGCTCACGCGTCTCACTCCGTACCCAGTTACTGGAAATCTCCTTCCAGCGTTTGTCATATTTGGGACCGGTCGAGGGCGTACTCCGATCCAGTTTCAAGGGCTCTCGCATCTCCTCGCGGCAAACAGATATAAACGCATCCTGAAGAGCCATACGGCGCTCCGTATCGAGCTCCGGCGGAGCAATATAAAAGTAAGGCTGCTTCGAGTTCGCTCCTGGATTATGCAGGTCCACAAACATCACCAGCCGGTTCTGCTGATCGAGCTGCTTTAGTGATTTTATCGCGGCCTGAACCGCATTCCAGCGCGGATGCTCCGACCAGTCTCGGTTATGATCGTGCGGCACCTGATTTTTACCACCATTGCCGGTCGCTACATTATCGATGTCCATGATCGGCACAAAGTAAATATCAGCCTGTTTTCTGAGAGCAACCGCCTGTGGATGATCGCTGACGGCCCATTCGATAAAACCGCGGCCTACCCAACTACCACCGGATTCCCAGGCATGCTGCCGCGCCTGAACCCAGACAACCATCCGCGATTCATCTTTCTCACCAGACGGAGAAACAACTAAAGCAGGCACACGGCGCCCCGCGCGAGTCTTACACAACTCAAATTCCGTCACATTTGCATATTTCTGGCTCAGTCTTTTGACCAGTTGTTCTGCATCAGTGGGAACGAAAGGTGGCCCCCAGGCAAACCAGGCGACTTTTGCATCCGGTTTCACTTTCCACTTGCAGGACTCTCCCTGCTTTTTACCCGGTGAAGTCTGTGACCAGCGACGTTGATCAGTACTGAATGCTGCTCGCTCAGGTAGCGCCCATGATGCAGACAACTTCTGACCGTTCGCCTGTTTCAGTTGACTGGCATCGACGGTCACCGTGAGCTCTTCTCCTGGCATCACCCCCGTTACCTGGAAGTACCACCAGCAGGGCCAGCCAAATTGAGGATCACCGGCGGGACGAACCAGAATCGTGCGCTGCTTCTGGTCGATTTCTATGACTTCCGCAGAGCCTCCCGGAAAATCAGAGGAGACCGCCAGATCCTCAGCTGAGGCTTCAGAAACGATAAGAAACATCGACAACAGAATGAAGCAGCACAGTCTCGTCATCGTTTCTCCCCGGCTGGATTATTTCAGAATTCCCTCAGCAACTTTACCTTGTCCCGGTTCCACTAGAGCCACCGGCTGTGCATTATGCTCAAAATGTAATTCGTCCGCCTTCAGACCAAACTGGTGCAGCAATGTCGCATGAAAATCATGTTGAGTGACAACATCTTCGACAGCCCGGTGACCAAAATCATCCGTCGCTCCATGAATGTGTCCCTCTTTGACTCCCCCACCGGCCATCCAGATACTGAAGCCTTCCGTATTGTGATCGCGGCCCGGTTTTTTGCCCGCCCCACGATCCTGCACGACGGGCAGACGCCCCATTTCACCGCCCCATTGTACCATTGTCGAATCCAGCAAACCACGCTGTTTCAGGTCAGTCACCAGGGCTGCACATGGTTTATCACAGGTTTTACAACGGGCTTCCAGTGCCGCAAAAATATTCTCGTGCATGTCCCAGGCATAATTCCAGATCTGCACAAATCGTACACCACGTTCCACAAATCGACGGGCCAGCATACAGGCATCCGCGAACTCTTTGGTTACCGGATCATCGGCTCCATACATCTGGTGGGTTGCTTGCGTCTCTTTGGTCAGATCCAACGCTTCGGTCGCAGCGGTCTGCATCCGGGCTGCCAACTCGTAACTCGCAATTCGAGCGGAGAGATCGTCTTCTCCGGGATGTCGGTCCAAATGAATCTGGTTCAGCTCCTTGAGCAGATCCAACTGATTACTCTGCGGCTTTCCGCGGAGTTGTGAAATCGGATTCAGATTGGCGATCCGTGGTTCTGATTTACTGACGACGGTTCCCTGGTAAAGTGATGGTAACTGGCGGCTGTCCCAGTAAGGAGAACCAACCGGATTGCGGGGAATCGTAATCGCCACGAATGCCGGCAGATTCTGTGTCTCGGCTCCCAGACCATAGGTCACCCAACTCCCCAGGGAAGGCCAGCCTTCACGCCCGCGGCCCGTTGTCATTGCCCGCATCCCCGCCACATGGTTCCGGATGTTAGGCAGTTGCATAGAGCGAATCAGCGTTACATCATCGACAATCTCGCCGAAGTGAGGCAGCAGGGCCGTGTTGATTTCCATTCCCGATTCGCCGCATTTTTCAAATGTGTCAGGGGCCGGCATGATAATGGAAGTCGCCTGGCCGGCATTGTCATATTTAATGCCATCGCCGGGGAAGCGTTTGCCCGCATATTCATCCAGCGTCGGTTTCCGGTCAAACAGATCCAGATGACTGGGACCGCCCCCGCAGAAAATCGAAATCATCGATTTGGCCCGGGCAGGATGACTCGTTTTTTTCGGTTTCAGATCATACGTAATCTCTTCCAGCGCCGGTTTTTCCGGTGCCCCCAGCAACTGGTCGTCTTTTAACAATGTCGCCAATGCCAGCGAAGAAACACCAAATGCACTCTGCGCCAGAAAATGGCGGCGGGAACCGTTTGAATAATCATGACTGTTCTGAAACACAATGCACACCCTTCGGAGAGGTTCTCATTAGACAGACATCTGATTGACGTCTGAACTTAAACCATTTATTCGACATACAAAAACTGATTGGTACCAAACAGGACATGGCACAGTGAAGTCAAAGCTTCCTGTTCTGGATTTTTGACTTTTTTCGCCTGGTATTCCTGTAACTGCAACTGATAATGCTTCTCCAACGCCTGCATTTCTGCTGCAGACGGTTCATGACTCAACGCCAGTTCCCAGGCGGTCTGCACCAGTTTTGTTGCCTCAGCAGATTTTCCCGCTGCTGCCAGCACCCGTTTTGCGAACGCGACAGACTGCTCCCGCATGAACTCGCTGTTCAACAACGCCAATGATTGCGTCGCCACGGTGGAAGAGACCCGCCGCTCGCAGTTCGGCTCCATACTCGGCGCATCAAAGGCATTCAGCATCGTGACCGGTTGAGTCCGCCTCACCTGGATATAAATAGAACGCTTTAATTCACGTCGATCGGGAGAAACCTTGCCCGCACCCACAGTAATGATTCCACTGTCAGCCAGGGAGACCGGGATCGGTGCGCCAAACTGGTCTCGATTCAGTTCGCCACTGACGGTCAGAATCGCATCGCGAATCGATTCCGCTTCCAGCCGCCTCAGATTCATCCGCCAGAGCAGTCTGTTATCCGCGTCAACCGCCATTGCTTTCTCGGAATGAGAAGTCGAGGTCTGACGATACGTCCGCGATGTCATGATCAAACGATGAATCCGTTTCAATTCCCAGCCATGTTCCATGAAGTCGGCTGCCAGCCAGTCGAGCAGTTCGGGATGCGTGGGAGTTGCGGAGCGTGAGCCAAAATCTCCCGTGGAATCAACAATCGCCTGCCCGAAATGATGCATCCAGAACCGATTCATTAACACGCGGGCCACCAACGGATGCTGGCCAGTGGTCAGATAACGGGCAAACGCCAGTCGGCGCCCCGACGTTGGCACTGCAGGATCATTGACGGGAAAAGTATTTTCGGTTTTGGAGCCAACAACTGTCAGTCCGCCCGGCGCAATCTTTTCTGCTTCGGGTGAGGACATGTCCCCTCGATAAAAGACAAACGTTTCAGGCAGATGCTGAGTGTCTTCGGTCGCAACCCTGATATATTCAGGTTGAGGAATCTGCTTTCTTAGTTTGTCCGCCTCCGCTTTTACATCTTCATAACGTTTTGCCAGTTCCTTGCCATCTTTATAGCGTGCCAGAAACAAATGCAGACGCCCGGGGACCAGCAGATCCAGCATCGGATATTTTTTCTTAAGGAAATCCACCTGTTCGGTAGTTCGTTCCTTAACTGTGGTTTCATAAGCGGTTTTGGCTCGTTCACGATCTGCTTCAGGAACTTCCTTCAAAACCCGGTCCGCGATTAACTGCGTCACTTCTGCCTTGATCTGATTATGCTGCACGTCCAGTTTTTTCACTTGCGCAGACAGTTCTGCCGCTTTCGTTTTTTCTTCCTTTGACATCAAAGCCGCACGGCGACTGGCTGGTTTCCGCCACTTGTCGGCATCATACACGGGGGCAATTACAGCGCGCAACCGATAAAAGTCTTCCTGGGGAATTGGATCAAACCGGTGATGGTGACATTCCGCACAACCGACGGTCATCCCCAATAATGAGGAAGACATAATCTTCACGGTTTCCGTAATCACCTGATTCTGCGCCAGAGCGGGGTCCATCGGACTCGATCCCGTTCCATCCGGAGCCAATCGTAAAAACCCGGTCGCTGTCAGCTTGTCACACACAGCCGGATCCTGGTCTACCAGTTTCTGCGCTGTGGCATGCGTGGCTTTGACCAGTTCATCACCTGCCAGTTGCTCTTGAATAAACTCATCCCACGGCTTATCTGCATTCAAAGCGCGAATCACATAATCGCGATAATGCCAGGCATCCGGGCGAATCACATCTTTATCGTTGTAGCCTTCCGAATCAGCATAGCCAGCCACATCCAGCCAGTGCCGCGCCCAGCGCTCGCCATAATGCGGAGACGCCAGCAGACGATCCACCATTTTCTCATACGCTTCGGGCGACTTGTCTGCCAGGTATGTTTTCACATCTTCCGGAGCAGGGGGGAGGCCCGTTAAATCAAAGGCGGCCCGCCGGATCAACGTCAGTCGATCTGCTTCCTCAGAAAACCAGAGCCCATTTTCCGAGAGCTTACGGGCGACGAAAGCATCAACCGGATTTACGGTCGACGTTTTTACTTCTTTGGAAAGACGTGCCACTTCTGGCTGCTTCGTTTTTTGAATGGGTTGAAATGCCCAGTGAGAACGTTCGGCTTCTGTCATCAGAAAATCACCGGGTTTCACTTCGCCTGCTGGCTCCGGTCCCGCAGCGGCTCCCTGGTCGATCCATCTGGCAATCACGGACACCTCTTCGGGTTTCAAACGCAGTTTCTCATCAGGAGGCATGTCGCCTGATTCCACATATTGAAACAGCAGGCTGTCAGCATGATTGCCGGGAGTAATCGACTCTCCCGAATCCCCGCCTTTCAAAATCAAACGCTTTAACCGCAGGTCAAGTGCGCCGGAAAGCTCTTTTTCTTCCCCGTGACAGTGAAAGCAATAGGCCTTGAAAATGGGGCGGATATCTTTTTCAAATGTCAGTTGGTCATCCGAAGCGCCAGCAGAGGGGCTCCACGCAAACAGAGAGATCAAGCCGGGCAGCAATAGTGCATTCACTCGGTAAAACAAAGCGTTGTTCCTTCATGTCGGGGAACATCTTTTGGGCGGGAGTCATTTCGCTGAACTCAACGAATATAACTACAGTGGTGGGAATCTTTTATAACGTTTATCGGCTGTAAAGTCAAATTATTTAACTTTACTTACCGCTTTCCGAAATCAGCCACGAAAGACGAAATTATGAGCTGCAGACGAGAAGGGGGCAAAATCACTGAAACTCACATGAGTTACAGCAAACAGAATCTGATTATTCTCGCACCAGGGTCTGTTCCACCACCGGGTCAGGCAATTCTTCCGGCTCTTCCATCGCAGGGACCTGGGAACGTTTTGCATACCGTGCCAGCAATGCGGGTAAAAAGACCAGATCTCCAAACAGAGCAGACGAAATCGTCAAACCGCTCATGATCGCGAAGATCCGCTGATCGCGCATATCGCTGAAGATCACCGTCGAAAAGCCGGCCACCAGAATCACCGTCGTCATAATTAATGCCGTCCCTACGCCGGTAAAAGCGCGGCGGATCGCCTCTTCATCGCTGTCGACCAGCAGCTGTTCTTCCCGGAACCGGGTCAGAAAGTGAATCGTATCATCAACGGCTATCCCCAGACAGACCGTGAAGGCACACACGCTGACAATCTCCAGGGACTGTCCTGTAAATACCAGAAACGTTCCGGTGACAGCCAGCGGAAACATATTCGGGATAATCGAAATCAAGCCCAGTCGCAGCGAACGGAAGGCAAACGCCAGAACAACCAGAATGATAATTGCGGCACTCCCCAGGCTCGCGGCGAGATCCACGACAATCTGGTACAGGTTCCGCCAGCGCCAGACCGCAGAACCTGTCAGTTCAAATTGAAAATGGGGATGTGCGGCACTAATCGTTTTCAATCCCTCTTCAATCCGCGTGAAGGTGGGTCCATAACGGGCGATGCCCAGGTCCTGCACGTGAAAACTGACTTCGGCCTGATTCCGTTCCGGTGTATAAAAGGCACGTTTCAGCGGAGGAGGCAGCAGGTCCATCATCGACATCCGCTCTTCCGGTTTGCCTTCTCCGGGCAACGCTCCCAGGATATTGCGAATCGAAATCGGATGGCCGATCAGATCTTCCTGTAGCAGTAAATCATCGACTTCACTGATGGCAACCAGCACTTCCGGAGAATCGGAGGGCACATCATCGTCCCAGGTGACATGCACCCGAGAATGCTCCAGCCCTCCCATCGCCCGGTCCATATGATTCAGCGCCACCGCCGCCTCCGAGCCATCAGGCAGCATATTTGCCCGTCGTTCATCCGGACGCAGTGTGAGTGAGATCAAAATCAGAACAGCAGTCACACCGATCCCCAGCGAACTGATCAGTCGCGTCCGCTTGAGAACCATCTCAATAATCACACTGATGCGACCCAGATGTCGGTCGATGATTCCTTTCCCATAACCGACATGAATGGAGCGTCCCAGCCAGGTACGACAGGCCAGGGGGATTACGGTGATCACCGCGATGAAAGTCAGCAGCACCCCGACCACACAACTGTAACCAAATTCGCGCACGGTTTCATGATGGGCCAATGACAGCGAACCAAAGCCAATGGCCGTCGTCACCGAGGTCAACAGGCAGGCCAGTCCGACTTCCTGCACGCCTCGCCGGGCCGCATCTCGACCACTCAACCCGGCGGCCCGGTGTTTTCTGATCTGCACCATCAGATGTACGCCATCCGTCAGTCCCACCAGACTCAACAAAACCGGCAGCACAACGTCATTAAACGGATTGTCCTGAAAATCCAGAAACTGAATGAACCCCATCGTCAGAAACACGCCGAACATCGGTGCCAGCGCAACGATGATCACGGCAGAGATTCCTCGAAACAGAATAATCGCCATGAACAGGATCATGCCGTAACCGATGACCTGATATTTCACCTTGTTTGCGTTGTGAGTTCGCACTGCGGTCAGGTAAATCGGCACGCGTCCGGTCGTCAGGAAAGAGAAATCGGCTCCCGGATATTTGGCAGCAACCTCGCGCGCCACATCCTTTAATCCGATCGTACAGGCGTCATCATCCGTCACGCGAAGCCAGTCGAACTTGATCATCAGCAACAGCGTCTTACCATCCACTGACAGCAGTTGCCCGCCCACCAGTGGATGGGCGACCGTTTTTTCTTTAGCAGCATCCAGTCGTTTCTGTGAAGCCCGTTCGTTGGGAATCAAGGGTTCCCGCAAGCCGAAGATATTCAGATTCGGAATATCTTCCAGCCAGAAGACGCTACGCACATAGTCCAGTGATTCTATCTGCTCCACAATTTCACGGAGTGCTTTAATTCGCTCCGGGGTGAAAAAGTCATCCGAATCAATCACCAGAATGGTATCGGCATCGGTCAGACTGATCGGATCAACATCTGGCGGCGCTTCCCGTACTTTTCGCGGTTTTTCCGGTTTCTGCTGCTGTACCTGTTGTACCGGAGCCGGCTTAAACCAGTCGCGCACCTCTTCGGGCATCGTATAGCCCAGCAGCGCAATTCCACTCAGCAGCAGAATAAACAGCGTGACCATGACAGGATGGTCGGCCATCCAGACAGAACATCGATTAAACGCGCGAAACACTCTCGATTCTCTTTCTATCAGTTGTGGTAATCAAATAATGTAGAAAATAGAACAGAGCGAACACAATCGTTCCGACAAGGCTCATCTGTTTTTTCGGACAGGAAATTCCAGTTCATCGAGTTGAATCTCCCCATCATCATCATGATCTCGGATGTGACCATATCGCTGAACGGCCAGAGGTACTTCATCCAGCATGACGTGACCGTCACCGTTTTTATCATAACGCTGGAAAAATTCAGCGGCCTGTCTGTCGAAGTCACGTTTCATTTCAGCTTTCCTCTTTTTTAATTCCGCGTCACTTATTTTCTTCTGAGGCTTCGGCTTTTCAACCTTCTTCTTTTTCCGGGGTTCAGCAACTTCAAAAAAGGCAATCGCCATTTCTTCCCAGGTCTGATCTCCCCAGGTCACATATTCACTCGGATCGGGATTGAACGGATTCTCTTTGGAATTATCAAATTTCACAGTAAATTCCAGCGAGTCCACATCATCCAGTTTCATGGGCTGACTCAGCTCGTAAATATGCTGCCAGTTGAAATCGTAGTTTGGCACATCCAGCAGAATTTCCGATTCGTCCTTCTGCTTCATAAACAGCCGAAACGATTTCCCCCGCAAATGCATATGTGGCGCAATCGCCAGCAACTCTGCTTCCGCGGGAATACGTCGCACTTTTGCAGTCACGGGAAAATCATTGGCGTGCGGCGGAATTTCAAACTCCTGATCAATGCCAATCAGCGTGAAGACTTCGTGCGTGATCTCTTCCTCTTTGCCAAACAGGAGACCCACTTTGGAAATATCTTCCGCCTCTGACCCGTTCGGCGTGTAATGCATCTGGAATACCAGCTTCGAACCAGCGGGAACCCGGCGGGCCCGCCCTTCAGGCAGTTTTTTGATCCGCTGACCCGGCACATACGCGGTCAACCAGCCGATACCTCGAAAATCTGCGCCATCCGGCGGACGAATAAAAACAATCGCGTGATGCACGATAGAGCGATTGCCCGGCAGTACCTGCGCCCCGGTCACCCATTTATCTTCTTTAAACCCGGGATCGACGACAAAGTACTGATATTCGACCACACCTTCTGCGGGAACCTGAAAAGGCCGCTTCCGCATTTCCAGGACGACTTCCGGAATTTCCGGCAGATGCCAGCCTTCACGGAACTCGGGGAGTTGCGGCATGTTTTTCACATCACCATATGGCATGCCACCAGCAACCCAGTCGCGCAATACCTGTTTCTCTTGATCCGACATGAAACGGGCATTGGCATAATGACCATATTTCGGACTCGCGTGCCAGGGAGGCATGCGTCCGTCATCAATGGTTTCCAGCATCGTATCTGCCCAGCCTCTCACTTCATCATAGTCGGTGAGACTGAAGGGCGCGATCTCACCTTTGCGATGGCATTCCACACAATGTTGATTCAAAACCCGCACCACTTCGTTACAGAACGTCAAACTGGTCGTCACTTCCGTTTTTTTGACGCGTCCGATGAAACAGCCGTTCGGTTCTGTCACCGCCAGTTTGACTGGTTTTCCCGACAGGACCTGATCCAACGCGTTCTTCAGATCATTCGAAGTCGTTTCGGCGCGGGAAATCCCTGGTAGATACTGGTTGTCGATCCGTCCTCGATATTGAATCGCCAGATTTTCATCCAGTACAAAGACTTCCGGAGTCCGCACCGCCTGATAGCGATCGGCAATTTCATTCCCATAATCCTTCGCCATCGGAAACTGGATCTGGTATTTTTTGACGTATGCCTGCACGTCTTCCAGCGAGTCCTGCTGGTTACTATTCACACCAATCAAGCGTACGCCTCGAGATCGATAGGACTCCTGCAGTTCATTTAACCTGGGTCCATACAGCCGTGCCAGCGGACATTCCGCTCCCAGAAAACAGACCACCGTCACTTTTTGATCGGGCTGTTTCTTGAGTTCAACAGTCTCACCGGAAGTAGTGGGCAGACGAAATGTCAAATCAGCGGAGGAAGCAGTGGTAGATGGTTTATCCCCCCAGAGAGAACTTCCGCAAACCAGAAACAGAATAACGGAAAAGCTAAAACAGCGATGTAACATAGAGCGATCCTTCCTCCTGTAGTGGATATAGACAGGAGTTGTATTGTATCAACAGGCAGGAAACCCCCGCAAGACCCACTGTACGGAAATGAAGCCCGTCTCGTTGATTGCATAAATTCATTTGGATATACTCGACCTAACTTGAATTGGTTTCAGATTTTGACAAAAGTGTGAAAATTGAGTTCAGCTGAATTTGAAACGGTTCACTGCAGTGTGCTCCTGAAAAACGACAAAGGAAGGCGTAAAGTGAAAGCTCCACGAAGCGGCGGCGGCTGGAAAGCGATTAAATACAGTCTGACTCTGGCAAACCGGGTGGGCTGGTGGAAACTCTGGAAGTCCATGCGTTCCAAAAATGCCTGCAAAACCTGCGCTGTTGGGATGGGCGGACAAAAAGGGGGCATGGTTAACGAAGCAGGACTGTTCCCCGAAGTCTGCAAGAAATCATTTCAGGCAATGGCTTCCGACATGCAGCCCGCAGTCGCATCCGACTTCTTCGCCAAACACAATCTCGACCAGTTACGTTCCTTCAACTCCCGCAAACTCGAATACAGCGGCCGACTGACCGAACCACTGCTGCTTTCTCCCGGAGAAAAACATTACAAACCCATTTCCTGGGATGCGGCCCTGGACCTGGTTGTCGACCGCCTGAAAGCAGCTGGCCCCGAGCGGGCGTTTTACTACGCCAGTGGTCGTTCCTCCAATGAGGCCGGCTTCCTGTTCCAGATGATGTCACGCCTGATGGGCACGAATTATGTCAACAACTGCTCCTACTATTGTCATCAGGCCAGCGGTGTCGGCTTAGGCTCCAGCATCGGCACTGGAGCGGGTACGATCAAACTTGAAGACCTGGAACACACCGATCTGTATATCCTGATCGGCGCCAACCCGTCCTCCAATCATCCGCGACTGATGAAAGCCTTCATGGAAATCCGGCGGCGGGGTGGTAAAGTCATCGTCATCAATCCGGTTAAAGAACTGGGGCTGGTCAACTTCAAAGTTCCCAGTGATGTCCGCAGTCTGCTGTTCGGTTCCAGCATCGCTTCCATGTACGTGCAGCCGCATGTCGGCGGGGACCTGGCTTTACTCACCGGTATCGCCAAAATCGTTCTCGAACAAAACGCTCACGACAGCAGCTTCATCGCTGCTCATACCGAGAACTTTGAAGCCTTTCAGGAACAGGTGATCCAGACCAGCTGGGACGACATCATCGCCCAGAGCGGCGTCGACCGCGAAACCATTCAACAGATCGCCGACCAGTATATCTCCGCCAAAAACGTCGTCATCGGCTGGTGTATGGGCATTACGCATCATCTGCATGGCACAAATAGTGTGCAGACGATTGCGAATGTCTCTCTGCTGCGAGGCATGGTCGGTCGCCGCCAGGCGGGTCTGATGCCGATCCGCGGGCATAGCAACGTGCAGGGTCTCGGGTCGGTCGGCGTGACACCAGGTCTGAAACAGGCCATGCTCGAGCGCCTGGAGAGTCGACTCGGCATTCAGGTTCCCACGACACCCGGCTATGACACGATGGCCTGTATGGAAGCCTCCCATCGCGGCGAGATCGACTTTGCATTCTGCCTGGGAGGGAACCTCTTCGGCAGTAACCCCGATACGAAATACGCACTCGAAGCAATGAGCCGCATTAAAACGATCCTGTATCTTTCGACAACACTCAATACGGGTCATGTCTGGGGCACCGGCGAAGAGACACTGATTCTCCCCGTCCTGCCGCGCGATGAAGAGCCGCAGTCGACCACGCAGGAGTCGATGTTCAGCTACGTCCGCATGAGTGACGGCGGGAAATCCCGGTATGAAGGCCCCCGCAGCGAAGTCTCCATCCTCGCTGCCATCGGCCAGAAACTGTTTGCCGGCGATAACCGCATCGACTGGAAGAAACTGGAAAGCCATTCCGCCATCCGCGAACTGATTGCCGACCTGATTCCCGGCTACGAAAACATGCATCAGACGATTGAATCCAACAAGGAATTCCACGTCACCGGCCGTGCGGTCACAGAATACCAATTCCCCACGGAAAGCGGCAAAGCAAAGTTCCACGCCATCCCGCTGCCCGAGATCCCCGTGGATGACAATCAGTTAAGGCTGATGACGGTCCGCTCGGAAGGCCAGTTCAACAGCGTCGTCTATGATGACGAAGACATCTACCGTGGCCAGGAACGCCGCGACGTGATCCTGATGAACCGGGCCGACATCGAGCGCCTGGGGCTCAAACCCGATCAGCGGGTCAAGGTAAAGAGCGAAGCAGGGGAGATGCCTTACATCCTGGTCCGCGAATTCGACGTCCGCGCGGGCAACGCCCTGATGTATTATCCTGAAGCGAATATCCTGGTTCCACACACCGTCGATCCGCTCTCCAAAACCCCCGGTTTCAAATCCACACGGGTCACACTGGAAGTGGAGGCGACGGTTTAAAATCACACCATCCCGTCCACATTATTTTTAGTTGGTTTAAGAACGCTTAACCAATTGGGATCTTATCAGTTGGCAACGATCTCTTTCAAAAACTCGATCTGAGCAGGATCTTTCCACCAGGGTCCCGCATAGATATTGAGTTCATTACAAATTGAAATATCATTAACTGCGGCATAAATACCGTTGGGGATCGTCGGAAACTGTTTCTGTAATTTTTTCTCATCCAACTTGATGTTCGCGAGAATATCGATCTTCATCCGTCGAAAATGGATTTTGTTACATGTCACTGCCGGGGCGAGGCGCCATCCCACTGCTCCCTCTAACATATCCAGAGTCGGTTTCCTGTTATCTTCCAGACACCGCATCTGGATTATGGGACAATAATAAGCGAGATACTCAAACACATGCCCACAATCGACAATTACTGCAGCCCCCCAGTTAGATTGATTCCAGTTAAGTTTCTGAAACTCACTCTCCGTATAATAACTATTAATCGATTTCCCATCTGAGGACACGGGAAACAGGATCACATCTCCCTGCTTCATGAGTAGCGGTTGTGGCTTTTTCAGAGTTTTACGGGGCTTTTCAATGACCGGCTGACACAGTTTACTTCGTAATTTCTGTAGATATTTCTCTCGCTTCTTTAGCTCTTTCGCATCCATCCCCAGCGATTCCTGCATCTGCAAATCTGAATGGGAATCGATAATTTTAAGCGATCGAGAAACCACATCCGGACAGTCAATGCCCCGCTTATGAAACTGGTCCGCGAGAACCAGCCAGAACGTAGTATACTCTTCATTCGTTTCCCGGCCGGCTTCTTCAGGAAACGCTTCCGCCAGCATTTTGATTAATTGCTCTGACTCGAAGGGGAGTTTCACAATTGCAGCAACAGCACTTTTGAGATCGAGTGCAATATCATTCGAGTAGAGCCCGGCTCCCCAACTTCCCATGTCTGTTACTTTCTTATATGAGCAAACTTAGAGTTTCCAGCAGGGCTGCTCGTGTTTTTTCGGCCCCCCCCCAACCGATTCCCTTGCACAAATGACCGGCCACCGCTGCACAGACCAGATGAAACCCAAAAATGATCAATATATAGGAAAGGCTCGGCATCAGCGTCGCCAGCTCACCGGTACTTCTAAGCCAGGTTCCCGTTTTGTTTTTGTTTCCAGTTGTCGCTCGTCATCTGTCATAATTAACCTGAAATAAAGCCAGAATCTTAATGAGAATCAATGCTTCAGATTTGTTGTGTTCTTTACAGTGTTGGCAGTTTCGCCTTGACCGGCTTCGACTGAACTCTGCGGCGGAGTTCATTAATAAAGGTTTGATCACCTTCTTCCAGGGGAGAAAGGAACAGGAGAAATACATCGTCATCCGTCGTATTGATTTCGACGATCGTATCATCAATAAAATTTCCTGCTTCAACAATAACGATCTCTGCCACATCTTCATACTTCGCTGCGTAGACCTCTAATACTCCCTCGATTCTCTCATACGAAATGACACGTTTATCAGTCAGCAGATTCCCGTCGTCTGAAATGGAAGTCAGCCCCGTCGAATAAAAATAAAGCACGGTTTCATCCGGCCTGATGATTCCTTCATCCAGAAGCAACTGTAAGTCGCTTTTTGACAGCTTGTCTCCTGCTGTCACTTCAGAAGAGACGAAGGCTCCACTTTCAGCCAGCATTCCAAGTCCGAACAAGCTTACTCCCAGTATGATTAAACTCAGAACAATCCCCCCGACAGGAATCACAAAATAGTAAAACGAGACAGGTGTGGACCGATAACTGGAATCCGCCTCTTTTCTTAAACGGTGGTAGGCAAAGGTGCCTCGGATGCCCTTCCAGTAGAAGTAGAGCCAGATCATGGTAAACAGAAGCCCCGAAGGTCGCCCGTTCTCCAGCATTATAAAGATTTTTGCCAAAATAAAATAAATAACGAGGGTGACTGCGGCAGTTCTGGAATAGAATCGGAGACCCACCCCGCACGCCACCACCAGGGCAACATCGATGAAGTTAACCGGATCAGCAAATGGTCCGAATGCGCCTTCAGCAGAAGAGGCCATCGCAGCTACGATGACTAATACACTCATAGCCGCTGAGATAAAGGCAGCGATGGAAGCCTGCTTCGCATCATGAGTTGCATCATCCAGATTGTATTGGGCTTTCACTCTGTTTCCCTGACTGTTTTCAATGAATCAATTTGCTGCAAATCGCGTCACCTGTCATCACAACATTTGAATAGAATCATATGAACAGCACAAGAGTTGATTTAGTGTTATTCAACAGACTTCACTAAAAACCAGGTGCGTCCTAAAGACTTAAGTCCACTCCAGCCCTTTGGGCAGCACCGCTGCAGAATAAACCACGTGCAGCACCCGGCGGCGCTCTGGAAGTTTCGCTGCATGGGAACGGTGCACCAGTAGAGGCCGCATCAGCAGTACCTCCCCGGGACCAGCAGGGCAGACTTCAAACGCCTCTTCATTGAACTCTGCCACCGCATCTTCACTCAAGCGTTTACGATGGCTGCCGGGCACCACTTCCAGTGCCCCATTCACGCCCGGGCAGGCATCCAGATGTAATCGAACCGCCAGCAGTTCCCGTTGCACTTCGACTGGCGGCTCGACATATCGTACTCCCGCTTTGGTTGACCAGTTGGTCCAGCGGGGATCATCTGTTGTACCGGCAATCGGCACGAACAGATCCTGATGCGGCGGCACAAACCAGTTCGCTCCCGGCTGTTTATCGAACAGCGTCGCACTCACCAGAGTGGTTGGCGACTTAAGGATTTCATTCGCCAATGAAATAAGAAAGCCCCGTTCCAGCAGGGGACGCAGATCAGGCAACTCCAGGTGCACATTCCGGATTGCATACGTAGAGCCGTTTCTTCGCTGGCGAAATGCAGTTTGCGGGGCTGCTTCCAGAACCGACTGTAACTCCACCAACGGTTCGGAACTCATCGCCCGGTGCAGCAATTCAAAGCCGTCCGCATCCAGTCTGGCATTCATTTACAAATTCGGTCCGTGAAGCTTCTTGTGGAATCAGGTAAACCGTGATTAACGATAACGTCACCATGAAAAAGCTGATCATGGTCGCTACGAGTAGATACGATATCAGAATCGTCATGGAAAATCGATTCGTATGATCCAGGCTATAATTATATAACAGGCCTGCGAGATAACTGGTCAGAAAACTCAGATACGTCACTCCCGTCAAACTAATAATTCCCCGTTTCATTCCCAGGCGACTGAAACACTGATTACCAATAGCCCAGAGCAGGCACAGAAAGAACAGTATCAAATAAGACATCGGATTCACCATCTTCATGAAATTGAGTTAAGCAGTCTGATACGCCACAATAAATAACCGCCGAAACGGAAACAGTACCTTGCCATTTTCCTGAATCGGATAGGCGGCCTGGTAGCGTTCCAGTAACTCTGCTTCAAAACGGGCGCGCTCACGATCATCGGGTAACGCTTCCAGATAAGGTCTGAGCCCCGTCCCGCGGAACCATTCCAGAATCGATTCTACACTCTCCATGATGTGGATGTATTTGGTTTCCCAGAGATCGATTTCCTCAGACAGTGGTGAAAGTAAGTCATAATAAAAAGAACACGATTCACAGCCCAGCGCCTGTCGGGCCTCTGCAGTCTGATCGTGCCAGCCTGGAAGCTGAGAGACCTCGACCACACAGCGGTGCAGGGGAGAGTCATAATGCGCGGGCAACTGCACTGCCAGCGCGCCATGAGGCTTCAGAAAGCTCATCAGACGGGGAAAGATTGCCTTATGGTCAGGCACCCACTGCAGCACAGCGTTCGAAAAGAGCAGATCATACTTCTCCTCCGGTTTCCAGCTGGCGAGATCCGCCTGGAACCAGTGAATCTCGGGATGGGACTGCCGCGCAGTCTTCAGCATCTCTATCGAACTGTCGAGCCCGCTGAGTTCCGCCTGCGGAAAACGGTTGGCCAGCACTGCTGTACTGTTCCCCGGACCACAGCCCACATCCACAATCCGTTCTGGGGTCTCCAACCGCACCCGTGCCGCCAGATCAATCGCAGGTTGAGTACGCTCCCGCTGAAATTTCAAATACTGATCCGCATCCCAGACAGGCATTCCCTGGTCCCTTCAGCCGCCGTTGATATATACAAACTCTGATCCCTCAGTTTGTTATTTCCCGTAACATCAACAGGACAACGATTATGGATGGCAGGTTCGCTTACAGCCGGAGTCGAATGCGGAAGGAAATACCTTTAATAATATAAAATTCCAATTCCCACCGTTTCATCACGGACTGGTCACCATGCTGAATTCAGATACCGGTTCATTTGATATCCCCCAGAACATTTCGAATTTTCTGAGCCAATAGACCGATCTTGGCCGGTTTTTGGATCAATTCATAATCGTCGATATCTTGTAGAACTTTTCCCGTCATCCCGGACAAATAGAGGACTTTCAATTCAGGATCCTGCTGCGTTAACTGTTTTGCCAGTTGCTGCCCATTCATATCCGGCATGTTAAAGTCAGTCAATAACAGTGAGATTTTGCCCATATGGGATCTGGCAGCCTGGATTGCCTTACGGGGCCCCAACGCCTTGATGACGGAGTATCCTAATTTTTCCAGTAACGCAGAAACAACAGTCAGCACTGGTTCCTCATCGTCACAGACCAGGAGCGTTTCGGTACCGCCTGTAATCGGATCCTGGGAAGCAGGGGGAGCGACACTTTGCGCGTCTATTGTTTTTCCTTGATCCTGTGGGAGATAGATTCTGAATTCTGTTCCTGCTCCCAGTTGACTCTCCACCGAAATAAATCCACCGTTGTTAGAAATATCTCTGAATACTGTGGAAAGACCGAGTCCGGTCCCCATCTCTGCAGGTTTGGTGGTGAAGAATGGTTCAAAAACCTGCTCTACTGTTTCTGCGGACATCCCGCAACCATTATCAATCACTGAAAACCGTGAATAAGATCCGGGAAGTGTGCCATATTCACGAGAAATCTGATCTTCAGTAAAGAGAACATTCTTAGTACTGATGATCAGAGTTCCCCCTGCAGGCATCGCATCACGCGCATTCACAACCAGATTCATCAAGGCCTGTTCGATTTCTGCTTCGTCTGCCCAGGCAGGCTTCGTATTCGGGTCCAGGTTCAACTTGAGAACAATTGCTTCACCCAGAATCCGCTGGAACATATTCTGATTACCGGTGATCATCGTGTTTAGATTAATCCACGAGATATTCGGCTCTTTCTTTCGGCCAAAAGCCAGCATCTGCTTTATCAGGTCGGTAGCTCGCTCACCGGAATTTTTAATTTCCTGCAAGGGTCCTCGATACTCTGCAGGTAATTCATTTTCTGGTGTCAGCAACAGCAGCTCTGCATTCATATTAATCCCCACGAGAATATTATTGAACTCGTGGGCCACTTCAGCCGCTAATTGACCGATGGCTTTCATTTTCTGGCCATGCTGCAGTTGAATCTGCAGTTGCCTGTTTAATTCCCCGGCGTTTTTCTGCTCGGTAAGGTCTTTAAACATGACTAACAGTAAGGGTTCCCCGGCAGTCTGAATCAAACAGGCATAGCATTGGATAGATCGTTTTTCACCGCTTTTGATCTGAAGTATTGATTCCTGATCATACCCCATCCCTTCCTGTCGCGCAATCCTGACAATTTCCTCCCAGTGTGCTTTGTCAGAAAATAAATTGAGTTCATGAATTGTTTTTCCAATAACTTCCTCACGTGCATACTGTGACGTCTTTAAAAAAGACTCATTTACATCACTCAATTGTTCTGTATCGAAATTAATGATCACCTTTCCCAGCGGATTCAGATGAAATATTTTTGAAAACCGTTCTTCAGATATTTGTAAAGCGTTTTCGTTTTTTTTACGAATGATCTCATTCCGATGCGCTCTTAATAAAGTCCCACCGGTAACTAACAGAGGTTTAATAAATTCGATAAATTCATCATTGTACCCGGACGGTCGGTTTGCAATAACCACCACTCCCGTCAAATCTCCCTGTGAGTAAATCGGCAGGCTGAGACAAGAACTCACCCTCTCTTCAAACAGTTCATGCGCCAGGCTGCCGAGTTGCGATTCTTCAGTGGGCTGACTGAAAATCACCGCTTCTCTAGTTCGCATAATCTGGTCAAATAACGCTTTCAGAGATTCGGATTCCTGCTTAGTTGAAAGTGTGATGGTGTGATGTTCCGACAATTCGATGTGGGGAGACAGTCGCTTGTTGGCCCGGATATTCAAACAGGGGGAACCGGATTCTGATTTCTGGACTTCAGCAATGAATCCGAACTCGCTCTCTGAAGTACTCAATAACGTCAGTAACAGGTCTTCAAATACCTGGTCGGACTCTGAATCGACAATGTAATGCTCAAGCAGGTTTCGAATGGATTCAATCAAATGAAATGAGCTGCGCAATTCCTCTTCGTATAAAACCTGCCGGGTAATATCAGTTCGAACACCGGCAATCCCTCCTCCTGCTGTTTTTTGTTCCGAGATCAGTAACCAGCGTCCGTCTCCTAATTTTTGCCGATGGCTTCCCTTTGGATTCTGATGCTGTTTTACTCGTTCCTGAACCCACTCTTCTTCTCTCCCCACCGCATCTGCAATCTGGCCTCGATGAGCCGAGATTCGGATATGATCCTCAAATCGTTGACCGGGAGTCAAAAGGTCTGCGCTTTCCTGATAGAATTCGCGGTACTTGGTATTACACATGACCAGCCGGTCATCGGCATCATACAACGCGAATCCTTCCGTCAGAGATTCAATCGCTTCTGTTAACTGGACACGCAGTCGATGCGATTCCTGTTCGCTTTTCAACAGGTTCTCTTCAACCTTTGCATGTTCAATTGCAATCGCTGCCAGATACACAGCCTGCTCAATGAGCTGCAGATGAAATTGACTTGGTTTACAGGGTTTATGGTAGTAAATGGCGAAGGTACCCAGAACGGCTCCCGTTGAGGAGCGGATCGGGGAGGACCAGCAGGCGCGCAGATCATAGATTAACGCCAGTTCCTTAAACTCTTCCCACAAAGGATCATTTTCGATATCCGCAACGACAATCTGTTGATTTCTAAAGGCGGCTGCCCCACATGACCCCTGGTTCGGTCCGATTTTTGTACCATCGATATTACGTATATAGTCTTCTGGCAAATTTGGGGCGGCACCATGCCTGAGCTGATTTTCGTCATCCAGCAATAGAATGGAACAAATCATTTCCTTGCTGTTTGTTTCGATATAGTCAACCAGGGTATTCAGGGTATCTTTGAGAGATACCCCTTTGCTGATCAGTTCCAGAATAATTTTGATGTCAGGTAATACTTTTAAGGTCTTTTGTTCTGCAAGAACCTCGATACCGTCATCATTCATCTGGATGTTTCCCATTACTTATTAATAGAAAATCTACGAACAAAAAAGCATTTTCGTGTTCAGTCTGGCCTGTTTAGATTATCCCTGATTAACGGATGCTCAATAGTAAAATATCAGACTCATCATAGCAATTCTAGAGCGCATTCCATTTAACTAGAGCGTCTCTCAATCTGATCTACTCAGGCCAAACAGCTTTGAAAACGCTACAATAAAACTGGACACAGTCTAAATTGTTTTAAACAAATTACGAGAGCAGTATTTTCTGTGTTTTATTTAGCAATTGAGCTGAGCCCCATCACTCCTGCTAAACGAGGTTTTTTCCTCACAGGATTATCAAATCAGCGTACGCTCGCGGAGCCAGACGATCAGACTGCCCAAAACCGTGAGAATGAATAAAGCATAGCCCCAGCAGCAGGGAGGTAATCACTTTAAAGTGCGCTCTCTGCAGCTTCACAAACCGAAACTCAAACGATTCGGCTTTGTAGATCCCATGCAGCCTTTCGACCATTTTATCAAAGGCCTGCCGCGCACGTTTCTCGATTTCGGATGGACTCAGCTTCTTCGCTGGCTTTACGTCTGCTGCCTCCAGTTTCAGTTTCGCACAGGGCCAGATCCGGGGCCTCTCGGTTTTCCGGTAGCGGGGATTCTGTTCGGGATCAAACTCAGGTTTCGGTAAGAGTAACGGAACCGTGTCAATCAGATAACGATCATGCGGAATCAGAGCACCTTGCGCATCGACCAGCACCGAGATCTGTTCCGGGCCTTCCGCCAGACCTCCATAGACCGGGAACATTTTCCAGATCACCACCCACTGATACAAAGCCCCTTGATCCTCATCTCCCGAGTCACCCCACTGCGCCAGCCATGCCTTTTGAAACTGAAAGGTCTGTTTCTGACCTGACTGCTGATTGACCAGTGCCTGAAAGGCGGCATCTGGTTCCGATGCAGTGACTGCTTTACCAACCCGTACCATGGACTCCAGTTTCACGGGTTTCTGACCCAGGCCTCTGCGTTTCCAGTCATTGGGTTCATAAGCAAAAATCACATGCCCCAGTCGAAACATCAACTCCGAAGTAGTATTTGGCTCGATTTCATGCAGATGAGGCATCTGTTCGGAATTCATCTTCCAGTCTTTGAATTCCGTGGGAACCTGAGCGATGGCGGCAGTTTCGCCGGCAAGAAAAAGAGATAGCATCAGTAACAGGTATTTCAGTTTCATTCTGCACCGAAGTAACAGGGCGCGTCGTCATCGTAATTCAGGTTGACGCAACCTTGAAAAAAAGCCACTCAGCCCACGAGAACCGAAGACCAGGCAAAATCCCAGCAGGAGACGACAGGCAACCGCCACCCCCGCTGCCTGCAGAGTTAAAGGAATGTGGGCAAAATTGCTCGATTTCTTTAACTGAAACAGTTGAAACAGCACGTTGCTCAAATCAACAATCCCCCACGTCAGGACCAGCAGTCCCACTGCGGAAAACGCCACAGACTGCACCTGTTCCGCGGTGACACTTTTCGAAGCGTGCTTTATTTCACTGTCAGGGATTAGGTATTTCACAATCGTCGCCGATCCGAACCAGAGCAGGCAGGCGGTAATCGTATAAAAAGTCAGAGGCATCAGCTGCAGATAAAACATGCCGGACACCGATGTAGAAAACTGGGCCGAAGCCGTCTTCCACGCCACAAACGTCATGACAAAGGATGCCACAGTCTCCAGCGCCTTGATTGCATAAAACAACCCGACCAGCCGACAGCCAATATAAGCGACTTCTTCTTTTTTCATCAGATCCTCTCAAGCCAGTTTTTAGACAGCGTTCTGCCATCCCCATCGATACTGTTACAACCTTAACAGAATCAGCAACAAAATCAGAGCCGAATCAAGCTGACAGTTCCCGAAATGTTTTGAATCCCTTTTAGCCCATTCCTGCAGGATTTCACGCTTGAAACGCAGCACGTTGCGCAATCAGTTCTGACAAATCCCTGAAGGTTCGCAGGTTCCCGAATTCTACCAGTACCGGGTCACGTTCCTTAGTACCATAGGCAGCAATCACCAGGCATGCCAACACAAACATACACAACAGATAAGCTGCAGTCCCATATCCTACACTCAGAGGGCAGAGGATGAGAAAATATAATATAGCCGCTGTTCCAATCCAGTTCGTATCCCACACCGGTCTTTTCACCTGCACTGCAGGCAAAACCCCGGGTGCCAGTTTGGTGATCGGCCCCAGAAACAGATCCAGATGCCGCCGTGTCATTTTCGATATGGACGTCGAGGGAGCAACTTCCGTAACATCAACACCTGCCTCCTGCAACAGCGAACGAACCGCCAGAAAAGCAGACGCAGGTCGACAGGTACGTCCTATAAAAGACTCCAGGGAAATAACCGGCATTGTCATTCGCGCGGCGATCCGTTCACAAAAATCGCGGACTGTGTTCATTTGAGGACCAGCTACCGCCTGCGTCCAGTCTGACTCACTCAACCCCAGCCAGTCTTTTGTAAAAAAACATATAAACCCTGAGTCATAGAGCTGGCAGGCGTCCCAGAGCGTTTCCAGTGGAGAATCGAGCGTCACCGGGATTTCTTCTTCCTCGGAAAAAAGTGAGCTTTTGCTCCAATACTGACGCGACTGATCCAGCAGCACCAACAGCACATATTCCGGCGTCGCCGGGACTTCGATGATGGTCTGAGAAGATTTCATTAATTGCTCCTGAAACACAATCAGATAAGATCAACACCACCTATTCCCATTCCAGGGAAGCCTCTGCAAAGTCATCTTCGGTAAATCGTTCTGCACAGGCTTTGCTCACGGTCTAGACCATTAAGATTGCACTGAAGTCTCGCCGTATGAACTATTCTCACACCAGCACAGATTCTGACACTTATACCACACTGATCATCGGTCCAAAAACAATTTCAGAAGCATTCAGAATTAATCTACGAAAAACAGAGATTCCGTGTCTGTTCCGAACCAGCAGGACTATTGTACCTGCTCTCGCAGGGTTTCCGTGTTCTGAAAAATTGATTCCACGCACTCGCTTAAATCTTCGGAAGCAATATGCGAATGCCCGATATTCACCAGCTGTGAATGCACCGACTGATCTGCTTCGTTGGTGAAACATTCGAATGCAGCCTCGGCCAGCCCCTGGGCATATTGGGGTCCCACTCCCAGTGCCGCCAGTTGTCCCGCCACACTGGCATTGATGTCTTCCACATCCATTAAATTGACGATCCGGCCCAGACCGAACGCATAACCATATAGTGTAAAACCCAGCACCTGCACCATCAGTTCGTCTTCCAGTACCCACCGCGGGTCAGCTGTGACCGCCTCAATGAACGGATCCGTTTTATCTTCCAAACGGCCTATCATGATTTCCCCTTCAGTGTGATATTAGAAACTACATTGTTTTCAGAAACTTAGTCAGGATCACGGTGCCTCGACAAAGTGCGACAGGCGACTTAACAACTCGCGCACCGTCTGGGACTGACTTAAGACTTCATAGTCTGTATCAGGAACGATCATTTCGCGACTCCTGTAGATTCCATTTGCATACATGAGAAAAGACGACACGAAATCACAGCGAGTGTGCCAGCAAACAAAATGAGAACCGTGATTACGGATCAGACAGATTCCCCTTGTAACACAGTCATAAAAACTGCGAAATTGTCATGCATCGATCGAGAATAGTGCCAGCTTCAAAGTAGCACTCAAGACCTATGACTGCAAGCATTTTCTGTACAATGTACTTTTCACATCCCCCGATCCGCCGAAGGCGGATGCCCCAGCACCTGTCGATATTGGGCCGAGAACTGAAAGACACTCGCAAATCCCAGCAGGTGCGCGACTTCTCCCACGCGCAGCCCCTCCTGCTGCATCAGCCGCCGGGCGAATTCCATGCGAGTTCGTCTCAAAAACTGTTTGGGACTCTCTTCCATTTGCTCGCGAAACAACCGCCTCAGATGCGGCTCCGAAAGACCGGCGGTCTCCGCCAGATCGCTGATCCGATGATTCTGATCCGGAGCCGCTTCAATCAGCCGCACCACCTTCCGCAGCCGATCATCCAACCGTCGTTGCGTCTCTCTGTCGGCCTGTGGAAACATCAGCCGTACCGCTGCCGCCAGCAGACAGCCCCCCGCATCTGCCTGCTCCGCCTGGATCGTTTTCAACAAACCAATCAGCGCCGACCGCTGTGGCTCCTGGCCAGGGAAGGGGACCGCTCGTTCTTCAGTCAGCCGTGCCGCCGCCTGAAATTCGACGAACAGATACGAGACCGGCTCCCGCCCGGAATACCGGTTCTCCCGTACTCCAGGTGCCAACAACCCCAGCCAGCCTGAGGAGACTTCAAACGACTCATCGGCAATGGTAAATTCACCGCAGCCCGCCTCCACATACAGAAACCGGTAATGCGAAACCCGTCGGGGCCGCAGATGCAGTTCCTGGTGAAACCGTACCCGGCTGCTCGCAATATACTGAAAAGAACTTCCCATCACAGCCACGTCCCCATGATCATTTTTGACATATAAATAACCGATTCTCCTATTCCGCAGCGGGATCGTCAACAGTAGGATGGCCGATTATGTTATCAGTGCCCCTCGCCAATTCGGTTCACTTTCGCCCGCTCGATCTGGCGGTGATTGTCGTCTATCTCACGCTCATGGCGGGGATGGGGATCTGGTTTTCCCGGCGGAATCAGTCGACCGAACACTACTTCCTCGGCGATCGCAATTTTCCTGGCTGGGCCATCGGCCTCTCCATGCTGGGTACTTCGATCAGCTCGGTCACGTTCCTCGCCTTCCCGGCGGCCGCCTTCGCACTCGACTGGCGACAGTTGATCTCGAACCTCACCTTACCTTTCGTCGCGGTACTGGCCATTATCGTCTTCATTCCCTTCTTTCGTCGTGGGAACACCACCAGTGCTTTCGAATACCTCGGCGACCGTTACGGTACCATCCCCCGTCTCTACGGCACCCTCAGTTTCATTCTGCTTCAGCTGATCCGACTCGGAAAAGTCCTCTTCCTGGTATCGATTCCGGTCAGCCTGCTCACCGGCTGGGATATCCGTCTCGTGATCGTTGGCGTCGGCATTTTCATCTCCTTCTACACCATCGCCGGCGGGATCGAAGCCGTCATCTGGACCGACGTCATTCAGACCATCGTCCTCTGGCTGGGGGGCATCCTCTGTTTCACGATCATCGTCACGCGTCTGCCCGGCGGACTGGCCCAGGTCTTCGAAGTCGGCTCCGCTCAAGGCAAGTTCGGCATCGGGTCGTTTGACTTCAACCTGACCGAACGCACCTTCTGGACCGTCTCTCTGCTGGGTCTGCTCAACTGGCTGACGATTTACTCCAGCGATCAGAACGTCGTCCAGCGTTTCATCGCCTCCCGTAGCCTCCGCGAAGCCCGCAAAGCGACCACTATTTACTCTGTCCTGGCCGTGTTGACCTGGTCCTTCTTCTTCCTCGTCGGCACCTGCGTTTTCGTTTTCTATCGCATCTTTCCAGAATCCGCAGTCGCCAACCTCCAGGCCGATGAAGTCTTTCCCTGGTTCATCCTCACGCAGGTCCCCGCGGGTCTGGCCGGGCTCGTTATATCGGGAGTGCTCGCGGCTGCCATGTCCAGCCTCGACTCCTCGATCAACTCCATCGCCACCGTCACCACGGTTGATCTGCTCAAACCCTGGCTCGCCCCGGGCAAAGATGACCGCTTTTACCTGCAGTTCGCTCGCCTGATCGCCGTCCTGGCCTCAGCCGCCATGATCGGCGGTGCCGTCTTCTTCAGTTCCGTCGAGAAAGAAAGTATGAATGACCTCAGTTGGATCATCGCTTCCGTCTTTGGCGGCTGTCTGCTCGGCCTGTTCATGCTCGGCTTTTTCACCCGCCGCGTTGATAATACTGCCGCCGTCATTGGTCTGCTCGGAGCGATTCTGGTCAACCTCTATCTCGGCCTGAGCACCGGCGGCTGGCTGCCCGAGCAGTGGTCGCTTCACATGCACACCTACTGGGTCGGCCTGTTCGTCAATCTGGCCTTCATTTCGCTGGCCCTGCTGATCAGCCTCTTCCGCGGTCCCAACCCCCGTGATCTCACCGGCCTGACCGTCTGGACGCAGGAGCAACAGCCATGAGCACACCCCTGCAGACCGAGATCGCCATCCTGGGAGGCACCCCCGGCGGCATTGCCGCCGCCATCGCTGCTGCCCGACTCGGACGAAGTGTTCTATTGATCGAACCCAAGGCCCACCTCGGCGGCATGTCCACCAGCGGCCTGGGCAAAAGCGACGTCGAACGCCGCCACCTGATCGGCGGCCTGTTTCAGGAGTTCACACAGCGCATCCACCAGTACTACCTCAATCGCTACGCCCCCGATTCCGAAGACATCACACTCTGTCAGAACGGTTACTACTTTGAGCCCTCCGTCGCCGAAACCGTTTTCCACGACATGCTCAAAGCACAACCGCAGATCACCATCCTCACCACTCACTCTCTCGACTCCGCCACCACCAGCGAAAATCGACTGACGGCAATCGACATTCTCAGCCCGATGGGAGAACGCATCACCGTCCGCGCGCAGGTCTTCCTCGACGCCACGTATGAAGGCGATCTCTTCGCCGCCGCTGGTGCCGACTTTCGACTGGGACGCGAAGCCCGCGACGAATTCGACGAACCCCACGCCGGTCAGATTTACTTCGACTACCAGCGACAACAGTTTCTTCCCGGCAGCACCGGAGAGGGCGACGACCGACTCCCCGCCTACACGTACCGTCTCTGCCTGACCACCGATCCCGCGAACGCAGTCCCTCTGACAGAGCCGCCTGCTGACTACGACCGCCGCCACTACCTCGGCTACTTCGACGATCTGGCCGCAGGACGTCTGGCCGGTCCGCGGCAGCTCAAACCGGGCCGGGGTTACGAACCGGCACACTTTAACACGCTGGTCCGCGCCCTCAGCGTCACACCACTCCCCAATCACAAAACCGACGTCAACATCAACCCGCGTCCGCTCGGCTTCCCCTTTCCGGAACTGAACCGCGGTTATATCACCGGAGATTCCGCCACCCGCACCGCTATCTCCACCCGCATCCGCAATCACACCCTCGGTCTGCTTTGGTTCCTGCAACACGACAAACAGATACCGGCAGAACAGCGCGAGATTGCCCGACAATATCATCTCCCGCTAGATGAATTCACCGACAACCGACATTTCCCCTGGCAGCTCTACATCCGCGAGGGCCGTCGCCTCCAGGGAGAATTCACCCTCACAGAACGGCACATCACTCATCAGCCGGAGCAGGGGATCGACCAGGCAGAAATCGAAACCTTCGCCGATACCATCGCTGTCGGCGAATTCCCTATCGACAGTTTCCCCTGCCAGCCCAGACAACCAGACGATACCATCGTCCTCGAAGGTTACCTGGGTATGCTGGACCAGATTACCCGCCCCTATGAGATCCCCTATCGGATCATGGTACCGAGGACCATCGACGGACTCCTCGTCCCGGTGGCAGCCTCAACCACGCACGTCGCCTTTTCTTCGATTCGAATGGAACCAACCTGGATGGCCCTCGGTCAGGCCGCCGGCGTTGCCGCCCATCTGGCGATTCAGCAACAGTGTACGCCCCGTAATATTCCGATTCACGAACTGCAACAGCAACTGGCCAGCGATGGTCAGATCCTGAAACATCAAACTGAACTCAACCACGCTTCCACCAGGGAACCCCAGTCATGAAACAACTGATTTATACGCTCACCCTTCTGGCCTCGACCACCGCTGCTCTCGTTCCTGCCGCTGCAGAAGAGCAACCAGATACACCGGTCCCGGTATTGAATCTCCCCGGTTCCGGCACCGATCCCGCGGCTATTGATTATCAAAGTCTCCCGAGACTGAAAGGCGAACACGCCATCATTAACCCGGCGGCCCCAGGGCCTTATCCCCGGAAATCAGACAAAATCGACCTCCGCGACCTGCGGCTGAACCTGCATAACTACCTTATCTATCATGACGGCAAGTTCTGGTGCATCTGGAGCGACGGCCCCCGCATCGAAGACGAACCGACTCAGGAAATCAAATATGCCACCAGTGTCGATGGACTGCACTGGAGCAAAGCAAAATCAGTCACCGGCACTCCCGAAAAGCCCCACGCCTTCATCGCCCGCGGACTCTGGCTCCGCGATGGTCAGCTGCTGACATTAGCAGCAAAATACCAGGGACACGGTGCCTTCGGCCCCCCGGACAAAAAGCACCTGGAACTGGTTGCCTACCGCTGGGCCCCCCAGCAGGACAAGTGGGTCTATGAGGGCCAGCTCTACGACAATGCCATCAACAACTTCCCCCCGCAGAAGCTGCCTTCCGACAACTGGATTCTGACCCGCCGCGATTCGCGGTTCAATGTCAGCGTGCTGATCGGCGGCGTCAAAGCCCTCAACGACTGGCAGTCCTTTCCCGTCGTGGGTGTCAAACAGGTCTCTGGTTTCCGTCCCGACGAACCGATCTTCTGGGTCCTGCCCGACAATAGTCTGTATGCACTCTTCCGCGATAACGGCAAATCGCAGCGGCTCTTCTTCTCGACTTCCAAAGACGAAGGTCGCACCTGGGACACCCCGGTCATCTCCAATTTCCCCAACGCCAAAAGCAAACTGTTTTCGCTGGCCACCAGCCACGGCTATCGCGTACTCGTCCTCAATGCAAATCCCCAGGTCAACCGCCGCGAACTCCACCTCGCAGTCAGTCCCGACAACAAAACCTTCACCCGCCTGGCGAAGCTGGAGATTCCCTCACCGGCCGAACTCCCCGCAGAAATTGCCTCGCTGAAGAAGAAATTCAGTGCCGGCATCGCCAGTCTGCAATACCCGCACGTCATCGAGCATGACGGTTACCTTTATATTGCCTTCTCACGCAACAAGCTGCAGACCGAAGTCTTCCGCGTGAAACTTGCCGATATCGATGCCCTGTTGAAATAGATCACAACTAAAGCGCGTCACATTTTACAATAGCGTGTTTCAATCTAATATACTCGGACCAAATGGCCTTGGAGTCGCTAAAGAAAACCTGGACACTGGCTAGGTTCCCTAATCATAGCATTCCAGGCTTATGATTCATTTCGTGATAAAAACACTATTTGTTTACGTTACTACTTGTCTACCAAAATTTATTCTGACTAGAATGGTACATAATGTCCACCACCAGAAAACTAACACTGTTAGCAAATTCATGCCATCTCTTTTTGCCATGACTTTATGGGAGGAAATTTTCATGTCTCCGATTCTCACAACCCTGGCAACCCTCGTATTGATGGGTGTCCCCTCAGACAGTGAATGCAAACTGCAGGATTTAACGCAGATTGGTAAAACGAACCAGGGTGGTTACCAGATTCAATACCAGTCTGGAGTAGGAAATGGCTGTCGAATCTACCGAGTGCGGAACTCTCCGGGGGGAGTTTTATCACCGGTTAAGTGGGAAGATGACAATGAAATATTTTTGAATGTTGACCTCTCCGCCTGTAACCAAGCAAACAAGTCGTGTACCTGGGTGGAAAGTATCAAACTCTCCGAAGACAAAATACATCGAATGAATTCCCAGCTGTCCTATGGTGTAAACAAAGATGAATTTAAAGAAAAGATCACTGCCTATCGATCCAAACCACCAGAAACGGAAGTTGCAGAAAGACCTCGTCCTTTAATTACAATTCTACGCGGTACCGTAATGCGCCAAAACAATGAACCACTTTCATTCAACATTGGTGTGAAATCCGAAATTGGAGATATAAAAGGAAACGGCGTGAAATACACGTTTGAAGTATTGGGAAAAGATTTCAACCAATATCAGATACAAGTTTCTGGTACAGAGAATAAAGAGAAGAACGGACTTGGAATTCTCTGGGAGATACCAGCGGATAAGTCATTGAATCAGAAACTAAATATCGAGCCAGTTAAAGTTTCCAGGGAAACTAAGTATTCCGTCAACTCGGATTTTAATAGATATAAAATCCAAAGGTCTCTTCTTCTTTCAATTGTTGAAGGAGAAAAAAAACTTGTCTCCACAAGTGCGCCTGCCTATGTCGAGTTAAAGAATTAAATCTTACTAGCTGATTTTTATTGCAAGAATAGTTCGAGAAGCAATAGATGCATTTTATCCTTTATCTTGTTGCCTTTGCGACGGTTGTTTTTCTGATTCCTGCCGTTACAGATTCATCGCGTCTGCAATCATTCATCCAGGCCGCGGGAGCCATCGGTGCTTTAACCGGTTATGTCTATGTCGATTCAAAGGGGAAGAATTTAAAAGTCGAAGAAAAAAAGAAAAGCCGGAAATGGTATGTCTTTTTTTGTGCGATCTCGATCTTTGCTTTTATTTTTCTGACTTCAGCCCTGAAACCTGCTTTTGTAATCAGCTTCCCTTCTTTCACTTCACTGAGAGAATTCCTTATGCTTCAACCGTTGATCTTAAACAGTACGATCAGCATCTGCGCGGGCATGGTTTTCTTTTTCTTTGTCAGTGCAGTTACCATCGGACTGAGACCCCAAAAGAAAAAAGCAGAAATCGACCCCACAATAAAATGGGGAATCATCAGTTTCGGCATCAGCATTTTGGGCGCTGCCGCTACGTTCGCCATCTTCTATGTTCCACATCCGGTTTTTAAAATTGCATTATTAGTATTGGTTGTCGTTTTTCTCACTGTATTCTTCAAAAACCCAAGGTTCTACTATCGCACGATGGTTGCCGGAGTTATCACACCTTGGGCTTTTATATCCTTCTCAGAGATTTTATTCTCTGCTGAGGACACCCCATGGGGAAAATATCTGATTCAGATAAACGACGGCAAAGACTGGTCTGATAACTTTACTGTGTTAGGACTCGTGATGACCTTGCTGTTTTTTGAGTGGTTGAACAATCAAAAAACAAATTAAGTCATCCACACACACATTCAAGACAAAACCTGAACGCGATCCGCAGGCCTCCCGTGAAATCACTTCAGGCCTGCGGTTTTAATCCGTTTCTGCCAGTCCGAATGCTTCGCTTTATACTCCTGAAACGCCTGGTATTCGCTGGCAACAATCTGGCCATCCTTGCTGGTATCAATGATCTCGAACAGCCACTCATAAGGCGATTTTTTCTCACTCCATTCAGTCTGGGATACCGTACCGTTGTTATCCGTATCACATTCCCGGAGCAGCCCCGCCATCGAATAGCGATCTGCTGCCTTCCCCATCCCCGAATCAGGCCGATCCATCGCGGGATCCCATACCAGTTTCTGCCCGGCCCGCTCCAGGGCCTGTCGATAGGCTTTCGCATCGATGTCCTGCACGGCACAGTTTTCCGCCAGAGCCTGGCAAGCCGCGATCCCCGCCGACTCGCCGCAGATCATAAATACCGGCTCCATCCTGGCCGAAGCGTACCCCAGGTGCGTCGCCGAAAAACAGACCGGTACCAGCAGGTTCGTGCATTCTTCCTGCTTCGGCGTGATCGCCCGATAAGCAATCGGGTAGGGCTGATTCGTCGGCCCCTTGGAACCGCCGACAAACATCTTGCCTTCCAGTCCGACCATGGTTTGCCCCTTCTCCTGCAACCAGATCCGCCGAACCGGGTACACGTCAATCCCATACTGTGCCAGACAGATCGGGTCCTCGATCTCTGTCTTGTTATAGACATCGTGTGCCGTCACAGTGTATCGCCCCGCCAGGCGTCTTGACACACGCACATACAACTGATGCGGCCAGCCGGCCGTCTCTGGGTGAGGGCGTTTATCCAGTCCAAGTTCGGCCACTTCCTGACGATAAAACTCAGGCACACGGGCATCGGAACTCATGAAATGATGCAAGCCGCTCAAATAGTCCCGGTGCGCCTGCCAGATCTTTACGTGTGCCGCGACATCACCGTCGGCATAAAACCGGCTGATGCCCACCGGCGACATCGAAATCAGCGAGCTCCGCTGATAATTCCACTCGCCCGAATTCTTCCAGCCCGGAAAGATCCCGATCAGCCGTTGCCGCAGGTCCTTCTCCCGGGGATGCTGCTGTTTCAGATATTCCACATATCGGCCGACGAGTTCATAATCTTCCGCCCGGTAATCCTTAGGCACACCAAACGGAGCCCGATGTGCGGGATCGCTGGTCGTGTAATACCGAAAATTGTACGCCTGCGTGTAATCGTCCGCCGCCCCCAACGGCTTCCCATGATCTTTTTCCACGCCACAGAGCAGGCCGCTATTCGGATCGCCGGGCGTCTGAAACGGATCCACGGGAGTCAACCCCACTGGGGGCTGCACACCGGCGAATTCCTCGCCAAACTCTTCCACCGATTCCCGTCCGACGCGATACGAGACGCCCGCTTTCGCCAGCAGATCCCCTTCGTAACTGGCATCAATATAGACCCTCGCTGCGACACGTAACGCCTCGCGGGCTTCGGGTTCCACGACAGGCGTCCCCAGTTCGTCAAAGGGAGCTCGGTCAAACAGAGCCGCTTGAATCGCTGTTTTGTCTCCCGCCTGCTGCGTACAACCGGCTATACGATGATTGAAGATCACCCTGATTTTGTGCTCCGCGAGCAGTTTCTGAAAATCTTCGCGAATTCTCTTCGGGCTGATCTCCGCCAGCACGCGGCGGTTCTCAGTTCGATCTCCAGTCCAGTTCGGCTGCCCCAGGCTTTTCAACAGCCCCCGGGTCATCCCCCCGGTCGCCGCATAGTTGGGACAGTCCTGCATCGGCTTGAGCCCCGATCCCAGAATGCCCCCCACCCAGCGGCTCGGCTCCACAATCACAGCCGACCGCCCCGCACGCTGCACCGCGACCGCCGCCAGAATCCCCGAGGGAGTCGCCCCGTAAATACAGACATCCGCTTCCACTGTTTCAGGCTGTGCAACAGCAGTATTTGTTCCGGAAAAGGCGACCAGACTCAGGATCGACAGAATAATACATTGTCGCTGGCAGAAAATATTCATGATGGCAGACCAGATTTGCAGGATCAGTTTGAGCAGGAGTAAACAATCCTTATGGTTTACCGTCGGACGCCGAACGAAGCAACACCATGCTTAAGGTTCTTGAGAAATCGAAACCTGGTTCAATCCTCATCTCCCCCTGTATCCTGCTGGTCCTGATCCCCCAGAGCCTTCCATAAAGCCTCATGCAATAACTCGGCATTCCGGGCCTCTGTGCTCCAGGCAGGGGACTGATGCAGTCGCTCCTTGGCTTCTGCCAGCGAGAGTCCCCGCCCGGCGCGCAGAGCCTTGATCGCCTCAATTGGCCCCGCTCCCGCGCGTTGCAGCTTCTCGAGAGCCGCTTCCGTTGAAGAACTCTCACGCGCGATCTGCTCATACATAGTCAGTCCTCCGTAGAGAGTATCTGGAACAAATCCGATCAACAAAACAGACAATGCCCGCCCAGCAGACAGTCGATCCCGTCCGTCGCCAGATGCCACAGACAGCCCACCGCGACCGCCCGCCAGCGCCAGGAGGGAATACAGAGTAGTGCCGCATAGACGGCCGCCGCCCACCAGGTATGCAGCGGATGAAACCCCAGGCTGCAGCGGTGCGGATCGAAGATCGGATCAGCCAGCAGGTGATCGACGTCGATCAGCATCGTCGCCAGCATAATCAACCCCGCCTGCACCCAGTGTTCCTTCCAGAACAGGCGCGCAATCAGAAAGGGGATGAGCAGGTGACACGAGTAATGAATCAGATGCCGCACGACATCCGGAACAGCTTCCATGAGCGCGGTAAATCCTTCGACCTTTAAACAACGACAACTTCGAAGTCGTTATCATATTAGGGTACGAGGATTGGTTCAATCATCCAGTTTCCGGAAAAGCCGGTTGGCTTGGGTCTGATCCCGGGCAGACCAATACGGGAACGACTTCCCTCGGTGCTGTCATCATAGCTGACATAGACGCCTTTCGTTCGTCCCGCGCGAAAATCGACGGCGATCCAGGCATCTGCGGGCACGGTAACCGGTTTCGGGAATTTGATCTCCACCCATTGCTCGGCTCCCCGTTCAAACAGCGCATACGGAGCCATCTCTGTGGCGACGACCTCGGTCAGGTCCTGATTCAGAACGTAGATCAGAAAACGTTCCTGCGGGGGTTTTGCCGTGCCATAACGCGAGCCATGAATGCGAATCCCACTTAGCTCCCGCTGTTCGGCAGGCAGATTCAGTTGAATCATTTCACCGGAGCCACCAAGACTTTTTTTACCAGCCGCTTTTGTTTCCGCTTGTGCAGTTGTGGAAGAAAGCGAAAGACTTAATCCGATCCACAAAATAAGTGAGAACTTTAAAGCACGTGTTCGATTCATCGCATTGATCCTTCGAAAAAGAATTCAGCTTCCAGCAGGGAGATGTTTCTGCAGCAATTCGTTGACCACTGCTTTCTGCTCCGGTGGTACGGGCAGGGGAATCCCCGCCCCCTTGAAAAACGTTTTCCCGGACTGCAGCATCAATTGTGTATTCTCAGTACCCGTCCAGCAGTAACCGGTAATATCTTTCCACTTCAACAGAGTGGCATGATGCCAGATTCCGTTTTCAACGATTTGCAACCGGCCTGATGAAATGATGAAAGTCGTCACGGGAATGAAGAGGAGGAATACTCCCATGATTGTTCCCCGACCATTTTCAGACATGTCAAAGAGACTCAGCACAGCAGCTGGTAACAACAGTATCGCCAGCAAGATCGAAGCAGGCTCGACTCGTGGTCGCCCAAAATCAAGCAGTGTCGATCCACAGTCCCTGAGTGACCTGATCCAGGAGATCAGAAACCAGAAAAAACAGGGATAGCCAATTATGATTCCTGAATAGATAATTCCATCACCAAAGCGGATCTGAAAAATATACGAAATGAGAAATGCCAGAGTGCTTTGAACCACAACGATTCCGATCAGAATCAGGGGAACGGTTTTCCCGTTTTCCCACTTCCCCTGGCTTTTATTGATCTTCATTTTCATGAAATCACTCTCATTACAAGCTGGAATTATCAAGAATATCAACACCAGACTGTGTTCAGTTTGACTGTCGCGTCTCCTGGAGTTTTTTTTCGACCAAGTATCACATATTTGAGAGACGTTATGGTTAAACGTGATGCCCGCCAGACCCGAAACCTGAACATATCATCAAGATACCAGACTCATTCAACCTGTCAATTAAATAATGAGAATGACTCGGGACAGCCGCATTCCCTGTTACTTCTAAAGTGATCAATGCCTTCAGTAAGATCAGTTCTGAAACAGGTTGTTCTCAGTCTGATCGAAATACCATGCATGGTATAAAAAAACCTATCAAAACTTGATGTGCCTCGATCTCACAAGTGTCGATGGTTAATCTCGCAACGTAATTTCGAATAGTTGGCATCTCAGAAAGTTTCCGCCTGAAGTGAATCATGGTTTGGAAAGAGAAACAGTTAACATTTAAAACAGGATATGGATGATACCAGACAACATGTCGTAGGAGAAAAACCCTACACTTCAACAAGGCAATTCCCTCATTTCAGATTAAACAATTACAGGTGTTTCCCGCGTCCATTCTGCATCGCCTCCAAAACTTCATTCTAGAGGTAATCGAGAAGAAGTTTAAATCATCATAATTAGATTTAGTGTCTCCTATTTTTGACTTATTCGTATTGAATTTGTCTTGAAATGTGCCGTCCCCTTAACGAATGACGATGAAGTTTTTTAGTGCGATAATTGTTATCTTCACCACAGACATTCAAGGAGAATGTTCACATTAAGTCATTTATACACCATGCGCTCATCGTAGATGATGAACCGTCTTTAAGACAACTCCTGGCGCGTGCTTTAACGCAAGTTGGCTTTCACTGTGATACCGCTGAAGATGGTGCGTCAGCGCTGCTTTTCTGTGAACAACATGATTACGACCTGGTCATCACAGATCTAAAAATGCCAGAAACGAATGGGCATGCCTTCTGTATTCAACTACTGGGCAATCAGAAGAAAACACCACTGATTTGTGTGCTGACTGGTATCGCAGAACCCCGCATTGAACAAGACCTGAAGAAACGGGGGATTACGCATCTCTACCATAAACCAATTGATTACAAAACGTTTTCTCAGGACATGCTGCGTTTCCTGAAAGAAAAATCAGATGCCGCTCCACAGGAAACGGCTGTAGAGACTCCGTCCTCACCCCCTTCAACAGCCTCATCCAGTTCCAAAAATAACGTCGTGATTCTCAGTCCGGATACGACCTTCTGCCGCAACGTATCACTGGCAGCCGCCGGTAGCCCACTCAATGTCATCATTGCCCTCAGTACAGACCACTTGCTGGAAATTGTAAACGAAAAAAGAATCGATCTGCTGATTGTCGATCAGGAAATATCCGGTTTTCTGCGAGGGAATCAAATCGTAGAACGGCTTCACTCAGATTTAATTAATATACCCGCATTCTTACGAGGAGATAAAGCAGCACTCAACCGACTGAATATCGAAGAGTGTGAGGGAGTTGAGAAATTAATGGAGCTCGATACTGATGAAAAAGATCTCCTGAATATGGCGTACGCCTATCTATCTCGCTTATCTCAACATTGCCTGGTAATCGATCCTGCAGCCCGCAGGCTGGTGACTGAGTTTAGTGATGTACCTCCTATTCCACACGTTCTTACCAGGCTTGCAGAACACGCGACACAATCGACGCTTGACATTTCGATCCCCCAGCTTGTGAGTGAGATTGAGACTGATCCGCGTCTCACTTCCGAACTTATTAAGGTCGCTAACTCATCTCAAGTCGCGTCAACCTCCAAACAGAAAGATCTCAAAGGGATCATTACTCTACTGGGGCCTCGACAGGCAATTTCCATCTGCCTCTCGTTAGGATTAAGAACAGTGCGTTCAAAACTGATGATGCCTTGGGCAGACGACTTTCGAAACTGGTATTTGAAAAGGACTTCACTCATCGCAGCAACTGCAGAGTCGATTGCACGCTTTTACGAAAATGTCCCGCCCGAAACGGCATATTTACTGGGAATTATACAGGACATTGGGATTCTCGTGCAGGCTGAACATTATGGAGAAGTCTACTTTGAGAGAGTCATTAAACGAGTGCGAAAAATACCGACTTTGCAATTTACGACTTCGGAAAATCTGGTCACAAACACAGACCATGGAATGGTATCTGCGGCTGTCTTGCAATCCTGGGGATTTCCCTTTTCGATCGTACAACCCGTCTATGCTCATCATCTTCAGGATGATGATATTAAGTTGCCGATTATGTCGCAGGGCCTGGTACGCTGTATGCGCCTTGCGGAAGCATTTGCCGAGATGTGTGACCAACCTGTCCCACAGCGGATTCTTAAATTGAATAATCTGCTGGCAGAATATTATCAGAAAAGCAGAATGGAAGCGCAAGACGTATTTCTGACTGCCATCGAAAAAACAAACCAGATGACTGATATTCTACGAACGCCTCCCCTGGAACCCAGCGAACTGGAAGCAATCGTTAATCAACTCCAGCAGAGTGATCAACAACCGGTATGAGTACATTCACAAATAATTCGATTAATATCAACACCCTCACCCAGGTGATTGAAAAAACGGTCAATGCGGTTGTCATTACTGACGTCAACTGTCAGATCACCTGGGTAAATCAAAGCTTTGAGCGAACGACTGGTTACAGTTTTGCCGAGGTTCAAGGTAAACATCCTGGTCGTTTGCTACAAGGTCCGGAAACAGACCAGGAAGACGTAGACAGTATGAGAAAGGCCATTGCCAGCAATGAACCATTCTCAAAAGCCGTATTAAATTATACAAAAACCGGCCAGAAGTATTGGAACTATATTGAATGTCAGCCGCTCTACGAGAACGAAATCCTGACCGGCTATATGGCGATTCTGACTGATGTGACATCAAGTGTGGAATTTCAGAACAAATTGATTGAAGCCAATAACCGGGCCATCGAAAACTCGGAGCGTCTCTTACTCGCATTTGCGGGTGGTCAGGTTGGAAGTTGGGACTGGAGTCCTGCCGAAGATAAGCTTGTTTTCGATAAAAGCTGGGGAAATCTGGTAGGAGCAGAATTTGAAACCCTCGAGCATAATCTGGAGTCCTGGGTAAAACGTATACATCCTGAAGATGTCAATCAGTTTACACAGCAACTGGCAGCGGTCACAATTGACAAGCTGGATTATTTTATTTCGGAGCATCGTATTTTATGCGACCACGATCAGTATCGCTGGACGATGGCGCGGGGGCAGGTTGTTGCGCGGGATGGAGTTGGTAACCCGACACGGGTGGTAGGAGTACACCTTGATATCTCCCGGCAGAAGCGAACCCAGCAACTTCTCGATTCTCAAAACACCCTCTTGCGTACGATTTTAAATGTCATTCCCTTTTCTGTTTCCTGGAAAGACTCTGACTTACGCTTTCTTGGTTGTAATGATAATTTCCTGGAGTTTTCTGGATATAACCATCCCAAACTCATTTTGGGAAAAACGGACGCTGAGCTGAAACCTTCCACCCATCACGGTGAACAACAACTTAAAGATGAACTCAAAGTCATAGCGACCGGAAACCCATTGATGCACCAGATCGAAACCCGGGACTCGGCTAGTGGTGATCAGAAAATCCTGGACACGAACAAGGTGCCACTTCAGCTGCATGATGATGAGACTGGTATACTCGAAGTCTCCATTGACATCACAGAACTGGAAATGGCACGTGAATCCCTGCGTCTGAAAGAACTGGAACTGCGTCGTCGTGGACGGATGCAGGCGGTTGGAGAACTGGCAGGGGGAGGGGCTCATGAATTCAACAATTTATTGCAAGCAATTCGCGGTTATGTCTGTTTCGCACAAGATGAGGTAACACCTCAATCAGCCGCGTATTCCGATCTTTCAGAGAGTCTCATTGCCATCGATCGAGCAGTACAGCTAACTCAGCAATTATTACGCTTCAGTCGTATCGATGATATCACGAAAGAAAAATGCGAACCTCAAAATGTGATTGAAGACTTACAGATTTTACTCCGACCATTATTGCCGGATCATATCAAACTGAAATTTGAGTTAGCCAGCTCTTTACCACCGATCTTGGCCAATCCGGTAATCCTGGGGCAGGCATTGTTGAATTTGTGTATGAATGCTCGTGATGCCATGCCGGCAGGGGGCACTATTACGGTCGGAACACGATTGATCACTTCAGATAATGACAGTTGTAAAATCGGCTTTTATGTCATCGATACGGGGACCGGAATACCAGAAGATATTCAAGACCGTGTTTTCGATCCTTTTTTTACGACAAAAGAAGTCGGGCAGGGAACCGGGTTGGGACTTTCCATGGTGTACTCTGCCGCTGATGAACATGATGGTCAGGTTGAATTCGAAACAACGATTGGCAATGGAACCCGGTTCGAAATAGTGATTCCCCAGTTTTTTCAGAAAACCGATTCGAACCAGGATCAGAATACGAATGACACTGATTTATCACTTGAAAAAGATAAGTCTGAAAACAGCAAAACAATTCTGGTTGCCGAAGACGATTCCATCGTGATGCTGGTCACAGTTCGCATGCTGCAAAATCTGGGATACCAGGTGATCTCAGTGCACAATGGGCGTGAAGCTGTAGAAATGTACCGGCGGGAACGACATAACATCCAGGGGTTGGTTTTTGATATTTCGATGCCTACGATGACGGGTTCCGAAGCATACGACATTATCTGTAAAATGGGAACGCCGCCTCCTGTTCTGTTTTGCACAGGAGACAGCACTCCAGAGCTTAAACACGTCAACCTCGCGGCAGAAGGCTATCGGTTTATTACCAAACCATTCGATCAAAATACCCTGCAGAAGCTGATGGATGAACTGTTTACCGACGCCATACAAAGCAGCTAAACTATCTTCAGCTTTACTTTAGCGGCTCCAGGGCAGTCTGGCCCGAGGATATTAGATTGAGAGACGCTATCCTTAAATTATGATACGTTCTAAAACGCATCACAATTTTGCAGTTCAATGACAGGATTCCCCCCACTCGTGAATCAGTTTGCTCTATGCAGTCATCGATCTTGAAGTAGGAAACTCGAATGCTTCGCTAATCAATACCACTCCAGTAATATCTCACGCGGCCCGTCTCTGGATTGAAATAGAGATCTTCCGACTCCCACCCAAAGGACATGGAAAAAAGGCGCCGATAGTGCTCGGACCTCCCCACATCCGCTTGTCTCTGCAGACCGCGTTGCAATATCCGGTCAACAGTTTCGCGATCGCCTATAAAAGCAATGGTAATTTTGCCTCCATCCCCCAAAATCCAGACCGATGACTCCAGTTCCATGACCTCTGCAGCCGGATCAAAGCCGAAAGTGCGTTCAAAAACAGCCACAGGACGTGACAGTATAAAATGAAACATGACCAGACAAAGGCAATACATGGCAAATGAGCCGATCAGCCATCGCCGTTTGTGTCGAACTCCTGCCAGGTACAAGCCCCCAAACACAATTGCCGCGATCACGGCAAATGTCCCCATGAATAACACAAGCAGAAAAAGGGCGTTTAATACAACCATCATGCTTCCAAATCAGACAGTAACCGTGAACAGTGTAACAATTAAGCGGTATCCTGATTTGATCTCTCTTGCAGAGCCGGCCACTCCGCGAATGCCAGAAAGAACAACAGTCCGATATTCAGAACGGGAAACAAGATCAGCAGACTGATGCAGCCGAAATAACTGGATCGTAAAAAAGCAGCGATCATGAGAGTCCTAACTTAAAATAATAGATTACAAGCCATCATAAGTCCCCGATATTTGAAATCAAGCATTTGTTGAGATCTGCAATGACGGTGTGCTTCCCAGTTAAAATAGACATTCACTGTTACATCAGGCTATGATCCACAGCGCATCGTTTTGCTCAAGGAGAACAACCCATTCCACTCACCCCTTTTCATTTCAGCCCCGGACTGCTGACCAAAGTCTTTGGACCTCGTTCGTTCTGGCTAACGTCCTTCATGGCCGCGAACGTCCTGATCGACGTGGAAGTGTTGTATTATCTGAGCAGGGATGAACCGCCGCTCCATCGATACCTGCATACTTATCTGGGCGGCAGCATGGCCGGGCTCAGTGCTGGCCTGATCATGTGGTGCATTGTACTGATCGTCGCCCGACTGATACCCGCGGGTTCACGCTGGAAAGCACGATTGGAGCAGACACCAAAGACCCGGCTGCTCAATCAGTCGCTGCTGGCGGGATTCCTTGGGGGAGTCTCTCATGTTTTTCTCGACAGTCTGATGCATGACGACATGCATCCGTTCTGGCCATTCGTTACCGGCAATACACTGGCAGGCATCGTCAGTGTTTCGGCCCTGCATATCGGGCTGGGGCTGCTCGGCCTGTTCTCGCTCCTTCTCTGGTTGCTGCTGCGAGAATCGTAAGTGGAAATCATCAGTTTCGCGTCAGACTCAATCGGTATTTTCAGAAATCCGCCACAAGACGCCTGATGGATCGATCAGAATGAAATCCCGCATTTTCCAGGGGCGCTGCTCCGGTTCGGTCACTTTCACGTTGTACTTCTCTGCGATCTTTTGTTTCTGCACGTGTTCCCACCAGGGACCCACACTTTTGGCTGAGAGGTGCATCATGAAATTTTCCGCCAGCGATTTTTCATAGAAATTCTGTAACAGAAATGTGCAGTCCCCAAAATGGAGATAGGCCAGTTCCTCCGACGTCCAGGGGATCTGAAAGCCGAGATCTTGGTAGAAACGCTGGGAAAGTGCAAAGTCTTTCGCAGGCACAAAGGCTTTCAGTTCGATGGTTTCCAGTTGTTCCATGATTGCCCCACCTATTCGATAATTTAATGATGTTTGAACTGTGTTAATGCATCAGCGAAACATGTTCACAAATTAAGAAGCAGGTGGCTCAGGCAGAGGGACCTTCGCTTCAGTCAATACGCGATTGAATGCAGCAACCGGTGCATCGGTCGGGTTGAATCCCTCTCGTTGTTCGTTGTCCGAGTACCTGATTGCCCGGTAACATTCAAAGCAGATCACGAAATCATGTTGCTGTTCTTTATATTTGACCCGAATGCCATGACGTGGTGCAAAACAGAGAGCAGCCATACCCGGATTGGCCGCTATACTGGCTTCAAGTGACTGCAGCAGATTTTCCCTGGTCGTTACATCAGTGATCTGTGTGGACCCCAGAATCTTCCAGCCATGAAATCTGCTTGTGTTATCGAGATTCTCTTCTATACCGGGATCGAGTGAAAACAGTTCCCACTCAGGTGCTTCCTGTAATACAGCCGCTGCTTCTTTCGGCAGTTTGGCACCCGATGGCTCCAGCGGTGGCCGGTCAGAAGTGCACCCCATCAAAAGTAATAAAAGTATCAGGGATAAGACTCGCATCGGCTGCGCATCGCGAATCATGAGGGTTCATACCCGGGCATGATTTTGACAACGAAGACCGCTTTGCCATGTTCTTCGTGACTCCAGCGAAACATTTCGGTCAGACACGACATCAGCTGCTCGTACTCGCCGATCACCACTGTCGAAGTCGGTCCCGGAATCACCTGTAGATCCGGGTAATAGCTCAATTTGGCAATAAAGGCTTTGATCAGTTCCTTATAATTTTCCAGAAACGGATACATACTGATTTCAGCGGTACTGATCATGGGAAACCTTTCTGAGTTTATTGAATTCACAAAGCAGAGCAGGGCACTACTTTGAAATTCAGCAGTTGGGACCTTGAGTACACCTGATAGTAGCAGACAATACCGGACTGTCAATCTGTTGAATGGATCTCGGTTTTCCGGAATGGCCACTGTTACTCAGGTGACATTGCGAACTCCACCGTCACCTCTGCAGAAATCGTAATTTGACCGGGTGACGAGAGAATCTGGAGCGTTTTTTTATTCTTTCCTTTTTCTTTCTGCAGCTTGACCAGCATTAACTTTGGTTCAACCGGCTGAGCAGGTTTCTGATCGGGCTGAGGTTGCAACTGCTCCATTTTGACCATTGCGCCACCAAACCCGACGGCGTTCCAGTTTGATTCAATGCCCTCTTCGATTCGCAAGGGGGATCCCAGTTTCATATTCGTTAATTCGGTCAGATGGACTGCCTTTTCGCGGGCATAGGTCATCGCCAGTTTGCGTGCTTCGAACTGATACTTCCGCTGATTACTCACGCGAAAATGTAAACGGCTTACATCATTCAAGCCCGCTTCAATGACATCTGATATCAATGGTTCGATGTATTTGAAGTTGGTCAAACGCACTCGGATCGAACGGACAAATTCATAAGCGAGAGGGGTTTCTGATCGATTATCATACTGGCCGTAATCCGGATCGACTTTCAGATCAGTGAGTTTTACATCCTCAGCCGGAATCATATAGCGGGGAAACACCTGCATTACGGCTGTGGTGATCTCGTCATTATCGCGTTTGGCAATTGAAAGATGTTTGTCACGCGTATGGGCTGACAGATAGAGAACAACTTCATCGGGTACCACTTGAATCTCGCTCTTCGCCGATACGGTAATCGATGGTTGCTCAGCAGCTTCCACGATTGAACAACTTAACAGAATTAAGACAGCTAACCAAATTCTCATAACAATTTTCCCCCTGGCTATAACTCAGAATACACGTCCTGGAAACCTCAATCATTATGCAGAATACTCAACCATCCCTGACTGTCAATCAGATAAAGTGGATGACTCAATATCTGGCCAAAGGAATAGCACAGAAAACAGGATATTACAGGTAAAATGAAATTCGTCTGGAATCACCGCACTGATGTTGTTACTTTAAGCAGAGCGGGCACGCAATAGGGGAATTTCTAATGAAAGTCACCACCGTTGCATTCATCGCCGTGATTATTATTCAGGCGATCCAATCTACACTATCCAGTCAGGAATTGAGGCACTGGAAACAGCACTGCTACCAGTACGGCTATGCTGACGCCCATACCGATCACTCTGGTAGAGTCATCGATTATCAGTTGATTCCCAGGCCTGGTCGAAACGGGATACGATCAGCGGCACTGACACGACGTCCCCACTTTATCGAAATTGTCCCAGATGATCCTGATTATGGTGACGAGATTGAAGACTACATACCCTAAACGATTTTGAATCGTTGACTATTAGGGATACGGAACGGCAGATGCGACCTGAAGCAAAGGCGTTCCGCGGGAATTCCCAGGGAATATGGGTCTACGCAAAAAGAAAACCCCTTTAAAAGAGACAGGCGGGAACATCAACTGATATTCCCGCCTGACATAGTTTTATGAGTTAAAAGTGGGCACGGGCGGGATCGAACCGCCGACACCAGGATTTTCAGTCCTGTGCTCTACCAACTGAGCTACATGCCCTTCGTTTCCGTATGAGAGATAAGGCGTTAACCCCCTATGCAATCATTGCTTAATGGAAGCGAGATGGAAATATAAGCCATTCCCCTCTGAGTTTCAAGCAAAACCACCACTTCCTCGTCAGGATTCATGAGTTTTCCTGTTTCCTGCTCTGTTCTGCTGCAAATACTGGTAAATCCACTGTTTAAGCTGTGCGGAATCTGTCTGTTATAACGATCAAAACCGCTTAGATCTGACCATCAAACACATCTGATGACAAATCGATCTCATCTTTTCCGGGGGTGGGCAAGGCCTGATCGATTTCCAAGTCACTTTCATTCAGATCGATAATACTGTCCGGATTCATGGGATCTACTTTTTTTCCATCGGAAGTCTGAATCACTTGAACAATCGGGCTGGTATAAAAGTCTTTATTTCGGCGAATGACACGGGCGGCACTTCTATCGGTGAGAATCACAAAACTACCAACGGGGAACAGTGAGAGTAAATTCAACAGCGCTCGCATGGGGGCCTGGTCAATCGTTTTATCATTTGTCAGTCGCAACAGATATTCCATAGCCGCATAAGGCATCAGGGCAGGGCGGTCTTCCCTTGAGCTCGTAAGAGAAACATAGGAATGCGCGACATTCAGAATGCGGGCAAACATGTGAATCATTTTATTTGATCGCTGTCGTGGATAACCCAGACCATTAGGCTGCTCGTGCACCTGGTAACAGACGACCGGCACAATACTGGGAATTCCTGCGACATTTTCCAGCATTTCCAGTGAGAAAATCGGATGTTTCTGCATCTCCATACGCTCCAGGGGACTCAGTTGGCGACGTCCTTTGCCGATTTTCTCCTGAACTCGAACCATCCCCCAGTCATGGACCAGACCACATAAACCAATGTTGCGAACATTGTTCTCATCAAGATTGAGTTCGGTGCCAATGGCCATTCCCAGTAATGACATCTGCAGACAATGCTGCGAGAGTGATTCGTCTTTACCAGCTTCGGCCGCGGCCGAGATCACACTGTCTGCATCAGAAGTCAGCTGTGTCAGATAGCTGGCCGCCATCCCGGTAATTTCTGCTCCACTGGGAGGTTTACCAGTGAGGGCACCACGCATCATTCCATCCAGGGACTCACCAAATTGCTGCTGCTGTTCAAATAACTTTTCGCGGTGAGCGGCATCGTACCCCTTACATCCATGCATCACCATTGAATCCCGGACTGCCGGCCCAGTGTTGGCGACGAACATTGAACCCGATTCAATTAACCGGTCCAGTTTCTGGGTCAATTCCGTTGAAAAGATTCCCTGGTTTCCTTCCTCCAGCATGGAATCTGCAGCCAGTCCTCCCAGGCTGACAGAGGCGGCATCGTCACTGTGAATCTCAACCTGAGGCATTTTCCGCTCACGCAATAACTGCTTGAACCGTGAATTTACCACTGAATCAGCAGCCAGCAGCAACACGCCGTTCTGATCATAGATCGGATGATTAATTCTACGACCCACGATCAGATCTTCGACGCGTATGGATACGGTATCCTGAAGATCGATCTGAGATTCATCGGACAGATCTGTTTGTTCTTTTATTTCTGTAGTCATTTTCACAACCTGATGAGGCGATCGGAACTAACACAATTGCCGATTCAAAACAGCGGATTATCAATAGAACACTTAATCTCTTGTAAAGATATTACTCACTGTAAGCCTAGTTTGAAAAACACGAAAACATCGTTGAGGAGGGATTTGCGATACAAAATTCTGATACGGAATGTGCCGGTTACTTCCAATATACCGATCAGGTAATATCTAAAGGAGGGGTTTCTCTGACGCAGAATAGTATCTAAGAAACTAGCGTGTTTTACTGAGCTGTTTCAGCACTTCTGCTTCACTATTTTGAACAGTGGGCAGAAAGCCACGCAAGGGGAGTGGCGTTCCATCGTAGCGGTACATCGAACCGGGAAAATGGATCCCGGTGATACCTGTTGGAAGGAATACCTCAGGCTGAAAGTCCTGAATCAAAGCGGGACCGATCTGGATCGCAGGGAGATCATCCAGACACTTGATTGCCTGCTCTGATAATCCTGCCAGTGGGTTCCCTCCCGCTAGAATGCACAAATCCACTTCCGACTGCTCCAGCAAGCGGCTGGCGAGATACTCGCCGGGTGAATAGCGGGGAAATCCGGTGGAAAAATTAACAGCAGCCGCGTACCCGGTCTGCCAGGCCAGAACATGCTCTGCCCCCTTGGTCTCGTTGGCATCGGGTACGGTGAGAGCATGACAGCGACGTTCGCTCTGAATTTCTTTGATCAGCAGCGAAAGCGCCTCCAGTTTACGATGCGCCAAGGGGCCCTGTTTAAATTCCGGCCCGGTAAAAAAAACGATGTACTTACTTCGTGTTAGTTGTGAAACCAATGATTTCAGTTTCGACTCCGTAATCCCCACTGCTTCTTTTCCGGCAAGGTCCGTACCTTGCATTAGCGCACGCAGTTGCCAGATGACTTCGATCTCCCGTTGTGGTTCGATTTTGACATACTCATCTGCCAACTCAGCTTCGCGCGAGCATTCTTCCCCCATCACGATGATTTTACGAGGGATATCCGGGGAATTTGCAACCAGGCTCTGTCTGTGATGCGTATTGGACAGGAGATCTGCAGCTCCCCAGTAAATAATCAGATCAGCCCGGCTGCGCACTTCGCCGAGAGTGCAGGTAGCCTCTCCCACCTGTTGCAGAGCTCTCGTCACCGCCGATGCACCAGTATCAATGGTGGCTCCGATTTGATCTGCCAAGGCAACAGCAGCGCGCTGGGCATCGGTAGAGGACTGAGATAAACCGGTGACAAGTGGTGCCTGTGCCTGTTGAATCAGTTCGACAGCCCGTCCGATGGCCTCGTTTTGAGAAACAGGCATTCCATGAATCTGTGGAGTCAGTTGATCTGTAGTCGCTGCGCGTTCAAACCAGCCCCGCCCCTGAGAGCAGGTGGTTTGAACTTCCTGAATCTGCTGACCGTCACTCGTCACCTGAATATCATCGCATGCGCAATAACATCCGGCACAAGTCACATCTTTAATCAGTGTATTCACAAACGGTCTCCGCAACGTTCACTTTGCTGAATTCAAAGTGCTGTCTCCTCAGATTAGCTGAGTTGCTCTTTCAGTTCTGTTAACAACGAAACAGCTTTACCAATATCTGCTTTCTGCTGTTCGCGATCTTCGGGGATTTCTCGTTCAATTGTCAGCGGCCCGGTATATCCAATGTCATCCAGAGTCCGCAGGTAGGTTCCCATGCCGACATCGCCTTCTCCAAGAGGTACTTCCGCTCCCCAGTCAATTCCGCGTTTGCCCTCGGCTGCCCAGGTCGCATCTTTACAATGGACACTGCCCACCAGATGTCCAACTCGTTTCAGGGCAGCGATTGGATCACCTGTTCCATACAGGATCATGTTAGCCGGGTCGAAATTGATCTTCAGATTATCTCGACCTACATCACTGATAAAATCGAGCAGGTGGTCTGCTGATTCCTGTCCCGTTTCCAGATTCAGGTTCTGTCCATTCACTTTCACATGATCCAGCAGACCCTGTGTGACCTTGACCAGCTCTTTATAATCTTCTGACTCACGATCTTCTGGGACAAAGCCAATATGCAGCGCGACGGTATCGCATCCGAGTAATCTGGTAAAATCGGAGATCTCTTTCATTTCCTCAACACGGGCGGCCCGTGTTTCTGCGGGAACGAGTCCAACCGTCTGTTTTGTGGTGGGGATATCGGCATAGCTTTCGCCATCGAATCCGCCAAAGACGCAGGTCAGCTTGATCCCGGCGGCATTGCAGCGTTCCAGGAATTCCTGAGCCACCTCGGGGGTTCTCGTCTGTTTGTGAGGTGCATGGATCTGAATGGTGGGAATTCCCAATTCCTGAACCACGTCAAAATGCACTCCTAATCCTGCATCAACCGAAGCGAATACACCAATAGGCCATTTTTCCATTTTCTGACTCCACAATTTGAACGTTTATGATTCTTTTGTTGTTCCATTTTTCAATGACGTAACCACCCCGTCGGTCGGGCAGAGGCACTTTCATCATAAGGAGATACCAGCAGATTCACAAACGAGGACTCTGATTTCTTTACAAATTAAAGAAACAGTTGCACGAATCCGTGATTGCGGTTTCCCCGGCTATTGTTTCCAGACAAACACCTCTTATAATGAACTCTTCTTGCAAAGCACGCAAAGAATGCCAGCTCGGAAAACATAAGGGAAACGCTCATGATCGACATCAAAAAAATCCTGATTCCAACAGACTTCAGTGAGACCTCTCAGGCTGCGACTCAATATGCAGTGGAACTTGCGAAAAAGTTCGGTGCCCAGTTGCATCTGCTGCACGTCATTGAAGACCCTGTGGTCTATATGCCTATGTTTGAAAGCTATGCACTGCCCCCCAAAGAAGACTTTGAAAACTTCGCCAAAACTCGACTGGATAACTGGATCCTGGATGAGGACAAAGCAGGGCTGGAAATCTCAACTCACTGGATACACGGAAATCCATTCGTTGATATCCTGAAATACTCCAAGCGGGAAGAGATCGATCTCATTGTAGTGGGCACACACGGCCGTTCTTTCACCGCGCATCTGCTGCTGGGCAGTGTCGCAGAGAAAGTAGTTCGCAAGGCATCCTGCCCGGTTTTGACAGTTCGCCCCAAAGGTCACCAGTTTATTCATCCGATATCTGAAGATGAATAACCATTCGCATCTGTCTGCATCCTGATCTCTGACTCAGCTCTCTACCAATGGGGTAGGCGATAAAACGGGATAATTCTATTCGTGATTGGCGACTCATCACATTCGGCAGAAAGCCGCATTCCATTCTATGGGAAGCTGTTCAGCCTGATCGCATTTGTGATCATACTGAATCTGCCTACGCCTGCAGACATGACATCTTCAGCGCAACGTCTGGCCGCGGTGACTGCCTTGATGGCGATTCTTTGGATGACACAAGCCATTCCCATCGCCGCGACCAGCCTGATTCCCCTGGTCGCGTTTCCCATTTTCGGCATTCAGGATCCGAAAACAGTCAGTCAGTCCTATATTAATGAAAACATCTTCCTGTATATGGGGGGATTCATCATTGCGCTGGGAATTGAAAAATGGGGTGTGCATCGGCGTATCGCGTTAAATACGATTCGTGTTATCGGCAGTAGTCCACGTCGTGTCGTGCTCGGCTTCTTATTTGCAACCGCTTTTCTTTCGATGTGGATCAGCAATACCGCATCCACACTACTGATGCTGCCAATCGGCATGGCGATTATCGGTTCAATTTCCGAGTTGGCCATGTTTGAATCCGAGGAAGACTCCTCAAAAGCGATTCGTCACTTCTCCGTCGCCTTGCTGCTGGGCATTGCTTATTCCGCAAGTATTGGCGGAGTGACAACACTCATCGGAACGCCAACGAATATCGCGTTTCAGTCGATCTGGACTTCCCAGTTCCCTGCTGGCCCTCAATTGTCAGCCGGGGAATGGATGATCATGGTCGTCCCGTTTGGGATTACCTTTCTGCTGTTGACCTGGATTGTACTCTGCTGGAATATGCCAAAGTTGGCGAGTTCAAAAGAATCATCCAAGGCGATTATCAACGATCATGTCAGAAAACTGGGAAAGCCGACCCGACCGGAAATCCTGATGTTGCTGGTTTTTGTTATCACAGCCGTGTTATGGATTACTCGGAAACCACTCACTTTTGGAGAAGATTTCGTTCTGCTGTCTGGCTGGGAAACACTGCCAATTCATTTCCTGACCAAGTGGGGTGTTTCCGTAGATTCCGCATCAGGCTGGGTACACGACTCCACAGTGGCAATGGGAATGGCCTTACTTATGTTTGCGATCCCGGCTCAGAGATCGGAGCAGGGGGAAACCCAATACCTGATGGACTGGGAGACTGCAGAACGGCTTCCCTGGGGAGTGCTGCTGCTGATTGGGGGCGGATTCGCGATCGCCAGTGCGTTTAGCAGCACCGAACTTTCCGACTGGGTTGGACAGGTATTTTCACAATTCATCGCAGGCTGGCCTCCCTGGGCACTCATATTTGCCGCATGCCTGATGCTGACATTTCTGACCGAATTCACATCCAATATTGCCACCGTGAATACGGTACTGCCCATTATGGCGGCAACGGCAGTCAGTCTTGGCATCGACCCGCGACTGATCATGATTCCCGCTGCGATTTCAGCGAGTTGCGCTTTCACAATGCCGATTGCCACGCCTCCCAATGCCATTGTGTTCGCGTCGGGAAAAATCAAAATGTCGGACATGCTCAAATACGGTATCATCCTCAACCTGATAGGGGTCTTTCTGCTGACCGCATTCATGTGGTTCTATTTTGTGCCCCAACTGGGGATCGAGTTTGGCACCGTTCCCGAATGGGTTCATCAGGATTAACCCTGAAGCAATTGATTATTTGCCGATGCAGAATTTGCTGAAGATGCGATCCAGAATATCATCCGTATAAACCTGACCGACGATCTGCCCCAGATGCTGCAGGGCTTCGCGAATCTCGATGGCGACCAGTTCTTCACCCACCTGTAACTGCGCTGCTTCTTCAGCCGCCTGCAATGCCAGTCCCGCCTGACGCAGACTATCCCGACAGCGGGAGGCCGTTGAACCGATCAACTGGCGACTGCCTCGTCGGGATTCATTCAACCGTGAGAGTACCGCATTCTTGAGATCATCCAGTCCTGTTTCTTCCGCCACGCTCAACGCCACATCATATATATGGTCTTCATTCAGAGCAGGGGAGAGATCGCTTTTCGTCAGTACGGTGATTACATTCTGTGATTCCGCAAGTTGCGCGCGCTGCGACTGATCAACACTTCTTAATTCGGGACGCAAGTCAGCAGCGGTGCACCAGATGACCAGGTCTGCCTGTGCCATCTTCTGCTGGCGAAACTGTTGGGCCGAGACTGAAATTTCATGCACGCCCGCTTCCAGTCCCGCGGTATCGATCAGTTGAACCGGCTGTCCACTCCAGTTGAGGGAGGTCACCAGATAATCACGGGTGGTCCCTTCCACGTCGGATACAAGCGCCGCCTGTTTGTCTCCGACCAGCGCGTTATACAGAGTGCTCTTGCCCGCATTCGGCAGACCAGCCAGTACGATTGACAGACTGCCCGTTGATTCCATCCGTTCCGAGGAGTCAAGATACAGTTGCTCACAGAACTCGCGAATCTTATGCAATCGGTTGACCAGCGTTTCACGATCAATAAATTCAATATCTTCTTCCACAAAATCCAGCCCCGCTTCCAGCTCGGACAGCAATTCCAGCAGTTCCACCCGTGCGGCGCCGATCCTGGTGGAGACGCCTCCTGCCAGTTGACTGAGTGCCAGATCCAGTTCTTCATGATCGTACGCATCGATCACTCCCAGCACGGCCTCTGCCTGAACCAGGTCCACTCGTCCCGCCAGAAATGCACGCAGCGTAAACTCGCCGGGTCGCGCCATCCGGGCACCGTGCGCTGCCAGATTTTCGATGGCTGACTCCAGCAGTGGAGGCGAACTGATGGTATGAAATTCTGCCAGAGGCTGCCCGGTGAAACTACGAGCAGTCGGCCAGTAATAGAGCGCCCCCGGTAACCGGGACCGACTGCCTGCCAGTTTGATAGTGCCAGGATAACGTGTCGGCAATCGGGTATTCTGCCATTGACCTGCAGAGTCAAAACAGTGTTGCAGGCAGGGAAGAATATCGGTGCCGCTGATTCGAATCAGGCCTGCTGCAGCACTACCCGGTGCAGAGGCTAACGCAACAATGGTATCGTCAAATTGCAGATTCATACAGAATCTCGTAGTGAAACATTAAGGGAGGCAGGTCTGCTCCCTGATTCCAGAATCAGGCTATCGGCGTTTTTTAGACTTTTTCCCCGGTCCACGGTCTTTAGAATTCTGCTGTTTCCGCTCATTCAATGCGGCCTGCTCCTGTGCCTGATCCGCGATTTCCTGGAGACGGGCAAACCAACCTTTTTTGGCGGGTGGCTCATTATCCTCAGTCTTGTTTTTTCTGTTCTGAGTTTTTTTCGATTTGGCTTCGACTTCGATCACGTTGGGATCGGTTCCCACAACCGTGGCTGGACGTCGTTTGGACTGGTAGTCCAATAACTTTCGCTCACAGATACCCCACAGGCTGGATGCGATGAAGTACACACATAGACCAGCGGGAACATGATAGAACATGAATCCCATACCAATCATCATGTAGTTCATGATCTTGTGCTGCAGTTCCTGATCTTTATCGGTTGGTGGTGGCATGAACAGTTTCTGCTGCATCACAAACAACCCCACAGTGACAATGGGCAGCAGGTTGAACTGGTTCCCCAGGAAGGGAATGGCAAACGGAAGCTGAAACAAGGCATCGGGTGCAGCCAGGTTGTCGACCCACAGGAAGGGGGTGCCACGCAGCTGAACGGCATTATTTAACGCCGTATATAATCCGAAGAAAATCGGCAACTGCATAAAGATAGGCAGACAGCCGGCCAATGGGTTGTAGTTGTTCTTACTGAACAACTCCATTTGTGCCCGACCAAGTTTCTCTTTATCATCCGCATATTTCTTTTTGAGTTCAGCAATCTGTGGCTGCAGCTCTTTCATCTTCTGCGCACCCACGGCCTGTTTTCGAGACAGGGGATACAAGCTGCCACGTACGAGGATCGTGAGACCAATAATGGCAACCCCATAGGACAAACCAAAACCATGCAGGGTGGTCAGCAGCCAGAGCATCAGCTTGGCAACCGGCCCGAAAATACCCAGGTCCATAATTTCGGTTGCGTTGAGTGGCGGCCCCAGCAAGGATTCCCGTTTTGGTCCGGTATACATCGCATAGCTGTGTGTGATGTCAGCACCCGGTGCCAGATCCAGATCTTTGGAATTGACTTTGACCGTAATCCGGCTCTGTGTTTCCAGCCTCAAATCACGCTGGATCAGAACCGGCTCGATGCTGGCAGAATAGTTGGACTCCATCTCGCCATTAATGAGCTGGGGATCGTAGTTTTTTCCATCAGGAGTCAAGAGGGCAGCGAAGTATTGAATATCCACACCGGCAAATTGAAACGCCCGACTGTACTTCTCCACCTGTTGTGCGTTGAGCTGTTCTATGATTTCAGGCGCAGTGAAAATCTTGGTATCAACGCTCTTGTCATCCTGCAGAAAGCCGATGCGCAGATCACGAAACTTGCGTGTGTTTTCTGCATTTTCCAGTGGAATCCCGATCGGCCCCAGCAGTTGATAATCCAGTTTCTGTAGCGCCTGACTGTGGTTGATCACTTTGATATCAAAGTGGACCATGTACCCCGCCTGGTCGGTGTCTCGAAACTCACGAAACTCAGAAGAATCCTTACCCTCTGGAACCGGATATTTCTTGAGTTCGTATTTCTTCTGTACTTCAATACTGCCATCCGGAGCCATCAGGCTCAGACGAACGGCTTGAACGATTTTGGCATCATCCGGATCCTTTACCAGTTCCAGAACCTTCCAGTCGGCTGAGTGACAGTCTGTGTTTAAAGCGGCCAGCTTCGCATCCAGCTGTTCCACATCCAGGTCCAGGCTGCGCTTGTAGTCTTTGCCGGCTTCAAATTGATCCAGAATTTTTAACGGTTGTTTGGGATTATTCAGATCCCGGTACAGGGGATCATTCAAATGTGCCTCGACCAGAGATGCGCCCTGGGTCGAAATTTTCGTCTGCAGGAAATAGCCCGAATCAGGGTCCAGCGATCCCAGTAGTATTGTGCGACGAGGATTCTTCAGCAGCTCAGCTTTGGGGGGAGCCGGCTTTACCTCCGCTCCTTTATCTGCCCCGGGGAGATCCGGTTTTTTCGCCACTAGCGGCGCATCACCAGGCGGAGCATCTTTAAGATCATTCTCGACTGCTGCGTTTTGCGCTGCGGGTTGAGGGGGAGCAATTTTGGGGAAGATAAACAGCTGCCAGACAAATAACATTGATGCTGACAGTGTGACGAATAGTAAGAGACGTTTTTGTTCCATTGTTATCGACCATCCCGCAGGCGGTCGCCTAAGAAGTTGTCTAAATCTGAAATTTCGTAAATCTTTTCAGCGGTCGTATTAAAGTCATATTCGACGCGGCAGAAGCTGACTTTCTCATCATCAATGATCACATAAGAAGATCGATTATCTGCATCACGTGGCTGACCGACCGAGCCCACATTCACCAGAAATTTTTCCTGGCCAAAGGGGTAAACGTAATCTATTTCATCCGGAGCAAGAAAATTCATACTTTCTGTGAAAACTCCGGGAATATGGGTATGCCCCTGGAAGCAGTACTGGTCGACCAGACCAAAAATTCGCTCCATTTTACGTTGATTGTAGATGTCTTCCGGAAACACGTATTCGTTCAACGGATTCCGTGCAGAACCATGCACAAACAGCATTTTCTCTTCGCGGATCATCCGCGGCAGTTCGCCTAGAAAATCCCAGCGATCCTGATTCTTTGAGGCATCGCCTGTTTCCAGCATGCGACGCGTCCAGAAGATGGCCCGTTCAGCGCCTGCATTGAAACCTTCCGGGTCAAACAATGCTGCCTGATCATGGTTACCGAGTAATGACTTCTGGCAGCGTTTTCTGACAAGATCGATACACTCGCGCGGATTCGGGCCGTAGCCGATAATATCGCCCAGGCAATAAATCTCACTGATCTCACGGCTGTCAATGTCTGCCAGAACAGCTTCCAGCGCTTCGAGATTACCGTGAATATCACTTATTATCGCTCTTAACAACGGACAACTCCCACTTTCTTGACCGGGTCCGCACCTGACGGGGGGCCTTCCTCGGCTGTTATCTTTTGAGGAGCCTGATACGAGAGGCTATCTTCAGGAAATTAATACCCTGTATATCGGAAAGATCGACTGGTCACTCGCCACGACAATACAGACCATTGCCGTACCAACTACGAATTGAATTCGTGTCCTCTGAAGTCAGTTGGAATGGTTACAGAACCAGACAAATGTTGAAACTGTTCACGCCACGACCACCCGACCTGCCTACTGACAGTCTGGATTCTTTCCACGTAAGGCCCAATAGTAGCAGTACAAGCGCACCATCTCAAGGCTGTGTTTACAGTTATCATTCGTTCTCAATCGGTATTTCTTAGTTAGAAGAGCCTGGTTGATACGGAACTTCATGGCCATTTCCCGGATTTCACAATGAAAACCGGGAAAAACTCCTTTTCGTAGCATTTTGCATTCATCAGACACCGCCTTGATTTAATCTAAAGCAGGTAAAACTGGTAAACACGTGAATTTGCCTGTGAATCTATCAGTTATACACAAACCGCTATCTGCAGGGATTCTGTGGATTACAGGCCGGTGTAATGCGCTGTTGATAGCACTCTCAAATCGAAATGATCGTTTCAATCCTCATGCGCGGTATTCTAGCAAAGCCGGATAGTGCACATTACACCATACTCACGAACGCAGTGTCTGATAATTTCTACAAGACTGATTCTGGAAAACAACAGAGAGTCACTGGCAGATGTTGCCTGATTGAAACCTGTGATCTATGTTTGAATATCCCTTCATTATGTTTGACTCCCAGTTTCATCATCAGGTGATTTCATCACCGATCCGGTGACAACTTTGTCTGACATGAAAGTCTGGATCTGAACCTCCCCTGTAACGAGGTCTGATTTATCCAGCAGTTTGTACGGTCGAGATCATGGATTGATTTCCTACCGGGCGCTTAAACAGATTTTCAACTCAGATTGTAAATGCAGCTCTAGACTGGCTGTATTTTACCTCAACACAGTTGTACGACGATTACAGCTAACATGCACACTTTGGCGAGACATAATTCAATGAAGACAAACTCTGGTTCATTACTGGTAGTCGATGACGATCAATATATTCTGGAAGCGATGGCCGATTACCTGAGAAGCCTCGGGCATCGGACCGAAACCTCTCTCAGTTGCCTGGATGCCATTGAGCGTTTAAAGGAATTTCCTTTCCAGGTTGTTGTCTGTGATGTGAACCTGCCTGATCAGGATGGTTTCCACCTGCTGGAATGGGTTAAAGACAATGCACCTGATACAGCAGTCATCATGCTCACTGGTTATGGAACCATAGAAAGCGCGGTCGAAGCAATCCGCCTGGGTGCGTTTGAATATTTGACCAAACCGGTAATCGACGAAGAACTCAGCCTGACGATCGAGCGTTGCCTGGACCAGCGTAAAGTGGTCGAAGAGAATAAATCGCTCAAGGCACAACTTGACCAACGGTTTGGTCTCTCGAACATTGTCGGCCAGGACTACAAAATGCAGAAAATGTTCGACCTGATTGAAAGCGTGGCAGATACGCGTACCACCGTCCTCGTTCTGGGAGAAAATGGTACTGGAAAAACCATGACCGCCCGAGCGATCCACCAGTTAAGCGACCGCTGCAATCAACCTTTCGTCGAAGTGGCCTGTGGTGCGCTGCCCGATTCATTACTGGAAAGTGAACTCTTTGGACACAAAGCCGGTTCGTTTACCGGAGCGTCTCACGACAAAATCGGTAAGTTTCTGCAGGCAGATGGCGGTACGCTGTTCCTGGACGAAATTGCGACTGCTTCTCCCAGCCTGCAGGTCAAACTGCTGCGAGTCTTGCAGGACCGGGAATTCGAAGCTGTCGGTGACAATGTCACTCATTCTGTGGACATTCGTCTGATTCTCGCGACGAACCAGAACCTGGAAGAAATGGTTGCCAAAGGGGAATTCAGACAGGACCTCTATTACCGAATCAATGTCATCACCCTGACTCAACCCGCGTTACGGGAACGAATCAGTGATATCCCTCTGCTGATTGAACACTACCTGAAAGAGTATAACGAGCAGATTGGAAAATCGATCAATGGATTTGATGCGTCCGCGATGCAGGCCATGCTGAAATATTCCTGGCCGGGAAATGTGCGCGAGTTGATCAACGTTGTAGAACGCTGCGTTGTCCTGACAAAAGGTGACTATATCCGTATGCACGACCTGCCAGAGCAGATTCGCCAGGAACAGTCTTACTCACTCTCGCCGGAAAACCGCGTAAGCAACGGTTCATTGAAAACGGCGCTGGCTAATCCGGAACGTCAGATCATTATTGAAGCTCTGGAGGCGAACGGCTGGAACCGACAGAATACATCCAAAGCCCTGGGAATCAACCGGACCACGTTGTACAAGAAGATGAAAAAATACGATATCGATTTCGAAAAGCAGTTGATGCATTAAACCCCTGTCTCGATTACTGGCTGAACTTGTTTCGGCCCCATGTTAAACCCGAAGTAAAAAGCACGTCTATACAGACGTGCTTTTTTGTTTAACAGAAACAACCGCTAACTGCGGCATTTCCATGCAATTCAGCAAAACAAATAAACTTCGTTTTATATACCTATTCTTCCTATTGAGGACTGCCGATAACTTTTTAGAGCTAAAGGACTGATAATACTACAAACGTGTCGTAATTCACTGATCTATCTCATTTCCACGAGGGGGGAAACATGAGGTTCGGGCTTCTGCTTTTGACCATGTTTACATTACACGCCGGCCTTCCGGCGATTTACGCCGAGGAAACGGCTGAACCTCAAACCTTGGAGCAAGTGTTCGCTGAAGGCGTCATTGATCTGGATGCGGCGCCGGCGCCACCCATCGTTCAACCTTCCACTGAACTGGCTCCTCTCGCTGAAAATGAGAACCAGCTCATCTCTGCTCCTGCACAACAGACATCTGTATGTGCCTCGGGAGCTGGTTGCACCTGCTCGACCTGTACCTGCCAGGCTCCTGCCTGCAGTTGTGAGCCATGCGGAGGTAACGCCTGCACTCTCTGTGATCGCATCCCGCTACTGAATAAATTTCCCAGTGACCGCTGCTTTGATGACTTCATCATGCCAGTCAGTAATCCGGTCTGGTCAATTGACCCGCGTTCTCTGACTTATGTCAGAGGTATCTTTATCAATCAGATGATCGACGCCCAGACTCCCGTACTCGGTGCAGGGGACCTGCAGGTTTATGCACTTCAACTGGGAATTGCCTTGAACGAGCGACTTTCAATCATTGCCGTCAAAGACGGTTATAACACGCTGCAGACACGTGGTGTCGGCAACCGGACAGGCTGGTCTGACATTGGACTGGGACTGAAGTATGTACTGATCCGGGATGTGGAAAACCAGTTCCTCTTGTCAGGCGGTCTGATCTACGAAGCAACTAACGGTAGTTCTCGTGTTTTCCAGGGGAATGGCGATGGTGTCTGGACTCCTTATGTCTCCATCGGTAAGCAGATTGGCAGCGGTCACCTGATCGCATCCTCCGGCTATCATGTGCCCGGCGATACTGCTGAAGAATCACAATCAATCTACTACAGCATCCACTATGATCACCCTGTTACCAGCAAGCTTTCGGCAGTAGCAGAACTCAACGGAATCGTTTACACCAAGAGTGGCCAGGCCCTCCCATTAAATATTGAAGGGGGCGACTGGATCAACCTGGGTTCATCCAGCGTGGCGGGCAACAATGTTGTAACGACGGCATTCGGTGCCAACTACCGGCTCAATTCATGCCTGTCGGTTGCGGGTGTCTGGGAATTTCCGATCTCAAACAGAAAAGATCTGCTCGACAGCCGTACGACGGTTACCCTGACGCTGCAGTTTTAATTCGAGAGTACTCATGGGCGGTTCAGCGTGATAAAGCGCTGATCCGCTCACGAACCGTTTCTTCGAGTTGATCTAACACTGCATCAATCGTGAGAACCGAAGTATTGATTTCCAGCGCGTCGTTTGCGGCCTTCAAGGGGGCGACGTCGCGCTGTTCATCTCGTTGATCGCGTTGATAAATCTGCTGTAGAATTTCATCTACCGTAATTTCCTTGCCTTCCTCCTGCAGTTCTTCATGCCTGCGCCGCGCCCGCTCCTGGGGATCTGCGACCAGAAAAAACTTGCAGAAGGCATCCGGAAACACCACCGTCCCCTGATCGCGACCTTCACTGACGATATTCGTCTCACAGGCCGCATCGCGCTGCAATCGAACCAGCTCTTCCCGTACTTCCGGATACTGGGCAATTACCGAAGCCACCTCTGTGACTTCCGGGGTCCGAATCAGTCCCGTTACGTCTGCATCATTCACCAGCACTCTGGCATCAGAAAACGTGATCTGAATCTGCTGGCTGACGTGTCCCACTGCTGCTTCATCATGGGGGTCGACGTGTTTCTGAATCACAGCCCAGGCAACACAGCGGTACATGGCACCGGTATCCAGAAATTCAAAACCCAGTCTCTCGGCCAGACCTTTTGCCGCAGTACTTTTCCCGGAACCTGCGGGGCCATCAATCGTCACGATCATTTATTACACTGATTCCTCAAAAAGGATTTCGATTTCTGCGATTTCGTAAGGTGACATTTCCACCAGAACGGCATCTTCTTCGACAGGCAGTTCGACAATCGTCTTGCCATGAAAATCGCGCTGCCGGGCGCTCACCGGAGACTTAAAGCTTCTGAGTTTTACAGAGCGATGCACGCCTTCTGTCTCAATCAGACGCACAGCAAACCCTGATGATTTACCAGTTGCATCTGTACCAGTCGAATCGGAGGGTGCTTCGTGTGCCGAGTCCTGCAGGTCCATGACGCGGGTAATCTGGACATTACTCACTGAGACGTGAAACAGCCACCCCTGATCTCCCATGCGGGGAGGACCGATCTGACTCGAATAAATTCCCGCTGGCACCATTACATTCCGCGCAATCTGCATGGGGAAGTTCTGATTGATCGCAATCGAGAACTGAAACTCCCGCCTGGTTTCGCCTTCTACAATTAACATACTGTCGAGCATCCGTGGGCCGGTTTTACGATGAAACGGCAAACCATGATTCAGAATCGTAACCCGTTCTTCCCCCTCCGCTATTTCGAAGTAATGCGGACCTTCAAATCGTTCTCCCTGGAAAGCATGCGCACTTTCCAGCAGAGAGCGTGTGAGGGAAGCGGTACTGTCGCCCCAGGCAAAGCGGGTCGCGTAATAATGATCCCAGGGATTGCCATCAGGAAGTGTGTGCACATCCAGTTCGATTTTCACATCCAGGATCGGGCGTCCACGCCAGAGCTGGAATGTCTGCCGAAAAGTGGCCAGCGTCGTATCACTGATCTGGTCGTAAATTTCACCGGTTGTCACAATTTCCCCCATCCCGGGACCTGCGCAAGTGAGTTCTACATTGACAGCGCGCGTTGCCGAGTAAGGAGTTTTTGTATCCCAGTCACCTAACGCGCCGGGCGTGGAAATATTACGTTGATACGGAAAACGATACGACAACTGCTGGCTCAGTCGATTCGGCTTGCGGCCGTATTCTTTGATCTGTGCAATCCCACCAGTTTCTTCGTGGATATGAACTTCAAAGAACTCATTCCGTAACAGCAATGGTTCTGCGATGGGTATACTGTTTTTGGGTGGTGCGGCAGGGATCTGACCAGGCTGCAGCCAGACAAAGCCGGCAGCGGGTAGCTCTACGACAGCCTGTTTTCGTGTATTGTCAAACTGTGTTGCCTTGACGGCTGGATGTTCGATGGGTTCATGAGGAAAATCAGGCAGATCAACAACGACACGCCGCGAAAATGACAGCGAATTTAATAACAGAACTCCACTCTGATGCTGTTCAGCCCCCTGGAGAATGATCTTTGCGAGTTGTTTTACACCGTCATCACAGAAGCCCTGCAGTGATTGAGCCGCCTGCATGGTTGCAGCCTCATCTGCATCAGGGTGGCCGCGTTCAATATCCCGTTCGATCTTCAACAGCGATTCATCTTCAACCGGTTTTCCATAGATGGCCCGTGCCACCGTGTGAAACCAGCGTCCTGCGGTGAATTCATCATGACGGGCAAAATGATTGATAAAGCGACTGAGAGGATCCGGCTTGCGCATTGCAACCAGCTGACTCAGAAAGGGGGATAGATATTCCCGGGCGTCGTAAGAGGAGTGCCGTCCCGAAGATTCTGTATTCTGAAAAAAGTCATTCAGAAGCACAAAGCTGCCCAGGACGGGAGCGTACTGATGGATACGTTTAAAGTCTTCAAAAAAAGGTGATTTCACATCAGGCCAGTGAGCAAACATCAATGCCCCTACCTGGTCTTCCTCCATGGATTCAGCCATTCTCTGCGGAAATCGCAGATACCCGGCAGCGCCCTCCGCCGACATGGGAATCCGGGAAAACGCATCCAGAATTGTCCCGTCCGCACCTTCCCAGTGAATTTTGCTCTGTTCGTAATCGGGATAGATTCCGTCATCCAGTACCAGATGCAAAGCAGAATGAAACCCAAAACGATGCAACAGCATCGGCAGCACAGACGCCAGCCCGAAGCGGCGTCGCGCCCATGTCGTCGGCGCTATGCCGGTTAATTCCTGAACAGTTTTTGATCCCGACTGTAACTGCCAGATCACAGACTCCACTGGGACCACGGGGGTGGAAATCTGATCTTGCTCACCGCCGATTACTTCGCTCTCACGATCCTGACAACTTTTGGTTAACAGTGAGATCAGCTCAGAATTCTCGCTGGCAATTGTTTCCAGATCATCCCCACTGACCAGAATATTGAACGGACGCTCATCGACTATCGATTGCTTTAAAGATTCATTCGCCCATTCGGGAGTCAGCAGGCACAGATCAATCAGATAACAGTCGATCGGATAAAACCGCTCACGGTTTTCCAGTAACACTTCAAAACAGGCTTTGAGATGTGCACGCGCCGCCTCATTATCATCTGCCAGGACGGCATCAGCCGCCGCGATGGCTTCGCGCTGAATCGTCGCTTCATCCAGACTGCTGAAGTGATGCATACAGCGGGTGAGCAGTTCGAGCTGAATATAGCAGATTCCCAGCGCATAAAAATCGGCAACCAGATCGCTGGATAACTCCGGTTTCTGATTCGTTTCCTCTCCTTCTTCAGCCGAACGAAGCGGAAGGATCGCTGCTTCAGTCATTTCCTGCCGGTGAATTTTCCCGCTGACGACTGTCGCGCCATTTGCTTCGGCTTCTTCAATCCAGCCATAAGGGAGCCAGTCTTCAGAAGTTTTCGGAACGAGCAGGAGGCGATCTGCCAGGAACTGGGGAGGCTCATCAGAACGATGCCAGCTGGGTATGACACGTGATGAAGCTAAGAGCTCCGGGTGCCAGGCAACGGCAAACGCATTCAGTAGACTCTCTGCCTCTTTTTCATCCAGTTCCGTAGGAAAATCATCGAGACTGTGGCAGGGAATCAGAACAACAATATCATTGTATGTCATTGAATCACAATGCTTTACATAATTAACTAAAGTCAACGGGGTCTGCGTTCAGGCAGGTCGCTACGTTCGAACGAAGCACGATCACCGCACATTTTACCCATCACGTCTCTGAGTCTAGTATACTCGGTCCAAATGGCCCTGGAAACGCTACAGAGAACCTGGACACAGGCTAGCATAAGCAAACGAATGCCAAGTATCCATAGCACTGCATGCCTCAGTGTCTACTAAAAGGGAAAAGACAGGCTAACTCATACTGAAACCGATAGTTAAGAACGCGGCGTCCTACAGATCAAATTACAGATAAACTGAAAACCTGCATCTCAATTCCAGCAAAAAAACTGATAAAATCGTATTAATAATCAGGTTATCGGGAACTCTTGTATTTTATGCTCCGTCCAATCAAGTGAAAGCAACACGATTCTAATGTGTTGCTGCCACGGAGATGTCCCCGTTGTGCGTCATCCAGTGGTAAAACATGTTGATTATAGCGGTTTTTATTAATTTTGATGAAGTCGTTTTCAAACATCCGTTATTTCATTGACTTTATAGGAAATCCTGTGATAGCCTTATGTTAGGGAATTGTGACTTCTCAAATCATTCCCGAGCCTATCCTGACTGAAACTGAATAGATCTGATACATTTCTGCCTGTTGTTTAAGCTCTCTCAACTGGCAGAATTTCACCTCGTATAATATTTTCTAATTACATTCCGGTTCAATCTGATGACCAGTGAATTCCTCAGTTCCGGAAAGCAGGAGTAACCAGACACATGGCAGAAAATCAAGCTGTTTGGGGTATTGAAATTGGCCAGGCCGGCTTAAAAGCCATTCGCCTGCGGTATGCAGAAGCCGCCGACCAGGTGATTGCGGTAGCCTTTGATTATATTCCACACCCGAAAATTCTCAGCCAGCCCGATGCCGTTCCTGATGAACTGATCGGTCAGGCTCTGGATACATTCCTGTCCCGCAATCAAACCAATGGCGACCTGATCGCCATCAGTGTCCCCGGACAGACTTCGCTGGCGCGCTTCATCCAGTTGCCGCCCGTTCAATCCAACCGTGTTCCGGAGATTGTGAAATACGAAGCCAAGCAGCAGATTCCTTTCGCGCTCGAAGATGTAATCTGGGATTACCAGCCTCTCGGCGGTGGCATTGAAGAGAGTGGCTACATGCTGGATGCCGAGGTCGGTATCTTTGCCATGAAACGTGATCAGGTACTGCATTCTCTAGAGCCGTTCCTGCAGCGCAAAATTGAAGTGGAACTGATTCAGATCGCCCCCCTGGGCCTGTATAACACACTTTGCTACGACTCCCTGGGAATGCGGGTCGGCCAGGAATTTGAAGGCAATCCGGAAGAATCTGCTATTGTCGTCGACATGGGTGCTGACAGTACCACACTCATGGTGACCAATGGTAATAAAATCTGGATCCGCAATGTTCCCATCGGCGGTAATCACTTTACCCGCGCTTTAACAAAAGAGATGAAGCTGACGTTCGCGAAAGCCGAACACCTCAAATGTAATGCGACCCGTTCTGAAGATCCTCGTGCGGTCTTCCAGGCACTGCGACCGGTTTTCAACGAGTACGTCTCTGAAATCCAGCGTTCCATCGGTTACTTCTCCAGTGTCAACCGTGACGCCAAAATCTCAAAAGTATACGGTACCGGTAACGGTTTCAAACTGGCGGGTCTGCAGAAATTCCTGCAGCAGAACCTGCAATACGAAGTGGAACGCCTGGATGACTTCCAGGGCCTCGTCGGCGATGCCGTCCTGAATGAACCCTTGTTCCAGGACAACATCCTCACGTTTACCGTACCTTATGGAATCGCGTTGCAGGCATTGCAACAGACAACCATTCGTACCACGCTGCTGCCCCCTGAAATTGCAACCGCCCGCAAAATCCGTCGCAAAAAACCATGGGCTGTGGTGGCAGCGGCTGCATTGATGATCGGCCTGTGTATTTCCGCAGTCGGTTACAGCAATGTGGCCAATTCCGTCAGCCAGGACCGCTTTGGTGCGACAGAAAATAAAGTTAAGAGCCTGACTGGGGAGGTTAACAAATATAAAAGTGATTATACCGGAGCAGAGGCCGAATACACCAGCCTGATTGACAAGGGGAATCAACTCGTCTGGAATCTGGACAGTCGCGCTGACTGGCTGGAAATCTACAAAGCCATTGACGAATGCCTGCCGCGCGATGTCGGCGATGAGATTGATAACGAACAGATTGAAAAACGAAACCGGATCAAACTCCCCGGAATTACTGTCAGATATGAGAAGGATCTGGCATCCTGGTTCCAGAAACTCTCTCCCCAGGCAAAGTCACTGCTTCCTGCAATTGATAAGGACACTCCCCCTGAAGGCGAAGGATATATCTTCACGTTACAGGGTGTGCATTACCATAACGATGAGTCCAAGAAAACAACAGATGTCGGCGTCTTGTACGTGCATGAGACCCTGCTGAAAAATCTGCAGTCCTGGACGATGAAAAACCCGGGCTCTAATCCCGTTGATGTCCGGAAAATGGGTATCACTCACCCGGTCGTCATCAAGGATAGACGTGACCCCTTTCAATTCTATCCTAATGGCCGTCCCCGTGGCACGGGGGGGGGAGAAGGGCGATTCGGCGGAAGACCAGGCGGCTTTGGTAATTTTGGCGGCGGAGCAGGCGCTTTGCCTGGCGATGAATCTTCTTTTGCCGGCGGTCTCGGGGGAGGCGTTGGCCGTCCTCGCGCGGGCACAAATCGACCTGAAAAAGTATCAAAACCGATTGATCTGCATAAAACTCAGTTCACACTCGAATTTGTCTGGAAACCCATTCCTGTCCTGGAACGGCAGGAGAATCCTCCAGAAGCACCTGCGACTGAAGGTGAAGAAGCAACCCCGGAAGCAGGCTGAGCCGAACGGTATCATTTTTAACGTCAAAAAGATTCTAGTTAGTACCTGAAAATCATAAAGTATTTGATCTCTTCGGAGAAAAGAGGACACCCCCATGGACAAATTAAAACCTCTGATTGTTCATAAATTCTGGATCATCCTGTTTATCGCATTACTTCTGCCTGTCATTGGCTGGAGCATGGCAACCGGCAGTCTGGCAAAAGAAATCGAGGAACGAAAGTCTGCGATCGACCAGGCGTTTACGGATGCGCAGGTCCCTCCTAATCCTCCGAATCAAACCTGGTCGACTGCTCTCAAGCAGATCAACGAGCAAAAACGAAAATACAATTCTGAGTCAACCAGATATCTATGGGAGAAGCAAAAGGAATTATTCGTCTGGCCACCTGATATCGCGCCATTCATGGTAGATACGCCTTATCGTGGTGAAATTTCGATCAAACCCCGCAACCTGTACCGTTCTGCCTACAAATTCGAAATTCTCCGTGCCCACAAACTGGCAAACCCCTACAGCCTGAAAGATGGTACGGGACTGGTCGATCTCGATCCCAACGTCATTCCCCATGTCCCGTTAGATAAATGGGAAACCGTCTCTCCGACTTCAGAAGATATGTGGGATGCCCAGGAAGACGTCTGGCTGGTCACTTCGATTCTGGAAGCCATTGCCAAAGTCAATAAAGAAAGTGGTGCTGCTAATATCAGCGAATCACCGGTACGCCAGATTTCCATCCTGGAACTGCGAGGAGGTACTGTCGGCGATGATGGCAGTGCTCCTGCCGGAGATGGTGGCATGGGAATGGATGGCGAAATGGCAGGCGGCGGCGGAGGTCTGTTTAATAGCGGCAGCGGCGGCGGAATGGGAGGCATGGCTGACGGAAAAGATGGTTCCTTATCAATCGACGTCGATATGGACCTCGTAAAAATATTTGGAAATGACGTTGATGGTTCCGCCGGCGGTGGCGATGGCGGTTCTGAAATGCCGATGGAAGAAGCAGCTCTGGGTGGCGGTTTCGGTGGCGGTATGGGAGGTCAGGGTTCACAAAAACTCAAACGCTATTATAACGAAGAAGAAGAGCTTCCCTACAAAACAAGAGCCTTTTATCTCAAAGTGACCATTCAGTCCTCTAAACTCCCCAACCTGTTGGCTCAATTGAGCAGTATGCCCTGGCCGACAAAAATCATGCGTGTACAACGCGCTGATCTTTTCGATGACTCTATGAATCCGATTGCCGCCGGCGGTGGTGGAGGGATGGGGCGACGTGGAGGCTCTGCCAGAGGAGCAGGTGGTTTTAGCTCCGAATCTGACTTTGCAGGTGGCGGCGGAGGATTTAATCGGTCAGGCGGTCTCGGCTTCGAATCCGATATGGGTGTGGGTGGTGCCGGGCGACTTCAGGGACAGGAAAACCAGAGCCTGCTGGATGCCGCTCTGAATGATCCTGAACTGGCTGTTGTCACGATCGCAGGTCTGATGACGCTTTACAAACCCTATGTCCCCCCCGAAGGCGAAGTGGTAGCCGAAGCCACAGACCAACCTGAAGAGGGAACAGCGCCCACTGACCCGGCAGCTTCGACAGCACCTGCCGATGGTTCAGCACCTGCCGCGGGAACTCCGGAAGCAGCGGCGGCTGGTGAGAACCCGGCTCAACCGGCGACGACCACTTCGGAAAATACACCACCTCAGCCAGGTGCGGATACTACGACACCAGCGGAATCTGCAACCCCCGCACCGGCTGCAGATTCCAACCCCAATGAAACAACGCAACCCCCTCCGGCTGAACCAAAGCCAGAGGAACCGGTTAATCCATAATATACTTTTACTCGACGCTGAAGCTAAGCAGCTCCTGTAACATTTTCACTTAACGGAGATAGTCCCGTGAAAAATCTAATGTCCAAACTTAAAGGAATGGATTACAAAGAGTTCGCAATCACGCATGGCGAAAAGATCGTCCTGGGTTGCATTGCATTATTTGTGGTCTTCGTCATCTTTACCTCTCAGTGGACAACTGAAAAACGGACTCCTGCTGAATTAGAACAGAAGGTTGCCACAGCAGAGACTCAGGTGAGTAACAGCCAATGGCCTGAAGAAAAACGCCAGGAATATCTGAAGGAAGATGATTTGCGACAAAAAGTGGCGCAGCTGATGAATAAACCACTGGAAGTCACTCCTTATATGTTTACCACCAAGCTTTCCTGGCCCATTTATGCGAAAAAAGCAAAAGCCAAAGAAGTCGACTGGCTGCCTGTGGAAGACCTGGTTGCCAGCTATGACCGCGTGATTATGCATACCCGTGCTGAGAGTGCGATTCTGGAAGGCAGCGATGAAACCAACTCAGCAGAAGCTGAGAAAGCAAAACCGGATAAACCAGAATACGACGCCTTCAAACGCCGTACCTCAGGCATGGGCGGTGGTATGGGAGGCCCCGGTGATTCTGCTATGGCTGGCCTGACATTTGGTGGGATCCCCGGTGCTGAATCAGAAATGATGATGGCTGGTGGAATGGATCCCGGTTTTGCCAATCCCGATGCAATGTCCGCAGGACTCCCAGAAGGGATGATGGGTATGGAAGGTGACATGGGAGGCATGGCTGGTCCCACCCGTGAAGGCCGGGGATTAAGATTTGTCGCAGTACGAGGTGTCTTCGACCTGGCAACCCAGCAGGATAAGCTCGAACGTTCTTTAGGGGACGCCTTCTCTTTCCAAAATATGCAGACCGGAAAAATCCTGGAGTTTCTTGACTTTCAGTTACAACGTAAAAAAGCCATTCCCGGAAACGATCCCTGGGCAGGGGAATGGCAAGATGTCGACATCGAAACATCTATTGAAGTGCTGAAAGAAAGTGCCGACTTTGATCCCGAAGTAGTCATCAGTGGGATTACCGACCGCGTCTTTACCATGCCGCTTCCCAGCCGTATTGCCGGTTTCTGGCATAAAGTCGCCACGCATCCCCGCGTAGAAAACTTTACTTTGAGCCAGGAAGAAATCGAACAGGAACTGGAGTTCAATCGACGTATCCTGGATCAGTACAAAAAAACTCACTCGAATGAAAAAGTCTTCAAAGAAAAACAGAAAGGGTTCTCCACCCTGCAGCTTGATATGCGGGGAATGCGGAGTGAGCTGATGTATGGAGGGGGAGGTGCCAGTGAAATGGATTCTGTCATGCAGGGCATGGCCGATTCCATGATGCAGGAGCGTCAGGGTCGCCCGGGAGAACCCATGGATGAAAAGAAGCTGATTCAAAAGCTGAAAGCAAATGTGACTGCCGCTGGTCGTCTGCTTCTGTTCCGTTACTTCGATTTTGACCTGAATCCCGGTGAAACTTATAAGTACCGTGTACGACTGGTGGTCCGTAACCCCAATTTCCAGCGTCCGATTGAAGAAGTGGTTCTGCCGGCTGTTGCCGAAGGCGAAACCCGCACGACTCCCTGGAGTAATGAAACCGCAGCAGTGACTGCTGAGGAAGACGTACACTTTTATCTGCAGAGCGTTCGTCCTCCCCGTGGTATTGCTGGAACCACAGCGAAATTCGAAATCTACCAGTGGTATCCTAAAACAGGCACAACAATTCAGTCTGTCTTAAAAACATCGATTGGTGATGAAATCGGCGGCGAACAGGTTGCTGAGCTGTACGATGTCGCCAAAGAAAAATATGATGACAAGGCGACTGTCGAATTTGACACCCAGAATTACCTGGTCGATGCGATTCCTGCTCCTTCAATTCGACTGGAAGAGCATCCCGACCTGAACCTGCCTGCCGGAACACGCGGGCATCTGCCCATCGAACCGGAAGCCGTCATCGTTGACAGCTTCGGTAACCTGAAAAAATCGCTTCCACCTGCTGTTTCCAGTTCCTATACTGACGTCAAAAAGAAATTCAGCCGTGAACGTGACAGTTTAACCTGGGTCAAAGAAGCGACCGAAGCACGCACCGCTGCCCCGGCTGACGGATTTGATATCGGGCTGGAGGGTATGAGTGCATTTGAGGGTATGGAAGCCGAAATGCTCGGTCCCCAGTCGCGCGGTAAGAAGAACAAACGGAAAAAGAATCCGATCCGCCTGGGACCTTGATTTAAAATCACAATCCAATTTTAAAGTGGGGTGGGACGTTCCAATGTCTCACCCCTCTTTTTTTGGGGCAGGGGTGAGGAAATCTTCAGAGCCAGTTCATTATGTGGTACCAGAGAGAATGCCTGCGCCCGCATCGGCATTCTGGATTTCACGCCAAAGCAGCGATCACATCGCATTTACCCATAGCGTCTCTCAAACTATGCGTCTCTTAAACTATTATACTCGGTTCAAAAAGCCCTGGAGACGCTACAGCAAAACTGGATACAGTCTAGCAGGGTTCTGTCACCAGAACTTCATCGGTTGTTCCCAGCAGTAGCTCACGTAATTCTGCTGCGATAAAAAATGAACCGGTGACACAAACCAGAGAATCTGCAGTTAGCACGACTTTCGCTCGTGACCATGCCGCCTCAGGACTATCTGTGATGATGAGCTGAGATGTATTGCCTGTCGTTTTCTGTGACTCACGGGTGAGATCCACTAGTTCTTCCACTGGAATACGGCGGGGATTCGAAAGATATTGCGTCAGGATAACCGTCTGAAAGTGGGGCAGAAGTAATCCCAGCATTTCCCTGACATCTTTATCTTTCGTGGCAGCAAAAATCAGAACCCGATTGGATTGTGGAAAACTGGCAGTAAGCGTGTCAACCAGCGCTTCAATGGAAGCACCATTATGTGCCGTATCTATAATGACCGGGGGATTTTTCTGCACCAGTTCAATCCGGGCAGGCCATTTCAGATACGACATTCCCTGGCGCATCTGCGCGTCTTCCAGGGGAATTCTCTGCTGGCGTAAATAGTCAATTACTGTTACAGCCAGAGTTGCATTAGTCAGTTGATGCGTTCCCAGAAGTGTCACAGGCATCTGGTCGATCAGTGACCAGGGAGTTTTTACCTGAATGTTCTGCTGATTTTTGGCTGGTATCTGGCTGGAATCATCCGCCTGCTCAAGTTGGGAATTCTGATGCGACTCGGCCAATCGCATAAAATCTCGATTCAACAGGTATAGGAGAGACTGATTTTCCTGACAGACTTCATCCAGAACTGCCAGCGCCTCTGGTTGGGTCACTCCGCTGAATACAGGGATTCCCTGCTTGATAATTCCAGCTTTTTCACGCGTGATCTGTTCAATGGAATTTCCCAACAGTGCAGTATGGTCGTAGCTGATATTGGTAACAACGGTCACCAGTGGATCACAGACGTTTGTTGAATCCAGTCGTCCTCCCAGGCCCACTTCCATGACAGCAAAGTCAACGTGTTGCTTATGAAAATGCATCCAGGCCAGCGCAGTCGTCAATTCAAAAAATGTGGGGTTCATATTGCCGGGTTTCAGGTCCAGTTGCTCTACAACCTGAATCAGTTCCGACACCAGTTCGACCAGTTGCTCTGACTCAATCTGTTGACCATTGATCAGAATTCGTTCTTCGTAACATGTGATATGAGGCGAAGTGAATAATCCCGTGCGAAATCCGGCCGCAGAAAGCATCTCTGCGATCATCACAGAGGTAGAGCCTTTCCCTTTGGTACCCGCGATGTGGATCGTTGGGACCTGGAATTGCGGATTCCCCAGGCAGTCCAACAACTCCTGCATCCTTCCCAATTTAAAATCACTGGTAGAGTACTTGCTACTCCCCATCCGTTCATAATTGAGACGACCAAATAGGAAGTCCAGACTCTGCTGGTACTTCTCTGCCGAGACACCCATGCCAGGCAGTTTCCTTATGATATAACTGAAAAAACATACATCCTGTTAACTGTCGTGATCAGCATGACAGTCAAAACGGCCGAGTATAGCGGTGATCTATCGGATATTATAGTCATGCACTTTTCGGAAGTAGACTGTGAGGTATATGATCTAACAAACAATTTTACAACTGCCAGCCACATTCGAGCTCCAAAGGTGCACAGAAAACATGAGCATTCAAATAGCCACCATCGTGGAACTGCTGAAATTCAACCGGATTATGACACTCAAAACCATTGATGAGATCAGCACATTATCCGATCCTCAATCTGCCCTGTCATTTCGACCGGGTCCCGGCAGGGCTCACATCGCCTGGCAGGTCATGCATATTGCGGTAACGGAAGAACTATTTGCTACAGACCGCCTGCGAAAAACGGACTCGAATCTGACAAACCTGTTTCCGCTGTACCAAAAGGGAAGTATCGCAGGAGACGATATTCCTTCTCTGGAGGCCATCCAAAGTACATTGAGTCAATCACGAGAAAGTCTCCTGAAGACAATTCAAATGATTCCGGAAGCAGATCTGAATGTCGTGCCAGAAGGTTTGCAGGAGCGGGGCTGGACCAACGAGATGGCCTTAAAGATCTTATGCTGGCATGAAACTCACCATCAGGGACAGGCGCATCTGACCCTGAATTCCTGGAAAGCACAATAGCCGATTACTGGCAAATTCAACTGGAAAGCCGGGGAACAGCGAATATCTATTGACATTTTTTCTGGATCTTCTCAAATTACGTATGTCATTCATATTGAGTCATCTGCTCCAGACGTTCTACCTGATGTTGAGACGGTTTCAAATCAGATGGAGGATCTGTCCCCATGAGTTCAATCAACCCCGGTGCCCTAAACATAAACAGTTCTTTCGCCGGCGCGCAACGGAGTGATGCCAGTATCGACAAGCAAAAAGCCGAGGCGGCAGCGCAGAACATGTCCATCGATCAAAAATCGATGACGGATCATCAACTCCATGATGTGGGAGATCCCGATGCCTCAGGCGATCGTGATGCTGATGGCCGGATGCCATTAGGACATGAAGAAGAAGCCGAGCAGGGGACTCAGCGCGAAACGGAAGAGCAGGACGAACACACAACACGTCACCCCGATGCAGAAGGCAACCTGGGGAGCCATCTCGATCTGGATGCCTGAACGATCACTCTGAAGCCGCTATTTGGAATTGTTCAAAAAACCAAACAGACTCTTCTTTTTCCGGGAAACGGAATCGTCCTGTTCTGCGATTGATTCCCCACTCACGCTTGCAGCCAACCCCATAATGGTTCTCGTGAGTTTTGCTTTAGGTGCCTGCATCACCAATGGAATCCCGTTATTACGAGACTCGACCATCGTCGCATAATCATTGGGAATCTGACAGAAGATTTCACGACCAATCGTTTCCAGTGCTTTACTCACACTGATCTGGGTATCTTCCAGTCCCAGGCGATTCATCACCACTTTGATTTTTTCAACAATATGTTCATTGGTATCAAAATACTGAGAAAGCCGAACTACATTTCGCAGGCAGGGTAAATCCAACTGTGCAGTCAACAGTACGGTATCCGATAATTCCATCGCCGCCAGATCGAGACTGTTATATGACTTGCTGACATCAATCACGAGATGTGTGAATGTTGCCCGTAGCAGTGCAATGATGCGGCGGAGTACTTCTGTCGTGATCTGCATCGACATGTCCATCTGCACGGGACGAGGTAGCAGGAATGCGCCACAGGCATGTTTGGTCAACGAGCGTTTCAGCAGCGAGTAATCCAGTCGCGAAATATTTTCAGCAACGTCCTGAATCGTGTAATCCGGAATGATATCCAGCCAGACATCGGTATCGCCTAGAGCCAGATCCAGATCAATCACCGCCACACTGTTGCGTTCATGACTTGCCAGACAGCAGGCCAGGTTGATTGCCAGAGAAGTACAACCGACACCACCACTCACACCAGCAACAGTAATGACCTGACTGGAACGGGGGGCATTATGCTCTCCCTCCGATTTGCCGGAGGTAATTTGAATTCGGTTTAAGGCAGACAGAAAATCTTCCAGAATCAGCGGGAACCCCAGGAATTCTTTCGCGCCATTTCGCATGGCCTTTAAGATCAGACTGCCTTCCTGGGAACTGCTGACGACAATCACATTACAACTGGGTAAATCGCGGGTGACCTGGGCAATCAGACTTAAAGCCATCTCCGGGTTGGCGTCCAGCGATATCAGCGCGATATCAGGTTGCGTTTGAGAAACAACCTCCGTAAAAAATTCATAGCGACTGCACTCTGCTTCGAGCCAGACCATATCCACGCCAATCAGCATGTTTTTCAGCTCATTGCGAGTTGCTTCATTTGGATCGATAATCGAAAGCCGGACAACTCCACTCATTCGTTGATCACTTCTGCTTAGGGTTTAGTGTTTTTACTGTATTTAATAGTATCGAACTTGAAAGCGCACATTATTAATATTTTCAAAGAGGATCCTGTTTAATTTTACCACTCTTTCGTACACTCCCATGCAGATTCAGCCAGCAAGACACTTAGTTGCAGCGGTTTGCTTCCTAATTTCCCGGTCCAATCAGTCCCGGTTGATTGCTCGTCGGAGAACTCAAAGTGGGTGCACTCGTTTTCACTTTCGGTTCCGTTTTTTTGGATTTTGCTTTCCAATCATTCTGTTTCGGACTCGAGAGATCTGGCACCTTGGCGGCCGTAGCCGGACGGGGTGCCGCCTTCTGAATTTTTTCATGCTCCTGTAATGCTTTCATATTCTCAGGAGAGAGCGATGGTTTCCGAATCACTTCTGAGCGAATGGTAGGAGCTGCTGGAACAGGGGGCATCTGTGATGCCGATGCTGGCGGCAATACGTGATCGGGCACCATCATCGACTCTGGACTGATCGGACCGGGAATGGAATACTGGCAGTCAGGGCAGTTATCCCCATAACTGGGCACTTCCAGGACACCATCCAGATACAACTCGCGATCTGTCGGAGTTGCTGTAAACAGGCCGGGGCCACCTGGTGGAACCTGCCCGGACTTCAAGGGGGAAACCAGTTCCGGAGTCACCATAATGACAAGCTCGGTTTCCCCTTCGGTGTATTTGACCCGACGAAACGCAGCCCCGACTATCGGAAGTTCGCCCAGAAAGGGTGTCTTGGATGTTTCGGCTGTTTTTCGACTGGAAATTAGACCGGCGATGACCATGGTTTCGCCAAAGTTCATTTCGACTGCAGTATTGGCGCGGCGGACTGTTAATCCGGGAACAGTTGTTCCGGCGACCTGGACCGCATTGGAAAAGTCGCGTTCACTGACTTCAGGTTGAACTTCCAATCGCAGGCGTCCATTCCCCAGAACAATGGGTACGGCTTCCATTCTTACACCAAATTCACGCCATTCAATGGTGACCGTACCCAGACTTTGCGGGACCAGGATCGGGAATTCACCACCTGACAACAGGTTAGCCGGGCGACCGCTGGTTGTAACCAGTTCCGGTTCCGCCAGGATTTTCAATAAGGCTTCTTTCTTTAACGCTTCAATGAATGCCTGGAAAATGCTTGAGCCATCAACCAGTCCAAATCCAAGTGAAGTACCACTGATCAGGTTTTGTGATGCCGTGAGCGCTGGTGGCCCACCAAAGGGAACATTGATACCAGTGATGGGAACCAGGGTTCCTGGCGTACTGTAAGCATATCCTGATTGATTCAGAAACAGCCAGTTAACACCGAGCTGTCGAATTTTCGAGCGCTGAACTTCCATGATTTTGACTTTGAGCAGTACCTGCTGCACACCTGCCAGCTTCATCTGATTTAATACACCATTAGGAAAGAACTGCTCTGCAATTTCCACCATTTCAGTGATTGCTTCAGGTTCTGTCACCCAGCCCCGCAAGACAACCGAATCCTGGACTCTGATGGCTGTTACAGCTGAATTAGGAAACAGCTCCCGCAGATAAGCCTGCAGATGACGTGCATCCCCACTCACGAATGTGTCTATCGTATAGACTTTGCCATTTTCGTCTGTGATGACCAGTGTCGTCACTCCGGGAACGAGCGCCTGAATGCGGATTTCGTTCGGAGTGAGGGCAGAGACGCTCAATACGGTTGGATCAAATCCATCTACACGTTTGATCTTACCCGGGAATTTGAGAATCTTGGAGAACTTCTCTGTCACTTCCAGCTTCATTTTTTCAGCTGTGATCTTTACGACAGGTTCACTCGCACCGGGCGGTGCGGGCAGTTCATCCTGAGCGGAAGCCTTCAATGCAATGAGGCTGCAGACCAATGTGACTAAAACAGGCAGACATTTCGCTCTAATGTGTTTTTTTAAGGCCAGCATCCGTGCCCCTTACATTTTTTTACTACTGAGTGATTTCAGTCATTGATCTGAACTCACTCTCAAAACAGGTATCATTCAATAATTTGTTGAGAGAAATCTCTCTGCCCGCAATAAATCCCCCCTGCAATGTCAGAGAGCAGGGGAGTCTCATTTTTCAGTTAATTTTCTGTTTCTGTTTGGTTGTAAACACTTCCCACAAATCTTTTAAAGCAGCTTTCTGATCTTCGATTTCCTCTTCCAGGAGTTCGACTTCCTGTACGATTTTTTCCTCTCCGGAATAGATCTCAACCTGCCACATTTTTTTAGGTTCTTCCAGCGGCTCAACATTAGCTTCAGCCGAAGTCATCTGCTGCGGTTCCTGTTCTTCATCCAGAAACTGCTTGGGCGACTGAGGTTCTTTTTCCTGTTGAACTACTTCCGGTTTCTCTTTTTTCTTTACATCCCCTTGGACCGATTCTTCTCCATTCTTCAGATACTCACTGCCTTCAATCGAAAAGACTTCAGCCAGTTCGTCGTCATCAAATTGCACATCCTCCGAATCAGCCGAATCAGATTGTGCTCTTAATGCGAGATGAACCTCTCCTTTTTTCTCTGCCAGCTTCAGCATGGCTCCTTCACGGGGCGAAAGTAACAGCGAAATATTTTTCGATTTCACCTGATTGCTTTCTGTCCCACCCACATCTGTGAGGTGGTCCGTCGCAAAAATCTTTACCCGTTCCAGAATCACTTTCGTAATTGTTGACATCCCTCCCTCAGGTTTACGTGCTGTGAAAGTCACATACACATCCACAAAGTCTCCAGGAAGAATTAAACCGCTATGTGTCTTGGTCATATCTACTGATGTCGTGAAGACCCGTTTTCCATCTGGAATTTCGACTGATGCTCCGCGAACTCCCTGTTCACTGAGCTTCGCTTTCATCACGATTTCCCCCGGCACGGCCCGAGTCTTGATGGAGCGGTCTTTATACTGTTCCAGCTTGGTGACGGAGCCTTCCGGCACCTGATCAATCGGCCATGATTTGAATTTGACGTTGGACTCATTCAAAGGAGTACCAGGCGCGATCTCGGCAATTGTCACCAGGACATTTGCCGTTTTCACCTCTGCCTGATTATCATCCTTATTAAGGATCTGCCTTACGCCCAACATCGCAACCAGTCCACAACCGACGGCGATCACCAACATCATTAACGACTTGACTTTCATTTCTGTCACCCATCAAAGAGAAACATATCAACGAAGCTCTGGTGAAAACCAACTTATCCCCCAGGGGCTTAAAGGTCAGTTTTCCGAAATGGCGAACCTGATATGCATCTGTTGTCACAGGAGATCAGAAAAGAAAATTCTGTCATCATGGAGAACATCGGCACTTCGAGAGCTTTCGCTTCAATTTATAACGATTTTATCGTTTGGAATAGTTATTCTGGTTGTAACATATGGCGTCTTGCGGTCATCCCGAAGCCGCCACCCACCCCACTCCACCTGTTTTAACAGGCAGTGGGGGATTTCAAGCTCCAGCCTACAGGAGACCGGCGTAGAAAAAATAGGCAATCGATCCGATACAAATGGGGATACCATAAGGCAATAGAAACATGGTTGGTTTTCGTTCCCGGGCAATGCGTGACAGTTCGCGTGGGTTCTTCACCGAACGCCATTCATCCAGAATCATCATCGCCTGTCCCAGATGCTTGTAGAACTTCTTGCGATAGAGCACCATGCCGATCGCCATGATTGCCCCCACAACTGTGGTCACACAAAATGCATAGAAGGTGATTTTCACACCCAGCCAGGCACCGATGCCAGCCATCAGTTTGACGTCTCCTGCTCCCATGCCGCCTACGCTGTACAGAGGAAGAAGTGTAGCCAGTCCGACGACCATTCCCAGCAGTCCCCAACCCAGTCCAGTCAGCCCACCAGTCCAGGTCATGTAAATCAATCCGGACAGAACCATCGGGTAGGTGATCCAGTTGGGGACACGCAGTTCTTTTCCATCAATGTATGCGGCATAAATCAAGACAATGGAAACAAATTTTACATGCCAATTCTCGAGAAGTAACTGTTGCCAATCCATCAATATGGCCTTTCTTATCGTGTCTTAATGAAATGCGTTTCAGAGCATTCCTTGGGGGAGATTTCTTGTTAGTGATACTCAGGAGTGATCTTCAGTCAGTTCATGCGAACCATCGTTGACAGGATCGAGCCTGGTATAATTTGTATTGTTACTATTCAGTTTAGGTCACAGGCTCAGCAGGGGAGTGAATATCTTGAAATTTTCTCTGGTTTCTGATGGCCTGCTGTCAGGATGTGAAATGTGTGATTGGCGGAGTTTGAATTGAATACGGATAAACTCCACGTCGGTTATTCATATCTCGTTTCACAACACTCTGTGACCTGCCTGTCATCGACTGTAGGCGAATGCTGCCTGCTCGCCGTGTCACTGAATCCTCTCCCGTCCGGAAAAGATGGAACCGATCCGACGCTCTAAATTTCATCCGGTAAATTGAATTAGCAGCGGCCACAGCTCAGCAGGGAGGTAAACCAGACTACAACGGTAGCCATCATCATGAATAACTCCAAAACCGCACCCGCGGGGGCATCAAAGCAGTAAGGAAACATTCCGCTCTCCTCAAAAAATCGTAATAGTTTAAAACTCAAGAAAGTGAACATCATCAGACATTGCGATCAGCTGACTTTCAGTGATTCGCTACGCAAGAAAACGCTCAGCCGAAGGTTCGACTGAGCGATTTTTTTTAACTTTGCGGTAATACAACTGGCCTCTATTAGGTCAATGCATCACGTACAGCTTCAAACTTCGCGTTGGCGTTTGTTCCGACAGCCTGAATAGCAGTCAGACAGACGATAACGATCAGAGCCAGCATTACAGCGTATTCAACAGCTGTAGGACCATCTTCTGAAACCAGGAAGTTTTTGATGCTCTTTGTCAGATTCTTCATTGTTGCTCTCTTTCTTTCCAATTGGAGTCGACTCATGGACCACATGTATCGACACAAAACAACCAAGCTATAGAAACCGCAACACCAAGTGCTCACTGATTCCCACAGCTCACCCGAAACATTTGCTTCTTTGAGTTACATCCTCAAATGAAGCTCCCAATATGCCCCCTCTTCAGAAGAGCAGATTTTCTGCATTCAAAATCTGAAATACAGAAATAGTATTGGTGATATTTAATTTACATAACAACGGAAGATCATTCCGATATGATGTCAAACCTGTTGTGCTCGCTGCATCAACTTTTACTTGCTGAGCAAGCTGATCACACTTAAAAGTAGGTCACGGGTTAAGACAGTCAAGCAGAGATGCAAAAGATTTTTTAAGTAAAACACCCTGTTCTCTAAAAGAAACACTCAAGTCTCGTAAAACTCTACGCAGCCAGTGAATTTCAACAATGATGTAAAAAATCAACAGCGCCATTTTTTCAGTGGAACAGGTAAGCCAGTCTGAATTATCTTTATCAGATGGTCCAAATGATCGCATTTCTCTATGAAACGTGAGCCGTATTGACCTAAGCTTCCGGGCAATCATCAGCAGAAGAGAACTCAGAACAGATTGCAGCAGGTATTCGAACCTGTTATCTGATAGACGACCATTCCCGGATCTTCTGCTGCATACGTTCACGGTCCAGTTCATCCGGTTTAGTCTGCTCCAGCGCACGCCTGAGAATGCTGACTGCCCGCTCGGAATCACCGAGGCTGTGATAACTGTTAGCCAGTTGAATCTGCACTACCGGAATTTCCGGCACTTGTGTCGACGTGTATTGCCAGAGCGTGAGGCCATTTCGCCAGATCGTCAGATAACGTTCAGTCTGCCAGCTGAATCGAGTCAACAAGGCGAGCACCAGCACTCCAAACAAGGCAGGCAGGAAATATCCCGATCGTGATTTCTTCGGAAAAACACGTACCAGAATGCGATCTCTCAATCGCTCCAGCAACTGCATGGTACCTGCAAAGATCAGGGCAAAGAAGGGGATGCAAGGCAGATAGAGATAACGGTCATTCATCAACGTCGTAATGGGAAACAAATTTAAAACCGGTATCAACAGGAGTATGAATGTGGCCCCCGTAAATAAGATTAATGGCTGCCGTTTCCCCATGCGGGCAAACAGAATCGCAGCCAGCAGCCAGCAGCCAGCTGAAATCGTGACATTCCAGGCAATGCCACTAGTCGGAGGATCGTACAGTACAGATCGAGTTCCAGGCCAGAGCAGCATCTGTACGTACTTTGACATAATCACGGTATCAACCGATATCAACTCCAGTTTACTCATGCCAAAGTGATCGCGGACGCCGCCCAGTTCGCTGGTCTGGGCCAGCATCGTAATCACGAGCAGCAACAGGGCACAGCAACCCGGAAAGATCTGTTTTCTGACTGCTTCCCGAAATGGTACTTTCGCCACCCAGTAGTCAAAACAGAACACAATTGCAGGTACGACCACAGCTAAAGCCTTGGAAAGCAAGGCACAGATGAAACATAAGAATCCACAGGTATTCTGTTCCAGAGTGCGGTCTTTTCTGAGCCAGTACCAGAGGGATGCCAGAATAAAGGCACCTGAGAGTAGCCCTTTTCGCGAAGAGATCCAGACTACGGTTTCCACCTGGACTGGATGAATGGCAAATACCGCAGCAGTCGCCCAGCCAATCATCCGGTTCTGAGTCAATCTGGTAATTAACAGAAAAACAAGAACAACATTCACCAGATGCAACAAAATATTCGTCAGATGATATCCGCCGGCCCAGAGCCCGTAGACACTGTGATCCAGCAGAAAAGAGAATACGGTTAACGGCGCATAATTTCTGGTCACAACCTGTGTTGCGACTTTCTGCAGATTTTCGGGATGCCAGCTTTTGACCAGGGGATTATGAATGACATACCAGGGGTCATCCCAGTTGACAAAATCAAAACTGACCGCCATTCCAAAACTGATCAGAACCAGCAGAGCCAACAGGCAGCAGGCGCGCCACTCCTTTTGGACCGCCTGGAATAACTGCCAGGGGAGCCCCCGCTGATCTGATTGTATTTGATTTGACATTTGAACGTTTCCAGAGCTGTGCAGATTGATTTGCAACCTACTCTTAACATAGGTTGCGCACAGTTAAGTGCACACGCTTTGAAAAAAATGTTGATTCCCTGCAACATCATTCACCAAAACAACTTCCCTAATCGGCACAACCGCCACAGATGGCCCGCGGCAATGACCAGATCAGCCAGCAACTTCTTCGATTGGGATTATGGTACTGCCTGCCTACCAGAGCGCATCGCATTAAAGCAAAGGGTCTCTCAATTTAATATACTCAGATCAAACAGCCCTGGAGACGCGACAGTAAAACTGGACACAGTCTAAATCTAAGCTACGTTTGTTGTGGATGATACTCTGACTGCAGAGTCGATCTGTTTTACCGTTGTGACTTTGGGAGAGAAACTTGCTGGTATCATTGTCCAATACAGATTCTGAAAATACTCTACCTGTTCCTGTGATGGCTCCTGACAGTGCCGAGAGCATGTCAAAGTTCCAGAACCTGGAACCACTGCTGGAAGAAATTGAACGCAGCTGTTTTCCACAAGGCAAAACCATCGTCGTGATGCCCGCTTATAATGCGGCAAGCACCCTGAAAAAAACACTGGCAGACATCCCTGCAGAAGCGGTTGACGAAATCATTCTGGTCGACGATGGCAGCACGGACGGAACGGTCGAACTGGCATTACAGCACGGTTTGACAGTGGTGAAACATAAAGAAAATCGAGGTTATGGTGGAAACCAGAAGACCTGCTATCAGTATGCACTGGAACACGGCGCAGATTATGTCGTCATGCTGCATCCCGACTATCAGTACGATAGCCGCGTTGTGGGAATCGCCATCCAGCTGTTAAGACTGGGAATCTGCGATGTTGTCATGGGGTCTCGAATCCGTACCAGACAGGAAGCGCTGGCAGGGGGGATGCCTGCCTGGAAATATCTGGCCAATCGACTGCTGACGATCACCGAAAATATAGCGCTGGGTCAAAACCTGGGCGACTTTCACAGTGGGTTTCGTGCCTATCGCAGAGAAGTTCTGGAAACGATTCCCTTTGAACGCAACTCCAACGACTTCGTATTTGACAGCCAGCTACTGGCACAGGCAGTCTACTTTCAATTCCGGATCGGCGATATCCCTGTCCCCGTCCGTTACTTTCCCGAAGCCTCCAGCATCAACTTCAGGCGTTGTGTGAAATACGGAATGGGCACTTTGGCTGTGCTCGCGCGATTCTGGGCACAACGGCTGCGCATCCGCCCTTCAAAGATTTTCTTCAGTAAGAAAAATGAATGTGACGCAGAGAACCGGGTACAACTGCAATAGGTTCCCTACACAGTTGTTGCCCGGTATGGCTGCATCTAAGTCTACTCACCAGCTGCGTGAGGTGCTGAGTTTGAATCCCCGCGTGTGAAATGCACAATAATGGCAAGTCCAATAAAGACTCCCAACGCAACAAATCCATAGGTGGCGAAATCACTGGATTTAATACTCCAGACACAGCCGAAGGTCGCCAGCAGGGTAGAAATGCCCATCGCCAGGTTCCAGGCCACACGTTTGCCCCCCTTGGGAATCCGGTCTCCCAGAATCTTGGGAGAGTTCATCATGAAGAAGAACGTGGCATAAGCGATCGGCAGCAGTACCATTCCGAACATGGAAGTTGGCACAGCTAACCAGGCCTTGGCTTCCCCTTTCCAGAGATAAGCACCTGTCATACCAGTCAATGCCGGCATAAAACAGCCAATGCGATGATATATCCCTCGAGGTGCCACTCCCAGCATTTCACAGAAGACGAAGCCGTTAATGAGCATCAGGATGATAATGGTCGAGATCGCCATAGCAACGACCCCCAGACCAAAGATCAATTGGGAAACGGTGGCACCTGCCAGCGGTGTCAAGGATGACGCCAGCTGAAACGCATCCCGGTTGACCAGCATCGCTGCCAGTTTACGTTCCGGAAGTGGTAAATCCGCCCGCTTCTGTTCCAGAGCTGTCGAGTCACTCGATAACGCTTTCCATTCCGCTTTGGGTACCTCTTTTTTTATACGGGCATCCAGCAGTTTGTTATATTGTCCTAACAGACCGGGATCTGCCTGAACCACTTGACCTTCCGCATTTTTTTCACCCAGTAATCCCGCAGCGGGCTTGGCATGGAACTGGGAAGCGGCTGCAATCACAACACAACTGGTTGCCAGCATGAAGGGAATGAACAGCCCGGTCGCCAGGTCAAACATCGCCAGTCCGCGGAAATCTTTATCCCAGCCTTTCGCCCGCATGGAGTAGGGCAGCAGAAACGTCATATTAATACCCACCGCAGTCGCGGCAGCGGTAATCATCACTTTCTGCTGATTTCCGACAATCAGGTTTTTCCAGTAATCTGCAAAACCACCCGCCTGCGAAAGCACTTCGGAAAACTCAGGTGAGGGATTTGAAAACAGACTGAAATTCGGAATATAACCAGCCAGAATTTTAGCCCAGTCCAGATCGTTCGTCGAAATACTCATTTTGGCAACCACACCAAAGAAACAGAGAACAACAATACCGACCAGAATTTTCAGGATGGCTTCGAACAGCTTGATGCCCCATCCGCCAGAATCATAAAACCAGATCACAATCGCAGAGATCACAAACAGTAAACCGACTGCCATGGCTTTACCGGATTCGCCTGCCATCATTTCAGGCGCCAGGTTCTGCTGCAGGGCTGCTGTCCCTAACGCATACTGAGGCATAATCCAGACCAGGTTCGCCATCAGAGTCGCAATCGCCCACCCCCAACCCAGGACCGGGTTGATGTGAGTATTGATCGCAGCAAAGGGACGTTCTTTTGTCGACAACGCCACATAACCGATGGCGCTTAACATGATGACACCCATGATCATCGCTACGGGTTGTAACCACATCAGGTGGTAACCGGAAAGAATCCCGAGATAGAGACCACCGGCTAATGAACCGCCTCCCAGGGTAATCGCACTCTGCAACCAGCCGGGACCGGAAAGCCTGGTGTAAGCCATGATCTTTGCACCAGTCCCTTTTGTCTTCGCGTCCAGGATCAGTTGGCGGTCTTGTTCAATCCGGGAATTTGCTGCTTCATCTGTCATTGCAAACTCTTGCTATACCAAGGTTTATTTAAGTTAATTTAGAATACTTTGTTCAGAACGTAAAAAGACCAAGGTAACCAGTTGTCAGTCGAGAATCAAGCAACGTTGATTGATCAGGGGGTGAGTTTGGTGATCTGTAAAAGCTATGAGTACGCGAGTTGTAAACGAATGCAAGTTGAGCGCAGACAGGGATGTGCGGAGAACACATCTGGGGAAGAAAACCAGTCGCATTTCCCCGGACAGAAATTGTTCGGGGAAATGCATTGCTGGAAGAAGAAATTACTGTTTGAGACTTCCCGAAACAGTAATGATCAGATTTGCGGGATCGATATATTTGGCGAACGCCTTCTGGGCGGCATCCGCAGTCACCGCGTTGACTTTGGTTTCCAGTTCGGAATAGTAAGTCATATCCCGATCGGCAAACAGATTGGTTGTCAGGATGGAAGCCAGGGAAGCATCACTGGTGCGGGAAACTTCCTCCTGTTCCAGATAACCTTTCTGGGCATTCGTCAGCTCTTCCGTTGTGATCCCTTTCGAGATCAGTAAGGCGAGTTCTTCCTTGATGGCGGTTTCCACCTTTTCCATGTTGTCCGGATTACAGCTGGCATACAGGGAAATGGAACCGCGGGAATCCACGTTATCCGCGTGAATGAATGCTCCAACGCCATAGGCCAGACCTTCTTTCTGACGGACGCGGTCACCCAGGCGGGATGAAAGACCACTGGACCCCAATACCGAGCCCGCCACAATCAGATCGGGGTACTCGGGGGAATTACTGTTCATGGGAAACGTCAAACCGGCAAAGTAGAAGGCATTTGCTTTATCGGGGATGATAATTTCAGTCAATTTTCCAGGGATTGCGTGTGGTTCCGAGGGAATATGCTTATAAGCTGCATGTGATTTCCAGTCTTTCAGCATGGATTCCAGTTGTGCGTACACTTCGTCTTCAGAGAAATCACCAACCACGGCAATTTCTCCCGCAGAGGCTCCAATGAAGTTTTCATACAGTGATTGCAGATCACTCTGTGACAATGCATTGATCCGGTCAATTTCCTGTTCAATCGTCGGCACATAGCGGGGATCAGATTCCGGATAGGGACGCAGTTGACTTCGTACCGAAAGAATCGCCCGCGACTGTGGATCTGTTTTCTGCTTCTCCAGAGTCGCAATTGACTGCGATTTCAGCACATCCAGTTCGGAAGCGGGTAAGGTTGGCTCGCGTAGAATTTCTTTAAGGATATTCAAAACCTTGGAGAGATTCTCACTGCGGGTTTTGATAGAGACATTGACTTCGCCGGGTGAACCGGAGAGAGACAGTTGGGCACGCAGTTTATTGAGTTCATCTTCAATCTGTTGACGTGTTCTGTTTTTTGTCCCCCGCTTCATGATGGCAGGCAGAAATTCGCAGGCTGTCTTTTTGCCCTGCAGGCTTTCCAGATCGCCGTAGCGGAGTGTCATCTTCAGATTGACTTCTTCACCCCGGGTCTTTTTGGAAAGCAACGCGACCTTCACACCACTGGGCAATGTTTTGACAGTCGTGCGTTTCTTGATATTCTCGGGTGAGACATCAAAGTCTTCTCCCATGGCAACTGTTTCACGTCCCTGATAGTCGCCAATCATTTTGGCAACATCATCAATTTGCGGGATGGTGACTTTCTGACTTTCGTCTACGGGAACAAAGATGCCCACCGTCCGGTTATTTTCTTTCAGATACTCATCCGCCACACGTTTAACATCTTCGGGAGTCACTTTTTCCAGAGCATCACGATACAGGAACCGTAGACGCCAGTCCCCCATTGAAACCCATTCTGAAAGTTCTACTGCCAGCCGCGAACTGTTATTTTCCGCCTGCTCATACTGTTTCAGCAGTTTTTCTTTGGCGCGGGCCACATCTTCGGCGGGTATCCCTTTTTCTCTGACCGTCTGCAGCGTATCAAACATGATTCCCAGAATGACCTGTGGATCATTGCCTTTGATGACTTCCACCATCAGTCGGAGTACACCGGGATCATGTAATGCAAACAGAGATCCGGAAACACTGGAGGCCTTTTTCGTCTTCACGAGGGCCTGATATAAGACGCCTGAAGGATCATCGGTCAGGGTTGATTCCAATACGTCAATGGCAGCCATGTCTTTGTGAGCGGCAGCCGGTATATGATAGACGACTCCCACGACGGGAACTTCACCAATCCGACGCAGCGTCACGATGCGTTCGCCTTCCTGCGGAGGTTCTTCGGTGTACGTCTTATCCAGTTTTCGTTCGGGCCTGGGAATGGTGCCGAAATACTGGTTGATCAGCTTCAGTGCTTCGTCGGTATCAAATTTTCCAGCGACAATTAAAACCGCGTTATCCGGCTGATAATATTTTTTGTAGAAGCTTTTCAGACGGTCTATGGGGACACGTTCAATGTCAGCCCGGTTACCAATGGTCGATTTCCCGTAGTTATGCCATTCAAACGCGGAAGACATCACTTTCTGCATCAACATGCGGGAAGGGCTGTTTTCGCCACGCTCAAATTCGTTGCGGACCACTGTCATTTCCGAGGCCAGATCTTCAGCTTTCACATAACTGTTCATCATGCGATCGGCTTCCATCTTCAATGCGAATTCCAGGTTGTCCTCGGTCGCGGGCAGCGTTTCATAGTAATTGGTCCGGTCATACCAGGTCGTTCCGTTGAACTGGGCACCGCGGGCCTGCAGATCTTTGGGAATATTCTGATGGGTAGGCGTCCCCTTGAACAGCATATGCTCCAGCAGGTGCGCCATCCCGGTTTCGCCATAACCTTCATGCCGGGAACCGACCAGTAAGGTCAGATTCACAGTCACCTTGGGACTGGACGCATCCGGGAACAGCAGTACTTTCATGCCGTTGGCCAGCGAATACTCGGTAATGCCTTCTACGGTCCGAATTTTTTCAGGTGGGGCAGGGGCATCAGCTGCTGCCAGAAATGATTGGGAAGCAAAGCTCATTACGAAAAGTACCCCTGCGATTAAACTCCATTTTTGTCGATTCATCATCCGATATTTCGCTCCACTTGAGAGGGTCAGCAATTTAGTCAGTCCTTAACTCAACAGCATCTCGTTTATCATCGCTCGAATTATAGGCGATTCCCGGAGGGGCAACAATCACTGACTCCGAGAATTCACCGAGTTCAGCTCGATTTACCGGCCTGCTTTAAAAAGGTGGTGCCCACACCAATCAGCATTCCCATCCCCAGGCCCCCCGCGTGCGCCATGTTAGCCACGGGCCCCATCACACCTGTCATACAGAGAAAAAACCAGCCAATCAGAATCACAACCATGTTGGGAGGGATAAAAAATGAAGACTGCGGGTCAAACTGGCTCTTCATCCACATATAGCCAAACATTCCATAGACCACGCCTGACAGACCTCCAAAGCTGGGGCCCGACCAGTAAAACTGAGCCACATTTGATGGAATTGCCGTCAACAGCACCAGCAAGGCCAGCTTGATACTGCCGCGATTGAACTCAATCGCACCGCCCAGTTGATAGCACATCATGCAGTTAAACAGGATATGCATGATAGAAAAATGCAGAAAGATCGGGGTCACCAATCGCCAGACTTCCCCTTCCCGGATATCGAGCAGATAAGGGCTGTAGCGGATCATATTACCTGAAACCTGGAATGAACTGATGCTCAATTCCTGTCTGATCTCGCTGTTGAATTCGTTCGACTGCATCAGCAGAAACACAACCACTGAGACGCCAATCAGCAACGAGGTCACCGGACAGCGACTGGTGAAAGGCTGATTCCAGGTATCGCGGACATTCACCTGTTTGCGGGCAGTATCCGCGGCTTTTTTAATTTTCGATTCACGAATCGCATCTGCCTTACGTGTGACTCCTTGAAATTTTTCGGATTCAGGATTCGCGGAAAATTCCTGCAGTTCCTGTTTGGCGTGTTCGATCTGATCTTCATCAAAGACCCAGACCGACCATTGGTCGACGGACTGTTCGATCTTGATTTCCACACCATTGGTAAGCAAATAGTCTTCGAACTGTTTTGCCTGCTGCCCGGAAGGAAGGGAGCCGATTTTTCTCATTCTATTTTCAATCCATGCCTGATCTGCACACGACTGGCTGCATCCTGAAACCAGATTACTCCCTGAAAGGCCAGAGATAACTAATCTTGTGCTAAAGCAGATAAATGTTTTTGAACCGATTTTTGTAACGTTGCATGATCAGACCACGAAGCATAATGTGCCCGCATCACAAACCCGTAAGCTTCGCCTGGCTGATAATCGGGGATAAACCACTGAAAATCCCAGGCAGGATTTTTGCCTCCGCCTCCGGTAGGTGACTGCGCGAACCAGATCTGATCCCGGTCTCTGAAGAGTTGAGTATAGGAATAATTATCACGAATGCCATAGTACCATGGCTGGGAATACCGGTAAGCAGACGGATGATTCACCAGGGTTAATGGGAAATCCGCGGACAGTTCCGGAAAAAAAGTCGCGTGCGCAGGGGGATGCGTACTGTCAACTCCATGCGCGGGAGTGAGCGCATGCAACAAGATTTCCGGCTGATTCAATTGCGTTGCCGGTTTCCCATAGAAGTGGATACGGCGATCCTCGGGAGCCTGAATATAACTGGCCCAGAACAGTCCAATAAATCCATTCTTGAACAGATCAGCATGCGGAATACACTCGAACGTATATTCCAGTGTGCCATCTTCCAGAATCTGATAACGACTACAGCTTTCCAGCTTCCAGTTCTCAGTGGGAGGCTGATACAACTCTACTGTGTCTGCAGAAATCAGCCGCAACTGCATGGGAAATTTGCGAGGCTCAAATTTTTCTTTGAGATCCGGTGTGCCATCATGAATGTGCTCGAAATTCAAGCCAGCCAGGGCAGGGACAAACAGACTCTCATCCTGTCCGGCATATTTGAGCGAAGCCACTCCATTATAACCGGCGCGATGGCCGGGCAACGCTTTCGTATCTACGGCAGAATTGTCGACGATTATGGCCGTCACGTTTCCCCGTTTGAGCGTCGCCGTATGTTGATCTGTCAACTGATATTTGATCTGTGGATTGGTAAGGCTCGTTCGTTTTGGTGCAGCCAGCGGATGGGCCGCGAAGAGCAGAGGGACCTCAAGCATCAGGAACAACAGACATAAACCCAATTTCTTCCAGCTCAATTCAAAGCTCCGATCTCAAATCATTCAGCCGTGCAATACAGCTTATTCAGACGGTTTCACTGTCTCCAGATAATTGCGGAACTCGTGGATTCGGCGCAGGTCAAATCCTTCGGGTGATTTTTCCAGCAGGAAATCCGCATCAGCCATCGCTTCTGTGATCCGCCCGGTCTGATACCGCAAGACGGCCCGCAACCAGCGTTCCTGCAACAGATCTGCATCGATGGCGATCATCGTCTCGACATACCGCAGCATGGAAGGGATGTCTTCATCATCCCGCGCCAGATTCAACAGGTTCCGCAACATACGCTTGATGATTTCCCTCTTAGGCTGTGCTTTGAGAAATTCTTCATCGAATCGACCACTGTTCGCAGAGACAATCATTGCTTTCGCAGCTTCCTCGCTCACCACTTCGCCACTCTCAAATACATCTATCAGCTCCCCTTTTTCGGCTGTCGAGTTCACGCGTACCACGAAATGACCGGGTAACCCTACGCCTTCAATGTCGAGCCCCAGCCTGCGTCCTAGTTCCATATATAAGATCGCCAGTGTAATCGGCAGTCCCTCGCGATCTTCGATTGTCTCATTGATATAACTGTTGGAACGGCTGTAATAATTCGTTCGGCTTCCATGAAAACCGGTTTCGCGAAACAGGTAATCATTGAGTGCCTTCAGTTTCGCCTTGGGGGTTGCATCAGCGGGCAGTGTTTTCTGGATTTCATTCACCATTCCGGCTATCTGGTTGAGATAGGTTTCGACATCCACTTCGGCATTATCCAGTCGCGCGATCAGCAGAGCAGCAGTCAGTAAATCGATTTCGGATTCTTTCTGCCTGGCAAACAATTCCTGTAGATCATCTCGAACCGCTCGCTCATGGATCGATTGAGCCAGTTGCTGCAGACGCTCCGCCTGCTTCTTGAGTAAACGCGCCCGTTCCTGCAATGCCTGCTGTGCCCGTTTCTCATCAGTTTCTTTGACCACTTCTTCGATCAGAGTATCGTGGGGAGGACGATCCACACGCAGGTCTTCAGTCAAATCGATAATTCTCTGTGCGGTTTCTCGAGAAGGGCGGTAGGGGGCAATCTCACGTGCTACCTGAAATCCTCGAAACGCAGCCACCGTATTCCTGAACTTGGCCAGACCTGCTTTCCCCTGGGTATACCGCTGGTCTTTGATTTCGAAAACCTGCTCATCATTGACAAAACATAATACCCGCTCCGCTTCGAGGCGTACCTTAAGCTGATTCCATTCCCCTTCGCGATACGAGTTGGATTTTTTCTCTTCCAGTACCCGCCATAAGAAAACATCCGAACCATCAAAACGGCTGATTCTCAAACTCTGGTTACTGGGATAAAAACCATAATGTTTCGTGTTTTCATCGGAGTAAAAAACCAGCCCCGCAGCGCCGGATTCGTCATCCAGTTTGACTTCCACTGCAATTTCATAGGGAAGCTCGGGCAGGTCTTCCTGCGAAATGCACAGAGAACGACTTCCTAAACCGCTTCCGAAACCTTCTACCATGATGCGACCGGCACGCTGTCGCCAGCGTGATCCGAACAATGGTTTCCAGAACCGCTCGTCGAGTGTGCCGATAGTCAACCAGCGGTTCATCGGAACCGGGTTCGGTTTTTCCAGCAGTACTTTCAGCGCGCTGATATTCACTGCGTAACCCAGATTACGCGTTACCGCAGATTTTAAAGTCACAATTCCCTGAACGTATCCCTGTGCATCCAGAACCGGGCCACCACTGTTTCCCGGCTCGATTGGTATCGCCAGTTGAATCATCGGCTTGCCATCGATTTCCCGGGTTCCCGAGTTTACTCCTTTGACAACACTGTATCGTAGGCCTTGCGGATTCCCCAGCGCAATGACTTCCGCTCCCTGTTTGAGGGAATCTGGTGCCGCCAGTGGTAACGGTGTCAAATCTTGCGCCTCTACCTTGAGCACAGCCAGGTCCATCTGGCGATCGGTAGCGTGCACTTCTTTGACGTCATATTTCTTTCCGTCTGTAAACTGCACCGAAATGGGTCGGGCCTCACCAATCACGTGCAGGTTCGTAGCAATCAGACCATCAGCGCTGATCACAAAGCCGGTTCCCAATCCCGCCTGCTGACCATCTCGGCCTGCAAATGAGACGGCAACCACAGACGCCTTCGCCTGTTCTGCAAGCGCTTCTGCAGACAACACCTGGTTCGTGTCTGTGCCAGACATCTCAGGGCGGCGGGCAGCGATCGGCTCTTCTGAATCAGAATCCGCTGAAATGACCGGCGGCATCACCATAAGCAGCATCACGACAGACAGAATAAACATGCTCTGTCTGCAACAGAACCACGCGGTTCTTTTCTGACATCCGATCATTTCTTAGTTCCCATCAAAAGGAATTCCATCAGCCTGGATTCGGTTTCTGCCGAACAGGCTCACTACAGAATCAATTCATTGAAAAGTAGTGTTTCAGAAACCGAAAGCGCTCAAACAGGCTCGGCAGTTCTTGTTATTGTATTTCCCCGGACCACAGAATGCAAAAAAGAACAGACAGATTCAACTCAATCTAAAACGCTTTCAGGAACACACTTTCGCACTCTCACTGAAGCTTAATCAGCATGAAACCGGTACCAGAACCAATAATTTTGTAAAAAAGTAAAAACTGATATTGCATAATAAATGATGGGGAGGTAAATTTCGCGCCAGCAATCAACTACTTGCCCGGCAGGTGCCGGCCGCATGCTCGCCGCTGGAGGTGCGAGCGCCATAGTTACATTGAGAGATGCGACAGCAAATTACTGCTGAATTGAGTTGAACAACTAGCTCAATAATGCCCTTGGTTGCCTGATTCTACCTACCGAACCTGAGAAAATTTCGGTAACAAGCGGAACGACCCCACGATTGCAAAATCGAATCGTTTCGAACCCCACCACAGGCAATCTACAAGATTGTTACACCTACACAAGACAGTTCCACATTCATTAGAAGGAGTCTACAAATGTTGGTCTTATCCCGCAAAATCAACGAATCGATTCAAATTGGAGACAACATCCAGATCACCATTCTGGAAACCAAAAAAGGAGCCGTTCGTATCGGCATCGCTGCTCCCCGGGAAATTCAGATTTCCCGTCCCGAGCAGGTCAAGCAGACGGTGACACAGGAAGATTCCACACAGGAAACTGCCCGGGAAAACTCCCAGTTTTCTCTCGCCTTTTGTGGTACCATTTCCTGATTGATTCCGCAGATCGGACAGTCGGAGGAAGCGTTCCTGCGCTTCTCTACCACTGTCCGGGCGGAATCCTACCCCACAATATCCTGAGATGCCACCCTGCCTGAAGATACCCGCCGACTCCTTGGAATGACTAACTGATAACACCCTGGTTCCTTATCAGGCTCAATCTGTGCGTCGACAGGGGAATGGAGCGGGGTAGTAAATCAGCTATCCCCCCCTAAACGCATCAACCACCGCTTGTGTATACTTCATAGCCCGGTTAGAATGAGGACTTAATAACACTGCGAAATTCCTGCACAAAAAACACCACAAAGAGCTCCCCGGAGTAATTTGACTTTCCCGCCTGTATCCGCAAGCCAGAGGTGACACCATGAGTGCTGACCGTTCCGTCTACTGTCCCGGCCCGATGTCACGACGTAGTTTTCTGGAAGCCGGTTATATGGCGTTGGGGGGGTTGGGACTATCCGATCTGCTGCGAACGCGGGCCCTGGCAAACACCGTGGGAACCTCATCTCATAGTAACGACGATACTGCCGTGATTTTCATCTGGCTGCTCGGCGGTCCGAGTCATATGGAAACCTATGACATGAAACCCAATGCCCCCAGTGATTATCGCGGGCAGCTCAACCCGATCTCTACTCAGGCTCCCGGGATGGAGATCTGCGAACTTCTTCCGCTGCATGCCAGAGTCGCCGACAAATTTTCGATCATTCGTTCGATTTCGCATGAAGATTCACAACACGCCCGCGGTTCGGTTCGGTTCTTAAGCGGCCGTAAAACCCAGAGTGTCAGTCCTGTTTCAGAATTTCCGACAGTCGGACCCGTTGTAGCAAAAATGCGTGAGAGTCGAAAAGCAGGAGTCCCTAACTACGTCGCCAGTTCCCCTCGCGCTTATGGCGGAGGCAGTGCCTACCTTGGTGAATCGGCCATGCCTTTTGTAGTCGGAGGCAATCCGGGTGCCCCAGGTTACACGGTACCGAATTTATCCGTTTCCAGCAGGCTGAAAGATCGTCTTGATGATCGTGTCGGTCTGCTGAAAGCATTCGACAGCTTCCGTAGAGATGTCGACCTGAATGGTTCCATGCAGGCGATGGACAATATTAATCAACAGGCGCTGGGCATGCTGACCAGCGAAAAAGCGAGGAAAGCCTTTGACCTATCTCAGGAAAGCGATGCGACCCGGGATCGCTATGGCCGTCATAAATGGGGTCAACGTGCGTTACTGGCTCGACGACTGGTTGAAGCAGGCAGCAGTGTTGTCACCATGTATATGAATAACCCGGATGTCCCGGGTACCCAGAAAAACCGCATCCATTCTAACTGGGACATTCATGCCATCAACGGTGACCTGTATTATGATCTGGGCGTGCGAATGCCTCATTTCGACCGGGCTGTCGCAGCTTTAATTGAAGATATCTATAGCCGCGGACTCGACAAGAAAGTCATGCTCGTCGTCTCAGGAGAATTTGGGCGCACGCCCCGTATTACTGTTCAACCAGGAACGAAAAGCAAGGTCATGCAGCCCGGTCGCGATCACTGGCCCGGTGCGATGTCAGTCCTGGTTTCAGGTGGCGGCGCTCCGATGGGGCAGGTGATCGGCTCAACCACTGCCAAAGGGGAATACGCCAAAGACAACAAGCTGGATCCCAATGATCTGCTGGCGACCGTCTACCGCTTTCTGGGTATCGACCAGAACCATGAGTTCCTCGATCTCAGCGGCCGCCCCATGCCCATCCTGCCACATGGTGCGCCGATCAAAGAGCTGATCTGAAATAAAGCAGGGGAGCCTCAGCGATCTCGCCTGATATTCAACAGCAACACAAATACCCCCGGCTGGGCTAATGCGGTTTTACGCAACCAGTGCGGGGGTATAGTCTTATGTGGTTTCGTTTTTTGAAGCGACGTAAGAAGCGACGCACTGAAGATCATTATTCTGTTGACTCTGCTGGATACTTCCGCACAATTAACGTTTGCCCACTAATTAAATAACTCGCTTAAATACTGCGTAGAGAAAACTGGTTAAAGGAAATAGTATGGCCGTCAAGTCTATCCATATCCCAAGAACTACAGACACAAAGGTAATCGAGTTCTACCGATCCTTATGCACTAAATTTGGTTACGAATCAATCAACATACATACTCAGGCTGAAGTTGCTATAAATAGTGTCTCACCGTTTGAGTCTGATGATATGAAACCAGAATTCAAACTATTACTTGAGATGGATTCAATGATAATAGAGCGCTGCTCTGCAAATACTAACGGATTGCAGGTGATCTATTATCGTGGCGGGAAGGATCCAGAAAACTCACCTGTTTATGATACTGTACATCTTAACTGGAATAAGCCTCAAAAAGGACAACCCGAGTTTAGCAATAAAGAGCGATTAGAAATTAACCTACTGATTGTTCAAGAGTTAAACCCTTTCATACCTGATGCAGTTGTTCATGACGATTTATCAAAAGAACACCATCAGTCATTAGCAATTCATTCTGAGATCCTGACTCGATTAGAAAGACTAAATGAGGAGCTGATCCAAAAAGGGACTGAGTACAGGGAACAGCTTGACCAGGATAAACGTGCGGAGAAAGCAAAGTTAGATGCAAATTTTGAAGAACGGTCAAAAAGCTTAGAGGAAGAACACAAAAGCAAATTAGAGAAGATTGCTAAAATTGAAGAGGAACTTAATCTCGCGCGTCAAGATATCGATGATCGAAACAATACCATTGTCCGCCGAGACAATCGCGACTCAATGCTCAAAGAAGTTAAAGACCGGTTTGAGGATTTTGGTGTTTCAAAAGCAACAGAGAAAAAACGTCTACCAGTATTTACGTTTATGAGCTTACTAATATCTGTTTTCACAGTTCTTTTGATATTTTCTCTCGTTGACCAAAAATTAAAAATTGGTGCAACAGATTCAATAGAATTGAGTGGATATTACCATTATGTAAGAACTACTTTTTGTGTGTTTGGACTGATCTCATCGATTCTATATGCAATAAAATGGCATGACAAATGGGCAAAACAACATTCAGATTTGGAATTTGAATTACAACAATTCAATCTTGATATCAGTCGGGCTAACTGGGTTATTGAAAGCTGCCTGGAATGGAAGAAAGAGACAGAGTCCGATGTTCCTCCAGAACTATTAGACGCTATGACTCGTAATCTCTTTAAATCAAAATTGGATGATAGCGAAAATGTTATTCACCCCGCAGATGAATTGGCATCGGCAATCCTGGGAAGCTCTTCAAAAATGAAATTGAATATCGCTGGTAATGAAATAGAACTCAATCCTCGCAAGCTCCCCAAGAAGGTTTCTGGGGGAGAAACTAAATAAATCGATTGAATTACGCGCGGCTAGGGTAGCTCCCGAAAGCTGGTTTCCCTGAACTGGCACGCCGCGTTGTTTACATTCTCAGGGAAATTGCCACAGGGGGCATTTATGAACGATCCATCTAAGGATTGGGAATTGCGCGACGCTTCAATGACCTTGGGTGACATGGTCCGATTGTCATGGACTGCAGGAAAGCTGAAAAGCATGGAAGCAGAACTTGACAAAATGCAAGAACAGCTCGCGATCATGGATACAGAGCAGCTTGGTCTGGCGGAATCAGAACAAACAGAGTTTACGGAAGATTGCGATTTTGGCAAAAGACTTGAGCTCGTGGATGCAACAAAGGACCTCATGGAGGCGATCGAAGATGCCAAGCGATTCAGGCCGATCATTGAAGAAAATACACGTTGGATAACTCAAACTATAGAAAACTCTCTCCACGTTTTTGCTAACTTGTCTGAGAAGGTTGTTTACGGTCATGAACGCCCAACTAAGCTGATTGCCACAAGCGGACACCATGCTGGCATCATGCTGTTAAGAAGGTATCTCGTGACAGATTATACCTCTGAGTATGGCTTCGATTTCGAAGAACTGGCAATACAGATCCAGTCCGAACGGCTTAGACTATTCCAAGTTGATGATTCATTTGACGAAACCGGAACTTCGAAAAGAACTCACCAGGCCATCGTGGAAGAGATTGAAAACATCAGTGAACGCAGTCCCTTGTTCCATGATGCCGCTGAAGAACTCCCGGAAGAATACAGATTTGAGAGTGGTGGAAAACCGAAACCGCTAGAAGGGAACAGGACAGAATTGGTTTATTCAGTCACAGGAATCACAGGTAAACCGGGTAATTTCAAAGACATGATAAAAAACCGTTGCTTATGGGCGATCAAGTTGAGCGATCGGAAATATGAGTTATATTTTCCAAAACAATACCACGCACAGATTGAGGATTATCGTTTAAGACTTGCTGAGTACAGAAATAGAGATACAAAGTAACTCGCTCGAACTAACCATAACTGTCCGTAACTCACCGTAACTTCATTTTGTCGGTTAAAGCCTGAAACAAAAGGTGCTTTTCATCTTTTCACTCTGATCATCGATGCTTTAATGTTTCCCAGTGAGTGGCAGATTGTAAGCCACTGAAACCGCACAAACGCGAAACACTGGGAGAAGTCACGATGACTACGATCTTTCAATCCCCCCCGTTGCTGCTGACTGAGAGAGAAGCAGCCCATCTGCTCAACTGCTGTGAGAAGACCGTCTACACGATGCGCCAGCAGGGCAAACTCAAGTTCATGAAGCTGGGTAGCGGTGTCAGATATCCCCGCGCTGCTATCGAGAAATTCATTGAAGAACAGTCGAAGACAGTAACAGCGTAGACGTAAAAAAAGCCCCGGCCTGATCTCCTGGGGCTTTTAGATTGTTTTCAGCGAGTTGAGTTTTTCCAACCGAAAACGAACACAAAAGCATAATATCAGACCATTCAAAACGGTCAATGCTAAAACGCTCTTTTCTGGAATATCAACTCAATGAGAACAAAGCCAATTGCACCATGGCTGCAAGTTCTCAGCCAGCAGCATACAGCCCTGATTGGCAGTGAGTTGAGATAGTTTCGATGTGTGTAACCGGCACACTGCGAACGTAGTACCCGGCGGTAACCGTGGGCACACGGCGTCCCTGAGTGGGCGTGAAATGCGGAGCAAAGACCCGTCCGGATCGAAACGAAACTCGTTGTTTCAGACTTTCACATTTAAAGTCTTAGCTCCGGTTACGCGCTGTTGTAGAGGCAATGTTTCCTACTCTATTCGAGGTGTGACTCATGATACGAAAGCAACCACATTCAGACGATGGCGACCAGGGGCTGACCAGTAGGGAAAGAATCTTCCTGGTGACACTTGAACCAATCAACGAACACATCACCACAGACGATCTGTTACGCAAGCTGCAGCTGGTGGCCGGCGGTTGCGGTATCCGCATCAATGCAGCCCAACTGGTCAGCCCTGAGTCACAACAGAGCAGCGGAGAGCAGGACATGGTGTCCAGCTTCACGGGTCCTTCCAACGGACTTTTTTAAAGCTCCACACCACAGGGAACTATCGGTATATGAGGTATCATTACTTACGCAATGCAGACGCGTTTTTCCCGTGGGTTCATTTTGGACCCTCGGGGGATCTGAGGGGTTTATGAACGATCAATACAGAAACCTGGTTCAGATGCTGCAGGGAGGCGCAAAGCTGGCACCTGACTTGACTGGTTCGATTCTGGCATCCTGTGGAAAGACTCACGCAGATTTGACGCGTGATATTTTCGGTGGCTCTGATGAACCTGCTGTGATGCCTGGTGACCAGTGTGACTGCGGGGGATCGATCTTTGTCTACAGTTCACGAAAAAAAGGGATCGACCGACACCAGTACCTGAAGTGTGACCGATGCCAGAACACACACGGGAAACGAATCATTCCGGAATCGCAGATCAGGAAAAGAAAAAAACGATCCTGTCTTACTTAGTTAAGTAAAAGCGGTCTTTAAGAACGGTCAGCAGTCGAAATAATCCAATTATTCAAAACGATATCCATTAGTTTTGAACTCGTTCATTGGGTGGCTTGCCCTGGTTTCCTTTAACAGGGCGAGCCACTTTTTAAACTCGACAGGAAAAAAACAATGTCCGTTGAATTACCAGCCTACGTGATGTCCCGGAGCGAGTACAACGAAGAATCAGCACGCATGATTCGGAACTGTTTCGGTTCCGAACGGGCAGAAGCGATCATTCAGAACCAGTACCCCAAAAGCCCCCAGGCTGCAGAGCTGGAGTTACGGCACAGAGGCCTGGTTACTTCCGTTACGGACTATCGGCAATCGACCGGTCGATACTTCGAATCAAAAACGATTGATTTTGAAAGTGAGCTGAAGGACCTGCAGGAGTTCACAGGTCAAACGGGGTTTACTGCTGATGACATCGACAACATGGCAGCCCGTCTGGCTGTTCGGGAATATCTGAACTGTACCGCTCACGCAGCGAAAGCAAACAGGATTTCCTACCAGGAACAGGATCAGCGGTTCCGGAATCTTGAATCCGTAGAGGCTGAATAATGCCAACATATCGAACCGAACCCAACACTTTGATCACGTTGAACGGTGGTCTGGTTGACCTGCAGGCAAAACAAGCGGAAGGCCTGAAACGTTTCACCATGACTGCCTATACGGGCGGTCCAATGCGTCTGGCAGGGTTTCGGCTGCCGGTAGTGGTCGACCTGGCTGGATTGCAGATCACAAAACAGAATCAACCGATCCTGAAGGATCACGATTCAAGTCAAATCGTCGGACACTCAACAGAGATTGAAAAAATCAACGGTGAATTGCACGTAGCCGGTCTGGTTTCTGGATCTGGTGAAGCAGCTGACGAGATCAGGACAACCGGAAAGAACGGTTTCCCCTGGCAAGCGTCGATCGGGGCTGGCGTTACACGCCTGGAATCAGTTCGTGAGGGAGAGAGTGTTACTGTCAACGGGCAGACGTTCCAGGGCCCGATTTATGTTGCACGTGAATCAGTATTACGAGAGGTTTCGTTCGTTGCCATGGGTGCCGATCTGAATACCTCTGCTCATGTTGAAGGACAATTTACCATGCCACAACCAACGGCTGAAAAAAAGACTTTTGAAGAAATCAAAGCCCAGGCTGCAGAAGCTGAGGGGAAACGAATCGAACGGGTTAAGCAGATTCTCCGCGATTGCCCAGACCATATTCAGGCAAAGGCGGTCGAAGAGGAATGGACCGAACAGGAAGCAAATGAGGTTGCTTTAATCCAGTTGCGTGCTTCGCGTCCCAAGCCGCGAAAATCCGGTGCTGCTGATGCACCTGCACAAGCTCTGGTGGTCGAAGCCTCAGCCTGCATTGAAGCCGGCATGACCGAAGCCGAAGCAGGGCAGTTCTACGATGAACGCGTGATGAATGCAGCAGTCTCGAAGGAGTTCCGCGGCTATTCAATCGTTGCCATCATGAAAGATGCTATCGCGCTTGATGGTGGCGATCCGAATGCCCGAATGAGTGACCGTGAGTTTGTTAAAGCTGCTTTCACAGCTGATCGAAACATTCAGGCCAGCGGTGGTTTTTCTACGTTCTCAGTTCCCGGGATTCTGGGGAACGTTGCGAACAAGCATCTGCTGAATGGCTACAATGCGGTTCCGACAACGTGGCGGAAGTTCTGCGGAATTGCAGAACATACAAACTTCAAACCTCATACTCACTATCGTTTGACGGGTTCTGGAGAGTTTAAACCAGTCAGTAAATCTGGTGAGATCCAACACATTTCAGTGACAGAATCAAGCTATTCGAATCAGCTTGATACAGAGGGGGCAATCATCTCGCTGACACGTCAGGACATCATTAATGACGATATGGGAGCGTTTGTGAAGTTTCCCCGCATCCTCGGTCGAATGTCTGCCCTGAAGGTTGAGGAAACGGTTTACATCCTATTGCTGAGCAATCCGAATAACTTTTTCTCAGCTGGAAACAACAACTACCTGGCAGGGGGAACAACAGCCCTGGCGATCGAATCGTTGACAGCTGGGGAAATGGTCTTTCTTGACCAGGTAGACGAAAACGGGAAACCAATCCTGTTATCTCCTGCAGTGTTGCTGGTTCCAACTGATTTGAAAGTGACTGCTCAGCAATTGCATGCTGACTTGAAGGTTGTTACGGGAGAGGTTGCAACGGTCACGGACGGTAACCCGCATTCCGGAAAGTTTGAGCCGGTTCCCAGTCCCTACCTGAAATCGGCAGCGTACAGCGGATCCAGTACGAAAGCCTGGTACCTGTTCAACAATCCGGCAGACGTGGCAGCAATGGAAGTTGCATTCCTGAACGGCCAGCAGAACCCGATCATCGAACACACCGACATGGACTTTCACAAGTTGGGAATGAGCTGGAGGGCTTACCATGACTTCGGGGTAGCGATGGCAGACCCGAAAGCAGCCTTCAAAGCAAAGGGTGAAGCGTAGTCATCGCAACGGCCCGGTCTCCTTCTGCTTACTTCTGGGGAGGCCGGGTTTTGATATCACATTAAGGTAGGTTTAGCTCACTTCTCAGTTTTTTGTATAAGACCCTAGAGATCCTGTCGCTAACAATTTCTTTCTTTGCGTTCTCAAATGCTGGGTGATTATTTCTGAGATGATCAAAGACTAAGTCAGTAAGGACATGGGTATCAGCCTTATCATATTCAACTTTTCTTGTTTTTTCTAACTCATCAAGGGCTTCTTCGATAGCCCCGTCTATCATTGAATGAAAGCTATTACCAAGAGCATCTCCGAGTTTGGTTAAAAAATCATTTTGTGATTTTGTTTTTGATTTTGTTTGAAAAGCCAGTTCATCTTTCTTTTTTATTTTTGATTCGAGAGTATCAAGCTTTCGATACAAAATATCAAATCTGTCTTCATCAGTAACATCCTTGGGGTCAAATTCTGCTGTATCTAAGATCTTAAAGATTTTCCATAAAGCGTTTTGGTTTTTACTTTTTTCTTTGGTTTCAATTATGTGTGCAGAGACTTTTTCGATTTCTTCTTTGATCTCCCAAACATTTAAAGCACTTTTATATTCATTACGCTGAATCGGCAGAACATCAAAAGGTAGTTTCGTAGTTTTGTCATCAACGATATATGTAACAGGCTTATTCAAAGATGTACGAACACCGAGTTCAAAAAACACGTTGGCATTGAGAATCGACATGTCACAAAGAACCATTTCGCAATTTGTTAATTTTGCAATGATCTCAGCATGTATGACTTCGGATCCTGTTGACTCAGGCACCACAGGTTTGTAACCAGCTTTTTTTACAGCAGGTATGAATAGACATTCTAAGACGTGCCTAAAATGATCTTCATCTCCCTTATATTGCTCATAGCAATCTTCAGGAGTTGAGATCGGCATAATTATAAAGCAATCAGGTTTCGCACCTTGAGTACTACGGGTTGAAGCTTTTTTGGCCATGACTAATTCTTCGTTCGATTGCTATTCAAAAGGTGTGTAAATCTGAATTCACTCTACTCAAGAAAATATACCAATGTCAATTACTGAATGCTGATCAATAAAATTTGACTCATTGTTGCATTTGAACTGATAGGGCATTCTCCCGAAGCGCCAAAATGTCGCTTCGGTAAAACAAGGCGTTTTTCGCTGTTTTTGTCGATGGCTCATTTTGAGCTATCGAGGACTTTTCCCGAAGGTCCAAAATGAACCTTCGGGAGAATTATTGAGTCAGTGTTGACAATCGAGGGAGAGCGGTTAAAAATGCAATCTCTCAAAGTCCGAAAGGACGCATTAGTGCTTAATCTCAAAAAAATATTAGTAACCAAGAATCCATACTCTTGCGCAGAGTGGGGTAACCGCGAGGCCCCCAAGGTGGCACTAATCCACCTGAGAGCTGTGTGTGAGAGTATGGGTTCTTTTTTTACGCTCCGGCGTAAAGAAAGGTGCCTCTTATGAGCACTATTCTCTCTCACAACAGCATTTGTGACACTCTCCACGATTCCCCCGTCGACCAGCTGTTCCAGCGGTCAACCAACTGGTCAGCCCTGGAGCCGGTCACAGCTCCCCCGATCGGCACACCAGGTCCTGATGAAGTGCTGAGGATCGATGCCCCGCGGCATAACTGGCCAGTGTACCTGGTCATCGTTCCGGAAGACTGGAAACCGCAATCATGGCGATCAGTCCCCCCGCATACACCAACGTACAAGAGAGCGAAAACAGCTGCTGAGGTCGCTTCCATTCTCAACCGTGAACGCATCGCAGCCAGTAAAGACGGCTTTGTATCATACTGGCACATCAGGGTTCGCGTCGGCAGTAAGTATGCGAATCTCAGTGTGTCTTTGCTGACTCCCTGGAAGCCGAAAAACGAATATGATCTTCCCCCCGCTTTTATCACTCTCGATGGCCCCCGTGGACAGTGCGAACAAATTGTTGGAGACTTGAACAGACGGCTTGACCAGTGCGGAGATGGGGAAATCCGCAAGCGGGCTTTCATCGCACGTTCCATCAATCCAGTTGACCTGGAACCGATCGAGCAAAAGGGCGCGCAGGGTAGTCATAGTGACCACCTTAACGATCTGACCGAACAAAAGGGGGACACAGTGTCCCCCTTAAATGAACCAGCAGAACTGCCGGAAGAGATCGAAGGCCCCCCAGAGCTCTATGAAGTCCACGAGGGGCACACGTTCGATGTAAACCCCTCATGCGGTGAAGAGGTTCTAATCAGGGTGTTCAACACTTCCGATCCGGAGAAGGCCAGACAGAAGGCAGAACGCTATCTGAAACTGCATGCCCAAGACCTGCTGGAGTGGGGGCAATTGGATCCGGAAGCAGCTGCACCCGATCTGCTGAAACACCACGGTCTGCAACTCTATCGACCAGTGATTGATTCTGAAAAACATCAATAAACGCCTTGTTTTTCCCGAAGGGCGAAAACTGCCCTTCAGGGAATTAAAAAATGGTGACACGGTGTCACCATTTATGATTTTTGAAATGGCGACACAGTGTCGTCTTTAATAAAGGTGGTCACTATGACTACCTTTTTGCCTGTTTCTCCCGTTCCGACACAGTGACGGAACGGGAGGGTTTCAAAACTACGACACAGTGTCGGAGTTAATTAAAGGGGTCACTATGACCCCTTTTTCTCAGAAGTAAGGAGAATCAATTTTATGGCGAGTGTTTGTAAACAGTCCAATGGGCGGAAGTCCATTCAGTTCGTTGGACATGACGAAAAACGCAAAACGTTGCGACTCGGTAAGGTGCCGATGAAAACTGCGGAAGGGGTGAAGATGCGCGTTGAGCATCTGCTTTCGCATCGCATCACGAAACACGCATTAGACAGGTCAACTGCTCAATGGCTGTCTGAAGTGGAACCAGCGTTGCTGAAACGCCTGGTAAATGTCGGTTTGATCGACCAGCGGGAATCGACCAGGCTGGAGGATTACTGCGAAGCGTATTACACGATGCGGGAATCCGACACCAAACCGAACACGCAAAAGAAGTACCGAAACGCGCTGAACTATCTGTATGACTTCTTCACACGTGACATTCTCCTGAAGGACATTACCCCAGGTGATTGTGATGAATGGCGGTTCTGGCTGACCAGGAAGGGACTGGCAGAAAACACGGTTCGCAAACATTGTGCAGTTGCGAAAGTGTTTTTCTACAACGCAGTCAGAAAGAAGCTGATTGAGGAAAACCCGTTCCAGGATCTGAAAGCGACATCGATTCCCAACAAGTCCCGGGAATACTTCATCACAGCTGAAGAGACAGAGAAACTGCTCTTGGCTTGCCCTGATGCGGAATGGCGGTTGATCGTTGCGCTGGCTCGTTACGGTGGATTGAGAGTCCCCTCAGAGCCCTACGCGTTGCGCTGGGATGATATCAACTGGGTTGATGAACGGTTTTATGTATCGAGTCCGAAAACAGAACGGTACGAGGGCAAGGAAGGGCGGATGGTGCCATTGTTCCCACAGCTCAGGCCTTACCTGGAAGACTGTCGAGAGCTGGCAGAAGACGACGCAGAGCTCGTGATTGTGAAGCATCGGCGCGGCAGTTGTAACCTGCGAACGTGTATGCAGAAGATCGTAAAACGGGCCGGATTGAACCAGTGGCCGCGGCTGTTTCAGAACATGCGAAGCTCGCGTGAAACAGAGCTGTTGAGTGAGGGTTTTCAGCTCCAAACCGTCGTTGCATGGCTTGGAAATTCGCCTACAGTGGCTCTGAAAAGCTATCTACAGGTCAGGGAAGACGACTACAAAAAAGCGACGCAAAAAGCGACGCAGTATCCTGCTGTAACGGCAGAAATAGACGGGTAATCGTGATCGAAAGCACCTGCTTTTCATCCCTTATTTACCGGGGTTTACTCGACGTTACCCCTTGACACATAAGGACTTATTACCCCCGGCTGGGCTCGAACCAGCAACCTCTGGCTTCGGAAGCCAGCACTCTATCCAATTGAGCTACGGGGGCTCATCTTAACTGACACCTGAACAGGTTTCGCTGTATCTCGACCTGTTGTGGTGTGATTCAGTCTATGAACTGATTTACCGTCAGAGCGCCGAACACACAAGGATCAGCGTCATAATTTTAGTTCTGTCTTGAAAGACAGTCTGTTCGGACCCTTGTATTATTAACAGATCTTCATAATAAATAGGCACAATCTTAACATGAATCAATTCATATGAACACCTGCCAGTTGCCCCGATCAGAATCTTTGGGGGTAAATACCAATACGATAGGTTCAGAGACACAATGTTTGAAATGACGACCACCCTCATTGGAGGTCTGGGGATCTTCCTCCTGGGAATGAAATACATGTCCCAGGGGCTTCAATCGATTGCCGGCGCCAGTTTGCGGCGGCTGATTGGTGCCGTCACTAATAACCGGATTCTGGCAACTTTCGTCGGATTCCTGGTCACCATCTTAGTCCAATCCAGTTCTGTGACTACCGTCATGACCGTCGGGTTCGTGAATGGGGGGCTGATGTCTCTGACGCAGGCGATTGGTGTCATCATGGGCGCCAACGTCGGGACCACAGTGACAGGTTGGATTCTGGTACTGAAAATCGGCAAGTACGGGCTGCCCATGCTGGGAGTTTCCGCATTTGTCTATCTGTTTTCCAAAAATGAAAAACTGCGTTACACAGCATTGGCGATCATGGGCGTCGGTATGGTCTTTTTTGGCCTGCAACTCATGAAGGAAGCCTGTAAGTTCCTCAAAGATATGCCGGAATTTCAAGCATGGTTTCTTCAATTTCAGGCCGACACTTTCGTGGGCCTGTATCAGTGCATGCTGGTGGGCTGCATTCTGACGGTACTCGTGCAATCCTCATCTGCCACACTGGGAATTACTATCTCCCTGGCTACAACCGGTTTGATTCCCTTTGAAACCGCTGCTGCTCTGGTCCTGGGTGAAAACATCGGTACCACCGTCACCGCATTGCTGGCTTCTATCGGAACCACCACGAACGCCCGCCGCGCCGCTTATTTCCATTTTCTCTTTAACATTACCGGTGTCATCTGGATTTCGACCATCTTTTTCTGGTACGTCCGATTTATTCCCTGGATCATTGATGTCGATGTGACTCAAACGACTGTTGTGAATGGGGAGACGATCTACCCCAGCGCGGCACTGGCAATTGCAACCACCCACTCGGTGTTTAATATCGTCAACACCATTGTATTCCTGCCCTTTGCCGGCAGAATCGCAAGCTTGCTGACACGCATCGTCCAAGACAAGTCTCAAGAAATTGCGCATCTGAGAAGCCTGGATATCCGCATTTTGGAAACACCGGCGCTTGCCATTGATCAGTCACGGGGAGCCGTGATCAAGATGGGTGTGCTCTGCGATGAAATGGCCCAGATCTTATACCGGATTCTGTCGCAGGAGAAACCAGATCCTGATGATGTCGAAAAGCTGTTTCAGCATGAAGAAGAACTGGACCGAATGCAGGATGAAGTGACCAGCTACATCACCCATCTGCTGGCCATGGATCTGACACAGGATGTCATTTCCAAAGGACGCTGCCAGTTGCGTATGGCAGATGAATATGAATCCATCAGCGACTACCTGCAGCGGATTGCCAAATTCCGACTGAAGTTAAACAAGCAGGGCAGGGTCTTTGATGACGCCCATAATAACTCGATACTTGATCTGCTCACGATGGTCGAAGAACAGCTGAAACATGTCACCACCGCTTACCAGCAGTCTCACACCGATGTGGTTTCTGCGACGATTCGCTCCGGAACGGAAATCAAACATCGGGTCAAAACGCTACAGCGGGAGCACCTGAACTACCTGTCTGCAGAGAAAGTCGACCCGTATATCAATGTTTCTTACACATCGACTCTGAATGCCCTCAGACGTGTGCGGGACCATGTAATCAATCTGGCAGAAGCACTTGCCGGCGAAAAGTGATTGACGTCAGTCTTTCTCAGCCTAATCGAGCACGCAGGCAAATTCTTTCATGTTAGCCTGGACCACCGGTTGCGGGCAGGACCAGACCAGAAAGAACATGGCCTCGCGAATGGCACGTTCTGCGGGATGCCCTTTAACAAAACCAGCCCCTTTGACCGCAGCCAGCAGCGCCTGGGAAGCGCGTAGAACCAGTGAGTTTGCCTGTCCGCGGATCTTCTCAGAAAATCCGCCATTCAAATCCCCGGACTTAAGAGTCTCGAACATTTCTTTACAGATGCTTTCAGACTCGGCATGGAATGGCTGATAGATTTCCAGCAGGTCGGGCCGACTGGCAGCTTCCTCACCCAGTTTTGCAATCGCTCTGCGGGCGACTCCCAGCGCGAGGGCTGATGTAGTTAATGATCCGGCACCTCCCTGACCATCAGGCCGCTTCATCACATTCTCGACAGGTCCCGCAATGAGATACTGCTCAGGAACAATGACCTGATTGAGTTTCACGGCGCCGGTTTGAGAGCCGGTCATCGATAACATTTCAATCGGAGGCTGAGGATTGCCCCCCTTGTGAGCAGTTTGGACCAGTGCCAGAATTTGTGTTCGCTCTTCACAGACGCCACCGGTCACAATATAGTCTGCTTTCACGGCGCCCGTCACCCAGGGAACAAATCCATCCAGCTTCCAGCCCGCATTGATTCTTTCAGCAGCTACCGTCGGTTTTTTCAAGTGCTGTCGAGAAGTGGTCAGGTGAGAAATCCCAACTGTGGCAAACTTCTCGCCTGAAACCAACTCCTGAAAGACATTCGTTTTCAACTCTTGGTCCTGGGACCAGTTGATCCGCTGACAGGCAGCGTTAAACTGGGTCAGTACGAAAGTCGTGGTCAGGCAGGCCTCGGCGAGTCTGATATACCCGTAAGTCATCTCGACCGAATTCAAATCAGTCCCGCCGAACTCCAAGGGAACATTCCAGCCGAGAACCCCCGCCTGTCTGATCGCATTCCAGGCTTCCGCCGGCCATACCGTCTCGGAATCACTGTTTTCAGACAGTTTCGATATGGACTGGAGCAGACTGTCAAACTCGTCGTTAAATTGTTCTGGTCGGTTTGAGTTCAAAATCGAATCAGTCATCATTTTCTCGTTGCTGGAAATATTCTGATAGTGCCCTGTCATCCAGTCTATAAAAAAAGCCTCATACTCGAAAGTATGAGGCTGATTATCATCTGAATGAATTCAGGACGCAAATCCAGATTCCATCCTTAATTGCAGGTAGGACAACCTGTTGCACAGGGAGCACAGTCAGGTACCTGAACGGCAATTTTCTTTGCCACCTGGCGGCATACCTGAACCTGAACTTCTTTCTGTACCGTATAAGGCACACAGACAGTATAAGACTGCTGCACGACTTTGGGTATGCATTTATAAACTGTGACATTACGTGTGCAGGTTTTCTGTTGAGGTACACAAACAGTGTAATTCACCTGTCGAGTTTTTTCCTCTTTCACAAAAGAGCAGACCTTCACATCACAGGTTCGAGTTTCCTGTCGGCACTTTTTCACCTGGTAGGTATATTCCTGGGGAACGCATTTGACCTCACAGACTTTAACGATACGCGTCTTTTTTTCCTGCCGACAGAGTTGAACATCGTATGTGTATGTTTCGGGTACACAGACGGTTTCACAGACTTTGACAGTTCTGGTTTTCTTGACCGGCTTACAAAGTTGAACTTCATAAGTATAGGGTACCTGCTCGCATTGCTGACGATAAGAAGTGTACTCTACTTTTTTCTGTACGACTTTAGGAACCCAGACCCGCTGTGTGCAAACGGGGGCACAGGCTGTCTGGCAACAGTCCCCACAAGTTCCACAGTTGCCACACGCTGGAGCAGGGCAGGCAGCTTCAATGGGCCGATCTTCCCAATGCCCCTGGTCTTCACAAACAGTGCGGTACTGTTTGACGGGGACGCATTTCATCACAGTCCGCGTTCCCTGACGCTTTTCCGTGTAAGGCTCATTCACCGTGTATTCCTGAACCACGTCCTTCATGACCACCTTCTGAACCTGGCGGGTCGCTGTCCGCTTTTCAGAGTAAGGGACGTTGACCATGTATTCCTGCTCTACATCCTTCCAGAATGTTTTCTTAACCTGGCGGACACCGGTCTGTGTTTCGTAATAAGGCACATTGACCGTGTAAGTCTTTTGAGAGGTCATCCAGACCGGTTTGCAGACCACATACTTTTCTTCGCGGGTCCGTACTTCTGGTACCATCACTGTATATGTCTGATTGATCTCCTGGATCTCAGGTACTTTTTCATAGATTGTCACATCCCGCTGACGTGTCTCAGTACGATAGGCAGTGCAGTTGATTTTACGGACTTCGGTCACCATTTCCGGTACCAGCACTGTTCGTTCCACAGTCTTACATGCCGGTTTACAGGCGACCGTCGCACACGGATTACAGCCACTCAAACAAGGTGCTGCACTCACGCAACATTGCTGCGAGTGACACTTTCCTGCCTGGGCTGCTGAAGTCATCATCATGATGGCTACCACAGCACAGAGTAACTTAAACATTGGTTTCACTATCCTCCCCTTTCATGTTGTTTTGAAATTCATAATTCAAAAAAATGAATATTCTCCGTTTTCTAATTCCCTTTAGTTTGGGAAAGAGTCAAACACCCGTATAGAATAACATGTTAATTTGGGAATTCTACGAATTATACCAATTATATCAAAAAACTAACAATTCTCCTGAATACACGGCCAAGGGAATATTGGGCAACCTTTTATGAACTCTGCATTTACAAATTGTTTCTTCAAGCCTGCTCTGATGCTGGCCGTCATTTTACATGCTCATACTTACACATTTTCAGAGCAGCCTGAAATCTTCTCCCAGACCATGATCGTGGCGACGAAAGGGGCCGCGCTGAAGACGGGAAGTGGAGTCTTAAGTCAGCTGAACCCAGGGGAAGTGCTGGTCGCGACTCAGCGAAACCAGGAATGGCTCTGGATTCCATTACGGGGAGGCTGGATAAATGCAGCTGATCTGAAATCACCGGAGGAGTTGATTTCTATTCTGGACCAGTTCATCGAGACGAAACCGACCGCTGAACGATATCACTTGAGAGGAATTGCCCAGCAGGTGCTAAAGAATTATCCCGCAGCTCTGTCTGACTTTGCCGCCTCACTGCAACTCAAGCCGGAGAACGCCCACATTTTTGTAAACCGGGGCAATATTCGTCGTTTACAGCGAGAATACGATCTGGCTGTGGAGGATCTGAATCACGCCATCAAGCTGGATGACCATGACGCCAATGCCTACCACATTCGAGGCCTGATCAGACTGGAACAGAAACAACTACCGTCTGCAGTGGAAGATCTGACAACAGCGATCCAGCAGGCCCCTCAAATGGTAGCGGCACTGAATGCCCGTGGAATCACCTATCGTGAATTAAACCAGTTCGATCTCGCACTGCAGGATTTTAACCAGGCAATCAAGGCCAACAACTTCGTGTCCGCAGTATTCAGCAATCGCGCCGGGATCTGGGAACAGCAGACTCAGTTTGATTCCGCAATCAAAGACTACCAAAGAGCACTCGAGCTTAACCCTTCTTCCGCTGTGGCTCATAATGATTTGGCCTGGTTGTATGCAACGTGTCCAGACAAGAAACTTCTAAATCCAGAACTGGCGGTCACACATGCTGAAAAAGCGTGTGAACTGACCCGCTTTGAAGACTGGAATCTCTTAGACACAATGGCGACTGCTTACCATGCAAACCAGCAGCTGAACAAAGCATCCCATGCCCTCACTCAGGCAATTCAGAAAGCTCCTGCTGAGCAGAAAAAAGAGTTAAAAAAGAAACTCGCTAAAATCACAGATTAGTGAAATCATGCTCAAGATTCATCACGCAGGAGCCTGTAGTCGCTTCACTTACGTCTCTCCCGCCAATTCTTGCAGCATTCTGATGTACCAGCACAGTCAGGCATGAGCCATTTTCTCTCACCTGTATTATTTTATTGTAACTCCAGCCCCTTCAACCGGCACGCCTTACCTAGAATAACGGGTTGTGAACTAGGTAAACTATTCCACAGAATTTAGCCATGATTAAGGCGCTCATTAAATCATTCCGATATGCAGTTCTACGGAGCATTGATGGATCGCCTCCGGTCGGTAGATGGAACTAGGACTCGCGAGCAATCGCACCGCCACCTCGATGAACTGAGCCACCGAATGATTAAGTGCTTTTATAAACTCACTATGTGCACCGTTCTAATTGTAACAGGATCAGTTGCATTTTGTGAGAACAGTGTTGCATCCGACGTACGCAAAACCCCCCTTGTTCGGGCTATTGAACGTGCCAAAACTTCTGTGGTTAACATTCACAGTGAGAAAACGGCGCGATCAGAAGACTCGCTTTTCGGTTCCGGAAAAAACCGTAAAGTCAATGGGATGGGAACCGGTATTGTCGTTGACCCCCGTGGATACATCGTCACGAACCACCATGTGATCGATGGAGTGGATTCGCTGCGCGTCACGATGATGGATGGCAGTACCTACAATGCGCGGATCATTTCTTCCAACCAGAGTGAAGACCTGGCCATCATCAAGATCAATCCAACGAAAAAACTGACGGTGATGCCTCCAGGAACGTCATCGGACCTGATGCTGGGCGAAACCGTGATTGCTGTGGGTAACGCGTTTGGCTATGAACACACCGTCACTTCCGGCATCATCAGTTCGCTTTCACGTGATGTGGAAGTCAACGAGAAACAATCATACAAAAATCTGATCCAGACTGACGCCAGCATTAACCCCGGTAACAGTGGTGGGCCACTGTTGAACCTTGATGGTGAAGTCGTAGGGATCAACGTGGCGATCCGTGCGGGTGCCCAGAGAATTGGCTTTGCCATTCCCATTGATGATGCCCGCAAAATTATTGCCGACCTGATCAGCACGGAATTTCTTGATCATACTTACCACGGGATTCTGGCCAACGACATCAAACAGGGTGACAAACAAATGCTGGTACTCGGCCAGCCTGCCAAGGACAGCCCCGCTGATAAATCCGGGTTGCAGAAAGATGACATTGTCATGAAGGCTGGTTCGGTCAATGTTGTGGATCGTGTTGACCTGGAACGTGCATTCATGGGACACAAGCCTGGCGATACGATAGACCTGCTGATTCGACGCGAAGAGAAAACACAAACGGTCCAGATCACACTGGCTGACAGTGGTTCTGTTGTCCGCACGACTCCTGTGAGTGCCCCTATTGTCCGGGCACAGAATAACGAAATCTCAAACGACCCCACACTTGAAAAGACATGGGAAGTACTGGGAATCCGCATCAGCAAAGTTCCTGAAACACAAAAACACCTGCTCAACCCCCGTTATGAGGGCGGTATGCTGATTGAAGAAGTTCGCCCCCAGAGCCCGGCTGCCATAAACGGCATGCGTCGTGGTGATATTCTGGTAGGTCTGCATATCTGGGAAACAGTGAATCTCAGCAATGTATCCTACGTGTTAAGCAATTCGAAGCTCTCCAGCTTCAACCCACTCAAGTTTTATATTCTCCGCAAAAATGAAACCCTCTATGGCCATCTGCCACTCAATCTGACCAGTACGCCGTAGTTTATAATAGATCCATCAATCAGTTCATACTGATCCATCAGACCCGACACTCTTTCCACGAGTGTCGGGTTCTTTTATTGGTAGTCATCGGATTCTGCCAGCGTCACAAAAACGGGTTTACGCACACTCGCAGGCGTGGAAGTCTTAGTGTTATGATAGGCTGATAACACGAAAGCGTTGCACAGCCTTCATACTATTTCTCATATACCAAGACAGTATCAGAATGACTGCGTCCCACGAATTTGAACTAATTGAATGGATTCAGACGCGGTGTCCGGTTCCTCCTCACGATCTGTTAAGCATTGGCGATGATGCCGCTGTTGTACCTCCGCAACTCGATAAGGAGCTACTGCTGGCAACCGATATGCTGATGGAGGGAACGCATTTTACGTTCCCTCCTGCCACCCCCGAACTAGCCGGACGCAAAGCCCTGGCGGTCAATCTAAGCGATATCGCCGCGATGGGGGGAGTGCCTCATTCGGCGCTGGTCAGTCTGGCACTGCCCCGTAATCGAGGCCCGGAATTTGCCAAGGCAGTCATGCAGGGCCTGATTGATCTGGCACAGGAATTCCGAACCGAGATTATCGGTGGTGATACCAACAGTTGGGACGGCCCGCTGGTCATCAACGTTGCCTTGATGGGTACGGCTTCTCGAACTCACTCGATCAAACGTTCCAATGCCCGCGCCGGTGACTGGATCTTTGTTACAGGAGATCTGGGAGGAAGTCTGACCTCACATCACCTGACGTTTACCCCTCGAGTCAAAGAAGCCGCGATTCTGAAAGAAACCGTCTCACTCCATGCCATGATCGATGTCAGTGACGGCCTGGCATCTGACCTGCAACATATTCTGAATGAATCAGGAGTCGGTGCGGTGATCCAGTCACATCAGATCCCGATCAGCCAGTGTCTCTCTACGGAACTTTCACATGCAGAGCGGCTTCAAAAAGCGCTCTCCGACGGAGAGGACTTCGAGCTGCTGTTTACGGTCTCGCCGGAAGACGGACAACGCCTGCTGGATCAGAATCCGCTGCCGATCCCTTTGACTCACATCGGCGAAATTACTGGAGAACAGGGTGCGAAACTACAGCAGCCAGACGGTTCAATGACGGCCCTGGAAAGTACCGGCTGGAAACATCAGTTTTAACGCGGTAAGAACCAGGACGCTTAATATTCGCGACGCTGACGGGATGATGGAATATTCATCGCCTTCCGATACTTGGTCACCGTTCTGCGCGCGAGGTTATAACCTTCTTTGGATAAGGCATCCACAAGGGCATCATCGCTGAGGGGTTTATTCTTATCTTCCCCATCAATGATCTCCTTCAGCTTCAGGCGAATGATGCCCCAGGCGACATCTTCACCGTCAGAGGTTTTCGTGCCGCCACCAAAGAAACGTTTAAGAGGGTACAGTCCCCGGGGAGTCTGGATCCATTTATCATCGACTGCGCGGGAGACCGTTGTCACGTGCACTCCGACAACGTCGGCAATCTGCTGCATTTTTAACGGGACAATAAATTCAGGACCGTTATCCAGAAACTCCGTCTGAAAATCGACAATCGCCTGGGCGACCCGCTTCAGCGTACTGTGTCGCTGTTCGATGGCTTCGATCAACCATTTGGCAGCATCGATTTTCTTCTTGATATAATCTTTGGTCTGATCGTCGGTTTTGTTTCGCAGTATCTCTGCATAGCGTCTGCTGATACGCAGAGGAGGCGTGTATTCATTTTCCAGTTCGACTACATACTTTCCGTGTTCGTCCAGTTTGACAAAGACATCCGGCGTCACTTTCAGAACTGGTTCTGATTCAAAACCACGACCGGGAAACGGATCCAGATACCGCAGATATGACATGGCGTTCTTGATCATGTCGATCGAATAGCCGGTTTTCCGCTGAATGACGGGCAGGCGATTCTGCCCCAGGTCATCCAGGTGTGAAGTAATAAGAGTGACCAGTACATCACGATAAGGGGCATCTGGTTTCAATTGCAGCAGCAGGCATTCCTGCAGGTCTCGGGCACCGACACCAGGCGGATCACATTTTTGAATCAGATGTAGGGCAGTTTCGGCTTCTTCCTGTGAAATTTTCTGTCCATACACCTGCACGATTTCGGGCAGGGAACTCTGCAGGCGGCCATTATGGTCCAGGTTCTGAATCAGGTACTCGCCAAACTCTTTTACTTCTGGAGAGCAATTGAAATAATGAAACTGCTCGACCAGGTATTCATTAATTGTCTGCTGCCGTTCGGTAATATTTGCAACAGCATCGTTGTTACGTTCAATATCGTCGCTGATGCGGTTTGACGAAGGTTTCGTGGCTGAAGTCACATTGTCTTCCGGCCACTGTTCGGCCATCTCCAGCAGTCGTTCAAAGTCGGATTCGTTATTCTGCTCGCTACCGGCAATGATTTCCTTTTCATCAATCTCATGGCTGTTGGAATCAGAGTTAGCCTGATCCCGCATGAGTTCGGATTCGGTGTCAGGTGTATTCTCGTTGTCATTGATCCGTTCGAGGCAGACGTTCTCTTCCAACTCCTGGTCAATGCGTTCTTCCAGCGCCTGTAAGGGTAGCTGCAGGATCTCCATGGACTGGATCATCCTGGGAGCCAGCTTCATCTGCTGGCCCAGTTTCATTTGTTGTGAAATATTCAGATGCATGTATTATCCGAATCCAAACCTGTTGTTGTCTTACAAAATTTTAACAAATGAATCACGAACGATTTCAAAATCTCTGGCGCCCGTGTAGCGCATCAGATAACATCTCTTTATTAGCAAACTCTAGCACACTCCCGGAGGCAATACCGCGGGCAAGTCGAGTGATTTCCACATTTTCATGTTCCAGCAGATTGGAAATATAAAGAGCGGTCCCATCACCTTCAAGAGTCGGGTTGGTCGCCATGATGATTTCGGTCACACCATCCTGTTTAACGCGTCGAATCAGGGCGTTGATCGTCAGATTTTCGGGTCCAATCCCTTCCAGTGGTGAAATCCGTCCCTGCAACACGTGATACACGCCTTGAAATGAACTGGTGGCTTCCAGTGATACAACATCGCGAGGCTGTTCGACCACACAGACCAGCTTCTTATCACGCCGAGAATCCGAACAGATCGTACAGACTTCCTGTTCGGTAAGATTGTAACAGACAGAACAGGGACGAACGGACTGTTTGACGGCATTGATTGCCTCTGCCAGCTGACGAGCTTCCGGTTCAGGAATCGACAAGATGTAGTGCGCAAGCCGCTCAGCCGATTTACGACCGATTCCGGGCAGTGTCGCAAATTGATCAATCAATTGCCCCACACTGGAACCATACGGATGAGACTGATTCTCTCTTCCACGTAGCGACATAGAATGACTCTTCAAAATACTGGAAACAGACGGATAACTATCCGTAATGAAAACGGAATCGAATCGGCACGCGCGCCAGCTCAGGAATTAGGATTGAATTTCGAAAGCGCATCATCCAGCCCGGGAATATTCAAACCTCCCGTGATTTGTGACATTTCTTCTGCAGCTCCCTCGCGCGCTTTGTCTAATGCCTGGTTGGTCGCTGCTGTGATCAGGTCTTCCAGCATTTCCCGGTCGCCGCTCTCCAGCAGAGTCTGGTCAATCTTGACCCCCAGAATCTTCTGCTGGCCATTTGCTTCTACATTGACCATTCCACCACCGGCAGAGCCTTCAAAGCGAAGTTTACCGAGTTTGTCCTGCATCTCCGTCATTTTGCCCTGCATTTCTGAAAACTGCTTCATCATGCCGGCGATATTTCCCAGTCCTTTGAACATGGTCACGAATCCTCTTTTTTCTCTTCTGCCTGGACTTTTAAAACATCGACTCTCACACTCTGCGCGTTAAACACGGAAAGGGCTTCCTGCAGAAAATCATCAGTGGCAGGGGCCAGTTCACGCTGCTCAGCTCGCTGTTGAGCAATCGATGGTCTGTTTTGTTTGTCATCTGCATTCTCGGTTTCAGCCGCTGGCTCCAGAACAATCAAACGAATTTTGATCCGTTCTCCTGCCACCTTTTCCAGCGAATTTTCGAGTCGGGCCAGCATTTCCGGCCGTTCGCAGTATTGCTTTGAGAAATTATAGCTCTTAGAGAATTGTAAATCCAGCTGTTTCGGCCCAGAAATTGCTATTGACGTCACTCCTTTCACTGAGTCTTTTAACAAATCCTCAGTGTTTTCAATGAGTTGCGACAACAATAAACTTTCCATTCCGGCCCGAAAAGGAACAGTTTCCACAGCAGGTGCTGAACTTTCAATCGATTCTGATACTACGAGCGATTGAATTTCATTTTTTTTTTCAATTTTTTTTTGATCAGACGGAGGTTCAGTACTCACAGCAGGAGGGACTGGAGCCTCAGAAACAGGTTCTGAAACCGCCGCTGCAGAGAGGGAGGGGGCAGCCTGCCGCACTGCTGCCGGAGCAGCAGGAAGCTGTCCCCCTGATGACAGAAAACGGCTTAACAGGTCCAGATCTTCCAGAAGCGACATCCGAATCAATGCCAGTTCCACCAAAGCGCGACCGTGACTGGCACGAAACATCCGGTTACGGGCTTCATTCAGAATCTGAAATGCGGCCAGACAGGTTTGAATCCCCCAGGCTTCCGCCTGACGCTGCAGGCTGGCTCGATTCACTTCTGATATCGAAAGCAGGGTCACCTGGGACGCACCTGTTGCCACCACCGATAAATCCCGCAGATAGTTCAGCAACTGATCGACAAACTCATTCAGTTGCACGCCTGCGTTCAGGGCTGCGTCGAAGTGTGTCAACGCCACATCCCGCTTCTGTTCAATCAGGGCGTCAATGAGTTCAATCAGCCGCTCATCACTGGCCGTTCCCAGAATCCGGTGCACACTTTCCGCCGTCAGATGGGACTCGCCGAATGAGAGCAGTTGATCAAAAATCGACTGACTGTCACGCATCGAACCGCCCGCGCGGCGTGCAACCAGCTGAATCGCATCATCGGCTACGCTGACCTGTTCGGCTTCGGCAATCTGCTTCAGTCGATCACAGATACTGTTCTCTTCGATGTAACCGAAATCAAATCGTTGGCAGCGTGAGAGAATCGTATCAGGCAGCTTATTAGGCTCGGTTGTACAAAAGATGAACTTTACGTTCGGAGGTGGTTCTTCCAGCGTTTTCAGCAAGGCATTGAAGGCTTCCTTGGTCAACATGTGAACTTCATCGATGATGTAGATCTTATATTTTGATCGCATCGAACGGACATTCACATTCGCCCGCAGCGAACGGATATCATCAATCCCTCGATTGGAGGCACCATCGATTTCCAGCACATCGACATCGCTGCCCACGGCAATATTCTGACAGACTTCACACTCTCCACAGGGAATCCCGTCATTTGAATTAGGGCAGTTCAACGCTTTCGCCAGGATACGGGCCATTGAAGTTTTGCCAACGCCGCGTGCGCCGGTAAATAAATAGGCGTGTGCCACGCGGTCACCACGGATGGCATTTTGCAGCGCCTGGGCGACCATTCCCTGTCCCACGACTTCCGAGAAATTCTGAGGCCGGAAGCGGCGGGCCAACACCGTATACTGTATCGATTTACTGGACATACCTGTTATCAGACATCGAAATCAGAAAGAGAAAAAGAAACGGGGAAACGAAGAGCAACCTACTGCTCAGCCACTTACAATAAGTGACTCTGATCCGTTTATCCAGTGAGAGGTGGTAATCAATTTATGATCGAAACGTGAATGAGGAGCGATTAGAGCGCATCGCATTTAAACTTGACGCTCGTAATCTAATATACTCAGCCCAAATGGCCTTGTAGACGCTACAGTAAAACGGGATACAGTCCAATAAAAAGGGGCGAAAAGCTGCCTCCTCGTACACCTGGAATAAACCAATGTGGGCTGCTTCGGTTAAGATCTGACCCGGTCAATGACTACCCCACCATACTCGGAGACAGCTTTTCGCCCCCTGAACGATAGCGATTCAACGCCTGAACCATGCATTATGGAGCTAAATTCCTGATCGTCAACCCACTGCCATTTGATTTCCCGAAGTGAATCGCCGAAAATCATAAAATACTGCGATAATCCACTCCTACGCATCAGAAACGAATTATGAATCTGTACCAGACACCTCCCCGAACCATTGCCGACGCACAGCAGGCGATTAAAGTCGGCGAACTCTCCTGCCGCGAACTCCTGGAACTATGCTTCCAGAATATTGAGGAAAAAGAACCGGTTTTGCATGCCTGGGCCTACCTTGATCGAGATGCTGCCTTTGAGCGTGCTGACTTACTGGACCAGGAACTGCAGCGGGGACGCTGGCGCGGGCCTTTACATGGAATCCCGATCGGCGTCAAAGACATCATCGATGTCAAAGGCATGCCCACACAGGCCGGTTTTTTGGGCCGAGACAAGCCTCCCGCCACCAGCGATGCCACGCTTGTGGAAAACCTGAGGATGGAAGGAGCAATCTTTCCCGGCAAAACGGTTACTACCCAACTGGCGAGCTTTGATCCTCCTCCCACGCGAAATCCCTGGAACCAGGAGCACACACCGGGAGGCTCTTCCAGTGGGTCCGCGGCGGCAGTCGCAGCCGGGATGTGCCTGGCAGCAGTGGGAACGCAAACAGGTGGCTCGATCATTCGTCCGGCGGCTTTCTGTGGTGTCGCTGGTTTGAAACCAACCTTTGGCATGGTCGATCGGCAGGGGGTGATTCTGCTTTCCGACCATCTGGATCATGTAGGACCGCTCGCACATACCGTCGCTGACCTGGTGATTATGCTGGATGGTATGACTGACCAGGCCACCTATCTCCCCCTGTTGATCGAACCCGTGACTGCAGCGCCCCGTATCGGCTGGCTGTCCGACTTCTTCTTAACGCGCGCGGAGCCAGACATGCAACAGGCACTCACAGTGGTCCGAGAAAAACTCGCTGCAGCCGGCGCCCCCATTAAAGAGTCTCGGCTGCCCACCGAATTTGAATCGATTCTGGATGAGCATCTGAGCCTGATGCAGTATGAAATGCTGCATCAACTGGGAGATGATTATGACCAGAATCGGGAATATTATGGCCCTGCGATCAGCCAGGTCCTCGAAGCGGGCAGGGAGGTCTCTTCTAAACGCTACCAGGCATGCCTGGACTACCAGAGCCTGATCGGCCAGATTACGCGGAGGTGTTTTGCGCGTGCTGAAATTTTGATTTCGCCAGCCACCTTCGGGCCGGCCCCTGATTTGACCACTACGGGGAACCCCGGCATGAATGCTCCCTGGAGTCTGACCGGCTTTCCGACGCTCACCATTCCTGCTGCTGTGACGGCAGGGGGGCTGCCTGTGGGTATCCAGATCACAGGACATCCCGACAAATTCGATGACCTGCTACTGGCTTCCCAGTGGTGTGAAGATGTGTTACGCCCCGGGTTTCTGGAACAGATTTCGTAAACAAAAAGCATCCTTCAACCAGCCTGTTTCGTCTTGAATCAATGACCTCGCATCAAAGATTACACGAGTGTTACCTGTGTATCCGGTCCATACAGAAACTCTCTCAAGAGTGCCACACGGGAATGTGATCTGGTGGAGATTTTACTACCACGAAAATCCCGAAACGACACGAAAGTTAGAAATGGGTAAGCCCGAATGAAATTCGGGCCGAGCGGAGCGAGCAGGAGGTCCCAGTTCGCTCGTTCACTTCAGAATGAAGCGTCAAAAGTTTATCACCAGATAGTATGAGGCGCACATTCTCACTCGACTACGTACCTACTGCCACCTCTTGTTGCCTGCGACAATACCGAATTGCATTCGGTGCCATCTATCAGGGAGTCAACCATAAAACACAAAAAGTCAGTATAATAAAAAAGCCCTGACCGGTTCTCACCAGTCAGGGCTATCAGTTTTACTATCTGTCTCGTTTACTTGGCAACCACGATTCCGTTTTTGCCCGGTTCCGGATCAATTTCCGGTTCTGCATTCTTCTCTGGAATCCGATCATTGACGTCGTAGGCCATACCGATGGCTCTTAAGGCTTTGATTGACCACCAGGTAATGTCAATTTCCCATTTACGGTGACCGGCAGGTGCCACAGAAGGATGTGCATGGTGATTGTTGTGCCAGCCTTCGCCGTAAGCGACGATGGCGACCCACCACAGGTTCTTGGACTGATCTGTGGTTTCATAGTTACGATACCCCCACAGGTGAGTCGCAGAGTTCACGAACCAGGTGGAATTGTAGACAAAGGCCATCCGGGCACACAGGCCCCAGAGCAGCATCGACCAGCCCATGTAGTTGCCACCCATGGCGTAGCCGATTCCGTACATGGCAAAGCCAGAACCAATCAACCACAGTGGATAGGTTTTTTCGAAGAATTGAATCATCGGACGATTTTTAAAGTCGGGAATGTAGTGATCGGCAAATTTATTGTTGAGTTCTTTATCACGGTAGACGAACAGCCACAGCAGGTGAGACCACCAGTTTCCTTCAAAAGGGGAGTGGGGATCACCATGCTTGTCTGATTTCTGATGATGCAGACGGTGTGTTGCTGCCCAGGTTAAGGGAGAGCCTTCACCGGAGAGAACTCCACACAGCAGAACAAAGAATTCTGCAGGAGCTCTAAGCTTGAATGATTTGTGCGAGAGATAGCGATGGTATCCCAGGCAGATCCCAATACTGGCGGTTGCCCAGTGGAGCACCAGACAGGTAACGATGGCCTGCCAGGAGATAAAGAAAAGTGCTGCGACAGCGCCAATGTGAATTCCAGCCATCCAGATCAGGACGACCCAGTCAACATTACCCCAATGCAAATTCTCTTTATGAAATTTGGCGAGGATCTGTTCCCGCTCTTCGCGTTTCTTTGATTTCTTAGGTTGGTTTTCCGCAGCTGTTTGTTCTTCAGCAGGTTGATCCAGAATGACGCTCGACATGATTGCCCTCATCTACATTAACAGGTGCCTGATATTTAACACTTGCAGGAAATCAGGTTTCACCGATCTCCTCACTTCTGCGGAATTCTATCCAAGAGGTCGGAATCCGGTGTCTTGTAAGCGTCATATAATTGTCAAAGTTGTGTCAAAGTAACAAAAAATATCGATTTCCAAGGAGTTCTGGCAAAAAACAGTGCAGAAAACGCAACATCTGTCCACAAAACTCAGTCGTCGACGTCCTCGGGCATGAAACGATAGCCGGCACCACGTACGGAGACAATGTGCACAGGTTCAGCAGGATTGGCTTCCACCAGCTTGCGAAGTCGCAGGACAAAATTGTCGATGGTGCGAGTTGTCACAAAGGCAGACTGTTCCCCCCAGACATCTTCCAGAATCTGGCTGCGTGTCAGTACCATGCCATCATGCTCGATGAAATATTTGAGCAACCTCAGTTCCAGATTGGTCAGGCTTTTGCGTTCTCCATCGACTTCGATCTCGAACGATTCAAAGTCGACGATGACGTTTCCGAATTCGTAAAGAGCAGGAAGCTTCCTGGTTTGCGTCAGAGCCGGTTTCACCAGACTTTTCCGTTTGAGTAGATTCTTGACACGGCTGAGAAGTTCCGGCAATGCAAATGGCTTGGTCATATATTGATCCGTACCACAGTCGAAAGCATATGCTTTATCTTCGCTCAGTTCCCGGGCACTGAGAACCAGAATCGGCACGACTTCATCTATACGCCGAATCTCTTTCGCAATCTCATAGCCGCTCATCCCGGGCAGCATCAGATCCAGTATCACCAGGTCCACACTTTCTTTATCTGATTCATAACACTCCTGAAAGTAGTTCAGCGCGGTCGGTCCATCCTCTGCAGTCAAGACCGTATACCCTTCCTGTTCGAAGTTGAACTTCAATCCCTGCGCGAGTGCTTTTTCATCCTCGACAACCAGCAACTTCATGTTTCCGCTCTCCCTGGTAAATCGATGGCAAACACACTGCCAGGTTGATCCAGTCGATCATGCACTGTCACTTTCCCCCCCAGTAGATGCACCAGGGTCCGTACAATATACAGCCCCAGTCCGGTACCTGTTTTCCGTCGTTCCAGTTCACTTTCTCCGCGATAGAAGATTTTAAAAATATCTTTCCGAATTTCTGGATCGACGCCTTCGCCGTTGTCCATGACACGCGTAATGACACGTCCTCCTTTGCTCACACGAACCTGAACCGAAATTTGAGGCTCGCTGGCTCCGTATTTGATGGCATTATCAATCACATTGCGGAATATCATTTCCAGCAATATTCGCCGGGTATGAATGACCGCCGGTTCGATGTCGAACTCAAAAACCTGCTCGATTTCAATCTGCCGTCTGTTACATTCTACCCGCGCGCAATGACGAATCAGCGGTTCCAGTAGAATATCTTCAGGGTCCGTCTCCATACCCAGTGCATCCAGGCGTTTGACTTCCAGCAACTGGGAAATCAGGTGATTGAGCCGTTCGAGTTCGGTTTTCATAGTCGAATAAAATTCGCTGCGTTGCTCTTCATCCAGCGTGCGCATCTGCAGAGTCTCCAGATACAGTCGGAGGGAAGCGATCGGCGTTTTCAATTCGTGTGTCACACTGTCAATGAAATCCGACTGTCGCTGACTTAACCTTACCTCTTTGATCGTCAGAACCAGATACAAAGACAGTCCCACCAGAATCAGGACAAACACGACCGTACCGATAGCCAGAGCTGTCCACCAGTAAATCTGTGCTGCCAGAATGATCCAGAACACCATCAGCGCGACATTCATCACCATCAATACGACACTCAGCGTGATGGGCAGACGCAGCCGTCCACGACGAACTTTTCGCATCAATTGTAAGGCAGACCGATTCCCCGAACGCGTTGTTCCCTCGGCGTTGGATACCGGGTTTTGCGCTTCTTCATCAAGTTGTTGATGCCTGGTAGACGACATCGGGAGTTCCTTCAAACAGAGTCAGGACAGATAGACTGCGTTTTGTACCCGTATTAGTATAGCGAATAACAAATCCGTCGCGTATGCACAAACCTGTGTATGCAAATAACTTGATAATTTGCAGCTCTTCCTGCGTATTCATTTTCCCTGTGACGTTAGATCCATTCCCGCGACAGAATAATTGTTCACATTTTTTTCTTGAAAATTTTCGTTTCTATCCGGGAATAACAGGTACTTTTATTGTCTCTAGAAGAGTAGTTGTTCTCGTCTATTTTTAAAAATCAGTTAAATTATTCGCTCGACCACAGTTAAACATATGGATTTTCACGATACACAATTTCTTTCTCGTATCAGCGCTGATTTGATTGTGGTGATTCATTTCGCCTTTGTGATGTTTGTGCTGCTGGGACAGGTTCTAATCACGATCGGTGCCTTGGCCGGCTGGAACTGGGTCCGCAATTTCAAATTCCGTATTATCCATCTGGTATCCATTCTGTTCGTGGTTTTTGAATCAATGGCAGGCATCATCTGCCCACTGACCACACTGGAGAAGTGGTTACGAAAACAGGCCGGGCAAGCCAGTTACCAAGGCGATTTCATCGCGAACTGGGTCCATGAAGTGCTGTTTATTGACGAGGGGACTGTTGACCCCTGGGTCTTTACAGTCTGCTATTCTCTGTTTGGCCTGATTGTTCTGGTCTCATTTTTCTTCGCGCCGCCCCGCCGCAAATCGAAGGCTCACACAGCCGAAGAAGTCTGATTTCATGCTCCTTTCCCGCGGTGCATCATTTCATTTTCTCCCCGGATTCCGTAAAATTGATGGATCAGAGGCGAAATGATTCGCTCCGTTGCATCTTACCTTCCATAGACACCAGATAGAGAACTTCGAACATGCCTGGATTAGAAAATAAAAATATTGTAGTCACCGGCGGAGGCACCGGAATTGGAGAAGCCTGTGCCTTGAGTCTGGCACAGTCCGGGGCCAATGTGGTAGTGGGAGGCAGACGACAGGCTCCACTGGAAGCCGTTTCTGCTCAGGCCGAAGGCAAAATCGGTTTCCATACCATCGACGTGGCAGACCGGGAAAGCGTCTCTGCATTTTTTGACTGGGCGAACAAGAAACTGGGACATATTGATATCCTGGTGCACTGTGCAGGCATTAACTGTCGCGACCGCTCTATGGAAGTGGTTTCGGGGGAAGACTGGGACAAGCTGATGACAGTCAATGCCACCGGTGCATTCAACTGTATGCAGGCAGTTCTACCTCAAATGAGGGAACGCCAGGACGGGTTGATTATAAATATCTGTTCGGTTTCGGGAATTCGGGCTGGCCTGTTGGGCGGAGTTGCCTATAATGCCTCGAAGTTTGCGATGTCTGCGCTGGGGACAACTGTCGCTCAGGAAGAGAAAGATCGTGGCGTTCGAATTTCAACCATCTATCCGGGGGAAGTCGAAACCCCGATCCTGGACGAACGTCCGGTTCCCGTCAGCAAAGAGCATCGTGCCAAAATTCTGCAACCGGAAGATGTTGCCGCTGCAGTAAATATGATTTGTCAGCTCCCTCCACGTGCTCATGTTCCTGATTTGACGATTAAGCCTACCACGGCCGCTTTTGTCTGATCAGTTGCGAGAATGTTCGACAGGACAGAACTTAATGAAGAGTGATTTGGTTTTTCCGCCGTTTGTTCCGCACCGATTGTATCGAAATCCACATCTGCAGACGATTGTCGGGCAGTTTCATTCGCGCGTAAAATCGCCTTACCAGGCAGAGCAACACAGTTGTCGCCTGCCTGATAACGATCTGCTGATTCTGCACGATGACTGTCCGGGCAACTGGCGACCAGGAGACCGGGTCGTGATTCTGCTGCATGGGCTTTCGGGTTGTCATCGCAGTTCTTACATGATACGTCTGGCGCATAAATTGAATGTGAAAGGGGTCCGTGTCTTTCGGATGGACCTGCGTGGCTGCGGTGCAGGCACCGGTCTGGCCAAGTCTCCCTACCATGCTGGTAGCTTTCTGGATCTGCAAATTGCACTCGAGCGGATCGAACAGATCTGCCCCGGTTCCCCCATCGGCATCGCTGGCTTCTCCCTGGGAGGCACCATCAGCCTGAACTATCTGGGACGCCCCTCCGAGACATGCGGCCTCGTCGACCGAGCCGTGGTTCTGAACCCTCCGATGCAACTGTCAGAAAGCGTCCGGGTATTCGGCAAACCCTTATTTGGTCGTTATCAGCGGCATTTTGTCACGAATCTCATCAAACACGTTCGCAAGTCATACCAGTACCATAATCACACCCACAAAATTTCCGGGGCGAATTATCCCAAAACCCTGCTGGAATTTGACAATCAGTTTACAGCTCCCATGGCTGGCTTCGAATCGGCGGAAGATTACTACACGCGTTGCAGCCCGACGGAAGTCCTCTCGCACATCAATGTGCCAACGCTGATCATTACATCACAGGACGATCCGCTCGTTCCCGCATTCACATATCAGGAATCCATCGACCAGTTGGCCCATCATGACAAAGTCACTCTGTATCTGACAGAGCATGGGGGGCACCTGGGATTTATTGGCGGACCATCGAGTGATCCCGATCCCCGCTGGTCCGACTGGCGAATAATCGACTGGCTATTGGCCGAGTCCCCGGAGGGACTGGCCAACGAGGTCCGTAATCTTTCGATTTCGAGTGCCCCGGTAGAGCAGTCTGCCTGATTGCTCTACCTCCGGAAACAGGCCGGCTCAATGAGCCGCGGGGGTTTCGTTCTGGAATGCCCGGGCCCGGTACAGAAACTCGACGATATTTCCTTCGTGAGGCTGCAGCCAGTTCAAGGCGTTTGTTTTGACCGCACCGATATTCAAGCGGTCAATATTGGTCGCATCCAGCAGTTGCTGTGACCACTGCGGATCTTCAGTGATCGCCGTGCAGACCAGCGTCGGGCCGATTTTCTTCAGCATGTCTTTCTGCTCGCATTGCACGACCGATGCCATCGGGAACATGTACTCGGTATTCGCCAGAGCAGGGTCGGTGCTGGCACAATGCACGATCGTGGGTCGCAGGTAATCACAGCGTTCCATTTCAATCAGGCGTTCGCCGTCTCGATATTTTGCCGTGACTTCCGTGACGCCCGGCTCCTTCAGGCCTTCTTCAATTTGCGTGTGCATCGCTTTGGCAGCGCCGGTCATGGTGAACGCAGCCAGTGGTGCTTCCGGGTCGGTCATTGAACTGGGTCCCACAGGTCCGATGCGTTTTGCAATCGCATCGGCAATGGCTTCGGTGTGACGTGATGCCCAGACGCCCGAAGCGTTAATACAGCTGCGGCCACCGTTCTGGTAGATACTGTCGACCATCAGATCGAGATAGTCTTCCCAGCGATCAACGACGTCATCGCCCAGCAGAATTTTACTGAAACCGGGTCCGTGCGCCTGCACGTTGGGATTGCCTTTATACTTGTCAATCGTCTGCTGACCGCCGAACAACATCACCCGCTGACAAAGCTCGGTTACCGTCGATCCCACATCGTGAGGCCCCGGATAAACGGAAATACATTCGCGTGGAATGCCCGCCTGGCAGAAGGCTTCAGTCATCCGATAAGGTGTCCAGGGTTCCGAGGATCCGGGCTTCAGTACAAGACCAATCTGCATCGGCAGGATCGGCATCCAGAGCGTATGTACGCCGGGAGAGTTGGAAGGCAGCACGAGACCGAGTACAGGCGAATTGGCCTGGTAGCTCATCATCACGCCCCGTTCTTCTTTGCCGTAACCCCGTGTCAGAATATCCAGAGGCAGGCCGCGCGTCAGAGAATCAAGGATCTCATCCATGTGCTCCAGTACGAACGCGACCTTTTTCATATTGCCAGCACACATCCATTCGGGCATCCCGGTACTGGCGGACTGGATCCGGCAGAACTCTTCGGGAGTCTGTGTACCGTTGCCCAGCGGCAGTTCCGCCGTCATGTAGAGGTCGGCGGCTTTTTTGCAGATCTCCAGCAGTTTGGAAATCGGAATTTCCCGCAGCAGGTCGCGAGCCCGCTGTGCTTTCCGCATGTCCATTTTCACCAGACCGGCATTGGCCTGATGTACTTTGGCTAGCGGCTCGCCTGTTTCAAAATGAACGACTTCCTGTTGATCGAAACTTTCGTAAGGTTTTCCCCAGCGAATTACAGGTATTTCCAACACGGCAGTTTTCCTTTTTATAGATAATGCGAATCAGTCTATGATCCCGCATCCAGGCAGAGAGATCAGATCTATCATCAAAGCACACACGAATCGAACGCCAGAAAACCATGCCGACAGACAATTTCGCTGAGCACAAATGGTTTAATAAACGCCTACCGTTGTCGATGAGGCAATTTTGTGGAACGGACGTACGCCGCTCACACCATCCCAGGGATACTTCGGATGTGGCAGTTCACGTTCGCCTTCATCCCGTTCCAGGAACCCGGGAATGAACAGTTCTTTAGTCATTGTGAACAGCTTAACCCGTCCGGTTTCCCCATAGCCGACGACCTTGGTGTGGTCATCGAAATCGACGACGCGAATCACCGCACGCGGCTGCGGAGCATAGTAGGTAATTTTGTAATCATCAGCCGGATCGAACGGTTTACCACAGGCCAGTCCCATCAGTGTGTTTCCATAGGTCGGCGTAATGTAAACGTTCTCACCCAGCAGCTCTTCACGGGCAAAGCGATACCACTGCTGAGTGAATTCGGTTCCGCCACAGAAGATACCAGTGATGCCGGCTTCTTCAATGCTCGAGCCTTCATCCATCAATCGCATGGCCAGTGCTTCGAGCAGTTTGGGTGTGGTAAACATACATTTAATTTTATGACCGGCCCCTAAAATCGCCATCGCCTGGTCGATCACGTGAGCACTGTATTCTTTCACTTCGTCGATCTTGCCTTTTTTGATCAGCTTCACCACCCAGCGAGGATCAAGGTCAACGCAGAAAGAAATCCCGCCGCGATACTGTGCCATATGTTCCACTGCCAGCCGCAGACGACGCGGACCGGAAGGCCCCAGCATCAGCCAGTTAGAGCCTTTAGGAAACGATTCATCAGGCAGGGTGTCGCTGAAGTTTTCGTAATCGATGCGGAAGTCGTCAATCACGACGCGTGACTTGGGAATACCTGTGGTTCCGCCGGTCTCAAAGACGTAAGTCGGTTTTCCGAGCAGTGCTTTGGGAATCCAGCGATCGAGGGGACCGCCGCGCAGTTCGTCATCTTCAAACAGCGGAAACTTGTTCAGATCTTCGAAGCAGTTGACATCGGTCAGCGGATCGAAGTCGAATGACTTGGCTTTCTCCAGCCAGTAAGGAGAACCGGTTTCCGGGTTGAAGTGCCACTGGACAGACTCGCGGGTATGGGCATCGAGTGCTTCCTGGTTCTGTTTTACCATTTCGTCAAGGTTACTGTTGTCGGTCACTGTGAGACTCACTCCAAACAGGGAAGGAATAGTGGCGGGGAAAAACCATGTTCACCGGGAAACATGTACTCAAACTCTTATCCATCATTCTAGGAGTTCCCGATGTTTTTTCAACTAAGGGACTTGCTGTCAATTTGAGATCCGCCACAAACTCAATCCCGGTATTCCCAGCCGACTTGAGCGAAAACAGACTGATTTAAAACCAATTCGAGAGTTTTTCACGGGAATCAGACCTAATCTGCATTTTGGGTAGATCAGGCATACCGGATCAATCAGTCACATCAGACACGATGCACGCGTTCGGGCAAGAAAATAGCAGCATTCGCTATCAATCAGCATCCCCAGATTGACAGTAGTATAGAGAATGGTAAAATTAGGTATTGAAAATAAATTGCTCCTTTCCTGTTCGGCTTTTCGTATTCCGCGAGACATTCATGGACTTTACCGAAACATACTTTCGAAGATTTCGAATGGAAATCGAGCTGGCCCACGCGCGACTGGAAGACACCACGCTTCCCGAAGGCTACCGCTGGTGTCCCTGGGAGCTGAGCACCGTCGACCGCCACGCTGTCGCCAAGTACCACAGTTTTCGCTCCGAACTGGATGCCCGCGTGTTTCCCTGCCTGGGCGATTATGAAGGCTGCCGTAAACTGATGCAGGATATTTCGCGTCAACGCAACTTCCTGTCCCGAGGCACCTGGCTGATTACCTGGGACGGAACCGGTAACGAAGATGCCATCGATTGCGGCACGATTCAGGCTATCGTTCCCAGCCGCATTATGGGCGCGATTCAGAACGTCGGCATCACACCCGAACATCGTGGCTTAGGACTGGGCAGGGCACTGGTGACCAAATGCCTGATCGGTTTTCGCGAAGCCAAAGTCAAACGAGCCTACCTCGAAGTCACTGCCGACAACGAACCAGCCATCAATCTCTATCGATCGATCGGGTTTCGACTCACACGGACCCTGTATAAACCAAGCCAGTACGTCGAAACACCCCTGATTAAGTAAGCCCCTCGGCAAGGTTGTAAACCGGTCCTCGTCGCAGCTTCGTTCTGCTCGCCTTATTCTTTTATCAATAACGGTTCACGGTTTGCTTTCTCGTACAGCGTCTTCCATTCTTTCGAACCATCATCAGGAACCAGGCGTGTGTCGACGCCGCGTTCGAAAAAGGGCACATTTCCGTCGCGGGCCGGGTTAAGGACGAAATTCACTTCACCCGTATTTCCGAAATACATCTTCCGTCCGTCTTTCCATGTCGTTTCAATTAAACGCGGTGGTTCCGGACGGGAGGCCGGTTTTTTGACGCGGAGTGTTTCAATCAAATTACGATCCAGCTCATATCCCAGCCCCGGCTTCTCGGGGATTCGGGCAAATCCGTCTTTGACCACAATCGGTTCCGTCAACAGATTGTGCTTGTAAAGCTGGTGACAATTCACAGCCGGCCATGTCGCATGGCTCAACACGGCACCGAAATGCAGCGAGAAGGCAGCGGTAATTCCGGTACCAACCAATTGCAACCAGAAGGGTTTGTCCGCCATCGCCGCGACCGCTCCCGAGGCCATCAGCGCACTGGCACCGTGCCCGATCACGAAACCATCGCAGATGTTTTCGCGAATCGCAATCAGGGGTTCGGGCGTACCATAATGCATGGCGATATTCACATCGGTGGCCGCCATCAGTTTTTTATTGCCGGCGATGTCGTCCTGAAAGATCGGTGATTCAAAGATATCGACCTGCGGGTACTTCGCCAGGTCTTCCAGAATCGGCAGGGCACGCTCTGCGTCGAGCAGGGTATCGTTGAAGTCCATGTCGATTTTGAAGTTCTTCGGCACCACTTTGCTCGCCTCTTCGACTTGCGCCCAGACATCAAACCACGGACGGCCTTTGGTTTTGTAGGACATGTAGCCCTGCTTGTAAGCCTCGGCACATTCGAGAGCCATATCTTTGACCGAAGTGTCGATATTCCACCAGGAGAGAGGGGTCTTATCGTAAATCTTCTCTCCCAGCAACGCATGTACGGGAACCTCGGCTGCTTTTCCGACCGCATCGAACAGAGCCATCTGCAGACCGGCTCCGAGGTCGTCATCCCACATCAACGTGGCGGCATTCCTGCCTTGTGCTTTCTGGACGGCCTCGTCGGAAGTGGCATTCCAGGTGTAATAGAGCAGTGTCTCTCCGAAGCCGACGTGGCCTGACTTCAAATGCACTTCGACAATTTCGGTATACGCCCAGTGCGGCAGTTCACGGGCCATATTCCGGGCAGGCACTTCCCGAAAGGGAACTTTCACCGTGGTGCGCTCGATGCGTTCGATGCGCAAATGTTTCTGCGATGCTTTTTTTTCTGCCGCCTGTATTGAATTGGAAATCAGTCCCAGCATCCCCGTGCCTGCGACTCCGGCGAGACTATTGCCCAGGAAATTTCTTCGGGAAATTCGGTTCGTTGCTGTCGACTTGTTTTGTAATCGCACCAGGTGATTCCTTTGTCCGGGATGACTCATTGGGAAGGTATCTTAAGAGGAACCGGGAACGTCTCCAGTACCATCTCACATCCATCTTAACATCAACGCCCCCCTATACGTCCAGCGCCTGACGATTTTTTCTAGCATTTATCTGCACCGCAGAAAATCATGAAAAGACACGCTAACCTGCCATTTCTGCCTTGAGAAGACACTAGGAATTCAGCAGGTAAATCGCTAAGATCGCCCAAGTATTTCAGGAAACATCAGACCGCAGAGCAGCGACCGCTGGCCTTTCTCACTCGAGACGCTGGCGACTCTCTGTCTGCTCATATAATCTATTTCGTCTTATCCACTCAGGAAGGTTGCACCCCGTATGGGCAAACAACTGATTCAAACCCATCAGTTTTCAAACGGACTGACGCTGGTCGCTGAAACCATGGACGATGTCCAGTCGGCGGCCTTTTCCATTCTGGTTCCCAGCGGCAGTATTTACGATCCCCCCGAACGACGCGGCACCGCCAGTATCCTCTCTGAACTGGTGACCCGCGGGGCCGGCCCTTATGACAGCCAGCAGCTCTCGTGTGCCCTCGACGATCTGGGTGTGCAGCGACACGAAGGCATCACCAGTGGACACATCACCTTCAGCGGGGCGACGCTCGCCGGCAACCTGGCGGAAACACTCAAGATCTACGGCGAGATCCTCAAGAACCCGCATCTGCCGGTCAACCAGTTCGATGCGTCCCGCGCCGGAGTCGCGCAGGCGCTGCTGTCGGTCGAAGACGATGCCCGGCAGAAAGCCCTCGTCGAACTCAAGCGGCACGCCTTTCCCGCTCCCTGGGGACTGCCCAACGACGGGGAACTGGAACACCTGCAATTCATCACCATCGATGATGTCCGCGCCCTGTATGAAAACTGCTTCCATCCCAACGAAACCATCATCGGCGTTGCCGGTAATGTTGACTTCGAACAGGTCAAGCAGATCATTGAAGAACTGTTCGGCGACTGGAAGACCAGCAGCATCAGTGAAGAACCTGCGATGGTCTTTGCTGACGAGAACCGGTTCTTCACCGAACAGGAGACCACACAGACGCACCTGGGCATTGCTTACGACGCCGTCCCGTACGGCCATCCCGAATATTACGCCGCCTGGGCTGCCGTCGGCATCCTGAGTGGGGGCATGAGCGCCCGACTGTTTACCGAAGTCCGCGAGAAACGTGGGCTGTGTTACACGGTTTCCGCTTCGCTCTCCGGCATGCCCGGACTGGGCCGCGTGCTCTGTTATGCGGGCACCACTTCAGAACGGGCACAGGAAACTCTCGACGTCACGCTGCATGAACTCACCCGCCTGGGTGACGGCATTGAAGAATCCGAACTTGAACGCTGTAAAGCCCGGGCCAAGAGTTCGCTGATCATGTCGCAGGAATCGACGTCATCCCGCGCCAGCTCGATTGCCCGCGACTGGTTCTATCTCAAACGCATTACCACACTCGACCAGATTAACGATGAAATTCAGCAGCTGACCACCGACCGCGTGTTGAACTACATCCACGCGCACCCCGCAGCGAATTTCACCGTCTTAACGATCGGCCCCCAACCATTAGAGGTTCCCAGTGATATTTCATAAAGCACAATTAGACAACGGCCTGCAGATCATCGCCGAGCTGAATCCCAACGCGCACAGCCTCGCCATCGGTTATTTCGTCCGTACCGGTTCCCGCGATGAGACCGACGCGGTCTCCGGCGTGAGTCATTTCCTCGAACACATGGCGTTCAAGGGGAACGAAAAATATTCCGCCGACGATGTGAACCGCATCTTTGATGAGATCGGTGCGAACTACAACGCCTCCACCAGTGAAGAGATTACGCTGTTTTACGGTTCGTTTCTGCCTGAATACGTGGAAACCGCGATGGAGCTGCTCTCCACGCTGATCTATCCCACGCTGCGTCAGGAAGATTTCGACATGGAGAAGAAGGTGATCCTGGAAGAGATCGGCATGTACGACGATCTGCACAGTTTCACTGCGTATGAAAAAGTGATGCAGGCTCACTTCAAAGGACATCCGCTGGGTCGCAGCATCCTGGGTTCGGTGCAGTCGATCACCGATCTCACCGCCGAACAGATGCGCGACTACCATGCCAAACATTACCTGGCGGGCAACCTCACGCTGGCGATTGCCGGCAATGCCGACTGGGAACAGATCCAGCAGTTGGCCCACAAACTGTGTGACCACTGGCCGGCAGGGAAGAGCGACCGCCCGATCGACGAAGCGCAGCCCAGCACCGGCACGCAGACGATCATCGAGAAAGGCATCCAGCAGCAGCACATCATGCAACTGGGTCCCGCTCCCGCGGCGCAAGACATGCTGCGTCTGCCAGCGGAAGTGTTGTCGGTGGTGATCGGCGACGATTCCAACAGCCGCCTGTACTGGAAGCTGGTCGACACGGGCCTGGCCGAATCCGCGGAGATCGGCTTCAACGAATACGACGGCAGCGGCACCTGGCTGACCTACCTCTGCTGCGACCCGGAGCTGACCGAGGACAACCGCAAGTTGATCCAGCAGATCTTCGACGACGTGAACGAGAACGGCATCACCCAGGAAGAACTGGACCGCGCCCGCAACAAAATCGCCTCCCGCCTGGTACTAAGAAGCGAACGCCCGATGGGCCGCCTGTCATCATTAGGAGGCAACTGGGTCTACCGCGGCGAATACTTCTCAGTCGCCGACGACCTGAAACTCCTCAACAACATCACCCTGTCCGACATCCAGAAACTACTGCAGAAATACCCGCTGGGGTATAGCACCACAGCGGCCGTAGGGCCGCTGACGAGTGTGGTGGAGTAGGGGAATATATTATAATTATTACGTTCTTGGTTCTATTATTATAATTCGTTTCATCGTTATAATAGACTGGCCGTTTGTGCATTCCGTAGTATTCTGAACTACTAAAACGATTGGCAATAGGGAATGGCTTCCGCACGAGAATTACTTGATTCCGTATATGATGAGCTGGGATTACGCGAAGGTGAACTCATCGACGCGGCATCATCTCCGCAAGATGGTCCTATATCGGATGCTTGGATCGACAAGGGAGAATGGCTTGCGCTTGCCAAATCAGTTGGTGTCGAAAAGGTCTTTTTTGTTCAAGACAACCCAGTTGTTGTTTTTGCTACCGCTGCTGCCGAAACCGATGAAGCAATCCGCCTTGCAGTAAATAGCATCTGGTGTATGGCTCGCCCACAATGTTTATTCTTTGCTCGTCCTGGTGAGCTTTTGGTATTTGACTTGACGCGACCACCTATTGGTCCATCAGAACAGTATACAGACCACAAACGCCTACTTCGCCGTGTAGAATCGATTGCGGACGTACAGGAGCAATTATCATCCTTTCGACGTGAGGTGCTTGAATCTGGCAACGCACCTGAAGGGCAAGGTTATTTTTCTCCGGGAGAAGCACGAGCCGATAAGGCTCTCGTGCGTGACCTTAAACTAGTTCGCGAAGCATTGATGACAGCTGGATTAGATGGTGAGAATGCAATTCATGCCAACTCTCTCATTGGTCGCTCTCTTTTTATACGATATTTAGAAGATCGAAGGATACTTCTAGAGTCCGATTTTGAAAAAGTGGCTAAAAGACGCAAACGATGGGATGCAATCCTCAAATCTAGCCAAGGTGTGCCATTCGAATCTTCCTTAGATCATGTGAGATACACTAAGCTTCTCTCAGACAAAAATTTCACGTATGCATTCTTTAAACAGCTCTCACAAGATTTTAATGGCGATCTTTTTCCGGTCACAAAAGAGGAAGAAGAAGCCGTTTCACACGATCATTTACGGATTCTTCAACGTTTTTTACGTGGAGAAATAACTGATTCTACAAAGCGGTTATTTTTCTTTGCGTATCGTTTTGAATTCATTCCCATCGAATTGATCAGTAGTATCTATGAGGAGTTTTACAATGCAGGGCGTGGTGTCGATCAAAATCATGGTACACATTACACTCCGATTGAACTTGTTGAATATCTTTTGTCAAAAATTTTGACAAAAGAGGTATTAGCAGGAGATCCTACTGTTCTTGATCCTGCTTGTGGTTCAGGGATTTTCTTGGTTGAAACATTCAGACGGATAGTTCGCTACCGGCAAGTAAAGCAGAAAAGACGACTCGGACTGCGAGAACTAAGTAAAATTTTACGCGATCAGCTCCGTGGAATTGACATCAATGGTGAAGCGGTACGAGTTGCTGCGTTTAGTTTATACCTTGCTCTCCTGCACCATCTTGACCCGCCGGACATTTGGCGTGATAAACGTCTACCACATTTAACTCATGATCCGCAGGCTACAACGGGGCAACCAAATCGGTTTGATGTGTTATTTGTTGGGAACTCGTTCGACATCGATGAATCATCAGATGATTCTAAGATCTCTCAGAATATTGCTGACAATAGTATTGATGTAATCGTTGGAAATCCTCCGTGGGGGTATCCCAAACGGAATGATCGTATTGGTCGTATTGCTGCCCGACAAGCCGCTCAATGGTGTAGTACGAATAACTGTGAAGTTGGTGACCTGGAATTGTCGCAGGCATTTATTCATAGAGCGATTAAGTTCTTACGTCCTGGAGGCAGTGCGGCACTTCTTGTCTCAACTGGAGTCTTCTTTAAACATCACCAGAATAGCAAGACATTTAGACGGCAATGGCTTACATCGTGTAGTATTTTACATGTCATCAATTTTTCTGCTGTCAGGAATCTTTACTTTAATAGTGCAGTCGCTCCATTTGCATCAGTTGTATTTCAAAAAAATACCCCAAGTGATTCACACATAATTGAATACTGGTCTGCCAAAAGTACGCTCCAAGCAAAACAGATGCGTGCAGTTGTTCTTAGCCTTGCTGATCGTCGATTAATCCCGCAATACGAAGCTGTGGCTGACGATCGTGTTTGGAAAATATTCTGGTGGGGAAGTCATCACGATTATGCATTGGTCCAACAGTTGGAAGTACGCAATTCCCTAGAGAAACTAGTAGGCATTGATTCGTTCGGTCAAGGTTTCAAAGAATCAAACAAAGAATACGACAGCGATTGGCTAAACGATTTTTTAGAACTCCCAACACAATCGTTTACTCGATATGGCCCTCTACCGAGAGAAGAGCTAACGCCTGTACCCTTGAAGGTCGAGCGTTTCGGAGTGCGAAACGTATATGAAGGTCGTCGTCTACTTATAAAACGAGGAATAACACAGTCAGCCGGATATGACGGTCTCATAGAAGCCCGTGTCGAATCAGAACCATTTGCTTTCCGAAATTCAATTCATGGTGTAAACGTCAGTGAAATGACAGAGTGGCAGTGCGACGCCATATTGGCAATATTCTGGTCGTCTCTCGCTCGCTACTACTTATGGATGACTGCGGGAGGGTGGGGAATGTGGCATCACGAAATACATATGGAAGATGTAAGACGCATGCCAATTGTGTTTCCTGACGAGAAAATTGCTCGCAAACGGATCACTCAGATTGTGAAACGTCTCCGCGAAACATATATAAACGATCAAAAACTTCCACTGGATCCTCAGTCAAGCAAAGCTACTATCTCTCGAGCCGAAGTCCGCAAACTCGAATACGAATTAGATGAGCTCGTGTTTGACAGCTACGAGCTTGGAACGATGCAACGTGATCTTATTCGAGATATGTGCCGTTGGGGTTTAAACTTATTTTACCGGAATGCTAAAAGTGAAGCTGTACAGCATCTGTTAATCCCCAAGGACTTCACAGCGGGAAAAATTTCCATTCTATCATCAAGTCCTCAACGGAACGATATAATTGATTACGTAAAAACATTTGGCGAATTATGGAATCAAGAATTAGGGGGCCACGGTGAGTTTGCTTGGCATGTCGTTCGCCCTCACCAATACTCTCCAATGATAGCACTATTGCTGGAAACAATTGTGAGTGATCGAGAGATTTCTACAATTGCGATAGGTGAAGATGGCTGGAATTCTGTGCTTTCGCGGTTGAGCAAAGCTTCGTTACAACATACAGGCTCTCGCCGATTGTATGTGGATGGAATGGTACGTGTAGTTGGTGAGACAGAAGTGCTGATAATAAAACGAAATGAACGTCGACAGTGGACCGCGAGCATGGCAAGAGAGGATGCTGAAGCAACTATTAAACAAGCAATGCAACTGCAAGAATCTCTTCAAGGTAGTATATGATGCGGCCAAACCTCCTAAAGATCGATTATTGGAAAAATCATGAGTGTCGTGTTATCGCTGTTCTTGTAGTAGCTTTGCAAAAACTTACAACTACACAGAACATCCCAACACAAGAAGACCAACTAAATCGCGTATTGTATTTCTCTATTTTGGAAGCTATACGTGAACTGAGAGAACAGGGTATGTTGTTTACAACATACCCAATGTATGAAGCGAACAATCAGCCTGATGCAGACGACGAATCGCGTGCAACACGCGAAGGAAAAAGGCCTGATTTTCAATTCGGTTATATCGATCATCAAGAGCCTGATCCGAGAAATTCTTCACGACAATATGTTGTTGAATGTAAGCGTCTAGGAATCTCTGGAAGAGCAGATTGGATACTTAACGAGAATTATTGTTATAAAGGAATTATGAGATACTGCACTTTAGAGCATGGTTACGCGAAAGGGGAGTCTGCAGGCGCTATGATAGGCTTTTTGCAAAACATGGTTGCATCTCACATCCTTGCAGAAGTTAACTCTGTGTTACAAACTAATGGTATTCCAAGTATAGTTCTATTAGAGGAAGGGTGGAAAATACAAGACGTGAACAGATTGACACAACAGTTTGACCGTGAAATACCCCAAAGCCCTTTTATACTTAAGCATCTCTGGGTAGATTTAACAAATACAAGTTAAAAAGGGAGTTCTTTTCGTTGAAAAATACGAATGAAACTAGACTCGTAGCATTTTTCTGAAAATAAAAAAAGTTTATATAAGTCTTACCTCAATCCCTGCTCAATCCCTGCTCACTCCTGCTCACTCCTGCAAACACCTATTCCACCAACTGTCCTTCTTCGTACACAGACATATAAACGACTGCCAGCGCTCGCAGTGATCATACAACTTGCTGGTCGGGGGACTGCTTCATAGCTTAGGTGGAATGTCCCGCAGAAGTTGATTACGCTCTGTTCGCTCCGCTCTCAGAGCGTAATCAACTTCTTGTAAACAACAATGGAAAGTGTTACCTATGTGTCCGAACGGTTGTGTATCATGTGTACGGTCTAAATACAAGCCAACAGTGCCCCCCGACGCGTACGCCTACAAACTGAGATCCCACTGGCCATCCTTCCTTTAACACACCAGAGAGAGCACACAGACGAATCAAAGTTTCTTGGAGTCAGCCCCAGCTCCATCAATTTCATGAGCCAGCCGTCTGTTTAATTCCTTTTCTAACCAGACTTCAAAAGTATCTTCTGTATTCGTTAGTTTCATAGAACTCAAATCGTATTCCCAAACTTTACCCATGTGGTCAAGCAACTTAGCAATCCCCCAATAATCACATTGTAAAATCAGGAATTGTTCCAGTCGCTGTATGATTTCTGGAGGGTTTACAGTCTGACTATCCTCATCATAAGCCAGCAATATCTTATGATCTAACCAGCTTTCAGACGGCAAAAGGAAAGCAGGGAATTCTATGCTGCCAATCGTGAGACCTGGCCAGTTTTCAGCAAAAGCAACGAACTCTGGGGGCAGACTGAATCCACATCGACGCTCAATGCCTGACCAGTCAGGTACATTCAAATCCAGTCTGATGGCAATAGACGGATTTGTTCTGTTATTTGCAGGAATCAATCCAAACACAACAAAGTAGCATGGACTATCACAACCAATATTCTCGGGTACGATCTTCAACAGAGAAATCTGTGAATTGTCACATGCTTCCAGGACTGAATTAGCTAATAAACGATTCTTAGTTATGTCGTCACTTTTTTTCAATTCACCAACCGGCTTTGATAACCACAATCCTGCTCCAACTGGAAAAGATAGAATTTCAAGCTCCAAATCGTTAATCGGAGCTCTCACAATGAATTGAGTTACATCAATCACATTGTTCCAGATTTCTTCAACTGGCATTATTTATTGCTCGCTTGAGTTAAAATTAAATTGGCCAGACCTCAAGCCCCGCTCACGGCCACAAATACAAACTTTTCCTACTCACCATCCTCTGACACAGTCAAATAAACGATGTGCCAGCTTTTGCAGAAATTGGTGAGTTTCTGGGTATGAATCATGGCTCTGGTAGCTTGCCTTGCATAAGACGAAACGAAAAACTCCTCTATTCCTTCTTCTCCGGTAACAACTCAGCCGGAATCTGATTGACCAGTTTCTGGGCTTTGATCTGCTGTAGACGCTTCAGCTCGGCCTGCACGTCGTGGCCCAGTTGCTGGCGGCGTTTGAGGATCTGAATCTCCAGGGGGAGGATATTCACGAAGTAACTCTCCGCGTCGGCGGCACCAATCTTTTTTTCTGCCGCGAGCATCCAGTTCAGACATTTAATCTGCTGCTCCGTGTAGGAGAGACTCTGATTGGCAATCAGCCATTTCTTCAAACCGCCGGCTTCAGCAAACGGTGATCCCTTCCAGACAGGCTTGGGGTGCGACTTCCCATCCCGGCCTTTGCGGGCATAGCCATACCGGGAATAACCTTTGGGTCGGTCCTGCAACTGGTACACCATATTCCAGTAACAGGCATCGCCTACTGCAGATCCGAGGTAATGATTGCGAAAAGGGATCGAAGGACGTTTGTCGTCCAGATGTTCCACTAACGCCAGGAAAGCCAGTTCCTTGTATTTAGACAGCTTTTGAAAGGCGTCGATGCAGAGATCCCACTCTTTTTCCCGGGCTTTCTCATCTTTGGAATCGATACTCTCATCGAACACCAGTTGTTCAATCAAAGCGCGAATCTGTTTTTCCTGTTGTGGCGTGGCTTTCGCTTTGCGCTGCCGAATGGTGGCTGCCTGCTGCTGGACGGATTGCGACGGAACCGATTGACTGCTTACCGCCTGACGCTCTTCGGGAGGGGCAGCCATCGCCTGGCTTACAACGAACAGGCATTGCGTTAAACACAGCAGACAGACTGCCAGTAACAGCGGGGTACAGGAACGTTTCATTATTCTGATCTCCATTTCATGAATGAGCAGTTCTACCCATCATAAAAGTTCTCTGAACGACAGTCCAGAGGAAGGCGAATTTCCGACGAATGTGAGTGTTGCCTCCTGCTCAAACCCATCTCATACACGGCGGGGTGGTGCGGTGAAAATGTGCTTTTACTACCACGAAAAACACGAAAGCACACGTAAAAGATTCTGGTGGAAAGTGTCTTCTGCTCGGTGGCTGCTCGTGCTGCTACGGAACGAGATCCGGTTTGAATGCGACTGATAAAACGATCTCGCAATAATGTAAATAAAAAACTTGTACAATTGATTCAGACAGTCCACAATAAACATCTGTCCTTGATTTTTCGATTCACATAAGGCACCCTGATCGTAAGCGGCAGGGGGAAACGCTGCCACACGACTCTGTTTGCAAGGTAACCGGATGAAGATTTTTATTTCCTCTATCCTGTTGTGCGTCTGCTTCATTTTTGTTTCCTCCGTCGTTGCCAGCGAGCCTGCAGCAAAGTCAAAGCAGCCGCAGGCCAGGCAGTTCAAGGTGGGAGATCCTGCGCCCAAGTTCTGGGGATATAATGCAGGGGGCGATGTCTATGACTACAGCAAAACGTGCAAAGGCAAAACGTTACTGCTGGTCTTCTGGTCGCTGCACGATCCGGATTATCAGCAACTCAATCAGCGGCTGAGAAAGATCCGCCGCCAGTTTCTGCATGAAAAAAACCTGACGATGGTCAGTCAATGTGTTGACCAGGACTATGAAGCCTGGATGGATTATTGTAATCATCAAAAAAAACTCGATGGGAATGATTTTTATAGCGATGCAAGGTGGATCCATCAATCACAGGGAGGATTTAATTTAGAGGAAGTCAATTCTGCAAAAGAGTATGGCGTCGAAAAAACGCCGGCATTCTTTTTAATTGGCCCGGACAGGAAATTCCTGGCCGTGAAGATTCCTGAAAAAGATCTGGTTGAGCAGATGAAAAAAGTATTAAAGAAACAAGCCGCCAGTCAATAAGCGTCAACCAGCAGTGGCACCGGATATTTGAAGCAGGAGAGAATCAGATGAATAGCCGCCGATTTGATTTTAAACAAATCTGGAGTTCTGCCGCGGATCATAAACATCTGCTCGAAGGTCCGGTACTTTCTCCCGATGGCACACACGTTTACTTTACCGACTGCTTCCGGGGAATAATTTATCGCTTCGATCCTCGCCAGCCGCAGACTGATCCAGAGAAATACTTTTCTTTTAATTCACTGTACTGTAATGGTCTGCAGTTTCTCAATAATAACATTATGGTCGCCTGTCTCTGGAAAGGGTTCGTCTGTCCGCGCGGGGCGCTGCATGAATTGAATTTAAATGCTGGCAAGAAACCCACCAGCAAAATGCGGGTTGCGCGGACCACCACCAACAGGAGACTGAAACATCCTAACGACCTGGCGGTGGATGAGCGGGAAGGCGTTTATTTCACCGACATGCGCAGAAAAAAAGTCTATTACCATGGTCCCGGGGAGAAACAAGCCCGGGCGCTTTGTGATCTGAAGAGACCGAATGGCATTGAGTTAGAGTTTGTCTCAGACAAAGCACAATTCCTGTACGTCTCAGATTCAAAAGCGTCGACTGTTGTAAAATACGCGATCATTCGACCGGGTGAAATCCGAAAACTTAAAACGAGTGATCCTTTTCCTGGTGGCAATGCCGTGGATGGCTTGGCTCTCAGTGCCGCAGACGAATTGTTTGTCGCTGAGGAAGATTATATTTATGTGCTGGACAGACACCTCAACATAATCGACCAGACAAAACTCCCGCAGACTGAAGGAAAAACGGTCCCTTCCAATATCTGTTTCGTCGACGAGAAAACATTCGTGGTTACCAGCTATCTCAAACCAAGTATTCTGCATCCCGGATCGTTATTGAAAAAAGCGGAACTGTTTCTCGGCACAATCACCGGTTAGGCAGCGTCCAGGTTTACTGTAGCGTCTTTAGAGCCATGACGGTGTTTGAGCCACTGCTGCCTGCTTGCCGCTGTTTATCTGAGGGCAATGTGCTGATTCCAGAGAAATGGTTTGTTTCGGATTACAGGGTAGACTATCGTAAAAGTTCAGCCACCTGTTCCTGTTTCAAAAAGAGCAGGGGGACACTGTCGCTGATTGCAGAGGTACCACGTTCTTTTGAGTTCATTGTTTGCGAGGGAAGATTCGATGCATGAGATTGATTCACGCTGTCCTGCGGTTGGTGGAATGCTGTTATTACTGCTCTGTTTCAGCAGTTGCAGTTCTCACAGCGACGATTCCCAGGCTGAGACTGCGCAGGTCATCCAGTTGCGTTCGGCTTCTGATACCAAAATTGAGTTCGAGATTACTCACAGTCAGATCAATGCGCTGTCGCTGTATATTGGTGAGAAGAAATCTTCCACTTCTGGAAATGAGAATTCTTCTCCGGCAGATCGCCGCGATGATCATCGACTGCTTGTCAGCCTGGAAGTCACAGATGATCTTAAGCTGGAGGGGGGCGAAACGGGGCACGGCATCATTTTTACAACGACTTCGAAAAATGACAAAACGGGCATGTCGGTAGCGGGCACTGCCTATAAGGCCATTACCGAAACAGGACCGATCCCTTACGGTCGGGTGAAGCTGAGAACTCGGGATAACATCGTTCAGACCCCTGACAGCATCGGACTGGCAGACCTCGAAACGGCCGATGGCAGCCTGATCCCCATCTCGATCAGACTCCATCCCCCTGCCACACCGTCCGCGGAAGTTACTGTAACGGATCGATAGTTCGATTCGCCACTTTGGGAAACGGTGACAAAGAAGGCTTGGATCATTCCTGAATTAATTTCAGCACCATAGGCCTGATTGAGAGGGACCGATTGTAAGACACCTGATGTTCTGCGCGGCATTCAGGACAGGCGACGACGGTTCCGGCTGGTGGCTTGCCAAAGTGGGGAACTCCGTTCCAGCCTCGGCCATGCATGGACCCGCCACCTCTCAAACCGCCTGAACCCACGGTTTTATAGACCCAGTCCCGGTCCAGACAGACCAGACAACAGTGGGTCAGGTATGATTTGATAAACCATTCCGCAGAGCGCTGTTCAGAAAATGCCTTTTTGAATTTCAGTCCGTTTTTCTTCCTGAGAAACAATTTGAACCAGCCGTTTTCTTCCCGAATTTCGTATAACAAGACGGTCTCACTTTCGCCAACGTAGGGAAGATTACTTCCCGCTTGACCTTTGCGGCTAAACTCCGCGACGTTTTTTATACCTCACCTATTACACAATAAAGTGATCCTCTTCTCAATACCGGGGGACGCAGTCTCATATTTTTTTAACATCAGTACTTTGACGCGAATAACAGCAGAATGTCAGCTACCACGAAAGCACACGGAAAACTGCATGGAACGCCGGCGGTTCAGCCTTTTGATTCCTGCTACTGCTCAAAGAGCATACGTACTATAGATTCATCTCAATTCATATGGGTTGTTTCGGGTAAAATCCGTCTGAACTGATTTTCATTGTTCATCGTAAAAGCAGTGGAACAGGAGCAGTAAAGTGCGGGAATATTGATTATGAGGAAGGGCAGGGAATAGTCAAGAGGCGATAGCGTGGGAGTGACCCGGGTTGGGTGCATCTCTGGGGGGGGCTCGTCGCATAAGTGGCGCAAAGCGGGACAAAACGGGGACAAAAAAGGACGTTTTCCGCTTAGTGATGTTGGTAACCACTGGCAAATTTGCTTGAAACGAGGGACTTTTATAATGCTGATTTCGACAGGAGAACGGATCTGTCGTATGCGAAAAAACGTGCTATGCGCGCGACGCTTAGCGATGCAGTTTCTCCAGCGCCGTGGGGGCGTCAAGAGGAACTTTGAGTAGTGGGTTTTTCGGCAATGCCGCCATGAATTAGCCGAATCGTTTTTCCATTTGAAGAATTCTGATATGATACGAAGACCGGGGGAGATCACCATTTTTCTATCCCCCCCGATGCTGCCTGTTTTTATGCTTTCTCGTTTCAGGATGTGCTTACGTATGATTTTTCTCCGAACAGGAATCACCTGTCTGGTGTCGTTCCTTCTGCTTGGTCTGGTGGGATGTGGGAAAGGAAATGAGGAGGCACATATGGATCAGGAATCGAAAAGAGAAGTGAAACCGGAAATCAAGCAATTTCATCAGGTGGTCAAAGAGGGGACACTGGCTGAACTGCAGCAGGCATTAGACTCGGGGATTGACGTCAATGCAGAGGGTGAGAGGGGATTGAACGCGTTGATGATCGCGTTGAAAGCCAAAGATCCAGAGAAGATGCAGTTACTGCTGACCAGCGGGGCGGACCCTGATTTGACCGACGATCATAACGCGACGGCTCTTGACTATGCTGTGAGCGAGGATTTTGTAGCGGGCGTGCGGGAGCTGCTGGCGCGGGGGGTGGACCGGGGGTATCACCCCAAATATCCACTGAAGAAAATTGACTATGGCGTGGATTCATTAGATTTCAGCAAGATTAAAATACCGAAAGAATTTAAGGGAGTAATGACGGAGGAAGAGTGGCGTGAGTCTTTCGAAGAGACGAATGCCCTGATGGTGGAAATGGGACAGAATCCGACGGTGGAGCCTGCCATTGTCGGTGTTTACAGTGTCGAGGTGTTAAAGCTGTTTCTGGATGCGGGCGATGATCTGAGTCTGGCGTCACCTGAAATGAAACGCCTGCTGCTGAAGCTGGATGACAAAGCGGAATTCCAGGCGACTCCCGGGGAGTATCTCAAGTACAAATCACCGCGATTTGGGACGGCGAATCCGGAGCGGATGGACAACCCGTTCTGGTCAGACATGATTCAAATCGGCGGTAACGCCTACCAGGCGCGAGAGCACTTCCAGGATGGAACCGCATTTGAAAAGCCGGGGGTTGTGTGGTGTGCTGATCGTTTCGGTTCTTCGCTGACACCTGTAAAAGAGGGACGCTATGTGCAGGTTGGCGGCGAGCATGAAGACTATTACGACCCGGATTTTTATATTTACAACGATGTCGTGATTTATGATGGCAAAGGAAGTTTTCAGATTCTGGGATATCCGAAAGACGTTTTCCCGCCCACTGATTTTCACACTGCGACACTGGTAGACGATACGATTTATCTGATCGGCGGCCTGGGGTATCCTGAACAGCGAAAGCCGGGATTTACTCCCGTTTACCGGTTGCATACGAGCTCGTGGAAAATCGAAGCAGTAAAGACCGAAGGAGAGATGCCGGGCTGGATTTCGGATCATCGTGCCTCTTATGAACCTAAGAAGAATGCGATTCAAGTCGAAGCGGGAAATTTAAGCATTTTGAACGAAGATGAAGAACTGGATCTGATCGACAATCAAAGTGAATATGAGCTGGATTTAACTACGTTCGAATGGCGTAAGCTGAATTGAGATCGATTAGTTTACTCGACGACTTCGCCCAGTTCATGGAGGTGTTCGAAGGTAAACAGGCCGGTGTTGTGACCATCGCTGAAAGTGATGCGGTAGGCGTAGTTTCCGGCGAGGCTCATCTTGTCGACCTGGACGGGACGAGCTTCCATTGGGGTGAGGATCGGGAGTTTGACCGGGTCAGCGGCCGCCTGTTTTTTCTCATTACGACAGGTGACGCAGGGGCAGGCTTTGCGAAGTTCTTCGTAGGTGTAGCGTCTGCGCTGACCATCATCCCAGCCGATGAGCAGGGCGTTTTCGCCTTCGAGTTTTTTGAGTTCAATCGGGGTCGGATCCATGATAGCGGGTTCTTTTTGATAGCGGAGGATAGATGTCTCTGCAGGCGACGGGTTGACTGTAATGAGCGAGCAGTGAATGCTCAAGCCAACGGACAAATGTCAGCGATCTTTTCGCAAACATTTGTCAACAATAATCAGGATCGCCAGGCCAATGAAGCCGATAGCGAGGCACCATTGGGAAATATATTATATCCGCTGCGCCCAGGCGAGCCGATTCGCTAAATCTGCCGGTGTGGGATATTGATCTGCGCGCAAGTAGATCCAGGCATAACTACCGGACCCGGCGAAAGACCCAAATAAAATAATCAACACCACCAATGTAGTGAGAAACGGATAGCGTGATTTCATTGAGGCATTATCCAGCAAACTTCAATACCAGATTCCCATATTCCAATTCAGCGGACTGGGGTTCGATCGGACTGGCTCAGCGGAACGATAAAATACTCGATCCCATTGACCTGCTTGCGTTTCCAGTTTTGGGGATGCGTGGGTTGCTGCGGCAAAGTCGGGATCACTGTTGGGACACCAGGCGGAGTCAAAAGCAGGCGAGGTGGATATGTCTGCGTTGTTCGAGGAACAGGCACGAGGGCTGGTTTTTGCTCCAGCTCTTTGACGCGCTGCTCGAGCTGCTCAATCCGTTTCAACATTTCTTTAACATCGGAGCTGGTATCTGCAAGTGGTTTCTCCGCTTCCACGGCACTTTGCAAAGTACCCTCAGACAAGTACACGAGCGACATAATCACAATCAGTGTAAGAGACCAGTGTTTCATTTGAGATACTCCTGTTTCTGATTTCCATAAAGAACGGTCAGCATTGCACTGGATTGACGCCTATCAATAAGCAAGACGAAATGAGTTTTAAGAAAGTTCCCTGTAGTTTACAGAAGACGGGTTTTCCAGGATATTTCATGAATGATGATAGTATGTTGCAGGCAGTGATCAAGCCCATCTTGTACTGAGGAAGGATGTCCGTTCAATTTTGCCTTAAAGTTCAGGCTGATCATTCTGGATAATAATCAATTTATCTGTCATTCCCCGAAATCAGTTGACGGGGTGGGTGTACTTTTTTCATCCTTATTGATCATTTCTTTAAGGGCATAACTATCTCTCATTTTCTGCAGTCGGGCCAGTGATTCCCGCAAGGCCTGCTTCGCTTCAGGTGTATCTAACTTGAAAACGAACATTGAATAGCCAACGCGTTTGAAAGGTTCAATAGAACGGAAAGGCTCAAATGGATCGTAGGTTTGCACGTAGAGTCCATGAAGATAATTGGCAGACAACACCAGATATTTTCGTTGCTCCAGATTCTTCAACACATTCTGATTCAGTGGATGTGCTTTGATCCCATAAGATTCAGGCCGTGTCGTTCCAAAATAATGGAGTAAACATGCTTCCCGTTCTTCGGAAGGAAGTTCAGCAATCATATTCTGAAAAGCAGGCAGGTCTTGTCCCCAGTCCAGATTGGAATCGAGCAGGAGAAGATGGCCTGCTGAGGGTCCGCCAACGAAAGAGTTGAAATAAGATAAATAATGAGGTTTCACGGAAATGATGGAGATTAGCTGAAATAAAACGGAGAGAATACAGAGCAGAATCACCCTGTGATAACGGTGCTGATTCCAGCGGCAGAACTGGTCTACCGTAAACATTATCATTAAGGGATAGAGTGTGAGAAGATAACGCTGACCGATATTGATTTTACTGGTTAATAACATTCCGAGCAGGACAAAGCCAGCCAACAACCAGATAGCCGGCGCATGATAAGTCGCTGTCTGCAATTTGAGTGGAGTTTGTTGCTCAGACTCTGGAGGAAGTTTATCAACCGGTGTATTGCGACCAGATTTCCAGGCATGATAAACAAAGAACAGCCCTAGAACCAATCCAAGAAATGTGCAGAACAATTCGACGGGCGTACTTTTGAAGACCCAGGTCAGCGGGAAAAAGTACCACCAGCCAGTCTCGGAAAACTCGCCCATGAGGTAGGCGCTATGTCCCTCTGAATTATGGTTTACCTGATACAATATCCCTGTAAGAGGCGCGGGAGATTTTAGTTGTTCATGTGCGAAATCCATAACCTGAGAAGCAACAGGTCCACGCCCCAGCACCCGTACCCATGCCGATTCGTCCGGGGTTTCTGCAGAAGAATAGGCATGCAGAGGCCCACCGAATTGAAATAGATGAAAAGCCCAGGTCAACGGAAACAAGAAAGCCAGAAATAAGGCATACTCGAAGGAGACCTGTTTCATGAATAACCAGAGGGAGGTTCTGGATAAGGGTATCCCAGGCTGGATCGCATTGACCGCTAGAATGATCAGTACGCAGGGTAATAGAAATAGACCTGAATATTTCACCGATATCGCTATAGCAACAGCCAGCGCCAACCAAAACAGAGTTTTACGACTGGGGTTTTTCCAGTAATAAGTGAGGGTCGCCAAAGCAATCAATGCTGACAGTGTAAAACAGGAATCAGTCGTTGCCAGTGAGAAATGGGCAATCAATGACGGAGAGAACGTAAGCAGCGCTGCGCCGAAAACTCCTGCAGTATAACCTCTTCGTCTGTAGAGCCAGAAATAGACCAACAGCATCGTCGGAATGCCGACCAGCAGCGAATTCATTGATCGCGTTTTAAAGATTAGTTGGGCATCAGCATATTTTCCTTTCCAGGGTTGGGGACGTTCATCGCCCCCGGTACTCCAGACAACCGGGAGATAATTCAGCATCACCGGTAGCGGGGCAACTCCTGATTGACAGAGCCTTGGGTCAATCCTCCCCTGTTTCACACTGGCCAACGCAGTAGATAAATAAAACGTCTCGTCGAAAACCGGACTTTTCGCTGCTCGAAAGGAGGCGGTCAACTGCATAATGAATGCCGCAAAGAGCAGCGGAGTTCCCCAGACCAGAAGAAAACGGAATATCTTTTTAAGTGGACTGGTTTTGATATCTGAATTGCTCATTAAAACATTCGTTTGACACAGAGGAAGTCTTATTCAATAAGGGTTTTAGAGATAAGAAAAGCAACAGGAGAGCTCGGATTTATCCAGTGATTAAAAAAGATAATATCGTCCCAGAAGAAGCAAAATCCAGAATTAATAGATCATGCCACAGTAAATCAGCAGAAACAATCGATATTAACGGCATAATCTGCGAGAGCCGAGCTTAGGTATGTAGAATTCGGGCATTCTATTTCGTGAACAAAGAAAGAAGCTGCGACAGAGGTGAGCGGTTGCTAGACCATGTCCAGTTTTACTGTAGCGTCTCCAGGGTTGTTTGCTCCGAGAATATCAGACTGAGAGACGCTATCGTTAAATGTGATGCGTTCTAACTCAATAATTCCTGCACGACGTTTCCATGCACGTCGGTCAAACGGTAGTCACGCCCCTGGAATTTATAGGTGAGTTTCTTGTGGTCGATGCCCAGGCAGTGCAGAACTGTGGCATTCAGATCGTGTACGGGCAGAGGGTTTTCGGTGATATTATAGCTGAAGTCATCGGTTTGACCGAATGTCATGCCCGGTTTCATTCCTCCGCCGGCAGCCCAGACAGTGAAACAACGGGGATGATGATCGCGTCCGTAATTGGTCGCCGTCAATGTCCCCTGACAATAGACAGTGCGACCGAATTCGCCTGCCCAAACGACGAGCGTGTCATCCAGCATGCCTCGCTGTTTCAGATCGAGTATCAGGGCGGCTGTCGCCTGATCGGTCTCACCAGTGAGCTGCCTGATTTTAGTGGGCAGGTTAAGATGATGGTCCCAGCCTCGATGATAGAGTTGAATGAAACGGACGCCTCGTTCTGCGAGTCGTCGGGCTAACAGGCAGTTGGCGGCATAGGTGCCCGGCTGTTTCGCCTGTTCGCCGTATAATTCGAAGGTCGCGGGTGTCTCCTCTGACAGATCTGCCAGCTCGGGGATGGAAGTCTGCATGCGAAACGCAAGTTCGTACTGCGCAATGCGGGTCGCGATCTCGGGATCTCCTTTCTGCTGCAGCGAAAGCCGATTGAGTTCTCCCAGATCGTTGAGCATTTCCCGTCGCGCCTGCTGATCGATGCCGGGAGGATTGGAGAGAAACAGAACCGGATCGCTGGAGCGACGGAACTTGACGCCTTGATGCCGTGTAGGCAGAAAGCCGCTGCCCCACAGACGATCATAGAGTGGTTGGCCGCCGGCTCCTGAAGTGAGGGCCACAAATGTGGGAAGATCTTTGTTCTCGCTACCCAGTCCATAAGAGATCCAGCTCCCCATGCTGGGGCGACCGGCCTGTATGCTGCCGGTCTGCAGAAAGGTGATTGCGGGATCGTGGTTGATGGCTTCGGTATACAAGGATTTGACGACGCAAAGTTCGTCGGCAATTTTCGCCGTATAAGGCAGGAGTTCGCTCATCCACGTTCCGCTGTCGCCGTGGCGGGCGAACTGATACATCGAAGCGGCGATCGGAAAACTTTTCTGACCGGATGTCATACCGGTCAGTCTTTGACCTCGGCGGATGGAATCCGGGAGCTCGGTTTTGTGAAACTTCTTAAGCCCCGGCTTATAATCAAATAGATCCAGTTGAGAGGGAGCCCCTGACTGACTGAGATAAATGACCCGCTTGGCTTTAGCCGGGAAGTGCAGGCCACTGGTTGGCATTGACGGTTTTTCTGAGGCTTGCGATTCCTGCAGCAATGAGGTGAGCGCTGCTAATCCGATACCGGCTGTATTTCTACGAAGAAAGGCACGCCGATTGAGAGCCAATGATAGTTCGTCTGAATATTCCTGCATGAGCTATTCCCGATTAATTGATTCATCCAGATTAAGAATCAGACTGGCAATGACGGTACAGGCGGCAAGTTCTACCGCATCATATTGTTTTTTCTGTCGTGACTCCCCAACTGACAGAAGTTGCTGAGCTGCCTGAGGATCTTTCTGAAAGCGACTTCGACTGCGTTCCAGAGCATTCAATAAAACAGGCAATTCACGTTCATTCGCTTCGCGTGCAAGCACAATCCGCATCGCAAATTGGATTCGCGAAGCGGTGGACAGTTCCCCTTGATCGAGCATGCGTTCGGCCAACTTGCGAGCGGCTTCGACATACGTGATATCATTCAACAGAGCCAGCGCCTGCAAAGGGGTATTCGTACGCGAACGTTTGACAGTACAGGTTTCCCGTGAGGGGGCATCAAAAGTGGACATCGTCGGCGGGGGAACCGTGCGTTTCCAGAACGTATACATGCTGCGGCGGTAAAGATTTTTGCCGGTATCTGGCTCATACTTCTGGCTGGCGATTTCTTTCCAGACGCCTGCAGGCTGATATGGTTTTACGGAAGGGCCACCAATCTCCACATTCAACAGACCGGATGTAAACAAGGCCTGGTCACGAATTGATTCTGCCTGTAGTCGGAGCCGGGAGGCACGCGCAAGCAACTGGTTTTCCGGATCGATTTTCTGTAATTCAGCCGTCACATGTGATGACTGCTGATAGGTAGCGGAAGTGACAATCAGTCGTTGAAGATATTTGATATCCCAGTTGGAACGAATGAATTCGGTCGCCAGCCAGTCGAGCAGCTCCGGGTGCGTAGGCCACGCCCCCTGGGAACCGAAATCCTCAGCCGTTCTCACCAGACCATTCCCGAAGTACATCTGCCAGTACCGATTGACAATCACTCGCGCGGTTAACGGGTTTTGTGGATCCACGAGCCAGCGAGCCAACCCCAGCCGATTAGATGGTTGATGATCGGATAATGATCCCAGGCTGGCAGGAATATCAGCGGAAACCTGTTCGCCCGGTTTATCGTATTCTCCTCGCATCAGGACAAACGTTGGTTGTGACTGCTTTCGATCCTGCATGACCATGCTGGTGGGCAGGCTACGGTAATACAACTCGCGATCTTCTTTGAGTGTCTGCAGATTCAGAAAAGCAGTGCGATAGACAGCGGGTGCGTGAAAAGTCAGAAAGTAGCGTTGTATCTTCAGAAGCTCTGCAGCGGAACGATCTGCAACGGGAATCTGCAGCAGTTGGTTAACGGGCTCTCTGACAAGATTCAACGTCACCCATTCCTGTGAAAGATGAGTCCGATAAATTTTCAGGTCATCCAGCAGTCCCTGGAAATAATTGTGATCATGTTCTGCTCCAAAGAGCAGTGGAGAAGGAAAAGAAAATCCCCCCGTAAGAATATTCATTTGGACTTCAATGTCCCAGAGGATCCCGTTGACGTACAGCTGAAAGTCGTCAGCCTGCGAATTACCGGCGTAGGTCAGCACGATCTGGGACCAGCTGTTCTGATTCAGCTTCCTGGTCGACCGCAGTCGAATTGCATCATCCAGCCAGCGAGGTCCCATATTGATTTTCAAGTGCCCCTTGTCCAGCGCAATCAGAAAACCACTTTCATCCTGAGCAGGAGTCAACGAGGCCAGAAGTGTGCCTGTAAGTTGATCCGGTTTCACCCAGAACACCAGCGAGAAAGGATCTTTGTCACTCAGAACCGGCTTCTGTTTAGTTCCATACTGCTGCTGACCATTGAGAGAAAGTGCCTCTCCTTCGACACCAGGTTGAAATCCTGGTGGGATAGTCGCTGCAGCCTGTTTTTCACTGGTCAGATCGCTTGATGCATTTGTCTTCTCCGCATAAAAATCCTCCGCCTGTTTCCCGATCACCTGAAGCTTGACCTCTCGATCAAAACTGATGTGATAAGCCAGGTATTTCTCTGGAAAGGATAACTTGAGGTCAGCTGCAGGCTGTTGTTGTTCCCATGAACTCTGGAGCAGTTTCAGTTCTGGTGCAGCTGCATTTAGAGTCTGCTCCTGCTGTTGAATCTCATGATCCAGGCTGGTCAGTTTCTGTTGTTGTGCCTGGGTCGGTGCTTTGACAAACGGGACTGCGTTTCCATATTTGATAGCGCGACCACGTTCGGGGATGTTGTTGAAAAAGGCAATCAACTGGTAGAATTCTTTTTGAGATATCGGATCATATTTATGTTCATGACAGCGCGCACAGCCAACCGTGAGGCCGAGCCAGACCGTTCCCGTCGTCTCCACCCGGTCGACAGCGTACTCCAGCAGGTATTCTTCGAAGATGATACCGCCTTCTGAATTCGAGCGATGATTGCGATTGAATCCGGTGGCGATTTTCTGGCTGAGGGTCGATTCGGGAAGTAAATCTCCGGCCAGTTGTTCAATCGTGAATTCATCAAACGGCTTGTTGCTGTTGAAAGCGTCAATCACCCATTCACGCCAGCGCCACATATGCCGTTCGCCATCCGTCTGATAACCACTGGTATCCGCATAGCGGGCGGCGTCCAGCCATTCCATCGCCATGCGCTCACCGAAATGTGGAGAGTTCAACAAACGCTGCACCTGAGTTTCATAAGCAGTCGGAGAGTCATCCTGGAAATAGGCATCCTGTTCCGCGAGGGTCGGAGGCAATCCGGTCAGGTCGAGGCTCAGACGGCGGATCAAAGTGGAACGATCTGCTTGAGGAGCAGGTGAGAGTCCTTCCCGTTCCAGACGTGCCAACACGAACGCATCGATCGGGTTTTGCACCCAGCCTGTCTGTTTGACAACAGGAACCTTTGGTCTTATCGGCGGAACGAAAGCCCAGTGTTTCTGCCAGCGAGCCCCTTCATTGATCCACTGTTTTATAGTGGCAATCTGGACTTTGGTAATCTGTTTTTCAGACGAAGCAGGGGGCATCTGCAGATCAGGATCTTGAGCGATCAGACGCGAGAACAATTCGCTTTCATCTGCTTTACCAGGTATCACCACACCTGGTGCCCCTGTAATCCCCAATAAACCGTGCTGTTGATCGAGTCGAAGATCAGCTTTCCGTTGTGAGGAATCAGGGCCATGACATTGAAAGCAGAGATCAGAGAGAATCGGCCGCACATCACGGTTGAAATCGATTTCCCTGGCTGACAGTGAACTGACTGCCTGTATCTGCAAGAGCAATGCACCAGTCCAAAATATCAGACGCTTCGTTCGCAGTTCTTTCACAGCAGTCTCCGAGTTGATACTTCAGACTTAGAAAATCACACTCTACCGCGTCGCTTGAAGTTGATATTGTATCACGTGATATCAACCCTCGCCACACCTGAAACACGTGAGTAGCTCTGGAACAGACATCAACTCACTCAGGCATCTGTTCTTGATTTTGCATTTTCCGCAAGATATCCCCTGCATGCTGCATCGCTTCCCGTGCCTGGGGAGTCGAAAGATCAAACAGATAGATCGAATAGCCGGCTTGCCCCAGCGGTTTGAGGGATCGGAAACCGGCAAATGGGTCTTTTGCCTTTGTGTAAAGTCCCTGCAGATAATTTGCTGACAAGGCCAGATATTTCCAATTCTCCAGGTCGTCAGGCAGCTTCTGTTTCATATCGTGGGCAGAAATCCCAAATGCGTGAGGACTTGCGGTTCCAAAATAATAGAGGAGACAGCGGTCTCGGTTTTCCGGAGGGAGATCGTCCAGAAGTGTTTTCAGAGCAGGCAGATCCTGTCCCCAGTCCAGATTGGAATCGAGCAGATAAAATCGCCCGGCAGCGGGTCCGCCAATACGGTCATTGAAGTAGGACAGGTAATCCGGTTGCACAGAAGTGATTGAGATGATCTGAAAGCAGATACACAGACAACCAAATAAATAGAGCAACCAGGCACGAGACGGAAACCAGCGCCAGATCTGATCGATCGTAAACAGAAACAGCAGTGGATAAAGAGTGAGCAGGTAACGTTGCCCCAGATTCAAGCGACTGGTCAATGCCATTCCAAACAAGACGACCATTGCCAGCAACCAGATCAGCGGCGCATGGCTGGTCGGTTCTGAATCTGCATTCGGTCTGATTCGGTTCTGGTCTACCGTCGAAATTGAAGCACGGCGATGTCGGACTGATTGCCAGGTTTCAAACAGCAGACAGAAGGCTAAGCAGAATGCGAGTAACGTGAACAGCAATTCCACGGGAGTACTCTTCAGGCTCCAGGCGACTGGGAAGTAATACCACCAGCCATGCTCAGAAACCGCACCCATCAGGTAAGCATCATGGCCTCCCGCATTATGCAGGAATTGAAACAGCATGCCGGCAAAGGGCGCGGGGCGTTTTAATGAATTGTGCGAGACTTCCATAATCTGCTGTGCGACAGGCCCGCGCCCCAGCACACGCACCCAGACAGAGGTGTCGGGTGTATCCTGATAGGGAACAGACTTTAATGAACCGGCAAAGCTGAATAAATGAAAGGCCCAGGTCAATGGAATCAGCAGGATCAGAAACAGTGTGAATTTCCCGGCAGCCTGCCTCGACAGAGACCAGACGTTATGCCCGGGCATTGAAGCATGACCCGGTATGGCAGTTAGAATTAGCACTACCAGCGTACAAGGTAGCAGAAAAACCCCCAGGTACTTGGTGGAAATCGCCAGGGAAACCGCCAATGATAACCAGCAGAGATTGCGCGCTGTTGGTATTTTCCCGTACCGGGCCAAAGTGGCCAAGGCAATCAATGCGAATAATGTGAAACAGGCATCGGTGGTTGCCAATGAGAAGTGCGCGATCATCGTGGGAGAAAAGGTAACCAGTGCTGCCCCGAGAATGCCAGCCGCATATCCTCGCCGCAGATAAAGCCAACTATAAATCAGCAACATCGTCGGGACACCAACCAGAAGTGCATTCAAGCATCGGGCTTGATTAATCAACGGAGGATCGATGATTTCTCCCTGCCAGATATCGCTACGGGCAGCGCCACCTGCCCGCCAGGCGACAGGCAGATAATTGAGCAGGACCGGCACCGGAGCCACACCAGCGCCACTGATCCGTTCATCCAGAGCCCCCTGATGAACCGTGGCTAAAGCGGTCCCTAAGAAATAGGTTTCATCATAAGTCGGGCTTTTAATATTCCGAAAAGCCATTGACTGCTCAAGAATCAATGCTGCAAATAACAGGGGAGTTCCCCAGACCAGGAACTGCCAGCCTGTCAATTTGCGATGTTTTTCTTTGCTGATTTGCGTGCGCACAAATACAATCTCAAACAAGAAACAATGCCAGAAATCGCTATGAACAAAAAATGTCTGTGCCTTCATCGCTTCTGTGGCTGGTAAGCCACTCAACAAAGTATCATAGCATCTCAGTTGGAACTCGTCCTCTACTATTTGATTTCTTTGGACTTTTCAATTATGCAACAGTCTTCCTGCAAACTGGCATTAGACTCCCCTGATCCCGCTTCTTGACATTCGTCGACTTGAGCCATAGACTCGGGATTTGCTTTTCAACGTCCCTGCCAATACCGGTAAAGTACTACTCTTGAGACTGCTGCATGTCCCGTCTGGTGCGCTTGATCCTGATTCTGCTGCTACTGATATCGGTTCCCGGCATGGCTTATGTCTGGTTGATGCCAGTGGAATATTTTCAGACCTGGATGATTGAACGGGCAAACCCGGATCAATATTCCCAGTTTTCGGCCCATGAACAGGGCCAGGCAGTGACAGTTCTACTGCGAATTCTGCTCCCCCTGTTAGCGGTCCTGACTATCGCGGGATTTATCTTTTTTCAGCGAGTTGTCCTACTTGTCGATCATAGCTGGCACAGCTTGAAACATTTAACCTCACTACAGCAACCAAAGCGAACCAGTCTGTTTCGGTTGCTGTTAATCAGCTGGTTCGTTCTGGGGCTTGTCCATTTTGCAGGGGGTGTCAGCCGCCGGATCGAAGACTGGCCGTGGTACCATTTTCGTGCTGGCAGTGACATGATGCCTAACATCAGCGACTCTAACCGAGAGGTAATTCGCTTTGTGGAACAGGCAACCGAAGAAGATGCCCGTATTCTGGTATTGAGCGATCAGAAACTTTTTTTTCTGTCTTACTACCTGCTGCCGCGAAAGCTGTTTCATCCACTGCATCCGGAAAGCGAATTTGTCATCCCCAAAGAATTTCAGCAACGTCAGTTGAAAGCATATCGACTGCCCGAACTCGAGCCACAGTACCTGGAACAGATCGCGCCTGATTATATTCTGGAATATTATGAGGGAGGAGACTATTTGGAAAAAGACCGTCTGTGGGAAGACCCGCGCTGGGTCCAGTTTATGCAAAGTCAGTATGGGCCCGATTACGAGCCGACCTTTAATGTCCGATTACGACCATACCAGAAACCGGAACTGCAAATCGATGCTGCCCCGCAGAAGCAGGGAGCGAAACCTTGACCGATCTGATGCTGATTTTACTGGCTGTAGCAGGAAACTGGGGCGTAGGAATTGCTGTGGCTCAGATGCTGCTTAATCCAGTCCTGCGATCGACTCTAACACAGACCTCGCTGACGGAACTACTGGGGTTGGGGCTTGTGTTCGGCTATGGCGCTACAGCATTCTTTTATTTCCTGTGGGGCTGGATCGGCTTGAGTTATTCCTCCACCCAATCCTGTTCCTGGATGTGCCTTGGGCTACTTCTCGGGACGTTCACGCTGCTCCTGCGTTTCCGTGCCTCGCGAAAATATCCCAGCGATGTTGCGGCATCCGAAGCTGACAATGATTTCAAAAAACTATGCTTGGCAATTCTGTTATTTTTGGGTTTGACGACGTTGATTCAGTCATTAATGACTCCTCAACGTTTCTGGGACGAACGTGCGATTTTCGGGCTCAAATCAATTGTGCTGTTTCAGGAAGGGTCCCTGCAAAATGAAGCATTACTACATCCAGATTTCGTGCAATACCATCCGAAGTACCCGTTATTAATTCCATTGAATCAAACCCACTTCTATCTGCTGCTGGGGGAAGTCAATGACCGCTGGTCAAAGATCATGTTCCCATTGTTGTACCTGGGAATGGTACTCTGTTTTCAAGGTGTACTGCAGCGGAGCAGTCGACAGCCCGCGCGTGCCTGGCTGTTTACCCTGATGCTCGCATCCATCCCTTCCATGGTCCCCTGGGAATATGGATTTCTGTCAGGTCAGGGTGATGGTCCTGTTGCCTGCTTTCATACGATCACTCTGCTCTATCTCTGGAGTTATCTAACAGAACTCAGAAGAGCAGAACCCGACGCTGCAGTTCTTAAAGTCCTGCCATTGATCGCCGGACTGGCAGCAGGAATGACAATCTTTACCAAAGACGAAGGAATTGCTTTTTTTCTGATCGACCTGATTGCGATCGCGATTGTCAGCCTGTTGTACTTCCGAGACAGGTTGCTCTCGATTTCGTCTGCTGCGGGTAAATTCGGTTTGACAACGCTACTGTTGATCACACCCTGGTTGCTTTATCGGAGACATCTGCCTGCAACGACCGAGATGACGTATTTCAGCAGAATGCAAATCACGAATCTGACCGAGGGGGTTGCAGCGTTCCGGTGGGCAGTCACACATCTGTTGCAATGCATGTTCCTAGAGGCGTGGAGATGGGGACTGCAATGGTGGGCGTTAGTGATATCCCTGTTTGCATTTCCAGCCAGGGTGTTCCGGCCTCAGCAGTTATTTCTTCTACTCAATCTGCTGGGTGCGCTCTCGGCTTTAATTATCGCCGGCATGATTGCGCCAACACCGGTCCAGGAACACATTGGCGGTTCCAGCCTGCGATTTCTGTTGCAGATTTCGGGAGGAGCAATGCTGTTGATCGCCGGACAATGGATGGAAGATTCCGAGTGAATGAAGCGATCCCGGTTACGTCAGTGGGAACAGTTCTCACGATACCAGCGATAGAGCTGTCGAAACGGGGGAGTGAACTGACTTTCGTCTTCAGACAACATCTGATCAATCTGTGAGAATCCCAAAAACTCGGCGCGTTCAATTTCCACAGGATCAAAGATAAATGGTCCATCAGAATAAGTACGAAACAACACGGTATGTTCATAGGCGTTGTTGCAGGTTCCCGGGAATTTTTCGAGCCATTCCAGCTGGGTATCGATGCCAATCTCTTCCAGCATTTCCCGCTGGGCTGATTCGAGATAGTCCTCCCCGGCACTCAGATGTCCGGAAGCAGATGAGGTATAGCAGTGGGGGTACTCGTCTTTAGTGGCAGAGCGAAACTGGAGCAGTAATTTTCCCTGGGAATCGAACACAAAGACATTTGCCGCCCGATGCAGCAGCTTGCGTGCATGGACTACGGAGCGGGGGAGTTGCTCAAGAACGTGATCCTGCTCGTCAACGACATCAAACAGTTCTTCAGAGGGCATGTGAACTGGTTTCCAGAAGAGATTCAGGAATGACTGGACTCACGCCTTTCTCCAGGTAAGTGAAAGCGTGCACTTACTGATTTAAAGGAGCGCGCATGTGATCGACAGAGAGAGTATAAGAATCAACTTTAACCAAGTCAAAACTGCGGGACTAAATTGAGTTTTCGGAGAAATAGCTTTCTTCGAAGCTTTCCTGTCCTTCGCCGTCGTAATAGCTGATGACGTAATTCGCCATACCAATGGTCAGAATATCACCTGGGTAAAGCGGGGCTTCATCGACGATTGCCGAATTCACAATGGTACCATTAGTGGACTCAAGATCTCTCACTCGAACTGCATTGTTGTGAAATGTCAATTCGCATTGTTGTCTGCTGAGCATGGGATCCAGGATCCGTAATTCGCAATTGTTGCTTCTCCCCAGAACGACTGGCAATTCTTCCGTACCAATCTCAATGTCCGGCAAATCAGGATGATCGCTGATAAGATGAACTTTCATAGGGTGAGCCTTTAAGGTTTGAGGCAGAATCAGAACCATTGTGACGATTCATCCAGTTCTGCCGTTGGGCGGGTCAAATTGGGGTAGGGTCAAATGGGGATAGTACAGGTAATACAAAACAAATATTTTACATCCGTGAGTACTTATGTGTAATTCTACAAATAAGATTCTTCGTATGCAATGGGAAACAGTAAAAAGATAGTAAAATCTGAATTTCCCTCAGAATACGGTCAATCGAAGATTCCCTTAATAGTGTGGAATCTGGGAGTTCAAACCAATTTCTGTCGGGATGTACCTGATTTCAAGGAATTGAGAACGATATTGAACAGCATCAATGATAAACTTCTATCGGGCCAACTGTTACTGAAATCACGTACTGACAATCATTCATGATCGGGAAAGGTCATAATCGACGATGGGGAACTTTGTAGGTACATTTATCCTGCTGCAGGATTCCGTCGATCAGAAAACGCACTGGTTGGCCCACTGGAATTATGAACGTCAGGAATTCATGCTGCCGGGTGATAAGAAACGCCCCTACGAAACGTTTCAGCATTGCCTGATTTCCGAACTGGAGAAGACATTCGAACTCGTTCCGTTTGAGGATTTTATCCTTTCGCAAGAACCACTGACCCACCTGGCTTTCAGTGAAAAATCGACCTTAAATGATTCATCTGAACATTATATCGTCGAATTATTTGAATTTCAGGAACTCAACTCAGCTGCCCGGAAGTCACTGGAAAACGATCTACGAAACCGCTGGATCAACGAGCAGGAAATCGAATTCGGTTCCACCATGGATGGCTTCCCGGTCTCGGATCTGTTTCGCTCACTCTATTATAAAGCGAACCTTGCCAGACGCCTCTCCTGATCTCGCCAGCCAGCCTGCCTCTCCTGTCCGATACAACCTTGGACTTCTCCCTGAAACGCTTCCCGACAATTGATTCTCTTGTGAACTAATAGTATTATTAATTAAGATCTGACTATAATACTGTATATGGTCGAGGGATCGCGGTATTCTCGCAAGATGCGATTGATAGCACTATTCGTTTTACTTATTTCAGGCCGAGCATTTTGCCGGAGCCTCAACCTTGGAGAGATCGATGAGAAACCTCAAATCGCTGACGATGCTGGCATGTGTACTGGCTTTAACTTGTTCCATGAGCCTGGCCGGGCAAACCGATAAAAAATCAGTTCCCCCCGTTTTGAATCGCACTGTGAAAACGCTGGACGGGAAAGAGGTCAACCTGAGCAAGTACAAAGACAAAGTGCTGTTGATCGTTAATACGGCCAGTAAATGTGGTGCAACCCCCCAATACAAAGACCTGCAGGCACTCCACGAAAAATATAAAGACCAGGGACTGGTTGTTCTTGGCTTTCCCTGTAATCAGTTTGGCGGCCAGGAACCTGGAACTGCCGTGCAGATTTCCGAATTCTGCAGCAAGAACTATGGCGTCACTTTTGATATGTTCAACAAGATTGACGTAAAAGGCGAAGATGCTGATGCACTTTATCAGTACCTGACCTCGAAAAAAGCGAACCCTAAAACTGCCGGTCCAGTCAAATGGAACTTTGAAAAGTTTCTCATCAGCCGCGATGGTGATATCGCAGCTCGTTTCCGCACCCGTGATAATCCACAGTCAGAAGAAGTGACTACAGCGATTGAAACGGAATTGAAAAAGAAATAATCAAACTCTGATCTCAACATAAGGGGATGCATCCTATTGGGATGCGTCCTTTTTTTATGAAGTAGCAGTTATGAACTATAATTTTTTTGCACCACAGCAGATTTGCTTTGGCTGGGGACGCTTTCAGGAAATCGGGAATCTTGCAGCTTCCCTAGGAAAGCGGGCATTTATCATCAGCGGTTCGCGTTTTCTGGAATCTTCGGGAGTCATCGAGGAATTGCGTCAATTGCTGTCCCGCGCCAGTATCCAGAGTGAGTTTATTCGCACGATTTCCAACGAACCCGAAGTATCGGACGTGGATCAGACGACCAATCTTCTCAGGCACTGGGGAGCCGGTGCAGGGGACTTTCTTATTGGGATCGGCGGTGGTTCAGGCATCGATCTGGCCAAGGCAACCTCTGCGATGATCACCAATCAGGAAAGCGATACCGTTCTGGACTATCTTGAGGGAGTCGGGCAAGGCTTAAAGCTGACCGAAGCACCGCTGCCACTTCTGGCAATTCCCACCACTGCGGGAACCGGGAGTGAAGCGACTAAAAATGCAGTCATTTCCAGTTACGCACCTCCCTTCAAAAAAAGCCTGCGTGCCGAGCAGATGATTCCAGATACCGTGCTCTGTGATCCTCAGTTGGCCTGCTCCGTTCCTCTGGAAATTACAGCCCGAACCGGCATGGACGCTATTACCCAGCTACTGGAGAGTTATATCTCCAGCCGCGCCCAACCGATCCCACAGGCGCTTTGTCTACAGGGGCTCAGACTGGCGATCCCGGCACTACCCGAGGCAGTGGAGAACGGCAGCGCCCGTAGTGGCCGGGAGGCAATGGCTCATGCCGCGTTACTCTCAGGGATCGCATTGGCGAATTCCGGCCTGGGGATGGCTCATGGAGTGGCCCCTGCATTAGGCATCCACTGTAAAATATCACACGGCCTGGCATGTGCAATGATGTTACCCGCAACTTTAAAAGCAAACTTATCAGTCCGACAACAGGAATATGCTGAGATCTACCGGGGCCTTTATCCGGAGCAGAATCTTTCTGTAGAACAAGCCGCTGAATCCCTGATTGATGAGATTCAACAACTGAACGACCGCATTCACATCCCGCGCTGTCTCTCGGAGGTTGGTGTCTCTCAGTCACAGATACCCGATCTGGTAGCCAGCTCGCGGGGAAACAGTATGAGTGGAAATCCCCGCGAAATCTCTGACGGGGAACTAACGCAAATTCTGGAATCTTTGCTTTAATCCAGATATTTCAGCCTCACTCAGAACATGCTGACTGATTCCAATCTGCCCCGGAATCCGTTAGAATGTTTCCTTCCTGTTCGCACTCACGGAGAAGATTTATTCATGAATTCCACTTCCATTAAACTGATCGTACTCACCCTGCTGGCAGTCTTTCCAATAGATACGCTTCAGGCAGATCCACCAGAATATCATGCGGTAAAAGCGAAACTGCTCAAACCGCGACAGGGGATTGGCAACGCGCTTGAGAAACTGAAATCGGAAGCAGAAGTCCGCGTTGCCTATCTGGGTGGATCCATTACAGCCGCGAATGGTTGGAGAGTCAAAACAACGAAATGGCTGCAGTCAGCTTTTCCCCAAGCGAAAATTCATGAAATTCATGCTGCCATCGGAGGTACCGGAAGCGACCTGGGTGCTTTTCGACTGGCCCATGATGTTCTGCAACATCATCCGGACCTGGTGTTCATTGAATTCGCTGTCAACGATGGTGGACGCCAGCCTGAGGCGATCTGGGACTCAATGGATGGTATCGTCCGGCAGATCTGGAAATCCAATCCGCAGACGGATATCTGTTTTGTTTATACATTTCGAGTGAATTATGAAAAGGAGCTGCGCAATGGAGATAACCCACGTGCCGCTTCTGCCATGGAGTTACTGGCTGACTATTATGGAATTCCCTCCATCAATGTCGCATTAAAAATTGCAAAGCTCGAACAGCAGGGCAAACTCAAATTTATATCCGAGACCCCGGTTGCGGAAGGTATCGTTTTGTTTTCCAGGGATGGTGTGCACCCTCTTGATGCGGGGCATGACATCTACACGGAAGTAATCGCCGATGCAATCAGACAGATGGAAACCACGGCCCAGCCTGTCGATCACAGCTCGAAACTCAAACAGCCTTTCGTAACAGGGCACTGGTCAGACGCCAAAATGATTCCCCTGGAGTCATCCATGCTCAGCGGAAACTGGAAGGTACTGCCTGCAGAAAATGTACTGCAAAAACGATTTGGGGGACGGATGGGACAAATCTGGGAAGCAGATGACCCCGGTAGCAAACTTACGTTTCGCTTTCGTGGTTCCCAGGCGGCCCTGTATGATTTACTGGGGCCAGATGGCGGACAGGTCCAGATCACCGTAGATGGCAAACCGCATGCGAAACTCACTCCCCGTTTTGACAGTTACTGTACCTACCATCGTATCGCCACATTGAATCTGGCAGCGGGCCTGGATCCACAACAGATCCATACCGTGACAGTCGAAATTGATGCCGCGCAACCTGATCGCAGCCCGGTTGCATTTCGTCTCAAAAATCCTGAAGAGGAATTGAAGACCGCCAAGTATCAAGGCACCAGAATCCGGGTTGGTAAAATCATGCTGCGGGGCGAACTGGTTCCCTGACTGTTCGATTTAGCTCGTTTGTACTTTATCACTGTAGAAAGAAATTGGTCATGATCATCGCAGCCGGCTTGAGTCCGGCCTGGCAGCAGATTCTGGAAGTGGATTCCCTTGAGATCGGCGAGGTCAATCGTTGTCAGTCGGCTCACTGGTCCGCCTCCGGCAAAGTGATCAATGTGGGGATCGCGATCCGTCATCTGGGCATTCCCTGCGAAACGATATTTTCAGCGGGAGGATATACCAGGAGTTTGATCGAGACGGACCTGATGCAGCTTCAGGTTCCCTGTCGTATTCTGGATCAACAGAACCCGACACGAATTTGTACGACTGTGCTGGATCGATCAACGGGGCAGACGACCGAACTGGTGGAAAACGCAACCACTGTTTCAGCAGCAGAAGTGTCTGCCTTCGCGGATGAATACCGCAAGCAGATCTCTTCAGCCAAAGTGGCGATATTGACGGGATCTCTGCCTGCAGGTGCCCCTGCAACTCTGTACCATGACCTGCTGGCAGATACAGAGTGCCCCGTGATACTTGATGCACGGGGACCAGAGCTGGAAGCCGCATTAACTCAAAATCCCTTTCTGGTGAAACCTAACCTGGAAGAACTGGAGCAGACACTGGCCCGCTCTCTTTCCAACACCGATCAGATGATCAAAGGGATGCAGGAAATCAATCAGAGAGGGGCAACCTGGGTGGTCATCTCACAGGGAAAAGATGCTTTATGGGCGACATCCCAAGAACAGGTCTATCGCTTCACTCCGGCGGCAGCAGAAGCTGTAAATCCCATCGGCTGCGGAGACAGTCTGGCAGCAGGCATTGCCTGTGGAATTCACGATGGTCGCAACGTGCCTGACGCTATTCGCTGGGGTATGGCAGCGGCAGCCGATAATCTGACCAAACTATTACCCGCCCGATTGTCTAAAACCAACGTACAGGCATTTTTCGATCAGATCGAAATGGAGCAGCTTGTCTGATGACAGACACACCATCTTCTGTTCAATGCCTGCTGGAAGCACGTCAGATCGGACGGCAGACTTCAGACGGTCAATGGTTGATTCGAAAACTGTCACTGAGTGTTTACCCAGGCGACCAGATTGCCATCTCAGGCCCGACGGGATCGGGAAAGTCTGTTTTTCTGCGGTCACTGGCGATGCTGGATGAGATCCAGGAAGGCAGTATCCTGTTTCATGATGAGCCGGTAAGAGATAAACAACTCCCGGAATATCGCAGCCGGGTTGTCTATCTTCAGCAACGACCGGTTTTAATCGAAGGTACGGTGGAATCGAATCTGAAATTCGCCTTTCAGTTCCAGGTCAATCAGCACAAAGACCATAATCCGGACTACATTCGGAGCTTTCTGGAATCATTTGGCAGACCTGAATCCTTTCTCAAAAAAAAGTCGACCTCTCTATCTGGTGGAGAAGGACAAATCGTTGCATTACTACGTGCCCTGATTCTGTCTCCCCAGGTTTTGCTGCTGGATGAACCGACTTCTGGTCTGGATCCAGAAACCACGCAGCAGTTCGAATCGATCATTCTACAGTGGCTCGAATCTTCAGAAGAATCTCCGGCATTTGTCTGGATCACCCATGATCGCAGTCAGGCTCAGAGACTGGCTGATAAAGTCATGCTATTTCCTGCAGGCCAGGTCTCGAAGAATGTCAATCCAGAAGAGTGATATCGCTTAGATTCTGGATGAAGATCTGCTGAAAATTTGTGAAACTGTCTGGAAACGAACCTCTAATCAATTATGTTCATATTCTGACCGGCTTATAATAGACACACACAGTTCACTCAGATTGAGTTGGATCTGTGAGCTCTGGGATTGAAGCAAAACGGAATGATTCCTGTTAGAGAATCTCTCACAATGAATAAGGAGACAATCGATGCCAATTGAAATTTTACACCACGCCGATCAAAACTACGTGGAATTACAACTGTCTGGAAAACTGGTTAAAGAAGATTATCACAATTTCACCCCCAGCATTGAAACATTAATTCAACAGCATGGTGCATTACATATGCTGGTTGTTCTGCAAGACTTCCATGGCTGGACGATGGGCGCGCTCTGGGAAGATACAAAGTTTGATATCAAACATTTCAAAGATATCGCACGTCTGGCAATTGTGGGCGACAGTAAATGGGAAGAAGGAATGGCCACGTTCTGTAAACCATTCACAAAGGCAAAAATCAAATATTTCAATATCACCGATCTGGATGCAGCAAAAACGTGGATCGCAGAATCTGCCTGAAGTCACTCAAAATCAACTCACGGCGATGAACTATCGGCTGCATCTTGCAGTCGTTGACCCAGAAAGCCAGTCGTCCATTCCTGATCTTCGGGAATGGCGACTGACTGTTTAAGCTCATCCTCACCCAATGGATCTAATTCGTCCAATTGCAGTTGAAGCACTTCTATTGTAGCATCAGACGGATCATTTCCATTCCGCTCCCGCTGCCTGATTCGGGATTCCAACTTTTCTCGACTTGCTGAAAAGACCACCAGCTGAAACGGTATTTGCAGTTTTTCTGACAGGTCGCGAAACAAAGCACGCTGCCAGGCTTTGAGCGTTGTGGCATCAACAATAACGGTCCAGCCTGCTGACAGAATGATCTCCGTTAAACAGCACAACCGTTCATAAACAAGCCGGGTTGTCTCTTCAGAGTACAGGTCTGAATCCGGAATCTGTCGTTCGTTTTGCAAACGTTTGCGTTCGACATCAGAACGAATTCGAATCGCAGACATTCCAGCCAGCAGGAGTTCGCTGCCATACGACTTACCACTGCCTGAAACTCCATGTGTCAACAGCAGTTTGGGCTCTGTTTTCAAGACATAGTTTTTGGCAAGTTTCAGATATGACTGGAATTCTTCGCGTACTTCCGCAGCGACCGAGTCTGAGATTCGTGGCTGGCTCAATCTGATCGCGGCAACTTTCGCACGGACCATTGCTCGATATGAAAGATAAAACCTTAAGAGTGGCATGCCTTCATAATCTCCCGTCAGCTCCAGATAACGGTTCAGAAACTGCATGGCAAAATCGGCTCTGCCCCGGTCTTCCAGATCCATTACGACAAAGGCGACTTCGCTCATCACATCTATCCAGCGTAATCCCGCATTGAATTCCAGGCAGTCAAAGAGGGTCACTCCCCGTTCACTCAGAATCATATTTCCCAGATGCATATCGCCGTGACACTCCCGGATATACCCCTGCGACTTACGCTGCTTGAACAGAGTATAAGATTCCTGAAAACAGCGTTCATTTTCAATACGAATCAAATCGAGCAGTTCCTGTACCGAGTCATCTGAAGTAAACAACTCATTCACATGCCGAAAATTTTCTTCTACCGGTGCGAGCACTTTTTCAGGCGCCCCCCACTCCAGGTCAGCACCGGCAATGGCTACATTGGCATGGAATTCAGCAACCTCTTCCGCCAGTTGATTGATATGCTCCGCCGTTAATTCATGCTTCCTGATTGCATCACTCAACAGGCAGTCTTGTGGAAACTGCACCATCTGAACTGCGAAATCGATAACCTCTCCATTCCCATTGAGTTCAGGCATCTCTTCTGAACCAGTCACCGGGATCACTTCAAGGTAGAGTTCAGGTGCCAGCCTTCGATTTAGCCGAAGTTCTTCGTAACAGTATTTTTCACGCAGTTCCAATGTCGAGAAATCAACAAAGCCCAGGTTAACCGGTTTTTTCAGTTTATATGCATAAGGACCAGTCAGCAGCACCCAGGAAATATGGGTTTCCAGTACCCGGAACGATTCCACGGGGTGCTTATATAACGATTTATTCTGAAGTGCCTCGATCAACATCCTGCTTCTCTCCGATAACACACTGACTCAACTACGATATCCGGATCAATTAATCATAACAGATTAGGGCAGAGGACCAGAAGTCAGTAGCGGGAGCGAATAGCAGAATTGAATTTACAAAAGACACAACCAGAGCATGAGTTGCTTAGAGCGGTTTTTTCGCAATCAACGAATAAAATGGGACTTTTATCAGCGGAAGAAAAGGCAGGCTTCCCTGAGATTCCTTGAGAGAAATCGAATCAAAGCGATCCAGCAGATAGGGCAGGTGATCGGAATTCAGAAACACATTGTCTCCTGCGAACCAGACCGGCCAGAAATTTCGTTGAAACCAGCCATGGAACTGCAGGTTGGCCTGAGGAAATTTTCTGGCGACGTAGAAATCGACAATCCCCAGCATACCGCCTGGTCGTAGAAGATCCCAGGCATGGTTCACAGCCTGAAACCAGTCTGGAATCATGGTTAGTGAATAGGAAAAGGTCACTAGATCTACATGCGATTCCGGAGGAGTAAAGGTCGTCGCATCATGACAGACCGCTGTCACATTCGACCAGCCCCGATCAGAAATGCGTTGCGCACAGACATCCAGCAAAGGCTGGCAGAGGTCAACGAGATAGGCACTTTGAAACTGATGAATTCGCTGCCCCCATAATTCTGCATTTTCGCCAGTCCCAGTCCCCAGATCGATCCAGACTCCTCCTTCAGTTACAGGCAGACTTTCAAACAGCTCACAGCGTCCATGCAGCAGGCGTTTACGAAACTGGTCGTATCCGGCTGCCTGCCCCTGGTAAAATGAATTGAGTCTCTCAGCGTGAGTCTGTCCATCAATGCGGGAGGCCAGCAGTTGCCACACAGTTTTGACATCTTTCAATCGCGCACTCAAATAACTCATCAATTGTTATTTCCCTGAAAAATGACGATGGTTCCTTAGAGTCCAAGCGAATCAGACCAATAAATCTGCAATATAGAAACTGCCATAAGTATTCACCCGGTCCTGACCATGCAGTTCAGATGCAAGCTGATTCTGGTACTTCAGCAACTCGCCGACTTCCCGTTGTTGTCCCTGATGCTGCACTGAAATGGGATCAACAAATTCGACCTGCATACCTGCACTCCGCCAGAGTACCCTGCTGTCTGGAGCCGCCTTATCGAGGATCGCCTGCCACTCACTTTGCAATAATTGAGGTTGCGCACCGGCCATCCAATCCATATGGTCTAACAGGATATAGCGGGATATTGTCCCGGGGTGCTGCTGCAGAAACCCTTCCACCGTATTAGTATTCACGGTCAATCGATCAATCAGTCCCGCTTTGAGTCGTTCGAAATTATGTGGCTTAAGATATTCGGGACAGCAATCATGGTCATAACTTCCCGTTAAATAAACGCGCCAGAAATAGTTATCCTGCAGTGAACGACTGGTAAAAACAGTTTCGATGCGATCAATGACAAACTGAACAATTCCGCCTGCGTAACATTGATCGATCTGCGTACGTTGCGGGCGGGGCACTCCCAGCATGGACAATGTCAGATCCCGCCGCATCCACCATTTGATCATCCTGGTCCAGAGCAGTTCGTTCAGATTCCGGGACTGATAAATCGAGCTTTGTTCTGAGACATCGCGAGCTGCCAGCAGCGAATTAATATCATCACGAATTTTGGCGACGCGGTCGATGTAGCAGTTCACAAACCAGGCGAACAACCCGGAGGAACCGCGAAAATAGAAACTGGACCGTTTCCCCTCGCCGGTAAAAAACTTCCCATGTCGGTCCCAGTACTTTTGTGCGGTCAGTGATAAGTCCGCACGTAGATTCTGTGAGTATAACTTCTGCCAGTCGTTCGAGTACCCACGACCAAACAGATCAAAAAACTCTTCATAATCAAGGTTACGAATCGCTGCCAGCTTCAATTCCAGAAGTGCATTCTGCTTAGAATTCACATCCACGGCGTGCACCCGTCGAGGTTCGTCCAATAAATAATCTAACGCGTTACAGCCAGCAGACGTAATTACCAGAACTTCATCATTGGGCCCCAGCTTCAGGGCTGCGCGATCGAGACGAGGATCTTCCCAGCAGGTATTATAAACCAGATTGCCCTGATGCACGATTTGAAAGCTCTTGCTGCTGATTCGTTCAGAAATCATAAACTTGCTCCGGTGAAATTATAAAAAAACTGATCAGCGACGGATCAGTTTCAGAGGATGACATTTTTTCCAGAAACGACTGATGAGGCCAGGCACCTCAGCTTCCACAAAAGCGTCTTGCCTGATTCTTTCGGGACGGACTTGAGGAACAGGTTTCTGGACAGGTTCAATCTCCTGATCAAAAAACACGATTTCCAGTTCGCCGTCACTGTACTCGATCAAGGCGCTGCAATGTTCCACCCAGTCACCTGTATTGCAGTAGTTAACACCGTCAATATCGAGAATGTTGGGGGCATGAATATGACCACAGATGATTCCCTCGCACCGTTTCAACCGAGCGTGATCAGCCAGCTTTCTTTCATAATCGCTGATAAACCGCATCAGGTGCTTCACCTGAGATTTAACAGCCGAAGAAAGGGCAAACTTAGTCTGTCCCTGACGATTCATGAGCCGATTGAATAAGGTGTTCGCGGTCAATAAGACGTCATAGGCAAAAGATGCCAGCACGGATAACCATTGGGCTCCCGTTTCAAATTTATCGAACTGGTCGCCGTGCGTAATCAGGAAACGCCTTCCATCTGCAGTCTGATGCACGAATTCATCAGAGAGTGATACGAAACCAAATCGCTTGCCGAAATCACGTAAAAAATTATCGTGATTTCCAGGCGTATAGAAAACCTCGGTCCCTTTGCGACTGAGCTCTTCCACCCGGTCAAAGATTTCATTGTAGATTTGTGGCCAGCGCCATTTCTTGCGCAATTTCCAGCCATCAATCAGATCGCCTACCAGATAGAGAGACTCAGGGTGGTGGGAATTCAGAAATTCCAGAAACTCATCTGCTCTCGAATGCATACATCCCAGATGCACATCGCTGACAAAAATCGTTCGAATCTTTCGAGATACTGTTGCAGCGGGCTGATTCTGGGACACGATCATATCATCCTCCTTAATGACATTACTCCGCGATATTGGCGGTTCGCTTCCTGGCTGTCACAGCTCTGACTGTGGTGTTTTCTGTTTTGATCTTCTTTCATTGTTGAGGCGGATCTTACCAAGCTTTTATTCGCTGGTGATGAATACAAAGTTAAGGTCTTGAGAATTCATTGTTCACTCAAATTGATGGTAAATGCAGATTATGTTAAGGTTTCCGCTTTAAAAGATGAAACCGGTTCCAAACGAATTCCGGCTAACCAGGGACTGTGTTGTCCTGTCCATCCCAAAGCATTCTGATCAGGAAGCGCAGATGTATGACTTGACCCCTCTCAATATCTTTCTGGCTACACTGCTGGTGTTGGTCAATGGATTCATCTCTTTCTGGTTGAGTTTGGATCTGGAAAAACGACTATTGCTGGCTTCGATCCGCACCGTAATTCAACTGCTGCTCATTGGTATGATCCTGGAATGGATTTTTGAACTGTCGTGGTGGCCCGTCATTCTTTTGCTGATGTTCAGCATGACGCTCATTGCCAGCGTGACCGCAGTTCAACGTTCGCAAAGACGTTTCCCCGGTATCTGGCTTAACAGTATTATCGCTGTTTTTGTCAGCTCCTGGCTGGTGAGTGGTTTTGCCTTAACGGTCATCATCCCTCCTCACAGCTGGTCAGAAAATCCGGCACAGTACCTGATCCCCCTCCTGGGAATGATCCTGGGGAACACTTTAAATGGAATATCACTGGGTCTGGATCGGTTGAGTGAAGAACTTGTGATGCGTAAAGCTGAAGTCGAATTGAGACTCTCATTGGGTGCCACTCGAAACGAGGCTGCGAGAGAAGCATTGCAGAATGCAGTCAGATCGGGGATGACCCCCATTATCAATTCGATGATGGTCGTCGGGCTGGTCTCATTGCCTGGCCTGATGACTGGGCAGATCCTCGCAGGAGCCAGCCCGCTGGAATCAGTGAAGTATCAGATAGTGATCATGTTTCTGATCGCATCGGGTACCGCTTTAGGTACCGTCATCTCAGTACAGCTGGGATATCGACGTCTGTTTAACTCCCGACATCAGTTTCTGTTCGAACGAATCATTCGCGTCGAAAGATAAAGAGGTCAGCTACCCGGAGAAACAGGGCTGATTTAAGAGAAATCCAGCTTATCGAACAGTTGCCGGAGTGTCTGCTCCGGGTAGAGCACGAACGAAATCTCGCGGCTTTGAATCACCGCGTTGGCCTGCATCTGTTGATGAACCAGTTCCAGATCACCATTAATTTTTTCACGCAGAGGCAGGGTCAGCCCAGACAGTGCTGTATCAACTTCCCGAAGTTCGCGAAATCGCAGACGGTTCAGTCGACGGCGTTCGGTCTGCGCCACTGAGTCATCGTGTTTTTCAGCTGCCTGCTGAGCGTGAATCAAAGCCTGCTTTCGCTCAACTAACGGCGCGGCCTCTTGCAGTTGTTCCGTGGTCAAATGCCGATCGGAATTAAAATCCAGATCCCGCAAAATCCGCTGCAGACAGGTCTCATCGCAGTGCTGGACATCAAAAGGCTGGCTGAACGGCAGGAAACGGGTGGCTGACAAAGTCAGGTAGCGCGGCGGAGTCAAATGAAAGAAACGGGTAAAAATCCGATCTGTCATTTCATCATATTTCGCGCCACCAATGCCATGCACGAACAAATCTCCCAGGAACAGCCGGGCGAAAAGAGTCGTTGTCAATGCGCGGGTCCGCAGGCGAATCCCCTGCTCAGGCAGTTGCTTGAGAACTTCAATTGCTGCTGACAAATCACAGTTTTCCCCCATGGGGAGTGAGGCAATAATATCCGTTCCATTTGAGAGTTGAACCTGCTCCTGGTCACGTTTGACGAATAACTGATGTCGACGGGTCTCTCCCGTTCTCCAGATCCAGAAGGGAGACTCAATCCAGCTATCTGATTCGGATAATTCCGGGACGGGATGTGTTTTACTCCGCACGCGGTTTATTTTTCGGTACTCATCAAGAACTTCGTTATGCGTCGACCGAAAAGACCGGGCATTTTTAAAGAGATAACAGGCAAACCATAAAAACGGCCCGGTCTGACACATGCGACTAATGGGAAGCTCCAGATTTTCAATTCCCCAACTCTGCTCCTGCATATGTCGAGCTGCTGCCAGACAATCCGCAAGCCGGTCAGATTTCTGCATATGAGCTACTGCTGTCGGCCAGATATTCCGGAGCAGGGGGGCAGGAAGCTCAGGCCAGACCTGCAATGTCTCATCGACTCGATCTGCAAAGGTACGAAACAATTCTTCATTTTGAATTGTTGTCTCTTCCCACGGTTTTTTCTTGATTGATTGGTCAAAGGAAACTTCAGAGAAATAGGGGTTGGACCGGGTTCCTTGAGGTACTTTGATAGCAGTTGAACTGACCAGGTCGTTATCAACGATCAGATTCAAACTTAAACCTGCCATCTGTTGTGCCGCTTTTCCGATCAACAGATTTTTGATCCAGACACCGGGATGATACAGCGCCGGCTGGTGTCCTGTAATAAACAGTAATTGCTCATCAAGATCAGCGGGCAGGTCAATCGGAGATCCAGTCAGCTCGGCGGTATAACGGGCTGCTTCTTCCAGAACGGCCCGTCGTGCCCAGGTCCTGAGGCTGGAAATGATCTTTCCACTGCGATCTCGAGAGCAGCTATCAAACATTCGCCTGTTTGCTTGTGCGTCATCGATGACCTGTGACAGATCAGGGCGGGCAAACACAACATCATCATATCTTGGCACCCGCAGATCCTGTCTCACCCATTCAGGCTCCGGGACTGACTTCGTACCGGAATCAAATCGGGAATCAGAATTCTGACAGGGAAATGGAGTCACTGAAGACATTTCAATGCTTTAATGGAGTGCTGAATTTGATCAAGTTCATATCGCGTCTGGCACACGACCAGATCGTTCAAGGAGGGAGACGCTCTCTCGAAATTCTTTTTTGTGTCGCATCTCTCAGCCTTCTGTCTAATGCATATCAGATTCGGTAATACTGTAAGGGCTGATGAGAATGATTTATTTTGACTAGTCTCTAGCTGAATGTCGAGTCCTTTTGATTTGATTTCAAGTGGAAAATGGCTGATGTGCTCTTCTCCCCACCTCACAAACCGCGTCTTCTCTTTTACTCACTATAAGAATCGGTATGATCGTTACAATTCTCTGACGCACAACAAGTCATGCCTGCTGCCTGCATTTCACGATCGAGTATCTCATCGTAGTATGCTTTTCGCCTGATCGCATCATCCAGTGATCCGCCAAAACTGCGTTCCTCTTCCAGGTAAACCAGTGGAACAGCGAATTCAACAATCTTCATCGTATGGGCTGCAGCCTGTACCCAGAGTTGGAGGGGCATTGCGTATCCCAGATCTGTCACGTTAAACAGCGACAAGGTCTCTATGCGATATGCTTTCAATCCACAAAAAGCATCCGTAATATCGAAACCAAGCTGCTCGTTAATTCGACGGGTCACCGCAACATTGATCTGACGACGATCTTCCGGGGGAATACTGTCACCATTAAAGGACTTCAGGTAGCGACTCCCGGAGAGGATATCAATGGGATCGTTTTCAAATCGATCGCGCATCTGCTGAACCAAATCGGGAAGCAAGCCGGGTTCATGCTGGCCATCACAGTCAATCGTCACCAGTACATCATATTCGTCCTGGTGCTCCACCGCGTAATCGAAGGCACTCTTCAAAGCGGCTCCATATCCCCGGTTCTCCTGATGGGTGATGATAGTAATTCCAGGGACAGTCTTCAGTATCTCAGCAGTTCCATCCGATGAGCCGTCATTCACGACCAGAATCGCTTCTGCGTACTTTTTCACTTCGGTCAGTACTTCGACTACATGGCGTTCTTCATTGAAAACGGGTAAAGCAATCAGCGCCTTCCGGTCCATATCGCAGATCCTTGAAAATCAGGAGTTTTCTATCGAATTTGACAGCACGGTTTTATTGTAGACCGTAGCCCTCTAAGGTCAACTATTCTGCCCGAAGGAAGCCCCGTGACCGCTGATAACTATATGAAAACTTCATGGCCTGTTGGTTGTGAGAATGGTTTAATCTTCTACAATGGTCAAAGAGGATGTATTTGCACAGGCTTAGATTGTCCTCATTTCAATGAGTTCGACACACCCGGCAATATACGTAAAGTCACCAACATCTCAGACTATTTACACGGAAACAAAAGGAGTTCTCGAATGTCTTATTCGCTTCCCGATCTACCCTATGCTTATGACGCGCTGGAACCACACATTGATGCGAAGACGATGGAAATTCATCATACCAAACATCATCAGGCATATATTTCAAAAGCCAATGCTGCTCTGGAAGGGCATAGCGATCTGGCTGCCAAGTCAATCGAAGACCTGATGAGCGACCTGAGCGCTGTCCCTGAAGATATTCGTGGTGCCATCCGCAATAATGGCGGCGGACATGCCAACCACAGCCTGTTCTGGACTGTAATGTCCCCCAGCGGTGGCGGTGCCCCCAGTGGGGAACTCGCTGCTGACATCGACTCAACCTTCGGCAGCCTTGATGCCTTCAAAGAACAGTTTTCCAATGCAGCTGCCACCCGATTTGGAAGTGGCTGGGCCTGGCTGTCTGTCGATGGTGGAAAGTTGGTTGTAGAAAGCACTCCCAACCAGGACACTCCGCTGTCTGAAGGCCGCACACCGATTCTGGGTCTCGACGTTTGGGAACACGCATACTACCTAAACTACCAGAACAAGCGACCTGATTACATCTCCGCGTTTTTTAACGTCATCAACTGGGATGAAGTTGCCAAGCGTTATGCGGCAGCAAAAGGTTAAGTAGTCGAAAGCGGTTTTTGCTGAATTTTGGTTCGACATCCTACCGCTAAACTACCGATATAATAAAAGCGGCCTTCATATTTTGAAGGCCGCTTTTCATATCGGGAGAAGATTTGATGTCGAACCGCAACTGCTTTTTTGCTGTCCTGGCTCTTATAGCCTGTACACAGGCTGGCTGCCGGACCATCCCCGATTATCATCAACCCGCTGGTTTCAGTAGCACTTACCATCAGCGAATCTACCCTGAAACCGCATATGCTTCGCTCGCGGATGCTTCATCCCGCGATAAGATCAAGGATCCTGGTGTCTTTTACCCTACCGATGTGAAGGTCAAGCAGCCAAAATATGTTGCCCCACTTGCTGAAATCAGAGAACGTATTACAGACGAAGATCTGAGTAACGAACGAAGACAACTGCAACTGGATAGCCTGAAACGGGCCGATGACTACATTAATCAGGAACCCATCTTCAATCAGAATTTCCCTGCCCCTGGTAACTGGTAAATCCCAACTACCGACCGTGCCTTGAGCGTCGCATTGTAATGTTTACATATTTCAAAAAACTGAAATGCAGCCCCAGTTTCTGATTTTGACATAAGTATTAGAACGAGCTATCTTTCCAGTCTGCTGAAATGAAGAATTGGCTGCGTGCAAATCTTCATAGGATACAGTGCACATGGGAAGGAACCCAAACAGTGGTAAATGGACAGCGTGTTGTCGTTTTTGACGGTTTAAATGAAACAGAAGAGGTCCTGAAGGCAATTCTAGAACCCCGGGGATGCAGTGTTAATCGAGTACGTCAGCGTAATTCAAACGACCTGAAATCAAACCGTGAAATCCCCAGCATCGTTGTTGTCCATGATGATGAACTAAACGAGTCCACGACAACGCAACCGGGTTGGAACGAGGTCCCGAAAGTTGTCATAGGTTCAGTCAATAAGCCTAAAATCACCAGTGCTGGTCAATCGACCCGTTTCCTGATGCAACCTTTCCAGTACGCAGAACTGATTGACTCCATCGAAAGTCTGCTGCAGCAATCTCCTGTCAATGACTGATGCCCGGGAATTTCTCAAGCCGGTTCACCCCTGATTCCGCAGATGGGATTTGAACAGGACTCCTGCCTGCGGTATGATTCTATGCAGGGTTTAAGCATCACAGATGTATTGCTCGCCTCAAGTGCACCATTGCGTGGTCTCAATAGCAGACTATCACCAGTTGTTCGGGAAACGACATCTGATCGCTTTCTGATGTTGCTCCCCACCAGCACGTCATGAATTCATAATTCACGTTAAACCCCATGTTTTTCGTATGAACTCAGAAGCAAAACAGTCCGGTAATCAGTATAAAAGAGAGTCAGCTTCAGCGGGCACAACAGATTTTAGCAGACAGAGAATCCCTCATCTCCGCGGGAATCCAGTCTTTGACTGGGAAACAATACCATGAAACGGTTAATAGAAAATGATGTTACCCAAGCGACGTTGCTGGTCATCCAGGGCGTTGATCTGGGGACACGCTTTAAACTTGGCACTGAACCGGCTGGAGTAGGGCGGGGAGTCCGTAATGAAATCCGCATTCTGGATACCGAAGCCTCGCGTCAGCATGCCCTGATTTCTTTTAAAAATGGCGCTTATTCCATTACTGATCAGAACAGTTCGAACGGGACGATGGTCAATGGTACTCAAGTCAAGTCTTCAAAACTGAATAATGGCGACCATATCCAGATTGGTCGGAGCCTGCTGCTTTTCTCCAGCCAGTCACTGGATGAAGATTCCCGTTATATGGCGGAACAAATCGACCTGATCAGCAATGAAGATTCGAACCCGTCCAGCATCACCCATGAAGTGAACCACCGGTTTGATTCAGTTGTTCTTGACACAGCCGATGTTTCAGGAGTCATACAGCAACACGAAATTCAAAACGATCTGCAGGCTCTATACCGTGTCGCCGAGGCATCCGTCAGCCCGACCATTTCTCAGGAAGAACTGCTGAAACGAATTCTTGATCTTACCATCGACACAGTGGGAGCAGACCGAGGCTGTATGTTGATCACCGACCCGCATTCCGGTGAAATTCTGCCCCAGATCTACAGTAGCCGTGAAGAAAAAAAAACAGGCCCGCGAATGCCTGTGTCGCATAGTATCGTGGATTATGTCCTTAATAAAAAACAGGGGGTTCGCACTTCCGATGCGCAACGCGACCAGAGGTTTGAAGGGGGGCGCAGTATTCTTCAAGCTGGTATTCGTGAGGCAATGTGCGTACCGATGCAGGGTCGGCATGAACTGATGGGGGTTATTTATGTTGATACGACGACTTCCCATCCCGAAATGCTGTTAAAAAATGGTGCCGTCGAAAAATTCAGCGAGGAGCACCTGCGACTCCTGGTGGCCATCGGAAGACAGTCTGCACTGGCGATCGAAAACTATCGTTTCCAGAATGCCATGTTGAAGGCAGAACGTTTTGCAGCGATGGGACAGACCATCGCCACCCTGAGTCATCACATCAAAAACATTCTACAGGGAGTACGCGGCGGCAGCTATCTGATCGACATGGGGCTCAAAAAATCCGAAGAGGACCTGGTTCGCAAAGGCTGGAACATTGTTGAGAAGAATCAAAACAAAATCTATCACCTGGTGATGGATATGCTCACTTTCAGCACTGAGCGCAAACCGGCTCTCGAACCTGGTTCGATCAACACCCCCGTCAATGACATTTTCGAATTGATGCAGGCGCGTGCTGAGGAATGCGGTGTGCAGCTCAAATGCGAACCGGATGAAGATCTACCAGAATCCGTTTATGATCACGAAGGGATTCATCGTGCGATTTTAAATATTGTGATCAATGCGATTGATGCCGTAGAAGGCTCTGAAAATGGCATGGTCCTGCTCGAAACTACCTACCTGCGCAAAGCTGACCAGATCCTGATCATGGTTTCGGACAACGGTCCGGGAATTCCCCAGGATCAGATCAATAAAATATTCAATCTGTTCGAATCAACCAAGGGCGCCAGAGGGACCGGAATTGGCCTGGCAGTCAGCCAGAAAATTATCCGAGAGCACGGGGGAGAGATCAGCATTGAAAGCGAAGCAGGTAAAGGCTCACGTTTCACGCTGTCTGTTCCGCGACTGGATGAAGATCACCCGCCTGCTGCAAATTGACAAGCAATAATCCAGACAGTTCTCAGAATGCCCGCTTAAGTCGTCCCGATTTATCCTGCCCCTGTTTGCCTTCGATGATCTTTTGTAATACAGCAGGATCAGCCCCCAGGGGTTGTTTCAATGCAGACCAGGTTGCCGCCTTGCATGTGGGTAGCAATTGAAAATGAACGGGCTGTAATTTGACCAGGGGAGGCAGTTTTTGATCCTGCAATATGATCCCTCCGCGCATCGACAATTCATGTTGTTCCGCATCTGTACCAAAGAGACTTTTCATACCCGCTGAAAAATCATTTCCTGCCCCTGGAGAATTACCGGTTGCCCGATCGATCGCATTAAATCTCTCTACCATATACCCGTTTGAATTTCCCCACCACTCGATTCCCTCAGGGCTCGAGGAAGATTGACGAGCTGAGATCAGTGATGCCGTTTTTGAGAAATCAGAACGTGACGCTGAGCTTGCCGGAGCAGGCAGGAACAATGACTCTTCCGCAATAACCTGAATGGCAGACTGTTCGGAGCTACTTCCTCCCGATTCTTCTTTGATAGCAAAAACTGAACCACGAGGGGCAAAAGTACTTTGATTTAATGCGACATGAATTCCGGGGGAATCGCCCGGTTTAAGCGGGAAAGCAAAAATATCCTGTTGGCTGAGAAACAGACTGTTGCTGACCTCCAGATCCAGTTGACTGGATTCGGATTGAATAATTGTACCTGAAACAGTTATGAATGAATTCTCAATCTGAATCTGATTCGACTTGCCTTTGGTACCTGGTTCAATATGAACTGCAGACTCAAACCGGTTATCGTTCACCAACAGAGCAGCCAGAGCACATTGATCCAGTCCCAGGCGACTATTCTGACATACCACAAAATGCTTTGGCACAACACCTTTTCGTTCCGGCGATATCCGAAATGCTCCCCCTGAGATATCCAGGGTTGAATTTTTTAAGCTGAAGAACGCTTCAATCCCAGATTTCGAGCGAGTTTTAACAGTTGTGGGGAGCAATTTTAATTCAACAACCTGTGGACTCTCAGCCCCCTTGTGCTGAAAAACAAGCTGGATCTGTTTATTCTCCAGAGCCACTGGTGACATGTAACAGATTCCCTGGCCACTGAGATTCACTCGTGTGGGTCCGGAAATCGCTGGGCTGTTGAGGAAGTCGCTAAGGTTCCCTTTTGTCATATCGAACGTCACAGCTTTTGCTTTCGCAAACAGCCCCTGCATTTCCCGTTCAATGTCAGGCTTCCCCAGTACGGCTTTAATCCGCCTTTGTTGACTCTCTGTCAGGGAGTTAAGTCTCGCAGGATCACATCCAGCGGTGACGCCATCTGCTGAAATGGCGTATACATTTTTCTGTTTTGAAAATTCCAGTAAAGGTTTTATGAATGCGGGAGTCATTAACTCATCCAGTTCTGCAGGCAGATCCGACTGGAACATGTCAGCAGCAACATGGGTTCCCCAACTCTGCTGCCAGGTTCGATGTGAATCGATTTGAAATACATTTTGTGTATTTCCCTGTTCTGTAGAGCGAAGATAAGCAGGCCAGCCCCACAAGAGAGAGTTCTCCAATTGCAACTGGATCTCATCAAATCGACTTGCACTCTGACTTCTCAGCTTATCCTGAGGCCAGTTATCGAGAGTCAGCATTGCAGCCTGTTTATTTTTCGGACTCCCAATCAACACAGAATTGATTACAACAATATCAGTTTGACCGCTGGCAAGTGCCTCTTGATCAGACTTTACCGGTTTTTTCTTTTCCCGAGGACCAGCTAATGCGAAGATCGTCTGATCGGAGAGCAGGGTACTGGAAAATATCCTGGCGGTGCGGGGAACCTGACGCTCCTGCAAAAGCAAACCGGGGGTCAGCGCCAGGTCCAGACTGTCCATTTCCAGACAGGGTGCTCCTATGGAAGAGAGGAAACAGTTAGAGATCAGAACATCCGCATAAATCTGATCCACGCGAACTGCTTCCAGCTTCTGCCCCATGATCACGGAGTTTTCCAGAAAAATGCGCGACTCACCTTCAGGTCGTGTTGTGGTTGTACGTGGTCCTCCCGTGGAGTGAACCAGACGCAGTGCTCGATCAGTCGTCCCGGTCAGCGTGAAAGAGCTGTCCTGGAATGTGAGATCACTCTGATTTAACTCCAGGATATTGCAAACCCCAGAGCCTGAAAGCGTGGACGCATCACACAGCAGATCGACTCCCTGAAAACGTAATAAGCCGGAGGAAAACGAAAACAGGTTCACTTCAGACTGTTTCTCTTTTTCCTTGTTTGGCTGCATCAGAATCGTCGGCCTCTGATCTGCATCCGCCATGATGATTAATTGAGAAATATCTTTTAACCGATGTGGCTTAAGCAAAAATGGCCCTGTTCCATAGAGACGGATTACAGCCCCCCTGGAAGTCACTTCATCCAGAGCTTTATTTAAACTGTCCCAGACTCCGGGCTCATTTTTCCCTTCCGCCACTTTTAAAACAGGTAAGCGAGGATCCAGCTTGACTGCATTCGGTCCAGAGAGTGCAGAAAACGCTGCCCCCCAGTCCGGCAGATGTTTTTTTTCCTGCCCTCGAACCGACATGTTTTTCCAGGACTCGCTGATCTCTCTTTTTTGTTTTGATTTCTCTACTTCAGATTTCACATCTGTAACAGCAACCTCTGATTGAGAAGAATCCTCAACCGGTTGTTCGCCAGTTTCTGCACTCTCGGGCTGATCTTCATCATTCTGCGAATTGCCCTGCTGATTCTGTTCTGCAGTGGCAAAAGGATTACTGGCAGGCCCCTGTTGCGGTCCGTCCCCTGAAATCCCCAGGGCATTGATCCCCCACCAGATCAGGAGAATCAATAGCAGGACTGCCCCCGCCAGCATGGCAATCTGTTTGTAATCAACGGCAATCTGATCTCCTGCCGCCGGCTCATCTAACGCGGGCACATTTGTTGTTTTCAATGACTTCTTCGGTGGACGTGCAGAATTTCCCTGTCCCTTCCGAGATCGCGGTTTTTCCGGAGTTTGCTTTTCCCGGGCTACGGGCCTTGTTCCTTTACCTGGTGTTGAGGTAGAGGATGAATCCTGTTTCGGAGAACGCGCAGCCTGGCGCGTTTTCATTGCCGAGTCAGAAATAACAGAACCTTCCCCTTCATCCTGTGGTTCCTGACGTTTCGCAGAAGATCGCCTGCGTTCACCTTTTTTTTTGCCTTTTGCTGGTTTGGCTGGTTGCTTGAGCCCTGGTACTGTCACATCTGATTCGAAATCGACTTCTCCCGCCAGTTGCTGCAGGTCAAAACTGGTACTGAGTCGATTTTGCGTCTCACTATCTTCATCTTCATGATCATCAGCCGGATTACTGTAATCGGGCATGAACTGATTAATCAGGAAATCACTGCTGTCTGCCGCGGGAAGTTGATCGGACTCAAAAGCGGGTTGCTCTCCATCCGATTCATCGTTTGCCAATGCTTCCAGCACATCGTTCCCGACATTCGAGCGTTTCAAATTTGAATTCTTTAAATCTTCCAGAAGTTCAGACGGGGTCTGGTAACGATCTGCCTGTGGTTTGGCCATCATCCGATGAATGATGGCGACAATCCCTTCCGGCACTCGATCATTGAGCTCCCGGGGATCGGGGGGAGGGGAAGTAGCATGGGCCGCGAGTTTATTGGTCAGACTTCCCTCAGAGAAGGGAGCCCGGCCTGTCAGCATGTGGTACCAGGTACACCCGAGCGAATAGATATCACTGCGAATATCAGCAGCCTTACTGTCACGAGCCTGCTCGGGAGCCATGTAATCAACGGTCCCAACAGTCGTCCCGGCCCGTGTAATGCTGGTTTCAGTATTGTCATCAATGGAACGTGCCAGTCCCAGATCAGTCAACTTAACAACGCCATCCAGACGAATGAGAATATTGGCAGGCTTGATGTCACGATGCACGATTCCCTGTTGGTATGCATGCGCCAGGGCCTCTGTCACCTGTGTGATGATTTCCAGTGACCGACGAACCGGGATTCGGTTTCGCTTATTGATGAGATTATGAAGATCTGTGCCCTCGACATACTCCAATGCGATGTAGAGATATCCATCTTCTTCGCCGGCATCATAAACCGAAACAATATTCTCATGACGGAGATGGGCAGCAGCCTGACCTTCCGCTTTGAACCGTTTCACCAGAACGGGATTTTCAGCCTTATCACGCGGTAGAATTTTTAATGCAGCCAGACGATTCAATCTGGTATCGCGAGCCAGAAAGACGGCTCCCATCCCGCCCGCACCGATCTCTTTCTCGATTTTATATTTGCCCAGTGTTTCCAGTTTGGGTACGCGCGCGGACTGGCGTTTTTTTTTCTCAGGAGTATTTTCATTCCGCTTGGCCATCGCCTGCCCCAGAATTGTCTGAATCGACAGATTCAAAAAACGCCTTACTTGAGTTCGAACGCTTTCAGAAATTGTTAAGAATTGATTTGGAACCACCTAAACCCGAATGACAGAAGAACATATATCATAAGCTGTTGACAGGGGAGAGTCAAAATAGACCCTCATTGTTTTCAAGCTTCCTCAATAAGAAAAAAAGGACTGCACATCACAACAGCATGGCCTTTGAATACAGCGATCCGTTTAAATCGAATCACTCCAGTCCAGACACTGTACGAGTCCAGATTTCAAACCACAGACACACCAGAGGCCAAACGGATCGCAGGCAACTTCAATTGCTTCATCAGGAATGACTCCTCCCCAAATCAGCTTCCCTTCCTGATTTAACCAATACAATTCCTGCTCAATCGTAGCGGCAACGATACGATTCCCTGAAAAATCACAGGCGAGGACTTTGGGAGTACCTTCAAAAATGAGAGTACCTGCTGATTCACCATCGTGATCAAAAATTAAGATTCCATAATTGAATCCTGCCAGATAGAGTCGCTGGCCATCTCCCGAAATTGAAATCCCCCCACAATTAGACCAGTGCTTTTCAGTCCAGATACAATTTCCCTCGAGGTCATAGCAGCAGAGAAACCCGTTTTCTGCTGCCCCCATCAATCGGGGTTCTGTAACCTGAAATTCGAGATAACTCAAAGGACGCATTGTTTCAAAGCTGGCAACTTTCTTTTTCTGTGAGTCAATCAGAATGGTCTTGCCACTGGCCAGGCTGACCGCCAGATAGTCTCCGTAGGCATCCATCGTGATAGCCAGACATTCGACCGAAAAAGAGATCGCCCACAAGACGTTCAGATCACGATCAAAGCAGCAGATATTATTGTCTGAATAGATCGCAGCACCTAATTTCCCACGATCACTCCAGTGGACCAGTTGCACATCCTTGATACCACGATTCAAATGCAGAAACTGCCCCTGCCGATCCAATAAATAAAGGCCGCCCGAAACATCGGCGGCCAGTATTTCTCCGGTTTCCCGTGCCAGGTCCAGCGCAAGTAAAGGAGCTTCTGTTGAGAATGACCACCGTAATTCGGGGGTTGTTCCTTTTCCCTGTGTGAGCCAGGCGGCACGTTCATCCATCATGGTGTTACAGCATATTGCCTTTGCAGTATTAGTAAACCACGTTTGATATCAGAATCTGCAGCGAGTTTCTGTTCTCTCGAAGCACCATACATGGCTGTCTGCAGTTCATCTTTCTCAACCGTGATCGTCGGTTTGATTCCGATCTTACCATATGTATGACCTTGAGGCGAATAGAATTTGGCAGTTGTCAGGCGTAAACCGGTCGAACCACGGATCGGGAAAATACTCTGAACAGACCATTTCCCATAGGATTTGCGTCCTACGACTGTCGCTCGACGATGATCGGTTAATGCTCCCGCCACAATTTCGCTGGCACTGGCACTGTTTTCATCGATCAGTAATACCAGCGGAATTTTCCAGGTACCTGGACGATGTGCTGTGTAACTCCAGTTCTGGTCGGAAACACGTCCTTTAGTAGAAACGAGTTTTCCTTCTTCCAGGAAACGATCCAGCACTTCCACTGCAGCAGACAGTAACCCCCCCGGATTACCACGTACATCCCAGATCAGTGACCGCATACCTTCGCCGTGAAGTTTATGCAGGGCAGCATCCAGTTCTGCAGCAGATGTTTTTTGAAAACCGGTCATTTTGATGTAAGCAATTCCATTTTCCTTGTCGAGCATTTTAACGACGGGAAAACTTTTCACCTGGACTGCTTTACGGGTCACCCGTGCGGTACGGGTCCGCTCACTACCGGGACTTTCCAGTTCCAACACTACTTGGCTGCCGGAATTTCCCCGCAGTAGATTCGCAGCCTGATCAGTTGTCATATTTCGGCAATCTTTCTGATCGATACCTACAATATGATCCCCCGACAGTACCCCGGCCGCTTCGGCAGGGCTGTCTGGGAGTACGTTCATCAGCAGCATGCCTTCTCCGATCTCGGCTTTCATTTCAATACCGATACCGACAAATTCGCCTTCAATGTTATCGTACAGATCACCCAGACGTTCCGGAGTCAGAAAGCTGCTGTAATCATCCAGGGCATTACAGCCACCGAACATGTATTCGGAAATCACAGCAGTATCACGCAGCCCCAGATTCTGATAAGACATAGTGCAGACTTCAATAATCAACTGATGTGCCCCGTGATGACTTGAGACAGATTTATTCCAGTATTTTTCTCTCAGAATTCGACGGACCATACGAATCTTCTCGGGTGGCACTCCCTTGAGATGAGCCTTGATAAACTGATCATTGGCTAAAGCCAGATACAGACTTTCCGTACCATGGGCCACAAAGGAGGTCGTACTGAGCGGATCGACGAAGTGCGATTGAATTTTGGATAATATTTCGTCGAAGAGAATAAAAGCTTCCCGGCGTGACTGAGACAGGAGCACCTTAGAAAAGCTGTCATCCATATAACGGCGGTCGATACCAAAATGAATTTTGGCACGACGCAGACCATATTTGATATTGTCGTTTTCAGGCCACTCTTTCAGAGCCTCTTCATAATGTTCAATTGCCTTGATCCATTGTCGATTTCGCTCATACTCTTCTCCCTTGGCAATTGTCTGACTTTGCGAAACGGGAATGACAATCGGAAGTTCACCGGGATCTGCAACGACATGATTCGTGCTGGCTGCCAGTAAACATCCCAGTAAATAAACCCACAAATGACTCGAATGGAATCTCTTCAGAAGACGCATCTTGGTTGTAGAAAACATGGTTCCCCCTCTATAACCGACGTTTTATCCTGTTGCTGAAGGCCGCCACAAGCAGGGCTCATCAAAAGCAGACAGGTAAAAAGTCGCCGGTTCGCGCTGCACAAAGAATGCACAACGATTATTTAAACAAGTATCTTGCCGATATGTTTAACATAAGCCACAATTTTTCGATGGTCAAACAATCGTTTTCACGAAGATGCACTACGACCTGTATAATCGATTCATTTTTAAATGACCATTTGAAAACCGAATCAGGCAGAATACTGCTCATGGAGGGGGTGTTGTCTTAACTCGTTAGTACAACACGCGCAGCTGGAACCGAAACGCTTCCCTATTTTCGCCAACCCCGGCAACCCGGACAACCCGAACCAGAATGAGCAACTTCAGAAAAAAAGCGGAGAGTGCCACAGATTCATTCAACTCGTCAGTTGGATACTCAACGTTCTTCACCCCAGAGTCGAGCCAACTGCAGGAGAACATCCACTGCCTGCTGCATTTCTTCCACAGTGGTCCATTCCAGCGGTGAATGAGGATTGTGCTGTCCACTGGAAAGATTGGGGGTGGGTAATCCTTTTTCAGTCAATAGACTGCCATCAGTTCCTCCCCGAATCACATTCAGATTGGGCTCGAGACCGGCGGCGCGAGTTGCTGCGATTGCCTTTTCCAGAGCGCGGGGCTCTTTGGATAATCCATCACGCATATTACGATACTGTTTATGTATGCTGATCGTGATCTCTGCTTTAGTGTATTTCTGGCGGAGCGGTTCTGCCAGAGATTCCAGCAGTTCGGCATATTCCGCAAGTTTTTCTGTTTCAAAATCGCGTAGAATCAGTCGGGCTGACGCCTCAGAAACACTGCCTTCTATATGGTAGGGGTGGATAAACCCTTCGCGTCCCTCAGTGGTTTCCGGGCTTAACGTTTCTGTCGGCAAGCGAGCAATTAACTCACACAAAATGCGATTGGCATTCACCATCACATCCTTCCCGACAGAAGGATGTGTATTGATGCCTTTGACAACAATCACAGCCTGATCTGCGGAAAACGTTTCGGAATCAATACGGCCACTACCATCACTGTCCAGGGTGTATGCGCAACAGACTCCGAATGTAGCCAGATCCAGTTTTTCAATGCCGCGACCGATTTCTTCATCGCAGGTAAAACAGAGTCGAATCGGGCCGTGAGCGATTGACGGATCCTGCACCAGTTGCGCCGCTGCGGCCATCATGACTGCTACCCCCGATTTGTCATCCGCCCCCAGAAGAGTCGTACCATCAGTGGTAATCACCGTTTTACCCTGCATCTGCTGCAGACGAGGTTCTTCGCTCACCCTTAAAACGCGTGCAGGATCTCCAGGCAGTACCAGATCTTCGCCATTATAATTTTCATGCACAATCGGTTTGACGTCCGTACCTGAAAACTCGGGCGAAGTATCCACATGTGCCACCCAGCCAATCGCAGGAACATCTGCTTCAATCGTGGAGGGAATCGTGGCCATCACAATCCCGTACTCGTTGATGGTGACATCTTCCAGTCCCATCTGCTCACACTCTTCAAACAGCATCCGACTCAGAACCAGTTGTTTTTTTGTACTCGGAAAGGTCGGACTGGTCTCATCTGACTGGGTATCAATTCTGACATATCGTAAAAAACGATCAAGTAAAGTATCCATAAGAATCCGTTTTCTAATATTAAAAGAGTTATCCGTTTCACCTATGAACCGGTCTGAACAGAAGTAAGGTTAAAGGAGACAAATTCAATGGTCCGATATCCATCCCGCTCATAGAGCAGGCCGATTTCCCCATCTCCCATTTCAGCGAGACTGGAATACGCCGCAGAATCTGGTGTCACCAGCAGTGATGCTGTCCAGGTTTTTCCGTCGTCCTCACTCAGTCGCACCACCATCTTCTTTCGTTTTGTGCTGGCTGGATTACTGAAAAGTATCAGCCCCGATTTATCCGCAGTGGGAAACCGGACTCGAATCAGACTGGCCTGACAGACGGGTTCGATCAAAGTTTGATCCAGGGTCACATCAGACCAGGAATTACCACTATCACTGGAATAGGCAATTGCGCGGCGATTTTTACCGTGATAGCTCCGCATATTCATCAATAACCGACCATCAACCAGTTCAACGACAGCACACTCATTGGTTTTTTCCCCGATCGGCTCACTCATCTCCCAGGTCTTCCCATGATCGTCTGAGAAAATGGCATGCGATCGACGTACAACCTTTCCCTCGAGTGACGCATTATGATCGCAGGGAATGACCAGACGCCCTTTCAATTTCCCCCGAGTCAACTGAATACCATTCCCGGGGCCTGTCGCATACCACGTCCATTCCGGTTTCTTTGTCGATTCAGTCACTTCATAAGGTCGCTTCCATGTCAGTCCGTCATCATCGGAATAACTCATATAAACGCGACGCGTATCTCTGCCTGACTGGTCTTTGATCTGTTTTGCATGGTCTTCACCGTGATTCCAGGTTAATGGCAACCAGATGCGGCCCGTTGTCCGATCCACTACAGGGCAAGGGTTACCGCAGGTATTTTCACCATCATCCCAGATCACTGATAAATCAGACCAGGTTTTTCCCCGATCCTGACTCCTTTTGAGAACCAGATCGATGTCGCCACTGTCATTTAAATTATTCTTGCGGGCTTCTGCAAAGGCGAGCAGTGTCCCCTGGGGAGTGGAAAGTAAGGCAGGGATTCGGAATGAGTGATAGCCAGCTTCCCCTCGCTCATAAACGGGTAAACGCGTCACCGGATCGAGTGGATGAGGACTCTGGGGGTTCTCTTCACCAGAACAGGGGAGATTAAAAGACAAGACGATCACTAACAGTAGAAGCTGATTCTGATATCCCATCGTATGTCACTGCTCCAGGTCCAGGAACTTCTGATATTGGTTAAGACCAGAAAATGAGTATATCGCCCCTGTAAATGCATCACAATCAACGAAATTCGGGGGCATTTTTGGATGAGAGCGGCGGTTGACTTGCGATCAAACAGGATTTTGTTAAGCTTTCGACTTCTCAGCGGATATTTTACCTATAAAGTGAGATACCTAAGCAAGTTAGCACTGAGGATGACTTTTCCTGCAGCACAAATTTCTGTAGGATAGCCCCATGCGGCAAAACCGTGGGGGGTAACCCAAACTGGCGGTGTAGCTCAGTCGGTTAGAGCAGCGGAATCATAATCCGCGTGTCGGGGGTTCGAATCCCTCCACCGCTACTCGTGTCATAAGAAGACACATCAAGACAAACGAAAAACGGCTGAGTCTTTCTCAAAAGGCTCAGCCGTTTTTCGTTTAGTTTTACTGCTATGGAAAGTTCGAATGGATTTTTATTTAAGAGTGCTCGATCAGAGATATAAGCTCGATTCCCACCCGTTCTCATTTTGACTGTGTCCAGTTTTACTGTAGCGTCTCCAGGTCCAATTGGAGCCAGTATATTAGATTGACAGATGCTATGGTTAAATGTGATGCGCTCTAGAGATTCAATTAGCCAGGAAGATCTCTCTGAATTAGTAACATGGCGATTTTACACAACATATATGATTTACTTCTGTAATTTTACGTGGTACATTCACTACAGATAGCTGGCACTAAAGGCCCCTTGGAAAACAGCGTCTATCCGTGTTACATCCCTATAAAATTGCATTATCCCTGGAATCCATACAACCATGAGCTTTATCGTCCGTCTCCCCCTACTGGTTCTTCTGTTTTCCAGCAGTATTATGTTCGCCGGTTGCAATTCCGAGAGAGCCACCAGTCCGGCTCCCGATATCACAGGCACCGAAAATCTGGAGTCTCCCGAAGAACTTCTCCCCAAAGTGGAACAGGCCATTGAGATTGCCCGTCAGCATTATCTGGCATCAGAGGAGCATTCCCCCTGGGAAATTTATCATGGGATGCTGGCATTCCGGAAAGACTATCAGCTCAAAAAGGATGGAAAAGTTGTCAACGCGCTGGAGTGGATTTCCTCTGGTCCCACCTTTGACAATGAACCCTGGTTCCAGAAAACCGAGTTCGGCGGCCGCGCACACCCCTATACCAAATCCAATGCATTTGAAGGACATAAAAATCAATCACTGGCAATTCTGGCCATGGCCGATGTTCCACTCGATCATCAGTTCCAGACTCCCGATGGCCCCATTACAGTAGCCGACATCGTCGCCAATGCGCAAAAAGAAATACAGGAGAACGAAGAAGTCACCTGGTCACTCTGGGCGCTGGTGCATTACCTGGGCCCTGACGCCGTCTGGGAGGACAAAAAAGGAGAAGAATGGCATATGGATGATCTGGTTTACATGCAGAATGCCACGCTCTCGAACGAATCGGCCTGTGGTGGAACACACGCCTTGTTCGCTCTGGCCTACGCCAGAAATACCTACCAGAATTCAGGACAGCGCCTGCGAAGTTACTGGCTGGAAGCAGATCAGAAAATCCAGAAACACATTGAAGAAGCCAAGGCAATGCAGAACCTGGACGGCTCTTTTTCTTACGACTACTTCTTCCAGAAAAGTGCCAGCGAAAATTTTCAGGAACGACTGGAAACGACAGGGCATACTCTGGAATTCCTGATGATGGCACTTCCGGATGATCGCCTCAATGAAGACTGGGTGCGGAAAGCACTCTCCTTGCTGGCGAATGATATTATCAATAACAAAGATGAACCCGTCGATTACTCAGCCCTGTATCATGCCATCGATGGACTGGTGATCTACCGCAACCGGATGTCTCCCGACCGCACAGCACAACTGGGAAGCAAAAACGTTCCGACACTGGATCAATCCAAGTCGGAGGTGAAAGTGCTCAAACCAGTTGTGCCCCCCGTGATTCCAGAACTTCCGGCTTTACCACCCAAGCCGTAACGAGGTTTTCCAAGAAATGGGATATTCATCCACATCGACGAACTATTTCGCTTTACACATCGATCGTTTCTGAAGGACCGGAGCCTCCTCCTCTCGACTGATTTGCCAGGCTGATCAGGAAAAAACCGGTGAGCAGAAAATCGACCCCCACCAGAGTTCCCACTGCCCACATTCCAGAGACAGGCCACTGACTCCAGATCAGGCCTCCTAAGAGTAACGAGACCAAGCCACTGAAGAGAATTCGACTCCAGCCATTAGCAGGACGGATTCCCAGCGACATGATGATTTTCCAGACTCCCTCAAAAACAAAAAACATTGCCATCATCAATGTCAGTAATTCCAGTCCATATAATGGATGAAACAACAGGCTGAGCCCGCCGAGCATGATCAGCGCGCCCAGGATCACATGAAAAGTTTTCCCTGCAACATCTCCCATCTGCATCGCCTGCAAAACATATAAAATCCCCCCCAACAGTAATAATGCACCAATCATATAAACCACAGTTATACCAGCGATCAGTGGTGTAAGCAGAGAGATGACACCAATGACACACAGAATTATTCCTGTCAGTTTAAAATCTTTGATCGCAGGCAGAGGCGGTTGAGTCATAAGGAACTCTCTTCCAGTAAAGTAAAAGGCAAGTTGAGAAGTATAAAAATTACTGATGTTTGACTGAATCTCCTGTACAAGCCAGAAAATTCCTGTTTGCAGCTGCTTAAAAACAAAGCAGTTTGATGCGTATCACGGTTAGCTGATGCTGCAGGATACTTACTCGGAAACAGAGCCGCCTCGACTGAAGAAAATTCATAAAGTTGTTTTTTGAACTGATAATACCTAAAACGCGGCCAAATTGAGCTCTTCTGATTAAGGAATTGGCACACCGCTTGCTAAATAAGATTAATTATCTTTACCTGGCCTGTACAGGCCGTTCCAGTTCGGGGACGGTTGATTGAACAATTTCTTCTGTATGGGCAGTCGCGATGTCATAATCCCTATTTACTGGAGGAGATTCCCCATGCTGGTGCCCCATCACCGTAGAAAAGGCTTTACGCTGATTGAGCTGTTGGTCGTGATTGCGATTATCGCCATCCTGATCGCATTACTGCTCCCCGCCGTTCAACAGGCCCGCGAAGCAGCCCGTCGCAGTACCTGTAAAAACAACATGAAACAATTAGGGCTGGCCTTACACAACTACAATGGGACACACAAGGTACTGCCTTACTCAGTCTCCCATTCCGGTTCTTGCTCTGGGGGATCTGCCAGTACTTCCGGCACAGTCACACTCAACCACCGAGGCTGGTTACTTCTCTTACCTTACCTGGAACAGACCAACTTATACAATAAGTTCAACGCGAGCGTCGCAACCGGTTCATACAATCCCTCAGGTGGTACGATTGTCGCCCCCGGTGCTGCGGGAAATCCAAATGACGAGGTTGTCTCTACCATTGTTAAAGCATTTCATTGCCCTTCTGATTCCACCCCCGAAGTATATACAACGACCTCCAGTACACATTATTCCATCTCTCCAAGTAACTCGACTTTACTGGGTGTGTTCACGAACTATGACTTCAGCACGAATAGCGAATATACCACCTGTAATAACTGGGGCGCGTTGGGAATCACGACTCGACCCATGTTCGGTTTCAATGGCTGTGCAAAATTTCGTGACGTTACTGATGGCTTGAGTAATACTGTCGCTGTTGTAGAGACAACACGGTATGTCGCGAACGGAGAAGGAACCGCCTGGGGTTTTGCCAAATGGGTTGGTAACGGAACAAATTTCGCCGGAGCAAATATTAATACCTGGTATTCAACCGGACCAGTAGGCTACCTTGCCTCTTGGGGATATTCAGGAAGCTTGCACACCGGAGGTTGCCATGTCCTTCTGGGAGATGGTGCGGTGCGATTTGTTAGCGAAAACATTGATGCCACCACCCGGGTTTATCTCTCCTATATCGCAGATGGTAAAGTTCTCCCTGAATTCTAAACGCCGAACTTTATTCCAGGTTCACTCAGTAACATCACCCAATTCCGGCAAACTTACGGGTTGATGTTACAGACCACAGCCGCATTGGATCGAATAAAATGTTTAACCGATTATATTGCTTCAGCCTGCTGGTATTGCTGGCAGGTTGTGGAAGTGCAGAAGCACAACGTGATGAACTTGAAGTGTCCCCTACATGGGGTACTGTGACAGTGAAAGGAAAACCAGTGGCGGGTATCACTGTTATTTTTTTCCCGGAAGGACAAACCAAGGGTCAGGGCGGTCGCGGCACAACCGATGATACCGGGCAGTTTATGATCAAATACCAGGATGGAAGAGACGGAGTTCCGCAGGGAAACTACAAAGTCCTGTTTGAACATTTTGTGATGCCTGACGGTTCAAAAGTCCCGGAAAGTGAATTTCCAGCCGACGTCGGAGCTATCAATCAGTTACCTCATCAATTCAGTAATTTTGGGACTTCTCCTTTTAAAGCAGAGGTCCCCCAGGGGGGAACTTCGGATCTCGAATTCGATTTAAAATGACCAATCGTCTGACTGAGACTGCCCTATCTTGAAATAAAAAACGCCGCTTTCCCAGGCAACTGAGATGCGGCGTTTTTTAATAAATCTGATCATCGACAAGGCTACGGTTTGCTCGTCAGTTGGAAAGTAAAGTTATTCTCCTCACCCGCTTGAACCTGAGCTGTCAGCTCACTTTTTTTCGGGTCGGTATATCTATTGGGAATTAATGACTTTGGTGTCTGGTTGACGGGTTGATTCGGATCAAATGCAGACGATTCATAACACTCAATTGAGACCAGATGATGCCCCACCTGAGCTCCATCGCCTTTTTTGATTGTCATTAACTCAAATGTACCATCTTCTTTTATCCCACCCAGAGCCATTCTCCCGGTAGTTCCCCGATCTTTATCGGGAGTGAACTGGATGGTACCCGTAGTCAGTGGCTTGCCATCCAGTGTCACGACGCCTTTCACCGGGGCTAAGGGCGGTGTGTCTGTCGGACCTTGACTACAACTGGTAAGGGAGAAATAAAGTATCAAAACGGGGATCAGTTTTAGTGATATTGAACGCTGCATGATTACTCTCCCAGCACTTGGCCATCAGCCATACTGCCACGATAGCGCCAGTTGTTGATATCAATATTTTCACTGACAAATACAACACCGCCGTCGGCATTCAGCATGTGAACTCCACCCACATGTTGTGAGCTGAAAGGCACGACGGTCCAGTCATTCACATAAGCAGTCTTTGGAAACACCTGGTTCGGACCGTAGCGCATGACTTTGACAGCACCACTGCCTTCCAAAGTAATCCCGCGCACCCACGGGCTGCAGCGGTTGTCATGACAGGAACCGTTAGACCCCCAGCCTACATCAGACATAATTGAAGGGCGAAATTCTCCAAAAATGAAGGTATTGGAAGAGCCATCAGTAATATCCCGCATCCGGGTGCTGCTGTTTGGCCAGAAGATCCCGCGTTGGTTTGCTGGCAGACTGGTACTGTTTCTGATTCCCACCTGGGCTCCAGTCGATGCATAACCGCCCACTCCCAGATAATTTGTGATGGCTTTCTTCGTACTGGAGTTCCAGCCCCGGTAACCATGTTCTGAGATAACTGTTTCACCCGAGTAGGAAGGACAGAGGTAAGTCGGAATAATATTCGCTGCCAGTCCAACATTAGTCGGGTTCGCATAACTCAGACTGAAATCAAACTGGTTATAAATATTGGCCATATCCATGAAAGGCAGAATCATGACCATCGGCCCCATGCTGTTCAACTGCGGATTGTCCGAAGAGGACGCAGTAAAAGTCCAGCCGACTCCCCCGGGAGGAAAGCAGGAATGAGTTTCATGGTAATTGTGTAAAGCAAGTCCAATCTGTTTCAGATTGTTTTTACACGTCGAACGCCGGGCTGCTTCGCGAGCCTGTTGAACGGCAGGTAACAAAAGTGCGATTAAAATCGCGATAATTGCAATAACGACTAATAATTCTATCAGCGTGAAACCCCGCCGATGAGACCGAGCACAGTCTATCATCTAAATAATCTCCAAGTTAATCACATCGTAAAAGTATTAAAGTCAGGTTGCATGCATCGCGCAGAACAACTCTGACAACAAGGCTGGTAAGAATCAGAAAATGGCGTGAGTGAGGGTAAGCACGATTCAGGAGTCGGGATGGAAGGTTAATTCTATTCCGCATGATAAAAGTTGTCAGATGCAAAAGCAAATCTGAACTCGGTATAGATATCAAACACGATTCTGGAGCAACGGTTACGAGATAAATTAAATCCCTTCAGAAAACCGCCCTTTAGTAAAGACCCCCTCAGCCAGGAAATGTGCGTCAATATCTTAATTATTTCTCCTGTTTTTCCATAATTTCTCGAAAGAGCCTCTAATAAAGACGCACTATTTTTTAAACAAATAAAACAAAGCTGTTACCGCGGATTTGATGTGGCAGACTTAAGATTTAGTCCAGAAGCAGAATACCGGCGCATAAAAAAAGCCCGTTGACCACTGTCAGGTTAATGGGCTTAATGATGTTTGTAGTGTTCGATGGCGAATATTAGAATTTGCCGATAATTTCACCTTCCGAAATCGTCACCAGAGCCGCCCAGGTGCGAATGCTCATGTTTGCCTGCATGTACCAAACCAATTAGTTCGATTTTATTGGACTGTGCTTGAGCCAGAACTCAAAGAACTGATACATCTGCTCGTTCGACTGTGGATTAGGAGCATGTTTTTCGCGGTTGGTCATTGCCACGCGGTTTTCGTAGCCCAGAAAGCGATTCACGGCGATTGTGTGATTCAAGGCCCGCCACTGTTTTGGCCGATCTTCAGCTCCCCCGGAAACCAGAAACGGACGAGGCGCCATCAATGCATGCAGTTCATGCAGATCATGTCCCTCTTTGATAAGTTCCTTGTACAAGCCAGTACGGGGGTTGTCCTTTGTCGGCAGACCTCGTTTACGAAAATCAGGCCCTGCATATCCCAGGTACCAGGGTTCCCAGTAATTGACACTGGGGCGGGTTTCATCAAACACAATACCTCCGTCTGACCAGGCGGCACACGCAAATTTATCATACAGACAGGAAGCAAACATTGCCCATTTACCACCATACGAATGGCCGACAATTCCAATCCGGTCAGGATCGACTTCTTTTCGATTTGCCAGCACATGAAAGGCATTCGCGGCTCCATAAGCCAGCGCAGACAGGGGCTGAATTTCCGCCTGTTTCCGATTGGGATAATACAATGAGTAATCATGACCGACAGAAAAAGTGACAAAACCCCGTTTCGCGAGTTGTAACGCGAAGTCCCGATTCTCTCCTTTCAAACCGACGCCGGTCTCCGGTTCATAATAAACAACCAGCACTGCGGGCTTGCTGTGATCGGGTTTAGCCCCTGGGGGAATTAACAGATAGCCGGTATTAGGGTGGCCAGGAGCAATGTCAAAACGGACCGTGTATTGAGTAATCCCTTCCCGTTCTTCCTGCTTCAAGTACTCCACTTGGGGATGTTCATTGACCGGAGGCCAAACGCCCATTTTCTGATGCCAGGTCTTCAGAATTTCCTGTCGGCGTGCCTGCCAGTCTTCCGTTGTCTTCACGGGACGACCATCATAAAATTTCAACGGGCTTTGATAATTGCCCAGATCACCTTTGAATTCATCTGCGGGTTTGAAGTAAGGTGCAATCTGCTTCCAGAGTTGCTGTGCTTTTTCCGAATCGGGGCTCTTTGATTTCTCCCCCGCGTCAGAGCAGGGGACACAAACCAACAAAAGCATGCATACGATTCCACAGTAACTCACAGGTTTCATCTCTCGATACTCCACTGAAGCATGTCTAATGGGTGCTCTATTTCAGGACAATAACTTACTGACATATCATAACCTGATAAAACAAGAAAAGAAACTACTCCCAACGCGAACTGGACCGCAATTAAAAAGTGTCAGCATCATCATCCTGAAGTTTGCGATGATAACGAATCCATTCGATTGATTCGGCGGCAATTGAGGAAACGGTACCGATTCCGGGACAGATTTCAAAATCACTCTCAACCAGAAACTCCAACTGCTCCAACGCCCGTTTTTCGTTGAGATATCCTAGAGAATAAGCAGCATCGCCTCGCACTCCTGCAGAATCGTCAGTGAGCAAACTGAGTAAGACATTCACGCCGCGCCGATAATCTTTAGTGCGTCGATCAAGGTAATCCAGAGAATGACTCAGGCCTTCCGCAGCCATACCCCGACCACTATCCGCGTCCTCTCGATCCCGGTCCGTTACAATTTCAGCCGAGGACCCGTTCTGGGCTATCTCACATAATTGTTTCGTAAGTAATCTGGCAGCATCCACACTCAGTTTATCAATCCACTTGAGTGCATATTAAACATGATAGTGAATCCTGATCTCAGAATGTTTCGAAAGCAACTGCAGTAACTTTTTGAGGACCTTATCTCCTCCTATTAGTCCCAATGAATGACCACAAAGTCCCGGTAATGAAGTATCTTTTGAGAATAATCCCTGAAATAGAATCGGTAGGGAGTCCAAAACTTCAAATTCTCCAAAAATGAGTACCGCAACTCTCTGGCTCAGGGGATCGAGCTGATCGAATTGTTCGATTAAATCACTGATGGACTCGATCTTCAAATCACCAAAAACGCGTTCTGCTTTCGAAAAATTAATCCCCGCACCTGTCTGTCGAGAGATCTTCTTTTCAAAATACCGATTCAATAACTCACGTTCATCGAGTGAACTCATTCCAGCGTACTTTTTTAAAACTGATGAAACAGGACACAGTCTAATTGAAGCCATGCTGTTCGCAAATTAATCCGGTCAGCATACACATTGACTTTGATTCCGATATAATAGAGTTCGATTGGTTTCATGAGAAACAAATTCGAATCATTTTATATCTTTCCACTATATGAAAAGGATACGATGACATGCTGCGACTCCTGTTTTCCTTACTGCTTACGGTCTCATTTGCCTCTTCTGCGATATTTGCAGCCGACAAACCAAAGAACCCTCCGCCCACCCAGGCTGACGTGTCTTACGGTCCGTCTAAAATGAACAAGCTCGATTTCTGGCAGGCAGAAGGTGACGGTCCTCGCCCGCTTTTGGTTTACATTCATGGTGGCGGCTGGATCGGTGGCGATAAGGACAAGATCCGTAACATCCAACCTTTTCTTGAAAAGGGAATCTCCTTTGCTTCGATCAACTATCGCTTAACAGGTGAAGCGCCTCTTCCCGCTCCCGTTCACGATGCCGCCCGCGCCATACAGTTTATTCGCTCTAAGGCTGATGATTGGAACATTGACAAAGAGCGCGTCGCCTTAACCGGCGGCAGTGCCGGGGCCTGCACTTCAATGTGGCTCCTACTGCACGATGATCTGGCAGACCCCAAAGCCAAAGATCCAGTGCTGAGGGAATCCACGCGTGTTATCGCTGCCGCCGTTGCAGGGGGGCAGACATCAATCGATCCCAAAGTGATCGAACCCTGGCTCGGTCCTAATGTGCTCAAACATGCGATGATCTATAAATCGGTCGGCGGAAAAAGCATGGATGAAGTGATGGAAAACTACAAACAGCACGAGGCGCTGTACAAGGAATTCTCACCTTACAATCATCTGACCGCCGATGATCCTCCATTGTTAATGAGGTACAATAATAACATGAAACTGCCTTCTGAAAATGCAGGTCATGGCATCCATCACCCCGTGTATGGCGTTAAAATGAAAGAGAAAGCGGACAAAGCCGGAACCGAGTGTCACCTGTTGATTCCCGGCGTCTCAAAATCAAAAAAATACGCGACTTCCGATGAATTCCTGATGGACAAACTTTTAAACAAAGATTCCTGAACACAAACTTCAGAACAATCAGAACACAGAGACGGCTCCACCGATTTCGTCTCTGTGTTTTTTTATTGCTCTCCAGCGGACTCATTTCTCAAATAAGTCTGACGCCAGACGGGGATCGGACAGATCAAGCTGATACATGATCTGATTGTAATCATAGCGGGGTGTCTTGACCTCGTTTCCTGAAAACAGGGTCGTATATGTTCCTTCGAAGTAAATCAGCCGACCTTTCTCCCGGGCAAACAGGGGATGCTGTTTTGGGTTGTAAAAACTGTATTGATCATGCGTGACAATCTTTCGTCCCCATTTCCACGGGCCCAACGGACTTGCCGCTTCGGAATACCAGATTTCGCCCAGAACAGAAGTACCGAATTTCTGTAACCCGATCATCGTCCACTTACCGCGATACTCATTCCAGGCCACAGAACTGTTTTGGATTTCGACCCGTTTTTTCGTTTCGAGATCACGCAGTTGAAAGTATTGCTCATCCTTTTTTAGCTGTCCCTGCTGGATCAGTCTTTTCTCCAATTCACTGGTTAAAGGGGGTATCTGCTTCCGCCACTCGTAGCGTAACTGCCCCTCTTTATCTCGGTCTACGATCCACTTTGCGGCTTCTGTCCCGGGCTTGATGTAGGAATAGGTTTCATACTGTTTCAAGTCAGCCAGATCACCAGATGTCGCCGGAACACGAATCAACGGGGCAGCCAGTCCGAACAAAATGAAGTCCTGGCCTTCCATTTGATATTCTACCGGATGTCCGACCGGGTAGAGCGGGGCATCGAAATCAAAGACCTGCCGCTTTTCAAATTCTTTGAGCTCATCATTAAATTCGACCAGCCCCCGTTCATAAACGGTCAGAAGGTCCTTAATCTTGACGTATTTCGCGAACAGTCGTTCGTTTCCCTGGTGATCGCGTAACGTAACCAGACCATCAATCCAGGTGGGTCCCGGCCCCGGCATATCACATGTCTTTTTGGCAAAGCCATTCTGATCCAGAAAATAATTCAGATTGACGCCCTCCTGAATCGGCAGCCCTCCCTGATCTGGCAGCTCAGAAACAGCGCCTGGCACGGAAAAATTCCCCAGAGGATAGCCAGGCTGATTCGTATCTCCCCAGAACCAGTACATCCGGTTTTTGTACTGCGCATTCACTACGCTATCGGAACCGAGCACGCGACCATTCAACACAGGCTGCAGAGTCGGGACAGCAGCCCCCGTCAGTAGACTGTCTCGATAAATCCCACCTCCCGTCACACGGTACAATCGCTCTGCGATATTGACCCGCTTCATTTCCAAGGTGACTTTTCCTCCGTGAGTGACTTTGATTTTTTTACCCTTAAATCCAAACCCATCCACAGGATATTCATACCCATGACTGCGAATAAAAAAGTAGACTTCCTGATTCATCAACCCGGGCTCATTGATCGCGGCGATACCATTACTGTCAGTGACATACAGGATCTGATTAACCGTCTCCAGTTCAACCAGCGGTATCCCCCGTTTCGACTCGGAATCTATGACCGTAATCTGAAAATATTCTGCTGCCAGAATAAGTCGAGGCACTCCCAATAGCAGGAGGTAGAACAGACATCGAAGATTTTTCATAACAATTCCTGACCGTTGCACTTCAATCAATTCCAGTTTTAAACAATCACATCGTTTCATTTATCACTTTCCACTGGTAGATTAGCCACGATATACTTAAGATAATTACGAAACAGTACTATGACTGAGGCTACCCCCATGTAACGCTTACCTGATCGCCATCTCTTTCTTGATCGCTTTGAACAACATGAATATGCAACGACGACGTTTTTTACAGCAATGTGGTATCTACGGCTCCGGAATCTTCAGCCTCGACTTTCTCCATGCATTAGAATCACGGTCCTGTTCCGCAGCGAACCCACGTGAGCAAGCTGCAGATATTGTCATCATCGGAGCCGGGCTGGGAGGCTGTGCTGCTGCTCTGGCAGCCTGCCGTAATGGCGCTCGTGTGATTCTCACCGAGCCCACAGACTGGATCGGCGGACAGATCTCTCAACAGGCGGTTCCCCCCGATGAACACAAGTGGATTGAATCGTTTGGCCGCACCGAATCGTATGCAAAACTGCGAACGCTGATTCGTGACTATTATAAACAATATTATCCATTGACCAGCAAGGCCCAAAAGACGACCAATCTGAATCCGGGCAATGGTTCTGTTTCACGCATCTGCCATGAACCGAAAGTCGGGATTGCAGCACTGCAATCCATGCTGGCTCCCGCCATCAGCAGCGGCCAACTGACCCTCTTACTCAATACACAACCGCTGTCAGCCGAACTGTCTGGTGATAGAATCACTGCTGTTACGTGTCAGACACAGGGAACAGGACATCCCGTCACCCTCCATGGAGCGTACTTCATCGACGCCAGCGAAGAAGGGGACCTGCTGCCATTAACAAAAACAGAATACGTCCTCGGTGCAGAATCCCAGACAGAAACCGGTGAGCCACATGCTCCAGAGAAAGCAAATCCTCAGAATATCCAGTCGTTCACACATTGCTTCGCTATCGACCACCTGGCAGGGGAAGATCACATCATTGAGCGGCCGGCAATGTACGACTTCTGGAAAGCTCATACCCCACCTTTGACACCCGCCTGGTCAGGGAAGATACTCTCACTCGCTTATTCCTCTCCGCGAACTTTAAAACCAAAAGCACTCGCGTTTGTTCCTTGTGGAAAAGAAACTCCTGCTCCGAAGACCCGGTCTCTGAACCTCTGGCTGTACCGCCGGATGATTGATCGTAATAATTTTACACCTGGGTCCTATCAAAGTGATATTACCGTCATCAACTGGCCTCAAAACGATTACATGCTGGGCAATATCACCGATGTCTCTCCTGCAGAAAGAGAAAAGCATCTCACAGCCGCCAAACAACTCAGCCTGTCTTTGTTATATTGGCTGCAAACCGAAGCTCCTCGTCCAGATGGAGGCCAAGGCTGGCCTGGACTGCGACTGCGAAATGACATCACCGGCACAGAGGACGGTCTGGCTAAATATCCTTACATCCGAGAATCGCGTCGTATCCGTGCAGAAACAACAATCAAAGAACAGGACCTGACTTACTCAGAACGACTTAAAGTTCTGGGGAAAGATCACAAACCACTGCTGGCAAAACCGTTTTCCGACACCGTGGGAATCGGTTACTATCACTTGGATCTGCATCCCAGTTCTGGCGGTGATAATTATATTGATATGGGGAGTGTCCCTTTCCAGATCCCCCTGGGGGCCATGATACCAGAACGGGTGGAAAACCTGATCCCAGGCTGCAAAAACATAGGCACCACTCATATCTCTAATGGTTGTTATCGACTGCATCCGGTGGAATGGTCGATTGGCGAAGCAGCCGGTGCCCTCTGCTCACACGCCATAACCAGTCAAACGACGCCACGTCAGATCCGCAATACACCACAAAAGCTCCAGGAGTTTCAGTCATCACTAACGAAGCAGGGAATCGAGCTCGAATGGTCTCGCCTCAGTTAATATAAAGATTCGCTGAATCCGCAATCCGAAGGGATTCTGAATCAACTGCGTACCAGTGGTGGCAGATGCTGTTGTAAAAACCAGCGTCCCAGCAAAACATTACGAGTAAACCAGTGTGTGGAGATGAGATGTCTGCCCAGGAACTGACGAACAGGAGCGGGGATGATACTGCCAGCAGGTTTATCAGGCCAGGGACCAAACCGATCCAGCAGTTTCTGTTGATAATCCTGTAACTGATTTTTTTCATACAGCCCCTGACAATGCTGAAGTACATCAGCTGCCATCAGCCCGGACTCAATGGCTGGCCGAATTCCTTCTCCGCTTTGCGGCGAGGCCAGACCGGCAGCATCTCCAATCAATATGACTCCCTCATCTACAATCGTGCGTTTCTGCAGCCCATACAGTCGATAAGCGTGCCCTTTGAATTTCCCCAGGATCTCTCGGGGGACGCGTCCTTCCAAATCCAGAAATTGAATGAACTCGTCCCGTGCAGCAGAAAGCTGCTTTTCTCCCTCTCGACCAATGCCCACGTTGAGAAATTCGCCTTTTAAAAAGCACCAGGCATAACCCCTTAAATCGGGACTGAAATACAATTCAGGCCGTTCCGGTTGCACACGACAAACTTTTAACTGTTCCGAAGTCAGTTGAAACTCAGTCTCTTGTGCCAGCACGACCGTATGTTCGGATTGTTTCTCAGGGTTTAACCAGCGGGCCACAGGACAAAAATGTCCCCCAGCCCCCACAATGACCTTTGCCTGCAGAGTTCCGTTCACCAGCCAGCCAGTTTCCGTTCGTTCCAATGAATGAAATTTCTCTCCCAGTCGCGTTCTTGCCCCACAACGGTTTAAAAGATAATCATCAAACTCACGACGCCGAATCCCATAACTGACGGTCTGCATATATTCCGTTTGAACTGCAGCCCCTCCGATGATCCCGGTCCGAAAGCGGGTGATGGGTTGCAGGACATGCGACTTTTGATAGTCTGCCAAATCCAGACTCAGCAGGTCAACGACTGCCGGTGTGATCCAGCCGGCACAGACTTTGTCTCGCGGAAAGGTCGCCTGATCGAGGATCAGAACATCCAGACCTGACTCTCGCAGACCCCACGCGCAGGAAGAGCCTGCCGGTCCACCTCCCACAATCAGTACATCACAGCTTTCAGGTTGCATTACGTTTGCTCACTTTGCCTGGACTTGTTCTCGTTCATCCGCATACAAATTCGCTCGTGTCCAGGGGATCTCGTTATTGTCACCATTCGTAAAAACGACTTGAAACAACTGTAATGAACCGGAACGGAATGCCGCAACGGAAGCAGACAGATACAGACGCCAGGTGCGAATAAATTTCTCGTCGAACATCTCACTCACCTGATCCAGATGCTGCTCATAGCGTTGCAGCCAGTGTTCCAGCGTAACAGCGTAATGCAATCGTAGATTTTCCACATCCAGAACGGAGAATTTCTGCGGTTCAAAAATCTGCATCATTTCGCTCAAGCTGGGAACATGAGCACCAGGAAATATTCGATGTGTCGTCCAGCTATCCAGAGTGCGCGGTGAATTACAGCCGATGGAGTGAATCAGCCCACGCCCCTGCGGATTCAAACACCGTGATATCACTTCGCCAAGTTGCTCATAATTTTTCAGGCCGACATGTTCCAGCATTCCGACGGAAACAAAGGCATCATAAGTCCCGGTAATATTGCGCCAGTCATCTTCAACAAATTCCACCTGCTGCGACAGGCCTTCCCTCTGAGCTCGATCGCGGGCATAAGCAAGCTGCTCTCGTGAAATATTATAGGCTCTGACTTTCACACCATAATTCCTGGCCATATGCAGCGCCAGTGCTCCCCAGCCACATCCCGCTTCCACAACCGTATCACCGGATTTCAGCCCCGCCTTGCGACAAACGTGGTCCATCTTTGCAATTTGAGCCTCTTCCAGAGACATCTCCGGATCCGCAAAATAAGCACAGGTGTAAGCCAGTTGTTCATCAAGCCAGAGCTGATAAAAATCATTGCCGATATCGTAATGATGATGAATGTTACTTCGGGCGGCATCAATCGTATTGCGTTTTAACCAAGCCAGGCTACTACGCAACCGATCTCGATAAAAGTGTTTTGTATCAACAACATGTGTGCAACAATCAATCGCCTCATTGAAGGCAACCAGACCACCTTCCACCTCGATCAATCCCTGAGTGTAGCCATCTCCAAAATACAGGCTGGGGTCGATCAACAATTTATAGAGCGTACTACGATTGTGAATATGGGCACGGACCGTGGGAGGGACTGGTGATGTAGTGATCACACTCTCGTCCCACAATACCACTTCAATTTCAGGATTCCCGGCCTGCTTGAGCATAGTTCGCATCAACCAGCGATCCAAGGCTGTCGATTTACCGTGAGGGGAAGGGGGGGGCGAACTCACAGAAAGTCCAGGCAGCATGTCCTGGCTTTCTCTGCCCGGCGGCTGGTCTCCAGACTGGTTCCCTGAGGATGCAAGCCTGGGTGTCGATTCAGATTTGGCTGGATTCACTTTGGATCTCCCGAACTGCAACGATCAGAATTTCTCTGTAAAAAGTGCTTACGATTCCCTCGACCTGACACTTCAACACGGCTTTAAACTTTACCCTGTTTCATATTCTCGCAGTCCGAATCAAAATTTCAAATTATTTTTAATAATCTCTGCAGGAATCCTACATTTTTAATCGCTTGATACATTTTTCACTTCCTATTTTTGATCTGAAATGCCGGTAATCATTCGATATTAACGACTGGATAAACTCTTTCAGCAATCCGCTCTTTTCGGTGATATTCAGTTTCGCAGTACTGATTTCGCAACAACGGTCGATAAAATATAAAGATTCTACTAAGAACTATTTTTCTCACTTCGAGGAACACTTTCAGTATTTGGGCTTGGAAATCACTGATCGGAAGTGCTACAATCCAATACATCAATGAATCCTGATCATTGATCCACACCAAAATCGCTCACCACAATATCTACACTAAACTCCTGCCTGTCCTTGAGAAAGGAATACCGATGCTGTCAATCTGGGGACCAGAGAAGAAGCTCTGTGATCGTGTTTCACGTCGGGAAATTCTGAAAATTGGCGCACTGGGTTTAGGTGGTATGAGCCTGCCTCAGCTGCTGCAGGCAGAGTCACAATCAGGTAGCAGCAAACGTCAAAAAGCAGTTATCATGATTTACATGTGTGGTGCCCCCTCGCACCAGGATATGTATGACCTGAAGATGGATGCCCCTGCCGAAATCCGAGGTGAGTTCCGGCCAATCGAGACCCGCGTCCCCGGATTCCAGATCTGCGAACACCTGCCACGCCTGGGTAATATCGCCGATAAAATCATTCCCCTGCGTTCCGTGCATGGCTCTCCCAACGGTGCCCATGACTCCTTTATCTGCTATACCGGTCGCACGACCCGAAATCAGCCGGCTGGTGGCTGGCCTTCGATTGGTTCGGTCGTTTCAAAACTTCAGGGACCTGCGAATCCCGCAGTCCCTCCTTTCGTCGGACTTTCTCCTGATACGGGTCATCCCCCTTATGGCTCTCCGGGGCTGCCGGGATTTCTAGGAGTCAGCAATTCCGCGTTTCGTCCTTCTGGTCCCTCTCGTAAAAACATGGTTCTGAATGGGATTGACGAATCTCGACTGAATGACCGTAAACAACTGCTGGCCTCCTTTGACCAGTTTAAACGAGAAGCTGATGCCAGCGGTTCCATGCAGGGCATGGACGACATGAATCAGCAGGTGTTCAATATTCTGACATCCAATCGCCTGGTCAATGCACTCGACCTCTCGCAGGAAGATCCTGCAATCCGTGAGCGTTATGGCAAAGGGGATCCGAAAAACTACGGCGATGGTGCCCCCAGAAACCTGGAGCATTTCCTGATGGCACGACGGCTGGTGGAAGCTGGTGCCAGAATTGTGACTCTCAATTTCGGTCGCTGGGATTTTCACAGTAACAATTTTGGCGGTTTGAAAAAGACACATCTCCCACAGTTTGATCAGGGATTAGCAACATTGATCGAAGATCTGCATGAACGGGGGATGGCAGATGACGTCGCTGTCGTTGCCTGGGGCGAATTTGGTCGGACTCCCAAAATCAATAAAGATGGCGGACGCGATCACTGGCCCGCCGTCGGTGGTGGACTTTTGGCAGGTGGTGGTTTCAAAACCGGTCAGGTCATAGGGAGTACTGATCGACTGGGAGCCCAGGTCGCTGATCGTCCGATTCACTTCGGCGAAGTTTTCGCCACACTCTACCGCCATCTGGGAATCGATTATCAAACTGCTCCCATTCAGGATCTCTCCGGTCGTCCGCACTATCTGGTAGATGGCTATGACCCACTTCCGGAAGTATTTTAAGCCTCTTAACTGAGCTCCAGAAATCCATCCTTTAGCTTTTCTACGCGACCCGTTACGATAGGTATCGACATTGCTGAATGTTTTTCTCAGACGATACTGATACAACGGAATAAATGATGACCCGCGCTGGAATGGATGACGCTTTACTGGATGTGCTGCACGAATACTGGGGCTATGCGGAGTTCCGTCCCCTGCAGCAGGAAGCGATGACAGCCGTACTGGATGACCGGGACTCGCTGGTCGTACTGCCGACAGGCGGAGGTAAATCGCTCTGCTATCAGGCTCCTGCACTCTGCAGGGAAGGGACAGCCGTCGTAGTCAGCCCCCTGATCTCACTCATGAAAGACCAGGTCGATGCACTCCGTGTCTGTGGTATTTCTGCAGCCTGCCTCAACAGTTCTCTGGATCAGGAAGAATCACGTCAGGTCCTGCGCGATGTCCGGGCCGGCAAGATCAAACTCTTGTATGTCGCCCCGGAACGACTGATGCTCGAAAACATGCTCTGCCTGCTGGCAGAGATCAACCTGTCTTATATTGTCATTGACGAAGCACATTGCGTCAGTATGTGGGGACACGATTTCCGCCCCCATTATCGTGAACTGTCGGAATTGAAAAACATCTTTCCCCAGTGTGGAATTCATGCTTACACAGCGACTGCTACGGAAGATGTTCGCTCAGATATCGCCGTACAACTGGGGTTAAAAACCCCTGAAATCCTAATCGGTTCCTTCGATCGTCCCAACCTGACTTACTCCGTCGCGCGACGGGCCGATCGATTTAATCAGGTCTGTACGGTATTGGATCGACATCCCGGAGAACCCGGCGTAATCTACTGTATTTCCCGTGCCGATGTTGAATCGTTGAGCGAATCGCTTAACGATTCCGGTTATGAAACACGTCCTTACCATGCAGGATTGCCGGATGGAGAACGGGCAGCGAATCAGGAAGACTTTATTCAGGACCGGGTCGACGTCATTGTCGCGACGATCGCGTTCGGCATGGGAATCGATAAACCGAATGTGCGTTATGTCATTCACGCCGGCTTACCCAAGTCGCTGGAAAATTATCAGCAGGAGAGCGGACGGGCAGGGCGGGATGGTCTGGAAGCAGAGTGCGTTTTGCTCTATTCAGAACAGGATGCGATGATCTGGAAGCGAATTCTGGATGATCAGCCCGATGAATCGAAGGCGAGCGCATTGCAGTCGCTGCGGGCCATGCAGAACTACTGCCATGCATTTGACTGTCGACACCGTTATCTGATGCAGCATTTCGGACAGGATCTGGAACAGGATTGCGAAACAGGCTGCGATCTCTGTCGCGGTGATTTTCAGAAAGTAGAAGATGCCCAGGTCATCGGGCAGAAAATCCTGTCCTCCATTTTCAGACAGGATCAGAACTTTGGATCTTCCTACACGGCTGCAGTACTGAAAGGTTCAAAAGATAAAAAAGTCCTGGCGAACGGGCACGATAATTTAAGTACATACGGCCTGCTCAAAACAGAAAGTCTTGCGACGATCCGAAACTGGATCAACCAACTGGTATCTCAGGGATATCTAACCAAAACAGCCGAGTATCAACAACTCCGCATTACTAAAACCGGCAGGCAACTCCTGAAAGGGGAACTCACTCCCCAGTTGATGCGAACGACGGAAACCGGCAAATCCGAGACAAATCGTAGCTCAAAGAACGATTTGTCCCATTTGAACTGGAAAGGTGTCGACCAGGATCTCTTCGAAAGTTTACGCATACTACGTAAGGAGATCGCAGGGGAAAAAGGGATTCAACCATATATGGTCTTTGGAGATGCGACCCTCAGAGAACTGGCGCGTCACAAACCACAGACACTACCGCAATTCCTGGAGACCTGGGGGGTAGGACAGAAAAAGTGTGATGACTTCGGGCAGCAGTTTCTGGATTGCATCGCCGCGCAACCAGAAAATTGACACATCCTATCCTGATTCATTTACAGGCTTTACGTCATAGTTATCAACGACGATTATCTCATGATTTTCGACTGACTTTATTTTCTGATTGAAATCATTCAGATAGTGAGAGCCCATTCTCAGCCCCACTCGCGACAGAGAATTTCCTGTTTTTCCACAAAATGCTGATAGAAAAACTTGCAGGACAGGGAAGCTCTTTATACGATCCCCTTATTGAGATTGAGTTTCAATTTCAATCAGCCAGCAAGCAAAGATGGCGTTTCTCCATTTGTAGCCAGCCAGCCAGATCAAACGGGCATTGAAAGATCTCACAATCTTTCAAATTCATCACACTGGTATTTTCTACAATTCAGGAGAAATCATGCTATCCCGCTATCGCAAGAAACGCGCCTTCACACTGATTGAGCTACTCGTCGTCATTGCAATCATCGCTATTCTGATCGCTTTACTGCTCCCCGCTGTTCAACAGGCACGCGAAGCAGCCCGCCGGACTCAATGTAAAAACAATCTCAAGCAAATTGGCCTGGCTGTCCACAATTACGCCGACGTTTACACCTGTCTGCCTAATGCCAACTGTGGCAATGAGGATTCAATTACAAGTGGAGGCAGCCTCTTTGTTTCAATCCTCCCCTTCATAGATCAGTCAAATGCCTACAACCTCTATAATTTTAGTTTAAATAATTCAGACCCCTACAATGTAGAGGTCACTTCACAGATGCTGCCGTTCTACCTGTGCCCCACCTCTCCCATGAGACGTGCTGTGCCCAGTTGTTCGGATGATAATGGCCGAGCTCCCGGACATTATGCCGTTTGTGGAGGTACGGAAGACTACAATATTTACTGGTCCCACTATGGGGATCCGGTTCCTGAGCAGAATGGTGCGATTGTCTATACTGGAAGTACCGCTGGAAAAATCCGGTTTAGAGACATTACTGATGGCACCACAAATACACTGCTAATTGGGGAAACCGCTTATAACCTGCCCGATTATAAATTTACCAGTTCCAGTTCTAGCTGTAATGGTCAGTCACGATATGGATACACTTACTGGGCTAACCCTTATCCCGGCTCGACTGTCTGTTTCACCGCTGCAGATTTCAACCCACACGATGTAGCCGATGATTCCGTTTTTGACAGCAACTGGAGAAAATCATTTCGCAGTGACCATGTCGGTGGCGTGCAATTTGTTTTGGTTGATGGTTCCGTGCGTTTCATCTCTGAAAATATCGATGCTACGCTGCTGGATGCACTGGCAACCCGCAACGGTGGGGAGGTGATCGGTGACTTTTAAAACACTGACTCTTCTACTCTGTTTGTCCCTCCTCTTTTCCGGTTGTGGTGCTTCAAATCAGGAGTTTTCCCGGGCCGCCGTTCGCGGGATCGTCAAACTAGATGGCGATCCCCTTCCCGAGGGAGTAATCAGATTTATTCCCACAGATGACAACAAAGGCCCCCAGGCATCCGTTACCATCCACCATGGAATATTCTCGATTGGTGAAGATTTTGGACCTGTCGTGGGCACCAACCGCATTGAGATCATCTCGACGGATGATGGCGGTTTTGCACCCGATGATGAACAGGCAATCGAAAAAATGAAAGCAGCGGGAATCAAGCGAATCAAAGTCTTGAAAGTTCCTCCGCAATACAATCGACGCAGCACGCTTACGAAATCCATCACAGCCGAGGGAAAAAATGATTTAGTTTTCGAACTCACTTCAACCCCTGCTAAAAAGAGTAACTGAATCAAGCGCGATCAAATGAATGGCCAGCCTGCTGATACCAATTGATATCAGAATCGTATGAATTGCACTGGCTGATAAAACCCCAGAAACCCTGTTCAAAAAACTCCTGTGGAGAATCAAATGCTACTCCGTGAAAACATAAAACGTGAACTGAAACAATGGGGGCTGGCCGGCTTAATCGTCCTGCTCTCACTTTCCGCAACGATTCAGTGGTCGCCTGCCCGGGACCAACCCAAGCTGGTTTCCAATCCCAATAAAGAGGCTGCCACTCAATTGTATCAGAAAGTCAGGGAAGCCCGCGCAACCTGGCGTGATTTCCCTGGTTTCACGGCCGATGTCCGTGTCCAATACAATGGAAAGAGTACCACAGGCAAACTGACGGCTGACAAAGATTTCAAAGTGAATCTCTCCCTGGAAGACAATTCGCTTTCTGAGTGGAGCCTGCCCAAATTGAACTCGGTAATCGGGCATCGTAAATATCGCAAGCAGGAGCCGATCCCCGCCACGTTCGCCGATGATGAAGTAAATCACCCCCTGGGCCGACTGGTCAACATTGATGGCAAAAGCGTATCGTTTCGACTACAGGGTGATGTCATGACTGAAGTCCATCGTCGTTCGGACAAATCCTGGTTCACAATTTCCACGCTGGACGTCTGGCGTACGAAAGAAAACGAGGTACTGCCGCGTGATACTTCAGTGATCTACAGAGATCCCAAGTCAGGGGCCATTACTGGAAATCGCAGCAATACGTTTGCATTCACCCGCATTGGAAACTTCGATCTGCCATCCAATATGCTGACTATCGAAACCGGTGAGAATTTTGAACGAAATGTCGGCTCGATCACACTCTCCAACCATCGTTTAGCTTCGCCTGAAGCATTGTCTCAGGCTCAATCCAGATAAAGTTCCCACTACTACTTTCACCCGTTTAAGAAGAGTAACCTCATGAAGACGTTTCAATGGACCGCAGCTGTCGTCTGCCTGCTGGCTGCTTCAATTACCAACCAGGCGTTCGCGCATTTCCTCTGGCTCCTGCCTCAAGCAGAAGGAAAAAATAATGCCGCCAAGGTTCAACTCTATTTTGGGGAAGCAGCAGAACCCGATGATCCGGATCTGCTCAAGCCACTGACCGGTATTAAAATCTGGGAGAAAAATGCCAAAGGCAAGCTGGAAACGTACTCGCTTACAGCCGGTGATGACTCATTGTTCATCACACCGGAACCCCAGGGAGCAGGTCGCGCCGCTTACGGTCTGAGCCACACCTATGGCGTCATCACCCGTGGAGAGAGCCAGTTCCTGCTCCAGTATTATGCAAAAACCTATCCCCAGAAAAGCCAGCGTGTCTGGAGTAAAATCTCCTGCACAGAACAGCTGCCTCTGGATATTGTCCCTACCCTCAAAGGGGACGAAGTCACTCTGCAGGTCAACTGGCAGGGCAAAGCACAGGCAGATGTCGAACTCAAAATCATCGGTCCTAAAACCAGTGATGCCTCAGTCACCGCTGCCACCAACGCCAAAGGTCAGCACCAGTTCAAACTGGTAGAAGGTGTTTACTCAATTCGGGCAAAATTCGTCCAGGAGAAAAAAGGCGAACATAAAGGGGATAAGTATGACAGCGTGCGTCATTACTCCACTTTGACTCTGCCCTTTGTCGCTGTTGCTGAAAACAATAAAACAGCTGCCACTTCTGAAGCAGCTACTGACAGCAAATACCCTCAGCTGCCCGAAGGAATTTCCAGCTTCGGTGCTGCCGTCAGTGGAGATTATCTCTATGTTTATAGTGGTCACATCGGTCGTGCTCACGCTCACAGTGCTGATAACCTCTCGAAGAATTTTCAGCGTCTGAACCTCAAACAGCCTTCCAAATGGGAATCATTGCCCATCAAAACCCCACTGCAGGGTTTAGCAATGGCTCCGCACGGAGAAAGCGTCTACCGCGTCGGCGGACTCTCCGCTTACAATAAGAAAGACGAAGACTCCCTGATGGAATCTCTACCGACTGTCGAACGGTTTTCTCCTGATAAGAAAGCCTGGGAAGCTGTCACAGCCATGCCCACCGGTCGCTCTTCTCACGACTCCGTCTTTCTCGGCGATAATTTATACGTCGTCGGTGGCTGGACCATGCGAAAAGAGGACGAATCGATCTGGCAGGAAGACATGCTGGTCCTCGACGCCTCTCAGGAGAAACCACAGTGGAAAACCATTAAACAACCCTTCCAGCGCAGAGCACTCTCCGCCGCTGCACACCAGGGTCAAATTTATGCAATGGGTGGCATCGACGCTGACGGAGACATCAGCCATGAAGTCGATGTCTTTTCTCCTGAAACCGGAAAATGGACCAAGGGACCAGAGCTGCCAGGCAGCACCATGAATGGCTTCGGCACCACCGCCTGGAGTATTGACGGCAAACTGTATTTCAGTGGTATGGATGGTGGCGTCTACCAGTTGGACCAGAAAAACAACAGCTGGAAAAAAGCAGGCACCCTGGCCACACCACGTTTTTTCCATCGTCTCCTGCCGGATGGCAATGGTGGTCTGCTCGCCATCGGCGGTGCTTCCCGTAAAGGACACCTCAAAACGATTGAGCAGGTCAAACTGAATTAGCAATCGTCTACTGTATGAAGAGACAAGAGCTCTGCTCTGGATACGCCCCATTTCCGGGAGCTCTTGTCTCTCTTCTTTATATACGAACCTGTCTCTTTTCCGGAGAGTGCGAGATGGATCCTCAAAATATACTGCAGAAAGCAATTGGTCTGTTTCGACAAGGGCTGCAATTTCAGGCTCTCGAATGGCTCGCAAAACTCTTGGAGACACAGCCCGATTCCGGTAAAGCATGGGAACTCAAAGGATTGATTGAAGATTCTCTGAGCTGGCAGCATGCTTCCATCCACTCGCTTGAAACTGCTACCACCCTGATTCCGCTTTCTGCCTCGGGGCAGTACGTCCTGGCAAAAAACTACCTGGAGACTGACAAAACGGCTCTGGGAAGTTCTGTGTTCGCAATTCTACTGGAACGCAACGATATCCCGGACCGCCTGCTACCAGCCATCGCGGCTTTTCTCAGTCGATTCCCGAATCTTACCTATCTGGCTTTATCTGCCAGTCGAAAAGCTGTCGAACAGAATCCGGAATCTGGGGACTCCCTGTTGAGCATGGCTTACTTCATGGAGAAACTGAGGTACCCGTATCAGCAGATCGCAGGCATACTTCGCAAAGCCGTCTCACTTGATCCGGATAATCGACACTATCGAATCGCGTTAAGTAACGTGCTGATGCAGGCAGGGCAGCTCAATGAAGCATGGAAAACAGTCAGAGAAATCAGCCAAAATCAACTTCAGCAAATTCAATGTTCCAATTGCCTGAAGAAACTGATTCACATATTTACGGAAGCGGAAGACCACAGTCGACGTGACTACTGCCTGAGCCTTCTATCGCAATGGCCTTCAACAGACACTTCATCTACCAGCAGTCCACCGCCCGACAGGATCTCCAGCCCCTATAACTTTCTGAATCGGTGAATCTTGCGCAACCTGTAGCGGCTGTTCGAATTCGATCCGTATTCAATATGAACCAGCAACGAGTCAGTAACATGATTTCTCAAACCGAAGCATATGCTCTGCGAGCCATGACCTGTCTGGCATTTCGTTTTCCCGATTACATGACTCGAGATCAACTGTCCCATGCGGCAGACGTCCCCCATGCCTATCTCCCTAAAATCATGCTGGAACTGAATCGAACCGGTCTGATTCGCTCGCAGCGGGGACAGAATGGCGGCTATGCTTTGATTCCGACTCCGCAGGAAATCTCCCTGCTCGATGTGATCAAATCAATCAAAGCGGGCTCTCAGCGCGAATTGTATCAGTGGAACTCGGAAACTTCGAATGAAGTCCGACAACTCGATCAACACCTGAATCATACTTTTTCCATGCTGGAGACCAGTCTCGAACAGACATCCCTGGCAGACATCTTCAACAAATCAAACCGACCATCTACTGAGGTAACTGACTGTGTTTAATAAATCATCCCTGTTCTTATCCATTGTCGTCCTGCTGAACGCTGCGGCTACGCAGGCTGCAGACACCTGGACCGGATTTCGTGGCACGGGCTCCAACATTTCCACCGCCACAAACCTGCCTTTAAACTGGTCTCCTACTCAGGGAATCCGCTGGAAGCAAACGGTACCCGGCTATGGACAGTCTTCTCCCGTCATCTGGAAAGACAGGATTTTTGTGACCTCTATCGAAGGACCACAACAGGAAAAATGCTTCATTCATGCCTACGGGCTGGCAGAGGGAAATCTGCTCTGGAGCAAAGAATTCCCAGCCAGCCAGACTAAAAAGACTTCCTCTATGGTTTCGCGGGCTGCCCCGACACCCGCTGTTGACGAGCAGGGCATCTATACCTTCTTTGAAAGCGGCGATGTCATCGCCTGTTCGCATACCGGTGAAATACTCTGGCAGCGTTCACTGGTCAAGGATTACGGTCCCTTTGTCAGTAATCATGGCATCGGAAATTCACTTGCACAGACGCAGGACCAGTTGATTGTATTAACCGCCCATGATGGTCCTTCCTATCTGCTGTCACTCGATAAAAAGACGGGGAAGAATCTCTGGAAAACAGATCGCGAAGCAGGCGTCGCCTGGACTTCCCCCGTCATCGCCGATCGTTCTGGCACACCCGAAATCATCGTCAGTGCCAAAGGAACGGTCATCGGTTACCAGGGACTGACCGGCGAAATGCTCTGGACTTTGTCCGGCATCAGTGGCAATACCATTCCCTCTGCATCCGTTTTCGAAGACTATGTCTTAATTGGTGCCGCCACCGATCGCCGCAACCCGAATGCCGCCAAGGCCAGTGAATCCAACTGCTGCCTGAAGCTGGTTACAAAAGATGGAAAACCGACTTATAAAATCCTCTGGAAAGCGGAAAAAGCGGTCTCCTATTACTGCACTCCACTCGCCTACGAAAGTTGTGCCTACTTTGTGAATAAAGTCGGTGTCGTCTACTGCCTGGACCTCAAAACCGGCAAGCAGCTCTATGCAGAACGTCTGTCCGGTCCCTGCTGGAGCTCGCCGCTCGCCGCAGGTGACAAGATCTACTTCTTCACCAAAAAAGGAGTCACTGACATCATCCAGCCTGGCCCCACATTCAAACTGCTGGCCTCCAACGAACTCTTCGCAGACGAGCCGGAAAAGCCCAAACCGGAAGTCAGCTCTAAAGAAAGAGCTGGGCGTGGCTCAGGAGGCGGTTATCCACAGTTGGGATCAACCATCTACGGCGCCGCAGCCGTTGACCAGGCACTGTTGATTCGGACGGGCACAGAACTCTACTGCATCGAAGCACAGAGTAAATAACCCCCTGCAAATAGAGATGAGAAATACAAATCCACTCTGAACTGTTCAGAGTGGATTTTTTTGCAACTGCCCGGTTTTCACCAGACAATATTTCAGTTGACAGCTTCCTGCATCTCGCGATACTCCGCAAACTGCGTCGCGCGCGTGTCCACTTTCGCGAGAACTGCTTTTTGGGAATACCTGAACCGATATGTCTTTTATTCCACTGGGCATCCATTGTTTTCATTCGCCTCTCTGATCAATGATCAGTGAATTTATCTGCGGATCAACACACATCCGCCTGGATCGTGCTGATATCGTTCCTGTATCGGCACAAATCACCACTATATCGCTTCCTATCGCCACAGGACTGCTCTTGACCTGTTGTTGTCCTTAACAAAAATAACATCCACATCTTGACCTCCCCTGACAACTGATTCTGACATCGAAACAGCCCCCCGGAACATACCCTTCGCGCGGCGCTGGATCGAAAAAGATCCACACAGATTCTACCCGATGTTTCTTCCTCATCAGTAGATGAAAATTCGGCACTTGCCGATCAACAACCGTCAGTCTCCCTGATCCTGTTGTCCGACCGCAATCACCTTCGTGGGCACTCCAGGCACAGAAAATTCGCCCATTGGCTCCAATGTTTCCAGTGACAGTGCTTTCACCTTTCCCGTCCCCGGTTCTGACCAGAACCCATAGCGGCCCGCCTGATCGAATGCGATCGAGTGGTGACCATAATGCCCCTCCACTTTGCTGGCACCTACCTTCATTGTTTTGAGTAGTCTGGCATCCTGAAATTCCAGGTCTCCATCCGGGTCCAGTTCGATCACACTGAGTAATTCATCCTGTTCCAGTTCCTGCGGATGATTGTGAAATACGAACGCCAGCCGTTTCCCCCATGCTGTCTGGCAGATCTCTAAAGAAACCGGAGAGTTCCCTGTCCACATCGGCAATGGCACGGAAATCAGCTCCGGCGTATCAGGCTTGGCATCCAGCAGACACAAGCGTGCTTCTGGTCCTTTTCCGGATACAAACAGGACATAATTTCGATGCGTTTTGAAAGCCCCCGTACGATGGGGCTTCTGAGTTTCCTGATCAACACCCAATGAAATATACTGCACATTTACCTGCTGCTGCTCAGAGGGCAGGGGATTCCGATCTGCTTCACACCAGCAGATCCCATCCGCGGGTGCAAAGAAAACTTTCCCGGCACAGGTCGTCACGCCATGAATGGCCCCCGTGGGCAGTGAAAACGAATAACAGATTTCCGAATTCCCTTCAGGCAGAACCCGGGTGACATCAATCAGCCCTTTCTTTGGTCCCCCACCGGCAATCCAGGACGCGTAACCAGTAGTCCCATCCACGACAGCCAGGGTAATGTGCTGGCCACCCCCCTGCTGAAATCCCGCTGAAATCGGCTTTTCCGGTTGATCCCGATAACTCTGAGGATCTATCCGCGTGTAGCCTGAATTTCGATCGTTGGCCAGGTAATAGACTCCCTGGTAACAATACAGGTGGGCCGGATTCCCCTGCAGATCATCTAACTGAGACTGCACCACGCGAGGCTCCTGATTGAATTTCCAGTGCGCGTGATCTCCATGCGTTTCTTCCTCCACCCCGGTCTCCAGAAAAACCCAGCCACTCTGGTTGGTACCATCTTCTCGATCACGTACTCCTACCAGCATCGTTTGCAGCGAACTTTCCATCTGGACCAGATTCTGTTGTTCCGCATCCAGTTTGGGAAATCCCGAAACCACATTAGGAGTTGACATTTCCAGTATCTCTCCCTTTCCCTTTAGAATGTCAGCCCAGCGTACTGTTTTCCCTGCATGATCCTGAATAAACAGACGACAGACAGGCTCTGCTTTCTTAGACCTGGCAACATCAACCTCTTTCTTTGTCTCAGTCTGCTGAGCTTCAGAACCGGCGTCGGCGGCTCCGCATCCTGAGATCAGCAATGCCATCAGTAACACAATAGAACATCGCTTCCGAAATCCTGAATTCATTTTGCACCTCTACTCTACATTTCTAATGGTAATTAATTTTCCGAGGAAACCACCACAATCACTGCGCGTCCGAACGATACGGGTTTCCCGTCCCTTCCCTGAACTGATAATGCCCCCGCGAAAACTCCACGTATGACCAGAGTGGCCCGTCAACGGTTCCCTGCATCCAGTAAAACCGCTTTCGATTCTGAACCCCGTGATAAATAACCGGAGTTCCTGCTACAGCAGGGCTCCCCGCCATGCCAGGCTGTATTTCAAAAAAACGACTTAACACCGCGGCATCGGAACCGCTGAGCCTCTCTTCCCGCTGCCAGTTCACACCCCCTTGCTTAAATTTGTCTGGTGCCGCGAACTGGGGGATAGCTGGCAAAGTCGTCCTCTCTTCAGTACAACCGCCTGCTAAAAATAGCCAACAGGTCATGAACAGGTAAAACCGGATGAACGGTTCTTGCATCGAAATCATGGTTCACTCTCACCACTTTCGCATTGTCTCTTTGAAAAGCTGAAAGAAATTGATACGAGTCCACTAAACTGTGCCCCCGTTTCTGTAACATCTCCAGAGTCAGTGGGACCGAGCATATTAAGTACGCGCGACGCTACAATAAAACGGGACACAGTCTAGAACTCGCCGAGCACATTCCCATCCGCACGACCGAACAGATCACGCAGCGTCTGCAGATGTACGTTCTCACTCACAAACCGCACACTTCCATCACAGAGCAGAACATTGGCACCACCAATATGCAGACTGCGTGCCCCCGAAATCACCTCACCATGATGTGTCACATCCGGGTTCGGGGAATTGGGCGGATAATAGCCGTGCACCAGTGTGGTATAGCCAAGATTGCGAATCCAGCTTGCCGCGCGTCTCCCCTCATATCTGGTAGCGGCACGTCCTGCGAGATCATCCGAGCTCACAGTGCAGGGTCCACCTCCACTGACACGTTTCATCTGACGGTCGGCATTCAGTAAAGTGGCCGTATCAGGACCGCGATCCCCAAACAGCGTTTCAGCCATGAAAATCGTATTCGAAGTCCCGTCGGTGATGTCACGAAAACGCGTGGAAGAGCCCCGCCAGAACAGACCGTCATTCTCGGAAGAGCAATACGAAATGTTCTGCCCCGAGCCGCCATTCACCATATAATTCGACCCGGCCCAGACCGTTCCATTATCATCGATGTGATAAGCCGAACCCGCATCGCTGGAACACAGAAAGACCGGCAAAGCCTGCTGTGCCACAAGCTCCAGTGCCGGATTGATCGTCGCTGCCCAGGCAGGCCCCGTTAACAGCGGTTCCCGGAAATCAATCAGATCATGCAGATTTCCCTGATCAAGATAAGGCAGCAGTTGTGCCGAAGGAGAATATCCATACAGCGAATCAGCAGCCATTAACGGAAGCCGCGAGTGTGTTTCATGATAATTGTGCAGTGCCAGTCCCAACTGCTTCAGATGATTTTTGCATTGAGTCCGCCGCGCTGCTTCCCGCGCCATTTGCACTGCCGGCAACAATAACGCAATGAGAATCGCAATAATGGCAATCACCACCAGTAATTCAATTAACGTAAAACCTCTTCGTAAACGTTTCATTTCCCCTCCCGTTTTCGGTCAAACAATTTACAGACAGAACCACAGAAAACGAATCAGGTTGTTCTGTTTCCGTCCTCTTCTCAAAACCGGATTCATCCTAACAACCAACAACACATTGTAAATACAAATCAATTGCTTTTACATACATTAATCATATATTCTCTTCTCCTTGAATTTCTGACGAATGCAGATCTTGAAGGTTGTCACTGCTCACTGGTTTGCAGTAAAAGCAGACAACTGCTGCTTTTCGAAAGACAAAAAATGACCGTTTGACAGTCTGAGGTGTTAAACCTGCCACCGTGGATTAGCAGATTTCATCAACGACCGTTTATTCATTCCGCTTGAAATAGACTGCGAGCGTCCTATGAAACCGATCTTCATCCGACAGGCTGTTCTTGCCGATCTCGATGTACTCGTATCTCTGTTCGATGCTTACCGACAGTTTTATGGACGTCCCAGTGATGTCATAGCAGCCCGGGAGTTCCTTCTGGATCGATTTCAGCACGGGGAATCAGTCCTGTTCCTCGCGTTTCAAGCCGATACACCGGTGGGCTTCACTCAACTTTATCCCTCGTTTTCCTCGGTCTCGCTCGCCCGCACCTTCATCCTGAACGATCTATACGTGACTCCGGAAGGGCGGCGGCAGGGCATCGCAACTCAACTCCTCGCAGCAGCAGTAGACTACGCGCACAGTGTCAATGCCATTCGTCTTTCTCTCTCCACTGAGATTACCAATGAAACTGCGCAAGCCCTCTATCTGTCCGCCGGCTGGAAGCAGGAGGAACAGTTCCTGGTCTATCATCTGACGCTCTGATGCCATATCCTTATAATCCGGATTCTGCCCGTCTTAAGCGAAACTCCGTCAATCACGACCCACTCAACCTGGATAATCCCAGATAGAATAAATTGTTCCATGAAAGAGAATACATCCAAGCAGATCATTGGCAGTGAAGAATGGTGTGCCTTTCCCGACCTCGGCCTGCCTGCCATCAAGGCCCGAGTCGATTCAGGAGCGAAGACCTCATCCATTCACGCATTCAACGTGCAGAAATTCCGTAGACAGGGGGAGACCTGGGTCAGTTTCGAGGTCCATCCTCTGCAGAACAACCGCCGGATAGTTGTTCGCTGTGAACGGCCAATCGTCGATAAACGGGTCGTTAAAAGTTCCAGTGGCATCTCGGAAACCCGCTACGTCATTCTGGCCACACTCAAAATCGGCGATCAAGCCTGGGAAATTGAATTGACCCTGGCCAACCGCGATTCCATGGGTTATCGCATGCTGCTCGGTCGTGAAGCCATGAGTGGCCGCATGCTCGTGGATCCTGCCATCAGTTTCTGTATGGGCCAGGTGACGGGAGATACACTCAACCAGCACTACGGCAAACGCGAGCAGGCCCGCAGTGGGATGAAAATTGCGCTGCTCGCCAGTAACCAGGAACTATACAGCAATCAGCGCATTCTGGAAGCAGGTGAGGAGCGGGGCCATGTCATGGAATTTCTGGATATCAAACAGTGCTATATGAAACTCGATGCCGTCGAACCCGAAGCCCACTATCGGGGTGGCTCCATTCTGGATGATCTCGACGCGGTTATTACGCGTATTCGCCCCAGCATCACCTACTACGGCTGTGCACTCGCGCGTCAATTCGAGAGCATGAACGTCCTCACCGTCAATACATCCACGGCCATTACTCAGTCGCGCGATAAACTCTATTCACTGCAGTTGATGCTCAAGAGCGGCATTAACATCCCCACCACCGGTTTTGCGAATTCCCCCATCGATACCAACGACCTGATTGAAATGGTCGGGGGAGCACCGCTGATTGTCAAACTGCTGGAAGGCTCTCAGGGGCGAGGGGTTGTACTCGCGGAGACTCGCAAAGCGGCCGAGTCCGTCATCAACGCCTTCAAGGCCCTTCGCGCCAATCTACTCGTCCAGGAGTTCATCAAAGAAGCCGACGGCAAGGACCTGCGCTGCTTCGTCATCGATGGAAAAGTCGTTGCGTCCATCCAGCGCGAAGCTGCCCCCGGGGAATTCCGCGCCAATATCCATCAGGGGGGGACCGCTTCGGTAGTCAAAATCACCCCCACCGAACGCCGCCTGGCCGTCAAAGCCACTAAAGCGCTGGGGCTGATGATTGCTGGTGTCGACATCATCCGCTCTAAAAACGGTCCACTCCTGCTCGAAGTCAATTCATCTCCCGGTCTGGAAGGCATCGAAGCTGCCACCGGCAAAGACATCGCCGGCATGATGATCGCTGCCATCGAGAAAAAGCTGGAATGGAAGCGGGAACTCAGCGGCAAACGCCATAAATAACAATCTGCCCTCGGCGGATCGTCTTTCCTCAGCTAAAATAGAATAGCGTTCCTCTGATATGGCAGGAGTATTCAGTTTCCCTGGAGCTGATTCCATGCAAAAGACAGCGATCCCGCGTTGGTACAAATCACTGCTGTTACTTATTCTTTTGTTTCTGCTACAGACCACTTCAATCACAGCACAAAAAAAAGACACACCCCCGCCCGAACAGATCGGTACTTGCCTGGGCAAACCAGTCTACCGCGACCAGATCGGGACAAGTCTGAAATTGAGTGAAGAACTGCAAATTCTTTTTGGCGATCCTGTTTTCAGACAGTATCAACAGGAGCACTAGGCGAAATCCAAACCGACTGAAAAAGAAATCGCCACCGCAATTGTCTTCTACTCCAGAGACGAATCGATTATTGAAGATTGTCAGGAAATCGATAAATTAACTCAAAGTGAACTCGAATCACTCGAAAATCAACTGAAGCGTTCACACCTCAAATCAGCAGAACGAAAGCGACTCGAACAAAAACAGCAACAACTGTAAAGGGAATTAAAGCAGGGCGCTCTCAAAGAGATGCTGCTCATGATGCTGGAAATTCGAAAACCACCTCTATCTCACTCAAGGCGGCGGTCGAGTTCGTTTATTGATGCTCGGAGAAGAAGCCTTTGATGCGCGATTCAAATGGCTGGAAGCTCAAGAGAAACTGGGGAAATTCCAAATCAGCGACCCCCAGCTCCGTACCATTCTTTTTGAATACTGGACTGACAGGAATAATCGAGGTCGAACCATAACCAGTCAGGAATCGATTCAGAGGTTTCTCGAACCTCAGTGGCTGAAACATCTGAATGCGGATAAACCACTCACAGCGAAAAAGCCCTGACCGCTTACTCGGTTGATTTTTCGGTTGAATTTTCCGTTGTTTCGGCTGCGATACACACCAGTTGTTCCTGACGTTTGTCGCCAACCTGTTTTCCGACACGGAGAAAAATCTCACCATCAACCACAGCCGGGCTGGCGTAGTTGTCATCGCCGAGCTTGTTGAACGCGACCTCTTTGTAGCTATCGGGGTTCGCTTCAAACACGAATGTTTCACCTGACAGGTTCGAGACATAAATCAGTCCATTACATAGAATCGGCGAGCCACTAAAGGAACCCCGCAGACGATTCCGCCACAACACATCTCCCGATTCGATCGACCAGCAATAGGCGATGCCATCATCGGTTATACCATACAACTGTCCGTCAGCGACCAGCATCGAGGGTTCATAAATCTTGGTATTATCCGACCACAACAGTTTTCCGTCTGCAGACAGACAAACCGTCTCCCGTTTGGGATAGCCACCACTGGCAAAAATTTTATCGTCACTGGTGACAATCGTGCCACACGTCGCTTCGGCCAGACAGGGGGTGCTCCAGATTTCTTTGCCGGTCGCCGGATCATAACTGGCCACTTTATCACAGCCACTGATCAGCAACTGGTCACGTCCCCCCACATGCGCCACGATGGGACTGGAATACGTACTGACCGCCGGTCGCGTTACACGCCAGGCAATCTCTCCCGTTTTGCGATCCAGCGCCGCCAGGTAACCGCCGCCACGATTATCCGCTGCGATAATTACAAACGATTTATAGAGCAGGGGAGAGGGGGCATAACCGAATTTGGAATTAAAGGCTCCCAGTTCTTTCTGCCAGACTTTCTTACCTGCCAGATCGAGGGCCGTCGCGATGATTTTTCCTGAGTTCAGAAAAACTGCGTAAATCTGTTCCCCATCATACAGCACGGTCCCATTCGCATTGGTCCCCTTTTTATGAAGTTCACCTGGTCCGGGGAAGCCTCCTGCATGCACTACGGTTTCCCAGCGCACCACGCCGTCAGCGCGATTATAAGCGACCACCATCTGTTCCTGTTCCTGATCGTCAGCGGTAGCCAGCACCACCATTTCTTCCGTTACGACAGGGGAACTATGACCGCGTCCGGGAATATCTGTTCGCCATTTGACATTTTTTGTCGCGTTCCATTCAGTCGGCAGAGGCTGATCTGGCACGTGACCATTCCGCTCAGGTCCCCGCCAGCCAGGCCAGACAGGGGACAGATCAGACAGATCGGCATCTTTTAAAGAGACGCCACTCGCTTTCACTGAGATTTCTTCGACCGGGGTCGTCTTTGTGCAGCCGGCTAACAGAATAATTCCGAACAGAAACCATCTATGTGACATGCGAACCATACGTAACCCTCCCTGATCGAGTTGAGTAATATTGAAATCGAATTCCGGAACACTCAACCTGCATCCCATCCGGTAGGCACTCATTCTGCCGGAGTGACAGAATGAGTGGTTATCCAGAATCCGTTTTCTGTCTGTTTATAGTTTTTTCAGAAAGACATTTTTGAAGCGAATTTCGCCGCCATGTGTCTGTAACTGAATCGGACCCGTTTCATAAATCGGATCGTCTTTCTCATAATAATTATCCATCTTTTTGTTGTCTACCACCAGTTTACCATTCATGTAAACGGTAACCTTGTCCCCCTTCATGATGATCCGGAAATGATTCCATTCTCCAAAAGGTTTGTCGGCGTGGACCAGGGGATATTTTCCTTCGCCTTTATTATTAAATAATCCTCCTGACCCCAGATTCGCTTTGCGATCCCATTTACCACCTTCTTTTGTAGTGTCCCAGATCTGTACCTGAGGCACACCACGCAAATAGATCCCACTGTCCGCTTTCGCGACCGTTTTGTAATCAAGCAGCAGTTCGAAATCGCCATAATCATCGGCTGTCGTCAGGTAAACACCATGTCCATCATTCACCAGTTCGCCATCTTCCACCGACCAGTGTTCCAGCACATCTTCCCAGTTCTTTTTCAACAGTTCTTCCCGCTCAGCGGCAGGCATATTTTTGACAGCGACCGGACTTTTACCTTTGACTTTGTGATAGTTCATACCGATCCAACCGGAGAGATCTTTCCCGTTGAACAGAGCGATAAAACCTTCCGGAGGCTGATTCAGTTTTTCCGCTTTCTGTTTTTCCCCGGCAAAACCAGTGGAACTCCCCAGCAGGGATAATACCAGCAGGGAATACAGACTCTGTTTGATAAACGACGATGGATTCATTATTTGTTCCTCTTGATGCCCGCTGTTGCTTAACAGCGCATAAACTCAGACCAGCCGAAGATTCAGCAACCTTCCTAAGTAATTACTCTAATTCGGCCCGAGAGGAATTACAATGTGTCTGTCAAAAACAGCGCTATTTTTCAAAATCTCCCCTCTGAAACGGTCCCCCTTTCAGCTTCTCAGTGAACACTGTTCAGAATCGATCCCACTTAAATATAGCGTCTCCCATCAAAGAGTCTCGCTCCTGATCGTCCTGGAGATGCCAGGGTAAACCTGGATACTGGCTAATCTGTCATTTCGGGTTCGACCAGCCTGGCCAGATGCACCAGCGAATCCTGCCAGCCCAGATAACACGCCTCCGCAGGGATCACCTCTGGAATGCCTGACTGCTCAATTTTGATCTCTGTCCCACAGGAGACCTGTTTTAAATCGACGATTGTCTTCATTTCACCAGGTAGATTCGGATCATCAAATTTGGACGTATAGCAAATCCGGGTATGCGGCACGAGTTCAAGATAAGTTCCTCCAAAAGAATGACGATGACCTGTGCTAAAATTCGCAAACGACATTTGATATGTCCCTCCGATCCGGGCATCCATTTCATCAACCCTGGCGGTAAATCCATCTGGTGGCAGCCAGCGAGCCATGGCGTCTTCTTCCAGAAAGGCACGATAGATTTTTTTCGGCGTTGTTCGCAAAACACGGTGTAGTTGGACCGTATTGTTTGACATGATTGGATATCCCCTCTTTAATTGATGTAATAAACGGTATACTGCCTGGTGGCGACATCATATCGTCGCACAAGGGTCGTCTATTTCGACAATGATCTATAAATATTTCATCACAACACATAACCTTTCCTGAAGGAAAGCAATTCGCAAGAGAAAGCCTGCTAACTATGAAATCCAGATTCACTGAAATACGATCTTTGTGGTTACCAGGTTTTGCGTTTTTTTTCACGATTGGTCTCAGCACTCTCAATACAACTGCCCAGGCCGAAGAGCCCAAAACAACACCCACCTTTCAAAGAATTTTATTCCTGGGTAACAGCATCACTCTGCATGGACCTTCAAAAAAGATTGGCTGGGACGGTAACTGGGGAATGGCAGCCAGCAGACAGGATAATGACTATGTCCATCTCGTCACGCGTTCGCTTGCGAAATCGACTGGAGACACACCCAAAATGCTGGCAAAAAACATCGCCACGTTTGAAAGGCAGTACGCCACATTCGACCTCAAAAACAAACTGAAAGACGCCTTCGCGTTTCAACCTGACCTGGTGATTCTCGCAATCGGAGAAAACGTCCCCTCACTCAAAACGGCAGAGGAGCAGGCACAGTTTCAGGCCAGTGTCGGGAAATTGCTCAAACAGCTGCAGACTGACAACCAACCGACCATCATCGTGCGAAGCAGCTTTTGGGCCAATCAGATGAAAGACGAGGCGTTGCGGAAGGCCTGTCAGAAAGCAGGCGGGACGTATGTTGACATCAGCAGCCTCAGTAAAGACGAAAAACACTACGCTCGCTCGGAACGCGACTTCCAACATGCTGGTGTTGCCGCCCATCCAGGCGACCAGGGTATGCAGGCAATCGCTGACGCGATTCTGAAAGCAGTTCAACCCTGATGACCGGAAAGTTAAAAAGCGGTTCTCTCACAACTTAAACTTCTGCTTATCAATTCCGTACTGTTTCATCTTCCGCAACAGGGTGCGTCGGCTGATACCTGCATCCTCGGCGGTCTCAGCCACTCGACCTGAATTCTGTTTGAGCTTTGCCTGCAGGTACTCCCGCTCCAGTTCTTCGATCACTGGATCCAGGTTTTCCTGCAGGGAACGGGCAGGGTCCACACTGTTCCGCCACACTGCCTGCTGCTTATGCTCTCGTGTTGCAGGTGTCTCCACCAGGTTCGTATTCCGTAACTTGTCGAAATCGCGGGCCGTCAAAGCAGACTGCGAGCGTTCCAGCACCAGTCGTTCGCTGAAGTTTTCCAACTGGCGTACATTGCCCGGCCATTCGTATTCCAGCAACGCGTCTAAAAAACTGTCCGTAAAGATTGGGGGTTCGAGCCCATAATGTTTCGCCAGTCGTTTTGTGAAATGACCGAACAGCAGAAACACATCTTCCGGACGTTGACGCAATGGAGGTACATTGACGCGGATCACATCCAACCGGTAAAACAGATCCTCGCGAAAATGACCGTCTCGCACGGCTTCATCCAGCAGCACATTCGTTGCCGCCACAATCCGGACATCAATCTCCGTCTCTACCTGGCTGCCCACCGGTCGAATCCGTTTTTCCTGCAGCATACGCAACAGACACTGCTGCGCTTCGGGAGGCATGTCGCCAATCTCATCCAGGAACAGCGTCCCCTTATTCGCATGCATCACCAATCCTTTCTTGGCCCGGTCCGCTCCGGTAAATGCACCTTTTTCATGACCAAAGAGTTCGGAATTGATCAGGTCAGGGGGGATGCTCGCACAATTTGCCGCTACAAATCGCCCCTCGCGCCCGGAACGACAATGCACGGCCCGTGCCAGTAGTTCCTTCCCAGTTCCGGTCTCTCCCACAATTAATACCGTTGCATCGGTCGGTGCCACTCGCGTACAGAGTTCAAACAGGTCCCACATCTCGGAACTGCGGCTCAACATCGATTCAAATCGCGCCCCTTTACTGCGTTGACGCCCTAGATCATGCATGCGTGGCAGGAACTTCTGATTCTGCAGTGTTACTTCGATTACTTCCGCCAGCTTCGTCTCCTGCCGATGCAATACCACATCATGAGCGCCCGCTTGAAAATAAGTCCGCACGGTGTCTCCCTCAGCCTGAGGTGCCCACACCAGCACGTCTGTCAGAGGCCATTGACTGCGCAGAGATAGAATCACTGCCCGCGTCGCGTCATGATCGTGGGGAACCGACTGAATCACAAACAGTCGTGGCGGTCGGGAATATTCTGTTGTCAGTAATTGATCAACCGCAGGCAACCGGAGCAGTTCACAATCAAGCGACTGCACCGCCCCTTTGGAATAGCGGCTCTGTAGACTACAGACAATCAACGGTTTTTGCATCCCACCTCCCGAAACGGCATCAATAGAAATTCTCTGAACGCATAGGATGTGAACCATTAAAAAACAGCTCAAACCAGGAATCTCCGAATGCGACACCAGCTTCCCATTCTATCAACATGATCCGATATGAGACAAGCCTGTCACATATTTTGAGCTATATATGTCTCATTCCCTGATTCCCGCTGACCCCAGTTTCGGCATGACCTTTGCTACCTTTAACAGGTATCACAGCAGCGCGAGCATGAACCAGTCAGGAGATATACAATTAACAAGACTTGTTGTAACTCCCGTACAAAAATCACAAATTTACGTTCCTGGTCGTTGAGTAACCAATGCGATCGTTCAGCGTACAATGTGAGATTGCTGTTGGTATCACCGCGAATCAGATTTGAAACCATCCAGAAAAATATTCAAGAACAAACTAATTACTACGGGATAACGTCTCGCCCCGTCCTCATGGATACACGTCAACTGAAATCAGGTGTATTCATCCACCCAAATATTCATTCTCTGATATTGAACAAACAGGACTCATCAAATGGCCCGAAATGTGTTAAAGAACTCGTCACAAAAAGAGACCAGCGCCACCAGGCTGACCAGAACTAAACACGGCGATCTCAAAATCACTTTAATCAGTCTTCACGGATTAATTCGTGGACATGATTGCGAACTGGGGCGCGATGCCGATACCGGCGGTCAGGTCAAATACGTACTCGAACTGGCCCGAGAATTGGCGGCACACGAACACGTCCGAGAAGTCGAACTGCTCACCAGGCAAATCATAGACCCCAAAGTAGATGACGATTATGCCCGGGTTGAGGAACAGATTTCTGAAAATGCCAAGATCGTCCGCATACCTTTTGGCCCCAAACGCTACCTGCGCAAAGAGTCGCTCTGGCCTTACCTCGAACTCTTTATCGACCAGACCCTGCAGCATTTCCGACGCACGGGTCTGCCTGACATCATCCACGGCCACTATGCCGATGCAGGAGCCGCCGGTGCGCAACTGGCGCGACTGCTGCATATTCCCTATGTCTTTACCGGACACTCACTGGGACGCGTCAAACGCCAGCGTCTCTCGCTGGGAAAAGAAGAGAACCAGGCCATCGAACGACTGGAAAGTAAATATAAATTCACAACCCGTATTGAGGCCGAAGAGCTGGCACTGGAAACCGCATCGATGGTAGTTACCAGCACCAACCAGGAAGTCCAGCAGCAGTACGAACTCTACGATCATTACCAGCCCGCCCGCATGGAAGTCATCCCGCCGGGTGTTGACCTTACGAATTTTTCGCCTGCGAAGAAAGACTGGACCACTCCCAAAATCGCCGCGGATCTGAACTGTTTTTTAAAGGAACCGGACAAACCCATGATCCTTACCATGGCCCGCCCGGATGAGCGTAAAAACCTCGAAATGCTGGTCCGCGTGTATGGTGAAAGCGAACAACTGCAGGAGATGGCAAATCTTGTTCTGATCATGGGAACACGCGACGACATGCGCGACCTCCCCAAGGCACAGCGCAGAATCATCAATCACGTACTTTACCTGATTGACCGTTATAACCTGTACGGTAAAGTCGCCTATCCGAAAACACACAAACCCGACGATGTCCCTGAGCTCTATCGGCTGGCAACATCGCTGAAAGGGGTTTTCATTAATCCGGCATTAACCGAACCATTCGGGCTGACGCTGCTCGAGGCGGGAGCCACCGGATTACCGATCGTCGCCACCAACGATGGCGGTCCCCGCGATATCATTGCCAACTGCAAAAACGGACTGCTTGTTGACCCACTGGATAAATCAGAAATCGAACACGCTTTGCTCCGCACACTCACAGAGCCCGAGCAGTGGACCGAATGGTCGGACAACGGCATCAAAGGAACTCGCGAGCATTATTCATGGAATCATCATGCAGAGCGTTATCTACGCGACCTGGATGATATTCTGGAACATTCACCCGCCCCCGTTCTGGTCGATCTGGCTGAGAAATCCAGCACGCGGCGCCTTCCGGAATTTGACCGGTTGATAATCACCGATCTGGACAATACACTGACCGGTGATGATGAAGCTCTCAAAGAATTTATCGAGCTGATTCGCGAGAATGATCACATCGGTTTCGGGATCGCCACTGGTCGTCGACTCGATTCGGCTATGGAACTGATCAAGGAACTGGGACTCCCCCAACCAGACCTGATCGACACAGATGCGGGAACACAGTTACACTACGGCGAAAACCTCACTCCGGACCTCAGTTGGCGAAAATCAATCGATTACGCCTGGAAGCCACAGCAGATTCGAGATGTACTCGATCTGCAGCCTGGTCTTTATCCGCAAATTGAAGAACATCAGTCTGAATTTAAAATCAGTTATGAAATTGACACCAATGTCTGCCCCAGTATTACCACCATCAAAAAAATTCTTCGGGAGGCCGGATTACGTGCTAAGGTTATTATGTCACTCGGCATGTATCTCGATGTCATCCCGGTGCGTGGTGGCAGCGACCTTTCCATGAGACACGTGCTCTGGAAATGGGGATTCGCCCCGGAACACGTCCTTGTTTCCGGTGATTCCGGCAACGACGCCGGCATGCTGCTGGGTCGTACTTTGGGTGTGGTCGTCGGAAATCACAGTGAAGAGCTCGAACGTCTCCGCAACCGGCCACGCGTCTATTTCGCAGAGGCCTCTCACGCGGCGGGTATTCTCGAAGGCATCAGGTATTACAACTTCCTAGACAAGATTACTATTCCCAACGATCGGATCGAATGAGCACCGCGCAGGATGAGATTGACTTCAAAGCGGATCTGACACTGCAGCGCCTGCAGACTCAGTTGCAGGAAGTCTGGCAAATCAGCCAGATTGATGATGTCAAAAAACATGAATTTGAATTGAGGCTGAGTGAGCACTGGCGTCCCTTGTTTGCGTTGCTTTATCAGCTCTACAGCTCCCGCTACGATTTCTTTTATCATATCGAACAGGTTTTGTTGACCGCCGCCCGAGGCTGGGCCGAGCGACCGGAAGAGCTCTGCGCACTCGACCGTCACCGCATTAATGAACCCAACTGGTTTCAGTCAGAACGCATCAGCGGTGGTGCTTTGTATGTGGATCTCTTCGGCGAAAACCTGAGTAAACTCCGCGAACAGGTTGGCTACTTCAAAAACCTGGGCCTCACCTACCTGCACTTAATGCCTCTGTTTGCGGTCCGCCCCGGGAACAACGACGGTGGCTATGCCATCAGCACCTATCGCTCTGTCGACCCGCGACTGGGAACCATTGATGACCTCCGACTGTTGGCAGCAGACCTCCGCGAAGCTGGAATCTCACTGGTCCTCGACTTTGTGTTTAACCATACTTCCGACGACCACGAGTGGGCTCAACTGGCTCAATCGGGAAATCGCGAATTCCAGGAATACTATTATATTTTCCCCGACAGGGAAAAACCCGAACAATACGAGCGCACATTGCGGGAAATTTTTCCTACCGTCCGCCGGGGAAATTTCACCTGGCACGATGGGATGCAGCAGTGGGTCTGGACTTCATTCAACAGTTTCCAGTGGGACCTGAACTACACCAACCCTGCCGTCTTTCGCGCCATGCTTGAAGAAATGTTTTTTATCGCGAATACAGGCATCGATATCCTGAGGCTTGATGCAGTCGCCTTCATCTGGAAAAAGATGGGCACCAACTGCGAAAACCTGCCTGAAGCTCATACATTGATTCAGGCCTTCAACCGCCTGGCCCGCATCGCGACCCCTGGTCTGCTGTTCAAGTCCGAAGCCATCGTGCACCCCGACGATGTAGTAAAATACATCAGCGAACACGAGTGCCAGATTTCTTACAATCCCACACTCATGGCGCTGCTCTGGGAATCGCTGGCGACAAGAAACGTCTCACTGCTGGTCCAGACTTTAAGACATCGCTATAAGCTCCCCAAAAATACCGCCTGGGTGAATTACCTGCGTTGTCATGATGATATCGGCTGGACGTTCGATGACGCCGATGCCCAGGCCATCGGCATCAACGCCTATGACCACCGCAAATTTCTCAACGAATTCTATACGGGTCAATTTCCCGGATCCTTCGCGCGCGGTGTCCCTTTTCAGGAAAACCATGAAACCGGGGACATGCGAATTTCCGGGACGATGGCGTCACTCGCCGGGCTCGAACAGGCAATCGAAGAAGAGAACGAAGAGAAAAAAGAACTGGCCTTGCGCCGCATGCTGCTCCTGCATGGTGTTTCTCTCAGTATCGGGGGAATCCCGCTCCTGTACCTGGGAGAAGAGTGGGGCATGCTTAACGATTACGACTTTGTAAAAGATCCCGCGAAAGCCGGCGACTCACGCTGGATCCATCGTCCCAAAATGCAATGGGAGTTCCTCGAAGAACTGGACGACCATATCAAAGTCGGGAACGGTTCCATTCGCACTACGATATTTCGATCCACACAGAAACTCATCGCCCTGCGAAAATCACTGCCTGCGCTCGCCGGCCAGGATATGGAACTCATCGCCACCGCCAATGATCATATTCTCGGTTATGTCCGACTCTATGAAGGTAATCGCCTGATCGTCCTCGCGAACTTCTCTGATGAAACGCAGGTCATCGAAGGCAACAAACTCCGTACCGCAGGACTCGGTCGGTTTTTCCAGAACGTTATCGACGATAACACTTACGCCACGTCAGAGCAACTGGTTCTGGAACCGTACCAGATTCTCTGGCTGAACCGCGTTTAATTGAAGGAGCGTTTAGAATGTCCACGCAGAAACCTGCGGGAAATACTGCTGCGCAACTCACACAACAGGTCCTTGCCACGGATTTGGATGGGACTCTGATCCCTTTAAATCAGGATCCGAAAAATCAGTCAGACCTGCGTCTGCTGGCTGATCAGTTCCAGGCCCGTGGCAATTCCCTGATCTTTGTTACCGGCAGACATTTCCAGTCCGTCTCACAGGCAAGAGAAGATTTTCAACTACCACTGCCGGAATGGATCATCTGCGATGTCGGCACTTCTATTTTTCAGCGACAGGAATCCGGAGAATTCACCCTGGTCACAGCCTACCAGGACTACCAGGATCAAATCATTGAATCCATGCCTGTTGAGACATTGCGCGATCAGTTAGAGACAATCGATGGGCTCCGACTCCAGGAACCCTTCAAACAAGGCCGTTTCAAACTCAGCTTTTATGCAGACGCGGAACAACTGGAAACGCTGGTTGACCAAATTCAGGAAATCCTGACTCAGACCAATGCTCCGTATTCGATCATTCACAGCGTTGACCCTTTTAACGGTGATGGTCTGATTGATCTTCTACCGGCCACCGTCTCCAAAGCACTCGCACTGGAATGGTGGACCGAATATAATGGATACGATCCCGCAAACATTGTCTTCTCCGGCGATTCCGGGAATGATCTGGCGGCACTGACCGCCGGTTACCGTACTATCCTGGTAGGCAATGCAGACCGCCGCCTGGCACAACGCGTTTACAACCTTCACCAGACATCGGCCTGGAAAAACCGGCTTTACCTCGCTCAAGGGACGGCTACATCAGGAGTGCTGGAAGGCTGCCGCTGGTTTGGGCTCGCAGAACAGATTCAAACAAGCAGCACTCGACTGGGAGCGACTCCATTCACCGTCGATTCCACGTTCTTTCGAGTCTGGGCTCCGCAACGAAAACAGGTTGCTGTCCAATTACTGACAGGAGAGGATACTGACCATACTCGTCACACTCTGACTCGCAGTCAGCATGGTTACTTTGAAGGTATACTCCCCCACGTCCGCCCCGGAGATCAGTATCTGTATCACCTCGATGATCTTGTCTCGCGCCCCGATCCAGCTTCACACTATCAACCCGGGGGAGTACACGCTGCTACTCAAATCTGTGATCCACTCGGTTTTCCCTGGTCCGACCAGGACTGGCAGGGAATTGCAAAACAGGACCTGGTCATCTACGAATTACACGTCGGCACCTTCACGAGAGCAGGTACGTTTCAAGCTGCTATCGAACGTATTCCCGAACTGATTGAACTTGGCATCACTGCGGTGGAACTCATGCCGGTCTCTCAGACACCGGGGCGCTGGAACTGGGGCTATGATGGCGTTGACCTGTTCGCCGTTCGTAACAGTTATGGCTCACCTGACGATTTCAAGTCATTCGTGGATGAATGCCATCGCTCTGGTCTCGCTGTCTTTCTGGATGTGGTTTACAACCATCTGGGTCCCGAAGGTAATTATCTTTCTGAATTCGGCCCTTATTTTTCAGACAGGCACCACACTCCCTGGGGAGAAGCGTTAAATTACGATGGCCCCGACTCCGAGCACGTCCGTCGTTTCATTACAGAAAATGCGGTCTTCTGGCTGGAAGAATACCACCTGGATGGACTGCGCCTTGATGCCGTACACTGCATGTATGACGACAGCCATTTCCATATCCTCGAAGAAATCGAGCAGGCCGTCTCAGAGCATGCCGAAACAGCGAACTGGCCGATACACCTCTTCGCCGAAACCAACGTCTATAACCACGACCTCATCACGGCTGAGAAGAGCAGGGCAGCCTACACAGGCATCTGGTGTGATTGCCTCATGTATTCCCTCTATTCTCATGCACTCCCTGACGTGCATATCACCCATCGCGACTACCAGGGCGCCCCGGATCTTGCAGAAACGCTGCAACATGGCTACATCTATGCCGGTCACGAAAACATGCGCGTCACCGAATCGCAGCGAATCACCGATAAAACCAACCAGCATCTGGCATCACTGGTGATCGCTCTCCAGACTCACGACAGTGTTGGCAATCATCCGCATGGCAAGCGGCTTCACCAGTTGACGTCCAAATCCTTTCAGAAAGCAGCTGCTGCACTCGTCCTGCTCTATCCGGGCATTCCACTGATCTTCATGGGCGAAGAATTCGCAACCTCTGCTCCATTTCCATTCTTTGTCGATTTCGAAGACCGTCATCTCCGCGACGCCGTCGATGTCGGCCGCCGAGGCGATTATCCACCTCACATCTGGCAGGACGCGCTGCTTCCCTCACAGGCCGAAGCCTTCTTCAACGCCAAATGGAATGAGGCACCACTCCGGGACCCGAACATGTTTCACTGGTATCAACGGCTGCTCCAATTGCGGAAACAGGGCCTCGACGATGGCTGGCTTTTACCAGCCCACCTGCAGACAGCTTATGACAGTCAGTCCAGCATCTTTACGCTGCAATACCAGCACACCACAATCCAGGCCCGCTTGACACCTCATGCAGAAACTGAAACACAGCCGCTGCCTGTCCCCTTCACAGGCACTCTGGTCCTGACATCAGAACCAGAGCCTGTCATTGAGAACAACCAGATTCACCTCGCTGCTAATCACGCTGTCATCACCCGTACATAATACGAAGTCAGTTTCAATCGTCCTGCAAGGCCGGCATTAACGGTTTTCCTTGAGCAGTTGGCAATTCAACTCCCAGCAAACGGGCCATGGTAGGAGCCACATCGATGCTTTGCACCTTGCCCAACTTCGTTCCCGGTTTAATACCAAATCCGTTGATCACCAGCGTTGCCAGCATATCCGGTTGATCAGGCAGATAGCCATGCGTGCCACCCGGTGTCTTCCGCGGCACAACGAGATCGTCCCCCGTTTCACTGTTCGTGAACGAATACCCCGACTTTGCCGACAGCCAGAAATCGGGCGCATGCGAATCCTCCGCTGGGGTCGGCAGTCCCAGCCTGGTATATTCATCCTTACCCAGCACAGCCTGAATCCCTTCGACCGCTGAAAACTTTTTCTTCAACTCTTCCTTCATTTCGTCCCGCTTTGCGTCATCCAGCAGATAGACCATACACCCGCCCCCTTGGGACAGACAGTAGGCCTGCTTCTTTTCTTTAGAAAGCAGGCCTGCCTGTTTCAGCAGCACATTTGGACGGATGTCTTTTGATATCGGGAAGAACCCATGATCGCTGGCCACGACCAGAGTGGTCTTGTCACGATGGGGCGAACGCTCAATCGCATCTACAATATCCCGCAAACGGTCATCGGCATAGCTGACGGCCCAGTACGCTTCCGGGCTCCGCGGACCATATTTATGTTCCACATGATCAACCTCGACGAGGTGGATCAACAACAGATTAGGCGGATGTTTCTCGAACAGATGCCGGGCCATTCGCGTATATAACCAGTCCCGCTTTACACCGCCACCACTCTCTCCCGTCCAGTCACCATGGAGATCCACTGGCAGCCCCGCAGCCCGCAGTTCTTCCAACCAGATCGGCGTAGCATATTTCGGCCATGCTTCTTTTCCGAACATGTCGGGTACGGTCCAGTCCAGCGTTCGCGCATTTCGTGTTGCCGGCCATACAATCCCTGCAGTCACCAGCCCCGCGTTATGGGCGGCATCATAGATCGTCGGCACTTTGACGATCTGGTCTTTATCGAACAGGGGATCAGGTATGAAGGCGACCGATGTAGCACTTTTACGATCCAGGTAGTTATTCCCGATCACTCCATGCTTAGCAGGCGTCGCACCAGTCACTAGCGTGGTGTGGTTCGGCCAGGTCACTGTCGGAAATGAACAGACCATCCCGTCAGCCCGGGCCCCGGTCTTTGCCAGCTTTCTCAACGTCGGCATATCCGCCAGGGGATCATCCAGATAAAAATTGGCCAGCCCGTCCACACTGACCAGAATCACACACCGGTCCTCATGTGGTTCTTCAGCCCGGGCAATGTCACCCGGGTGAAACAGCCACATCACAGCCAATACAGTAACAGCAATCATCCCGCGCATGGAAGAGGTCTCCAGATGGTATTGAAAGAAAAGTAATCACCGAGCTACAACGCAACCCGGTATTCCATCCATTCTGAATGACCCTCTGCAACAATGCAACCTCGCAAAGCCATACATCCACGCAGGGGCGCCTCGTGTCGAGCCGCCATATCTCTAATTCATGGTCGCCTGGCTAAACCGACGACTGCAGTCAGGTCGGCTCGGTTTTGGCAGCAACTTCCGGCTGTTTGAGTTCACGCTTGCCTTTACGGGACTTGCCCCGTAGTTCATCGGCACGGAAGGAGCGATACAGCCCGACCGGGAAACGCAGCATGCGAAACGGTGTGACACCAACCAGCTTCATCACCACTTGAGCCGTCCAGTGTGAGTCAGGCTCGCGAATCGTCCGGGCATAAACGGCAGCTACCAGCCGCATCAGCAGACTGATCGCAAAGATCATGTGAAAGTTATTGTACTCAGAACCAAAGATCGTCACACTCCAGCCGGAAGCGAGTACTAGAAACCCGCCTGCCAGAATCGAAGTCACGCCTCCTACCAGTCCCGCAAAAGCGGTCCCCGCAGCAATATACATCGTCCGGTTTTCGGAAGGGGAATTCTTCAGCATGAACCCGTTGTTGGCAATGGCAATGCCCGCGTTGAGCAGGGAATCGACAATAAAGACTGGTACCATAATCCAGAATGCCAACGTCGGATCCCGCGGCAGAAAGAGCAGGCCAATCATGTTCGTCGACTTGAAGGCCGTACACAAAATCAATACAGGTCGGTTCCCGTAATGATCAGCCAGTGAGCCCAGATGCTTTGAAAAGACAGCCCCCCCCAGCCAGGCACATGTCCACAACAGCAGCAGACGGAACACATCCATCCCGATGTAATCCAGCAGGTAATAGCTGATGAAGGGAGCCCCCAGCATCGCTGCAAAATGCCAGAAACAGGTAAATGAAATAAACGACCGGAAATTCGGGTCCTGAAATGGCGTCAGCAGCACTTTTTTCAGCTTCGGTTCTTTCACCTTGGTGACCGGCGGTTCTTCAATCTTCAGATAGAACAGGATATCAAACACGCCGAAGATCCCGCCGATGCCAACCAGCCAGGCAAATCCATCCCCGATCTCCAGACCACTCTTCGCCAGAAAGATCGCACCGCCCAATAGCGAAATCGCCCCGGTCCAGTACATCCACACCTGGCGATAACCCCAGTAATGATTGAGCCCCTTGTGAGGCAGATAATCCCCCAGCCACGACAGCCAGAGTGGCGTCGTAAAGTGGATCAAGGCATGGTTCACTGCCGTCAACGCGATCAGCCACCATAGTTCTGCTGAATTTGACATGTCCGGCATCAGCCAGGCCATCAATGCAATGGGAATCAGAATCAATCGTTGCAGTATGGAAATCGGAAACCAGAGCCAGCGGCGGTATTCCAGATGATTCGCCACTACCGCTGCCAGAAACTGGAAAAACAGCATCATCGTCGGCAATGCACCCAGAATTCCGATATGCCAGCCTGTCGCTCCCAGGGAACGGGCGAACTCAATCGTCGCAGGTGACATCGTGAACTGAGTATAAATCATCGCCATACAACCGGCGGCGATTAATGCCCGTTGTGCTGTTTTCAGAGACCACACGTAAAATCTATCCTTGAGTTAAGGTTTGCAGTTTGAGACGACCCTGTCGTGATCCACACTCCAGTCGAACTCTCGCGGGAATTCTGCGCGTTCATTCACGGCGGGCCTGGTGCTGAATGAAGGGCTAAAATATGGGGAGCAATAGGTGTGGCCAAGATCTAATTATCGTTGGGCGCGATTCATCCACGTTTGTCAGCAGATGGCCATTACCGCGCATCATATCATTCATCCCATTCTATTGCGACCGTGATTTTTACAGGAAATTTCACGCAAACAACATGCCACAATATTGAGTTTTCACCAGTGTTCCGAAAGCCTGTATGACCTGCCAGACAGGGCCCCCTTTGATCCTGGCAACGGGATCACCATTGATCGACCGGGTATGACAAATTGACCATCCCAGCCAGCATGGAACCCGACAGTTGGTATCCTTAGCGAGTTCACACCAAGCGGCTCTTTTTCCGTGCCCGATCCCAGGCAAATCGAGACCCCAGCCGAATCAGCAACCAACCCAGCCACGACTGAAACAGATTGGCACGACTTGCACCAGCCCGTGCGGTCAACCGCCAGATCGTATCTGTTTCACACCTCGTGAATTGACCTGTCGCATACAATCGGTCATGAATTACCCCCGCCAGATCAACCCGGGCAGGGTCAATCAGAATCTGGATCACACGGGGCAGAGAACGAAAGTCGGAAACAAAACCGGCGGGGACCACAATCTCTGCATCACGCACTTTTACCTCGAGAAAACGTAATAACCTGCGGCTGCCATCGGGAAGACGCTCTGCCAGGAGGGGACCACTCACCAGCAATACCTTCTGGTCTGTCTCATTCATCGAAATCCGCTCCCTAAATAAATCATCCGGCAAACGAGGTTTCAATTAAAAATAACATTTGCCAATCACTGCCTTTTGACTAAAGTCTTTATAGACAGATTTTTTAATTCTTGTAGTTCAAAAACGGCTGCGCATAAATGAATCATGAATCGCACCAAAAACCTGGGGTAAATGGAAAGAAGATGATCTACCTTGGCACCGCTACGGTACTGTGCATACTTCTATACTTTGCCTGGAAGTTCACAGCCCGAAACGCATACGAGTCAGCCCGGTACACGGTCGTTGAAGCAGCCGGACCATTCGAAATACGCGAATACCCCGATCTGATGCTCGTATCCACAGACAGCAAAGCACAGCCCACAAACCAGGATGGCCGCTTCATGCGATTGTTCCGGTACATCGATGGCGCGAATCAGCAGGAACAGAAAGTCTCCATGACCACCCCCGTATTCATGGATCCCGAGAATAAACCCTCTGACAGACAGATGTCATTTGTGATCCCCCAACAGACCGCAGCTCAGGGAATACCGGTACCCACGGGGGAGAATGTCCGCATCCAGCAACGCGAGGGGGGGCGGTTTGCCGTCTATCGCTTCAGCGGGCGGATGAACCAGGACACCACCGCCAAAGCCGAACAGAAATTACGTGACTGGATGAAACAAAAAGGATTCAACCAGTCAGGCAACCTCGAATCCGCCGGCTATGATCCCCCCTGGACACCAGGTCCGTTTCGTCGGAATGAAGTTCTAATTCGAATGGAACAGTCAGAAGACACTAATCCAGATAATTAATGATCCATCCAGTGCGTAAATTCTAGATCCTTAACCGGGGCATCTGCTATCGTGAAAACCCTGTTCCTGCTGCAACTGGTTTCCACCTTCTACATGGTAGGCCTGATCTGGTTTGTTCAGATCGTCCATTACCCGTTATTCGCATTGGTCGGCCGTGCCCGCTTCACCCGCTACCAGCAGGCTCATCAATGGCGCACTTCTTTCGCTGTCGGACCAATGATGCTGACGGAAGCCGCCACCACCGTCGCCATCGTCTACTGGCCTCCCCCCGGCATGGGTCCCGCTTTCACCTGGACCGGCGTCGGACTGCTGTTTGTCGTCTGGCTCTCCACAGCCCTCCTGCAGGTTCCCCGGCATCATGTGCTCGGCGCCCGCTTTTCACCGCGCCATCTCCGGGGACTTGTGATCTCCAACTGGGTCCGCACCATCGCCTGGACCGCGCGCGGCGTGTTGCTGCTGATTTATCTCTTTCAGGTTTTCCCAGTTCAGTAAATATTCGGCGCGTCCCATTGGCGGTCCGGTGTCATTTGCAAGAGCAGGGGGCTACAATTAATAGACTATTTATCCCGTTCTCGTCTGCGAACCGAAAGAGACTTCAATGAGATATCACTACTCGCTGAAACTGTTTCTGCTGCTGTCACTGCTGTCTTTCCCGGAAAGGAGTTTTGCTGTGGAACCCTATCAGCAGATCAATGACATAGAGTACGCGACTGCCGACAATCATCGGCTCCTGCTCGATCTCTATCTGCCAAAAACAAAAGAGCAACCACCTCTTCTGGTCTGGATTCATGGCGGTGCCTGGCGGGCTGGCTCCAAAAACAATATGCCACTCAGCGAACTGGTTCAACACGGCTTCGCCGTCGCCAGCGTCGATTACCGCCTCTCACCCGTCGCGAAGTTCCCTGCCCAGATACACGATATCAAAGCCGCAATCCGCTTCCTGCGGGGCTCTGCCGAGAAATATGGATACAATGCAGACAAGATCGGTATCCTCGGTTCTTCCGCAGGCGGCCATCTCGTTGCCTTAATGGGTGTCACCAATGGAAACCAGCAGCTAGAAGGAGATCTCGGCGACTTCGACAATGAATCATCCAGCGTACAGGCCATTGTCGATTATTTCGGCCCAACCAACTTTCTGACGATTCTCCCCCAGTCCACACCGCACGGCTTAAGCGTCCGTATTCCTGCACTGAAACTCTTGCTCGGCGATCGACCGGAGAAAAAACCCGACCTCGCCCGTCTGGCCAGCCCGGTCTTTCACGTTGATGACAAAGCCCCGCCACTGCTCATGATTCACGGCGACCAGGACCCGCAAGTCCCCATCAACCAGTCACACGAACTGCAAGCCAAATACGTACAACACCAGCGCGACGTCACCTTCAAAGTCATTCATGACGGCGCACACGGCGGCCCGGAGTTCTTCGACGCCGAACGCATGCAGCTCGTCGAAAAATTTCTGCGAAAACACCTTACCAAGTAGGGAGCAGCGCCTTATGTGTTGATCCGCGCGACCACATCATATCGGTTCACACCGATTACGAGACTCCCCAAAGGGCACCGGAAAACTCAACCCAGTCCAGCCAGACAACCAATCTGGATAAAGACTGCCAAATATGCCGAATATAAGAGAATACATAACTCTGTAATTTTATTCTGACATCGAAGGTGTTGCGCGATCGGGGAGCGTGACTGTGCGGCTTAAGATCTTTATTTTATTCAATTTCCTGCTGGTGGCGCTCCCTGCCTACCAGTCAGTCGGGCAGGAATGCGCGGTTGATACTGTGGTAGCAGAGGCCGCGTCAATGGGTTGCGTCCCCGCAAGTGAATCAGCAGGTATACCAGATCAGAGTTTCCTCGATTCTGTACTGGATGCTGATAACGGCATCTCCTTTAAACCCGTCTACTACGGTGAAGTCTTCACCAACGCACACGGAGGAATCACTACAAAGAACTCAACCCACTATGAAGGACTGCTCGACCTTGCCTTCTCATTCGATCTTGAGAAAATGCAAGCCGCTCTCCCGGGACGCGTTAATTTACTCTTTCAGAATACCCATGGCCGGGGGCTGGAACAGAATGTCGGCGCGACGCAGATCATCAGTAACATTGACTCGCTCGATAACATCACCCAGTTCAGCGAACTCTGGTGGGAAGTCGATCTCTACGAAACCGGGATCACCATGCGCGTCGGCAGGCAGGATCTCAGTTCTGAATTTGTCACCATGGATACCGCCAGCGATTTTATAAACTCGGCATTTGGCTTGTCTCCCTCAGCCGGGCTCCCCTCGTTTCCCGCTCCCAGCCCGGCGGTAATCATGATGACAGACCTCTCGAACGACCTCAGCATCAGGGGGGGGATCTGGGATGCTTACCGCAGTAATGAAGCCGGCATCTTTTCAAATAATGGTTCCGCACTCTTTATTGGCGAATTCGAATACCGATACTCAACCCCGTTCAGGCAACTCCCCGGCATCTTCACCGCAGGTGTCACCTATGAAACACCCGGCGCAATCCCTGCAGGTGCCATCCCCAGCGCCTTCGGCTATTACTTTCAGATCGAGCAAATGTTGTTTCGGGAACCGGGCAGCAATGATGAAAACCCCCAGGGACTGACCGTCTTCGCCCAGCACTTTCCGACCGAGAGCAACGGCAACTCACCTTTCCCCCAGATACCCAAAGATGTCCTGGCGGGTCTCACATATACAGGTCTGATCAACGGTCGCGACAAAGACATCGCCGGAGCAGGCCTCGGCTGGGTCGAATTACAGAACTCAGGCACGAATGAGGAACTGATGGTGGAAGTCTTCTACAAAGCAATCGTGAATGACAATCTGACCATCCAGCCCGATCTCCAATACTTCAACAGCCCCTCAGGCATCTACCCCGACGCTTTCGTCGCCGGTGTTCGCTTTCAGCTGGATCTGTAAATCATCGGCTGACAAATTGCCGCGGTTGGTTTCCAGATGCTCCCCCGCATAGAAAAAAACAGGTGTTATACGCTGGGCATGTTTCATTTACCGGGGTCTTCTCATCTGATGAAATCATCCTGAAAGAGTCCCTCTCATACACATCATAAGTCTTATTTTCGAATGGCTTATTGAATTCTGCAATAAAACCCCATAAACTGTACAAAGTACTGAGATGTGATTTTCAACTGTTTTTAGACGGAGATCTGTGCGTGACTGACACAGCCCGTATCTCTGCTCACATGCTCAGAGAGGGGCGACGAAATATCGCGGAAACCATTTGCTCGCATTTGGAATCCTCGTCTTCTTTGAATAAGGAGATCGCTCCTGTTACCAGACTTGAACAGTCTGAGACCCACATTCATATTCTCGCTGCCTGTATTGAATTCCAAAGCCCGGTTCTGCTGAATGATTATGTACAATGGGTAACCCGGCTTCCCGAATCTGTCTCCCCCTATTTTTGTGAGATCTCTCATTTTCTGGATGAACTGGTCTGCATCGTTGAAGCAGAGTTTCCTCAGGAAGTTGCAGGGGTCGTACAACATTACATAGACACAGCCAGGGATTCACTTCTGGCCGAGAGTCGGGTTGAGCCCTCCGTGCATGCCAGTCTTCCCCAGGCACAACTCCAGCGTAATTATCTGGTAGCGCTGCTCGATACTCGTCGCAACGATGCTTTAAACATGGTGCTGAAATCCATCGAAGCAGGGGTGGAAATTGAGTCGATCTATCTGGATGTCATTCAGCCTGCGCAACACGAACTGGGGCGATTATGGCAAACGGGACAAATCTCCGTGGCACAGGAACATTATTGTACCGCCGCAACACAGTTTGTAATGTCACAGCTTCAGCCCTGGTTTCTGACAACCACCTCCGCTAACCAGACACTCGTTGCAACCTGCGTCGGCGATGAATTGCATGAAGTCGGTCTGCGGATCGTCGCTGACCTCTTCGAAGTGAACGGTTGGAATACCATTTATCTGGGAGCGAACGTACCACCAGAAAGCATTGCAGAGACACTCGCTTCCAGCGGGTCACAAATTCTCGCCATTTCCTGTACGATGACGCAGCATTTATTCGCTTTGGCTGATGTCATCGACATTGTGCGGTCCCACCCGGGATGCGAACAGGTGAAGATTCTTGCAGGAGGCTACCCTTTTAATATTGATCCTTATCTCTGGAAACGTGTCGGGGCCGACGCCAATGCCCTGGACGGAAAAGCCGCAATCCGCGTGGCCAATCGGCTGATCCAGTCCCGAAGTCAGGCAGAGAGCCAGTCTGCCTCGCCAGCGACTCCTCAACTGGATGCCCGGGTTCCCACAGGACTCCATCAGTCGGACGATGATCTCAGCAGGTTGAACAACAGCCTGATCACTTTGCAGCGCAAGCTTAACAAAGCAAATGTCGAACTGGCTGCGTTAAACAAAGCAAACGAGGAGAAGGCTCAAGCCTTACAGCTGGCCGACCGTCGCAAGGATGAATTCCTTGCCATGCTGGCCCATGAATTAAGAGGCCCGCTGGCACCGATGGAACTGGCTGTGGGACTGCTGCAGATGGATGACCTGAGCCCGGCTCTCATTCGAGAGTCTCGCGAGACCATGCAGCGTCAACTTCATCAAATGAAACACCTGATCAATGATTTGCTGGATGCATCCCGGATAGCGCATGGGAAAATTGAACTGAAGAAAGAAATACTCGACTTGGCGGACGTTCTGAATCGAGCCATCGAAACCGTCAATCCATTCATTCGGGAGAAGCAGCAAGACTTGAAGCTGGAACTGCCTGATACACCGATCTTCCTTGAAGGTGATGAAATTCGGCTGACACAGGTTTTCGCGAATCTGTTAACAAATGCCTCAAAATATACAGACAATAAAGGCACGATCTGGCTTAACACAAAACAGGACAGGGATGCCGCCGTGATCGAGGTCTGCGACAATGGATTTGGAATCGATCCCGAATTACTGCAGGATGTATTTACCACTTTCACCCAGGAGCAACGCTCGAAGCTGCATTCAAAAGGGGGACTCGGCTTAGGACTCAGTCTGGTGAAACAATTGGTCGAACTCCACCAGGGAAGTGTCTCGGCCGACAGTGAAGGTGCAGATCGGGGCTCAGTATTCTCCGTCAGACTGCCCGCACTGGAACCAGAGGAGAACTACACTTTTGCGGAATCCGACTCGATGGCGTTGTCTTCCCAGAACATTCCCTCCCGTCGAGTGCTAATCATTGAAGATACGGCTGGCATAGCCCGTATGATATCACTCCTGTTTGAAAAACTGGGCCACGAGCCACAGGTGGCCCCCAATGGTGCGACTGCGATCAGAATGTTTCAGGAAACCACCCCGGAAATTGTCGTATTGGATCTGATGCTGCCAGACATGAGTGGCCTGGAGGTGGCTCAAGAACTCCGCAGACTTGATCAAAAGAACTCAACGCTCATCGTAGCATTAACCGGGCACAGTGATGATCAACACCGTAACCAGGCACGAGAACACGGCTGTGATGAGTACTTCGTGAAACCTATCGATATGCAGGTCCTGCAGGAGTTGGCGACTCACCCGAAATTGATGACGATTAACGGATCAAGTGGGACGAAGTGATTGAATAACGGGCTACTGATAACTTATCTATCAGTAGCCCTCATATTCACGACGCCACTTGTAATCAATTTCATACTGAAACACTGTTTGTGTTTAATGATGATGATGGAAGGCAGCGTCTTTAGCATTCCCCCCTGAGAGCACGTATGCAAGCAGATCGAGAATTTCTTCTTTGTCCAACGTATTGAGCAAGGCAGCCGGCATGATGGAGACGGGGGAGTTACGTTGAAATTCGATAGAACTCTTCATGACCTTCTGCTCCTTCACCTGGGGCGGCCCTGTTACAATGGTCATTGAAGTCTTATCTTCAGAGACAATATTCCCATTAAGACTTCGTCCGTCTTCCAGCAGGAGCAGTACCGTTTTGTACTTATCCTCAATCTTACGGGAGGGCTCCAGAATCTCCGCCAGAATTGCTTTGGAGTCGTTCTTATGCTTCTTGACCACTTCATCAAGATTGGGACCGATGGAAAGATTTTTGCCGAGAGTGACGCTGTCCTTAGTCAATTTGTGACACTGGGCACAAGCAAGTTTGGTAAATATCTGCTGTCCCCTCGTAAAGTTTCGATGTTGTCCCACTCGCTTCAGGTCCGATTCCAGATCGGCTAATTTCCACTCAGTAATCTTAGTGACCTGTTCCGGATTTTTAGCAAGAAATTCATTCAGATCGTTGGTCACGTACATCGTTCCACGCATCAGTAGATGGTGGCCGGGAAAAGAGCAAATGTAAGGATATGCACCTTCTTTAGTCGGAGCAACGAACTCAATTACCTGCTCCTGACCATGATCAACGAGATTGCTGGCCCAGAGAATTTCTTCACTCTCCGGAACAAAACCAACCGAAAACCCGCTGGCCCCCAGGGCAATCGCTGCCAGGCCCACTTCATCGGCTTTACCAGGATTGACCAGCATGATGTTGTGAGGCATATAATCCGGATTGGCAAAGGTGAGTTTCACTTTCTTACCCGGTTTCACAGTAAGTTTCGTGACATCATATCGCATCCGCTCGCGAACAGTACCGACGCGAATGGTTGTGAGTTCAGGCGTATCGCTGAGAATACCTGATTTCTGTGTCGCCGCTTCCTCAGTTTCCGCAATCACACCGCCACGCATCGTGCTTTCAACGTTGAACCATAAATGCTTCACCGTATTCGCAGCAATCCGGGCGTGTGGCTCGGGTGACTTTAAAAGTACCCCCAGTAATTCCAGATTTCGATCGTTATGTTGCTGGTGCAGCCAGAGTGCCTCGAGCAGGTGATGTGCATCTTCTTTTTTATTCGGATCAAATTGTTTGACCCATTCTTTCGCAGCAGCGATCACCGCATCTGAATCGCGTTCACTCAATTCGACGCGGGTCCGGTGGCGTATGCCATCGATGGGCGACTTCAGATTGTCCAGCAACGCAGCAATCGGCTGGCCATCAATGGCGACCGGTTCCTGCAGGGGACGCCCCGTGGCAATCATTCTGTAAATGCGGCCGTGTTGATGGTCTCGGTTAGGATCGCGAACATTATGCTGCATATGGCCGATAATCACGTTGTGCCAGTCACAGAAATACAGTGAGCCATCAGGAGCAAATATCGCATCGGCAGGACGGAAATTCTTGTCTCCGCTCATCATCAGACCTTTTGATTTGTCCTCCGTTTCAGAGCCGTCGGCATTGAGCCTAGTGACAGTCAAATCGTCACCCGCAGGCTCGCCCCACACGGTACCCTTTTCGCCGTCACGCGCCAGGTCATAATGCTTGATGCCCAGAAAGCCGATCACGTTACAGATCAGGAAGTCGCCTTGCATGGACTCCGGGAAGTGGGCACTGCTGACCACTTCGCTGGCTGTCACAGGTCGCACTTCTTTCTTGAGCAATTCGTGCATTTTGAACCCGGCTTTATCCGGGCGAACCTGATAGGCACGGCCACCAGTACCATCCGTTGCGTAATGATACCCCCAGTAGTCAAATGAGATGCCATGCGGGTTCGGTGAATTGACCGCATGCATCGAAATAGTAAACCGCCGAGGATCGAATCGATACATGGCCGATTCACTAGCCTGAAGAGAAGGTCCCCATGGATGCTCGTGGTTATGCACCATGAATACACCGCTCTGCCAGTAAATGGCACCATCAGGTCCATAGATCAGGTTGTTCGCGGCGTGATGAGTATCGGAAGAATCGAGCCCCTGCAACAAAACAGTGCGGACATCAGCCACGTCGTCGCCATCAGTATCTTTAAGAAATACAATTTCCGGCGCGGAAGCGACCAGAACGCCGCCATTCCAGAACTCAAAACCCAGCGGATTTTGAATACGAGCAAACTCGGTCACACGATCCGCTTTGCCATCATTGTTATCATCATGCAAAATGATCAACGCATCGTCCATCTCTTTCAACGGTTCCCACTTGGGATACGTTGGCCAGACTGCCGCCCACAAGCGACCTTTAGTGTCGAACTGCATTTGCACCGGGTTGACCAGTTCGGGGAATTGCTTTTCATCGGCGAACAGGCTGACCTCAAACCCGTCAGCGAGTGCCATATGTTTGATGCCTTCCTCACCACTGATGTAATTCAGGTTCCCTTCTTTCACCGCACTGGAACTCTTGCTGCCTCCACCTACATTCGAAATCACCTCTACCGGTTTCGGAACGTTGCTGTCGTCAACTTTGAAATCCTCACCTTTCGCAACCGCCCAGATTTGGGCATCACGATTCATCGTCATCACATCCAGCATCGAAAGTTCGTGCTGCAGGACAACGGCATTAGTCTGATCGTTAGTAAATTTGAGAATGGAGCGGCCACCCCATACATCGTTACCATCGCGAGCGCGATAGCGGTTATTCCACTTGTATGCCTTATCCAGTACAGCCGACCGCAATGGCTCCATCGTTTGTGATGCGGTCACCTGGTGCCCGGACAGTGCCGATGAAATAATTTCAGCCAGCTGTCTGTTACCTTCCGCAGTCAGATGCACACCGTTGATCGTCAAAGGCGTGCTTGACTCTTTGAACATCTGCAGACTGGGGTGGAACAGGTCTACGTACGCCACTCCCGCCTCTCTGGCAGCCGCTGCGGTTGCCTTGGTGTAGGCGGCAAGTTGAACGTTGTGTGCCTTGCCATCAGGCACATTTTTGCTTCCAGTGTTTTCATGCGCAATGGGACTGAATAATACAATTCGGGGAAATGATTTCCCGTTCGCCTTGGAACCACGGGTCTTTTTGACAAAGTCCACGAGTTTTCTCTGATACGCGTCAGCCTGCTTTACGCCTTCGAAAGATTCATTAAAGCCGAAGAACGCAAACACGACGTCCGCTTTCACATGCCGCAGATTTTCCGTGATCGTGGCGGCACCTTTGCTGCGCGGGAATGAATCGACACGATCGCCGCTTGCACTCATATTACGAAAACGAACTTCCTTCCCCTGCAGTTCACTCTGCAAAAGCGTTTCCAGCCATCCATCATGCTGCATCCGATCAGGCAGCCCATTTCCCAGAATGGCAACGACATCCCCCTGATGAAAAGCAAAGGGCAGGGGATCACGATAACCGGCCGGCACATCAACCAGTGTAGGATCCTCAGCCTGGCTGGGTGATTCCGAACCGACTGACTTGGAAGTTGACTTATAAGGGACACCGGGCTTTCCATTGAAGGTCAGATATTCCAGCTTTCCACGTTTCTTGACATCGATCTCCATGGCAAAAGGAGCAGATACCTTCGTGATGCGGAATACCTCTTTTCGATTCTCATCCAGCAACGTCAGTGTAAAATCCTCCAGGCGGCCTTCGAATCCATTTCGGTTCCAGATACCAACTTTTTCAACGTCGACGGCCCGACCGAGATCGACTTCCCACCAGGGATTTTTTGTGCCGGCATTGGCAGTATGTGTCTGCCCCCCTTTACCCCAGTCCGAACTTTTATTGCCATCCAGCGCCTTGGCGGCAACTGCGGACCCCATGGTACTCGATTGCGAAGCCTTGCCGTCTTTCGCAATATTTTTTCCACCGCTGATTACTTCGATTTCCGCCAGCGTGAGGATGCGTTTGTCGCCCGGAAGTTCGATGCGCACAAACCGCGCAGGCTTTCCAGTCACTAGTCCCGCCGTTGGTTTCTTTGACTGCTTTTTCCCAGCCTTACCATTTTTCTTAGGGGATTGATGATGCCCCTTGTGTTTTGCTTCTGGCTTTTTTGTATTGCTGTTGGCAGGAATCGGACTTTTGAAGCCGGCATACATTTCCGGTTTGATCCCTCGCGCGTAAGTTCCATTGCCAAATGTGTTCGGTTTGAACGGCCCGACGAAGGCAACATTGGCGTCCGCTTTAATTGCGTCTTCCATTCCCAGTGCCCAGAAACACGCGTTGACCAGCATCCGGCGGTAGCCTTCATTCAACAGATCTTCAGGCGTCCCATAAAGCGTCGTAAAAACGCGTCCCTTCTTTCCCGAAGGAGATGTATAAGTCCGCGTCCATTCCGAAGGCATAGGCGGCTTTGTCTCGTCGGCAGGAGAATCCTGCTTCATACCGTTCAAAGGTTGCGCCATCGTCAGCACTTCACCATCCGTCGGCTTGCCCACATAGCCGCCCGCCTGTACCCAGATATTTTTTACACCCCGCAAAATGGGGTGATTCTTCTTATCGTCAATGACTTTGATGCGAGTGCTCTGCTTATGATTAGTTCCGTAATGCCCCACCCATGTCTGCCCCAGTACTTGATGACCAAACCCCAGCTCGTAGTCCTTGTCTTTGCTGTTGTAGGAATATTCCGAAAAGGGAGCAGTCGCAGGCATATTGAATGCATGCGTCGAAGTCCGTAGCCCCACCACCGGACCACCCCGTTCGAGGTAATCAACAAAATGCTGCATCTGTTCTTTGGGGAAATTCTGGAATCGCAGAAACACGACCGCGAGATCAGCCGTTTTAAGCGCCTCCATGCCCGGCATATTTGAGTTGCCCGCCACAATTTCGCCGGTTTTCGGATCGATATTAAACAATACAGTGCATTTAAAACCGTGATGCTTTGCCAGGATGCGGGCCAGTTCCGGCAGCGATTCCTCGGAGCGATATTCATGATCGCCTGCGAGAAAAACGATATGCGTTCCTTTACCTGGCCCTTCAGTCCCTTCATAAACCAGCGGCGCCGCACTGGCAAAACTGGTAACAAAGAGCGAAAGACACAGAGCAACAGTCCAGCAAGCGGATTTCAGGGAAGAGTCTGCAAAGGTGAGCAAAATATGTTTCATTGTTCGAGCGTAATCCGTAAAAAAGAGCGAAGAGCATCGGTGTGAATAATTTACTGATACTCCCAGTTTAGTTACGAACAGAAGCAGAAGCTAGCCTTTCGCTTCCCCTCCGCCAGAAAAAGCAGACCATTCAGAAAAGCGGGCAAGAAAGAAAGTTTGCGCGAGGAAACGCTTGATGTCTCAGAAACCGAACGGACCTGATAAAACCACGTTTCAGATCAATTCGGAAATCAATTCTCGACGCTCAAGAATATACCGGGGCCTGCCGCTATGATCCAGAAACGTTGCAGCAGAATCGATGCCCAGATGGCGATACAGCATCGCCAGCACGTTTTCGGGACGATAGGGGGCATCTACCGGTGCACCACCCTGATCATCAGAAGCGCCAATCACCTGGCCGGTTTTGATTCCGCCTCCCGCCAAAGCAACGCTCATCACGCGTCCCCAATGGTCGCGACCGGCGTTCCGATTGAATTTCGGAGTGCGGCCAAATTCGCCCATGGCTACCACCATTACTTTTTTATAGAGCCCTCGTTCATGCAGGTCTTCCACGAGAGCAGCAAACGCACGGTCATAAGGAACCCCCTTTTCCCTCATGCGTTTGACCAGATCGCGATGATCGTCCCAACTCGGACCGGTCACGCGTACGGAAGCCACGGTCACCCCATGCTCCACTAATCGGCGCGCGAGCAAAATGTTCTGGCCAAAAGCATTTCTTCCGTAGCGATCACGTGTTTTCTGATCTTCCTGGGAGAGATCGAACGCATTACGTGCCGTGTCACCCGCTACCATCTCGAAGGCTTCTTGAGTATATTGATCGAGCGCATCTCCGACACCGTTATTATCAATAATTTTGCGTGTGGCATCAAAGTTGGCCAGCAAAGCCTTACGATCCCGCATCCGCGCTGCAGTCAATCCGCCTAACAAGGTGAGATTGGGAACTTCGAAATTTTTAGCATCCGCATCGCGCGCGGTGATGAAGGGGTTGTACCCCTTACCCAACCAGGCGGCACGACCAAAACGCATATCGCGTGGCAAAGAGACATACGCCGGAATTCCGTCTGTATTACTGCCGCGCACTCTGGATGTAATACATCCGATACTCGGCATTTCGTTTTCCCTATTCTGACGATCCCGCAGGTAATAACCAGTTTGGGTCAGATGACTGCTCGTGCCATGGCTGCCTGAATCGTGATGAATCGAACGGATAATGGCCATTTTGTCGAGCACCCGCGCCTGTTCTTTCATGAACTCGCTGAACTGCACACCAGGGACTGCTGTGCTGACAGGATTGAGTGGACCACGATAGTCGGAAGGGGCAGTCGGTTTGGGGTCATAAGTTTCATGCTGAGCCGGCCCACCAGCCAGTTCCAGAAAAATGATGGCCGTATCCTGCTTTGAACTTCCTCGTTCAGCAGCATGCGCTTTGAGGCGAAGTATCTCGGGGAGAGAGAGACCGATGAAGCCGGTCAAACCAGCTTTCACAAAAGACCGTCGTGAGATGCCATCGCAAAATTCTGCAATTTGTCGAGACATTCCTGATCCTTTCCCTGGTGATTGTGGTGGGATAGATGCGGAGTCAGCAATCATTGCCGGTAAGGGGACAACAACACATCTACAATCACTAATATATCTGAACCGGCACTTCGCATCAACACTTGTTAATATATCTAGGCAGAATTCTCATAATTTCCAATCAGGGTGTACCTTGATATCTATAGCAGTGCGAAATCGCTCGTCATCCTCAATATCGTCCCTTCCAATTTGCGTGTCTCACATTTTAGACTGGATCCAGTTTTACTGTAGCGTCTCCAAGGCCATGTGGAACGAATATAATAGATTGAGAGACACTATGATTAAATGTGATGCGGTTGAGCACAGCGTCTCTGACAAGATTCTGCCTGATCCAAATGCCGCTGGAGACGCAGCCGTGTATATGTTCGAGATATTGAATGTCTCCGCCTTAGAAGAGACCATCAGGGCATGATGCGGAAAAGGTAGATGAAGCGGTCTGGGACACCGTGGCGAAGCCTAATGACGTTTCCGGTGACACTGACCAGAAACATCCAACCATCAGGCGATCAGAGATGGTACTCTCTATAGCGAAGATAGTAGAAAAAATACGCCCGGCTGGATTCGAACCAGCGACCTACGGATTAGAAGTCCGTTGCTCTATCCAGCTGAGCTACGGGCGCTTAAGTTTCCTGATAGACCCCATTCGTGTGAATCATGTTCGCAGTTATGGGCCTGTGGAAAGGTGCTGGATTTTAACGGGAAAGTGCTTTCATTCTCAATACTTACAACACTGAATGCGGTACTGGAATTGAAAAAATATTCACATCCGCGCCGAGATCGATCAAAAACAGCCTATTCAGTTCAGGTTGTGTGCAGGCCGAACGCAAGTAACTTCAGCAAACAAGGGGGAGGAATCTTATTCCGCCTGCTTTACCAATTCATGAATCCGGCGGATCAGAATTTCTTCAGTGCCTTTGTCCCAAGGGCCCGGCTGATTGTAATATATCATTGAGAAGTCGTATTCATAACCACCCTCAGCCCGCATCCGCTCGGAAGCCACATAGCCAAAAATATCGTTGGCATACGCAGTCACCCAGACCGCTTCACTGTTGAGTTCTTTCTTGAGCCGCAATGCATAGTCAACGACTACTTCCCCTCCCAGAAAGATCATTGTGAGTTGCCGACCGAATTTCCAGACTTGAACCGGAGCAGGGTACGATTGCGGAAGCTCTCCCTGCTGTTGGTAAACAGCCAGCATTTGTTCGGCATGTCGTTGGACCTGTGGGCGTGCACTCTTCAAAGCCTGTTTCAATTCCAGTTCCGAAGGCGCATCAAATGGCAAATTTGCGACGCCATACGCCGTTTTCATCTCCGCAGTGATCGGTTGCATTGGTTGTTTAAGAAGACGTGCGACTTCGACTGCGATCGCCCGACCGTGACCGATTGCCAGATCTTTCGCAACATCTTTTTTGCCGCGCACGGGATTCTGGTCGGCTCCACAACCGATCGTGCAGATCGCGACGATGTCTCCCTGTTGTTCCTCAATGTATGTCGCAGCGTAGCCGGCCCAGTCTCCATTCAGTCGATTGTAATCACTACCAAATGTCGTGCAGTGACAGGCATAGTTGAAGAGCAAGCCACGTAGTTTGCCCGTTGAGTCGGTCACGGTAAGCACCGGTAAACTGTGATCCACTGGACCATCCGGATTCACGCCGAACCCGGTCCATTTTCCATTTTTCAATACACGTCGGTTCTGTGCAAAACCGACTTTACCCGTCGTCATTGACATGGTTCCCGGCTGCAAATCTTCAATCGCCCGCCCAATCGTCTGAACAATTCGTTGCTCCACGCTGTTCCAGTATTTTTGTGAGTCGCCGCGTTGCGCCTCGGTCATGAGTGTGGCAAATATATTGGAAAGTCCTTCGACGGGTTGCGGGGCAGTATGCGAATGTGTGCTGCAGATAACCAGTTGATCGCGATTCAGACCATACTTCTGCTTGACCTCTTGAGTAATGCGGTCTGTAAAACCAGCGTCAAAACCAATCGAGTCCAGCGAAACCAGTGAGCAGATTTTCTGCCCTGGTGTTTTGATGGCGATCGCGCGAACGAACAGGGGCTCGTCAACACCTGCATACACGACAGCGCGATTTCCATAACCGGAAAGTCGAAGCGGGGTCTCCGGAGTGATCTCCATTCTGGCAAACCCGAAGCTAAAAGTAGGCTCAGCAGCAGAGACCTCATTCGTATTAAACAGACCAGCTACCATCAAAAGCAGCAGGCATAGCAGCCATTGGGGGAATCTCTCAATCATCTGTATCTACTCAAAACCAGTCACAATTCTCAGATGGCGGCATGCATTCGATTATGACCAGAAATCGTTCTCATGTGAACCAGTGCCATTGCAGATTTTGAGATTGAGTTGAGATGCATCAACTAACAACAAAGCCCCCTGATTGAGTGTCGTCGCGCCAGAAACAGGCACTCACATCAACGGGCTTTGTTGTAAGTAAGAGCGCAGGCTGGTCCGGGTTTGTTCGTTTATTTTGCTGTTTCCTCTATGAATTTCCTGTGAGAGTTTTCAGACGGATCTTGCATTTCAGGCTTCGAATTTCTATTTATAGTATTCGTCAGCTTTGTAGTGGATATACATTTAGCAAAACGGTGTATTTTAAGCTCAGACTAAATTTGCAATCCAAACGATTCTTCAGAAAACAGACTGCGTTCGCTAAAAGGAGACGTAGGTGATGCCCGGAGTAACAGTAACCTGTCCACATTGCCAGAATAAATTAAAACTCAAAAGTCCTGATCTGCTCGGTAGAAAAGTGAGATGCAAATCGTGTGAGACACCGTTTGTATTAAAGGCCGACAGCAAAAAAAAGCCGAAGCCCACTTCTGATGAATTTGAAGACGACTTTGGTGACTTCGATAATTCAGCCATGGAACGCGCCCGTCGTGCTCGCAAACGCAAAGGAAAATCAGGGTCTAAAAAAAGCACTCAATCAGCGAGTGAAAATCCTGAAAAAGCAAAAAAGAAATCGGAAGCAAATTTACCATTGCCACTTTTAATTGGTGGCTGTGTGCTGGGTCTGTTGATCACAGGTGGGCTGGGGTACTTTGTGATTACAAAGAGCAGTTCGCTCAGTGCCGGACAGGCAGCCGCCAAAAATGTAGATGTGCCGCAAAAATTCGCAAAATTCTCACCTGAAGTTGGCGATATTGGTGCTGAGTACCCCGCAGGCTGGAAAGTGGAAAACGGAGGCGGCCAGGGAGGGGTACAGAGCTGGGCGAAATTCATTTCTCCGGATGAAGGGGTCACGATTTCGATTCGCGGCAACATGGCCGGCTCTGCTCTGGGAAGCGCTGGATTAGCGATGAACCAGGGGGGTGATGCTGAAGACATCGAACCCCCTGTGGTTGACATTCACCGATTGATGAAACGGAAATTTGAGGATGATTATTCCAACTATGAAGAGCAGGGGAACTACACATTACTCAAAACCAAAATGGGTGATGCCTGCCAGTCGATCTTTACCACGAAAAGTCTGCTGGGTGGGAAACAGAAAGGCTACCGCGTGACACTGCTGACGGGCCGCGTACAGTTCAACCTGGTCTGCCTGTGTGATCCGGGGATCTTCGATCAAATGCGTCCCGCCTTCGATCATGTCGTCAACACGGTGCACGAAAAATAATTTGCGGCATCAGGTCATTAACCCCAATGCCAGGCGAAGCGTGTTTTGAAGTGATGGTAATACAGGCCAATCATTCGCAGCGCGACAATTTCCAGGTAAAGCAAGACCGGTATCATGAAAATGACGACTACAATACCGTGCTCGCCAGCTATATAAGCAGTAAAGAAATAGACGACCGCAGTAACGAACATCGCGCCGGCGGTAAAGAAATAAGCGGCGAATGATTTAAGAATCGTGAGCAGCATCAGATCGATCCGGAGCACTGTTTCAAAGCCGCCTACCGCCACACAGAGCGCCAGAATCGGCCAGAAAAACAGTCCCGCACTATACAGAGAAATCAGAATCGCTATCTGTCCTCCCGTCAGTAAATCAGCCAGTGCTTCGTGATCGACGCCGACCATCAAGATTTTCATCAGCAGAAATCCTTCGAAGTTGACGGCATATGCCAGAAAAAGCATCGCTGGTAAATGCACCATGAACCAGGTGGCAATCCATTGCAGCATCGGAAAGAAGAAGCCTTCTTCGGGACTTAATTCGGGAAGCTCCTTGCGTCCCGTCGCCGATTCGTAGATGACGCTGAAGCGATAATTGCTGTACCAGCCCAGGATGATCAGTCGACCAATCAAGCCCAATATTGCGGCGAAGGGCAAAATGATATCTTTGGCAAAGAGCAGCATGCTGATGAGGACGAAGGTAAACAGGTTGCCGGGGTCAAGCAGAAACAGAAAAGTCTGAACCAGATCCTGCGTGTAGTTATTTTCCTTTTTAGTGGTGACCGGTCCATCTTCATCGCCGTCATACTTTTCCGCCTTAACCATCGGCTTGCGTACGTGGCGTCGAATTGATTTCGCTTGCGCCTCCTCTTCGACGGCGTCATCGAGCAGTTTTGAAAAATCATCGCCATCACCGAAATCTTCTTCCGGTTCGGGAATTCGGATGGTTTCTCCGCACTCTTTACAGCGGAGTTTTTTTCCGGCTGCTGCATCTTGAACCCTGTAGTTCCTTCCGCAAATTCCGCAGCTGATTTTTATCGTCATCCTGGTATCTCATCAGTAGAAGCACAAGAGTTCGTCGGCTGTATTTTCATAACGCAGCTTGGAGTCAACTGGATCAAATCCTTTTTTATAATTCTGTCCACCTGACTTAATCCGCATCCTACCTGTTCGGGTGACGACCTGCAGCATCTTACATTTGATTTCTGCAAAGTTCATCAAAACTTTTCTGACTGTGATTTAAGACACTAATTTTGTCTGTAGCAGGCTCTTCTCGAACTCTTCACACATCGACCATCTAATTTTTAAACAAGCATGATAAATACTCTCTCAACTAAATCACTACTGTTTTACCTTCCTGATCAAATTGATCATCAGAAATGGATTTCCCTACCTCCGGCTAGCTGAATGGCATTTGAAGCCATACACGCCACGAAAACATACACACAGTTTCACCCGACCGCTGTTTTTTCTCTAAGGAGATTTTCACGTGCTGCAACGTCAACGAAGAACTAAAGGATTTACCCTGATTGAACTGCTGGTGGTTATCGCCATCATCGCCATTTTGATCGCGTTACTGCTACCGGCAGTACAACAGGCACGGGAAGCCGCCCGCCGCAGCTCCTGTAAGAACAATTTGAAACAGATTGGTATCGCCATGCACAACTACAATGACGTGCATAACACACTGCCTCCCGGTTATCTGGACGACGATCCCCTGGCCAATTCCAGCAATCGTAATCTTCTGGGGTGGGGCACATTCATTTTGCCTTATGTAGAGCAGTCAGCACTCTACGATTCCATTGGCTCTGTGGGTGGTTTTAACAACAACTGGACAACCATCCCGGAAATCACCACAGGTACTGCCAGCGTTCCGGTTCCTTATTCCAAGGTGAAACTAAGTGCCTACATCTGTCCCTCTGATCCCATGGGCGGTATCAATACCGATGTGGGAGGCTATGGGAAATCTAACTACACGGGAGTCGCTGGCAACACATACCGCAGTACCGCCAGCGCAAAACCGACCGGTTCTTTTTATGATAACTCCAATGTCATGTTCCGTGATTATCGGGATGGATTGAGTAACACAATCATCATTGGAGAGCGGGGGACCGAAGGCACCAAGAACGGTACGATCTGGATTGGTAATTACTCAGATGGCGCTTATTACACACAGAACGCCATCACTTCTCCCACGAGTGCCTACTATGGCATTAACGGCGCAGCCGGTTCCTGGAACTTCACCAGTTCACACACCGGAGGCTGCCACTTCCTGCTCGGCGATGGAGCGGTTCGCTTTCTCAGCGAAAATATGGACCTCGCCACGTATGGGAATCTTGGATATATCGCAGACGGCAACGTAGTCGAACTGCCTTAGGTTTACCACTACACTTCCACTATTGGTCAGAGTGCGTCGTCCAGCAGAGACGGCGCACCATCTGCTTCAACCTTTTTATCAATACAGACTGCAGGCACAATGAAATATTTCGTAATCCTATTTTTGACTCTCACCCTGGTTGGTTGTGAAAGCAGTTCGACTGCTGCTCCCGAAGTCAGCCCCGGCCTGACCCAGAACCAGCTAATCCCCACTCTCCAGAAAATCGCAGAGACAGGCGAGTATTCCGATGTCCTGCAGGACCTGACCGTCGGTCTGGAAAACGCCGGCCACATGGAACAGGCTGTCACCGTACAGAGCTTTAACGATCTTTCTGAACCTGAAGACGTAAAGAAGCTCGCTGCGAAAGTGGTGGAATCGTTGAAAAAGTAATATACCTTTTACTTCTTCTCGATCAGCTTCTCGAATTCCAGTAATGTCACCTTGTTTTTGACAGCCAGGGCGAGCAACTTTCCATCAGGGGAAACAGCTACATCACCCCCAGGCTGGGAAAGATCAATGAATTGACCGGTCGATAGATTCCACAGCTTCACTCGACTTTCGAGTGAAGCGATTATCAACCAGCGGTCATCTGGAGAAAAGCGGACAGAACTGAGCATACCTCCTGCCTCAGTTTTCTTTTGCTTCAATTTCCCTGAGTCTGTATCCCAGATCTGAATCTGCCATTTTTTGTGTTTATATTGAAATGGACTTCCCCCCGCTGCAATCTGTCGACCATCGTGCGAGAGTGTCATAGCGAACAACATCAGGTCATCTGTCTGGAGAATCGTGCGACTGCTGCCAGCCTGAACGTTCCAGACTTGAACGACTCCACTCATCCCTGCACAAACCAAGGACTTTCCATCGGGAGAAAACTGCACACCGGCCACATCATTAGCAGGACACCGCAGACTTTTCATTTCCCCTCCCGTAGCAACCTGATATAGATGAAGATTTGGTTTCATGGGATCTTCTTCCCGCACCGTGGTTCCGACTGCAATACTTGTGCTGTCAGGAGAGAAAGCGAGTACCGTAACTGGCCCCGAAACCACTTTAATCAGTGCTTGACGTGACCAATCAGAGACGCGCCAGAGTTGCACAGTGCCATCATAACTGCCTGTGGCCAGAAGTTTACCGTTAGCAGAAAAAGAAATACTACTGACACCATCTTTATAGTTGTTTAACGTTGCCAACCGTTTTCCGCTGGCGACATCCCAAACAATCACCAGACCCGGATCGGGTTTCTGCAGTAATGCTTGAAACCTGCCATAGGCCACCGCTAACATTTTGCTGTCAGGCGAGAATTCCAGATCACTGATGACATTGGTATTACCATTCGGATTCTCGGGAGTCTCCAGACTCAGCGCATGATTGTTTGGTGATTCCTGAACCACAGCCTGCTCTTCAGCCGACAGATGCGAAAAGCCCAGCGTCAGCCACAAAGCTCCCGTCATAAGATTACGTAGCATTGTTGAGTCTTCCTGTCACTATGGTTCTCCCGTTTGCTCATACGAATTCCAACAGAAGACGCTCTATTGTAGTAAAAACGCGGCTGGACCTCCAAATGGATTTCACAGTAGAACGAAAAGTAACATGAAATCGAGATCCCACCTTGATTGCTGGCTATATGCTTTATCCCGGTTACCAGAAAAGGTATAAATAAAAGCATACCAATAGAAATTATTATTCTCTTTTACCAGGAGCACATCCCATGCCTCCCGCCGAATTTCAACAGAAACTGTTAGCAGGCCTGGGCGGTGAATGGCCTGCGCCGCCGGACTTGAATGTCAAACACCGCGATACAATCCAGAAGGATGGTTACCGGATTGAATCGCTGACCTACGAAGCCGAGCCCGGAGATTCGATTCCCGCCATGTTGCTGATTCCCGATATGGTCTCGCCCGCGCATCCGGCCCCCGCTGTCGCGGTCTGGCACCAGCATGCCGGGCAGTACCATCTGGGAAAAAGCGAACCGGCGGGCCTGGCCGGCAACCCGATGCATCATACCGGAGCCGCCCTGGCGAAAGAGGGTTTCGTCGTCCTCTGTCCCGATGCCCTCTGTTTTGAAGAACGACAGGATCCAACAGGCAAACTCAAAGACGGTCGCTACGAACGCTTCGAATTCCTGCAGTATATCGTTGCCGGCAAATGTATGGCCTGGAAAAATATTCTGGACATGAAACGGGCTATCGACTTTCTGCAGAGCCGTGCCGAAGTCATCGACGAGAAAATCGGCTGCTACGGACACTCCATGGGATCCACACATACCTGGCTGGTTGGCCCCTGGGAATCGCGCATCAAATGCCTGGTCGGCAACTGCTGTCTGCCTACTTACAAAGGCATTCATCGAGAACACATGTTGCACTGTTTCCCCAATTTTATTCCGGGCATCTACGAATACGGGGACACGCCTGACATCGCCGCTCTGATCGCACCTCGGCCGTTGCATCTGAATTTTGGCGAACTCGACGGAGGCAGCCCGATCGACGAAGTTCGCTGCGGTGTCAAAATAATTGCAAACAACTATGCTGCCATGAATGCAGAAACAAACTTTACTTATTATATTGAAGAGGGATCCGGACATGTGCTCTCCCCCACCATGTGGGAGAAGAGCCTGTCCCAGTTCCAGCGGCACCTGAAGTCATAACAATATAATAGCACGGAAATATCCATGGATGCATTGAACTATACCAGAGAGCTCGTAGCTTTTGAGTCCACCAGTTGTTTGTCGAACCTGGCTGTCAGCGATTACGTTGAAGCGGTCTTAAAAAATCTGGGGTTCGCGATTGAGCGACTGGAATACAACGACGCCAAGGGAATTCGTAAAGCCAATATTATTGGCCGCCGCGGATCGGGGCAGGGGGGCATGGCCTATTTTGCGCATACTGACGTTGTTCCCGCTGATCCCTGGTTCACGGATGAGTTCAGCCCCTTCACTCCCACACAGATTGATGACAAACTCTACGGTCGTGGCAGTTGTGACATGAAAGGGTCCATTGCCTGTATGCTCGCCGCCGCGAAGCAGTATGTCGAGCGCGATTTGAAACATCCGCTTTACATTACCTGTACCGCCGATGAAGAAGTCGGCTACCACGGTGCCCGGAACGTTGCAGAAAAATCTACCATGTACCAGGAAATGGTGGCTGGTGAAACACATGGGATTATCGGAGAACCGACACGCCTGGAAGTGGTTTACGCCCATAAAGGAACATACGGCTTCCAAGCGATCTCACATGGTCGTGCTGCTCACTCCAGCCTGAGTACTGGCGTGAATGCCAATCTCGCGATGATTCCGTTTCTCGTCGAGATGAAAAAACTGTATGACGAATGCATGACCGACCCCCGTTGGCAGAATGAGGAGTTCGATCCCCCTACCAACGGCTGGAACATCGGTATCAACGACAAAACGGCCGCCGTCAATATCACACCACCCCAAAGTATCTGTACGGTTTACTTCCGGCCCATGCCAGGACAGGAACCCGACGAACTGGTAGAGCGGGCGCGCAATGCAGCCGAAAAATGTGGCCTCGAATTTCAGTTCAAATGTGGTGGCACCCCTGTATATACAGACCCGAATTCACCCTTTGTCAATGAAGTCCTGCAAATTGCGGGCAAAGACAAGGCAAAGACCGTTTCGTACGGCACGGATGGCAGTCTGTTTCCCGAGATGAAGAATATGGTTGTCTTCGGGCCAGGGGACATTGGCCAGGCACATACGCACGACGAATTCATCGAACTGGAACAACTGGAGTTGGGAACACAAAAGTTTGCACAGCTTATTGAAAACTGGTGCTTATGATACCCAGCGACAAGATTAAGGTTGTTCTGTACCAGCGGCGTTGTTGAACAACTCCGGATCAAACGGATCGGCAGGTTTCTCTTGAACCAGTTCATTGATTTCCTGATCAGAGAGCTTTTTCGGTTCGAAACCGGTGATCAGTGAGATATCCCCTTTTAACCCCGCCGGTTCCAATTTCATGTCAGCCTGCTGGATTTCGTTTGTCGGCGCTGTTCCGGCAGCCTGAATCAGCAGATTTTCCCGTGCCTGTCCGCTTCGACGTTGCGCCCGCTTTGTGAGACGATCTGCACGCATCTGGTCCTGCTCGATACGATCCGCAACCACATCAGCGACCCACTTCTGAATAACCTGCTGTTGTTTTCGTCCTGCATAACCTGTATAGACAACGATTCCCTGCTGCGGATGTTCCTGATCGGACTTAACCAGTAACTGGCTTCGTAGCGGGTCTTCCAAGTCGATCCACTGGAGTACTTCTGCCAGATTTTTCTCGGCGTAAAAACGATGGTTTCCATAACGACGTGTAACCTGGGTCAGACGAAACTCTGATTTCGCAGCATTCCCGTGACAATTGGCATTCCCGCACTTATTCAGCATGATTGGTTGAATCTTTCGTACAAATAATGCTGACTGCTCGCGCGAGATTCCGGTCAGCGATGTCGCTTCATCGGAACTTTCCAGTTGTTTCTTGATTAATGTTTCCTGAATCTTTTCCTGGACCGTAGGCTGGTTCTCCGCGGAGACCCCCATCAGCCGACGCAGCATCAATTGTGGCTCCGAGCGTTTCGGTTCCAGTCGAATCGCATCCCTCAATTCACTTTTGGCCTCTTCATAAAGCTCATTGGTAATGCACCAGCGAGCCAGATCCAGATGCGAATTCGCTGTCGGATATTTCATCGCCGCCCGCTGCTTCAAATAGATTTCATGCAGATCTTTCGCTTCGAACAACACACTGTCAAACGGAACGACCATGCTGCCGGTCGGATTTTTGACGAGATATCCGCCCGCACTTTCACTGATTTCACCGGATACCATGCGGCCAGTTCTCATCAGCAGTAGTGAAGTTTTAGAGCGAACGGTTGCCGGAAGAGGTTCCTGGGCGAATGACAAATCTGCATTTGACAGACCGAGGCAAACCAGACACGTATAGAGCAATTTCGCAGGCATTAATTGAGTACTGAAATTTTTCATAATGAACCGTTTCACGAATGTGAGACAGAAAAGATCAAGCATCAACGACTTAACTGAATACAGTCTAAGCATTTGATATATTAAGACTTGGAATTATTTATAATTTGGGGGGACAGTTGTCGGAAGGTAGAGAGAGGATTCTGTGTTTTCTCTCATATTGTATTTTGTCAATCTGGTCAACCCGGCTTTCCCGGTAACGACTTCGTGGAACGTTCCACGCCTGAAATCTTTATTGCCGCCTGTACTTCGCTGGTTGATTTCAGCGGAGAACCAGTCAGAATGGAGACCCAGATAGAAGCATAGCCCGATGAGGTCAGCTCAACTACTTGATAAGGACAGATAATAAAATGAGTGAGGATTCTCAGTTTATTCAACAGCTAATTGGGAAAACGGTCGTGGTTGACCTCTCCAGTCTGTATGTGATCGCCGGAACTCTGATCGGCCAGGACCAGCACTACCTGTACCTGGAAAATGCAGACGTGCATGATCTGCGCGACACTGCCACCACTCGGGAAACGTACGTCCATAAAATCGGTTTGCATGGGGTGGCAGCAAATCGAGAACGGGCGCTGGTATCGCGTCGGGAAGTGGTCTCGCTATCAACGCTGGAAGATATTATTCACTGACCTGGAGACTTTAAAATAAAAACCCCGCGGAACCGAAATCCCGCGGGGTTGTATTTTACAAACAGATCATCTCAGTTTAGAGAGACCAGCCATCACGGTAGTCACGACTCAGGAATTTATTGGCTTCCGGAGCATTTGTGAATTCCATTTTCTTCGCGTCCCAATCCAGTTTTTTGCCGGCACGAATCGCAGCATTCCCCAGCAGAGTCGTCTCAGTCAGACGGCTGGCATAGTTGAAGTTAGACATCGCTGGATCGCCACCTTTACAGGCCACGACAAATTCTTCAAAGTGACCAGGTGAACGCGGCAGGCTCTGTTCTGGTTTTTTGAAGTCTTTGAATTTGTCTTTGGGTAGCAGAACATATTCTGCACCGTAGTCATCGGGCGTATAAAAATTACCTTCATCGCCTACCAGAACCACGCCACTGGATTTCAGTTTTTCACCCATCAGCAGTTCTTCTGGTGGTAAATTACCACCATCGTACCAGGTCAGCTTCAGCGGGCAAAGTTTCTTACCTTCACCACGCTCACCAAACTGATAGGTAATTTTTGTCGATTTGGGATAGGTTTCATTTTCAATCATCCCTTCCTCTTCTGCAACAATCGACTGTGGATCGTACAGATCCAGCGCCATCACATGCATATTCATCGTGTGACAGGCCATATCGCCCAGAGCCCCGGTGCCGAAATCCAGCCAGCCACGCCATTCAAACGGATGGTACAATGTGCTGAATTCACGGTAGGGAGCAGGTCCGAGGAACAGATCCCAGTGAATGTGTTTGGGAGCTGTTTCGCCTACGGGTGGACGATCAACGCCTTTACCCCACACAGGACGGTTAGTCCAGACATGTGCTTCCCGTACGTTCCCCAGTACGCCCGAACGAATGACTTCGACGGCTTCCCGGAACCCGTCCTTGGCAGTTCCCTGGTTCCCCATCTGGGTCGCCACACCATGCTCTTGAGCGGTTTCCCGCATCACGCGTGCTTCGTGAACCGACCAGGTTAACGGTTTCTGGGTGAAACAGTGCTTGCCTTTTTTCATCGCCATTACACTGGCAGGAGCATGCGAATGATCCGGAGTACTGACGGTGACCGCATCAATCTGGCCTTCCATCTCGGTCAGCATTTCCCGGTAATCATTAAATTTTTTCGCTTTAGGATAGCGGGCTGCTGCTTTGAGGAGACGTTTGTCATCGATATCACAAATGGCGATCAGATTCCCGTTGTCAGCAGCAGATTTAGAATCGCTGGAACCTTTACCGCCGACACCAATGGAAGCGAAATTCAATTTCTCAAGTGGCGACTTTTCCACTGCCAGCAGATTTTGTCCGCCAACCCAGAACGCGGCGCCTAACGCCGATGACTGTTTAATGAACTCGCGGCGAGTAGTACGTTGACTCATGAAGTGCTCCTGTTTGAATTTCTAATGTAATCGTATTACGCCATTTTACTTTAGTCGGTTAAAACGTTTCTGAACTTTTAGGAATCTCGTATCGGAAAAGTTCTATTTATTGTAGTTATTGGATGAACGAAAGAAAACACAATTACGGTGAAATCAGGCAGGATCCTCAAACAGCAGTTCCCGAGTTGAGACTTGAGAGCTCCTGATAATTTTGAAATATTTTCCAGCGAGACTTTTCTCCGAACCGGAATCATGTCAAAGTAAACTGAAGATTCAGCGTTCCCCCCCAGATCACCCCACAAGATGAAATTGACGTAGTCTATGAACACCCATGAATCCTCAGGCGTGAACCCGGTATTTGATGTCTTAATCTCAGGTGGTACTGTCATCGATGGTAGCGGCGCACCACGCTATCAGGCAAATGTCGGCATCAAAGGGGATACCATCGCCGCAATTGGCGATCTGCCTGAAAGTTCCGGAGCCACCGTCATCGACGCCACGAACAAGGTCGTCGCCCCTGGTTTTGTGGATGTACATAACCACTCTGACAGCTGGCTGCTCAATACACCCAATTTCATCTCCAAAACCTCCCAGGGTTTCACAACAGAAGTCATCATGGCAGACGGGATCTCGTATGCCCCCGTGGATCGCTGCACTGCTATGGACTGGGTCTACTACCTGCAGTCGCTGGACGGGCTCTACCCTCATGAATACACCGGCTGGGAGTCTCTCCAGGAATATATGAACCTGATCGATGGCAAGAACGTGCAAAACGTGATGACGCACATTCCCTATGCGAACCTGCGATCAATGGCGTGTGGCTTCGGTCGTCAGCGCGTAGATGACTTTCAGATGAAACAGATCTGCGCCGACGTCCGCAAAGGAATGGAAGCAGGCGCAGTCGGCCTGTCGACCGGTCTCGATTATGTCGCGCAATGTTTCTCAACCACCGATGAACTGGTAGAAGCCTGTCAGGCAATGGCCGAGTACGACGGACTATATGTCTCGCATATCCGTTATAAAAAAACGCTGATGCCGGCCATCGAAGAACTCGTGGAAATTGGAAAAAGAGCAGGGGTCAAAGTTCATATCTCCCATATGAAAGGACAACACCCGGGTCAGGCGGAAGAGGCTCTCGAATATATCGATAAAGTCGCCCGCCACGAAGTCGACATCTCGTTCGACGTGTATCCGTATCAGCCCGGTTCCACCATGTTGCATTTTCTGCTGCCTTACGAAGTGTTTGAAGACGGACCCCAAAAAGCAATCGAAAAGTTAAAGCTGCCCGAAATGCAACAGCGTTTCAAATACGGACTGGAGAATTACCTGCTGGATATCTCGGCGATTCAGATTGCCTGGGTGCTCACTGAAAAGAATAAACAACATCAAGGCAAATCACTGGGCCAGTATGTGGAAGAATCAGGGCTTCCCAAAGAAGAAGCATTGATCAACCTGTTGATTGAAGAAGAGATGGCTGTCCTGCTGGTCTTCAATATGGGAGATGACCGCCTCGTTGATCCGGTCCTGAAGCATGACCTGTTCATGATGGGTACAGACGGCATTTATATGGAAGGGGGCATGATCCACCCCCGACAGTTCGGTTCGGCAGCCCGTCTGCTCGGACCGTGCGTGCGGGACCACAAACTCTTTTCACTGGAAGACGCCGTCTATAAATTGTCAGGCTCCGCAGCCCGACGGTTTGGGATGGCGAACCGTGGTTTTGTGAAAGAACAGCATTTCGCAGACCTGGTGATTTTTGATCCGGAGACCGTGCAGGATCATGCCACCTATGAAAATCCGCAGCAGTTCTCCAGCGGCATCGACTATGTCTTCACCAATGGAATCCCCATCGTACATAATAATCAGCCACTGGAGATCACTTCGCAAACACTACCCGGTCGTTATCTCCGCTATCAACCCAAATAAGGCTGCAGACGGGCTGCGGTCTGGGGGTCCCGATATTGATCTTTGCCTATGCCATACACGGCTCCCACCTCTACTGCCTGTTCCTGGTACTCCGGGTAATTAGAGACCAGCATCAGCGGGCTGGGTTTGACATCAGAAGAACGTTTGATCTTCTCGATGAGTTCGATGCCATCACTATAGTCGGCATCCAGTTTACGGTTGATCAGCACCAGATCATACTCGCCCGATTTTAACTTCTCCAGTGTATCACGCTCCACGTCCGACTGATCAATCTCCACATCGAAGTGGCTGGTTAGAAAGCGTGTTAATGAACTGGTATCTGGCACACATTGTCCGACACTTAAGACACGTTTTGTCATTGATGTAAATCCTCTCAAATCTATTTTTTAGTATTAATATTTTTACGTTGGCTGAGTTTAACCGCACAAGCGAGACAGTTCCTGAATCGCCTCTAAAGCATCTTCTACATCAGGCACCTCAACACCTGGTTCGCGACCATTATGATCGCACTCTTCCAATAACAGCAGATCTTCATAGCTTTCGTTCGCCATCAACCGCCTCCGTGCGCGGGCTCCCAAAGTACCTGCCCGGATCGCATGCGCATCCATATGATGCTGAATCAGCCAGGCAGTCCTTTCTGTAATCAATCCTTCCAGCGCCTGCAAGCCTGCTTCAACATGATCGTGTGGGGCGATGGCTTTTCCTACATCATGTAACAAAGCTGCCAGTTGAAACTCTTCGTCATAGGGAAGTTCGTCGCACACCAGATCATATACCTGCAGACTGTGGTACAACGCATCTCCTTCGGGATGATATTTTTTAGACTGCTTGACTCCTGCCAGAGGCAGCAGCAACAGCCGGTACATCTGAAACCGATCGATGTTTTCTTCGACCTCCGCCAGTCGCTGATCCAGATCGATGCCCGGATATTCTTTTTCCAGCAGTTGTTCAAATTCAGGCAGTGTCGCCCGCTCGATCCGTTTGCCGGTAATCGAACACTTGAATCCATAGCTTGAGCGTTCGGTGGGATATAAAGTAAGTTCTACCGGAAATTCATCCTGAATATGTATGTGCGTGAAAATTCGTTCTTCACCATGTTTTTTTACGGTTTTGTGTTCGACACGATAGGAAATCCCTTCCTCATCCAGTTGTGCGGTTACCGCTTCACAACTGTGTGAAAAGACATGAATATCGATGTCCGACCCCTGTCGAATATGCCCGGTCAGGGTACTGCCGATCAGTTTTGGATGAAACGGCTTGAACATTCGTAGAAATCGTAACGCCTGCAGTCGCATCCCCAGCAGATTTTCTGTACGGGACTCGCCTTCGAAAGTGCAGGCAAAACGCTGGATTTCGTCTCGAATTTCGCGGTTACTGGGGAGATCGGCGGGTTTAACCCAGCCCTGACAGACTTTACGAGCAGCTTTCATTTTGGCCCGATAATACTCTGTCTCTTGTCGCGAATACATCAGTCGTGCCGCTTCAAAAATAATCTGGCGGCGCAGTTTACTCGGGTTCATTCATAAATCGGTGAACGTTCTCACCGTCGAATCGTTGCCAGGGTGGAATGACATTCATGAACAGCCATCAATATCAGTCAGCAGGGAATTCTAACGTTTCATCAAGAAAAAGCAAATCGCTTCCGGCTCGTATTTCGTTTACTTCGCTTCTGCCAGTTGCTTCTGCTTCCATTCATTGTACAGAATACTGCTGCGAAAGCGGCTGAATCCCGGGCCGGCTCCGACACTGGCTGGCTGGGCTCCAAACTCAAGTCCGCGCGCCAGCAACGGTGAACTGTCTGAGACTTCCCAGTCTTCCGGTTTGTAGCGATGATTGAACGAATTATTAGGCCGACGAAACGCAAAGGCAAGTGTATCCCCCACAGATGTTTCATCGGTCTTCCCCCAGAACTGGCTCCAGCTTTTGACATCGGTCACGCTGGATTCAGCTTTGCCACTCAATCCCAGCCAGTCATCCACGTCATAGACATTTGCATCTCCTGCAAATGATCGATTCGCATTTGAACCTTTTGCAGACAACATCGAAAGACCCAGGTTTTCTACTTTGAAAGCACAATGGTCACTCTTCACATGGATATTTTTCACGAAACGTTCAAACACAAAGCCCTCTGACCCCTGAACCGTGCAATGGGACAGATTCAGATTGATATCACCTCCCGCGGACGTACCGGAACTTTTCAGAACAGAGAATATTTTTCGAGAGAAGACAATCGAATCATCTACAGAAATGGTCTGCTGACCGGTCCCTTCGATTTCAAAGGTGGCACGTCCTCCCACGAAAAAGCAGTTGGTAATTTTAGAATCGGTCGGCTTTAAAAATTGAATTGCAGCCATGCCTTTATCGTTCTGCTCTGAAATTGAACAGTTCAGCATCTCTAAATTTCCGCCATTCACCACAATCGCTGCCCAGGGCACATCTTTACCGACTTCAGGGGGATCGAACTCAAACCCAATCCCTTCCAGCGCCAGGGTTCCTTTTGAGACCCGCAGTATATGGCGTACATTCGGGTCACGCTCTGGCCTGGAACGTAAGCCCAGACTGTTCTTCCCCCGTTTGTACTGAAAGATCGGGACATAGCCAAAACCGGCTTCGATTCTCAGGTCTTTATCAATTTCCAGATGCGGTACTCCAAATGGTCCATCGCCATTAACGCGGATCAAATCTCCCGATTTGGCAGCAGAGACTGCGGCCTGCAGGGTTTCGAATTCCGGTTTTTTCTGTTGAGAATAGATCTGAAACTTCTTTTCAGGTTCCCCGTTCAGCATGCGCGAGATGTCACTCCCCAAATTCGCTTTACGCAGGAACAGGATCGCAAAGGCAGTCTCTGCCAGTTTCCCGCGAGAGTCTTCCCAGCTGCCATCCTCTTTCTGAGTCTGAATCAAAGCAGAAGCTCCTTTGGAAAACCAGTCCGTTTTCCCGAGGGTTTCCAGCCCCAGCAAGACGCCCACCCGCTCAGTCGACCAGAGAAAATAACGGGCAGAAGATGCGCTGATTCCTGCAGCATAGGTTCCCGCCATCTCCAGCCCCTTGGCAAAAATCGGATCAGAAACCAGAGTATCGCCCTCCTTCTGCGATTCAGTCCGGGTGCCTGCTTCTTTAAGAACGTCCTGATTTAGAGAACGGATCTTTGTCGCGCGGGCCACCGTCAGACAGAACAGGCCTGCCAGCGTCATTGAATTCCGTGAAGGTTCTTTCATCTCTTCTGTTGGCAGCTTGTAACTCCAGCCCCCGTCTTCGTTCTGCGTTTCGACAAACCGACGCGCCACGCCACTCATCGATTCATCAATATTGATGTTCGACCGGGAGGCTGTCCACAACCCGAGTACCGCAAACTGAGTACAACTGTTATCGCCGGGAGAGGTTCCCAGTTTGGGACGGGAACGTGGGTTATTTAAGCTACTTGCAGACGCCAGCGGGCAAGTGTAACTCCAGCCACCCGTCGTGGTCTGACCGGCGATTAAACGTGCGGCAAACCGGCGGATATCGGCTTTGTCTTCACGATCACCAATACGGGATAACAGCAGTATGGCCAAAGACAGATCGTAAGTCGATTTCAGTTTCTCTGATTCTTTCAGGACAAACTGTCTGCCTTTCTGGATCAGAGGATCATTAACGGGGATTCCATTTTCCAAGAGCGCCATTGTACAGAGCGCTGTGATCCCCACTGGGTGACCTTCGAATTCCCAGCTGCCATCGTCCTGCTGCTGGGACTTGAGAAACTCAACCCCCTTGAGCCGGGAAGCGGTTACTTCCTGCTCGGTCTGTGCCTGCAAAGTCGAAGACACGACAGGTGAGAATAAAATGAAGCTAATTACAAAACACACATTCTTGAACAGCTGACGGCGCATCACTGTCTACTCCAGGCGGGAAAGAATAGCACCTTAAAGATAATAATATCTTTAACAAACTTTCATCTATTCTAAATCAGACGACTGGAAAAGCGAACCGGAAAATTGAAAAACCAGGCACTTCAGGCAAAAGTAACACAAAGCAGCGACCAGATTCATGCCTACTTCTGTTGAGTCGTTTTTCTGGCCTGATTCGTCAGTTCATGAATTTTGGAAACTACCCGTTGTTCGACCGAATCGGCAAATGGTCCAGGGTACGAGGTATATATCATGGCCCTGTTGCCTTCGTAGCCTCCCTCTTTCAGGACACGCAAACTGGGAAGATAGCCGAATACATGATTCGAATAGCCAGCGACCCAGACGACAGGTTTCTGATCACTGGAATTTCCGGTACTTGTTTTCAGTTCCTGCTGCAGTCGGAGAGAGTAATCGACCACCGTTTCACCACAAATGGCGGCTAAAGTCAGGTCATTCCCAAATTGGATGACCTGCAGGGGAAAAGCATAGCTGGTCTGAATGCCCCCGCGTTCTTCAAGCTGATCCAGCAGACGGACCGCGTGGCTCTGTTCATATTTATTGCCTGTTTCCCTGCGTTCGAGCAGTTCTTCGCGCGAAGGGGGAGTAGCAAATTCCAGTTCGACCTCTTCCATGGCGACTCCCAGGGGACCATGAATTTCACGTGGCTGCTTGACCGACAAAGCTACTTCAACGGCGTTGGAGAGTGCACGACCATGCTGTTTCGCCAGATCCAGAGACCGGCGCGGATAGGGATTCTGATCTCCACCACAGCCCATCATAAACAGCGCCACCATCCCCGGATGAGCGTCTTCCAGATATTCCTGGGCATACCCGGCATAGTCACCACAAAACTGGTAAAAGCTGAGCGTCGTATTGTGACAGGCATAGCCAAACAAAGCTGCCACCAGAGAACGATCAGGCCGCTCTACAATCAAAACCGGTACCCGCTGATCTACAGGGCCTTCCGGGTAGGGACTATTAATCACTCCCTTGGGAGTGGGCAGACGACGGTTCATCGCAAAGCCAGCCCGCGCGGAAGCATACTTCAACTCAACCGGTTCCAGTCGAGGCAGTGTTGCTTCGATCGCTTTGAGAAGTTTCTCAACCAGCATTTTCGTGTACTGCCGGGCTTCTGCGCCTCGATCTCCCCCCAGTCCGCGGCGGGTCGCTTTGTCTTCGCGTAACTCGGGTCCACAATGCGTATGCGATGCATTCATCAATAAGGCGGCTGAGGGAATATTAAACTCGGATTCCAGACGTGCGGCAATCGGATCGCGCAAAGCACGCGTAATTCCAATCAGGTCGGTCGTGATGATCACGACTTTTTGACCGCGCGTATCTTCCAGAATCAACAGTTTGGCATAAAGATCATGCACCTTTCCCTCAGAGGGTTTCGTGCGGGCGGCATAGCCGGACATCCACATGGGTTCGTCGGGCGTGATCACGACAGAGGTAGCAGCACCGCGCCATTCTGGCTTTGAATCATTTTCCGCTGCCGAGACGTGTGTTTCTGTGACAGACACCATCCCGATGATCAGAACGGTCAGAATCAAGAATTGACGGAAATAAAACTTCATTGAAGCACCTCAAAGGCTTATTTAAAATAATATCAACGATCAGGCTCCACAAACAGCGCAGTCTTTTCGACGCAGAATCCGGTTTCTTTGAAATGTCATATCCCGCAAATCAAACATCAGCAGTTGATTAGCCAGCGTCTCTCCCAATCCACTGAGCACCTTGATCGCTTCCATTGCCGCCATACAGCCAACCGTACCGGAAACTGCACCAAATACGGGGAACTCCCGCTTCCACGCGGGTGGATCATGGGGATAGAGACAAGCCAGGCAGCCGGTCTGTCCGGGAATGAACGTAGTCAGTTGGGCTTCCAGATCATACATGGCACATTCCACGAGTGGCTTATTCTGCAAAACGGACTGACGATTCATCGCATAGCGTTCCGGGAAGAGCGGGGCACAGTCGACAATCAGATCGACCTGATTCACAAGCTGCTCTGCATTCTTCTCACTGATATTTTCAGGAACAGCCACAATTTCCAATCGGGGATTCAACTCTTTCAAACGTCGCTCCGCAGATTCGACACGCGGTTTCCCCAGCCAGTCATGTGTCATTAGTAATTGACGGTTCAGGTCACTCGGTTTGACATTCCCGGCATGTGCAATCACCATTTTCCCGACACCTGCTGCCGCCAGTTCGTATGCCACCACACTCCCCAGACCGCCACAACGCGAGATCAGAACAGATGCGTTTTTCAGTTGCTCCTGACCAGCTTCCCCAAATTCGGGTACCCAGATCTGCCACTCGTAAACTGCTCGTTCTTCATCCGTCAGGGGCGCAAAACCGGACATCATAACTCCTGTATGTTGAGGCGGGATTTCTGTTTTTTAATGGCTTAAGGTGTGCTCCTCATCCCCCGGAAATGGGAGAGAGAATTGTCACGATCTGGTGAGGTTCCAGCGTCAGTGGTTCTTCCCATAATACCTGTTCGTTCGAAACAAACAACAGGATGGAAGGGTGCAGTGTCTCCGAATCCGGAAACAGCAGAGGCTTCAGAGCTGTCGCATGCGTTTCCGCAATCTGCTTCACCAGATCCTGCAAAGTGCTTCCTGGTGAAACATCGTATTCTTCAGAACCTGTACCGGCCGCCTTTTTAACCTGGGCCGTATATTCCACCTTAATTTTCATACTATTGCGCTTTCATTCTTGCTGAAGGACCGGTCTTCGATTCGGATTCCTGACTAGTGGCAGAAGTATCTTCCGCGAACTCTGCTGCCTTTGATGACAGACTGCATACCACTCCATCTACAATTGCTAATTTAATATCCCCCAGCCGCTCTGACTCGGAAGCATTGTGTGTAATATGCAAAGTTGTCACGCCGGTCACGCGCTGTACTTCACTTAACAAGGTGCACATATCGCCGCGCGTATCTTCGTCTAAGGCACTTAAAGGTTCATCCAGGCAGAGAATTGATGGTTTTGCAGCCAGGGCGCGCCCCAGTGCAACCCGTTGTGTTTCCCCCCCACTCAAACCAAAGGGAGTTCGATTCAGCAGGTAACTGATCCCCAGCAGTTCCGCCAGTTCTTCGACACGTACGTTGATTTCCTGCTGACTCCATTTTCTCAGTTCTAAAGCAAACGACAGATTATCTCGCACCGTCATCGTATGGAACAGCACACCATCCTGGGGAACATAACCGATTTCACGCTCAGCCGGGCTGGCATTCGTCATTGTCTTGCCGTTCAGCGAAACGGTACCCGACTGGACTTTCTTCAGGCCACAGATGGTTTCCAGAATGGTCGTTTTCCCGCTGCCGGTCTTACCCATCAGGACGGCATAGTGTCCCCCAGGTACTTCAAAGTTAACGTCATTCAATTTGAATTCGCCAACCTGGACACAAAGTTTTTTTACTGAAATCATAACTGTCAAATCAGAAATATGAGATATCTGGTGTAGCTGAATGTAATGAGGTCTGCTTATATTGCTGTGCCACGCGTCAACCCGAACATACGGGCAACGACCAGTACAATCAAGGCAGATACAACCATAATCAATGAGGCAGCAACTGCACCTTCAATATTCCCTACCGTCAGCTCCAGAAACACCGTTGTCGGCAACACTTCCGTTTTCATTCGAGTGGCCCCCGAAAACACCAGAATCGGACCAAACTCACCCAGCGAGCGCGCCCAGGCAAGCGTACCCGCAGCCAGCAATCCACGATAAGCCTGGGGAAAGACCACACGCCAGAAAGCCTGCCCCCGACTGCAGCCCAGCGTTAACGCCACCTGCTCATACCGTGGGCCGATCTGGTCAAAAGTAACACGCATCGTCCGCACCGCGAAAGCACAAGCCACCATGAATTGAGCCAGAATTACGCTCGGTATTTCATAAGTCACGCCAATCGATTTCCCGAAAATCACTTTTGTTACTTTGCGAATGACGTCATCTACTGATTCGGTCTGCGCCGCCGATGCGTCTGGCACATATTCCATCCCTGACTTTTCGGCAACCATCCTGTTGAGCCATTCAATCTGTGGAATTTCGACCTGAAACAGGATCAACAGACACAGGCCTATTACCAAAGGAGGCAAAACGATGGGAATGTCGAGAATGGCGTCAATCAGCGTCTTCCCTGGAAATTCATGACGCGACATCAGGTAGCCAATCGGCACGGAAACCCAGAGAGACAGTACGGTTGTGATTGCGCAGGAAATCAGACTCAGCCAGATCGCATATCGAATTTCCGGTTTAGTAAATGCATTCCAGATGTGGTCGGGCGTGGTATAAGTTGTCTCGGCGGACAACATCGCCACAATCAGGAACACATAAATCGCACTGATGGAAATAAAGATTGTGTAGAATGGCAGATCAGAGCGTGGCTTGAAGTCCCGGGTTTTCTGCTCGTTCGCAGCTGGCTCAGTCATAGCGACCCCGAAGCAATACGCCAGCGAAATCCACTGGACTCAAAGATCGCCCGCGAAGGAGCCGCTGTGAGCTTATCAACCAGTCGCTGCATCAGATGGGGGTACTTTGTCGATTTCAGGATCGCGATGGGCTGTTCCGCCAGGGGGCGCCCTTCTTTGATTTCAACCACATCCAGCTTGTCCGCCACCTTTGAAATATTGGCACGATATACAATTGCCGCATCGAGTGAACCGGTCCTCAACTGATTGACCAGCAGATCTGCTGTTGGCGTATTGGTTTTGATATTCGGCTGCACGGCGTCGTACAGACTTTGATCGTTTTGCACGAGCGGCCCCAGTAATCTTTTAGTCAACGCTCCCAGGGCACTCTGTTCATGATGCGCCAGCCCAACCTTGATGTCTTTCCCGGCAAGATCAAACACCGTTTTGATCTGTTTTGGATTGCCTTTCTCTACAATGATGACCATATCTGTCTCGGCCACTGTCAGAGGTAAGGTAAACTTTGGCTGGACTTGCACCATATAGGAAGTATCACAGGCGAAGTAGGCATCAGGTCGCTGTCCACTGTTGATCTGGCCGACCAGAATCCCACACCCGTTATACACCGTGTTAACCGTGACTCCTTCGCGTTGTTCGAAATCTTTCAATGTATCCTGAATCGCCAGTCGATTCACTCCGCCACTGAAGAGTAGAATCGTCGGATGGGGATCCCACGCGTCACCTTCGACTGCTTCATACCCCATCTCGGCAAACTGTTTCTGCCCCTTTTCAGGTGCCTGCAGATAACGGGCAAACATCAGCGCCTGCTGAGGTTTATCAGATGAATTCAAAACGCTAACGGTCACATTTTTGATTGTCTCTGAAAACTCCGGCACATCAACTACATCTGCTTTATCTGGATGTTGATTCACGGTGGCATCCCAGACAATCGCAGCATCGACGGCTCCCAGCAGGACATCAGAAGCAATCTCGGATACTGTCGGTTTAAAGACGCGCGCCGACCTGGAAACCGCATCCCACTTGCCGGCTTCCGTCAATTTCTTTTTTGTCAACTTTCCAATCGAAGCCGCATCGGGATTGGCCAGAGCAAAGGTTACATCTGCTTTCAACAAATCATCGATTGATTGAATCTGCTTCGGATTCCCTTCTTTAACCATGATCACCGGATGCATCCGGGCGACGGAGATCGCCTCATCAACCAGACCTTTCTCACGAGCAATTTCGATATAGCTGGTATCGGCTGCCAGATACAGATCACCTTTCTTCGCCACCTGCAGGTTACTGAGCAGAGTCCCCGAACCGCCATACTGCAAATGCACGGGCACACCAAATTCTTCTTCAGCAAATTGCGCAGCAGCGGCGGCGACGGGAGGCTTGATTCCTGCTGCACAGTACATCACCAGGGCATCATCCTCATTTCCTTCTGACACCGACTCTGAAGATTTTTCACCTGTAGCCGTCGTTTCAGTTTTCTCGCTATCCTTCGGGGGAGAGTAAACCAGCAAGATCAGCATCAGGACCAGAAACAGAAGTGAACCTCCGCCGATAGCCAATCCACTGTTAATTCTTCCTGTCCGACAGGGAGTTTGAACCGACTGCTTCCCATTCTGACCATGGAGATATTTCATTAGTTTACCTGATTTTGAGATTTTACTTGTCATTTCAAGAGTTGATTAACGCTTCTTTTTCACTATGTGGCAGCAGGCGCCCCGCATTGATACCCAATACACGTTGAGCCGACTGCACTGCCTGATCATCATGCGAGACCATTAATACACAACCCCCGTTTTGTGCAAACTCATTCAGAACATTCAAAACAATTTCCGAGTTTTCCGCATCCAGATTACCGGTGGGCTCATCTGCCAGCAAAACTTTTGGTTGATGAAATAAGGCGCGAGCTAAGGCCACGCGTTGTTTTTCGCCGGTACTGAGCTCCGCCGGTGTGTGATGCAGACGCTGTTCCAGTCCAAATTTCTGAATCAGTTCTTCGGCCCGCTGACGCGCCTCGGGTAAACGGGTTGCCAGAGCAGGAGCGAGTATATTATCCAGCACATTCAGGTAGGGCACGAGGTGGAACTGCTGAAACACAAATCCCAGATGCGTGGAACGGAAGCGGGCTCGCTGGTCATTCGATAATGCGTAAGGATCGGTATTTTCGATTAATACCTGACCGCTATCCGGACTCAACAGCCCTCCTACCATTAACAGCAGTGTTGATTTCCCACAACCACTGGGCCCCTGGATCGCGACAAACTCGCAGGCATCGACCGACAGACTGACCCCATCCACAGCCTGAACACGGCGGGAACCTGATTTAAATGATTTAGACAGCGCTTTCAGTTCCAGTAACATATCCGGTTAATCATCCTTCCTGAAGTATCGTGGCAGGATCCTGGCGTGCTGCCATCAAAGCGGGAACCCAGCTGGCTAAACTGGCCAGAAGTGGGGCAAACACCAGACTTAACAGTAACCAGCGACCTGAGAAAAGCACTTCCTGGGGATGAATCGATTCAGGTAACTTACCCCAGCTCACACCAATTCCGTATCCCAGAAAATAACCGAGCAGGGCACCGATCAATCCAATCAGCACTGCCTTGATGATAAAGATTCCAAAAACCTGTGAGGATCTCAATCCAATCGCCCTGAGGATCCCGATTTCAGTTGCGCGGCGTCGTACATTTTCGAGCGAGAGAAAACCAATCCAGGCACCACATCCCAGTACGACGAGAGGAACCAGAACGGCCGCAAAATCAGCGTGTCGCTCGATCAGTTGAATCCGGTTGGCCTTCTCCTGTTCCAGTGAAGCGACAGCAGTTGCATGCGCTTTATTGCGGGCCTCTGCTCGTGCCAGAGCAGGGGGGCCACGTTCTATGATCTGAGTACCGGGCAGAATTTCACCGACATCATTGCGGATCTCAGCCACACGGTCTTCAGTTGCACAATTACATTCGAGCGCCAGAATCGCATTAACCAGATTCTGCATCCCCAACAATTCCTGAGCCTGTTTCAAATTAATCCAGACCGTGCTGTCATCTGCATTCCCCCGTTCGGGATAGGTCAAAGTCACCTTAAATGGTTTGCCCATCAGTTCGACCTCATCCCCGGCTTTTAATCCCAGTTTTTTCTGAATCTGATACCCAAGCACCATCGTGCCTTCCGGTACCTGCTGCTGGAGCGGTTTTTTCAGAGCACGATGTAACTGCGGAACTTCTCCCCGTGTTCCGGTCAGAATGACTTCGCATTCTTTTTCCGGCCAGGTAACTCTTTTAGCCACCATGGGTAACAGGTGATTAACTGTCACGATTTTTGATTCAGCCAGTTTTCTCACATTTTCTTCAGGCATGGTTTTCGCAACGATTCCCGTCAAATGAAATTCGCTCAGATCCTCATCCGCCGGTAAAATCAAAATATTGAAGCCCAGGCCTTTCGTGATTTTCCGCATCGCGTCTTCCAGTTGCGCGCCCGCCTGTTTCACTTCCTCTGATTTTTTCTCCAGAATCAGTGCTGTCTGGATTTCATCAGCCTGCAATAAGGTCAAAGCCGCCACCAGGCAGGCCACTGCCACCACAACCGACAACAGGCCCAGCAGAAAATTCATCTTGCGATGTTGCATTTCCTGAATAATCAAATGAAATAACGACATTGATTTTACGTCCTTCTGAACAAGCCGCTGATAGGACTCTATTTTAAATTCAAATTACCGTTTTAGGATCAACAGGAAAAAACTTGCTGCCATAACGATCAATATTACGAATGCTGCAAAAGTAATAAATGCAAAATCTGTTTTGAATTGCAGAGGAGGAGATCCGGACTTTTCTTCTGTCAACGAGGTTCCCTCACTCGGTTCGGTGGAAACAGTCTCTGTAACAGTATCATTCTCACTTGCATCTTTTGCAGTTGAATTCTCTGAATCCGAGTTGCCAGGGTTAGCCTGTTCGTTTAATAACTGTGCCATGGAAGCAGGATCATTTTTCCCGGATTCACTATTCGAAAAACTGGTCAATCCTGTGAGTGGTGGTAGTTCCTTTTCATCCTGTGTGGCAGGCGAAACCAGTTTTTCCCAGGGAACAGACATTAACAGATCGGTTCCCGGATTCTGATCTTTCACCTGACAGGTGCACGGGCCGGTCAGATCGCGACAGGCCTGCTCGATCGTACCAGGGTTAATCCCTTTTCCAATCAGAGCATATAGAGCCCGCCCCCGTCCAAAGACGGGTAACGCCATCGGTTCTGAATCAAAGTCTTTCAGATCACTCTCCGTCGCCAACAGCATCTGTGTCAGATACTGTTCGGCAGAATCATCGCGTGAGCAGGTCACAACACTGAATTTCAACTTTAAACTGTCCGGCGAGACACTAACCAGCCCCTGTTCAATATCAGCCTGTTCGATCTCAGGCAGTTTGAGAACCTTTTCCATCCGCTTGAGCTCTTTCTCCAGCAGTTCACGAGCAGCCTTGTCTTTTTCAGCATCGCCACTTTCCAGAAAGACCCAGACGGCAGTTTGACCATTTACCAGCTGTTTGGCAATATTCTGACGCAGGGGAGAATCCATCAGACGGGTAATGTTTTCTTCGGTCAGTTCACCTGACCAGAAACCAGCGGGAACCGGGGCGGGCAGGGGAGTCCGCATCACCAGTAAAGGCAGCGTTTCTGATTTTTGCGCCTTCCAGAGTTCCAGATCTACCGGAGCAGGCTCAGCGTCCAGATCAACCAGCTTCAGTTCGACATTGGCCGACTTTTGAATGATTGCCCCTTCCTGATCAAAGTGGGAAATCAGCTTCTGCTGGTCCGGCGTTAAGTCTCCGCGGTGGAACACGACCGCGCTGTACTTGTCGGCGGGCCAGCGTTCCAATGCATATCGAAACACTGGAACCGAACAGGCCCAGATCACCGTAGTTGTTAACAGGATTCCAAGAACAGCCAGAGATGTTAAACACCGTCTCATGTATTCACCTTTCGCGGAGGGTCAGGTCGGGCGGGTCGCTGTGGGTATTGAAATCGGCAGTCTCTCTTACTTCAGATCTCATAAACCGAATTCAATGCATACTATGATGACAAAGTATGAGGTAAATGTGAAGAAAAGATGATTTCAACACGAAACTTTTATCAGAACTGTTTTGGTGAGGCTGTTTTGCAGGGAAATCGGTGGGTTTGTCAGGCGATTCACACTTTTTCAGTATTTTCAGTTTCCTGCGATCGGGTCGTGCTCGTCGCCTCAATCAGATATGTCATACATTTTCGAAAAGGAAGGTAGCCGGAACAACATTCCAGTCTACTAGAATTAAGCACATATTGCTCGAAGCTCAGTCTGACTGAATGCGAGGCTTGACGTCATTCCAAAGAAGTCAAGCGCGCCAAATAGATCTCAGAGAGCAAACCATCCGGAGAATTACTGAATCCAGACGAATATCAGCAACAGTAAGAAGGAAGTAGCAAACAGCAGCATAGAAGCGCACCCGGACTTCATCTGAATGTCATACTTCTCAATCAGTGCGTCAATGGCCTCTTTTGATTCTTTCAGCCCCTCACCGGTTGATTCACGGTAAGCTTTGATTGCTTGAATTTTATTGCCTTGCCGGAGTGACTCCAGAATGTGTTGAGCGACCTCCGACTGACCGTCTGCTGCATCATCCTGGTCTGATGAACTGGGCTGGTTCTCATCATTCACGGCGGTATGTCCTCTGAGTAGGATTACAGTCAACAGGGAGACTAACAACAGATCTCCACCTGCTTTTTCGCAAACCTGATTTAAAAATCAGCAGAATGCAGCACTGTTCTACCACCTCGATGATTCGTGGTTCAAGTACAAATTCCATTCCGTTCCCTGAATTACTCAGAATAATTCAGGGAACGGGAAATGTTAAGATGCAACGACGCAATCAGAAATCCGGCGGCTGCGTTTCTGTGAATCCACTCGCGCCTGGTGGCTGTAAGCACGCGTCAGCAGAATTTTCATCTCTGTAAGTGAGACTTCCTGCAGATCAACATTCAATTCGAGTAGACGATCAATCACTGCATTCGCAAGATCAGTACGATCTGCTACAGGTGATAACCCATTCCACAACTCTTCCATGACCTGTTCTGACATGACCCTGTTCTCCTGATTTATCATTACAACACTTTGTCTTAAAAAACTCGAATTCTCAGTCTCAAACCCGGCGGCTCAAGAAGCTGGAGCTTTTCACCCCTGGAAAAGCCTGACGAGTTAAGAGAATCGCAAGGACTGTACCAAACTGCCCGAAAAATCCGTCTGACCAGACAAACCTGCTTAAATGCCTGCTGTGATTGAAGCTTGCACATCACCAGCGATGGTAAAATTCACAATCACTGTTTTGACCGGTAAAAAACTGTCATCAATTTGCGACAATCTTACATCAAGATGATAATTCTTACGAAATCGCCTTCCCGGCCAGGATTTTCCTCAAGTTTCCCGCGAAGCTTTCGCACGAGTATTCCCCGCCATTATGACAACACAAATCAGCTGTGAGTTCGCCTGTTCCAGCTTCATCATTCGAATTTACAGCCTTGAGACTCAACGACTCTCGATTGATAGTTGAGGGCTGGCGGCAGGTGAGGTTCCTCGTTTCTGATCCCACCAGTGAATCGCAGATTCACGTTCCTCGACGGTTTCTTCCAGCAGTGAAACCAGTAACAGACGCTGGGCGGCAGTCAATGAAAGGCCTCGACGACGCATGGAAGTATCAGCCAGATCAAACAGATCAGCAATGTCGACCTGACTGTCAATCCGCCCCAGCCAGAAACGCGAAAAAGAAGGAATATGCTTTGGCAGCAACTCACCTACCGGGAGAACCATCGACATCACACCGACTGACGAACCAGTATTGAACAGGCTGTTGAGAGCAGTCTTGGTATGATCGCCGATAAAACACCCGATCTTGACGGCATGCGTATCAATGGGCATTCCCGCCAGAGGCACTTTGACATGAGAATAATCGTTTTTCAAATCGCTGTTACTGGTCTGTGCCCCAAGATTGACCCAGGGACAGATATATGAGTGCCCCAGAAACCCGTCGTGATATTTGTTCGCATAGCCGTGAAGTATTGATTCCTCAATTTCTCCGCCCAGCCGACAGTGTGGGCCTGCGGTCGTACCCGCTTTCACATTTGCCCGAAACAGCTGTGTGCCCGGTCCAATATAGGCAGGCCCTTCGATGCGTGTAAACGCCTGAACCTTGACATCCCGGTCAATCACAATCGGTCCCTGCCGGGTGTCTAGCACCACGAAGGGATCAATCTCGGCGCTTTCATCGACTCTGATTAACTCCGCGGGCCCCACAATAGTAAGATCTCGGGAATCGACTGTTAACGGGCTTGTGGAAGTAGATAATGCGAAGTCGTCTAGAAGCTGTTGTCGGTTATGATTGACCAGATCCCATGGATAATTCAGTTCTGTTCCTGCGACTGCAACCGGTTTTCTGGTCGATGCAATTTTCATAATCGCATCATCCCAGGCATCAGTGGTCAACAGCGTCGCTTCTTCCGGTTCCAGCAGCAGGTAAGCAACGGTCTCACCGATCATCCCGACAGTCTCTGCGGTGACATCCGCAAGGCGAGGAATTTCATGGGCTGCAGGTAGCCAGCGACCATTGATTAACAGTGTGGGTGCTTCGCTGAGCCAGATGGCATCATTGATTCTTGATTGAGGAAACTCCTCTGCATAAACTTCTGTCAGAGCAGGGCGAATCAAAACGCCCCATTCTTCCACAGACAATGATTTCAACATCCGTTCTCGCGCAGTAAACTGCCCACACAGCAGTTCAAATACCGGCCTCATCAAAGCAATGGGGGTAAACTGTAATGCAGAACGGTCTTCAAATAATGCAAGACGATTCACTTTGCACTTCCCTGTGCGAAATCGATGAAAAAATCTGGTTGAAATCAATGGTGGAGAGCAGCAGTCTACCGTCCGATAAGTCATAACATATTTACAGGATTGAGGAAAGACAGCTTTTGATCTCTGCCTTGAGAAGTCAAATGCCCCATTCCCTGTAATACTTCTCTCTTCTTTTTTCGTAATTTCGCACTCTGAAAAGACAGAAACCCGATAAAACAATCCGACTTGGTATTGATCTAACGGGTTCTGAATATTGTTTTTTTCGCTTACAGACGTTCCCAACAGGGGAGCCTGTTATCAAGCAATCGGATTTGATACAGAATTTCCGGCTAACTTGTAAATAGCAGATTGACATCCAATCTGTTTAGTGAATTTGTCTGAAATCCCCAGTACAGTTTCAGCAGCCCCCAGTAACAGAGTGCCGCTGGAATTCAACTGGCTGCTGATACGGTTCAGAATGTCTTTTTTCAACTCCGGTTTGAAATAAATCAGGACATTGCGGCAGAACACGATATCGAACATTCCCAGATGTCTGAAATCTTCCAGTAAATTCAAATGTTTCCATTGAATTCCGGCTCCCAGCTCAGGCTTGATTTTCCAACCCTGCTCGCATTGATCAAAATATTTCATCAGCAACTGCACGGGCAGGCCACGCTGGACCTCAAATTGTGAATAGACCCCTTCGCTGGCCCTCTCCAGCGCTTTTTTACATAAATCCGTCGAAATGATTTGAATATTCCAGTCATTCAGTTCCGGATAATTCTCACGTAACAGCATCATGATACTGTATGGTTCCTGACCTTGAGAGCAGGCAGAACACCAGATTCGCAGCTTCCGGGTCATCTTTCGCTCGTCGATGAGCTCTTGTAATACGTTTGCCTTGAGTTCATCGAATGGACGGCGGTCACGGAAGAATGACGATTCATTGGTCGTCATGGCTTCCATGACTTCCATTTCCAGACTCCGATCTATTTTTGATTTCAAACTCAAAACGAGATCTTGGATCCCATTCATCCCGTGAGTTTGTGCCAGAGGAACCAGGCGGGCTTCCAACAGATACTCTTTATTCTCACCGAGAGAAAGACCTGTGGTTTCCAATAAAAAATTGGTTATGTACTTATAATCTTCTGGAGACACGAGATCACCACTTTCTATAAAGAACAAAGTCGGGCCAGCTCAGGGGCTATATTCCTGAGAGGTAAGACCTGGCTGGCCAGTCCTGCCTTGGCAATCGCGCCAGGCATTCCCCAGACAACACTACTCTGCTCGTCTTGTGCGATAATATAACCTTTACGCTCACTGATTGATTCCGCTCCTTCGATACCATCATCACCCATACCGGTCAGCATGACTGCCAGGACGGAACTGCCATACCATTTGGCGGCAGAAGCGTACAAGGGATTCACTGAAGGACGGCAAAAATGTTCCTGGGCATCCTGATTGAGACGGATTATCATCCGGTCATCCTGTTTATCAATCACCATATGAAAATCACCCGGTGCAATATAAATATGGCCTCGTTCAATCAACGCTCCATCCCTGGCTTCAGAGGTAGGACGTTTTGTTTCCCGTTCGATGTGCTCAGCCAGGGTCCTTGTAAATAAAGGTGGCATGTGCTGGGCAATCAGAATCGGCAAAGAGAATTTCTCTGGTAATGCAGTCAACATGGTTTTGAGTGCATTCGGACCACCAGTACTCGAACCAACCACCATTACCATCGGTGTTTTAGTCGGTCGTGTAACGACTGATGACTGATAAGAAGAGTAATCCGACTGGCCTGAACTTTTTTTATTCACCAGCGCTTTGATAAGAGGCAACAGATCTCGGGCAACTTGCTCGATCGCTGCTGCTGCATTGGTGGCTACTGGCTTTGGAATGCAGCCTGCTGCTCCCAGATCCAGCGCCTGAAGTGTGACCTCTGCTCCTGCACGGGTCAGAGAACTGGCCATGATTACCGGAAGTTCCGGATAATTCTGCTTCAACTGTTTCAGACATGAGATCCCATCCATGACGGGCATCTCCACATCCAGAACCACAACATCAGCCCGATTTGTCTTGAGCCAGGTGAGCGCAGACTGACCATGCATCGCAGAGCCAACTACCTTCACTTCCGCATCCAGATTAATCGCCTGTGTCATCAAGCCCCGTATCACAGCTGAGTCATCGACCAGCAGTACCTTGATGATCGAATGGCTCACAATACACCTGTTTCTTCCAGTTTGTCCCGAACAATGTCTTCGGTAAACGGTTTCATTATATACTCATTTGCACCGGCCTGCATGGCCTGTACGATTTGAGGCATATCGTTTTCTGTTGTGCACATCACCACGATCGGCTGCTTTTCACGTACTTCAGCCCGTAATGCCTTCAGAAATTCCATCCCATCCATGATTGGCATATTCCAGTCGAGCAGAACCGCATCCAGTTCCGGATTCGCACGAGCGACCTCCAGAGCCTGCTTGCCATCCTCTGCTTCCAGAACGTTCAATCCGAACGTCCCCATGATTCGTCGTCCCACCAGTCTGACTGCGCGGGAATCGTCTACTAGTAATATTGTCTTCATTTCACCGGTCTCCCAGCCTGTTAAAAATAGCTCGATGTTATTAAGTTAACGCCAGACTCAGAGTAAACTGAACGTGAATACAGAACTTGTTCTGTCCCTGACGTGAAATTAAACTGTCTGCAGGAAGTCTAGGACACATTTAATGATGTGACGCGAACAAAGCACAAATTCCTGAAATTTCCGTTACTTTGAGCGATATACCTCAGTTCTCAGCGTATCCATAAAAAAACCGCCAGGCTAAACCGATGTTTTAAAACACTTGTCTACCCTGGCGGAAATGACGATTCTTATTATATAAGCCTCTATAAGATCAGGCTTTGCGGATTAAATGGCTCGCATCCGTTTCAGGAATGCCACAGCAGCCTCATCCAGCTTCACAGATTCCTGTGTCAAACCTTGAGCAGCAGCCAGCATGTCATTGGAAGCTGTACCACTGTCAGCTGCTGCCTGAGAAACACCAGAGATGTTATTAGTCACCTCGGCGGTCCCACGAGCTGCTTCTGCTACGTTACGTGAAATTTCATTGGTGGCAGCAGTCTGCTCTTCAACAGCACTGGCGATAGTCGTTGAAATTTCATCAATCTTACGGATGCTCTCTCCAATCGAGCCGATGGCGGAAACAGCGATATTGGTTGATCCCTGGATGGCAGCAATCTTTTCACTGATCTCTTCCGTAGCACGAGCAGTCTGGCGTGCCAGTTCTTTTACTTCATTCGCAACCACAGCAAATCCTTTACCGGCTTCTCCGGCACGGGCTGCTTCGATCGTCGCATTCAAAGCCAGCAGGTTTGTCTGCTGAGCGATGGAAGTAATTACCTTCACAACCTGACCGATTTCGCTGCTGGCATCACCCAGCTGCTTGATGGTATCATTGGTACGATCTGCTTCTCCCACAGCCTGAGATGTCATGTGAGACTGCTCTTGTACGTGGCGTGAGATTTCGCTGATTGAGGCACTCAATTCTTCTGCAGCAGAAGATACGGTCTCAACATTTCGAGTTGCCTCTTCACTGGCCGCGGCGACCACTTGAGACTGTCGTGCCGTTTCATCCGACATATCTGACAGACTCTTGGAACTGGCCTGCATCTCGGTAGCAGAAGAAGTCACGACACCGACAATGGCCTGTATTTCAGTCTCAAAATCATCTGCCATTCTGACCTGCTCTGATACCACAGACCAGGAAACCATCGGACCAATATAATTGCCTTCCCGGTCCGTAATTGCTGTAGCCAGCAGGTCCAGAGTTTCATCTCCCACTTTGATTTTGGCACGGTGTGGCAGATTTGAGGGATCCGCCAGCATCCGTCGCTGCATTTCCGGATTCTTATGGAAAATGTCAATACTCGAACCAATCAACTGGTCTACCGGTTTGGGTAGCAGGTGCTCAAGCTCTTTCAACTGCTTGTAAGAAGCAGGATTCATGTAGACCATTTCGAAGTCTTTGTTTGCGAGCAGAACATTGATTGGAATATTATCCATCATGTTCTGAATGCGGACCATATCGTTTTCCGCTTGTTTTTTCTGGGTAATGTCAGATGCATATTTGACGACTTTAAACAGCTTGCCAGATTTATCACGGATAGGATTATAGGAAGCAGAAATCCAAACTTCTTTGCCTCCCTTGCCGATCCGCTTGTATTCAGCAACCTGGTTCAGTCCTGCATTTAGTTTATCCCAGAATTCTTTGTATTCATTACTGATCTGGTATTCTGGTTCGACAAACATCCTGTGATGCTGCCCCTGAATTTCTTCCAGTGTATAGCCAAGTGTTGCACAGAAATTATGGTTGGCAGTAATAATCGTGCCATCCATTTTAAATTCGATGACCGCCTGGGCATCACTGAGGGCTCCCAGCTGTCCCGAATAATCACAGTTTGCTTCTTCCAGCTTCACCTGCTCAGTGATATCTTCCCAGGTCAGGATCGTTCCTGCAGAAGCAAGCTGATTCAAACTGATTTTCAGCGAGCGATCTCCCAGGGGAGCCGTGATCGACTTCTCACCGGTTAATCCCGATAGCGCGGACTTCAGTTCTGGCAGTTTCATAAACAGCTGGCTGATCGAACCACCGACCAGTTGCTGTGGGCTCACCCCCAGTTCACTGCTCAGTTCCTGAATGAGTTCCTGACCTTTACGATTCGCATAGGTTACTGTTCCTTCCGGGTTCAGAAACAGAATGGATTGCGGACTGTGTTCCACAATACCATAAAACTGATCTGTATCCTGCGACTGTTCAGTAGCCGCGCTCTGTCCCGTATTCTGTACTGAATCAATCGACATAATACTCTTCTCCTTCGGATGGTTGATCTGTGCTTCAGATCGTAAAGGTAGTTCTGAATTGGTTTGGTCATCTTTCTCTGAAATCAGTTGGTCTTCCACCTGGGAATCCACTTCTTCAAAGCCGGCTCCCACTGAGCCTGATACTGCCGTTGATTGAAGCTGTTTTGCGCGACTTGAGTCTTTGGCACCTTCAATCATCGTTTTAGAAACTGCTTCGAGAGCCTGACGCCAGGCCTCTTCCAGCTCTTCACTCCATTGATCTTCAGCAAACTCTGCCAGCACTCTGAGCAGAGTATCCGTAACTGGCGGGTAGTCATCCTCCTGGATGCCCATTTCGCCATGTTCTTTTCCCAGTTGATGTAATACTTTGGTCAGGGCAGGGGGGTTTTCGAGTGATTTCAAAACCAGAACCAGCGCCTGAATCAGTTTCCCCCGCTGTTCTGAAAAATCGGTATGCGTGAAATAGCGCAGCAGATCGGGGTAATCTTCGAACAGCTTTTCATAAAATCGTTCTGCCAACTGGTCTGCACGTGGTGCAACCAGTTCGAACGATTCTCGCAAGGCAGTGACATTGAGATCCACAGGCAAGGCCCTTATTCAGACAGCAGAAAGAAATAAAATATCACTCAAAATTTAAAATTGTTTCCACATCCAGAATGACAAACAATCCTTCATCCAGTTGAAACACACCGATGGTCACCGTCCGCCAGTGTGGATCCAAAGTTCGTGGCACCGGCTCCATGGATCGACCTGACACATTGATCACATCACCCACTTCATCAACCAGCAGACTGAAGGACTCTTCACCCACACGCGTAACGACATTCATTGATCGGTCATCTTCCAGATCAGGCAGCCCCAGACGCTTCCGTAAGCTCACGGCTGTCACGATCTGACCGCGCAGATTCAACAGACCTTTGATCTCTGCACGCGCCAGGGGGGTCGGTGAAATCATCTGTTCTGTCAACACTTCCTGAACCATATTGACCGGCATGCCCAGTAGCTGACCATCGACACGAAACGAGACATACTGGCTCGAATAATCTAACTGCGACTCCATTCCGCTTCCTGAATCTGTGACTGCGATGCTCATGCATTAACTCCTGTTTTATATTTCAACCGTGCAAAAGACTCATCCAGGCAGGAAATCAATTCATGCGAATTAAATTTGACCAGAAACTCATCAAAACCAGCTTCCCGGGCCTTGGCCTGGTCTGCTGAACTGTTTGCTGATGTCAAAGCAATGACATTCACATCCTGAGTGTTCTCGTTTGATTTCAGCCATGCACAGAACTCAAAGCCATCCATCATCGGCAATTCCAGATCTGTTATGACAGCATGGTATCTGGAATCTTTCTCCAGCAGTTCTACAGCAGAGACGCAACTCTCACAGGTCACCACGGAATAACCTTCCGTTTCCAATGAAGTTGTCACCAGTTGCCTGAAGAACATCGAATCATCAACGACTAACACTCGAAACGATTTTTTATCTTCAACTCTACCAAACCAGTTTGGCGTTGAGCGTGTTACATAGTATTGCGTATCAATGACATCGATCGCATTCTTGCCTATAATCGCAGTCCCCAGTACACCAGACCTGTCAGACTGCATCCGGATCACAAGCTGTTCATCAATAATGTCTTTGATCTCATTGACCATCAGTCCCATCGAACGATTATTTTCGGAAAAGACGATGACGGGTTGCGGATCCACGGGTTCTCCACCACCGTAACCAGCCCCCTCAACAGAAAGCAGTGGCAACAGATTGTCGCGATATTGAACAACCTTGCGGTCACCGTTCAATTCAATGCTATCCAGCGGAAATTCTTCCAGACGTGCGACCAGTGACAGCGGAACAGCCATTGTCTCGTTCTCTTTCACACCAAACAGAAGCATACTGATGGTGTCCTGATCAGAATTAGTTACTGTTTCTTCCGCTACCGATTGAGAATGAGCTGAACTCCCACCACACTGATTGAATATTCCACCCACATCGAGAATCATCACAACACGGCCATCTCCCAGAATTGTTGTCCCCTGGTAAAGGCCAATATTCTTCAACAGTCGGCCCACCGGCTTAACTACGATTTCTTCGGTATCAAAGATCCGGGAAACAATCAGTCCAAACTGATCTTCCCCCACCTGAACCACTACGATATTCGTGTCCTGCAGATCGTCATCTTCTGGGGGCTTCTCTTCCAGTTGCAGCACTTCATTCAGATGCACAAGAGGCAGCAGGCGATCTCGCAGACGAAATACCTTCTTATTGTGAATCGTTTCAATTTTTTTGCAGTCTTCTGTAGAAAGTCGAACCAGTTCCACCACTCCCAGTTGCGGGATTGCGAAAGGCTGAGAGCCGCTCTCCAGTACCAGTGCAGAGATAATCGCCAAGGTCAATGGTATTTTAATCCTGACGGTCGTCCCTTTTCCCATTTTGGAAGCGAGATCGACGGTTCCCCCGATTTTTTCAATCTGTGTGCGTACGACATCCATGCCAACGCCGCGTCCAGAGATGGAACTGACCTGCTCCGCTGTTGAAAATCCTGCCTGAAAAATCATGGAAAACACATGACTGTCAGTGACATGAGGTGCATCGACCTCTTTGATCAGCCCCTGAGAAATTGCCTTCCTCAAAACACGTTCACGGCTGATTCCGGCACCATCATCCTGAATCTCGATGATCACATGGCCGCCTTCGTGGTAGGCATTTAAATGAATCGTTCCCGACTCCGATTTACCGGCTGCTTTTCGGACTTCAGGCGTCTCAATACCATGATCGGCCGAGTTTCTCACCATGTGAGTCAGGGGATCTTTAATGGCATCCAGTACGGTTCGGTCCAGCTCTGTTTCGGCACCAGTCATTACCAGTTCGATATGTTTACTGGTCACTTGGGATAAATCACGTACCAGGCGGGGAAGCTTGTTCCAGGCATTCCCGATCGGCTGCATGCGCGTCTTCATTACACCTTCTTGCAGATCAGTCGTCACGCGATTTAAATGAGTAATGGGAGCGGCGTATTTGGATTCCTCATCCCCCCGTGCAAGTTGTAATAACTGATTGCGAGTCAGAACCAGTTCACCAACCAGGTTCATCAGGCTGTCAACCACATTCACATTCACGCGGATAGACAGGTCTGCCACACTCACTTTGGTAGAGCGAACTGCCTCTTCTGCTCCAGTTGCAGCGGGAGTCAGGGGATCCACTGACTCTGGCAGAACTTCAGGCTGAGTTTCAGCGATTGTCGCTGGTGCGGAATCATTAATGTCAGCCTGACCTTGATCGTCGAGAGGTGCTTCATCAACCTGAGCTTCGGCAGTGTTTCCTTCGACTTCCCCTGATTCAGGAGTAGCGGGGGGAGCCTGCCCTGATGGTGACTCGAGAGGACCAGTTGCCAGGTTGGCTAGATCATCTAACATCAGAGTTAAGGTCGAATGGTCCGTTTTCGGTTCTTCACCGGTTGCTTCCAGCCCCTGTAACAGCTCTTTAATCCGGTCGATTGCCTCCAGTACCAGTGAGATTGCTCCCGGAGACACTTCGAGCATACGCTCGCGCATCTTTCCCAGAACATTTTCAGCGGAATGAGCGACTGCTCCGAGATTGGTGAGACCCAGAAAACCACAGGTCCCTTTAATAGTATGAATCGTGCGAAAGATACTGGCGATCAGCTCAGCATTCTGGGGATCTTTCTCAAGCTCTACGATCTCCGAGTCTAATTGACCTAAATTCTCCCAGCTTTCTGCTAAAAACTCCTGCAGAATATCGTCCATCAGCCCGTCCTGGTGATTAGGGAACGTAATTGAAGTGTAAATAAGACTTAGGCGTGGAGAGCTAAAACTAATACCAGCAAGATCTTATCAACAAGCTTTTATACAAGCTTTGTCCACATAATCCCCCCAATAGTACATGATCTCCCCTTAAGCACTATCGTCATTTCTGCTTAAGCCCCTTGACCTCCTGTTATTCATAGAAGTGGAAGTGAGGGAAATTCCCCATTAAATTTAGGTCGAGATAATCACAGACGCACAGTAACCACAGCTTCAATTTGAGTGATTACTCCCATTGGATGTACAACAGATTAACGAGACAGGACATACTTAATATTGTTGAATTATTAAGAAATCAAAGCAGAGTCTGCGTTCGGTTGTGTGGCTGTCCAGAGACTATTACAATCCACCGCGACTAAAAGTTACCCGACAGCGGACAGAGGAGTTTATTGGAATCGTTCTCCATGACCTCTGCCGTCAAATATACACATCTAATAGTTCATTAAACGAAGGAGTAAGTCCTGTGGCTGCGGTAAAGGTTGGTATCAATGGTTTTGGGCGTATTGGACGTATTACATTCAGAGCACTCGCTGCTCGTCCCGAAGAATTCGAAGTGGTAGCCATCAACGACCTTGGTGATCCTAAAAAACTGGCATGGTTATTAAAATACGATAGTGTCCAGGGTCGATTCCCCGGAACTGTTGAAGTTGATGGAACTGACTTGATCGTCAATGGAAAAAAAGTGCGGGTCTGTGCTGAACGTGACCCCCGTGATCTTCCCTGGAAAGAACTGGGAGTTGAAGTAGCTCTGGAATCTACCGGTTTCTTCACAAACCGTGAAGCAGACGGAAAACCAGGTTATGACAGCCACCTGACTGCAGGGGCTCGTAAGGTTGTCATTTCTGCACCGGCAAAAGATACACCCGACATGACTGTTGTTTTCGGTGTCAATGATGACCAGCTGACTTCTGAACACATCTGTGTTTCAAACGCCAGTTGTACTACAAACTGCCTGGCTCCCATGGCCAAGGTTCTTCATGAAAACTTTGGAATTGAACACGGCTTAATGACCACCGTGCACGCTTACACCAACGATCAGCGTGTTTCAGACCAGTTGCACTCAGACCCGCTACGGGCACGAGCTGCTGCTTTGAATATCATTCCGACAACAACAGGTGCTGCTAAAGCTGTAGGCCTGGTCCTGCCAGAACTGAATGGCAAGTTAACCGGCCTGAGTCTTCGCGTTCCCGTACCAGTAGGCAGTATCACTGACCTGGTGGTGACTCTCAGCAAAGACGTGACAGTCGATGAAGTCAATGCCGTCATGAAAGCGGCTGCAGACGGACCGATGAAGGGCATTCTTGAGTATAACACTGATCCCATCGTTTCCAGCGATATCGTAGGCAATACCCACAGCTCCATCTTTGATGCCAGCTGGACGACTGTTATCGGGGGAAATATGCTGAAGGTCCTAAGCTGGTACGATAACGAATATGGTTATTCAAACCGGACCGCGGACATGATTGCCCGACTGGCACAACTATAAGCTATATCAGAGCTTGCCTAACACAAGCCTTGATTTAGTCCTGAAAATTCAGCCGAGATGAGATCCATCTCGGCTGTTTTTCGAACCGGAAATCGATACGCACGAACACTTGATTTAACTTTCGACTAGACTCTGCTCAGTCAGATTGTCAAAATGTGACGCTTACAACGAACGCCAGTCTCACTATTTAACTGATGATGAATTCAACATACTGACTCCAGGCCGCATCCAGTTAAATCCTCACTACTTCGATCCGAGACCAAAAGATTTGAGTACATGAGAAAATGCAGCAGACGGTCTGGATAATCACTCAGGTACTTGTTTTTGACATTCGATCGTATATTATTTCTGGAATCTATGACTAACTCTGAACTTAAGCATAAATTGAATTCGAACTCTCCCGTGATCGCACCCTCAATGCTAAAGTGTGACTTCGGGAATCTGCATCGGGAAATCGAGCTGCTGGAAGCAGCTGGGGCTCATGTACTCCACTGGGATGTCATGGACGGACATTTTGTTCCCAATCTCTCCTATGGAGCTATGTTGATTGAACGAGTCCGCTCATTGACCAGTCTGGCCTTTGATGCGCATTTGATGATCAGCCATCCGGAAAAATATATCGACGACTATATCAAAGCCGGCTGTGATTCCATCACCATCCATATTGAAGCGGTGGCAAATCCGTCCGAAATATTGAAACATCTGAATCAATCAGGGGTGCTCCCAGGATTAGCTATCAGCCCCCAAACGCCCCTGAAAGCTGTCGAGCCCTACCTGGACCAATGCGGAATGGTGCTCGTGATGAGCGTGGAACCCGGGTTTGGCGGACAATCTTTTATTGAATCGAGCATCCAGAAAATTAAACAACTGAAATCAATGATCTCCGCCGACACGATTCTGTCAGTCGATGGCGGCATTGCCTTGGATACGATTGCCGAAACGGCCGGCGCAGGCGCTAATTATTTTGTTGTTGGAAGTGCGATCTTCGATCAGGCCGACTATTCTACAGCTGTCAGTGAACTGGCTGCCAAAGCCGGAAGCCAGACAGCTTCCTCAACTTAAAAGAGATATATAATAATGCCAACGGTGGTACTGATACGACCTGGTTGTACAGATTTTGATAAAGATGAACGAATACAAGGTACACTCGACCTCCCTCTAAACGCACAAGGGGAAGAACAGGTCAAAAATCTCACTGCGCAGATCGAAAACTCCGGGATCGAAACAATTATTACATCCTCTTCAGAACCGGCCTTGTCGACTGCTGAACAGCTGGGGGAAAACCTGGGAATTCCGGTCAAGGAAAAAGAAGGGTTGAAAAACCTGAACCAGGGCCTCTGGCAGGGGTTGGAATATGAGGAAGTTCGCCGAAAATACCCGAAACTGCTGAAACAATGGTCTGAATCACCAGAAACCGTTTGCCCACCGGAGGGAGAACTGGCCTCCGAAGCGGTGAAACGCGTCCAAAAAACACTACAGAAGTACCTGAAAAAGAAACAGAACTTTGCGATCGTGGCGTCTGAGCCTCTGGCGACTATCATTTCCTGTCTGTTACGAAATGAGAATAAAGAGAAAATTTCTTTTGAGCACAATGGAAAATTTTGCCAGAATGAAATGTTCGAAATTCTTGAATCACCTCCCAAAAAAAGTGATTCAAAACAGGTAAGTTCTGACGATCAAACTGAAAAGAAGGATTCCCCCCAAGGTCAAGGAAACCACACAGAGAAGTGGCGGTTCGAGGAGGCCAAATAAAATGAGTTCTGCTCCGAAATCTAATGTCGATTCATGGTTAAGCCATTCTTCACGTCCTAAACGCGGTGTTCCCGAAGGCTTATGGCTCCGTTGTACATCCTGTAATGCTACAGTCTTTCGCAAGCAAGTCGAACAGGGACTGGGGCTCTGCCCGGAATGTGATCACCATTTTTACATCTCAGCAGATACCCGCATTCAACAACTGCTCGATCCAGACAGTTTTGAGGAATGGTTCCCGGATATCACTGCCGGCGACCCTCTCGAATTTGCTGATAAAAATAAAACTTACAAAGACCGGCTCATACTGGAGCAGAAGAAAACGGGAATGAAAGACGCCTGTATCGTAGGCCGTGGCTACATGCGTGGTCGCCCTCTGGTGCTTGGCATTACCGACTCTGCTTTCATTATGGGGAGCATGGGGTCCGTAGTGGGCGAAAAGCTCACACGGGCCATTGAACAGGCAACCGAATTGAAACTGCCTCTGATTATTATCAGTGGTTCCGGTGGTGGTGCTCGTATGCATGAGGGAATTTTCTCCCTGATGCAGATGGGTAAGGTTTCTGCTGCACTCGGCCGATACCATGAGAAGGGTGGGTTGTTTATCTCTGTATTAACCAATCCCACCATGGGAGGCGTGGCTGCCAGCTTTGCATCGCTGGGGGACATTGTGGTTGCGGAACCAGAAGCACTGATCGGATTCGCCGGGCCACGCGTTGTTGAGGCCACAATCAAAATGCCCCTGCCGGAAGGTTTCCAGACCAGTGAGTTTCTGCTCGAACATGGGTTCGTCGACCGAATTATTTCAAGACCCAAACTTCGCTCGGAACTGGCACGCCTGATCGACTATTGTGCCTGATCTCTTCGTGATCAGAAAATACGACCACCAACAGCATAGACAATACAGGTCTTTCTGCAACAGTACTATTGGCAGCTTTGCATGGTAGTACTTTGCGTATTGCCTCAAAGACACATATACTATTGGGAGTAGGCCGGTTACTATTCCTCTGAGCCCGGGAGAAACCAGGCCCTGAATTCACTCTTTGCCTGCTGGTGAATACATGAACTTCTTAAAGCGTTTCTTTTCCAAAGAGTCCCGCCAGCCACGCGTCAATATCAAGAAACGTTTTGAACTGATCGGTCGCGTCGGGCAGGGGAGCATGTCTAAGGTATGGCGCGCCCGGGATTTCAATACCGGTAGAACCGTCGCACTCAAAGTGCTCCATAAACAGAAAACCGAAGAACTGGAAGCAAGATTCGTCGGGTTAAATAAACCGAAAGAAGGCGACATTGCCGTACAGTTTCAGCATCCACATATCGTCAAAACATTTGAGCATGGATTAACGACCGATGGTGAGCAGTTCCTCGTCATGGAGTTCATCGAAGGCTACAGCCTCAGCTTTCTTGTTGAAGCACAAAACGAGGATATGCGGACCAATTGCCTGAAATACATGATCCAACTCGGCGAAGCCATTCAATATTTCCACAAAGAAAACTGGATCCATCGTGATATCTGCCCCCGCAATATCATGGTCGATAATGAGCAGCAGCTCAAATTAATCGACTTTGGTCTCGTCGTCCCCAATACACCGCCATTTTTACAACCTGGTAACCGCACTGGTACCGCTGCATACATGGCACCGGAGTTGATTAAGCGACAGAAGACCAGCCAGAAAATTGATATCTTTTCCTATGCGGTAACCTGCTACGAAATGCTCACCAAACGCCTTCCCTGGAAGGCAGCAGAGACAATGGAAGCAGTTCTGCAGCACATCAATTCACCACCCAAACCGATCCAGGAACTTCTGCCTGGCATCAGTCCCATTTTAGCTGACGCAATCATGAAAGGACTCGAACTTTATCCGCAGGATCGCTGGCAGACTATTGATGAGATGCTGGTACCGTTCAAAGAAGTCTACAAGTCACAGAAAACGGCTGTCGCACAGCAGAAAACCGAAACCGCTGAAAGTTCAACTCCCAGGCCTGCATCTGCTGTGCCCGGTAAAAAAAGAACGCCGGAAAAATCAGTCCCGAATTCGAAAAAGCAGCGTTCTTCTCAAAAACCAAGTAAAACTCCAGAGCCACACCTCCGTCGCAGAAAACAGAAACCATCGGGGGAAGGAACATCTGAAACTCCTGAAAACCAGCCACAGTCTGGCTCCTCTCCTGCCAAAGACCAACGTTCCCGTCGAAAGAATAAATCCACGCGACCCAAACCCGGTAATCCTGATGAAAGTCACTAAATTCGCTCAACTGTAATGGAGCAACTTTCGATGAGATAATTTTCGCTCCTGTTTTTGACGTCAATTGATTAAGATACATGCCCCTGTCCACCAGCCCGAACCAATCAAACCACCTGGCTTCTCTCAACCCGGCGCAACGTGAAGCCGCATCCACTCTTTCCGGACCACTTCTGGTCTTAGCGGGAGCAGGTACCGGCAAAACCAGAGTCATCACCTATCGCATGGTGGAACTCATTCGTAATGGAGTTGCGCCTGATAAAATTCTCTCTGTGACATTTACCAACAAAGCAGCGAAAGAAATGCAGGAGCGTATGGCAGCTCTGCTGGGCAAAAGACTGCCTGCCAAGCCCTTCATTTCTACGTTCCACTCGCTCTGTGTCCGCATTCTGAGGGAAGAAATCTCTCTGCTGGGTTATCCGGAGAAGTTCGTCATTTATGACAGAGGCGATCAGGAGTCGGCGGCCAGAACCGCACTCCGGGAAATCCGGGTCAATGACAAAAGCCTGCGCCCCGGCGATCTGCTCAACAGAATCAGTAACTGGAAAATGGCAAATGTATCCCCGGAAGATGCTAACAATTACACCGAAAATGATTTCGACTTCCTGGCAGCCATGGCTTATCGAAAATATCAGACCAAGCTGCGTTCCAGTGGGGCAGTCGACTTTGACGATTTATTGATGCTCACGAACCAACTCTTTTCTGAGCACCCGGAAGTCCTCGTCCGGGTTCAGGAAAAATTTGATTATGTTCAGATCGACGAATACCAGGACACCAATCTCTCCCAGTTCAGCCTGATCCGCGCTCTCGTAAAACCTCACCAGAACCTGTGTGTGGTCGGCGATGATGATCAGTCAATATATGGGTGGCGTGGTGCCGAGGTAAAGCATATTCTTGGATTCCAGCAACAGTTCCCGGGAGCCAAAGTTGTCCGACTTGAAAACAATTACCGCTGCACGGACAAAATCATTGAACTGGCCAACCGCCTGGTAGCACATAATCGGGATCGGCATAAAAAACACCTGATTGCCCACAAAAAAATGGGGGCGCCCGTGCGATTTCTTGAACTGGCAGACGAATTAACTGAAGCCGAAAAAATCATCGGTGAAATCAGATATCTGCATGAAGCCCAGGAGGTTCCTTTACGCGACTTTGCCATCCTGTTTCGTACCAATGAACAGCCCCGGGTCTTCGAAACAGAATTACGCCGTACCAGTGTCCGCTACCAGTTGATTGGCAGTCAGTCATTTTTTGATCGCCGTGAAATCCGCGATCTGCTCGCATACCTGAAATCGCTTGCATTTCCGCATGATGAACTTTCCATGCTGAGAATCATCAATACGCCCACGCGCGGGATCGGCAACAGTACGGTTGAGAAATTAGTGAATCAATCAGTCAAAGCGGGAAACCGGTTCTGGGAAATGGTCGAATCCGCCCAGCAGACGAATGACCTGAGTGCCCGTGCAAGTAGTGCATTGAATGGATTTCACGACCTGCTCAAACGATATCGAGCCCGACTCGAACAGTCCCCCCACGATCTTGCTCGTATCATGCACGATCTGATTAAAGAGATCGACTATGAAGCGGAAATCAAAAAGCAATACAAAACCTCAGAACAACAGCAGGCACGACTGGTTGTACTCGAACAGTTTATTGAATCGATCAATGAATACTGTCGCCGTACCAGCGATCCGTCCCCGGCTGGTTTCCTGGAAGAAACCGCGTTGGGTGATCGTGATGACCTGAATGAAAAAGAAGATCAGCTCGCCCAGGATGCCGTCAAACTCATGACGCTCCACAGCGCCAAAGGTCTGGAATTTCCCCGAGTTTATCTTGTGGGAATGGAAGAAGGACTGTTACCACACAAACGATCTGTAGAAGGAACTGATGCCGAAATCGCGGAAGAAAGACGAATCGCATATGTAGGCATCACGCGGGCCCAAGACTATCTCACACTCAGTCGTGCAACAACACGAACCAAATGGGGTAAGAAGCAGCCGACCCTCCCGTCGCGATTTCTCTTTGAAATGCGTAATACCGATGATGAGGAAGAGTAACTCGCCTTTAACCCTCACTTTCCTCACCCGCACGCTTATGCTTCATGAGCTGCTGATTGTAATAACCAATCGTCTCTTTACGATTCAGCATTCCCAGCAGGATGCCCGAGTCTTCCTGATCAACCACAGGCAAGGCTTCCACATTAATCGCAGTAAACCGTTGCATCACCGTATTCAAATCATCATCCGGACTGACTTTCACAAAGTTGGATTGCATGATATCTCGTGCTAACGCCAACTTCCAGATGGTCTCATCATACAGATAAGCGCGGACATCATCCTCGGAAAAGATGCCGATAATGTGTCCCTCATCATCCACGACAGGGAAATAATGCTGCTGGGTTCCCGCCAGCGAGTGGACAATTTCATCGAGCGTTTTTGACTGATGAATTAACTGAATCTTTCTGCCCGGATCAAAGACATCTGACACGCGGCTTCCCTCAAGCACATCAATCAGAAAATCACCACGATGTGCCGGAGAATCGAGTCGACTGGGGTACTGCTTCTGATAAAGATGAACTTTCTGACAAAGCACGAAGCAGAGCGTGGAGGAGAGCATGGTAGGTAACAGTAGTGAATAGTTTCCCGTAATTTCTGAGACCATGATGATCGTTGAGATGGGCGCATGGGCGGCCCCGGCAAAAAAACCGGCCATCCCGACCAATCCGTAAGCTTCCGGCTGTGAAACCAACTCAGGCCATAAATCCTGCAGTATTCGACCGGTTGCAGTTCCGACACAGCCGCCAATCACCATCGAAGGCCCAAAAACTCCCCCCGAGCCTCCCGAACCGATCGTCAGCGATGTCGTAAACACTTTAACAACGGCAACCATAAGCAACAGCGGAACACTGATCCTGGCAGCGGAAGTTAAAGCATCCTGCAATATCCCATAGCCAGTAGACATCACTGACAATGCCTGCAGATCTTTATTGAACAGATAATACATGCCGATCCCGACGACACCTGTCAAAAAAGCACCAATTGCCGGCTTGAACATGGGCTTGATCGGAATCGCTTTGAAGATCCGGTTCGTTCCATAAAATGTCTTTACATAAAACATCGCAGCCAGACTCAAGATGACTGACAGAATGGTATAGGGAATCAATTCGAAGTGTGAGTCAACTGTATGATGCAGGCCATCACCAAACAAAGGCATGAACTGCAGTTCCTGTGGGAGTGACATACAATAGACAGAATAAGCAATGATCGACGACATCGCAGCGGGGACAATGACATCCGATTCAAAATCGGCATTGCTGTACATAATCTCTGCGGCAAACAACGCCCCCGCCAGGGGAGCACGGAAGATCGCACCAATTCCTGCACCGACGCCAGCCGCAAGCATGATCCGACGATCTCGCGCAGATAGTTTTAAGATTGTCGCCACCCATGACCCAAAACCAGCACCGATTTGGGCGATCGGCCCCTCACGCCCGGCAGAACCACCTGTTCCCAGAGTCAATGCAGAGGCAATCGTCTTCACAATTGGAACACGGGGTAAGATCAGCCCCCGCTTGTTATGAAATGCATCAATGGCCGCGTCGGTTCCGTGTCCTTCCGCCTCGGGAGCAATATTATAAACAATGAGCCCTGATGCCAGACCGCCTAAAGTAATCACTGCCAGCATCCACCAGGGAGAAAATGCGACTTCGTTTTTTTCTGAATCGTATATCGAATGCTCACCCACTGTCTGGGGATGATCAAATCCAGCGATGGCAACGAGGGTATTATGTTGGACCACCTGAATTAATACATCAAAAACAATTCCCCCCAGCCCGGCCACAATACCAATCAGGCAGGAAAGCACAAACCATTTGCCACTGGTCTTCAGATCAAAAGAAGTCAGTAGCGCACCCAGTTTCTTAAAATAATCCATTTCGATTTTTACAGTCTGATTATGGGAATTTATCTGTACGTCGGCAGCCAGAGGGAGACTTCTGGCTACTGCTTAAGTGGCGGGCTTTATGATTTCTACCTGCTTCTGCTACAGCCGCGAAATATTTTTACCTGCATGACTTGGAAGCATTTCAGGAGTTTGTCATACTCTGATACTTGGTTGTAACGAATTTAACCCATTTATTCGATGTATTTTGTTTGTGTCCGCGTGGAAAATTCTGAGTTTTATTTAGGCATTGAGACTTCCGGGCTCTCCGGATCCGTGGCGGTCTATTGCCCAGGTCAGCAAATCACTCAAATTGAGCTTTCACAACAGGGACGAAAACACGCACAAACCCTGGTCATTGAAGTCAAAAATATCCTCCAGCAGCTGAATATTACTGCCCATCAAATCAACGGTGTGGGAGTCAGTCGCGGCCCTGGCAGCTTTACCGGATTAAGAATCGGCATTACGTTCGCCAAAACTTTTGGATACGTGACTGGTTGTCCTGTACTCGGCATTGATACGTTCGAAGCGATCGCGTTGAACAGCCCCCCTGAGATCAAGGAAACCTGGGTCATCTCCAATGCGCAACGGGGAGATCTGTTCGTTGGCAAGTACCTGAAAACCTCCGATCGACATTGGCAGAACTGTTCTGAAATCGGGCTGCGGAGTATCGCAGAATTTGGAAATTCGCTGCAGTCCAGCGATACCGTTTCGGGGCCAGGAATCACTCTGCTACCAGAGAACTTACCGTCTGCCCCCCGCCTGCTGGAAACGGAATTCCGCACACCGCATGCAGCTGAAGTGGCAGAAATTACAGCGAGAACTTTACAGAAAAATACAGAAAATCATTCTCCCCGGAATGAAGTCTGGGATCTGACTCCCTTTTATCTCAGAAAAAGTGCGGCAGAAGAGAAGTGGGACGCACAACAAAAAAGTTGAGGCCCAGCGGTTCTCTGATCAACTTTAAAGATCAACTGGTATTCAGGTTAAAAGAAATTTCTTCATAAAGCGGGATTTTTGTTTTTCTTGAAACATTTCCCGGAAGACACTCTCCCCGGGAATCCGGCTTGGCTATAATAAAGCTCACGGAAATGTTCGATTTCAGACTCCTGAGTTTATGTATGAACTGTCACGACTATTTCGAAAAAGTCATGTTGTTCGACGTCGTTCGTCAGATTATCACTTTTCCATTCTTCAGACTGGAGTTGAATTATGGCTCTTTATGAGATTGAAACAAACGCACATATCATGGTGGGTTGGGCAAATACTCAAGAGGAAGCGGAAAATGCAGCTCAGGAAAATTACCCTGAAGACGAGATCTTAAGAGTCACTCGACGTCCCCGCGACATGTGGGTGATCTCAAAACGCCTGCTCGGAATTGAAGGGCACACAGAGCCCTGTGATATGGCACGCGAATGCCTGTTCCGTGCTTCCGGTGACAAAGTCCACGCCATTCGCCTTTACATGCGTGACACTGGTGCTGATCTCCACGAAGCACAACTGGCGATTGAAACCAATATGTCAGTCGGCTGGTAATCCAGATTGCATCCCTGCCATTGAGACCACACACCGCAGAAACGGAATGACTTCGATCCGATGATCATACAAGGAACTCTCGTCAGTTCTTCAGGAACTTCTCACAGCCAGATCCGCCTCGATGGAAATCAGATTGTCGAGGTTGCCTCAAATCTGGGCAAAGCTGATTATTCTTTTTCCGATGACTGCCTGATTTTTGCCGGCATGGGTGATATTCATATTCATGCCCGCGATGATGTCGGCGAGTCACAAATCTACAAAGAAGATTTCTGCACCGCGGCTGCCGCCGCTATCAATGGCGGTGTTGTGCACGTTGCGGATATGCCTAATAATCCTGTTCCCCCCATCACCGACGAAAGTTACCGCGACAAAGTCAAACATCTGGAAAAACGAAACCCGGCGATCCATTTCACACTCTATGCAGGTATCGGCCCCGGAACCAGACCACTTTCATTTGCAGTGCCTTACAAAGCCTATATGGGCCCCAGCGTAGGTGATCTGTTTTTCAGAACCCTGGAACAGTTGGATGAAACCCTGTCACATTATCAGGGTTGTAATGTCAGCTTTCACTGTGAAGATCCAATCCTGCTGGACGAGCACGCCAATGCTGCAACGCACGAGGAACGTAGACCAGCTGAATGCGAAATTTCTGCCACGCGATTCGCCTTGCAGATGATCGAGAAATATGATCTCCGCGGCAAACTCTGTCATTATTCCGTCGGGGAAGGGCTGCCGCTTATTCGCGAAGCCCGCAGCCGTGGAGTGAAAGTCACCTGTGAAGTGACACCACACCATCTCTATTTTGATCAGACTGATCTGACTGATCAAAATAGAGGAAAAATGCAGATGAACCCGCCATTGCGAACAGTTTCAGACCGCAAAGCCATGCTGGCTGCATTACGTGACGGAACTCTGGATTACCTTGCCACTGATCATGCGCCCCATACCCTGGATGAAAACGAGCAGGGGATCTCAGGTCAACCGCACCTGGATACTTATGGAGCATTTGTAACCTGGCTGATTCTGGATCAGAAATTTTCACCAGAGCAGGCGGCCCTGTTCTGCTCAGAAAACCCAGGTAATTTTGTGAACCCTTATGTCTCACCGAAGAAGTTTGGCCGAATTGAAGCAGGTTATACTGCCAGCCTGACGGTGCTCAATCTGAAGCAGCCGGTCACAATCAAACGTGAAGACATGCAGACCAAATGTGGTTGGTCGCCGTTTGAAGGAATTACGTTCCCGGGCTCGATTGAAGCCGTCTTCATTGAAGGAAAACGGCTCCGCTGAGGAATCAATAAACAACGCTATTCGATCTTTAAACTACGAAAAAGGGGCTCACCTGAAACAGGTGAGCCCCTTTTTTATTCTTTTCAATTCCAGAGCGCGCCACTTTTTAATATAGCGTCTGTCAATCTCACATATTCGGTCCAAATAGACCTGGAGACGCTACAGTAAAACTGGTCACAGGTCTAACCGTCAGTTTTTCACACTGGCACGCTTCTGACTTTGTTCAGTTGCCCGCGCTGTTGCACTACCCGGTCGGTTCATTAACCAGAGCAGAACCGGGCTGGCGATAAAGATCGAACTGTAAGTACCAACAATAACACCCAGTACCAGACAGTAAGCAAATCCATGAATTCCCTCACCACCGATGGCATACAAGATCAGAACCACGATCAATGTGGTAACCGATGTCAACAGGGTACGGGACAGGGTCTGGTTCAGACTTTCATTTACCATGGTGTTCGTCAAGGCAGGATTCTTTCCGCGCACCTCACGAATCCGGTCGAAGACCACAATCGTATCGTTCAATGAATAACCAACGATTGTCAGAAATGCAGCGATCATCGGCAGATTGATTTTGAAATCGTTTAAGCCGAGAATCGGTCCCAAGGCTGTGTCGCTCAGATAAGCTCCCAACGCCACCATTCCCAGCACTACCAGAACGTCATGCACCAGGGCGGCTACCGCAGCCAGGCCGAAGGTAATTCTCTGGAACCGAAACCAGATATAAGCCACAATCGCGATCAGACTGATCAGCATCGCCAGTAAGGCAGATTCCTGCATCTCGCTGGCCACAGAGCTGTCAAAACTATTCACTTCATCCAGGATGGCAGTCGTCGCCATCACATCCTGCATGGTACTCAATGCGGTTTTCAAATCTGCTTCCAGCAGATCCGGTCCAGCCTGCATGGTCATTTTCTTAAATCGCTTATCTCCTTCTTCTTCCTTATCAGCAGCATCCCCTTGCAGTTGAAACTCGGGGATTCGATCATACTTATCAGAACCATCGGCGTTCTTGATGACAGCAATGGCTTCTTTTAAGTAGTTATCAATCGTGGATGTTTTCACATCACCACTGAAAGTCAGAGAGACTTCAGTACCGCCCGGAGATTCTTCGCTACCGGTCAGCTTTTTGACTTCGCCGTAATCCATGGTCACTTTACGCAACTTATGAGCCGCGTCACTGAAAGCAGTGTTTAATTTTCCACGAATCGTATCTGTTGCTTTTGTCTTGTTTTCGTCCGCATCTGCATCGTTTAAAGTTGTTCGCAGACGGTAGAAACGACCTTCAGAGGCGGGGTCATTTGAAAGTTGCAGTTGCTCAATCGTCAGGCTGTTTCCAAATTCCTGCTGCAGGAGTCCACGGACATCATCAATTTCCTGTTTGTCTTCAAACTCAAAAGTGACCATGGTTCCACCAGTAAAATCAATATCCAGATTTTCCTGGCCGCGGGTCACCACAACAATCAATCCGATTACAATCAAGGCGACAGAGAAAAAGGCAGCAATCTTCCTCTTTCCAATGAAATCGATGCTGGTCGCACCGACAATGCTCATCATCTTCAGATCGCTGATCCAGCGTTTCCGTTCGAAGATATCAAAAATCAACCGCCCTACATACAAGGCGGTGAACATACTCATCACAATCCCGATGAATAATGTGACTGCGAAGCCGCGTACCTGATCGGTTCCGATGATATACAGCACAACTGCAACGATCAGTGTTGTGAGGTTCGCGTCAACAATTGTTGTGAAGGCACGGGAAAAACCGTTATTGATGGCCATTCTCAAGCTGGAACCACGGGTTTTTTCTTCCCTGATACGCTCGAAAATCAACACGTTCGCATCAACGGCCATACCGATCGTCAATACCAGACCAGCCAAACCGGGCAGGGTAAATGTGGCATCAATGAACGACATACAGCCCATTACCAGCAGCAGGTTCAGCGTCAGGCAGATATTAGCCACCAGGCCTGCAAACCGATAATAAATCAGCATGAAGATAATCACTGCGCAGGCAGCAATCAGAATCGCCTGTTTCCCTTTTTCCTGTACATCACTTCCCAGCAGCGGACTGATGGAGAACTCAGAAACAGGTTCTGGCTTTAAAGGAACTTCCAGAGCCCCCGCATTTAAAACATTCAGCAGTTCATTCACTTCAGTCTGATTAAAACGACCGGAGATAATCCCTTCCGTACTGATCGTATCCTTGATACTGGGAGCCGATTGAACTTTGCCATCCAGCAGAACAGCCAGATGCCGCTCAAACCCATCTTTACTGGGGCGATTTTTTGAAGTCAGCTGCCCGAACAGGCTACCACCTTTTGCATTAAACACAAAACGCACAGCAGGACCACCATTCTGGTCAGTCGTCTGGCTGGCTCGTACCAGATATTTCCCGGTGACACGCCGATCTTCATTGGGCTCAATCAGAATCAGGACTTCTTCACCTTGAGTACCATCTTCCCGGGTAAAAGGCCGGGCTACGATCTGATCTACTCCTTCGTAGTTGTCGTCGCCTTTGACTTCGCGCCAGCTGGCAATCACGCGTCCTTCTTTATCGCGAATATCTTTTTTATCAGGACTCTCCAGAGCTCGCGCAACTGCTTCTGCATGATCGCGGTCTCTGCGGTTGGCAACAATCGCGAACTCCAGGCTTCCCAAGCGGGTAATCAGCGATTTAATTCTCTGGACATCTTCCGAATCCGCACCGGGAACGATGACTTCAATTCGATTCTGACCGACTTTGCGAACGGTAACTTCTTCTGTCCCTGAGGGATTGATACGACGGCCGATAGCGCCAACCATCTGATCCATCACTTCGTTAGAGAGCTCTTTTTCACTCTGTGATTCATCAACTTCAAAGACCATATTTGAACCGCCGGCAAGGTCGATCCCCAGACGAATGGCATCACGCCAGTTATGCCCGTGAGTCACCTGCCAGACAAAGGGGGTCGCAGCAACCACAGCGGTAAACAGGACCAGACCAATTTTCTTCCCATAGTCCTTCATTTTAAGCGCGTGGGCAATGACCACCCCCAACACAAAAGGAACTACAAACACGGCAAGAATAATCAATATGATAGTCCAGCCAGAAATACTTGATGGCGTTTTTTCAGTCACTTCCGCGGCGAAAAGGCCTGCTGAGTGAAAATCAATCCCTGTCATTCAATTAGTCCTGAAACGATACTGTTTTATAAGGGCCGAATCATTCGGCGCTAGAGATTTAAGCTGGCTGCTTCGAGCCAGATACTGACGGTCTGTTCGATATGTTGGAAACTAACTCGTAGTCTCTTTGGTTTCTGCCTGATAGAGCCCCTGAACCGCACTGCGGCGGACTTTGATTTTCGTATTATCGTCGATTTTCAAAGTGACTTCCTGCTCTTGCTCTGCAATGTTGGCAATCGTGCCAATAATGCCACCAATCGTCACCACCCGATCATTTTTCTTCAATTGACCTAAGGCTGCCTCACGTTTTGCCCGTTCTTTCTGCTGAGGGCGAAACATAATGAAGTAGAAAAAAATTACGATGGCGATCAAAGGCAGAAACTGCAGGATTGGAGAAGGCGCTGGTCCTTCTTTCACCGGTGCCTCTTGTGCAAATAGAGAGAGGGTTGTAAGTAGATTGTTCATTCAATTCTCTTCCAGAGGAATCTGGATTCAATTCATAAATTAACTGATTGTCAGTACTTAGGAGAAAACCACATCCTGACAGAATCCTCAACGGGCTGTTATTATCACAACCAGAATTCTGCCGTCGCATTAAATGATTTGGCCCAAACCTAAACAATTTCAGGAGTTATCCTGAAATAAAGTAAGCTGTATCTTAGAAAGATGCGTTCCAGCGGGCAAGGTGAACCGCCCGAAACTCCTCAACTTGATCATTGAGAATCGCCTGTCGTAAGTCTCGGAGTAATTTCTGGTAAAAGGCGATGTTATGCAAGGAGATCAAAATAGGGCCCAGCATCTCCCGCGACATGAATAAATGCCGCAAATAAGCCCGGCTGTAATCACGCGAACCCGGAGAATCAATCTCGGGATCCAGCGGACTGGGGTCTCGGGCGTGTTTCTGATTTCGTAAATTGACCCTCCCCTCGCTGGTAAATGCCATACCGTTTCTGCCATTCCGGGTAGGCATTACGCAGTCAAACAGGTCAACTCCCCTGATTATAGCCTCAATCAGGTCTGAAGGGCGTCCCACCCCCATCAGGTACCGGGGCTTGGCGACAGGTAGCATTGGAGTGGTAAAATCGAGCGTGGAGTACATATCCTCAGGCTTTTCGCCGACACTCAACCCACCAATCGCGTAGCCGGGAAACTCCAGAGGCAGTAAACCCTCTGCTGAACGTTCCCGCATTTTCTGATCCGTCCCCCCCTGAACAATTCCAAACAGTGCCTGATCATCGCGTTTTTGTGCGTCACGACAGCGGGCAGCCCACTTGGTAGTACGGTCGACTGCATCCTGCATTTTTTCCGGTGGTACATCATGTGGCGGACACTCATCCAGGCACATAATGCAGTCCGCTCCCAGTTGCTCCTGGATTTTCACTGCTTTTTCAGGCGAAAGCTCAAACAGACTTCCATCGATATGAGAACGAAATACAACCTGCTGGTCATCCATTTTCGTCAGTTGTGCCAGACTGAATACCTGAAAACCACCACTGTCCGTCAGAATGGGTCCGTCCCAGTTCATGAATTCATGCAGTCCCCCCATCTCAGCGACGATGTCTGCACCGGGACGCAGAGCTAAATGATACGTATTGGCTAACACCTGCTGGGTCCCCACCTGTTTTAACTGTTCCGGCAGCAATCCTTTGACCGATGCCAGCGTACCTACGGGCATAAAAGCAGGAGTATCCACAATTCCGTGGGGAGTATGCCAACGCCCCGCGCGGGCAGCAGTTTTAGAATCCGTATGGATCAGTTCAAAGTGAAAATCAGACACGGGAATTTTTCTGTTTGCTAGAAGATTCGAATCAATTCGCAGCTCAGATAGCCATTAAACCTGTCTGAGAGCATCATTCAATATCCCCAGATACCAGAAAGCGATGCGGAAGACAACAAAGATGATGAATGCGGCTACCAGAGCCCAGACCAGCCAGCCAAACACAGCCGCCAACGCCGTCAGACTCCTCTGAGCATCCTGCTGAAATTGCGGGCTCAATCTCTCCAGAGTTTCCGGCACCGTCCCTGATGTTTCCCCGACATCAACCATATGGATGTATTCTTCTGTAAACAATCGGGTTTCCGCCAGAGCATCTGCCAGATGCTCACCATCATTGATGGCTGCATTGACCTGGGGAATGGCTGCGATAAAGGCACCATTGCCCGTGGCTTTCAGACTGGCCTCCAGCGAATCCAGAATATTCATTCCCGCCTGCTGTGTTAGTGCAAATGCCCAGGAAAACCGGGCGATGGCAAATGAACGCATGCAGTTACCCAGTACAGGAATTTTCAGAAACAGGCTGTGAAAGTAGCGTTTCCCCCCAAACATCCGGTCCAGAATCTGGTACAAAACATAAAGCGCAAACAGCGAACCAAACGTGCATGTCAGCCAGATCATCGCGCCAGAAGGTCCGGATAACCCCAGCCCCAGAATATCGATCGGAGCGCCTCCCTGAGCAATTAATCCCAGGATCAGGATCATCAGCGCGATGACCAGCAGAGCCACAACAAACTGAAATACCGGCCAGGCAATCATCCGCAGGAAATTTTTTCGCATCTGTACCAGGTTATCATAATGATCCGCCAGTGCCTTCAATACCTCAGGCAGCCCACCACTCTGCTCGGCCACACTGACCATATTCACCAGCAGTTCTGGATAATAATCCCCCTGTTTCTGCAGGGCAGCGGTCACTTCATTGCCTGATTTGAGTTCAATTACAATATCATTCAGAGACTGCTGCAGACGATGATCACCCAGTTTTTTTCCAGCCAGCTGAAATGACTTGATGATCGAGACTCCCGATTCCAGCATCGTACTTAACGATCGACACAGCAGTGACAGGGATTTGAGTGAGGCACGTGACTTGAACATGGAAGTGACCTTCAGCGAGCAGAAATGAATCTGACGGGGTTCTCATAACAGATGAAAGTATTTTCATTATTGCGAATCAGGACTTATCTGAGAGTGACAATCCCTTTCACATTGCGAAAAAAAAGAAAATTTGTCAGAGTGAACCCTCATTGATTCGGGTTTTGTTTAGATATATCGCTCTCTGGAAGAAGTAAATGGATTTTTTGCAACTGGCTAGCAAACGGATACTGGTTTTTGGAGTCGCCAACCGAAAAAGCGTGGCCTTTCAAACCGGTAAATTGCTGGAACAGGCAGGGGCAGAAGTTATTTATGTAGTGCGTTCTGAAGCACGTAAAGAATCCCTTGCAAAACTGTTGCCACACGCACCGATTTATGTGTGTGACGTCGAATACCAGGAACAGATAGACCACCTGGCAACACAAATCAGCCAGAAATATGATGTCATTCACGGACTGGTACACTCGATTGCGTTTGCCGACTATTCAGCGGGCTGGCTTCCGTTTCATGAAACTCCGCGTACCGCGTTTCTACAGGCAGTCGACATTTCCTGCTTTTCCTTAACCGCACTCTCCAATGCTTTCAAAGATCTGCTCGACCCGGAGCAGGGGAGTGTCGTGACAATTTCCATCTCCACGACACGGATGGCTGCAGAGAATTATGGCTACATGGCTCCTGTGAAAGCTGCCCTGGATTCATCAATCTGCTTCCTGGCAAAGTCGTTTTCCAACTTCTCACAAGTACGATTCAATGCAGTCTGTCCAGGCTTACTCAAAACATCCGCTTCTGCCGGCATCCCGGGATATGTTGACAGTTATCTGTTTGCAGAAAAAGCCACACTGCGGAAATCAGCCGTCCAGACCAGCGAAGTCGCCGATACGGTTGCTTTTCTACTCAGCCCACGATCCTCAGGGATTAATTCGCAGGGCATCGTCATTGATGCGGGCATGGGCACGAATTATTTTGATAACGAAATCGTTTCCGAAGAGGCTTGAAGAATCAAACTAAAAAAGCCGACTGAATATAACTTCAGTCGGCTTTTCCGTTCACATCACTGTTTCGTCAGTGGAACCACAGTCATGTTTGACGAGCAGATTAGTTTGACTTCTTCTTTTTTCCGCCGGCACCTTTAGGACCTTTTCCGGCACCTTTGTTGCCACGGTTTTTTGACATAGCGGCTCTGGCTGCCTGACGTTCTGTTTCATCAAGCTTGCCATCTCCGTTTTTATCAAACTTTTTAATCATCTCTTCCCGATTCATACCCCGTCGCCCCCCCATCGATTTGCGGGCTTCCTGACGTTCCGCTTCACTCAACTTTCCGTCACCGTCTTTATCAAACTTCTTGACCATTTCTTCGCGAGTCATCCGCGGTCCATTTTGTCCCATTTTTCCACGTGCAGCCTGAGCTGCCTTGCGTTCGTTTTCATCCAGCTTCCCATCCCCATTCTTGTCGAATTTTTTAAGCATCTCTTCCCGGTTGAACCCCGGTTTTCCTTTGCCGCCAGGACCTTTTTCTCCTTTGTTTCCACGGGCTTCTCGTGCCGCAGATCGTTCTGCTTCACTCAGCTTTCCGTCACCGTCTTTGTCAAACTTTTTGAGTATTTCTTCACGATTTGGCCGCTCCCCTTTTTTTCCCTCTGCTGCCTGTAAGCCGGAGATTCCGGAAAAACTGACAGCTCCCAGAACAAAAGCAGTTACCAATACTGGTTTGACATTCATCAACGTATCTCCTCAAGTTAAAAACAGGCAGAATCAGGTTTCTGCAGTAGATTCCTTTTACATCAGATCAAACTCATATAACGCACTTAGGTTTCGCAGTTTCTCAAAAAACAGCTGACTTTTACAATTTCAGTTTAAATATACCCTGTACATTTCTCGGGTGAAGAGAGCAGAGCATGAAAGCTGATCTTGCCTCATTTCCGCTTCTGCCTGTATGATGCCGCCCCTGTTGGCTTTGGTTCTGTTTCTCTATTACCTGTAAAAATCAATTGATCAATTTATATCGATGAGTTCACAGCACAAAACGTTATCTCAAATAAACCAGATTGAAGTCAGCCGCATCTGCCTCATCAAACCCAGCGCATTGGGAGATGTCGTTCAGACCCTCCCCATCCTGCCGGTTCTCAAAGCAAGATTTCCCGATGCTCAGATCTCCTGGGTGATTCGTGACAGCTTCGCAAATCTGCTGGAAGCGCATCCGCAGATTGACGAAGTCATCCCTTTCAGCAGACGCAGTTCCGTCCCTTATTGGTGGGGGTTTCTGAAAGATCTGAAAAAGCGACAGTTTGACCTCGTTCTCGATCTGCAGGGATTGATGAGAACCGGAGTCATGACTGCTGCCACACGCGCCCGCTGGCGCATCGGAATTGAAGCAGCCCGTGAAGGCTCTCACCTGGCTTATAATATGACCATTCCCGAAACGAGTCGCTTTGTTCCAGCTTATCAGAAATACTGGAATGTGGCAGACGCTTTCGGGTCAGGAAAAACCAGCCGGGAAACAAGCATTTTCATCAGCGATGAGGACAAAGCCTGGGCGCGGAAAACCCTTTCTGCCGGAGAACAATCCTGCCCGACACTGGCCATCCATGCCGGAGCGCAATGGATTACCAAACGCTGGCCACCCGAAAGCTTCGCCGCCGTCGGTGCCAAAGCGATCCGCCACTTTCGCTGCAATATTGTCCTGATTGGTACTGCCGACGAACGTCCGTTGACCAGCCAGATCGAACAGTTGCTACATAAATTTGTACCAACTGGCCGTGTACTCAATCTGGCAGGGCAGACGAGCCTGAAGCAGTTAGCCGCAGTATTGATGGAAACAGATTACTTACTCACCAATGATTCCGGTCCAATGCACCTGGCCGCCGGACTGGGAACTCCCGTCACGGGAATCTTTACCTGCACTAGTGCACTACGCTCGGGACCTCCAGGTGACCAGCACGAACTTGTCTCTACGAATGTTGATTGCGCAGCGAGTTACCAGAAACGCTGCCCCAAACGGGGTCCACAGAATTTATGCTGCATGGATGAACTGGAAGTTACACGTGCCTGGCAGGCACTATATCGCCTGATCACGCGCCAGTCTGCACAGCGGGATTCCAGCGCCGCCTGAACTGAGCACAATATCATCGTTCAGGTCGTCTCAGTTCATAATAGCGGCTGAGTACTCTGACCCGATAGATCTGGTAAGCGGTAATCAGTCCCAGAATTGCCAGTACCATGCTGTAAATCACAGGATACTGCCAAAGTTCTGCCAGTTCAGGTCTGACCAGTACCAGTACTGTGACCGCCAGCAGAGAAAGCACCGTGGTAAACAGCACCAGTCGCACATAGAAAAACAGGCCGGCCGAAACGATCAACATGGGATATCCGATTAATAATATTCCGATTGGCGCATCTGCTAGAATCAGCAAACCGGTTAAGAGTGAGACATCAGCTGCGGACCAGCAGTAACGGACTTTAGTCTTGTTTTTCAGCTGATCCAGTCCCCATTGAAAAAATAGAGCCAGAATGGCCCAGAGCGCGAACAGCGTCATGATCTTCAGATGATAATTGAAATCAACCCCTTGAGTTGAATACACGGTTTGAATAATTCCGCTCGCCAGCAATATCGCAGATAATCGTGAAACCAGGGCCGGCTGTCTGCGGAACCAGCGCTGGAACTGCTGTTTGAAGTTTGCAGGCTGTGCCTGAACGGGCTCCCCCGTGATAAACCGTTCCAGATCATCCGCCAGCTCCTGAGCAGTCTGGTAGCGTGAAGCAGGGTCCTTCTCCAGACACTTCAGGCAGATCAGCTCCAGGGGCTCAGGGATGGTCGGATTCTGTATACGAGGCAGGGGAGGCTCCCCTTCAATCACCGCCACCAGGGATTCCAGAGGACTCTGTTGTTTAAAAGGGGAGACCCCCGTCAGCAGCTCATACAAAATGATTCCCAGGCTGAATATATCACTGCGTGATGATATTTCACCCAACTGACCTGCCGCCTGCTCCGGCGACATGTAACCGGGCGTACCGATTATCATCCCGCTCTGGGTCCGCGCCTCTCGTTCATCAACAATCTTCTGGGGCTCAAATATTTTGGCAAGCCCAAAATCAGTAACGTAGGCAACCCCCAGTTCATCAATCAGGATGTTAGAAGGTTTCAGATCACGATGGACAATCTCTTTGGAATGCAGGTAATCCACGGCTTTCGCAACCTGCTGCATCAGAGAGGCAGTCTGGTAATAATCCGGCCCGGCAGCGTGATTCAGGAAATCTGGCCGGGTATTCGCCAATGAACCTCCTGGAATAAAATCCATCGTGAAGTAATGCTGCCCCAGGTGCTGACCGACTTCATGGATCGAAATAATATTAGCGTGCTGTAACCGTCCCGCCGCCCGAGCCTCCTGGTAAAATCGACGGACCTCTTCCTCTGATGCAAACTGATGACTTAAGATCGTCTTTAAGGCAACGATCCGGTTCAGATCTTTCTGACGGGCTTTATAGACAATGCCCATACCGCCACGTCCCAACTCTTCCAGCAGTTCATAGTTGCCAAATTCTGTCACCTGACCAGTAGCAGTCCGATGTGAATCAGCGTTCGCATGGAGCAGGGTAGCGTCATCAGGCCCTAATGACTCAGATCCCGGAGGTTCTGGGGCCTGATCGCGATCTTCTCTGCAGGGAGCCAGTTGCTCCAGTGAATCCAGACATGCCATCAGAGGCCTTAATTCCGGATTGACAGCCTGTAAACTATGACAACTTTCCTGATCACTGTTTTGCAGATAGTCCACATATTGATTCAGCACTTTAATCACGGACTCAGAAGATTGATCCTGTTCCATACTCACAGTTTTGCACTCTCTCTAATCCGTCTGTTCCAGAATATGATTTCTGCTTTAACGATGCTCCAGACGCTCCTGTAACTGGTTTAATGCTCTAAGCCAGAGCATCTGGACGGCCCCCGGACTGCGATTCATTCTTTCTGCGACCTGTTTAAACGAAAGCCGTTGCAGATTCCGTAACATAATCACTTCCTGATAATCTTCCGGTAATTCAGAGACCGCATCCGCCATCAGAATCTCCTGCTCACGATTCAACAGGATACGACTGGGAGTTTCCATTGGATCTTTTAACTCCCATTTTTGAGCAGTCGACTGGGCACCAGCAGTTCCATGCTGATCTAGTGAAAACTCACGCTTCACATCACGCTTGGCTGCCCCCTGGTATTTTCTGGCAAAATCCAGAGTATTATGCTTCAGAATGCCCCGCAACCAGCCAAGCCATTCTGCTTCAGTCTCCCCCTGGAACTGCTCGAGCCCCTGATGCGCTTCCAGCAGGGTCTGCTGTACCAGGTCTGAGGCATCGACCTTTGTACGCATCCAGCCTTCAATTTGTGCCCGGGCAATCAGTGAGATATAGGCGCGGCATTTCGACAGCAATTCATTTTCAGCGCTCCGATCACCGGCACGCGTGCGTTGAATCAGCTCTTGAAATTGGGATTGCGACATATTTGATTCCCGGACTCCACTTTGACTGTGATCGCCGACCGTTTAACCAGATAGCAAGCAAATCGCCTCTTGCCCCTCACCTCTTCTTGTACTTATTGCTGGCCTCTTTGAGCAGAGCCCGTTCCTGATCGGTCAGATTTGCCTCTCCTTCGCGACTGATCTTTTCCAGAATTGCATCCACTCGCTCATCGAGGCTTGCCTTGGAAAGGTGAGTATCTTCTTCTGTATACACCCGGAGTTTCTTTTTCCTGGCGGAGCGGTTCACCTGGAATCGACTCCATTTACTGTCGAACAGCTGAGTCAGATTCCAGCCATAATATTTATAAGCCACCCCGAAAGCGGCTCCCCCCAGGTGAGCAAAGTGCGCAACAGCATCTCCCCCGGGGTTAATAAAGCCGAACAGGTCCACAGCAGCATACAACACTGCCAGCCAGCGCAATTCGATGGGTATCACAAAAAACAGCAGAACCGTCATGCGGGGAAAGTACATGGCCGTTAGAAAGACAACAGCCATCACCCCACCGGAGGCACCAATGACCGGATTGGGACTGATACCAATATGACACAGGCCACTGATCACGATTGCGGCCAGATAAAAGGTCAGAAACTCACGGGATCCCAGAATGGGTTCTACCGCTCGGCCAAACATCCAGAGCACAAACATATTGAAAACAATATGCGTCAGGGGCTGTAGCGCGTGACAGAATCCATAAGTCAACACACGCCAGATCTGGAAACTGGAAAAAATCGATTCACGATCGAGCGCCAGATAGTTGAGGATTGTAGACGAGCCCCGGCCATCTGCTGTGGCAAACTCAACGAGAAAGACGGCAATGTTTGCAATCAATATATACTTGATGGCCCAGCCACCAGAAGAGGCTCCAAATGAGCGGTAATTCCCCCCACCACTTTCATGCCGCAGGTAATCCCGGCTCTCAATCCCCATTGCCCAACTTATCCTTATTTGTCAGTTCGTAATTCCGGGCGCCTAAAGACGAGGCGCCTGCCATCCATGCTGGTGTGGAGTGAAGTCGTCCCCACTCATCTGTGAGATCATGATTTGGGTTTTGGTAGCTGATTGCTGAGTTTGCTCACTTCATCAATCAGTTGCAATTGCTTCTGGTAGACCTTAATCAGATCACGTCGCAATTGATCTGTTTCTGCAAATTCCTGGTTTCGTTCCTGTTCTTCTTCTTCAAGACCAGCAACCAGTCCTTTACGAAGTTCGACAGGCAGGAGCTCGTCTTGCGGGGCAGTGTCAGAACCGATCAGTTCACTCACCCGGGCTTCCAGCCGCTCTTTCGCTGCGGCCAACAGACGATTCAAATCCTGTAAATGATCCTGCTTTAACTTATATTGCTCTTCGCTTTGTACCAGTTCATCCCGCAGACTTCTCAGTGTATTCACATAATTCAGAGGCACCAGTTCTCTCAACCGCCAGCTTCCATTTTTCCAGGTAGCCACTTCTCCCGGCAGGGGAGGATTCACAAGTACCAGTGAATCTCGACTATTGGGAGCGAAACGAAAGGTTCCGACAAAGCTGGATCCGCCTGGTTTACCAGCATCAGGCTGGAACGCATAAAAAACCTGTGCCGCTGCTGCTTCGGGTGACATGTCGCCCCCCAGCTGCTGGTTGCCATTCAGACGTACCCCAATCTCTCCCGCTGGTGAAGACGCAACGTTCACTTCCACATCCCAATATCGATCCCAGCCCAGCATGGTCCGGGTGAGTTCGCTCAGGAGTTCTTTACGCTCTTTTTCTCTGGCATCAATTTCAGCCGTGTTCTTCTGAATCTGGGCCTTGTTCTTCTCAACAACTTTAAGCCAGCTTCCACGGACATCCAGCATCTTGGATGTCAGCAGTACTGCTCCCACTGTTGCAATGGCGACAAACCAGACCAGGATTACTCCGGATTTATGCATCTGTATTAAACCTTGATGGAATCAGACGAGATTCTCTCTCGTAATCTTGTTTTAAATCTTAAAATACTTAAGTTCGTTATATTCAATCGCTTTTCGCAGTTTCTAAATCACCGCACGATCTACCAAGTTACCTGTAGCGATACCCTGTTTCTAACATCGACGCTCAGGAACTGGAGATCGAAAATAAATCGTCTGGTATCAATTATTCGCACAGATCGTAAAGAGATCCATCCAGAGGAACTGGAAAGCGGCAAAAAGTCAATCAGGACTTTTATTTAATGATAAGTCCCTGTGTAAATCAGGGTCAAGCAGAAACCGAGATTATACTACTTCTCCTGGCTGGATAATCAATAAAACCGCTACAAATCGATCAAAAACTTTGTGGGGGAAAACATCAACTGTAATCTCTGCTGAACAGTTTCCTGAAAACGAGACCGAAAGACTGTTTGAATTCATCCACTTTCTATCCCTTGTTTCCGTGCAATCTGCGCTCGAATGACTTATAAAACATTCTGATTATAAACTGGTTCAGAATAACTGCTTCCATAATATTTCCGTATTTCTTATTGTTGCGTTTTATCAGGCACTGATTACTCTATCAAAAGTAAACAGTGCAGAACGTTTCAAGTGTATGAACAGTGTTTTTTAATAGGCGATCTTAAAAACAGGCGGATTTCCCCTGTTTTCTGTAATCAAACTCTTCACCAGGGGTAATGAAACATGTCAACAGTGACAGTCAGACGGACAGAACTCAAACCGGGCGAAGTTTTGTGCAGTTATTGCACAGCCCGCTGCTGTCGATATTTTGCACTGCCGATTGAGACTCCCGAAACCTGGGAAGATTACGACCACATGCGCTGGTACGTCATGCATGGAAGCTGTGCAATTTTTGTCGATGAGGATGTCTGGTTCCTGATGGTCTACGGCGACTGTAAATACCTGCTGGATGATTATCGCTGTGGAAATTATGAAGATCGACCGAAAATCTGTCGTTCCTATACAACAGATGAATGCGAATACGACAATGATGGTACATACGACCGACTGTTCGAAACCCCAGAACAGATCTGGGAATACGCTCACGCGGTCCTGCCACCTAAAAAGAAGAAAAAGAAGAAAAATTCTGCTACTGAAGCGTCTCATCAGAAGCTTCCGATTGTCCATGTTTAGCTGAATAACTGAAATCAATCGTATTCTCATATTCCATTAAGGCAGTAATCAGATCCGCTGCCATCCAACCCGGTAGAACGACAGTGAAAAAAGAACTAATTGAACCAAGGACTCTCAAAGGGTTCCGAGATTACCTCCCCGCGGCGATGATTCCCCGTGAACAACTGATTGAAACAGCCAAGTCAGTCTACCGCAGTTATGGTTTCAGCCCGATCGACACACCAGCACTGGAATACACCGAAATCCTGACAGGGAAAGGGGGAGCCGAATCAGACAAACAAATGTTTCGCTTCACTCATGGAAAACGCGATGTCGCCATGCGATTTGACCTGACCGTACCCTTTGCCCGTTTTGCTGCACAGAATATCGGCGAACTGGGTACCCCGTTCAAACGTTATCATGTCGGCACAGTCTGGCGTGGTGAACGTCCTCAAAAAGGCCGCTACCGCGAGTTCGTCCAATGTGATTTTGATACCATCGGAACCACCTCAAACTCTGCCGATATTGAAACCCTGTTCATCATTCATGACCTGATGGTAAAAATCGGCTTCTCTGATTTTACGATTCACATCAACAATCGCAAAATTTTAAACGGTCTGCTGGAAAGCCTGGGACTCCAGTCACGTTCAGCTGAAGTACTGAGAGCTCTCGACAAGCTGCCTAAAATCGGTGCAGACGCAGTTATCAAAGAAATGCAGGAGCAGGGGAACCTCACTCAACAACAGGCAGAAAAAGTAATTTTCCTGACAACTGTCGAAGGGTCAACTGAGGACATTCTGAGTTCGCTCGAGAAACAACTGGCCGGTAATGAGTGTGGAGAGCAGGGGGTTGCCTATTTGCGGGAAGTCTTTGACGCCGTCGATAAAGCAGGCATCGTCAGCGAACGAATCGTCCTGGACCCCTCGATTGCCCGTGGTCTGGATTACTACACGGGAACGATTTACGAAACATTTCTGAACCAGCTCCCTGAGATCGGCAGTGTCTGTTCGGGTGGCCGTTACGATAACCTCGCAGAACTGTTTACAACCCAACAGCTGCCAGGTGTGGGAGCCAGCCTGGGTCTGGACCGACTGCTGGCCGCCATGCAGGAGCTGAACCTGCTGGACGAGGTTTCTACGCCCGCTCCGATTCTGGTCACACAGATGGATGCAAAATATACTCCTGACTATCTCAGACTTGCCAGGGATCTCAGGATGTATGGCTTCAATGTCGAAGTTTATCCGGACACGAAAGCCATCAAAAAGCAGTTCAAATATGCCAATCGACATGGTTTCAAGATCGTGATCGTCGCCGGAGATGAGGAATTTGAAAAACAGGAATGGCAGGTGAAAGATATGCAGACCGGAACTCAGACAGCCGTCCGCAAAGAAGAGCTGCTGGAACTCATCAGGCGGGTACTGGTGTAGTCCCCGTTATAATGACTTCTGTCAGATTTCATCGGAACTGCCGTTGATATTATCTCTCCAAGTATAGATACTTACAGTACCTCGCATTCCTGCTCACAAACGAACAGATCGCTTGTCTATACTCATACTCGGGAAGATAAGACGCATGGTACTTCGTAGAAATCATTATGATGCTGCGTTCGAAGCATACCTCCGCTCCCAAAAAATTCCCTATGTGGCGGTGGATGAGAAACGAAGAGCGCTCGCCAAAGACGCATCCATTAAGTCACTCGATTTTATCGTCTATGCCAGCGAGGGCCCGAATCTCCTGATTGATGTCAAAGGCCGAACCGAAATCTCGCCCAATCAGAATCAGAGCCGCCGCTGGGAAAACTGGGCCACTCTGGAAGATATTCAGGGACTCCAGCAATGGCAGGAACTGTTTGGGAAGGGCTTTGTCTCAGGTTTTGTATTCGCTTACCAGCTCCCGGAGAACTCTATCTCAAACAGTCTGGAAAAACTGTTTGAATTTCGGGGAAGCCTTTATGCGTTTTATCTGGTTAACATCGATGAATATCGACTGAAAATGAAACCCCGTTCACAAAGCTGGCAAACAGTCTTCCTGCATCAGCAGGATTTCCATGAACTGCGAAAGCCCGTTGACGCCATTATTCAAGCCTGAAAAAGTCCAACTCCTTTGAAAATCAGTACCGTATCTGGATATCAACATTTGAAAACCTGCTGGATTCACCCCTGTTTTTATCAGGAATTGCCTTTTCTGGATGCAGGAAGCCGGGTCTGTTGCTACAATCCTTTGTAAGTAACATGTTAACCCCAAGCCGAGTTTTAAATCAATGGTTATGAAGAGAAATCAAAACATGCCCGGACGCTTCTGTCGATTCTGCGTAACAACAGGCGTTTTACTGGCTTCTACCGGAACTGTGCTTGCCCAGGAAGAAACTCGTCAGAGTGGCCTGGTACAGACATCTCAGACTTCCGTCGTCGAATACATCCTGGTGGCGGCCCTGGTCGGGCTGGCCTTATTTGCGATCTGCCGTACGAGCCATCGAGTCTGATGAATCCGATGCGCTCCTGTCTGTTGAACTGAACTCAGTTCCTGAGTGCATCTCCTTTAACAAAAGTATCCTTTATTTCCTTGTGGTCCCCATACCTCTGGAAACGCTACAATTAACCTGGACACAGGCTAATGCCACCAAAGATTTCGGTCACAGAGCAAACTTCCCGCAGGGTTGTCATAACGGGGATTGGTCTGATTACCCCGTATGCTGTCGGGCGCGAACAGTCCTGGCAAAAACTGCTCTCTGGCCATTCTGCCACCAGCCTGCTGCAGGATCTGTCGAATCAGCTGGGACGCCCCATCGCAGGGGGCATGATTCCCGACGTTGAACTCTCATCCACATCCCTCACCCGTACTCCCTTTCAGAATGATCCTTCCATCGAGTTGACTCTGAAAGCGACCAGCGAAGCCATTGAGGATGCAGGACTCGAACCAGGACAACTCTCAAATGAATCAACCGGATGTGTGATTGGATCCAGCAAAGGTGGCATCGCCGGCTATGCCGAACTGGCTGGCGCATCACACAGCAGGTCGATTTCGGAAGACTCAATCCCAGCAGAATTCTGGCTGCAATGCCTGCCAAATGCCTGCAGTCAGGCGGTCGCTGCAGAGTATGGTTTACAAGGAGCAGCGTTGACCCCTGTATCAGCCTGCGCAACCGGCCTCTCCAGTGTGATGCGAGGTGCCGATTTAATTCGAGACGGTATTTGCGATACCGTGATCGTGGGCAGCGCTGATGCTTCTCTGGTACCAGCGGTTCTAGGTTCATTTCAACGGATGGGAGTGCTGGCAACAGGCTTCCCGTCACCAGCGCAAGCCTGTAAACCTTATGACAGCCGGAGAAATGGATTTGTTGTAGGTGAGGGCGCAGGAATGCTGATTCTTGAATCCCTGAAGCATGCCTTAGATAGAAATGTCACCCCTTATGCAGAATGGCTCGGGGGAGGACTGGGCGCTGATTCGACACATTTGATGCAATTCGACCCCGCTGCAGAAAGCCTGGCTCGATTGATTACTGATACTCTGCAGCGTGGCGACGTCGCAGCTACTGAACTCGACTATATTAACCTGCATGGTACGGGCACACAGATTAACGACCTCTATGAAACCCGGGCACTGCGAAATGCATTTGGTGATCTGGCAACCAGGATTCCGTGTTCCAGCCTGAAGGGAGGCATGGGACATCTGCTGGGTGCAGCAGGCAGTGTCGAACTCGGTTTCACCTTACTGGCCATGCGGGATCACATCATTCCTGCTACCCTGAATCTGGAACATCCCGATCCACAATGTAATTTGAACTACACTCCCTGCATCGCAGTTCCCCACACCATCAACACAGCGTTGAAACTCTCATTCGGATTTGGCGGTCATCTCGTCGCAGGTTTACTGCGCAACTGGCAGGCCACTCGTTAAAGCAACATGAACTACTTGAGCGGCAGCAGAATTTTCATCTCTGCGTGCTGTTCATGGCACAAAACGGGCCGACTTCACAAAGTCCTGAAATTCTGTTTCGATATTCAAGATCTGTTCGCGGGGACCTGTTAGTTTCAGATAAAAATCTCGGGGACTGCGGGGAATGGCGACTCCGATCATGCGCATTCCAGAATCCACCTGAGAATCAATCGTGGGACCAGAATCAAAAGTCCCTCTCAGGTCCAGCCAGACAGCATCAACACCATCCACACGTATTGTTTTTTCGACCGGACTTTCCCCAGGTTTCAGCTGAAACTGCCCCTTCCATCTCTGTAGATTTGCCTGAATCCCTCCTCCAACAGAAGAGAGAGTCAGCTTGACATCTTTGCCCGCATCTGGAATCCGAAAACTGGCTGAAATCATTCCCTGTTGAGCAGGGGAGAGCGCGACCTGTTCCCAGCCCGATGGTACCTGAAACTGGATACCATCTATTTCCGTTGCCCCGCCGGAAGGTGGAACAGTCTTTGTGGTATCGAAAGTTGAGTCAACTCGGGCCGGCGCCATGGGGACCGGCGGATCCTCTTCCTCAGCCAACTGTTCTGATCCACATCCCTGAATCATTAAGACAGCAAACGCCAGAAGATGAGAGAGATAAATCCATTTTCGAGGGATGTTTGATATCACCTGGCAGCTCCCGATTAACAGATCAGACTATAAACAACAAACTGGTCTGCCAAAGTTTATCAGTTCGCGCCCGTCTCAGCCAGGGATTCGGCCGTCTCATTGTATTTCTGAGAGAGACGGGTAATCTCATCCCGGATCTCGAAATAGGCATCAATGACATCAGAATCCCACTGCAGTCCTTTTCCCTCTCTGAAAATATTCTCGAGACGTTCCAGTGGCATTCCATTTCGATAAGGACGATCACTGCCCATCGCATCGTATGCATCTGCAACCGCAATAATCCGAGCCATCAGTGGAATGTCAGATCCCCGTAAACCATCCGGGTAACCGCGTCCGTCAATTTGCTCATGATGATTGCGAATCCCCGGAAGGAGATTCTTCAGTTTTTTAATTCCCGTCAGGATTTTATAACCGATCATCGGATGCTTTTGAATCTGGGCAAACTCTTCGTCAGTCAGCTTTCCTTCCTTACGAAGAATCCCATCATCGACGCCGATTTTCCCGATATCATGCAACAGACCCGAAAGGTAAATTTCCTGAAGAAACTCACCAGAATACCCCAGCTGTTTAGCCAGTTGCTGTGCAATCAACGCTACCCGCTCGCTATGACCACGTGTGTATGGATCTTTGGCATCCAGAGTGGAAACGAAGGACTTCACAAAGCTCAACATCAGTTCTTCCTGTTGAGCATAAAGGTCAATATTCCTTAAATGTGTTCCCAGGAATGAAGCAACTGAATTTAACAGGCTGGCTTGTATCGTTCCATATTCTTCACTTTTGAGTAAATTGCAACTGAGAATCCAGCCAAAAGCATTGATGCCATCTGAAACAGGAACCAGAACCAGATTATGCAGGTCTGGAAACTCCAGCGACAGGAGAGAACTTTCTACCTGATTGATGACCAGAGGTTGATTCCAGTTGAACCCATCAAATTGGGCCACAAGCCGTGCCAGCTTCAGTTCATCAAATTCAATCTGGCTGTCAGACAGAAACCGTGATGTATGATTCTGATCTTCAAACCAGATAATATTTGTTTCTGCTTCAATGAGCGTACTGATTCGATCGAGGCAGAGCTGGCCCAGTTGCTCCGGACTTTCCGAGATCTTTAAATGCTGTGCGACTTCATGCAACAGGCTGATCTCTTCAAACGTTTCATCCAGGCACTCCGAAAGATTATCAACCTCTTCATTTAATTGTGAGAGTTGCTGCTCTTCATCAAGATGCAGAATAGCCAGACTCAATAATGCATGCAGGGATTTAACATCCAGAACTCGCTGGCTCTCCAGCCAGAAATCCAGATCCTCTGAACTCCACTCCTGCTTGACAGCGGATAAAACAATCTCCGTCAGCTTCCGCTTTTCTCTGGAAAACACAAAACCAGCTGCAATGAACCGCTGTTTCCCATCCTGTAACAGCGGAAAGAGAAAGTGAGTGATCCCATTAGTATTTTCAATAAGTGTGAGCCCTTCAATCGACTCAATTTCATTGAGGACATCTGCCGGGAAATAGTCGAGTGACTGCGTATTCGATTTGTCGTGCAGAATCTGTTGATTACAGTCGAAGCAATGCATCGACAGTCCCGTCAACTCTGAAATCCGCTGCATACGACTGATGGCAAGATCATTCTTTGCATCCAGATGCAATTCCTGATCCCACTCACCGCCGCATTTACTGAAGTTGGACAGCTTTTTTAATGAATCAATTGTGCCTAAAACCATAATCCAATCTCAACTTTCTAAAGGTAATTCCCCTTAAAAAGCTAGTTCGCAAACATCAGACCGCAAATCAGAAATCATATCTAGTCTATGATTGCAGGCTCTTTCACCAGATCCCGGCGTTTTGTCACTGATAGCGAATATAAAACACTCAAGAAAGCGTTAAAACAGGAATAGTGAACAATATCTGCTCTATTCCCGGCAAAATGTGATCATTTGCATCATCCAACGGTAAATGACAAATACAGCCAGACGCTTTACCATGCATAAAGCCAAATATGTATGAGAATTAGCTACTTTTCCCGGCACTAATTAACAGGCAATGGTTCATAAATGGGGGACCTTCTGTGTTCACCAGTAACGAACAGGAATAACAGCGTCTTGGGCATACGCTGAATGGATTTTACGACCCAATCGGGTTGTATTGATTATTCAGGCAGAGTCTGAAAAAGAAGAAGGGGCAACTGAAAAAATGATGCAAAAAAACAATGCAGGACCAGAGAAGGCTCTACCGGAGCAGAAAGAGAAGAGTTGAAGCACCTGGTTTTCAGGTCTCAGAGTCACTCTTGCGGTATCGTGCACTCACCTGATTTAATTGCTGACGTTCTTTAGGAGTGAGTGACTCTAAACCGAATTCGTGAACTTTATGCAGCAGTAAATCGAGCTGTTTTTCAGCATCTCGATTCTTTTCACGCTCACGCATTTTTTTGTGTAATCTGCGTTTGTCGCGCCACTTCTGGAAAAAGCCGGACTGCTTTTCTACCAGTTGGCTACTCGAACGCTCCAGACTGGTATACCCTTGGGAAAAATCATATCCAAAGATGGAATCATCGTATGAATCTTCTCTTTGAACCGAAGTAAATTCGATTAAATTCAACATCAGCAGCAGGGCGCTGAAAAAAACGACCCATACACTGTGGGTACTCAAACCAACTACCATGCCAATTCCACCAATCCAGAAACTGACACTTAGCAGAATCCGATGCACAACGGTTTCATCGAATCGGCGTGAGAGAAGTATCTGAAGAACTTTTCCACCATCCAGAGGAAGCACAGGAATCAAGTTGACCAGCAGTAATAACCAGTTCAGATTGAATACCATCAGTAATACTGCCTGTCCCAGTTGATTACTCAAATCGACGGCTGGCAGTTTAATCGGGTTGAGGGAGTCCGAAAGATGACCAGCCCAGATGACTGCAGGCAGGGTGATCGCACAGAGCAGGAGATTGACAGCCGGGCCCCCCAGTACAGTCAACAGTCGCGCAGAAAAAGTTCGTTCCGGGCTACAGGGAACCAGTCCCCCCAGAGGCCAGAGCACTATTTGATCCGCTTCTCCTCCGGTTAATCGACAGGCGACAACATGCCCCATCTCATGCAGGAATACACTGATAAACAGGATTCCAAACAGGGTCACGCCCAGTCCCAATGAATAATGAGACCAGAAAACCAGCAGCAAGACAGGTAGAAAGATACTGACTCGTACCTGGGTCAGGAACCAGGTACCGATTGAAAATGACCAGTGCAATGGGTTGGAACGACTCATCTTTGCGAAAACCTGAAGAAGATCATCATTGAAATACCAAAGTCAGGTGATAGGGCAGATCAATCCGGAAATCGGCGGCAACGCTTTACGGAAGACGTAGTAGCATTTACTCAATGTTATACACCCGGAAACCCCTTGGCAATTCCACACTTTTATACCTCAGTTAATCATAGTCAAATCCAGCGCCTAAAGCATCCCCAAAAGTTGTTTTACGCCTATCTCCCGGGCAACCTGTGTCTGTAACTCCCATTCCGGATCACCTGCCTGATGTACCTGGTTTGTGGAAACTGCCAGAACGCCGACCACCCGATCTCTTTCAAAAACCGGTATCGCGTAGGACTGCTTCGCTTCAAATCTCTCCAACCACTCTGAAGATCCCTGTAAGCCAGACTCCTGCGCCTGCAGGGTTCCGATTGCCGGTTTTTGATCAATGACTGCTTTGACGATACCTAAACCGGTATTATTCAAGGAAACTTCTAATGTTAAAGCAGCAAACTCTCGCTTTACCTGTTCATTCATATTTGAATCTGCACGAAAACCAAGCTGTATCAGGCTACCTGACTGACAACGCCAAAGACCAATCGCCCGTCCTCCCAGAACTTCCAGTAACCGATCCAGAACATCAGAAAGTGATCGCTGATGCTGTAAAACGGACTCAAATTCTTCCACAATTTCTGTTACCTGCTGCTGCATATCTGAATTACATCCTGAACTGAGGGAGGCTGTCTGAATTGTTTCAGACCCCAGAAGTGATCCGAAAATAATATATAACTGGACCAGACAGCTAACCTTTGACCTGAATCGGCCGGTACTATATACAGTTAAACCTTGAACGAGAGGATATCTACGGTATAGAATAGACTTAGCTCGCTGTAATTTAGACAGTATGTTATATATTCACTTCTGCGTTACTATCATACAGCAACCGTATCATATATCCAATCTGTCTCATTTCAACGTCCTGAGACTCCCTAACCAATGACCATTTAATCATATCGGACGACAAAAATATGGATCTGCCTTCTTGCCCATCATGCGGAGCATCAGTTTTAGATGAAGACGCCGCAGAATGCCCTTCCTGTGGCGCATCTATGACGGCAAAGTCCACCGCAAAAAAACCGGATGCCAGTAGTAAACAACCTGCAAAAGCAACTCCTGCTACACCAGGTACCGCCGGCAAACGCAACCGGCGCGAAACGGTTTCTGATGATGATCCGTTTGAACTGGAACGCCAGCAACAGACTTCCAAGGTCGTCCCTTTGCTTCGCAAACCAGTCAAAGGCAAAATGTTTCGTGTTGTCTGCCCGATGTGTGATACACCGGGATTTGCCTCCCCCAAAGTGGCCGGTAAAGAAGTCAAGTGCCGAAATCCGGAATGCCTGGCGCCAGTCTTCCTGGTACCTGACACCGATGCTGAAAACCGAAAAACAACAGAAGAACCAAAGACTGATGCCAATCAGAAATCGAAACTACCACTGATCCTGGCCATCGTCGCCTCAGTCACTGTCATTGGTGGCGTTTACTTTTACTTCACCTCAACCGTTCCCGACGGATCAGAACTGGCAAAACCGTTTGATAATCCCATCATCAAAAACCAGTCAACAAAATCAATGCTTCCCGATAAAGATAAACCAATAGTTAATCCACTGGCTAATGGTGGTCAACAGACACAGAGCTCGAACAATAATCAAAAGGAGCCTGTTTCGCCGGAAAAGGCACAGAAATCGGCTCTGAAATCAATGGTGGAACTGTCCCGCACGCGGGACAACCGCAGCAAACCATTCAGTCGTCGCTTAGCAGCAGAAGCATATGCCATTTCCGGAGACCTGGCAGGCTCCCGGGAACAGATTGATCGAATTGACGCAGTGGAACCAGTTCTGCCTTTTTACAAAATATTTCCCCTGATTGAAATTGGCTGGCTTCAGTTAAAACAGAAGGATACAGTCGGCTTAAAGAAGACTTTAGATGAAACCATAGAACTGTCTAAAAAAATCCCAGAATATGGAGGCCGCGATTCACTGGATCTCGTATCCCGTCTGTCGGCATTCTGGGTCGCCGCAGGTAATGAAAGTGCAGCAGAAGACCTGACCAGTAAGTATCAGGCAGAAAACAGTCTGGCACAACTGTCTGCCTATCTGCAGATTGCTCATGAAACCAACCACTACGATTTTGAATCGCTGATTGATTTACATCGGCGTTGGAACGCCCCACAATCCGTAGCAACCACCTTGATCCTGATTTCTCATAACTATGATGAGGCAGCTCTGAACTGGGCAGCCCTGTCACCAGATGCAATGGACCGTACGGAAGCAGTCACACAGTGGTCATTAGCCGTTCTCAAACAGGTCGTCAATCAAAATAAAATACCCGATATTGGATTGATTCAACCAGCTGAAATGAAACTGTCGGCAACCGGGAATGCCCTGATGTATGCCCGCTGTGCTCGTGAACTGGCTACATTCAAAAAACCAGATTCCGCTAAGGTTTTTCTATCTAAGTCAAAATCATTTCTGGAAAATGTCCCGGTGCCTGCCCCTATGAAACTGGGGAGCCTCAAAGAAATTTATACTCTGAAATTACCCGCTTCAGCGCCTCTGGAACTGACTTCACAGGCTTACGTTCAGATTGCCTGTGCCGAAGCCGAACTGGGTGAGCAGACGGAAGCGAACCGTTTCCTGAAAAATGCGGTTCAGGCAATTCAGGCTACCGCCCCCAGTCTTACAGCTGTGCAGTCTAAGCAGAATGAATCGTCGAATTTTAATTTCAAGGAGCAGGTCAAAGATGCCTTAAACCTTGATTCCAACGATCGTATTAACCGCGCGATCAGAGATTACCGCAAACAACTCAACTCATTGAAGTCTGCGGCTGAAAACAGGTCGATCCTCCTGGTCAGCTTATTATCTCAAGCGGCAAAAACAGAGTTGTCTGCCAGCGTATGGAACATTGCTCAGGAAAGTCAGCAGGCAGCGGATGTAAACCTGAAAGAAGCACTTCTGGACTCCAGTCTGCCAGCCACGATTTTAGATGCAAATCAGAAAAACAATGATCTGACAACTCAAATCAAAAAGGCTCTCAATGACAAGATACCAGCCTTGCAAAAAGAAGACCTGCTGGCTCAACAGACGTTTTTCCTGGTGAAAAATGGCAAACCGGAACAAGCCGCGCATGAAATTAATCAATCCGACTTGAAGAAGGCCTGGAAGGGACAGCTGTCACTCAAACTGCTATCAGTTTTGATCAATGAATCAAAATTTGAACAGGCAATTCAGTTTGTCACAGCGATCAAAGACCAGGTACTGAGAGAAGATATGTTAAACTCAATCGGTGCTATCGCAGCAATTCAGAACAAAGTATCTGAAGTTTCTACTGTTCTGGAAAGCAATGTTTATACCCCCACGGAAAGGATTTCCGGTTATCTGGGCCTGGTCAGTGGTTTGCAAATAGCGAAAGCCAGACCGGTCAGCCCTGAGCCAACTCAGCAACCAGTTGACAAACTGTAATATGCGATGCATATCGATTGTCCTGCGACATCAAAAACAGTTCCTCTTTTTTTTCAAATGTTGTTGAACATCATTAAGTATTTCCCTGATTTCCCGCCGAATCAGATTAGGAACCTGTTCTGCTGGAACCAGACTCATATATACACATCAACACATATCCTGCTACGCAAATCTTCGCCCGCTGAACCTGACACAGAAATCAACGATTTCAGACTTTAGCTATTTCTTCATCCAGAGTTCCCTATTCATTACTTTTGGTATAAACTAACATTCGCGAATGGGGCGCTTGGAAAAAGAGCTGACAGTTTCTGATGAGGCGTCGGATCCAGCCCGGACTATAATGATTGATCAACAATGATCCCCAGATATACATCATGGAGGAAATGTATGAGCCGCATTGCTCATTTCGCGTTTATCCTGTTAGTTTGCTTAACTGTTTCCAAATCAGTCAACGCTGAAAACAAATCTGCTCCCAATATCTCGCTGGCACAGATCAATGCAGATGGCATGATTGCCGATCTGAAGTATCTGGTTCTGGATTTGGCAGGTGAAAAAAAAGGCTGGAGCAATCTCGAAGAACTGCTCCCCTCGTTTCTGGAAGGGATCGATAAAACACGCCCCCTGCGAATCGATATCCTGCTGGGTGAAGACCAGAAAGAACGCTACCGCCTGATTCTTCCTATCAGCGATCTGGGTGATTTTCGAGATAACCTGGAAATCTTCGAAATCTCTTCCAAAAAACAGCGAAATGGCCCCTACATATTAGGGAACCTTTTCGAAGGCTTTATGAAATATCTCCAGAACGAGAAATATGTTGTTATTTCTGAGAAGCTTTCTGAAGTCAATGAAATTGAAGACCCTCTCAAAAGAATCCAGGAACTGCTGAATGAGAAATATGATTTCAGTGCTTTGATCACGAATGAAAAAGAGGGAGTCGCTGATCGCAAAAAATCGATGACCAGCACCCGAAAACAGTTGCTCGCAGCTGTGAAGAAAAAACGGGATGAAACAGATAACGCGTTCGAGTTGCGTAAGCTTGCTTTCACACATCAGATGGATGAACTGGAACGCCTGTTTGTCCAATCAGAGAAGATGGTGATTGGCTGGACGACCGATGCTCCTGCGAATGAAGGGCGTCTTGTCTTTTCATTAAAAGCCCTGGAAGGTACGTCTCTTGACGAGAGTATCAAACAGTTTGCGACGAAACCAAGTTACTTTGCGAATGTTCCTGTCAAAATGGATGGCATTCTGAACGGTAGAATCAATCACCCGCTGGATGAAATGCGTAAAGAAAATTTCACCGCATTTTATAAACTGCTCCTGCCCAGCCTGCAGGATCGCATCGATGCAAATAAAGATCTGACGGACGAACAGAAAACATCAGGTAAAAAAGTTGCCGCGTTGATTATTGAAATGCTTGATGCTGGTAAAGAAACCTCACTCGTTGATGGCTTCATCGACAGTAATCCAACGACAGATGGAAAGTACACCCTGCTCGGCGGGATTCGTTCTACAGACGGAGCCAAACTCAAAGAAATCGTGGAACTGCTCCCCAAAGTAATGAAGGACCAGACTGTAGAAACAGATGTGGTAAACGAAGAATCCCTGAAAATTCATAAGATCAATATTAAAGATCAATACAAAGCTGGTTTTGATGAATTATTCGGAGCAGGTGAGGCCCTCTATGTGGGCAGTTCTCCTGATGCACTCTGGGTAGCCGCCGGTCCCGACTCCATTAAACGGATTACTGACGCATCCAAACTGGTTAAAGAACCGGCACCGGAAAAGATCAGTCCGAAAGTCATCGAACTGAATGTGAAAACACTACCCTGGTTAAAGATGATCAACAAGGTTCGTGGGGAGAAAGGAAATCAGGAAGTTCGTGAGATCCTGATCAAGTCACTCACAAGTACCGATGATACTTTTTCTTTCGTCATGAAACGCGAAGGAGAGACCATTGATGGTAAGGCAAAGCTTGATAAAGGGATATTAAAATTCATCGGGAACATGATTGCCAAGTTCTCGAAAGAAACCCTTTAATTATCCACAGACAATTCATGAAAAGACAGAAACAGCCACTGCGATAGAACATTATCGCAGTGGCTGTTTTATTTTCTTATGACCACGCCTTGAATGTTCACTGGAATGCAGTTGAATGTAGTCCGGTGCTGGTCAATCCCAATCGTCCATAATTTCTTCCAGTTGGGACTCTTCACTCTGGTCAAGTGTCAGTCCCGACAGTTGATCTTCCACTGATTTGGAGACAGGAAAAACTGGCTTGGGTTCCACTGGGGGAACTGGGATAGAATTCGGCGTCGTAACCTTTGCGGTTGCTGTCGGCTCTGATTGCTGACGCTTTCCGGAATTGGGTGTATTAGCAACTCGTGTCGCGCCAGGTTGTGCAAAACGTCTTACCTTTTCCAGAAATTCGCTTTTCGAAAAACTGGTTTTGATAATATAATCATTCGCACCACCCTGAATCGCAGCAATCACGGTTTCCTTGCTGGCATCGGATGTCAACATGATGATCTTGGTCTGAGACAACGTCGGATGCGACCGAAATGCCTTCAAAGTCTGCAACCCATCCCAGATAGCCATCTGGACATCTACAATCGCGATATCTGGTGGATATTCCAAGGCTTTATGAAAACCTTCCGATCCATCACTGGCAACAGAAACGAAGTATTCGCGGCGTAAAAAAGAGACCATCAGATTGCGGAATAGAGGATCATCATCAATCACGAGGACGCGAGTGTTTGTTTTTTCTGACGAATGTAGCATGAGAGAAACCCACTACTTATGTTTCAAATCACTTAAGATTTACTGGCAGGAAGGAAAGAATCAAAAACCTCATTCAACACAAGCAGCATCTCCTGCGAGCGGTTATCTACTTCGAGTTCGTAACGAACTTCATAGTTAGCTTCCAATTGAGACGATTCAATACTTTCATCTGTTAACAGTTCTGCATTGCTCATAAGTACTTCTCTCAAAGTTGACAATAATTCCGGTTTTCCAAGGACCTGATCACAAACTCATCTAAGTGATGTCCGTTGCTAAAAAATAGGTCAACATTCGGCACCTGGCTGATTTTTATAAGAAAAAGAGCGGGGAAGCCGTCTGCTCCTTCGACGCAGTCCACCCAGACGGCAAAATCAGAACTCCGATGAATCGGCCCGGACTGATGCTTCATATAAGCTTAACAATACTACTTACTGTCAAACCGGATCGTTCCATCCCAGTCCAGCGGGGCAATTCGGTTGGTGCGCGTGATTTGCAACGCAAGGAAATCCTGAGCACGATCTGAAGGGGGAATCGCATGCAAGAGCCGAAAAGCTTCTTCCCATTGACCTTGTATAAAATGTTCTACAGCCGTTTCGTAACACGTAACTTCCTGATCGGTCAAAGTTTCAGCCGTTGACTCTGGGGGCAACAGCTCACTGACAACGACTGGTTTTTCCATTCCATAAGGAAGGATACGGGCCAATTTTCGCACACGTCCTTCCTCCCGATCCAGTTTTGTTCTTACAATTTGCGCGGTTGCTTCATCCATTAAAACCGGTACACGCAGATGCTTGGTCAAACCCTCCAGGCGACTGGCAAGGTTAACGACAGGCCCGAATACGGTGACCTTCACCTGATCACTCGTGCCGATTTTACCAGCAACAGCTCTGCCGTGGGCAATCCCGATTCCCATACGAAAATCAGAAAGGGGGTGATCGGGTTGTAATTTAATCTGCTCAAACGCATTTCGAATTGCCAATGCAGCGCGGCAGGCATCGAGGGGAGCCAACTCGGACGAGAAGGGCCAGCCCCAGAATCCCAACGCAGCATCGCCCTGAAAATCGCCTGTCACACCACCAAAATCAAGAATGTGGGATGTCATGATCCCTAACGCCTGACTCACTCGCCCCAGGAGACCGATTAAATCCTCAGAGGAACTTTCAGCATGCTGGCTGAATCCCCGCAGGTCACAAAATAATACTGTCACATCGCATTCACGAGGTTCGAGAATCTCCGTATTCAGATTATCTCCAATCGCCGCGAGGATTGGAGGGGCAAAAAACTGCCTGAGACCAGCCTGTTGGCGTTCCAGCTGATTAAGACGCCTGACAGATTTAACGATTGAAGCCACCAACTCGGTAAACTTTACATCTGCCTGGAGATCAATTCCTCCGGCTCCCTGAGGTACTGAGACCTGGTAAGGCTGATTTAACTCTCCCGCGACATAGAGCCCCCATCTTCCATTGACTCCTTCTTCAATCGGAGTACAGAAAGCCCAGTCAAATTCTGCTACTGCGGTATAGTCTTCCTGATCCTCTTTCTCCTCCTTGGCAGCCCACACGTGCAGAACGGAGCGTTTACTTTTTTTGACCGCTTCCTGAACCAGTCGCCCACTGGGATGAAAACCTCCCTGGGTCTGACGTCTTCTTTCCCAGAAGGGAACTTCGACCCGGTCCTCATCATTCAAACGCACGACTGCCACGGCATCAGCATGCTTCACACCCGAAAGCAGCATGGTTACCAGGCGATGAAACAGATCAGCATCGTTTCTCGCATCCAGTATTAATTCCGGTAAATGAGCCAGTACATCGATCCTCTGATCCGCATCGCGGTATCTGACCTTCACTAACTCATTTGGCTTGAAGGTCACCTCTTCCAGAGGGGAGTCTCGCGGTGAGGAGAAACTGGATGCCGAATCCAAAAGCTGGAATGTCGTGGATCCGATGACAAATGTACTTCCCGGCTCTAACTGAAAGTCATCAAAAGCAACGCCCCCCAGAAAAATCTGATTTTCGGTATTGGAAAAACGTGAAACAGATAACTGTTTCGGCTGCACTTTGAGCAGAGCATGTTTGCGTGAAATACGATCATCCCAGGAAATTGAGATATCTGCGTCAGGGGAACGACCTAAAACCAGTTCCTGACCTGGTTGCAATGCGAACCGAGTGGAATGCTGGGATTGGGTTCCATAGGTGATTAACTCCAACAAGCAAAGACTCCCTGTCTATTCTTAAAACTGATTGTTTAACTCTGCTTTTGACTCGGCCAACTGGCCGTGGTTGAACCTTGCTCAGTACGTTTATCAGAGTGATGACGTGACCAGTCCCAGACTCGACGTTCTGTGAGTACCCGCATCACAAAGTACCAAACCGTAAAGATCAACAGGCAGCTTGTCACCAGAACGATACATCCATACTGGATTAACCAGTTGCGCATTTCAGCAACAGGCTTCAATGCCATACTGCGACGTTCCTGAACCACCGCTGTCCAACCTGTTGTACCAATCGGAGAAAATGCAGCCAGCCAGACGTTATCCAATCCTTCTTTTGACAATACCGTTTCAACAGGATCCTGGTAGTCATCAACTTTTGCGGTCAACCGACCAGATTGAGTTTTGTTCTTTTCCTTGCGGAATAATTGCAGTTTTTCAAAGTCCTTATCAGTCAGAACCAGTTGATCAACCTCTTCACGTGTGAGACTTCGTAATGTATCGGAAGTCATGCGCGGGTGTGCCAGCATCTTCCCATCACGATTATCAATCAAGGCAATCTTTCGATCACCAACAATTTCTGAATCACCATTGATACTCTCATCAAAGCCAGACAGTAACTGGTCCAGATGGGTGGTTCTCGATAAAACTCCGAGAACTTTTTCATGTTTGAGATCCCAGACTGGAACGGCAACCGCCACCATCCATTGATGTGTGGCATCACTCATAAAAACCTGACAGATATACGGCTCTTTGATAGGTTCAATCCCCTCTGGAATCTCATCTTTGTCATATTCGGTACCATGACCGTGAAAATAGTCCCGATAGGAAAAATCCTGTCCGATGGTCGGCCCAGAGGGGTCGCGCCAGATCTGAGTCCCCTTGTCATCAGTGAGAAACCAGCTCGTATCCTGCTCTCGTCCCAGTTCAGCACGCTTTTCATCTACCAGAGTTTTTTCCTGCAATAGATATGAAAACAACTCTGGATATCTGTTTTTTATCTCTCCGTCTTCCTCCTGGTCACCTTGCATCAGGGAACGCAGGAGTGTCCGTTCGGATAGATCAACCAGTTGATCTTTGCGGTCCTGCAATTCTCGCTCCATATTTTGTGATAACAGGCTAGCTGAGATGGAATCACCGATCAGTGCCCGATGCGTTAAATTATTTCTAAACTGTGAAACCATCTTATTGACGACTGCCCCAGCAACCGGGATCAGTCCAATGATCACCAGAAGCGGTCCGATAATCCCCAAAGCGATCAACGGCCTGCGCGCCCGCTGCTGTTCTCGCTGCACCAGGCTGGTCAAGACTGCCTGTGCGTTAGGGAATCGTTTTTGGGGGTCTGTCTCCAGACAACGATCAACAATATCTATGAGCCGTCGATCCATTCCGGAGACTTTGCGGTGCTCTGCCGGCCGTGGTGAATTACGAATCAAATCGCGATATGCCTGCAGTTTTTCATCAATCGTATTCAGACTGCGTAGCGTCTGCTCATTTTCTGGAGTGCGATACGGAGCATTGCCTGAAAGCATATGGTACAGCAGCGCTCCCAATGCATATACGTCCCAGCGGGAATCAGGAACGGCCTGTAAATCGGCTTGCTCCGGAGCCATGTAATACAAAGTTCCCAGGGAAGGGCTTTGTTCATCTGAGAGTCGCGATTGGCCGAAATCACAGAGACGAGGCTCAAAATTCGCATCCAGAAGAATATTGGCCGGCTTGAGATCACAGTGCAGGATGCCTCGTCCATGAGCGTGCACCAGAGCCAGCAGAACGGTTTTGGCGATTCGGACTGCTTCCGAAACAGGTAAAGGCCCGGATTCCAGAAAAGAGGAGAGTGATCCGTTTTCCAGATATTCCATCATGTAATACGGAGGATCGCTATTCCAGCCCACTCCCTGCAGACTGATAATATGCCGCGATGTATATAAATCTGCCAGTTTTTCGACCTCGCGATTCAACAACGACCAGTCCAGGCCTCGGCGATACGTATAAAATTTAATCGCCACATATTTTCCCGTATTTTCTTCCTGAGCCAGCCAGACAGATCCATATGACCCTTCTCCCAGAGACCGCATGAGGACATAGCCGGGAACTTTGGCAGGCAGCAGCTGCCGATCTTTACTCAGATGAGCAGCCCGGGCTTGTTCTTCAGGCGACTGAACCAGTGTTTTTTCAGCCGTTTCTGCCTCTGAACCCTGATTTTTCTGTTCTTGTCCTCCTGAATTTTGAACGTCTCCAGGTTTTCGAGTGCTCTGTTGAGAATCTGAATCATTCATGAAAACAATATCTTTGATAAGAAACACCGGCGGAATTTTCACGCACAGAACAGCTCTGGAAACGGTCAAGGACGCTGCTTCTATTCTATGCAATTGACGGTTGGCTCTCAATGACAAATCTCAGAACGTAACTTATTGAAAATCAAGGTTTTTCTCCCTTGGAAGACACCAAAATTCAGGGGCCTTATTAGTTGTGAAAGCAGGTCCTTCCGGCTACAATTTGGTAGTGTCTGACAGACTTGAATTCTGTAGCGTTTCAGGCAGTTTTCAACCCCTGTTTTGACCAAAAAACAGCTTGCAATTCAGCGAGTGGATTTGAACGTTACAGCATGGAAAGCAGTATCCTTTCTCAACCAATTGAAGAGTGTCGGGATGGAGCATCCAGTACCTTCGATTAGCACCTGTCGTTTCTGACCACTCCCGTTAATAAATACGATTAAACAATCCAGACCAGACATAAATCAGTAGTTCATTTCCTTAAGGAGAACAAGGATTGGCTAGCGACAACGGCGAAGAACCGAATATTGATAAGAATATCAAATACCTGGACATCCAGGATGAAATGCGCGACAGTTACCTCACCTATGCGATGAGTGTGATTATCAGCCGCGCACTTCCGGACGCACGCGATGGGTTAAAACCGTCACAGCGCCGGATTCTTGTCGCCATGAATGATTTGAACCTGGGAGCAAGTTCATCAAGGGTAAAATGCGCAAAGATTTCTGGTGATACCAGCGGTAACTATCACCCTCACGGGGATGGTTCCATTTACCCGACCCTGGTCCGACTGGGACAGGACTGGGTGATGCGAAATGTCCTCATTGATAAACAGGGGAACTTTGGTTCTCTGGCTGGCTTGCCTCCAGCGGCCATGCGATATACCGAAGCCAGGTTGTCCGCGGTCGCAGCAGAAATGCTGGACGATATTAATCGGAATACGGTTGACTTTGTCCCAACCTACGACCAGCGGAATGATGAACCTGTTGTTCTACCATCCAAATTTCCCAACCTGCTGGTAAATGGCTCCAGTGGTATCGCAGTGGGTATGGCAACCAGCATCCCACCTCAGAATCTGGGAGAAGTCTGCGAAGCAATCACATTACTGATTGATAATCCGGAAGCCACAATTGATGACATCCTGCAGGTGATGCCCGGCCCGGATTTCCCTACAGGCGGGATTATTTGTGGACGTTATGGCATTCGCAAAGGGTATGCGACAGGTCGATCCACGATCTCACTTCGGGCACGGACTCATTTCGAAACCGAAAAACAATCGGACGTGATTGTCGTGACCGAAATTCCGTATATGGAAACACGGGACCGCATCCGCGAAAAACTTGAGACCCTGGTTCGCGATGACCGGGTTAAAGGAATTTCGCGAATCGTCGACCTCACCGACAGAAATGTCCCTCCCTGGAAAGTGCACCTGCAGATCATCCTGAAACGGGATGCAGATAAAGAAGTAGTATTGGCACAACTCTTTAAGTTCTCTCCTCTGCAGAATACCTTCAGTATTATTCTACTGGCGCTGGTCGGTAACCGTCCGGAAACCCTTTCGATCAAAGAGCTCATTCAGCAGTTTATTCTGCATCGCATTGATGTGATCCGCCGACGTACGGAATTTCTGCTTGCTGAAGCCCGCAAACGAAAACATACCGTTGAAGGGTTGATGATCGCGCAGATTGATATTGATGAAGTCATCAAGACCATCCGAAACTCACCTAGCCGGGCCGAGGCCAAAATCAGCCTGCAGGGTCTACAGGTCGATGGTAAGCTCATCGAACGCGCACTGGGTGAAGATGGTTTCAAAGAATATCAGAATGAGCAGGGGGTTCACGAGTATTACTCGCTGTCAGCCAATCAGGCAGAAGCCATTGTCTCCATGCAGCTTGGTTCACTGGCCAATCTGGAACGCGAAAAGCTCAGTGGCGAACACCAGGAACTCCTCAAAGCCATCTCCGAATATCTGTATCTGTTGTCGGATGAAGATCATATCCGCTCCGTGATCCGTGAAGACATGCTGCTGCTTCAGCAGAAATACTCGGACAAACGCCGTACCGATATTTCCGAAGATGAACTGACCGACGTTAATCGCGATGACCTGATTACAGAAGAACCGATGGTGGTGACTCTGTCCCAGCGAGGTTACATCAAACGAACTCAACTGAATACATACCAGGCACAAAATCGGGGTGGAAAAGGAATCAAAGGTGCGAAAACGGATGAGGAAGATCCCATTCAGCATCTGTTTGTTTCCAGCACTCACTCCTACCTGCTGTTTATCACGAATCGAGGACGCGTTTACTGGCAAAAAGTCTATGATCTTCCGCTCCAGGGACGCACAGCAAAGGGACGTGCACTGGTCAACCTGCTCTCACTGCAGGAAGATGAAGCCGTTTCGAACTGTGTGGCTGTCCGGGAATTTGACGAAGAACGCTTCCTCGTCATGGCAACGCGAAACGGGATCATTAAAAAATCCCCACTCTCTGCTTACTCGCGTCCGCAGAAGGGGGGCATTATCGCAATCAAATTGGATGAAGACGACGAGCTGGTAGAAGCTCTGATTGTTTCACCAGGTGAGGATCTGCTGCTGGCAACCTCTGATGGAATGGCAATTCGTTTTGCCCAGTCAGATGCACGTAGTATGGGACGGAATACACGTGGCGTGAAAGGCATTAAGCTCTCCAAATCGGGACACGTCATCGGTATGGTCATCGCCAATCCTGAGACCTGCCTGCTGACGGTCTGTGAAAATGGCTACGGAAAACGCACCCCCTTTGGCTTTATCCCTGCTGCTGAAGAAAATGTTGATGAGGTTCCTGAAAATGAAGAAGAACCGACAGCAGAAGCAGATTCTGACTCAGATGATCATGCCGATGAAGAGCAGGAAACACGCAGCGGAATGCATTATCGACGCCAGAGACGTGGCGGAAAAGGGATCCGTGATATCCGGACTTCCGCACGCAATGGCAACGCCGTCGACATTATTCCGGTAGCCGAAGATGATGAAGTCCTGATGGTTACATCAAGTGGCAAAATCCAACGGGTCAGAGGCTGTGAGATCAGTCAGGTCGGTCGGAACACACAAGGAGTCCGGGTCATCACACTCGATGCCAATGACAAACTGGTCTCACTGGCAAGAATCCCGGCGGAAATTGTTGACGAATCAGAGAACGAGGAATCCGCCAGCACTCCCGACAATAATATTCCATCACCGACAGATGCCAACAACACAACTGATGAGGTCGAATGATTTCTGCCTGTACTGCAGGCTCTGAATTTTATTTCTTTCAGAAGAATGGATACTCTTATGAAACAGATTTTAGTAACTGGAGGCTGTGGATTTATCGGTTCTAATTTTATCCGCTATCAACTCTCAGAATACCCGGATATTTCGGTAACCAATCTCGACAAGTTAACTTACGCTGGCAATCTGGAAAACCTGAAAGAATTTGAATCGCACTCTGGATATACCTTTGTTAAAGGGGACATTACAGACGCCGATTTTGTAAACTCACTATTAAACACCACAAATTTCGACGCTGTAATTAATTTCGCTGCTGAATCGCATGTGGATCGCAGCATTCTTGATTCCGGCCCCTTTATTCATACTAATATCGTGGGAACTCAAGTCCTGCTGGACGCAGCGCGCAGCAGGAATATAGAGCGCTACGTCCAAGTTTCCACAGATGAGGTCTATGGCAGTCTGGGTGCCGAGGGATTATTCACTGAAACAACTCCCATTGCTCCTAACAGCCCCTATTCTGCTTCGAAAGCCTCTGCCGATCTGTTAGTACGAAGTTATATTAAGACTTTTGACTTCCCCGCCATTATTACCCGCTGCTCCAACAACTATGGTCCCTACCAGTTTCCTGAAAAGCTGATTCCGTTATTCATCTCCAATGCCCTGGAAGATAAATCACTACCCATTTACGGTGAAGGAACAAATGTTAGAGACTGGATTCATGTCATTGACCATTGTCGCGGGATTGATGCAGCTTTGCGAAAAGGGAAGCCCGGCCAAATCTACAATTTTGGTGGCAATGCAGAGATGCAGAATATTGAGATCACCAAACTTTTATTGAATATACTTGAGAAACCAGAATCATTAATCAAATATGTCACGGACAGGCCAGGACATGATTTGCGTTACGCGATTGACTGCAGCAAAGCAGAAGCAGAATTAGGTTGGAAGCCAGAGACCGAATTTGATACTGGCTTAAGAGATACGGTTCAGTGGTACCTTGATAATCCGGAGTGGGTCAGCCGAATTCGCTCGGGACAATATATGAAATATTACGATCAGCAGTACGGCAACCGCTTAAATACATAATCACAAATAACACTAATCACTAACCAATTAGAGCTGCTTGCCTGACACTCAGCTCTCCGCACTTCATTCAGTTAAAAGAGAATCATATGAAAATTGCAGTAATTGGCACTGGCTACGTGGGACTGGTGACAGGCACTTGTTTTGCCGAAAGCGGGAATCATGTTACCTGCATCGACATCGATGAACAGAAAGTCCAGAAACTGAAAGCTGGTGAGATTCCCATATTTGAGCCAGGGCTCGAAGAAATGGTGAAACGCAATACGAAAGCCCGGCGACTTTTATTCACGACCAGTTATGATGAGACCATCCCTGACGCCAAGTGCATCTTCATCGCAGTGGGAACTCCCCAAAAAGAAGATGGCTCAGCCAATCTTGATAGTATCTGGAAGGTCGCCGAGTCACTCGCACCCCTTCTGGCAGAGGATTCCATTGTCATTATCAAAAGTACGGTCCCGGTCGGAACGAACCGCAAACTCGCTGAAATGCTTCAGGAACTGACTGGCAGGGTCGTTGATGTCGCCTCCAATCCGGAATTCCTGAAGGAAGGGGCAGCCATTGATGACTTCTCCAAGCCCGACCGGGTTGTCGTAGGAGTGTCCCGACCTGAAATTTCTGACACACTGCACGAGCTCTATAAACCGTTTTTACGTACCGAACATCCATTCCTTTCCATGGAACTGGAGAGCGCGGAAATGACAAAATATGTCGCAAACTGCATGCTGGCGACAAAAATCAGTTTCATTAACGAAATGGCAAACCTCTGTGAACGGGTGGGTGCCGATATCAACCAGGTGCGACGAGGCATCGGCCACGATCAACGGATTGGCTTTTCCTTTCTGTTTCCCGGAGTGGGCTATGGGGGCTCCTGTTTTCCCAAGGATGTTTCTGCACTGATTTCCGTTGCCAAAAGCCGTCAGATGGAACCTTCTATTCTGAATGCGGTCGACCAGGTTAACACCGCTCAGAAAAGAGTCTTATTTGAAAAAGTAAACAACTATTTCAAAAGCGATCTGCAGGGAAAGACTTTTGCCATCTGGGGACTGGCCTTCAAACCAAAAACCGATGATATTCGTGAAGCTCCTGCCTTGGTTCTGATCGATCAACTTTTAGAGGCCGGCGCGCAACTGAAAGTCCACGACCCGGTTGCCATGAATAATGTCAAAGACATATATGGCGATCAGCTTGCCTATTTTGATCACCACTATGATACTCTGCAGGGGGCCGATGCCCTGATCATTGTCACGGAATGGAATGAATTCCGGCATGCTGACTTTGATTATATTCAGCATAAACTATCGAACCCCCTCATCTTTGACGGACGGAACCTGTATGAGCCTGAAAAAATGAAACAAAAAGGATTTGAATATATCGGCATCGGACTCAGCTCTTTAAAATAATAGTTACCCCCTGTCGCATGCTCTAAAACCTGAATCAAAAAGAATAACAGTTCTGAGAGATCAGTTCTCGATAACATCAAGAAAGTACGAAAATGGATCACGAACTTAAAGATAAATGCATTGGAATTATGGATCGCATTGTCAAACTACGAGACTCTCTTTGACTACGCTGAAAAAAAAGAACGCGCTGCTGAAATCAATGAACTCATGGGAGCAGCCGGCTTCTGGGATAACCAGGAGAAGGCGCAAGGCCTTGTCAACGAAATGCAGCAGATCCAACTGGTTGTCAAACCGCTAACCGAACTCGTCGAAGGCGCTGAAGACCTCGAAGTCCTGATGGAGTTCATTGAGGAAGAAGGCAGCGAAGACAGTATCCCGGAGCTCTCTGCTACCGCCGAGCGACTCGAATCCACACTGGAACACCTGGAGCTTCAGGCGATGATGTCCGCTCCGGAAGATGGTTCTGCTGCCTACCTGAGTATCCAGGCAGGAGAAGGAGGCACCGACTCTTCAGACTGGGCTGAAATGCTGCTGCGCATGTATTTGCGCTGGTGTGAACGGAGGGGGTTCAAAGTAGAACTCCTCGATCGTTCCGATGCGGAAGAAGCAGGCATCCGCAGTGCGACCATTCGGATTGAAGGTGACTACGCTTATGGTTATCTGAAAGGAGAAACCGGAAACCATCGTTTAATTCGGATCAGTCCGTTTGACTCTGCCGGACGCCGACATACATCCTTTGCCGCAATTGATGTTTCACCGGATATGGGTGAAATTGCGGAAATTGAAATCAGCTGGGATCAGGATGTCCGTGAAGATACGTATCGTGCCAGTGGAGCAGGGGGGCAGCACATTAATAAAACAGATTCTGCGATCCGCCTGACACACCTCGAATCAGGGGTCGTCGTGCAATGCCAGAACAATCGCAGTCAGCATAAAAACCGTGCTGAAGCCCGGAAAATGCTGAAAGCAAAGCTGTTCCAGATCGCGCAGGAAAAACGTGATGCAGAACTGGCTGCGAAACGAGGTGGTAAGTCCAAGATTGGTTTTGGAGGTCAGACGGTTCGAAATTACGTTCTACATCCTGAACAGTATGTCAAAGATGCTCGTACGGGGTATAAAGCAGGCAACCCGAGCCCCATTCTGGATGGTGACCTCGATGGTTTCCTGGAAGCATTTCTGCGCTGGGGTATGACAGAAAACTAAGAGTCAAAACAGATGATCGGCTGCAGGATCGTCTCATTTTTGGGGAAAGAATTAATGTTTCGAAATACATGTGTCTGTCTGGTTTTAATCGCGTTTTTTTCATTTGCCCTGGCAGGCTGCCTGAAAGTGGAACATCCTTCCCCGGATGCGAAGTCCCATGCGGAACCGGTAGCAGGTGAAGTTCCCAAGGCTCCCCCCCAAATAAAGGAACCAGCTGGTGATGTGATTCCCGTGACAGGCTTGACTGATGAAGAAATAGCCGCCGGCTGGATCGCACTTTTTGATGGTCACAGTCTATTCGGCTGGAAGCCCAACAATGATGTCAACTGGCATACCGAAGAAGGAGTCATCAAAGCGGACAAGGGGGAACCAGGACTACTGCTCACCACAACTCCTTTTGCAGATTATGAGCTCAAATTCGAGTTCAAGCTGACTCCTGAAACAAATAGTGGCATGTTTCTGAGAACCACTTTTGATCCTAAAGATCCCAGTAAGGACTGCTATGAGCTGAATCTGTGTGATCAGAAAACTGAATTCCCCACTGGGAGCCTCGTCGCCCGCAGCAAGATTGAAAACCCTCTTCCCGTAAGCTCCGAATGGCAAACTTGCGATGTACGCCTGGAAGGTCCAGAGATCAAAGCATCCATCAATGGCAAAGAGATTTTGAATTTTAAAGACACTTCAAAGAATCTGCGGAAAATTGGTTTCATAGGTCTGCAGAAAAACGAAGGGGCCATTGAATTTCGAAAGATTTATCTGAAACCGCTCCGGATGTCGACAATTTTTAATGGTGTTGATCTGGCGGGCTGGAATGTTGTCCCCGGTTCGCAGAGTACTTTTGAGGTTGTTGATAACACCATTCATGTTACAGCTGAAAAACAGGGCTACCTGGAAACAGAAGAAACCTGGGGAGATTTTCTGTTTCAGGCGACTGCAAAATCAAATGGAGACGCCCTCAACAGCGGCTACTTTTTCCGTGCAATCAAGGGTTCGGAAAAAGGGATGGCTAATGGATACGAAGTTCAGATCCATAACGGAATCAAAGACGGAGACCGGACCAAACCTGAAAACGCAGGCACAGGTGCCATTTTTCGTCGAACAGAAGCCAGGCGTGTGGTTTCCAATGATCATGAATGGTTCACGACCACACTCTCCGCTAATGGACCACATATTGCAGTCTGGATTGACGGCTATCAGGTGACTGACTGGACGGACACCAGAAAACCAGATGAGAATCCTCGTAAAGGCTTGAGGTTAAAAGCAGGGCATATCAGCCTGCAGGGACATGATCCGACTACAGACCTCAACTTCAAGAATCTGAAAATCAGCGATCTCCCGTCAGATTCTCCTTGAATTCGCAGACACAGTGAATTGCGCGAAACAGGTCTGCCTCGGGAGCAAGTTTCGTCACCACTTTGCGTACTCCCCATAAGTTTGCAGCAGTGATCATTTCGGGGTGGGCCAACCCCATCATCCCAATGATGGGGACAGGTTCCGCCCGGGTAATCAGTTGATCCAGAACTGTTTCCCAGGGATCCAGATCATACACAATGACGTCAGCCGTATTCTGGAGAGAGAATGCTACAATTTCTCCTCCCCAGCCTCTGATCAGTTCTTCCAGCATCCTCCGATACTGCCTGTCACCAGAAAACACACAGATGCGTAGTGCAACCCCCTGTTCATCCAGCCGCAATGGCAAGGTCGACGATTCCCACAAAAATATTTCATCGCGCCCGGCGGTGAGAGGAAAGACTGGAGCATCCGATTGAATGATTTCCCATTCCCTTTGTATACGAGAAGCAGCACTACGTGCGGGTACGCGAATACTGAACGGCCAGGTCGCCCGTGTCCTGCCATCAGATTCACACCAGACTCCATAACAGCAGACAAAGCGACTCAATGGAAAGCGACTGACAAGATCATCTAATATGTGAGTTTCATATTCATCAGGCCAGTTCTGATAAACAACGATCAGATCAGGATTGACTGTAACAGTCGTAATCATATCCATTTTGGAAACTTCCAGGATTTGAGCCTCACTGCAGATTTCTCTGACGGACCTGGAAATCGAGTCCATTTCCGGAGTCAGATTACCAATAATCAACACATGCATCAGACGAGGGCCTCATTCCCATTACACTTTTGTCCAGATATTCAGATTAAGACAACAGCATTTATACCTGATCTTTTTCGTTTCTGAAATACCTCTCTAACGACTTTCAATCAGGCATTAAGCAGCAAATCACTATTGCGAAATATTGTAATTTTTGCCATAACTCATTTTCTATCAGGCTGATCGGACTCAAAACAAACATACAAATATTGCTCGAGGTTAGCTGCCTTGTTGTAACGTTGTGGAAAAGGATTTCGTCACGTTGCTCGAACCACCGTCTCCCGAATTAATGCATCGATTAACAAAGCTTAAGCTTTGTACCACAGCGGATGTGAGACGCTGTCGAGGTCGCGTGCGTAAACTGACGCGTGGCATTCCCGCCTTCGACTCCGTCTGGATTGACGCGCTGGTTCAAGCACAGAAAATCACTCCGTTCCAGGCGCGCGTGCTGGAATCAGGTCACCCCGAACATCTGGCTGTCGGCCCTTATCTTCTGATTTCAGAACTGGGACATTCACCAAATTCCCAGACCTATATCGCCAGGGTACCCGAGAGCAATGAAAAATGCGCGTTGAAAGTCACGACTCCGAAGTCTGAACAGCCCCAGCAGCTACAAAAGCATTTCCAAAGTCTGCTGCAACGGCTACAAGGCCTGCATCATCCCTCGCTGGTATTACCACGTGTCATCAAATACCTGCCTCAACAGTTTGTGATTATCAGCCACTATCTGCCATCGATTCCTGTTTCTGAACTGTTGATTCGCCGCGGACGATTTCCTGTTCACGTTGTGCTGGCCATTGGCTCCCAATTGCTGGAGGCACTGGGAATGCTTGAGCAGCGTAAAGTGATTCACGGCGACATCCGTCCCTGGAATGTCCGTCTGACTGATAAAGGAAATGCTGCTCTCGTCGATCCGGGTCTGGCATCTGTCCTTTCTCCAGAACTGACTATTCACGCTGCCTTACCTCCCCGTTGCTATGATGGTATTGCCCCGGAACTGATCGGAACCGGACGTCATCCTGATACACAGAGCGATCTGTATGCCCTTGGATGTTTACTCTGGGAATTACTTGCCGGAAGACCTCCTTTTACGACAGGTGATCCACTGGCCAAACTCGCCTGCCATCAGACGAAATCCGTGCCCGATATCCGCAGCTGGGCTCCCGAAACACCTGCAGGACTGGCTGAAGCATTAATTCGCTTTACCGCATCTGATCCCCGGCAGCGTCCCTTGGATATACAGGCTGCCAAAAAACTCTGGCCTGGAACCACAGCACGAAATGTTCTGGCCAGGTTCCATGACTCCTTTCAGCACCAGACATCCCGGGCAGAGCCAGACCTGAAATCAGAAAAATCTGGCCGATTGCCACTGATCGCTGCACTGATTTTTGTACTCTCCGGACTATCATTCACGCTTCTGGACGAAGGAGCTCGAAACCAGCTATTGGAAATTACTTCCAAAGTCTCTTTCAAACAGACTGACGACAGTCGCGCATCGATCTCCGGCCCTCAAACTGCACCATCCGCAACAGACCAGGCCGTTCGCGCTTTGATCCCTGTACCCGACGAACAGGGAGTCATCCGCCTGGAAGCAGATACTGTGTACGAATCAACCAGTATCACCACCATCGGTCCCCTCACTCTCAAGGGAGACCCGGCTCATCCTGCCATTATTGAAATAGAAGAAGATTCATTTCGTGTTGTCGCGGAACAGTTGATCGTGGAAAATGTGATTTTTATCAATCGAGCCAGTTCAAAACAGACTTCAGCACAAACCACTCATGCCCTGTTAAATGTGACAGCCCAAACGGTTAAAATCAGCTCCAGTTACTTCGCACAACTGGACTCAGAGACCAAAACCGGTTCGAACCAGATCAGTAGTGCCCTGTATTGGAAGCCGTTGGATCCACAACAACGAAATGGAACAGACCTGGCAATTCAGAATACGATTTTTGCAATTCCCGGAAACGCAGTGTATTTATCTCAAACACCTCAGAATGTTTCGCTCGCCAATTGCCTGAACCTCACTTCTAACTCCATGGTCTACCTGGAACACCCACCGGAAATTGACCAGCAGTTAAACCTCAACCTGCAGCACCTGACCATGCGGGAGACCGGTCCACTCCTGCTATTGAAATGGACCGAACAGATTCAGATTCCCGGTGCCATTCAGATAGAAGCCCGGGACTGTGTGTTTGGACTGGCCCAGGCTGCGTTAATTCAGTTCCAAGACTTTAAACCACCAAAAAACTGGCTGTCATCAATCGGACTGGTGGGGGAAGGTTCTGTTGCTTCTTCCGATATCCTGATCGCCGGCTGGCAGGAGTCCCCCGGACAACCACTCGAAGAACTCGGTACAGAGAATATGATAATCGAAGGGCTCTCCACGGGAAAATTTCAATTCGCGGCTGAATTGAGTCTACACCCTGCAGATTCTCTGGTCACCGAAGCTCAAGTACCGAGAAAATCTGCACAACCACCGGGGATTCAGCCAGAATTGTTTCCAGACTTTCTCGCAAGTCTGAAATCCCTCGAAAAGTAAGCTGCTGTGTGAGAGTTCTCCGCGTGATCTCCTTGAAGGGAGCAGGGGGGATTGGTAATATCTCTTCCAGTCCTGTGATAACATCCTTCAATCGGGGTCTGAACGCATCTGACGTCATCTTGGTTGGAATACGCACCTAATCTAATCTGATGCGACTATGAATATCGACCATGAGTATCGAACCGACATCTCCAGTGGATGGAACCGCAAGCATATTTTAGGACTGCAGGATCTCTCCCGGGATGAGCTGAATATCATTCTCAATCAGGCATCGGAATTTAAACGACTGGCTGCCATCGGAGAAACCAAATTAACACCACTGGCCGGGACTGTCGTTGCCAATCTGTTCTTTGAACCATCAACCCGAACCCGTATCAGCTTCGGACTGGCAGCCAAACGCCTCAGTGCTGATACCGTCGATTTTTCGGCTTCCGGCAGCAGTCTCTCCAAAGGCGAAAGCTTTGTTGATACTGCCAAAACGATCGAAGCCATGGGCGTTTCCTATGTGGTTGTCAGGCACAAAACTCCCGGTGCTCCGCAATTGCTGGCACAACACCTGGATGCGAATATCCTCAACGCAGGCGATGGGACTCACGAACACCCTACCCAGGCTCTCCTCGACATTTTTACGATCCGTGAACACTTCGGCAAAATTGAAGGGCTGACAGTCACGCTGGTCGGAGATATCCTGCACAGCCGCGTCGCTCGTTCAAATATCTGGGGACTGAAAAAACTGGGGGCCCACGTGATTGTCTGTGGTCCGACCACCTTGATTCCCAGTGAAATCTCAAAACTGGGGGTGGAAGTCTCCAGTAACCTGGATGACGTACTCCCGCGAACGGACTGCCTGAACCTGTTGCGCATTCAGTTCGAACGTCAGCGGGGACACTACTTTCCCTCCATCCGGGAATATGCACATCTCTTTGGAATGAATAAACAGCGTATTAACAAAGCGAAAGAGAATGTCCTGATCCTCGCTCCGGGTCCCATCAACCGGGGTGTGGAAATTACCCCCGATGTGGCCGATGGTCCGCACTCTATCATTCTGGGTCAGGTCAGCAATGGACTGATCATTCGAATGGCCTGTCTCTACCTGCTTCACCTACAGCGAACTGCCTCCTTGGGAACACCAGGATGAAATCGATTCTCATCAAAAATGGTCGCATTATCGACCCTTCACAAGATCTGGACCAGCTGGGAAACCTGTTAATTGAAAACGGGAAGATTACCGGTCTGTGTGATGCCACCGTCACTGCCGACGAAATCATTGATGCCACAGGCTTGATCGTCAGTCCGGGATTCATAGACATTCATGTCTCGCTCTGCGAACCCGGCTTTGAAGAAGACGAAACGATTGAATCGGGAACCGCTGCAGCATTAGCCGGCGGTGTGACTTCACTGGGATGCCTGCCTAACACATCGCCCGTGGTCGACGATCGCTCTTCCGCTGAATTTATCCTGCTCCAGGCGGAACGCGCAGCGAACTGTCATGTCTACCCTCTGGGCGCCATCACCAAAAATCAGGAAGGGAAAGAACTGGCGGAAATCGGTCAGCTGGTCGCAGGGAAAGCCGTTGGTTTTACTGATGCGGACCGTCCGATTGATAATGCACAAATCATGCGATGTGCGCTGGAATACACACGCATGTTCGACCGCCCGATTCTGAATCGCCCACAAGTCGCAGAACTGACTGACAAGGGCCAAATGCATGAGGGCTTTCATTCGACAGTACTGGGGCTCAAAGGCATCCCGGCCGCTGCTGAAGAAATCATGGTCAACCGTGACATCGCTCTGGCGGAACTGACCCAGGGTCGGATTCACCTGATGTGTATCTCCACCCAGAACAGTGTTTCCCAGATTCGTCGCGCCAAAGCAACCGGGATCCATGTCACTGCTGATGTAACACCACACCATCTGACACTCACCGACCAGATGCTGGAGAATTATGACCCGAACTTCAAGGTCCTGCCTCCACTGCGTTCTCAGGAACACATCGACGCCTTAATCGAGGGTTTGAAGGATGGCACGATTGACGCGATCTGCTCTGATCATACCCCCCACGCTGCGGAAAAGAAAACCGATGAAATCCTGGGAGCCGACTTCGGCATTATCGGCCTGGAGACATTACTGCCAGTCTGTCTGCAAAGCCTGATCACCCCCGGACACCTTTCCTGGCCGGAATTGATCAGCAAACTGACTGTGGGACCTGCTCAAATACTGGGGCTGGAGAAGGGAACTCTGGCGGAGGGAGTAGACGCCGATATTACCCTGATTAATCCGGATATTCGTTACATTCTGGAACCCGCGCTGCTTAAATCATCCAGTCACAATACCCCATTCCTCGGAAAAGAACTGCAAGGCAGGGCAGAAGTCGTCATCGTTTCCGGCGAAATCCGATTTCGGGCCGAAAATTAAAAACTTCAGTACACAAAATGATCGAAGTTGACGTTCCCTCCCGTATCATCAACAATATCAGTAACTGATTGGCAAGAAGGGACATTTGACTTTCAATTCGACCATGCTCTGGAACCCCTGTGTCTGTATTCAAGTTGAAAAGCAGATACGGACCCGGCGTTACAGGATAGGACAATCCTGTCAGGAGAGCAGGGAGAGCCACGCTGCCATTCAGGCTGAGGACAGTTTTCTACAGTTAACAGCCATTAGTTTAAGATGGGACATGAAATTGATCATGCAGGACACTTTATTCAAGTTTGATCTGAGGTATTTCAGAGGTACTGTCCAATTTCTACTTCTGTCGACAGGGTTAACTCTGTTTCATGGTTGTGGCACAGAAACCTATGAAAAACGACTGAATGAAACTTCGCAATATTTTGCCTACGTGGATACTCGAAATCAGTCACTCTCAGGTGTATGGTCATCCCCAACAATTAAGATGAGGGTTCCCCTCGAGTTTCAGCAGATGGAAGCCCCGAAAATTCCTGTCGCTGCAGCATCTGACGAAGCAGAAGCGCCGGCTCCGGAACCTACGCCAGTGATTGATCCCCGGCAACCCGACTATGCAGACCTGGTGTTGCCGGGACTGGAAGGTGCCTGGCGAGTGGAAGTTCCCGTCGATCTCGAAAATGAAAGCGTTGAGCGCCCCGCGTACCTGTATGTACTCAGTAATCATACACTGCTGAAGGAAAAACAGACTGAAGAGGCGCTCAACTTTTTCAACAACGTGAATAATCAAATCGCCAACACGTTTGATCAGTTTTTGAATACCGAAGATTTTCAATCAGAGCGTTTCCCCAAAGAAAAAGGATATTCAACTCCCAAATCCTTTACTGCGGGCACATTTGTACCAGAGATGCCGATCGACGGAGTTCCGTATCAGTTTCAAATCTACCTGTCCGAATCAGGAAAACGACAGGTTGTGATCCTACTGGTGATCCCCCAGAATATTGCACGTGAATCAAAACTCAAAGAACAGATGGATTATAGCCTGGAAACAGTGGATTTCATTAATTCACGATCTCAAGCCCCGTCAGAAAGCGCAAACTTCTAATCAGCAGATCAGATGCGAGATCGCGGATACCCGACAGCACCGTTTGATTCGCCACTCAATCTCTCCAATAGATTTTTCATATATGTCACTCATTCACCCCGGTTTATTACTTGGAATCGTTCTGGCAATAATCCCGGTGATTTTACATTTTCTGCTCCGTTCAAAACCAAAGAAGCTGATCTTTCCCGCACTGGCACTCCTGCAACGCAAAAAAATCCAGAATTCGCGACGACTCAAACTTCGTCACTTCTGGCTGCTGTTACTGCGGATTCTGGTAATTGCCGCGATTGTCATCGCGCTGGCCAGACCTTCACTCCCACCGGCCAACTATGGTTTTTCGACCTATGAACTGATCATGCTCATGATCATCAGCATAGTCGCAATTCTCGTCTACCTGGGTCTGATGCGTCACTTTCAGAAACAACGAATCTCTCAACAGACACTGAATACACGTCGCACATTTTTAAGAGGTGGGATCGGGGCAGTGGCCTTTCTACTGGTGGCGCTACTCGTTTTGTGGCCTTATCAGAGACGCATCTTTGCAGAGATTTCGGACCCCCTTCCTGCAGTCGCCGAGAACATTCCGGTCACTGCGATCTTCCTGTTTGACACCAGCCTCAGCATGGATTATCGCCAGGACAGTCTCTCTCGACTGGATCAGGCCAGAAATATTGCTGACGAGCATTTAAGTAACCTGCCTGCACAGAGCAGAGTTTCTGTCATGCATAGCAGCAGTGAAGATAATTTCCCTTTTCAGTCCGATTTGACGGCAGTCCAGTCCAGAGTCAAATCGCTTAAAACATCTGCCTACTCCCTGTTTCTGGATGACCGTCTGCGCGCTGCCATCAATCGACAGGAAGAAGATTTCAAACGCGGTCAAGCTACGCAACAAACCGATGCAACCCAGTCAGCAGGCGCAGATCAATTTGTCCGGGAAATTTATATTTATACCGACCTGGCTCGTTCGGCCTGGAGAAGTCAGCCATCACAATCAATCAGGCAACAGCTGGAAAGATTGAAATGGCTGGGGATTTATGTGATCGACGTCGGGGTTACCAACCCGAAAAACATTGGGATCTCCCACATCAACCTCTCGCGCGAAGCGATCACCCTGGGCAATTCAGTGACGGTCAAAGCAGAAATCGTGACCTCTGGAATTACCACAGAGAATACCACGCTGGAACTCTATACTCAAAATGAAAAAGGTCAGTTAATCAAACGAGATCAGCGTCTCCTGTCGACCACAGGTACCTCTGAGACAAATCCAGGTTCCGCGCCTGAAACAAAATCAAATCAGGAAACACAACTCGAAATGAGTCTGGCCAATGTAAGCCAGAAGATTACCCAAGGCGAGCTCCGGCTGACCTCTTCAGACCCTTACCTTCCAGACGATGTCCGCTATTTCACAATTCTGGCGGAACCACCTCCCGAAATACTCATTGTCAGCCCGGACCCCGCTTCAGCCCAACTCTGGAATGCTGCATTGGCACCGGAGAAACTCGTCGCATTAAAGAAACATCGCTACCAGTGCAAAGTGGTTTCGCTTAATGAACTGGAATCAACGCCACTGGAACAATTTGCGGCCGTCTATCTGATTAATGTCACCGCTCTCCCGTCAACAGCATGGCGACTGTGTGCTGAGTATGCGGAAAATGGTGGTGGAATCTGTTTTATTTTAGGCAGTGATGGAGACGCTCCGGAATCGATGATCGTCTCTTTCAATTCACTGGCAGCACAAAAATTACTCCCCCTGGAATTACTGGGATCTCTCAAATTTATCCCTCCGGAATTCCTGGATCTCGAAAATAATCCCCATTCTCTGTTTACATATTTTCAGGAACTGGGTGGGACGGGAGAACTTTCGACAATGGAAGTCTCTCGCTTCTGGCGAGTAGAACCGACTGACAGAGGACAGGTAATTGCCGCATATACAGACTCCAGAAACTCCCCCGCACTCGTAGAACGCAATCTGGGGCAGGGGAAAGTCGTTGTACTCACAACCGGCATCGATTCGGCAGGCTGGAGTCAACTTCTGTACGCGCGCTGGTCTTACCTGGCCTTCGCGGATCAGTTAACCCGTTACCTGATCCACACTCAATCGAATCGCGCGAATTATCTTGCTGGTGAAACTGCCCGTTATCAATGGCCTGCGTCTGCCACAGCCCCCGAAACATTTCTGTTGAGGACACCTGATTTAAAGCAACTGTTGATCAAGGTAAAACCAGGAGCACAACAGGTAACGATCCCCGAAACGACCGCCGTCGGCCATTACCAGCTGATCGACAATTCCAGTAACAGCACCCGTTCTACCAGCGGATTCAGTGTGAATGTCAATTCCGCAGAAAGTAACTTTACTCCCATTTCTGAGAACGAGCTTGATCAGTTTCTGGGAGCCGATCGCTACAGCATTACCCACGACATGGAAGGCCTGCAACGCATAATTCGAACCGGAAGACTTGGTGTGGAAGTATTCCCCTTACTGGCAACCCTGTTGCTGCTGCTGTTCTGTCTCGAACATTTTACTGCAAACTTTTTCTATGAAATCGACCAGGCAGCCGAGGCGACTTCCTGAATTTGAGCCTGACTCTGTTCTACTCTATTGATTTTACAAACATATCATGCAACCGATATTTGAACCAATCTGGTCCTGGCCAACGTTGATCCTGCTGATCATCGGGTTGATCACACTGGTTCTAACAACATATCCGAAACGTGTCAGGCATTTCTCACCAGGAATCCGTCGACTGCTGATTGGATTACGGCTGACAACAGTGTTGCTGCTGGTATTGATGCTGCTGCGTCCCTCCATTGAATTCAGTGATCAGACGAAGCAGCAGTCGTGGCTATACATCGTCGCAGATGCCAGCCGCAGCATGCAGACAGAAGATAGTCCTGGCAGCACGACTCGCCGCAATGAATTATTGAAAACGCTTCAAACCGTCAAACCATCACTCGATAATCTTGACGAAAATATCGGTATCCGACGTTTTGATTTCTCCAGCGAACTGGTTCCCGTTGAGACTTTTTCAGAGGAAGCTGCTGGAGAGCAGACGGCGATCGGCTATGCATTGGAAATGATATCCAGTCAATTACAGCAGGATCGACTGGTGGGAATCCTGCTGCTTTCCGATGGAGCCGAACGGGCGCTGCCTCCCTACGACGTCGACGCCAAAACACAGGCAAGCTACTTCGGTGACACGGGCATTCCCATCTATACAATTGGATTTGGCTCTTCCAGTCTAGAGGATACGACACTGGATCTGGTTATGGAGAGCCTGGTCATTGACCCGCTGGTATTTGAGAAAAAAAACACCCCCATCAGTGTCAAAGTCCGCAGCCTGGGAGCAGCGAATCGCGACATCACCGTACGTCTCTTGGTCGAAGACCGTACCGGCATCAAAAAAGGAGAGGCGGGGAAAATGGTGCCAGCAACAGCTTACAGTAACTCCCGCGTTGTGACCCAGATCCATCCGACCCAGAACAATGAACTGAGCACGGTTGAGCTCTTCTGGACTCCGGAAATTCCCGGCGAATATAAAATCGCGGTAGAAGCCGTTCCTTTGGATGGTGAAATCAAACAGACAAACAATCGGTTGGAAACAATTGTCACTGTCCAGAAAGGGGGGCTGCAGGTCGTTTATTTTGACTCTCTGCGACCTGAGCAGAAATTTATCCGTTCCATGAACGACCCCAAAATACAGCTGGATTATATTCCAGTTGGCAAAGGATTTTCCGGCAGCAGGAAACCACTCAATGCGGATCTCAAAGATCTCTCCCGCTACGATGTATTTATAATCGGAGATGTTCCTGCCGACATTCTCGGGCCTACCATCCTCCGAAAAATTGCAGATCGCGTTGATCAGGGCGCAGGTCTGCTGATGACAGGTGGATACCATAGTTTTGGCCCTGGTGGATACGCAGACACCCCCCTGGAAAACTTGATCCCTGTTGTCATGCGTGCCAGCGAAAAACAGGCCGGAAATGGCATCGCGAAAGATCTACACTATCTTGAAGATTTGAAAATGGTACCGACTTCACTGGGACTGCAACAGTTTGTGATGCAGTTGGATAGTTCACGTGCCGGAAATCAGCAAAAATGGAACTCACTGGCCCCACTCAAGGGAGCCAATCGTCTCAAGAAAAAGTTTGAAACCGTCCAGGTCCTGGCAGAATCTGCTGGAAATGAATCCATCCCGCTGCTGTTTGCGTCTGATGTGGGAAATGCACGTGTCATGGCATTCGCCGGCGATACGACTTTTCAATGGTTTCTAACCGGGAATCGCAGGGAACATGAACGGTTCTGGAGACAAATCATTCTCTGGCTAGCCCACAAGGAAAATGATTCCGACCAGAGCATCTGGGCACGTGTTGAACCCCGGAATGTCCCTCCAGGCAGCCAGGTCCCCATTCAGTTTGGAGCCCGGGACGACAAAGGAAAACCTGTTTCAGATGTTCAATTCACGGTGCAGGTCACAGGCCCTTCCGGAAAAACCAGTAAAACGGAACTGCAGGGGGCCGCTGGAACATCAACAACCACATTTTCACAAACCCAGGAACCCGGTGACTACTGGGTCACTGTCCGTGCCGAGAAAAACGGAAACTCACTCGGCTTCGACGCGACAACCCGATTTATCGTCGATCCGCGTGATCTGGAACTGGACAACCCTGCCGCTGACTACTCTCTACTGGAATCCATCGCGTCACTCTCTGGGGGCAGATCCTTGCCACCTGAGGAACTGGAAAGCTTCCTGATGCTCATGAACAAAGAGAATTTGTGGAATAATGACCTGACACGATACCGCCGCGTGTCCCTGTGGGACAACTGGTATTTCCTGCTGTGTTTTATATTCCTGCTCACCACCGAATGGTTCTTTCGGAAGCATAAAGGTCTGGTTTGACGGCCTTTACAGACAATGTCCAATCAGCAGGCAAAAAATCAGGGAAAATAGATTCTGACTAAAATTTCAGGAACATTCATACCATCACCGACGTCGATCATTCTATAATAGGTATAAGCGAATTCATTACTAATTCAAATCTGATTCAGGCACAGGCTTTCCATGTCAACGGCATCCAATCCGAAGCAGACGACCGAACAGCGATCTGGCCAGTATGCCAAGTTTGATGAATATGTGGATTATCAGGTCTCGAAAACCGGATCCAATATCAAAGCCAATGATCTGCTGACAACCACTGTAGGAATCTCCGCCATCTTTCTGGGCTACCTGCTAGTGTTTGTCCTGTTTGATCACTGGATCATTAAAGGAGGATTTGGCCATACCGCTCGACTGTTGATGCTGGCAGGAGTTTTTATAGCCTGCCTGGGCTGGGCAGTCTGGAAGCTAGTTTTACCCTATTTCAAAAAAGTCACGCACCTCTATTCTGCGCATGCCCTGGAACAGACGTCTGCTGAGATGGAAGGCTCTCTGCTCAACCTGATTGATCTGAAAAACTCCCACCGTGACGTCAATCCGGAAATCATCAACTCCCTGGAAAAACGCGCTGCACTGACCCTTTCTCAAACCGATACCGAGCAGGCCGTTGATCGGCGTCCGCTCATGAGACTCTCTTATATTCTGCTGTTCGTCGTGGCGCTGTTGTGTTTTTATGCACTCTTCTCACCAAAAGAAATCTGGCCATCCATTTCAGCTGCCATTTCCTTTTCGCCTCAACGAGAGTTCGCTACCCAGACCCAGATCAACTCCGTCACACCGGGTAATACCGAAGTCCTGTCGGGAAGCCAGCTGGAAGTCATTGTTGACCTGCGGGGAGAAGTTCCGGAAACCGTAACACTTTATTACTCATCCAGCGATGAAGGCCGCGTGGACGAGCCTGTCAAACTTCGCGCAATGGATGAAACTCTGAAACGGTACCAAGGCATGATTGTCGGGATCAACGGCCGGGGCATTCGCCAGGAATTAACCTACCATGTCCAGGCGGGAGACGCGACTTCTGAAGAATTTCGGGTCAAAGTCATACAGCCACCTTCTGCGACAGTACACTCGGTCCGATATGATTATCCCAAATACATGGAGCTGGCAGACGTCGAACAGCCAGGCGGAGCCATTGATGCCTGGGAAGGAACGAAAATCACCGTCGATGCCACGACGAATATGCCGATTTCTTCATTTGAAGTTCTCTTTTCTGACGAAGAAGATTCCAATTCATTGCTGGAAGAATTCAGAGTCGAAGAAAAGATCAACAAGAATTCGATTACTGCTTCCTGGAAACTGAAACTGCGTGCAGATGGATCATTTCCCAGGTTTTATCAGATCAAATGCCGTAATGAAGCAGGACAGACCACGCTTTCGCCTACTGTCAATCCCTTGATGATCCGCGCGGATCAGTCCCCTGAAATCAGCTTACTGACACCAAAACAGGACCTGAAGATGCCCGCCAACGGCATCGTTCCCATCTCCGTGATTGCAGAAGATCCGGATTTCAAGATCCGTTATCTGAATCTGAGAGTCGATAAACAGCAGATCCGGATTCTGGACAAAACCCTCTTTGAAGGCGCTGAAAAGAGTGTCGGACTCAATCACGATTTCGAACTGGGACCACTGCGATTATCCCCTGGCGAAACGATTTATTTCTGGGTCGAAGCCCGTGATAACAAACACCCGTCTGGTAATCGCCAGAACACACCGAAAATCAAGATTGAAATCACAGAGCCTGTCTCAAAAGAAGAGGCTCAGAAACAGCTCGAAGAGCAAAAACAGAAGGAAGCTCCACAGAATCCAAACTCTGACTCCATTCAGAAAAACAAATCGGAGCCGATGGAGAACAAATCGGACAAAACCGATCAGAAATCACCCGACCAGCCAGATCCAGACAAAAAAGAAGACGGGATGCCTGGTGATGAAACTAAACCCGGTGACGAAAATCAGCAGGAGAAAAACGGTCAAAAGTCAGGCAAAAAGAATTCCCCCCAGTCCGAATCAAATGATCCTCAAAATTCAGATGATCCGGGCGCTGGTCAGAATCCGAAGAAACCAGGCGAGAAACAGGAACTGGACAGCGATGGCGCTGACGATCAGGAAGCGATGAAACGCATTCTGGAACAACTGAAAAAAGAGGGCCAGAAACCAGACCCCGGTTCCGAACAGAAACCATCTGACTCTCAAAAGCAAGAGCCTGGAAAATCGGAAAATGATCCTCAGATGCAGGACCAGAAATCAGCCGGCTCCTCCAGTGAAAAAAACAATCCCTCCTCTGATGCAGGGAAAGGATCAGAAGGCACTCCTCAGGATTCACCTGAAAAGAGTTCCAATCCGCAGTCTTCGGACAAGGCAGATAAACCGGACAATGATCCCAGCAGTAAACAGAAACCATCCCAATCCGGTCCTGCTCCCAATGGCAAAAAAGAACAGGCGGCCCCCTCAGACGATGCGATGAAGACGAAATCGAATGGAGATCCCAAAGGAAAAGCAACTCCAAACCACGATCCTGACGCGGATCCCCGTAAAACCGATCAAGCTGTAGAACGAGATCCAAATCAAAAACCTGCCACTCGTCCGGGACAAAAAGATAGTCCCGCCAGCAATTCCTCTAAAAAGTCGGCTTCGGACACCCCTGATTCAAAAACCGAAAAACCTGGCAATCCTTCAGAATCAAATCCACAGCAGGGAATGAGAAAACCGGAAAAATCAGACCAGAACCCATCTCCTTCCGATAAACAGCAACCTTCAACCAATCCTGATTCCAAACAGAAACCAGATCAACCCGATGGTTCCAATGAACCTCCACAAGATAAAGGCCGTCCCACAGATCAGAAATCAAAACAACCACAGAATGGCGAAAAAGGCAATAGCTCACAAAATGACCAGGGACAGAAGGGGAGCCAGCAACCGGGCAAAGGTGATTCCACCGGACAGAAAGGGAATCAGGAACAGAGCTCTCAGAAACAACCGGCTGATTCTAAACAGTCGATGAATAAGCCGGATTCGGATAGCAAATCTGATGAGAAATCTTCAGGCCAGAACCAACCGAGCCAAAACAAATCCGGTCAGAACAAATCGGGAGAAAGTAAGTCTGGTAAAAAAGGTGGTAGTCAGCCCGGCGGGAAAGAAAGTGGTTCAGCAGGGAAAGGACAGTCCAAGTCAAAAGGAGGCCAGAGTGCGGGTTCCAGTTCCGGTCAGCGTGGGGGTGACCCGCAAGGCAGTGGCTCTACCAAGGGAGGTCAGTCTGCAGCAACCGATGATCAGGATTCCGGAAACAGCTCCCCTCCCGGCTTGCCTGAGGAGGAAGATGCCAACCTGGAATACGGAAAAGAAGCAGCCAATCTGGTCCTGAAACGAATAAAAGATGAACTGAAACGAAAAGAGGTTAATCAGGAACTGCTCAAGGAACTGGGTTGGACCAAAGAAGAGATGCAGCAGTTTTCTGAGCGATTACAGAAGCAGTTGCAGACTCCCGAACAGGAATTACAGTCTCCTGAATCACTGGCCCGCAAACGTCAGTTCGAGGAGATGTTAAAATCACTCAAACCTGCGAAACGAGCCGCACAGCGCGAACGCACCAGTACCAGAAAACAGAACACCGACAGTATTGGCCCTCGACGCCTGCCAGTCCCCGAAGAATATCGGGAAGCCTACGAAGCCTTTACGCGTGGTTTAGCTGAGAAGAAAGCCTCAGACAAGTAAACCACAACCGACTGTATAAACGGTCTCCCGTTTATGAGAGCAGTAATTCCAAATCGTCGCTGGAAAGGTTCTTGAGGACACTCTGGTTTTCTTCCAGGATCGCATCTGCCAGTTCCCGCTTCTGCTGCTGCAACTCGGTAATTTTCTCTTCGACCGTATTGCGGCAGATCAGCTTGTAGGCAAACACGCGTTTGGTCTGGCCGACCCGATGCGCCCGGTCGATCGCCTGTGTTTCCACAGCGGGGTTCCACCACGGATCCAGAATGAACACATAGTCGGCGGCAGTCAGGTTCAACCCCAAGCCTCCCGCTTTCAAACTGATCAGGAACACGCCACAGTCTTTGTCAGCCTGGAACCGTTCCACACGCTCCTTGCGGTCACGCGTCTGTCCATCCAGATATTCATAGACAATATTCTTCTGATCCAGATGTTCCTGCACAATTGACAGCATACTGGTAAATTGTGAGAAGACGAGTGCTTTATGACCTTCTTCGATCAGCTCTTCCAGATGCGGTATCAGTACATCCATTTTTGCTGAGGCATCCAGAGCCCGCCCGCGATCCAGCAGGGCAGGGTGACAGGCAGCCTGTCGCAGACGCAGAAGGGCTTCGAGTACGTGGATTTTCGTCTTGCCCAGTCCTTTGGTTTCGACCATTCCCAGGATGGAATCTCGATAGTGCTGTCTCAGTTCGTCATACAGGTTGGTCTGTTCTTTACCCATATCACAATACAAGGTTTGCTCGACTTTTTCAGGCAGTTCGTTGGCAACCTGTTCTTTCGTCCTTCTCAGAATGAAGGGGCGTAATGCATTGCCCAGCAGAACACGGGCATTTTTATCTTCAATGTCGTTTGTATAGGTTTTAAAGACAGAGCTGCGTCCCAGCATTCCGGGATTCAGGAACTCAAAGATCGACCAGAGATCTCCCAGGTGGTTTTCGACAGGAGTACCACTGAGTGCAAGACGATGTCGAGCCTGAATCAGCCGTGAAGCCTTGGCTACCTGTGAACCAGAGTTCTTAATCATCTGGGCTTCATCCAGCACGGCGTAATCAAACTGAATATCTTTAAACTGGGTAATGTCACGCCGCATCGTACCATAAGTCGTCAGCACCAGATCATAATCGGTTAACTGCTCAATCAGCTTACTGCGATCGCCGCCTGCGTACTCGATCACTTTGAGCTCAGGCGTGAACTTGGATGCTTCCTGCATCCAGTTGAACATGAGTGATTTCGGTACGACAGCCAGCGAGGGAAGATGCTCGTCCCGCGCCCTTTTCCGTCGCAGCAACAGTGCCAGGAGTTGAACGGTTTTCCCTAACCCCATGTCATCAGCCAGACAGCCACCAAAATGGAAGTCCTGCAGGAACTGCAACCAGCCCAGGCCTTCCAGCTGATATTTACGCAAATCTCCCTTAAATCCATCTGGCTCTTTATCAATGGCAATTCCCGAAAACGAACGAAGCTTTTCGCGAATTTCATCAAACTTGGTATCGGTCTCGACATATTCCTGAGAATTGAGCAGGGCATCCAGCAGTGCCACCTGGTTGGGTGCAAACCGCAAATGATCTTCATCAGTCACAGCAATCCCGGCCAGAATCCCATATTGTTCGATCCACTCTTCCGGCAGAATCCCCAGAGATCCATCATCAAGTCGAATCGAAGAATCACCCCGCGCTAACGCAGACAGTAACTCGGGGAAACGCACTGTTTGACCTTCAAAGTCAATATCCGCGTGCAGTTCGAACCAGTCAATACCGGACTCCACTTTGAACATCATATTCGCTGGTTGATGTACCTGTTTGCCATCGGCGCGAACGGCCCAACCCTCTTTAATCAGTTCACGAACCGCTCCTCCCAGGTCACGGGCAGAGATCTCAACATCCCGTCCCTGGATCCTCCGGTCAAGCAGTCTCCGAAACCCGCTGTCCTGCAGCAGTGTCCAGGCTTTCGATTCCTTCTCCCGATTGCGGAGAATACAGCGTTTTTCTCCCCGGTCTACAATCGCCCATTGGGTGCTTGAGCCGGATACCAGGTGATCCAGATAGTTGAAGTGAATTTCACCATACAGGCGATCCTGCTGCCAGCGTTTTTTCTGCGGCGAATGAATCAGCAGTTCCGGCTGGGGATCACAAGTAACCTCTTCCAGATGCAGTTCTTCAGGAAGTTCCAGTCGAGGCAGTACCGGCATATCCAACAGGCGATCTACCAGTTCCTGCTGCTCGCCGTCTTCCACTTCGATCGTTTCATTCAGCTGAATCATTTTGATCCAGGGAAACGCGTCATAGTCTTCCAGGGGGGTAATTTTATCATGGGTCAATACGAGCCCGCCCGCAACGATCAGTCGCGCAGAGGAGATCTGTAGAACTTCATCGTCCCGTTTCAGATGACCGTGTAGTTTCCAGTTGGAATTTTTTCGGTCCCGTTCCACACCCATGCAGAATTCCCAGGTATGTTCCCCATCCCATTTCAGGGAATCAACATCGTCGGGCTGACGGTTCAAATAGCGTACATGTCCCGTACCACACATTAATGGCAGGATCAGTTCACACAATTCATAGGGAATACGATAACGAAACGCAGCGACCTGAGTTTCCGTCTGTTGTGCCCGCCAGTTTGTCCGTTCAGGTGTTCCCCCTGACAGATAGGCCAGAATCCGTCGATCATCCTCATGTTCGACTTCCTGCAGTTGCCCCGCTTTCAGTTTCAGCGGTTTCAGTTTGCCCCATTGCCCGTTGGCACGTCGCTGGCGCTGTGAAGTCTGAACTACCAGTTGCCCCGATTCGAGGCTTTCTTCAATGTCGATTTCATAGAAGATCTCTCGTTCCTGCTGCGTGGTTTTCGAAAGCACTGGCGTGAGGGCAAACTCATTCTTGAGTTCGACCAGTCGGGCTTCCCAGTCACGCAGACGCGGTTTGGAAGAGACTGCTGTCGAGGGGCTCGTGCTGGCACCTGATTTGGTTTTTCGGGAACGTCCGCCACCCATTTCAAAGTCATCGGGCATCGAAAATTCAAAATCATCCATCTCGTCATCAAAGGAAAGTGGCGCATTCTCAATGATAAACGGCGGAATGTAACCCGGTTTGACCGCACCGGCCAGATAGCCCGCGTCATCCACAGCCAGAATGGCGGCCCAAAGATGTTTGCAGACGTTGAACTTCTGAAACTGGTCACAAGTGCAATACGTCTTCAGATTGCCATCATCGCGTGTGAGTTGGGTCTGGTACTCGACACCATCCCGTACCACAGCAAAAATATGATCGGCGGTAATCCGGGTCAATTCCACCCGTTCCGCTTCAATATACGCTGCACCACGAAATCGAATATCGGCACGAAATTGATTTTCCAGCAATTCTGCCAACGTCATGGACGGCCTCCTGCCTGATCCCAAAACGCGTTTCGCATTCTTGAGACACTCCCAGTTATTTTCATAAGTCAGTCCTGAATTGAACCTGGACCAACGCTAGTATCGGTCGGAACACATACATTTTTAATCGCGCGGCTCTCAAAAAAGTCTGTTGAAGAACCGGGCCTTATAACCCTCAAACCCCATTCAGAGCGCATCTTACGAGGTTACTAGATCACCGTTGCTTTTGACCAGTCATTATAGCGGGTTTTCTTCTGAATTTTTGACTTCCGCGAAAAAACAATGTGAACATTCCGTTATCTCAAAGAGTCTGCTAACTTCGGTCCCTTGAGACTGGTCCAGCTCTAAAAAGTGTGATATACGACTCCCACAGCCTGCTGAGTCGATTCACTTTTTTGAAAAATAATTTATAGTATCTGTTTTCACCACCAGTCCGGCTCAGAACTGCAAGCATGAAGTCTAAGCTTACCTGAAAGCAATTTGCGACTATGGAAAATCTCCATCAAACTCTTACAGACCAGGAAGTCATTCAGTGGTTTGAATCCAATCTTCCGGTTGAAGACTATCGAAACAAGAGTATCCTGCTGATCGTTCCCGATGCGACCCGCACAGCGCCGTTACCCCTGTTGTTTTCGACATTCCATCGAATTCTCAGTCCGGTAGCAAAACGGATCGACGTCCTCGTTGCGCTCGGCACGCATCCTCCCATGCCGGAAATAGATATCTGCCGCCTGTTGGGTATCTCCGAGTCAGCCAGGCAGTCGGAATACAAGGATGTAGGACTTTACAACCATGAATGGGACCAACCTGACAAGCTTACACAAATCGGGACACTCACGAAAGAGCAGACTTCTTTAATCTCTGCAGGGCTCCTGGAAATGGATGTCCCGGTCACCATAAATGCACGCATTAAAGACTATGATATCCTGCAGGTCATGGGGCCCGTCTTTCCTCATGAAGTCGTGGGCTTTTCTGGAGGCAGCAAGTACTTTTTCCCTGGAATCTCCGGACCGGACCTTTTGAACTTCTTCCATTGGCTGGGTGCCTTAATCACCAATGTCGGGATTATCGGCGTTAAACAGACCCCCGTACGCGAAGTGGTCAACCAGTCTGCAGCGATGATTCCCAACGAAAAACGCTGCATCACCTTTGTCGTGGCCCCAGACAGCTCATTATATGGCCTGTTTTACGGTTCCCCGGAATCCGCCTGGGAATCCGCGGCTGATCTGTCTGGCCAGATTCATATTAAACGCATGCCGAAGCCGTTCAAACAGGTTTTGTCCTGTGCACCATTGATGTACGACGAACTCTGGGTCGCTGGAAAATGTATGTATAAACTGGAACCAGTGGTGGCAGACGATGGCGAACTCATCATTTATGCTCCCCATATGAAAGAAATCTCAATCACACATGGCAAGCTGATTGAAGAGGTCGGCTATCATGTCCGGGACTATTTCACAAATCAATGGGAACAGTTTAAAGATTTCCCCTGGGGTATCCTGGCACACTCGACACATGTTCGTGGGACGGGCACATTCGAAAACGGTGTGGAACGTCCGCGGGTTCGTGTCACGCTGGCATCACAGATTCCTCCCGAATTGTGTGAGAAAATCAATCTCGGCTACAGAGATCCTGACACTATCGATATCGAAGCATTCGCGAACCGGGAAGAGGAAGGCATTCTGCTTGTCAGAAAAGCAGGGGAGCACCTCTACCGCCTCGAAGAGGAATAGACCAGAAACTAGCGGCACTAATTTTTCAATCGATCGACAACCATAAACACTCAAGAAATATTCGAAACAAAACCATGAATACACATTCTGAGAAATTTGAGTTAAAAGCACGACTGGAACTGGCCTTGGCGGCGTCTGAAAAAGCCAGCGAGCTTATTATGCAATATTACCAGTCTCCCGACCTGAAGGTCGATCGAAAATCCGATGACTCTCCCGTGACGATCGCCGATCGCGGCGCAGAAGAAATCCTGCGGGAAGAAATCACCATGGCGTTTCCCGAAGACAGTATTATGGGTGAAGAACTGCCTCCCGTTGAAGGGACAAATGAGTTCAAATGGATTCTCGATCCCATTGATGGCACCAAACCGTTCACACAGGGAGTCCCCCTGTTTGGAACCCTCATGGGACTGGAAGAAAATGGGAAGCTGGTTCTGGGAGTCTGTCGATTCCCCGCGCTGAACGAAGTCGTCTATGCCATCAAAGGCGAAGGCGCCTGGTGGAAAATTCGTGACCAGGAACCACGACGAGCTTACGTCTCTGATAAATCTCAACTCTCCGAAGCGGTCTTCTGTACCACCACCATGACCCGCTGGGAAACCATTGGCAAACAGAAGTCGTACGAATACCTCTGCCGTAACTCCTACCTCGCTCGCGGCTGGGGAGACTGTTACGGTCACATGCTGGTCGCCACGGGTCGCGCGGAAGTCATGGTCGATCCGGTCCTCAGCCCCTGGGATGCAGCTGCCTTGCTGCCTATCCTGGAAGAAGCAGGCGGACACTGGATCGATTTCGACGGCAACCCCTCTATCTATACGGGAAATGGCATGGCAGTGAATGCAGCGCTGAAAGACGAAGTTCTGCAGATCATCGCTCAGTAAACGGCCCGCTTCGTCGCTGTTCTGTATATAAACGAGTGTGAATTCCATGCTTTCTGCAGTTTCGGAACGTATCAACCTGCGCTGAATGTCCCTACAGAATTCAGCAAGACAGACTGAAAAAATTCGACTTGACACCGCTGCGCCGCGAAACATGATAAGCGCCAAAGTGAGTCGCGCGCGTGGCCAGTTTACAGTGCACTGAAACACGCGACACTTGTTCCGACTCTTCACTACAATTGACCCAGTTTTTTCCAGATTTGCACTGCCTGAAACCGAACCAGTTACCAATGTATGCCTGCGGGTCGCCGCACATCGCAGGCCTTCACTACAGAACCGCCCCGGATTCGCACCAGATCGTCCCTTTGTCGACAAATATCGCCACCCGATGTTGTTCACATCCTCTTGACTCACTCGTGCCACTCCCCAAAATAGTCCCTCATCACGTAAGTTGAAAATACTGTCATTAAAATTCATCCTGAAATACTTGAAATGAGTTCTTACAGTCATGCTTCTGTCCCCCTGTGGATACGCTGCGCAGGCTCCCCCCGTCAGCAACCAGTCTGACTGCCTACCGAAGCTCTACCCTCTTGATTTTACTCGATCTCATCAGAACCCACCCAGATGAATAACCCGCACCAGACGAGGTTCCGGGAGCGGATCTCCCCCTCAAAACCAGTGATTTGAACTCCCATTGATCGATTCCCACCAAGTTTGCTACGATTGTCTCTGCAAGGACTTAGCTTCAAACATTCCGGAATAATACCGCAACATTCAGGGAAGAATACGATGGCCGGTTACAAGGAACATATCAGCGTCAGCGGCTTACTGGGGATCGGCTACGGTACCATCGCCAGTCTGTTCATGGGCTTCACTCCCACACAAGGCATCCTGGCCGGCGTACTGACCTGGGTTGGTGGCATGCTGCCTGACCTGGATTCCGAGACTGGCCGTCCCATCAAAGAGCTGTTCTCCCTCACCGCGGCCGTCGCTTCCTTTGTCGCCATGCGCTGTATGATTCACAAAGGAGCCGATCCGGACAACGCAATTCTGATGGCAGTCGTCACTTATGCCGCTGTGCGTTACGGTGCTGCTTCTATCCTCAGTAAATTTGCCGTACATCGCGGCATGTTCCACAGCATCCCGGCACTGATCATCACAGGGGAAACCGTCTTTCTGGCCTATTTCAGCGATTCGTATTCCGTCAAATTTCTGATGGCCGGCGGGATTTCACTCGGTTTTCTATCACACCTGGTTCTGGATGAAGTCTACAGCGTGGAACGCAGGGGGGTGACCATTCGACTGAAGAAGTCCTCAGGCAGCGCCCTCAAATGGTTCGGGAAAGGTCTGTTCGGCAATGCAGTCGCCTATGCGATTCTGCTGACCATGACCTATATCTCCCTTGTAGATTCAGGTGTCCTGATTCCACCTCAGCAGGCTGCCCCGATAGAAAATATCGATGCACCGGTCCAGCAGGCCTCTCCCTTCAGAACAACAGAACGCCTCTGATCCAACTGTTCTTTGAACAGTCACAATGGAAACATGCATCGCAGGCCCCTATAATCAGTATTCTATCCTGGAATGGAATCTTCAATCATTCAGAATACTGAGGACTGCACTCAATGAAAATCGCCGGCGTTCAAATGGATGTTTCTCTGATGGACAAAGAGGGAAATCTCAGCCATATCATCGAGAAAATCAAAGAGACCGCTGCTGCAGGTGCCAGCCTCACCGTATTTCCCGAATGTGCGCTGACCGGATATTGTTTTGCCAGCCTCGAAGAAGCCCTGCCATACGCGGAATCCATTCCGGGCCCCACCACCGACAGACTGCAGAAAGTCTGTCGCGAATGGAATCACTCTGTCGTCATCGGGATGCTGGAGCGGGCAGAGCAGGGCGTCTATAACGCGGCAGTTCTGATTACACCACAGGGGGTGCTGGGCAGCTATCGCAAAATCCATTTGCCCTACCTGGGAGTCGACCGCTTCGCGATACCCGGTGACCGCGCATTCGCAGTTCATGCACATCCCGAAGCGAACATAGGCCTCAACATCTGTTACGACAGTGCGTTCCCCGAATCCTCGCGTATCATGACGATCGAGGGTGCCGACCTGATCGTCCTGCCCACGAACTGGCCCACTGGCGCGGAACACGTTGCCGAGCATGCCATCAATACACGATCGATGGAAAACGGAATCTATTACTGTGCCATCAACCGTATCGGGGAGGAACGTGGGTTTGAGTTTATCGGCAAGAGCCGCATCACAGGCACGGCTGGAGAGACGTTAGCCTGTTCACAGGGAACGGATGCGGAAATTCTCTACGCAACCATTGAACCAGCCCGGGCTCGCAATAAACGGGTCGACCGTGTCCCCGATAAACATGTGATTCACCGCCTGGCAGATCGACGTCCCGAACTGTACGGAAAAATCACAGAGCCGCATGGGCTGCAACCACCGAATCGTGACTGAGCCTGCCCCGGATGCAACTGGCAGACTGGCATTGGTTGACTGGCAGCGGGACTGAAACTGGCTGAATTATCCCATGCCTTGTTTCGGTTGGCACAATCTATGCTCTTAAATATGCTGCTGATGCTTACCAGCGACAGGTACTCAATTAACGAACTTAATTCCAGAAACGACCTTCCCGTTGAGGAAACTGTTTCTGTTCGCAATCGTTTTGCCCTGCAATGTATCGGATTCTTTACAACACCATTATCTTTCTGCTGGTTTCTACGCAGCTGGCTGAAATGAAACGTAACGCATGAAATCCAGACTGTTTCAAAATCTGATCGCTGCATTGGTCCTGCTGGTGGTTACGGGAGTCTGTTTTCAAACCCTCCTTAGCCATCCAGATAACGTGCTGGTCGGGATCCAGAACCAGGGGTATAACGACACCACCAGTCAGTTTATTGCCTTCAAAAGCTATCAGAAAAACTGTTGGGAGCAGTTTCAGCAGCTACCTTACTGGAACCCGTATTCGCTCCTCGGCATGCCCTGGCTGGGAACGCCGCAGTCATCACTGTTTTACCCGGGTAACTGGCTGTTCTTTTTTATAAATGCCGTGAATGCCATCAGCTGGTCACTGGTGCTGCATCACTGGTGGGCCGGCCTGGGTGCCTATCTACTGGCGCGGAAATATAAGCTGAGCTTTTTCAGCGCACTCCTGTCCGGAATCGTCTTTCTCGCGGCTCCCTATTTTGTAGCAAAAACAGGAGAAGGGCATTTCACCTCGGTCACACAAATCGCCTGGTTCCCCTGGATCCTGTACGGCTATGAACTCCTGCGGGAAGGTAGCAGAAAAGCGGTTCCTCTCCTGGCGATTCTGATCTCACTCTCCTTTTTCTGTGGCCATGTGCAGGAACTGTATTATCTGTTGTTGTTCCTGAGTGTTTCACTGACGATTGAATGCCTGCTGGATCACTTCCTGCAGAAACGTCAGCCCAGTCCCCAGGAGCAGGTAGAAAGCGGCTCTGAAAATCAACTCACGACGAGTAGTCCCGGCAGCAGATTCAAAGGCTGGATTTTAGTCAGCCTGTTGGTGGCAGGACTGGTTGCGATTGATCTGATCCCCGTTTTTATCTATACCAAGCAGGCGGTTCGCTCCAGTGGCATTGATATGGCTGCCTTATACAAGGGAAGCCTGAACACATACAGCCTTCTGCAGTTGATCGATCCCTTTGTCTGGGGCCGCCCCGATCAGTACCAGGGCCCCGGGTTGTTTTACTGGGAAGCCGTCTGTTCGTTTGGCTGCCTGCCGTTACTGCTGGCGCTGCTGGGAACGGGAGTGTTCTGCCGAAATCGTAATGTAATCCGTCTCACGCTGATCGGCCTGGCTGCATTACTGCTCGCCTTTGGGCCGCATCTCCCGTTCTATACACTGTGCTATAAACTGATCCCCGGGTTTTCCATGTTTCGACTGCCCGTACGTCTGCTCTGGCTGTGTACGCTGGCAATCTCCATCCTGGCCGGCTTTGGATGCGAGTCTCTAATCCAGTTGTCTGAGAGTCAACGCAAGAAAACATATCGACTCATACTGGGAGTCATCTTTGTCGCTGCTCTCGCGGGAATGGCCTACCAGTTGCTCAGGTCCCAAGGCGTCATCGCGTTCAACATGGGAACAGAACAGACTTTTCAATTGCAACTGATCTGGTTATTTGCGGCCCTCACAACAGGTGCGATTGCGCTTTTACTGGCCAGTTTTTCTCGAAAAACTGCGATCGGGGGGACATTACTCCTCTGCCTGGTTTGTAGCTGGGAACTTGGCACCCATTCACATCAGATCCTGCGGACTGTTCCTCAAAACTCATTCCGGGGTGAAACACCACTGCTGACGTTTCTCAAGGCCAATCTGGGTGAACATCGTGTGCTGGTAAACCAGAAACTGCTCAGCGACCGCGAAGCCTGGCAGCATCAAATCATGAAAGTCCAGGGATACGAGCCGGTTCCGCTTGTACGAACCGGACTGCTGGCAGCTGCTGCGTTTCCACAACCGGATGCCGCCGCAATGATGGCGGGCTTCAAATCACCCGATCTCTTAACTGCCAGAAAGCCGCTGCTGGATCTGATGAGCATCAAATATGCAATTCTACAGACAGACGAGAAGCAGGAAATCGAAGGCTGGAAAATCATCGGACAGGGTAAAATCCCTGAAGAATTTCACTTACAGAACACAGTACCTCAGCAGTTGCCCTACCTGATTCTGGAAAACCTGGCCCCTCTGCCCAGAGCGTATGTCACAGGAAACGCTGAACTGTTCAACTCGAATCAACCGAGTCAGAAAATTGTAGCAACGATCGCAAAGCTCCAGCCACGTAATGAGGTGTTGTTGCAACAGGATGTCCTGCCTCGGGGAGAACGCCAGCCTTTTTCTGCAGCAACTATCAGCCATGCAACTCCCAATCAGTTGACGATCGAAGCCAGTCTGACTTCTCCTGGATACCTGATTCTATCTGACATCCATTATCCCGGTTGGACCGCACGTATCGACAATCAGGAATTACCTGTCCTGCCCGCTGATTACTCATTGCGTGCAGTTCCTCTCCCCGCAGGCGAACATCAGGTTAAACTGTCTTACCTGCCGCCCGGCTTTCAGATTGGACGAATCATCTCCGTAACGACGCTTGTACTATTACTGATTCAACTGCTGGGTGCATTTCGCAAGTCAGACCGCAAACAGATAGCGTAAGCGCATCACAATCAAAAACCGTTTCTCTCGACACGAAGAGACACGATCCAGACAGCCTTGAAGACGCTACGGTAAAATGGGACACCATCTTTTCACTGTTGCTGATCCTTGAACCAAACTTTCAATTTCCAGGAGCGGATGCAGATTCTCTTTTTTCTCTCTGTAATTTCTGCCGTCGGGCAATTGCCTGAACCTGCTCTTCTGTAGGAATAAACCCTCTCCCGAAAAAATCACCCAGGGGACGTTTTGCCTGATGAACCAGATAGCGTCCTGCTCGAAAGACAACCGGTTGAGACCAGGGATAAGCGCCTTTCAGGCTGACCGGATACGCCGGGGGCGTTAACGCCTTTGAATCCTGGGATTTTTCCAAGGCAGTTTTACGGTCAAACCCGCTCTCCAGCAGATCGGTGACAATAAATTTCTGCGGGCTGGCATGGATCGACTCCAGAATTTCTCCGCGATGACTGGGGCAAAATATCAGGGTCGAATCGAAAAAGACGTACCGGGTCGCAGGAGCAACAGAAAGCTCCGGATACAGGTAAACCAGAGTCGTGTTGTAGCAATGCAGCTCGTGATCTTTCAAATTTTGAGTTTCTAAAAAATCGCGTACAGCAATCAGATCTTCCCAGTCAACCTGAACCATCAAAGCCAGTTTTGCCTTGAGATGCAAATCACTGGAATTGAAGACACAAGTCTGCCAGAGCCGAACTCGATCAGGCTTGAAATTGGGAAACGAGAGAACGGCCATGATGGCAAACAAGGCAATCCCTGTTTTCCAGGCCAGATTCAGAGACTGTTTTTGTATTCGCTTTGCCAGATAGGCACCAATCAGCACAATTGCCATTAGATGAGTAGGGGGGTGCACGTAGTCAAACAGATGCTGAAAAGCATAAGACTGAAAAAGCCATCCCAGGTACATCAATGATAGTAACAGTGAGTCGCGTTCCCCTGATTCAAGCGTTGTTTTATTTTGTTTCCCTGTTTTGCCGGACCGCCAGACAGTTGATAAAGCCAACGGAACCGCAATCAACTGTAGCAGAAACCAGGGATAAAACCGGAACAGAAACTGGGCAAAGCGCAACGTACTCCAGCCTGCTGTGCGTGCTTTCACATACTCCGGATTCCATTCGGTAAATGTATCGTAAAACCAAATCCAGGCGCCTGTCTGCCACAACCAGATGATGCCGACTGCTCCCAGAAATAATCCCCCCAGCAGTAAACCAGAAAAATCAACCAGTAGTTTTCGAGGCTGCCTGATTAAGAAGAGGGAACCGAACCAGACGCACAGAGCCGGTACCGCCACGAACGGCTTAATCCAGAATGCGGTCGCCCAGCACAAACCTTCCAGAAAGGCCCACCCCCAGACTGCAGACAAGGAAATCCCGGATTCATGCTGTTGACTTTCCAGCAGTCGATCGACCTGCTTCCGCCGCAACCAGAGAGCAGCCAAAGCCGGGAAAAGAATGAGTGTATCCCGCTGGAAGTGACACCACTCCGAAAGCGAAAAATAGAACGCAAACAGAGTGATTCCGATCCAGAGCATGGCGGAAACGGAGATCTGATTCCGGCGATTCCAGAACATAAGCAGTAGCACACTGCTACTGAAGACCAGTAAGTCGACAATACGAATCGCATCGGAACTCATTCCAATGAGCGGACGGATCAACATGTGCACCCAGATAATGCCAGGCATATTCGTCTCGAATATGTCTTGATACATCGTTCCGCCATTGAGGACTGTCTCAGCCTGCAAATCGTAAAATACGACATCAGTGGCAAGCGGCATCCTGATAAACAATGGTATACACAATATCAACAAAGCGAGAAAGGACAGCGCAGACACTCCCGTAAAGATGGTGCCCCGATTGAATGACTGATCCCCCACCACATTAACTCCACGTATATACACTTAACCAACTTAAACTGAACTATCCCAAACCAACACTATAGACAGAATAAGCAGTACAGGTAAAATGCATACTTTCGAATTGAGATATTTTCAATGATTTCATGAGGAAACCTGCGGAGTTATCCCGGTTGCACTGATATCCTGATTGTTTCAGGATCGCATAACCGTTCTATCTCCGATTTTTTCTATTTAACGACTTCTGTCTTCTAAAAATAAAATGCGATAACGTGAATCCAGGAAATCTCTTAGAACGAATCGAAGTTGAATACAGGAATTGGTCACCGATCGCCAGATGCAATCTGGTCGCCGAGATACCAAGCAGGGGAGCCCACTGGGCAGAGGTGTTGGTCAAATGAGTCAATCAATTCCACAAGATGACTCCACTACAAGAAAAGCAATGAACGAGCTGCTGATCTCGGTCGTTCTACCTGTTTTTAACGAGCAGAATGTGTTGCCCCAATTGCTACAGTCTGTAGAAGAATCACTCCAGCAGATCGGCTGTTGCTATGAGATTATCTTTATCAACGATGGCTCCACTGACCAGAGTGGTCAGATTCTGGACGATCTGGCAGAACTGAACTCCCGAATCAAGGTCCTGCATTTTGCCAAGAATTTCGGGCACCAGGCCGCCGTTCAGGCTGGTTTATTACATTCGACCGGTGATGCGATCGTCATTATGGATTCGGATATGCAGGACAGTCCATCGGCCATTATTAATTTTGTAGAAGCCTGGCAGACCGGATTTGATGTAGTTTATGCCATTCGCACGGAGCGCAAAGAAAATCTTGTCAAACGCTGGGCCTTTCACACCTTTCACAAAACGTTGAATCTGATCTCCAATTCGCCCATCCCCAGAGATGCCGGAAATTTCGGTTTAATCGACCGTAAAGTCGCCATCCAGATTGCCCGACTGATCGACCGTGATCGCTATTTTCCAGGCTTACGTTCCTGGGTCGGATATCGGCAGACCGGTGTCGCCGTAGAACGGTTGGCACGCTATGACGATACGCCACGTGTTTCGTTCATCCATCTTTGTCGGCTGGCCAAAACGGCAATCTTTTCCTTCTCGTTCTTACCATTAACGATATTTTACCTGATTGCCGCCCTCTCTGCTGTTGTGTGTGTCGGCGTTGTCAGCTTCGTCCTGTACCATAAATTGTTAACGGGGCTGGCTATCCCCGGCTGGGCATCAGTCACGATTACCGCTTCATTTTTCGGTGCACTCAACGCCTTGGGAATTGGGATTCTGGGGGAATATGTCACACGTATATATGACCAGGTTAGAGCCCGTCCGATGTTTATTGTCAACACGAAAACCAATTTTGATTTTCCGGACAACGAAACGCCACTCTTTTCGAGTAGCAAAGAGGGAAATCTGGCAGCGGAAGACAATCAGGACCAGGAACTCTCACAACAGATCTGAAATCGTCCGGTTCTTCTATTGTGAAGTATGCCTGACAATACTACCGGAATCCTTGAAACGGGAAACCGGTTTTTCATTCGCCTGCTGATTGCGATCCACGTCTGTACTTTGTGTCGTATGCAGCAGCCGCGGCCTGAAGACCACCATTAACAGCATCGGCAGGTACCAGAGCAGATAGACGCTTCCCTGTTGCGGATACCAGAGTAAGGTAGCGATGATGATCGCCGTGGTATGAGACATCAAGTGGCCTAGATTTTTTCTGCGAGGCCAGATTGTCAGACAGACGATCAGGAGCACAAATACCACAAACACGGGGATTCGATAGGCGGAATCATACGCACTCCAGAAACCTGGAATCTGCTGTCCGCCCTGAAATTTAATTACGGACCAGTCGATGGAACCAATGGTCTGCTGGGTAAATGAAAACCGATCGACTGAAGTCAAAATCAGGCTTCCCAGGAGTACAACACCGACCACACTGCCTGAGAGCACAAAACGTTTCAGGCCATTCTTCCGGTAATAACTGGCCCACAAAGGCAAAAGAAAAACCGGAAAAAACATCGCACCACAGGCCAGCCCCATGAAGATGCCGGAAAGAATGGGTTGCTTATAAGTGACAAACGCCCAGACCAGTAAAGCCGCCGGCAACACGTGATTCGCTTTACTCACATCATAGGCGGTACAAGGCAGCAGGAGATACAACAGCGCCATCGCCAGCCCGACCTGAGTATCACCAAAATGAACTTTCCCCATGATGATCAGCCCCACGATCACAAAGGCATGCGCCAGGATCGCCATGATCCGCGCTGCCAGCGTGGAATGATCCAGGGGAGGGCTGGCGCTCGTCACGGGAGTAGATCCCTGAACAACCGCATTTGAGAGTGGCACGACTGGCGCAGCCAGCAGTCGCGCTGTGGGACCAGCCTCGGGGGGTATTTTTTGTTGAGCCGCGCTCACATCCTGCATGCTCAGCAGTCTGTCGGCCTGTTTGACAGTCTGGATCGTTTCCGGGGCAGGATTTTCCGTAAACACGCGCACGATAAAAAAGGCAAAGATCGAGATACAGAGGAACGCCATTCCAAAACTGTTGAGATTCTGCTCACCCCGGGGACGTCTCTGGAAGAAACAGTCGACACACATGCGAATGACGAACAACCCCGTGCCGACGAACAGCCAGATATTCCCCAGTACCGGTCGGTCACTTAAAAACAGCAATCCCGGTGAGATGGAAAGCAACAGCACCAGATCCAGATTGCGCAGCGATAGTATCCGGTCAAATCGGAAAAAGACCGCAACAGAGAGCAACAGGGAAAGATAAAACCATGTTGCCTCACTTACATAATAATCAGGTAAGATATGGTTCATACAAGAATACCGCCAGTGATGAGAATTTATCACCAGTCGAATCATTGAGTCTGAGCTTCAAACAGGTCCCCTTGTCATCACTCAAACTAAGTACCAGCACGTGTTCCGAACTCAATCCTGAAGACACGGTCCATGCGCGGGGTCGATCAAACTCTACCCATTGTTCACACATTTTTAATTTTAACCAGCCGATAATCGAATTTTTCTCAAGATCATCCCGATTTCACGCGTTAAAAACCATTCCTGTACACATTCCGTACAGTAAACCTGTCACTCAAATGGATGCTCCGATTTCTCATTCCTCTCACTGAGATCCAGTTCAGGCAGATTAAACATAGAATCGTTTCAAGCGGGGAGCGTGACTTTCCGTCTCATGGGAAATCCGTTATTTTAGCCTGAAACTCAGATAATTCTGCAAATTCTCATATCATCACACAGCAAGGGCATTGCGAAGCCTTCCTGATTACCCAGGCGAAGCTGTTTTACTTCATTCTCATAAGATAGATTGTCATGTCTGCGATTATAAAATTAGTTCTGCCCAGCCAGCACCTGGATCAACTTAACAGTCCAACCAGCGATATGCCGATCAGTCTGGGGCAACTGGAACAGACTTCCCCTGCCTCCCTGTCACGTGCAGAACTGGTTTCCCTCTTCGAAAGTGCGACAGAAGATTACATCGGCTTTATCGACGTCCCTCAGTTGAGTCAAGCAAATCTCGACCAGTTACAAGATTTCGACTTGAGCCAGTTGCAGGCAGGCGTCTGTCTGCTGCCGTTCTCCGATGCAGAGCCACTGATCCAGTCATATCAGACACTGCCTCCGCTGGCGGCCGCTTTATCGATGAATCCACTTTCGCATGCGGTGATCCTGATTCGTAAAACAGACTTTCTCAGCCTGAACAATCTGCCTGACTCCCCGGAACTGATCTGGCAGGCATTGATTCTTCTTGCAAAACAGAAAGTTCTCTTTCAACTGATTAAAACCAGGAATCCTCTTACTCTGAAAAGTTCTCCACTCTGCAATCTCCCCGCATTAGCACCGACTGCACCGGGACCTGAGAGAAAATGGCTATTGGACCAGTTACGCAGTTACGACCCCCAGCAAGACTTGCCCTCGATCGGATCGACTGCGGATGCGGCTGCACTCAAAGCCGGCTTACTCTGCCTGCATGATTATCTTGACGAAAGCCATGAATACTCACAGTCCGTTCAAAGTCAGGGAAGACATCGAGCAGGCGACTACTGGCATCATATCATGCACCGCCGCGAACCCGACTATTCGAATGCCAAGTACTGGAGCAGGGCAGTCGGCTATCACCCGTTACATGATGAGCTGCCGACTGCAGTAGAACCTCTGTTTGAACAGTATGAGAGCATCCCGCAGGTCGCCTCCTGGAAACCACAATTAGTCCAGAACAAACGCTGGCTGCTGAATGCCTTTGTCGACTGCTGCCAGGAGTGTGAAAACACGGGAGATCCAGAACTGAATGCCTTCGCCCGGCAGGTCCAATGGCGGGAAATGCTGTTGTTATTGCAGAAAACATCCCTTGATGCCGTAAGCATTTAAGTCGAATTCAAATTTTCGGCGCTCTCGCAGGTTGAGAATCCGTTACAAAGCACTATTACAGGCTTGATTGCCAGGCAGAATCGGAATTCACCCGAATTGGGACGTTAAATTCTGTTGACAGCCGCGTTTGCGAGGTTATGATTTAATTACTTACCGCTCAATCCTCCTGCGACTCCTGCGGGCAAACCGAGTGGATATCCATCCATGGGATCTCCTCCGAGAACTGTTTTCGCAGGTACCATCATACAGGAATGATAGCCTACCGACTGGTCTTTTCCTTTACACCAGCAGAGCATACCTGGCAGTGCATACCTGATTGAAACATCCCATTTACGCTGGTGTTCATTTTCGGTGAAGTCTTCTTCTGTTACCATTTCACCGAACGAACCTGATTACTCCATTGTAATGTAATCGTCTACTCGACTGATTCATAGAAGTTAACGGGACTCACAGTATGTTTGGCTTTCCAGGCTGGATTGAAATTACCATCATTTTAGTAATCATTTTGCTCCTGTTTGGTAAGCGTTTACCCGGAGTGATGAATTCACTGGGTAGAAGTATCGTCGAATTTAAGAAGGGCTCACAAGAGGGAGCTGATGACGAAGAGGATTCTTCCCGGATTCCGTCGCAAGACTCGAAACAGGATAACCCACCTGCCTAAAACGTCATCGGATGGAATCGTTTTACTCTCAATCACAAGATCCCAGGATCAGGGGGAACAAACTGATGTTTCCCCCTCACTACCTTCGTTATAAAAAGAGGTAAGAAAATGTTTCAGACAATCACACACATCACACCTGTCCCTGCTTTTCTGGGAATGCCCGGCGGCTATGAAATGATCATCGTCGGCATCATCGCTCTGCTGCTGTTTGGTAAGCGTTTACCGGAAGTCGCACGCAGCCTTGGTAAAGGCATTGTCGAATTCAAAAAAGGCGTCAGTGGCATCGAAGACGAAGTGAACCAGGCATCCTACTCACATTCACAGCCTGAAACACCGCGTCCCACACCCTCAGAACGATCTGATGAATTCACGGCTCCCAAGTTTGAAGTCCCCAGCTCTGAACCCAAGACGGAAGAAAAATCAGAACAGGCCTGAACCGACTGTCGGCAGCAAATCTGTCAGAGCAGACTTAATAGGGAGCAGCCTTGCTCAACACTTCCACGTCAACGATTCGCCCGGATGGCTTGGTCAAATCCAGGATGATCGGCTCTGGTGTGACCTCCTGTGAAACATTGCCTGCGGCATCACGGGCAATCACCTGGAGATAAAACTTCGAGGGATTGCCTGGTCGTACAGACCAGGTAAACCGTCCCCCATCTTCCTGCCAGCCCACGATGGGCTCCCAGGGCCCCCCCGGTTGCGTTGAGAAATTGATGGCAATCGGTTTCTCAGCCGGATTCTGATCACTCATGGCCCAGGAGATTGTCACCTTATTCGCTTCTCCACCCAGTCCCTGAACAACGGGATTTAGTTTAAGCGCAGGTGCCGTCCGGTCTACCACAATGACCACATCAGGCTTCTCACCGGTCTTAGGCAATGCATCAGCCAGGCCGACACCACTTCGGACCCGTAAGGAAAATCCATAAATACCATCATGGGGCACTTCGACATGGAAGGGACTCTTTTTGTCCGGGTCTTCCCCGTATTTGTACCACTTCTGTCCATTGTCCTCAGTGATATAGAGTTCAACGGCCCCAATACCTGAAGGACCGACTTCATCAACTTCGAACCCAATCTGGAATTGACTCCCATTCAATACCTGCTTGCGTTCAGTAGCCCAGTTTTGTGTGGATGTCTCTGGATAACGGTTTTTAGCGTAATTCGGGCGTTTCTCCGGATCATCGGCAACAAACTGATTCTTGACCTGCCCCTGACCGGATGGCATTCCCGGCTGGTCCTGTTCAAATCGCTTTTGTTGCGGGAAGACACTGGGCAACTGGCGATTTGCGAGCGGTGTCTGTGAGTCAAAACTGTGGGGTTGTGCGGCTGGGGAAGTTGTATTGTCACCAGAGAAAGGTGCCATAGTCCCCGGCGTGGTTTGGGTTAAATTGTTGTCAGGCAGCGTTCCCTGAGCAATGGGCTGATTAAAGTCGGGAAGATCCTGTTTGGGTTTGGGAACCGTGCGACTGGCGGCGGCAACGACCCGCAGTTGTTTCTGGCTGCTGCCTGTATTATCAGCCCGGTCTTTAATCACGCCCCGCACAGCAACCACGCCCCCTTGCGAAATTGACCAGGTTGTCTGACCTTTCCCGTGGGGAGCAACAATCACACGCTGCCAGTTCTGGCTCCCATTCTGAGCATATTCCAGAACCAGTTTGGTCGGATCCAGATTCTGATCTTCTGCATTCCAGATCAGTTGAATTTTGCCTGGGGAAATCTGCCGCAGATCCAGATCCAGTTTCGGAGGCGTCGTATCAATCACGACCCGTAAGCCGGGCTCAAATACCCGTCCGGAAGGATGCAGCTGGTTTTGGGAATCCAGAGTCCGAACAGAGAACCAGTATTCTCCATCCCGAGTTGCTTCAAAGGGAAATTTGCGAGTCGATGGAGAAACGGACTGCTGATGATTCCAGGTCACACCACGGTCGGTAGAAACATAAAGCCTGATCTCCCGCGCACCAAGTCGATCAATTTCAGCCTGATCGTAATGGTAGGGAATGCGAAACTGGGTTTTACTGGTATATACGGGAGCCGAAGGAGCAGCAGCCGAGGCGGAGTTCGATTGAAAGCCCCCAAACAAGCAACTGACTACCAGTAATGTAAATAGTCTCATGCCAATGCACCTCCCTGCCTGTAGAACACTTTCTCTCGTGATCCCGGCCTGGAGTCCCTCCTGAGATGGTGTGAATTTAACTAACAGTCAATTCATCGGGCACAAAGCATGTATTAAGATTCCTGCAGCATCTCACAACAAATTGAAGCGAAGTCAAATTGTATGAGACGCAACACAAGGGAATACGCGCACTGGTAAACCGAAGATTGACTATCTAGCCATATCGTCAATTCAGTTCGTATGACTTGAGACGATCTTTCGGGTTAAAACAGAAGCGCAACAGGAGAAAACGTGAGAAATTCTTCCTGTTGTGAAGAGAAAGCCCTCGGCAAAAGATGCGACATTTACCCTTTGCGCAGATCGGCAATCTTACCCATATACTCAGCGGTCAACTTCTGAATACCTTCCAGATCACCTGATTCAACCATTTGCTTTGTGACCAGTGAACTTCCCAGTCCCACAGCACAGGCGCCCGCTTTCAGATAAGCGGGCAGGGTTTCCAGATCTACACCACCGGTCGGCATCAGAGGAATCTGGGGCAGGGGACCGTGTAGCGCTTTCAGATAGGCGGGACCTCCAACAAAGGCAGGAAAGACTTTGATAATATCCGCACCAGCTTCCCAGGCCGTTAATACTTCTGTCGGAGTAAAGGCCCCCGTCATGATCAGTTTGTCATACCGGTTGCACAATTCAATGACATCCGTATTCACTGTGGGAGTCACAATGAATTCTGCACCGGCAAGAATTGCCGCTCTCGCAGTTTCCGTATCCAGAACGGTCCCAGCTCCTAACAGAATCTTATCCCCCAGCTCCCGTTTTACCTGGGTCAGAATGTCGAGTACACCAGGCACGGTAAACGTGACTTCGATCACATCCAGTCCGCCTGCATAAATCGCTTTCGAGACATCAACCAGTAACTCTCCCGACGGGGCACGAATGATAGCAACAGCACCACGATCAAGAACCTGCGTTAAATCCGAATGACGACTCATCTGCTGTTTACCTTAACTAGGGGGGATTCTAAAGGGGAAAGTATTGATCAGCCTTGAAATGAAAACTGCTCGGCAAATTCCAGGATCCAGAGGTCCATCACTTCCTGAAAAGACTGCATATCAGCTTCCGCGATAAACTGATAATGAGATCGATTGTAGATCTCCTTGTTTCGAATCGTGGCCTTGGCTACCAGTTCGACGATATGAGTTTCCGTAAAAGGTCGGACGATCATTTCCAGGCGGCTATAGAGTGTCCGTGCCTGCTTCCCGGAATTCAGGCTGACATCATCACGCGTAATTTTCGAACCCCAGCCCTCTTCCCCCATCAGGGTATTAAACTGAAATCCGGGGAAATGATCTGCCAGTTTTTTCAGGCAGCTGTCGATGTGATCTGTCAGTTCCAGGCGATATTTCAAATGAAGATTCCGAAACTCCTCCTCAGACATTTTTTTACCGACTTCCTGCCGTAATTCTTCATCTTTGGCGGCACGCCCTTTATTTATGGCATGCTGAAGACGTTTCTCAAAGTCCATTCAAAATCCTCAAATTCTATCGATCTGTATAAATACACCAGCTTGACGTACCGTCAGCCGAGTCTGAAATTGCAATTGATGACTGATTTAAAAAGTCGATCATAAAAGTGAACCGTTCAGGATGCAATGCAAGCGGTACGCTGACATCGCAGGCAGCTTGCCCTCTGATTCCATTCCGATTAAATAACGGTCAGAATTCTATTCTCCCAAGAGAATTGAAATCAGTCAAATCAGAATTCACATTATACTTACGGTAAGTTCGACAATGTAATTCTTACGTTTCAGCCTGAATTCCTCGGTGACTGACAGAAAACCGGGCTGAATCCCTATCCGGGCTGGGAAAATCTGACTGATTTGCCTACCCCTGGTTCAACCACACGATTTGCACTGAAAAAGCAGGGGATTTTGTCAAAGAACTGCAAATCAGTCATCAGACACTCCCGTATTCCCAGCAATCCTATTTCTGTTTCTTGTCGTAAATTGACCATTTTTGGCGCGTGAAATGCTTGTTCTCGCATATACTGATACTGACCTGAGACTCGAGAAGGCTTGCCTCGTTCAGACTTGTCCCTAATAATAAACGACAGTCCGTCCCTTAAAGCAGGAGGTCTGGAGTTTCAGGCCATTGATCCTGCATGGCACATTGCAGTTAGTATTTAGGAAAGGCAGGATGACTTTGCTCTCTGCCTGATTTACAGTGATTTTGAATTTTTTAACTCTGGGAAAACAAGCCGATAAGCAAAAGCTGTTCAAGGAACTTCTGGGGGATCATGTCGTTGAATGGATCCTGGCGGTCTTTGTTGTCAGTTTTTTGATTTGGTTGATCGTATGGGTCGTAGGACGTTTTCGGGAAAATGAGGATCGTCATGTGGATGCCCGTGAATTACTTATGCAATTCGCAGAAATGCAGCGAGAAGGTGACCTTACCGACGACGAATTCCGATCCATCAAAAAGCGACTCGTTGCTCCAGCCAAACAGGGCCTGGAAAAGGACGCCATTGACACAGATGCAAATCAGACTGAAATTAACAATCAGTCTGATCAGGTATAATTGTCAGCGGTTCTTCTTAATGCAAAAAGAAATAGATCACATATTTATCCGATAACTGCCTCTGGGTTATCAAAATCGATTCTTACAATATCGATTCTTATCAGGGATCCATTTCAAAAGTTATTTTTACCTATCGAGTGATTTGCACGGAGGCAGAATCAAAACTCACTGGACGTTGATCGCAATAATTTAGTTGACACCGTTGAAGGGAAGCTATGCCCACCGGACGAGATATCACCTCTGGAAAACGTAATTCTTCTGGGAAGAAAAACGCGAACTGTTCTTTTTGTAGAAAAAGCTATCGTGAAGTGGGGCCCCTGGTAGAGGGACCCGACAACGCGTATATCTGTGGAGAATGTATTGAAGTTTGTCAATCCATTCTGGATCAGGAGCATCGACGCAGAGGAACCACCAAAAAACTGTTTAAAAATGTTCCCACCCCGCGGGAAATTGTGACTCATCTGAATGAGTATGTGATTGGCCAGGAACGAGCCAAGAAAGTCATGGCGGTAGCTGTGCACAATCACTACAAACGCCTGATGCACTCGGAAGAAGAAGGCTCGGACGTTGAACTCGATAAATCCAACATCATGCTGATTGGTCCTACCGGATCTGGTAAGACATTACTGGCAAAAAGCCTGGCCCGCTACCTGCAGGTTCCTTTTGCCATCGGGGATGCCACCACGTTAACCGAAGCCGGTTATGTGGGTGAAGACGTGGAAAACCTGTTGCTCAAACTGTTACATGCAGCCGATTTCGATGTCGAAGCAGCCCAACGCGGCATCTTATTCATCGACGAAATTGACAAGATTGGCAAAACCAGCCAGAACGTATCCATTACCCGGGATGTTTCCGGTGAAGGCGTTCAGCAGGCCTTGCTGAAAATGCTGGAAGGGACCGTTGCCAATGTGCCTCCGCAAGGTGGCCGCAAACATCCCGAACAGCAGTATATTCAACTCGATACCAGTAACATCCTCTTTATCTGTGGCGGTACCTTTGTGGGACTGGAAGATATTGTCGGAAAACGACTGGGACGAAAAACGATCGGTTTCGGACAGAATAACCAGCAGCAGAAGGTACAGGAACGGTCTAAAAATGACCTGCTGGCACAGGCATCTGTCGATGACGTGCTGGAATTTGGTCTGATTCCGGAACTCCTGGGACGACTGCCCGTACTCTCTTCCCTCTCCCAGCTCGGCGAGGGAGACTTGGTACGTGTTCTGACCGAACCTAAGAATTCTCTGGTCAGACAGTTTCAGAAGTTCTTCGAAATGGAAAAAGCCGAACTCGAATTCACAGATGGTGCCCTGCACGAAATCGCCCGTATCGCTCAGAAGAAAAATACGGGAGCGCGTGGGTTACGCAGTGTCATCGAACAGGCCATGTTTGATATCATGTACGAACTTCCCGAACAGGAAGCCGGCAAGAAATATGTAGTCACTCCGGAAATCATTCAGGGTACTGAACAACTTTTCTCGAAGGATGACTCTGCAGCCGCATAGACTTGCGTCAGCAGGTGACCTATAATTTCTTGAATGATCAACAAATCTCCCGCCGGAGCCTTACTTCGGCGGGATTTCTTATGTGTGTGGTAGAGACATGAAAATTCGTTTGAGTGTGCAAAATACGTCATCCAAAACTAAAATCATGACTCTCACAAAAACGACTTTGATCGGCAGAGCTTCCGACTGCGATATCAAGCTGAAATCGGATCTGGTCAGCCGCCATCACTGCAAAATAGTCCTGACGGGGTCAGTGGCTCTCGTTCATGATCTGGGTAGTTCCAATGGCACCTTCATTGATGGCCAGAAACTGACTCCAAAACGGGATACCAAGCTAATCCCAGGCTGCCTGCTGTCGATTGCAGACGTTAATTTTCGTGTCGACTACGATCCACAGCAGTTCGTCGATGTCGGCTCGACAATCAACCTCAAAACCCTGGAGGGGATTTTACCGGAGAATACCCTGACTGCAGTCTCCGATGATATTCAATCACTGGACATTCCGTTGCCGGAGAATCAGACGAAATCAAGCGAAACGGCAACAATCGATGAGTATGTGCCAGATCAGAAAACTTCAGAAAATAAAAAGACCATACAATTTCCAGAGATTGAACTAACGGATAAAATGGATCAGAACTGAATTACCTTGATCCATTCCTGAAAGACTCAATCATGTCTGATAACGACGTACAAGAGTTGTTAAAACTCAGTAAGCAACTGCTTGATTCGATCGACCATAAAGACTGGAATACCTATACCAGTCTCTGTGACGAAGAACTGACCGCCTTTGAACCCGAAGCCAGAGGCCATCTGATTTCGGGGATGGATTTCCATCGCTTTTACTTTAACATGAATCCCACAGGCAGACCTCGACAGTCAACAATCACTTCCCCCATGGTCTCCATTATGGGAGAAGTTGCCCTCATCACTTATGTCCGCGTCGTGCAGGCAATCGATGAACATGGCCATGATTCCAGTGCCGCCTGTGAAGAAACCCGCATCTGGCAGAAACAGGATGGGGAATGGCAGCACGTGCATTTCCATCGTTCCATAATCTAAAAATTCCCGGTAATCCAATATGACCAACCCAGCTCCCCAGGTACTCGTCCTCTGCTCGGACATCATGTTTTCGAGTCAGATTACCGGAGCCGCCAGACAGTTGGAGTACTCCTTCTGTACGGTTCTCAGCACGCGACAGGCACTGGCGCAAGTGGATGACTCACTCCGCCAGGTTCTGTTGGTTGACCTCAACCAGCCCTCATTAAACTGGGAACAGCTGACAACCATCCACCAGGAGCATCCCGGACTGATCAGTATCGCCTTTGGTCCGCATGTCGATGTCGAAAAACTCGCAGCAGCGCGGGCGGCAGGCTGCACTGAAGTGATGCCGCGCAGCAGATTCTCTGCACAGCTTCCTCAGATCCTGGAGTCTGCACTCACTGAGGAAGCATGAGTTGCTTTATCCCAGGTGGAATTTCTGCAAGAGTCCCCGGTAAGCCGCTTCTCCCTGTTCATGCTCCACGACGGCACTGATACGGGTTTCGCTGGTGTTGATCATCTGAATGTTAATGTCCAGATCGGCCAGGGTACTAAACATGGACTGTCCCACTCCCGTATGGCTGCGTAAACCAATCCCGACGACGGACAGCTTGGCGATTTCCGCTTCGTGACTCAGCTCGGCTTCGCCCCATTCTTTCAACAGGGGTGTCACCAGTTCCAGGCTTTTTTCCAGAGAAGTCCGCGGCACCGTGAATGACAGATGCGCCTGCTCGTCTTCTCCCATGTTCTGAACAATCATGTCGACCGAGACCCCACCTTCGGCAACAACCGAGAACAGTCGCGAACAGATGCCGGGGTTGTCAGGGAGATTTCTGACCGTAACGCGGGACTGGCTCTGATCCAGCAATACTTCGCTGACCACAATGTCTTCCATATGAGACAGCTGATTAATAATATCCTGCTCCAGCGAGGTCAGTTTCTGAGCAGACTCGCCTGTCTGCTGACCGTCTGCCAGCATCTCATTGGTCGCAAACGAATAACTGGAGAGCTGATTCAGTTCGAAGCCATTATGAATCACCTGGACTGCTTTTTCACACTGATCGCGGTTCACAAGCACAGTCAGCTTAATCTCACTCGTCGTAATCATGCCCACATTGATATCCGCTTCAGCCAGAATGGCAAACATACGACTGGCCACTCCGTAATGGTTCCGCATTCCGCAGCCCACGATCGAAACCTTGGATAGATTCGTTCCATGTTGGATTTTTCCGGCCCCGATTGCGTCGATAGCTTCGGTAGCAGCCGTCAATGTTTCTGCCAGATCAGACTGGGGAACAGTAAAGGAAACGCGTGCCAGGCCCGCTGTTCCCACATCCTGCACGATCATGTCCAGGCAGATTTTTCGTTCGGCCATCCGCGCGAAAATACTCCCCATGATCCCCGGTTCGTCAGGGATATCAGTCAGACTCACACGCACTTCATCGCGTACAAAAGCGACACCGGTAACGACAGGGGCATCATCCAGAGGTTGCACTGCAATCAGAGTTCCCTCTCCATCGGAAAAAGAAGGACGTACTTTCAAAGGGACCTTGTACTTTTTCGCAAATTCAATGGACCGGGAATGCATGACGCCCGCCCCCAGGCTCGCCAGTTCGAGCATTTCATCGTAAGAGATACTGTCAATTTTGTGTGCTTCCGGGACAATACGGGGATCGGTAGTAAATACACCTTCCACATCGGTATAAATTTCACACATGTCTGCCTCCAGTACGGCAGCCAGCGCGGTCGCCGTCGTATCACTCCCTCCACGTCCCAGCGTTGTGATATTCCAATCCTTATCCCGCCCCTGAAATCCGGCGGCGATCACAATTTTGCCTTCATTCAAAGCAGACCGCATCCGCTCGGTGGAAATCGAAATAATCCGGGCTTTGGTATGAGAAGAATCGGTCACGACCCCGATCTGAGACCCTGTCAGACTGATCGCTTCCACTCCCAGCTTATGCAATGCCATCGCCATCAAGGCCACTGATTCCTGTTCGCCCGTCGACAGCAGCATGTCCATCTCGCGCGGAGTAGGATGGTCCGTAATTTCAGCAGCCAGCCCGACCAGTTCGTCTGTTTTTTTGCCTCGCGCACTGACGACCATCACTACCTGATGTCCTGCCTGCTGCGTTTCAGTTGCCCGACGGGCAGCTGCGACGATCTTGCTGGTATCTGCTACACTCGTTCCACCAAACTTCTGGACAATGAGCGACACTTCTTCTCTCCGTTTCTCTGCAAATGAATGAACAAGGTACTGATCTCACTGACCGTCAGTCGGATCATTCGACCACGGCTGACAAATCGAAACCTGCATTGTCAGTGAATCAGAGAATGAGAAAAGGTAACAAATCGGCCCTTGTTCGTGAATCATCAGACTTTGAGGTTTCGTTAAAACCAGAAAAAGCAGCCGGAAAAAAGGCACATCCCCATCATCTGCACCGGCAATTCGCATTTCGACGGAAATCAACAGTAACCACACGTACACATGCCAATCTGACTCAACCTTGAATCAAAGCCACGATTTCATCAGCAACCAGACTGGCCGCGTGAGGAAAGGCCAGCCGTCGCATACTGGTCGCCATTTGAATTCGCTGCGCTTCATCAAAGATCAACTTGAAAACCGCTTCCTTCAACAGGCTTGCCGTTTGCCTGGCGTCGGGGCTCTGCTCGACAATCGCAGCAGCACCATGCTGTGCAAAATACCGGGCATTCAGTAGCTGATGATCATTCACCGAGCCCGGATAGGGAATTAAAATTGTAGGGCACCCCACACAGGCCAGTTCGGCGAGCGTCGTCGCCCCCGACCGGGAAATCACAAGGTGGGCGCGTGCGTACCATTCCGATAACTCCTCGAAAAAGGGTTGAACTGTGACTTTCAGACCGGGAATAGAACCCAGGAGCCGTTCATAAGTTTTTTCCATACGTGTGAAGTCTTTTTCGCCTGCCTGATGTACGACCCGAATCGTTTTCGGTAGCTGATCCACAGACCGTTCCAGCATTTCTGTCACAGCAGAATTCACCGAGACGGCCCCCTGACTGCCTCCCAGCACCAGAATCACAAATTCGTCACCCTCACTGCAAGAAGTCGACTTCTGCCCCATTTCAGCCAGCTGTCTGATCTCCGTCCGCACGGGGTTACCTGTCACCACGACACGTGGCTTTTGATTTTTTTCGACCTGGGAACTGTTCCAGATCGTATCAGGAAAGGAACTGCAGATCACATCGGCCCGACCAAGTAGAAAGTGATTGGCTTTGCCACAGACAATATTCTGTTCCAGCAACACGATGGGCAGCTTTAAGAGCGAAGCTTCCACAATCACAGGCACACTCGCCATACCTCCCAGGCCAATCACCAGTGCCGGCTTAGACTCCCTGAGATGAGTCCGTCCTTTCCAGTATGCCCGAAAATTATTCAGGAAAAATCGGATCGGGTTACGAAACATCGCTTTCAATGGATAGGTAGGCAGATCGATATGCTCGTATCCCGACCGGGCAATGATCTGTTTTTCGATAGATCGATTTGTCCCCACAAAACTGATTTTACAGTCCCCGCGCGAAACCAGTTCTGCCGCGACTGCCATACCCGGAAGTAAATGGCCACCAGTGCCACCACCTGCGAATACAATCGTGTTGCCGTCGAGAATTGAATGGGACATTGTGAAAGAGAGCTACCTGCCTGGAGTAGACGAATCAAACGAATACAAGTCCTACCAGCATAGGAACATCGTTCCCAAAATCCCAGCTAAGCCTGTTTTTCTGATTCGAGATCCTCTTCATCCTCGTACTCTTCGTCTTCGCACTCTTCATCTTCGCACTCTTCATCTTCGCACTCTTCATCTTCGCACTCTTCATCTTCGCACTCTTCATCTTCGCACTCTTCGGAAGAATCCACCTCTAACGGTGTCTTTTCCTCAGCCAGAGCGACCGCTTCATTCAAGAGCGACTCATCATGCTGATCAAGCTCCGGATCAATCACGAGATCCTCATCGGCCGCTGAGCGTGTCAGGCTGATGATAATTCCCAGTGAAAGCAGGCTCACCATCAGATTTGTACCGCCATAACTGATTAAGGGATGCGAAATCCCTTTGGGCGGTACCATGGCAGTCACAACAGCCACATTGAGAATGGCCTGAAATACCAGTTGCAGTAGTAATGTCAGGCTGACCACATAGGCATAGGAATTCTGTTTCTGGGAACGAATGATGTTCAATCCTGCCAGAAACAGTCCCAGCCATAACCCGACAATGGCAAGAGTACCGATCAACCCCAGCTCTTCGCCGGCGACGGAAAACACAAAATCGGTGTTCGCTTCCGGGAGAAAGCTTAATTTTTGCGCCCCTTTTCCCAGCCCGGATCCGGAAATACCACCAGTCCCTAATGCCATCAGTGACTGTTTTAATTGATAGGGAGCCGATTCCCAGTTGGTCCAGGTATCCAGAAACCCGCTGATCCGTTTCAACTGATAAGGACGTAAAGCAACCAGCATCCCCACCGCAGGCAAGGCACACAGCAGACCGACGATAAAGTTTCGGATCGGCCACCCGCCCAGAAACAGGGCAATCATGACAGCCCCTGCCAGAAACAGGGTTGTCCCCAAATCGGGTTGCTTGATCACCAGGGGAATAATAATCGCCAGCGGAATCAATAGGGGGACCGTTCCCTTGAACCAGTGTTTGACCGAACTGCGACGCTGTACCATCAACCGTACTGTCAGCAGAGGGAGTGCAATTTTTGCCAGTTCAGAGGGCTGCAGGGAAACGGAACCAAACCGCAACCAGCGCTGGGCGCCATTCACCCGCGTACCGATTCCCGGAATCAACACCAGAATCAGTAATACAACGGTTCCCCAGAAAAGCAGGGGTGCACGGTCATACCAGAACCGGGCCGGGAGATACGAAGCAGTCGATGCCACACAGGCCGCAATCGCCAGAAAGATCAGGTGCTTTGATAAATAAACCTGCTCGAATTCCGTCGGCCAGGAGGTGATGCTGGCGCTGTGCACCATCAACACGCCGATCCCCAGCAGCGCGCAGGCCATCGAAATGAACAGGCTGCGATCATGCTCCGACCGAGAATCAATTGGCAGTGATGACTTCATCGGAAATCTCTCATTGATAATGAAGAATACATATCAATGAAATCGACTTCAAAAACAATATGCCCTGAACGGTAAGTCCTTTGAGAAATCACGATTTAGAAACAATCAGTGATGATACGAACCAGCTGACAAAACCGCGCTAACAGGCCTTTTCCCAGCTCAACTCTTTCAGTTGATCCACAGAAACGGCATGACCGGCAAACCGCCTGTAACCCAGAAACTCACGTCGCAATCTTCAGGCTGGAGATCGCGATGATGGCCAGTAATGCAGAGCAGATCCAGAAGCGGACCACAATCTTCATCTCATGCTCCCCTTTAAACAGAAAATGATTATGCAGCGGACTGCAGGCAAGCACACGCACCCCGGTTCGACGATACCAGAACACCTGAATGATCACACTTAAAGTTTCTGCCACGAAGACACCACCGGCAATCACCAGCAAAGCTTCCTGGCGAATCACCAGCGCGGAAAACCCAAGCAGCGCCCCCAGAGGCAACGAGCCCGTATCCCCCATAAAAACCTGGGCGGGATAACAGTTGAACCATAAAAAACCCAGCACTGCACCGACGGTGGCTCCCAGCAGAATACTCAACTCACCCGCCCCCGGGATGAAGGGCACCTGCAGATATTCCGCCATCACTTTATGTCCCGCCAGATAGGTCAATCCGGCGAAGGCAGAACCGGCAAACACCATACAACCACTGGCCAGACCATCCAGACCATCTGTCAAATTTACCGCATTCGAACTGCCCGTCATCACAAACATTGACCAGGGAATGAAAAACACACCCAGGTAACAGACCATGCGGGTCACAGGCATGATCAAATCCAGCCCGGCAGGCACGCTGTTATGATTGAAATACAAAGCGGTGCCAATCACAGCCGAAAGAATCAGTTGAATGACAAGTTTCTGCCGGGGCTTTAATCCGTTCCGGGTGGTACTGAGCTTGATCCAGTCGTCATAGGCGCCCAGTAGCGCAAAGCCGGCAGCAGTCAGTAAGCCCAACTGGACATAACGATTAGAGAGATCAGCCCAGAGCAGACCGGAGATCAGAATGGAACCCACAATAAAGATGCCTCCCATCGTGGGAGTCGCATTCTTGGAGGCGTGAATTTCATTCAGTTTCTCGGAATCACTGTCGACCCGCTCACGAAAGCGTTTCTCCAGCCAACGGATTGCCAGCGGTCCCAGCAGAATCGCGATCAGGAAGGAGGACAGACTGGCCAATGCCATCCGCGCGGTCAGAAACACGCGGGAGTCACCAGTTGAAAGTACTTCAAGTTGCTCCAGGAGAGGAGAAAATGTCTTCACCAGCCAGATAATCATGCAGTAATTTACTCGACACTAACAATCTGAACCAGATCAGTTTTCCTGCGAAGCTACATTGAATTAGAGCCTTTGAGAGAACTCCGGACTCTCTTTCAAAACGACAATAGAGAGGTCCGGGCGCCGAGACCCCAATCCCGACGCCCGGAAATGATTTCACCATAATACAGCAGTGGAGTGATCGACCCAAGTAATCACAATTTCCGACGCTGGTTTGTCCGCCGAAACGGACGCGCTCTGGATTCCCGCAAACCCGAAGCATATGGTGAAATCACAACTTTAGACACATGATATTTTCTTCGCTCCTGTTGTTTCCCTGACTGAAACAGTCTGTTGGAGATGCTGCAGCAGACGCTCCATCCGCATCCCGCGAGACCCTTTCACTAACACAACGTCTCCCGGCTCAAGATGATCAATCACATCTTGAGCCAGCAGTTCCACATCAGCAGCAATAGTAATTTGATTTTGAGACATCCCGGCAGACCGGGCCCCCTGCGACACGGACTCAGCCAGCTTTCCACAGATAAATAGATGATTAACACCAGATTCCGTAACCAGCGCCCCCATCTCCCGATGATAGCGTTTTGTTTCCGGCCCCAGTTCCAGCATGTCCCCCATCACCATAATCCGTTTACCTGTACCGGCAAAGTCGCGTAACACCTGGCATGCCGCTCGCATGGAATCAGGACTGGCATTATAGGTATCATCAATCACAGCCCACTCGCCAATCTGCATTTGATGACAGCGTCCCGGAACAGTGGAATAGTTCCGCAGACTCTCCGAAACATCGTATTCAGAGATCCCCAACTCCCGGGACACAGCGATCGCCGCCAAAGCAGCATTGACGAAATGTTGCCCCACAACCGGTATCAGATACTGCTGATCATTCACCCGAAATGAAATTCCCTGCTGATCCTGCTCTATTGAGACCGCCTGTAAATCATTGTTTTCTCCCAGCCCCACCCGCACAATTCTGGCGGTGGTTCGAGATGTCAGAAAGTCTGCAAACGGGTCATCACCACAGATCACAGCCAGCCCTGACGTCGGCAACTGTTCGAACAATGCTCCTTTTGTTTCCGCAGTCTGTTGCAGAGTCCCAAAATGCTCCAGATGAGAGTGACCAATGCCTGTAATCACCCCGACCTGAGGTCGAACAACCTCAGCCAATTCTCGAATTTCTCCCACATGCGATGCGGCCAGTTCCAGAACCGCAAACTGATGAGATGATTCCATCCCGGCGATACTTAAAGGCACGCCGAATTCGTTATTGAAATTTGCAGGGCTTTGAATCCCTGACAGGCAGGACGATAATGCGGTATAAATCATCGACCGGGTTGTTGTTTTTCCGACACTGCCTGTGACACCGATTACCTGCGCCGCCTGCTGCTCCCGATACCAGCCAGCGAACTGCATTAGAGCCTGATTAACATCTTCGACCTCAAGCAGTACCTGAGAACTAGAATCAGTAACGGCCCCTCGTTTCACAACGCAGGCTGCTGCCCCTCGCGACAAAGCCTGGCTGACAAACTGATGTCCATCTAACCGTTGCCCCTGTATGGCAAAGAACAGATCACCCGCTTGAGTGGTGCGCGAATCAATCGAAATCCCGGCAACCTCAGCCAGTTCCTGAAGCGGGTTTGTTGCCCCCCTCTGAATCACCTGGCTGATTTTGTTGATTGAGATACGATCCATTAGACTGCTCTATTTTTCCTATTACTGAAAATGATTTCTGAAGACAACGACTCAGTTAAGCCGGAACCTTCTGTGAGTTGTCGATACGTTGATTTCGATTACGGAAGAAATTCTCCACAACCAGTCGATCACTGAAAGGAATGATCTGATCGCCGATAATCTGTTCGTTTTCATGCCCTTTGCCGGCGATGAGTACCAGATCACCAGCACGGGCTTCAGCCAAAGCATGATGAATGGCTTCCCGTCGATCAATAATCTGCTCTGGGGAAATGCCTCTGATCCGGCATCCCTCGGCAATCGCTCTGATAATTTGTGCCGGATCTTCACTGCGGGGATTGTCACTGGTAATAATGACCCGATCTGCTTCACATCCAGCCAGCCCCAGCAGACTGCGTTTTGCTGTATCCCGATCTCCGCCGGCACCAAACACACAAAACACACGCTCAGAACAGAGCCGTTTCGCAGAACGAATGACATGGATCAATGCATCATCAGTGTGAGCATAATCTATCAGAATTGTAAAAGACTGCCCACAGGCCACTCGTTCCATTCTGCCAGGCACCGCTGCCAGTTTTTCGATTCCCACAGCAATCTCAGATAATGAGACTCCCAGGCTGAGACAGGCAGCGGCAGCCGCCAGACAGTTGGAAATATTATGCGTGCCGATCAATGAAGTCCGCACCGGGACAGAATCTCCGTTATACAGAAGTTCGAACTCCGCACCTGCCGTTGATTCCTGTCGATTTTGAGCAAGCACATCCGCCTGGCCATCAATGGCATAGGTTAAAAGTGTCTGGGATGCCTTCACCTTGTCTGCAAATGCACGACATGTTGGATCATCCCAGTTCAGGATCACGGTACCATTCTGTTTTACGTGCTGAATCAAACGGGCTTTACAGGCTGCATAGTTTTCAAAATTCTGATGGTAGTCAAAGTGATCTTGCGTCACGTTCGTGATCACCCCCACCTGCAGGTCGGTTCCAGCCAGTCGACTCTGATCCAGCGCGTGACTGGAAACTTCCATCACCGCATGTGTGGCTTTTCTGCAGACCATTTCAGCCAGCAATTGAGAGAGCTCATTTGCATCTGGCGTAGTGAGCGAAGCAGAGCGGGAGGTGATACTGTCGTGATATTCGACCGTACCGGAGAGTCCCGTTCTCCTGCCGGAGTTCTGCAGGATAGATCGTATCAGCCAGCTGACAGTGGTTTTGCCATTGGTTCCCGTGACTCCCACTGTTTCCAGTTGTCGTGCAGGACGCCCCGCTAACTCAGAACAGAGCAGGGCATATACCTTACGCACATCCGGAACAATACATTGCGGTACCTGCAGCCCGGTCAATGGGCGTTCTGTTAAAATTGCTTTCGCACCTTTTTGAATCGCATCGGGAACATATCGTTCCGCACATTCTTTTGTACCGTTCACGACGGCAAACAGATCACCTGGCTGACAACAGCGACTGTCTGAGTGTATCGAAGTCACAAAAATATCAGCGCAATCAACAAAGCTTGCTGAGGGAATCAGTGATCGGATACTGACGGCAATTGTCCCGGGTGACAAGCTGATTGATGAAGAAGATGACATGGATGTGAGGTAAGAACCATGCATTCCAGGAAAACCATTAGGTTAAAGAATTGATGACGACAGGAAACTTCAGTGACGTGATAGCGTGGTAAATAAATCCGGGAAGCCCGAACAGGCAAAGGTATGTGAAATGGATTTATTCAGATTCTGCAATGTCTTAAAGTGGGGAGCATTCTCGTAATTCTTCGATTCAGGTCAACCCAGGAAATTCAAAAAAACAGATCCACATCACCCGACTTGTAATTATTACACAAGCCAGGCGATTTGAACCGCTTCGGCATGCCAGAACCAGCCAGCCTGGAATCGCTCTCCTGGCGGAATACGCTGGCCTTTGACTGCATTCCAATAAGCCCCTGCAGCCCACCAACTGAAAAAACACGTTAAAATCAACGTTTTTCATGTCATCTTATTCTAAATTTAAAATTGGTATTTTTACCTATTTAATACACAATGCTATGGATTCCGAAAATCTGTCTGGGTATCTTGATAATAACTCAGTCGTTACCCATTCATCTCAAAAACGCCCTGAGTGAAGAGAACCTGCAGCCTGAATGGCTGATAGTTTATAAATTTCATAACAGCAAATTCTTGCTAATAATTCGGGACTCTAATTGAGGAGTTAATTCGCTTTACCTGTCAAACGGAGAAGTATTCTTACGCTAATTATCCCCATCTCAGCCAACTTATTCCGATGTGTCAAAGGAGAGAGAAGATGAAACTGAACTCGCGCCTCAAAAAGGGCTTCACTCTTATCGAACTACTTGTGGTCATCGCCATCATTGCTATTTTAATTGCTCTGCTGCTACCCGCAGTGCAACAGGCCAGGGAAGCAGCCCGCCGCTCTACCTGCAAAAACAACCTGAAACAGCTTGGGCTGGCATTTCATAATTACCACGACACACATAACTGCTTTCCATTTTCGTGGTTTGTCGACTCCTCAAACCCCAGCAACCCCAAGGCGGGTGTTTACGGCACCATGCTGCTGCCTAACCTTGATCAGGCAAATCTCTACAACCAATGGAATTCATCCTACCCTGCATTTAATGAACTGGCAGCCATCCCCGCAGTCGCACAGAACCTGACCGTGATCGCAACCCCACTACCAGTTTTTATGTGCCCCTCGACACCTGAAGCTACGAAACATGACTATGACCTTGCAGCCGCGGGTTTCCCATTGACTTACACAGCAGCCCGCTCCGATTATTGCCCGGCCCTCGGTGTACGTGGCAACTATTCAACAATCGCTTACACCGGTCATCCCGCTGCCAGCAGTCGGTCCGGCATGCTGACTAATGTACCAGGTAATGCGATTACCAGAATGCGCGATATCCTGGATGGATCTTCCAACACAATTCTATTAGGTGAAAGAGTTGGTGGAACGAACATTTATAGCGGCACCACTAAAAACTCAGCATTATCAACAGCCTATGGCCCGACAAATGGTGGAGGCTGGGGAGATCTCTTGAACGGCGAACACTGGTATCAAGGCTCACTCCGCGACGGAACTGATGGCGGTGGCGGAGGACCTTGTGCTATCAACTGCACAAATGGACGCAGTGCTGGATTCCTGAGCTTCCACGTTGGTGGCGCTCATTTTCTGCTGGGTGATGGAGCAGTTCGTTTCATTAGTGCAAACATTGGCGCTTACACCTTGGCCAGCCTGACTACCAGGGCAGGTGGCGAAACACTTGGTGAATTCTAAGTATCAGTACCGTTTTTCTGTGCTTATAAAAGATTCTTCCACCTGGAGCAGGCACAAATGCGCCAGGTGGAAGATCGAATTCGACTTGCTTTTCACCCTCTATTTTCTTGAGATTACCCCATGAAACTACTGAATCTCCTATGCTGCACTCTGCTTCCCCTCGCATTCTATAGCTGTGGTAGTGCTGAAGAACCTTATACCAAAGAGACTTTTCCTGTGACGGGTAAAGTCACCGTTGATGGAAAAGAGCCCGGCTCCCCCATTAAAGTCATGTGCCACAAACAGGATGAAATCGATACCGAGCACCCGACGATTTCCGGATGCCAGACAGTCGATGATGGTTCTTTCGAAATCTCAACCTACACTTCTGGTGATGGAATGCCTGAAGGAAAATACGCCCTGACGTTCTTATGGGGAAAACTGGACATCATGTCGCGAAGTTATGGTGGCCCTGACAAGCTGAAAAATCGCTATAGCAAACCTGAAAAATCCGAAATCACATTCACCGTTGAGCCGGGTAAACCAGTGGATCTGGGAATCATAGAGCTCACCACTAAATAATCGGAATCGATTTATAAACCTGATATCTGATTTTACCTGGAAACAGCTATCTGCTTCTCAACCTTCAGGTTAATTTCAATTCTTCCTCACTTAACAGAAAATCGGAACCAGACCATGTTGCTACGCATCTTTTCATCCCTCATTCTGGCCACCATTTGCACCATCGTGACTGCTGCAGAAAACACGAATATTCCAGCAAGACCCACAACAGCCAGCCAGATTCCTGATGCGTTTTTCAAATACATCGAAAGGGAGGAACCAGCCTATAAGTGGGAAATCCATGATTCCTTTTCTCACGAAGGTGTCACTGCATATCCTGTCGAACTGACTTCCCAGACCTGGCAGGGGATGACCTGGAAACACTGGCTTTATATTTTCGAACCGGAAAACGTGCAGATTAACAGCAAAGTGCTGTTATTTGTTACGGGCGGCAGCAATGGAGGCCAGCCCAGTGAAAAACGCTTAAAACCTGCTTTCCTGCTGGCCAAAACGACCGGCGCCCGGATCGCATTGCTTACACAGGTCCCTAACCAGCCACTATTTAATGGAAAAAAAGAAGATGACCTGATTACCGAAACCTGGCTGCGATACCTGAAAACGGGAGATGAAAACTGGCCCCTTCTGTTCCCGATGGCCAAAAGCGCCGTTAAAGCCATGGACGCGATCCAGGAAATCGCTTTGGAAAAACGAAATCTGGTCATCGACGGCTTTGTCATTACCGGAGCCTCTAAACGCGGTTGGACCAGTTGGCTCACACCGGTTGTAGATAAACGAATTATCGCAACCGCTCCCATCGTGATTGATACACTCAATTTTCGCGATCAGATGAAACATCAGATCAATACCTGGGGAAAATACAGCGTACAGATTATTGATTACACGAGCAAAGGACTCATCGTGGAAGGCGAAGAATCAGAACGGGAAAAACACCTGCGCCTGATGATGGATCCTTACACCTATCGCCAGCAACTCACACTCCCCAAACTCCTGATCAATGGCACCAATGATCCTTACTGGGTCGTCGATGCCATGCGTTTTTACTGGTCAGATCTGGTCGGACCCAAATATATTCTCCAGGTCCCCAATGCCGGCCACGATCTGGGTGATGGAGTGGAATATGCCCTGCAGACCTTGGCCGCTTTCTTCATGCACGCCGCTACAGGCAAAGAACTTCCCAAACTGGACTGGGATAACTCAAAAGACTTTGAGCTGAAATTGACCAGTTCCAGCAAACCTTCCCAGGTACGACTATGGACTGCGCAATCCGACAACAAAGACTTCCGTGATTCAAAATGGACTTCCACCGAAGTTATGGCAAACGAATCTGGATACTTAGCTAAAATAAACAAGCCAGACAAAGGGCACGTAGCCTATTATCTGGAAGCTATCTATACCATCAATAATATCCCCTATTCTCTCTGCACAATTACAACATCAAAATAATGTAAGCGCAAGTTTCCCGGGGATTCATTCTCCATATCTTCACAATTTAGAAAGAATTTTATTTTTCATCTATAAGTTTCAAATTTGAATGTTAAGATAATGCTTAACACGACAACTCCGCCAAAATCCTGGAAGGATGGACCGAACCTACTGGTGGTAAAGGAACGATAAGATGAAAAACAAAATGCTCGCCCACGAAACAAACCGTATCCCTGCAAAGACAGCTGCACGTGCTGCTACCATGCAGTTCAATGCCCCCCATTCCCTGGAATGTGAAATTCAGCATGCACTGACTGAAGATGCTGATGTCTGCCTGAACTCGCTGGTCGTACACCGCACCAAAAATGGTGTCTGCCTGAAAGGCGTTCTGGAATTTGATGGCGAGTGCCCGGATATTACCAAACGCATCCAGGCACTGACCGGAATCGAAGAGGTCATTAACCACCTGCTCATCAAACGACGGATGCCTCTCCCCAAAAAAGGTTGAGAGTTTCCAAGCGTTTGTTTGCCCCGTATCAGAGCATGTTAGACTCAGTCTGACACTGCGTTTGTACCTTTTGGGATAGCGCGCTTCCGTCAGCTTTCGCTGACAATTTTGGTAAAAAAACAAAAATTCGTCTGTGCGCCGATTTCGACTTCTGGTAACTTTCGCGAATCAACCTCGCGGTTCGAGGCGTCCTATTCACTGAGTCACATCCGCAATCATGATCACCTGTTTCGACGCCCAATCCAAACCTTACCGATTCACTTAACTCCGGACTGATGCAGTATTTCAGGATGAAAATAGCAACAGACCCCGGCACTTGTTGAAGCACTTATCAGTAGCAGGAAGGCGACTATGAGTCTCAATCAACCCCCCAATCAGGACGTGATGGTTCAAATTCGCTGGCTGATCCGCCGGGACATGCCAGAAGTTCTTCGAATTGAAGAAGAAAGCTTTGAATACACCTGGTCTGAAGAGTATTTTCTCAGTTGCCTGAGACAACGAAACTGTATCGGTATGGTCGCCGAGCACAACCACCAGATCGTCGGTTTCATGATTTATGAACTCCATAAATCGATGATTCAGGTTCTCAACTTTGCCGTCGCTCCCGAATTTCGGCAGCAGGGCATCGGACGCCAGATGGTACAACGCGTGGTTGATAAACTGTCTCAACAGCGCCGTCGTGAGATCGCTCTGGAAGTTCGGGAAACGAATCTGCCAGCCCAGCTCTTCTTCCGTAAAATGGATTTCCGTGCGGTGTCTGTTCTGCGAAACTACTTCGAAGATGCAGGCGAAGATGCCTACGTTCTGCAATACCGACTGGAACGCTCTGAACAGGATTTTGCCCCCGGCCTGTCACCGAAAAGCCGGATCAGCAATTATCTGGATGCTTCTGACGCTGCCTGAAACTGACAGCACATGACCACACACCTGCCAGGCGAGACCACTTCCGAGACTCCTTTGTCAGTCATTCAGGTGCGTGGCGTTCGGGTTCATAACCTGAAAAATATCAACCTGGACATCCCCTTGAATCAACTGGTTGCGGTCTGCGGCGTCAGCGGCTCGGGTAAGACCAGTCTGGCCTTCGACACACTCTACGCAGAAGGTCAGAGACGCTACCTGGAAACCCTCTCCCCTTCTGCCCGACAGTATTTAAACCAGCTCCCCAAACCGGATGCGGACCAGATTTCGCAAATCCCCCCGGCAATTGCCCTCAGGCAGAATTCCAGTCAGCGCTACTTTACATCCAGAGGCCTCGAGTCAACCGCTGGCATTGAAGCGGGGATCCAACATTACCTGCGACTCCTGTATACAGCTTCTGGTCAGATAACCTGTCCGGACTGCCAGATTCCAATCTCCCCGCAGTCACCAGAAACCGTCCTGGCGTTGATCAAAACCTTTCCTGTCGGCATACGCTACCAGATCTGCTATCCGGTCACGACGGGAGAGCATTCGTTACCAGAAATCATTCAGGAGCTCAAACAGCAGGGGCTCAGTCGCATGATCCTGCAGCACAAAGAGTACCAGCTCTCAGACGACCTGACTGTACCACTGTCTGAATTCGACACCGATGAAAATGAAATCCTGGTTGTTCTCGATCGTTTGTCCACCCGATCAATCGACGATCAGCGGATCAGCGAAAGCCTGGAATTCGCCTTCACAGAGTCTTCAGGTCAGGCAACACTCTTATTGATGGAACCTCTACCAGAACAGACAACAGAAACCCTGTTTCAAATCGGGCAGCAACAAGTATTTCGTTTTGACTTTTCGACAGATCTGACATGCCCGCAGTGCCAGCAGGAATTTGCAGAACCCGAACCACAGCTCTTTAATTTCTTCAGCCCCAGCGGTGCTTGTTCCCATTGCCGGGGAACAGGATTTATTACTACAGAATCATCCAGTACGAGTGCTGTGGAAACCTGCCCTCACTGCCAGGGCAGTCGCCTGAATCAGTCTGCTTTAGCAGTCCTGATCAACGGGCAGAATATCAATCAGCTCGGTCAATTACCCATCCGGCAAATACCTGTCTGGCTGCAACAATTTTCGGAAGGACTGACTTCAACAGAAACACAACCACTGGCGCCCGTTTTACGTGAGATCAGGCAGCGACTCTCCCTGATGAATGAACTGGGCCTGGACTATCTGACGTTAAATCGAACACGTTCCACACTCTCCAGTGGTGAAATTCAGAGAACGGCTCTCACTTCCCTGTTATCATCCAATCTGGTCAATACCCTCTATGTACTGGATGAGCCCTCCTCAGGTCTCCATCCCGCCGACAACCAGCGTGTCATAACTGTTCTCCAGAAATTGCGACAGTTGAACAACACTCTGCTCATAGTCGAACACGATGCATCCTTTCTTCGTGCTGCAGAGTATATTATTGAACTGGGTCCTGAAGCGGGAAAGACAGGGGGAGAAGTCGTCTTCTCTGGTCCACTGGAAGCATTCACAGCCAGCGAAATCTCGTCAACCAGCCGGTTTCTAAAATCAACCAAAACGGAACCTCTGAAAACAGAGCCCGGCCAGCAGAGTTCAGAGTGGATCACACTGACCGGCGCATCTCGAAACAATTTGCAGAACATCACCGTTCAATTTCCCTTACGTCAATTGTGCGTTGTGACCGGAATCAGTGGGAGTGGGAAAAGCAGCCTGATTGAGCAGACCCTGTTTCCCATCCTCGCAGCACAACTCTCTGGGACTCAATCCATACAGCACGACGATCATTACCAGTCCCTGTCAGGTGCTGATCAGATCGATGAAGTGATCCTGCTGGATCATGCTCTGCCGGGACAGAATCCGCGCAGTATCCCGGCAACATACCTGAATCTGTTTGACGAAATCCGGTCGATTTTCTCCAAAACACCTGATGCCCGCCTGCGAAATCTTTCCCCGGGTCATTTCAGTTTTAACAGTAAATCAGGGGGGCGCTGTCCGGTTTGCAAAGGAACGGGAAAAGTCGAAATTGACCTGCAGTTTCTCGCAGACTTAACCATGGACTGTCAGGAATGTCACGGCAAACGTTATCAGCGGGAACTGCTGGAGATCAAGTATCGAAAGCTGAATATCGCGGAAGTCCTGGAACTGACCGTGAATGAAGCATTTCCGTTTTTTCGAGGCCAGTCGGCATTACAAAAGAAATTAAAACAGCTGAAAGATGTCGGCCTGGGGTACCTGCCTCTGGGTCAACCGCTGCCGACACTTTCGGGTGGAGAATGTCAGCGGTTGAAACTGGCGGCTTACCTGAATACCAGCAGTCGCAACAAAACGCTGTTCCTGATGAATGAACCGACGCGCGGCCTGCATCCCCTGGATATACAATATGTATTAAGCTGTTTCCAATTTCTGCTGACGGCAGGCCATTCGATCATTTTGATTGAACATAATCTGGATCTCATCCGTGCAGCAGATCATATTATTGACCTGGGACCGAAAGCAGGTGATGAGGGGGGCTGCATCGTAGTGACAGGCACGCCTGCTGAAGTCGCCGCACATCCCACGTCTTATACCGGCCAGGCACTCAATGGGATTTTCGCATAACCCCTGGAGCGCATTACATTTAAGTGTAGCGTCTCTCAATCTGGTATACTCGCGTCAAACAGCCCTGGAAACGCTACAGTAAAGCTGGACACAGCCTAGACAGGCTTGATTACCGTCTTTTCCGCTGACGTTTCCCCTTTTTACCGGAGCGCGAAGAGGACTTCTGGGACGAACCTCCCGTTTTTCCCCGTTGATTTTTCAGATCATCAATCCGATCACGTAACAACGCGGCCCGTTCGAACTCCAGCTTCTCTGCTGCTTCCAGCATTTCCTGCTCCAGTTCTCCCAGAAACTCCTGTGTAATGTATTCCGATTCATCCTTGAAACCAACTGATTCCCGCACCAACTGACGTGCTTCGATCTCCTCTTCAATGCCCCGCTTAATTGCTTTTTTAATCGAAGCGGGAGTAATCCCGTGCTCCCGGTTATACTCTTCCTGAATCGCACGACGCCGCTCGGTTTCGTCCATGGCATTCTGCATACTCGGAGTGACACGATCTGCGTATAAAATGACTTCCGCATTCACATGCCGGGCAGATCGACCGATCGTCTGAATCAGGCTCGTCTCACTTCGCAGGAAACCTTCCTTGTCTGCATCCAGAATCGCCACCAGCGAAACCTCAGGAATATCGAGTCCCTCACGTAATAAATTGATCCCGACCACCACATCATATTTTTGCTCACGCAGGCCACGCAGAATTTCCACGCGTTCAAACGCATCCAACTCCGAATGCAGCCAGGCACAACGAATCCCTTCTTCCTGAAAATAGGAAGACAGGTCTTCTGCCAGTCGCTTGGTCAATGTCGTCACCAGCACGCGTTCATTGACGGCAACCCGCTTGAGAATTTCTGCTTTGAGATGCGGTACCTGCCCGCGCGCGGGTTCAATTCGAATGACTGGATCAATTAACCCGGTAGGACGAATGACCTGTTCCACGACTTCTCCTTCGACGCGTTCCAGCTCCCAGTCTCCAGGCGTTGCAGATACGAAGACGGTCTGTTTTCGACGGGCATTCCATTCATCAAACGTCAATGGCCGATTATCCAGAGCCATCGGCAGACGAAATCCATGATCGACCAGGTTTGTTTTTCGAGAACGGTCGCCGGCATACATCGCCCGCACCTGAGAACAAGTCACGTGGGATTCATCTACAAATAACAGATAGTCTTCCGGAAAGAAGTCCAACAGCGTATCAGGAGGAGAACCCGGTTTTCTTCCCGCTAATGCTCGACTGTAATTTTCGATTCCCGGACAAAAACCCACCTCTTCGAGTAACTCCATGTCATAGCGGGTCCGCGCACTCAACCGCTGCGACTCCAGCAGCTTCCCTTCACTCTGCAGTTCTTGAATGCGTTCATCCAACTCGGTCTGGATCTCCTGAATTGCCGACTCGATTCGCTCCTGGGGTAGAACGAAGTGTTTGGCTGGATAAATATAGGCTTCTTTGACGGTCCGCAGAACTTCGCCGGTCAGCGGATCAATGATCGCCAGGTTTTCAATTTCATCCCCCCAGAACTCAATCCGAAAGGCAAACTCTTCATACGCGGGCCAGCATTCAACGACGTCCCCACGCACACGAAATTTAGCCCGTGATAATTCCATGTTATTGCGATCATACTGAATATCAATCAGCTTTCGCAGCATTTCATCCCGATCAATTTCTTCTCCTACCCGCAGCGGAATCATCATTTCCAGATAATCCTTGGGAGAACCCAGACCGTAAATACAGCTCACACTCGCCACCACAATCACATCACGGCGGCTCACCAGGGCACTGGTCGCCAGCAATCGCAGACGATCAATCTCATCGTTGATGGACGCGTCTTTTTCGATGTAAATATCGCGCTGCGGAATGTAGGCTTCCGGCTGGTAATAATCGTAATAGCTGACGAAGTAGCTGACTGCATTTTCCGGGAAGAATTCTTTGAACTCGGAATAAAGTTGCGCTGCCAGCGTTTTGTTATGCGAGAGCACCAGAGCAGGGCGGCCCAACTCGGCAATCACGTTGGCCATGGTAAAAGTTTTACCCGAACCAGTAACCCCCAGCAGAACCTGATCCGATTTGCCTTCTTTGATTCCCTTGACCAGTCCTTCAATGGCTGCCGGTTGATCGCCCGAAGGCTGGAATTCACTCTTCAGTTGAAACACAGACATGGTCGCTTACAGTCTCCAGATTCAGCCCCTCCAGCAAAACTGACTGGGCATGTAGACAAGATAGGATTCTCTGCCTGTATTGTAGAGAGTCGGCATCCCATTAAGAAAGGGACTGGCAGTACTGCAACGAAAGAAGTAGGACTCTGACAAAAGGACACTTTGAAAACGGCTTACGCTTCCAGTGAAAACGGCTTACGCTTCCAGTTCCGGTTCGTCGTCTGCAGGCGTATCAGGCAGTACCTGAGCTCCGGGAGCAGATTCTGTGATCTCTGCTTCTCCCTCAATCTCTTGTTGATCCGCGGCGACTTCCGCATCCTCTTCCAAGGGGGGCATCACCCAGATTTCGCCATGCGCGACAGGTTGTTCTGCCCGGAAATGGTGATGTCGAAGCAGTTCCAAAATAGCGAGAAAGATACCGATAATCCGGCTGCGAAGTTTTTCCCCTTCGAAGAAACTACTGAAAGTAACTCGTTCCTCGACACGAACACGGGCACCGATTCGTTCCACGTAAGTGGAAATTGGAGTATCATCGTAGGTAATACTGGACTGCTCATCTACTTCTTTGCGCTTGACCACCCGAGCCAGCGCACTGACAAGGTCCCAGAGCTCAACTTCTTTAATCAGATCTTCTGAAGGATCTTTACCCGACTTGGGACGCTCATCAGAAAGTCGAGGATAATGCTCCTGCCATTCTGCAGCCTGTTCTTCCAGCGCATTGGCAGCATCTTTGAATTTTTTGTATTCCAACAACTGCTGAATCAGATCACTGCGTGGATCATCAATAACCTCGGCGATCTCTTCCTCTTCCGCCCGTGGCAGAACCATTCGACTTTTAATTTCAGCCAGGGTACTGGCCATCAGGATAAAATCACCAACCAGATCCAGATCGATCAGTTCCAGTACATCCAGAAATTCATTAAACGAAGCTGTAATGGAAGCGACAGGCAGGTCGAGAATATCCAGCTCATTTCGACGAATCAGGTATAACAGCAGATCCAATGGACCACTGTATATACTAAGGTCGACCTTATATTGGGCAGTCGTCATATTTATTTTCGGGCTCAGTTATGAAAAACGGGCGCTAAACATTAGCGTTATCTCGTTTACTCATTGCGGGTTAGGTTTTTTTATTCGTAGCGGGATCGAATCAAATTCGTCGTCAGTTCCCGCCATTTTTCGAGGTGGATACTATCGTTATCGTCAGAATAACCGCTACAAGTTCAAATTTTCCGACTGCCTGACTACGAAAGAAAAAAATCGGCAAGCCGTAATGACTTGCCGATTTCGAGATCACCGTATCACGATGACACAAAGCCGAAGCGACTCCCGTCCCCACTCAAAAGACAGAAACGCCGCCGGTAACCCTTCTGTGGGTTAAGCAGCCTTGCGGACAGGCATTTGCAGAATTTGTGGTTCGGGCTCTTCACAGGCAGACAGGAAGTTTTCGAAGACCTGCATATCCAGTGCAGAAGCGGAATGATTCTGGGGATGCCATTGCACACCAACGCAGAACCAGTCTTCATCGGGAACTTCAATGGCTTCAATCACGCCATCGGGGGCAGTTGCCGAAGCGACAAACATTTTCGATACATATTTTACAGCCATATGGTGCTGGCTGTTCACGCGAATTTCGCCGGGGCCGTACATTTTATCTACGCGGGTACCTGGTTCAATATTGATTATATGTCGCAGGTTGGCTTCCACACCATCACGATGATACATGGCACCGGGGACATCTTCCGTTACATGCTGATGCAGTGTGCCTCCACTGATGACATTCATCAGTTGCATTCCTGATCCAATTGCCAGCAAAGGCATTTTCATTTCCATTGCCATCGTACAAACACGACGATCAAAGTCTTCGCGACGTAAAGGCATGGCGCGGGAAGCAGGGTGTTTTTCAAATCCCAGTCGGATCGGATCCAGGTCTAACGCACAACCGGAAAGAATCAGGCCATCCAACTGTTCCAGAAACTGTTTCAGGTCATCGTCATCAGCCAATGGTGGCATCATGACGGGAATCCCGCCAGCGTCTGTTACAGAATCATAGTAGCCGGTAAAAAACCAGCTCAAAGCCTGTGACTCTTTTTGCTCGGGGCGAAAGTCTCCGGTAATTCCAATCAAGGGTTTTTTAGACATCGAATCCATCCTTCACTTCAGTGCACTTCCTGTGCGGTCAAAAAACAGATGGGGGATAACGGGAATTCCCCAAATTCAGCGGATTGAAGGAAGCAGCTTGCGTAGAGACTCGCATTCGAAGTGCGTTCGAGCGGATGAAAATCCCCCCTGATCGAACGAATTGAAATAGAATCCATTCTCTTTTCGCGGTCCGTTCCTTCGGTCCGTCTGCTACTGATAAAATTCAGTAACTTCAAGCAACTTGAATTAAACTTTTCAAATCACTTGAGTGAGCGGATCTTAGTACCGCCACAGCATGCTGTCTAGTGAATCGATCATTTTGAGCCAATATTCCTGTCTCACAGAGATTGCATACCACATGTTGTGCCGCGGTCCTTTTTCGCGTAACGATTCGGTAGTTCTGCCCTGACTTTTTTAAAAAATAAATCTGAAACACCTCCTGAACGCCACCTTTTCAGAAATGGAACCAGTCTGATTGCTTACACGGTTTCAACCGTTTCCGCCTGTGATTTCGGAACGGTACACAATGCCGGCAACAGCATTGCTCCCACCGTTGCCAGCAGCAGACAGGGGATGATCGCATGAAACGCCTGCTGAGGCGTCCCCAAGGCGACAAAATGGCTGGTGATCTTCGCCTGAATCATGCCACCACCACCCCAGGCCATACCCATTGTGATCGCGGACGCCATGCCGCCCCCTTTGGGAAACAGTTGATGAGAATAAGAAACCATCGCGGGACTCGTACCCCATAAAATCAGACCACTGGGAATTAATAAGAGAGTCATCAACCAGGTCGGACATCCTTCCCAGCCCAGAACCAGCATGAGCGGAATGCCCAGCAGCGGACAGACAATCATGAATAACTTCTCATGCCCGGATTTGAATCGAAATGCCATCAGTAACATCCCGGCACTGGCTGAAAACAGAAAGACAGACTGGATCAAACCAATTTGAAATGCAGAAACATTCTGGTCTTTCAGAATGAAGGAAATCAGCTTATCCATCGCCATATTTGGAACCAGCCTGAGCGAGCAAACCATAAACAGAAATATTGCCAGTGGCACACGCCCTTCCAGCATCTGCGATAGAGACTGCGCTTTTTTATTTCGATCTCGCTCAAACAAAGACGCCGGTGGTTTACCAATCCGGTACAGCAGAAGAATCAACCCGGCATAAAGAGGCGCCAGAATCCAGACACTCGACAGGCCCCAGGAAGAAACGATCGCGCCGCAGATGATCGGTCCGAGCGCCAGCCCCATGGCACCACCAAACATGAAGAGTGACAGACTCCGCGTACGTCGTTCCGGAATCAGAGAGCCTGCGACCACAGCTGCTTCCGGATGGAAGGAACCAATCCCAATCCCTCCCAGCAGCAAAGCCACACAGAGAAAAAATACACTGTTCGCCGGACCGACCAGCGGCATCATCACAGCTCCCAGTAAGGGCCCCAGCCACAAGATGGATTTGATCGGGTAACGATCACGGATGTATCCAAACACGGGCTGCGCCAGGGAAGATGCCAGCGCATGAATGGTCAGTACAATGAACAGTGAATTCTCCGTCAGAGAGTGAACCCGTTCCAGTTCCCCCCACAACGGGCCGACAACAATTGCTGAAGCATCAACAATCATATGAGTGAGTGTGAGACAAATCAGGCTACGATAAGCGTGGGACATTTTCAGGAAAGCTTCAAGGCAGGAATTCTATTCAGAAGTCAACTGGTATTCTACAGGGCTGGGTAGCAGAATGCGAATCATCAGAGCAGAACGGTTCCGCTGTTTTTAGTACATTTCCTGAATCATCCTGCAACAGCTTGTATTGTGATATTTGCGAGAACCGGCTATACCATCAGAATCATTGACTGTTCAAACCAAATCTTTATCGAGAGAATCATCGTTGCAATCTGAAATTGAGTGGACCTTTGAATCAACCAGTGAACTCGACACACAACGCCTGGGAAAAAAGCTGGCAAAATACCTGACCCCGGGAACAGTCATCGCGTTAAATGGGAACCTGGGAGCAGGCAAAACACGTCTGGTCCAGGCGATTGCCACTGCACTCGATGTTGATCCAGCTGAAGTGACCAGCCCGACCTTCGTCCTGATCCAGGAATACCAGGGACGGCTTCCCCTGTATCACTTCGATACCTATCGACTGCGGGATACCGATGAGTTTCTCGAACTGGGAGCTGACGACCTGCTTTACTCCGACGGAGTCTGCCTGATCGAATGGGCCGACAAAGTCAGGGAGGTCCTTCCCGGTGATCTGCTGCAAATCAATATTGAACACTCATCGCAAACGGCGCGCACATTTCACTTTCACGGGCAGGGACCACGTTCTCAACAGATCATCGCCCAACTGCAAACGGAATCATTTTGAATTTTGAATTCTCGACCTCTCCCCAATCTGAATCAGGAAAAGTGACATGACCGTTGAATCAGAACAAAAACTTCTCGTAACCGGAGGGACAGGCCTGGTAGGGAGTCATGTGATTCAACGGGCCCGAGAGGCGGGCATACCAACGGTCGCGCTTGTTCGCTCGCTCGATCAGGCAAAGTACCTGAAAGAATTTGATACAGAGCTGATTGAAGGGGATTTAACCGATAAAAAATCACTGCGTGATGTTCTGAATGGCATTACGATCGTCGTTCATACTGCAGCTAAAGTTGGTGACTGGGGAAGTGTCGACGATTATCGAAAAACCAACGTTGCCGGCTTACAAAATCTGCTGACAGAGCTGGAAACGCAATGCCTGATCAAGCATTTGATTCACATCAGTTCGCTGGGAGTCTACGAAGCCCGCGACCATTATGGCACTGACGAAACAGAGCCCCCCCACACAGCCGGCATAGATGGATATACACTCAGCAAAATTGAATCAGAACAACTGTTACGGCAGCATTCCATTCCCTATACCATTTTACGCCCCGGATTCATTTATGGTCCCCGCGACCGGACGGTACTGCCACGCATTCTCGAGCGATTGAAGTCGGGGCGATTCGCCTATCTGGGCAGCCCCGAAAAGTTGATGAATAACACCTATGTCGAACATCTGGTCGACGCCATATTTCTGGCGCTGTTTAATGAAGACGCTGTGAGTCAGACATACAACATCACAGATGTCTCCCTGGTCAGTAAACGTGAATTTATCTCCACGATCGCGGAACTGGCTGAGTACCAGTCACCTCAAAAAGTCGTTCCACTGCCAGTCGCCAGAAACCTGGCCCACATAATGGAAGGCCTCTGGCGATTTCTGGGAAAAAAACAGGCCCCCATTCTATCACAGGCACGCATCAAGTTTCTGGGCCTGAACCTGGATTTCAGTTCTCAAAAAGCTCAGCAGGAACTGAATTACCAGCCGCAAAAAACATTTCAACAGTCGATGAGTGCTACCATTGATTGGTTTCGAACCCATCACAAATTACCATGATTCCACTCCACTCATGAATTCTGTGTAAAATCCATGCGAATGCAGTCGAGCAGGAGATCGCGGCGATTGACCTGCCCCATGCCTGAAAGTTAGAATAGTATCCATGGATAGCACACCGTCTCAATTACCTGATCAATCTGATCTTCAACAGCAGCCCGCTCAGAAAGCCTGGTCCTGGCGGCGATATATTATCACTTCCACCATTCAGGTTACCGTCTTTCTCTTCCTGTATGTGCTATCCATCGGCCCTTTATTCTGGCAATGGTACGCATCATTCAACTCGCTGAGCTCCCCTTTCTTCGCTGCTTTCTACACACCACTCCTGTTAGCCTGTGACCTGATTCCTCCCCTGGCTGATGGAGTGAACTGGTATATCAACCTCTGGATCGGTTGAATCAAGCTACATTGCCTGGGTTTTGGTAATGAAGAATGGTACTGCAGCGATTGACTTTCACCTGCTGAAAGTGTCGAAAACTCAAGTCTGCGGTCATCAAATAATCAACATCTCAAAAACCAAAAGCGCAGAGACATTTGGTAGATTGACAAACCAGATAATCCACATACACTCATGGAATGGAACGCTGTAGTAGAATCCTCTCCAGCTTCCGCTAGTTACAAATCTCTCACAGCACAAGCTGTCTTTTGCCTGGATGGCATTCATAAAAAACGGGAGCACGGAATAATATGAGCGACCCCAGACCTTTTGCTCACCTGCATTGTCACACTCACTTCAGTATGCTGGATGGTGCCAGCCGCATCCCCGAAATGGTGAGTAAAGTCAAGGAAGCGGGCATGAATTCGCTCGCAATTACCGACCACGGCAACCTGTATGGCGCCATGGATTTCTATCAGCAGTGCCGCAGTCAGGATGTGAATCCCATTCTGGGACTGGAAGCATATATTGCCCCCCGAAGCCGATTTGAAAAAGGGGCTTCCCGGATGAAAGAAGCCAGTTTTCATCTAACACTGCTGGCACAGAACCGACAGGGGTTCGAAAACCTGATCAAACTCTCTTCCACATCCTATCTCGAAGGTTTCTATTACAAACCACGTATCGACAAGGAAATTCTCGAGGCACACAGCGAAGGTCTGATCCTGCTGACAGGCTGTGCCGCCGGTGAACTGTCGCACCGCATTCTGGGAGAAGACTGGGAAGAGGCAGAAAAATTATGCGCCTGGTATGAAAAAGTTTTTGGTGACCGGGTCTATATGGAAATCCAGAATGCAGGTCTGGAAATTCAGCGGCAGTGTCTCGAAGGAACTGTTGATCTGGCCAACAAAATGGGCTTGCCTCTGGTCGCCACAAATGATGCGCACTACGTCGATCAAAAAGATGCCGAAGCGCAGGATGTCCTGCTCTGCGTGAGTACGCGAGCCGTCGTCAGCGATGAAAAACGCATGAAAATGACTGGCGACCAGTTCTTCGTGCGAACACAGGATGAGATGTATAATGCCTTCCCCGGACTTGAAGATGCAGTCGCCCGAACGCAGGAGCTTGCGGAACGGGTCGACATTCAAATGTCGGATAAAAAGTTTTACCCCGTATTCCAGCCACCAGATAATCTGACCGACACACAATACCTGCGAAAGCTCTGTGAAGAACGCCTGCCTGTAAAATACGGCGATGAACTGACGCAGGCACACTGGGATCGACTTGATCTTGAGCTCGGCGTGATCGAACAGATGGGATACTCCAGCTACTTTCTGATCGTTTGGGATTTCGTGCAGTTTGCGGAAAATGAAGGGATTCCCTGTACGGCTCGTGGATCAGCGTGTGGCGCCATCGTCGCATTCCTGCTCGGCATGTCTCAGGTCTGCCCGCTCAAGTATGACCTGCTGTTTGAACGGTTTCTGGATCCCAGTCGAACGGAGCCGCCCGATATCGATATTGACTTCTGCCGTGACCGACGACAGTTGGTGATCGATTACACCAAGCAGAAGTATGGCGAAAAAAGTGTCGCACAGATTGGTACCTTTGGGACTTTGAAAGCCAAGGCGGCGATTCGTGATGTGGGACGCGCGCTGGGAGTCCCACTCGCACGTGTCAATGAAATCGCGAAAATGATTCCGGAATCATTGGGAATCAAATTGAAAGATGCGCTGAAAGAAAGCCCCGATCTGCAGTCTGCCTACGATCAGGATTCAGAGATCAAACGTCTGCTTGATCTGGCGATGCAGTTGGAAGGTCTCTGCCGTAGTGCAGGCACACACGCAGCCGGTGTTGTAGTGGCTGACCTGCCGCTCTCCGAAGTCGTTCCGCTGCAGTCGATTACCGGAAAGACCGACATTATCACTCAATGGGATGGTCCCACAGTCGAATCGGTGGGGCTGCTCAAAATGGACTTCCTGGGTCTGCGAAACCTGACGATTCTGGACAAAGCTGTTCAAAACGTCAAAAAACATCGCGGTATCGACATCAATCCGCATAAGCTGCCACTGGATGACAGGGAAACCTTCGAGCTGCTCCAGCGCGGAGAAACCAAAGGGATCTTCCAGCTGGAAAGTGGCGGGATGCGGGACCTGCTGACCAAGATGAAGCCAGACAAATTCGAAGATATTATTGCGACCTCCGCTCTGTATCGACCGGGCCCTCTGGAAGGGGGGATGGTGATGCAGTATGTCGATGTAAAAAATAACCGGATCCCGATTCCCAAAGTCCATCCTATCGTGGATGAAATTCTGGATGAGACCTACGGCGTGATGGTCTACCAGGAACAGGTCATGCGGATTCTAAACCGCGTGGGTGGCATTGAACTTTCTGCCGCGTACCGCTGTATTAAAGCCATCAGTAAGAAAAAACTGAAAATCATTGCTGACTTCAGGGATCAGTACCTCGAAGGCGCCGAAAAAAGTGGCGTGGATGTCAAACTGGCAACAGACCTGTTCGAAATGATCGAAAAATTCGCGGGATACGGGTTCAATAAATCACATTCGACCGCCTACGGTGGAGTCGCTTATGCGACTGCTTATCTGAAAGCGCATTACCAAAAAGAATTCATGGCGGCATTGCTCTCCTGCGGTATGGAAAGTCATGAACGAATCAACGAACACGTTGATGACTGTCGCCGGATGAAAATTGAAGTACTCCCGCCTGACATCAATCGCTCAGAGGTTGAATTCAGCGTAGAAGGTGAAATGATCCGCTTCGGTATGGGGGCAATCAAAGGGGTTGGCGAACAGGTACTGGAAGCAGTTGTCAAAGAGCGAGAAGAGAATGGACCATTTACCAGCCTGTATAACCTGTGTGAACGCGTCGATCCCAAAACACTCAATAAGAGCACGCTCGAAATTCTGATCAAAGCAGGGGCCCTCTCCAGTCTCGGCGGAAATCAGGCCCAGCTGATGCTTACGGTCGAACGTGCGGTACAAGCTTCATTGAACATTCATCGCGACCGGGCACGTGGACAAAAAAGTCTGTTTGGCGACGAACCGGTTGACGAAGAAACCGGCGCATCAGAAGAATCATCATTACCCGAGGCCGAAGACTGGCCGCGTGCTCAAAAGCTGGGTGCTGAAAAAGAAGTATTTGGTTTCTATCTCACTTCCCACCCACTTGCGGAAATGGGTACCGGACTAACCAAATATGCACAGAATCAAACCAACGAACTGGCGGAAATGGATGACCGGGTCGAAGTCATTCTGGCAGGCATGGTTTCCTCAATTAAAATGGCAGCGACGAAAAAGCCCAGTAAAAATGGGAATACCCGCTATGTGAACTTTGACCTTGAAGACCCGCACGGCCTGGTTCGCTGCATCATGTGGCCCGAACAGTTCGCATCGATGGGCGAAAAAGTCAAAATGGAAGCGATGGTCATTATCAAAGGGAAAATCGACAAACGGGGCAGGGAACCAAATGTGATTGTCGATCAGTTGCTTACCTTGAATGATGCCCGGAAACAGTTCACCGACCGCCTGGCCATCAATTTTAAACGGGGAGTGCACACGAGACAGGATATGGTCAATGTCCACGATGTACTGACACAGTTTCCAGGTCAGACTGAAGTCATTCTGGTCGTCGATTCCGTGGATCAGGAGAAACCCGACACGCAGTTACGGTATGTACTTAATCCACCGGGAAGCCTGCGTGTTTCCTGCAGCAATGAATTCGAAACACAGCTCACTGCCGTCATAGGCCAGAGCCACATACACTTTCATACACCAGTCAAGAAAAAAAATACCAATGGAAGTCTGGGCCGGTAACCCTTTTGCAGCTACGACTCTCTGCAAAGTATCAGATCTGGCATTTTTAAAGAAATCTTGGTGTTCCCTGCTGCCGAAAATAAGATATAGTTACGCTGCAATCAGCTTGTTTTGTTGTTTCAGGAATTCCATTGATGAAAAAAACAGGAATTGTAATATTGGCTTTGGCTGGACTCGCAGCCGTCTTCCTGTACCCTGCTGCCGATTCGAATCGTAGTCAATCGATACGGGCTCAGGGTCAAACTCAGAAACTGGTTTTGCAACAGATTCCTGCCCGTATCGCTCCCAAAATCAAGTCTGCAGAACCAGAAAATCAGCCTGAATCCAACATAAAATTCGCCGAACTGAATTCACAAGAGCTGCTGGCGCGTCTTGTTGGCAAGTGGGAACAGACCAAGAGTACCAGTAAGCAGATCCTGACCATCAAGGAAAATGGGACGGCTACAATGGTAATTGAACCACAGGGGATCTGGAGTACAGTCCTGGGCAAAAAAGTTACCGTCGACATCGAATGGCATTTAAATGCTGCAACGCTGACACTATTGGCTGTCGGCGGAAGTCCTGAAAACAAACTGGATTACATCAAGCAACTCTGGGGAAGTGAGTTTGTGCGCGAGATTCACTCGATCGAAGACAAAATGTTCACACTCAGGGATGTCGAGGGAGATGTCAGTCAGAAGTGGATTCGAACATCCTATTGAGTTGATTCAGAAAATCCTCAAAACAGCCCCTCTCCAAGACTGTCAGCATACTTGTACTCTCCTTCATTTCGCCTATCATAGAGCATCACTGCAGCCCAACAGCAACTGCACCCAATGACACCATTTTGAAACCTGCTCGCCTTTACTCTCGGCGGTTTCAGTAAACTTCAATGGTTTCCGGTGTGCAGCCTGGCGCTGCCTTTTAATTCCATAAAACTCGCCGGAATGCCCGGTCTACTTAAAAAAAACTCGCTCCTTCTGCACTGAAAGATATCTTTGATGAACAATCAGGTCACTTCATCTCCTTCACGCTGGCAGTCACTCGCTGATCAGGTTTTATCTGGCTACCAGATTACCCGTGAAGAAGGATTGGAAATCTTAAACTCAAGTGATGATGAATTGCTGGACCTGCTGTCTGCCACCTATCGCATCCGACAGAAATCTTTTGGCAAACAGGTACAACTCTACTACCTGAAAAATGCCAAAAGTGGTCTCTGCCCTGAAGATTGTGGCTACTGCTCGCAGGCACGTGGATCAAAGGCGGATATTCCTAAATACCGCATGCTCAATGAAGAAAAACTTCTCGAAGGTGCCAAAGCAGCGGATGAAGCGAAAGCGGGGACTTACTGTATCGTCGCCAGTGGACGTGGCCCGACCGATAAAGAAGTAGAGCACGTTGCGTCGGTCGTGGAAAAAATCAAATCCTCGTTTGATTTGCGCATCTGCTGCTGCCTGGGTCTCCTGAATGAAGATCAGGCAATACGTCTGCAACAGGCGGGCGTGAATCGTATCAATCATAACTTAAATACCAGTCGTGAATATTACGAAAAAATCTGCACGACTCACACCTATGAAGATCGCCTGCAGACACTGAAAGTGGCCCGGGAAGCCGGCATGGAACTCTGCAGTGGCCTGATTGTGGGTATGGGCGAGGTTGCCGAAGATATTGTCGATGCCACTTTTGAACTCCGCGAACTGGAAACCAAATCCATCCCGGTGAACTTCCTGAATTCCATTGATGGAACCTCACTGGAAGCGGTTGATGAACTCGACCCCCGGTATTGCCTGAAAGCACTCTGCCTGTTCCGGATGGCCCACCCTGCGACAGAAATTCGGATTGCGGGTGGACGTGAAGTCAATCTGCGCTCGATGCAGGCAATGGGACTCTACGCCGCCAACTCCATGTTTGTCAGTGATTATCTGACAACCAAAGGCCAGGCTGCGGAAGCAGACTATGAAATGATCGCCGACCTGGGATTTGAGGTGATCATTTCAGGGCATGAGATGGATGCCACCACGGGTGAACCCTCCGAACTGGCAACCCAGACGGAATCCTGCTGAGATCAGCAGGTCACCCGACAGCGTTTGAGTCCCGATTCTCAAACCCCTTACCTTGATTGAGGTTGTACAAAAAGCGGTCTCCGCTTATGATTTCGACCTCGAAATTGAATGCGCGTTCTAGAACAGATCCAGTTTAACCAAAGCATCTCTTGATCTATTATCGTCGGCCCAGAAGGCGGTGGAGAGTCTAATAGTAAACCTGGATACAGGCTAGACGTCAGATCAATTTCCCGGGAATGGAATCCATATCAACAACGTCAGGGAGTACCTGAAATGAATTCAGGCAGACTGAGAGCCAGTGATCTGTCCGGCAACCCCGAGCCTGGTCACGAGACAGCCCCCACCTTCAAGATTTTCCCCAGTACGGAAGCCGCACCCTTCGATCATCCAGAGCAGTTGCTCAAAGGGATTGCCCGCTCGCGCGATTACCTGCTGTCACTGCAACATGAAGAGGGCTTCTGGGTAGGAGAACTCGAAGGAGATTCGATTCTGGAATCCGAATACATTCTGCTGCTGACATTTCTGGGAAAGCAGAATTCAGAGGAAGCTATTCAGGCTGCTAACTACCTGATGGATACCCAGATGCCCGCTGGAGGCTGGAATATGTATCCGGAAGGCCCGATCGAAATCAGCGCTTCGGTCAAAGCTTACTTCGCGCTCAAATTGACAGGTCACTCGCCAGCAGAGGAGTACATGCAACGCGCCCGGGTTGCAATTCTGGCTGCCGGAGGAGTCGAAGCCGTCAACAGTTTTACACGCTTCTACCTGGCCTTACTCGGAGTCATTCCCTATTCCAAGTGCCCGGCTGTTCCGCCGGAGCTGATGTTGATTCCGCGCTGGATGCCTTTTAATATCTTTGAAATGTCAGCCTGGTCCCGTACAATTCTCGTTCCCTTGAGCATCCTCTGGGCATATCGCCCCTCAATTACGTTAACCGCAGAGCAGGGGATCACCGAACTGTTTACAGGCCTACCGGAAGACTATCCCAGGACGATCCCCAAGTCTGAAGCATTGGATTCTCTCTCGAAAAAAACCTGGTTCAACTGGCATGCTTTTTTTCAGGTTGTCGATCAAGGAGTCAAACTCGTTGAAAACCTGGGACTGAAACCATTTCGCAAGAAAGCCGTCACCCGGGCACACCAGTGGATGACCGAACGATTTGAAAAAAGCGATGGTCTGGGAGCTATTTTCCCCCCCATCATCTGGACTGTCATAGCATTAAAGTGCCTGGGACAGGACGAAAACAGCCCTGGAATTCAGCGTGCACTACGCGAACTGAAAAAGTTACAGATTAAGGAAGGCGATCGAATTCGCTTGCAGCCTTGCAAATCGCCGGTCTGGGATACCGCCCTCAGCACGATTGCCCTGCGGGAGGCAGGTGTCTCGAATCGCCATCCCGCCATCCGAAAATGTGTGAAATGGCTCCTCTCTCAAGAAGCCCGGCAGCCGGGAGACTGGGTTAACTCCAGCAAATCACAAACACCGGGCGGCTGGTACTTTGAATTCAATAATGAGTTCTATCCTGATGTCGACGACACGGCGATGGTAATCATGGCTCTCAGACGGTGTATGCCTAAAACGCTCAAGCAGGACCAGTGGCGGACCGATTTCCTCGTCACACCGGAATGGAACCCTTACGACGAAGAACTCGACACGGAAGCGATTGTAATAGGTCGCAGTGAATCTCGAGAACAGGCTTACGCGGACCTGGACCTGCTGGAACCCATGATCGGTGCGATTCAGCGCGGGATGCAGTGGATGCTCGGGATGCAGAATAAGGATGGCGGCTGGGGTGCCTTTGATCGAGATAATAACCGGGAACTGTTTACCCAGGTTCCCTTTGCTGATCATAACGCGATGGTTGATCCCAGTACCGCCGATTTAACTGCTCGCGTTCTGGAAGCATTTGCCGACGTGCAATTACCTCTCAGTCATCCCGCCTGTCAAAAAGCGCTGGAATATGTCTGGAGTCAGCAGGAAGATGATCACTGCTGGTACGGGCGCTGGGGTGTAAACTATCTGTATGGAACCTGGCAATCGATTGTCGGATTGATAAATATCGGTGTTCCCGCCGATGACCCTCGCATTGTTCGCGCGGTCGGCTGGTTGAAATCCCATCAACAGCCATCCGGAGGCTGGGGCGAGACCGCCGACAGTTACGCTGACCCCTCTCTGCGCGGACAGGGCGCAGCAACTCCCTCACAGACCGCCTGGGCACTGATGGGATTGATGGCGGCTGACGAAATTGACTCTGCCGCTGTACGCCGGGGAATTCATTATCTGCTCGAAACACAAAAAGCAGACGGGAACTGGAACGAAGAACCCTTCACCGGAACCGGTTTTCCCAAGGTTTTCTATCTCAAATATCACCTCTACCGGACCTACTTTCCACTGATGGCCCTGGCCCGATTTGAGCGTCTGAGACGCTGATCAGACATCGTGCCAAAAGTTGCAGAACATGGTATTCCCCCCTATGCACAGAAAGCCATGTTCGTCTTAAAAATATTTTTCTTGACAATATTTTGCAAAATAAACCCTTTAAAAAAAGAGGGTTAGAGCCAGCACACTACACACAATCACACCATTCAAAAAAATTTCTCATTTTTTTTTGAACAATATACAATGATTGCTTGTTTCCTCTTCCTGACAGGTATAAGTTTCTAGTGCATTTACAAAGTGCTCGAAGCTACCCACCTTCAAATAGTAGAAACCGACCGTTTCTCGCAGGCACCCTCTAACCCACCCGTTTTTTACTGGAGTTAAGATGAAGAGATGTTCCGGAACCCCCAAACGCGGGTTCACACTGATCGAACTACTTGTGGTAATTGCAATCATTGCGATCCTGATTGCATTACTCCTTCCCGCTGTTCAACAGGCACGTGAAGCTGCTCGACGCTCTACCTGCAAAAATAGCCTCAAGCAAATTGGCATCGCCATTCACAACTACGCTGATACTCACAGAGTATTTCCACTCGGCAATGTAAACACTGCCAGTTCTACTACTGACTACAACTGGGCCTGGTCGACATTCCTGCTGCCTTTTGTTGATCAAGCGCCGCTCTACAATACCATCAATCCCAATGGTGGATTGCTATTGCCAGTGGCGACCCAGGCTTATGGTTCTACATCAAATGCTCTGCAGACTGCGATTCCCGTCTATCGCTGCCCTTCATCTATTGTCCCCGTGGTCAACAACCTGCGTACTGACGGCTCAAATGGATACGGTGCTCTGAGCTACCCCGCTGTTTCAGGACATATTTCTGATCTGACAGGTACCCCGGTAAATACCTACCAGTATAAAGGTTCCTTCTACCCCCGAAGCAGTGTTCGTTTCCGTGATTTCACAGATGGAACATCCAACACGATTCTGGTCGGTGAGCGTGCCTTCCAGCAGACGGGTAGCACAATTACACAGCCTTCTGCAGCCATCTGGGCTGGTGGACGTACCAATTCAGCAGGTACTGCTGGCATTACCAGCACTGTCGGTGGTTTGGAACAAGACACAACAGGTGTTGTTTCACAAGCGACAAACATCAATCAGAAAACAAGCGGTTCTGCTCCTCATCGTGGTTTCGGCAGTCAGCACGTAGGTGGATGCCACTTCCTGCTGGGTGATGGTACCGTCCGATTCATCAGCGAGAACATCAATTCATCTGACTATAACTCCACAGCAGGCGCAGCTGCCATGGGTACCTATCAGAAACTCGCCATCATCAATGATGGTCAGGTTCTGGGTGAATTCTAAAGTCAGTTGATTGACCAAAACGGTTTCTGTGGTTATTCAACAGAACTGAGATTTGCTAAACAGGCAGCCACTTTACTTCAAAACAGTAGAGTGGGCTGCCTGTTTTTTTATGCGCTAAAAACTCTGACGCTCCGGGGAAATTTGTCAAATATCCCTCCCCGGTAAAATTCTTATTGCACATTTTGTGAATTTCAGATATGGTCCTCCGTTGGCTCTCCAACTTATGATCTACTTCCAGCGCTGCTCGAGTCAGAAGTAACTTCCTTCGGTGTTTCGGACATGAAGCCGTTTTGGATCCGACTCTGAAGTATGGTATCTCAATGATCGCGAAATTTATTTCGCACATTGAACTTTCCCATGGAAGGGCGCATATGCAAAGAGTGCAACGTTACCAGTTCTGGCTTGAACTTCCAGCCGCTTGTCTCAACCGGCTCTTTCACAACAGACTTGTGAATCGCACTCTTTCTCTCTCTTCTTACTGCTTCCTGTTTCTGCTCATTTCCAGCCAGACATTTCTCTATGCCAATGATCTGGAAGAGTGTGAACAGCTCCTGAATTCCGGACAGTATCAGGCCTGCATAGCGAAAACAGAAGCTGCGATCCTGAAAAAAACATATGGCTCCGAATGGCCGCTGTTAAAGGTAAAAGCAGAACTGGCCGTCGGTCAATACGCAGAAGCGAAACAGACCATAGAGGCAGGGCTCAAACGTTATTCCTGGAGTCTCCCGCTTCGTCTGAAAGCCTATGAGATTTACCAGCTCAATAATGAACATGCAGCAGCCATAGAATTCCTCAGCAGTATTCCCGAACTGGCCAGTCGCTCTGCGTGGCGCTACACAGATGCCAGCAGTCTGATCGCACTTGGACAGGCCTCCCTCCTGAAAAAAGCTGATCCCGCGCTCGTACTGGAATCCTTTTACGACCGTGCCATCAGTGAATACCCTGATCATAAAGACGCATACCTTGCCAGTGGCAAGCTGGCATTAGACAAACATGACTTTATTCTGGCACAGGAAACCTTCGAAGCTGCCACGAAAAGAATTCCCGAGGATGCCGACCTGCTGTTCGGCCTGGCAAAATCTCTGCAATCCGGCAACCCCGGGCGCGCTGACAAACTCATATCACAAGTATTGAATATTAACCCTCGGTATATCCCGGCCCACCTGGAGCACATCTATCGCTGCATCCATTCCGAGCAGTACTCCGAAGCCATACAACGTCTGGATGCGGTACTCGATATCAATCCTCATCAGGCGGAAGCCTGGTCCTGCCTGGCGGTCATCGCACACTTTGAGCATCGACCATTTGATGAAGCAGCTTATTACTGGCAGGCACTCAGTCACCACAACCAGAATCCGAAAGTAGACTACCAGATTGGAAAAGCACTTTCCGAACACTATCGTTTTTCCGAAGGAGCCACCTACCAGCGCCAGGCACTCGAAAAAGACTCTCTGTTCATTCCAGCCCGCATCCAACTGGCTCAGGATGAACTGAGACTCGGGCTCGAAGTGAGCGGCTGGAAAAACGCCTTACTGGCTCACCAGCAGGATGGATACGACACAACCACATTCAATCTACTCGAACTGAAAGATCAGCTGGCCAGCTTCAAAACCCTGGAAGATGAGACTTTCATCGTCCGGATGGAAGCCCGTGAAGCAGATGTGTACGGCCGGGAAGTTCTGAAACTGCTACAAGAAGCGAAACAGGTTCTGTGCAAAAAATATGGCCTGAAACTCGATCAGAAAATCACGGTAGAAATATTCCCTGATCCGGATGACTTCGCTGTCCGCACATTCGGAATGCCTGCGGTCTCTGGTTACCTGGGTGTGTGCTTTGGAAAAGTCATTACTGCGAACAGCCCGGCTTCTCAGGCGGAGCACCCCACGAACTGGCAGTCCGTTTTATGGCATGAATTCTGTCATGTAGTCACGTTGGAACTCACAAAAAATAAAATGCCCCGCTGGATCAGTGAAGGGCTTTCCGTTTACGAAGAACGCCAGAAAAATCCCCGGTGGGGAGAAACCATGGTCCCACAGTATCGGGACATGATCCTGAAAGGGGATACAACACCCATCAGTGAACTGAGCAGTGCCTTCCTGAATCCCAAAAGCAGTCTGCACATTCAGTTTGCCTACTATCAATCATCCATGGTCGTGGAATACCTGATCAATGAATTCGGGTTTGATGCAATGAAGTCTATCCTGAGCGATCTGCGTGCTGGGATCCCGGTGAATGTCGCCATCGAACGCCGCACTAAAATACTGGGAGAACTGGAACAGGATTTCTCTATGTACCTGAAAGCAGAGGCTGAGAATTTCGCGCCTTCAGTCGACTGGTCGGAGCAGGATCTGACTGCGCTTACCAGCGATGATACCAAGCGATTTGATGACTGGATTGACAAACATCCGCATCACTTCCAGGGACTGATGGCTTACTCTCAGATGCTGGAAGAAGAAAATCGAACCGTAGAACTGGAATCCATCCTCAAAAAACTGGTCGAACTGTATCCTGAATACACAGGCGCCGATAACGCCTGCCTGCGCCTGGCAGAACTTTATCAAAAGCAGAAGCGCTTCGAGCTGGAACAAACGTATCTGGAACAGCATGCGAAGTGGAACCCGAACGCGCTATCAGTCTTTCAGCGTCTGGCAGTTCTCTACCAGCAGCAGGAAAACTGGGAAGCCGTTTACCAGGTCTGCCGAGATGCAAACGCCATTAATCCACTCGACCAGGAAACACAGCAGCGACTGGCAAACGCCTGTATTCATTTAAAACACCAACCAGAAGCGGTCGCCGCATATCAGGCGATTCTCGCGTTGAAACCACACAACCCTGCAGAAACTCACTATCAGCTCGCCCGTTTGCTACAGGATACACACAGACAGAAAGCGAAACGACACACACTCATCGCGCTCGAACAGGCCCCTCGATTCAGGGCCGCACACCAACTACTGCTCGAATTAACTGCATACACACCTTAATGTCTTACACAGGTTGATGTAGGAACTGAAAGGGCTCAGGAGGAGCCTGCCATGAAGCGAACGTTAATTTCCCTGGCAGCCATTTGCGTAGCACTACTCGCCGTTACAATCTGCATCGGACAGTATCGTAAAGGAATTCCCGCTGACCGTGGCGGAGTGCCCGAGTGGAAAAATGATCCGAAATTCAGGCACGACGTCTTCACCTTCGTCAGGGTCCGCTTTAACTCCCATCAGGGCTGGCGCCGTTGGGCCACCGATTACCCTGACAGTGATTTAAACTTTTCATATCGTCTGCAGCAGCTCACCTCCCTGAAAGTCGATCCAGAAGGTCGCGTTCTCGAATTGACCGATAAAGAGCTGTTTGACTTCCCGTTCATATACATGATCGAACCTGGCTCTCTGGAATTCACCGAAGAAGAAGTCGCCTGCCTGCGACGCTACCTGATGAATGGCGGATTCATGATGGTGGATGATTTCTGGGGAGAAGCAGAGTGGGATAACTTCGCGATGGAAATGAAACGTGTCTTCCCGGAACGTGAACTGGTCGACATTCCGCTGGAACATCCCATTTTTCATTGTGTTTACGATCTGAAAGAAAAGCCTCAGGTACCCAGCATCGGGGTCGCGCAGTGGGGGCGTTCCGAAGGCATCACCTGGGAACGGGAAGATGCAAAGGAAGTCCATTACCGCGGGATTTTTGATGATCAAGGGCGACTGATCGTCGTCGTCTGTCACAATACCGATCTGGGTGATGGCTGGGAGCGCGAAGGGGAAGACAAATGGTACTTTCAGGAGTTTTCCGAGAAGAAAGCGTACCCACTGGGAATTAATATTGTTTTTTATGCCATGACACACTGAACTCAGCGCCCACGATTATTTAGTTCTTCTATCAGGAGCAGAAACGTGAACCTTAAAGTTGTCTCACCCGATAGCCGCAGTGAAGATGAACGTATTTTTGAACTGCTGCAAAATAGCCGTCGGCAGATCGATGCGGAAATCTCAAAAGCAGTCATCGGCCAGAAAGAAATCATTGATCAGCTCCTGATTGCCTTGTTTGCCGGCGGACACTGCCTGATTACCGGTGCTCCCGGACTGGCTAAAACACTCCTGGTCAATTCCCTGGCGCAAGTCTTTAAATTGAAGTCACAACGAATCCAATTTACTCCGGATCTGATGCCCGCTGATATTACGGGAACGGAAATTCTCGCAGGAGAATCCCAGGAAGCCCGGGCCATGAAATTTGTCAAAGGGCCTGTTTTTACAAACATCCTGCTTGCCGATGAAATCAACCGCACTCCTCCCAAGACTCAAGCCGCGCTGCTGGAAGCCATGCAGGAAAAGCAGGTCACCGTAACCGGGATCAAGTACGAGCTGGATAAACCGTTTTTCGTGCTGGCAACACAAAATCCGATTGAGATGGAAGGCACCTACCCACTGCCCGAAGCACAGCTGGACCGCTTTATGTTCAATCTCGTGATTGATTACCTTTCGGAAGACGATGAAGTTGCTGTGGTAACCCAGACCACAGCCCGCAATGCCGAGCCTATCCAGCCACTATTTACGGGCAATGATATCCAGCAGTTTCACCAGTTTGTCCGTGAAGTCCCCGTTGCAGAAGAACTCGTACGCTACGCGGTTCAACTCTGTGCCGCATCGCGGCCCAGGCAGGAAACGACGCCTGATTTTATCAACGAATGGGTCAACTGGGGCGCCGGTCTGCGTGCCGCACAAAGCCTGATTCTGGGTGCCAAAGCCCGGGCAGTACTCAGGGGACGCGTGCACGTCATCCTGGAGGATATCCAGGCATTACTGGCGCCGGTGCTCCGTCATCGCATCCTGATCAACTACCGTGCCGAAGCCGAGGGCATTACGGTTGAATCGGTCGTACAACAACTGATTGAAACAATTAAAAGGCCCGTTGAAGCATGAGCAGACTTCCTCTCCAACAGACATCTCGAACCAGTCAGAGCCAGAAGCTGATCTCACAACGGATTGACCCGGCCTGCCTGATGCGAATTAAATCGCTGGAACTGCGGGCCAAATCAGTCGTCGAGGGAACCTGGAAAGGCCTGCATCGCAGTCCCTACCACGGATTTTCAGTCGAATTCACGGAATACCGGGAATATACGGCCGGCGATGATCCCCGCCATATTGACTGGAAACTGGCTGCCCGCTCTAACCAGCATTTTATCAAGCGGTTTGAAGAAGAGACCAATCTCTGCTGTCACATGCTGCTCGATCTAAGCTCGTCCATGCAGTTCGACAGCCTGGGATACTCCAAATCTGATTATGCGAAAACACTCGTGGCAACATTCGCCTACTTCCTGTCGACGCAACGCGATGCCAGCGGATTGATCATTTTCCACGAGCAAGTTGATTCCATCGTGCCCGCACGGTTTACACGCGGACAGCTTAGACGCATCCTCATCGAACTGGAACGCCCTCCTCAAGGCACACATACAAATCTGGTCTCCCCGCTCAAACATGCTGTGGAAACCATCAAAAAACGAGGGCTGGTTGTGTTGATTTCCGACCTGATGACTTCTGTGGATGAGCTGAATACCCAGCTGGGATACTTACGGGCAAAAGGGCAGGAAGTCGCTCTGTTTCAGATACTCGACCCAGCGGAGGTTCATTTGGATTTTCACGAAACCGCAATTTTTGAAGACCTGGAAACGGGAGAACGCATTTCACTCAATCCCAAAGCTGCCCAGGCAGATTATCTGAAACAGTTCAAAGCACACCAGGACTCCATCCAGACAATTTGCCAGAAACAGGGTGTGCATTATCATAAATTAACCACGGATACGCCCCTCGAAGTGGGACTATCCGATTTTCTGACCGATCGCGCCGCCTGAAAACGAATCAACGAGGGAAGGAAACAAGTTGAGTTTTTTAACGCCTCTCTATTTAGCTGGAATCATCGCAGTGGGACTTCCCATCCTGCTGCATCTGGTCAGACACCAGCCTAAGAACGTGCTATTCTTCAGCTCCCTCCGCTTTCTCGAACACAAACCGCCCCAGACCAATCGCAGGAATAAGGTGGAGCACTGGCTGCTGCTCTCACTACGCGCGCTGGCAGTCACCCTGCTGGTGACCGCATTTGCGCGTCCCTTTTTCAAGAACACTGATCTGGAGCTGATTACAGCTGAACCGGTGAAACAGACCATCCTGCTGCTTGATACAAGCTCCAGCATGCGCAGAGATTCGCTCTGGGATCAGGCGATTCAGACAGCAGAACAGATTGTCGAAACGAGCGCGCAGAACCAGATTTCCATTTATACCTTTGATTCCAGCCTGCATCCGGTTAAACCACTGCAAAATTTGCTCCAGAGTTCACAGCTCCCATTAACAGAACAGGTCCGGGAACGACTTCGAACTCTTTCACCAGGCTGGCATGCGACTGACCTGGGACAGGCATTGACTGAAATGGCGGCACTCCTGCAACAGCAGGCAATCTCAGATCCAACTGGAACTTCATTGCAAAACTGCACGATTGAACTGATCACCGATTTTCAAGAGGGATCGCAGATTAACTCCTTAGTGGAATTCTCCTGGCCCGAATCATTGCATGTTCGTCTGCATCCGATCCAGGCAACACAAACCAGTAACGCGGGTCTGCAACTTCTCGCTCTGGAGAATAATCAGCCTACTGTGCGAATTCTGAACGCATCAGACTCAAAGCAGGAACAGTTCTCCGTTGCCTATGAATGGCATCCGGGTGAACCTGAACACGCTCAACAGATTTATGTACCGCGTGGGCAATCGTGTGTCCTGCGACTGCCGGTACTGGAAACCGGTCACCCCACGCCTCTGATCAAACTGAGCGGAGATGATCATCCCTTTGACAACACGCTGCATTTTCAACTACCCAAAAAAGAAAACCGAACCATCGTCCATTATGGCATCCCAGCAGATCATTCGATTCAATCTCCAGACTACTTCGTGAAACGAGCATTCCCATCCACGCCAGAACGAAAAATCGAATTCCTGACCGTGGGCCCTGATTCTCCCCAGGTCCTTGTGGGCACGGCGAACATGGACCTGATGATTCTCAGCCGCGAGCTCTCTTCGCATGAAATCCAACTGGTTGACGAATTCCTGCAACAGGGGGGCGTGGCACTTTTATCTTTGAACGATCAACTGTCTGCAAACTCTCTGAAGGCACTATTGTCACAAACACACGACTCAGATGCAGAAATTCAAATCGAATCGGCTGAAGTAAATGGCTATGCCTTGCTGACCAACATTGATTTTGAACACAAGCTGTTCCAGATGTTTCAAGCCCCGGAATTTTCTGACTTCACGAACCTGAAATTCTGGAACTATCAGAAACTCTCACTTCCAGACAATCTGTCCCCTCAGATCCTCGCACGATTTGATCACAAAGATCCTGCCATCGTCAGTATACCTCGCGGGGCAGGACGGTTAATCGTTTCCACTTTTGGCTGGACGCCACGAGAAAGTCAATTTGCGCTTTCAACCAAGTTTGTTCCCATCATGAATGCGATCTTAAATCTAAAAACTGAGTTCAATGCATCTCGATCTCAGTTGTTAGTCGGCCAGAAAGTCAAATTACCCGAACCAGTTCAGGCTGTTCACATCAGTACTCCTTCTCAATCCAAAATCCAACTTGCTGCCGGCCAGCAGGATTTTTCTGAAACCGTTCAACCAGGCCTGTATCAGATTAACCCCGAAAATCAGTCAGAGGCGGCACATCAATTTGCCGTCAATCTGGATATCAACGAAAGTAAAACGGCTCCATTGCCAGTAGAACAACTGGAAGCACTGGGTGTCAAACTGATTCAGGCGAATGAACCGATAGTCGATCAAATGAAATCAGCCGACCTTCAACGCCAGGCTCTGGTTCGAGAACTGGAACAAAAACAGAAACTCTGGCGCTGGTTGATTCTCGGGGCTCTCGCGCTGCTGGGCCTGGAAACACTGCTGGCAAAATGGTTTGCCGACAAAACTTCTGCGACACGAAAGGCGTAAGCATGGGCCTGTCCGATCTCGTCAAACAACTCAATCAAATCATTCTCCGCTACCAGACCAGTGTGAAACTGAGACGATTGACTTATCTCTGGCTCGCTGCCTGTAGCCTGACGCTACTTTCGCTGCTCGTACTGAATCCCGTTGACTCACAACAGGCTCAGTCCCTTCTGCTGGGAGGCATGCTGGGGCTACCGGTTCTGATTGCAGTCGGTATCCTCGTTGATCGACCTGGCACACGTTTCTCTCCAGCCAAGAGACATGCCATTGCAACGCTGATTGAACGCACCTATCCGGATCTGGACACCAGTCTGCTGGCCACACTCGAACTGGAAAAAACAACTCCCGAAAGGCTGCCCACCTTTCTACAGAACCGGCTGATTCAACAGGTTCTCTCACACGCCAGGCAGCATGACTGGAGACAGTCCATCTCAAACCGCCGGCTGATCGTGCAAAGTACGACCCACTTACTGTGCTTTGCAGCCTGGTTTATCACCTGCCTGAGTTGCTGGTCCTATTTAAAGGCTGCCCCGTCTGCCACCCGTCTCCCATCAACGGTAGCGATCGCCAGAAACACCTATGATGTCGAAATCAAACCAGGCTCAACAGACGTCGAAAAGCATCACCCCTTACTCATCACAGCACGATTCACAGGGAAGTGCCCTGACACCGCAGAACTGTTCATCACGGACACCTCAGGTGAAACCAGACAACAGTCATTGCTTAAACACTTGGATGACCCAGTCTTCGCCGTACGCTTACCTGCCGTAACTGAAGCATTGAAGTATCAGATCCAGGCAGCAGACTGGAAGTCCGAGACATTTCATGTCAATGTTTATATTCTACCTGAGTTGGTCCAGCTGAATTCAAAAATTACTCCACCAGACTACACAGGGCAACCTGTCCAAAACATGGAAGACAGCCTGTTCATCAGTGGTGTTATCGGTTCAACAGTTGAACTGGAGACTCATTTCAATAAACCGATAGCGACTGCTGCGCTGGAAGCAAACGGGCAGCCTCCGCTGGAAATGATCGTTGCTTCTGACGGCCTGTCTGCACGACTCACTCTGAAAGCAGAGTCTGACCAGACCTGGAACCTGAAACTGATCGACGCCGACCAGCGAGAAAACCGGACGCCCCCCTTTATTGACCTGGCAGTGATTCCAAACCTGCCTCCTGAAATTAAAATCACCTTTCCGGGAAGAGACACACGCGTCTCTCCGCTTGAGGAAGCACTCGTCCAGGGAACGGTCGTGGATGACTACGGCCTGCAACAGGTAGGCTTTGTCTATTCCATACCCGGTCAATCTGACCATACGGTTAAGCTTAAGGATTCCACACAGAATGATCTGGAATTCGCGGCGGAGAATCTGTTATCGCTGGAACAGTTACAGGTGCAACCAGACACTTTGATCGCTTATTACCTGTTTGCCGAAGATATTGCCGCAGATGGCAGCCCCCGACGGGTCTCAAGTGACATGTTCTTTATGGAAGTGCGCCACTTCGAAGAAATCTTTAGGCAGGGACAGTCAGCCGGTGGTGGGGCAAAAGGGGGCAAGAGCGGAGGCAATGCACAACAGGCAGAAAAACTGGCGGAGCAGCAGAAACAGATTATCAATGCAACCTGGAAAATCATTCGAAGGGAAATTAAAGCAACCGTCTCAGCTGAATTTAAAGAAGATGTCGGCACACTTAAACAAGCTCAGCAGGCTCTGGTGACCGCCACTCTCGAACTGGCTGCCAAGGTGAAAGAACAGAAATCCAAGGCGATCATCGAATCCATCACAACAAAAATGCAGGAAACGGTGGCACTGCTCGATTCCACTCTGGAAGCAGCCAAGATCGAACCACTTACCAGTTCCCTTTCCACGGAACAGGCCAGTTACCAGTTATTGCTCAAACTCCGTGCTCGTGAACACCGCGTTTCGCAGAATAAAAACGGTGGAGGCAGTAAAGGGGGAGGCAGCAGCCGCTCACAGAATCAGCTGCAACAACTGGAACTGACAAATAAACAGCAACGCTATGAAACAGAAAACCAGGCCTCTGCCCCTCAGGCAGCTCAGCCTGACCGTGAATCCCTGCAGATTCTCAATCGACTGAGAGAACTCGCACAACGCCAGAAAGATTTGAACAAGCAACTCAAAGCATTAGCAGATAAACAGCGATTTGCTAAAACGGATCAGGAACGTGAAGAGATCGAACGTCAACTGAAACGCTTACGGCAGCGACAACGAGAGCTGTTGCAAAAAGCAGATGAAGTCGCGCAAAGGATGGATCAGTCAAAGCAACCCTCTTCGACAAAATCCAGGCGTGAACTGGAACAGACACGAAACCACCTCCAGCAAAGCTCAGAGTCTCTGAAAGAGGGACAAATCTCTCGCGCTCTGAATTCCGGAACACGCGCGCAACAGCAACTGGATCAACTCAAAAATGACTTTCGCAAAAAAACCGCTAATCAGTTCGCAGATACGATGCGCGGGCTGAAGCAGCAGGCAGAACAACTGGACGAAAAACAACAGCAGATCAGTAATCAATTAGACAAGCAGCAACAGCAGGCGCAACCTCAGGAACGACGCTCACTCCGTAAAAATCAGGGGCAGCAGGAACTGGCAAACCAGCTGCAGGATCAGGAAAACCGCCTGAAATCGCTGATGGAACAAATGAAGCAGGTCATTCAGGAATCTGAGAAATCGGAACCGCTGCTTTCCAAACACCTGTATGATGCGATTCGTAAATCCCGCCCATTTCGACCAGGGGATGCATTAAAGAATGCAGCCGAGCTTTTGAATGAAGGTAATCACCGCCGAGCTAAGGAAGCAGAACAGCAGGCAGCTGCTGGAATCGACACGATGAAGCAGGGTATTCAAATGGCGGCTGAGAGCGTGCTGGGGAATGATCTGGAAGCACTTAAGAAAGCCCGGCAGGAACTTAAGTCACTAACTTCAGAACTGAAACAGGAAACAAGCCTGGCATCGAACACCAATACTAAAGATCCTGATAAATCGACAAATCCAGCCTCGTCCACACCTGCAGAAATATCTCAGCAACAGCGAAACCAGCAACCATCTGGTCAACCAAATACTGAAAAATCTTCTCCCGGTAAAAATCAACCTGGCCAGAAATCATCAGGATCGCCCCCGTCTTCGGATTCAAAATCCAGTCAGCCTGGAAAACCTGGCTCTCCCGGTTCTTCTCCCGGCCAGGGAAAGGGTCAAGAAAAAGGACAGGGAAAATCTCCCGTACAGCTGGCTTCGGCGCAATCAGGATCCGAGCCGGGATCCGGTGCTAAACAGGCAGGGCAAGCGAAAGGCGAAAAACCTTCACCACAATCGTCGGCTCCTAAATCATTGAAGGGATCCCGCAGTAAAGGGCAAAACAGCTCTACAGGAGGCCAGGGGGGGCCCGGCAGTCCTGCTTCAGGACCACTGACCGGGAATCAGTTCCGGGAATGGTCAGACCGGATGCGGGATGTCGAAGAGATGGTGGGGGATCCAGAGCTACGCAGCAAAGTCGCTCAGATCCGTGAACGTGCCCAGAGCATGCGTGCGGATTTCAAACGTCATTCCAAAGCACCTCAGGGAGACCTGGTCAATGCACAAATCCTGGAACCGCTGGTTGAATTACAAAACATTCTCTCCAATGAAATCAGTAAACGAGGCGAGGAAACATCGCTGGCACCGATTGACCGCGATCCGGTTCCGGAAAAATACTCAGACCTGGTCCGTCGTTACTATGAAGAACTAGGAAATGGAAAATGATGTATCTGGCCCAACTGCAATTTGGTGCGCCGGGATGGTTTGCCATCTCTCTGACGGTCATCGCGGGAGCATTCGCGTTACTAATCTACGCTTATCGTTCACTGACTTTAAAACAGTCACTGTCTGGAGCGGCTTTCTGTCTGAAACTCTCCGCGATTGCCATCCTTTCCATCGCGTTGACAGAACCATTATGGAGTGGCACGCGTATTCAACCCGGAACAAATCTGTTTGCCGTTCTGGTAGATGATAGCGCCAGCCTCCAAATGAAAGATCCTGACACAAATCAACCCCGCCTGAATCAGATACAGCAACTGCTAACAGGAGAAGACAAGAATCAGACCTCATCATCTCCCCGATGGTTGAGTGATCTCGAACAGAATTTCTCCGTGCGACAGTACTCCGTGGATTCGCATGCCCACGCAAAGTCTGATTTCAAACACCTGACCTTCTCTCACAACAAAAGCAGTCTCATAACCAGTCTCAATGAATTAAACCTGCGTTATCAGAATCTGCCTTTAGCGGGAATCATCCTGATGACCGACGGAATCTCTGCGGAAGAGATCAGCCAGCTACAGCAAAGCGTGCCCGTGTATCCGGTTCCTATCGGCAGTGAAACTCCTTCCACCGATCTGGCGATTACCAATACATCCGTCAGTTATTCACCATTTGAAGACGCCCCGATTCGAATTCTGGCTGATCTCTCCACGACACACTGTCAGCAGAGCCAGGTTGAAACGCAACTGCTGGATCAGACCGGGAAAGTCGTGGACTCGGTCACTCGTAAAATCGATGATCCCGATCAACAGTTGCAGATCCGGTTTCAGATTCGACCAGATCAACCTGGAATTGCCTTTTATCAGATCAAAACCAGGTTGATTTCGAATGCGAACCAGGAACTGACGCTGGCCAATAATCAGCGCACTCTCAAACTCGATCGCGGTCGAACTGCGCATCGCGTACTTTATGTCTCGGGTCGTCCTAACTGGGAATTCAAGTTTCTGCGTCGCGCGATTGAAGATGATGAATATATTCAATTGGTGGGATTGATCCGAATCGCCAAGAAAGAAACGAAGTTCGATTTTCGCAGTCGTGAAGGAGAAGAAGGGAATGCACTCTACCGGGGATTCGACCAGCAGAACGAAGCAGACCTGGAACGCTATGACCAGCCTGTCTTCGTACGGATCAATACTCAGTCACCGGATGAATTAAGCGACGGATTCCCTAAGACAGAAGCAGAACTGTTTCAATATGAGACCATTATCATCGATGATCTGGAAGCCGCTTTTTTCACCCATGACCAGCTGGAATTGATCACTCGCTTTGTGTCTGAACGAGGGGGAGGCCTGGTCATGCTGGGAGGCCAGGAGTCATTCCAGCAGGGAGGATACGACAAAACAGATTTCAAACAGCTGTTACCCATCTATTTCTCTCAGAGAATCGATTCAGAGATTGAAAGCGACTACCAGTTTGACTTGACCCGCGATGGCTGGCTGCAGCCCTGGATGCGCCATCATAAAAATGAACAGGATGAACACAAACGGCTCGCCGATATGCCTGCGTTTAAAACGGTCAATCATGTAGATTCCATAAAACCGGGTGCGATTTTGACTGCAGAACTCAAAGGATCACAACAATCCCGACAGCCTGCCATCGCCAGTCAACGATACGGACTGGGACGCGTTACGGCAGTCATGATTGGCGACTTATGGCGCTGGCGATTAAATGAAGACTCAACCGATCCGCAGTTGAATAAAGCCTGGCGACAGTTATTAAGGTGGATGACCATCGATGCGCTGGAACAGGTGAATCTGCAAATTGAAGAAGTCGTGGCAGGATCAGCTGGCACGCGAATCAAAGTCCATGTCCGCGATAAGGATTTTCAGAAACGAAGTGACTACCAGGTAGAACTGGAAGTCAGCACACCGAATCAAGAAACGCTCAAATTGAATGCAGATCCAGTGCCTGATCAACCTGGAGAATACCAGTCTGTTTACCTGCCTGATTCTCCGGGCGGCTATTCGATCACGGCGCGCGTCACCACACCTGACTCAAAAAGCACTACGACCACAGGAGGCTGGGTGCATGCGCCGGAAACAATAGAGTTTCGATCGGTGAATCCGGATCTCACTTTATTAAAGCAACTGGCGACCCAATCGAAAGGGGAAGTCATACCTGCTTCTCAACTATCGCGATTTGTCCGTTCACTCGATCAACGTGAGATCCCGGTCACGGAAGAATCTCTCTCTCCACTATGGCATCACCCCTGGGTACTGCTGCTCGTCTTGGGATGCCTGTTTGGTGAATGGTCATTACGACGCTGGAAAGGATTGCCCTGATGCTGCTTGAAAAGCCTTATCGTTTTCTGATGGGAGTCTTCTGTCTCAGTCTGCTGTTACACTGCCAGACCATTTTGGCCGATCCTTCAGGTTCCGCTGAAAAGACCGAACGAATTATTGTTGTGCTGGGAGCGGAAGGAACCTCGGAATACGGTCAACAGTTTGCCGACTGGTCCAGTCGCTGGCAGCAGTTGGCAGCCGACAAACAGGCTGCCTTCACATTGATCGGTGACAGTATTGATGCCCGGCATAGCGATCTGGAGCTGGTACAGCATGAACTCAACCAGCAAACAGATTATACGGCAACCTGGCTGATTCTGATTGGGCATGGAACCTTTGACGGCAAAACCGCCCGCTTCAATCTGCGTGGCCCGGATCTTACTGCAGACGCTTTAAACCAATCCTGTCACGCCATTCAACATCCACTGGCGGTGATCAACTGCTTTTCGGCCAGCGCTCCTTTTCTGGAAATGCTCTCTGCTGAAAACCGTGTAGTGATTACTGCGACCAAAACAGGCCACGAATTCTATTTCTCACACTTTGGCAACTTCCTTTCTGCAGTTGCCAGGGACAAACTGACTGACCTGGATCATGATGGACAGATTTCACTCCTGGAAGCATACCTGGCTGCCAGTCGACAGACCGCTGAATTTTATCTGGAAAAAGGGGAACTGGCGACAGAGCATGCTCTACTGGATGACAACGCGGACCAGCAGGGAACACGCGGAGATCAGTTTCAGGGTTTGTATCAGGTTCCCGGAGCAATCAGAACTACCGCAATCCTACCCGACGGTCATCGCGCACATCAATTCATCCTGTTTACCACTAAACGTTTAAAACTTGTCTCTGGCGAACAGAAGCTGCTCAGGGATGAACTGGAGATTAAAATTCTGGAACTGAAACAACGCAAAGCTTCATTTATCAATCTGGATGAATACTACAAACAGCTGGAACCTTTGATGATTCAACTGGCAAACGTGTATCGCAGTAGTGATCAAAAACAAAGAAAGACGATCTACGATTCACAAGTGATCCCCGTCAATGCAAAAAAGACCAGTCAATAACTGGTCTCTTTGCATATTCACGCTTTGGGAAGCGTCGGTTACTCGCCGGTAATTTCTTTGGCCAGTTTTTTCAATGCTTCGCTCTCAATCTGTCTGACGCGTTCCCGGGTGAGGCCTAATGCCAGCCCGATCTCCTTTAGCGTTTTGGGTTCATCGCCATCCAGACCAAACCGCATTCTCAGGATATTGGCTTCTCGTTCTGGAATTTCCTTGAGCAGACGATAGACATGTTTGAGATTATCATTGTCAACCAGTTCATCATCAGGGCCTTTCAGACGATCATCGGGAATCATTTCTCCCAGCGACCAGCCCGCATCATGCTGCTCTGATTGAGGTGAAGAGTTGTAAAGCTGAATCGCTTTTTTCACGATTTTCAGTTTTTTCGGAGGCAAATCCAATTCACGGGCGACTTCTTCAGTAGTCGGTGTCCGGTCCAGGGTATCCTGCAGTTGAGCAGTGGCTCGTCGCCACTTTGTAAGCAGTTCGACCATATATGCCGGAATACGAATGGTCTTGGCAGAATTCACCAGGGCCCGCTTGATTGACTGTTTGATCCAGTAACTTGCGTAAGTACTGAAGCGGGTCCCCATCTCGGGATCGAAGCCTTCGACGGCTCTCAACAGTCCCAGGTTACCTTCTTCAATCAAATCCTGAAGCGGCAGACCTTTCCCTGAATAAGCTCGAGCGATATTCACAACGAGACGCAAATTGGCACGTACCATACGGTCGCGGGCTTCTTTGTCACCGTTTTCAATACGGTTCGAAAGCTCCTTCTCTTCATCTGCAGAGAGCAGGGCGGTTTCGTTGATTTCTTTAAGGTATGTTTCTAACGGATTCTGTACGGCTGAAGAGGAACGCCGTCGAGCAGTTTTCTGCATGGAAAACCTGTTATCTATTTGTTGTTGACAAATGGTTAGCCGTTCAATTCCCTGGCTTCCATTAGATTTGCAACCGTTCGCGGGAACTCGTTTCCTCTCGACACGATAATTCAATGACGGGCCGCAGTATAAAAAAATCTGCACCCCGTAATATTCTTATCGGCAAGGTTTGACCGATTCCTGAACGCTGTCTGGAAAAGCGAGACGCGAAAATCAGAAACTGCAGAAACTGTATCGATTATGTGGATCAGGCTGACTGGCACTGTTAAAATGCAGCTATTACTGGAGTTTTGAGCAAAACCACAGTCCCGGGATTGCATAAATACCAGCCGATCTTTTAGCGATCCTCTGGCACGCAAGCACTTACTATTTAACCCTGGCGTCTCTCGCTTAATTATGCTCAGCACCGATGGCAGTGGAGACGCTACAATGAAACTCGGCACAGTCTAGCAATTCAGACTGAACAAGAGAAACTGACGTGTTACTGGACCTCTGAATAAAAAAAGCGACGGCCTGTATTAGACCGTCGCTTTCAATTTATTCGCTTTGATCCAGGATCAAATGAGAATTATTCAGACTTCTCTTCTGTGACTTCTTCAGCAGTAGCTTCTTCTTCAGTTACTGCTTCTTCTGTCGCGGCTTCTTCTGTCACAGGTTCTTCACTGGTTTCAGAAGGCATTGAAAACAGGGGAGCATCTCCACCGGTTCCCCCCATCAGTTCCTTACGTGGTGCACCAGCAGTTGCAGGCTCACCACCTTCTCCTGAAGCAGATTCTTCTTCAATGGATTCTTCCAGTTTACGACTTAACCCAATCTTACGGTCGTCGGTGTCGACACGCAGAATCTTCACGTCGAGCGCCTCACCCACTTTGACGATGTCTTCTGGGTTTTCGACTTTATGGTCTGCCAGTTCAGAAATGTGGAGCAGGCCTTCGAGTTCATCTTCCAGTTCAACGAACACACCGAAGTTAGTGATCTTGGTAACGGTACCCTGAACAATCGCACCTGGCTGATATTTCTGAGGAATATCAGTTTCCCAGGGATCCGAAGCCAGTTGCTTCAGACCCAGAGCGATACGTTTGCGTTCTTCGTCAACAGAAATCACGAGACACTCGATTTCGTCGCCCTTCTTCATGACTTCACTGGCATGAGAAATCTTACGTGTCCAGGACATATCGCTGACATGCAGCAGACCATCGACACCTTCTTCGAGTTCGATAAAGGCACCGTAGTTGGTCAGATTGCGAACAGTTCCTTTGACCTGTGCTCCTTCCGGGTACTTCTTGGTGACTTCGTCCCATGGGTTGGACTGAGTCTGTTTCATACCCAGTGAGATTTCCTGCTTGTCTTTGTTGACGCCCAGAACAACGACTTCGACTTCATCGCCGATGTTAACCAGTTCGCTGGGGTGATTGATGCGTTTGGTCCAGGACATTTCACTGATGTGAACCAGACCTTCAATCCCGTCTTCCAGTTTCACGAAGGCACCATACGACATCACGTTGACAACGTGACCAATGACTTTGGTACCAACCGGGTATTTGGATTCGACCAGTTCCCAGGGACTGGGTGATTTCTGTTTCAGACCCAGAGCGATCTTTTCTTTCTCGCGATCGACACTCAGGATCATGACTTCGATTTCATCATCAATTTTGACGATTTCTGTGGGATGGTTAATACGTCCCCAACTCATGTCTGTAATGTGTAACAGACCATCGATGCCGCCCAGATCGACGAAGGCACCGAAATCGGCGATGTTCTTGACAATCCCTTTGACAATCTGACCTTCTTCGATTTTGCTGAGCAGGTCCTGTTTGAGTTTTTCGCGTTTTTCTTCGATGAGCTTACGACGGGAAACAACAATGTTGCGGCGGGCTTCATCAATTTTCAGGATTACGCACTCAATAGTACGACCAATGTAGTTGGCGATATCTGAAGGACGACGGATATCGACCTGACTGGCTGGCAGAAAGACATTGACGCCGATATTGATCAGCAGACCACCTTTGATTTTGCGAACCACAGTACCGGAAACCACATCGCCTTCGGCGTGGGTCGCGATGACTTTTTCCCATTCACGAATCCGGTCTGCTTTCCGCTTGGAGAGCATGGTTAAGCCGAATTCATCTTCGACTTCTTCGAGTAGCACCTGAACCTTATCGCCGGCCTTGGGAACTTCTTCTTCCTCAGACCACTCATCAATGTGAACGACACCTTCACTTTTGAATCCGATGTCGACGAGAACCTCTTCACCATCGACACTCAGAATCACACCGTCAATAATCTGATTCACATCATAGGCACAGGAGACGGAAGCATACACATCATCCAGTACCCAGTCGTTTTCTTCACCATCTGCATCTACTTCCGGCATGACCTCAGCGAACGCTGCATCCAGATCTTCATCGGAAATACTAAACTCTCGAATTAAATTACGATCAACCATACTAAAAAAAGTCCAACTACACTTAAATTTCGAAATTATATTCCTGCAGGAAAGTAAGTCTCATTTTGATGCCAGGGGATCAGGGATCTGAAATCCTTAAGATCAGCCGTCCCAGTGTCACAAAGACGTCTCTTTGTTAACGACTCTGAACAACCACAAGGGGTGTCAGAATTTCCGTCAACCTGCCAATGAACGCGAACTGACAATCGAAAAAAAAAGCGAAGAGATCAGAGAATCTCCCGCAGCTTTCCAGTGAATAGTAACCTCTCCAAAACCAATCGTCTCACTGTTGTGGTCAATGCACAACGCATTGATCGATACACCCAGGAGATCAGTCCAGCAAATATATCAGAACCATTTGATTTAATTCCAGCCTTATAGGCGGCTGAATGTGATGAAATCGCTGATTTCTTCTATTTTTTCATCGATTCTGGTTCTGCCAGACCATCCTGGTCAGAGGAAACACATCGCATCCGTTTCAGCATCATGAAAACCGCGCATGAGGTGCGGAGTGAATCACGGAAGGGGCCTGTTCAGTTAGTTTCGTGATTTTCTGCCTTACGACATCAACCGAATCCGAATTATTCAAAATCGAGACTTCAAATTCTGTCTCATAACTGTCGCCGGGATCGAGATTTTTCAGTCGACCTCGTTCCCGCTCATCTGCCCGAAAATTCGGGAAATTAATCCCTGGTTCCAGCCCAGTCACATACCCACTCACCTCAGGCTGCGTATTCTTCCAGAGAGTAAAGCAGGGGAGAGTCGATTTCCTGAAATTCACCAGAAAACCTTTTTTCCCTGTTTTACTGGAGAGCAAAGCAGGAGAAAAACCATTCTCATCCGCAACAGGATCAAAATAATAAGCCTGCTCAGCATATCCCGCTGTCGGTCCCAAATAGCTTCTAAACTCATTGACATCTTCCGCAGCACGTGGATCTCGGGGGGCCATCTCGGCAAAAGGTATAGCAAATGCTGCTCCTTCTTCGAGGAAAGGGGCTCCCACATTAATGTGATACAATAGTTCAGACTCAACATTTTCTGCACCGAGATTAGTAACCCGATCATGGATGCGAAATTTATTCGAGCCCAGTTGCATCTCAAGCGTTGATTCCAGCAGCAACTGGCTGCCAAACAGCATGCCTTCTTCCACCTTTCCGTCCAGCCTGATCCAGCCGCCTTCTGCTGGATCAAGTGTAACGCTCACATAACAAGCGGGGGTATTGGCAATTCTTCCGTGCAGTGTCAAATCAGATTCCAGAGGATTCCCGGACGGGTCCTTTCCTGGGGGACCATTAGAGATCAGGCCACAGCGACAGATCAGTTCATTGAAGCCACTTAACCAACCCAGTCCTCCGCGTTCGGAAAGATTCACAAAAGCAGGATTTACCGGTGACTTTACCGGGGACTGCCAGCCCAGAGGGGTTCCCTGATAATCTCCCTTCCAGACTCCCATACCTCTTGTCGGCACTATCGAGAGCGTTAAAGCCCCATTACATACCGTGATCAGGTCAACGCCCTCGGATGCCCCGCCATGCAGTTGCTGCTTCCTAATGAACCAGCCGGACTCTTTGGAAAAATCGGGATGAGTCTCGGTATTTAACAGAGTCTCTTCAATCCAGGCCTGAGAACTCACATCAGTGAACAAAACCGTCGTAGATTTCATGAGCGCGCCTTAACTATTGCAAATCAGTCGTTCAGTAATTCGTCATAATCGGAATAAGAGATACGATACGGAGAACCAGTCTGACAGTATGGATAATGTAAACCGGTTTGTTCCACTTCGCCAGTATCGAAAGCAAAAAGGAAACAGAAACTCCTCTTGCAGTTACCTTTTACGACTTATAATACAGAATAACCTGTTTACTACAGGAATATAGAATCACTCTCCTGACAGGGAGGCAAGCTCGCTCTCTGACCGATACAGGTCTGTGAACCAGTCGCCAGAGCGCATCACATTTAAGAATAGCGTCTCTCCATCTAATATACTCGGGGGCAAACAGCCCTGGAGACGCTACAGTAAAACTGGACACAGTCTAGCATGAGATCTATCTTATTCATTTTTTCTCTAACTCGAAGTTACCCATGGACCTCTACACAATGACTTCAGTTCCTCAAAAGGATGAACACGGCTATCCTTACTCTGAAGAATGGTACAATTCGCTCAAAAAATCTCTGGGGGAGGCCGGTTGTCGTCAACTTGGCTTTTACCCGATCCCCAAAGACTTTCTGCTGTCAGTCGTCATCCCTATTTTCAACGAGCACAAAACCGTTGAAAACCTGATCAATCAGGTGAAAGCAGTCCCGATTCCCAAAGAACTGGTATTGGTGGATGATGGCAGTACGGATGGGACCCGGGAGATCCTGAGAACACTCGAAGAACAGATGCAGGCTGAGAACGACCCCCAAAACCGAGTTCGAGTGATCTTCCATGAGCAAAACCAGGGGAAGGGAGCCGCTGTCAGAACCGGCTTTATGGCTGCCGAAGGCGATGTAATGCTGATTCAGGACGCGGACCTCGAATATGATCCCTCAGAATATCCTCGGCTGTTACAACCAATCATTGAAGGCAAAGCCGACGTCGTTTATGGAAGTCGATTCCTGGGAGATCAACCACATCGGGTCCTGTATTATTGGCATTTTCTGGGAAACAAGTTCCTGACCACACTTTCCAACTGCTTTACCAATCTGAATCTGACAGATATGGAAACCTGTTATAAACTCTTCCGAAAGGAAGTCATTAAAGAGATTGCACCGGGTCTGTGCCAGAATCGATTTGGAATCGAACCAGAGCTCACTGCAAAAGTGGCTCGCCGCCAGTGCCGTATTTTTGAAATGTCAATCAGCTACGATGGTCGTACTTACGATCAGGGCAAGAAAATTGGCTGGCGGGATGGCGTAAAGGCAATTTGGTGCATTGTACGCTACGGCCTCAAGGATTGATGTCAGCCCGGGGCCTGATGCAATAAGGTCCCAATTAGGAAGCACTTAATTTATCAGTTGCTTACCTGATCCTTTCTAAAAACTGGCCTGCCAGCATTGCCTGTGACACGGATTTTCCCATAGAATCAGCAACATGTTACTGAAACTCAGAAAGAAACATCTGTCACCTGTAATTTCGCAATCCCAGTTTCCGCTAAGATGGCTGATTCGACGCGAATGCCACACCATGAGTAATGCAGTTATCAGCAAACAGTAATAGATCTCAGTAAACGAACGGAATATCATATGGCCTCTCCTCCGGAGAACCCCCAGGCAACTCCTCCCAAAGGCAAAGCTCCTCAGAAGCAACCAGGTAAAGAAACTCAGAATGCCCCATCGACCGGTCCCTGGCTGATTATCCTGCTCATTCTGGTAATCGGCAGCCTGATGTTGATGAAAACCTCGCCAGAAAATACTGGTTCGAAGGTGGATTACAGTTTCTTTCTTTCAGAGCTCAAACGGGGGAACGTTGACTCCGTTGACTTCCATGGAGATATCCTGACAGGAAAATGGAAAACCAAGCCTGAGAATCCTGATAAAGAGAAAAAAGATGAAAAGCTGGCCGAAGAATTCAATACGGTCCTGCCTTCACATCCAGTCGAAGACCGGGACCTTGTTCCGGAACTGGTCAAACACGATGTGACTTTCAAGGCAGAGAGCACGAATGTCGGCATAGGCACCTATATTCTTCCCTGGTTGATTGGACCACTGTTGATTATCGGTTTCTTCTGGTTCATGTTAAAGCGTTCTTCGGATCCCATGGGGTCTGGCATGCTGGGTAATTTTACCAAAAGTCCAGCAAAGCGGTTTCGCCCCTCTGAAGAACAAACCACCTTTGATGACGTGGCTGCCATGGAACAGGCTAAGGCAGAACTACAGGAAGTCGTGGAATTTTTAAAGACACCTGCCAAGTTTCAGCGTCTGGGGGCACAGATCCCCAAAGGCGTGCTGTTGATGGGCTCTCCGGGAACCGGAAAAACACTGTTGGCCCGCGCTACTGCAGGAGAGGCAGGGGTTCCCTTTTATTCCATCAATGGTTCTGAATTTATTCAGATGTTTGTCGGCGTGGGTGCCAGTCGAGTTCGTGACCTGTTTCGAACGGCAAAAGAAAACGCTCCCTGTATCATCTTCGTAGATGAAATTGATGCTGTGGGACGAATTCGAGGCGCCGGCCTGGGCGGAGGCCATGATGAGCGGGAACAGACCCTCAATCAGATGTTGAGCGAGATGGACGGTTTTCAGCAAAATGAAGCTGTTATCATCATCGCAGCCACCAACCGTCCCGATGTCTTGGACCCGGCATTATTGCGTCCCGGGCGTTTTGACAGGCACATTACCGTAGATCGTCCCACAAAAGAGGGGCGGGCCGCGATTTTGAAAGTTCACTCAAGGAAGATCCCGCTTTCAGAAGATGTTGATTTACAGAAAATTGCTGCAGGCACAATTGGATTCTCTGGCGCCGATTTAAAGAATCTCGTAAATGAAGCAGCATTGTCGGCAACCCGTTTAAATAAAGGGCAGGTCGACAATGACGACTTTGATAATGCCCGGGATCGTGTCCTGATGGGACCGCCTCGCGAGGAGATCTTGAGCCATAAAGAAAGGGAAATGACAGCCTATCACGAAGCCGGTCATGCATTGCTGGCCTGGTTACTGCCGGAAATTGATCCGGTACACAAAGTCACCGTAATTCCTCGTGGCAGAGCGTTGGGTGTGACCCAGCTTCTCCCCGATGAAGAGCGTTATAACATGGGTGAGAAACATCTTCACTCCCAGTTAGCGTTCATGTTAGGCGGACGCGCTGCAGAAGGCATTGTGTTTGGTGAACACACCGCCGGAGCAGCAGATGATATTAAACGTGCTACCCAGATCACACGCAAAATGGTGGGACAGTGGGGCATGAGTGATGTAATCGGTCCAGTGGCATTTCGCCACTCCGATGAAAACCCGTTCCTGGGGAAAGAGATGAAATCTCAAGGCGAATGCAGTGAAGAAACGGCACACGTCATCGATCAGGAAATGCAGCGATTCATGAACGCTGCTGAAGAACGGGCCAAAAAAATATTAACAGAAAACAGGGAGAAACTTGATCTGCTGGCAAAAGCACTCGTAGAAAAAGAGGCCATTGACAGTAATGACATCAAGCGTTTGATTGGGATTTCGGTTCGAGAACAGGCAAGTCTCGACACTTTAAATCAATCTGGTACGGACAGCAAAAGCGATCCACAACCAGAATAATCATCCCATCACGGATGCCTCAGCGCAGAACGAGTTTTCTCCTGCCTCAGCAGGAAAATACAGGATATGAATCCCAAACAGAAAAAGAAGAAAAAAAAACCATCTAAAACCAGTTTTTCAGAATTAGGATTGAATGAAAAAATCCTGAAGGACTTGAGTCAGGCAGGGTACGAAACCCCCAGCCCTATTCAATCTGAACTGATTCCCATCGCCGTTACTGGTCAGGACTGCATAGGTCAGGCCCGCACCGGAACCGGTAAAACGGCAGCGTTTTCACTGCCTGTCCTGCAGCAACTTGATCTCAGGCGGCCCGGGATGCAGGCACTGATCCTGGCACCGACCCGCGAATTGAGTGAGCAGGTGGCCGCTGAAATCCGGAAACTATGCACCTCGAAATCATTAAGCATCGCCGTCCTGGTCGGAGGCAAACCGGTCCGTCCCCAGGAAAACCAGTTGAAAAAAGGTGCACAGATCGCCGTGGGTACTCCCGGTCGGGTGATTGACCATATCAACCGGGGAAATCTCAAACTGGGTACACTGGGATTTGTCGTACTCGATGAAGCAGACCGGATGCTTGATATCGGCTTTCGTCCCGATATTGAAAAAATTCTGCGGAAGTGCCCCACCGAAAGACAGACCCTACTGCTGTCAGCAACCTTACCCCCACCTGTAGAGCGACTGGCAAATCGCTATATGCAGAACCCGGTGATGATCGACCTCTCTGAAGACAAAGTCAGCGTCGATGCCATCGATCAGTACTACATCACTGTCGACCCTGACCGGAAAATCAAGCTGCTGTCACGACTGCTGTTTCAGGAACGACCGAAACAGACGATTGTATTTACACGAACAAAGCGTGGTGCCGATAAACTGGATCGAATCTTCTCTAAAAAACTCAAGGAAGTGGCTGCTATCCATGGAGATTTACCACAACCAAAACGAGATCGCGTGCTGAAAAAATTCCGCGAAGGAAAAATCAGACTGTTAATTGCTACCGATGTAATGGGGCGTGGAATTGATGTCAGTGGTATTTCCCATATCATCAATTTCGATATTCCGGAATTCAGTGATGACTACGTGCACCGCATTGGTCGTGTCGGTCGGCTTTCTTCTGATCAGAAAGGAGCGGCCTTCACATTTGTCGCGCCAGATGAAGGGGACCAGCTCACGAATATCGAGAACCGGATCAACAATATGGTGACTGAGTTCCGTGTCGACGGCTTCGAAGCTTATAAACCACAAAAACCCCGGAAGAAAATCGAAAAGGTCTCCCACCTGGGCAGCACCGAGCATCTGATCAATCCCGATTTTGGTGATTTTTAATCTCAATCAATCATGCTGCTTAAGAAACGCTTCAATGCGGGGCAGCATGACTTCGTGTGCATCTTCAAATACGTAATGACCGGCTTCGGGAATTCGCAGAGTTTCCGCTGCCGGGAAACGTTGTTCAAATTCATCGAGAAAGTTAGTCGTAAAGCACCAGTCCTTTTCTCCCCAGATCAACAACATGGGATGTGCGGTGAACTGCTGCAGTCCCTCTTCTACATGCTGAAGAGTCTGATAACTGGGATGCGAAGAATTTAAAGGAATGTCTTTGACAAACTGATGGACGGCGACCCGATTTTTCCAGGAATCATAAGGACCAAGGAATCCAGCTTTGACTTCCGCGGTCATTCGGTCAGGTTTCTCAACCGCCATTTTCACCGCAGCTCCTGAAAACAGGTTTAGACCTCGTACCCCCCAGGCCCCCAGAACTGGAATGCGACAGACAGCGATCCGCAGGGGGATTTCCTGTGAACGAAAGGCAGCAGTATTCATCAGCACAAACCGCTGGAACCGCTCCGGGTAATCCACGGCTGCCCCCATGCCGATGGCGCCTCCCCAGTCATGTGCGAATAACGTAATATTTTGCAGGTTCAGTTCCTGAATCAGGGTTTTCAGATTCTGGATATGCGTCGCCAGCTGGTATGAATACTTCTGTGGTTTATCAGATAACCCACACCCCATGTGGTCTACAGCAATCACACGGTATCTTTGAGAGAGCTGTTTAATCAGTCGCCGCCAGGCAAAACTCCAGGTCGGATTGCCGTGCACCATCAGCAGGACCGGGCCTGCGCCTTCATCCAGATAGTGATATTGATGACCGTCGATCTTCAACCAATGCGAATCAAACGGGTATTCATTTTTAATCTGATCACGAAAATTCATACGGTAATCTTTAATACGTTGTGTAAGTCAGACAGAACAGAAGCGGTCGCGTTTTATTTCAGCAGGCGGGTAAAAATACTGATCTGCATACCTTATCGCGATTTCGCGAATCTGGCGAGGGAACAATCCAACGCTTTTAAAAACCGATCCAGATCAGCACGCTGATGGGCACTGGTTACTGAAATTCGCAGCCGTGAGGTTCCCTGAGGTACGGTGGGAGGCCGGATTGCTCCCACCAGAAATCCGGCTGCCTGTAAATCTGCTGCGATCGACATCGTTCGTTCCGGGTCTTTCAGAATTACAGGGATTATCGGGCCGGAAGACGTGTTGTCGGCCAACAGTGATCGGTTTACGAGTTCCTGACGCAGAAATTCAGATTGAGCATGCAACTGCTGTCTGCGCTCTGGTTCAGCAGTAATAATATTGAGTGATTCGCAGGCCGCTGCACAGATTGCCGGGGGCAGGGCAGTCGAATAAATTTGAGTCCGTACCCGATTCCAAAGCCATTCAATCAGGGAATTTGAGCCGGCCACAAAGCCTCCCATGGTTCCCAGCCCTTTACTCAGTGTACCGACGCGGATGGTAACTCGCGATTCCACATTCAGCTCTTCAGCCAGTCCGCGCCCCGTGGCCCCCCAGACCCCTGTCGCGTGTGCTTCATCGATCACGAGACAGGCCTGGTACTGTTCCGCCAAATTACAGAGCTCACCCAGGGGTGCCCGGATGCCATCCATACTGAAGATGGAATCTGTCACAATGATCGTTTTCCCATCACCCGTTGTTTTATCCAGTTCCCGTTTCAGTTTCCCGAGATGATCATGGCGATAGACGCGAAACTTTGCCCCCGCAAGTCGGCTGCCATCTACCAGACTGGCATGATTCAGTCGATCACAATAGATCGTATCTCCCTCACGCGCGATGGCAGACACGACCCCCAGATTCGCTGCATAACCACTGGGAAACAGAATCGCCGCGTCCGTCCCCTCAAAATCAGCCAGTCTTTGTTCGAGCCGGGCATGCCATTCCGTGCGGCCGCTTACCAAAGCACTGGCACGGGAGCCTACTCCCATTTCCTGCAGCGCAGTGGTGGCAAGCGAAATCAGACGGGGATCGTGAGCCAGATTGAGGTAATCATTACTGGAAAGATTGACCAACTCCTGACCTTCCAGCAGGCAACGTCCGTCCGGCAGCGGTTTGAAGGTTCGGCGTGAACGAAACAAACCTGCTTTCCGGAGCTTCTGCAGGTCGTCTTCTATCCATTCCGGGAATTCAGAAGAGGACATAGTCACAGGCACCTGATTTGAGATTGAATGCCGAAGCCAACTACTTCAACGCGATCACGTGATTACTCAATCGTTCAAAACCATCTTCCGTGATCAGGTAATTATGTTCGATTCGCATTCCGCCGATCCCTTCTACATACACACCGGGCTCCAGCGTAACAACATCTCCGGTCAGAAGAGTATCAATGCTTTCAGGAACCAGGATCGGCGCTTCCGGATGACCGAGACCCAGACCGTGACCAGCATGATGCTGGAAGTTTTCACGGTAACCTGCTTCCCAGATTGGAGCGGCGGTTGCTGCATGTACTTCGGCACATTTTGTACCTGCTTTGAGAGTCGACTCACCTCCCTGCATGGCTGCCTGACAAAGCCCAAACAGCATTTGTTGATCGGCCGAGGGCTCACCAACACTGATGGTATTGGTGAAGTCGCTACGGTAGCCGTGAATCACCACGGAATAATCCAGGACGAACAAATCACCATTCGCCAGGACATGCCCGGAAGGCAATCCCCCGGCCTTCGGAACAGCAGGCGTAGAAGCACGGAAGTCGCCGTAAATAATCACGGGGAGACCGGCGGCCTGCAGGACTGCTGCCTGGACCTTGCGAAAGATGTCGAATTCACTTTTACCCGCTTCAACGATCTCCCGGGCACACGCATGACCAGCCTCACAAGCCTGCATGCATTGTTTGAGTAATGCAATTTCGTCGGTGTGTTTCTGGCGACGCAGTTGACGCAAGACACTGCCTAGTTCCAAAGTCGCATCGGTCTGAGTGATTTCCAGTTCCTGCAAAGCACCTACTGGCAGCCATTCTGCTTCGATCGCACCAGGGCGACCTTTCAGTTGAGGCACAACGGAGCTCAACGCTTTGAAGAGTGCATGGTCACGATTTTCGACCGAATGTTTGTGATCATACCAGGTTTCAATCGCCTCGTGGTCTACATAATACTCAGCGGCTGAAGAACGGAGCGTGAAATTATCACCAATCAGGGTGACACCTTTTTCACGGTCCAACAGCAACAACGCTCGTTCACCCCGCGAAAAGCTGCAGGGCTGCACCAGGAAGTTGGAAAGATAGAGCACATGACGGGGGTCTGCAATCAGAATCCATTCCAGGTGATCGGGAACCGTTTCCCACAATCGTTTCTGTCGTGCCAGACAACCTTCTTGAGTCAGCATTATCTCAAAGTCCTTTCAGACATGATTGAAAAATTGAAATCTGCGGCAAGGCTCACTCGTAGCCTTTTTCAACAAGCCAGCGTTCCGCATCCAAAGCAGCCATACATCCGCTGCCGGCTGCCGTAATGGCCTGTTTGTAGTTGTCATCGGCGACATCTCCGGCGGCAAATACACCTTCAACATTGGTATTGGTACGGAAGGGAATCTTCCATTCAATGAAGCCTTTGTCGTTGGTTTCAATCTGTCCTTTAAGGAAGTTCGTGTTGGGTGTGTGACCAATGGCGGCAAAATAGCCGGAGGCGTCCAGATCTTCGGTCTGACTTTCATCTACCGTGCTGCGAATCCGAACTCCGGTCACACCTTTTTCATCATCTCCCAGAACTTCTTCCACGACGGAATTCCATTTCACCTCGATCTTTTCATTGGCTAGAGCCCGTTCCGCCATAATTTTACTGGCCCGAAATTCGTCACGACGGTGAATGATATATACCTTGGACGCAAACTTGGTCAGGTAATTCGCTTCTTCCATAGCACTGTCACCTCCGCCAACCACAACCAGCGGATGATTTCGGAAGCGCGGCATGGCACCATCACAGACAGCACACGCGGAAACCCCCATGTTCTTGTAACGGTTTTCCGATTCGAGGCCCAGATAGTTCGCTCGGGCTCCGGTGGCAATGATGACTGATAGTGCCTCGACGGTTTCACCGTTAGCACGTGTGATTTTAAAAGGATGTGCAGATAAATCGACATCGACCACATCGTCGGTCACAACTTTGGTACCAAAATTGACTGCCTGCTGACGCATCAGTTCCATTAATTCTGGACCACTGACACCATGCCCCAAATGAGGTGCCATATACTGTCGCTTTGATTTATCGATGGAACCATCGAGGTATGATTCTAGATTCCCGGCTGGAAAACCGGGATAATTCTCGACCTCAGTGGTTAAAGCCAGCTGTCCCAGAGGCAAAGTCCCCTGTAGTCGATTTTCTTCCGAAATGGCTCCTTCGAAGCAGAGGGGTTCCAAGTTGGCTCGAGATGTGTAAATGCAAGCTGCCCAACCAGCGGGTCCTGATCCGATCACGACGACTTTTTCTGGCACAGTAGGTGACCTCCTGATATGCATTCTCCCTGAACGAAAAGATTTCCTGTCAGAGAAGTTGCGTGTGAATTGTAATCCTGAAACACAACCAGCGTACGAACCTGGCGTGTGACACAATCCTAATGAAGTATGGTCAGGAATTCCAGATGTCCGGAGGAAGGGTTTTTAAGCCGGACCAGAAAATGAGAGTCGCTAAAGTGAAATGAAGGCATAAAAAAAGGTGCTTCGAATCATGTGAATGACTGAAGCACCTTTTCTGTGCTGAATGGAGCAAGTGCGGGCCAACGCTTGCCACCATCGCTGATATAGTACTAAAGCATAAGCCGTACCATTCAGAAAATTATTCACAAATTTATCCATAAACCTTTTAATGGCAATGCATTACAATTCCCAAGGATATTTTGAGTCAAATTCGCACCCCAGCAGAGTGGTGAATTATGCTACAGGTGTTGCAAAACAAACCAGGGCAAAATGCTACACTGGCTCACGCGACCCTGATTTCAAAGAAAACCCAACACGAGTATTGCGTAGAAGGACTGAGTTTTCATATTGTGAACCCTCCAACTGATGATGATGTCTACAATTACCTAAAATGTTGATTTCCCTTCACCTGACTGTGTTGCAGATTAGCTGAGCGTTTTTAAGGAGAGTTCCGTGTCTGAAGCGTCCCCCGCACGGCCCCAGAAGTTTACTGTTCCCCGGTTTCTCGCTGCGAAAGAGAAAAACCAGAAAATCACCATGCTGACAGCCTATGATTATCTGTCTGCAAAAATTCTGGATGAAGCCGGTCTGGACTGCCTGCTGGTAGGCGACACTTTAGGAATGGTCGTGCAGGGTAAGAGTACCACACTGCCTGTAACCGTCGATGAAATGATCTATCACGGGGAAATGGTGTGTCGCGCCGTTCAACGAGCCCTGATTATTGTAGACATGCCCTTTATGTCTTTTCATATATCCCCGGCGCAGGCTCTGGAAAATGCCGGACGAATTTTGAAAGAAACAGGAGCCGACGCCGTCAAACTGGAAGGGGGAGTCAATCAGGCAAAAACCATCGAGGCGATCGCATCTGCAGATATCCCCGTGATGGCACATCTGGGACTCAAACCTCAGTCCGTACGTGCCATAGGCAGCATGGGAAAGATTCAACGTGATGAAGACCAGTTGATTGCCGATGCACTGGCTGCTGAAAGAGCAGGGGCCTTTGGAATTCTGCTGGAAATGATCACCGCACCCATCGCAAAAAAAATTACGGACACTGTCACCGTCCCCACTATTGGTATTGGCTCTGGACCGGACTGTGATGGTCAGGTCCTGGTCACACCGGATATGCTGGGAATGAATGCCGATTTTCATCCACGATTCTTAAAGAAATACGCCAACTTCGCGGCGGAAATGACAACAGCCGTACAGGCATATGCAAATGAAGTTCGCGAAGGGGCATTCCCAGACCAGTCTCACAGCCATTCATAAGACTTGCCTCACACGAAATCAGCGTTTATTTCGATGACTCTGCAGGGAGGGTACGGACCCGTTTCCCCAGACAGTTGTCAATTCCCAGCACGAACATCACCCATAATGCAGAAAAGGCTTCGCTCATATTAATCTTGGAACTGCCATACCGGCGTTCTTCGAACGTAAAGGGGACTTCTTTAAACGTACACCCCACACGGCGGCAGCGATAGAGAATCTCTTCCTGAAAGGCATATCCTTTGGCCCGCAACAGGGCGAAATCAATCTCGGCCAGCTTGGGAACCCGATAGCAGCGAAAACTGCCGCTGCAGTCCCGGGACTTCAAACGGAGCAAGAAGCGGGCATACAAGTTGATCGCTCCACTCATAAAATAACGTTTCGGCCCCCAACCTTCGATTTTGCCGCCGGGGATATAACGAGAACCAATGGCGACATCTGCGTCTTGGGTTGCTGCCACCAGATCCGGCATGAACCGTGGGGGATGGCTGAAATCAGCATCCAGATTTAATACCAGCTCGTATTTGTTTTCAATCGCGTACCGAAAACCGGCGATCGTCGCCGTTCCCAGCCCCAGTTTCCCTGTACGATGGATGGAATGAATCCGAGGATCGGCTTGCCCCAACTCTTTTGCATACTCTCCTGTCCCATCTGGCGAATTATCATCAATCACCAGTATGTGTGCCTCAGGAAGAAAGTTATGAATCTCCGGAATTAGTAATTCCAGGTTTTCTCGCTCATTATAAGTGCATAACGTCACTAACAGTCGAGGATGTGCAGAATCGGTCATTGGATATATCAGGCCCAGTCGATCAGGGATGGTTCAGATCATTTTGGTGGAATCAACAACGGTGCTTGTTGTTGACTTTTAGCAGGCTCCGGCAGAGGAATCAACGGCTCACTCGGTGCATCTGCGTTGTCCGGAAGGGGAGGCAGTGCTGAATCGTTGCCAGCAGGCTTTTGGGGAATTCTCTGTGGCGGGGGAGGCAGAGGCCTGGAAAGCGGTTGGGAACGGGCTGGCCCCAGTGGTTGTACTGGTGGAAGGGGAGTCTGTTTGGATTCGAATGCCGGTGGTCGGGTCTTAGCGGGATCTACCACATATCCCTGCTGATTCCCCCCTTTTTGTTTCACGGTCTGCTGTCCCACGGGAACAGGCTGAGGATTCAGGAACGCCAGAAAGTGATCACCCCGACCAGCCAGCCGGGCAGCAGTTTCCATAACGTCATGCGCCTCTTCGATCTGACCGTTAAAATGCAGGACCACGCCAAATACAAACAACCGTTCCGGGTCACGAATATCTTTTTTTACCCACTCGGCAACCTGATGCACCATTGAATCTCTGGCAATCGCATGCTCTGCACCGAACAGTTCGTTCAGGCTTTCCCCTGTCGAAGGCCAGGCAGGATCCAGTTCCAGCCCCTGCTTAAACTCGAATGCTGCGCGATCATACTGTCCCAGGGCAACCAGCGAAAATCCTTTTCTGAAATGCGGCGTTGCCAGATCTTTCGTCAAGGAAGCGGCCAGTTTGTAACGTTCATAGGCCCGGCGATAATCCAGTTTTTTAAAGTATTCATCCCCCTTGACCTGATTCCGCAGGCTCAACTCCCTGGCATGTCGGGTCGAGGGAACAATGTATTTCTGAATCTTACGTGAGGGTTCCGGCAGGTAATTCTTGTCGTTCCAGCGCTCCAGATCATTTTGGAGTGCATTATTGAGCGGCACGTTACTCGCAGCTGGATCATTGAATTGTGGTGAATTCGGGAGTGTGGGCAGAGTACCGGGAACATTACTGTAAGGATAAACGGCAGGGGGAGAAAATCCCAGTCCCGGTAAAATCGGATAGAAACCGTTTAAAGAATACCCATTGGAAAAAAGAACTGGATTCCCCGCGATAAATGCATCCGTACTGTAATAACCAAATCGGTTATACATGTAAGGCCCCCACGGATTCCCATAGTAGGAATTTCCGGGAAACGAGAAGTTAAAACTGGTATTTCCCGAGTAACCCCTGACAGACCAGCCAGGGTCAGGCCAGGTACGTCCATAATTACGTTGGTATGAATTTCTATGGTGTGAGTTTCCATGATGATGATGCTGATGACGGGATCGCGATTGCTGCACGGGTGCGGAAAGAGACTTCTGGGCAGAAACCTGCGTGGGAGATCCCATAAGCAGAAAAACTGTGCTCACGATGAGAAGTGATCGCATTGGTACTCTCCTGTCTGGCCCAGTTCCTGATGAATAAAGCTATTATGCAGGTACAGAGTGGGAAATGCAAGAACTCTTCCATCGCGACAACCGAACGCATTTCACACCAGTCACAAGGTAAATTAACGGATACCCGCTTTCCAGCACGACTGGCCAATCACTTATATTTCCAGTTTTTCGCACAATTCCCCTTTCAAGAGCAAACGAATCTGCAGGAATGTTGAAAAGAAATCCTCCGACCGTTTAAGACTGGTCTGATCGGTATAATTTAAATGGCTTTCAGACAGACTGGTGAAAGTTTGTGGCCACAAATTGCATGCAACCGGAGAAGACACTGATGCAAACCTTCCAATAATTTTAACTCCCGGGAACGGGTCCCTCCTCACATTAGGAACAGCCGCGAAGCTCACATCTATCTCACCCTGAGATATACAGTCTGCCCATTTTCACATGTTTTCCGACCCGCTAGCGGGCTGTTGTCGACGTAAATCTCTCCCAGTTTAACCAACCGTTACGACGCATATAATCGTGAGGAAAAATGACGTAACCTTTTTACCTGATAATGACTTGAGACATTCAAGCGACGATTACAGCACGCCGATGAATTGTACCAGTCGCAATGAGAATTCGCATCAGAATGATCGAAGGAAACGATTCGGATGTGAATTCAGGCGATGCTCACCGGGGCATCGACCGCAATCAAAATTAGTAAGAAGATTTTTGTGGGGGTGTTGTCGTAGGCAATACTCTTAGACTCAAGCCAGCGCGAGTTGATGATTTCAACTTGGACGAAAAAAGCAGTCCCTAAAGGAACAAAACTAAATTCGCGCCGTAACCACTGTGATGTGACAAAAGAGGCACATCAATCTGTCTATGATGGTCAGAAAACGACCCAAGAAGGAGACGCTGTTCTATGAAATGGATTAGTCTGTTAAGTGCATTTGTTGTGGCATTGGGGATGAATGCCGTTGCACAAGCAGATCTTTTTGACCTTTCGCTTAATTGCGGGGCTGCAAAGAGCTGTGAATGTGCCTCGACCTGTCAACCTGAATGTTGTAAACCCACTATTACGAAACCATGTGAGCCTAACGTTTATACTTACCAACGTCAGTGTTCATCGATTAAACCACCTTGCTGCTGCGAAGCTGCACCAGCATGCTGCAAACCTGCCCACAAACTGCGTGGCTGGTTCAAGAAACGCTGCTGTACAGATTCAAGCTGTGCACAGAACAACTGCTGCACTCCAGCTCCCAAAGCCTGCTGTGCACCTGCTCCTAAAGCTTGTGCCGCTCCAGCTCCAAAAGCTTGCTGTGCACCAGCCCCTAAAGCCTGCTGTGCTCCTGCACCAAAGGCTTGCTGTGCTCCTGCTCCTAAAGCATGTGCCGCTCCAGCTCCGAAGGCCTGCTGTGCTCCTGCTCCCAAAGCATGCTGTGCACCAGCCCCTAAGACCTGTGCTGCTCCTGCTGCAGACAGCTGCTGCAACGAAGAACCTTGCTGCAACGCAGATCCTTGCGTGATTGCAGAATTGATCTACCAGTCACAGACTGCCTGCTACGCTAAACACCGTCGCAAAGCAATCCACAAACTGGGTGACCACTTCAACTGCGAATGCAATCCTGAGATCATGTGTGCTTTCATCTACGCTCTGAACGACGCTGACGAACGTGTTCGTGCCAAAGCTGCTGATGAAATCGGCGACCAGCTTCGCAAGCACTGCTGTGGATGCTCTCCTGAGCTGACAGCTGCTCTGACTTGTGCTCTGGGCGACTGCGACAAGAAGGTTGTTCGTGAAGCAACTCAGGCTCTCGAACTGTGTGGATACGAAGTTGTTGAAGGATGCTGTGACACACCTTGCTGTCACACTAATGGATGTGCTCCTGCTGGATGCTCACCATCTGCAGCTCCTGCTGCTCCCGCTCCTGCTTCTGATCCTAAAGCTTACTTCCCCAGCCGTCTGCAGAACCAGAAGCAGACACGTCGTCTGAGCGGAAACAGCCTGTCAAACCTGTTCGGTCTGATTGACTAGTTCAATTAAGACTTCAGCTTGACTGAATCGAAGTATCGAAACGGCTCTCCTTAACGGGAGAGCCGTTTTTTTTGGTTTCTATGAAACCGGGAAATCCAGTATTGAACAACACCTTTCTGGATATTACAATCCAATTTAATGAATTCTGTTGTCTTAAAGACCTGAAAACACTAGACTTAAAATAAAGATTCGTAAACTCTGATTTGATCTGATAACATGGAAATGATTTAATCTGTTTTTGATATCATTTTATAATAGGATATGAGTAACGCGATTCCCTCCTCAAATGTGACTGCCTGAAATCAGTTGCAGCCTGCCATTGAAAGCTCCACTTAGTACTACTGTCCGAGTTTGAACAAATTAAACCGTTCTCCTTTAAGGCATCAGTTGATTGAATCAGAATGCGATCAGTTCAGAACGAACTGCTGATTGACAACCGGCGCTTTTCAGATTTAAAGGTTCTCACCATGCGACGTCGAAAATTTCTCAAACACTGCACGAGTATTCTGGGGTCCCTTTACGCCATCATCCTCGCAGTACCTGCTTTGGGCTTTTTGTTTTCGACACTCAAACGAGGTCAGCAGACAGAAAAGCCATACCGCCTGGCGCGTCTGAATGACCTGGAAACTGGCGTTCCCCAGCGATTTACAATCAATGACCAGCGAGTTGATGCCTGGACCAAATATCCTTCCGGCCCTATCGGTTCGGTCTGGATCAGTAAATCGCAGGAGGGAGCAATCACCGCGTTTTCATCCACCTGCCCTCACTTGGGTTGTGTGGTAGATTATGTCGCCGGAGACGAAGAATATTTCTGCCCCTGTCATGCGGCTACCTTCCAGACAGATGGCGCAATGGTCAGCGGGCCGCAACCACGGGGAATGGATGAGTTGAAAACCACGATCGAGACCATCCGGGGAGAGCAGTGGGTCATGGTGGAATATCAGAAGTTCGAAACCGGCATCGCTGAAAAAGTCCCCATCGGTTAAGGAAACCCGAATTTCGACTCACTACCTGACTGACTAGATAGACTCATCAATTTGATTTCCCATAGGGAGATATTTCAGTGCTGCCTCAAAAAGCCCAACAGTGGATCGATGAACGAACCGGATACAAAAATTTCCTGCACGCGATCTTTCTGTTAAATTTTCCCACCAAACGTCGGTCCCGCTGGCAGTTCATCTGGGGAGGGGCACTCGTTTTAATGATGCTGGTGGAAATGGTAACCGGCGCACTTCTAATGACCGTTTACAGTCCCTCCGAAGCGTCTGCCTGGGGCAGCGTGCATTATATCGAAACCCAGGTCGATCTGGGCTGGTTTGTCCGGGGGTTACATCACTATACCGCACATATGATGATCGTAGCGATTATCGTGCACATTTTTCTGGTCATCATTTCAGCCGGTTATCGCAAGCCTAAAGAATTTATCTACTGGACCAGTCTGCTGATTGGTGGCGTTATTATTGGTCTGACAATCACGGGTAATCCGCTGCCCTGGGATCAGAAAGGCTATTGGTCTTATCAGATTGAAACAGGGATTGCCGGAACCATGCCGGTTATCGGCTCAACACTGCGGTCGCTGGTAGTGGGGGGCAGTGAATTCGGCAATCTGACTCTCACCCGCCTTTATACGATTCATGTGATTGTCCTGCCTGTGATTGCCATGCTGCTGTTTGCGTTTCATATGGCACTTATCCGCCGCGAACGTCTGCGGACAGCGAAAATTAAAGAAGCAGCCGACGATCCGGAAGTCGACTTTCAGTTGGATGAAGATGACCCGGTCAAAGATGAAATCACCCAACCATACTGGCCTTACCAGACCACACGCACACTGGTCCTGGCTCTGGTACTGATCGGTATTGTGATTATCCAGCTGATGGTTTATCCCGCTCTCAAAAATCAACACGTCTCAGTCGGGCATCAGGACTGGGAGGCAGATCTGCAAGCCAGCGAGATCAAACTGGAAGCACCCGCCGATAGTTCCATCCCTTATGTTGCACGTCCTGAGTGGTTTGTCCGGTTCCTGTTTGAACTGCGCCACATGGTTCCCAAAGAAATGGAAGTCCTGGTGACAGCAGTATTACCCGGAGTCATTCTGGCAGTACTGTTCCTCGTCCCCTTTTATGAAAAAGTTCTGGGTGAGAAATGGGGGCAGCGGGTCGCTATCATTGTCTATGTAGGTGGCTTACTCATCATCTCTGGTATCAGCTGGTATGGCGTTATCACAGAACGCGATGCGCCAAATTATGCGCTGAACCGGTCTCAGGAAATCGCCTATGCTGCCCGGGCCTCCTGGCTGGCCAGTGAAAACGGAGTTCCCCCTGAAGGTCCCGCATCCTTGCTGAGAAACGATCCCAAATCAATGGGCCCCCTGATTTTCGCGCGGCACTGCGGCATCTGCCATACCTGGAATGGTCATGACGGAACAGGGCACAATATCATGGAAATGAAAGATGGTAAAAAAGTCATCGCCACTCCCCGCGCATCTGATCTGGCAGGTTTCGCCACGACTCAATGGCTGACGGAATTTCTGATGGATCCCAAATCTCCGAAATTTTTTGGTCATCTGGGTTCAACAAAAGGCGGCGACGCCATTCTGAACGGTGATATGAGCGACTGGGCAGACAGCTATGTCGGCCCCGAAGGAATTCTCTCGAAAGCAGATATTGAAGCAGTCGCAGCACTGGTGGCCCGCGAAGCCAATCGCAGGGACTTTCAACCATTGAGTGAAGAGACTGTAAAACGCGGCATTTCGGTTTTCAGCGGGATCGATTTCAAAGATAAATCAGGCAAGGTCGCCGAATTTTATGGCTACTGTGCTCAGTGTCACGCCATGAAAGCGGGTGACCCCGAAGAAGAAGGGGGCGGGGCAGCTCCTGACTTCAATGGATATGGCTCAGAAAAATGGTTGACCGATTTTATCCGTAAACCAGGAGCCGAACGCTTCTATGGTGACAAAAACATCATGCCTTCGTTTGAGGAATCAAAACTCTCCAAACACGATCTGAACCTGCTCGTCAAATGGATGCGCGGTGAATGGCAGCGACCTGAAAAAGACGAGAAATAACTTGATTCGCACATACAAATCAACTGCCTGAATATTTACTTCCGAGGCATAAGTACCTGTTCCCAATTGCCTGGTTGATTTTCAGACTGTTTTCGTAATCTCTGAAGGGCAGCGGTGAGTACCGGATCTTCGGTTTTTGCGAAGTCTTTGGGGGCCGCCTGTATTTTGATATCAGGCTGAATTCCCACGGTATCAAAAGAGTTCCCATTGATATCCAGGGGGATCCAGCGCGGCAAATTGACAATGATACCTGCTCCCGCATCAATCCTGCGAGGATTGCCACTGGAACCAGCGGTCCGATCGCCCATCGTGGTCACGTTGGGACATTCTGCCAGCATCAATGCAAATGCTTCCGCGGAACTCATTGTTTTCTCACCCTGAAGCACGATAACAGGCCCTTGGTAATACCAATTCTTATTGGGGGTAAAGATTCGTTTCTGTTTCGCCCCAAGGTCGCTGTGCTCTGAGCCGATCCGATACTGATGCATCGCATAAAGACGTGGCTGGTCTAAAAAGTAACCAGCCATTTTCATCGCCAGCGGTTCTCCGCCACCTCCATTCGCGCGAATATCCAGAATCAGGCCGCGTGTACCCTGCATCTGTTTCAGAGCAGTTTCAAACTGATTCAGAAGAGTCTCGTTCGAGAGGCTGTCAACGGCGATATAGCCAATATCGTCTTTTGTCCGCCCCCATCTCATTCCCTTGACGCGATTGATCTCACCAATCAGTCGCGATGCTGCTACAGGACTGGCATTAAAATGTCGCTCGCGGTTGAAACCTTTGACATACATGCCATTGACCTGGACATACACATGCAGATCTTTTAAGTGAGCAAGCATCTCGCTAAGAACTTTAGCCAGTTCACGATTGTTTTTTGCTACGACTGCCTGGGGGCGATACTGGTCGCGCAACTTCAGCCAGTCCACTTCCGGTTTAATGACAAACATTGCATATTCGCGATCAAAAGAGTTCCACACTTTGTCGAAGATTTCAGCGCCGTTCCCCGGTTGAAACGGGACAGCGAGAGGAAGGGTTCGCTGCCGAAATGCATCTACATATTTCACCGTCTGCTGGCTGGTATCGATTGCGTAGAATCTTCGTGATCCTTCTTTGGTTTCGAGATCGAAAATGAGTGATTCTCGAAGTGGCACCATCGGCTTTCCCCCCTGCTGCCAGCTTGATCGCATCTTATGCCTGGCCAGGGTATTTGCCTGTTCGATCAGTTTTGCGTCTCCCTGCTTCACAACGGTATTTGCAGGAAACAGTTCACCAACGCGTGCCGGATGCAAGCGTAACCAGATGCTTGTGATCTGCTCCCCTTGGCCTGCACCTGCTGACACAATTTTCCCCGGAGTCTCAGGAAATACTGCCGCCCAGAGAACATCCTTGCCGTGCCGTCCCAATACAACCTGAGCAGACCCGAGTTTAACCTCGAACCTGTCTGTCAATTTATAATCAAACGAAGCGAGACTCCAGACATCTTCTTTTGTCGCAGCAGAATCGTAGCTGCGAGGCTGCTTAGAATATTCCAGACTGGCAGGATACCGTGTAGCGAGATCTTCAGCAGATGCCGTTGCTATGAACAGGAAAAACGCCATCAGCAGAACTGCACAAAACAAGAGTACGTTTCCAGTCTGAAGTATTACATATTTAATAGCACTTACTGTCATCACGTTCTCCTTTCACCAATAGAAAAAGGACTCGAGATTATTTTTCAGTGTGCCTGCAATTTCAAACTTTCACATCTCAGTTCAAGGCCCCGTGGTCGCGGAAGCCACCGGTGGTTTTACTTGTGTGTTACCAGCCAGGTAGGCAATCAGATTTGCCAGTTGCTCTTCGCTCAACTGATCTAGTTGACCTTCCGGCATCAGGGACAGCTTGGAAGCAGTCATCTCTTCGATCTGCTGACGATCGAGCACGAGCAATTCATTCTGTGTCTGTAATGACAACTGTTTGTCAGTCTTTCTGACAACGTTCCCATTCAGGACGCGACCATCCGTGAGGGCAACTACTACCATTTCATAGCCTTTGGGAATCAGGGCAGAGGGGTCCACCATGTTCTCCAGCAGATAATCCATGTTAGCTCGATTCGCTCCTGTTAAATCAGGTCCGATCTGGCCTCCGGTTCCAAACAGGCGATGACATTTCGCACAGGTTTTTTCATACAGAGCTCGTCCTTGAATACGATCTGCTTTTCCCAGTCGTTCCGCAGTCAGTAAGGTTTTGTAGTTCTCAATCTGCGCCCGTTTCTTTTCGGGCGTTTTCCGAGCCTGGCCCCAGACCTGGTTTAGTTTTTCGACCACTTCCTTGTCCTGGAAATTACGAAGCTGACGCACATGGAATGCGGAAACATCTTCCTGGGGAACCTGTTTTTTATCGATGGCAGTCAGCAGTAGCAGCACATATTCCTTGCGACTGCAAACGGTATCGAGCAGAACCTGTCGCCCCTCGTGTTTGATACTGCGATAGCGGCCCAACATGCGTTGAATGGTCTGGGGATCATAAAATCGTGAAAGCCCCCGAAACGCCAGCGGCTGCAGCTCGGTCGTATACACCGATTTCTGAATGACAGACAGCAGGTCTTTGTCCTGAGAACTGTTCAATAATGTCTCTAAAGCCTGGTAACGGCTTTTCATGGACTGCTCAGAATCGACGGCGATCTGCTTGAGTGCATCCATCGTCTGCCCATCACCAAACACGACAGATAATTCTGTAATCTGATTCTGCAATTCTTTGGAATCTGTCTTGGCAGTTGCCTGCTTAAATGCCTGCCAGTTTTCTGGTGCCTTCGCTTTCAATCGCCCCTGTAAGGCAGCCTGAATCCCGGCTAACAGATCCTGCTGCTTTGCAGTGTCCTGTGTTTCAATTGCCTGCTGGATCAGCTGGACCACATACTCTGGATGTTGATCAATGTCTTCCGTCAGGCGGCGGGCCACCAGTTGGCGCACCTGGGGTCGTGTTGCCTGACTGAGAAATTTTAATGCGGATTTACTTTCGCCCATGACCGCTGGTTCAATTCCGTACCAGAGCATCAGCGTGAAATTTCGGTCTTCGGTATCCTGGTGATTCTGATCGAGGGCAGCCGCAATTTCCCAGCAGTCCTGCGGTGCGAGCGACTGCATTGCAGATGCCAGATAGAGTCGTACGAGCCCGGAAGAATCAGTGCGTGCTAATTCAGAAAACTGTTTTACCGCCTCTTCTGGAACCTTTCCGTCATCGACCAGGTAACGAATCGCCCAGATGCGAACGTGCTCACTGGAATCATTCAGCTGTTCCGTCAACCACGCATCATTCACCTGATTCGTACAATAGAGCGTCCACATGGCACGCAGCCGACGGGAAACTTCTTTGGATCTATTATAGATGTCCAACAATTCTGCTTTAGACTGACTCCCGTCAGCAGCCGCCCCCGCACGTTCTGTCAGAATCCGGCGGGCATGACGCACATACCAGTCGTTCGGATGCAGTTGCAACTTAACAAGTTCACTGTCAGACAACTGATTCAGATCCAGCTTTTCAGGTTGTGGCACATCTCCATACGCGATTTTGTAGATCCGGCCACTGGTACGATGTACGCCATCATGGTCATGACATTCTCCCAGATCCGCCCAGTCGGTGAGATAGACACTCCCATCGGGACCATATTTTAATTCGGTTCCTCGAAACCAGTCTGATCCGGTCAACAGAAAATCGGGACGGTGTGTCCCCACATAGCCCGAGCCTTCTCGCTCCAGCGCATCATTATTCACACGATGTCCGTGCGTGTTACACAGGAACAGGGAGTTGCGGTATTTCTGAGGCCAGCTGTCGCCCAGATAAATCATGCCGCCGCAATGACTGTGTCCCCCTCCCAGTTTTCCATGAATGCCAGAGGTGTCCCGGGAATCAGTCCATTTTCCTGATGAGCTGTCCCAGTGATCGTGGTCCGCGCACTTCGTCATCAATTCGTAAACATAAGGGTTGGGATCGCTGCCATGCCCTGACATGCGAATGTAGTGAGAGCCGGGAATCATGTGCCAGAGATGACCATTCACATTATTCGTGAAAAACATCTGGCCATATTCGTCATAGTCAAAGCCCCAGGGATTAGTTGTGCCGGAGCTGACTTCTTCAATTTTATGACTAACAGGATGATAGCGCCAGACACCACAATGAATCGTAGTGCGATTTGCAGGTACCGTTTCAGGAGTACCCACGAGTGAAGAATCCGTGATTCCATGCCGGCCATATAACCAGCCATCCGGCCCCCAGGTGAGACCGCTCACGATGTTGTGACGGACGGTTTTATAGTTCCAGCCTTCCAGCAGGACCTGCGGTTTGCCATCGGGAACATCATCGTGATTTTTGTCTTCGTAGTAACGTAATTCTCCACGACATAAAGCCCAGACTCCATTCGAACCAACGGTTACGCTTGTTAATGGCCCTGGTCCCTGCCAGAAGATTTTCCGCCGATCCATTTTGCCATCACCATCAGCATCTTCCAGAATGACAATCCGATCTTCATACTGATCATCAAAAGAACCACGTTCATAGCTGAAACATTCGGCAACCCAAAGCCGTCCCCGATCATCAATCTCAAATCCGATTGGCTGATGCACATCAGGTTCACTGGCAAACACAGTCACCTTGAATCCTTCGGGAACCGTCATGTTTTTCACAGTCTGTTCCGGCGAGGTGGCAATATCTTTGGGATCCTGCGTATTTCTAATGGGGCTCTCGGCCACAGAGAAATCACCCGGTAAACTCAAAATTGAGTAAGCAGCCAACAGGCAAATCAAAAATCGAACCTGGTCATGAAAGCGCATCGATAACCCTCTAAGTCAAAATGGATAGCCGGATATTAATAGGTATCACTTATGCTATAACAGGCTTAGGCCAAGAGCAATCAATTCAGGAAAATAGTTTCGGCAAAACAGCACAAAGAGACGGAGGACTGTTTCTTACTTTTCGAGAGTGTCAAACATCTCACGAAATTTCCCGAGAACTTTTGTAACAGCGGAAGAGAGGGGGCCGTTTAACATTGCACCGGAAGCCTGACGGTGTCCACCACCTCCGAATGATTCGGCAACTTTAGAAACATCCCATGCGGTGCGGCTGCGAAAACTGATTTTCACCTGTCGACTACGCTGTTCTACAGCAATAAATGCCGCCTGGGTCCCCGCAAGTGTCAGGCAATAGTTAACGAGCCCTTCCGTATCAACGGGCGTGGTGCCCGTCGCGCTGAAGTCTTCACAACTGACGACCGTATAAGCCAGCAGACCATCAAAGTCAGTCTGCACCTGCCCCAAAACACGCCCCATCAGTTTCAGTTGAGGTAAGTTGTTCTGCTCATACAGCAGCTCATAAATCTGATGTGGTTCAGCCCCTGCTTTGATCAGTTCACTGATAATCTGCATGGTGTAGGCGGTGGTGGAAGGAAATCGAAACCAGCCCGTATCCGTGGCAATCGCTGCATACAGCAATGTCGCGATCTCAGGATTAAGGCTGCAGTTCAAAGCACGTCCCAGATCATACACCAGACAGCCAGTGGCAGGGGAGGTGACGTCTTTGAATTCTTCCGCTCCCAGGGAATCTGAGCTGACATGGTGATCAATGATGACTTTTTTGGAATCCGTTTTACGATAAAAGTTAGCCAGTCCAGGCAGTTGAGACCAGGCGCTGGTATCGAGCACAATGTGTACTTCGGCCCATTCAAATTCTGCCGTTGAAACTCCATCACCAACATAACGGACTTCATGTTCCTGAACCAGAAAATCCATACTCTTGGGATGAGCAGAAGGATTGATGATCCGTACTTCTTTTCCCAATTCCCTGAGAAAACAGGCCAGCGCCAGTTCCGAGCCAAGTGCATCGGCGTCTGGACGGACATGACAGGAGAGCAGAAATTTCTGATGTGCATGAATCAGTTCACAGAGGGGGGCCCAGTTAATCGTACTCATTCATTCTTCCTGCTCTGTGAATTCCAGCTACTTCTCGTGAATGCTATCGCTTTATCAACATGCCATCTTAGCGCATTAAAGTAAATCTATCCATTGACTGGCCAGCTTTTTTGCTGATTCGACATCAATCCGAAGTTGTGTTTTGAGTGCTTCCGCATCGGCAAACGTCTGAGTTCCCCGCAATTGATCCAGAAACTGGACCTGCAGTTTCTTCCCGTAAATATCACCCGAGAAACCAATCAAATGCACTTCGACCTTGGTCTCATCAGACTGAAATGTGGGATTCCCCCCTATATGAATGGCAGCCGGGTATTGTCGACCTGCGATCTCCCCGACTCCACAATACACACCATCTGCGGGAATCAGCGTTTTAATATCGATAAGATTCGCGGTCGGGAACCCCAGCATACGCCCCCGTTCGGCACCATGGCCAACCGTTCCCGAGATCTGATAGAGGCGTCCCAGCATTCTGGTTGCCTCTCCTATTTCTCCCGCTTGAATGGATTTACGAACCTCAGACGAAGAGATCATGCGCGAACCACAAACGGTTGGCTCAACCACTTTAAAAAACATTCCCGCCTGATCACACAATTGACCTAATAAAGCAACGTCTCCTGCACGGTTTTTGCCAAAGTAAAAATTGGGACCTTCCACCATGCCTTTGGCCTGTAGTTGCTCACACAGGACCTGTTGAAAGAATTCTTCCGCGGTCAGATTCAATAACGCACGATCGGTGGGATAAGCAATCACACAATCCACGCCCAGTCCTTGCAGAACCTCCGCGCGTTGTTCAATCGTCATTAGTTCTGGGGGAGCATGTTCGGGCCGCAATAGATGAATCGGGTGGGGATCAAAGGTAAAAACAATGGCGGGTATTTTTTGTGTTCGAGCATGCTGAACTAATGTTAGAATCATCAACTGATGCCCTCGATGCACTCCATCGAAGTTACCAATTGAGACCATGCCTCCCTGACATCCGTCAAAACCTGCTAATCCACGTATTAACACCACTTAACCCAACAATTTATTGTCTTTATTTAGAAAAACACTCTGGCCGGTACCCAGTTCTGGCTGTATCAGTTGAATCGGCAACAATCCAGAAAATGTAGAGTGATAAGTACCATTAGGCCCACAATATTGCTACTATTAAGCGTAGGGAAAGCAGTTTCCTTCTCCTTCCCCCATAAGCGCTTGAAGGTACGCGCCTGCGAACCTGAAACGCATTTGGTATCACCGACCATTGATACCATCCAGTAACAGTCACACTTTATTATATCACTGGAGATAACGAAATGGATCAAAGCCCCATCAATCGAAGAGATTTCCTGAAAACATCAGGAACGACGGCCGTTGCTGCCAGCACGATCGCCGGACTGGCTTCCGCCCCCGCTTTCGGAGCCGGAAACAGCAATGAAGCAATTCGCATCGCATTTATCGGCCCTGGTGGTCGTGGATTTGGTGCCCACGTGAAAAAGCTGGTTCAGTTGAAAAAAGATGGCATGAACATCGAACTGGTTGCCGTCGCTGATGTCTATTCAGAACATCGTGACCGCACTGCCAATTATATCAAAAAAGAGCTGGGAAATGACGTAGCGGCTTACGTCGATTACCGCGACATGCTCGAAAAAGAGAAACTGGATGCCGTCTGTATCGGAACTCCCGACCATTGGCACGCCAAGCAGACCATCGACTCCATGAACGCCGGTCTGCACGTTTACTGCGAAAAACCAATGACCAAGAAAGTCGAAGAGGCTCTAGAGGTCGTAGAAACCTGGAAGAAGACTGGCAAAATCATGCAGGTCGGTGTGCAGTCCACCAGCCTCCCTGTGTGGGATGACGTGCGAGCCCGCCTGCAGGATGGACAACTGGGCAAAGTGCTCCAGTTCCAGACCGAATACTTCCGCAACTCTTCCATGGGTCAGTGGCGTTACTATGCTCTGAAAAAAGAGATGAACCCACAGAATATCGACTGGAATCTCTGGCTCGGAACCAAAGAAGGCCTGGCTGAATATCAGCCGTTTGACCGTGCTGTCTACGCACAATGGCGTCGCTTCTGGCCTTTCGGCTCCGGTATGTTTACTGACCTGTTCGTCCACCGAACCACGGCCATGCTCAAAGCAACCGGCTTGCGTTATCCCGGTCGTGTTGTCGGGGCAGGGGGTCTGTATCTGGAATACGACGGCCGCGATGTCCCCGATGTGGCGACTGTGGCTGCTGACTTCAATGAAGGGGTCCAGGGACTGGTGAATGCCACCATGTGTAACCAGGAAACCCGCATCAAACAGATCATCCGCGGACACAATGGTTCGTTTGTCTTTGGTAACGGTGAAGGGTTCGACGGATATGATTTCATTCCCGAACGACCTCAGGTCACGCGAGACAGCTCTCTGAAACAGCAGCGGATCGATGTCGCTCAGATTAAAGACACGACCTACGCTCACTTCAAGAACTGGGTTGAAGCGATGCAGGCCAATGATCAGAGCAAATGTAACAACCCGCCTGATCTGGGTGCTGCAGCGATCGCCGTAGTCAACATGGGATCAAACAGCTATCGTCATGGTAAGGTCTACCACTTCGATGCCGACACCCATGCCATTACAGATGGCGATGGCAGTTGGTCGAAAAAATGGGAAGCCATGTCAGAAGCACGGCAGAAACCCAAACACATTCCAGGCTGGAAAGCCGGCGATAAAGGAAGCGTGCTGGAAGAACCCAGCTATATGACCCTCGCCGGTCCCTGGGTCGATGGCAAACCACCCAAAAACGATCCTAATTCCAATGCAGGTTAATCCCTGTAACTGACTCTTCAAATCCCGTATTCCTGCTTGGAATACGGGATTTTTTACGAGTCATCCTTATTGAATCAAGACTCCTCTCAACATTTATTTGCATGGAACCAGTTATGAAGCGTCTTACTGCCCACTCCCTCGTCCTGCTGTGCCTCATCTATTTGACAGCAGGCGTGAATGCCAGTGAAAACTCTGGATTCACCTGGAAGGATCAGCCGGAACAGAAAGTGGCTGATCTGTACTTTAACGGAAATCCTGTCCTGCAATATGTCTATCCCTATGACGACTCATCGAAAGAGAGTTTTCACGATACCTACAAGGTTTTTCACCATGTCTACGGACCTGGTAGCAAGGCGGTGATTACCAAAGGTCCCGGTGGAAAATATACGCACCACCGCGGCTTGTACGTCGGTTGGAATAAAACCAAATTTGAAGGAAAAGAACTCGATTTCTGGCATTGTAAGAATGGCGCACATCTGCGACATGAAAAAATACTGGAAATGAAAGGGGGCCCCAAACAGGGCACGATGACTTCCGAAATCCGCTGGGAAGATGCCCAGGGAAAACCTGTGATCATTGAAACTCGCACAGTGACTGTCACACCGATTCAAGTCGCCAACTCTAAACTCCCTGCCTGGCAGATCGACTGGCAGACCCAACTGGAAAGCAAACGCGGCGAAATTATACTCGATGGGGACCGACAGCATGCCGGTTTCCAGTATCGTGCGGCACAAGACGTTGCCGAATCCAATAATGCAACTTATGTCCGACCTGAAGGATTCCCCCAGCAACCCGCTCCATTTCAGGTCTCTGATAAAACAGATCCCAATGGTCATATCAACCTGGGCTGGTTTGCCATGTCCTACGAAATCGATGGTACACGCTACAATGTTGAATACCTGGAAGATCCCAGCGTGCCCAAACCATCTCGCTATTCCGAGCGTCCCTATGGGCGCTTCGGTGCTTTCTTTGATACAAAGTTCGATGAAAGCAAACCTCTGGAAATGAAGTACCGGGTCATTGTCAGTGAAGGAAAAACTCCTACCCAGGCGGAAGTTCAGAAACATTATAACGAGTTTGTCTCTTCTTTGAAAAAACAGGATTAGGCATGTCAAAACTGACAGTCGCCATCATTGGAGCCAGTGCGGACCGACAGAAATACGGTAACAAGTCGGTCCGCGCGCATTTAAAACAGGGTTACGAAGTCTTCCCGGTTCATCCGACAGAATCGAACATTGAAGGCCTCTCAGCCTATACTAATCTGGCCGAGATTCCCAAAGTGCACCTGAATCGCATCAGCGTGTATGTCCCACCTCACATAGGAATTGGCTTACTGGAAGAAATTCGTGACAGACGAGCCGATGAAGTCTGGTTTAATCCGGGCAGCGAAAGTCCTGAGTTACTCCAGCGGGCCAGTGAACTGGGCTTGAATATTATCCAGGCCTGCAGCATCATTGATATCGGCGAATCGCCGTCTGCTCATCCGGATTGAAATCAAATGGGGAATCGCGATTGAGCCCCGCTACCGGTTTGTATAGAATCAGGGTAGAGGTGGCACATTTCCTGTTCAGGAAAACCTCATCAGTCCATTATCCAAAAAGTTTCGATCATGAAAAAATGCAGAGTCTGTAATAAACCCGCCGTCTACCACCTGACCGAAATTCAAAACGGGCAGGCACAGGCGCTCCATTTCTGCGAAGAACATTTCCAGGAATATATCAGCGGTCAAGCCCCCTCTGATGAGTGGGAACCGCAGGATGAAGCCACACTGATCGAACTGAATTCACAGGATCTGGAGTTGGACGAGGAACTGGAATGCCCCAATTGCGGGATCACGTTCCAGGAATTTCGCAGTGAAGGGCGGTTGGGCTGTCCACATGACTACATCGCGTTCCGCGAACCGCTAATTCAGCTTCTGGAAAACATTCATGGCGCTTGTGAACATATTGGCAAGTTTCCCAAGCGGGCTCCTACGTCCAGCCAGCAGCAGTACAATCTGATCAAGCTCCGCAGGGAGTTGACAGCCGCGGTGGCTGAGGAAAATTATGAGACCGCCGCCTCGCTCCGCGATCAGATTTCAAAGTTGGAACAGGAAGAAGAAAAAGAATCAACCGAGACTGACCCGTCAACAGAATAACCCGACCCAGACTTGGAAGATGTGAGAAAAGAAATCTTCGGGAATCCCACTGAAAGTCAGACTTTTTCTCTCCTCCGATTTGTATCAACTCTGGGAAATCGTTAGTATTCCCACTGAAAGAAAATCCATCCGGGGATGTGGTGGAATTGGCAGACACGCTAGATTTAGGATCTAGTGCCGCAAGGCGTGCAGGTTCAAGTCCTGTCATCCCCATTTGAAAAGCACTGATGCCTGCCTGGTATCAGTGCTTTTTTATTAAGATTGCTTCTTCTCCAGAATTCGCACGACCTGAGCGTAAGTGTCTATTTCGATCAAATCGCCAGTCTGGATTTTTATCGTTGCTTCTCTCGTGCCAATCAAGGTCGGTTTTTTCAATTCCCGCGCCAGAATCGCAGCGTGACAGGCAATGCCGCCATCATCAGTTACAATCGCACCACACTGCTGCAATAAAGGCATCAATGCCGGATTGGACTGAATCGAAACCAGAACCTCATCAGGCGAGACTGTCAGTCCCAGTGCATCCAGACTGAGCACCACCCGCGCCCGCCCCTGAAAAATTCCCGGCCACGCGACTTGTCCTGCCAGCTCGTTTTCGTTGGTGCGGACCTGAAGTTTACGCTGCTTCGCCAACCGAGTCAGCAAATATCCGGTCTGAGAAACCAGGTGAAAAGTTTCCTCACCATCAATGACCTGAAAAATGAACCGCTTGCCCTCCCTGATTGCTTCGTAACGGGATTCCAGCAGTTCGCGCGTCACGGTTCCTGATTTTAACTCACTCCACAATATCAATTCGCAGGCGCAATCCGGTTCTGGGAAACCAAGTTGCTCTGCTGCCTGAGAAGCCAGAGGCTGCAGGATGTTTCGTTCGATCACCGGATACAGAGAATGGGAACGAATCTGCTCTGCCAGAGACCGCACTTCAGGGTCATCAATCTGACAGGCTTCAATGTAGATGAGAACCCAGGCAGGAAATACCGTCGTATGCTGGGCGATATCAGCAAACAGGTCTTCGAGTTCTGCCAGGTTCTCAAATCCACTCAAACCCTGTTCGATGACTGGTGGTGCCTGTGCATAAATTCCAAGCCCATATCTTAAGATACGGAGAAGTTGCTCACGATCATTCTGAAACAGATCACTGATGCGATCCAGAAACGCTTCGCTGGAACTTTCCGGATAAAACATATTCATCATTCCGGTTTCATCCTGAATCAGCAACGCTTCATTCAGATGTGCTCCCAGCGTATTGTCCGCGTGTTTCGCATCCATCCAGTAAGGTAGTATGGAGGCAGCCAGCAGGAAAAACGGACGACGAACGCAGAACTGCCATCCCTGCGATTCATCAAACAGCCGCTTATTATATTCCGGCGCCAGGGTCGTGATCGGCCGCGCCTGTAAAACCTGAAAGTTCCCGTTCTGAATAGCCCATTCGGTATCAATGGGATGACCGTAATGCTCGTGCAACCGGTTCAGCAAAGCGGAATACTCGGAAACCTGTTGCTCAGTGATTTTCGGTTGTCTGCCTCGACCATCGAGATCCTGCCAGACTGGTTTCGAATTACCCGCGCCGATCCACAATGCTTCTTTCTGATCACCGGTAATTGATTCCAGAATCTGACGGGACCCCCGCTCGACAACAAACTGATCCGGAGTGATACGCCCGGAAACGATCGCTTCCCCCAGCCCCAGGCAGGCTTCGATTAATTGAATCTCTGGTTCCTGTGTGACGGGATGTACTGAAAATCCAATGCCAGAGATTTCGCTCTGCACCATCTGTTGCACTACCACTGCTACTGAAATTTCACCCGTCGAAAATCCATGTCGACCACCATAAGCTAACGCAGACTCGCTAAACAGAGATAACCAGCAACTCCGGATTTTTTCAATTACTTCATCTGGAGTGACATCCAGAAATGTCTCAAGTTGTCCTGCCCAGGCGCTGGTGGCACTGTCTTCACAGGTTGCACTGGACCGGACTGAAACGCGCGGTGCAGCTAATTCGCGCGATGCGATCTGCACTGCTTCACAGATTTCAAGCGGCACTTCAACTGCTTCAATACAAGATCGAATGCGCTGATGTGCTAGAGAAAATTCAATCTGATTGTCATTCAACGCCTGAATGGTTTCCTGCAGCGTCTGCTGGATCTCACTCGCAGAAAAATAAGAACGGAAGGCCGAGCTCGTCACAACAAAGCCAGGGGGAACCGGCGCACGTGCCCGCATCAGCTCTCCCAGGGAAGCTCCTTTCCCTCCCGCTTCCGTAACAAAAGAGGAATCCAGTTCAGAGAGTTGATAAATAAGGCGCTCCATTTTTATCCCTATTTAAATTATTGGATGTCAGTTTCAGAAAAACTTAATTTAGAATCAGCTGGGAATTAACGAATTGATTTGTAAATGTTAACGATTTCCCGGTTTCTCACGTATCGGTTTTCCCTGTGAGATTAAATTGATTAATTACTCGCTGTCACTGGAGGAAAAGTACGTGTGAGTATTCCAGTTGGCATCCTGGTTCCTCTGATCAATTAAGAAAATGTTTTATTCAGTGAGAATATCACCCAGTCAGTATTACTGCTTCAACCCTAAGCTGTTTGTATACATAATGTTACCTGATCAGTTTTTGATGGATCAAAATTTTCGATGAAAAACTCCACTATATAATTAGATTTATTAATCAATAACCTTGTGGGACCTTCACTCCCCCCACATAATTAGTTAGCTCTGTTAAGAATTCTTTACTTAGCAGCAGCAAAATCTGATTTCGCTAGTTGTGCGCTCCCATTAACGAAATTTCAGCCACGTCCATTCTTCTGAGTTCTATTTCGTTATTCTCATTCTATGAAAAAGGCACTTTCATGCGCACTCTCAAATCACGGAAACACGGTTTCACTCTGATTGAACTTCTGGTGGTGATCGCGATCATCGCCATCTTAATCGCACTGCTGTTACCTGCAGTTCAACAGGCCCGCGAAGCAGCCCGCCGCAGCACCTGTAAAAACAATCTGAAACAAATGGGCCTGGCACTACATAACTACCATGACACACACCGCGTGTTCCCACCAGCTGCCATCAACGCCGGCTTTTCCAGTTGTGATGGCGTCAATGGCGCCAGCAGCATTCTGCTTAATCACACCTGCTATCAGATGATCCTGCCATTTATTGATCAGGCCAACATCTATAATCAGTATAACTGGAGTATTTCCAGTGGTTCTGCAAATCACGGATCTGGTTGCAGTGGTACTGCAACAAGCTCCCCCTCTGATCAATACTCGATCGTAAAATCACCCGTCCCCGTGTTTCTCTGCCCATCTGATCCAGGAAACCCATCCAATACCGTAACGTCCGCAGGAGCATATACTGTAAATCCGGGCTGGCGCACAAGCTACGGAGTTGTGAACTACACGACCGGAGGAGGCGGCGGAAGCTGGGGTGCCAATGTCGATGCGAGAAAAGGAGCACTCGGCCCCAACGGTGCTGCGAAGTTCAGAGATATCACCGATGGCACAAGTAACACGATGATCTTCTGTGAAACAAAACTGCTCAAAACTTCGACCAGCTACGGACCGTACTGGAATGCAGCTACGCACACATTTTTTATTCTGCCTGGTTCGGCATCCTATGCCATCAACTACAACTATGATGGAAATAACAAACAGTATGCGTGGGGAGCAGGCAGCCACCATGTCGGTGGGGCGCATGTGCTGCTGGCTGATGGATCCGTGAGATTTGTCAGTGAGAATGTCGACCGTGTCGGTGTTGTAGCTGCTTTGATTTCTATCAGAGGCGGAGAGATCGTTCCGGAATTCTAACCGACTGGTATCTCTTGATCCTACTATCTATCGTCTGCAATACCGCGCTGGCTGATTGCCGTCGCGGTATTGCTTATATTGATTGTCCGCCTGCAGAATTTTTCAGTTTTTGCACACTTCTTGATTAAGAATTTTTTATATCATGCTCAATGTATTCATTTCCAAGCGATTTCACGCAGTCTATTTTGCGTTTTTAATCTTAACAGTATCAGGCTGTGGGGCTGAAGGAGAGCCCATCCCCGATCTCGCGCAGGTAACAGGCGTCGTTACAATGGATGGTGCCCCCCTCAGTAATGCCAAGATTATTTTTGAACCGCAGCAGGCCACTGAGAAAGCACGACGGCGCGCATCCTCAGCATCCACTGAGACAGATGGTTCTTACACCCTCGAATACAATTCTGATGCCTCTGGAGCCACACTGGGATCCCATAAGGTGATGATCATTAAAATGCCAGATGATCCGGAAGACGCAGGAATGCAACTGGTTCCCGCCAAATATAATGACAAATCCGAGCTGACGGCTGAGGTCAAAGAAGGTGATAACAGTTTCAACTTCGATTTGAAATCAAAATAGCATTACTCGGCTGAAAGACTGGCTGGCTGCCGGACCGTCAGCTGGTCTTCCCGAGACTCAACCGCAGCGACATAATGACTGCTACGTAGCAGGAAGCGTTTCTCAACCAGATTCCACATGAGGAACGCCCCTACCGCGGTCAGGCTGATGGTGGTCAATAGAAACAGCCATTGGTGTCCTACAAACCAGCCTGAGTTCAGCAGTAACTGTAGAATGGGGAAATGCAGTATATAAACGCCATAGGAAAAATCTCCATACTTTCCGAAATTTCCTGCATAGAGAAATAGCCCGAAAAAGACCACCAGTGTCGCCAGTGCTGCCGGCTGCAACCATGGCAGGGGAAGCGCAAACCAGTCAACCACAAGAATGACAGCCGCCGCCATTACAAATTGTTTGAGATGTCGCTCAAAGAACTTCAAATAATAAAACAGTGCTGCCCCCGACATAAAGAAGCACAACTGTCCCGGCAGTTGCCGCGCCAGACGCGAGTAGAACTCCACCCCCGTACTGGCTGAAGCTGACAGCAGCAGTTCGCTATAGGCAATCGAAATCAGGTAAACGAGCATCAGGATCGGCAACCTGGGGAAACGTCTTAAGAAATAGACCAGGATCGGCACGGCAATATAAAACATCGCCTCTACTTTGAGCGTCCATAGCGCCCCATTGACGACATTAAAATGATTCGTTTCAAAAACCCCCGGTAAAGTAGGTTGCAGGAAATTCAGAAAGGCAAGGTTCGCCGCCAGATACTCCAGCCAAGCCAGTGAGAAATACTCTTGAACCGGTTTCTGACTGACAAATACCAGAAAAACGGCTGACAACATAACCACTGTGAAATACGCCGGGTAGATCCTTCGCACTCGCTTGCTGGCATACGATTTCAGAGAAGAAGAGCGTTCATAACTCATGACAATCAGAAAACCACTGACCACAAAGAAACCTTGAACGGCTACCTTTGATGACAAAAATCCCGCTAGAGTGGACAGTTGACCAAAGCCGGACACTTCATAAGCGTGCACCAGACAGACGATTGACGCCAGCAGTAAACGAATCAGATCGAAGTTATTCTTTTTCAAACGCGGGTGATCGAGGGGCAGCGAATCCATTTTCTGTCCCGAGGCAGAACCATAATAACGGTAAAAATACTCCTCGAACTGTCTCTGAAGTCTCCCAGTCTGTCAAGATAAATTATCGAATCCCGATTCATTGCGCAAAGCCAGCTCTGTTCGACAGATTGGTTTATCGAATCAAATCTACTGTTTTTTTTTGCGAAACCATTTAGTACCGCTGCGGTTTATGCCTGCTGGAACTCCTGGATTCCGTCACAGCGTTTCGATCTGATCGCGCGTCAATTCGATCCTCGGCCGGGGAATGCTGCTTATGAAACAAGTTTGTGGCATAGTCACGTTCCTGTTCCGCCAGCCGAAACTCATGATCATAGGATGGCTTTTCTGGATGTCGATCCGCCGAAGTGACAAAAACACCAGCCAGGCTCACTACAATGTTTAAAACCAGCATGACCGCAATGCCACTGGCCGATTCATTTGAATCAGGACTGGAAAGCGATAATGACTCCGTCTCTGATTCCTCTTCCACAGCAGTCATGTTGCAGTCGCAAAATCGACACTGTACTGCATCCAGTTCAATGTCCGCCTGACAGCCGGGACATTTCTGAAACTCGGTGCGTTGTTCGTTAAAATAATACTCCTTCATTTCCGTTCCCCCTATTCTGGTACATCAAACTGAAAACACAGATGCCAGGACGAATGGGCCCACAGTCTCCTGAGGGATATTTTAAATCATGAAAAGGAGGCTGACAATCTTTTTTTGAGAATCACACCCGTATGAAAATGGCTATTCATGGAATATAAATACAGTGTATAGCAAAGAACTAATTTTTAGCGTCCTTCTCCCGCATCAGCTTGTCGTTGAAATCTGCTGGCTTTGAACCACTTTTGAGACGCAGGTTAGCCCCCATCCGACGTTTGTGACTGAAGGGAACCCGGTCGGCATCTGCTTTCTCAAGGATCTGATGCAGGTCCGCACGCATTTTCTTAATACGTTGCTGCTGGTTCTTGTCGAAGATCAGATTATGCTCTTCATGGGGATCTTTCTCCATATCGTAGAGCTCGTCAATATCCCAGATACCATGGTATTGAATGAATTTATACCGCGGAGTTCGCAGCGCAAATGTGGTTGGCGTCTGGGGAAAATTGTATTCCCAGTAGTATTCATACAGAATATTCTGTCGCCAGTCTTTCGCAGGCATCTTTCCGGCAGCCAGTTGCAGAAAACTTTGACCATCCATCTGAGACGGTGTCTTCAAACCCGCCGCTGCAAGAATAGTCGGACCAATATCAATATTCGCAACCACTTCATTAATGACGGTTCCTGGTTTCCACAGACCGGGGCACACCCCGACCAGAGGCACACGCATTGAAGCTTCATAGGCGGTCCGTTTGTCGATCAGACCATGTTCGCCCCACTGGAATCCGTTGTCCCCCATATACATGATCAGCGTATTCTCAGCCAGACCGTTGTCTTTCAACCATTTCCGCACGCGGGCAATCGATTCGTCGACGCTCAGCAGTGCTTCACAATACAGGCGATAATGTTCTTCGATGTCCGTATCCTGGTGATAGGCGAAATCGACACCATGCCAGCTGTTCCGCTGATTCTTGAGCCACATCGGCTTGTTAAAGTAATTCTCCGAGGTGTTCTCCATCGTTTTCGGAATCGGCATTGACTTGTCTTTGTAGCGGCCCGCGTGTCGTTCCGCCGGATGGAACATCCCGTGCACCCCTTTATGGGACAGATACACGAAGAACGGTTTACCACTCGGCTTGACCGTATCATCCAGCCATTCAATCGCATAATCCGTCAGTTCATCCGTGATATAACCTTTCTGGGGTACCGATTTACCATCGATATTCAACGACCAGTTTTTCAGATGTTCCGGCGGATAATAATGGCCTTGGCCGCGAAAGGAAATCCATTTATCAAAACCGGGACGTGGATCATCCGAGTGCCCCCCCATATGCCATTTTCCGAAGAACCCGGTCTTGTAGCCTGCCTGTTGCAGATACTGGGGAAAGAAGACCGTGCCCGGTTTCGCCGAGACATTATTATCCACAACTCCGTGATTATGCATATACTGACCGGTTAAGATCGATGCACGACTCGGCGAACAGAGTGATGTCGTGACCATTGCATTTTTGAAGTATACACCGTCTTTCGCCAGCGCATCCATTGCCGGGGTCTCCACCCACGGATGTCCCAGAAAACCCATTACATCATATCGATGATCATCGGCCAGGATGAAGACCACGTTTTTGGGTTTCGCTCCTGCAATCTTTTCCAGTTTTAAATCGGCAGCGAAAGCCGGAGTGGGCAGGGCACAGAACAGTAAGCACATCAGAGAAATCAGTCGCATGAGTTCACCCGTTGTCAGGAATTGTTAGTTGTTTCTAGAGCGCATCACATTTAACCATAGCGTCTCTCATACTATTATACTCGGTTCAAATAGCCCTGGAGACGCTACAGTAAAACTGGACACAGTCTATTACTTGATCGAATGAGTTTTCCGCTGGTTGAAAAATATGATAGTCGGTAACTCGTTCAATTATTGAGTGGTCGTGGTTTCAGTATGCTCCTCGCCCGACTCCGTTTCTTCCAGTTTCATTTCCCCTTTGTCTTCGGCTGGATCCTCTTTCAGAATCGCACCGCCATAGGTAGATTTCAGATGACCATCCGGAGATTCGAAGATAACATACTCGTTCGCATTGGCATTTTGTTCGTTCAGCCCCATCCTATCAATGCCCCAGGTAACCTTGTAGTTCAGGCCTTTAATTTTCTTGATTGCATCCAGAGCGTTCTGCCGCGCGGGGTTCTGCAAACTGGATGCATAGATTTCGAGATCTTCCCAGTTCTGAGGCACTTTCTCCTTTACTTCAGCGCTGATCGTATAAATGGCTGTCACGATGTCAAGTGCGGCTTCTTCGGGACTCATCGGGGGCACTGCCTTCGGCGGAGACGCGGAGCGCCCACAACCGGAAATGAAAAACACACCCATCAGAAAAATGACCGAAAACCGAATTTGATTCATTCCCATCCTTAACATTTCCGAAATAATTTGCACGAGTTTATTTGATGTTGAAATACAAACAAAATCATAACGGGCTCCCTGGTGGCTGTACACACTCCCTCAAGAAACCAGCTCAATTTTTACAACACAACCATGGTGCACTGTATAGATCTCCTCTCACACTGGCACATCACTCGAATTGTTTCATAATACAACTTGTTTAATAAATCGATTCTTTAATCAACCGGAAACAGCATTAATGTATGATTGTGTAATTATCGGAGCAGGGCATAACGGACTCGTCTGTGCCCATCAACTGGCTCGGCAGGGGTGGAAGGTGCTGATTCTCGAACGTCGCGAACTGGTTGGAGGCGCCTGTGTGACCGAGGAACTCTGGCCCGGCTTTAAAGTCTCTACTGCTTCCTACCTGGTCAGTCTGCTCCTGCCCGAAATCGAAGAGGAAATGCAACTGGCCCGTCACGGCTATCGTGTGCTGCCGCGCAACCCCAGTTCTTTCACCCCCGGGACCGACGGCAGATCTCTATTGCTCGGCCCCGATCTGAAACAGAATCAGGAACAGATTGCGCAGTTCAGCCCGCGCGATGCGGAACAGTTTCCCCGCTATGAAGCCATGCTGGAAAAAATCGCCGAGTGCCTGGAACCCGCTTTAATTCAGACACCTCCCGATCTACTCCCTCTGCCTGCCAGTTGGCGGTCCGTCGGTTTGAGGAAAAAATTCCGGGATACAAAAACCGCGTACCACTTACATCAGTCACTGAAAAGTCTGGGAGAAACGATCCCCGAAGCAATCGAGCTGCTTACCGGCCCCGCACTCCCCATTCTGAATCGCTGGTTCGAATCCGATATCCTCAAAGCAACTCTGGCCACCGATGCAATTATTGGGACCTTTCAACCACCTTCAGCACCGGGAACCGCTTATGTGTTACTACACCACGTAATGGGTTCAGCGGGGGGCGCACGAGGCGTCTGGGGCTATGTCGAGGGAGGTATGGGAGCTTTGAGCCAGGCAATGGCTGTTTCCGCGAAAGCAGCTGGTGTCGAAATTCGCACAGGTGTCACCGTTGAAGAAATCCTTATCTCCGGAAATCAGATATCTGGAATCCGCCTCTCAAACGATGAAACTATCGTTACCCGCTGCGTCGCTTCAAACGCTGATGCGCATATTACGTTCGAAAAACTGATCCCCGCGGGCATACTTCCTGACGTATTCGAGAAAGCAGTCAGCCGCATTGACTACAGCAGCGCCAGCATGAAAATTAATGTTGCCGTCAGTGAACTGCCCGATTTCACTTGTTTGCCCGGCAATAATGAGCCACAGCCACAGCACCGGGGGACCATTCACATTGGAACCACCTGTGAAGAAATCGAACGGGCCTACGATGATGCTAAATATGGCGTCCCGTCACAAAAGCCGATCATTGAAATGACGATCCCCTCAGCCATCGACACCACACTGACTCCTCCCGGCCAGCATATCCTCTCTCTGTTTGTGCAATATGCCCCCTACCAGTTGGCCAGCGGCACCTGGGACGAAATCAAAGAGGACTTCGCAGATCGCTGTATTAATCGCATCGCCGAATTCGCACCCAACGTACCAGCGTCAGTTCTGCATCGTCAGGTCCTTTCCCCTCTGGATCTGGAGCGAATCTTCAGCCTGACGGGTGGCAATATTTTTCAGGGCGCAATGCCCACCCATCAGTTGTACAACATGCGTCCGATCCCCGGCTGGAGCGATTACCGCACCCCCATCAAAGGTCTTTACCTGTGTGGGAGTGCAGCCCATCCCGGAGGAGGCGTCATGGGAGCCTGCGGTCGCAATGCAGCGCGAGAGATGCTGCGAGATGGCAAGCTTTAACCTCCTTCCTGGTTTAGGATCGTAAAACGGGATCCGATCGAAATCGAATATTTCTGTACAGAGCAGATTTCAGAAATCCCTCCCTGAACTGACTCCTCAATGAGGGTTTTCCTTGTGTCGTGGGCGCTACAGTCGCATGAATCGGATTGATCCATCTACCCGATTTGATAAGGCACCACTCCAGTTTCGGTGAATACATCCCATCCGTTTTAAACTGATTTGTCGCTACAGAAATTCTGATTTTCAGAGATCACATCTCTCAATTTTTCCTTCCTTGAGATTTCTCCATGAAGATGCCGAAAGAGATAAAACCTGCTGCAAGTCTTAGACTGACCGGCGCTCACCCATCAACACTTTTCGATTTCTTAATTTATTTCAGGTCCCTGCTTCGGAATCAGATTCCCTGCATAGACATTTTGGAGAACTGCTTTGATACGTCTCATTAAATCCATGGTCCTCATGGGGATTATTGTCTCTACTGCCCTCTGCCACTCGACGACTTACGCTTGCACGGGAATTACCATCAAACCCAAAGACGGCTCTGTCATCTTCGGCCGCACACTCGAGTTTGCACAAGAACTGCATTCGAATATTATCGTCGTACCCCGGAATCTCAATTTCATGGGAACGGCTCCTGGCCAGAAGCAGGGGCTTACCTGGACGACTCAATATGGTTTCGTCGGGATGAATGCATTTGGTCTGCCGATTATAGCAGATGGGATCAACGAAAAGGGGCTACACGTCGGTATCTTTTATTTTCCCGGTTATGCCGATTTTCAGACAGTTACAGAGAAAGACCTCACCCGAACCATCAGCCCTCAGCAAGTTCCCGTTTACCTCCTGAGCAACTGTATCACAGTCGATGACGTGGTAGAAAAAATCAAACAGGTCAAAGTCGGCAAAGTCGTTCTGGAACAGTTGGGTGGCATTCCCCCTTTTCACTATATCGCGACTGACGCCAGCGGAAAATCGATCGTTCTCGAATATGTTAAAGGTGAATTAAATATCCATCAGAATCCTTTGGGTGTTTTTACCAATGCACCTGCATTTGACTGGCATCTCACAAACCTCGGGAATTATGTAAACCTGACAGACACAAATAAGCCAGATGTGATGGTTGGCGATCTCAAAATTAATGGATTCGGTAAAGTAGCTGGTCTGTTTGGAATCCCCGGAGACTTTACACCACCATCAAGATTTGTACGAGCAACAGCTTTTTCAGCAACAGCCTTACCCGTTCAGACGGCTCTCGAAGGTGTCCTGCAGACGTTTCATATTCTCAACCAGTTCGACATTCCCAAAGGAGCAGTACGCGGCTCCATGAATGGCAAATCATCGGTGGATTATACCTTGTGGACCGCCGTCACGGACCTCACGAACTTACGCTATTACTTTCGCACCTATGAAGACAGCACTATCCGCATGATTAATTTAAATTGCGTCGACCTGAATGCAACCGAGATCAAAACAATCTCGATTCAAGGCGAAGAGCAGATTATGGATGTCTCTGGTTGTGCCAGGTAAAAAAGTCTCAGCCGTGGTAGTCGATGCAAACTGATCTTTCGCATCGGCTACTCCGGCCGTACCAGTTCGACTTCGACATGAGTCAGCATTGTTGCTGCTGCTTCACCATCAATCTGTCTTATCAGCATCCTGCCGATCTCCTGTCCATAGGCAACAGGAGAAAGGCAGGCGCGGATATAGGGAAACGGGCAATCACTGTGTTCACGGGCGAACCGGTCTGCTACAACGAGTTCCGGACGTCTGCTCTTAGGCAGTGGCTCTCCGAATACACTTTCTCCAATCGCCCGCGCTGCCGGTTCCGAGCGACACAGTACTCCTAATTTGTCTGTTGACTGATGGAGCACATCTAACGCCGCCGCCTGAATCGCTCGGTCATCTGCGGGGAGACAGCGAATACAGAGTTGATCCAGACCAAAGCCCGCTGCATTCAACTCTCTCTGGATCACATCCAGCAACTGATGATCTCCCGTTGTCACCTGATCCCGCAGTACAACCAGAAACCGCGTGCACTTCTTATGCAGCAGTTCCTGAATCAGCAGGCGACCAATCTGTTTCTGATCGCGGTCAATCTGCGCCAGCCCACTGATCGAAGGTTGCAGCAAACCATTCACGACAGTAGGAAGACCACTCTCTTCCAAAATCCGCTGCACGCCCACCTGGGCCCGCTGCAGGACAAAGCCTTCCGGCTCGCTCGACATCAACGCACGATTGACGATCTCCTGCACATACACTTCCTCCTCTCGATGGGGCAGAAAATTGAACTGCAGCTCAGCGTCAGGCATTTCCCGCTGAATGCCAATCACGATCCCATCAGCCAGTAATCCTTCACGCTCCAGAAACTTCTGATGTACCACCAGATGTACGCACTTCAGACCGTATGACTGTTTCTTATCCGGTTCGGCTATGAAGGTTCCCGCGCGTTGTTTGCGCACCAGTACACGACGCTGTGTCAGTAACTGTAAAGCCCGGTTCGCCGTCGTACCACTCACTTGAAAAGAGCGGGCCGTTTCACTGGTTGTAAAATAAGGATCGCCGGGTTTCAGTTTGCGCGCTTGAATATCAGTCTGAATTCGCTCGGCCAGATCCACAATCGCCGGTTTCATAGAGGTATCTCATTCATTTGAAAAAATGCATTTTATGCTTTCATTTCTGTTAGCAGTTTTATAATATTACAACAGAGATAATAATATCGCAACTATAATATTATTTACTTGAAACGGGAAACCGGTAAAATGACACTCCTTCCACTGCGCTCCATACTGTTTTTCTCCCTCTCACTGTTGGTGATTCTCTCGCCGCTACAACACAGCCAGGCCGACGATCTGCAAAAGACGGTCCTGTTCGAAGCACGCGACGGCCAATATCATCACTACCGCATTCCCGGCATTATCACCACGAAGCAGGGGACACTGCTGGCTTACTGCGAAGCCCGTAAAGCGGCTGGCGACTGGGCCGATATTGATATTCTGATGCGCCGCAGCATCGACGGCGGCAAGTCCTGGCTGGCTCCCCAGACCATTCACGACGCGAAAGAAAACACTGTCAATAATGTCGTCGCCTTCGCCGATGCCCAGACCGGACAGGTCCATCTGCTGTATTGTGAGAACTACGGCCGCTGTTTTTATATCGACAGTAAAGACGACGGCAAAACCTTCAGTAAGCCCCTGGAAATCACCAGTGTCTTCGAACAGTTCCGCAAGGAGTACGACTGGAACGTCATCGCTACCGGCCCAGGGCATGGTATTCAATTACAAAATGGTCGTCTGCTCGTACCTATCTGGCTTTCGACAGGCGGAAAAAAACATCGTCCTTCCTGCGTCGCCACCATCTTCAGCGACGATCACGGCAAGACCTGGCAGCGGGGTGACATCATCGTGAAGCAGGGAGATACCGTCGCCGGTGAAACGGTAGTGAATCCCAGTGAAACCGTCGCAGTCCAGCTGTTTAATCATCAGGTCCTGGTCAATATCCGCACGGAGTCGGAACCGCATCGTCGTCTGATTGCTGTAAGCGACAACGGCGCGACGAACTGGACCAGCAAACATTTTGACGATCAACTCCGCGAACCGGTCTGTATGGCCAGTATCCTGCGTCTCCCCGCCAGTAAGTCACAACCCAGGAATGCGATTGTCTTCGCGAACCCGGATAACCTGGAAAACAAAACCAAACGTAGAATGCCCAATCGCGACCGCAAAAACCTGACGCTGCAGGTCAGCTTTGATGACTGTCACACCTGGGCCAGCAAACAGGTACTCGAACCGGGAATCAGCGGCTACAGCGATTTAGCAGCGTTGCCCGATGGAACGATCTTCTGTTTCTATGAAGATGGCGGCTTCAAAAATAACGGTTACGACACAACCGCCTTGACCATCGCCCGATTTCCATTGAAATGGATCTTACAGGACTGACCCGAATACGGAAGTCATCATCAACTCTGAAACCCGGTATCGCTCCCCGAGAAAGATTGAGTTCCTGCCATGCCTCGTAACTGCCTCATTATTTTCATCCTCGTCTGCTGCTGTCTGTTTCCTTTCCAGTCAGTCTCTGCTGACAAGCCCGATCACAGCGTCGACATCTGCATCTACGGCGGAACATCCGGAGGCGTTGTCGCTGCCGTCAAAGCGGCCCGACTCGGAAAACAGGCGATACTCATTGAACCCGGCCAGCATCTGGGTGGCATGAGTTCCGGCGGGCTCAGCTTTTCCGACATGGGTAAAGCAGCGACCGTTGCCGGCATGGCGCGCGAGTTCTATCAACGCATTGGCAGGAAATACAACAAGCCTCTGGAAACACAGCTCGAACCTCATGTCGCCGAGCAGGTCTTCGACGAGATGATCAAAGAAGCCGGCGTCACTGTTCTCAAAGGGGAACCGCTGAAACAGGTCATCAAACAGGGACCGCGCATTCAAACCCTGATCACAGAAAAGGGGACCCGCATTGATGCGAAGATGTTTATCGACACCACCTATGAAGGTGATCTCCTGGCAGCAGCCGGTGTCTCTTACTCGCTGACCCGCGAAGCCAATTCGCAATACAACGAAACTCTGAATGGTATCCAGTACCACGAAATCCCACAGATTCAGTTTGGGAAAGTCAATGCCATCGGTCGCCGCAAGGATCGTCGTGGCTTATGGGACCGCTCCATCCCACTCGATCCATATCGTATTCCCGGAAAGCCGGACAGCGGTCTGTTACCGCTGATCGAAGAAGGTAAACTCGGCATACCCGGTGAAGCCGCTCCCGGCGTGCAGGCTTACTGTTTCCGACTCTGCGTCACCGATCAAACCGAGAACCGCATCCCCATTGAACCTCCCGCCGACTACGATCCTGCCCGCTATGAAATCGTCGCCCGCTACATCCAAGCCTGTCAGAAGGCCGGCGATGACATGGACCTCCGCTGGTTCACCAAACACGATGCGCTCCCCAACGGCAAATTCGATTTCAACACAGCCTACTTCGGTTTGAATTACGTCGGCGGAAACAAAGGCTACACCGAAGCCAGCCATGCAGAGCGTCAGAAAATTATCAAAGAACACGAAAACTACGCTCGCGGCCTCTATCATTTTTTGAAGACGGACTCCCGCGTCCCTGAAAAAGTCCGTCAGCAGATCAGTCAATACGGTCTCTGCAAAGATGAATTTCTTGATAACGGAGGCTGGCCGCATCAGCTTTATATTCGCGAGTCACGGCGGATGATTTCTGACCTGGTCATGACAGAACATCATTGTCGTCACACGGAAGTCGCTTCTAAATCCGTGGGACTGGCTTCTTATGGAGTCGACATCCACGAAATCCGTCGTATTGCTCATAACGGTATCATGATCCGCGAAGGCAAACTGCTCGGCCATACCAGCACCCGCGGTCCTTATCCCATCGGCTTTGACGCCATCGTTCCCAAAGCATCCGAATGCAATAACCTGCTGGTCACCTTCGCGATTTCCACCAGTCACGTCGCCTTTGGCTCCACTCGCATGGAACCCGTGCTCATGATCCTCAGCCAGTCCGCTGCCACCGCTGCCAGCCAGGCCATCGATGCGGACTGCCCGATCCAGGAAATCAACTACCAGCGACTCCGTACCCAACTCCTCGCCGACGGCCAACTGCTCGACTGGCCTTCGCCCGTCAAACGTGGACAACCACAGACGCGCGTCATCACGCCGGCGAAAAAGCTGCCAGGAATCGTCCTCGATGATTCCGCAGCCGAATACACGGGAGGCTGGAGTGAAAGTAATCGCCAGCCGTCTCCCATCGGCCCCACCTACACACACGATAATAACAAAGACCGCGGAAAGAAATCCGCTCGCTTCTCGCCTGAAATCAAACACACAGGCGACTACGAAATCCGTCTGCTCTATACCTGGCATGAGAACCGTTCCACGAAAGTGCCGGTCACCATTCACAGTACAGACGGAGAAAAAACCGTCATCGTCAACCAGCGGGAACCCGCTCTCATCAATCGCATTCCAGTCTCGCTGGGTGAATTCCATTTCGAAGCCGGGCAGCCAGCGCACATTACCATTTCCAATACCGGCGCTGATGGCTACGTCGTCGTCGATGGCCTGCAACTGCTGCCTGTAGAAATCGCTGCTGCCGAGCGTGCCGGCACAAAAGCCTCCGGATTTCCGGAAATCAGCATGGCGGAAAAACCGGTCGCGAAACCGCTTCCCAATCCACAGGCCGCCCACGTTGCTGTCTCCCCCCTCGCTGATAAAACCAAACCCCGCACCCCCGGTGAACGTACCCGACATTCGGGCGAATCCGTCACCCTGGCGAAAGAGACTCCTGCAGCGAAAGTAAATGGCAAAACATACGATGTTGTCGTCATCGGCGGAACGGGCGGCGGTGTCGCCTGTGCCGTGCGTGCGGCCCGGGAAGATTGTTCCGTGCTGCTCGTGCAGCATAACGGTCATCTCGGCGGCATGATGACCAACGGCCTCATGCAGTGGGACGCTCTCTACGGCGGCCCCCGTTCGCCTCTCTTCAGTGAACTGCTCGAAAACATCGAGAATTATTACATCGATACTTTCGGTCGCGACTCCCGCGATCACCAGACGATTCGCTACACCCACGAAAAATATCCCATCGGCTGGGCGGAACCGCATGTCGCGGAACGCGAATACAATCGGCTCGTCGCCCAGGAAAACAAGATCACACTCCTGTTGAATCATTACCCGACGGAAGTCGATCGCCAGGACGCCCTCATTAAAAGCGTCACCCTCTGCCGCTTCGGTACTCCCGAAACGATTCAGGTTAATGGCACCACCTTTGCCGATGCGACCTATGAAGGTGATCTGTTCGCACTGGCTGATGTCCCGTATCGTGTCGGTCGGGAAGCCCGCGAGGAATTCAACGAACCGCACGCCGGTAAAGTATTCGTCAATATAGATGGCCACCGTCCCGAGAGCATCGTCAAAGAAGGACTCAACATTCGCGTCTACGGAGCAAGGCAGGGGAGTATGGACCCGACCAGCCCGTTCACTGCAGATGGTGCTATCCAGGCTTACAATTATCGTTTCTGCGTCACCTCCGATCCCGCCAATCGACTGCCCATCCCCAAACCTACCAGCTACAATCGGGAGGATTATCTCAACTTTCACCGCCGGTATATCCCTGCCAGTCGTGGTCCCAATCACAAGTCGCACGTCAACAGTCCAATCATGCCGGGACAGAATCACAAATACCCTGAAGCTGACTGGTCCACCCGCGAACAGATCATTCAGCAGCATCTCAACTTCGGCCTGGGTCTGATGTGGTTTCTGCAGCATGATGAATCGATCCCCGCGGTACAACGTAAGAAGTACCTCGAATGGGGGCTCCCCCAAGATGAATACGCCGACCACGATCACGTTCCCTACGAAATGTATGTCCGCGAAGCCCGCCGCATTGTGGGACGTCATGTCTTCAATGAAAATGATGGCATGCTGACTGCAGACTACCGCCGAACCCCCATCCACCCAGACAGCATTGCCGTCACCGACTGGTATATGGACTCGCATTCCTGCACCACCGACAGTCGGCCAGGTTTCAAATACGACGGCAAACTGATTCTTACCGAAGAATCCCGTCCGTCGCAGATCCCCTATCGCGCACTGCTGCCACAGGACGTCGATAACCTGCTGGTCCCCGTTTGTCTCTCTGCGACCCATATTGCCTGGGGCGCCATCCGTCTGGAACCCGTCTTCCTGCAGACCGGAGAAGCTGCCGGCTATGCCGCCGCGCTCGCGAAACAGCAGTCGACGACTCCTGCCAACCTCGATCCCGAACTGCTGCTGCAAACTCTCGTGCGTCATCGTCAACTGGTCAGCTTCTTTAACGACATCAAAATCACCGATTCGGACCCGGCAATACCGGCTGCCCTCTATTATGCGACAAAAGGCTTCTTCAACGACTACAACGCCCGGCTCAACGAACCGCTGACTCAATCTGTCCAGACCGCCTGGGAACAGGGACTGCAGCAACTGGAGCAGGGAACCCTCAACCCGCGCCAACTGGCCGCGCAAGTCCAACAGGCTGAAAACCAAAAGTCCCCGGCAACCAACATCAAACGCGGTACCTTTCTGCAGCAGGCCTGGGACCACATTCAAAATTGATTCAAGTGACTGCATCCTGTTCACTTTCTACTGCATTAATTCGTCTTGACACTCACTCGCCGCGCGGCATGATGAGCGCTTATAAGCAAGTCGCGCGCGATCCACTACTGGTTCAGGTGATGATCACGAACAGGAGATAACAACGGCACTATCAAACCCGCTTGCCTCAACACGATCTGACAAAACACCTGCTCACACGTACGCGTCCTGTCGACACACATCACGCAACTATCGCGCGGGTATCGCACCCGGTTCGCCCTGCTATCAAAACATATCAACCCGTATCGCGCACTCTTTTTGTCCATCTCCGCTTGACGCCCCCAGGCCATTCCACAAAATAGGCCACAATAAAATTGAAAATAGAAATCGGGCATCAGCTAACATCCCTTTCAAAACCAGACATTCCAGATGCCTTCTGTCGACTCGCCCGGCAATGCGCATGAGTTTTCCCGACCCAGTGTTAAAGGTCCGATCCCAATACAATTCAGAATGAGACCAGCAAACAGCAGACTAATTGACAATTAATGGATTGGCATACCCAATACAAAACAAGCACCTGGTAATTCAGTCTTCCGTCAATTGTGAGGGGAACCCTGACGAGGCTGCAAATTAAGAATGTCTTTACAAACATTCTCTACAGACAGGTTCTACCCGATTTCATCCTCTCGCACGCAGATGAACATCTCGCAGCTGAACAGCAATCCCGCTGCCGCAGACTAGACTGTGTCCAGTTTTACTGTAGCGTCTCCGGGGCTGTTTGGACCGAGTATATTAGATTGAGAGACGCTATACTTCAATCTGATGCGCTCTAGCCAAACAAACTGGTTCTGTCAGTTTATCTTTTGGCTCGTACTCTTATGAAATAATAAAGCACTGCTAAGGCAAGCAGGATGTTCACGCTCATCACAACCCAGATGGTGTAATCAGTTTCTGGAATGGGCACACTCTTTCTAAGATCGTTTACTAACCTGGGGTTGTAAGTAAAAGGGGGGAGTACCACCACCGCCAGTTCATCTTGAAATTCAAGGAGACTGAGTTGGTTGTCATGGTCCAGATCTAACTGATTGAATTCGGTTTCTGCATTCGACAGAACTTGATCATACGGAATGCCATCATTGGGATTGATCACCTTTTTGGTAGCAGCAAAGATCTCGTCAAAGGAAAGTGCCTCGTCTTTATTTAGATCCAGTTCTGCAAATACGACTTCGCGAGGTGCTTTTACCAGATCAATCTGCAGAAAAAACTCCTGCTTATCGAGTCGCTGATTTTGGTCTCGATCTAGCAAAGCAAAGTAGTCATGAACAAGGGCACGGGCCGACATCCCATTCCCCCATTCGAATTCGTTTACCGAAAGGGTGCCGTCATGATTTCTGTCTTTTCGCTCGACATGCCACTTCACCACCGGGTTGGTAATCGGGGTATTCAGATACTCATACAGGGAGAGCAATCCGTTTCCGTCCCGATCGAATGCCGGAATCAGGTAAGGTGCCAGGTCGCGGTGAAAGCCGTTATCGCTGGCCAGTTCCTCCGGATCTAGCCGGGCATCGAAATTTTTGTCGATCCGCTTGAAGTAGTAAACCGGGTCAATCCAGCAGTGGCGCGTCGTCTTCCATTCCGCAAGGCTTAAATGCCCATCCTGATTCTGGTCGGCTTGTTTCAATAGTTCCTGCAACTCTTGTGTCTCTTTGAACCGGGACTTAAGCTCTCCCTTACTAAGCAGCCTGTTACGGTCCAGATCCAGGTGTTGGAACAACATCCAGTTCACAACGCGGACCCCAGGTTCGCGCAGTAACTGGCCATCCGAGGTACGCACCCCGTAAGCGATTTCCAGCAGAAGCTGCAACTCCTGCGGGGAGATTTGCCCATTCCGATTAAGATCCCAGTGGGTAAAGGAAGTGAATTCCATCCCGGGAATATTGAATCTGAACGGCGACTCCTTGAACTCCTGCACGCTCAAATCACCGTCACCATTGCTGTCCCTCTCCCGGATAAGCTCTTGCAAGGCGGCCAGTTGCTGTTGTACCCGATCACTGACCGGGTCAGGGCACCGCCGCTGGGCCACGGGGATAGAGGGAGTACTGAAGTACTCCTCGAACTCCATTAACTGGTTCTGATTATGGTCGCTGAGCAGGAAATCCCGCCGGCCCACCCGCTGATGCTCAGGTTTGAGAGTGGCTATGTACTCTAACTGGTCCAGTACGCCATCTTTATTTTTATCAGCCTGATCAAACAGCTTGCGGGGAGTTTTGGCTTTCGTATTCAAGAAGAACTCACCCTGGTCGAGCCGTTGGTTGGAATCCCGATCAAGCAGCGCGAAGTAATCGCAAATCAGGGAGCGCGCCGTCAGCCCCGTATCCCAGTCAAACTCGGCTTCTGAAAGCATCCCATCATTGTCCTTATCTTTCCGTTCGACATGCCACTTCACAACCGGGTTGGTGATCGGGGTATTCAGATACTCGTACAGGGTGAGCACCCCATCCGCGTTCACATCAAAAGCCGGGATCAGGTAGGGAGCCAGGTCACGATGAAAACCGGTGTCATTGGCCAGTTCTCCGGGGTCGAGTCGGGCGTCGAAATTTTTATCGATCCGCCTGAAGTAGTATACCGGGTCGATCCAGCAGGGAGTTGTCGTCTTCCATTCTTCCAGGCTTAATTGCTGATCCTGATTCTGGTCGGCCTGCTTCAATAGCTCCTGAACCTGCTGTTCCCCTTTCAACTGGGGCTTAAGTTCCCCGGCACTCAGTTGACCATTGTGATCCGAATCCAGATGGTTGAACAACATCAAGTTCACCACGCGGCCTGAAGGTTCCCGCAACAGTTGACCATCGACATTCCGCACACCGTAGGTAATTTCCAGTAGAAGCTGGATTTCATCCTGAGAGATCTGACCATTCTTGTCCCGGTCCCAGTCGGCAAAGGAAGTCTGTGCCAGTCCGGGGATGGCTGTCGTGATCCGGGCCTCCCGAAATTCCTGCTGACTGAACTGGTCATCGGCGTTCCGATCTGACACCTTGAAGCGCCGCTGCAGAACAGTCAGTTGCTCCTGTACCCGATCGCTGACGGGATCAGGAAACAGACGCTGCGACAGAGGCACAGAGGGAGTAGCATGGTATTCGTTGAACTCCATCTGCTGATTCTGATTCTGGTCAGTGATCAGGAAATCCCGGCGCCCCACCTGCTGATGCTCAGGCTTGAGCGTGGCCAGATACTCTGCCTGGTCCAGCACGCCATCCTCGTTCTTATCTGCCTGATCAAACTTCTTGCGTGTCTGAGGATCGAATGTTTTTAAGACAGTTGTTTTACCAGGTTGACCATTACCCGGATCAGTTTGCGCTGAGAGAGGGTCAGTGAAAAACAACTCCATGACAATCAGGAAAACAGTCATTTGACTAAAACCAGCGGAGCAGATTGATCGAGGAAAAGGCATTGGTATTATCTTTATTTCTGTCTACTAGAGCGTATCACATTTAACGATAGCGTCTCTCAATCGAATATACTCGGGCCAAACAGCCCTGGCGACGCTACAGTAAAACCGGACACAGCTTCATGTTGTCTGATATGATTTTAGAGCAAGCAGGCAGCCTGTGATTGTCCAGACATTCCCGCTCCTCCGAAAAAATCCTATTGAGCTAACAGCGTCCCCTCTAATGCTCCTCCCTGGGGACTCGCGAGAGCAGCATAAACCTTTCCGTCAATCTTCTCGGAGAGAAACTGAAAGTGACCGTCACAGTAACCCACATTGACACCACCATAGTGCAATGATTTGGGAAAAGGGGAACTCCCCTCAGGCTGGTCAATGCCGGCATTGATCGCATTGGAGCCTGAATTGGCAAGATTATAATCGACGTTCCCTTCAGAACACGTCCCCTTCAGGCAGGGATATCCAATATAAAAACTGGTCAGATAAGGATTGGGGGAGGCCCAGTTCGACTGCGACCTGGTCGGATCATAACCCGTGCGGATATTTTCAGAGATCATCATGGTATTGGAGGCACCATCCGTGAGCCCTGCCATGGTATGATGACGCCGCGCCCGAACTTCCCCTTTCCACGTTTCGTTAAAAAACAGACCCATCTGAAAAAACATTTCGCGATCCGAAGGGGTCCCATCCCCTTCCGTCGAGGAATTACAGGTAATCCCGTTTCCGTTCAGGTCCAGTTTTCCACTCGCGGGACCAATCGGGCAATCATGAATGCCGGCAATCAATGCAGAAAAACCGACACCACTGTTGACCACGTAAGACAGGTTCCCCTGTCCGGGCACAACGCTGATATCGTCGGCACAGGTTAAGACCGGAATATGTGTTTCCCCCAGCGGGGCATTCAATGGGTCCAGGTAATGTCTATCGAAGTCCCATTGATTATAGAGAGTCGACTGATCGATGTAGGGCAGGATTTCCACAACCCAACTGCGAAAAGAACCGACGGTCCCTGGTGTCCCATCACCATAATATCCGCAGGCGGGAAACCGGTCGGCTGCGTCGGTTGCCTGTATCAGCCCCAGCCCCACGTTGCGCATGTTGTTTAAGCATTGAACCTGACGCGCGGAATTACGCGCTGATTGAACCGCAGGCAGCGCCAGTGCAATTAAAATACTGATCACTCCCACCACCATCAGAAGTTCGATAATGGTATATCCGCTTCTTTGGCGACAACAGTCAGAATCAGAACACATCGACACCCTATTGGATAAACTGCGTTTACACATCATCAGCATGGGCCTCCAGCCACCAGGCGGCAAAATAAGTCAGCACGGCAACAACAATCACAACATCTACGAAATACATCCAGTAAGCAAATTGAGTACACTCACCCATGATGGGGAAATACAGTTTTGCCTCGGTTAGTTTTCGTGAAGGAAAAATCAGATTCTGCTGCCTGGACCAGTTCAGCAGATAAAAAACCGTGATACTGGCAGTCACCACGGCGGATCCCAGTTTGAACCCATGACGCAAATAAGGCGAAGCGATGTACGTGATCAACATCCCCAGAATGATGGTCACCAGAAATGTGCAGGCGGAATAGACGAGAAACAACAGAGGCGAAGTTTCACCGACCAGAGGAAAGAAGAGTTTGCCTTGTCCCATCCAGTGCTGAAACGCGTAGATGCCGGCACTGGCGCACGCTAACAGAGCAACGGTAAACATCAGCTTACGAAAGAGAGGCGATTCCAGAAACGACAGGCTCACAGCCGGCACGATCTGTCGGGGAGGGGGGAGTTCTTCCTGCTTAGGAGCCCGCGCATCGACCCGTTCCACGGCGGCATTCACCGTCGACGCCCAGGTCTCATCGGAATATGCGCCCGTTGAAACTTCTTCGTCCGCGTCATCTGTTGTTTCTGAAACAGGTAAGTTCCCGCCGGGAATCTCTTCCAGCGCTGAATTCGAGAGCGATTCAGCAGCGGCAGCAGAATCATCTGCCACTGGTTCATTAAGATTAACTTCATTAAGATTAACATTGACCGCGTGTTGAGGATTAACGGGAACCGGGGGAATCTTGCTGTCCCTTAAGGAAAGCAGACGTCTGAGCCAACCCGGTTTTTTCGCATCCTGTTCTGCCAGGCGAGCATTGGCTTCTTGCTCAGTCGCTTCCGAATCGGTCAGAAACTGGTCCAGTTCGTCTACATCGGCGAACTCGGAATCAGCCTCGGTATCTGCAGTCTGAATGGGAGGAAGTGTCGCCGGATCACGACGTGCCATATAAAACAAACCCACCACGGAATCAGCGCGTTGCCATTCATCCAGGTAATGCGGACGAACCAGGGTCTCGGGAGATATCTGCTCCTCACGTACCATTTCCACCAGGTCACGAAACGTATGAGGCCCCAGTTCCTGATCATCCTGCCTGTAGTACCAGTCGCTCGCCATATTGAATATCAATCCACGTGAATAAAACGGTGCTCCTCTGATGACCTGCTGCCTCAAAACGATTCTGCTTGAGACACATCCGAACTATCCTATCGTACACACTCTGTGGACATATTTTCCATACTAAAATAAGAAATGAAGACCAGAGAAAACAGGGAACCTCAAATAACATCGGATCAGCAAAGCTGGCGCGGTTTCCTCAGAATGCCCATAGAGCCTGAAGGAATTCCTTAATGATTTCTGCAAAACACCATTCGTCTCCAGATCCCACAGCAAATCTCAGATTCTACGTGACAAAACAACACGGCTGGTTTAATATAAACAGCGTGAATGCAATCAACGAAGCAGACGAATCCTGTCACGGAGCTCCCAAGTTAGTGCATCCCAAGGTCAAACGATATCTGGTAATTTTCCTCTCGTCGCTCGGCTGCCTGCTGTTGGTGACGCTCGGCATTTTTATCAAATACGCCCCCCACAATCCGGTGACCGAACTGGAGTCCATCACCGCCAAAATCCCTTTGGGTATTACCGCGGCAGAAGCAGACGCCCTGCTGGGCGCGCCTCCTGACTCCGTTTCTCAAACACGGGGCACACTCTTAAACTCAATGACGATGGTGAGCCCTGAGAATGAGTTGTCAGCTCAACACGGTGGCCCACAGCTCTACACCCTGCGCACCTGGAATCGCGGCGACAGGCACGCCACCATCGTCGTCGATCAATCCGACAAAGTCGCCGGCCACTGGACCTGGTCCGATCACCCGACGAGCAGCAAATCGCAATTCAACCTGAACCAGGTAGCCCAAAGCATCTTTAATTTCTGGCGCTACCTGACTGGTTGATCGTGGGGGTACAGTCCGGCATCAGTCCTGTAAAAACACAGGTTCTGGATCAACTTGAAAGGCCCGCTCCACCAACTCCGGCAATGCCACGGGCCGCAGAATCTCATTTGTATCTGCAAATTCTGACTGCGACCACCAGCGAATCGCTCTGCATACCCGCCGCTCCCATACCGATAAACCATCCCAATTCAGAACAGGCGTCTCACTCACCCGACACACATAGTACGTTTCATGACTGAGCACAGAACCAACACCTGGCAAGTCCAACTGCACTTCACGCACACCAACTCGCCGTCCGATCGCCACGTCCGCCAACCCCAGTTCCTCGCGCAACTCCCGCCGCAGTGCTTCGACAGCTGATTCCCCATCTTCAATCCCCCCACCGGGAGTCGCCCAGTAACCGAGTACCTCCGGCCGCGACCGATCTGCTGGCAGCGCATCTTCATGCCGCACCAGCAGCACCTGCTCCTGCTCATTCAACAAAATCGCCCGAGCCGACTTGCGTTGTTTCATGGAGATACTTTTGTATTACAAAAATCAGTTTGAATTAAGAAACACGATCTGGCACCGTGCCGCACATGTTCTGGACTCTTCGTTTGAGCCTAAACCCAGCTAACGCCGTGCGGCTGATTTTTTTGCGGTCATTGACCACACGCGATTCTCTGTTCCACCACGCAATCGACCACAAAGCGATCTTTCATTAGCCCCGGTTTTCGTCCAGTCCATTTTAGACTGCCCATCCTGATTGATTCTATTATAAAGACAAATCCACACACAGAAGCACTATCGAGGCGCATTTGAAAAGTACCTATTTCACCTTCGCGAACTGTTTCTGAAAGAACTCCAGCATTGCCTGGGGGGAGGCACCGCTTTTGTTGTCGCCGGTGTAGACGAAGACGTTTTCGATGCCCAGCTCGTTCATTTTCTTGACCAGGTCGCGGCCGAAGTTGGGATGATGGATGCCCTGGCCAGGCCGTGCATTGGCGGGCAGGGGACCGTCGGCTTCGCTGTAGATCATGTAGAGTGCCGGATCATCTTTGGTCAGATGCGTGATGGCAGACGACTCATCATAGCGTTTCTGCTGTTCCGCCGTCGGGTTCAATGCTTCTTCGGCAGTCGTCACGCCGTACGCTTTGAAGATGGAAGGATGCTCCCACGCCCGACCACCGACCAGCGCTTTGATTTTGATCGGATCATAAGTACTCTGACCTCCCATGGTGCCGATCGCCTGGATGCGGGTGGATTCACGTTCGACCGGGTCCTGACTATTCGAATCAGCCAGATCATCGTGAAAGCCAATCCACATCGAAATCCCCGCGCCGGCAGAACCGCCGTAACAGGCAACCCGATTCTTGTCGATATTCCACTCTCTCGCTTTACTCCGCAGGAACTGCACGGCCCGCGCACCGTCATGCTGTGGCTCAGGCAGCAGGATGTCTTCTCCATTGATAAAGCGATAGTGGATCGCAGCCACACTCATCTCCGCATTGTGAAAATTCTGGATCAGCCGCGGATTCATTTTTTTGCTCCCGCCCACAAAGCCGCCGCCGTGAATGTAAATCACCAGCGGGGTCGGCGTATCTGATTCCGCCTGATAAAAGTCGAGCACGTTCCGTTCGTGTTTACCATACTTCACATTTGCATGTGTCGGCTCTGCACTTGCGCCCCTGGGTCTCTGACGCTTCTGGCGAAATTCCTGCACCTCTTCCCGCGTCAGTTTACCATCTTTATTTTTGTCGGCGTCGGGAAAACGTTCCAACAGTTTCTGCAGCCGTTGGTCCACCTGCGGCTTTTCATCAGCCCAACCGGGACAGGAAAACGCCAGCACGGCACACAACACAAACAGACGAACACCAGCATGCATCAGAGTTAAACGTGTCATTGTATTGCTCGTTTTCTAAGTTGATATGGGAAGACAGTAATCAACTGTAATCACAAATAAGAGTTTGTGTCATAATCTCAGTACATCAACAGCCTCACCTTGTTCAGATGACTTTCCAGGGGCAAGGTAAACAGGTCACATTAATAATATGGTATAATCTGAATCGGAATACAAGAAAACTCTGCCTCGGGCCTTCACAGCCTGATAGAATGACAGGTGTCATCTTTAACTGCGGGCCGCATTATTCTGATAGCCTCTCGAGGCGGAAAGCGTTGATTGATGAAAGGCCTCTCTCTCATTCCTGTTCAAACAAACGTCGTTCGTGCAATATTGAGCCTCAGTCTGCTGCTGTCACTCTGCTCGGCTGGTTTTGCGCAAGGGAATAATAATGGCGGCAACAATAACGGTGGTAATAATCAGAATGGCAACAACAACCAGAACGCGGGCGGCATTACCATTGATGCGGATGGTGTGATCGCGGCGCCGTTTCGGGTCACACAGAACAGCAGCCAGTTAAATCAACGGCGTCTGCAGGCACTCGCCACTGAAGCACTGCCCGCCGACGTGAATCGCAAATCGGAGTTTCGTAAGATCTCGCTGGTCGAACTGGAAAAGGTCTGCCAGGAATATCAAACGAAAAATGAACCGCTGCCTCCCGAAGTATTGTATCTGGCCGGTTTAACGCGGATTGATTATCTGTTTGTCGATCGAGAGCACAACGATCTGATCATCGGGGGCCCTGCGGAAGGCTTCGCCGCCAATGCGCAGAACCGGGTAGTCGGCGTCGAAACAGGGCGCCCCCCCATTCGACTGGATGACCTGGTGGTCGCATTTCAGTCACAGGACCGCGGGCTGATCACCGGCTGTTCGTTCGATGCAAAGCCCGACAACCTGGCGAAGATGAATGAATATATCCGGCGTACCAATAACGCTTCCTCTGCAGCGACTGCCACGGTTCGCTTCAAAACCATGGCGCAGATCCTGGGTATGCAGGATGTCTCTGTGACCGGGGTGCCCGCGGGTTCGCATTATGCCCGCATCCTCGTCGAAGCCGACTACATGCTCAAACGGATTTCCATCGGACTCGAACCCTCGGGAATTCGCGAAATCAAAAGCCATCTGGCCACACTCCGCGGCGGTGGCAACAGCACGCAGCGCTGGTGGTTTACGCCTCTGTATGATGCCTTCACAACAACGGCCGACCGTGACGCGTTTCAGTTCTCCGGACAGCGCCTGCAGATGATGTCGCAAGAAGAATTCGTCAATTCCGCCGGTCAACGCACCGATGCCGCCCAGACCAGGGTTTCGACGACTAAATATGCCCAGCAGTTTACGAAACACTTCGCAAAACTGGCCGACCGGCATCCCACGTTCGCCGAATTACAGTCGATTACTGATCTGACCGTCCTGGCAGCATTGATCAATCGTGAACGACTGGACGAGCAGATTGACTGGCGGCATTCTCTCTTTTCAACCGCATCTGACTACCTGGTACCCGAGGGGAATATTCCAAAACAGGTCCCCACCGCGATGAATTACAAAAAGGCAGGACGGTTGATGATTTGCCTGGTTGGCGGGGGAGTCACCATCAATGCCCGGGCGGTTTTGAATCAGGCAGAGTTCCCGGTGAGCCGTGATACATCGCTGGAAGACAAACAGTCTGCCGTCAGTAAACGGGACCTGCAGCAACCCGCACGCTGGTGGTGGGATTGACTGTGCATTGCCGATCCGGTCTACTGGAATGAATTCAGGATTCAAATCCTGGCTCTTTTTTTACAGTCGGACGAGCCGACAGTGCTACACGACGCTCTAATCTGATCATTGAGGATATAGAATTTTATCATGAGACGTGCGCTCTTTTTTAATTTCGTCCTGTTATCTGTAGTCACACTCAGCTTAAGCAGCAGTTCGCTTCTAAACGCGGCGGAACGACCCAACGTGCTGTTGATCATGACCGACGATCAGGGCTGGGGAGATGTCCGTTCGCATGACAATCCGCTGATTGAAACTCCACAGCAGGATCTGCTGGCGTCGCAAGGCGCACGCTTTGAACGGTTCTATGTTTCGCCCGTCTGTGCACCGACGCGATCATCATTGCTGACAGGTCGCTACAGTTTGCGAACCGGCGTACATGGCGTGACGCGTGGTTTTGAAAACATGCGAGCCAAAGAGACCACGATTGCCGAAATGTTCCAGGCCGATGGCTACAAAACCGGGGCCTTCGGCAAATGGCATAACGGCCGACATTATCCCATGCATCCTAACGGACAGGGATTTGACGAATTCTTCGGATTCTGTGGAGGCCACTGGAATCGCTATTTCGACACGAATCTGGAACACAACAAACAGCCGGTGGAGACGAAAGGTTACATCACCGATGTGCTGACGGACCATGCAATCGATTTCATCAAACAAAATAAGGACCAGCCTTTCTTCTGCTATGTCCCTTATAACGCACCGCATTCTCCCTGGATTGTCCCGAAAAAATACTGGGACAAATATGCGGGCAAAGGACTGGATGATAAAGCCCGCTGTGCGTATGCAATGGTCGAATGTGTGGACGACAATCTGGGACGTTTAATGCAGACACTCGATAATCTGAAACTGAGCAACAACACCATCGTGCTGTTTCTGACCGACAACGGCCCGAACAGTGACCGCTATAACGGCAAGATGCGAGGTCGCAAAGGATCGATTCACGAAGGTGGAATTCGGGTCCCCCTGTTTGTCCGCTATCCGGGTAAAATCAAAGCGGGAACCGTTGTGAAACCCATCGCTGCACACATTGATATTCTGCCGACTCTCCTCGAATTCTGCAGCGTAGAAAACACCTCCGATCAACCGCTGGATGGTAAAAGTCTGGTGCCACTGCTGAGCAGGAACGCGGATGCTGGCTGGCCACAGCGAATGCTGTTCTCGGATCGACTGTTTCGCAATTCGATTCCCGGCGCTGAACTGCCCCATGGTTCCGTGCGTACCGATCGCTGGCGGGCCGCTTATGAGCGTGGCAAATGGAGTCTGTATGATATGCAGGCCGACCCGTCTCAAAAACAGAATGTGGCCCAAGCGCATCCTGCCGTGATGAAGGAATTGAAGGTCGCTTATAAGGACTGGTTCAAAGATGTCTCGCAGGCAGGTTTCGAGCCGATCCCAATTCCTGTAGGCCACCCCAAAGAAAAAATCACATCGCTGCCCGCGAATGAATCTTTCCTGTTTCCTGAAGCAGGCCAGGGAATCAACTACAGTGGCAAAGGACACAACGGCTATGCCAACAGTTGGATAGAAGACTGGACCGATGCGAATGCATCCGCTGTCTGGCATCTGGATGTCCTGCAACCCGGTACTTATGAAGTCACACTGAAATATACGTGCCGCGCTGACGATGTCGGCTGTGAAGTTCAGGCACAAGTGAATGGCCAGACATTGAACTCAACGATTTCCAAGCCACATGATCCACCGAAAATTGGAAATCAGGATCGCGTCGAACCGTCGGATAATTACATGAGTAAAGACTGGGCGAAGCTCAAACTGGGCACGGTAACTTTGAAAAAAGGTCACTGCGATCTCACGCTGACAGGAATCAAAAAAACAGGTTCCGAGCTGCTTGACGTGAAGGGATTTGAGCTTAAACGTGTGAAGTAAGCTCAGCCATTAGTCTCGCGGCAGCCTGTTCGGCGCTGTGAATGCAGTCGGGAATACCGACGCCGCGATATGCGTTGCCCGCCAGTTCCAGTCCCGGTAAGCCAACGGCAGCCTGTTCGATCCGCTCCACCAGTTGCAGATGGCCCAGATGATATTGTGGCATCGACTGATTGTGGCGGAGCAGTTTTGAATAAATGGGTTCGCCGGTAACACCGAGGATGTCGGCTAACTCGCGATCGACAATCGCGTTCAATTCTTCATCCGAGTGCTCCAGCAGTTCGGGCTGCATCGCTCCGCCTGCAAAGGTTCGCAGTTGTACACAGCCTTCCGGTGCGCGTCCGGGAAACTTGCGACTGGAAAAGGCAACCGCGAAAATCTTCCGCTGCTCAACAGAGGGGATCACCAAACCAAAGGCTTTCAGCGGATGCTTAATATTTTCCAGACGATGCACGCTGACTTGAATTGCCGTCGACGCATATTCAATCTGCTTGAGCAGACCGGAGAGCACGGGAGCATAAGAGGCAAGCATCTGGCCCGCCCGCGGTGCCGCCGTCGTAAGGAGAACGGCGTCGAAATGCTGAGTCTGCGTGACACCTGCAGATTCAAAGGTGAGCTCATAGCCTGCATCAGCGGCTACGACCTGTTTCACACGATGATCGTAGAGAATCGTACCTGCTGAAGAGACCCGCTCGGCCAGTGTGCGGATCAACGTCTGCATCCCCTCTTTGAACGCTGCGAACAGGCCGTATCGTGCGCCCGTGGCGTCGGCGGATTTAGTCTGTTTCTTCTGTTTGCGAATCGCCTTGATCAGACTGCGATGATCGCGTTCCATATCCAGAAAACGAGGTAACGTCGCCCGCAAACTTAGTTTTTCCGGATCGGAAGTGTAGATACCGGCGACCAGAGGCTGGATCAGTCGCATTAATGCTTCCTTACCAAAACGGCGGGTCACAAACTGCGCAAGACTTTCGTCATCATTGTCTAAACCTGTTTCACTGATACGGCGGGGCAGAAAGTATTCGAGCCCCATCCGCAGCTTTCCGAACGGGCTGAGCAGGGGGGTCCTCAGCATGGGAAGAATCCGGGAAGGGGTCATCAGTTCAAAACCGAGCGGAACGGGGACCGGAATCCCGTCTTTAAGGATCAGGGCTCCGCGATACTGCTGATTGGTGGAAATCAATTGATCTTCGAGCCCCAGTCGCTGGCAGAGTTCGATCGCCGCGGGTTTATTCGTGATAAACATATCCGCGCCGGTATCGATCAGGTATCCATCCTGATTGATAGTCCCAATCCAGCCTCCCGCTTCGGGCTGTGATTCGAACAGCGTGATTTCAACAGGACGGTTATTTTCCTGCGCCAGTTCCTGCAGACGAAATGCGGCGGACAGGCCGGTAATTCCACCGCCAACCACTGCGATTCGTTTTGCGGGTGCTGAAGACTGATTCATAACGGGTTCGATCTAAGATAGAGGGGAGATCGCAGGCGGGTAAGTTAGCGGGTTCCCAGTTCGTGTACCATTTCCACGAGGGCCTTAACATGATCGGGATTCATATCAGGCATGACCCCATGTCCCAGATTGAAGATATGGCCATTGCGGCCCCCGGCAGCATCCAGAACTGCTTTTGCTTTCTGCTTGAGAACCGGTAAGTCGGCGTAGAGGGCAATCGGGTCCATATTTCCCTGGATCGCGACATCAGGCCCAAAGATTTCCCAAGCATCCGCCAGATTGATTCGCCAGTCCACGCCGAAGACCTGACCGCCGGCCTGGCGCTGCAAACCGAGCAAAGCAGGGTTTCCGGTCAGGAAGTTGATAACAGGTGCATGGTCCTCAACTCCTGCGACGAGTTTCGCGGTGTAGGGTTGTACGTACTGCTGATAATCTTCGGGAGAAAGACAGCCCGCCCAACTGTCAAAAATCTGTACCGCCTGGCATCCGGCGGCAATCTGACGCTGCAGATAGACGATCAGGTTATCAACGAAACGGCTCATCAATGCGTCCCAGGCAGACGGGTCGTTATACATCATCTGTTTGGTGCGGCGGTAGTTTTTGGAACTGCCCCCTTCAATCGCATAACTGGCAAGAGTAAAAGGACAACCAGCAAAGCCGAGCAGGGGAATGTCAGCAGGCAGTTCGCCGCGAATCAGTTTGACCGCCTGGAAGACGAAGTCGAGGCAGTCCATGTCTGCGATATCAGTCAGACGGTCGACCTGGGATGAATCCTGAATCGGATTGTGAATGACCGGGCCTTCTCCTTTGAGGTATTCCAGATCGAGTCCCATCGGTTCCAGAATCGGGAGCAGGTCGGCGAAGAGGATAGCTGCATCGACGCCGAGCACACGTTGTGCGGTAAGCGTGACTTCGGCAGCCAGTTCGGGAGTCTTACAGAGTTCGATAAAAGTCACTTTATTGCGGACTTCCATGTACTCAGGCAGATAGCGCCCCGCCTGACGCATAATCCAGATGGGTGTCGTATCGACGGGTTCGCGGCGGACCGCTTTCATAAAACGACTGTTCTGATAGCGGGCGGTCTCAGCCAGGGGGGCATCCATGTTTCTTCTTTCGGTTACAATTATTTGGTATTCAGCGATGTGAAGTGATTCTAACAGGAATTCCCGCGAACTGAAATTCAGCGCTGCGGAGTTTCCCGGAAACAGAGGAAAGCCAGACGTATCGTTCAGCCTTTTTGGGAGAGAATTTCGGGAGCCGCCTGCAGGGCATCTTTCACCAGCGGCCCCATTTTCGGAGGACTCGATTCAAAATCGACGGGCAGACCGGCTTCCTGCAGCGCTTCCGTACAGGCAGGACCGACGGAGGCAATCATCGTTTTGGATGCGGCCAGCAGCCAGTCTTCTTTGACCTGTTCTTCTTCGGCGATCTGCAGAACGTGTGTGATTTGCTGCGCGCTGGTAAACATCAATACGTTATATTCTCCGCGAATCGTCGCATGTATGGCATTACGGAGCCCGCTGGTATCATCGGGTAATGCCCAGCGGTAGACCGCAATCGGCAGGACCTGAGCTCCACGGTTACGCAAGGCTTCGTAGAATCCTTCGACCGGCTTCCCATACTCCTGAACAGCAACATGTTTGCCCGTCACAGAAAACTTTTTTTCATCCAGGACAGAAATAATCTCATGCCAGGTGTTAGGCTCCGGAGCAGAATAATGAATGGGGACTTCCCAGTTACGCAGGACGACCGTTGGCTTTGGACCACGCACCACAACAATAATCCTACGGAAGGCATCCAGAACCTGATCGCGTGGGAAATAAAGCTCTGCCGCGTTGAGTAAGGCAGTCGCTCCCACGCCGGTCATGAAGACAATTACATCAATTTCGCCTCGAAACAGTTTCTCGCAGAACGACTTCACCTGCGCGTTGTCTTCCAGCGGAATTTCATCCATGGAATGGACGAGCGTGGGATTGCCCTGATTGCGTTCGATCAGGGAGGTCATGGCGTCGCTTTTGCGACTTTCGAAACTGCAGACATTTAAGGCAGAGGAATTCATGGCGGATGCTTCATTGGGAATTAGAGGATCTTCAGAGACAACGACTCAATTATAGACGCCGTGTGAAGCACAGAAAATAGCCGCATGTCGGTTTCTTCGCCAGAACCCGGTTTTCTGAGCAACAAGCCCTGCTATCAGGGTGTGCTCGTGGAACGGAACCCGTTCAGCCAGAGACGAAAGTCTTCATCAATGTCTGTCAGATCATTGATATTCAGCAGTTGCATTAAGGTCTGCGCGCCGGTGGAATCAAATTCCTGACTGGTTCTCAATTTGCGATAAAAGGGAGAAAGCAGTCGTTTCTGCTGCAGGTAGATACAGAAGTAGCGGGCGTAAGAATAGGTTAACGCTTCGCGTCTGGTATCGATTCTGACCTGCTCTACCAGTTTCGACAGGGGGGGCAACTGGTTGCGATCCAGGGCCGATAGCAGCAACTGTCCGCGCCAGTTCGAAATCCCCAGCAATTGTGTCTGTTCGTCTGAGAATTCGCATTGCTCATGCAGCGACGCCAGGCCTTCGTCAAACCATTCCGGCATGGCAGGAAAGTCGATTTCCGCCAGCGCGTGGGTCAGTTCATGACCGAGAGTTCCACTGCCGGTGGAGAGATTCAGGACAATCCGCATGTCGTTCGACTGAAAATAACCGTAATAGGAGCCGGTTTTTCTCTGGTCGAGGTCCAACGCGACCTGTTGATAACGTTCCTCTGAAGAGAGTGCGACAATTGTAATTGGACGATCAGGGGGTGTATCGAAATAGGAAACATTCAACGCGTACTCAGTCGGAGAGATCGCTTTCTGATAGAGGGCTTCCAGGGTTGAGACTTCATAATCGCCGACGATGATATAAGGTGTTTGAATCAGTACATTGACGGGAAGGGAAATACGGGTTCTCAGCCAGGCCGCCTTGGTTTCGCAGGCGGTCTGCAGCTTCGGTTTCTGCTCGCGCGATTTGATTTCAGGGGGTGCTTTGAAGGGCTCGGGAGGGCTGAGGCGTACCGCATTCGCAGAGGCTCTTCCTTCCTGAGCTCCAGAGAAGATCAGAAAATAAAAGCCTGTCATCAGGACAAATGGTCCTGCGATCAGTAATGCATTTCGATGCAGAGACAAGCCATACCCACAATCAGACAGGTCTGGTGAAATTCACCAGTGCCGGTTCTTGAAAACAATTCACGATTAATCGAGTCATGTTTAATTATAGATTGCTGCAGGTCGTATCACTTGAGCAAAGCCTGCGGGAATCTGGAAATAGTCGCAGGTTGACGATCCCACGTGTGCATTATTCGACTTGATCGCCGTAAATTACCCAGACATCATAATCGGTAAGTTATTGACAGACTGACGCATCCCTGTCGGACATCTTGTCGCAAAAGAGGAGAGTTGAACGCCATTTAACGCCAAAAGCACATTAAGGCAGAGTAACAATATGGTCGAAATCTTGTTATAATAGGTCTACTGATTATGATGGTTTCGAGGCTCGCGTCTTTCACAACTCTGCTGATGAAATTTCCACTCTAATGAGTCAACCTTCTCATTTTGATTCGAGTTCCAACCGCTCCTCGACGCCAAGGCGGTCTCAGAGCCAACAGGCACTTGCTCAGACCAGACGGCCTTTATTTACATCTGCTGAACTTCATGCACTAAAGACAGGAATGCACTGTACCATGTATCAATCTATGGGGGCACACCCGGACGAAGTTAACGGAATCACTGGAACACGTTTCGCTGTCTGGGCACCCAATGCACAGGAAGTCTGTATTGTTTGCGATCAGAACCACTGGAAGCATGGTGAATTCTATCTGAACTCCAGCGATGCAGGGGTCTGGTCCGGTTTTATGCCAGGCATTTCAAGCGGAGACGCTTATAAATTCAGCCTGCGAGGCCAGAACGGAGAGTTTTTCGAAAAGTGTGATCCGTATGCGTTCTACTCCGAACTGCGCCCCAAAACCGCCTCGATTGTCTACGATCTGGAGAATTATCCCTGGCAGGATGACCAATGGATCCAGAAACGGGCCGAAACCAACTGGCATGATCAGCCGATTACGATTTATGAAGTTCACCTGGGTTCGTGGAAACGCCCCAAAGATGGCCGCCAGTTTTTTACTTACCGGGAACTGGCCAAGCAACTGGTCGAGTATGTCCAGGAAATGGGATATACGCACATTCAATTAATGCCCATCACGGAACACCCTTTTGATGGCTCCTGGGGTTATCAGACGACCGGCTATTTTTCCCCGACCAGCCGTTTCGGCAGTCCCCATGATTTGATGTATTTCGTCGATTACTGCCACCAGGCAGGCATTGGTGTCTTATTTGACTGGGTTCCCGGCCATTTTCCCACGGACGGACACTCCCTGGGTCGATTTGACGGCACCTGCCTGTACGAACATGCCGATCCACGAAAAGGGTTTCACCCGGACTGGGGAACCTACATCTTTAACTACGGACGGAATGAAATCAGGGACTTCCTGCTCTCAAGCGCACATTTCTGGATTGATAAGTATCATTTTGATGGTCTCCGTGTGGATGCGGTGGCTTCAATGCTCTACCTGGATTATTCGCGCAAAGAAGGGGAATGGGTACCCAACCCGCAAGGCGGACGCGAAAACCTGGAAGCCATTCAGTTCCTGAAAGATGCGAATGTCAGTCTGCACGGGGAATATCCGGGCATCCTGACGATCGCCGAGGAGTCCACATCCTGGGGCGGTGTATCTCACCCGGTCTATAATGGCGGGCTGGGTTTCAATATGAAATGGGATATGGGCTGGATGAATGATACGCTCCGGTATATGCATTTCGATCCGATCTACCGCTCACACCATCAAGGCGAACTCTCCTTCCGCATGATTTATGCATTCACGGAAAACTTTGTGCTGCCACTCTCGCATGATGAAGTGGTGCACGGCAAACGTGCGTTAATATCACAAATGCCCGGAGACCTGTGGCAGCAGTTTGCCAATCTGCGGTTGTTATATGGTTATCAATATACGATGCCGGGCAAAAAACTGCTGTTTATGGGAGGAGAACTGGCACAGTGGGAAGAATGGAATCACGATCAGGAACTGGACTGGAAACTGATTGGTCATGAAAAACATGATGGCATCCGTCGCCTGATCGGAGACTTGAACCACTTATACCGTACTGAAAAATCGCTGTACGAAACCGATTTTACGCAAGAAGGCTTTGCCTGGATTCAATGTGATGATTCTAAAAACAGTGTCTTTGCCTTTCAGCGCACTGCGACCGACACAGAAGAGCATGTGATAGTGGTTGCCAATTTCACGCCAGTTCCCCGCGATGGATACCGGATTGGTGTTCCGAAACCAGGCTTTTACCACGAAATCATTAACAGTGATGCCAAGATTTATGGTGGTTCGAATATGGGGAATGCCGGTGGAGTTTATAGTGAGAAGATCAGCAGCCATGGCATGAATCACAGCATTACACTGAATCTGCCACCATTGGGTCTACTGATTATGAAACCTGTGTCGGCTGCACAAAAACCAGCTAAAAAGATAGCGGAATAACAGGAACACAGGAGGGAAATTTCTCACCAGAAAAGGCTGGTAAATGAAGATGAACCTCTATATAATAGGTGTTTCAGTCGTTTCTTGACACGACTGAAAAAAGGACGCCGCTGAGTGTATAGGCGCTCGCCCAAACAGTCCCGACAAGGGAAAGTTCGGCTATACTCCCCAGCAGCGTATCCTTTGGTGAAGTTCAAGTCAGACAGTAGAAGTTGCTCTTTTCCCTGTCTGTAATTATCTCTTAAGCAAACGTCGTACCAGCTAACAGCTCACCTCAGACACATTATCGTAAGCCACTTACACAGAAGCACTTACAATATTAAATAAAAATCTGAGTAGATTGACGTCGTTTCATTTGCTTCAAAAATGCCCTTATGGAGGGCATTTTGCTGCTTAGATTAACAGCAGCATGGCACAAAGAATCAGCCCCATTTTCCGATAGTCATCATTTCGAAAATCGTCTACTATTAAAGACACAGTGAGACACCGTTGAAATAACCACAGGCTTCATATTCTTTGTTGCCGGTTATTCTGGAATCAGAAACACTTCTTGTGCTGATGGTGATTTTTTTGTCGGACTTTCATCTCGATCAATGGGCGCAATACACCGGTCCCGCCAACTGGTATTCTCTCGCATTTCCTTCTGACTGGATCAAGGATGACCAGGACGGGGTCCTTCAGCTCAGTCCTCCGGGTGGGAACGCCACGTTAACCATCAGTTGCCACTGGAAATCGGTGCTGCCTCATACGCAGTCAGGGACGGGGCTCGATGTTAATTTCGATCAGCTCTTTGTCAGACATCGGAATATTCTAAAACGATCGCCGCTGGTGATAGAGCATGAATCGGTGGCCTATTCCGGTGAAGCCATCATTAAAAAAAATGTATCCTGGTGGAAATCGTTGCTGGCGCAATCCACTCTGTTTCAAAAAAACTGGCATCACTGGAATCTCTGGTTGATCCGAGAACGCTCCATTCAAATGGTGGTCACGTTTTTCTACGAACCCCAGGATCGTGAAGAACTGCTGGATACCGTGCTGAGGATCCTGCATTCGGTTGAACTGAATTTGAATCCGGCGCATCCGCCTGAACTGTTTGCTGATGAAGTGCTGCAGTTGGCCCGAAATAAATTCCCTTTGATTTCTTCGCAGATCATTCCCGGTTTTCGCATCAAATTTGGTGAATCGGAACTGAATCTGAATAATTTCTACCGGTCCTATCTGAGCTCCCCGGAAGACTACGAACAGGAAATCGTTTCGGCTCTGGCGACCGTGCTGCAAATTAATGAATGGGGTGATGACCAGACCGAACCGGAACTGCTCGAAATCCAGGACCGCATCATGCCGATCCTGATCTCACAGGAATCATGGAAAACTCATTTCCCGAACTTTGTCGGCGAGAACTGGATCGCGAACCTGGCCATTCTTTACGTGGTTGATGAATCACGGGCTTACTGGTATATCCATGAGAAGCTGCTCAGAAAGTGGAAAATCAGCCAGGAGATTTTACACGAAATTGCACTGGCCAATCTGGACCACTATTTTATACAGAACGACATCGAGTTAATCTGCATGTCGCGGGAAGATGGTCCCAATATGATTATTCACAGCAAGGCAGACGCGTATAATGCGAGCCAGGTCCTCAGTCCGTCATTTTATCAGCAGGCCCGGAAGTTTCTGGGAAGTGAATTTCTGGCGGGTCTTCCCAACCGTGATTTTTTACTGGCGCTCAGCCTGAGTGAATCGCAGGTCATCGAAAAAATCCAGCATAACATCGCCAATGACTACCTGAATATGGATCATCCGCTCACCGATCATTTACTGGTTGTCACCGCGGATGGTGTCAGTGAATATTGTGGTGTGAGCTGAACCCGATTACGCCGCAATACATCTTCGCATGCTATGCAACGGTACCATTACAGACACCAATAAATTAAACTGGCCCCAGCTTGACCTGATCACAGTGAAACCCGCGCAAGAGCGATTAAAGTAATATGCAACAGGAATCAAATTTATTTTCTCAGAGACAGGGTGAGTTCATCACTCTGGGTACGGGGACCAGTGTGGGAATCCCGATTGTGGGTTGCGATTGTGAAGTCTGCCAGTCCCCCCATCCTCAAAATCGGCGCGGCCGTACATCCGTTTATATCGGTGCCCCGGAGGGGGGCTTTCTGATCGACACGCCACCGGAACTCAGGCTGCAGTTACTGCGCGAACACATTCCCTGGGTGCACGCCGTTCTCTATACCCACAGCCACGCCGATCATATTTTCGGCCTGGATGATGTGCGGATCAGCGGATACCGGCTGGAAAAATCCATCGAATTATACTGTGAAGAAGCCGTGGAAGAGCAGATCCGGGGGTCTTTCAATTACGCCTTCGAGGAACCGACACATAATCGTCACCACATGTCGCGCCCCCATCTTGATTTCAAAACGATCTCACTGGAACCGTTCGATCTGCTGGGACTCAGAATCCAACCGATTCGACTGATGCATGGAACTCTGCCGATCCTTGGATACCGGATCAACGATATTGCCTTTTGCACGGATGTCAGCGAAATTCCCGAAGAGAGCTGGCAATACCTGGAAGGCCTGGATTACCTGATTCTTGATGCCCTGCGGATCAAGCCACACCCCACGCATTTTTGCCTGGAACAGAGCCTGGAAGTGGTCGAACGGGTTCGCCCCAAACGGACTTATTTCACCCACATCTCGCACTCGCTGGAACACGAAGAGACAAACACCAATTTACCCGAGCATGTCGAGCTGGCATATGATGGCCTGTCTTTACCGCTCAACGGACTGGCTGCCGACCATTAGACTGTGTCCAGTTTTACTGTAGCGTCTCCAGGTCCATTTGAACCGAGTAGAATAGATCGAGAGACGCTATGGTAAATGTGATGCGCTCTAGTTCCCCAACAGCATGGCTCGGAAGTCAGATCAGGGGAGATTCAGTTTCATACCCGGGCGGATGTAGTTGGCGTTTTTCAGGAGATCACGATTCTGCTGATAAATTTTGAATGCTGCAGAGCGTTTACCATAGATTCGCACAGCAATAGATTCCAGAGTGTCACCGGGCTGAATCGTATAGGTTTTCGGCTCTGCAGTCTGGCCGGTTGGCTTAGCCTGCTCACCAAAGAGGTCATCAACGATCTGATCCACATTCTCCGGTTGAATCTGCGACAGGGAATGCCCTGTACCGGAGGGAGCCCCATTGCTTTGTGGTCCGTTACCATGGATAAAAGGGGAGCGGGGTACAGGAATAAATTTTCGATAGTTTTCCGGAACTCCTTTAATTCCTGCTGGAAGTTTCTCGGTTTGAATCGATTGTTCCAGCTCCTGCATCACCTGTTTCTGATCCAGCTGCCCCATTGCTTTTTGCGATGAAGTATTGGAGAGTGACTCAATCAATCCTTCAAACTGAACAGTCGAGGAAGGATCAGACTTCAATGTCGGCTGGGACACCATTTGCCCCACAGTCCGTTTTCCGGTCATCACCGGAGATTCCACATTGGTCTGTCGATTGGCAGACTGAGGCGTTGTTTCCGGAGCCCGGTAGACCGGAATCCTCAATTTCATTCCTTCACGAATGTCATTGGGGCTACGGAGCTGGTCACGGTTCAGATTAAAGATCTCACGGTACTTGCGACTGGTCCCCAGATAACGAATCGAAATCTCTGAGAGCGTTTCTCCCGCTTTGACTGTATGAATCCGGATTGAGGGAGCCGCTGGTTGCGCAGGCCTGGCTGGTTCCTGTCTCTGCTGTGATGGATTCACTTCCCACGCGTTATTATGTTCGGGTTTGATGTTCTCAATTCCGGTAATGGGCTTCGGCGTGCTGTTTTGAGAAACAGGCTTTGCTTCGGGGTAGGGTGGATTCGGTTCAAAAACAGAATCCTCAGGTTCCGGGCTGGAAAACTGCTTTTCAGGCAGATCGACTTCCTTTAGAAAATCGGGGATCGGTCCCCAGCGTTCTGCTTTGGAAGCGTTGCCGTTCTGCCCGACAGGAGTCGTATGCGAGATGGTGGGAACGGCAACCTGTGAACTTTCTCCTGGCGCTACTTTGTCAGTCAGTCCTGTAAATGCCTGCTCAGTTCCCAGTTGTGTTTCCGTTTTATCATTTAACTGCGTATCCAGGTAGGGAGTGCGATCCTTATCGGCAATCTGCTCATTGAGGTAATGTGGATCATTCAATTCCGGGATTTGAACCGTCGTATTGCGATCCTGCCTGAGACAGAATGCTGCTACAAAACCGATCACCAGCAATGCCAGTGCTAAACCAACTTTTTTATCTTGATGCATTTGAACCTCGCCTCGAATGTTACGCTGTGTAATTAGCGTATCGGGCGAAATTCTTTAAAAGAAAACCTGATTTTCTCAAGATCGGCTCAGCGCAGGGAGATCACGTCAACATGATCACACTTGAGTCGATCATGCAGAAAATATGGCGAACGGTCGAAACAGACTCACCAGTTGATAGGCTTGTAGCAGTTATATCACCTGGCGAACCGGCAACTGTTATCACATTCCGGGAGTCAGATCCTGCAGCAGGTGGAAACCCGAAACGGCGTCACTCAGCTCAACTCCTGTTTACGTCGCAGCCGGGTAAACAGATTCTTATAGCGCCCCAGCGCCGGCCCTTTCAGATGGGTTGTACCAGACTGCCGGGTGCGTGTATCAATCTGTGAATCGATGCGGACAGAGTTCCCTGATGGCAGATCGAACTGTTCACTGGAGAAAACCGGGCTCTCAGGCTCGGAGAATACGGGTTCTTCATACTCCGGCTGAACGGCATCATAAACCTCAAGTTCCTCTTCAGAAACTTCAACGGATGTCGTTTCAGAATAGTTACGAATTTCTTTCAGGGCGTCAAATAATCCTTTTCGGGTCTCCGCACAGACTTCATACACTTGAGCTGCCAGCAGTTCTTCAAACGAACCATTTCCTCCGGAGATCTCTCGGGAGAGTTCTTCCAGGACATCTGAACTCAGATGTTTCAATTCCGTTTTATCAAAATCGATCGTGGGCACATCAGGGATTTCCACTGCATCCATATCAAATATTTCTGCAAATTCGGTTAATGCAGCAGCAGTGGAATCCGTTGTGGATTCGATTTCTTCCTGGGCGACCTGTTGCGGTTTTGACACAGACTGAAACTGGGGCGGTCGCAGTTGCAGTGACTGCTTGATGTTCCCATGGGATTCAGCGGGCAGGGTAGCAGGATCGATGCCCGCATCAATGGCGGCATAGCGATCAATAATCTCAGTAAAACCAGAATTCAGCTCCGGTGAGGTGACTGTCTCCCTGATTTCCCGCGTGGAAACATTGATCTTAACCTGCTCAGGTTCTGCAGGCCGATCTTCCAGCGGAACCGGGATTTCATGCTGGTGTTGTTTTTCGCTTGCCGCTTCCGCGGTCTGTTCCATTTTAGAATCGCTGCCGATTTCTATCGCTTCGATCCCCTCACCGAAAGAGAATAAATCAGCCGAATCCCAGCTGGAGTCTTCGGAAACGGACTCTGAATCCTCTTCTGAAGTTCCCACCAGTTGATTCAGTTGATCTTCCAGAACAGTATCGATCTCATAGTCTGACTCATATTCCACCAGGGAGGAGTCGCTCGTTTTTTGTTCTGATCGCGCACCGGTCTGGCCTTTGCGTAACTCATCCAACGGAGAAGAAGCGGGCAAAGGATCATTCCAGTGTAACGGCAACTGTTGCAGATCCGTAAAGGCTTCTCGCGCTATCGGCTCATCAACAATGGGAGCGTCCTGTAAATATGCCAACATCAGGCTATGGTCACAGATCTGGTTCAGGCAGCGTGGCAGACCATCACTGACATGCGTAATAAATTTGATGGCTTCGTCTGTAAAGCAGGATCGTTTGTCTGTGGAAACGCGCTGAATTCGATAGGCGATGTAGGATTCAGACTCCTGACGCGTCATCCGGTCGAGATAAACCTGGCAGCCGATCCGCTGATTGAGAGAGGAGAGACCAGGTTGAATCAACGTTTCTTCCAGTGAGGTCTGTCCGCAGAGCAATAACTGCAACGCCGGTTTGCCATCAAAGGCAATGTCAGACAGGACCCGTAATTCTTCCAGAAACGAAGTACTCAGGAGATGTGCTTCATCGACGAGTACCAGCAGAGGTTGTCCGTGGTTTAAAAATGAGGAACGAATTTCCGCAGTCAAAGCCAGTCGCAATTCCTGCTCGCTGACTTTTTCATAACAGTCGGTCAGGTTATACAACAGGGTCTGCAGCAGTGCTCTGACGGTGGGAAAATTACAATGTTCAACAAACTGAACCTGAAACTGATCTTCCAGCCGCACAATCAACTGGCGACAGATTGCCGTTTTTCCTGTGCCGGCATCCCCCGTCAAAATTGTGATCCCATTCAGGCTTGAAATCGTAACCAGTAATTCATCGAGAACGTCCTGGTGTTCTGCTGCCTCGAAAAAACAGGAAGGTGAAGGTGAAACGGTGAAGGGTCGATCCGTGAACCCAAAATTTGTTTCGTACATTTCCAATAACCTTTTCACGTATTTATGGCATCAGTTCCCGCGGGAGACTGGATGTTTTGATTCTGAACGAAAGAACAGAACATGCAGCGCATCTCTCATCATGATCGATCGCATTCTGTATGAACAATTCATCGAACAGGTTAGGGGCTCTTCTTGAGTATTACCAATACAATCGACAGTATCTGATCAGGGTCCCTGAGGCGCATTACCCAAACCATAGATCTTCACATCCACAAGCCTGTCTGAAACAAAACATTACCGTTTAAATAGAATGGGTAACCTGTCGGCAAAACGAACAGAATCTGGTGACAGCGATCCACAAAACCAACGGATTCCAGACAAAACCGGAGAGATCCAGAAGATTTTATACATCACACAACTCTTTTATTTTTCTTTATTTACGAAATTCCATTAGTTTAGCAGCAACTCTCTCCTTTCTCTTACCGGATTGCTGGAGTAGACTTTATATCTCAGCGGAAGCAGGCCAGTTCTATCGGTTGATTTCCGTCTTGATTTTATTGAAGTTTTCATTGATTTCAGTGTGGCGAAATACAAATATTCCTGTCATTATTTTCAAGCTCTGAAATGTTTTCCTTAGGTCCCAGGAGGCGCACGTAGAAATTCTGATGTCAGAAGCCACTCTTTCCTTTTCTGATCCTGATCAGATCCCCATATTACTGGGTACGCACGACTGTCATATACGACTCATTCAGGATGCACTGGGTATAGACGTGGTTCATCGAGGAGATGAACTGCGAATCATCGGGGATGATGCCCAAATCCAGAAGTCACTCCGCATTTTCTCTGAACTGAAGGCGATCGTCGAAAATACGAAACAACTGAAAAGTGAGCAGGTACAAACCGCGCTCTCCAACGGCAATTCTACCGGAAAGCAGTCCAAGCAGGCCCCCATCGCCACGCCTTCCTCGATTGACCTCTTCGAGAAAACCAAAAAAGTACATCCCAGAACACCAGGACAGTCAGACTACATCAAGAATATTGCCGAACACGATCTTGTATTTTGTACAGGACCTGCCGGCTGTGGTAAAACATTTCTGGCTGTCGCCATGGCGATCAATGCACTGCGGACCGAACAGGTACGCAAGATTGTACTCGTGCGTCCTGCCGTTGAAGCGGGTGAGAAACTGGGTTTTCTCCCGGGAGACATGCTGGCAAAAGTGAACCCGTTTTTACGTCCCCTGCTGGATGCGCTCGGCAGTCTGCTCGACTACGAACAGGTCACGCGCTATATGGAAAATGATATCGTCGAGGTTGTCCCCCTGGCGTTCATGCGCGGGCGAACTCTGGATAATACATTCATCATCATGGATGAAGCACAAAACTCGACGGTCACCCAGATGAAAATGTTTCTGACCCGGATGGGCATGGGCTCAAAAATTGTGGTGACCGGAGATATTTCACAAATTGACTTACCACCTGACGTTTCCTGCGGCATGACAGACGCTATCAATCGCCTGCGAAACATTAAAGGTGTGGGAGTCACTCAATTAAAAAACGAAGATATTGTGAGACACAGACTGGTCGGTGAAATCGTGAAGGCCTACCAGAACGAAGACACTCTCGTACACTAAATCTCATCCGCATTCCCTCGTTTTTCATCCAGATCATCTCAGGTTAATTTCATGGCTTTTTTTGGCTCAAAGAAATCCCGAACTGCACTTGCTGCCAGTTTGCGCGATTCTTCTAAATTGAGTTCAAGATTGCGCGAATTATTGAGCAACCGGGGGACACTCTCACGTTTGAGTGTCTGCCTGTTGACGCTCCTGATTCTGATGGTGGCAGTGGAAAGCTGGAAAGCTCCGTTCCCGTATCGCCTGGGCATGTTTTCCGAGCATGGAATCGTGGCTAACTCCACGTTCAAAGTCGCCAATCCCATTGAAACGGATCGGGAACGGACCCAGAAAGAAACGGAAGTTCCCTATTATTTCAAACAGCATCCGGAACTGATCGACAAGCTGCCTGGACTGCTGCAGGATGACCTGGTCGCGATTGCCAACGCCAAATCCCTGGATGAGCTGAATGCTGACACCCGGGCCGAACTGGGGCTCACTCCGTCCCGCCGACTGGACCAGTTTGTGGACCAGTTTTCAGAAGAACCAGAGCAGACTTTTGCCGAACTGAAATCACTGGTCAGCAGTCCTGATTCCAAGGATACGCAAAAAATTAAAGACCTGATTGACGATTTCAAAAAACTGATCGCGCCGCTGTCAATCTATGGGATTGTGAATGAGAATGATCTGACCCAACACCAGATCAGGGCCGACGATAAAATAACCATCGTCAACGATGTCACAGGCAAGGAGCACAAAGTTACGACCTTTGACATTCGTCTGCCAAATCAACTGTCAGCAAGCGGGGTCATCGGCCAACCGTTGGAAAACAATACTTTTAAGCGCCTGGTCCCTCTGAAAGCAGTACTTTCCCACTGGATTCATTTTCAGGCCCCCACCACTCTTGTTTACGATCCCCAGAGGACTCTCAAGGAACGGAATCAAGCCAGGAACCAGGTGGAAGAAATCTTTGACACGTTTCAGCGTGGCACGATTCTTGTGGAACCAGGGCAGTTAATAGATAACAATCAGCTGGCATTACTGCGTGCAGAATACGAAGCCAAGGAAAAGAAAGTCCCGACTTATGAACGGGGCATTCGCGTTACCATCATCTTTTTGATGCTGGTCGTCCTCGCGGTCTTGAACGGATACCATCTGCTGCGGAATAAAAAAGCGGTTGCCAGAACAGTCAGTCAATTAAGTATTTATTTAAGCGTGATCATTCTGACCATTTTCCTGGCCCGACTGCTTTCCTATGACCCCTGGCGTGCAGAAGTACTGCCCCTGGTTGTGACGGTCATGGTGTTTGCGATTGTCTACGACCAGATGATGGCCATTCTCACTGCTTTATCTCTGTCGCTCGTGATTTGCCTGTCCACTGGAGGCTCGCTGGGGCATTTCGTCGTGTTGATGAGTGTTTCTGCCGTGGCGGTAACATCTCTGGCGAACGTCTCCTCCCGCTCCACCCTGATCAAACTGGGCTTCGGTATGGGACTGACTTACTTCCTGGTCTACTGGGGTATCAACCTGATCAATAACCAGGAACTCTCAAACGGATTCTTTGACCAGCAGGTCGTCTGGGAAAGTTTACAAGGGGCAGGGTGGTGTCTGGCCGCTGGATATCTGGTCGCCGGCAGCCTGCCTTTCATTGAATCCCTGTTTGGTGTAGTCACCGATATCAGCCTGCTGGAAATGAGCAATGTCTCCCATCCCCTCCTGCAGGAACTGGTGCGCCGTGCACCCGGTACTTATAACCATTCCATTTCGGTCGCCACGATCGGAGAGGCTGCTGCAGACAAAATTGGCGCGAATGGACTCCTGGTACGCGTTGCCGCTTATTACCATGACATCGGAAAAATGCTGAAGCCTCAGTATTTCATTGAAAACATGGTTCTCGGCAGTGAAAGTCTGCATGACAATCTCGCTCCGGCGATGAGTACATTGATCATCATTGGTCATGTGAAAGATGGAGTGGATCTGGCACGCCAGCATAATCTGCCGCAACCGATTATCGATTTTATTGAGCAGCATCATGGGACAACGCTGGTGGAATACTTCTTCCGCGAAGCAGAAAAGCAGGCGGATCTCAGCCCGGACCACAAAACCGACGCCGAAGAATCTTCCTTCCGGTATCCAGGCCCCAAACCCCAGAGCAGGGAAGTGGGGGTGATGATGCTCTCCGACGCCGTCGAAAGTGCCAGCCGCACACTGAGTGATCCAACACCAAAACGCATCAAGTCGCTGGTACATTCACTCGTTATGAAGCGACTGCTCGACGGACAGTTTAATGAATGTTCTCTTACTTTAAGTGAAATCAATATTGTCGAAGAATCGCTGGTAAAATCCCTGATCGGTATTTACCACGGACGTATTAAATATCCGGAAGAGCGCTCCGCGTAATCACAAATTGAAAACGGAATGAATACAATAGACCAGTTCCAGATCGAGATCCAGAACTCACAAACGCACCTCACAATCGACGAACAACAGCTGAATACTGCAATCAGTTTTCTGCTGCAGTCCGAACAGGTCAGCCAGGCGGAAATCAGTCTGGCCATCGTCGATAATCCAACCATCCGCCAGTTGAACCAACAATATCTGCAACATGATTACGACACCGATGTCCTCAGTTTTCTGCTGGATTGTGATACCCTAGTAGAGTCGCCCCAAAAGGAACTCCGCGGAGCTGGTAAACAGATTGAAGGTGAAATTATCGTATCCGCGGAGATGGCGGTGGCGATGTCCACAGAATACCAGTGGCCCGCAGAACAGGAACTCCTGCTATATATAATCCATGGATTACTGCATTTATGTGGTTATGATGATCTCACGGAAGAAGAACTGCGGATCATGCGTCAACGTGAGCAACAGATCTTCGACCACTGGCAGATCACAATCCCCAGGCGCGAAGAGTGAAAACAGATGATTGAGAATGACACCTGGAATATTTACCAGTATAACTATTATGCGATTCTGTCACTGAATCAGAATCTCTTTCGAAACATTTTATCTGAACGTTTACAAGACTTATGATTCCGCTGATTTTTTCTGCTTTGTTACTTCTGACTCTGTCAGCAGCCCTGTTGGGATTTTCTCTGCGCGATTTCTCACGAAGTCGCCTGGAAACGCTATGTAACGAAGCTGAGGTCCCTGATCGATTCAGCGAAATTTTACGCTCCCATCCCACCGTGCAGCTGGCCGCCGACCTCTTCTGGCTGACGGGCGTAATTCTGATCTCAATCATTTTTACCCATAAATACCTCGATGTCCCGCGCGACTTCAGTACCCCGGCAGTCACCATCCAGTTTACAGTTCATATTCTGCTGATCCTGCTCACAGGAATTCTGCTGTTGATGGCAATTCCCTGGACGATCTCTCGGATCGCCGGCGAACGCTTCCTGCAGGCATTCTGGCCTGTAATTAAGTTCCTGCCGGTTTTTCTGAGCCCGGTCACATGGCTTTGCTGGAAAATTGATGAGTTTTCCCATCGACTGGCTGGCAAGGAAGAAAATAAAAACGGCCGGGAAGCCAATATCAGCGAAGAGATTCTCTCGGTTGTGGAAGAAGGCGCCCGCGGAGGGATCCTCGAGTCGGAAGCAGGAAAAATGATTCAGCGCGTGATGGAACTCCAGGACGAAGATGTCGGAGCCATCATGACCCAGCGTATGGATATGGAATATATCTCTGTAAATGCGACTCTGGACGAAGCCTTGCTGAAGTTCATAGATGTCGGGCATTCCCGTATCCCCGTCATCGGAGAGTCCACAGATGACATCGTGGGAATTTTGTACGCGCGGGAACTGCTGAAACATTTTTCAAAAGAGAATCAGAATTCCGATTCTCCCGATGAGTTAACCATCCAGAAACTGATGTTTTCTCCCTTTTATATTCCCGAAACGACGGGCATCGACTCCCTGCTGGAGACCATGCAGAAAGAGCATGTCCACATGGCAATTGTGATTGACGAATACGGGGGCGTCGCTGGCCTGGTCACGATGGAAGACGTTTTGGAAGAAATTGTCGGCGATATCGTCGATGAATTCGATGAAGAAGAAGAGCAGATGATTTTTGAAACCGGGCAAAATACTCTCGAAGTAGATGCCCGCGTTCACATTGATGATCTGAATGAACAATACAATTACGATCTGCCCGAAGGCAAAGATTTCGACACGATCGGCGGGTTCGTGATTACGCAGATCGGGAAGGTGCCCCAACCGGGAGAAACGCTTATCTGGCAGCAGTTGAGAATCGAAGTACTCGAATCCGACGAACGCAGGGTCAACAAGCTCCGCATTGAACTGGACCCTTCGCTGGTCGAAGAACTCGACACAGACAACTGACACAGGCCCGTTCGCTGCTTACCAGCGTTCCACCGGTCCGCCGGGAACGGGAATATGCATATCTGGCAGAACACCACTGCGGGAACCGACTGCAGGCCCCTCCGTGGCAATATTCTGCACGGCCTGGTCAAACTCATCCAGGTTCGAGGCCAGTTGAAATTCATGGCGCAAGGCGGGTTTCACGCGCATCGACTTTAAATACCAGTGCCCCATTTTCCGGAACATGGAAATGGCCCGCTTTTCGGTTGTCATCTCCAGCAGATAACGAAACTGTCGTAACAGCAGTTCCAGGCGATTGTCAAAGTTCCCGGGCGGTTCGTACGCCCCGGTCTGCTCCCACTGCACCAGTTGCCTGAAGATCCACGGATTTGCCAGTGCCCCACGGCCGATCGAAACCCCCGCGCAGCCGGTCGACTTCAGCATGAAGTCCGCTTCAGCGACATTCGTGACGTCGCCGTTCCCTATCACCGGAATCGACTCAACGGCTTCTACCACACGCCGAATTCCATCGTGATTCACAACACCTCGAAATCCCTGTTCCCGGGTCCGGCCGTGGATGGCAACCGCGACCACCCCCACCTTTTCAAATTCCCGCGCAAAGAACGGCGCAGACAGCTCACTATCATCCCAGCCCAGTCGCATCTTCACAGAGACAGGAATCTTGACCGCTTCAACCACAGATTGCACAAGTGAAACGGTATCACTCGGACGGCACATCATACTGGCCCCGGCGCCCCCTTTGACGATCCGATTCACCGGGCAACCCATGTTGATATCGATCGAATCCACGCCCCTCGACTCCAGTAACTGCGCTGCCTCTTTCATCTGCTGCTGCTCACTTCCAAAAATCTGTACGGCGAACGGGGAATCTTCAGGGCAGGTCTGGGTGAGCTGGAGTGTTTTCTCACTCCCTTCCAGCAGCCCCCGGGCATTGACCAGATCAGTCGTCGCCAGTCCCACGCCTCCCAATTCTCGCACGATACGACGAAACGGTAAATTCGTATATCCTGCCAGCGGAGACAGCAAGTAGCGTGATTCCAGCTGCAGCGCACCATAACAGATTGGTGGACGGGAATCGGGTTTCGGCGGACAAGCTGGTTTCATCGGTTCATTCATCAACTTAAAGGGGCTGCAATTCAATAATTCAACGCATTTTATCAGTCGAACCAGTCCCTGCAAATGCCCCCATTTGAGATTCTCCCAGGTTCGAACGACCTGAAAACAGAGAAATTGAGGCAAAAGTTAATATAGGGGATCTGATTAGACATTTCTTATTGAAGTTACTCTACCGGTTATGCCGATAACGTTGATATCGATTCTTTCTTACTTCATCCCCTGGGAACTTTCTGGTGCTGACACGCATATTTTTAATGCTGATCTGCTTTGGCAGCCTGTCTGGGTGTGTGATTATGCATACCTCCGTCACCAATCCCAATCCGAAACTTAAAACCGTAGCGGTGGTTCCATTTTTCAATCTGAGCCAGGAACCGGATGTGGATGGTCGCCGTTTTGCGCTCGCCTATTTTTCAGAACTACAGAAAGTACCGGGATTTCAGGTTTTACCACTGGGAGTCGCTGAAGTTGCGATGGTGGAAAATCAGCTGCAGATGAATAATCCGGATGATGTGCTGAAACTGGCCAAAATTCTGAACGTGGATGCGGTTGTCATCGGTGCGATTACAGATTACTCACCCTATTATCCGCCCCGCATTGGTATGCAGGTTTCCTGGTATTCTCCTCATTCTCAGGAATTCATTCCGGGTATGCCACTGATGGTGGAAGAGCGTCACGCTGAAAAATCGATGTGGAACCAGCTGTTCAAAATGGACCGAGTCGCAGCCAGAGAAGCGAGACATGAAGAGCATCAACTGAATAAAGAAGTCAGGCATGCTGCTCACATCGAGAAAAAAGAAACGCGAAAAACAGAAAAAGCGATCCATAAAGCGGGTATGCAGGACTGTCCGCAAGGCTGTCCTGTCGATCTCTCTGAACCACCTGCTGCTGTGGAGACGGTGATTCGTGGTCAGTCAACAGATTCACTTGACTCCTGGCCTTATACACAAAACCAGTCAGCCATCATTCAAGCTGCCGCACAAGCCAATCAGGGTTCTCTAACACTCAACTCACCGCTGCACGCTCCCTTGCCAACAGAAGCACAGACAAAGGCCAGTGCAGGGCAACAGACCCTTGTCGCTCCGAAACCTGCACTCTCCACTTCTCCCGTCCCCCCCCAAAATAATACTTCGGTTGTGAAGCAATTCGAAGATTACTGTCCTCCGACTCAGGTAGGAACGTTTGATCCCCACCAGCCTTTCATGTCGTACACACGTCTCTTCGACGGCTCGGATGCGGCTCTGGTAGCACACTTACGTGATTATCTCGAAGTCAGCGGAGACCGCCGCAGTGGTGGCTGGGAAGCCTATCTGCACCGGAGTGAGGACTTTATACGGTTTACATCACATTTAATGATTCTAGAGATGTTAACACTGCATGGCGGACAAGCTAAGCATCAGATCATCTTCAAAGTAAGAAAATACCGATAATCCCACCGCTCAGAAGCCGATATTTAATATTGCGGTTTTATGAGCACCCCCAACCTATCCAGTCTTAGATTCCAGTGCTCTGACGATAAACAAAGGACTGCTACAGTGAAACAACAAATGAATGTCGTCGCGTTAGTCAAAGATTCTGAACGTTATGTGTTTCTCTACGATGATGTCAGTTCCTCACAAATGTTGCAGACACTCGGTCAATATGCGGCTGACAAAGACTTGAGCTTCACCTGGTATGATGCGGCTGTCATGAGTCAGAAGGTACGTAAGCTCAGACGGGAAGCAGAGCTGGAAGAACAGTCAGGCCGCCTGCGTAAAACGGCCTGATACGACTTCAGCGAAGTCCACTCACATAAATTCGCTCTACTATCACCACCAGACGATTTTGAATGTAACATGATCACTTCGCAAACAGTCAGGTCGATTGACCTTCACGATGCGATTGACCACTTTCTGCGATATCTGCAAATCGAAAGAAATTCTTCAGATCTGACCCTGAAGTCTTACGCGGAAGATCTGGAAAGTCTGGTGGAATATCTTACCGAATACGAGGGGTCGCTGCTTCCCCCTGATCAAATCGGAATCAGTGAACTCAGGCGGTACGTCGCCTATCTTCATGAATGCCAGTACGAGAAAACCACGATCGCCAGACGTCTGGCCTGTCTCCGCAGTTTTTTTCGTTATTGCTGCCGGGAAGGGTACTCAAAAACCAACCCCGCCAAACCGCTCCGCACGCCGCGAACCGGTAGAAAATTACCACACTTTTTAACGACCGATCAGATTGGAACGTTACTCGAAGCGCCGCCGGCAAATCAGAAAATGGGTTTGCGTGACAGGGCAATTCTGGAAACACTTTATTCCGCTGGACTGCGTGTCTCTGAACTGGTGGCGTTGAACCTGAGTGACTGGGACCAGGATGCCAATATTATTCGCGTCCTCGGTAAAGGCCGCAAAGAACGCATTGCCCCTATTGGAAGTTTCGCAGCCAAAGCCCTGACACACTGGATTAATGAACGCGAAGCCAAACCAGGTGCGCATCCCGATTCAGACGCCCTGTTTCTCAATCGCCTGAAAACCAGACTCACTTCACGAAGTGTCGGGCGGATGCTGGAAAAGTATCTCCTGCAGACAGGGCTGGATAAAAAAACCAGTCCCCACACATTGAGACACACCTTTGCCACTCATCTGCTCGATGGTGGAGCAGACTTACGCAGCGTACAGGAACTGCTGGGACACAAGAGCCTGACGACCACTCAAATTTATACCCACGTCAGTACGAAGCGTCTGCTTGAAACTTATGAAAAAGCCCATCCACATGCGCAGCGTCCCAAAAAATAAGTCGAATTTGTCAGCCAGATTTTCAGAGCGATTTTATTTCGTGGCAGTAAAACCGAGCGGTTTCCCCGCATCCAGACTGGCTCGCGACAAACGTACCAGTTGAATCGCCTGGCAGACATCTTTGATGTTCGCCACAGGGATAATCCCGCCAACGGCGCGACGACAAAAATGATCCAGCATTACTTCCAGCTCTCGCCGATCACTTTTTAACGACTCTGTGACAGCTTTCGCTGCATTCTCCCAGTGAATTTCATCAGGAGAATGGAACTCGGCTTTCCCGTTGCGACACTCGATCTGATGCCGGGGGAAAAGCGGTTCCGCCTGCCTCTGCTGCGTCTTGATTTTAATCAAAGCGACCCGCTCTGCTGCGGTGACCGGATCAGGCAAAAATTCAATTTTAATCTGTCGATAATCTTCTGATCGGTCACTCGAATCTGAATGCAGTGTTGTCTCCACGCGAACCGGCCTGGTGCGCATCACATAACAGCACCAGTCCATTAAACCGACCAGAAAATCGGTCTCATTTTTCTGGCCGGGAACTTCTACCTGTTGATCATCGGCAGGACAGCAGGTTTCCAGCTGAATCGAAACAGGATTTCCCAGTTGCGTGACAACCAGTTCAAACAGGCGGCTGGTCGCCTGACAGTACCGGCGGCTGAACTCAGGCATCAGAGTGACCAGTTGTTCTGAGGCCCGGCTGTGAATCATTTCCAGCAATTCCAGGTCTTCCCCCAGGCTGCCGGCAATATAGACAGGGCGGTGCTGCTGGCTGAGAATGGTGAGCGGGTAATGATTCATCCAATCTGAATGCAACAGCAAAAACGCATCCAGCGGATACCGCGTTGCCAGACAGCCAATTCCCGAGACAACAGCCGCCCCCCATTGTGTGGCAACCTGTTCTGCACGACTGCGAACCGGATCATAAACTGCTTTGATCTGGATACGCTGATCCATCATTCGTAAAGCAGGCTCATAGCGCTGTTCCCAGTATGGGCCTAGCCCTATAATTCCAATTCTGACCATATCGGGAACATTACTGAATCTGGGAATAATTGATTAACGAGAATATCCAGCGAGCTCAAGAGGATGACCATCTCGGTCTGAAGCGAACTCACTAAAAAGAAACAAAAGCAGTCCAGACATCATATTCTTAATTTGGTCCGTGAATCAAGCCTATACTCTATGGAAGTCAAAAGAGGGGTGGTCCGTCAATCCGGAATTGACAGCAGATCAATTTCAGGCAAGCACGCCAACGAGCGTGCGGTCTATATATCGGCCAACATGCCATACCAGGTTAGATAAGACACTAACTACTGGTAAAGCAGAATGTTGCCAGCATCAGATACCCGACATAAATCGCAAGCAATACCGCACCACTGGCAGTAGAAATCGCCTTTTTCCTCCAGGCCAGTCCCAACATAGCCACCATCAACAGTATGACGACAGGCCCATCCAGCATAATTGTCTGCCGTTGAATGGGTAAGGGGTGGATCAGGGCACAAATGGCGATAACCATCGTGATATTCAGCACGTTCGCCCCGATGATATTCCCGGTTCCGAGCGCACCATGGCCTTTGATAATCGACAAAACGGAAATTGTAAATTCGGGCAGCGATGTCCCGATTGCCAGAATCGTCAGGCCAATCAACAGTTCAGATACTTCAAAATACCGGGCCACCTGCACGGCATTGGTAACCAGCAATCGGCTTCCCAGCACCACCAGACAGGCACCACAAAAAAACATCAACGCCAGTTTGAAACAGTATCTGATCTGGTTTTCAATGAGAGGCGGCAATTCCTGATCTTCTCCAAAGTCATGCCGTGAAGCCATCGCCAGTCTGAGCGAAAATAAAATATAAGCCGCCAGAACACACAACAGGATCGCTGCCTGCCAGCGGGCTATGGCAAATTCGGCAGGCGCACCGGACTCTGTGACAGCTCCCCCTGTTGAAAACAGACTCAATAACCAGACCAGAACTCCGGAGAATAGCATGAAAAAACCGGGGCCCACAATGGTGAGTCGTGAAACCGGAATCCCACTCTCGGTATTTCTTTTCCGGGAGAGATAACCTTTCAATAATGCACAGGTACCAATGATCAGGCCGATATTGCATAAACAGGACCCCAGCGCGTTCCCCACTGCCAGATCACCTTTGCCCGCCAGAGTTCCCGTGAGGGACACCATCAGTTCTGGAAACGTGGTCGACATGCTAACAATCGTGGCGCCGATAATCACAGGGGGGATGCGTGTCAACCTCGCTATCTCAACAGAGCTGTCTGTAAACAGATCCCCTCCCTTGGTAATACTGAGCATCCCCAGGAGAATTAAGAAACTGCAAAACAGAATTGATGCAGGGGCATCCAGTCCGATAAATATTCGCCAAAATTCGAGCGGCTCCACAGCCAGATACATAAAGGGCAAACTCCTGCTCCAATACGGTTTTCGGGATTTATGATTTGATCTGTCTGCAAAATAGTAAAAAGTCAGCTATGAATATGATAGTGATGACTTAAAACAATATTTTGAGTGTATGTTTTTAATCCGGAAAACGTAAAATAGTAGATAGCGATCAGCGATTCCTGACAGAATCACATCGCTTCAAATCATATTTTATTGAACCACCTGGCAGGGATGAGCACGCATGGACAATCGATCTACCCATTCTTCTGAAGAACAACCCGAGGAATTAGCCCCATTCAGTGAAGAGATCGAATTAGAGGGGCACATTATCGACAGTCTGCTGCTGCCGAAAATTCTGGATGAGATCACCGTAATGGGTGGGGACTTTGCCATTGATGAAATTTCGATCGGCCAACTACGCACAGACAGCAGTCGGGCGCAGATTAAAGTCTCCGCTCCCGATGAAGAGACTCTACAGAAAATCCTGACTCAAATTGCCCAGCATGGTGCCGTTCCTGTCGAGCAACATGACAGTATCCTGGAACCAGCAGACATGAACGGTGCCTATCCCGAAGGTTTTTACTGCAGTACCAATCAGAAAACGGAAATCCGTATTGCGGGAGAGTGGATCCCCGTTGAATTACAGGAAATGGATTGCGGTGTCGTCGTCAGCCCGGATAGAAAATCAGCCCACTGCCTGCCTATGGCCGATGTAAAACAGGGGGAACTTGTGGTGATTGGGAATCGAGGCACGCGTGTTATTCCGACGGAGCGAAGTGCACCGGAAGTCTCCGGGTTCTCCTTCATGAACAGCACGGTCTCCAGCGAAAAACCCAAAGGTGTGACTGTCAGAGAAATTGCCGCTGAAATGAGGCGGGCACGAAATGGAAATGGAAAAATCCTGGTAGTAGCCGGCCCCGCTGTGGTTCATACCGGGAGCAGAGATTACTTCAGCCAGCTGATTCGGGAAGGTTATGTGAATCTGCTGTTTGCCGGTAATGCACTAGCCACTCATGATATTGAAGAATCGTTTTTTGGCACGAGCCTGGGCATTTCCATGGAGCATGGCGGCTCCAGTGAAGAAGGGCACGAACATCACTTGCGATCCATCAACCGGATCCGCCGCCTGGGAAGCATTCAAAATGCCGTCGATCAGAAGGTACTGAATTCCGGCATTATGTATGAGTGCGTCAAGAATCAGGTTCCCTTTCTGCTGGCCGGCAGTATTCGTGATGATGGGCCGCTACCCGATGTCATCACTGACACAGTGGAAGCTCAGCGTCAAATGCGTGAACTGGTAGAGGGGGTTTCCTTTTGTCTGATGATCGCGACCACACTACATTCCATCGCTGTGGGAAATCTGCTGCCAGCCAGTGTCAAAGTTGTCTGTGTTGACATTAATCCGGCCACCGTCACCAAACTCGCCGATCGAGGCACATTTCAGACTGTCGGACTCGTCACCGACGTCGAACCGTTCTTACGGGTTCTGCTGCATGAAATCCATAAAACGGAATGAACGTTTTGCTTTCTCCTACAACCCGCTATAATCAGGTTAAGTTACGGAGCACATTATTGAATTCAGAAAGCAAACCAGAGATCTTGTCCGGGAACATGAAATGACAGAATCGACCCAGAAAAAATATCATCTTGCCGATTTTGCTGAGATCGCAGGTACAGCCTGTCCCTGCGGTACCGCACGGCGGGCTTTTGCTGACGTCCCAGAATTCCCTGGCACTCTGCACGTCACCGAAATATCAGAAGATGCAGAATTGCATTATCATAAAAAGCTGACGGAAACCTACTACTTTCTCGAATGTGGCAGTGATGCGCAAATGCAACTGGATGATGAAATCATTCCCGTTCATGCCGGGATGGCAATTGTGATTCCCCCCGGAGTACGCCACCGTGCGCTCGGATCAATGAAGATCATCAACATCGTCTTCCCCAAATTTGATCCTGCAGACGAATGGGTCGACTGAAACCACGTACTCCGAATTCGCATAATCTCAAGAACAGAATCCGTTATTACTACGCTCAAGCCGGCTGCGTTGGTGGCGGTGTTTCTGTGCAGTACGGACAGTTTTCACCGTAGATGATCTTGCCGCAATTGGTACATTCATGGGCTCCATACGCCGGGCGGTCGGGGGTGACCCACCGCTGATAAGCCAGGAATGCAAAGACCGCTGCGACGAAGACAGCAAATAGAATGGCCAGCCCACCGGTCCCATAAGAAAAGAAAATTCCCAGATCAATGGCAATCCCACAGATCAGAAAAATGAAGGCATCACGCATCCGTTCACGGCGATGATCTTCAGAGTCAACGATGATCTGCTCCTGGTATTGCATAATCTGATGCAATAGCTGATCCCGTTCGCGTTGTAACTGCCGGGCCTCCTGAGTCGCGCCGGTCGCCTGCAACAGGCGGGCAGCGGTATCCAGAATCCGCAGTGTATCATCGGTACTGATCTGACTCTGATGTGCCCACCGGTTACGATATTCCCTTAACTCACCAACAAAACTTCGCTCCAGGGGAGACAGGCGATTGCGGAAAACACTGTTCCAGTGATCCCACAAAATCAGCAGAGTCGAATGGGCATCCCACCGGATCGCATCGCCCTCCGGTTGAGAGGTCAGGGTAGAATTTCGAAAGCTTTCTTTAGCACGGTCAATCCAGTCATCCTTGTAGACGGCCTTCATTTCCTCCTCAATGATTGGATAGAGCCCGATCCCAAGTAAATCCAGAGTCCGTTTGATACGTTCATTATCTCCGGCCACACATTTCCCCCACAAGATGCCACTGATTCAGAATTGCGATACGAAGGATGCGACCCCAATCCCCCTATTCCTGAATCACATGAACAATCATTCCCTGTTATCATCAGCAGGTCAAGGACCGATATGACATAAACCATGCAAAGCAGGGGATTTATTTGTTCATGGATAAGCAGAAACGGTTGTAGTGAACCTGATCCGTTCACTTTTGGCATCAGGCAATCAGATCTTCCACTACCTTGCCGTGAACATCAGTCAACCTGAAATCGCGACCTGAGAAACGATAGGTCAATTGCTCATGGTCAAATCCCAGCAATTTCAGAACGGTCGCGTGCAGATCGTGGACGTGTACTTTATTTTCGACCGCAGCAAATCCGAATTCATCGGTGGCACCATAAGCTTGTCCCCCTTTGACACCACCACCAGCCAGCCAGACCGTAAAACCATGGTTATTATGGTCACGCCCATTCATTTTGCCGGCATTGGCACCGGGAGTCGGTAATTCGACCACGGGAGTACGACCGAATTCGCCACCACATATTACAATCGTATCCTGCAACAGACCGCGCTGCTTGAGATCTTTCAGCAGAGCCGCGATCGCCTGCGAACAATCCCCGGCTAAACGGCGATGGTTCTTTTCGATTTCATCATGATTATCCCAAGGCTGACCGGCTCCATGCCAGAGTTGCACATAGCGAACTCCCCGCTCAACCAGTCTGCGGGCAATCATCATCTGGCGGGCATGCACACCTTTACCATACATTTCGTGAATGTGCTTTGGTTCATTATTTACATCAAACACATCAGACGCCTGCATCTGCATGCGATAAGCCAGTTCGAACGACTGAATCCGCGATTCCAGTGCTGACTCCTGAGACCGTACTGCCTGATGACGACGGTTCAAAGCCTGTAGCAGATCCAGTTGACGACGCTGCTCGGGCAAAACCAGCTGTTTGTTTTTGATATTCGAAATCAACTTTTCGATATCAGTATATTTTGTATCAATATGTGTTCCCTGAAACGCTCCGGGCAAAAAGGCAGAACGCCAGTTGGCTGATTCCGTAATCGGATAACCGCCGGGACACATCACCACAAACCCTGGCAGATTCTGATTCTCTGTTCCCAGTCCATAGGTCACCCATGCTCCCATACTTGGTCGCGGCTGAATCAGGTCGCCACAGTTCATCATCATTAATGAAGGTTCATGGTTCGGCACATTGGTATACATGGAGCGGACAAATGCAATGTCATCCACACACTCTCCCAGTTCGGAAAACAGTTCGCTGACTTCCAGACCACTTTCGCCATATTTCTTAAATTTGAAAGGCGAGGGCAGGGAGGCACCTGTTTTGCGTTCTGTACGCAGATTTTCCATTGGTAATTTTTTGCCGGCATATTTAGCCAGTGCAGGCTTAGGATCAAAAGTATCAACCTGCGAGGCACCACCATTCAGAAAGATATGAATTACATGTTTGGCTTTACCTGGAAAGTGCGCCTTCTTCGGCGCCATCGGCGAGGTAGGATTGCCTGCAGACGCGCCCGCCGCCCGATTCAACATCCCTTCCGATGCCATCAGGGATGCCAGTCCCAGAGATCCCAGGCCGGTCCCGCAACGCTGCAGCATCTGCCGACGGGTAACAATAGGATCACAATTAAAATGTGGAATTTGATCAGCCATAATAACAGGCTCCTGCAATATTAAAATTTTTGATAGCTTTTTTAGTTAGTCAACAAACATGAATTCGTTAGAAGTGCATAGTACCTGTGCGTATTTCTCCCAACCGGTCATGCGTATTGGCGTTTCAATCTGGTCGTGGTGATGCGCGAGGAAATGCTTGCCCAGTTCCAGCTCTTCTGCGGCAGGGTTTCTTAATAAAACCCGCTGATAAAGCTTTGTTATCGCAGCATCAACGCCTTGCTCTTTCGCTACTTTTTCCAGATCCAGATCCTTAACCAGTAAACGTGACTGTTCAATTAACAGCGGGCTGTTCATGGCAAACAATGCCTGCTGAGGCACTGTTGTGTAAGGCCTCTGGGCCGTACTGGATTCGACATTCGCAAAGTCAAACGTCCGGAACACATTAGGCAGATTGTTTCGGTCCACAAAACTATAGACGGTCCGTTTTGAGACTGTTGGCATCTGATCAATCAGAAACCCTCTGCCTTCGGATTCCTCACTGAGTTGTCCCGATACAGCTAACAGGGAATCACGCATCGCTTCAAAGTCGAGTCGCGTGGGTGATCGTTTCCAGAGTAGACGGTTATCGGAATCAATCAGGCGTGCCTGCTGACTCTCCTGCGTCCCCTGTTGATAAGTGGCAGACAGCATAATAATTTTATGCAGCGATTTGACCGACCAGCCTTCTTCCATAAAACGCGAAGCCAGATAGTCCAGCAGTTCCGGATGAGATGGGGGATCGCTTCTGACTCCAAAATCACTGGGGGTTTTGACGAGCCCTTCACCAAAATGATGCATCCAGACCCGATTCACAAAGACTCGAGCTGTCAAGGGATTTTCTTGGGAAGCGATGGCTTCTGCCAGTTCCAGGCGGCCGCTCCCTTTCTCAAATGGCTTGCGGTCTTCGCCGGCCAGAATTCGAAAGAACTGCCGTGGTGCCTGGTCACCCCGACGGCCCGGGTTCCCCCTTAAATGCACATGAGAAGTTACCGGTTTGTCTTTATCCAACATCACCATCGCCCGCGGTGGTGCACCCGGTGACGTCACATCCAGCGTTTCCAGCTGTTTTTCCAATGCTCGAATTTTGTTACGTTGCGCCCGGTTAAACATCGATGCTGCCACTTCATCATTGCTGGCAGCAGGACAATCCGCGTCATATAGAATCTGCCGCAATTCTTCTGCCGCAGGATCTTCCAGTTTTTCAGGCAGAGGCTTCTTGGCTTTTTCCGCTTCCGCGAGTACTTTCACCCATGCCTGTTCGACTGCTTTGAACGCAGTTCCATAAGCACGACAGACATCGTAGATATTTTCTGGCGGATTGTTTTTCAAAGCGTGCACAACCAGACGGTTTACCCGCTTATCGGCTTGTGTTTCTGCTTCCTGTTGAGACAGCTTCTGAACGATTTCCGCAGCCCGCGCGGGGAATTCTTCGGGCTTCATTTTCAACGCAGCAAACTGGTTCCAGGGAGAGAGCACTGCCCGTTTTGATTTGGCATTCCGCGCCAGATAAGAACGCCAGAGATCGACGTACCGCCGATGAGGCGCTTCCTTGTTTTCGTATTGAGGCTTTTGATCGCCTGCTGCCAGTTTCTGTTTTTCAGCGACTCCCTGTAGAACATCACCCACTGTCAGCCGGGCGGTCGTTCTGAACTTATCTGCTTCACCATGAATGTAGTCATCGACGTTCTTTTGTCGTTTAGCCCGCTCTGCCTGATAGGCTTTATAGTCTTTTTCTGATTTCGGTTTCCCGATCAGCGGCAGGTCTTTCTCTTCCGGTTCATAACTGCTGATGAACACACTATACAACCCGTAGTAATCTTTAGTGGGAACCGGGTCAAACTTATGATCGTGACAGCGGGCACACGATGCCGTCAGCCCCAACAGACCGCGCGAAACGAGGTCAATCCGGTCGTCGGTGATATCATGAATATTTCCCCGATAACGACGCCCCACAGTCAGAAAACCCAGCGCTGCCAGCGAACGGTCATCACCTTTACGATCAAGCTGATCGGCCGCCAGTTGCTCTCGAATAAACTGATCGAAGGGAAGATCTTCATTGAACGCACGTATTACATAATCGCGATAGGTATAAGAATAAGGGTAGCGGCGCTCTGAGGTAAACACATACCCCTTGGTATCCGCATAGCGGGCCACGTCCAGCCAATGCCGCCCCCAGCGTTCTCCATAATGCGGAGAAGCCAGCAGACGATCAAGCAGCTTCTCATAAGCATCCGGCGATTTGTCATTCACGAATGCTTCCACCTCCTGAAAGGTGGGAGGCAGTCCAAGTAAATCCACGGTCGCACGACGAATCAGCTTGCGACGATCCACTGCAGGCGATAGTTCGAGGCCTTTCTCTTCCAGACGTTTGATGACGAATGGATCGACCGGCGATGAGACTCGCTGTGAAGATTTTACCTGGGGAATTTCCGATTTGGTTACCGGTTGAAACGACCAGTGGCTTTCTGCCAGGGTTTCATAATCATAAGCACCATTGGTGGGAGCCAGTTTGGCATCCTTCTCAGAAAATGGCCAGGGCGTCCCCATTTTCACCCAGCGCGTCAACGCAGCGATTTCGTTGTCCGGCATTTTTTTCTCCGGAGGCATCTGGCTGTCGTCATCATGATATTGGATGACTTGTATGATGCGGCTCTTCAGAGGATCTCCCGGTACAACGGCTGCGCCGGTATCACTGCCTTTCATCATCCAGGCATGTGTATCGAGACGCAGGCTCGCTTCCTGTTTCTTAGCCCCATGACAGGCATGACAACGCTTTACGAGAACCGGACGAATCTCTTTTTCGAAAAATTCAATCTGCTCTGCCGGAATTTTCTGATTATTAGCAGCCTTGCTCAAACCAGGTGCGTTAATCACGGAAAATACTAAAACGGTTAACCAGCAAAGGCCTGATAACAGGCCGGGGGTTTCAGATGGATGAAACAGAATCCAAAGCCGCTTCATATTTCACTCTTTCTCAGTTAAACCGTGGTGGGAAAAATTGGGAGGGAAGGAGAATATCAGATTTTAAGTCGACAAACTCCTGTGTCTCTATTTTACACTGCCAGAGACGCAAAGTGTAGTCTGTTTTTCGCACTTAAACCTTACCAAGCTTAGGTTTAGTTCGATTCACTTTCATCCGTATTCTTAACAATGTTGTGAAAATCCCGACTTGGGCCCCATTTAAATAAGAGCCGAAATGCAGTACAGTAGCTTTCAAGCTATCCTGTTTCCCGGGATAACTGCATGTAGCGACTGAGCTTGTCCATTAGACGAAAGCCCGGTTACTGCATCAGCCTTTTGAAACAGGCTATTAGTAATATCGGCTGAAATTCCGATTGGTTTAATTGAATCGCCATCCTATGGGATCAGAATAAAAGGGGAAATCATGACAGAAGATCAAGCATTAACAGAAGCGGAAGTCCAGGAATTCCTGAACACTTACTCTCACTGGGAACTGCGGGATGGCTGGATTCGCAGAAAATATGGCACGCCCGGCTGGTCACATACTTTGATGCTGGTCAACACCATCGGTTACCTGGCGGAAGCCGGTAATCATCACCCGGACCTGAGCGTTGGCTATGCAGCGGTCACAGTGAAACTTCAGACCCATAAAGTGCACGCCATTACAGGAAAAGACATCAGTCTCGCGAAAAAAATCGAAGAGACCGTACTCTGGCAACCGGAAGCAGACTCCGCACTGGATGGATTCCCTAAAAAATGGGTCCACTGATTCATATCTATTCTACCGTGTGTGAATGAGCCCGGTTCACTACCGAGAACAGGATGCAGCTTTGAAGAAAGATCAACGATGAAACAGGAACGCATCCTGTTCGTAACCGGCAGGCTGGCTGAATTTTCATTACGCGGCGTATTAGACAAGCTGGCTCCCCAGGTCGGCTTTGAGTTTGAAGTTGTTGTATTGAATGTCCAGGTCGCCGCCTTACTACATGTCCCGCTGATCCAGCGCAGGCTCACCGTTCCCACAGACATCGACTGGGTCATGCTGCCCGGACTCTGCAAAGGAGATCTGCAGACGCTGACCGATCATTTCGGCGTTCCCTTCAAGCGGGGTCCCAAAGATCATTTCGACCTGCCCGAATATTTTGGGCAGGCCAATCGTCCTCCCAAAGACCTTTCCCAATATGACATCGAAATTCTGGCAGAAATCAACCATGCCCCCTTTCTGACGGATGAGGAAATATTGCGACAGGCAGACCACTATCGCGAAAATGGGGCAGACCTGATCGACGTTGGCTGCGTTCCCGGAGAAAGCTGGGCTCGCACGGGAGAAATCGTGAAGATGCTCATCGAAGCAGGTCATCGCATTTCCATCGACAGTTTCGAGCGATCCGAAGTAGAAGCGGCTGTCGCAAATGGAGCCGAACTCATTCTGAGCTGTAACCACACCAACCTCGACTGGGTTTCCAAACTGGGAGTCGAAGTCGTCGCCATCCCCGATGTCCCCAGCGATTTTGAGTCGCTGCACGCTATCGTGGATCAACTCACAAAACAGGGCACGCCCTTTCGCATCGACCCCATTCTCGAGCCGATCGGCTACGGCTTTACCGCATCCCTGGAACGTTATTACCGGGCACGCAGGGAATTTCCGGATGTTGAAATTATGATGGGCATTGGTAATCTGACCGAACTGACGGAAGTTGACACCGCCGGTATGAACGTGCTTCTGGCCGCCATCTGCCAGGAGTTGAAAATCCACAGTGTTCTGGCAACCGAAGTTATCAACTGGGCTCGCAGTGCCATCGGCGAATTCGATCACGCCCGACGTCTGGTCAAGTATGCCATCGATAACCAGACCCTACCCAAGCACGTCGATTACCAACTGGTCATGCTTCGAGATCCCAAGCTCAAAGAACTGGGGACAGAAGCGCTGGATAATCTGGCGGCTCAGATCCGGGACCCGAATTATCGTATCTTTGCAGAAGAAAATGCTTTACACGTCATGAACCGCGATGGCTACTGGAAAGGCACCGATCCCTTTGAACTCTTTGATCAGTTCCAGGCAGCCAATTCGAAAGATCTGGAGGCCTCGCATGCGTTTTATCTGGGTTACGAAATGTGTAAAGCAATGACGGCGCTGACCTTGGGAAAACAGTATCAGCAGGATCAGCCCTTAAACTGGGGCTTTTTAACGCAGGCTGAGATCAGCGCACTAGACCGCCGCCGCGAGCAGGGTGAAGACCCGCAATGTGGACCTCGCTGATGATTCCTTCTCGATCCGGGTCCTGTTATACTGAGGTCTCAGTGGCCTTTGAATGTCGGGTGCTCGCAGCACGCTTTAGTTAAAAATTGATGTATCATGTCTGGAAAACTATCTCAGGATCTGTCTCAAGAGCAGGGGAGCCTCAGCGCAAATCAGCTCCCGCTTGTGGAAGAACTGATCCCTTGTCCGGACCTGGAACAACTGCTGCTCGAGTTTGCCGGCGAGGACAACCTGCTGGTTCTGGACAGTGCCCGCCAGTCGTCCTCACAGGGACACTATTCATACTTGATGTGCAATCCTCTCACGCGGACTCAAATTCAGACCGCTGAGTTGGGAACAGATCCTTTTGTGCTGATGCGCGAAGTACAGGCACGCCATCGGGTCGAATCGGTTCCGGGACTACCTCCTTTTCAGGGGGGGTTCGCCGGGTTACTCTCGTACGAGCTGGGACGCTGCTGGGAAGATTTCCCCCGTGCACCACAGGATGAATTCCAGCTCCCCGATTTCGCCGTCGGTTTTTACGACTGGGTCGTCGCCTGGGATCATCAACAACAGCGTGCCTGGTTGATCGTGCAGGGCTTCGACGAGAGTCTGAATTCACAGAGTTACGAACGAGCGGCCCAACGCTGTCAGTCTGTCAAAGCACGCATTGATTCAGTCCTCTTTGATCGTAGCAGCAGGAGCGATCCGCTGCCGCAGTGGAATACGGAGCCTCCGCTGCCTCTGGAAGCGCTTTCTTCTGCAGTTCCGCTGGAAGGTTATCCCCATATCTTCAGCAATTTCAGTAAACAGCAGTTTCAGGATCGTATTGCACGAATCATTGAATATATTTACGCGGGTGATATATTTCAGACGAACTTTTCACATCGCCTGCTCAGTCGAACGCTGAGTCATCCTGCGGAACTCTATCTGAATTTACGATCTAAGAATCCCGCTCCGTTTGCCGGGTATTTTGGCTGGGATGACTGGGCAGTCCTCAGTGCCTCGCCCGAACGTTTTCTGAATGTATCCCACAACGAAGTGGAAACACGACCCATCAAGGGAACTCGCCGTCGAAAATATGTCCCGGAAGCCGACCTGCTCACGCGTGATGAACTGCGGGAAAGCGAAAAGGATCAGGCTGAAAATGTGATGATCGTCGACCTGCTCCGCAATGACCTGTCGCGCGTCTGCCTGCCCGGGAGCATCCGAGTGCCCCACCTCTGCTCAGTGGAAACATACGAAACGGTTCAACACCTGGTCTCAGAAGTTCGCGGGCAACTCAAACCCGAAACGACTGTCTGGGACCTGCTCGCTGCCTCCTTTCCCGGCGGTTCCATTACGGGGGCCCCTAAAGTGCGTTCAATGGAAATCATCGCGGAACTTGAACCCACCGTGCGCGGCCCCTACTGCGGCTGTCTGTTTTACGCCGGCCTGAATGGGGAATTCGACAGCAACATTCTGATTCGGACCTTCACCGTGCGCAAGGGCTGGATTCAGTTCCCGGTCGGAGGCGGGATTATCGCCCAGAGTCAACCACGACTGGAATACGAGGAAACCCTGCACAAGGCGGCGGGCATGATTGCCGCACTTCACAGTTAAACTACTGATTCAGAATTAATTTGATGATCCTGATTATTGATAACTATGACAGCTTCGTGTTTAACCTGGCTCGCTATTTTGAGGAGCTCGGTCAGGAAACACACGTCATCCGCAACGATCAGATCACGCTCACACAGGCAACGGAACTGAAGCCGTCTGCCCTGGTCCTCTCACCGGGCCCCTGTACTCCAGAAGAAGCAGGCCTCAGCCAGGAACTGGTCCGTCACTTTACCGGGCAGATCCCGATTCTTGGCGTCTGCCTCGGGCATCAGTCGATCGCCGCCAGTCTGGGGGGAAAAATTATCAGAGCACCACATCCCGTACACGGCCAGACGTCTCTGATCTTTCATCATAATTCACGCCTGTTATCCAGTCTGCCTGTCCCGTTCCCCGCTACACGCTATCACTCGCTGATCATCGATGAAGCAACTCTGCCAGCCGAATTGCAGATTACGGCTCGTACAGAAGAGGGCATACCAATGGCAATCGAACACCAGAGTGCCCCGTTATTCGGTGTACAGTTTCACCCGGAATCGATTCTCACCAAATGTGGACTGCAACTCCTGGAAAACTTTCTCAAGTTCATTACGGACTCGACACCTCAAACTCAAGAGACTCTCCAGTGAGTTTCTCCGGTCCGGTTAGTTAAACTGGTATAAGTTTACTTTTTAACTTCCAGCGCAATCCGTTACGACCCTGTCTTTTTTTTAATTCCTCACAGCACGTTTCGAATCCAGTGTAATACTTCACAACAACCTCCCCACAACGAACCGATAACAACGAAGATATCAGAGTACTCACAACTCTGCTGTCGCATTTACTGAACGCGAGCTCGTTCATGTATTCAGAAGATTTGCGGGGATATATTCATGCGATTCATCACCGAATCCATTAGACATCAATTTGTATCAATCATAACAGTCACGTTCACTCTGCTTGCGATATCAATCAGCTCTGCTTTCGCTGGTGAATGGTTGCATGACTTTCAGGCTGCGCAAAAAATCGCGCAGGACAAAGACGTGCCACTGCTCGTGCATTTCCATGCTTCCTGGTGTGGCCCCTGTCATCAGATGGAACAGTCTGTGCTAAGTACGCAGACCATAAAAGGCGTGCTCGGAAAACGCATCATTGGTGTCAAAATCGACAGCGATCAGTATCCACAGCTCGTCGATCGTTTTAATGTGCGTTCGCTCCCCAGTGATATCCTGCTGACACCCACGGGAACCATCATTACGCGCACCGACGGTATGCAACAGAAAAACACCTATTTAAGTTTTCTCGGGCGGGGTGCTTCCCGCTATGAAAATGATCGCAGAGTCTATCTGGCACGAAAAAGTAAACAGGAACTAATGGCGCGCAAGCAACAGGAAAATGAATCAGTTGAAGAAGAATCGGTTGAGATTGAAGTAGAAGAAAAAGACTATGTCGCGACGGACCCTGCCAGGATCGGCCTGGAAGGGTACAGCCCGATCGCCTTGACCCGGGATCGGAAATGGACGAAAGGCAAAGAGGAATTCAGCTGGCCTTACCAGGGCATCACCTATCTGCTTTCCAGTCGTACTGAACTCGAAATTTTCAAGATTGATCCCGGACGCTATGCCCCGCAACTATTGGGCTGCGATCCTGTGATTCTGAATAAGCAGGACCGCGCCATTCCCGGCGATACAAAATACGGTGCCTACTACGATCACAACCTGTACCTGTTCGTTGACCTGGAATCCCGGGAAGAATTCAAAAAGAATCCGGACCGTTTCAGTCGAACGATGCACGTATTAAAAATCAAATCGATGGAAGGCAGAGTCGTCCGTTAAACAAAACTGCTATTTGGTATTGGCAGGTTTCTTCGCCGGTTCCGCTTTCTGAGTTTCCAGGGGAATCGGTGTTGGCTGATTATCTCCCCGTGATTCTCTCAGCTTCAGCAATCGACCGCGATACCGTTCATACAGTCGCGTCTGTTTACTTTCTGGTGGCAGTATTTTCCCACCGACACAAACCGCTTTGATATGTGAAGTATGTTGCAGCGGGGAACCGTCGGCAATTACCAGATTAGCCAGTTTGCCCGCAGTCAGTGAACCGACCTGATTGTCGATCCCCAGAATTTCAGCGGCAGAGAGTGTGACAGATCGTAAAGCAGCCTGCTCGGGCAGTCCATAAGCGACCGCCATCGCGGCTTCAAACGGTGTATTCCGCGAATTCCAGGCACTGTGAGAACGAATACAAAATGGAACTCCCGCGTCATATAGATGCCCCGGATTCGCATAAGGTGCATCGAAAGGATCGTTGTCGTCCTGTGGCTTCTGCATCACCGGACCGAGGATCACAGAAACCTTCCGCTGCTTCAACTCCTCTGCCAGTTTCCAGGCATCCGCACCACCGGTAATCACAATCCGCAGTTTTTCCTCTTCTGCAAACAGCAGGGCACCGGCAATCGCTTCACGAGAATTCGCTTCGATGAAGACCGGCTTCTTTTGCTGCAGGTAGGGAATCAACGCTTCATACCGTGGATCGGTAACCGGCTCCCGCGTTCCTTTCTCCCTGGTCTGCTGTTTGAGTTTCTGATACAGGCGCGCCTGCTTCACAAAGTCTTTCAATTCGTCCTGGCGTTCCTGTTTCGTACTCCAGTCGATTTGCAAGCCAGCTTCCAGTTCCATCACCATTTCCGGCGCGGTCCAGCCTGCCGTCTGCACCAGGGAAGCCTGACCGGAGATCAAACCGGACTGCGGACTGACTAACACTGTCGTAATTCCTCCCGCGCGAGCCACGGGAAACAACTCGGAATCGGGATTGATCGCTACGCCCGTTCGCAAATCGGGCTGCAGGTCACCACTTTCTGCATAGTCGCGTGTTTCGCGGACCTTGTCGATTTCTGTTAATCCTAATGTGGAACCGGAATCGATCATGCCGGGATAAATATGCAGTCCTGCTGCATCAATTACCGTCATCTCGGCGGGCAGTGTTTTTGCAGGCCCTGCATAAGTTATCTTGTTATCTTTGACAATGAGTGTCCCCTTGACAATATCTCCTCGATCGACCGGATGCAGAGTCGCTCCGGTAATCGCATACTCCGTCACTTCCGTTGTGGGCAATGCCAGCTTTGCATCAGTCTGTGCGGCGATAGAGACATGAGGTGTCGTGGAACGCCGCTCAGCCGATTCTGTCATTGCAGTGGGCTGCTGCTTGCGATCAAAATAGACTTCTCCCTCGATGATGGTCATCTCACAGCGAGAGTAGGCATTCAGGGGATGTCCGCTGAACACAGCGAAGTCACCATCTTTACCGATCTCTATGGAGCCCATCTGCTGATCGAGACCCAGTTCCTTCGCCGGATTGATTGTGATGGTACGCAACGCTTCATTGAATGACATATTCCCATAGCGGACCGTCTTGGCTGCTTCCAGATAGAGATGCCGGATCAATTCCCAGTCATCACTTTTGATGACTGTATTGATACCAGCTTCATTCAGCAGCGCTGCGTTATAGGGCACTGCATCAAAGGCTTCAATTTTATAAGCCCACCAGTCTGAAAACGTACTGCAACTGGCACCGTGGGCCAGAATCTCGGGAGCGATCTTATAGCCTTCCAGGACATGCTGCAGCGACCAGACGCGAATGCCCATATTGGACGCCACCCGCAACAGCATCAGAATTTCATCCGCGCGATAACAGTGCGAATGGATAAACTTTTCGTGGTTTACAATGTCCGCCAGCGCTTCCAGCCGCAGGTCCCGTCGCGGAGGCAGCCGTTTGATATCCGGTTCGTTTTTCTGTAATTTCTCATACTCCTGCCACTGTCGACGGTAATCGATGGCTTCCAGAAACGCCCGTTGCAGTGTCGCTTCGACCCCCATGCGGGTATTGGGAAAACGCGAAGTGCGATATTTGACGTTTTCTCCCAGAGCAAATTTCACCCCTTGAGGAGCGTCGTGCAGAATATGCTCCCGGGCTGACATACCGTGTTTGAGTTTCACAACCGCATCCTGACCACCAATTACATTGGCTGAACCATGAAACAACCGCGCGGCAGTCACCCCCCCCGCTAATGCCCGATACTCAGACACATCCGCCGTATTCACGACATCGCGTACGCGGACTTCAGGGACAATCGACTGCGAATACTCGTTGATCCCTTCTGTGATCATGATATGACTGTGGGTGTCAATGATGCCCGGCATCACATACAGACCGGTGACATCAATGACCGTTGTCTGCTCAGGTACTTTCAGGTCGCTTCCAATGGCAACAATCTTGCCCTTTTTCACCAGAACCGAGGTCTGCGGCAGCGTTTCGCCGGTGACAGTGATTACCGTTCCATTTCCCAGCAGCAGGTTTCCGCCTGTGCGCGCAGCCTGGCTAATACGATCTGCCTTCAACTCCGTGTTGAACTGATGCAGGCTCGGTCGGTCTTCGCTTTTCAAAACCGGTTTTTCTGCCACCAGAATTTCGTTGTCGGAATCGGCCAGCAAATCATCACCGTCGTCCATTCCCTCCAGGGAGAGCTGAATGGGATTCTCAACGACCGGTTCGCTCGTTTTCACTTTGCGAACCGCCGACCACTTTGTTTCCGTCCCGAAAGCCGATTTCAGTTTTCCGGAAAGCGATTCCGGCTTCAACTCTTTCCCCAATTCACCTTTAAACTGTAACTCAATGGAATGTTCTCCGGCACCAATAGCCACAGTGAATTCGAACTGTGCTTTTTCAACTTTCCCGGAAGTGACTTTTCCGTCGCCTTTTTCACTCGAAAACGTACCCCGCAACGAAGTCTTTTCCTGCGCGAGTTGCAGCTGACCAATGACCTTGCCCTGAGCCGACTGAATTTCGACGCCCCATTCACCGGCTAAATCAACAGTCACAGGTCTGGTTTTATCTTTTGCCTTGGATTCCGGCTTGTCCTCTTCGTCATCTTTTTTCTTTTCTTCGAAATCCAGCTTGAGACCATCCACAAACAGATAGCGTACTTTGGTTTCCCCCTCTTCCCAGGGGCCGGACATCACCGTCACATGTGCCAGCTTACCCGCTTCAATTGTTCCCAGGCGAGACTTCATGTCCAGTAGAGCCGCCGCATCCAAGGTCAGAAAACGCAAAGCCTGATCTGCTGACAGACCTTCTTTTACCGCGATCCGCAATTGGGGCAGAAGATCTTCCACATGTTTTTTCATCGATTCAGAAGAGACAGCGATCGGTAAACCACTTTCTGCCAGCCGACTCAGTCCCTGGATCTTTTCTTTCCAGATGCGGAGTTTTTCCTGCTGGACGCGCACCGGATCAGCAAACTTGGTCGTCAGCTTCTTACCATCCTGCGGTTCTTTTACTTCGGGCTTTTCGGAGATGTTCAAGCGGATGATCAAGCCACTCGATTCCTTTTTCAGGCGATCCAGACACAGGTATGCTTCTTCGCCCCCATAGATCACCGGCTTTAGATCAAATTCAGCACAGAAATCGAGCGTCCTGAAAATTTCGTCCCGTGAGTCAGCGGTAAACACGGGAGTTTTATTGCCATGCAGGACCTTCTTCAACTCTGCGTAAGCAGGATCGGTCGGAGGACGTTTGACGAAGGCACTTTGTTCCTCGTACAGATTCCAATGCTGTTCGTAATGCTGTGTATCTAAAAAGGTCTGACGTAAATGCGCGAGTGCCCCCATCAGCGTGGTGGGATAAACATTACCGTGTGGCGCATACAGGCGAAAAGCACTCATCGTCGATTTGTCAAGCGTCGCTTCCCTGACCGGTAGCTCACTGGTTGAAAGCAGCGTCCCCTGGCCACTGGCGATTTTTCCCTGGGGAAGCAGATGCACCGTTGTGAAACCGGCCTTCTGGTATTTTTCGAAACTGTTCTTTTTGCGAACGACGGCTTCATTCGCCAGAAATTCCGGGCTGAGATAATTTCGATTATCAGGGCGCGTCGCCGCCAGGGCATAGCGTCCAAAATCGACTTTTCGCTCACTCGGCTGGGGGGCTTTGATCTCTTTATTGAGTAACTCGCTGGAAGCAGCATCAATAAAACCCGGGTAAATCACGAACCCCGTGCAGTCGATCACCTCTGCATCCACTGGAATCTTCAGATCCACCCCGACAGCTTCAATTAATCCATCGCGTATCAAAACCGTCCCATTCTCCAGGGCAGTTCCCGGCTGAGTGACCACACGAGCCCCTGTCAGCGCAAATGCGGTCGGCTCAAAACCAACATTGCGAACAGCTTGTGCTTCAACAGTTTGGGGCAGAGCCTGCAGGCAGAAAACAGACAACAGGCAGAAAACACGTAAATAAGACATGGCGATACCAGATCAATTTCAATGAAAACAGGTAGGACAATTTGACTGCGGGGTTTCACTTTAACAGTCGCCCTGACTGTTGAGAATAGGGATTCGACCGGGAAATCGATTTCCCTCCAATTGAGCAGGACTGAGTATGAACCTGAAAGAGAGAACGTTTATTTTGCAGATTTTTTTATCAACGTTTTTTTCCGCCGCTGATCGTATTCGCTGGTATCCCACACGGGTCCTTCTTTCTGAACAGCCGCATACTTCTTCACCAGCTTTTTCTTGAGCGCAACCAGTTGCTTCTGCTCCTGCCAGGCCAGGTTATGCTGCTCACCGATATCGTCTTTGAGGTTATACAACTCAAACTTTGTCAGCTTCGCATTCTTGATGAACTCCTGAGAGACCGAATTGACGTTCCCTCCCAGGGGGATGATGCCTTCCGGACCGCTCCAGTGAGCCACGACTTTCCAGTCTCCCTCGCGCATCGCCACACGCGGCGTACTGTAAGCACGATAGTAATTCCAGAACAGAGGCGTCGTTCGCTCAATCTTGTTCCCGGCAAACAGGGGTAGCAGACTGGCACCATCCAGCGGTCGCTGATCAGGCACTGCGACACCTGCGATTTCGCAGAAGGTCGGCAGCAGATCAACACTGCTGACAGGTGTTGCGACGTCCTGACCTGCCTTGATTTTCCCTGGCCAGCGGACAATCCCCGGCACGCGAATCCCTCCTTCATAAATATGCAGTTTCATACCACGTAGCACACCCGGCGATCCCCAGGAGCGTCGTGAGCCTTTCCCATAGCGATTTAATGTCTCGGGTCCATTATCGGATGTGAAGAATACCAGCGTATTGTCGGCGACATTCATTTCATCTAGTTTTTTCAACAGCTTTCCGACGGCGCGGTCCATGTTCGCGACATTCGCAAAGTACTGAGCCTGATCTTCATACAAACTTTTGTCTAGATATTTTTCTACCAGTTCAGGGGGAGAGGCCACCCGTTCGTGTGGCTCATGAAAGCAGACATGCAGAAAGAACGGCTTTTCATTGTCACGCCAGTCATTTAACCAGCGGATTCCTTCATCGGCAACAATCTGACAGGAAAACCCTTCAATTTCTCCCAGGGGCTTCCCGTTCCGCACAAAATTATTGGGGTTCTCATGTGTAGGCAGGGCATTATTCTGGGTGCTGAACCAGTGACGAAAACCATGATCGCCCGGCTGGGGTTGCTCTTTGGAATTAAACAGGCCATTGCAATGCCACTTTCCCACATGAGCCGTATCATAACCTGCCTGCTGCAGCAATTGCGCCACTGTAACTTCATCCCGCTTCAGATGCATCGGATGACCTTCAGGGATCCAGTCATACACGCCCAGACGATTGGGAGTCCGGCCTGTCAACAAACCGGCCCGCGACGGGGAACAGACGGGGGCACTGGCGTAACAGTCTGTCAGACGCATCCCCTCGGAAGCCAACTGATCCAGATGAGGCGTTTTGATCACGGGATGACCATAACAGGCCAGATCCCCATAACCCAGATCATCACAAAGAATCACTAGAATATTTGGTTTGGCAGCCTGTTGTTTTTCGACAGCCTGCAAGTCAGGCAAAGTAAGTAACAGGACAATTGCCAACAGCAGGGCGAGCGCACTTTTGAGATACATGTCAACTTCCAGATGAATGGTGAGGATTTATAAGATGGTAGTCGGTTGATACAATTTATCCATCATGAACGATGGAGGGACTCGTCGCAATTGCGAATCCAATGATTGTAGCAGCCAGTCCGGAAAAGAATTCAACCTGCAGGAATTTCATTTTTTCCAATCGGCTGGAAGTATTTTCTCACTCGCATCGGTAAGATATCTTATTGAGAATTTCACTTGACGAAAGTGTTCATGTCAGAAGAACCTCATTCGTTCCCTGAATAATTGAGATCCAGAGGTCACATGATTTTGCGATATTTAATCGGTCTCCTGTTCTGTCTCTGTTTGTCGGCGAATACGCTTCAGTCAGCAGAGTCTTCCCGAAAACAACCTGTTGAGCGGCATAAAATTGTCCTGATTGCAGGTCCTAAAAGTCATGGACCGGTGGGAAACGGGATTCATGATTATCCCTGGTCGGTCAAACTGCTCAAGGTCATGCTCGATAATTCCAATATTCGAAACAAAGTCCAGGTCGAATATCATCTGGATGGCTGGCCGGAAAATCCGGAGACGCTGAATGACGCCGACACCATCATGGTTATCTCGGATGGCAGAGACGGCGAGAAATTTGCGGAAGCGCCTCACTTTGCCAATGCAGCACATCTGAAACAGATCCAGCAGCAGATTGACCGGGGCTGTGGCTTTCTGACATTTCATTTCTCCACATTCGCCCCCGACCAGTATGCCAAACAGATTCAGAACTGGTCCGGCGGCTATTTCGACTGGGAAGAGAATGGAAAACGCAAGTGGTATTCAGCGATCAAAACACTCAAAGCTCCGGTAACACTCCCTAAGCCCGAACACCCGATCTGCCGGGGGATCGAACCGTTTGAGCTTCGCGAGGAGTTTTATTACAACATCCGCTTCCAGCCCGCAGATCAGCAACTGACCACGTTACTGGAAGTCTCTGATCTCAAAGGACGCCCTGAAAACGGAAATATTGTTGCCTGGGCTAAAGAACGCAGCCAGGGGGGACGCGGCTTTGGCACGACCTGCGGGCACTTTTATGATAACTGGCAAAACCCTGCCTTTCGAAAATTCATCCTGAATGCGATTGCCTGGACCGCAGGGATCGAAATCCCCCAAAACGGCGTGGAAACCCGCTACTACACTCATCAAGAAATCAGTACTGCCCTGGCTGGCGTACAGGGAACCGAGCCCGCGTTAATCGATACTCAACCCATTCGAGTATTACTATTCTCGGGCAACGAGGCGCACGCCTGGCATAACTGGAAAAAAACTACTCCCGTGCTTAAGCAACAACTGGAGCGAGACCCGCGGGTTAAAGTAGAAGTCACCAATGACATCGAAGATCTGTCGAAGAAAAATCTACAGGACTACCAGGTCATCATTCAGAACTATACCAACTGGCACGATGGCACACCGCTGAGTCAGACATCCCGCACCGCGTTCATGAATTATCTGCAAGAGGGCGGAGGACTAATCTTAATCCATTTCGCCAATGGTGCCTTTCATTTCTCACTCCCCCAGGCAGGAGAGTCTGACTGGCCCGAGTATCGTAAAATTGTCCGCCGTGTCTGGAATCATCAAGGCACGGGGAATAAGAAAAGCGGCCATGACGCCTTCGGAGAATTCACCGTCCAGATTACAGACGACACACATCCACTCACCCGAAATCTGCAGAATTTTCCGGTCACCGACGAACTCTATTTTCGTCAGGACGGCACAGAACCTGTTGAGCCTCTCATCACAGCCAGATCCAAAGTGACGAAAAATAATGAACCACTGGCCTGGACCTATCACTATGGTAAAGGTCGTATTTTCCAGACGCTGCTCGGGCATAGCGAAAAAACCTATGACTCCTTTGCCGCCACTGAAATCCTGCGCCGCGCCACCGCCTGGGCCGCCCAGCGGCCCATTCACGAAATGGAAGCTCCACCAGCGGCAGAGAGAAAGCCCGCGCAGCAAGACACACTCGTTCCGGGAAAATGGGGAAAGGCGCTCAATGCAAAAGTCGGAGCCGTTCTGACAAAAACGCCCGCTGGTATGTTAAACCACCGCCCCTTAAATGCAGAGGGTTGGGTTAAGCTAAACAGTCAAACAGGATTCAATATCCTGCTCGCCTGTGACCCCAAAAACTCGGCAGCACATTGGGAAATGTATTCTTACGCCAAGAGTGGATTTTTCAGCGTTTATCTGCCCGGGCAGGGTGGGGAATTTAAAACAAATATGAATATTTGCGATCAAAAATGGCATTATGTTGCCATGATTCTGGAAGATGATCGCTTGCGACTATACGTCGACGGCAAACAGGCACTTGATTCCAAACTTCCGCAGCGTAAAGCATCTAAACCAGCAGAACGAAATCTCGCATTCGGTCGGCTCGTGGAAAAAAAGCTTGGCTGTGACGGCTTGCTGGATGACTTTCGCGTCTCCAAAGGCACGCGCGATTTCACAGCCATTCCCACAGCTCCATTGAAACGAGATGACAACACACTCTTCCTGCTCTCCTTTGAATTACCTGATAAAATAAAAATCTCCGATCGATCTACTCCACAAAATTCAGTTCGCGTTGAAACTGCTGCCCCTGAAAAAACGCGAGACCATTGGGGTAAGGAATCGGTCGGGTTCAATCAGCCGATGGAAGATACTAACGATAATCGCTGGCAACAGACGGAAATTGGCACCTGGCTGGCCTGCACCGTTCCTCTGCCAACAGGCCCTGTCAAAAAAGGGCTCTCGATCCGCGTTGGAAAAAACCAGGAATCAACAATCTGTTATGACACTGCACACGGCAAAGTGCGGGGCATCTGGTCTAACGGATTTCTCAAACCTTCCCCGGAACGCTTTGGTTTGATCCGCGCACCATCACCAGTCGGACAGATACATTTTTCCTCTATCGAGGGGCCCGGCTGGAAACAACCCTGTCAGTTCGTTGGTTCTCATGTGAATCGAAATCGGGGTACTCTGGAATACCGTATTGGTGAAACAACTGTATTTGAATCTCCCGGGTTTGAGTCTTCTCCAGAAAAGTCCTGTTTTACACGTGCCTTTGAAATCGGTGCTGGACAAGAAGAACTAAATCTGATTGTTGCTGCTGCCAGTGAGGTGGAATCTGTAGAAAATCATCCCCATCGAATGATCACGACAAACTCGGACAAACCGGTTTTGATTGGCTGCATCGGCGGGAAAGGAATCCATTCCCACATCAGCGCTGACAAAGAGCAGGGGACCGCCAGTTTTGTGATTCCCCCCCGTAACACCACACAGAGATTTCTCATCTATTACCAGATCAGCCCGGACGGTAAAACAAATACGGCCTACGACGCTCCCAATCTCTCAGTACCAGAATCACTGCAGACTCAACTGATTCCAGGACCGCCACGCTGGACCGAAACACTCACCACGAAAGGTGTTCTTAGCCAGCAGGAGGCCCCTTATGTGATAGACACTCTGACAATTCCCCACGAAAACCCATACCGCGCGCTCTTCTTTATCAGCGGTCATGACTTTCTGGAAAATGGCGACCTGGCGGTTTCAACCGTGCACGGCGATGTCTGGCTGGTCAGCGGCGTCGACGCTGACCTCAGCGAATTGAAGTGGAAGCGCTTCGCCACAGGGCTGTTTCAGCCATTGGGATTGAAAGTGGTGAATAACAAGATTCACGTTCTGGGTCGCGATCAAATCACAATCCTGCATGACCAGAACCTGGACGGAGAAGCCGATTTCTATGAGTGCTTCAACAATCAGATCCCAACATCAGTAGGAGGACATGACTATGTGACTTGTCTTGAAACCGACACTTTCGGGAACTTTTATTTCATGCATGCGCAGCAAGGGGTCATGCGAATCAGCCGGAATGGCAGACGCCTGAGTCAAATCGCAACCGGCTTCCGCAATCCCAATGGCATGGGGATGGGTCCTGGCAATATTATCACCGCATCCCCGCAGGAAGGGAACTGGACCCCGGCTTCCAATATCACGGAAGTGAAGCAGGGAGCCTACTACGGCTTTGGTGGTCCACAGATCACGCCGGACAGACCGTTGGGATATGATCCCCCGTTGTGCTGGATCCCCCGACTGCAGGATAACTCCAGCGGCGGACAGGTCTGGGTCACCAGTCAGGAATGGGGGCCCCTGAAAAATCAGTTACTTCACCTGTCTTACGGTCAAAGTAAACTACTGCTGACGCTCCGGGAAGTCATCAAGGGCCAGTCACAGGGAGGAACGCTTACGTTGCCGCTGGAGTTTGAATCAGGGATCATGCGGGGGCGATTCAGCTCCGACGACGGCCAGCTTTATGTCAGTGGACTAAGAGGCTGGGTGACGAATGCGGTCCACGACGGTTGCCTGCAACGCGTGCGTTATACTGGAAAACCGGTTCACCTGCCTGTCGCTGTCAGAACGATGCAGAATGGAATTGCACTGACCTTTACCAATCCACTGGATCGCAGAACTGCCGAAAACCCGGACAACTACGCCATTGAACAATGGAACTACCTCTGGTCGCAAAACTATGGTTCGCCCGAATATCGTATCACCGCCCCCCGGACGGAAGGACGAGACGAAGTTGAAGTACTTTCAGCGACACTCCTGCCGGACCAACGCACGGTCTTCCTTGAAATGCGACAAGTCATTCCCGTAATGCAGATGGGAATCACCTGGCAGTTGACCAGTCAATCTGGCGAAAAATTAAAACAGACTTATTACCATACGATCAATTCGGTTTCCTCCCGCAAAATGGAAGAATCCACTTTGACACGTCGTCAAAAAAATGAGCTCCTGACGCCAACACAGGTACAACAGTTAAAACCGGGGGTTCTCTGGCGGTTTCAACAGAATCAGTCAGCCGATTCCAGCGTGACTGATGCACGTAGCGGTCGCCTGCTGACATTGTCTGTAGCCCCTGCTGAACCAGCCACACCCTTTCTGAAACCGGGCCGCTTTTCTGCCACTGCCGAAAGCTATCTGCGCGTCCCCATTCCCGGTGAATACGAGTTGAGCCTGGAGGGATCGGGATCTGCCCGTTTAAAGGTCAATCAAAAACAGTTGATTCAGGTAACCGGTGCTGACTTCAAACAGTCTGATCCTGTGACCGTACATTTAAAAAAAGGATATAATCAGTTGCAACTGGTCTATCAGAGCCAGACTGACGGACGTGCCCGGTTACGATTACTCTGGAAAGGGGAGAATTTTGCAACCGAACCAATCATGCCTCAACTTCTGAGCCATGCAGGTAATGACAGCCAGTTACTGGAACGACAGCAGTTCCGCCATGGACGTGAACTGCTTGCACGGTTTCAATGCCTGGCCTGCCATACAACGCCAGGGGAAGACGTTTCATTTTCGCTTTCCCGGTTGCAGGCAGAGAAGTTGCTTTCAGAGAGTTCCGTGATGCCTGAATTATCGCAGTCTGCGCCAGATTTGAAAAATATCGGGACGCGAGTGACCAAGCGCTGGTTATTTCACTGGCTGCTAAATCCACAAACTTTACGAGCACATTCCAGTATGCCATCCATCCTGGGTGATCCCACTGAGAAGATGACCATACAGAAAGCAGCTGATTTAACTGCCTGGTTTGTGTCCCAGGCTCAGAAACCCGAAACCGACTATCTAAATACACAATATGATGCATCAGAATCCAATTCTGCGAAGTTACTGGCTGCAGGAGCAAAGTCGTACGAAGTTCTGGGGTGCATTAACTGCCATCACTTTTCTGTCGCCGAGGAACCAGATGAATATCAACGGCACTCACTCGCATTCATCAAACGTAAATTCACCGCTTCTCAGTTGGTACGTTTCCTGAAATCACCCCATGAGCATCACCAGTGGAGCCGCATGCCTGATTTCAAATTGTCCCACGGGGAAGCAGCGGGCCTCTCAACTTATTTGATCGAAAATTCCAAAGGAAAAATTCAGAACGCAATGATTCCACCCGCTGGTTCGGCCAACCGGGGTAAGATACTGTATGAAACGTTGAGATGTGTTCAATGTCACTATTCACCTCAGGAATCACCAATGCTTGCTACTGAATTCCAGACAGTTCCCATTAGCTCACATTCACTCTCAACGGGATGTCTGGCCGAAACAGATCAGCGGCCTGCTTCTGTTCCAGACTTCACATTGAGTCCAGAACAACGATCTGCTATTCAGGTTGTTTTAAAAACCGAATCAGACTCCCTGTTCAGGCGAAACGATACTGAAACTTCTGCCCGGTGGTTTCAGCAGTTAAACTGTTCCGCGTGTCACACCCGAGATTCCGCTTCCAGTCCTCGTGCTTTGATTGTAGTCGAAGAAGGGGAGTCGGGATTACCTCCGGAGCCCTTGCCGAGCCTGACATGGGCGGGTGAAAAACTGAAACCCTACTGGTCCAAAATGTTTATTGGCGGACAGCTCGCCTGGCGGCCCCGTCCCTGGCTGAAATCCCGGATGCCCGCCTTTCCTGCGCATGCAGCACTACTGGCTCGAGGCATGGCAGCCGAGCATGGAATGTCCGCCCCAGAATCAACCGCGAGCTCAAAGTCTGACCACTCCCAGTCAGAAATGCAAATTCAGCTGGGCAACCAGTTGACTTCGAAAAAGGCCCTCGACTGCCGCCAGTGCCATGGCATCGGAGACAACTTGCCAACCGGCGATGAAAAAACGAAAATTGCGCCGGGAATCAATTTCGTGCACATCAGAGAACGACTCGACGATGACTACTATCGACGGTTTGTCCTCGATCCACCTCGATATGATATCTCGACAAAAATGCCCCGCCTTTCCGCAGACGGGAAAACGACTAAAATTACCGATATACTGGATGGGAATGCTGACCTGCAGTTCAAGGCTATTTGGCGTTACATTCAGAGCCTTGATGATCACCCCCGTTCCTTCAGAAACAACTGAAACCGCTGTTCTGATCGGAAGCTTTCAGGATAATTAGAAAAGATGACACGGTATATCAGAACCTCACACGGTTCTCAGAACTCTTCGTTTAAAATGCGACTCATCATCGCGGTCGGCATCGCGCTGTTCAGTTTCATTTCTTATCTGATGAAGTCAGATGTCAACGAAATCACGGGTGAAAATCAGCGGGTTGCCTTAACAGAACAGCAGGAAATCGCGCTGGGGCTGCAGGCGCTGCCTGCTATTCTGCAACAACATCACGGAGAACACCCGGACCAACAGGCCCAGGAATATGTGGAACGTGTTGGTCGCCGCCTGCTTGAAAGTTTTAATAACGCTTTGAAAAAAGAGGGGCGTCATAACCCCTATCGCTTTAATTTCCATCTGCTGAAAGATAATCAGGTGATCAATGCGTTTGCCTTGCCGGGAGGGCAAATCTTTATCACCGCTGCCTTGTACAATCAACTGGAAACAGAAGGACAACTGGCTGGCGTACTCGGACACGAAATTGGACATGTCCTGTCTCGACATGGCGCACAACAGATGGCAAAACAGGAACTCACACAAGGCTTGGCAGGCGCAGCGGGAGTCGCGGGAGGAGACGTCAGCAGTGCCCGGATGGCGGCAATGATTGGTTCGATGGTGAATATGAAATATGGCCGCGATGATGAACTCGAATCTGACCGCTGGGGCATCAAACTCATGGTCCTGGCCGGGTACGATCCCTACGCAATGATTGCAGTCATGGATATCCTGAAACGCGCTGCGGGGCCCGGCAGGCAGCCGGAAATATTCAGTACCCATCCTGATCCCGGAAACCGTGTCCAACGTATCGAAGATTTCATACAGCAAGCCTATCCGTCCGGTTTGCCCCCTGATCTTGAACCCTGAATGGGAACTCAAATCCGTTCTTGAAACAGAAGAAATTCCGGAAATATCTTGTTAAATGACAAGTCCTTAAAGTGCTCCTGAACAAAACATCCGATAGAAACAGGATAGTGAATTGACTTTGCCTGAGTATAAGTTAAGATTAGGACTAGAACGAGCTGGCGATGCGATTAGTATTGACGCTATGAGATAGTTTTGATAAACACTAATAACTAAGACATCTCAGGAAAGCCGTTTTTCAATGAAGATCTCCCCCCGCTTTTTGAGATCAATAACCCACCAATCAGTATAAAGAAATCACTGATTACCCAATTGGCTTTTTAAGTATGTGAGTCGTTTCCGGCGGGGCTTTAGTCTTCATCGGCACCACCCCTGATTATTTCTGGGCGGTCGCCTGTTTCTTGAAAGTAATTGTTCTTTCATATTCGCGCTGAAGGATATTATTAACGTATCTGAACCAGTTGCAAAACTACCAGACCAGTTCACTGGCTAAAAACATTATCCTCGGAAGGGACTCTGTCTGTTGTTTCTGTTTTGTTGAAATGACACCAGAAAGCCAACGATATCTTTTCGCCGTTTCATCGCTATTCAGCGCCGACAACTGAGTGAAAACTGATTCCAGGACGAGTTAGTAAAACATTTAAAAGTTCCTTATTAGCAACCATTTATCGGTTGACGGAACCTCATAGAAACGATTGAATTCTAGTAACAGTTTTTGACCATTATATTTTTTGCCTGAAAGGATATCGGCAAGACGATCACCCTGTAAGAGGCATTCGTCAACAAGCTTGTCAAAGCAATCTGTTCTCAATGCCTGGGCTAAATCTCTTTACTGTTTCAAAAGCGATTGTCCTAAGAGTTGGAATATTCAGGCCAAGATGGTCGAGTCCATAGACGGGCGAGTTATTCCACTGTGTGAGTCTTCTTCAAGAGATCAGGATTACGCCAGTATTATTCAACTGGCATTGATCTGCTTTTCTCTGGATTAAGAGTCGGCACGTTCAGAAGTATGCCAGCAGCATTCAAGTATCATTGCAGTCTCTCTGCTGCCAATGATTCAGGCTTGAAGTATTTGCCTGTCACTTCGTTAATCGTTCATGCCGTAGTTGTGTCTCTAATTATTTCGTAACAATTTTATAAACATCTGGTGCTTCTGTATGGCCGCTAAAAGTTCTGAAACTTCAGACAAACCCAAACCTGCACGTCGTAAAACGACAAAACCACGAAAAAAAGTAGAACGCGCGACGGAGGACACTTCTGAGAAAAGTGAGACCGACGCCCTGCAGGATGAGTACCATCGTAAGGCCGAAGAAAACCTCGAGATGTTCGAAAAATCTCATTCATCCCCGAGCGATGCAGAACCTGAAAGAGAACCCGCAAGCATGTCTGACACCTCTTCTGAATCCACAGGCGACAATAACACAAACCGATCAGACGGAGAGCAGTCATCCGACAAAACCGGAGGCAATCGTCGCAGAAGAAGACGCAGAAGAAAATCAGACGGCACGACCAGCCAGGGACCAGGACGACAGGGGCAAGGTGGCCAAAACCAGGGGGGAGGCAACCGAGGACGTGCCAACTCCAACAACCGCGGCGGAAACCGTTCGCGATCAGGCGGTAATGCGGGAGGCAACAGAACGCAAAACCGCAGACCACGCTCCAATACGCCTGTCGATGAAAACATTTCAGGAACCATTGAAGGGGTACTGGAATTGCACCCCAAAGCCTATGGCTTTATCAGAGATCCAAAATCCAACTACAAGGCACAGGATTCAGACGCCTTTGTTTCCAGTTCTCTGATCGAAAAACATAACCTGCGCGAAGGCATTCTGATTCGCGGTGAAGTAGGTCCCGGCACTCGCGGCCAGGGCCCACGGCTCAAATCCATCGAGACGATTGATGGCCGAACTATCGAAGAATACATGCAAATCAAATCTTTCGATGAGCTGACTCCGATTAATCCGTTTGAACAGATCAAACTGGAAACAGGCCCGATGCCCATCACAATGCGAATCATGGATATGCTGACCCCCATCGGCAAAGGCCAGCGTGCACTGGTTGTGGCTCCGCCTCGAACCGGTAAAACAATGCTGCTGCAGGATATCGCTGAAGCAGTCAGTACGAATCATCCTGAAATCCGTCTGATGGTACTGCTGATCGACGAGCGTCCCGAAGAAGTAACCGAAATGCAACGCTCGATTAAAGGAGAAGTTATTTCTTCTTCGATGGACCGTGATGTCGAAAGCCATGTTCGTACCAGCCAGTTGATTTTCGAACGAGGTAAGCGACTGGCTGAAGCAGGCGAAGACGCCTTCATTCTTCTGGACAGCATCACACGAACAGCACGTGCCTTCAACAAGTGGGTGGGTAACACCGGACGTACCATGAGTGGTGGCCTGGATGTGAAAGCCATGGATATTCCCAAAAAGATGTTCGGAACCGCCCGTCGATTTGATGAGGGTGGATCTTTGACCGTACTGGGAACCGCTTTGATTGATACGGGTAGCCGTATGGATGAAGTGATCTTTCAGGAGTTCAAAGGAACCGGCAACATGGAAATGGTTCTCAGCAGGGAACTGTCCGACCGCCGTATCTTTCCTGCGATTGATATCACGCTCTCCGGAACTCGTCGTGAGGAAAAAATCCTTGCTCCCGAAGTTCTGGAAGGCGTCACATTGCTCCGTCGCAGCCTGATTTCCCTGAATCCGGTTGAAGCCATGGAACAACTCAGCAGTACCCTCAAAAAATTCCCGAGCAACAGCGAATTTCTGGAAAAGATCCGCGCCATCCTCTAAAACCGCTAGAGTCTGGTCCGCCAAGACAGCAAATCATTAAACTGCGAGCACCTTTAGGAAGTGCGTCCTTTTTGCTATAAGGTCAGCAGGAGTATTAGCACCGAATAAAATCGTACAAACGACGCTATGCTAAAATGTGATGCATTCTAGAACAGGATATCACTGGTGGACCGTGCCAATTCCGATTCGCAGTCACACGTTAATAATGCTGGTGACTCACAGCCACCTCAGACTACGATCAAACCCGACCAGCGACAGACTGCAACTTACCTGCGTGTCACCCTTTTGATCGTTCTGGTTGGAATCATCAGTCTCGTCTATTTCCAGTATCGCGATGTCTTGACGCTCGAATACCTGGCGACCCGAGAACATCAATGGCAGAATTTTGCCGAACGATATCCCCTTGCGATTTACCTGATCGCGTTTCTGATTTATACCGGAATCACCGGGCTCTCCCTCCCGGGGGCAGTCCCGTTAACCTTATCCTACGGTTGGTTTTTTGGGTTCTGGAAAGGTCTGCTGCTCGTCAGTTTCGCATCCACGGCCGGCGCCACCCTGGCATTCTTAACCAGTCGCTATCTTTTTCGCTCGGCCATTCAAAGTCGCTACAGCGATCGCTTTGCAAGCTTCAATCGACAGTTTGAAAAAGAGGGGGCCTTCTATCTCTTTACGTTACGACTGGTCGTAGCGGTTCCTTTTTTTCTGCTCAACCTGTTAATGGGACTCACGACCATTCGTGTCTGGACTTTCTGGTGGGTAAGCCAGCTGGGAATGCTTGCCGGGACCGCCGTTTATGTCTACGCTGGCACAAGTGTTCCCACATTACAGGAACTGTCTAAACAGGGTGCCAGCGGAATTTTATCCCCGCAGCTGATTATCGCATTTATTTTGTTGGGAACCTTTCCTCTGCTCGTAAAGAAAATAGTAACACACCTTCAGACACAGCCCTGAGCAGCACACAATCGCAAGAGATCAACATGACCAAAACGATTCAGATTGATCCCCCCGATGAATATAATCAACAACTGGTGAATCGAGTCCACCCGCCAGACTGGATCAATCCACAACCGGACGGTAGATATAATCTGGTCGTGATTGGCGCTGGTACGGCTGGTCTGGTCACCGCAGCCGGTGCAGCAGGGCTCGGTGCAAAAGTCGCGTTAATCGAACGACACCTGATGGGAGGCGACTGCTTGAACACAGGCTGTGTTCCTTCCAAAGCAATTATCAAATCTGCCCGGGCAATGCATGCTGTCACGAAATCAAACGAGCTGGGCATTCAAGTCGATCCCCATTCAGTAACAGTCCACTTTCCCCAGGTAATGGAACGCATGCGGAAACTGCGGGCTGATATCAGCCAACACGACTCAGCACAACGTTTCAAAGAACTGGGTGTGGATGTATTTATTGGCGCTGCGCAATTCCTCAACGAAACAACCATCGAGGTAGATCAACGGCAACTTCATTTCAAAAAAGCAGTGATTACTACAGGTGCCCGGGCGGCGGTTCCGGAAATCATAGGTCTCAAAGAAACCGGCTTCCTCACCAATGAAACCATATTTTCATTAACCAAACTGCCGAACAGACTCGCCGTTTTGGGAGCAGGGCCCATCGGATGTGAATTAGCGCAAACATTCGCCCGCTTCGGATCAGAAGTAACTCTGATTCAATCTCAATCGCAGATTCTCCCTAGGGAAGACCGTGATGCTGCGCAGATTATTCAGCATCAACTGGAACAGGATGGCGTTAAGATTCTGCTTAACGCATCCACGACACAAGTCTCCCGAACCGAAACCGGCAAGCAGATTCAGATCGACACGCAAGGAACTCTGACGGAAATCATCGTCGATGAAATCCTCGTCTCCACAGGTCGTGCTCCCAATGTAAATGGCTTAAACCTGGAACAGGCAGGCGTGAAATATAACGAACGGTATGGCATTACGGTTAATGATTTCCTGCAAACTTCTAACCCTGCCATTTATGCAGCCGGTGATATCTGTTCGCGTTATCAGTTTACACATACAGCCGATTTCCAGGCGCGCATTGTGATTGGAAATGCCTTGTTCAAAGGCCGAAGCAAAGCCAGTCAGTTACTGATTCCCTGGTGTACGTACACGGATCCTGAAATTGCACACGTCGGGCTGTATGAACATGACGCGGGCAAAAAAAACATTCGCATACAAACTTTCGTTCAGGAATTGAAAGACGTCGACCGCGCCCTTCTGGATGGTGAAACAGCTGGCTTTGTGAAAATTCATGTAAAACAGGGAACTGATAAAATATTGGGTGCCACTATTGTGGCCAGTCATGCAGGCGACCTGATTTCAGAAATCTCGGTCGCTATGAAATCCGGCATGGGATTAAAGCAACTGGCCAGCGTGATTCACCCCTATCCCACGCAGGCAGATGCCATCCGAAAAATTGGCGATCAATACAATCGCACGCGGCTCAGTCCATTGATTAAAAGTATTTTCAATAAATGGCTCTCCTGGAGTCGCTGACCTGAATGAATGAATTGAACGCAATACGAACTTCTGGTGTTACCTGGAAAGGGGCAGGAACGCTTGAGATAATCTAAAGTCTGTTCAGAGATAACACACAGGGGCAAGACAGCAGCTCCACAAAGAAATCCTCTCTTTCAGAACTGCCAGAATCCAATGACAACCGACTATCAAAATTACTTCGGCGATTTGCATAATCACAACCACGTAGGTTACGCACTGGGATCACTCGACCGCTCTTTCGATATAGCGCGGAACCATCTCGATTTCTATGCTTTTACCCCCCATTCCTACTGGCCGGATATCGTCGATTACGATGGTAAAATTACGCACAAATGGAAAAACGGATTTCATATTGCCCGCGCCCGCTGGCCGGAAGTGGTTCAACTGGCAAAGGACTTCGATTCACCAGGGGAATTCGTCACCATTCTTGGCTATGAACGACACGGCACCGCAGAAGGGGATTACCATATTCTGTTTCCGGATCTGCAGGGCGACTACGAACTGATCGAAGACCTCGTCGAACTCCAGGCATTTGCCCGACAGCGGGGCTGCCTGATGATTCCCCACCATCCTGCCAATCGTCTGGGCCACCGTGGATTTGACGCAACCAAACTGGCAGCCGATGTTTCACCTGTCCTGGAAATCCATTCCGAATGGGGTTGCGCCGAGCATGACCGGGCTCCCTTTCCCTACAAAAGACACACGGAAGGTGGACGTTGGACCAAACACACGTTTCAGTATTATCTGAATCAAGGTTATCGACTGGGTGTGGTTGCCAGCACAGACGATCACCTGGGATACCCGGGCGGTTACCGCGAAGGTCTTGCTGCCATCAAAGCAACAGAGCTGTCCCGCGATGCGTTATTCGACGGTTTACGCAATCGCCGCACCTATGCGGTATCCGGAGATCGTATCGAACTCGACTTCTATCTCAATGACCAGATAATGGGACAGGAACTTCCCTTTACCGATGAACGGGAACTGAAAGTTAAAGTGCAGGGCTGGGATGAAATTGATCGCGTGGAAGTCCTGAAAAACGGACGAGTCATTCATCGCGATTTCCCTGTTGATCAATCTAATGGAGCCAATCCCTGGAAGAAACCGATTGTCCTGCGTTTCGAATATGGCTGGGGTCCCTGGCCGGCATTGGGTTGGGGGGGCACGGCTGACTGGAATTTCAATGTCGATGTTGAAGGAGGTGAGATCCAGCAGATTCAGACCTGTTTTACCACCGGACCACTGGATGAATTCCGCCGAGATCGCATCCTGGAGCAGACAGCCCACCAATTGAAAGTCCAGTCGTTCACCGCGCTCAAACAACAAGTCGATGACTGGTCCCAGAAGGCAATCGTCATGCGGATTCAGGGAAATGCGGACACGCAGATTTCGGTTTCCTGTGAGCAGCCCAGCAAATGTCAGCTGACGCAGAAATTCTCTGACCTGGTGGTGAGCAATGAAATGCTGTTTACCCGACCATTTCCCTGGGAATCAGCCATGCTGCATCGGCTTGTATTCCATAATCAATGGAATACGGAATTCAAATTCACAGATCAGAGTGATGGCAACCAGGATGACTGGTACTATGTCCGCGTGATTCAGTCGAATGGCGAGATGGCCTGGTCCAGCCCCATCTGGGTCAATCAGAAATGACTTTTTCTGCGGAATCGACGGATTTTGTTTTTTCGGCCGCGAATACAGCATTTAAACCTCTTGAATTGAATGAAGCAGCAGGCAGAGAATTGATTCCTGAGCTGACTTTGATTTAAAATAGATCTATTAAATACCTTAACTATTTCCTTTCAACCTTATTGAAAGCTACCCCCGACAATGGTTGACGACACCAGCCAGACCATCAACCTGTCAGCTCCTGCATTAGAGAAGCTGGAGGCAGGAAGCCGACCGTTCTCAATTCTGATTCAAAAATTAACCGGAATCGTAGGAAAAAACGGTATCCTGTATAATGCAGATGAACTACTTGTTTACGAATGTGACGGGTACATCGTGGATAAATCTGCACCGGATATTGTCGTCTTTCCCACCACGACCGAACAGGTTTCAGCAACCGTCAAGCTTTGTAACGAGTTCAACGTCCCTTTCCTGGCCCGTGGTGCCGGAACCAGCCTCTCAGGCGGTTGTTTGCCTATCGGGGGAGGCGTTATGATCGTGCTGACCCGCATGAAACAGATCCTGGAACTGAACCTCAGAGACCGATATGCCATCGTGGAACCAGGTATGGTCAACCTGCATCTGACCAATGCCCTGAAGGGAACCGGTTATCACTATGCGCCTGACCCTTCCAGCCAGGGTTCCTGTACCATTGGCGGAAACATTGCTACCAACTCGGGAGGTCCTCACACCCTAAAGTACGGTGTCACCACCAATCATGTACTGGGACTGGAAGCAGTCCTGCCTGATGGATCCATTGTCGAACTGGGCGGTCCCACCGCGGAGGTTCCCGGTTATGACTTGCATGGTGTGTATGTCGGCAACGAAGGTACCTTCGGAATTTGTACCAAAGCGATTGTCCGACTGACACGCGACCCGGAAGCCCATCGTACGATGCTGGCTGTCTTTCAGACGATCGGAGATGCCACCCGGGCGATCTCTGAAATGATCGCAGATGGAATTATTCCCTCCGCTCTGGAAATGATGGACCACGGCATTATTCAGGCGGTGGAAGAAGCCTTTCATTTCGGTTTCCCACTGGATGCGGGCGCAGTGTTACTGATAGAAGTCGATGGGCTGGAAGTCGCTTTAGATGCAGAAGTCTCAAAAATCCTGGAAATCTGCAATAAGAATAACGTCCGCGAGATTCAGCGTGCTGACACTCCGGAAGAACGCATGCTGATCTGGAAAAGCCGCAAACAGGCCTTTGGAGCCATCGGTCGACTCAGCCCGAGCTACTGTACCCAGGATGGTGTTGTCCCCCGGACACGTCTCCCGGAAATCCTGGAATTTATAGAACAGACCAGTGAAAAATATGGTTTAAGAATTGTCAATGTCTTTCACGCCGGAGATGGAAACGTGCATCCGATCCTGCTGTTTGATGAACGCGATCAGAAACAGATCCAACTGGTGCTTGAAGCCAGCGAAGAAATTCTGGAAAAGTGTCTTGAACTGGGTGGTAGCGTCACCGGCGAACATGGCATTGGTGTGGAAAAAATTAATTTCATGAGCCGCATTTTCAACGAAGTCGATCTGGCCACAATGGAAAAAGTCAGAAATATTTTTAACCCGCGACAGATCTGCAGTCGAGATAAGGTGCTCCCTCCACACGCTTCAGATAATTCACCAAAAGTGGCCCAGGCGCATCCGGCCAGACGCGCACCACACTGATGCATCACAGACCGATCACATGACTCATCTGCAATCCATCTTTATTCAATAAGGCTCCTGAAAGTAAAACTATGTCTCCGCTCCAAGCCGGCTCGCAGGAAGAATTTGTTCCCGCTTCTCAAACGGAATTAAGCCGTTTCATGACTGAAAATGCTGCTGTCAACCACAGGCAGCTGTTTCCTGTCGGTGGACGAACTTCGCTGGCTGTCTGCTGTCCCGCCAGCCAGACTGGTATCCAGCTCTGTACCTCACAGCTCAATCGAGTGGTCGATTATCCTGTTAAAGATTTAACGATTACTGTCGAAGCTGGAATGCGAGTTGATGATCTGAATAAAATAATTTCAGCGGAAGGGCAACGACTTCCCCTCGATATCCCGCAGTCCAACCGGGCGACAATCGGTGGAGTGATTGCCACAAACACCAGTGGTCCCAAACGGTTTTCTTATGGAACGATTCGAGATTATGTCATCGGGATTTCTGCAATAGATGGCAGGGGAAACCTGTTCAAATCGGGGGGTCGCGTGGTGAAAAACGTCGCTGGATACGATCTGGGAAAAATGCTGGTCGGATCACTGGGCACACTCGCTGTCATCAGCCAGGTTTCACTCAACCTGAGACCCAAGCCACAGACGATGTCCATGGTCTGGTTTCAGTTTGATTCCTGTCAGACGGTTGATCAGGCGCTGGAAGCAATCGTGACATCGGGCACACGTCCGATCGCCGTGGAATATTGTAACGCCAAAGCAGCGAGGCAAATTGCGGCGGAAGCCCGCCTGGAACTGCCAGCAGATCATCATATTTTGTGTGTCTGTTATGAAGGGCCTGAAAATGAGGTTACCTGGCAAGCAAACCACATTGTCTCTGAATGGAATCAGTACTCCCCGCTCGGTGTCCAGACCGTGGAGGCCGAAGAAGCCACACGGCTCTATAATGCATTCACTGAATATCAGACGTCGTCTGATGATCCTGTGACCCTTAAAGCAATTCTGCTGCCTTCGCAGATGATGAAATTTATTGAAATGGCGACTCAACTGAATATTGCGGTACAGGCGCATGCTGCAGATGGAATCGTCTTCGGGCATTTACCCGACTCCGCCAGTTCCCTGGATGACGTCCAGCAGATATTCAATCAGTTGAAAACAACCATTGATCCGAAAACAGGTTATTTGAATATCTACCAGTGTGAGTCAGAATGGTCCCAGTCACTGCCCCTGTTCTGTTCCCCTCCCGCAGGCTGGGATCTGATGCAACAATTTAAAAACGCCTTAGATCCCGAACATGTGCTGAATTCTCAACGGTTTTATGAACTGGTTGAAAATTAGAATTGAATAATACGTAATCTACTTTGACTAACAGCATCTCGCATACGAGTTAACATATGAAACCTGGAAGTTCTTTTTCTCAACCCGTCGACGCCCCTCAAGATCCGACAGAAATTCCCGGTTCTGAAATCCCTTACGAGAAATTTCTGGACTGTATTCACTGTGGTTTGTGTACCGCAGCCTGTCCCACCTACCTGGAAACGGGAAATGAGAACGACAGCCCGCGTGGACGTATTTACCTGATGCGGGCGGTTGTCGACCAGCGGGTTGAACTGTCTGACGCAGTGCGCGGTCACCTGGATCTCTGCCTGGACTGTCGCAGTTGTGAAACTGCCTGCCCGTCCGGAGTGCAGTACGGTCGCCTGATCGAGCCCTTTCGCGTCGACATTCAGAAAATGGATGCTCGAAAGGGTAAAGGGGCTCAACACGACTGGTTCCACCGCTGGATTCTCTATCGGCTGTTTCCTTACCCCAATCGGATTCGTATGACGTTATTGCCGGCACGCGTCATGCAGGCTCTACGAATCGACAAACTGATGAATGCGCTGAAACTCACCAGCCTACTTCCGGACAAACTGAAGCGCATGAATGATCTGCTGCCACGCCTTAAGCCGGCTGAACCGGATCTGCCGGAAGTTCTGCCAGCCCAGGGAACCCAGCGGGCCCGGGTTGCATTTTTTACTGGCTGTGTCTCAGAAGCGATGTACAGCCATGTGAATCGGGCCACGGTTCGCGTCCTGCAGGCCAATGGCTGCGAAGTTGTGATCCCCAAAACACAGGCCTGCTGCGGAGCGATCCACTATCACAGTGGAGCAGATCAGGCTGCTTTGGAGTTCGCATTTCAAAATCTGTCTGCATTTGAACTGGATGACATCGACGCCATTATCGTCAATGTCGCCGGCTGTGGTGCCATGCTGAAAGATTACGGCCATATCGCAGAAGAAATTGAAGGAGTTTCCGCTGAACACAAAGAACAGTTGAAACAACTGGCATCAAAATTCAAGGATGTCTCCGAGTTTCTGTTTGAACTGGGTCCGATTGCCCCCCAGGGAGAAATCCCCTTTCGCGCGACTTACCATGATGCCTGCCATCTGGTTCATGCTCAGAAAGTTCAAAATCAGCCTCGGAAACTCCTCGAATTGATTCCGGGACTCAATCTGATCCCCCTCAAAGAATCCACCATTTGCTGTGGCGCTGCAGGCAGCTATAACCTGACACAACCGGAAATGGCAGACCAACTGGGCAAACGCAAGCTGAACAACATTCTGGAGACAGGAGCAGAAATTGTCATCAGCGGAAATGTCGGCTGCACACTGCAGATTGATTCCAAACTCCGTCAGTCCCATCAACCACTCTGGGTCGCGCATCCCATGGAACTGCTGGACCTCAGCTATCGCGGGCAGAAACCGGCATTCTAGAACGCATCACATTTAAGTATCGCGTCTCTCAATCTAATATACTCGGGCTAAACAGCCTTGCAGATGCTACAGTAAAACGGGACACAGTCTGAGCCGTTCGATTGAACCCACTGGGCAGAACGACTAACCTACACCACAGAGTCGCTTAACCAGTTACAGTTTTATGATAAAGAGTTTACTCATGTCAGATAACCTTCCCATTCAGGCGGTCGCCTTTGACCTGGATGGACTAATGTTTAACACCGAGCACGTGTTTTTTCTATCCGGTGACGCCCTCCTGCAACGACGTGGAAAAACCATGACTCCTGATATACTGCGGGGCATGATGGGCCGCCGGGCTCTGGAGGGTTTCGAACATCTCTCCAGCCATCTGGAAAAACCAGAAGATCCACATGAACTCTGGCTGGAAAGTCAGGAAATCTTCCGTTCGTTACTCCAGGAACATCTAAAGCCCATGAAAGGCTTATTTGAACTGCTGGATTATCTGGAAGAGCTGGACATCCCCAAGTGTGTCGCGACGTCTTCTCCCCGGCCTTATCTGGAAACTCTGCTTGTCCAGTTCGACCTCACTCATCGATTTCCTATCAGCCTGACCGCGGAAGATGTGACACACGGCAAGCCTCATCCGGAAATCTATCTGACAGCCGCCCAAAAAATGGGGGTCACTCCAGAGCGGATGCTCGTTCTTGAGGACAGTGAAACAGGTACAAAGTCGGGAGTCGGGGCAGGCGCGTATGTGGTCTCGATTCCACACGAATACAGTAACTACGGTGATTTCAGTTCGGCTCAGATCATAGCTGACAGTCTGACTGATGCACGGGTGCTGGAACTGTTCTCACAGTAAAATTCTTTATTTGTTTAGCCGTGAATCGAACAACTCTTGCTTCCGTATGATCAGGCAAGCAAGATTCGAATTAAGTGAAGTTTTAAAACAGGGGCGCACTCAGATGCCATTTCAAACTTCCCTGGCCTGATCTGATGACTGAATCAAATTGTATGCACGCAGTGTTACCAGGCTTGAATGTGATGTAGCCACCACCTATCAGTTCCGAAGTACACCGCGCGACATCAGGCATGTGCGCAACGACGGCGACCCGTTCATACGTTTTTTTACTGACGAACGAAATCAGTTTCTCCAGATTCAATCCGAAACCAAGCCAGTCCTGAGGATGGCAGAAGTCGTCATCCAACTCCGCGACTTCCTGCAGGATCTGTGCGGTTTGAGTGGTTCTTACCAGCGGACTGTGCAGAATCAAGTCAGGGCAACTCTGATGCTCGACCATCCATTGCGCCACCTTTCGAAACTGATAACTGCCATGTTCGGTCAACCGTCTGGCAGAATCACCTCCGGGTACAACGCCAGCATGCTCCGCTTTTCCATGCCTGATAATAATCAGCTCCATCTAATTCCGCTTTCCATCTCTTTCAGGGGGTCACCAGTTTTGTTTTTGTCGTTGCGGGTGGCTTCAGATGCGTATCCATCCAGCCATACATCAGCTCCCGCGATTCATGCGCGACAGAGTGACCTTTTCCATGCACATAAAAAGCGAAGTTCTGCGGAGCTTTTTCCAACTCATACACATCCATTACCTTGAGTAACATCAGCACCCGCTGGCGTTGGGTCAGAGGATCTCCATCATTCAGTCCGGACAGGTCCAGAAAAGCTCTTGGTGCAGTCAAAGCCATGATCTCATGGAAGTCTATCGGAGGTAGATCACCCTTCAACAGGTCAGGACGAATGTGTTTAAAATAAATATACCAGTGATCGCGGGACCAGGCCTCCACTCTGGCATTCTGGCGGAAAAAAGAAGCACTGCAGTTTCCAGCTGCGGCCTGAACACGATCATCATAAGCAGCGAGAAACATCGATCCATGCCCGCCCAGAGAATGTCCCAATACACCAATTTTATCGGGTTTCACTTCTTTTAGCGTCTGTAGTACATCGATGGCAATTGAATGCTCGTAGGTAAATTTCCCCACAGCAGTCCACTCGGGATGCTTTTTGTAAAATGCTTCGGTGTCGTAAGGTCCCGCTTCAGGAATGCGGTGGCCGGCGACAAAATGATCAGGAGCAATCACCACATACCCGCGTCGACATAAATGATCCAGATAAGCTTTATCCGGATTCTCGATCAGGCCCGCCGCCCGTGCTTTTCCCTGTTTATAAGTCCCATGCAAAGCAACGATCGCCGGAGCAGGACCTCTTAAGTACAAAGGGACCCCCAGGTAGGCATGAGCCCGTTCATCCTCTTCCACCTGATAGCTGATCAATTGTCGGCGATAGACACCATCCACGATCACCGTATCATGAAACTGAATTTGCAGATCTGGTTTTTCGGGCTTGAACTGATCACGAATCAGGTTCAGATAACGTTTTTTGAGCACCTTTTTATGTTCAACCCAATCCTCGGGAGTGTCAATCCCGTCAAGCAGATCGTCCCAGGAAGAGTTAATACTCGCTGGCTCTGAACGCTTTCGAGTGACATCGTCTTCCGCCTGGATTCTGCAGACAGGGCAGACTGCCATCATAAGACAGAGCCATAATGATGTGGAAATAATTCGCATAGACCTACCTGAAATTAAGTGATAATGAGAGTGCATTATCACCCAGCCCTGCTATGATTCTCAACAACTTAATACCTTTTTCTGCTGATTTTCTCTGCTTAATTCTTTTAGACTTCTGACCTGGTATCATCATGCAAAGTTTAAAGTTTTCGTTGAGGTTGAATTACCTTTTACTCTTGTGTGGAACTGTTATCCAGCCTGTACAGATACAGGCTGAGCAGCGCATCCTCCAGGCCGAGTCAGAGCAGAAATCAAATGTGGTTACAGAACTGATCCACCCGAACGACATCACGCATGAACAGGGAGTCGCCTATAGTACACGCCTATCGATCCCTAGAGACGCTGACAAAAATTCTGAATCCCGTTGTGTACTTCTGGAAAACGGAAAACCTCTTCCATTCCCTCATGCCCTTCACAGCCGGATCAGAGAGCAGGGCGGAGGGCACTATAGCCATTGGACTCCCGGTACACTCTATTTCTCAACCAGCGATTCATCTGACCCCAGAACCAACGGAAGAAAATATGAACTGGTCAGTACCGAATCATATCTGCAAAAATCAACCTCATTCGTTTTGACAGAATCAATCTCGGAAATCACGGTCCCGGTCAATCCTCACAAAGAATCTCAACCACTCAAAATGATCTGGCAGAACCTTGATTCAAAATCCCGAATCACGCCTGCCTGGAAACGTAAAGGAGCTCCTGACCTTTCCAGTCAGTCAGCAATGCTGGCCAGTATTCTTAAGCCTGAGATGAACGCAGAAGAGAAATCGATCGCCATCTGGAAGTTCCTCGTCGACTGGCGCTATCATTTCGATCCGGCAGAGCAGGGAGATGAACTGCATGATCCCGTCAAATTCCTGAATGTATATGGCTATGGATTTTGTGATGATTGTGCGACCAACTTCATGGTTCTCGCCAGAAAAGCCGGTTTGCAGAGTCGCGTCTGGGGCCTGTCAGGGCATGTTGTTGCTGAAACATTTTATGACGGTCGCTGGCATATGTTCGACCCGGATCACCAGGTCTTTTATCGTAATCGACGGGGCGAAATCGCGGGGGTCGAAGAACTGGCAGAACAGCCTCAGATCATCACCAAAACGCCCACGGACCCGCTAGGCAGCCCTTCTGAACTGGTTGCGAAATTGTATACTTCCACTTCAGATAACCGGGTAAATGAACGACAACCGCGGATTAAAGATACCAGCGCTTTACCGATACTGGAACCACTGGATTATGTTGAATTCCGCTACTCAAACCCCGACCGTGTCCATCAGAAAGCCAAATCCATCTCCCGTCAACCTCCCCGGGCAGGGCATGGTGTTCTCAAGCGAAAGATTCGGGACCTGCGTGAACTCAAACAGACTGCAACCAACCAGCGAGAATGGCTGTTGAACTGGCCTTACGTGTTACTGGCAGGGGAGATCGACCTCGAATTAACTTCGACAGAGATACTGCCACGCATTTCCATTTCGTATAACCAGCAGTCCTGGACTCCACTGCAGGGCGAGGTCAAAAAGAACCGAATGCGTATCTCCCTGAATGAATGGATTCGGAAGCAACCAACGGCTGTCTACCACTACTACATAAGACTGGAAAGTCCGAACCAGACCGACCCGGCTACTCTCACAAAACAGATAGATACAGAACTACGTTTTCAGTTTGCTCCCCGTGCTTTGGCACATGTGGGTCAAGACGAAAATGACTTTGAAATGAAGCTTTCGACTGAACCTGCAGGAAACAACAAAGGCCTGAAAGTAGAGCTCATCTGGAAAGAAATCGATTGACCGGCAGGGAAAGCAAGGTCAGTCTCGATAAGTTTTGTGGCAGCGTTTGCATTGAGTCTTTAAGTTTTTCATGCCCGTTGTGAATGCCCGTTGATCTCCCTGTTGAACTGCCACTTCCAGTTTCTTCACCTGTTGCTCCGATTCTGTCAGCCATTGTTTAAACATCTCATCATAATCATTAGAATACTTGCGTGCTGTTTCGTGTAACTCCTCGCGGAGCAGGACTAATACCCGTAGTCTCTCCTTACGATCCCCGGGCTTGTTCTGCTGTAACTGATCTGACAATTCGAACTCCTGGCTGATGTGAACCATCGCGGATACCATCGGGGGGACTTTTGCTGATTCCACCAGTTCGGGTAGAATGACATTCGAACCCGGTACCTTAAAGTTTTTCACATCTCTCCAGAGCCCGGAATAATCTTTGCTCGTCCCTGCCTGTGCTAGAAACTGCTGGGCACTTTTCTGATCCAGACTGCCTCGACAAATTCCGACAACAGCTGCTGCGGTGGGCCCGCGATGTTTTCCATGATGACAGTGGATATAAACCGGCCCCTTCAGATCCCGCGCGACACGCGCAAATGCCAGACCAGCGTCTTCGGAAACACCATCATAGCCAATTGGGATATGAATATATTTCATACCAGCTTTTCTGGCATGTTCCAGATCGGGTGCCGTTCCATCTACACTGACGATGGTTTTGATCCCCATCTTTTTGAGAGTCTTGAAACTCAATTCCCCATGGGGCCCGCTACCTGAATAAAACTGTTGATCTAGCTGAAAAACATTTTCCAGACCGGGGCGGCTCAGGGAATGAAACGGAGTCGGTTTGGTTGACTGCTGTGTTTCTACCGTTTTAACACTCTCCTGCTGCGCAACAACTGATTCAATGAGAAATCCAGTACCCACCAGACAGACCAATACCAGAAATCGAAATAATAACATTCCCGTCCCCTTACTTTCACTTTCTCTGCAGAAACAGATACACTTTCATATATCAGAATCCTGACCACTTCCAGTTTGTTCAGTTTATTACAAAAAAGAAAGTCGCTGAGAGAAAAATTCGGTTTGGAGATTCGAATGGCATTCAATGAAGATCTGGCACAAAGAGTTCGCCTGCTGATGAAACGCCGCAAAGGCTTTTCTGAACGGAAAATGTTTGGCGGAATTTGCTTTATGCTGCACGGTAATATGTGCTGCGGCGTAACCCGGGACAGACTGATGTTGAGACTGGGAGAGAAAAATGCTCAGAAAGCACTGCAAGAACCAGATACAAAAGAAATGGATTTCACAGGCAAGCCGCTCAAAAGCATGATCTATGTGGAGCAGGCTGGTTATGAAAGTACGGAAGATCTCAAATACTGGATCAATCAGGCAGTGAAGTTTGCACAGTCGCTTCCGCCTAAGGACTGATCCGAACTCAATCGATCAAATATCAGTACATGGGGCCGTACCAGTAGCCATCGTAGTAATACGGATTGTAAGAGAACCATCCTGACTGTTGCATGATTTGATAGTAATTTGGCAACGGACTGACATTCACATATACAGTTGGTCTGCCAGGTGTGATTCCCATTGCTTTACGGGCGCTGATTCGATGCATTCGCTGCTGTGCCTGCAAAAACGCTCTTTGCTGAATCAGTTTCTGACTGACAGACATACGCTGATATGCTGGACCGGAAGCATTTGTCGATGGGACCTTGGTAATATTAATGGAGTTTTTATGAGAGTCAGCTGAAATATGGTCTGAGCTGATCTGAAGCGGTGTCTGTTCCTGACCATAGACAGCGGCAAAGAAGAGTTGAGTCAGAATCAAAGAGAAAATAGAAAAGCGCATGATGAGCCTCTCTCTTCACGGGAACAGAAGAAGTCGATGAATAGTAAACGTAGCGCTACAAACGCTGCGCACAGACGAACTCTACCAATGAATCCATCCATTGAAGTTCATCGACTCACTCTGCAATCGCACTGAACGATTTCCCTCTAAACCTGAAAGTACGTTTCGTTTTTGAGGCAATTTTGCGGATCAGGGAAACTTTACAATCTCCACCCAGGAGGGAGATTTCCCCACTTCATACGTCGCAAATCTTTCCAGAGTCCCATTTTCAGGCGAGATCTTATATGCAGCCAGCTTGCCATTTTTCTGTCCTGCGGCATACAGGAATCGGCCCGTCGGATCGATATTGAAAGAGCGCGGCGTATCTTCCGTAGCAGCCTGACCGATCGACTTCAACCGCCCGGTTTTCTGATCGACGGCAAAACAGGCAATACTGTTATGCCCCCGATTTGAGGCATATAAATATTCACCCGATGGTGACAGTTCGATATCAGCACAGGTGTTTTTACCATTAAAATCATCGGGTAACGTCGAAACGGTCTGAAAGGCGGTTAGAGTTCCTGCCTCAGGATCCAGTTTGTAAGCAGTAACAGAACTTCCTTTTTCATTATCAAAATAGAGAAAACGATTATCCTGCGATACCGCCAGATGGCGGGGCTCCAGATCGTCAGCAGCCGAGAGCTTGGGGGGAGAATTTGCTTTTAAAACTCCCTGTTTTTCGTCCCAGAGAAACTGATAGATCGCATTCGGGCCGGTGTGAGGAACAAACACAAACTGATTTTTCTGGTCTGGTAAAATCGCATGTGCATTTTTCTCGGTTGGAATGGTCTGCAGAATTTCTTCCAGAATCTCTCCCTGTTTTCCCAGGCGATGGACGGCCACTTTTCCTTCGCCATAATACGCCGAGAATAGATATCCGCCTGACTTATCAGTCGCGATATAAGCTGCGTTGCCCCCCGCCGGGATACTGGAAATGAGTTTCAACTTTCCGGTTTGCGGATCCATGGAGAAACTCATAAATTTCGATGCGGTCCGGACGGAGGCAAACAGATATTTCTTTTGTGGATCGACTTCCAGACAGCCGGGGCCTCCTTCAAGAGAAACGTCTTCCAAATGGGTCAGAGCTCCCGTCTCTTCATTCAGCTGATAGATGGCAATTTTTTTCTCTCCCCCCAGAGAGATGTAAACATAACTTCCCGCTTCACAGGGAACCTCAGAGAACATACAAACCCCCATCATCATCAGACAACATTGAAGTAGAACGCGCATGACAGCCCCCTATGGAAAAAATGATTTGTATCAGACCAGTAAAGACAACTCTCTATCAGTAGAGCCGGTCAGGGTTCTGATTTCAAGCGGAAGTGGATTGCAGGGCACGTCCTAAAGCTTCCAGCTCCCGCGCGCCACCGAAAACAATACACACATAAACCTGATCATTTTCGATCCATCTGACAGTCGCAAAGTTCCCTTTATTCAACTGGGAATATTCAACCTGACCGGGATCGAAAGAGGTAGCAGTGGGCAGGGGAGAGACCTGTGAGGCGGGAATCTGCAATAGCGCGCCAAAAACAGACCGGCTATTTCCGATACGGAGTCGAAAAAATCGAGCAGCGGCATCTTGTGATCCGGTAGTTCCTGCAGTGACACCATAGGTCTTGTTGTAGATGGTTAATTGCCCGCGGGAGTTCCAGCCCCCTTCTGCAGGCAGATGAGATGTAAAATGCTGATCGAACTCAGGCAGCAGACGACTGTCCAGGTTGAGCTCGGGACCGAAGCGGGCTAAATCAATGACAGGTCCTTGTGCAGCCCAGAAGTAGGTCAGAATAGCCGCGAAAACCAGACAGGCTGATAGCCCCGCCAGTAGCGTCGGATGATGTAAAAAACGTCTGCGGGGAACGATCATCCGCAGATCATTGGCAGTCGCAGCAGATTCATGGTCAGCAAGAGACAGGAGTAACCTGTCCCGCAGTCCATCCGGAACTTTAACATCGCACAGGACACGTTTCAGTTGTGCGTCAAAAACCGGATCAGCAGCGTTATGACCTGAATCAGTATTTTCTGATTCAGGAAAGCCTGATGACCTTGATGGTTCTGACGTATTCATGATGAAGCCAATTTCCTGTGTAATTTCTACGAGTGAATCGCTGTGACATCTTGTAATGGCTCTGAAAACCGTCCCTGCAAAAACGACTTTGCTCGCGACAACCGGCTCATCACAGTTCCGACTGGAATGGATAATTCCGAGGATATTTCTTTATAGGATCGCTCTTCAAAATAGTACATCAATAAAGGAACCCGGAATTCGTCGGACAGTTCATCCAGGGCTTTCTGTAACTCTTGAGATGTCAGCTCCGGCGTTGCCGTTTCTTCAGAAGCCAGATCAAATGTCAGACCTAAAGAAACGGCACTGTTCTTTTGTGCCACTTTTTTCAGAAACAGGTTTCTCAAGATCGTACACAGCCACGACCGCGCCAGCTTCGGATCACGCAGTTGAGACAATTTTTTCTGGGCGATCAAATAAGTCTGCTGCGTAAGATCTTCGGCACTAGTTCTTTCACCCGACAAACGATACGCATAACGAAACAGTAGTTGATAATACTCATCAACCAGTTTTGTCAGTTCATCTGAATTGTTAGGATTCGATAATGACATAACCTGACTCTCTAAGTAGAAAGATACTGAAACAATACAGGTTATTCCCCAATAAGATCCTTTTATTGAAAGTTTTCCTGATTTTCGGCTGCATTCGAATCAAAGACCGAAACCTCACAATGAACACTTGATAACAAATCATGAAAAAGTATCTTTCAGGAACTGATCGACTTTTTCTGAATGGTCAGTGACTGTAATCGATCAAGATCAGGATCCGGTAATTCCGGAAATGCTTTCACCCCCGGAACCCCCTCTTTCGTTACTGACAGTGATAAAGGAACCTGGGCAAGATCTTCATGGTAATACTTTTCACTGGGGAAAATATCAGCCGGATAAGTGAAATTATCCAACATCGCCAGAGCCGCACAATGTGAGGCACCGGTTGCACTTTCCAGCATGCCTCCCACCCAGCAGGGAATGCCTGCCTGTTGACACAGATCGTGAATTTTGACGGCATTCGTCAGCCCACCAACACGCCCGGGTTTTACATTGATATACTGGGCACTGTTTAAATCCACCGCCTGCCGGGCACGCAGAGGATTGGTAATACTCTCATCAAGACAGACAGGGGTGCGAATCAGTTTCTGCAACCCGCGGTGATCTGTGAGATCATCATGCTGCAGTGGCTGCTCTATCATCGCCAGCTGAAATTCGTCAATCGCCTGGAACAGGGCAGCATCACTCAGACGATAGCCGCTGTTACAGTCAATGTGAAATGTGTCGTCAGGAAAAGCTGTTCTCACCGCTTTCAGCATGGGGATATCCCAGCCCGGTCGAAATTTAAGTTTGATACGGGGAAATTTTTCTGCAACCGCAGTACCCACGGCTTCGATTAAATCATCCAGATGATCCATGACTCCGAAGTCGGCACCTACGGGAACTTCGTCTCGTGTCGCTCCTAATGCAGTATGCAGAGGAATACCTGAAATGCGGCTGTGCAGGCTCCACCAGGCATTATCCAGAGCAGCCTTGGCAAACGAATTACCTTTGTAGAGTGACAGCGTTTCCTGTAGGGCATCCCCACTTTCAAAATTCTGACCGATCACGGCCGGCGCCAGCCATTCAGAGACGGTATGAAACACACCACCGGCCCATTCTGGACTGTAGCAGGGAGCGGCCAGCGGCGTACTTTCTCCCCAGCCTTCCACCGACCCACTGATCATACGGCACAGGACAGAATGGATGGCTGAATCTTCGCCATATGCGGTCCGCCACGGGTAAATCAGTGGCATTGCCACATGATACAATTCAATCCGTTCAATTTTCATCTGAGTTCTTGCATCCTAAGTTGTTGATTGAGTTCGGGATTCATTGACGACGGGAACCAGACCAGTTTCAGGCATCCTCAAGCAGATCCCAGAATTCATTCTCCGCAGCATCCAGTTGACTGGCTGGCTTCGACTGCGTCTGATTTTTTCCCGCAGGTGGTTTTGATACAGATCGCCGAGAGCCTGTTTTTTGTTTACGAGCAGACTGTGAAGAATTCTGTGCTCCTCGCTTAGACGTCTGCTGGTTTCTCTTTTTTTTCTGGGTACGAGGCTGTCGTGAGGACAGAGCTCCCTTCGCGTGTTTTTCAGGAGTAGAACAATCGGCGGCGGGTGGCCCCAGTTGTGGTTCGCCACACTGGTTACACAGCGCTATCGGTCGTTCAGAACTGTCCAGCCCCCTGGTAGTCGGCTTTGGTTGTGGGGATTCAGGCTGCTGCTCTGGAACGGGCCTCGTTTGCTGCGGCTGATTGATGGATTCGGCCTGATCCAGAATATCGTCCAGTAAAAGAGGCTCTGAGGCCGCCACGAGAGACTGAGATGCTGGGTCTTCCTGGGTTGCACCATCCAGAGCCTGCTGCACCAGATTCTGTTCGCGGGTAATTTCTATTTTCGCTTCTTTTCCGCTTGTACAGTCCCTGGCGGAAACATGTACCCGGGCCTCTGCATCGTATTCCATTAAGACTTCAATTTTTGAATCGACGGGTAAATCAGCAGGCAATCCCTCGACCACACAATTTCCCAGAATCACAAAAGGTTCATCCTGAGAAGCACCACTCTCGATTAATTTCAGATGCACGCGCCGCTGATTGGGTGAGACTGTTCCATAGGTATGCTTAACCGATGCTGGAAGCTTGGTGTTAGCAGGCAAAATGTAGTGAGGGATACGTTGCTGTCCGGACTGCTCTCGAACCAGAAATCCCAGAGAACGGGCGTTGACACTGTGTTGTTTCATCTTCGCCAGACGACTGGCTGCTTCAGAGGTCAGAATGGATTCTGCATATTCACGGTTGCTCAACAGCATCCCGGAATAATAAGCAGCCCCATGCGCAATAGACTGATCGGGAGGCAAGGACAGATTCTGCGTGGTTCCACTGGCTTGTTTCAAGGCATCACGAATCATCGGCATCCGGGAGGAGCCCCCCGTTGTCAGCACGACATCCACATGAGCCCAGCCCATGCTGTTATCTTTTAGTAATGCTTTGGTAATGCTGGTGGTCTGATCGACGAGTTCTTTGGTAAGTTGTTCGAATTGTGACTGCGTAATCTGATACGTTTTGCGCTGAGAGCCCACCTGGCAGGCCAGTGTCGTTTTGGGCCGGACAGTCAGGCTGCGTTTTGCCTGTTCCACTTCATTCGCCAGGTACTGCAGGCTTTCCGGATCATTCGCAGGATTGACGCCGAATTCACCCAGAAACTGTTCGGCGATCGTTGCCTGCAGTCTGCTGTTCCAGTCAATCCCTCCCAGCTTCAAATCCCCCCCACTGGCGATGACATTGACCTCATCCTTCTGATATTTTACCAGCGAAAGATCGAAGGTACCGCCCCCCAGGTCGTACACGAGAATGCGTTGTTCTTCAGCCAGTTCAGCAAACCACATTCCTTCTGATCCGAGCACATAACACAATGCAGCTGCTACTGGTTCATTGATCAGATCGACCTGTTTCAGCCCCGCCTGTTTTCCCGCGGCAATCGTTTCCTGTCGCTGCAGATCGCTGAACTGAGCGGGCACCGTAATGACGGCCGATTCGACAGGACCAATTCGTTCTTCTGCTGCCGCCAGCAGCTTTTTCAAGACAAACGCCGAAATATCCCGCGGCGTAAAATACCGTCCATCGATTTCCCAGCGAAAATTCGGTTTTCCCAGAAAACGCTTGGCATGTTGGACCACATTCCGGGGATTCACAATCGCATGCCGCAACGCTTCTGTGCCGACAATAACCTCCGCACCATCGAACATGGCAACAGAGGGAGTCGACAGTTCACCTTCCTGATTGGGAATCGTAACCGGTTCCCCATGCTCATTGAGGTGTGCAATACAGGAATACGTAGTTCCTAAATCGATGCCAACTGCCTGTATTTTCTGCATAAAACACTGACTCTCTTTACATTAGACTATCACATCAAGGATAGATAAAATATGACAGGAAAGGACCGTACCCATATGGTATCATGGTTCCCGGTCACACTCCAGCACCTGATTCCGGTTTTTCATCCGGCCTTTACTGTAAAAATTCAGACCAGCGGAAAAGTCTCGATCTGTGAGAAAACTGACATCCCTGAAGTTCTGGCTAATTATCTGCATGATGCTGTTTTCGTTCAGAAACACAGCGAATCAGAGGGGATACGCCTATCAAGCTCCAAGCGAATCCCCCGCTTTACTCAATCGGGAAATACCCCGTTATAAAACTGAGCGCAATTTCCGGCAGGCTCTGACACAACCGTTCTCAGCCTCCTGGTCCAACGTCGGAATTCGGGCGATCATTCAGAGAATCAGGGAGACGCAAAACATCTCCGTCATCCTGGATCGTCGAATTGATCCTTCCCATCCGCTGAAAATTGATCTTCAGAATCAGACACTGGAAGAGGCGCTGGCTCAAATCGCAGAACTGGCGAATGCCAGAATCATAATTGTCGGCAGCAATGTTTTTATTGGCCCGGATACGGCAGTCTCAAAATTGAAAACACTACTTGAATTGAAATCAGATGCCCTTCGCGAGCTGGCTGCTTCACAGAAAGAGCTCAATTCACGAGTATTTCAGCTTTCAAGAAATCAATCATTTCACTTTCAGGACCTGGAAACTCCAGCGAAGATCCTGCAGAACATCACCAATACTTATCAGATCAAGGTCAAAAATGAACGACTGGTTCCCCACGATCTCTGGTCAAACTTTTCAATGGTTTCTGTGAATGCCAATGAATCGCTATCTCTGATCTTGATTCAATTTGATCTGACTTATGAGTGGGTAGAGCAGGCTACCAGTATCCAACTCGAAACAGTTCCGGAAAGAGTTCTGATCCAAAAAACGTATTCGTTACGAGGTAAATCGATCGACTCGATCACCAGCCGATTGAAAGAGCAGTTTCCGGATTTAGAGTTGACCATCAATGGGAAACTCCTGTCCGTTCAGGCTGCCATGGACGTTCAAGACCAGATTGATCTACTTTTGAATCCTCAAAGGGCGGCGCGTCCTGTGCGATCTGGCGTGGGGAACACAGTACCACTCAACAGAAGAAAGTTTACACTGCGGGTGAAAAAAGTTCCGGTTCTGGCGATCATGCAGAAACTGGAACAGTCGGGAATCGAGTTCGAATATGACAGACAGGAACTTGCCGAGGCAAAGATTGACCTTCTGCAACTGATCGATATTACGGTTGTCGATGCAGATGCCCAGGAGTTTTTTGATGCATTATTCAGCACTTTTAAACTGGACTATAAAATGCAGGGGGTCAAAATTACGTTGACACCGCAGAAATAAACAACCCCGGTCAATTATTTAACTTTCATAGTCAAACTTTCCCGGAACTTTCTGCATTGGCAGCATGGCGATACTTTGAATTAGAGCACAAAATCGGGTAATATCCCGACTAAGTGAGTTGATACAAGTCTTTGTGAGTCTGTAAAACATAACCGCCCACACTGAACATAGGCTATTTTCTGCCGACTCAGGCAATGAAAAGTTAACGATAAATAGTTACTAAGTAACACCTTATCAACAATAGCCTTCTAATAATCGCCCTGGACCTTGTGGGAAGCGTTCGTACTCGCCCGAATTGATTCGTAACATACCGGTCTCGGTTCTGGAATCAGATCTGGTTCATTACAGAGAGACAAGGGCCCCAAAGTAACAGAGGAATATGTTCTGTACCCCCGTGGGTCACAAAACATCTATATAACAACAGAGTGAGGAGAAAACGTGGCAAGTCCTAAGAACATGATTGTGGCACAGTCTGGTGGTCCTTCACCAGTCATCAATAACAGCCTGCGAGGGTTGGTCGAAACAGCCCGGGATCTCCCGGAAATCGGCACAATCTATGCGGGCTGGCATGGAATTGAAGGAGTTCTCAAAGAAGAACTTCTCAATTTAAGTGGTCAGTCACCAGAAGAAATTGCCCTGTTACGAGTCACACCTGCCGCTGGTTCTGTGGGAACCTGTCGCTATAAGCTGAAAGAACATCAAAACGAAGACTTTGACCGCATCGTGGAAGTCTTTAAGGCCCATAACATCGGATATTTCTGCTATATCGGCGGAAATGATTCAATGGATACCGCGAATAAAGTCGCCCAGATGGCAACCGAACGAGGCGTAGACATCGTCGGAATCGGCGTGCCCAAAACCATCGATAACGATGTGGGAGACAGCGAATTCAAACTGATCGACCACACTCCCGGTTATGGCAGTACAGCCCGGTACTGGATGAGCATGGTACAGATGGCCAATGAAGAAAACCGTGGTAGCTGCCCGGCTGACCCGGTTCTGGTTCTGCAGGCCATGGGACGGAAAATCGGCTTCATTCCCGCTGCTGCCCGTCTGGCTGACCCGCAACGAAAAATCCCCATGCAGATTTATCTTGCAGAGAACTCGGTCAGCATTGAGCAAATTCATGCCCAGGTCAACGACCAGCTCAAAAAAGATGGTCGATTGATCGTAGTCGTCAGCGAAGGTCTTTCACTGGGTGATATCGGCGAAACCAAGGACTCCTTTGGTCATACCCAGTTCAGCTCCAGCCAGCTGACTGTAGCCCAATTGCTCGTCAATGAATTAAATCAGCGTGGACTGGCTGTCAAAGGCGCAGCCCGGGCCAATATCCCAGGTACTGACCAGCGTCATAATATCGCCTATGCATCCACTGTCGACCTGGACGAAGCCTATGGAGCAGGGCAGAAAGCTGCCTTATTGGCTGCGGCAGGAGAGTCGGGCTATATGTCCACGATCCTGCGGGCAGAAGGTCCTGGTTATAATATCCGATATGACAAAGTGCCATTACCTGAAGTAGCAAATAGCGAACGCACCTTCCCCAAGAACTGGATTACTGCTGACGGGATGGATGTCACTGACGATTTCGTCAAATACTGTAAGCCACTGGTGGGCAACGACTGGCCCAGTATTCCGATGATCAATGGCCGTATGCGACTGGCTCAATTACAGCCGCTGTTCTCAGACCAGAAATTACCGAAATATGTACCGCAGGCTGACAGATAATTAGAACGCCTGTCAGCATAAGTGTTGATCGCTGAACTGGCGGTCAACTGAATTGAATCACTGTATCAGACTTTTAATAAACATTCGGGAGAAGATTGTGTCGGATAATCCGTTGGACACCAGCTTTGAGAAAAAAAGCGAGTTTTTGATAGGCATTGACTCAGATGGTTGTGCTTTTGATTCTATGGAAATTAAACACAAAGAGTGTTTCATTCCGAATTTCATCAATTACTTTGGCCTGCAACCCATTTCAAAATATGCCCGTGAAGCAGCTGAGTTCACAAACCTGTACTCCAAATGGCGTGGCGCCAACCGGTTTATCTCCTACACCCTGGCATTAGACCTGCTGGAAGAACGACCGGAAGTCCTGTCCCGCAATGTGCAGATTCCTAAACTACAGGGAGTCCGCGACTGGATTCAACGGGAAACCAAACTGGGTAATCCCACGTTGACCGCTGAAGTAGAAAAGACCAAAGACCCTGATCTGGAACTTGCATTGAAATGGTCATTGGCTGTCAATGACATGATTGCCGACATGGTTCACGATGTGCCTCCCTATCCCAACGTCAGAGAGAGCCTCATCAAGCTGGATCCGGTAGCCGACATGATTGTCTGTTCTGCGACTCCGAACGAAGCACTCAACAAAGAGTGGGAAGAACACGACATCGCTCAGTACGTGGATGCCATCTGCGGACAGGAAGCGGGCAGCAAAAAAGAGACACTGGGACAGGCCAAAGCCTGCGGATACGAGTCTGACAAAGTTTTAATGATCGGGGATGCTCCCGGTGACATGAAAGCAGCAGAAGCAGTGGGCGCTTTATTCTATCCGATTAATCCCGGAGCAGAAGAAGCCAGCTGGGAACGCTTCATCGGTGAAGCCTGTGACAAGTTCCTCAATGGCGAGTTTGCCGGCGAATACCAGCAGAAAATCATCGCGGAATTCGACAGTTATCTTCCTGAGTTACCTCCCTGGAAACGATAATCGCTCCCTGGTCGTTTTCTCTGGGAACAGCGGAAATGAATCTCATTTATTAACCACAACACATCAGAAGTGAACGAGAATTAATAATGTCAAAACACGATATCGGCCTGGTTGGTCTGGCAGTGATGGGACAGAATCTGGTACTGAATATGGCCAATCATGGCTATTCAGTAGGCGTTTTTAACCGGACGACCAGTGTCACTGACGAATTTGTCAGCAGCAAAACCGACGAACAGAACATTACCGGTTACCATACCTTGAAAGAACTGGTCGATAACCTCGCAGCCCCCCGCAAGATCATGCTGATGGTCAAAGCAGGACCTGCCGTCGATTCCATCATTAACGATTTGAAAGGCATGCTAAGCCCTGGTGATATCATCATTGATGGTGGAAACACTCACTTCGATGACACCAACCGACGCACAAAAGAAGTCGAAGATGCTGGTCTGCTGTTTATCGGAACCGGTGTCTCCGGTGGTGAAGAGGGCGCTCTCAAAGGCCCCAGCATCATGCCTGGTGGATCTCCCGCCGGCTGGCCTCACGTGAAATCAATCCTGCAGGATATCTCCGCAAAAGTAGGCGAAAACAACGATATTCCCTGCTGCGAATGGGTCGGTGAAGCTGGCGCAGGCCACTATGTCAAAATGGTCCATAACGGGATCGAGTACGGCGACATGCAGCTGATCTGCGAATCCTACTACATTCTCAAACACGCACTGGGACTGACTAACCAGGAATTGTACAAAGTGTTCGATGAATGGAATCAGGGTGAACTCGAAAGCTATCTGATTGAAATCACCCGTGATATTTTCACCGTGATTGATGAAGAAACAGGCGAGTACCTGGTCGATGAAATCCTGGATACCGCCAAGCAGAAGGGAACCGGAAAGTGGATGAGCCAGCATGCTCTGGACCTGGGTGTTCCCACCACACTGATTACAGAAGCTGTATATGCACGCTGCCTGTCCGCACAGAAAGACGCTCGCGTCCGGGCTTCGAAAATTCTCAGTGGACCAGACAAAAAGTTTGAAGGGGACCGGGATCAGTTCATTGAAGACGTACGCCAGGCACTTTATGCATCGAAATTATGCAGCTATGCCCAGGGTTATGTTCAACTGAACTCCGCCGCCGAACACTTTGGCTGGAACTTGAATAATGGGGATATCGCCCTGCTGTGGCGGGGTGGTTGTATTATTCGTTCCACCTTCCTGCAGGATATCAAAGCAGCCTTTGACAAAAACCCGCAGTTGGAAAACCTGCTGCTGGATGACTTCTTCCGTAATGCTGTCGAAAAAGCTCAACCCAGTTGGAGACGCGCGGTCGCTACTGCTGTAGAACTCGGTCTTCCTGTTCCCAGTTTCACTGCCGCTCTGAGCTACTTTGATGGATATCGCCAGGCTCGTCTGCCTGCCAACCTGCTGCAGGCACAACGGGATTACTTTGGCGCTCACACATACCAGCGAACGGATAAGGAAGGAACTTTCCACACCGACTGGATTCGTGAACGCCGTCTGGATTCATAATCCCCTGACAGGATCAGTGACCGATTGCGATCAGATTTTATTGTAGTCAACTTGCTTTTCTGCCCGTTAATCAGGTATCACAACTTGATTAACGGGCACGTTTTACAGAGACTGGAATCTGATGCAGCACGTTGCTTCTCAGGCCAGCCGAGAGTTGAACATCTAGATTGACGACGAAATCGGCTAACAGGGAAACCCAATCGCGGGGGGAGTGGAACATTGCGAATTGTCTTGCTGGGAACTGGTGGATATCACCCGAATGAACGCCGCCACACTGCCTGTCTGATGCTCCCGGAACTGGGTGTAATCTTCGATGCCGGCACCAGTTTTTTTCGCGTCCCCCAGTATCTCCAGACACGGGATCTGCAGATTTTCCTCACCCATGCCCACCTTGATCATATTGTCGGGCTCTCATTTTTTCTGGTGCCCATGCTCACTGACCAGGTTGATTCCGTCAAACTTTATGGTGAAGCATCCAAGCTTTCTGCCATTCAGACGCACCTGTTTTGTGATGAAATCTTTCCCCTGCTGCCCGATTACGATTTCACGCCACTTCCCGAAACCGTATCAGTCCCAGAGCAGGGGATCCTGAAACACATTCCGCTGGAGCATCCAGGTGGATCGATCGGTTATCGCATCGACTGGCCCGGCCATTCCCTGGCCTACATCACGGATACAGCTAATCCCGGGCAACATCTGGAATTTGTCAAAGGCGTCGATCTCTTAATCCATGAATGTTATTTTCCGGATGACATGGCTGAATGGGCCGACAAAACCGGCCACAGCCACACCACTCCGGTAGCCGAACTCGCACGAGATGCTAACGCAGGGAAGCTGGTCCTGACACACATCGATCCGCAAAAGACTGGCGACGATCCCATTGGGATTAAAGTCGCTCAACAGATCTTTCCCAATACAATTCTGGGCGAGGATCTGATGGAACTGGAATTTTAACCATCGAAAATCTTTCTCAATTCTTTGATCTTCTTCAGATAAGCAACGACCAGTCATGACGAAAGAAACCTCACCCAACACATTTCTTTCTCAGGAACTACTGGATGCATTGAGAACCCCCAACACGCAGCATCCTCTCGAATGGAATGCACCTCAACAACAACTGTTCGATTCCCAGACCAGTCAGACATACCCGGTCACCAAAGGGATTCCCCGCTTTGTCGAACAGGAACACCTTTCCAGCTTTGGTCTGCAATGGAACAAATATGAAGTTGCACACGATGACGAAGACCGGGCCACATTCACCGCCAAAACTGGAATGAAACTGGATGAGTTGAACGGACTGAAAATTCTGGATGCGGGTTGTGGCGGCGGTCGCTATTGCAAAGTCGCAGCCGAAGCAGGAGGGATTGTCTTTGGTGCAGACCACACCACTGCCGTCGAGAAAGCACAACTGCTGAACGCCCACCTTGAACATGTAAACCTGGTTCAGGCTGACTTGAAACATCTGCCTTTTGAGCCAGAATCATTCGATTTCGTGTTTTCCATCGGGGTCATGCATCACGATAAAGACACCCGTGCTGTTTTTGACGCAGTTGCCCGCATGGTCAAACCTGGCGGCAAGTACTCCGTCTGGCTCTATCGCAGGAATCAGTGGTGGCAGGAATGGATCAACAGCGGGTTACGAAAAATCACAACGCGAATGACTCCAGAAAAGCTGGAACCATGGTGCCGTCTCGGAGCCTGGCTGGGCGGTTTACCAGTCATTAACAAGATTCTTAATAAAGTCATCAATTTCAGCAACCACCCGAACTGGGAAAATCGCGTCTGCGATACCTTTGACTGGTTTGCCCCTGCCTATCAATACCACCATACAACCGCAGAACTCAAATCATGGTTCGAGCAGGCTGGATTCGAAAATCTGAAAGTGCTGCCGCCGGAAAAAAAAGGGCGGTTCTATCTTTGGTGTTATCACCACAATCTTCTGATCGGCAGTGGAGTAAATATCCAGGGAACCAAGTCCTCAAATGACACGAACTGAGAGATGACAGTACCGACGAAACCGTATTTTATTTCCTGTTTTCTCCAAACCAGATATTCGAATTTACCAGATTCGCTAAGGTTTTTTTAATTACATCAGCCTGCCCCTGATCGATCTGAAATAGATCAGGCTGTCATTAAACTCAGGATCTGACTTGACATTCTGAACGGAAAAAGTGATAGAGGATAAACACGATTAGAGAGAACATCATGTTTTTATCCATTTGATTCATTGAGTTCAATCTGAAATCGAACAGAGAATGATGTGGAATTATTTGTGGTTCTACAACTGATGAGCTGGTAGTTCCGCAATTCAAAATCAAGAAACCATCTACGCTGGTGGTAACCCTCGCGACAGGGAGAGTCATGAATCCTCCGACCGGGCAATCGACTCCAGAAATTGAAGAACTACGAAACAAATACTATAACGCCTCCGTAATGGAGCTGCGTATGCCACACGATCATTTGATGATTGTGCGCATCAAACCAGACGATGATATTCCCCGCTTCTCCGGTGGTCAGTATACAACGCTGGGGCTGGGCTCTTGGGAACACCGCGTTGATGGCGGCCCACTCGCCGAGTTAGAAAAGCCGAAACTCATTCGACGCGCGTATTCGATCTCCTGTCCGATGCTGGATCTGCAGGGAGAGATCCTGGCTAATAACGAGATTGATTATCTGGAGTTTTACATCACACTGGTATTACGTCCCGATAGCGATGATCCTCCACTCACCCCGCGTCTGTTTTGTCTCAACGAGGGAGATCGTCTGCATCTGGGAAAAAAACCCGTAGGAACATATACACTGAAACCCGTTCAACCTGGCGATAACGTGATCTTTGCCGGTACAGGAACCGGTGAAGCGCCACATAATTCGATGAGTATCGAATTGTTAAAACGCGGCCATACAGGGCGCATTGTTTCCATGACCTGTGTACGCTACAAAGGTGATCTGGGATATCTCGAGCAGCAGGAACAACTGCAAAAACTGTTTTCCAACTACCGCTACGGTGCTTTCACCACACGCGAGCCGGAAAATATGGATGAAAACCACCCGTCCTATGTGGGAAAACAGTATCTTCAGGATATCATTCGCCCCGAACGATTTCAGGAAACGTTTGGGTGGTCACCCGCCCCGGATAAAACACACGTGTTTCTCTGTGGTAATCCTTCCATGATCGGACTTCCCGAAAAAAATGAAAAGGGGGAATTGATTTTCCCTGATTCCAAGGGGATGGTAGAACTGCTCACAGAGCAGGGATACAAGCTTTCGACTCCCAAAAACCCGGGAAATATCCACTTCGAGAAATACTGGTAAACTTCACTCACCAGACCAGTAGAGTAGATGCCATCAATGAAAGAAGGGGCTCAAATAAGCCCCTTTTTTGTCTCTGACGTTTGGCAATCCTGTAGTTGAGTTCCGGCGATGCTTCACTGATTACGCAAAAAATCAGGACCTTAAAGCATAAACCTCAAGGAGCCAGCCAGAACCTGAATGCCAGGCGAGAACAGGGATTAACCCTTACGATGCCTGATCTTAGCTCGTGCACGTCGTTTCTTACGACCAATTTTTCGACGACCTTTACCTGTCTTCTTGGTTCCCATTCGAAGAAATGCCTTTCGTATTTGCTTCTAGATTAAGTAAGTTCAGTTGAATTCATTTTATCCTAAACCATTGGTATTATTCATCTTAACCACCAACAGTTATTGCAGAATCAGTCGGGCCACATATTAACCCCAAGGTGCAAAGAGTTACTTTAACAGGCTGAGCGAGAATCTTCAACCACGTCTGTTCAAGGAATTTAAGGTCCCTTGAGAAATGTGTCATAAAAACCGAAGATAGAACTCTTGAAATTTTCGACCGACTTACACCCCCTTACTCTTCAGGATGTTACTTATGGATTACCGCAACTTAGGTAAAGCTGGCGTACGTGTTTCCCCCGTCTGCCTGGGCACAATGATGTTTGGTGGCCCGACCGGTGAAGCAGACTCGATCGCCATTATGCATAAAGCCATTGATCAGGGTATCAACTTTTTTGACACCGCCAACATGTACAGCACCGGTGGATCCGAACTGGTTGTAGGGAAGGCCTTAAAAGACAGACGCGATAAAGTCATTCTGGCTACCAAGGGACGCGCACCGATGGGTGACGGCCCGAATGACGCCGGAGCCAGCCGGGTCCACTTGATGCGTGAGCTGGATCACAGCCTGCAGCGTCTGGACACTGACTACGTCGACATTTATTATGTCCACACTCCGGATTATCAGACACCGATAGAAGAAACCCTGCGCACCCTGGATGACATGGTCCGTTCTGGAAAAGTACGCTACATCGCCTGCTCCAATTTCCGGGCCTGGCGACTGGCTGAAGCGCTGTGGACCAGCGATGTCCGAAACCTGTATTCATTCAGCTGTGTGCAACCTCTGTACAACATCATGAACCGTGATATTGAGGTGGAGCTCATGCCTCTCTGCCAGGAAAAAGGAATCGGCGTTGTCAGCTACAGCCCACTCGCCCGGGGTATTCTCACGGGGAAATACCGCACTGATCAGCCTTTCCCGGAGGGCAGCCGTGCCTCGCGCGATGATAAACGCATGAAAGAAGCCGAACTGCGTGATGTGAGTATTCAACTCTCCCAGGAAATTGCAGCTTACTGCGACAAAAAAGGGGTTTCCATGACGAATTTTGCATTGGCCTGGTGTATGGCCAACCCGATTCTCACATCGATCATCATCGGTCCGCGCACCATGGAACAGTTCGACGACAACCTGGGCTGTCTGGATGTGGAGATCACAGCCGAAGACGAAGCCTTCATCGACTCTCTCGTACCTCCAGGAGAACATAGTGGCAAAGGCTTTCAGGATCCACAATACCCCGTAACCGGGCGGGGGAAATAATCTGCTCAGGCCAGTCCCCCGAACTGACGTATTGCCTCATACATGACGGCGGTCGCGGTGCTGGCCAGATTCAGGCTGCGAACTTCCTGATGCATCGGCAGCTTCAGGTTGGAATCAGGATCTTCTTCGAGGATCCGGGGGGGCAGGCCGTTACTTTCACTGCCAAACAGGAATACCTGGCCGGGTTCCAGCTTCGCATCCCAGACAAAGCGGGTTGCGAACTTGGTCAGTTTCCACCATGTCCTGTCCTGTAGCTGCGATTGGACTTCAGCCAGACTATCCACGGCTTCCCAGTTCAGGTGCTGCCAGTAATCCATGCCGGCACGTCGTAAATGCTTGGCGTCCAGCTGAAATCCCAGCGGACGCACCAGCCACAGTTTGGCACCGACGGCAACACAGGTTCGGCCGATATTCCCTGTGTTTTGAGGGATATCCGGCTGGTACAGGACAACGTGGAATAAAGGTTTGCTCGACTCTGACATTCTGACTCTCAAACTGGAAAAATTATGATAAAACAGCTACAAATACGAATTTACATGCCTCGTAAGAAAGTGCTGTCTATGTAATACTTAACACATTCCCGTTATTATACTTCTGTCTCAGGATGGGCTCGGCAGGACATATCGCGACCCGGATTGTTGAATTCAATATCTTAGTCTGTCTGACGCCATAGTGAAATTGGACGCGTTTAATTTCTCAAAACTCATTTTCAAACAATACCACTCAATAAGATCTTCCGATGTTTCAAAAAGTTACTGACGCCAGCTTTATCAAGGGTGAACACGAAATCCTCAAATTCTGGGAGGAGAACCGGACGTTTGACCAGCTCCGTAAAAAGAATCAGGGCAAACCCAAATGGAGCTTTATTGATGGTCCGATGACCGCCAATAACCCGATGGGAGTTCATCATGCATGGGGTAGAGCCTACAAAGATGCTTACCAGCGTTATTACGCTATGACCGGACACGAACTTCGGTTTCAGAACGGTTTTGACTGCCAGGGTCTGTGGGTCGAAGTCGAAGTCGAAAAAGAACTGGGGTATGGCACAAAGCAGGAAGTCGTTTCACACGGAATCGACAAATTTGTCAATGAGTGCAAAAAGCGGGTGCTGCGATTCGCCGCCCGACAGACGGAACAGTCGGTGCGCCTGGGCTACTGGATGGACTGGGACAATCCGGATGAGCTGCGAAAACTGGCTGAGTATGTCGGTAAAGACACAGAAGTCACCCTCACAGCGCCCAGCGGAAAACAGATCACAGACAAAGCAGATATGCTGGTTTCACGTCTGGGTAACGCGGATTGGGGTGGCAGTTACTTCACGTTCTCAACCGAAAACAATGAAACGATCTGGACGTTTCTCAAAAAATGTTTTGAACGGGGCAAAGTCTATCGTGGTCACGATGTCATGCCCTGGTCCGGTCGCGGAGGCAGTGCCTACAGCCAGATGGAAGTCGCTGACGGACGAAAACTGTCTGTCCATAAATCGGTCTTCGTACGGTTCCCCCTTAAAGGCCGGGAAAATGAATACCTGCTGATCTGGACCACGACTCCCTGGACGCTCACCAGCAATGTGGCCGCTGCTATTAATCCCGATCTGGATTATGTCAAACTCCGAGCGAAAAAAGATGACGCCATCTACTACTTTGCCAAAGAGAACCTGGAATACCAGAGACTGAGTCGAGAATTCAAAGAAGGATTCGGCAAGCCTGAATGGTCCTGGCCTAAAAACGTTCCCAAACTGAAAACCCTGGCTCAGATCTTTAAAGAGCAGGGGGGCTATGAAATCCTCGAAACCATCAAGGGTGCTCAGATGGTAGGCTGGGAATACACGGGCCCCTTTGATGATCTGCCCGCGCAACAGTCTCCCGGCGGTCATCCCAGTGACGAAGCGCTACTGGATCAATCAGGCATTTCCTGCCACAAAGTGGTTGACGGTGGAAGAGACTTCAAAGGGAATCCACATGTCGTTGCCGGTGAAGGTACCGGTATCGTACACACCGCGCCTGGTTGTGGTGATGTCGACCATCAACTGGGAATCCAGCTGGGCCTGGTCGCGATCGCGCCGCTGGGTGAGGATGGACGCTTCGAAGAAGGCTTTGGTGAGTTCACGGGCAGAGAAGCCATCGATCCTGCGATTCCCGAACTGGTGTTCGAACGCTTAAAAGAAAAAGAACTGCTGGTCTCTGTTGAATCATACCCGCATATCTACCCCCACTGCTGGCGAACCGGCGATGAACTGATCTTCCGACTGGTCGATGAATGGTTCATCAATATGGACTGGCGTGAAGAGATTAAAGATGTCACCCGTCAGATAGACTGGGTTCCATCCAGCATCGATGGTGAGCAACACGAACTGGAATGGCTCACCAACATGCGGGACTGGATGGTCTCCAAGAAACGCTTCTGGGGACTGGCGCTGCCAATCTGGGTTGATGAAGAAACCGGAGACTTCGAAGTCATTGGCTCCCTGGCCGAGTTGAAAGAGCGCGCAGTCGAAGGCTGGGAAGTACTCGAAGGGCACACCCCCCATCGCCCCTGGATTGACGCAGTCAAACTCAAAAACCCGAAAACGGGAAATCTGATGTCGCGGATCCCGGATGTCGGTAATCCCTGGCTGGACGCGGGCATCGTGCCTTTTTCAACCATGCAGTACAATACCAATCAATCGGAGTGGGAAAAATGGTATCCGGCGGATCTGGTTACCGAATGTTTCCCCGGACAGTTCCGTAACTGGTTCTACGCGTTGCTCTCGATGGCAACCATGATGGATGGCACGCCTCCGTTCAAAACGCTGCTCGGTTATCGACTGGTGCTGAATGAAGAAGGCAAGCCGATGCATAAATCAGATGGAACCGCCATCTGGTTCGAAGAAGCGGCAGAGCAACTGGGTGTCGACACCATGCGCTGGATGTATCTGGCTCACAATCCCGCATCTGACCTGAGATTCGGCATGCGAAATCCCGATCAGCAGGTGACTCTGGAAACCCCGGAAGGACCAATCAGTGAGACCCGGGAAGGTGCCCCCACCTGCCTGGTAGAGAGTAAACCCGCCGATGAAATCCGTCGCCAGGTGTTGATTCCGCTCTGGAACTCTTATGCATTTTTCGTGAACTATGCCCGACTGGATGAGTTTGATCCTGCACAAGAACGAATTCCTGTCACCGATCGTCCGGAAATTGACCGCTGGATTTTATCAAATCTGCAGGCGTTACTGTCTTCCGCGAAAACGGAAATCGAAGCATATAACTTCGCCGGTTTCCTGAAAAATGCCACGGCATTCATCGACGATCTCTCGAACTGGTACATTAGACGCAATCGACGTCGCTTCTGGCGGTCCCAGGATGCCAACGACACCGACAAGTTAGCCGCCTATCAGACTCTGTTTGAAGTGCTGGTCACGCTTTCCAAAGCTTTGGCTCCCAGCATTCCGTTCCTCAGCGAGCGGATGTATCAGAACCTGGTCAGCAGCTGGGACGAATCTGCTCCCAACAGTGTACACCTCTGTGATTTTCCGGAATGCGATGTCACATTGCTCGATGAAGAACTCAATTTCCGGGCGGCACAGACACAAATCGTTGTTAAGCTGGGTCATAAGCTGCGTGATGAATCCAATCAGCGGGTCCGTCAGCCACTGGCTGAATTACGATTCGCCTGCCAGACGACACAACAGGCAGATGCCATCGAGAACCTGGCTAATACAATCGAAGAGGAATTGAACATCAAACAGGTGACGCGCTGTGAGAACCTGGATGATCTGGTCAGCTACACTTATAAGCCAAACCTGAAAACGCTGGGACCGAAATACGGTAAGCTGCTGGGAAAGTTACGTCAGCAGCTTCCTGAGGTCGGGGACGACGTACTGGGCCCCCTCAGACGAGGTGAGTCGGTTTCCATCGATCTTTCGGGAAATCAGATTGATCTCGCACCTGATGACGTTCTGGTCGGGACAGAGCAGGCCGCCGACTGGGTGTGTGCGGACGAGCAGGGGATTCAAATTGCTGTTTCCACCAAGCTCACACCTGAACTCGAACAGGAAGGCATGGCCCGCGACTTCGTGCGGCAGATTCAGCAGTTGCGTAAGGAAGCTGACCTGGAGATTGAAGACCGGATCAAAATTTTCTTTAATCCTGAGAATGCGACCGAGGTTAAAGAAGCAGTCACGACCTGGTCGGACTATATTCTCGGTGAAACGCTGGGAGATCTGCTGGAACAATCTGAACTGACCGATGACAGTAAAGAAGTTTCGATTGGTAACAGCAAGGTGACTCTCCGGATTGAAAAGTCATCATCCTGATTCAGAGATGAGCGTAAACACGGATAGCGTGTTTACGCTCCTTTGAAAATGTCATTTCCCGTTAACCTGCTGTTCCTGCAGACGTTCGACCAGGCGGGTCACATAGGACTGCAGTCGCCGATTCAGCTGATCATTCTTGAGCGGTAACTTAGCGATCTGGTCCTGCACCCGGGCAATTTTTTTACTGCCTAGTTTGTCCAGTCCGTTTAAAGCCAGCATGGCCACATAAACTCCGTCCTGATTCTGATTGGACAGAGACACCAGGGTATCAACAGCGTTTTCGACGTCTTGTTGGTCACCATATTTTCCGAGTGCCTCCGCAGCGATGCAACGCACTGATTCAGATGGATCTTCCAGAGCTTTATGCAGTGGCTCATGTGCCTGCGAAACGGCTTTTTCGCCACGCATTAACAGTCCCATTGCTGCCCAGTAACGGATGGCTGAATTCTGGTTAGAGAGCCCTTTGATCAGTTGGTCCATACCAGAGGGTTTTCCCGACGATGCAAGGTCCGCCATCTTCAGAATCTGCTTGAGCGGATACAGCTCTTTATTCTGACCAACCAGATAGGGAGCCCCGCCATCAGCCAGGCTATGAAACTCTGCTTCCGGCAGAAAACCCAGATCTCTGATGGCAAGTATCTTTTTATGCTGTGCCTGCTTCAGTTCTTTTAGAACCTCTTGATGTTCCGCTGAATCAGCCAGATTGTTGACTTCGTCCCGATCTGCCTGCAAGTCGTACAGTTCTTCAGCAGGTTTCGTCTCCCAGAAATAAGTTTGGGGCGGCTTGAGTTCGCCGGCATCATACATTTTCTTCCAGACTTGAGTCGTCGGTGTCTGGAACATGTAATTCAGGTACTGACCATATTTTTTGTGAGGCATGTAGTTCTTGATATACAGATAACGCTGGTTTCGGACTGATCGTACCAGGTCATAGCGTTCATCCATTCTGCCCCGAAAGCCAAACAGATACTCTTGTGGCTTCGTATCGTACTGCCCCATGAAGGCATCGCCTTGCATATGCTGAGGTGGCTTAATACCGGCCAGGCTCAAGACAGTCGGTGCAAAATCAACAAAGCCTACCAGTCGATCTGTTTTCCCCTGGGACTGATAATCAGCGGGGGCCAGCTTGCGAAATTTAGGGGGAATATACACCACCAGGGGAACCTGCAAACCTGAATTATAAGGCCAGCGCTTACTGCGCGGCATTCCAGAGCCATGGTCACCATAGTAGAAAATAATTGTTTCTTCAGTGAGCCCGGCTTCGGCCAGCTCCTTGAGATTTTTGCCGACCTTTGCATCCATTTCGGTGATTCGATCATAATACTGCGCCCAGTCATGGCGGACTTCGGGGGTATCAGGATGGTAAGCAGGAATCCGAACTTTGGCGGGATCATGAATCAACGTATGCGGGCGATTACGAATTTTACTTTCATGACTGATGGTGTGATTGAAAATCGCAAAAAAGGGTTGTCCCTGCTTTCGATTCTTCCAGTGGGCCTTTCCATTCGACTGGTCCCAGACCTCACCCGATTTTTCCACATTGTAATCTTCCTTGCTGTTATTCGTGCAGTAATAGCCAGCCTGCTTCAGGTACTGTGGGTACAGTTTGATACTCTCAGGCAACTTGACCATACTCCGCATGTGTTCGGCTCCCAGGCAGGTCGGATACATGCCGGTAATCAGCGTCGTTCGTGCAGGGGCACAAACGGGCGCGGTCGACCAGCAATTCAGATATATCATGCCTTTCGCAGCCAGCCCGTCAATGTTGGGAGTATCCGCATACTCATCCCCGTAACAGCCCAGATGGGGACCATTGTCTTCACTTGTGATCCAGAGAATATTCGGGCGTTTTAGTTCAGATTCCGCAGCAGAGACACTGACTGAAAAAAACACCATGCAAATGGCACATAAAGAGAACAAACTCCATTTCAACTGATTCAGCAGAGCACTTCGAAACCGCATATGTTTTTCTTTCAAATCAAAAGTTGTTAAGAATCTGGTTGTGTAAGGTTCAAAACAGCATCACGTTCTAACAAATACTGGATCTGAGGTTTTGCTGATCGAGAAAACAGTCTTATTTGCTGCGTAAATCATAACATAAGAGCAGGTCCTGATCCCGTAAAAACAGTTTTCCATCTGCCACGACCGGGTGAGGCCAGGCCTTATTTCCACTGCGATCCGGCTGATCAAAACGTCCCTTTTCCACATACTTTTTAGGATTCACTTCAACCAGAGCCATTGGCCCGTTTTCACTTCTCAAATAGAGATGCCCGTCAGCACAAGTGAGGGCACCTTTTCCCACTGAACGATTCTGCCAGACAGTCTGACCGTTCAATAAATTGATACAAGTCAATACGCCAGGATCACTGGTTCCGTACAGAAAGCCATTCACTTCCACCATTCCGCCATGGTGATTTTTCATTTCAGGAGTAAAAAATGCCAGTTGCGCACTCACACCATTCTGAACAGGTGATAGCTGTAGTAGTGCACCACCGGTTCCGTACCCGGAAGCATAAAAGATAACGTTCTTTTCAGCGAAGAAAACGGGGGCAGAACAGTTCGCTGTTTTATTTGCTGCTTTCTCATTGCCCCACAAAGGCCTGCCACTGGCTGATTCGATTCCCATCAAGCCGGCATGTGTAAAATTCACATACTGCCTGAGACCTCCCACATTTATGGTAATAGCAGAGGCATAACCAGCCTGTGGATTTCCGGGTACGGCAGATTTCCAAATGAGACTGCCATCCTGTTTTTTCAATGCAACCATGGCTGCCCCCTGTCCCCCCGGGGTACAGATCAGTTGATCTCCATCAATCAGAGGTGACTCACTGATTCCCCAGACGATATTCCGCGCGTTGAACTCCTGGAGAATATTTTTACTCCATTCCATATTACCATCTTTAGTTGACAAGCAGACCAGATTTCCATTTGCTCCCAACGCATAGAGTCGATCACCATCTATAGTAGGAGTCGAACGGGGCCCGTTTCCCTGATTATTTTTAAACACGGGGCCATTCGGTTGCGTCCAGACTATTTCACCAGTATTGACATCAATGGCCATCACCGTTTCCTCGTCCGCTTTTGTCCCCATTGTAAACACCAGGTTTCCACTCAGAGAAACCGATGAATAACCTTCGCCTAAACCTCGTGCGGTCCATAACAGTTTGGGCGGATTCTGATTCCAATCCTTACTCAAGCCGGTTTCATAGGAAATATTTCGTCGATCAGGACCGCGGAACTGCGTCCATGCCTGAGCTGCCGGTCCCCCTCCAGATGCCGCTGCGCCCTGGCGTTCCTTCATTGCTTTTTTCGGACGGCTGACAGGTTCACCTGATTTCCTTGCCACTGCTTTGCGAACGGAAAAACGCGTAATTTCCCCTTTCGAAGAAGTGAAAACAGTAGCCCTCTGGCCGATTTCAAATTGATCGAATCCAGCAGGTTTCCCGTTGAAGGTTACAGGAATATCTTGGGGAATCAGAAAACTTTTTTCTTTTCCCTGGCTCGATTTTACAACCACCTGTTTCTGTGCTGCGGAAATGGATTTAATTTCTCCGCTGAAGATAGCCGCTTCGGCTCTGCTGTTTAAGCTGATCGCCAACAGACATACAAACAAACTCAATCGACGGATAGATCGCATGAGAATTCCTTCTGATTCAGGGAAACCGGATAACAAGTTCTGGCGTTTTATAATCAGCTAAGTGGAATCGATTATACTGTGATCCACTTTCGGTATGAAGCAGGAAACCAGAATTGTCGGAGATTGAAAATGTTTGCTCATAATCGCATCCGAAAGAATTTACAGTATTTAACATCAATTCAGAGTTCATTTTTCATTTTGTGTCTTGAAAGACATTTCAATGAACACAGGTCGATGGTCAGAAACCCAGGTCCAGCGATTCTCTGCACGATGCAATTTAATGAATTCATTCACCCAGATACTATCCAAATCGAGTACAGGAACCGGTAGAGGCCAGGTCGCCAGATACCCGTCTCCTTTCATTTCCAGACTGTTATTTAATCTCTTTCTCAGTGGTTCAAAGTGCACTGAATCTCCGGGAGTATTAAAGTCCCCCAACACCAGAATCGGATGCTGGTTCAGTTGAGATGCCTGATCTGACAGTTCTTTAAGAGCCGCTTTTCTTGATTTCAGGACTTTACTGTAGATATCCACAAGGAAAACAGCAGGAGCTCTGACGTCTGACTGGTCAGCCTGCAGACGGAATTTCAGATAATGCCCCATATTTGCCAGTCTGCCAGCTGAAGTATCTTCTATCGGAAGACGTGACAGGAAAACGAATCCATTTTGAACAACCTGATACGGATGACTGGGGAATGACTGTTTCCAGAACTGCTTCATCTCAGCAGAATCAGCCCCCGCTTCAACCAGGCCGACCAGATCTGGATCCAGTTGATGTAATTCGTTGATTACATGTTCCATGCCCCAGAGCCGATCACCAATATTCCAGAATACGACCCGTTTCAGCGACTGCTCCTGTTGCGTCACTCTGTTCTCACTTGTCTCGCTTTGAAACTGCGTATTCCAGCACCAGATTCCGGTCATGATCGAAAGCAGAAACCAGATTACTGCAATCCGCCGCCAATGAACTTTCCAGGCCAGTACAAATAAGATAAAGGCCCCCACGCTTAACAGAATTAAAGGAGACATATAAAAAATCAGTGTCGCAATAACACTACTCGAATCTCGGACTGTAAAACGAATTGCGATGGCCAGGCACCAGAAGACGGAAATCAATAGAATCAATACTTTCATCAGCCAGACCTGAAATGACGCTCGCAGACCGCGACTGGTAGATTGTCTAATTTGACTCTCCTGACTGGCTGCGCGCTCTGGATTCATGTCTTCGATTTCTGATGGACTGGTTCGTACTTTCAGCGGGAAATTCAGTTGATTCCCTATAACTTCTGCTGGTCGGGATGTCTTGAGATATGTTATGATTCCGCTGCAGTGATGACTGCGACGCAAACACCAAATTTACCTTCAGAGGACTTCACTCACCATGAGCCAGACCCCGGAATCACGCATCCAGGAGTTGGGGCACACACTGCCTTCTCCTCCTCAGGCGGTAGGATCATACATTCCCGCCACCCAGTTTGGAAATGTCATTGTTACCAGCGGACAGTTACCATTCATTGGCAGCGAATTGATGTTCAAGGGCAGAGTAGGCGATCACCTGCACGAGGATGATGGGTCCAATGCCGCCAGTCTCTGTCTGCTCAATGCATTGGCGCAGGTCAAATCGATCACAGGCGAACTTTCAAATATCAAACGTATTATCCGACTGGAAGGATATGTGCATTCGGCACCTGGATTTGATCGGCAACCTTACGTGCTGAATGACGCATCGCAACTGTTAACAGATATTTTTGGCGACAAAGGCAAGCACACGCGCGTTGCCTTGGGCATCTCGGAAATGCCTTTAAATGCAGCCGTTCAACTGGCACTCTGGGTGGAGGTCGAATAAACGATCCTCTGAAGATAATGGATGGTAAATCAGTTTAAATGCCACTTTTAATGGATTATTCAAGATGAATTGGCCTGAAACGAAGAGGGATACCAAGTCGATTTCCAGGATCCCGGGGCTGAATCAAACTTGCGTCTTCCTGATTGCCCTGATTCTGTCGACGAACTTTGTATATGGGCAGTTACCTGAGATAAACCCCCAAAGTTCTCAAACACCCAAAAAAACAGTCGCTCCCGCGAAAAAATCCAGTTCCAACCGAGAAACAGGCCTCTGGACTTCGTTTCTGGGCAATCACCGAAATGGAATTTCCGATGAAACGGGGCTAAACCTGGACTGGAACCTGCATAAACCAGCTGTGTTGTGGCGTGTTCCTCTGGGGAGTGGCTATTCATCCATGGTCATCGCCGAGGGCCGTCTCTGGACCATGGCAACACATCTGAAGAATGATTTTGTAGTTTGCTTCGATGCTCAGTCTGGTAAAAAACTTTGGGCTACTGTGGCTGCTCCCACTTATATCGATCACCAAAAACAGGCACGCGGGCCACGTTCCACGCCGACTTACCATGAGGGCAAACTGTACTGCCTGCTACCTGCGGGTGATTTACTTTGTCTGAATGCGATCTCTGGCAAGGTCCTCTGGAATGTCAATATATTTCAGCTCAGCGGAGCTCCACGACAGGAAGAACAGACTTTATATTACTGGGGTATGTCCGCTTCCCCACTGATCGAAGGAGATCTGGTGATTCTCCAGCCTGGCGGAAACAACAATAATTCGGTGATCGCCGTCAATAAGGATACCGGTAAGCTGGTTTGGGGAGCTGGCAGTGATCCGCCCGGTTATGGTTCTCCTATTGTGGTGGACACACTTGAACAGAGACAAATTATTGTGCCGACCGGATCCTCAATCCTTTCATTAAACCCAGAGCAGGGAAGAATGCTCTGGCGCATCGTCTGGGGAAACAAATACAACTGTAATTGCGCGACTCCCGTCTGGAATGATGAGTCACTTTTCATCTCTTCCGCTTATGGCACGGGCTGCATGCGGTTTGCTTTATTTCGTCAGAATGAAGAAATCCGTCCGATCTCGCAATGGAAAAGCCTTTCACTTCAAAATCAGTTTGCGACCAGCATCATCAAAGACGGCTATATTTACGGACCACATGGAGATCTGGCTGGTGTCTCTTATCGCTGTCTGGATATGCAACGAGGGAAGATTCAATGGCAGACACGACGCGTTGGTAAGTGCACACAGATCGCCGCAGAGGGTCATCTGATCTGCCTGACAGAGCAGGGGACACTGATTCTGGCGGAAGCCAATCCCACAGAATATCGAGAGAAAGGAAACTTGACCGGTCTACTGAGTTTCAAGGCCTGGGCAAACCCTGCGCTGGCTAATCGCCGACTCTATCTGCGTGATGAAAAAAGACTGCTCTGCCTCGATCTGCAAAAAAAATAGCCGTGCAGAAATAAATCTTCTGTCACGGCTTTCTATTCAAATCATCGAAACAGGTTATTTCTTTTCAGAACTGTTTACCAGTTGCTGTTTCAAAGACTGCAACTTTTGCTGCTGTTGCTGCACCTGCTTTTCCTGAGCCTCAATCTGCTGTTTTAAAGTCTGCTGAGCAGGCATTTTTTTAACCTTGGGAGGCCGAGCCTGTCCAGGCAGAATTCGACGAGGTGGATTTCGGAGCTTCTGCAGGGCTACCTTATTCTCTGCTTTGATTCGAGCCAGAATCCGATCTGCCTGGTAAATCGTTCGACGGGCTTCCTCGAACGCAGTATGTTCTTTCCCATCGGGGCCAATATATTTCTGCCGTTGGATCAAACCTCTGTTGTCGACAGCATTATTATTTAATTCATTTGTGCCTAATCCATTGTTTGCAATATCACCGTTCTCTTGATATTCATTTTCAGCTGCGCCCAATGCATCGTAAAAAGCTCTGACCAGACCTGTCTTTAAATCATCACGATCATAATCCCGATAGTCTGAATCTTGCAGATTGGTGTCTCTTACCTGAACAACGGGAGCTTCAGGTTTCTGCTCTGCAGAACTGAACCCAGTCATGGTGAGATAAAACCCACCCATAATAATGGCTAAAATCAATAATTTTTTCATGATGCTGCCTCATCCGATCCATTTACTTGAGAACAACTACAGTTTGTACATTCATCGTATCTATTATATTCAATTCCTTCGGTTTATTTCAATCTTTTTGCAACAAAAAAGGAAAACAGCGAAATTTAAACAGCTTACGCAAATAAAAAAGGCCTGAGCTATTAGCCCAGACCATTTGATGTCTTCATACTCTTTGCTGGTATCAATCTCTATGAGTTGATGGCGTTGATCGCATTGGCAAGATCCATCAGTTCATTGATTAAAGCACTACGCAATGTGGTAAGACCTGCGATAGCTCCAATGCCAATAATAGTAAGCAGCAGCAGATATTCAACAAACACAGCACCACGAACTTTTTGCTTCCATAGTTTGGTTTGTGTTTTAATTTTTTGAAACACAGGTCGCCCTTTCATATGTCCAGATAGAAAATCCTCAGACATTGAGATATGCACAACCTGTACCAATCATTCGAAATCTTACGATTCTACAACCGGAATGTAACAAGCAGGCCAATCCAACTGAAAACGGCATGACCCCTGCTGCAAACAGGGCTAACGACTTTTTCAATGCGGGGTCGAACCTGATAAGAAAGAGAGGCAGTTGATCGCAAAAGTGTTAACAAACAGAAACACTTGCGTTAACCAGGCTTCCAGGAGATTACATGAGATAGGAACTCGAGAGACTGAGACAACAACGCCTCAGCGAGTTAAGAGTTAAGGGCTTTGATTGCTGCGTCTCTGGTATCGAAGGTTTCCCAAAGCTGATCAAGGTGAGTTACTTCCAGCACCTCGGTGCAATATTCACTCAAACCGCAAATCGTAAACTTGCCACCTTCTCTATGATTCAGGCGATTCCACATTCGGAAAATCACTTCGATAAAAGCAGACCCGAAAAATGAGGTGTGTGAGAGATCCAGTACCACGATCGGGGGAGATGCAGTCTCTGCCACCTGTAACAGAACATCCGTCAAGGCATCCAGCCTGGGTTCGTCCAGGTTTTCATATTCAGGCCCCAAAGCCACAACTGTGACCTGACCTTCTTTGACTATTTCCGGGGGATAATCAGCAGGCATAATAGAACTGTCAACTAGAGCGTCATTTGCAAAAGGCCTCTCTGAATTCAGATGAGGACATCAAAGGAACCTACACATAGTAATCCAATTCACTAAAGTGTCAACCAAGAAATCCGATTCGCGGTCCAAGATCTATCGACGCAAGTCTATTAAAACCGAATATTTATCAACACGCTATCCTCAACGTACTCCCCCCAGAATCATGCACGTTTCCTTAGGAAATGCCGGGGAGAGGTGTTATTGTTCGTTTTTCCAGTCTTGCAGTTCGGCTTTTAGTTTCAATTTTTGATTATTACGGAATATCGTGAGGGTCACAGTGTCACCCACCTTATGAGCTTCCAATGCATCCAGTAGAGAATTTGAACCCACAATTGGTGTTTCATCCATTTGCAAGATCAAATCTCCCAGGACAATATTTCCACTCTTGTCCCGCCTTATTTCTAGTAAACCAGCCTGGTCCGCGGCACCACCTTTGAGCATATCCTGAACCATCACCCCCTGGATTGAAGGTGGTAAAACCCCATTCTTTTTGAGCTTGCCTGTCACGAAGTCATCGACTCCCGTAAAATTCAGACTGGGACTCTGAATCTTTCCATATTCGATCAATTGAGGAACGAATCGGCTGATCAAATCTACCGGCACTGCATAGCCAATACCGGCATAAACGTGTGATGAGCTGTAGATCGCCGTATTCATCCCGATTAATCGTCCAGAGCTGTCCAGAAGCGGCCCCCCTGAATTTCCGGGGTTGATAGCAGCATCGGTTTGAATCACGTTTCGGATTGATCTTCCGGTTACCGAAATTATTTCCCTCCCTAACCCACTGATAATTCCAGTGGTTAGGGTCTGGTCAAGTCCAAAGGGGTTTCCGATCGCTAAGACGGTCTGTCCTACCTGCAGATTGGAAGAAGCTCCAATCTCGATGGGTTTCAATAGTTCCACAGGTGCATCTATTTTCAATACTGCCAAGTCTTTAGAGGGAGCAACCCTGACACGGTAAGCTGTCCATGTCGAGTTATCAGCCAGGGTTACCGTCATTTCATCCGCGTTTTGGATCACATGAAAGTTGGTAACAATATGTCCCCCCCGGTCCCAAATGAATCCACTACCAGAACCCTGGGGCGTCTTCTGCTGATTCAGACTGAAACGTCCCAGTTCAAATGCAATCTCTGATGTTCGGATATGTACCACCGACGGTGATGCTTCTCGAAAGAGATCGATCGTTCTGACTTCAGACTGGGTAAGATCTGGTGCCATCGGAAACTGATACGATGTCTGGCGGAATTGACGTCTGATCAATTCACCAGACATCAGGACAATCAGAACGATTAAAATAAGAATTAACCAGCGCTGGATCGCTGAAGATTTTCTGGAAGGAGAATCCAAGCTGTCTGTCCCTGTTTCTGAATGAATAACCTGATTTTTTCACTGCAATCAATAGAGGTTGAGTACAGAGTTGAAGGACTCCCATTTTAGGTCAGGACACTCTCGAATCGCAACCGCTGTTTCCCCAGTCGGCACTCCCAGAATGCTGATTACTGCAACCTGGCTGCAGCAGAATTCAATTCACTGACTGCTTTGATAAAACGTTTTTTGAGCTTGGGAGATAATTCCGGGAATGCGGAAATCACTTCGGGACTTAACATCTTATGACAGCGTTCCACAGCAGAACAGATCCGCTTGATTGCCTGCTCCGGAGTGATTTCAGGTTTCGCCACGACAGCCACTTCTGAGCTCGAACCTTGAGGCGCGGGTGCACCAGCTCCAGAACGGAAAGGACTATAGTCGGTGCCGGAACCACCAACGTCTCGTGCATGAGCCCCCACCGTAGCAGGGGAGTCAGCCTGCTCGCGGGAACCTGATTCTCCCCGCTCCAGCTGATCATACTCAGAGGGATCTTTAACCGAGATCGGTTCATCTGAGACAAATGTTACTTCGGAATCGACGGGATATTCTTCAAACGGTTCGGAGATAGAAAGATCTTCTCCATTCACAGCACGTCGCCACGCTTTCAACTCGGCCACAGTCGCCTGATTCTCTTCCGCCCACTGTAGACATTCCGGAGCATCATCCCAGGTCAATGCAATATAGTAGTGTGACCACTTGAGATGCTGATATTGTTCCCGAACATCCCCGAATGTTTCCCAGACCCTTCGCCGCTGATAAATCTGATCGCCACTCAATCCGACCATTGCGCCAAAATCAGCATCGGTTCTTCCCTTGGCATATTTTTTTGTCCATTGTGCAGCACATTCGCCAATCACCCAGCTACTGTCGCTCAAGGCTTCCCGGGCACGATCAATTAATTGTTCTTCCGTCATTTTTGCTGTTGTATCTGTATGATCAATCATAATATTTCTACTGGTCTATTCTGGAAACGAAAAAGCTCTCCTCAATCCATTTGCTTTTTTGAAAACTGAGAAGAGAAATTATGAACCATCGCCACTGAAACGACTCTTGAAAAGTGCAGGGCAGATCTAGGCTCGATGCTACACGGATTTGGCGTGGAATACCACCAAAGCGGAACAGTTACTCAACCAGAAGCCATATTCGCCTATTTCCTGCAAGCAAAAGTATTGTAAACTGCTCAAGACATCACTGATCACCCAGTTGTTAACCTGGGAAGCTTACAAAAATCTTACCGATCAGTGGCTGAATGCTTGACCTAACTTCGATCGGTTATTAGGATTCGGTCAAATCCAGACGAAGAAGAGTCGAATAATGTCTGTATCACTTCTGTTGATTAACTAATTTCAACACAATAAACTCTGGATAGATAAGAGCTTATTGTAGTGAGAAACAGAAAATTCCAGGCGCCGTAGCCAAGTGGTCTAAGGCGGCGGATTGCAAATCCGTTATTCCCCGGTTCGAATCCGGGCGGCGCCTCTTCAAATAAAAAACAGCATCCTCAAGGATGCTGTTTTTGTTTGCGCTGACACTTTCGGCTACAATTTATTTTTTCTGGCTGTTTTCAAGTTCGACCAGAAATTCCGAGTTTTTCAGACAATGAACCATACTGATATCGCCGGCCATTCTTCCCCTGCGATCCGTGATCTGATCTGCGGTATTGACCATCCGATCCAGACCTGCAGTCAATGTCTGCTTGATCATAACAGACTCGCTGGATTTTAGCTCTGTAAGCTCAGAACCAGAAGCATTCCACAACAACCAGGATGTGGTGATATCATGCAGACTCGCTGTTCCCCGAGGATAATACTGATCAATCCTCAACTCCCAGGCAGCTTTCGACTGTTGTAAGCTGTCTTTGAAAAACTTCTGACTCTCTGATTCCTGATTCTGATTTTGATAGAATTTTCCCTGAACATAATTAAAATGCGCTTTCGATAAATCCACCAGATCTGCTCTACCCAAACCTGCCCCCTTTGAAGAAAACCACTCTACAGTAGACTCAATTTGACGGAGGTCCTGTGCATAATCCATCAGACTCGTTGCATCTTTTTTCACTCCATGGAAGATATTCTGTTCCTGTCTCGCAAGATTTACAGCACGAGAAGCACGCCGATATTCTGTGAGCCCCGCTTCTCCCACTCCAAATTCATCTTCGCGAACGGAATAATATTCATCAGAGAGCTGAGTTATCTGCCTCAGGGCAGATTGTTGACCATCGCGGTTTCGTGAGACACCAGCTATTTCATAATCATTCTGAGCCAGAATCAGCCTGGCATGTACCAGATCTCCGTACCAACCTTGAGCGGCGGGCTGATTAAAGGCGTGTAACTTTTCGACTGCTATCTGAATCAGGTTTCGCTTCTCATTTAATAATTGTAATTTGGCACGATCCTGATTCTGTACCTCAGCTACCTTGATCTTCGTAGCGTAAGCAAGATTCAATGCCAGATTGTAGTCTGCCAGAGGAAGCAATCCCCGTGAAAAAGAATTCTCAGTCTGGTTGATTAAATTATTAGCTGTCGTAACTGTCTGTTCCAGCTTCCGTCGCAGCACACGCGATGCTGACTGAGTTGTAAGCTGTTTTTGATATTGAAGCTGATTCTTCGGCTTGGGTGCATTCACGGGTGACTGTTGCTCTGTTTTACCCGCCATAATCTGAGGTACGACATTTAATGGAATGAAATGCTTGATATCCCTGTGTTTATTCTCCGGCAGGTCATCATTGATACTCACAAGTACTGTCTGCTCGGATTCCTCATCCAGAAATTTTTGAACTGTCTGTTGAGGCTTAAAATTGGTGTGAGCATCCAATGGCGGTTCGGTTAATGGTGACTGTGAACCGGACGGAGCGATGACTAGTCCCACCATGAACAGCAGCACAAAACAACTGATACAGAAATGAATTCGATCGCTCATGAGGATACTTAATTACCAGAATGGATAAGGTCCAGGAAAAGAACCTCTGGACTTCGATAGAGCGATCCATGCTGTTTGATTCTCGAACTTCCTGTTTTACTAAGTCGACAGAATCTAAGTGATAGATTTCAAAAACTTCTAGCAGCGTTGTAATACAAACGAGATGTATTTCTGTCAGTGATCGACGAACTGGTACGAATGGATTAATTGGACCAGCGATGCGATACACTGAAGTATAGCTCTCAAAACCCATTCTGTAGTAGTTTGTTTAGGCCTTCCTGAAAATCACACTTATAAGGCCCCCCCTATGGTATACCAGCTCCGGAAAGTTAACATTTATACACATGTCAAATTGAATCAATCAGTGCTTTTTTTATTTTCGTTCTGGCTTTAGATCAGTCTGAATCTTTACCATAAAAGCAATTGTCTACAGCATCCTATTTACCCTTGGTTACATATTTGCTTCTAGTGATAACATTTGTTATCGTAACGCCGTCCTCTTAACCACTACATTCACCCTATTCGACTCATTTTTTCATTTGATTGATTTTAGTCATTCTCAGATCGCGTACTGAATGAACAGGTTATTTAGACAGTTGGTTTTGGCTCATCGCTTGATTGATTGAGTAAAAAAGGATCCGTGATGCACCCTCTTGGAATTCTCTATACGTCGGACTCCCAGATTGGTTTGAAACTCAGTAAGCAGTTGGATGAAATCAATCTAAAGCTAACAACAGTTTCCTGTCACGAGGATCTGAAACATGCACTTCAGGAATCAAGTCAGACTGTATTATTCATTGACTTGCGTGCTGATCAGTCCATTCCTGAAATTGAGGATCGGAAATCAGTCCTGCTATACCTACGCAATCAATGCGAAACCCCTGTTAAGGTCGTTTCAATCATTGATCAGTTTATTCCCCTCGAATTACTGGAGTCAGCCCATTTTCTGACAGACAGCTACCTGGAATACCCACCTGTTTCCGATGAAATCCGGATACTTTCAGAAGATCTGGATGCCATCGATCCAGTGGTAAAATCATCTCACTTGCCTGAATCGCGTCATATTTTTGATCAAAATAAGCATGTTACAACCTACACCGCGGCAATGATCCCAATTCTTGATCAGATCACAAAAATTGCTCGACACAATGTTACGTTACTTCTGGTTGGTGAAACAGGTACTGGTAAAACGACTCTGGCATCAATGATTCACGAACTCTCACCAAGAAGCTCAGAACCTTTCCAGAACATCGCCTGTGGTGCACTCCCTTCCGAATTAATTGAGAGCGAACTTTTCGGCCACTTGAGAGGTTCGTTTACAGGCGCTGATCGTTCCAAAATCGGTCGGTTCGAAGCTGCAGGGAAGGGGACTCTGCTTCTGGACGAAATTGATATTCTCTCATCCAAAGACCAGGCTAAGTTACTAAAAGTCATTGAGACGGGTCAGTTTGAGCCTGTTGGATCCACAGAGTCCCGTATCTCTGAAGCACGTTTAATTGTTGCTGCAAATGTAGAACTGGATGAACTGACTCGTAATAACAAATTTCGCTCTGACTTATACTATCGACTGAATGTACTCCAGTTTCGGCTGCCAGCCCTCCGCGAGCGACCGCATGATATCATCCCGCTCACTGTTCAGTTTATTACAGAATGCTGTGAGCAACATGGAATCACGATTACAAAAATACATCGCAGTGTGCCAGACATGCTCAAACGATACCAATGGCCAGGAAACCTGCGTGAATTAAAGAACCAGATTCAACGAGCAGTCCTGTTTTCAAATCACGGTGAACTGACCTCTGATGAATTTTCTCCTAATATTATTGAAGAAGTCAGCAGCTGTAGCCAGAAAGAACTGCACCAGGACATGGAGAGCAAATCTCTGGCAGATCAGGTAGCCATCAGCGAGAAACATTTACTTCAGAAATCGCTCTCGGAGAATGGATACCGAAAAACAGCTACTGCGAAAGCGTTGGGGATCAGCCGAGTAGGTCTCTATAAGAAAATGCGCAAGTATGGAATGCTGGAACAATCAAAAACTTCTTCAATGAAGAAAATTCAGGCCGAGAATTAAAACGGGTTTGGAGTAGTGTGTTTTCTGAAAACGCACTCCACTCAACTTCTCTGATCCCGCACTAAACTGTGTCCAGTTTGACTATAGCGTCTTCAAGGCTGTTTGGCCCGAGTATATTAGATTGAAAGACGCCATGGTTAAATATGATGTGCTCTTGAATTTAATAAATTCTTATTTTACAGACTGCCATTTTCAGACTGCCGACGGACTGATTCAGATGTAGTACTGATGGAGTCCCCATAAGTATTTGGTTCAAGAATCCCCCCCGGTTGATGTTCACGGATCAAAAAGTTACGCAGTTCTAGAACTGCCGGTCCGAAGAACAAAATATAAATGGGTGGCGCCATGCAAAAGATGATGGGGAACAACAGCTTGATACTCGTTTTGCTGGAGTTCTCTTCAGCCCGCTGCCGGTATTTTCTTCGTACTCCATCTGCAAAGTCAATTAAAGCCGTTGAGACATTCGTTCCCAGCCGTTCTGTCTGAGAAACCATTAAAGACAAGGTGTTCACATCAGGAGCATCGATACGTTTAGCAAACTGCTTTAAAGCATCTGCCATCGAATTTGCATCCGCATGCCTGCGAATTATTTCGAACTCGACGGCAATGTCCGGATGAGAAAAACGGACTTCATCGGTGACACGCTCTAGTGCCGTTCGTAAAGGCACTCCACCTGTCAGGCACATCATCACCAGGTCAAGTGCATCAGGCAAACCTCTCTGAATCCGGTGCACACGACGACTGGCCTGGTTATGCAGGACAATACGAGGCAGGCCATAACCTGCGCCGGCAATAAGTAATCCTGCTACCAGAATAATTTCCGGAACATTCGAACCTGGGTCGGCTAATACGCAACCAATTCCCGTCCCGATTAACACGATGACAACCAGCATATTTCGGGTTGCCAGATATTCCACCAGTGCTGTTGAGCGATAGTAACCAGCCCGTTTCAAATCGAGTTCAATTTTACTGATTTCCTCGCTGGATTGTGGAATCACTCCAGAAAGCGCACGGCTGAAAACACCAACTTTTGATGTTTTATAATAACTGGCCCCTCGCTCATCGAAGTTTGAATTCTTATTCCTGTTTCTGCCTGCCCGGTGCCCCGCTGAAATGGCATCTCCGATCAGGAAGATTACAAAACAGACTAGCAGGAAAGTGGCAACAGTGACAATTTCAATAAACATGGATGTCTCTTTAATTAAAAACCAGCATCATTTTGACAGTCAACCAGCTTGAGAAAGTTCGAATCAACACTTAATAATCTGTTCTTAAGAGTGTCGAAACCCAGAGGACCCCAATTACTTCCAGAACAATTGCAATCAGTAGCAGAATATTTCCAATGGGATCAGTATAGAGATTAGAAACATGATCAGGGAACGCGACCAGTAACACAACAAATGCCACGGGAGCCACTATCGTCATCAATAGAGCTGAGGCACGACCGGCCCCTGTAGAAGCTTTCATCTGACGGCGATAGTTAATACGATCGCGAATCACATCCGCCATTCGTTCCAGGTTGGCTGGCAGATTACCACCCGTTTTACGATACAGCATCAGCGTGGACGTTAATATTTTCAGATCAATCAACTGAATTCGGCTGGAAAGTGACTTCATCACAGCGGGAACAGACAAATTCATATCGAGCTGACGTGCACAGCGTCTGAATTCAAAACTCAATGGACCTTTCGTTTCTTCTCCAACAATCGAAATCGCCTGTTCGAGACTGGCTCCGGCGTGCGTCGATCGAGCCAGTAAATCGATCATTTCCGGAAGTTCTTCCTGAATGGTCTGCATGCGTTTTTTTCGGCGAAGGTGCAGAACGATCAATACGGCAATCATGCCCCCAATCATCCCGGCAATCCCGGCCAGAGGTTGGTTCGAGTAAATGAAAACGCTGCCACCAATCACCAGACCGCAGGCAATCAACAGGAGAAAAGCACTGAATGGTGTAAAATCTGAGCCGTTCTCAAGCACCAGCCGATCAAAACTCTGATCGAATTTTCCCAGCAGGCTGGTCGCTGGCTGTTGATCAAACACATTATGAATTCTACGCAGCCGAGGCCGTTTTGAAAAAGTCTCACCTTTGGAACCGGCCACTCCAGACAAATCACGGATAAACAGAAAAGCTGCCAGTACAGCAACTGTTACTGCAGCAAAACAAATCAATGCGATCGATGAACTGTCCACTTCCGGAGTTCTCCACTTACTTTTAAAACACAATACACAAACAAGGGGCAAAAGTCCCCGAGTGTTATTTCTTATCTTTTCTCAAAGATCTGCTGGCTTAATTTGATTCCGGATGCTTCCATACGTTTGAGACATTCTGGGCGATAACCGGTGGCATAAAATTTACCCTGTGCCTTCCCCTGGTCATCAATTCCCGTTTGTTCAAAGCCAAAAATATCTTCTACTTTGTAGTCTCCCTGGCTGTTCAGTGAGACGATCTCAGATACTTTCGTCACACAACGCTGTCCACCTTTCAGACGAGATACGTGCAGGATAATTCCAATACCATTTGCAATATATTGTCTGATCACAGGCAAAGGCAGTTCAAACCCACTCATGGCCACCATCATCTCCAGTCGGGCCAGTGCATCACGGGTATCATTGGCGTGGACGGTAGTCAGAGAACCTTCATGACCTGTATTCATCGCCTGAAGCATATCCAACGCTTCAGCACCTCTTACCTCACCAATAATGATTCGATCAGGACGCATACGCAAACTGTTTTTTACCAGTTGCCTCTGGGAGATTTCTCCCACTCCTTCGGTATTATCGACTTTGGTTTCCAGCCGAACAACGTGTTTATGCTGCAACAACAACTCAGCGGAATCCTCGATTGTAATCAGTCGTTCTTCACGCGGAATAAAGTTTGACAGGGCATTCAACATTGTTGTTTTACCACTGCCGGTACCACCTGAAATCAACATACTGATCCGGGAATCAACCACAGCAGCCAGGAAGTCAACGATCTCCGGTGTGACAGATTCTTTTTCTATCAGATCATCGATCTGAAGAGGCTTTGCTCCAAATCGTCGAATCGATAACGATGGCCCATTTAAAGCCAGTGGAGGGATAATGGCATTGATACGGGAGCCATCAGGGAGCCGGGCATCAACCATCGGATTGACCTCGTCAATCCTGCGTCCAACGCGTGACACAATTCTCTGGATAATTCGCATCAGGTGCTGGTTATCAGCAAAAATGACATCCGACTCCTGAAGTTGCCCCCCTTTTTCAATATGTATTTCATAAGCATGATTGACCAGGATATCGCTTACATCAGGATCCTGCATGAGTTTATCAAGTGGTCCCAGCCCGAAAACCTCGCTTAACAATTCACCCAGAAGCCGCTCGCGGTCGATCCCTTCAAGCACTGAAGCATGATCATCACAGATTTCCATTGCGACGGCACGCACTTCTCCGGAAAGTTCTTTCTCAGAGATCTGGGCCAGCATGGACAGATCAAGGGAATCAACCAGTTCCTGATGGATGAGTACTTTTTGTTTCTGAAATCGAAGTTCAGCTTCCCTGTTTTCAGGAATGTAACTGATCGGTTCCACAAAAAGTTTTTTTGTACCAAGTGATTCCATGCTAAAACCTAAATGTCTGAAGATTTGTTATCCAGACTGAAAACCAATCGCCTGGATCGAATTCCATATCAATTGACTCTGCAGTCCTTGAAGTCGATGCGCACCCTGACTGTTACATGGAGCTAAGCTGAAACTTAATCTACCAAAGCCGCTACCTACGATCATCCGATGTCGAGTCGAGAATTACAGACAACCCTGTCAGATATTACAACCCACTGACAGGTGTCGAAATCTCTGAAGTTTTGTTTACGGATGGTTTCATCGTAGTCGTTGTTTTGCCGGAGGGGATCACTTCTGAAGCTACAGGTGTCTCAATTGCATCAATCCAACTCTGACTTTTGAATGCACGATTACCTTTGAAATGCACTGTATTCAGGCTACCCCCACGATAGATATCCATGCTGGAAATGCGCTGGTTCGGAATGAAGCCAAGAATATTTGAAAGCGTCAGTCGATCACTGGCACGACCAGCTGAAACGACTTCTGTATTTTCATTGGGGTGCCGTAAAGCCAGACTTAATACGCCATGATCTTCAACCACCTTAAGTACTTTGCCCTGTTCAGGAGAAACCTCAAGTGTCACAGGATAGTCAGCGTTTGCCCCGCCTCCTACTTTGTGTCCGGGTACAGCCAGATCTCCCACAGCTAAAACGCGTACCTTTTCCAGAAGAGTGATTGTAGTTTCTGGAATACCTTCCGTTGCATTGGAACGAAACAGTACATCAACAACAGTTCCCGGACGAGAAAAACCAGCCACATTACCAATTTTGTGTATTGCCACCGTAACAGCACGGTTGCCAGGTTCCAATATTTCTGAAATTCCGGGCCCCATTCCATTGGCAAACAATTCAATCGTATGGAAAGGCTGACCTGCTTTAATCGCCGTCTTGAGTGTTCGCCCAGTAATATACTGGGTGGTCATAATCCTTTGTTTTCCATTAGTATCATAATCTTTCGCAAGCAGCTCGGGAGAGATTTGCAGAATGGAAATATCGTCGAGAGAGAGTGTCTGCCCCGGAAGCAGGTCACGTGAAGCAATCGGAAGTTGTATCTTCCTGGGTCCTGCTGGTGGATCTTCTGCCAGTACGAAAGGTTTTGGCTTCTCATGCAGAAACTGTCTCACAGTATAAGCTGCACCTAGACCTAGTAGGATTGCGAAAATCGCTGCCGTCATCGTTCCTGGACTAATTTTTGCCACGCTAACTTCCCTGAAATCTTCGGTTTTTGATTTTTTTGTTTGATATCAACTGTCGTCGGCCTTCACCAGACTTCAGATGAAATACACTCTATGTTTAAGTACTGTTTCATTCTAAAAACAGTATCTGGCTTTTCTGCTTATTCGCCTGTTGCTGATATTGTAAGATCGAGCCCGGCAGGTGCTTCATCCACTGGATCACTCACACTACTGGAGTCAATGTATTCGCTGGTAACACCGTTGAAAGAATAACTGTAAGACTGATCGAAGCTCTCAAGCGCAACGGCTACATCACCAAACTCCTGAACAATCTGATCTCGCAGAGTTACAACACCAGGCAGAAGGCCCAAAAGCAGAATTGTCATCAACAAAACTGTCGCAAAAGGAGAAACACTCCCCCCTTCTTCCTTCCATAATTGACAAGCAATTCTCATTCCTGCACGAATCCCGTCTGAATAAAATCGAGATTGAAATTTAATAACCACTTACTCTTCAGGCATCTTATGTGCCAAAGTCGAATCACTTTAGAAATCATCTGTTTCCGGAGGGGCGTCTCCGGAAACAGATAATAGAATTTCAAGCAGCTAAGGCTTAACCTTCACCTTCGACAGCATCGATCTGTACGTTTATACACTCAGGTTCTGTACCAGCGCCATCAACGTTGGTATCGCAGAAGTCGGTCAGGTCACTGAACATTGAACCAGCAGTGCTGGATGTGTGTCCGGTTACACCTGAAAAACTGTAACTCTGATTAATGTTTGAAATAGCTAATGCAAGGTCACCCAATTCCTGAACAACCTGATCACGAACGGTAGCCAGACCAACGACAACGCCCAGAACCAGGATTGTGCCGATCAGTACGAGTTCAGACGAGACAACAAAACCGGCCTCATCATTCCAGAACTTAGAAAGCATGTTCATTCTAACTCCTCATTATTTTGTGAACTGATTTAACAGTTCAATTGAACATTTTGAAAGAAAATTGAAACATCAGTCTCAACGAATCCCACATTAAACATTGGTAGTAGATTCGCTAAGTTTGGAGTGAGCAATCACCCCTGGAAAAGGTCCTAAACTTAAGTACCTTCTGGCTCAGCATCGATAATGAGAATACAGTGAGCAAAACTACCACCGGTTTGTGCATCAAGATCACAGAAGTCTGTGTTATCGTTGAAAAACGAACCCGAGGTGCTGGAAGAGTGACCTGTGATTCCTGAGAAGGAATAGCTCTGGTTACTGTTAGAAAATGCAGCGGCAACGTCTGCAAGTTCCGCGATTACCTGATCGCGCAATGTAGTCAGTCCGACAATCATGCCAAGAACCAATACAGTAGCGATCAGCACTAATTCTGTTGAAACGACGAAACCATTTTCATCATTCCAAAACTGCTGAAACATCTTCATTCGTACTCCTCACATAGATCAAATGGTTAATGCCTACTCGATGCACCGCAAGCAAATGCAGTTCTCAACATCCGAGTAAATTAACTCGCCTGCACACGCCCTGCGCAGACGTTGCAAAAATACAGCAGACGATGTGCCATTTTGACCCACAATACATATTTTTCGCATTTCCACTCCACATTGCATCTTGCGCCTTCTCACAATAACTGGAAATAACATCATCACCGGTAAAATCCTCAACCATCGGTTTATGTGCTAATTCCGATAAAATTTGAGTTGACCATTCACCAGAGAATGTTACGACGCATCCATGTTTCCAATAGTTAACACTCTGAAACAAAGTGTTACCCATGATGCACAAGCTGAGTTAAATAGATGCTCATCTCAAGTAAAGCAGGGAATAAGAAGCGAGAGCCTGCCTTCAGATCGCGAGAAAACACGATCAAAGGTCTTGGGCGCTCTGACCTGACAAATCAACCTGGTAGGGAAATTTCCCCCGCCAAAGCGCCAGAGCGCGTCCTGCATGAGACAGGAAGGTATAGCTGCTTTGAATCTCAGATTCAGGCATCTGCTGGATGGTCTTCACGAGCCAGTGACCGGCTTTCTGCAGGGTTTGCTCCGGAGGTAATACCTCAGGAGGAGCCAGTGACCACCATTCCATGGCATGACCGGTTGCCAGAACGCGGCGAGCGACAGGAGCAAATTTCTTTTCTGAAGCCTGATCCAGAGGTTGACCATCCCAGTTTTTATCCCAGAATCCTTCCTCTGTCTGGTTTTTGACCAGCAGGCTGGTTATCCCCTGAAGATATTTTACTATTTTTTCACGACCAGCTTCTGTCAGGATGGGAGCCTGCTCATCCACTCTGAGCAAAATTACAAGGGCATGTAATCGATGATTCCCATAACAGACCCCTTTGACTGGAGGCTGCCGCATGATCCGCTCTGAGATCAGATCGAAATTGATGTATTGTCCCTCAGTTGTCATCCAGTCCCGAGAGGAATTCAAATACAGAGCAAAGACCACAGCAGACCATTCGTATTCTACCTGATTCAGCGTGAATGACCGCATTGTCTCCTCGATCATGGCCGCCAGCGTCGTCTCTCCTTCAGAGGTGACAACCGGATAATCGACGGGGGTGCCGACTTCTGCCAGGGTAGCGAGTGTATGATCTTCATGACTCGATGTTGCTAACCCCTCCTGCACGCGGGGCCTGACTCCATACTGGTTATAAACCAAGAGTGGATCGGTCTTTTCCCCCCAGACATCTCCAAACCGGCGATGATCAAGCAAGATATCCCTCATTTCGATACCAGAAAGTGACTGAGGGTCATCAAATTCAGCTTCAATTCCCCAGAAACGCAGCGCATGATCGACATGATTTATTCGCGGCGACTTGCTTCTGAATTGAGGTTTAAGTCGATTCAGCACCTTCACGAGATCCTCGTCGGCGACAATCTCGGGCCGGTTATATTGAGGGGTCACTGCCAAAGGAATTAATCGTATTTCCGGCAACTGCTTCTGCTGTTCCCAACTTTGGAATCGAATCGCTCCCCACGTGATCACAGCACCAACCAGTAACAGATGGAAACACAGAAACCCTGCTATTTTCAGTTTGGATTTGAGCGACATGACCTGAGGACTCATGGTTGCACCTCCTGTTTTTCGTTCGCTGACTGGTCCGTATCCTTTGTTTTATCCTGTCTGGCAGCAGCTATTAAATCCGGTTCTCGTGACACTACTAGACTCAGATCATCCTCATAAACCACTTTAAACCCTGCCAGCTTGCGCACCTGCTTGTTCAGCTGAACCTGCTTTTCCTTATGGACGATGAAAGTGGTGACAGCATACTTTTCCGCAACCGATTGCCAGCCTCGATTGGCCCTGGCAATCCCCAGGTAATCTTTCCAGACCCGAGGCGGAGTAAGGTGTACGGCATTGGTTGTCATAAATACGTTCATTCCCTCGGGACCATCCCAGACCAGCCAGTCTCCCCACCACTGAGGATTCCACACCTGCCCCTGGGGAGGATGTTCTTTTAAAAACTCCGTCAACTGACGGGGAGTTCCCTCACTGTAAATTTTATCCAGCGCACGAGGCGTTCCACCAAATAAAGGGGTCGCAACATTGGAGAATGCAAATCCAAACCAGACGATCAATACGCAAACCGCTGTAATAACAGGTGTTTTTCGAGACCAGAAGGAAAGGGACTGTTCTGAATCCGCATTCAATTCAGGAACCAGTAACTCTTTCCGTGGGATCACATTTGCCAGATGAGGAACCATGGCATAGACAAAAACAACAGAAAACCAGCCAATCATTCTGACTCCCACAATCACAGCCAGAGACAGCAGTCCCACCCGCAGGACATCTGCTGTTCTGATAGTCGCCCGACTGTGGCGGTATAGCCCCAGCATCAGCACCCAGGAAGTACAGAACCAGATTCCTTCGGCATCCCTGAACTCGAGTGGCTCCCACTCCAGTACGTCTTTCAGGTTCGGATTCCGTGGAAACGTCAGAGAATTCAGAAACAGATCCATATGGTAGGGATTGAGCAGTGCCCCGCAGACTGATAATTCGGTTACCACCAGCCAGCGTCTGACCCAGGGATCACTACAGACCTGAACCAGGCTTCTTGTTCGCCAGCCCACTTCCAGTACCCTGCCTAGAAATTGCAGCCCCAGGATAGCCAGCCCGACAACAAAGGATCCATGCAGGTTTGCCCATGCCAGAAAAATGAGCGGAACTCCCAGATAGAGAGCCAAAAGCAAAGGCAAAGGTGCTTTTTTTTCAGAGTTCGGAGCACCATTACCTGGATTGGCTCTTCGATCCCAGGCATCATATTTCTCTGACCAGGCCATAATCACCAACATCAGCGCAACGCACAATGTTCCAAATATTTCTGGACGTATGATTGCGATACGGCTTGAAGAAATGACTACCAGCAGAAACGACGCCAGGGTACTGACGCCTGCTCGACCGGTTTTCAGATAAAACGCCAGCCAGAATAGAACATGGGTTGTGAATACGGTTAGTGCAAAAATATGCGACAAACCCCGTACACCGAATGATTCATAAACTTTGGCAAAGAAAACCTGTGAGAGCCAGGCTGCATCAATACTTTTGACCCCTTCTGCCAGAGAAAGAAAAGGGTCGTACACGGGCAGACTCTGATGAGCGACAATCCATTCCCCGTAGGAAACATGTCCCCAGATGTCGGAATAAAAAATATGTACGTTACCAAAGTAGAAAAAAAGCAATGCAAACCAGAGACAGGTTACTACCTGAGGCCATCCCATCGAGAATAATTCACGGTAAGACCGCTGCTCACTGCCTGGATGTTGTGACTCCAGTGTCTCTGGAAAAGAATCGACCGACATAATGCTTTCCACTATTTGTAACGAACGATAAGTTCTGAACGCATCACATTTAACGATAGCGTCTCTCAATCTAATATACTCGGGTCAAACTGCCCTGGAGATGCTACAGTAAAACGGGACACAGTCTAAATAAACGTTGAAAATCGAGGAAACAGGGGGCGCACCTCGGATGATTGCGGAATCATACCGCAAACAACGTTCCAAAGAATGGAAGCGACCGCGTAGAACCTGAGACAAAAAGGGGGAGGCAGATAAGAATTCTGAACGTTCTGTAAAACACGATGTAAGATCTTTCATCACTGAGAGAACCTTTTCCGCCTTCGGATCAGATTCTCTCAGATTTGGATCTCCCGTTGTGCCAGATGTTCAATCAATGTCTCGGTGTCTGTAAATACTTCTGCCTGAAGGCCCAGCCGACGAGCGAGACTGATATACTCAGGGATATCATCTGTATAGAAGGCTTCCTCCGGAGCGCACTGGATCTTCTCCAAAGCACATTCGAATATGGCGGGTTCCGGTTTGATTGCACCGGTAGTATAAGAAGTCACGTAGTCATCAAATCGCTGCAGAACCTCGTATTCCTTCCAGATAAACTCAAAGTGAGATACACAGGTATTCGACAGGAGAACCAGTCGATAGCCCTGAGATTTTAAAGAATCCAGCACGGGGACGATGGTACTATTCAGCTCAAAAATGTCCGAACCTGCAGTCTGCAACGCATCAAAATCGACTGTTTTTTCTACAGCCTGTTCGAACCAGTTGTGAAATTCAGCAGGAGATAGCTTACCACGCTCGTATTCCCACTGGATCCCGGATTCTATCAACAGATTCTGAATTTCTGCCCGAGACCTGCCGCAAAGAGCGCCCATTTGTCCACACATCTTGTCATGTGAAAAAAAAGCGAGTACATTTCCCATATCGAACAGAAAAGTACGTATTAACACAGTGACTCCTGAATTTGGACTGATTATTAAGGATCGGGCGGGGAGATGATCTATTGCTTCTGCAAATCATAAGTATCTCCTTGCTTCATACCAGAGGAGTTTTGCTCGTGGAGACTTATTTACACAGTCAGGGAACAGGAGAATAGACCTCTTATTGACGCTATCGGGTTATTTTCTTAAATTGCCGGTAGATAAGAACTTGATGAGAGCCGATTGTTCTGGTTCCTGTCACACTGCAAGTTCAGGTTCGAATGATGATCTGTGCCGTCTTTCAATCCTGATTTGTTCACATCGTGGAGAGAATAATAGATGGAATTCGAAGATCAATCTTCCTACCCTACCGGGGAACCAGGCAAAGAGTGGCCCTGCCTGCGACAATTTTGTGTGTTTATGGAAAACCGGGTCGGGTATCTCCATCAACTCTTAAAACTGCTGGAAAAATTTGACCTCAGAATCATTGCTTTAAGTACGGTCGATTCGGTCGATGTGGCAATGAGTCGCATCGTGCTCGACAATTACGAGCACGCCCGAGAGATATTCGAACTTTCAAATTATACCTTCTTCGAAAAAGACCTGATCGGTGTTGAACTTCCCGACGACACACAGCCTTATATGCGCATCTGTCTTTCGCTGCTGCAGGCTGAGGTCAACATCGATTATACCTATCCGCTGCTCTATCGCAGACATGGTAGAGGTGCGATCGCCTTATGCGTTGATGATATCGATCTGGGGATTAGAACCTTATCAGAGCAGGGACATCGCATCATCACAGAAAAAGATCTGAAAGACGACGACGAATACATTTAAGTAGCAACGCCTTTCAGTTTTGCGGAATCGCCTGAGACTTACCGGTTCGAGCTGCTTCATAAAAGGCATAAATCGTTCTGATGATTCTTAAACTTTCGCGAGTAGTCAGCAGTGGAGGTTGATCATTTGTGACAGCTGAAACCGCTTTCTCGACAGCAGGAGTATAGCCACGTGGCTCAGTCGATTTTTCAAATTTTAACGTTTTACCGTTGTGATTCAGCGTCCATTCTAAAGGCCGTTCTTCAAAAGGCAGCATCTCCAGCCAGCCTTTACTCCCCCAGATTTTAATCATCGATTGATAGCCTTGTTTCAAATAATAACCGGCTGTCAATGTTCCCAGAAAACCTGCAGCATAGCGAAATGAGAGTGCTGCAGAGTCTTCCACGTCAATCGGTTGTCCGCCCACCAATGCAGTAAAACCTGCAACATCCGTAATGGAAGACTCCGTTAGATACATCGACAGATCAAGCCAGTGAATTCCCAGCCACGATAAAAAACCACCGCCTGCCTGATCCTGATGAGCATACCAGCTCTTGTGATATGCGGGATTTGTCAGCCGTGTCTGATCTGCCAGAAGTGTCATTTCCACACCGTAGATCTTTCCCAGTGAACCTCCCTGAATCAAAGACCGGGCAAACTGGATCTCCGGATTCGTTCGATTCGCCAGTGCCAGTGATAAATGCAGATGTTTGCTTTCGGCCTTCTGAACCAGAGGCTCAAACTGTTGCACACTCAGACATGCCGGCTTCTCCGAAAACACATGACAGCCATTGTCTAATGCCAGATTAATGGCCCGCGGGGCCTGCCTGGCTTGCATCGTCACTAAAACCAGATCTGGCTTTTCCTGCTGAAATAATGTTTCAGGTTGATCAAATACGGCAGTCAGTTTTGAACCCAGCTGACTTCGCGCCGCTTCTACCTGAGTCTGCCCGGGATCCGATAAAACCACTTCTTTAACCGCCTTAATCTCCTTCAATGCTGCAAAGTAAGCACTTAAATGTGCTCCCGTCTCATTCGTCAGCACAGCTACCGTAATATGCCTCTCCATTCGTTGGCTCCCTTAATCAACTGATGCTTTGCTACAGCGTCGCAACGGCTCAACATTGCAATTGAAGCTATTTTGTATATTTTATATTACTATACCCATTCCACATGACAGCTTCCAGAATTGGCTTATTTTTCAGGAACATTCATGGCATCTCATTTTTCAGGATCAGTTCATTGTTAGCAAGCCACCTTGTCGCTCCCGGAAAAATCGAACTCATCGAAGTCCCCGAACCCGTACTGTCACCTGCGACCAGCGCCGAAACTGGTCAAGGTGAAATCATCTTCCAACCGGAAACAACCTGTCTCTGCGGTTCTGATTTACCTTACTTCACAGGTAGCGATGAATGGGAAATTGAAATCGGTCACTCGCTCCATGAAATGATCGGCACAGTCACAGCGACCAACGGTCAACGTTGGAAAACAGGTGACCGAGTCCTGGCTGTTCCCGTAATGCAGCAGGGGTTGCGGGAACGTTTCATTCTGGATGAAACTCGAACCATTCCCATCGCCACCAATATTCCCGAAGAACATGCATTAATGGCACAACCACTGGGAACGGCGCTGTTTGCTCTCAAAAAACTTCCCAACCTGCTGGATAAAACGGTCGCCGTCGTCGGGCAGGGACCGATGGGTCAATTAATGAATGCTGCCCTCAGTAATATGGGAGCACGAGAGATCATCGGCATTGATCTGCTCGAATCTCGGCTGCAGATCAGCCCCTCCATGGGAGCGACCGCCACCATCTGCAATCAGCATATAGATCCGATCCCAGCGGTCAAAGAAATTTTGAAAGGAGAACTACCCGACATTGTCATCGAAGCCGTCGGTCATGCTGACCAGCAGTTGAACCTCTGCATCGACCTTTGCCGACAGGCAGGCAGTATTCTCGTGTTTGGAGTCCCGCCGGAAACGATCGACCAGGTGCGTCTGCGCGACCTGGTCTTCAAAAACATCACCATCTATTCCAGCATGAACCCGGATTTCAACCTCGATTTCCCGCTGGCGATGCAATGGCTCTCAGAAGGTCGTATCGATGTCACGCCGATCATCACCCACCGGTTCCCGCTGGCAGAAATCCAACAGGCGTTTGAACTGTTTCGGGATCGACGAGACGGTGCCATCAAAGTCATCGTTGAATTTCCTGGGTTACAGCGTTCCTGTTAACCTGTAACCAGGATCTCGATTCCTCTACAGTTCACAGGAAACAGGAATTCTAGACTGTGTCCCGTTTTACTGTAGCGTCTCCAGGTCTGTTTGGCCCGAGTCTATTAAATTGAGAAATGCAATACTGAAATGTGATGCATACTGGCGAAAGACGTTTTGGATCATTGGGATGCGGTCTCGAGACTAACAATATTATCAGATAATCTCGTGAATGGGTTCCGTATGTTCTACTCCCACCAGCTTCTGATCCAGACCGCCATAAAAGTAGGAGAGTCGATTAGGGTCAAGCCCCATCTGATTGAGAATTGTCGCATGCAGGCGTTTGACATGAAATGGTTTCTCGACCGCTGCCGATCCCAACTCATCGGTCGCGCCGACAGAGAGACCGCCTTTAATCCCACCTCCGGCCGTCCACATCGTGAACCCGGCAGAGTTGTGATCGCGCCCGGTCCCTTTCGCATATTCAGCAGTCGGCTGCCTGCCAAATTCGCCTCCCCAGACAACGATGGTATCATCAAACAACCCACGGGCTTTTAAATCCTTAATCAACGCGGCAATAGGCTGATCCGTATTGCCCGCGTGAAAACTGTGGTTTTTCACAAGGTCACCATGCGCATCCCAGTTCGCATCGTTATGGTTTCCCCCCGAGTAGAGTTGAATGAAACGGACTCCCCGTTCCACCAGTCTGCGTGCCAGCAGGCAGCGACTGCCGAAATCAGCCGTGCGGGGATTATTCAACCCATACATTTCCTGGGTCTGCTGAGTCTCCGTAGCCAGGTCAGCTGCTTCGGGTGCATGTTGCTGCATTTTGAAAGCCAGCTCATAACTGGCAATACGTGCCGCCAGTTCCGAATTCCCGGCTCGAGTAGCCTGATGTTTTTCATTTTCCGCTTTCAAGGTATCCAGCAATTCCCGCTGTACCGCTTTAGACATGCCTTCTGGCCGCCGCAGATCAATCAGCGGCGCGCCTTTGGAACGCATGGTAGTTCCCTGATAAGTTGCCGGCATAAATCCGCTCGACCAGTTTTTGGCGCCACTAATCGGGCCTCCCGTTGGATCCAGCATGACCACATAACCAGGCAGGTTCTCATTCTCAGTCCCCAGACCATAATTGAGCCACGAACCGAGACTGGGAAAACCGCTCAGGATGCGACCGGAATTCATCATCAACATCGCCGAACCATGAATGGGTGAATCCGCGGTCATCGATTTCAGAAAAGCAATGTCGTCGACACAGGTCGCCAGATGAGGAAACAATTCCGAAACCCACTGACCTGATTCACCATATTGCTTGAACTTCCACTTGGGGCCCACCACGCGGCCTTCATTTTTTTCACCGCCACGCCCCTTTGTTTTTACGGAAACGGTTTTGCCGTCCAGACCATACAGTTTGGGTTTATGGTCGAACGTATCGACATGACTCGGACCACCATACATAAACAGAAAGATTACACTCTTGGCTTTCGGCTTGAAGTGAGGATCTTTGGGAGCCAGTGGATTCTGAAACTGACTCACCCCGTCGGCGGCGAGCGCCTGTGAGTTCAGAAAGCCATCTGCTGACATCATCCCGGTTAAGGCGACTGACGCAAAACCACCGCCGGCTTCCCACAGAAATTCCCGACGTGTGCGACGACAAAACTGGGCATGTCCGCTCTGCTGATTAGCTGATTGCTCTATAGCCATCCTAGGTCCTCTTCAAATATAATTAAGTCTCATACGGACGATGTATTTTTATCCGCAGGTTATTTAATCCAGATAGACAAATTCATTCCGATTCAGCACGGTCAGACAGAAATAATCCAGCGCCTGTTTTTCTTCCAGGGAATGCTTTTCCATCAATCTCTTGACCAACTGCACACCGTCATCCACTTCAGCGGGTTGGGGTGCACGTCCATAGGCCAGACGAATGGCCCGTGTCACAAATTGGGGGTACTCTGTTCCCACTTCCTCAATCAGTCGATCTGCGAACAGTTCCGCCTGTCGGTTGACAAAATGGCCGTTGATCATTCCCAAAGCCTGAGCCGGTTGCGTGGTGACAAAGCGAACCGCACAGCTGCTGTCTGTATCGGCAAAGTCAAAGTTGAAGAGCAGGGGTGTCACCAGTGAGCGCTTCACAAAAATATAAACACTCCGTCGGGCCCGCTCTTCTTCCGACGAATCTCCCCAGCCTTTGCCCGGCTGAGATTGTCCCTGTAACACTTCCTGAGAAATCAATGGATAAATACCAGGGCCATACATTTTCAGATTCAGGCGGCCATTCACCGCCAGGATGGAATCGCGCACTTCTTCTGCACTCAGACGCCGCATATCAAATCTCCAGAACAGGTCATTGGCCGGATCGACGGCAGCAGCCTCTTCTGAGTATCGGGATGACATCTGATAGGTATTTGACATGAGAATCAGCTTATGAAATGATTTGAATCGCTGCCCGCCTCTTACAAACTCGAGCGCCAGCCAGTCCAGTAGTTCCGGATGTGTGGGAGGCACGCCCAGTTGCCCGAAGTTATTCGGTGATTGTACAATTCCCCGACCAAAATGATGCTGCCAGATCCGATTCACAATGACGCGTGACGTCAGCATATTGTTCCCGTCAGCGATCCACTCCGCCAGCACGCGACGTCTGCCTGAAGTCAGCTGGTCTTTCCCGGGCACTGGGATTGTCACTGCGGTTTCTCCAAACAGTTCCGGAAAACCCGGTTCCACCTTGTCACCGCGCACATGAGGATTACCGCGCAGTAGTACAAAAGTTTCGCGAGGCTCTTTCCGACTCCGCCTGACGCTGAGTGCTGCTTTGCGGGGCGGTAGTTTTTTGCGTTCGACTTCCAGCTGATTTAATTGGTCCTTCAATCCCTGATAGATCTGATCTTGTTCCGGTTCCAGATATTCAGCCAGCTTTTCTTTGAGCAGTTTTCCACGTTCACGGGTTTCCGAACGCCGCTGATCTACCCCGGGCATCTTTTTAATCGCGGCCTCTTCGATCGCATGCATCTGTTTCTTCAGCTGGTTTTTCTGCTGATCGTATTTAGCATACTTCGCCGCCAGTTCCGGAGTGGTAATGTCCGTCTGGTTGAATGAAAGTTGATCTCCACGCGTTCCATATGAATTCAAACCATGAAAAAAGGCCATAAATCGATAATAGTCTTCGTGAGGAACAGGGTCGATTTTATGTTCGTGGCAGCGGGCACAGTTCAAGGTCAGCCCCAGAAAAACCTGACTGGTAGTGGAAACGATATCGTCCAACTCATTGTAGTAACTCAACAATTTATCAGCCGGCTCGTCATCCCACAGACCAAGACGGTAATAACCGGTCGCAATAATCGTGTCGTTCGTCACCTGTTCCAGTTCATCCCCGGCCAGTTGTTCTTTGATGAACTGACTGTAAGGTTTATCTTCATTGAATGATCGGATGACATAATCACGAAAACGCCAGGCGTTGGGCTTGGCACCATCCCGTTCGAAACTGTTCGTGTCAGCATAACGTACCAGGTCCAGCCAGTGACGCGCCCAGCGTTCTCCATACCGGGGGGAAGCCAGCAGGCGATCTACCAGCTTCTCATAAGCATCAGGAGAGGCATCATTCACAAACTGATCGACTTCCTCCGGAGCAGGGGGCAGTCCTGTCAGATCAAAATAGACGCGGCGGATCAAAGCCACACGATCAGCGGAAGGAGCAGGCGTCAGTCCCTTTTTTTCCAGCCCGGCCAGGATAAATGCATCAATCGGATTCTTGACCCACTGACTCTGATTCGTTTCAGGTGGAGTCTTCTGCTGATGTGGCTGGAATGCCCAGTGTTTTTTCCATTCCGCTCCCTGCTGAATCCAGCGTTTAAGGACCGCAACCTGTTCCGGCTTGAGTCGCTCCCCCTCGGGAGGCATCTGCAAACCTTCGTCTTTTGATATTATTCGCGCGATCAGTTCGCTCTGCCCCGGATGATTGGGTACGACGGCTGTCGCCTCTGATTCCAGTTTCTTGAATGCCTGTTCGCGCTGGTCCAGGCGTAATCCCCCTTCCTGGACATCAGGGCCATGGCAGGAGTAACAATGCTTCGCCAGCAGGGGTTGAATTTCCTGCGTGAAATCAACAGGCGTTTTCCCGTCCTGGTTGGCAGGAATCTTGTTCGTTTCAGCGATACTCACTGTGGTCAATGACAGACCAACCCCCACAAGTAAACCGTAAACAGCTTGAGAAAGGAATCTGTGTCTGATTCTGCAGTGAGTGAAGCAAGGCATGCGGATCTGTCTCTCCCGACTGTACAGTCTTCAGTGAAGGATTCAATGCTATCCATTATCTGTCCAGAGTCTTATTCTCCTATTGTCGATGATTCACATGACTTATGTCAATTCAACAATAAACAACACTAACTTATTTCCTGTACAAGGCATGCAGTGATTTAATTTATTACAGCGATAGGCCTCCTTTTTAAACTAGCCTGTCTGTGTCCCCCTGGATTGTGCTATAATGCTACCGCCTGTATTCGGTGACGCGCTTGATGGCAGGCACCTGTTTCTGATCCGAGGAGAATCCGCAGGATGAATCGATTATTTCCTCCATTCTCGGGATGGAAGTTCCCGAAGAGTGCCTCAACCAGAATCTTGCTCTGCCTGGGTGTGGTTCTGTTTTATCCCTGTTTCTATTTACTCTCAGGTGAAAAACAGAACAGTCGCCCTCTGCTGGCATTCCTGGACCCGCCAGCTCAAAAAGAAGTACCAGACCAGAGTGAGCCGGATCAGTCGATCTCAGAAGAACGCGAAGCGTTAATCCACCGTATCTATAGAAACCGGAATCTGCAGACTCAGTTTGATCGGGCGGAACAGAAGTTTCAGGATCGCGAGTTCACAGAAGGAGCGCTGCAACTCGAAAAACTTCTCGATCACCAGGAAGATTACTTCTTCTGGTCCGATGACCAGGCACGCCCCGTGAATTTCCGGGAACGCACCCGTCAACTGTATTCGCAGTTTTCGCCACGCTCGCTGGCAGACTATGAACGGATCTCAGGACCTCAGGCAAACCAGTTATTGCAACAGGCACGAGAAACGAATGATTTGCGGATGTACGAACTGCTGGCGTTACGATTTTTTCCCCTTCAAGCCGGTTTTGAAGCTCTGAACTATTTAGCCACCCATTATATGGAACTGGGAAACTTCGATTTCGCTGCACGCTACTGGGACCTGCTACTTGAGAGCCGTTTGCAACAGTCGCGTCTGGAACCGGTTCATTTACTGAAAGCCGCGCTGACCTATCAGCAGTCACAACAACACGAAAAAACCATACAGATTCTGGAAGCATACGGGGCAGCAAAGGTCATCGTGTCCGGTAAAACGCTCCCGCTCGATCAGGCGCTCCAGATTCTAGATACTTCAGTCACTGGTTCTTCCTCGCCAAAGAAAGCGGACTGGCCTGTTTCCCAGGGTAATGCAAAACGCAACCAGTCCGTCAACGCCAGTCTGCCCTATCTCAACCCGATCTGGAGCCATCCAATTGGATTGACAGACAAGGACCGTCCACTCGAAACCCTACGAAACTGGGAGACCAAACAGTTTCGGGAAAACCTCTCGACCGCTGTTGTGAACCAGCCCATCGCCGTGGATGATCTGATTATTTATCGAGATTTCAAGGGGGTCCGTGCGGTTAACCTGGATTCCGGCCAAACATCCTGGCTGTTTCAGAGTGCAGGCAGCCTTGGCCAGTTGATTGATGAGTTAGAAGAACATACAAAGTCTCACTCAACTTATTCCCAGAATTTGCCACTGGAAAAATTTTATAACTACAATTCAATTTATGGCTCGCTCAGCAGTAATGGTCAATATGTATTTGCGATTGACTATTTGCCAGATACACAGCCGCCTGCACAGATCAACGTGGGACTGCGCCGATCGACGTCCCATTTCCCACTGGTCTCGCAGAAAGGAAACCGGCTTGTGGCACTCCCTTTAAACAGGAAGCCTGCTGCAGACAGCCAGAATACTGTAAATACAGCGTCGCCTGCAGCGAGCGAAACGGCTGCAATACAGACCAGACCCACGTGGAGTATTGAAGGCTACTATTTTCTAGGTGCACCATTGCCTCTGGGAAATTTTATTTACGCCATTGCCGAACATCACAGTCAACTCTCCGTGTTGTGTATCAACCCGCAAAACGGAGCGATTCACTGGAAACAGGGAATCGCGTTCGTCAATCAACCGATTTTTACAGATCGGACGCGCGCTTATATGCATTGCCCGCTGACCAGCAGCCAGGGGGTTCTGGTCTGCACAACCCAGATGGATACGCTGGTTGCCATTGATGCAACGAATGGCGATCTGCTCTGGAATTATTACTATGGAGACGGAGATCACCAGCACCGTCGAATTTCACAGAAGCGGTACTATCGTCCTGTCTCCTTCGGTCATCCCGGCCTGTCGAATGCCCCTTTAATTGATCAGCATCGTGTATTTTATCTCCCCACTGGTTCCCCTTATATTCATTGCGTCAACTTAAACACCGGTCTCCCGCTCTGGGAAGAAGTTCACCGGGAAGATGCAGAATATGTCGCCGCTGTTGTTGATGACACAGTGCTGATTGTCGGTTCGGACTATTGTCGCGGCCGACACATCGAAGATGGGAGAGAACTCTGGCATCTGCACGTAGGCCCCGTAACCGGCAAAGGATTCCTGTCACAGCAAAACTATCTGCTGCCTATCAAATCAGGAAGTGTGCTCAGCATTCATGTCCCCACGGGAAAAGAATCGGGTTTTACCTTAAGCAACACCACCCAGATCGCAGAAATTCTGAACCGGCACTTCAAACAGAAACTGCGTCAGGGCGCAGCGTATGCCTATCGGAATCTTAATCAGCAATCAAACAATAAGCCCCCCCAGCATAACTGGTACCCCGGAAATCTCATCGCCCATCAGGGCAAGGTGATCTCACTGGGGCTCTGGCAGATTGATGCTTTCCCACAGGCAGATGCCATGCTGACGAGTTTGCCTCTCATCGATCAGGAGAGTCTGAATTCCTCCCAAAATCAAAGTGACCATCTATTAAAAGCAGAGTTGGAACTGGCACTGGGCAATTTAAGCAGTGCGCAACACAGACTGGAAACGCTACTCTCCATTCCCACAACAGCTAACGTAAAGACACGTTCTGAATCCCTCTTAAGAGAACTGCTGTATGCCGAACTGAACCAATCAACTCAGGATGAATTTCAGATACTTGCTAAACTGGAACGACTTGCCACCACTCCCCAGGAACGGGGCCGCTATCTTTCACGAAAATCCCGGTATCTGCTTGAGCAGGAAAACTACCAGGATTTAATGGAAGTCGCCGACGAATTTAAGAAACTAGATGTCAACTTTCCCCTGGCGATGGCGGGAGATACCGACCACCTCGTCACCACCAAAAGTCTGGTCGCTGGGCTGATGGAAAAAGTGACTGCGAAAGCAAATCGGGCCGACCGTGAAACACTTGATGCAAAAATCACCGAGGATCAGCAGGCTGCACTCAAAGAAGGCACCATCCCAGTGTTGCAGGCATTCCTCGACACGTACGGCAGTTGGCCTCAGGCAGTCGAAGTCAGCAGTACACTGGCAGCCCGTCTGACGGAACAGGGTCAGATCCAACAGGCAGAATTCCTGCTGATGCTTAACCGCAGCCATCCCGACGAACAGATCGCAGCAAACGCTACTTACGAACTGCTGGAACTCTGGCAGACCGCGGGGCTGCCACATGAAGCAGCCGCTTTACTCGGTGAACTTGATAAAAAATATGCTCAAGTTTCCCTGGATACCGGAATCACGGGCAAGCAGTATGTCAACCGCTTTGATCGAGGGGCCCAGACATGGACCATCTTTCAAGCCATGCAGCCTCTGGAACATGAAGTTTCGCATCTGATCATCAGGCAGTGTGACCTGGGAACTCCTCCGCCGGAAACCAAAAATACATACAAAAATTATGAACGGAAGTTTCTCCCTCCCCCGGAAATCTCTCAGTTACTGTTGAAGTCCGGGGTGCAGTTACATGTAATCAATAAGCACGCTGGTCAGACGATTGGAAAGATCGAAGTTTCGGACCGCATTTCCTACCCCTACCATTCGCAAAATACCCGCGTTGGTCATTTCATTCCACTCGGCAGTAAGCGTAAGATCCATGGAGTCTCGCTGCTGCAACTGGATGGAGACATCTCCACACCGCTCTGGACGAAGGAATTCGATGACTTAAACAACTCACAATCGCTGTTTTACGTGGGTCCCTCAGGGCCACGTGTCTGTGTTTTCCAGTGGGATAACCGCCTGTTCGGATTAAATCCGGCCACGGGTAAAGTTTTGTGGGAACGTAAGAATATCCCCTCCAAATCAGGTTTCCTGAGTGATTCCAGTAAAGGTCTGATTGGTGACCAGCAGGCACTGGTTGCCTTTAACATCAATCGCACGAACTACAATGTCTACAGCACGATTACCGGCGAACTGATTCGAAAAGGAGAACTGGATTTAAACAGTCGCTCCCGCCACGTGTTCGGCCGCAAAATGTTTTATGAAACAACATCGACTACCGAAAAACGGGTTCGACTCTGGGATCCGCTGACAGATCAGCTCCTGCTCGACGAGCCCGTTACGAGCACGGGATTTTCGTCTCAGATCTCTGAAACCGAACTTGCCATCCTGCTGCCTCCAAATCGACTGCGGGTACTTGATGTGGAAACCGGTGAGACCCTCATCGAATCGATCATCCCTGACGAGTACCTGAAAAGCCTCAATAAATTTATCGGCTTTAAAGATCAGGACCGCTACTACTTCAATTTCTCATACACGACTCCGCGCAGGCGGTCTCCGCAAAACGATTTTTATGTCAGCGATTCATTTCTGAATGTAGTGCACGTCGACAATGACTTAATCAGTATCGACAGAAAAACGGGGAAGATTCTCTGGAGCCGCAATTTGCCCAAACGCTCATGGCTTGATACCTCACAATACCAGCTCCCTTTCCTGATCTTCATGAGCAAAATCCGCACAGAATCCCGGACACGCAGCTATTCATTCCTGCTGGAAATCCTGGACGCCAGAACCGGAGACACGATTGGCTTTAAAGACAATATTCTGAAAGACACAATCCTGCAGCTGCAGATCGATCCCCGCTTTCATAAAATCATTCTACAGGGAATGCACAGCGCCATCGAAATCGACTTCAGTGATAAAGCGAAGTCCCTGGATGAAATCTTCGACAAGCCGCTCTGATCGCAGAAAGAGGATTCAGACTGGAACTCAACAGCGATTTCAGAAGAGTTAGAATTTTGAAAAGAGCGGCTGAAGGGAATCGAACCCTCGTCACCAGCTTGGGAAGCTGGGGTAATACCATTATACGACAGCCGCTGAGCTTTCGAAAGACAGCGTAAACTCCTCAGTGGTTCAGGTCAAGTTACTCTGAATCTAACCTGATCTGAATTCCCTTTAACTTTTTACCTGCTGGTTTTCAGCGGAGCGAATCAACGCCAGTTGTTTCGAGACCTCGGGGAAAGGGACTTCGTGAGGCAGTTTTTGCGTGGTCGCTGCCAGAGCAGATGCAACCCCGGCCGCCTCTCCCATCGCCACGGCATTCCCGGTCACCCGATAACTGCTGTGCGCGATAAAGTCTCCGCTGATACAACGCCCCGCCATCATCAGGCCTGTCACATCCCGGGCAATCAACGCCCGCAGTGGAATATCATATGGCTTGGACTTGAATGGTTTCTTTTCGATGGCTTTCGTTTTACCGGGATTGGTCGAATGCACATCAATTCCAAATCGTACGTGGCAGATACCATCTTCAAATCGTGCTCCGTTTTTCAGATCTTCGCTGCTGACATGATAGCGTCCCATAATCCGACGTCCTTCACGGGTACCGATCTGTTCTGCGGTCGCAATGATTTCCAGGTTCGTCCACGGATCTCCGAGTTTTTTCAGGCTGTTGACCAGTTTATGTACTTCACGCCGTGCCTGCAGAGTCGCGTCGGTGACATGGGCGGCATCAATGGCCAGGGTCCCATATTCATGATTGGCCATCATCGCAAACAGGCCATCGCGAACCCGAAAAATCGTCGGACCGCCATAAGAAGGGTCGATGCCCGCCCGCTGAAATTCTGCCAGCAGGTTCTTCTTGGGATTCCCCAGTTTGCGAGGCTCTGCATCACCACGCACGAAGGGAGCGATGCCATCTAGTGTGACCCCTGTCAGCAGAACCATCAGGCTCATCGGCTGAGTCAACCCGGTACCAGGCTGACCAAACTCGTAACTGCAGCCTGCTTGAGCTGCCAGATCACCATCGCCGGAACAGTCGATGAATGCCTTGGCTCTCCAGGCCTGCCGACCCGATTTTGATTCGGTCACGACCACCGACAGACGATTATTAATGTCTGTCACTGCACCTACAACGCGTGTATGAAGTTGAATCTTGACTCCCGCTTCCAGCAGCAGATCTTCCAGTAACAGCTTGGTCTTTTCGGTATCGTAGGCGACCGATCCATTCGTAAGCGTATTACTTGCACCGCGTTCTTCCAGCTTTTGCAGCAGCTCCCGCATGATGCCCGGCTTATTCTGGGCATCAATGATCAGCGTTAACGCGCCTGCCGTCCAGACACCACCGACACAGCCATTGACTTCGAGCAAACGGGTTTTGGCTCCACTGCGGGCAGAGGCCAGGGCCGCAGCGACACCAGCAGGACCGCCCCCGCAGACGATGACTTCATCTTCCTCGACAATCGGAATATTCCGGGCCGCTTCATGAAAGACCTTCCCGTCCGGAGAAACCCAACCGCTAGTGCGAACATGTCGCGCTGATGAATTCCAGACTGATTGCCCCCCTCCGTCAAGTAGCAGAGTATTCGACGGACGCGTCACCCCATCCACCACCGGTTCTTTGGCAGAAGCCGCGTTGGCACCGGCTAAAAAAGCAGCTGTACTGCCAGCGACGTATTTACCGAACACACGACGGTCCATATTTTCGTTGGCCATAACAGACTCCTCTCGATTCAAATTCAAATTGCAGGAAAAACTTTCGATCCGGACTGATTTATTCAGCCGTAAATTCGTTTATGAATTTCTGTAACGACATCGTCAATCGGAATTCTCACCTGTTCCAGTGTATCACGATCACGCAGGGTCACACAGTTATCCTGTTCGGTCTCCCCATCCACTGTCAAGCAGAAAGGGGTTCCAATCTCGTCCTGACGACGATATCGGCGACCGATGGCTCCCTGCTGGTCGTAAACCGCTTGAATTCCTGCGGATTTCAGACGCTGATAGATGGACGAAGCGATTTCCGGCATACCCGCTTTCTTGATCAGCGGAAAAACAGCGGCTTTCACAGGGGCCAGTTTCGGATGGAATCGCATCACGGTCCGGGTCTGCATATTCCCCTTTTCATCGGGTTGCTCATCTTCGTAATAGGCTTCACACAGAAACGCCAGAGTCGCGCGGTCGGCACCGGCGGCTGGCTCAATCACATGTGGTATGAATCGCTCGCGGGTCTGATCATCAAAATAGGTCAGATCTTTGCCGCTCCCTTTATATTTAGGCTGACCATGTTCATTTTTCTCCACGACCAGCTGATCTCCTTCACGAACCAGCTTGCCTTCCATATGCGAACGCAGATCGAAATCACCACGGTGGGCAATCCCTTCCAGTTCGCCATACTCATCCTCTTCCATGAAGGGAAAGGCATATTCCACATCAGCGGTTCCTACTGAATAATGAGCCAGTTCTTCCTGGGTATGATCGCGCAGAATCAGATTGCCTTCCGCTATCCCATGTTTAATATACCAGGCATAACGACGGTCGCGCCAGTACTGGTACCACTCAAACGATTCATCAGGATGACAGAAAAACTCCATCTCCATCTGCTCGAATTCACGGGAACGGAAGATGTAGTTTCGCGGTGTAATTTCATTCCGGAAACTTTTACCGATCTGGGCGATCCCGAAAGGAACTTTGACACGTCCACTGTCGACCACATTCTTAAAGTTCACAAACATCCCCTGTGCGGTTTCCGGACGCAGAAACGCGGTACCTTCTTCACCCGCGAGTGCCCCAATGATCGTCTTGAACATCAGGTTAAATTCTCGTGGCTCGGTCAGTTCGCCTCCTGTTTCGGGACAGCGTGCTTCCAGTTTTCCCGTGGTGGGAATGTTCGCTTCTGCCATTTTCTTCCGGTATTCCATCAGATTACAGACCGTAATCTGGGGAGTTTCACTGGCGTCCAGGCTGTTCTCTTTTTCATATTCCGCAATCGCTTTTTCCAGACGCTTGCGTTTGGTTTTGGAGAGTCCTTCTTCGCCGATGTCAGCCATATAGGTTTCACAGGCTACAGGAGTTTTATCTGCAGCATAGGCAACCGCTACCGAAACATGGTCGACACGAAATCGGGCTTTGGACTCTTTGGAGTCGACCATAAAATCATGGAACAGATCGAAGTGCCCGGAACTCTTCCAGACGCTGGGATGCATGATAATCGTGGTCTCGACCCCGGTCATGGAGAACGGTTTGGGAGCGCCTTCCGGAGCGACCAGCTCATTATGAGTGGTAATCATGTCGGACCACCAGGCCTCTCTCACGTTACGCTTGAGTTCCACTCCCAGCGGACCATAATCCCAGAATCCCTGCAGACCGCCGTAAATTTCAGACGACTGAAAAATGAACCCGCGCCGTTTACACAACGCTACGATTTTCTCCATCTCTTTTTTCATTGCTTTGGTCTTTCCATTTTGTCTTCAGTAAGACACTCTCAGAAAACGATTTTATTTCTACCCATAAAAACAGCAGAGTTTCAGCCTGCTGAAGCTAACATGATTCTTCCTGATTCGTGATTGTACTCAGGCAGTACTGCATAACAATCTCGCTCTGAACATAGTCGAATATCCTCTTCAAAACCACGCTGAATCAGATTTCGCCCCCCCTGGCTGGCGCGCATCGCAGTCAGCAACCCGCCTGGACTGCTGGTCTGCGATTGATAATAGTCGACGACCATCCTCGTTGCATCATCCAGTGTCAGCTCCGGACTGGAAACAGACTGCAATCCTGCAGCGATGGCCCCTGCACAGAGACAGTCTTCTCCCGTAATCGCTCCATCTGTACCAGCACAGACCAGGTAAACAACACCCGAACTTTGACTCAATTCATTCACCACTGCAGCCAGATTCAAAAACGAACCAATCAGAATCCGACTCGCCTGAATCGCGCGTTTCAAAGCCCGTGTTCCATTACTGGTTGTAAATACGATCTGTTTACCAGAGACCACCTCTGCAGGGTAACGGGCAGGGGAGTTATCCAGATCAAATCCCTCGATCATGACCCCCATGCGTTCTCCTCCGAGTAAAACCTCTGAGTCAGCTGTTTCACTCAGTTTTCCGGCAAGCTGCTGGGCTTCCTCTATTTCCTGACAGGGAATCACAGCAGCGGCGCCGGAAGACAAGGCCGTCGTAATCGTAGAGGATGCCCGAAGAATATCGAGGATCACAGCAGTGCTCCCCGAAAAGTCTTCCGGTTGTGATAACACAGGCAGTAAGCAGGTTCGAATTTCATCAGGCATGACTGATCGCGGACATTCTTTCAATGCTAGACTGTGTCCAGTTTTACTATGGCGTTCCAGGGGAATCTGGATCGAGTATCGTAGTACGAAGGACGCTATGCTAAAAAGTGATACGTTCCAGAGGAAATCCGAGGCTCAGCGAGCCTTATCTGAAATATCCTTGCGGCACCAGGCACCATCCCAGCGGATGCATTTAACTGCCTGATATGCTTTCAGTTTTGCCTGACTGATGCTTTCACCAAGTGCGGTCACTCCCAGAACACGACCGCCGTCGGTCACGACCTGATCGTCTTTTAAAGTGGTTCCCGCATGAAAGACTTTGGTATCAGCTAATTCGGCGGCTTCACTCAAGCCTCGAATGACTCTCCCTCTCTCATACTCGTCAGGATAACCTTCGGAAGCCATCACTACACAGACAGCTGGCCGCTCATCCCACTCCAGGTCGTCTATTTCCTCCAGCCGTTCTTCCGCAGCCGCCAGCAGCAGTTGTGCCAGATCCGTCTTAAGCCGCATCAGTACCGGCTGAGCTTCGGGATCCCCGAAACGGACATTGAATTCCAGCACTTTGGGCCCCTGATTGGTAATCATCAGACCAGCATAGAGCACGCCATTGAAGGGGCGGTCCTCAATTTTCATGACGTTGACCATCGGCACCAGAATTTTCTCGATGATCTCGTCCATCAGCTCTGGTGTGACCAGGGGAGCAGGGCTGTAGGCTCCCATTCCGCCGGTATTGGGACCTTTGTCTCCATCGTAGGCTGCTTTGTGATCCTGCGAAGTTTCCAGAGGAACAATCGTCGATCCGCTGACAATTGCCAGAATACTGACTTCCTGACCGATCAGTTTTTCTTCGATAATCACAACTCTACCCGCATCACCAAACTCACGAATTTTCATCAATGACTTAATGGCGTCAAGGGCTTCCTGTTTGGTATCGCAGATCAGAACGCCTTTACCGGCTGCCAGACCATCGGCCTTGATCACCAGAGGCTGTTCTTCGCGTTCTTCCAGATAAGCTTCGGCTGCTTCAAAGTTTTTGAATGTTTCTGATTTGGCTGTCGGAACATTCGCTTTCCACATCATCTGCTTAGCAAACGACTTGCTGCCTTCCAGCTCCGCTGCAGCCTTGGATGGTCCAAATACAGAGATCCCTGCTGCGCGAAGCGCATCCGACATCCCAGCGACCAGAGGCACTTCAGGGCCGACAATCGCCAGTTGGATCGCTTCTTCCTTAGCGAAAGCCACCATCTTCGGAATATCACTGACACTGATGGCGACATTCGTTCCATCCAGCTGGGTTCCTGCGTTTCCAGGTGCACAAAAGACCTGACTGACACTCTCCGACTGGGCCAGTTTCCAGACCAGCGCATGTTCGCGGCCTCCCTGACCAATCACTAAAACTTTCATCGTGTAAGGTACCTGCTCGTTATCTTCTTCTTAAAAATTTCAGGCGAGACAATCTCTCTCACTGACTTGATTCCACTCCTGTGGAGTATATCAGCACTGTTTTGCCCCTAGTAGCATCGCTTCCCGAAATTTGGACTTTGCTGTTAAAAAGCTCGTGTTTTACTTCGATATCAGATGAAATCGGGGCCAGCCGGGAATAAAGTTTCTTCAGAAACCAGTTGTCTTCAGACAACGTGCGCCCAGCATTGGACGAATGCCGCTTCAGACCATATAATATCCCCCTCAATCAGCTTGTTGATTGACCTGCTATCCTCAATCGTGCTCTGAACCTCTTTTCAAGTGACCTGTCACCATTCAGGGGAACCTCAATATATAGTAAGAGCCGAAATTACTGTTATCGGAATCCTGAGTGATAGCAATTGACATAAAGTCATTCTGTTAAAAGACTTTTAACCTTTTTGTTTACTGGAGAATTCAAAGTGTTTGATACTGTCGCCATTATTGGTGCCACCGGTGCCGTCGGGCACATCATGCGGAAACTGCTGGAAGATCGGAACTTCCAGGCCAAACAATTTCGCTTTCTGGCCTCAGCGCGCTCCGCAGGCAAAACACTGGAATTCCAAGGCAAAACCTACACACTCGAAGAATTGACCAAAGACTCCTTCGCGGGAGTGGAACTGGTCATCGCTTCTACTCCTGATGATGTCGCTGCTGAATTTCTTCCCGCAGCCGTGGAAGCTGGTGCCATTGTCATCGATGAATCCGGTTACTGGCGGATGAAACCGGAAGTCGCGCTGGTAATCCCGGAAATCAACCCGGAAGCTGCCCTCGAAGCCAAAGGCATTATTGCCAGCCCGAACTGCTCGACCACTCAGATGGTAATGGCACTCAAACCGCTGCACGATGCTTCTCCTGTTCGCCGTGTGATCGTCAGTACTTACCAGGCAACCAGTGGTGCCGGCGTGGCTGGAACCAGCGACCTCCTGGAAGGTTCCCGCGCCTATCTGGAAGGCAAAGAGCACGATTATCAGGTCTTTGCCCATCCGATCGCATTCAATGCCATCCCACAGATTGGCAGTGAAAAGGAAGAAGGCTACACCAGCGAAGAAATGAAAATGGTGTATGAAACCCGTAAAATCCTGGGCGATGAATCAATTCAGATCAACCCCACCTGTGTGCGGATTCCTGTCGCAAACTGTCACAGCGAAACTATTACAGTCGAGACCGAACGCCCCATCTCACCGGAAGAGGCCCGTCAGTTATTTTCTGACTTCCCGGGAATCACCGTTGTCGATGACCTGCAGAACCTGTCCTACCCGCTGCCTTCCACCTGTGATGGCAGTGATGAAGTCTATATCGGTCGAATCCGTCGTGATATTTCTTCTCCGAACGGACTCAGTTTCTGGTGTGTCAGTGATAACCTCCGTAAGGGAGCTGCCACCAACGCTGTTCAAATCGCAGAGTTGCTCGCTAAACATAAAGCCTGCACCTAAGCTGTTTATGCGTCTCTACTATAGTCACTGCGGGCGGATTTCTGCCTGAAGAGTTCGTCCCGCCAGTGTCATTTTTCAAAGATTACATCGCAAAGGCTACGCAATGACTGCATTTCATTACCAGAATGATGAATTGTTTTGTGAAAATGTCCCCGTCGCTCAACTCGCAGAAGAGTTTGGCACTCCGCTGTGGGTGTATTCCAAATCAGACTTTCTCGGGCGTTTGAAAGAAATCCAGTACGCGTTTGCCGAAGTCGATCCGGTCATCTGCTATTCCGTCAAAGCCAACGGAAACCTGAGCATTCTCAAAACCATGAACGACGCCGGCAGCAGTTTTGATGTTGTTTCCGGGGGAGAACTGTTCCGCGTGCAGCAGGCAGGCGCTGATACCTCACGCGTTGTTTTCGCGGGTGTCGGTAAAACCGATGAAGAAATTCGCCAGGCACTCAAAGCCGATATCTTGATGTTCGACGTGGAAAGTGAAGCCGAACTCGATGCCATTGCCAGGATCGCTGGTGAAATGAACTGTGTGGGCCGCGTCGCTTTGCGTCTGAACCCGGATATCGACGCCAAAACACATCACAAAACAACAACAGGTAAAAAAGGCAACAAGTTCGGCATGGATATCGAACGTGCCACCGAACTGGCCGACAAAGTGCTCAAAGACGAACACCTGGAACTGACCGGCATTCATATGCACCTGGGTTCTCCCATTCTGTCGACCGATCCCTATGCGAAAGCTGTCAAAAAAGGGGCTGAAGTCATCTCCCAACTACGTGAGAAAGGCCATAATACCAACTGGCTTAACCTGGGAGGCGGCTTTGGAATCAGCTACAAGACCGACGAAGGTCCTTCTGCTCAAACCTATGCAGATGTCATTGTTCCCACGATTAAAGAAATCGGCTGTCGCCTCGCACTGGAACCGGGCCGCTTCATCGCCGGTAATTCCGGCGTGTTAATCAGCCAGATCGTCTTTACCAAGCGGGAAGGGGGCAAGCTGTTCTACATTCAGGATGGGGGTATGACCGATCTCGTCCGTCCTGCCATGTACGATTCCTATCATCGAGTCTGGCCTGTGAAACCAGCCGTTCCCATGCCCTTCGACTGTGAAGGCGAAATCGAAGGCTGTGAACCCGCTGATGTTGTCGGCCCGGTTTGCGAATCCTGTGACTATTTTGCGAAAGACCGCTACCTGCCTCCCATGGAGCGAGGCGACTATCTCTGCATGTTCAGCGCAGGTGCCTACGGCTCTGTAATGAGCAGTAATTACAACGCGCGTCCCCGTAGTGCAGAAATTCTGGTCGATGGCAGCGAGTATCAGGTTATACGTCGGCGGGAAACCTATGAAGAGCTGATTGCCCTCGAACAAACCTGAGATCAACACTGACGGACTAATCTGTCACTTCAATATGTTCAGAAGACCAGTCTGCCTTGGTACGGTTATAACAGTTAATGGGTTCTTGCGCTCTGTAATACATTGGGTACAGCAAAGATACGTGCATCCTCTTTCTTCGATTGCACCCTTATCCCCGTCAGAAACGATGATAATAGATACAGAAGCTTCTACCCTGAATATGTCTATTTGAATACATACCACCTGATTTCTGTGAAGACTTGAAACGAAATAATTGAATTATGTTGTTTTGGGTAAGGTGATAAGAATAGTATATAATTTCTGTAACTGTGTATTCTCATCAGAGATATTCAATCTGTCAGGCAGACAGACCTGGAACCGGGTCTGTTCGCAGGCAGCCCCATGAATAGCCGACAACCATGACGACACGGAGTCGACTGAATGTCTTTTAATAATCGGATCCTGGCAGCATTTGCTCTGGTCATTCTCTGTACCCTGAGTACGTCCCCGCACGTCTGGTCACAGGATGAAATACCGCCGCAATTTCAAAAGTCAGCGACGATTTCCAACCTTGACCCCGATGATCTTCTGCTGTCGAAACCTGAAACGCCCGCACAAATGCTGCAGGCCGTCATTCAGCTGACCGGGCTCGGGCATGCCGCTTCTGCCAAACCCTATCTGGAACAACTCCTGAAAGCCAACCTCGACCAGGAAACCCTGTTGAAACTCCGTGATGAGCATGGTCCTGCCGCATTTCTTTCCCTGGCGAACAATAAAAAGTTACAACCGGAATCGGTTACTCTTCTAAATCAGATGGAAGCTGCTTTCCGTGCATACGCCACAGATCCCGCCCGTATCAACGGGTTAATCAATGATCTGTCAGGTACTCCCACAGATCGTAACATTGCGATCATCCAGCTCAAATCTGCCGGATCAATCGTGGCCCCTCCCATATTGAAACAGTTGAATAAAAGCGAAGAACCTGGCAGAAATGACGAACTGGCATTCGCTTTGTCCCAGTTGGGTAAACCGGTCGTAGAACCGCTGATCGCTGCCTTACGGGCTCCAGAGAATCGGGTCCGCAAGATCGCTGCTGAAGTTCTGGGAGACATCGCTGATCCTTCTGCGGCACTCTACCTCTGGAATCCTGCTTTTTCACAAAGCCAGGAACAGAGCGTCCAAATCGCAGCGCGTCAGGCTCTCTCAAAAATCCTGGGGAAAGACCCCCGAAATGTGTTTGAGCTTAACCGCCACGAGGCACAGCAGGTTCTAAAAAATGCGGCATTACAGTTCTATAAGAATCATGTCGAAGCAACGAAAAAGCAGAAAATCTGGGTCTGGGATAATACACAACAGACCGTCGTACAGAAAGAACTGCCGGCTCAGGAAGTTGGCCTGATTGAAGGCTTGCGTCTGGCTAAAGAAGCTCTGGAAATGTCTCCAGACAAGCAAGAGGTACAGACACTTTATCTGGCAATGACACTCGCTTTGGAAGCCTATCAGGTGGGCTGGAACAACCCGCTGCCTGAAGGTCCAGGCACTGCCTTTAATCTGGCATTACTGTCAGGCCCGAAAGCGGTCAGCCAGGTTCTGGCACTGGCGATGAAACAGGGACATACCCCCAGTGCACTGGCTGCCTTAAAAGCTCTGGGACAGACTGGTTCCCGAAACCTGCTGTATGAGAAACTGGATCAACACTCTTCGCTGATTGCTGCTTTGAATTATCCCGATCGCCGCGTACAGTTCGCCGCCGCGACCGCCATTATGCAACTCGATCCTGCCAACACATTTCCGGGAGCGACACGCGTCATCGCCATCCTGACCCGTGCCTTAGCCGGAGAAGGAAAACAGTCCGCGATCGTTGTTGACAGCAGCATTCCGCGAGGCCAGACTATGGCGGGCGTGTTCCACGAACTCGGTTATGAAACAGAGTCGACTCAAACCGGAATGTCTGGCTTTAAAGCAGCCACCAAACGGATGGATGTCGAATTCATTGCCCTCGAATACAATATCATGCGTTGGGGGCTTTCACAAACAATTGCCAACCTCAGAGCAGATTCCCGTACCGCAAATATTCCAATTATTATCTATGGCCCACTACGTCTCAAAAACAAAATTGAATATGTAACGCGGCATTATCCTTTAGTGCAATACGTAGTGGAATCAGAAAATACAGAAGATATCGGCACACAGGTCAGCCCATTTCTTAACAGCCTCAAAACTCCTGAATTAAGTGGTGAGCTCCGCTCAGAATATCGGACTGCCGCTCTGTATTGGCTGTCACATATCGCCTCCAGCCAGAGAGGCAGAATCTACGATCTGACACCTGCGGAAAATTCTTTACTGCAACTGGTCCCCGACCGTGCCCTGGCATCCAATGCCCTGATCACTCTGGGCGGGATTCCCACTCGTACTGCCCAGGCAGATCTGGTTACGATCATTACCAACAAAACCCTGGAGGATGACGTCAAAGAAATCGCCGCCCTGCAACTGGCATTTCATATCCAGAAGTTCGGATTGCTCGTTGATTCCAAAGAAGTCGCGTCGATCCGAGCTGCCTATCAGGCCGCCACAGAACCCGGACTGAATACCGCGCTGGCATCTGTGATGGGAACCTTGATGCCTGATAACAAAGTGGTAGGCGAACGACTGCAGGAATTCAAACCTGCCACACCACTTCCGTGAATCATCTGTTTCACACTAAAAAAGCTCCGAAGATTACAGGAACCTTCGGAGCTTTCATCATTCAGTCTGTTTCTTTTTGATTACTGCGCGTTCGCTGCAGTCTTCTTTCGTAAGAGTGATCTCAGTGGCTCTTCCAGATCTTTCGCCTCTGATGTCACCAGTTCTGTAACCCCGGTATGATCCACCAGCATCAGCATGGGAACTGTCCGTACGCCGTAAAAGACTGCTGCCGGATTATTCCAGCCACGCTTGTCACGGGAGGAATAGAAGATCTGCCGCCAGTCCAGCGGTGTCTTTTCCTGAAAAGCATCAATGGCTGGTTCTTCCAGGTCCAGATTCACACCCACAATTTCAAACCCGTATTTGCGGTACTTTTGTGACAATGCCTGAATCTCGGGAAGTTGTTCAATAAATGGCCGCGCAGTCGATGCCCAGAAGACAACCAGCACCACACTCCCTTTGTAGTCATCAATCGAAACGAATCCGCCCTCGATGGTTTCTCCAGCCAGTTGCAGCGGATTGCCTTTCAGCTTCAGACGACGGGACAGCCCGAGAATCTGAGCAGTCTCATTACTCTTGGGAAAGCGTGCTTCCAGGTCGAGGCAGCAATCCAGCGCCTGTTTATTCAAGCCATAAAGCTGGCTGGTTTCTGCCGCCGCCTGTAGAAGCTGGGGAGCACGCACCGTTTCCTGGGGAAACCGTGATGCAAACAGACGTGACTGCTTGACGAACTCTTCTATCCAGCGAGGATCCTGTTTAGCAAATCGCTGTGCACTCGTATTGGCAAACTTGGCCACAGTAAAACCTGCGTCCGCGGCAGACTGTGATTTGGGATCGCGTTTATACAGGGACTCGGAATGGTCGTACAACGCGTCGATACTTTCCTGGTCACCCTGTAATGCCTGTTGAAGATGGGCTTCCAGCAGATGATTGATGCAGACGGTAAACAGACGTGACTTTTCCTTATCTGCATGTGTCTGTTTAACCGCTTCCATTGCCAATTGAATAATTTTCTTATTCCGCTCTGCCCGGGCAGCTCTCAGCTCTTCCACATTCTCCGTTTTCGGAATGGCCTGAACTTTCAGCCGGGTAATCTCCCGCACATTCCATTCGGCAGACCCCGCTTTCAGATCTTCAATTTTAATTTCTTCATCCGCCGGGGAAGCGTCATCTCCATCCAGATCGTCGAGATCACGCTGCTCCCGTTCCAGACTGGCGGTCTGCACCATATTTGGTGTTAACGCAGGACCAGCCCCCGTCTGCGAAACTTGAGTAATCGAAGCTTTGGGTACGGCTTCCAGTTGCGTATCTGCGGGAGCCCCGTCCAGTTTCCCGTCTGTATGATTTCCCGCTGCCTGTGGTGCTGCAGAATCTCCGTCGCCACAACCGAACTGAATGATTAACAGCAAACCTGCTGCGATCGAAAAGATTTGATGTCGATGCCTCATCGTTTATTGCTCTCCTTCCTTTGAGAGTCTGTCACTATTTGAAGAACCGAGGTCGCGAAATGTCTGATCCCAAGTTGGGGTCCTGTAACGTTTGGCCCACGTCAATCTGAAGCTGACCGTCACAGTTCTGCGGAAGTCGCTTTGCAGCGAATTCTGCCACTCCCTCAGCAAAATTCCTGTGTATAACACTTTATGCCGCGAGTTTTACGCGAAATACCACTTTTAAGGCAAGACGAAGCTGGAAAAAATTACAATTCGGAGACCGATTTCAGATAGTTTTCCGGCTTCACTACACAGAGCAGGGGGGATTTGCTGAAAATGGATCGCAATACCTGTTCAAAGTTCGCCGTGATAATGCTTGAAAGCTTCGATTGCGAAATATTCGGGCAGCCCCAGTTCATTGTAAACTTTGGCTGTATTTCGGGTTCGATCTTCCGCTCGCACCCAGAATTCCCGTTTATCACTCCCCGGATAGAAGGCACTGTCCTTCTGTGACTCGTGCTTGAATATCGCTTCCCGTTTTCTCAGCACGACCTCCGGGCTCAGCGGAACCGCCCGCTCAATTTCATGCGGTTCATACTCTTCCCAGGCCCCGCGATACATCCAGAACTCGGGAGCCACTCCTTCTTCCACAACCACATTCATAGCATTGATCACTGCTTCTGCACAGACCCGGTGAGTTCCATGCGGATCAGACAAATCGCCGGCGACATAAATCTGATGCGGATTCACTTCCCGCAGCAGGTCTGCCACGATGGCAATATCTTCTTCCCCGATTGGCTTCTTGGAAACCTGACCCGTGCGGTAGAAAGGCAAATCCAGAAACCGCAGGCGTTCCTCGGGTACTCCCGCGACATCCGCACCGGCAGTTGCTTCTGTCTTTCGGATCAGCCCCTTAATTCCCAGCATGGCTTCTGTATCCAAATCGCCGGCTTTTTTGTTTTCAATACTTGTTTTCAGATTCTGCAAATTCTCCAGTACCGCTCGATCATCTGCATGAAACAGCTGATGAAATTCACAGACAAAATCAATATGCCGCAACGCGTCATGATCGAACACGGCAATATTGCCGCTGGTCATATAAGCAATATAGACTTCATGCCCCTGGTCTGCCAGGGTAATCAGCGTGCCCCCCATTGAAATCACATCGTCGTCAGGATGTGGGCTGAACACAATGACGCGTTGAGGTTCAACGCCCGCTGGCTTGGTGCAGATTCCTTCCAGCAGGGAATCGAAGACGCTTTCACGAATCTGAGCTACGGAGCCATATTTATGTAGCATCTGATGCAGATGATTATGCAAAAAGTCTTCCTCTTCCAGCTTCAACAGTGGCTTTCCCACCTCGCGGGACAGCCAGATGACCGCTTTTTTCTCCAGTATCGGCGTCCATTCGATATTTCCGACAATCCACGGTGTTTTCACAGCCGTCAGCTCCGCAGCGGCTGCACTGTCTACGACGAATACCGAATTGGTATGGGTCTGTAGAAAGCTGGCGGATACATCATCGGTGACTTCGAGTTCAGCCGCCTTTTTGACAACCTGCGCTTTATGCTCGCCCAAGGCCATGATGATAATTTTCTTGGCGGACAGAATACTGCCCACGCCCATCGTGATCGCGTGATGAGGCACATTATCTTCGCCAAAAAAACCACTCGCTGCATCACGCCGGGTTACCGGGTCCAGGTTAACTAGACGGGTCAGGCTGTTCCGGGCACTTCCAGGTTCATTAAATCCGATATGCCCCGAACGTCCAATTCCCAGCAATTGCAGATCCAGGCCGCCGAACTGCTCAATAGTGCGTTCGTACTCTTCACAGAACAGATCCACCTCTTCAGCGGGAATATTGCCGCGAGGAATATGGATATTCTCTGGTTTCACATTCACATGATCGAAAAAATTCTCCTGCATGAATTTGTGATAGCTGTGAATCGAATCGGGATCCATCGGCCAGTATTCATCCAGATTGAATGTAACCACATTGGAAAAGTCCAGTTGCTCTTCATTGTGCAGGCGAATCAATTCACGGTACACGCCCAGCGGAGTTGAACCGGTAGGCAGTCCCAGAATAGCCGGGCTGCCGGCGTTGTTTTTCTTACGAATCAGATCTGCCACCACCCCGGCTACATATTTAGCCAGCTCAGATGACGTTTCGAAAATGACCGTAGGGACTTTCGTATGTCGCACAAACTTGGACTTGGGGGTAACGTGAACGGAACGTGAAATATCGATAGCCATCAGACGAGTTTTACCTGTAAAGCAAGAAAGAAGTGGAAACCATTCTTCAGCAGAATCACATCTCTATTATAACGATTTCACCGGACTGAACTGTGAATTTAAAGTAACCACGCGAACAGTAGAACCCGGTGTGCGTGTTTTTTTTATGAATGTTTATTATAACTAGAGTGCATCACATTTTACCATAGCGTCTTTCGTACTATTATACTCGGTCCAAATGCCCCTGAAGACGCGACAGTAAAACGGGACATAGTCTAGCCTCACGCTCAGCCTACTATCAAAAAATTGACCTAAATGTACAGAGAGAGAAATTCCCATGGCAAATCAGGCAGAATCTCCACGAATTCTCGCGATTCACGCCCATCCTGACGATATTGAAATCCAGTGCGCGGGCACTTTAGCCCGCCTGAAAAATCTGGGATGCCACATTACCATCGCCACAATGACCGCCGGGGACTGTGGCAGCGCAGAAATGGGACCGGTGGAAATTGCCAATGTCCGCCGCGCGGAAGCCCAGAAAGCCGCTGATATGCTGGGAGTCGACTACATGTGCCTTGAATTCCGCGATCTCTCCATCGTGATCGATCAGGATTCCCGTCAGCGGGTTACTGAAGCCGTTCGTAAAGCCCGTCCCGACATCGTCATCACCGCGCCTCCCGTCGACTATATGAGTGATCACGAAATGACCAGCCGCCTCGTCCGCGATGCCTGCTTTGGCGCTTCTGCTCCTAACTACACCACCCATCAGTTTCAGCCGGCTCCTCCCACGGAAAAAATTCCGCATCTCTACTATGTCGATCCTATTGAAGGCTGCGATTACTTCGGGAACCCCATTGAACCGCAGTTCATCATCGACATCTCAGAAACATTCGATCTGAAAATTAAAATGCTGGCCTGCCATGAAAGCCAGCGAGCCTGGCTCCGCAAACAGCACGGCCTGGATGAATACCTAGACGGAACCGAACGCTGGTCAGCAGCCCGCGGCAAAAAAATTGGCGCCGCCTACGGAGAAGCCTTCGTGCAACATTGCGGTCACCCGTATCCTTCCAGTAACCTGTTACTGCAACTGCTTGAAAAGTAAACGTATCACTCCAGACAGTTTGAAATATTGAGACCACAAACATGAATGAGTCACAGCCGAACCAGGAACTGCCATACTCCGAAACAGAAATTGAATCGATGGCAACTGAAGATGCCAGTGCAGGAAAGTTTCTCACCGTATTAATGGTCTGCACATTCAGCTACACAGTGATTGTCGGAACATACGTCATCTTCTGGAGTCTGAACCACTAGAACGCATTATAAGCAATCTAAAATACCCGGTCCAACTGGACCGGGAGACGCTACAGTAAAATTGGACACAGTCTAATTCCACTCTGCCAGTCCAATCGGAAGTAATATCAACTCTGACCAGCTTTGACTCGTCAGAGTTTTTTTCGCCCGCTACAGTGACCGCTTTTCTTCAAACACCGTCCCGTTTGGATTTAACAGCATCCAGCAGACTGCTGCCCCCAGATAGATCCCCGTCATCAGAATCAGCACCGGTTTATACAATTGGGCCTGGAACATGGCTCCCACAATCACGGGCAGCAACGCCGCTCCCAGATTGCCTGCCATATTCATCATCCCGAAGATCGGTGCGACATGCTGACCTCCCTTGTCGATGGTCACCGTGTATCCACAGGCCCCACCCAGACCAGCAAAAAACATGCTGACTGTGATCAGCGTCATCGCCAGATTCATCTCGCTTACGAAATAAGCTAATAGAGTACAAAATCCACAGCCCAGCATCGCGACAATCGCCACTCCCTGTCGACTCCAGCGGCGACTCCCGGTTCGCTGCAGAACCCAGTCAACGGCGATCCCCCCCAGAAAATTCCCCACAACAAATGACATCAGAGGGAAACTGGTCCAGATGCCCGAAGAAGCAATCGTGATACCCCGCGCTTTCTGCAGATAAACAGGAAACCAAGTCATATAAAAAATGGTACCAGCTGCCCGAAAGAACTGCTGACCACATATCATCCACATCGAAAAGCTGGTCAGAATTTTCCCCCAGGGGGTCGGCTCGCCATGTTCATCCTGTCTCTGGACCGTCGAGTCTTCCGCTTTGACTTTGACCTCACCGCCACGAATGATATCCAGTTCTGCCGAATTCACGCCACGATGCATTTCAGGGCGATCGCGAAACCAGTAATAAAAACAGAACGCCCACACGAAACCTGGCACAGCGCAAAGATACATGATCGTCCGCCAGCTCAGTCCCGGAATCTGGATGCCACCCAAATCGATTCCCTGCAGCAGCAAGCCGATGCTGAATGCCCCAAAGGCACTTCCAATCGACATGAAACTTCCCAACAGACCACTGGCAAAACCCCGTCGGGCTTTGGGTAGCCATTTGGAAATCGTACTCGCACAACAGGGGAATATCCCGGCTTGCGAAATACCAAAAATCAGACGCACGCCGATTAACATCCAGAACCCCGTCGCCATGCCCGTCAAGGCGGTCGCAATCGACCACAGAACAGCAAACGCGGTCAGAGCACGCCGCGTTCCCCAGACATGTCCGACCCAGCCACTCGGAATCTGCGACAAAGCATAACTCCAGAAAAAAGCACTCATCACCCAACCCATCTGGGTCAGGCTCATATCGAGTTCTTCCTGGATCAGTTTCGCAGGCACGGAAATCGCATTACGACTGACATAAGCGACCGCTGCCACCAGACACAATAGTGTCAGCACCATGAAACGGGCATGCGTGGGAGCCGCGTCTTCTCGTGCGGACGCGTTTTCTGATTCATTCACTCTGATTACTCCCTACAACAGCCGTTACAATGATTCCATCAGCAGTTCATACAAGCGATCTACTTCCGCACGGGTCTCTTCATCCAGGCTCCACGCGTTGGGCTCACAGCGACGATCCGAACTAAAAATCCCGCGTTTAACCAGCAGATACTTTTCAATCGCCAGAAAACCGTCCAGCCCCGCCTGTAACTGCAGCGCCACAATCGCACAGATGGGAAAATAAATTCGATAGACGGCAGCATCGTCGCCCGCCTGCAGCGCCTGCCACAAAGCCATGATCCCATCCAGCAGATCCACGCCCGGCATCGTACCACTGATCCCTCGCCGATACGCATCCACCAGTAGAATTCCTCCTGAACCATCAAAGATCCGGGCCTGTCCCCCCGTCGCATCCCGCAACGCAGACAGATTCGGTCCGATTGGCGAGGCTTCCGGTTTGAACAGAATTTTTTCGGGACCGAACTCATCCAGCAGTCGTTTGTAAAACTCAATTGAAATCGCGCGACCGACGTAAGACGAAGCATCCTGAACGACCAGGGGCAGACTGCATTGCTTTGCCAGCGTTGAAAAATAATCCCACAGCGCCGCGTCGGGCAGGGCAGTCGTCACCGGGGGAATCGCCATCACTGCTGCACAACCAGCATCTTCAGCCTGACGCGCGAAGGTAACCGCCTGCCGCGTACTCTCTGCTCCCACACTGGCAATCACCGTCCCCCGACCCGCCGTCAGTTCCACCATCAGCGTCGTGAGATTCAGCCGTTCCTCGTAGGTCAGACGCAGCACTTCTGAAACCATCGCACCACACACACCATCGGCGCCCAGTTCAAAACACCAGTCGATTTCCCGCGCAAAAACATCCCGGTCAATCGTCTCGTCTTCTCGGAGAGGGGTATGCAGAACCGGTAAGACCCCCTGAATCAATGCCGCCATAAACTTATTCTTCCTGTCTCGCTATTTGGAATTCTTCGCGAACTCAAACTGTTTCCGTTTCGATGATCTGCCCGATCGCATCCGCCATCGCTTCGATCACCTGCTCCAGTCCACCCCGCTCAAACGGCGTCTGCCATACCTGGTACAGATCCAGGTCATACAACTCCGCCGGTGCCAGGTATCCGGTCGTTCCGTTGATCAGATTCAGACAGGCAATCGTCCGCTCGGGATACCGTCGCCGCAGTTCCCGCTGCAGAATCGAATACGCTTCCGTCGGGCTGCCGATCAGAATCGTCTCTCCCATCTGCCACACCCAGATCGGTAATTCCAGCGTCTTACCGTCTCCGATTCCCCGGCGAATATTCCTGCGTCGCCGCAACCGTTCTTCCAATGCCCGGTCCGTACACGCCTGCCGCTGCGCTTCCAGTTCATCCGCGGTCGGCCAGTCTTTCAGTGGTATTTCCACCTGTGCCTGTAGTGTCTTCAGCTTCAAACCTGGTTTTTCCTCTGTCGGTTTCCACACCGCCAGTGGCGCCCCGGATTCCATCACGCCTGAATATTTCAGACAGGTTCCCGGCGACTCCATATCTTCCAGCGTCGCCATCACAGCATATGCCAGTTGTCGACCATGTCGATCCGCCACCGCGACATCACCCACATATTGATAGCGCGGCGAAAGCTCTCCCGAAGCCCCCTGCATAAACAGAGCAGGCACATTCAGGGTCTCCTTGATTGTATCCCGCATCGCTCCCGGATAGTCCGGCGAGATCGCCGTATTCTCCCAGGCCAGCGTCGTTGGATGACAGGCGTAATTCACGATCACCGCCTGCAGCGCTCCCTCCAGATTCGTAATCCGTCCCACAACGAGCGTATCATCGGCTGTTTCTCCCGGATTCCATCCACAGATAATCCGCTCTGCCTCCGGATCGGGATCCGGCAAGTCCCGCATCGATGCCAGACCGCAGCGTCCGGTCTTCCACTCCAGTACTGCCTCCGTCGCATTCTTCATCGCGGCCCGTGTGACTTTCACAGCAGCCAGGTACACCGTCTCCAGGTACTCCGCCAGCGATGCACTCGCGGGCAGATCCGGGTCGGGATCGGTCAGTGGCGGCGAAGCATGCGTGTGACTCACTCCGAAAATCAGCGACGCTTCATCCAGTCCCAGCTCCTCCAGCAGTCTTGATTGAAACCGGCGAAAGGTCGGCAGCGAACGCCACCAGCCCAGGTCAGCATCCAGAAATACCAGAGGCTGGTTGGAATTCGACTCACTCAGAACCAGCGCATTCAGCGTCAGGCGGCGGTGAATCCAGTCCGCCACATCATGTTTCGCTGCCCCCCAGTTGCGGGCGTAAATTCCAGTCGGTGGCGTGATATCAACGGTCGCCACTCCAATCCGTCCCCGAAAGGCAGACTGTGTTTTCGCCTGTAGAGTTGATTCACTCATGAGTCGTTCCGTTCATCGAATGATAATTGAAGAATTGAGAGAGCCAGGCGTGAGCCGCGCCTTACCAGTCCCCGACCGCACCATCCTGATAGAAGACACGCTGCACGGTTTCCTGCTGAAAGGGATGTTTCTTCACTTCCGCTTCGTTAATCGAAATCCCCAGCCCGGGCTTCTGGTTCGGCTTGACCGTCCGCGTTTTGGGATCAATCACAAAACCTTCCTCCACCACATCCTGTCTCCACGGTACATCGTCGTGCACCGATTCACAAATGATATAGCTTGGTTGCGAGAATCCGAATTCCAGCGAAGCCGCCGTACTCACGGGTCCCTGTGGATTATGCGGCGCCAGCGAAATCCGGTACGCGTCCGCCAGCGCGGCGATCCGCCGTGCTTCCGTGAAACCGCCGCAGTGTGTCAGGTCCAGCTGACAGATTTCACAACCCCGTTTCTCAAACAGATCGCGAAACGCCGCCAGGTGAGTCAACCGTTCGCCCGTCGCAATCGGCGTTGTCACCGCCGCGTTGATCGTCGCCAGGCTGTCCATCGATTCCGGCCAGCAGGGCTCTTCGAAGAAATACAGACCGTAAGGATCAAGCGCCTTCGCAAACTGCAGCCCCATCGCCGGTGAAGGGCGGGCATGACAGTCCACCATGATATCCACGTCATCACCGACCGCATCCCGCATCGCTGCGACGCAGTCTTCTGCTGCCTTGATCGGTTTCAATCCCTCGATCGGCATCGTCGGCGGAACCGCCATCGATTTGAACGCTGAAAACCCATCGGCGACCGCTGCCTGCGCCAGATCTGCAAACTGCGCCGCGTTGTCAGTCGAAGTCTGGTAGAACGACTCCATGTTCCCGCCACCCAGGTGACAGTACAGCCGGATATAATCCCGTACCGGTCCGCCCCACAACTGATGGCAGGGCACTCCATGAACTTTCCCCAGAATGTCCCACAGCGCCAGGTCAATTCCCGCAATCGCCGTCGATCGCGTCACGCCACTCCCATGCCAGAAATGCTGACGCCACATCATCTGCCACAGATATTCCACCCGCCGCGGATCTTCGCCAATCAACAACTGGGACAGATCTTCAATCGTCCCCGCGACGCCACGCGTATGCCACTCCAGCGTCGCTTCTCCCCAACCATACAGGCCGGGCTGATCGGTGATTACTTTGACAAACACCCAGTTTCGCATCCGGGCATAACACACCAGAGTTTCGATGCGTTCTATTTTCATCGGGAATTGGTTCCAGTCTTCCAGGGTTTTATTTTGGCGTCAAAATAACAACATAACCCGAAAGCATTTTGGAAGCAAGCAATTATGCCAAAGAACTGAGTAACAATTATAAGGAGGGGCGCAGCGGGCAAAAGATGAATATCAGACGTACAGACTTTCTCCGTGAACGAAATAGTGAAAGAGGTTCACTGCCCCAAATCCAACAGTTCAACCGTTACGGGAACTGCAGATCGTCCCCGTCGTCGTATTCCTGCAATCGCTGTCGCGCAAGATCCGCCCACGGGCCCATCTCATCGAAGTCCAGGTAGATCTTCCAGTGGGGAACCGCTTCTTCAACCCGGTTCAGCTGATGCAGCACTTCCGCTTTATGCAGATGCGCATCCGGGTAATCGGGGTGAACCCGCAATGCGATCTCAAATGCCTGCAGCGCCGCTTCCGGATCGCCCAGCTCATTATGCAGGCACCCCAGCTGCGTCCACGCCTCAATGTAATCGTGATCCCATTCCACCGCCGCGTAATAACGTTCCAGCGCCCCTTCGGTCTTCCCGTCCAGGTACAGCGCCTCCGCCAGATGCAGATGCGCCTCGGGCATATCGGGTTGCCCCAACAGCGCCAGGCGAAATGCTTCGATCGCCGGCTTCGCTTCGCCGGCATCCAGCAGTTGGCAGCCTTCATCGAACCACTCGTCCGCGCTCCGGTCCACCGGTTCCGCCGGCTTCAGATGTTCCGTGAACTCAATTGTTCCCTCGAACGATTCCTCGTCCGCCAGCTCAGGCACTTCGGTCTCTGCAGTTCCAAAGTCGAACACCCGCTGCCCCTGTCGTGGATCAATCAGGCCCCGCTCGTCTTTCAGCAGCAGTTGTGCATCCTGTGCCAGTAAAGTCAACTGAGACAGTGGTGCGTCGATCTCGTTGAAGAATTTCCCCAGGTGCTGCAAGCTGCTTTCCAGCTCCCGCGGATTCACTCCCGACTCCAGCAGTTGTGATAATCTCCGTACGCTCGCCACTTCCTGAAAAGAAAAGTAAGGCAGGCGAAAAATCTTTCGCGCCGGCTTGATCAGGCCCTGGCGTTCCCACCGGCGGATCGTCCCCACGGGCACATCCAGCATCTGAGTCAGCATCGCCGGCGTGTAGAGCTGATCCACATTCACACCCGGCTCGCGCAGCTCAATCAACGCCAGCCAGTCCGATTCCTTGATGATCTGAATCGTCGCTCCTTCAGCGATCAGCTCCTGGGCATGCGTCAGGTTCACCGAAGGTGATCCGTCCGCTTCCAGCGGCCACCCCTCTTCGCCCACCACCAGCAGTGTCGTCTGTCGACTTACATGCTGAGCGGCCTGCCCCCCATGCTGCGCGACGAACTCGCCCGCCTTCTGATGTGTCATCGAAGCAAGAGTACCCGTAAACACTACGCGTTCTCCCTGCAGTGCAGGGGAGCCTTGAAGCAGTTGATCAGGTTGTTCGTCGTCAGTCTCGGACATAGATCAAGTAATAATGCATTAATTAAGAAATATCGAGTAAAAAGGGGGTTATCAAATGCCAGTCGTAAAAATATCATTCCCCCAAAGCGGTAAACCAGCAGTAAACTTTCTCCGAGGATAATGATACGGGAATCCGTTGGGTAGCTTTCAGGGCAATCCTTCATTATAAGGGAGCAAAATATGTTTTTTCCTGCTGAAGGTACCGTTTGTACCCCCAAATTTGACCATATATCCATGGGAGTTGATTGGAATGTCCGTGCTCGAGTCGTGTGATCCCGAAATCTGGAAGTGTATTCAGTCTGAAGCCCAGCGCCAGAAGAATGGCCTGGAGCTGATCGCCTCTGAAAATTACACCAGCGCCGCCATTATGGAAGCGGCCGGCTCGATCCTCACGAACAAATATGCCGAAGGTCTGCCCGGTCGTCGTTACTACGGCGGTTGCGAATACGTCGACGTCGTCGAAAACCTCGCCCGCGATCGCGCCTGCAGCCTCTTCGGAGCCGAATACGCCAACGTCCAGCCTCACTCCGGCTCCCAGGCCAACATGGCCGTCTACTTCACCGTCCTGAAACCAGGCGACACCTTCCTCGCCATGGACCTCGCGCACGGCGGTCACCTGACTCACGGCATGAAATTGAACTTCTCGGGAACCCTCTACAATCCCGTACCCTACGGCGTCCGTGAAGACAATCACCAGATCGACTACGATCAGGTCGCCAAACTCGCCCGCGAACACAAACCAAAAATGATCATCGCCGGTGCCTCCGCTTACCCGCGTGAAATCGATCACCCCAAATTCGCGGAAATCGCCGCGGAAGTCGGTGCGGTCCTCATGGTCGATATGGCCCACTATTCCGGCCTCGTCGCAGGCGGCGTACACAATAACCCCGTTGAAGTCGCCGACTTTGTCACTTCCACCACTCACAAAACTCTGCGTGGTCCCCGGTCCGGCTTCGTCCTCATGAAGAAGAAATACGCCAAAGACCTCAACCGTGAAGTCTTCCCCGGCATTCAGGGTGGACCGCTCGAACACGTCATCGCCGGTAAAGCCATCTGCTTCCAGGAAGCCAATACCGACGACTTCAAGGTCTACGCACAACAGATCGTCGCCAATGCGAGAGCCCTTGCCGATACCCTGATGGCCGGCGGCATCAAACTCGCGTCCGGCGGAACCGACAACCACCTCATGCTCTGTGATGTCACCGCGATTGACCTCTCCGGTAAAATCGCCGAAGAGGCACTCGACAAGGCCGGCATCACCGTCAACAAAAACATGATCCCCTACGATCAGCGCAAACCGCTCGATCCCAGCGGCATCCGCATCGGAACCGCCGCCCTCACCACCCGGGGCATGAAAGAAGACGAAATGAAAAAGGTCGGTGCCTGGATCCTCAAAGTCCTCGGTGCTCCTGAAGACGAAGCCAACATCGAAACCGTCAAAGGGGAAATCGCGGAATTCGCCCAGAGCTATCCCGTGCCCGGCATCGCGTAACAGACTGATACCCGACTCATGACACAGCACAGCGAACTCGACATCACCACCATCGACTGCACCCGCGACGATGCCACCGCGCTCTTCAGCGAACTCCGCGAAAAGCTCAGCCCGCGCGGCAATGTCGTCTCGGAAGCCGGCAGACAACGCACGATTGAACTGTTCGGCGCACCCCTGTCTCCACAGGAAGTCGTCGAACGGATCTGCAACGATGTCCGCGACCAAGGTCGCGCTGCGCTGCTTGATTACTCGGAAAAGCTCGACCGCAAGCAGCTTACCCCCGAGACCATGCGCGTCTCGGCTGAGGAACTCAAAGCGGCCCACGCCAAAGCCGACCCCGCGTACCTCGCCACGCTGCGCCGCATCCGCGAGAACATCATCGAGTTCCAGTCCGCTCTGCTGCCCGACGACGTCAAAGTCCTCCGTGAAGCAGGGGAGTCCCGCGTTGAACTCCGCCAGCGTTATCTCCCTTTGAAACGGGTCGGCGTCTGCATTCCCGGCGGTGCGGCCGCGTATCCATCCACGCTGCTGATGACCGCGATCCCCGCACAGACCGCCGGCGTCAAAGAGATCGTCGTCGTCGTCCCCCCCACCGATTTCGGCGGCTACAACACCGACATCCTCGCCGCCTGCCAGGAACTCGGCATCACCGAAATCTACCGTGTCGGCGGTGCCCAGGCTGTCGCGGCCCTCGCGTATGGCGTCGAAGGCATTGAACGCGTCGACAAAATCGTCGGCCCCGGTAACCTGTTCGTCGCGCTCGCCAAACGTCACGTCTTTGGTGAAGTCGACATCGACAGCATCGCCGGCCCCAGTGAAGTCATCGTGCTCGCCGACGAAACCGCGAACCCCGCGTTCATCGCCAGCGATCTGATCTCGCAGGCCGAGCACAGTCCCGGTTCCGGCGTTCTCATCACCTGGCACGCGCCACTGATCGAAGCCGTCCGCGATGCACTCATCAGCCAGCTGGGCGAACTCCCGCGCGGCGATCTGGCCCGTCAGAGTCTGCTCGACTACGGCGCGTTGATCCTCGCCCACGACGAAGACGAAGCGACCCGCTACACCGATCTCCTGGCTCCCGAGCATCTGCACATCTCGACCGCCCACCCCGATCAGCAACTCGCCAAAATCCAGAACGCCGGCGCGATCTTCATGGGCCACTATACCCCGGTCGCGACAGGCGACTACTACGCCGGCCCGTCGCACGTCCTCCCCACCGGAGGCACTGCCCGCTTCGCCAACGGCCTGTGTGCGATTGACTTCCTCAAACGCTCCTCGGTCATCTATTACAACCAGCAGGGACTCAAAAACGACGCGCCCGGCATCACGCTGCTCGCCGAAAAGGAAGGCCTCACCGCCCACGCCGCCAGTGTGACCATCCGCCTCAAGGACTGAACGTCCCGCACCAGTAGCGACACATTTCCGCACTCCCGCTGCATAGAATGCACTTGACCGCGGCGCGCCATCAGCGATAAACGTTGTTTTGAGTCGCGCGCGTGCCCAGTTTACAGTGCACTGAAACACGCGACACCGGTTCCCGCTCTTCACTGGAATCCATAGTGAAGACTCCTGAATTTCACCGGCACAAACGGCAGTAGTTCGCGCTGTATGCCTGCGGATCGCCGCACTTCGTAAGTCGTCGCCCCGGAACCGCCCGGCTCCCGCCCCGGATCGCCCCGGTATCGACTCATATCGACCACTCGTTTTCTTCAGATGCCCCTTGACCCCCGCGCGCCCTTCACGAAGATCCTTGACACACCCGGGCAGGCACGGCACGCGATCACCAGACCAGAATTCACAGAGAGGAATAAAATTCATGACCGACTCCCTTCTTAAAACCCGCCAGCGTCTGAGCCTCGAACAACGGACCCAACTGATCAATATGATCATGCTCCAGCTGGAGTTGAACGCGCGCGTTTGCGACATCAAAACCGAGTGCGCCGCCGAAACCGGCCTCAAGCCACGCTCCATCGAACGTTACATCCAGAAAGCCCGCCGGGAAATCGAAAGCCGCGACAGCCAACAACAAGTCGCCGCCAGCCTCGAACTGCTGATGATCCTGGAAGAAAAACGGACCGAACAACTCTTCGCCGATTCAGTAAACTTCTACCAGAACATCATCGCCAACCCGAAAACGAGCACCCGCGAACAACTCCAAGCCCGCGAACGCCTGGACAAACTCCTGGGCCTCTACAGATAACCAACCCCACCAGCCCAAAAAAAAGACCAGCAGAGCAACAGAAAGGAAATGATAAGAATCGGCACGGGGGAGGGGAGCTGAATGTTGGGAAGTTGTGGTGTATGAGTACCCAGAAATCGGGTGGCACTGTTGGGCAAGTATTTAGACCGGACACATGATACACAAACGATCTAGAATCGAAGCCACAAGTTAGATTTCAACACATGGAGAACAAAAGCTAATGGCTCGAAAACAATCGAACCGCAGAAAAAACAAACAATATGAAGCGGCTAAGAAAAAGCTGGGTAAACCTTTTTTTGAATCGAAAGGGATTGCCATTTATCAAGGTGATACACTTGAACTAAGCAGAAAGCTACCAGCTAATGTAATTGACGCCTTGATTACAGATCCTCCGTATTGCTCAGGTGCAGCAGGCAGTGCTGTAATGGCTGATCCCTCTAAAAAATATTGCCAGAGTAGTAAAACCCTCGGCCGTCCTTCTTTTGGTGGTGACTTCCGAGATCAAAGATCATTTAAATATTGGTGCTCACTTTGGATCAGCCAGGCATTCAATGCCAGTAAAGAATCAGCATATTGTCTGATTTTCACAGACTGGCGACAGCTGGCCACAACCACTGATGCAATCCAGGCAGGAGGCTTCTGCTATAAAGGGCTGATAAGTTGGGACAAGGGAGGTGGAGCCCGAGCACCACACAAAGGATACTTTCGACATCAGTGCGAATACATCCCCTGGGGTACAAAAGGAATCGTACCCCGACTGACGGACCGGGGACCTTTTGCTGGTTGTTATTCAATCGGCGTAAAGCAAACAGACAAACATCACATGACAGGCAAACCAACACAATTGATGCAGAGTCTGATCCAATGTGTCCCTGTCACTGGTCTGGCATTCGACCCATTTTGTGGTTCAGGAACAACACTGGTCGCCTCAGTTCTAGAGGGACGCTATGCTATCGGCTTCGAAGCATCCGAGCAGTACTGCGAAATTGCTGCCCGGAGAATAGAGGCAGCCCAGCGGGGTGAACTGCTCAAGTTTCAGAAGCAGTAAAATTTCGACAATACATCTCGATATACCCCCTGTGAGAACGCTATAATAGACATGCTTTCAGATCGTTTTCTGAAAAAAAGATTGCCACACTTTTGTTGGTCTGTAACAATTCCCTTCGAGGTTCCCATGAAACTGACAAAAGAGCAAGCAGAGGCGATTTCTCGCGGCGAAGAAATCCCCGTGGATATCGAAGGGACAGAATGTATCCTGATAAGAAAAGACATCTACACGAAAATTTCTGGTGACATCAGCAAGGGGCGTTCGGATGAAGTAACCGAAGAAGACCTCCGCAAGCTACTCACCCGTTCCTGTGAATCCAGTGACTGGAACGATCCCGCAATGGATATTTACAACGACTATGACACAGTAATAACCGGAAGTAAGAATCATGCCAGATAATTTTGACAGAGACTCCTGGGCACGTTGGTATGCTCAAGAACATCTTAAAACTGACCCTGGAATTGAAAAGATCTTCTATCTGCCAACGAATGCAGATGAACGCGAAATTCGCTTTGTTGAAATTAATACTTTGATCGGAGATCGAACTGAGGACTCGTTGGAACCTATTGATTTTGGTATCGACATGGGAACTGAAAATGCTCACAGACTCTTTGTTCTTGATGTGACACCTGCACAATGGCAACAGATTCAATCTGAAAATTTGTCATTGCCAAACGGCTGGTCTCTTGACGATTTGATCGCATTCCCCAATGACCAGTTTGAAACCCTTCCCCAATGAATCGTTATCAGGAACAATGGTGGCATCAGGCAAAATCTGATCATGAGGCCTTTATCCTCTTAAAAAGCGCTGGTATTGCTCAATGCCACACCCTCCATTATCTTCAGATGGTGACTGAAAAAATCGCAAAGGCATATTTCTGGAGGTCTGGTTCCCCTCCTCCCAGAAGCCATGCTGGATTTGTTCATTTTCTCAGATTCTTAGGACAAATCCGTCAGACGGATCGAGAACGAATTGCAACTCTTTTTACTTTTACAAATTATAATCAATTCCAAAGTTGGTTGAGATCGGTATTACCAATCGCCTATGACCTGGAACGAATTGCTCCAGCGCTTGCCAACAATGGACCAAATACAGAGTATCCATGGCCTCACGCTACTCCCAGTTCAGCTCCTGTAAATCATGATTTTTCCGTTTGGAAATCTTTAACGAAAGGCCAAGGGCGCGACTTGATGCGTCTCATTCAAATAGCTGTAAATCGATTCCCGGAATACGCTGACACCTGAGTTTTACAATAAGACATTGGGGGCAATTTAAATACCTGCCAGCGTTCCAGAAGTAACAACGTCTTGATTGAGCTGACGACTCCGGCAGGAAGATTCCTCTCATCCCAAAACGTTCGTCACCGGCAGCTGAGACCTCCTGCTCGCTTCGCTCGTCCCGGATTCCATCCAGGACCACCCCTGGTTTCTGATCTCACCCGTCAGAAACGTTCGTGTCATTTCGTGCTGTTCGTGGTAGTAAAAAAGAACCTGTCAATCTCCCCTCCCGCGTGGGGAACCATTGCGATGTTACCTGAGCGGGACGCCAGCGATGAGGACCAGGTCTTCTTTGTACCAGGTGATCTTGCGACCGCCGGCGGACTGTTTTGCTTCCAGGCCGCGGATCATCAGTTTCTTCTGCCTGCCGACTTGTGTGAAATACCAGTTGAAGGTCGTCTGGTAATGGGGCGTGTAACGCGGGGCATGCGCACGATTATTCGTATACAGCACCAGATCCTTATTATCCTGGGAGCGATAGATGGCCAGTCGCTGCACGCGGGTAAATTTCAGGTCCCAGCGTTTGCGGTTCACCGCTTTCCCTTTTCCCGAAAGTACGTTGTCCGGCTTCTCTGCAAACACAACGCTGCCAAATTGCGGATCGACGAAGTTCACTACCACCGCCGACTTCTGAAATTCGTACGTACCGATTTTATGGTCGCCGTCCATCACCAGTTTGTTGGGTGTGAAGTCGCAGGTCAGCCTGATGAAACTGTTCGTTCCCGGCAGGATCGCCACGAACTCCCAGACATCGACAATCGAATCCTGCAGGCCGGGCGCGGGTTTGGTACCAATCATACTTTCCCCGGCTTCCTTGGGCATCGTTTCCGGAGCGACGATTTCCGTCTTGAGCGTGGCGTTATTCATGATGACACGCGCATCAATGTTCCAGCCGCCTACCCAATTCCCTTTATAAAACGCGCCGCCCGCACGCGGATCGGCTTTTCCCTCCTGGCCGAAATCGACGGTATCGCGGATCAGAGTCCAGGGGAGTCCCTTATCCGTCTTGCCGTCCGACATCAATGTGAGCCGCCCGTCAGTCAGGTGCTTGCGATACGTGGTGACCACTTCCCACACACAGACCGGTTCCGCCGCCTGCACGGTTGCCGTTCCGCAGACGAGCAGAATTCCCCATAGGATTACTGTTTGTCTCGCCTTCGAAATCATGCCGGTCATGGGTTTGGTCCTCGTGTCTGTCTGTGAAAGGTCTTCTGTTATTGTGTCAGCCCTGATTCATTATTTTAACGGCAGCATGACCCCACACGCAACACCCGTATAGTCAGACAGCGTCTGTTTAGTCGAAAGAGTCTTATTCGCTACTGGGCGGGTCGGGGAAGCTGCGTTGTGTCACCGTTTGTCCGGGAGACTTCGTCGTAAACATGTGGTCTTTGTCATAAGTAGGACCGAACTCGAAACTGGTCCAGGAAACCCGTTTGATGGGCAGCGATGTATTCACTCTTCTGCCATTCGGAGACCGCAAAATCACGACGGCGTCGCAGTTGACCGAAGGCCGCGAGAGGATGATCTGCCCGTCGGCATTCGTGCGGAAAACTTTTCCGTTCAGTTCCTGGGCGTTGGCGAGAATCACTTCCATCGTTAAGCCTTCAATTGGCTTGCCGGAATCCAGAAAGGTGATCGTCAGGTGCCGCGTCCAGAAAGACCACACCAGCAGCCAGACAATCACCAGCAGAATCACACTGCCAATGACATAGAGTTCCCCTTTATGTCTGACTTCCACAACAAACTCCCTGAATGAAAGCAACTTCAAGTAAAACCGCTTGCGAGGCGTATTCCAGTTTAGTCGATGAGCATGGCCGATTCCAATCAGTTACGCAGACGAACGACAACACATTATAAGCATGTCTATTTCACTCCAGCCACTTTCATGCTTTTCGTCGCAGCAAATGAAGATCAAATGAATCATACGATTTCCACAGATTCAATACTGGCATCCCAAATCCGACCAGAGTACAATCGCACAGTAAGACTATTCTGTTCTTCTTGAGCTTTACAGAAGGGAACCTTCATGTCTGCGACCACTTTGACCATTCGTGATGAAACCATGGCCGGAAAAATTACCGGCGAAATCACGCTTGAATTTCTCACGGAAAACATCACCGTCCGCGAGTTGATTCGCAGCCGGGTGTACCAGGACGTCAAAGACTATAACACTAAGCAAACCGAACATTTCCGGGGCCTGATCCAGCCCACCGATACCGAAGAAACGCTCAACGGCTTCAAGCTGAAAAAAAGTCGCGAGATCGACTGGAACAAACAGTACGAAAAAGCACTCGCGGCCTTTGAACAGAACCAGATCCTGATCCTCGTCAACGAGCGGCAGGCCGAATCGCTGGACGAACAGATTACGATCACGCCACAATCGGAAGTCTCATTCCTGAAGCTGACGCTGCTCGTGGGTGGCTGATCGCGCCCCACGCTCGACCGACCGTTCACCCGACGCCCCTCACCCCGGAACTGACAGTACGCCCATGCAATATTCCCCCCGCGCTGATGAACTCTATCGAAAGTTACTGATCGCCACAGAAAACAAAGAGGTCTGCGACTTCTCAGAAATTGCCAGTCTCCCCTGCGTGGAAGAGATCATGGCAGAAAAGAAAGCCGTCCAGCGTGATTTTATCTTTCTGGCTTTCGGTCTGAGGTATCTGGGCTACGACGACCGCTACAACAACATCTGGCCCGAGAACTTCCAACAAATTTATGATTCACTGCCAGAGCAGAGACCTGAGTATTCTAAAGTGCCTGTCCACGTTGCAGCCCGGCTGATCCGCCGTAATCTCCCCTTCACCATGCCCGAATATACCTGGCTGGCGGATTGCTGTGCCCGCACCAGGGCCCACGATGAGTGGAGTCATCCTCACATAAAAGCATTCATCAAACGCGTCAAAGGTTATCTGGATAAGTCTGAACAAAGTCCAGACTACCAGCTCAGACAATCACTATCCGGTCTGGCAGAAGCCCTGCTCAAATTAAAGGACGAGGAAGTCTTCCCGCTCATCAGAACCCTCCAGTCACTCAGTAATAATCATCATACCCGTTTTCCGCTCAAAGCGGGGGAAGCCTGGTCGGACAAAGCCTTAGCCGACAGTGCTGCGATGCCCGGACCTCTGCAAAATGCGTGGGGGGCCTTACTTGCTCACTGCCAGACCGCTTCGGCCGGCAAGCCCTCCGCTAAATGGGTGAAGACAGCCACACCCCTGGTTGCTGAGATCGGCGAAGAACAATTCACCAACACTCTGCTGGAGTGGTTCCCCCTGGTCGACAAGCCCCGCACACAGTCTTTGAATCCCCGTCGCTGGGGTCCCGACCCGAATATGATGCTCATCGACCTTCACACCGATACCCTCAAAGGCCTCGCCTGGTGCTGCAGCCTGACCGATGATCCTCGACTGGCTCGCGTGCTGGCTGCACTGGCGATTTCCACCTACAAGAAAGTGCCCGGCGTGGGCCCCCGCGCCATTAAGGTCGGCAATGCCTGCGTCTGGGCGTTGGGTCAGATCTCCAATGAAACGGCGCTCGGTCAGTTGGCATTTCTGAAAGTCAAAATCAAGTTCGGCACCGCCCAGAAAGGGATCGAAAAAGCACTCAACGAAACCGCCGAGCGGATGCAGGTTCCCCGGGAAGAGATCGAAGAAATGGGTGTGCCCGCCTACGGATTGACGGAGGTCGGCCAGCTCGAAGAGCCATTAGGCGACTTCACCGCCCAACTCACCATCACCGGCACTACGACGACGCAACTCACATGGCTCAAACCGGACGGTAAGCCGCAGAAATCCGTTCCCGCAGCCGTCAAGAAAGAGTTCCCCGAGGAGTTGAAGGAACTCAAGGCCAGCGCCAAAGACATTCAGAAAATGCTGCCCGCCCAGCGCGAGCGCATCGATAACCTGTTCCTGGAACAGAAAGTCTGGCCGTTCGTGATCTGGCAGGAGCGTTATCTCGATCATCCCCTGGTCGGCACGCTGGCCCGGCGAATCATCTGGTGTTTCAAATCAGGCGATAACGTCGTCGATGGCATCTGGCTCGACGGTCAACTGGTTGATCGCAACAGCACCCCCATAGAAAACCTGACTGCCACCACAACCGTCACACTCTGGCATCCGATTGAACATGCAACCGAGGAGATCATTGCCTGGCGCGACTGGCTGGAAGCACACAAAATTCAGCAGCCCTTCAAACAGGCACACCGGGAAGTCTACCTGCTGACAGACGCGGAACGGAACACAGGCGTCTATTCCAACCGCTACGCCGCCCACATCATCAAACAGCATCAGTTCAATGCCTTGTGTGGTGCCCGGGGCTGGAAAAACCAGTTGCGGCTGATGGTGGATGACTTCTTTCTCCCGGCCAGAAGGCTGCTGCCTAAATGGGATCTGCGGGCCGAATTCTGGGTGGAAGGGATCGGCGACAATTACGGAGTGGACACCAATGATGCCGGCACATACCTCTATCTCGCGACGGACCAGGTCCGCTTTTATCCACTGGAAGCGGCCGCGCGTGTGTCTCACGCCGGTGGAGGCGGTTATGGCACCTGGGGAGAGCAGGGGAGCGACACCCCGATCAACCTGGAAGAGATCCCGCCACTGGTTTTCAGCGAACTGATGCGCGATGTCGACCTGTTTGTCGGCGTCGCTTCCGTCGCCAACGATCCCACCTGGTCGGACAGCGGACCGGAAGGACGTTACGTCGATTACTGGCAGAGCTTCTCGTTCGGCGATCTGAGCGAGACCGCCCAGACCCGGAAAGAGATCCTGCAGCGACTCGTCCCGCGGCTCAAAATCGCCAGCCAGTGTGCGTTTGAGGATAAATTTCTGCTGGTCCAGGGAACGCTGCATACCTACAAGATCCACCTGGGCAGTGGCAATATTCTGATGTCGCCTCACGACGCCTATCTCTGCATCGTGCCCAACCAGTCCATCGTCGGCAAAAGTACGAACAATCTGTTTCTCCCCTTTGAAGGAGACAACATGCTCTCGATCATTCTCAGTAAAGCCTTTTTACTGGCAGATGACACAAAAATCACTGACCCCACGATCATCAGTCAGATCAAAGCGCGAACCTGAGCGCAGGGCAGGTGAACCCCCTGAAAATACAAAAGGTTCGTTTTTTCTTTTCGATCCACAATAATTTCATAATTTTTTTGGTCTGCGACACCAATCGTCAGTTGATTTCTATCTCTCAAACCTGCCGTCCATGAATCTTTCCTGTGTTTTCCATGAAGATTTCATGAACCCGGGTCAGTCCCCGCAAACCCCGGTTTTTTCAGTTTCTCAGGACATAAAACACCGTCTGTCAAAGGATTTGAATACCTGAATTTATCCAAGCGTCCCCTGGTTTAAAAACCGGGTCCTGATTATTCACATTTTCTTAACCGAAAGAATTACATCAGGTTCCGCTTACTCCTTCATAACATCACATTGCCCTCACAAAATCTTCACATTCCTGCTGTAGACTCGCCGCACGCCCGTCAAAGAGAGAACTCTTCTCATCAAACATGAATCGCTGGAAACCCTCATCAAAGATGACCTTTCCTGCAATCGATACAACTGCCTTTATTTAGACAGAACGATTCCATTCTCAACAAATTTTTTCTTTCACTGCAAACTTCTGCACATTTAATTCTTTCTAAGGGGGAGACGAATGAAGAACCGAAGAGCGTTCACATTAATTGAGCTGCTGGTAGTCATCGCGATTATTGCGATCCTGATTGCCCTGCTGTTACCAGCCGTCCAGCAGGCCCGGGAAGCCGCCCGCCGCAACAGCTGTAAAAACAACCTGAAACAGATCGGACTGGCTTTACACAACTACCACTCCAGCTTCAATTCACTGCCGTCCGGCAGCATCGTCTACTACAATGGAACGAAATACTATGGGCATGGCTGGACCTGGCATGCCACCATCCTGCCTTATCTCGACCAGGCGAACATGTATGACCAGATTCAAGGCCCCGACTCCAGTGGTATGGGCGCCGAGTCAGGCGGCTCCACCAGTGCCAAACAGCGGCTGGCCGGTCAGACCGTGCTCTCTGTCTTCTGGTGTCCTTCGCAACCGGATGTCACCACCGGCGTCCAGAAGGGTGGCTACTCTCCTTCCAACTACAACGGCAACATGGGGACGCTCATCGGTAACTCGGGGGATAACTGTTACGGCGGATCGATTACCACTCCCGCTCAGATGGCAGCCAAGGGCGGATGTATGGGCGCTGACGGTATCTTCTTCATCAGCAGTAGCGTGGCCTTCCGTGATGTCACCGATGGCCTGTCCAACACGATCTTCGTCAGCGAGGTGATTGACTCGGGTGGAGATGCCGACCGACTGGGTGGTGGTGGCAGTGACCGCAAGCACTGTTTCTCCGGCGGTGCCGACAGCAACCCGCCGACAGAAATGAGCGAGTACCTGATCGCTGCGGAAAGTAACGACCCGATCAACGGCTATGCAGAAGAGGCAGCCGGAAGCTACCACACCGGCGGTGCCCAGTTCGTGTTCGGCGATGGCCGTGTTCGCTTTCTCTCCGAAAACATGGACATGACCCTTTATCGGGCCATCAGCACCAGGGCCAAGCGGGAAACGCTGGGACCTGATTTTTAAGCTGAAAAACCACGAAAAACAAGACTCGGATGCGAACGGATTCAATCCCCCCTCCGGGTAAACAGACACGCGGGCGGACACACAAGTCCGCCCGTTTGTGGTCTGGCATTTCGAGACCGCCACCTCTCATCACCCAAACACCCTGACAGACTTTCTGTTCTCCGAAGTCAGGACAAGGTGACTGTTTTTCATTCAGTGAAAGCAGGAGCAGAGCAGGGGAACAATCCCCTCACGGCCACCGGCAGCGACAGTTCGTCGCTGCTGTGACGCCTGGAGAGAGCGCCGTAAAAATGCCCGTCGTAAATATTCTTCGCAAAAATTTAAAAATTGTGAACACTGATATTTCAAATTCTGCAAAGATTGGTAACTTACGCGTCGATATGAATATCTTAGTTCATACCTGTTTCTTAACCTCCTTTTATTTGGAGAACGAGTGATGGCCAAATCTACTTCTAAGATTGGGCAAGGTGCCAAAAAGCAAACTGGCAAAACTGTTGAGCCAACAACCAAAACTGCCAAAGGGAAAACCAGCAAGAAGAAATAATCTTGCTGTCTGACTCCAAGGCAGACTTCCAGCCCCCCGTTTTTGCTGTTTTTTCAACGCAAGAATGGGGGGAATTTTTTTGGCATCCTGCGCCTGTCACTCACATCAAATCAGTGAAAAGCCCGCTGAAATCCAGTTTGAAACGAATCGTCCCTTCCAACAACCGGCATGCGAATCTTTAACCGAACCGTTCAGAAAGTGACGCTGTTCCCTGCAGGCCTCAATACACCCCCCGAACCTCACTCCAAAGCTTGAAGCCAGCCATCGTAGTCTTCCAACTCGTCGACGACGTACGACTTCAGGTCGTCCTTGGAGAGAGGCGTCTCATACAGTTCCAGTGCCGCTTTCCCCCAGCCTCCGCCCCAGATGTAATCCAGAACATCGCCAATCATCTCTGCGAAGGGATCGTCGTCTGGACACCTCCGATAGTAACTCACAAAAATCCGGTAGAGGTCCGGGCGCGGCAGACCCCGATCACGGAGTGACTTGGCCAGCGCGTAGAGCACCTGGAAGGGATCAGCGTCCGCTTCCGCCGCTGCGAACTGTGAGGTCAAAGTCTGATGGGACATGGGATCTGATTTTCCAGGATAAGCGAACGCGTCAATCCGCGCCGCAGCAACACTCTGTCATCAGTTGAATGGTGCGGATGCCATTAGTCAGCCGGTTGCGGGCCGCGGGATTGACCGTATGCACGTCGATCACGGGGGGATCAAAATCGCAGGTCGAGACGGCTTCCTGAATCCAACGCAGCACTTCAATGCCTGTGCCTCGTGCATCGTTACCCAGGCTGAGTTCCCGGACGGCGCCTGTCTTTAATAATTCGATTGCTTCCTGAGGTCTGCGTACCTGTTGCCAGCCCGTGGGGGCACGTCGTTCATCGTCCAGATAGACTCGCATGATCTTTCCTTGTATTTCACGTTAAGAATTCATGAATCCTCCCAGATTTCAGCAGATCCCTGAATTGCAGTGCTTTTCATAACACAGACACAACAGCTCAGCGAATAGTTCGCGAAAACAATCTCTCAACCAGACTATGAAGTCATATCAAGAAATTATTCATTGTTTCTTAACGGAAAAACATCCCATAAGCATCAGTTTAACTCTTTCTAAGATCACACATTCTTCACATTGTATTCACATTACAGGATTAGAATCCCGCCAAACAAATCGAGGAAGAACTCGTTTTCTCCAATTCCTGGAAGCATCATCAAAGGTCAGTACTCCAGCTGGTTAATCATCATTTCTGTTTTAACAGAAGAATCCTATCTGCACGAAATGTCTTTATTTTTCTAGTACACGTTTCTGCTAAACAATTTTTTAAGAAGAGGTTTTTATGAAAAATCGAAGAGGGTTCACACTCATCGAACTACTGGTCGTCATTGCGATTATTGCGATCCTGATTGCCCTGCTGTTGCCGGCTGTCCAGCAGGCCCGTGAAGCAGCCCGTCGCAACACTTGCAAAAACAACATTAAGCAGATCGGTCTGGCGATTCACAATTATCACGAAGCCTACAACTCACTGCCGCCCGGCAGTATCGTGCTGCTCAATAGTTCGGGCACGACTTATAATGGACATGGCTGGACCTGGCACGCCAGCCTGCTGCCTTATCTGGACCAGGCTAACCTGTATGATGCCATTCAGGGACCGGATTCCAGTGGGATGGGGTCCGAGTCCGGCGGCGTAAGTGATGCCAAACAGCAACTGGCCGGTCAGACGGTTCTTTCCGTCTTCTGGTGTCCTTCCCAGCCTGACGTGACCAAGGGAGTCCAAAAGAACGGATACTCTCCTTCCAATTACAACGGCAACATGGGCACGCTCATCGGCAGTTCAGGCGATAACTGCTACAGCGGTGGTATTACCGATGCCGCCGGCATGGCAGCCACAGGTGGATGCATGGGCGGCGATGGGGTCTTCTTCATCAGCAGTAGCGTTGCTTTTCGCGATGTCACCGACGGTCTGTCGAACACCATCTTCGTCAGCGAAGTAATTGACTCGGGTGGAGATGCCGACATGCTGGGCGGCGGCGGCAGCGACCGCAAGCACTGCTTCTCAAACGGAGCAGACAGTAATCCTCCTACCGAAATGACAGAGTACCTGATTGCCGCGGAAAGCAACGACCCCATCAACTCCTACGGCGAAGAAGCTGCCGGCAGCTATCACACCGGTGGGGCTCACTTCGTGTTCGGTGACGGCAGAGTAAAATTCCTCTCCGAAAACGTCGACATGGGATTGTACCGGGCCCTCAGCACCAGAGCCAAACGGGAAACCTTAGGCGCTGATTACTAAGTCAAAACGCGATACGAACTGCGTCGCGGTAGAAAGCGACGCAGTTCTTTACCATTCGAATCATGACCGTGATGATTCGAGAGTAGCCACGCTCAAACAGCCTCAGGCAATAAAGAGACAAATCGAGATGTCACGCAGCGAGATTCTGAAACACTGTTCATAACAGAATCTCCCCTGAGCTTTGAGTGTCCCGCACAAGACACTTCTTATTAGAGAATGAGTAGAACCATGAAATTGAAACCGAATGCAATTTTGATGATCACACTACTGTCGCTGAGCCTCAGCCTGGCAGGCTGTGGAGGCGGTGCGAGTGACCAGCCCACATTAGGACAGGTCAAAGGGACCGTCACGTTGGATGGGGATGCCCTCGCCGGTGTTTCTGTGACATTTTCACCAGACAGCGGCCGTCCCGCCACTGGAAAAACAGACATAGCGGGCAACTATGAATTAATCTACATCCGCGATACCCCCGGTTGCAAACTGGGTCACAACACAGTGATCATCAGTAATTCCACTGAAGAAGATGAGATGGAACTGGAAGGGGACGACGCAGTCATGCCCACCACGACTGATGAGAATAATGAGATTCCAGCGAAATATAACAGTAAGACGACACTCGAAGCCGAAGTCCAACCGGGTGAAAACACCTTCAACTTCGACTTGAAGACAAAATAAAGATGGTTCATCAGTTCCGCACTCACATCACTGCCGGGTGGACCTGTGTGTCCGCCCGCAGCGTGAGCGCTGGATTCTTTCAGGAACGCCGTTCCTGCCTGAGAAATGCCAGCACATCGCGGCAACCGCGCTGAATCTGGGCACTCATCACTTCGCGGGCCAGGGAACCATTCCCGTCTCGCAACGCCTGCAGCAACTCTGCCTTGCTGTTACAGGTTTTCTCTGCCAGGTCGACCGTCAGGATTCTCGAACTGTTACGTTGTGATTCAAACACCGTCGATACCGCGCGATGCTCACGGATCACTTTGGCGATCAGACGATTCCGCGAGGCATCGATCACGGTCTCGTGAAAAGATTCCTCCAGATCCAGCCAGCGATGAAACTGAGCCGGAGTCGCGTGGCCATCAGTGCGCTCGCAAATCAGATCCCGGATTTCATAGAACTCGGCCAGCATCGAGTCCAGGTCATCCAACTGATGCGGGGTTATATACCGCGAGGCCTCTGCTGCTGCGCAACTCTCCAAGGCATCCCGCAGCATATACAATTCTTCCAGATCCTCGCGATTCGGGTTCCGCACAAATGCACCCGCTCCGGGCACATGCTCAACCAGGCCTTCCGAGACCAGGCGATGAATTGCTTCCCGCACCGGAATCACACTCACACCGATCTCTGCAGCCAGCTTACGATTTACCAGTTGTGAACCGGGAACCAGTGAGCCGTCCTGCATTTCCTGCCTGATATAACGATAGGCCCGATCGGCCAGATTATGCGTGACTTCATGCATTTTTCATTTTCCGGTTGACAAACGATTCTTCTTCGCTGAGAATATGTAACATCATGTTATAACACGTTATCACATTGTGTCAAATGCTTTTATAACTCGTCTCACTATTACTCAGAATCCACTGTCATTCGCATCAGTTCTGAGAGCATGGAGAGAGAAACGGCTATCCCATTTACTTCATTTCCCTGACTCATCTGGAGAGAATCATGAAAATCAAGCGCGGATTTACACTGATTGAACTTCTGGTCGTGATTGCCATCATCGCCATTCTGATCGCAATCCTCCTCCCCGCCGTCCAGCAGGCCCGCGAGGCGGCACGCCGTTCGAGCTGTAAGAATAATTTCAAGCAGGTCGGCCTGGCACTCCATAATTACCATGAAACCCACACGATCTTCCCGCTTTCGGATCACCGTGATTCAGGCCGGGGTTGCTCAGGTGCGGTCTGGTCGCAGAATGACATCTATCGCTTTAGCTGGGGCGCCATGATTCTACCGTTCCTGGAAGCCAACGCGATCTACAAGAAAATCGATTTCAGCACCAATTATAATGTAGCCCCTTCCAATGATATTCAGGCGGTCGGCGCCACCATCAATGTCTTCTTATGTCCTTCCGATCCGCAGTCAGAACCACGCTGTAACCGTACCGGTGGGATTAACAATGGCGGCCCCGGAAATAAAGACGACCTGGGACGTTCCAACATGGCAGGAGTCGCAGATTCCAGAACCTGGGAATGCGCAGCCAACTGGGGACGATCAGACGGCGACGGCATGCTGTATAACAATTCGAATACCAGAATGCGCGACGTGATTGATGGTTCCAGCAATACCCTGTTTGTCGCGGAAGTCGCCGGAGGATTGCCGGGGTCGTTCGATTGTAATTACTGGAGCGTCGTCAATCACATTGATACCGCCGGTGGCATCAACGGGCCGCATACCTCTCCCGGAAACGGAACCTGGACCCTCGCTTCGCAGGAAGCGTCCAGCTGGCATACAGGAGGTTGCCATTTTCTGATGGGTGACGGCAGCGTTCATTTCATTTCGGAAAATATCGATGCCGGCGTCCTGAAATCATTAACCACACGCGCTGGACGGGAAGTCATCAGCTTCCCTTAAATGCACTGTTCGAATTACCCTCGTGCCTGCTGTGTGGCTCCCTCGATTCCTGTAATCGAGGGAGCACTCTCTAATCGCAGGTGACCCGTATTCATCACCTGCTGATTGTTCAACACGGCGCACCAGGTTTCGAAATAAACTCATCTTCACACGAAAGTGATGTCATATGAAATCTTTAATACTGCTCTCCAGTGTGTTACTCGGTCTGACTTCCTTCGGCTGTGGTTCTGCGGAACAGGGTCCCGAACGCGTCATCGTTACAGGGAATGTAACCTTCGATGGAAAGCCGGTCTCACAGGGAGAAATCTGGTTCATCCCTGCAGCGGGCAGACAAGCGCCTCAGGCAGGCGCGATTATCAAAGAAGGACAATACCGTGTCGAAAATAAGGGAGGTGTCCCCATCGGTGCCTGCCAGGTGAAAATCACTGCAGATCGCCCTCAAGCGGATGTCAAAATTGTTTCAGATGGCGGTCCGGAAGAAGTTCCCACCACTCAATATTTACCCGCGCGTTTTAATGAAAAAACAGAACTGACTGTCGAGATTGAATCCAGCTCCGAACCGGTGAACCAAAACTTCGACTTGAAGTCCTGACAGATTCTCAATCAGCCAACACAAAACAAACTATTGTTTTCATCACACCAAATTCTCAACCTTTGAATACTGAGAAAGACAATTCATGAAACCCCTGTTTTCCCTCCTCACGATCTTACTTCTGCTGACGAATGCACTCCCGGTTTCTGCCGACGACAAACTCCCTCTGATTGATGTCTCCGGACAGACAGAGCAGCATTCTGTCATCGCCGCTGGCACTCCCCAGGTCTACCAGGGACATCCCACAACGTTACTGCTGCCCGATCAAAAAACGATCCTCGCCGTCTGGTGTATCAACCACGGCGGTTCTGCCGGTCCCATGGCGCAAAGTGAAGATGGTGGTAAAACCTGGACCCGCATCGATGAGCGATTGCCCGCTGGTTACTCGACACATCAGAACTGCCCCAGTATCTACCGTATGCTGGATCCGGCAGGCAAAGCACGCCTCTGGGTTTTCTCGGCAGCTCGCGGGAAACGCGGCGGCCCCGGGATGCCCAGCATCATGAGTGAAGATAACGGCGCGACCTGGAAAGAAATGCCGCCGCTCGGGTTTCCCTGCGTGATGACGTTCAGCAGTATGGTTCGCTTGAAAGATGGTCGCTATCTCGGTCTGTACCATAGAGGCCCAGACGGCAAAGATCGCGCCCCGCTGGTCGTTCTGCAGACCATCTCCGACGATGGCGGCTTCAGTTGGTCGAAACCGCACGTGGTCGCCGAAGTTGCAGGCAAAAACCCCTGTGAACCCTGTGTCTTCCGCAGCCCGGATGGCAATCAGCTCTGCTGTCTGCTAAGGGAAAATACCCACAAAGGTCGCAGCCTGATGATGTTCAGCAACGACGAAGGTGCCACCTGGACCAAACCCGTCGACACTCCCTGGGGCTTAACCGGCGATCGACACAAACAGGTTTTCACAAAAGACGGTCAACTGGTCGTCTGCTTCCGCGATCAGGCGCCAGGCAGTTCCAGCCGCGGACATTTCGTCGCCTGGGTCGGCACATATGACGACATCGTCAATGGTCGGGATGGTAAGTACCGCGTCAAACTGCTGCATCATCACGGACGTACCGGAGATTGCGGCTATCCCGGTGTGGAACTACTCCCCGATGGCACGATCGTTGCTACCACCTATGTCAAGTACCGCGATAACAAAGACAAAAACTCCGTCGTCGCCGTCCGGTTCAAACTCGATGATCTGCCGAAACCTGAAGACAAATAGAGCGTCTTCAGTCCTGCTACACACAAAAGAAAGTTCCGCTCTTCACATTTTTTTCTACCACGAAAAACACGAAACTCCACGAAAGAGCGTAAAGGGTAAGCCCGAATGCATATTCGGGCCGAGCGCAGCGAGCAGGAGGTTGACAGTGTCAACGCGCAATCCTGAGAACCTTCTCCACGTCATTAAGATTGATCACCTGAGTAGCCCCGAAGCAATTCGGGGTTATCCCGGAATCAGGCAGGAGAAATGTCTACGGGTACTCAGGTGAATCAACAAAACTTTCGCCCACTTTTTCCATAATGTATCCCAGCCCCACAGCGCCCCCTTCGAGAACGGCAAACAGAATCACCAGCCACAATCGCTCTGAGAAAGTAAACGCGATCACGGAGAAGAAATTCGGAATCTGTCGAAAGGCATTCCCGACGAATCCCATAAACGCAACGAAAGCGGTCTTGATCATCGCACTCAGGGCAGCTCTCCGTCGGGTCGTCCGCGAGTCAGACTCCAGATCGCCTCCATTCTCAGCAGCAAAGCGTTCGACTTCATTGCTGCGCCAGCCCTCTTTCGCATGGGCATAGGCGGCGGCAGCACACGCCCAGCCAAACAGCGCAATCCCTAGCATCACCAGCGCGATGAGTTTATGCGTCGACGGTTCATCATCGTTTGATTTCGCTTTCTTTTTATTGCGTTTCGGCCTGGTATCTGCTTTCACACTCGTTGACTTCTTCTTTTTCGTCAACTCTTCAACGGTCGTTTTTCGTTTACGCTTACGACGTGGTCTTCGATACTCTTCTTCTGACATGATACCTACCCGCTTCAATCAATTTTTGACATCACATAACCCAGAAACAGGGCGCCCCCTTCCAGAACAGCAAACAGAATGATCAGCCACAATCGATGCTGGAAATTAAATACGATGACAGATACAACATTCGGCACCTGGCGTATGGCATTCCAGATAAAATCCTTCCAGGAGGCACGGGACTGCCGTCTGAAGCTGCCGACATCCTTAAATCGCTTATCGTATTGAATACCGTACCGATCTGCCTCAGTCAGGTTGGTCGACTCCTGCCGCCACCCCTCTTTCTGATGCGCGTACGCAGCTGCTGCAAACGCCCAGCCAAATGCTGCAATTGCCAGCATCAGCGATACTACCACTTTTGTGGTTGAGTCACCTTCATCTCGGTTTATTCGGAGTCGCTTTGCTGACATCGTCGCTCATCAAACTGGGGCTTGAACTTTAGGTGACCAGAATCTCCCACTGGCCAGAAGAACAGACATTATGGCAAAGCCTGTTCTGATGTCAATAAGTCGAAGAGTACTTAAATAAACACTTAACAATCAACCGAACACCGACGCATTCGCAACAGACAAGCCCCTGTGATTCCGCCTATTAATGCAGAACGCCCTGCAACGGATGTATGTGGAACGAGACACATCCACTGCAGGGTACGTCCTGGCATGTATTTCTCGGCCCAGCATAAGATTACATGAACCGGGCTGAATCAAGTCGCTTAAGCAGTCTGCTTTGCGTGTTTGCCTTCGGCAAATTCTTCCAGCATTTTATCGCAGAAAGCGGGCAGGTCATCCGGATTGCGACTGGTCACCAGACCGTTATCGCAGACACATTCTTCATCCACCCACGTCGCGCCGGCATTGGTGAGGTCGGTCTTGAGGCTCGGCCACGAAGTCACTCGGCGGTCAGCAACCACATCCGCTTCTACCAGCGACCACGGCCCGTGACAGATCGCCGCCACCGGTTTTCCCTGTTTGAAGAAGTCACGTACAAAATCCATCGCGGTTTCGTTCACTCGCAGCGCATCCGGACTAAACACGCCACCGGGTAAGACCAGTCCATGAAAATCTTCCGCGCTCACTGCATCCACGGTTTGATCGACCGAGAACTGATCTCCTTTTTCGTCGTGATGCACTCCCTGAATCTCACCTGCTTCCAGTGAGATCAACTGCACATCAGCACCTGCTGCTTTGGCAGCTTCCCAAGGCTCGGTCAGTTCGACCTGCTCAAAACCATCAGTGGCGAGAAAGGCGATTGTTTTTCCCTGTAAATTATATTTCGACATGTGTTTGTGTCCTTTATTCCTTCTTTTAAATAATTGGTTAATTCCCACTCAACCAGGGGAATGCCTGCTCAATTTCTTCCACAGCCGCCATGGGTGCAGAAGACAATTGATCCAGGGCATTCGCCTGGAACACAACGGCTGTCAGACAGCCACGATTTCCTTACATTCCTCTGCACACTTCCGGCAGGAGTCAGCACACGCCTGACAATGATAATGTTCGTGGGCCTCACACTGCTCTGCACACCAGGTACAGATCTCTGCACAGAGCTGACTGATCTGTGATGAATACTTGCTGTTACGGGCCAGCGCCTGAGCGGTGTAAAGGCAGATGTCAACACACTCGCGACAGCAGTGGGGACAGTCATTATCACTCTCTTTACCGATCATCGCGTCCAGACAGAATTCACAATCTGTGGCACACTTAAGACAGGCATCGATACAGGATTGTTTAAGGCTCATTTTCTTCCTCCATAAACAGCGGTGAATGATTCTAACGAATAAAAACAACAGCAGCAGACATCCCTCTGTGCCTGTCGTGGCAGCGAGTTTTTAGACGGTCACGCGCACTACCATCTGTTGTTTTGGAATTAGGAAAAACAGAACGCAAATCGTATGCCAGCGTGCTTGATTCTTAGCAGAACCTGCAATACAGGAGAAACCGCGGATAGTTGCTCGCGGCAACGGTCGCATGTCAGACAAACTGAACGGTCAACGCGCAGAGCAGGTTCTGTTTCAATAACGAACAGTGGCGTTCAGAATGGGAACTGCGACAGAATGTCTGTGAGGAGCAGGGCAGGGCAGCATCGATTCCCGCTGAGGAAAGTACTGAAATGCAGACTTCCCTCAGCGAGTCATCGACTGCGGAAACAGCGGTGATTTGAAATCGAACATCCAGCTAACAGCAGGACAATCCCATTTCACAGAACGTCGTCCCGAGCTGGTTGCTCATGCCAGTTAAGGATTCGGGAGACGAGTCGCTTCACCTGAAGTTCAGGCTAATTTTGTGGTGGACGGGGCTGTTCCTCTTTCATTTTTGGCATGACCACCTCTTGCATAAACTTGTTCCAGTCATTCTCACTTTCCAGCTTGGGATCACTGGCCCTCAATCGCTCCAGGGTCGCAATGTCATATTTTAAAATAATGTCCGTCATCTGATTCCATTCATCCAGCGAAATCGGCGGAGGCGCGGTAACATTCGAAGGAACGCCCACCTGAACTTCAGAATCAGAACCACCACAACCAGTCAGCACCACTGGCCACAGCATTAACATTACACACACTACGCGAAACATATTTCTCTCCTGAATACAGGCATGCGACCGGTATATTTTCATGCGAGTCGCAGCCTGGTATTCAACCTATGATTAAGGAAATTCAACGATCTCACCATCGGCACGAGTCGAGAGTGCCTGGTACAATTCATAGTTAATATTTTCTGAAAGAAAATGGACGGAACCATCTGCCATTGCGAAATGTGCTCCTCCAGGATGCTGGCTGCGAAAAGCACCGTATGTATAAAATAGATCCGCAGAGTCTACTTTATGGTTATTAAAGCGATGATAAGTATTCCCCCATGAGTAGCCGATATATCCATAAGCCCAGACACAGCCATAGGTAGTTGATGGTTTACCCTGGGGTGCAAAATCAGTTTCCCCTAACAGGAACGTATTGGTTGTCCCATCTGTAATATCACGCATTTTTGTTTTTTTCTGATAACTGGGACTGGCAGAGTCATTGGGATTTAATCGCCTCGGAATAATTGCACCATCGAATGCTTCCTCAGGAGCAAAAGCACCGGGATATTGAAAATGCATCGGATCCTTTGTCCCAGAACAGAAAATGTAACTGGCAGGAGCCCGGTTATCGCTAAGGGGTGCACTGGGCATTGTCATTGAGGGGCATAAAAATGTGGGAACGATCATCTGCACCAGCATCGCATTGGTGAAGCCATCTCCATCCGAATCATCAGTGCTGTTTCGTGGCTGCTCTTTATCCCAGCGCCGTGCTACGGCATCCTGTTCCAGGTAGGGCATAATTTCAATATGTCCCGTGATCCAGGTCGCACCAGGTAAATTATTCGGATCCGACAGATCAGCAGTGACTTCATAGTCTGAAACGGCATAGGGGAACCGCAGAAACGTATCGTGGAAATTATGAGTCGCCAGCGCGATCTGTTTCAGGTTGTTTTTACATTGAGTACGGCGGGCCGCTTCACGTGCCTGTTGAACAGCGGGTAACAGCAACGCGATCAGAATCGCAATGATCGCAATCACGACCAGCAGTTCGATCAGAGTAAAACCAGCGCGCTGCGGAGCGCGGAAACGGGGACGAGGTGTTGTACGAGACAACATGGTGAGTATCTCCTTCAGAGGGAAACCAGGAATCGGGACATTCACTTCCCACACGGAAGTGAAACTCGCCGGAGCGATTGGCTGGCTACTGAGGAGACCTGATTCACGAGAGCAGGGGAGAAAGGAATTTCTCGTCACACTGCCTCTGCATCGGATCTGATACCTTTTGCGGGCTAATCCAGAAAAATAAATAAACAGTCATATTGAAACCAGACACCTAAATGACACTGAGTCTCAATATCAATAATATAGCGAGCCGCAAAGGAAAGCGTCAAGTCGCTTCACGAGAAAGCAGAGAAAAATGCAGAAATCCATTTCGGACATCTAACGATTGATATAAACAACTAATATATAGATCTTTACGTCATATCAACAGACGCGAAGGACTGACTTCATTGAGATCCTCAGGATGGTCCAGGGCGGCCTGAATCCCGGCTTTCACTCCTGTTACAGACGTCTCAACAGACATACTGGGAGCCCCCAGATTCTCTTCCAGGGCAGCCACCGCCGGGAGAAAAGGGAGATGAATCCAACCCGCCCGGATGGGTAACTGTTCCTGCGCGATGTGATGCAGGACGCCATACATCAGGTGATTGCAGCAGAACGTTCCCCCTGCATCTGAGATGTCGGCCGGAACGCCAGCCGCCCGCATCGCTTTGACCATGGCGCGTAAGGGAAGCGTCGCATAATATGCAACGGGCCCCTCCGCAGCCGTCAAATCCCCCTGCAACGACTGGCCGGCATTGTCGGTTAAACCGTATCGCGTCCCATCATTCAGGTTTTGCGCCAGCCGCTCCACGGTAACCATCGAGCGTCCCCCGTATTCGCCCATCATCAACACCAGTTCCGGCTGGACTTCTTCCATCGCTGCTGTAACGAAATCAATACATTTGAAAAACGTATTCGGCACAATCCGCGAGACAATCTCCGCATCTCCAATTGACACCCCCTCCAGCGCCCGCGCCACCGATTCCGCTGGATTGATCGGCGTATAACCATAGGCTTCAAATCCGGTCAGTAAAACTTTTTTCATGGAGTGCCTCACATCAGAGTGAATGATTGCGCTGTCCGCAGCTTACTGTATCCTACAACAAGCAGCCCACTCGATTCAATAACGCATAACAGAGCTGGAGAGCTACCCGGTTTCTGCAGAACCTGCATCACGTTCTGGCATCGCTTCTGCAGCAGCCGCGATGTTGTGTATCATGCCGGAAAACACGAAGTGATGCAGCGGGCAGACCGCGTACCAGTACAATCGCCCCCAGAGACCGACAGGATCGAAGATCGCTGTCTGCGTGATCGTCGACGTCTCACCTGTGCCGGTCACTTCAAATTCCAGCCACGCGCGCCCCGGCAGCTTCATCTCTGCCAGCAGTCGTAACCGCCGATTCGGTTCATAAGCTTCAACCCGCCAGAAATCGACCGTATCGCCGACACGCAGCGTCTCAGCATTCGCCCGACCACGCCTGACACCAATCCCGCCGACCAACAGGTCCAGCCAGCCCCTCAGATGCCACAACCAGTTGCAGGCATACCAGCCCGTATCGCCGCCGATCCTGCGGATCGGCGCAAACGTTATCTCTGCAGGTCGCGCGACTTCAACGGAACGGGAATCAATAAACCGCGTTCCGAAACGGACCCCGGTCCAGGTGGGCAGGGAACCCGACGAAGACAGCGAATCCGACCAGCGCGTCTCAGCAAACTCCTGTTCTTCATTGATCAACGCCCGCTGGATCGCGGCTTCAATGCCCATCGGTTTGATAGCGAACGCCTGCAACGCACTTTGATCCTGCACGACCGTTGAATGCACGATACTTTCAATCAGCTTGCGACCAATTCGGGCATAGAGCGGCGTCACCAGACCCAGCCACAGACTCGACAGGTAAGGCGTCAGTACCGGCACCGGAATCATTCGTAAACGAATCTCGCGGCAGCGGGCATACACACGCATGATTTCCGCGTACGAAACTTCATCGGCTCCTCCAATTTCAAACACTCGGCTTGCAGGTAATACCACATCCAGCGCTGCAGTCAGATAAGCGATGAGGTCTTCAATCGCAATCGGCTGTGCCGACCGCATGACCCATTTGGGTGTAATCATGATCGGCAGGCGTTCCACCAGAGAACGGATCATCTCAAACGACAGGCTCCCTGAACCAATCACAATCGACGCCCGAAATTCCAGCACCCGCACGCCTGACTCCCGCAGGATCTGTCCCACTTCCTGGCGACTCCGCAGATGCGGCGAGAGTGTTTCCGCTTCATTCCCCAGTCCGCCCAGATAGATGATCCGCTCGACCCCCGCGTCCCGGGCCGCGTTGGCAAAATTCTCAGCAGCGCGGCGGTCGTTCTCTTCAAACGAACCTTTCTCACCCATTGAATGAATCAGGTAATACGCCACCTTCACGCCTTCCAGCGCTGGCGGCAGGGTTTCCGCTTCCAGCACATCGCCGGCTACGACTTCAATATTTTCCCCCACCCGCGCACGCAGATTTTCAGGCCGCCGCGCCAGGCACCGCAGTCGCTGTCCCCGCTGTTCCAGTGCCTGCAGCAACCGTCCGCCGACATAACCGGTGGCACCAGTCAGCAGAACCAGGTCGTCTGTGGAATTCGCCGCTTGTTCATTCTCAACCATCAATAACCGCTCTTTCGCTCAACAGGAATCAGAACTTGATATCGTATCAAGATTTATAGTGCTGACACTGCAAATTTTGAGGGAGGAATCGAGGGTTTGGTGAAAAAATGCGATCAAACCATATTCAACGGACCACCTGTTTCCCCTCATCGTAGGCAATTGCCTTCTGCCGACCAATCACCGTATCCCAGTTCATCCGGTGAGGCGGGCTGAGGTAGTGCGCGTAAGCGACCGCCATCTGGCGGGCCACCTCTTTGTAAGGCACATTACCGAAGCCGGCCCCCATCGCGGGAAAGACAACCGTATTAATCTTCTGCGATTCATCCGTCTGCCGCACGTTATGCTGGTAGACGGCCAGCAGCGAAGCCCAGGTCGCCGCATACACTTTGTCGGTTCCAGAAATTGAACCGGGCACGCGCATCGTCGGGCTGTGCGCCACGAAGGGATAATCGGGATTGCCGGTAGGCTCAATGAAAGACGTGCCGATCGGTTGCTCGCCCAGATATTCATCCAGGATGCGATGCTGAATCCGCTGCATCAGTTCGACGCCATGAAAGTGAATCACGGCGGCATCGATGCCCGCATTCATAATCCCAAAGGCATTCGCGGCTGTTACAAAACAGTCATGCGGTGGCAGGTCTTCAAATCGGCTTTCGATGACCGTCACGCGGGGGAGTTTTTCAAAACGCGTTCGAAACGCATCACACATTTCTGATTCGGGATGAATCAACCAGAGATCAATGGGCAGAGCCATAAAAGAGCAGGGCACCTTTCTGAATGCTAAGATGGTTTTATACCAATTCACTCACACTCAGGTCAAGCACTTAAATTCAGAGAATTCCTGAAATGCCTGCTCTGCTTTGACAAATCGCGTTAACTCAACGCACGAGCACGATCGGCGTCTGATCTTTCCAGTCATACTGTTTCCCGTCTACCCGCAAACCATTCAGCATCAGGTCAAATTCATGGCCCTCCCATTGAAAGGTCACGCGGCCCGGTCGAATAGTGGTATCCTGGAAAGTCTGTCTGTTGCCCGGCATGTGCGTCGACTGGTCGGGTAGTGAAAAGATTCCCGCCGGGTGAGTACCCGCCTTGCGATCTGCAATCACAATCTGTCGATTGAAAGGACGATCCTCGCGTCCCGCCAGTCTCAATGTCAGCGCCAGTTGAGTTTCCACCTGACCAATTTCTGCTTCCCAGTATCCCTGAGAAGCGTTAAATGATTCCAGAGACCAGAACAACAGTGCCACACACACCAGCCCCGCGCCAAGATAGATCAGAACGTTTCTGCATATTTGTTTCTGCCTTGGTTTTCTCGACAAAATATGAGAAAAAAACAGCGAATCAAGTCCCACATCAACCACAATAACTGCTCACTGTTCCTCAAACTGGTGCAGATGCTGTTCCAGCGCATCCCATTCTGCGATGACATGGCCATGAATTTCCGGACTGGAAATATAGGGATGACCGCTCGCGACATGGACTTTGATCGATTCTTTCACATACGAAATCAGCTGCAATACATGGGGAGCCAGTTCACGTACTTCCGTCAGACAGTCTTGGGTAAACTGAAATTGAATCGCCGCTCCCAATCCCAGGATCTGACACCACTCCACCCCCTCTTCCTCACGCCAGACAGGAGTCACCAGCAGGTAACGTTCGAGTACAGGAAAATAATACGCGAAGGCCTTGCCCCCCATATACTTGAAATCCTCTGCGTATTCTTCGGAATGATCCTGAAACGCGCGATAGGCTTCTGCCAATGTCAATCCACCAAAGTGATCCCAGGCCACCCGCGCGTCAAGGTCTCCCTCATCAGGATCGAAGTCCCGTTCTCCAGGCAGGGCGCCTGATTTTTCCCAAGGTGGTTTCTCTGTCATATCGATATGCAAACTTCTCTGAAAGCCAGACTTCAACCAATCAGTAACAACGCCAGATAAGGCACTGCATTAAACACCAAAAACAGCAGCTTGAACAGACCGATAAAGCAATACATCACCACATTAAACGATTCTCGAGGCAGTGGAATCCAGGCATTCTGCGAACGATACACCAGTTCCGGTGCCAGCAGAAACATGAAGGTCCACACTATCAGGATCGTCCCGTTCACGATCGTGCACCACATGAAAAACGTTGTCAGAGTCTGAATATCCATCCGATTTTCCCTTCAAGGGCCATGCGAAAGACGTTGTTTTAAAATATTCCGGATGCGTGCTTTTACGGAAGGGGCTTCCTCTTCCAGAGCCGCTGCCAGTAAAGAATCCACTTCCGGTTTGAAGTCAGCATGCTGCAGTGCCAGTTCATTGAGCCCGTTATAACTCCACGCTCTGACAAATTTATTTTCACTCTGCAGACAGCGGCGTAAAAATGGTTCGAGTTGCTTCACTTCCCGTTTGTTAATCGTCAGGTAAGGCAGGCACTGCAGTAGATGCAATTGCGTTTCCCAGTTTTGCAATTCCGATAAACTTCGGTAATAAGGCGACCAATCCATCCGGGTGACATCCTGTCCTGATTCCAGCGCCTGTTTCAAGAGCCAACTGGCGGCCTGCTGTCTCTCGGGATCAGCTAACAGACTTAACAGTTCGCTGCAGAACCCCGCTTCTCCACTGATACGATCATAGAGTGACTGTAATTCCTCGACAGTCCACTTCTGCTGATTCTCTAACAGACGCCTGATCTCCATCATATCTCCCATTCAAATCTAAAAGCCTGCGTTCACACCCGAATTGTCTTCCAGATCATCAACGCAAACAGAATCAGAATGCCGATGACGACGAGTAGCCCAATTGGTAACAATTCGGTCAGCGTTTTGTGCCAGGCCAGGAAATGCTGAATCACCATCATGGTACCGGCCAGCAGAAACAGCCACAGCCCCAGTGACAGCAACCAGTCAGGAAATCTCAGTCCTGTGAGGGGAAACCACAGCAGATTCAACCCCAACAGAAAGGCAGATAAAACAATCGGGGCATCCGCCAGTGTCAGCCACCCCAGTTGCTTTTGAATCTCATATTTTTTCTCTGCCTGCTCCGGGTCTTCTTGGGGGATCTCACGAATCTTCTGAATGAGATACAATCGAATCCCCGACAAATAAGCCGAGAGCGCAATCGCGATTCCCAGAATCGCCAGCAGTTGATCTGAGCTGAGTGACATTGGGCTACTCCTGAGAAACGATGAGTTTCAGGTAATGAAATGGTAACGATCACTCAATCAGTTTAACACGACTTCATTAAGAAAACAAAACAGCATTTGCCAGGAAATGAATACACAAATCGGAAGTCGTGTTCTTCACTTGTAATCAGATCAGAAAGAAATTCCCGGCTCCGTCAGTTATTCATGCACGTAGGCCCAGTCGCCCACCCGCTCCAGCCAGCCGCCGTAGCCGTTTTCCGGATAGTCCTGTTTGGGAAAGTACAACATCATGTCCCAGTTGGGTCCCCCACTCGGGGTTCGCACAACAAGTATCCAGGGATTCTGTTCGGGCCACCACTGGTAATCAGCAGAGACATAATATTCGTACTCCGGATAGGCCATCATTCCTGTACCAGGAACTGCAGTCAGATAATCAGGCACTAGTTGTTCCAGTGTTTCGGGATGACGCGTATGGTCTCGCGTGTAGTCTTCTATCGCCTCAACCAGAAACCGACTGCGATCAGCGAAGTCTGCCATCCGGACCATGCGAACCTGCTGTCCCAGTTGAATACTGTAAATACAGCCGGGAATATAGATCAAAGACAGAATCAGGATCAGCAATGCATCTCTGCGATATTGCTTGAAAAACAGGCCGATCAGTGACGCCGGAATCGCCAGCACTGCCAGCAGTAATGCAATGCCATAAAAGACAACCAGCCAGAGAAACAGCGTAGTTCCGACCGGAGTCGTCGAAATCCAATGTGCAAACGGCACATATCCGACACCAGTCACTGCAAACAAAGTCAGATAGATCCGCTCCTTACGTTTCATGGCCTAAGGCCTCCTGAAGATCGCGTCGCCTGTGTTCGCTGATGCTCTCTCGATCATCCGCACGATTGATATAGCAGCGAATTGACCAGGCAGCAAGAATACCCAAAGCAGCGTTGACCCCGCTCCCCAGCAGTACCATCCAACCGCCACGTACCAGGAATACTTTGACTCCCAATACGAAAAACATGCCGCCCCAGATCAGCGGGCTCATTCTCTGATGCGTGGCAGTCCGACCAAAGCTGCTGTAATACGCATAGTTAAAGGCGATGGCACCCCCATCGAACGTTCCCAGAAATCCCAGTGCAAACAACCAGAACCGGTCATTCGTCAGCAACGCCACAATCTGTCCCAGACAGTAACCCAGCAGGAAGCCGATCAGCATCCCCAGCACTGTTAAAATGAATATTCTTAAACCGGACCAGTATGATTTGCGACGAACTCCCGCCAACAGTAAAAACGCTCCCAGATGGGGTAACAGCGCGGGATCATGTCCCACACAGATATAACGTTCCGGTATGCTAAACAGAATTCCTTTCCTCAGACCGGTGTAAGCCGTCAGACCGTCCCGGAAACTCTCTTTCATTCCCCAGCAACACTCATCCAGAGGATAGCACCTTTCTTTACCTGATGCAGTGATTACCAGCTGGTTATGTTCCACAGCCACACGCCGGGGTAGATAACTTAGTTCCAGCAAAAAAAACCCTTTGAGAATTAAATATCCCGCTAAAAAACCACACCAGAAAAAACAGAACCCGAACAGCAGATCGAATCGGGCATTCACAGGATCCATCGCCGCCGTCACTACAACTGGCGTCATGAAAATGAGAAACACTACAATCAATGTTTTATAACCTGCACCGCGTACATAGTTCTTCAAACTGACATTCGATTTCTCCACCACATCTACCAGCTGCCCGCCACCTGCAGCATATTGATAGAGTTCAGGCGAAACCTCTTCCACACAATGCCGACAATACCGCCTGTCATCCCAGAGCCTCACCGCTTCGTCGGAAACGATCTCCCCGCAATAAGGACAGGTACCATCATTCATGTGAGCACTTCCTGACACGCTGATATTCCGTTCGGCTGAACTCTACGATTCTTTTTCATACCGACAGACAATACACGTTTTTTAACAATTGGCTCCGTCAGTTATTCATGCACGTAGGCCCAGTCGCCCACACGCTCCAGGCCGCCACCATAGCCGACCTTCGGATAATTCTGTTTGGGAAAATACAACACCACATCAAATCCCACTCCGAAGACAGGCGGCAGCACCTGCAGCGCCCAGGGATTGCCTGCATACTGTTGACGGGCAGCCTTACCTGTGAAATATTGAAATTCAGAACAGGCCCGCATCCCGGTGTCGGGCACGGCAGGCAGATAATCGGGAACCAAAGCAGCCAGCGACTCAGGTGGAACGCCATGCTGACGTTCATAATCATTGATTGCTGCGATAAGTGGTTGAGTGCGATGCGAAAACGCTTCCCAGCGGGCGGTCCAGACACGCCGTTCCCAAGCGATCCCCAACAGAAAACAGGGAACATACACGACGATCACCAGCAACCAGAGCAGGGCACGCGCACGGCACTGTTTCCAGCAGAGCCGCACCAGCAGGATCGGCAACATCACCAGCGCTGCCAGAAACGCAAAGTAATAGGGCATCACCACACAGAAGACGAACCCGGTTCCGTAAGGAGCCAATAATAACCATGTGCCAAAAGGTAAAACGACAATCCCAGAAATCGCAAACAGAAGGTAAATGACCAGGTCTTTCGACTTCATGACCGTCAAGTGTTTTGGGATCACGGATATCTCCTGACAAGATAGATCGCAGTGCCGTTCACATCCTTTCATTGTAATGAACTCTGGTTAAGAAAGCAGCATTTTTCCCGCGACTTATTCGCCGCCGATGCCTTCTTCTTCCTGTTCGACTTCTTTGGCTTCCTGCACATGCTGACTCGCGGGATTCACGATCCGATCCATTTCCAGCATCGCACCAATGATTCCACCGCCGCCGGATCCTGACCCGGTTCGGCTGCTGTGACGAAACATGTCCCTCACAAACATCACCATCATGCACGGCGTCAGAATGACAACCAGAACCAATCCAGCCAGCACACAAAATTCCATGGGTTCCATCAGATCCCCCTTCATTCATTAGTGAAAATCGGCTCCACGAGTGATTTCAATGCTCCGCGCAACAGAAAGACTGCGATCACCGCCAGTATCAGTCATTCAATCGGTTCCTGCAGCAGGGGTGGCTTCCGCTTCGCGAATCGTCTGCTGCTTGACAGCGCTGCGACGAATCGTAGAGGTCAACCACAGCCCGTAAGGCAGCCAGATGTAATAGTTCCAGGGATCGGGTAACACAAATACTAATACCACAAACAAGGGAACCACAATCCAGTAGAGCACAGCCATTTTCACCAGATATGACCGTTCCTGTGGCCCCTGCGCGTTTCTCAGTTCGTTCCAGGTCCCATACACGCCCCCCAGCACCCCAATCACCGTGCCACCCACGCCGCCGATTAAGCCAATCATCTCAGGGGCCATTTTGATTTCCTCAGATATCCTGTGTTGATTTAACAAATTAACGATCCAGATCGGAACAGGGTTCATATCCTGCCTGTTTAAGTCTTTGGATCAGTTCAAATCCACCATTTTGTCTCGCAAAATCCATTTCCTCTCGAAATATTTTGATCACCGCCATGATACCAGATCGCTGCCGATCATTATATTTAAACGCATCATTGCCCTCAAAGATCAAACATTATCTACTCACCGCTCCTGTTTCATAAATTAATTCACAACGGTCGGCTATTCATCTTCGCTGTTCCGCAATGGTACAGCATACAATTTTCGAGCCGCCATCGCATCCTGAATTCCGGAAAACAGCACCAGCAGCGCCATCACAGCCATCACCAGTCGCAACACATCCGGGACATCAGCAGGCTGGTACGAAATCTTTGTCGGTAGACTCCGCCAGACTCCCGCTTCCAGACAGACCGCTGTGACAAGACTTCCAAACAGCATCGCGATGATGATATGCAGCACATACTCACCACTGGGCAGACCTCCCAGCAAACGACGACTCTCCCGCTCCAGCGTAAAATCCACAATCGAAATCAATATATCAAACACAAACAGTGCCAGCAGACACCAGAAATAAAAACCCTGCAGTACCAGATTCGGAATCACCAGAAACAATGCGGCGTAGGTCGGTCCGCGCAGACTATGCACCACCAGCTCGGCTCGCGAATCGGGGTGACTGCGGATTCCATGCGAGAAACTGTGGTACAGCGCGATATCTGTCGCGCCCAGACAGCCCAGTCCGAACAGAATGTAAGTCGCCACTTCCATAATCTTTCACCTTCATTCAGTTTCCATCACAAACCGGCTCACCACGTCACTTTCCACCAGACGCAGCAGGGAACAATGACGAAACGCAAACGCCGCGTGTAAATTTTTCTCCACGACAGTACGCGTAATCAAAGCCCCACCAAACTGCCACGCCAGTTCCACATTCAACATATCCCGCACGATCGTTCCGGCTGAGGTTTCGTCAAATTCATGAATGTGTGAGAAGCGGGAAAACGGACCATGTATCATCGTCTCGCCAAAGCGATGCCCAGGCTCATAGAGATCATGTCGAAAGCCCATCACGACAGGCAGGCAACCGGCCACGCGCTGCTCGACCCAGGTTTCGGCACCGGGTTGAATATGCCCCGCATGCCGCAACAGTCGAAAGCCAGGCCACTCTGCCAGCAGCAGCCCGAGATGAGCTGGATCTTCATGAAACCGAAACAGTGTCTCGCGCTCAGCGGGAACAGTCTGTTCAAAACACAATTCCATAACGCGGCTCTATCGTTCCGGTCAAATATCAAATACGAATGTCACATCACCTGGCACTTCAAAAACAGAAATCCGGGCGCGGTCGACAATTTCCGATAGCTTTGTGGATCCGTCTCCTGCATCTGCTCATCGGGTCTGCCTTCACTCATCTCTAAGACACACAAGCCCGCGTCCGTCAAAGACCGCATTAACGCCGACAAAGGCCTGCGAAAATATTCCACCCGCGTCGGCTTTCCCAGGGTATCCCATTCATCGACGATTTTTTCAGTCAGAAAATAATTGCCGCTCGGCGAGAACTGATAGTCCACAAACGGATGATGCGTCGAAAACACAAACAACCCCTCTGGCTTCAAAATGCGTTTGACATCACGGAATAAAGGCGTCGGATCTTCCAGGTAATGCACCATCAGCGGACAGACTGCCAGATCGAACGACTGGTCCGCCTCATCAGGCACACCCTGCGCAAGATCCTGCACATACGCGTTGAATGGGTTTCCCAGCTTCTGGTGTACCAGCGCGATCATGTCTGCCGAACCATCAACGGCAGTCACCGTCGCGCCTTGAGACATCAGGTAAGCAACGTATTCACCGGGGCCGCAGCCCAGATCAATCACCCGTTTCCCCTGCAGTTCCGGCAGTAGCGCGCAGAGAGAAGGGCGTTCGTAGTGGGCGTTATAGCTGTTGTCTTGAATGGCCGCCGCATATTCGGCAGCATATTGAGAATACATGGGATTCAACATGGAGCGCCTGTTCCGGGCTGAAGTGAAATAGAGAATCGTCCCGCGACCGTCATCTCACGTTATAACACGACTCCGCTCCCTCAACAACAAATGAGAGAACGGAGTCGTTTTCAGATCCCAATCTGATTCCCTGGTTCTGCATTAATACCCCGCAGTGGCATCCTCATACAGTTCCTTCGCGATTTCCCGCAGCGTGGCATCTGCCTTGGGATTACTGATATTCGTCATGATGACAATCGCGATATCTTTCTTTTTATCAATCCAGACCTGTGCCAGATTCTTACCGTTCGAACCGCCATGATAGAGCAGGGGATACGGTGCCCAGTCGACACTCACCCAGCCCCAGCCATGCGCGTATTGACCATCGGGGGGAGTTCCCGGACGGTGAGGCTTGTCGCTTTTGATCGTAAATACGGGAGAATGAATTTTCTCAACCATCTGAGGCGACACAATATTACAGGGTGCCCGCATCCCGTTCCCGGCGTTCCAACCAGCCCAGGTCGCTAAATCCAGAATTGACAGGTGTGCGATCCCCGCGGGACCCAGGACCGGATGATTATCGGCATTCGGACCCGCCATATAAGATTTAATACTGCCATCCTTCTGTTTGACATGCCCCAACGGTGCATCGATTTTTCCCAGCGAAGACTGGCAACCCAGCCCGGCGGTCGTCAGTTGGAACGGTTCAAAAATCCGTTCCACAATCAGCTCATCCCACGGTTTTCCACTGACTTTTTCAATCATCGCACCGGCGATTGTATAACCTCGGTTATTATATGCCCACGCATCGCCTGATTTAGCGACCAGGGGCAGCTTGACCGATTCTTTGACGATCCAGTATCGCAGCTCGTTCAGATCTCCATCGACATCAAACGAGTTCTTAAGCAGTTCCATGAAATTCGCATCATCGGCCCGCATGCCACTCGTATGAGACAGCAGTTGTTCCAGCGTCACTTTCTCGACATCCTTACCCATGGAATCTTTTAATTCCGGAAAGACGTCTCCCAGCGTCGAATCCCATTTCAGCTTGCCTTCTTCGATCATCATCCCGGCGATGGTCGCTGTCATGGCCTTGGTATCAGACCCCAGATGAAACTTGTCGTAAATCGTTACCGGGATATCAGCCCCCAGTTTCCTCGTACCAACCGCACCAAATTCCGTAATCGTTCCCCGTTCAACAACTGCGGCTGCCACAGCAGGCAGCTCACCTGATTTCAAATAGGGTTCCAGTTTGTGATTAATCGTCTGTCCCTGCACCATGCCAGACGGCAACATCAGACTCATCCCCAGAATTAGTACACAGGCCCCTGGTGACATAATACGCATAAGCTACTCCCCATGATCGGTAAACAGAATTCAGGATGGTCTCCCGTGCAACCATCCGCTTTATTTATCGTTCATCACTGCTGGCAGCTGTGGAGTCATCGCACAAATAATCCTCAGATCCAAGAAACCACAACTGTTAAACCGCACAGGTCTCACGATCAGGCTGACTGGGATTCAGGAACCGATTTCAGATGCAGCCCTTTCGCTGCGATCTGCGCCGTAATCGCGGCGTCGCCACCATTCGCCAGCACAAACAGAATCGCGGCAAACCCGTAATTACCATTCGAAATCGCGGCAGCCAGTACGACCAGTAAAATCATAAAACCACAGAACTCGGCAAAGGCAACCGGATAATGTTTCATCACAAAGTCACCCCACGACGGGAAGAAGAAACTGCGAACTCCTACTTCTGATGGCTTCCAGAACGTTGCATCACAGGCTTCACAGTGATAATCATGCCTGGGAACAACGGCGAAACAGTTGCCGCACAGATTCTCACGCGACTGCGAAACCTCAGGATCAAAACCTTTCTCGTCAAATGTTTTATATGCATCCAGAAAGACTTCGCGCATCGTCTTACGATCAATTTTCGGGAAGCCGGAATAATTCAGATTCTTTCCATCCTTGAGGCAGATCTTGGCATTCCCAAAAATCGTACTCTTCAGGTCCTTGATCTGACTGTAATAGATCGACCAGAACGTACGCTTGGGCTTTCCCTTGCCATTCGTGCGGATACACAGCAGCCGAAAGTTCGTCAGCACGACCGCCGTATGATTAATGGTCTGGGCCCAGAGGGCTCCCATGAAAAACTGCTCAGAGAAGGATGACTGATTCCCTTTAGAGATGAACAGCACTTCTTCTTTTTCCAGCAGCATCTCTTCCAGCAATGGTTCCAGACGTTTCACCAGTTGAAATTTTTTCTTGATCCCACTCTTGGCAAACATCCCCTCCAGCTTGGGGAACATCGTCTCCAACCGATAATTAATATTGGGGGAAAGCTGCAGATTTAACTGTGTCAGTTTGGTATCAACCGCCTGGCTGTCGACTATGCTCATGAGAGATCGTTCCTCAAGGATGAAATGATTCGCGGGTAGAAAAATATCTTAGCCAGAACACACGAACAGTTCAAAATGATTTTCATTTATTTACGATGAATTCTTCACTGCCGAAAAGAAGAAGCTGGACGAATTACAGACTGTTATTTTTCGAATTCGGAGGAAATGAGTGTTGAGACATCCTTAATATACCGCCCCTTGATCATCTGATTAAGGGCCACAAGTGCAGCGCACGCATTACTTATCGCCAGAATCAGCCAGGCATATGCGAAACCACGCTGAGACAATATCTGAAAGGCCATCGCCTGACATGCCAGATAGGTCACCAGACTATTCCACGCATGGCGATTTTCCTTCAACACAAAATCCTCCCACGGCGGAAAGATGAGACAGCGGAACCCCATCTCGGCAGGTGTCCAGAATGTCGCGCCGCAGGCTTCACATTCATAGGACGGTTGGGGAACGACCTCGAAACAGTTTCCACACAGATTTTCCCGCGACTGCGAAACTGCTGGATCAAAATCAGCTTTTTTCAGCAGTTCAGCCACTTCCTGAAAAACCGTTCGCAGAGACAGTCGATCCTGTTTGGGAAAATCGTTAAACGTCATTTTTGTTCCATCGATCAGACGGAATTGAGGGGTTCCGATCCAGGAGTCCGTCAGCGTTTTAACCTGACTGTAATAAATGGACCAGTAGGGTTGAATGCAATGTTCATAGCGATCCGCATTCATCAAAAGCAGTCGCAAATTTGTGAGTACGATAATCGTCTTGCGAAACCGAATCTCTCCTTTCGAGACAAACAGCACCTGTTCGTCTTTCAGCAACATGCTCACCAGTACGGGTTCGATCTGTGTTACCAGCTCAAATTTTTTCCTGACTTCTTGAGCCTTAACGTCCTCATCATTCCCGGAAAACACCGTCTCCAACCGGTATTGGATCTCCGGTGATAAAACGAGCCCCAGTTCGTTTAATTTTGTGTTTACCAGATCAGTGCTTACTTTCTCCATCATCAGTCTCGCATTAGAGCAGGGGCAAACTGAGATCCTTACAACCGCTCAATCCAGGTCACCACATCCAGCACTTCGCTCAGCATCATCTGCTGGGCACACAGAATCGACCGCTGCAGTTCTTCCGCCGTCACTTCACCGGCTGAATTGGACAAAGCCAGCGTCCCCGTCGCATCACTTAGAAACTCAACCGTAAATCCCCGATGCACCGCCTGTCGGGCCGTCGTATCACAACACATATGTGTCATATAGCCGGCGATTGTCACCGTATCGATATTACGCGCACGCAGCCAGTCTTCCAGTTCCGTACCAGTAAAACTGCCTGGCAGCGTTTTCTCAATCAGTACTTCACAGGGACGCTTCGCTACCTCCGGATGCAGTTCCCAGCCCGGCGTCCCTTTCTGAAAGAACGGCTTTTCCGGATCGGTCATATGATGCTGCACCACAATCACAGGCACCTGTTTCGCGGCTGCCGCATCCATCGCGACCAGGATCTGCTCCAGATGCCCCGCCGGATAAGTAATCGGCAGCGCCCCTGTAAAATATTCGTTCTGTACATCAATCACCAGCAAAGCACGACTCATCACAGCTCCTTCAAAATTTATTCCCGTTTCACTTCACCAATACAAAATCAAAACACATTTTTCGTGTCATTTCATATTTTTCGTGGTCGAAAAAATCAGTCACGATCAACATTACGCATCCATGTCAGCCAGGTTGTGTGGCTGAGGTTGTTTTCCAGCGCGGACCTCAGCAATCCGCTGCTGCAGATTCATATTGATCGGATCATCGGGGGCCCCCGCGACTGCCACCTCAATTACCGCGGCCGCCTCTTCCAGTTCACCACCAATCAGCAACGCCAGCGCCAGGTTCGCTGCCAGTCCCATATCTTCCGGCTTGAGTTTCCTTGCATGGCGGGCCGCGGAGATTGCCTGTTCCGTTCTGCCCAGCTTGAGACACTCAAACATATACTCGCGGGCGGCATCAGGATTATCATGAATCAACTGATACGCATGGCGAAATGCATCACAGGCGGCTTCCGTATTTTCCAGAACCTGTTCCGCTTTGCCGATGATCCACCATGCAGCGCCATTCCCAGGATCGATTGCCAGCGCCTGGCGGAACAATTCCTTCCCCTCCGCCAGATCATCACGGGCAGCCTCTGTATCCGCCGGTTGATGATCGCGACCTGTAATAAATATATAAGGGTTGATCAGTTCCAGTCCCTCACGATACAGTCGATCGTGTTCCTGCGAGGCAGCGTTGGTCCCGAATTCGGTCATATCGATGACCACCTTCATGTCACACCCCGAAAGTGTCATCGCCGGATCTTCGCTCGTGTCGTCTTGATTGAGTTTCCGCAGGACAGCGCCGCCACCTTCGATCGAGACTACTTTTCCTCCCCGATTGATCAGACCATTGACTTCGTCCATACCGGTCGACAGCAGCCCCTCAGCGGGATCAACCCGCACCCCCACACGGAACTCCCACTCTTTCTGTTTCGGCTCTTCCTGACGCTCTCCCTCTCCTGACATACCGCAAAGTCCCCTCTTGTAAATTAAGAATCCCCGCCGTTTGTTCGTGTCTTTTTGTAACGTTCGTGGTAGTAATCCTCAACCACCGGCTGACAGCGTCTTCTGCTCTGCATACCAGTCCTCTGTAGACTGAACAGCTTGCTTCACCACCGCAATCACTTCAGCAGGGGGCCCCTTGGATTTCGTGCCGTACTCCCACTGGCTTAACATCTCTGCGCCAGCTGCTGTTTGAAAACCCACCAGTAGTTTACATGGCTTACCCGCCGCAGCGGAATCGCCAAATCCACCGATCCAATCATCAATCACCGGACTGCAGACATCGCGCACTGCTTGAAATGCAACTGTATCACTCACACCGATATACAGATCCTGTTCCCGGTTATCCTCGGCCCCCGTCCCCAGCCGATTGATCGTACCATCATCAACCAGCAATATAAATAACACCTGATCGCCATCACATTCCAGCACCACCATAATCCGTGCCACATTGTCGGCACTTTTGATTCTGGTGGCGGCTGGTTTGGATTTAAACCTGTCAAAGAAGCCCATTCATACCTCGTATCTCTGATCATTCGCTTGAGCGCTCAAAATAGTTTGTGAATGCTCTCAATATCGGTTTTTCCTCACTGCGGTCAAGTACAGAAAAGCGAATCTGTTTGAATCGACCGAAATAAGGACCACCGGATTGCAGGAATTCCGAGAACAATCGTGCCACCAGATCGGGGGAATTTCGAAACACACCACAGCCCCAGGCCCCCAGCACCAGTGTCTGACAACCTTGAGCAGCGAACAACGCGAGCATTTTATCCATGCGCGCCATGAAAACTTGTGGAATCTCGCTCACATGTACGGGCTCGTTCTTCTGAATCGCTCCCGCATTGGGAGCCGCACTCGTCAGGAAATCGACCTGGTAACTTGATTCCAGAAACGAACCAGCATCATCCCGAAAGACGGGACAACCCGGGGAGTATATCATGCGATCCGAATAAAAGGCACTCCGCAGCCGGCGATGTGTCTCATAATACTGGCTGTGAAACAGATTCAGCGAAGCATACAGCGCCGAACTTCGGGCCAGACTCTCTTCCTGGGCCTGGCTGCCTCCCAGAAATCCACCTCCCGGATTTTTGGCAGAAGCAAAATTCAACACGCCAATCTGTCCCGTGGTCGAATCGGCTGTCAGCGCTCGTGCGCCTTCTAACGTCGTCTCATTTTGCAATATGAATTCGGTTTCACCAAACGGAGCCGGCGTCTGTAGTATCTCATCCCGCACTTGTTCCAACGCCTCTGGTTCAAAACAGGCTGATCCCGCATTGCAGGCCGCACTCTCCGCTGCAATTGCCACCGCATCTCCCAGCGGATTCACATACTGTCCCACTTCCATAACTTCCAACGTCGTTTTCGCCAGATACGCACGTCCTGTTCGACCTGCCATTTCAATCATCCTTTCTCATGCTTGTGTTCTCACTATTTCTTTTACTACAGTCTACCTTAGTGTATATTGTACGACAAGACATCATAAATCATGGTTCGCTCGTTTTTACACTTTCGTGCCATTTCATGTTTTTCGTGGTAGTAAAAAACAGGCAACCGTTGAAATCCGCTCCGTGACTTTCATTCTCACCGAAAATCTGGTTAGAATAAAACCCCACACAATTCACACCAGCATCAGGAACAACACCATGCCACGACTGACAGCCCCGTGTCTCTTCGCTCTGTTCACACTCCTGTGTCTCAATGCAGGCAACACATTCGCCGCAGAGCCCATCGACATTGGTTCCCGACTGGAGCTCATGGTCGACGACACCCTGATCGAATCCCGCAGTAAAGAGGCCCGCTTCGAACTGCATCATCCCACGCCCCGCGAAATCGTTTTCACCTACGACAAGCCCTGGGAGGGGAGTGGCTGCGGCTACCAGAGCATCTTCCAAGACGGCGACAAATACCGCATGTACTACAAAGCCTGGCATCTCGACGTGCAGGAAAAGAAACTCGGCCCCAACAACAGCAACTTCACCTGCTACGCAGAAAGCGACGACGGCATTCACTGGAAACGCCCCGACCTGGGACTGTTTTCCTTTCCCCCAAAATCCGGGGATAAAAAGAATAACATCGTCATCGGCAAAGCCTATCGCGACTGGATGAAGTCTGCCAAACCCGATCCCGTGCATCCCGCGGTCTTCAAAGATGAGAACCCAGACTGTCCTGCCTCTGCGAAATTTAAAGCCATCCTCCGCTCTCGTGGCCCGCACGGTTTACTCGTGCTTAAATCCCCCGATGGCATTCACTGGTCGCTCCTCTCGGAAAAACCGGTCATCACCGATGGTGCCTTCGATTCGGAAAATCTCGCCTTCTGGGATCCGACGATTCAAAAGTACCGCGCCTACTGGCGTTACTTCACCAAAGGCACGACCAATGAAAAAGACTGGAAGCCCTCCGGCCTGCGCGATATCCGCACCGCGACCTCACCCGACCTGCTGCACTGGAGCAAACCCCAGGACCTGAAGTACGGCGACGCACCGCCCGAACAGCTTTATACCAACCAGATCAAACCCTATTACCGTGCCCCGCACATCCTGGTCGGCTTTCCCACACGTTACATCGAACGGGGCTGGTCCAAATCGATGGAACAATTGCCCGAGTACAAACATCGCAAAATGCGTTCCTCCATCTCCGACCGTTACGGTATGGCGATCACTGAAGGCCTCTTCATGACCAGCCGCGATGGCGTGAATTTCAAACGCTGGCCCGAAGCCTTCCTGCGTCCCGGCATCGAACGCCAGGGAACCTGGGCCTACGGACATCAATACATCGGCTGGCAGATGGTCGAAACCAAATCAGATGTCGAAGGTGCCCCCAACGAACTCTCGCTCTACGCCACCGAAGGTTATTGGACCGGCAACAGCAACCAGCTCAGACGTTACACGATGCGAATCGACGGCTTCGTCTCCATCAACGCCCCCCTCAAGGGAGCCGAGATCACGACCAAACCCATCACCTTCACAGGCAAAGAACTCAAGCTCAACTTCTCCACATCCGCCGCCGGCGGCATCACCGTCGAACTGCAGACCCCCGACGGCAAACCGATCGAAGGCTTCACAGAAGCCGACTGCAGCGAACTCTACGGCGACACCATCTCCCGCGCAGTGAGCTGGAAAAACGGCACCGATGTCAGCAGCCTCGCCGGCAAACCAGTCAAACTAAAAATCAAACTCAAAGACGCAGACCTGTATTCGTTTAAGTTTGAATGATCCGACTATTGAGATGAGAGCAGGGTAGCCCTGAATGCAATTCGGGGCTGCCACAGGCAATTGGAAATTGACAGTCAAATCTCCCATAAAAGAGCAACTAAGCAAGGCCCAGACTAAACGCTTTCCGACAGAGTACCCTTTACGTGTTTTTCGGGCCTTTCGTGGTAGTAATTACATTCGTGGTGCCCATGATCACTTAAAGCAGCTCATCAGAAACAGTGCGTTTAATCAACGCATTCGAAGGCACAGAATTCCGATCCAACATTTTCCTTGCTGCTTCCGCACCCGCTACCGGCAGATTTTTCGGGTCAATCAACCCTGCCTGCACCAGCACGGAAGCCTGATCCCAGTGAATGTGCTCCTCACTCATCTTGCCTGCCTCGAATGAAACAATCACGACCACAACAAATTCTAACCGGCGTCCTGTCGCCGGTACCCCCGGAAGTAACCAGAACATTTCGACAGAATGCGTGCAGCGAATCACAAATTCATCGACGATGCGATCCAGTCCCACGGTTCGTGAGATCATCTCCGTCTCCAGATCGGACGGCATATTTGGTATGAAATACTCTTCATAAAAGTGATTCAGATGTGAACGCCCCATACCTCCTGTCAGGGTAGGTACATGATTCACATAAGGCACCTCTGTCATCGTGCCACAAGACGCATCCGCATCTTTTGTTTCGAACTCTGCCTCCAGGTGCGCTTCCCACAATTCCACCATCGCCCGCTGCTCTGGTGTCAAACGTTCTAAATCGAATTCGTACATTTGAAAATCTCCCTGTCGTTATTCCGGAGGAGCATTGCCAGCCATATCAACATCATCCTGCAGTGCCATTTTTTCAGGATATCGTTTCATTACCAGTTCCAAAGCCCACAGGCCTTCCAGCCCGCCGATGATCATTCCGATCCCCATCAGCAACTGCAGCCAGCCCCCCAGAATCGCTGTCACCAGCGCGCCCGCTCCCTGGGCCATCACAAAATACATCAGGAAGTGAGTAATGCAGAAGGGATTCTTCAGTCGAAATGGATTACAGGAATGCGTGGGTCTGGTCCAGACAGGATCGGAATAGGGATTGATTGTCTGGAACCCGACGACAGCCACGACCATGACCGGCCAGAACAGAAACGAAACCAGCAACGCGAAATAGAAAAAGTAAACGTCAAGCACGGGGCCACCATTCATCGGCTCTGACTGATAATTCAGAAATGACAGGCTGCCTGCAATCGCCGCCAGAATCAGCAGAATAGAACGAAACCGTGTCCAGTTCCCTTCAGAGTCTTTAGGTTCGCTCTGACTCAATTCAACTTTCCGGCCATCCGGATCCTGGACCACAAAGATCAGCCGACCATCAAATTCATAGCTGGAAACAATTTCAATCTCAGCGGCATCCAGACTCTCTTTCAGATCCGTCTCCAGGTTGACAGCAAACCCCAGTCGACTGCGATCAACGGGCTCACCCTCTTTCAACGGATAGAGCTCAAATACCATGTCATCAAACATAACTGCATAATGCTCCGGACCGGAACCATGCTTTTCTTTTTGAAACTCGATCCCCAGCTGCTCGTAAAATAACCGACTCACTTCTATGTCTCTACAGCGTATCACCAGCAGGTTGAGTTTTAAGTCCATAATTTATCCTGAAACAATTTGAGATTGTAAAACTGAGTTGAAGCGGAACTCTTTTTATTAAATTAATTACAAGATATTGAAACTACGATACTGTCCAGTTACGATAACAGGAAACATAAGACCACTACAAATATATCGTCAGGTTATGCAATTTGATTTAGGAAACTGGTAAATGCAATTTCAGGTAAGTCAGAGAATCCACACACTTGTCCCTCAGGAGCATGTCTTTGACGCGATTGAAGAACAACTGAATTCTGTTGCATCGACAGTCGAACGAAATCATGATGAAATCGTCGCCAAAATGCTGGAAGCTTCTTTTGGCTCCATTAACCGAAGTGATACGACCCGCATCACGCTGAAACAGAAACCCGAAGGCTTGGTTCTTTTGGCAGACGTTCACTATCGACCGTCATTCGCATTCTGGATCATTCTTATCCTGACCATCTTCAGCTATATTTTCTGGCTCATCCCCATCATTTTCTATCTGATACAGAAAAATACGGTAAAATCAGCAATAGAAAATGTTTTTAATCGGGTAAAGGATGATCTGGAAACGGGTTATCATCCCCCAAATATCACTGAAACAAAAAATCTGAATTCAGGCACATCCTCGGTTTCAAACACTCTGGAAGCAGAGATCAAGCTACTGGAAAAACTGGCTAACCTGAAAGCAATGGGAGCGATTTCTGAGGAAGAGTTTCTCACCAAAAAACAGCAGATTATGGTCAGCCATACATCAAATACTGTTGAAACTCTGGAAGAGCCGGGGTTTGAATATTACATTTTAAGGAATGATAACGTTAATGGACCATTCTCTGTTTCGCAAATTCAAAACGGTCTTAAGACGGGTAAACTTAAAAAGGATGATCTTTTTTCGAATAATCAATACGGCCCCTGGGAGAAAATGACAAACTTTGTAAATGCCGTTCAATAGCAATCTTCAATCTAGAAACCACCGTTCGTGTCATTTCGTGTTTTTCGTGGTAGCAAAAAAAGACATCAGAACCAGCTCACCCACGCCGTTTCCACCGCTGTCGTGCCGCGTCCAGCAGCACTGCCACAATAATCACCGCGCCGGTAATCACACGTTTGCTCGGATCGGTCGCCCCGATCTGTGCCAGGCCTGTCTGCAGCACCGCGATGATCAACACGCCAAAGAAGGTGTTGATCACCGAACCGCGGCCTCCCATCAGGCTCGTCCCGCCAATCACGCAGGCCGCGATCGCTGACAGTTCCAGTCCTACCGCCGCATTCGGGTCGGCACTGGAGAGTCGCGAAGTCTGCATCACCCCCGCCAGGCCACAAAGCAGACCGCTGATCGTAAACACCGCCACAGAGTAGGGGGCTGTCCGAATGCCCGACATCCGCACTGCTTCCGCATTTGTTCCGATCGCCACACAATAGCGTCCAAAGACCGTCCGCGTCAGCAGATATTGTCCCGCCGCCACAATTACCAGCGCCAGCAGAAACGCGGGTGAGAAGACAAAGCCTTTCAAAGGCACGCCGATCCATTCAATCGACGAACCTATGTATTTTGTCTGTGAATCCGTAATCAGATACGCGCTTCCCCGCGCCATCTCGAGCATTCCCAGTGTCACGATGAACGACGGTATGCCTGCCTTCACACTGATCACCCCATTCAACATGCCACACACGGCTCCCACGCCCAGGCAGACAGGTACCGCCGACCAGAGCGGACTGCCCCAGTCGACCATGCAGACACCCAACATGGCCGAGGACAGCGCAAGCAATGAACCGACCGAGAGATCAATCCCGCCGATAATCAAAACCAGCGTCATCCCTACAGAAATCACCAGTAGATCGGGGATGTTATTCGCCACCGTAACCAGCGTCTGCTGCGACAGAAAATGATCGCTCATCAGGCTGAAGATCAGCACCAGCAGACCAAGCACACCCAGCAGGCCCGCATATTGAAACACGGTGTACGTCACGCCCCTCACCAGCGAACGTGAAGGGAGAGAATCATTATCGGATACAGGGGCAGGGGAGTCGCTCATTGATTTAATCCTGAAACAGTCTCTTTCGCTTGTTGTGAGTATCCGGAAAAGCAGTCCTGCATAATCGCTTCATACGACCAGTTTTCCCGCGTATATTCTGCCACCAGTCGGCCTGCAGACATCACGCCGATCCGGTCGCAGGTCTCGAACAGTTCTTCCAGATCACTGCTGACAATCACCAGCGCCTTACCATTTGCTGCCAGTTGAGTAAACAGCTGATGAATATTCCTGCGTGCCGCCACATCAATGCCGCGTGTCGGCTCATCGAATAGAAACACATCGGCATCCTGCAGCAGCCACTTCGCGACCGCCACCTTCTGCTGATTACCACCGCTCAACGTCCCCACACTCTGTTCAATGTCCCGCGCGTGAATCTGCAGTCGCCGGCGTTCGGCTTCCACCAGCGCGACTTCGCGCCGGCGATCAATTACCCCCGCAGTCCCCGTCAGCAGATCCAGGCTGGCCAGCGTCGTGTTCACGCGAATCGACTGCGACAGCAGTAGCCCGTTCTGCTTGCGGTCTTCGGTCACCATCGCCAGTCCCGCCTGCACCGCTTCCTGCGGATGAGTAAACAGCCGCGACTTCGTTTCTTCGCGTAAAAAGAGTTCGCCCTGTTCCCCGCGGTCGGCTCCGAAAATCAGCCGCAATAATTCGGTCCGTCCCGCTCCCACCAGACCCGCGATTCCATAACGCTCGCCGGACTGAACGGAAAAGCGGATATCCCGAACAGGCCCGCCTGTCATACCTTCCACTCGTAACATCGTTTTTTCCGTGGAATGATTCGTATGTTCCTGCAGCGCATGTTGCACCGCCTGCGTTTCACCGGTCATCAGATCCACCACCCGCTCGATCGGCTCAAACTCACTGACCGCGTGCGTGCTCACATATTTCCCATCTCGCAATACAGTCAGTCGATCGGCAATCCGCGCGATTTCATCCAGGCGATGGCTGATATAAATAATGCCCACGCCCCGCGCACGCAATACATCCAGTCGCGCGAACAGCCGCTCCGTTTCTCCCGCACTCAGCGCCGCCGTCGGTTCGTCCAGAATCAGCAGCTCACACTTCCGATCCAACGCTGCTGCAATCTCCAGCATCTGCTGCTGCCCCACTCCCAGGCTGCCGGCACTCTGATCTGTATCGATCTCCTGCAGGCCAAAACGATCCAGCGCCGCGCGTGCCTGCTTATGCAGCCGCCTGCGATTGATCACGCCCCAGCGCTGCGGGTAACGTCCCAGCAGCAGATTCTCTGCAACAGAAAGGGTCGGTATGAGGTTCAGTTCCTGCTGCACAATCTGCACGCCCCGCGATTCCGCAAAGCGTTTATCGACGGGTGAGTAGGGGACACCATTTAACAACATACTGCCCTCTGTCGCCGACGTCAGACCCGCGATAATTTTACACAGCGTACTTTTCCCGGCTCCGTTGGCGCCCAGCAGCGCATGGATCTCGCCGGGGCGCAGTTCCAGCCGCGCTTCATCGAGCACCCGCACGACATAGTCCTTGCAGACGCCGCGCGCTTCAAACAACAGCGACCCTGTGCCGCCCGTCATTTCAGAACCTCGGCCGTGACCAGATCCACGGGGGTTTCGCGATCTTCCACTTTGGCCTCTGGATCGGCAATCAGACGTAACGCATGCTCAATCCCGAACACCGCCAGTTCGCCACCATGCTGATCTGCGGTCGCCAGTATCTGGCCTGCCTTAATCGCCTGCTGTACCGCCGGGATGTTATCGAAGCCAACAATCGCCACCTCACCCGCTTTGCCGCTGTTTCTGACTGCCGCCAGTGCGCCCAGCGCCATACTGTCATTCGCCGCCAGGATCGCTTTGACATTCGGATGTTCGCTGAGCATCGAAGACGCCAGCGTGTTCGCCATACTCATCTCCCACTGCGCCGACTGGCTATCGGCAATTTTGATGTCGGCTGTCTTCATCGCTGCTTCAAAACCGAGACGCCGCTGAGTACCGTTGAATGAGGTTCGAATCCCTTCGAGCACTATCACTTCATCTCCTGCTTTCAGCTTCGTCGCCAGATAATCACCGACTTTTTTTGCTCCCGCTTGATTATCGGGACCGACAAAAGGAATCGAAATCTTTTCCGTCTGCAATATCTCTGCATCCAGTTTATTATCAATATTGATAACCACCACACCCGCTTCCCGCGCCCGCCGGAGTGCCGGCACCAGTGCTTTCGAATCTGCGGGGGCAATCACAATCGCATCCACGCCACTCGAGACCATCTCTTCGACCAGCGCCACCTGGCGACTCAAATCGCGTTCATCCTTGATTCCGTTCACAACCAGATCATAATCGTCGCTGTGAGCCTGCTGATGCGATTCGGCCCCCTTCGCCATCGAGGAGAAGAAATCATTCGCCAGTGATTTCATGATCAACGCAATCTTCGGCTTTTTATCATCTGAATTCTGTTCGCCCGACTGCTCTGACGGGCCTGTCTGCGACGTACAACCCGCGAACAGCCCGCACAGCAACAGACCGGGTAGCAAATATTTTCGTAGTTCGTTCATGGAAGCGCTCCTGTTATTGTTTTGTGATCAATGTTTCAATCTGTTTGCGGTCTGGCATCGCCGTCTGGGCTCCTGCTCCCGCTGCAGCAATCGCGCCTGCTGCAGAAGCAAAGAGGGCGGCTTCCCGCAGTGTTGCCTGTTCGGCCAGTTTCACAGCCAGCCCCGCAGCAAAGGCATCACCGGCGGCCGTGGAATCGATGGCCTGGATTTGAAATGGGGGAATGATCTCGACCGCCTCTCCGTCAAACAGGACCGCCCCCTGTTCGGCCATTGTCACAATAATCTGTCGCGGCCCCTGTTCAGCCAGAGAGGGAATCGCCGCCACGACATCCTCAATCGAAGTCAGTGGCTTTCCCCAAAGTGCAGCTGCTTCGCTCTGATTGGGGCAGATCAGATCCACGTTCAGCAGTTCAGCAGGAAAACCCGCCGGTGCAGGGGCCGGGTCCAGAAGTACTGGCACTCCCGCTTCCTGAGCGATCTTAGCCGCTGCAATGACGGTTTCGACGGGGACTTCCAGTTGCATCAATAATACATCACTGTCACAGATCACCTGGCGGGCCTGTTCCAGTTCTGCCAGACCGACGAGACCGTTCGCTCCGGGGACGACCAGAATCGCGTTCTCGCCACTCGTTTCCACCATCACGACCGCGACGCCGCTGGTGGTGCTTGTTTTGCGCGTGACGTACCTGGTATTGATGCCTTCTGTTTCGAGATTCTGTACCAGCTCCTCGGCAAAACTGTCATCCCCGACGCAGCCGATCATCGTCACTTCCGCGCCCATCCGGGCCGCGGCCACCGCCTGATTGGCGCCTTTGCCTCCCGGGTTTTCAACTTTGGTCTCCGCGATCACCGTTTCGCCCGGCAGAGGCAGCTTCGCCGAACGGATCATCAGATCCATGTTGATCGATCCCAGGACGGCGATCTTCGCACGTCGTTTCTTATCCATCAGACTTCCCCGTTCTACTTCTGAGGAGGCTGACTGGAAAGCTGCACCAGCGCTTCGACCACGCGGATACGCTGCGCATCCGTCAGTTTCAGATAACGCTGCTGACCGTCTCCCCGTTTGAACGTAGTCAGTCCATCCGGTTGAACGGTTACTGTTCCAGATTCAGATAAATCAAAATATCCCCGATGCGGGAAGACCGCATACAGGACGCTGGTCAGATCCCAGGTCGGACGGTCGTGCGGCGGGGGATTGTACAAAATGTAGGCTTCTGCCAAAGGATGGTGCGGCGTGTAATTAAAATCTTCTTCAATGCTCTCATGTGGATAAGCAACATTCAGCCCGATTTCAAAACCGCTCCAGACAATCGGCGTCGGCCATTCACTCGCCAGCTTCTGCGCCGCCGGGATATCCTTCACAATGTTGTATTCACGATGATCGACCAGTTTTCCCTTGCGGGGAATTTTTTCAAACGCACCGGCCATGATAGACAGTAGTTTGACTTTCTGCCTGACCAGTTTCTCACCAGCCAGGGGACTGATTTTGTCCCCCGGGGATTTCAGCAGGTTCGCCAGGTTGGTCGAAAAACCCACCTGCGCGATGACCACCGAATGATCTTCCGCACCCGCCAATGCGGTTCGCAGCACCGTCACGGCATCAGGAATCTGTTTCGGATCCTGCATATCATGAGGATATCGCAACTTGCCGTTATCTTTCTTCTCGGCCAGTACATTAAACTTGCCCGGCTGGGGTGTGACGCCGCTCTTGCAGATCCCAATCGGAATATCACCTTTACCATAAAACGTATTCACGGCATCCGTGAACGAAGCGGCCAGCGGATTGTCTTTGGTAATCGTCACCGCCAGCAGTTTGCAATCACCGCGGGCCTCCAGCGCATGAATCATTCCCAAAGCGAGTACATCGTCGACATCGTTCCCGATATCCGTATCAAAGATGATAGGTACCGGTCTCCGGGGTTCTTCCGCCTGTAGAGGTGATCCTCCTCTCCATGCGATCGACGCACAGAGAATTAAGACGGAAAATGTGAGCGTCTGAGTTGTTCGTTTCATTTGATTAAATCCTTTTCCCTGACTGAAAATGGTCCTGCTTCACCTGATTTTCCTGATCGAAGATCGGCGGATAAGCTGGACAGGAATACGATACTGTTTCTGTTGTGGAGGTAAACTGCTGCGAATCTGGTCGAATAGTAACTGGGCGGCCTTCTGCCCCAATTGCTTGACATCCTGACTGACCGACGTCAACGGAGATGCCAGGTAAGCGGCGAAAGGAAAATCATCAAAGGCGATTAATGACAGATCGTCGGGAATAGAGCGTCCGAGTTCCGACGCCGCCCTTAATGCGCCCAATGCATTCTGGTTACTGAAAGCAAACAGCGCCGTGATTTCCGGTCGTGTCGACAGCAGATGCAAAGCCGCTTGATATCCCGATGCTTCGTCAAAATGATGCCCGGCAATCAGTGAAGGATCAAAGTCCAGACCAGCTGCTGACAAGGAGTCGTTGACCCCGGACAGTCGCTCCCGGTTGGGCAGTGTCTCAGGTATCCCCTGTAAAATGCCAATCGTCCGATGACCGGCTTTCAGGAGTTCATTCATTGCAACACACGCACCGGATTGATGATCTGACGTCACTGTCACCAGATCCCTGTTCTCAAATCCCCGGTCGACCAGTACCAGCGGCAGCTTCTGTCTGGCAAGTTGGCAGAGATGGGCTTCTTCCATGCCCACCGGGCAAACCACCAGACCTTCAATCTGTCGGGCCTGCAACTGTTCCACCAGACGCGATTCTGCGACGCTGTTTTCCTGACTGTCCGTCAACAGGACCGAATACCCGTCCGCTTCGGCGGCCAGTGTAATTTCCCGGGCAATCGCCGCAAAAAACGGGTTCGCCACATTGGGCAGCACGACGCCCAGCAGCTTTGTCTGCTGTGACCTTAATGACCGGGCCAGCAGGGAAGGGGAGAACTGCAGTTTTTTCGCTGCGTCGCGCACGGACTGCTCGGTTGCACTGCTGATCCGATAGGCTTCCGCTTTGCCCGACAGCGCGCGGGATGCGGTCGAGACGCTCACCCCGGCGGCTTCTGCCACTTCTTTTAAGGTGATCGATTTATTCGTCGACTTACTCATAGACTGTGTCCAGTTTTACCGTATCGTCTGCAGTGTTATTTGGACCGGGTAGAATACATTGAAAGACGCCATAATCAAATGCGATGTAATCTAGAACCCCCTTGCACAATCGATTGTGCATATTATCAGATCCCGAGTGAAGATCAAGCCAGAAGACGAAAAGAGAGCCGAACGCACCGCTGTCGATCTATAAAAAAAGAGCGGGACCAAATCAAATTCAGTCCCGCTCTGCGAATTCAAAAGCAGTCAAGCTCAAGTGAATCAACGTTATTTCTCACCCACACAAATCAGCTTGCCACGCGTACGAACAAAGATTCGGCCATCGGCAATCGCGGGAGTGCCCAGAATGGAATCGCCCATATCATTCTTGGCGATAATCTTCTGCTCGGGGCCGTCTTCCAGTACGACGATTTTACCGTTCTCGCCGGCGACATAGATTTTTCCATCACCATAAATCGGGGAAGCGAAGTATTCGCATTCGTTCTGAATCCGTTTTGGCCCCCAGACCTTTTTCCCTTTTTCCACATCAAAGCAGGTCGAGATTCCGCCCCCTTTGACGAGGAACATTCGATCTGCGGTCACCAGGGGAGAAACAATATGATCAGTATGTTTAGTGGGATGCTTCCACAGCAGATGCGACTTGGTCACATCGCCACGACCGCCTCCTTTAACGGCAATAATAAACTCCTGGGCGGGTTCTTCACCAAACTTGGCTCCCGCTTCATTACCGGGAGGCAGGAAGGCAATATCCAGTTCTTTCCCTTCCAGCGCACCATCTTTATTCAAATCACCGCGATCAAATGTCTTTTTGTAGAAGGCTTCAGGCACCTTGGTCTTGCCGACAAACGCCTGGATCTCCTCTTTGGTGACTTTTCCGTCACTGTTGCCGGTTTCCCAGCGGTCAATCGAAGCCAGCCACTGATTGGCAATCCCGCCACTCTGCAGCGAGATATAAATCACTCCGTTATGGCTCACCGGGGTCGTCTTGATATTTCGCAGCAGTGTTTGAGCTGTCCACAATCGTTTTCCGGTCTGGGGATCATAGCCGATCAGCTTCCCGGTTCCCGCGACGACAATCTCATCTCCCTGGTCGGTTTCACAGATCACCGGATGGGAATAGTTCACCGCCTGGTCGCTGCGATCATCCTTCCAGACGATCTTTCCCGTCTCTTTATTGAAAGCATAAAAGGCCGGCGCCAGGTCATCATCCTGACAGAACAGCACCAGATCTTTATACAGAGTGGGAGACATCCCCGCGCCCCACTTGAATACAAAGTAAGGGACCGGCAGTTCCTGTTTCCAGACATCCGCGCCGGTTTCCGCATCGACGGCCAGCATGCCCAGCGTGCTGAAGTAGAAGTAAACCCGTTCTGCATCTGCAGCAGGCGTCGTCGCAGCGAAACTGTTGGTCTTATGAATCTCCAGCAGGTCGCCGGTTTTCCAGACACGTTCCCAGAGTTTCTTTCCAGTCTCTGCGTCAAAGGCATACAACCCGATTTTATCTTTGCCCACCATGCCCGAAGTGAAAACGCGCCCCGCAGCCACCACCGGACAGCCAATGCCATCACCCAGGTTTTGAGACCAGATCACATTTTTCTGATCATCGAACTCTGCGGGCAACGAAGATTTGCCAGTCGAAACCCCCGAGCAGTTGGGACCGCGAAACTGAGGCCAGTCTTCCGCCTGCACAAGTTCGGTCCCATTCAGGAGACTGAACAGACCAGTCACAACAGCAACTAAAACTACCAGTTTTCGCGTCCAAAGCATCAGTCAAATCTCCTGAAATTCATAGAAGCCAATCGTATCCGCGCTGAAGTAAAACCCTGTTTGCGCAAAAGGGTAGCATCCACTCTACTTAATCTTTTTGGCAATACCACCTTATCTGACGGATTTTTAACAACCTTTAAAAACATATAAAAAAACCTGCATATCATAGAGACAGGCTGCCGATCAATTGTTAGAATCGCACACTTGAACACCCCGACATCTCCACCCGATGTGCTCAGTAGTAATTCCAGAATGATATGGTCCCGCCTGCCTGAAGCGAGTGAAAGGAAAGTTCCATGTTCTCGATTCTGAATCATCCCCAGCGATTTACCGGAAACATGTCACGCCGCGAACTGCTGACAACCGGCGGGGCAGGGCTGCTGGGACTTTCGCTTCCCCAGATGCTCCGTGCCGAACAGCAGCAGATTGTGAATCCGTTTCAGGGTGGTAAAGCCAAGTCGGTCATCTTCCTGTTTCTGTTTGGCGGCCCCAGCCAACTGGAAACCTTTGATCTCAAACCCGAAGCCCCCAGTGAAATCCGTGGCCCCTTTCAACCGATCGCCTGCCGCACTCCCGGTCTGCAGATCAGCGAACACCTGCCACACCTGGCTGAGATTTCAGACAAGTATTCTGTCATCCGCAGCATGACCCATACATTCAACGACCACAGTGGCGGCGGTCACTATGTACAAACCGGAAAACGCTGGCATGTTCCCGTCGGAGCCGGATTCGATGCCACCCCCAAAGACTGGCCTTCCATGGGATCGGTTGTGGAATATCTGACTCAACATTCTCCCGGCGGCCTGGAACGCGATTTACCGAATTACTCCGTTGTCCCCAATCGACTGGGGCGTCTGCAGGCAGGGGGCCGTTACATCCGACCCGGTGAATATGCGGGCTGGCTGGGACGCGCTTACAATCCACTCTCGACCACTGTTGACAGTCGCGATTCCACGGACAATCCCTACTGGCGCGACTGCACCGATGAAGAACTCAGTTTTGAAATCGAAGGTCTGGCTCCTGAAGTCCCTTTGCAGACGATCCGTCGTCGCGTTGCGCTGCTGGAACACTTTGATGGCATGAAACGCAATTTTGACAAAGCCGACTCACAGGTCTTTGATCGTTTCCGACAACGGGCACTGGCGCTGTTAACCTCTAACAATACCCGCAATGCCCTGGATATCAAAAACGAACCGGAACCGCTACGTGACCAGTACGGTCGGCATCTGTTTGGCCAGTCCTGTCTGATGGCACGACGTCTCGTTGAAGCCGGAGTTCGCTTTGTGACTGTGCATTATGATTGCGTCGATGGCTATAGCTGGGATTCACACCGCAACAGCGATGACGTCAAAAATAAACTGCTACCGACCTTCGATCAGGGCTGTGCGGCACTGCTGGCCGACCTGGATCAGCGAGGCATGCTTGATGACACACTGGTCATCGCGATGGGAGAAATGGGCCGCACTCCCAAACCCAACAACAACTGGGGCCGCGGACACTGGAGCCAGCTCTTCCCGGCCTTAGTCGCGGGTGCCGGCATTCAGGGAGGCACGACCTACGGCAGTTCTGATCGGCTGGCTTCCAGACCGGCTGAACACCCCGTCAGCCCCGAAGATCTGGCCGCCACCATCTACTGGGCCCTGGGTATCGATCCGGGCCTGATGCTCCCCGATGCACTCGACCGACCGATCCCCATCATCGATGGGGGAGAACCGCTCAGGCAGTTGTTTGGTTGACCCACTTGATAGCGATCTGCCCCACCGACACCTTGGGCGGACCTTTTGATTAGAACAACACTCTCACTTCATTCTTTTTTTTCCACTGACAGAGTAACAGCTCGATTCAGAATCAGACGACAATCCGGTTAAATCCTTGCATTCCGGCTCCGGATCGGCTTCAATCAGTATTGTACTCCCAATCCAATCTGTACTCGTTTCTGCCGAGAAGGTTCTCCCATGATGCGCCTCATGATTGCCGTCTGTCTCTGTTCAACCTCTGTCTGTTTTGCCGATGATGCAACACCGAATTTCAAACCGCAAACCATCGACAGCACAGTGGAAATCGGTTATGGAACCGCGATTGGCGATGTCAACGGCGACGGAAAACCGGATATTCTGCTAGCGGACAAGAAAGAAATTGTCTGGTACCAGAACCCGACGTGGCAGCGGCATGTGATCGCCGAAAACCTGACCGAACGTGACAATGTCTGCATCGCTGCCCGTGATATTAACGGCGACGGAAAAGTCGAAGTCGCCGTCGGCGCGCAATGGAATCCAGGGGACACTTTGCATTCGGGTGCCGTCTTCTATCTCGATCCACCCGCTGATCGTACACAGCTCTGGAAAGCGATCCAGCTCCCCAACCAGCCCGTGATTCATCGCATGCGATGGGTCAAACTGGTCGCCTACGAAAAACCAGCGAACCCGCAAGACCAGTGGAAGCAAACCGTCATCGAAGACACGCTGCACGTCACCCATAATCTCGACCCGGCACAGTGGAATCCGCAAACTCCCGCAGAAGAAATTCTCTATGCGGGCCGCGAAGGAGCCATGCTGCTCTCTTATGCTGACGGCCACTGGCAGAAAAAAAAGCTCCCGTTGATTGAAGGGAGTGGTGAAATCCGCATGGGGCAACTCAGCCCGACCAGCCGGTTCATCACCACCATCGAACCACTGCACGGCGACAAGTTGGTACTGTACCAGTCAGATGACACAAACAAGGGAATCAGCAAACGTCAGATTCTGGACGACAACATCAAAGCGGGTCACGCCATCGCGACCGCAAACCTGTTCGGCGACGCGCGGCAGGAAATTGTCGCGGGCTGGCGTACACCGAACAAAGATAACCAGGTAGGTGTTAAAGTTTACTGGACGACAGATGATGCGGGCAAAGTCTGGAAGTCGGCCTGGATCGATGAGAACGGTATGGCCTGTGAAGACCTGCGACTGGGCGATCTGAACGGCGACGGGCGGATCGACATCGTCGCCGCCGGCCGCAATTCACACAACCTCAAGGTCTACTGGAATCAACCCGAGTAATTCGGTTACTCACTACATGGTCCTGCCACCATCGACGACCAGTAACTGGCCAGTTGTCAGCGTGGTACCCAGAGCCAGGTACAACACGGTATCCGCAATATCATCGGGCTGGGCAGGGCGGGGGATGGGGAAGTCGGCCGTTCGCTCTGACAGCTCATCATCGGTCATCACCTGTTTGAGCCAGCGACTGTCAATCGGTCCTGGGCAGACCGAATTCACACGAATTTCCGGTGCCAGTGCCCGCGCCAGTGATTTGGTCATGGTATTCAGCCCCCCTTTGCTCGCACAGTAAGCGACGCTGGAACCCTGCCCGGTAATGCCCGCTGTCGAACTGACATTCACTACAGTGCCAAACTCACTCTCCCGCAGCAGATGCGCGGCGGCTCGAATGCAGAAGAATGGTCCCTTTAAATTGACGCTGATGATGCGATCCCAGGTCTCTTCACTCAAAGCATCCAGATCTTTGTGTTCAATGAATTCGGTGGTCCCCGCATTATTCACCAGCACATCCAACCGCCCCCACTTGGATTCGATTTCAGCAAGCATGCTTTTCACAGCAGCGTCGTCGCTGACATCACATTGAATCAGCAGTACGCTGGCACCTTCTTCCTCGAGGAGGGCTTTGGTTTCCTCCGCTTCGGCCTGACTGCGTGAGTAATTCACGACGATATCAAAACCTTCCTCCGCCAGACGCAACGCACAGGCGCGGCCGACTCCCGTTGCAGATCCTGTGACCAAAGCGATGTTGTTTTCGTTCATCTGAAGTATTCCATTTAAGATTTCGAGTGGTTGGGAAATGGGACGGGTTTGAGATTTAACAAAAATCAGTCAGCTGCATGCGTCTCAACGAGACCCCAGTCGACTTCGATTCCCAGTCCGGGTGAATCAGGAATCGTAATCACGGGACCTTCGATCTTCAGCGGATTTTTAACGATGGAAATCTCATGATATTCAGGTCCCAGAATATCACCCGGGTATTGTTCAATATTCATATTCGGACACCCCACAACAGCATGACACATCGCGGCAGAAGCGATATCCAGTTCCAGATTCGAGCCGATACTGCAGGGAATGCCATGCTCGGCAGCATAGGAGACAATGGCAACCGTCTTGCTGATCCCCCCATTTTTCCCTGGATAAACGTTGATCACATCGCAGGCCTCATTACGAATACACTCTTTGGCGTCGGCCAGATCAAAACAGATATCATCGGCCATAACCTCCGGTTCAATCGCCCGTCTGACTTCCGCCAGGGCAGCAAAATCACCGCGAGGCGTAGGCTGTTCAAACAACGCGACATTGCAATCACTCATGCGTTTCATGGCGGCGATCGCTGTTGCGGCACCCCACCCTGAGTTGGCGTCAATCGTCAGTTCCAGATCCGGGCCCATTGTCTCGCGAACCATTTTCACGCGGGCCACATCCTCATCCGGATTGGTACCCACCTTGACTTTAATCGTTGTGAAGCCTGCTGCCACCAGTTCCTGCGTGCGGCGTTCGGCACGCTCTAATGAATACGCGCCCATGGAAAAGCGGCATTTAATCGATCGGCTGCGGGCCGCTCCTCCCAGCAGTTCATACACCGGCTGTGCTGCTTCTTTGCCTTTTATATCCCAGCAGGCCATCTCGATGGCTGACTTGGCAAACCAGTTCCCCTGCGATGTGCGATCGAGAATCTGGTTGATATTTTCGATGTCACAGGGATCCTGCCCGATCAGTAAGGGCGTAAAGACGCGATCAACAATCGCCTGCGCTCCCCAGACAGTTTCTCCACTCCAGCGACAGAGGACCGTTGCTTCACCAGCTCCCTCAATGCCAGCATCCGTCTCAATTCGTAACACCAGATAGTTGGAGACATCGTGTTTTCCCAACGCCGAAATCATCCGCCGTTCCGGTTTGAGAGGGATCCGTACCGGGTAAGTTTTGATCGCTGTAATTTTCATGGTGTGCCTCTTGCTTCACAATAAATCATCACGATTTCGCTAACGAACGCCTGTCACCGAATGCTCGCGTTATGATAACAGAATCGGTTTCATTCAGGAATCTGCACGACACCAAAACAGAGTAAATGCCAGCAGCATCAATGGAATCTATAGTTGAATTCAAACCCTGATTCCGCTAAAAGCAAAGCCTGAGTTTTTTTATTCCTTATACATGCGAGTCGATTGTGTCCTCTCTCACCGAACGTCTGCCTGCCACCTGCCAGCTGATTCTGGAAGGCATTGAAAACGAATTGCATACCGGAGTGCAGCTTTACATTTCTCAACGTGGTGAAATCATTGCTGATGGCGGCATCGGAGAAGCCCGCCCCGGAGTTCCCATGACGGCCGACACGATTAACCTCTGGCTCTCCGCCGGTAAACCACTGACAGCCATGGCGATTGCCCGCCTGTGGGAGCAGGGCGATCTGCAGATGGATGATCGTGTTTCCCACTTTCTTCCCGAGTTTGGATCACACGGAAAAGAACCGATCACGATCCTGCATCTGCTCAACCATACCGCCGGATTTCGTCCCGTCGATACAGGCTGGCCTGAGGTCAGCTGGGAAGAATCGATTCGCCGCATCTGCGATGCACCACTGGAAGAGAACTGGCAGATCGGAACAACAGCAGGATACCATGTCAGCTCCAGCTGGTTCATCCTCGGCGAAATACTGCAGCGGAGCACCGGACAAAGCTATCCTCAACTGATGCGCGAACTGATACTGGAACCGCTGAGCATGTCGAACAGCTGGCTGGGTATGCCAGTCGAAGTTTATGAGCAGAACCAGGAGCAGATCGCGTATATCTATCAGCGTGACAAAGGGGAAATGCAGCTGACTGACTGGCATGATGTCTCTCACTGCATCACACCTTCACCCGGCGGTAATGCACGCGGCCCGATTCGTGAACTTGGTCGATTTTACGAATGCCTGCTCAACCAGGGCACACCCCTGTTTGAACCACAGACCGTAGACACTATGGTTAATCGTCATCGGGAAGGGGAGTTCGATCTCACACTGCAGCACAAGGTCGATTACGGCCTGGGCTTCATTGTGAATTCGAATCGTTATGGCGCCACTACTGTCCCTTATGGATTTGGCAGGTACGCTTCTGAAACATCATTCGGGCACGGCGGTTCGCAGTCTTCCATCGCCTTTGCAGATCCGGAACGCGAGCTCGTGGTGGCAGTAGTTGCGAATGGCAGACCAGGCGAACCCCGACATCAGCGCCGTGCCAGGGAAATCAACGAAGCGATCTACGAAGATCTGCGTCTGGTGTAGCAGCTCTCCGCTCCGACAAACACCGATTACGGCGCCACTGCGCCGACGTAAGGCTTCATCCCGCCGGGTGTTCCCGCTGCTTTACTGGCAGGATTATCGGGAGCCGGAACCAGAAATTTTTCATCTCCCGGTGTATTGGAAACAAAGTTATTCAGATTCGCATCTCCCTGTTTACCTTTGTTTTTGAACAAATCGAGTTCATCCGCGGGCAGCGGACTGGGAGCGGCACGGGAAGAATCGTTTTCCAGCGCTGTCAATGCTTTCGCCCAGAGTTTCGCATCATTCTCCTGCTCTACTTTAGCCGGAGAACCTTCAATGGTCGCAAACAGATTGCGCGAAATCTGAATCGCTTCACTGTTGGGATTAGGCTTTGTGGTGAAAACGATCCCTGAGTTGACGATGAAAAAAGTATTGTTCGTCAGTTTCAGATGACTGATCTCATACCCCTGGCAATCAAACCGAATTCCCGTTGCCGTTTCCGAGAAGATCGATTCTTTCACCTGTGTTTCACGGACTGCTGATGAAAACTGCAGTCCGACCTGCATGGCGTTCAGACAACTAACATTTATCAGAGTGATCCCACTGTTTGTATCACCGGTGAAATCCAGACCCACTGCTTGAGGATTCCCCGCTTTGAGGCTGAGATTTTCCAGCAGAAAGGGTTCGTTTGCCAAACCAGAGACACTGGTGGCAAAGACGCCTGTTTTTTGAAAATCATTGATTTTCAGATTCTTGAGCTGCGTGCCGACGAGGTAGTCTGCCAGTTGGATCGCCACTTTTTTCCCGGGGGCTTTGATCAGAAACCCGTCTATCGTGAGCCCTTCAATCCCCCGCAGTTGAATCACCGGCTCAGGACCTTCGGGAGCCAGGATCACAGGCTTTCCACTCTCTGCGATAATGGAGATTCCTTTGGGGTAATTCAAACTGGAGTTATCAATGACAATCCGTTCTTTCAGCTCCTGGTCGGCAATCACCTTGACGGTGTAATGCTTACTGTCTGCACCAAAAGTTTTACCATAAACAATCTGGATATCCTTGAGCGCAGCCGCAATCGTTTTATAAGTCTCTTTCGGCCCGACTTTGATTTCATCAGGCAGTGTTTCTGGCTCAACACGTTTCTCGACAATCGGAGCCGGCTTGACAGGCGCTGGCTGGTCAGGTTCTTCTCCTGGTAATACAAACATCACGACAAGTACGATCAGCAACAAACCGATTCCACCGCCGGCAATGGCTGGCATAAACCACTTCTGACTGGTAATCGAACCACCGGCGGGAGAAGCTTCTTCGACAACTTCTGCTTCCAGCTCATCCGGCTCCGCTTCCATCACTGCTGAATCCCCGGGTAAAGCTTCCGCTACCGGGACCGTTTTTTTCACAGGACGTTTGGGAACTGGTTTTGCCACCGGTTTCGCAACAGGCTTGGCGACGGGCCTGGCCACAGGTTTGGCTGTGGGAGCAGAAGCCTCCACCTCCGCTTTTTTGAGCGTATCGGAAGCACTGCCGATACGCGTGGAGGCAGTACTGATTTTGTCTTGGTTTAAGACTGAAGAATCATGCACATCGGATGACGGTTTTGCAGCGGGATCCAGACGGGGGCTGCTTGTCTTTTCATTCACTTCCGGAGTGCTGGTGCTTTTCTGGATCCCGGATTCTTCTTCTTTCAGATTCGAGAGAAATGCCGCCAGTTCGGGATTCTTTTTCTGCTGTTGCACACCTGAGCCACTTTGTGCCTGTTCGACGCTTGAGCCCAGTCCACTGCTGACATTCTTGCTGCGCCACTCTTCATCAGTGTTGTTCTGCAGCCATTCATATAAAGCCTCAGCTGTCTCATCCATCGTCTGATATCGATTTTCCCGGTCCTTCGCCATCATCTTTTCCAGAATCTTTACCAAATCCGGCGGAGTATCGGGACGATCATCGGTAACAGGAGACGGAATCTTGTTCTGATGTGCCATCAAACGCTGAGCGAGAGAACCTTCGGTGAAGGGGGGATGCCCGGTTAACAGGAAGTACATGGTACAACCCAGGCTGTAGATATCGGCGCGGGAATCGACCTGGTGGCTGTCGATTGCCTGTTCGGGCGCCAGATAATCAGCCGTCCCCAGCACCTTCTCGTCATGAGCAATTGTCAGAGACTTGTCTTCGCCTTCATGAAAGAATCGAGCCAGACCCAGATCGAGAATTTTGACAATGCCTTTGGAGTCAACCAGCAGATTGCCCGGCTTGACGTCACGGTGCACCATATCCGCTTCATGAGCATGTGCCAGCCCTTTCGCTGCCTGGCGGATATAGTTGACGGCATCACGAATATCCAGCGGACCGTTTTTAGTAACGGTTTCCTGTAAATCCTGTCCGTCTACATATTCCATGACCAGGAAATGAATCTCTGCCTCATTTTCTTTTTCATGATCAACATCATAAGCGCGGACAATATTAATGTGATCCAGAGCCGCAACCGCCTGGGCTTCTCGATGAAAGCGGGCGAGATAAGAAGCGTCATTCACCCGTTTTGAGGGGAGCACCTTGATGGCACAGCGACGCCGCATCAGCACATGTTCTGCCAGATAGACCGAACTCATGCCACCTTTGCCGACCAGATCCAGCAAACGGTACTTTCCCAGGAAAAAACCTTTGTGTTTGCCTTGCAACAGTTTATTGGCCTGCCAGCGTGTCAGTAGAGACCGCCCAATCAGCTCCTCGGCGACCTCAGCAGGCTCTCCCAGCTTCACCCCTTTTTCCTGATATTCAGAAAGAAGCTTCTTGAGCTGATCGACCGAAACCAAACCGCTTTGTTTTACCAGGTTTAAAAAAGCCTCGGCCGTTAGTTTGCCTGCCATTCTTTACCAATTCGCTCTACATGTCCTGCGATAAATCTCTCTATTACGTAAGGTAATAGTAACACTCTAGCATCCGTTTTAATGACTGACCAGTATTGGTTTAAGTATTCTACTGAATCCCCGGAAAGGTCGGTCACTCCTCTGTTCATCCTCTGGTCCCGTTTCGGTTCTGTATTTTTTGAACACTACCTGGTTGGGGAAGTATCAGGCTCTCTTCTGCCTGGATATTTTGATAAAACTGGTAAGAGATTCAAAAAGCCCGGCAATTGACTATAATATTCGCGGTCAATATTCGATTAATAATGTATCAACCAGGGACCGGGGATTTACTTGTAAAACAAGTGATAGATGTGAGCAGGATCTTGATATGAGCACAATGACACATAAAGAAGAACTTCCACACGGATTACCTTTTCTAGGTAACTCAATGTTATTTCTAGGCTTAGGCATCCTGGCTCTCTCTTTAACGGGTACGGAATGGCTGCCATTTCATATGCCTCGCTCCTGGTACCAGAGCCCTTCCATCTGGAAATTACTGGCCCTCTGCATGACAGGCGGCGGCATTGCCATCCTGAAACAGGTTTCCAGTACAGAAATGAAAGACAGCGAACGAAAACGCCAGTTGCCGCGAAAAGAGGACTGGATGCCCGAAGAACCGGGCCAGCGCTTCGAGACACTCATTGTTTATACGAAAGAAAACTGCCCGCTTTGCGAGGAAGCAGCAGAAATTCTGGAAGACTACGCTGCCTATCTGCCTGAAATCGAATTCGTAGACATCTATAGTGATCCCGGGTTGATCGAAAAGTTCGGAACCTGCGTGCCTGTCGTGGCCATAAATGGAAAAATCCGCTTTCGCGGCCGGATCAATGAAGTTCTGCTACGGCGTTTGATCGTGGCTTCTCCCGTTACGATTGCCCCTGCCGCCTCATCAGGCTGTGGCTGCAACAAACAGAGTTGCAGTTGTAAACGTCAGAAATCAGGCAGTGAATCGACCGGCCAATCGACCGGATGTGGTGGTCAGTGCAAATGCGCCTGACCGCCATTTGAGCAGTTTCCATGGGAAAAACGGTGCACTGCCTGCAAAAAACGGTTTATCGGTTGTTGTGATTCAACCATAAATGAGATAAATTACATCCAGCAGGCCCGACTCCCGACTTCAATTCGACTTCTCGGGTCAGAATTTTAATTTCACGAAAGCTTTAGGCAAAAGACCATGTCGTCTGAAATCTCTTTGAAGAATTCAAAAATACTCATCGCAGATGACAACCATCAGAACTGCGAACTGCTGGACGCGTATCTGCTGGATGAAGGCTATGAAACTTTTATGGCCTATGATGGGAAAGAGACTCTGGAAAAGGTTGCAGAAATTGACCCCGACCTGATCCTGCTGGACATCATGATGCCAAAACTGAGTGGATACGAAGTATGTGCCCAGCTCAAACAGAGTGATGAAACAAAAGATATCCCGATCCTCGTGATCACCGCGCTGAACGAAATGGGCGATATCGAGAAGTCGGTTCAGGCCGGCTGCGATGACTTTCTGACAAAGCCCGTCAATCGAATCGAATTAACGACCCGCGTCCGCTCTCTATTACGCGTCCGACACCTGACGCATGAGCGCGATCGTCTGCTGGCTTATCTCGCTGAAGTCGAAGGCACGACCCGCTCGACTTCCAGCGAATCATAAATACAGAAGCAAACTACTTTCCGTAAGGAAAGATTAATGGTCTGCTCCAACTTCTAAATTCTGCTCAGTCCCGGCGATGTCTGCCTCTGAGTCTCGCTGTACTTGTCTGCCGGACACTGACGATCCTGCGACCCTTTGATTAGAAAACTCTCATGAGTGATTCAGAACCCTCGGTCTCCGAAGACCAAGTCGCCACCGATACCAGACCCACTCCACGCGTTATCCTGAAACCGCGACGCGCGCTTCCTTTTTTCGGACGACATCCCTGGGTTTTTGCCGGCGCGATCTCCCGTATCGAAGGAAAACCGGAAATCGGCGAAGAAGTGATGCTGCTCTCCGACAAAGGTGAATTTATCGCCCACGGACTGTACAACCCCAATAGCAATATTCGCGTCCGCCTGTATTCGTGGGATGAGTCTGCAGCCCTTGACGACGAATTCTGGACCAGCCGACTGCAACAGGCAGTGGCGCTACGGGAACAGGTCGGTCTGCTGGAGAACTTTGAGACATCGGGTTGCCGAGTGGTCTTCAGTGAATCTGATCAACTTTCGGGACTGACCATTGACCGCTACGGCGCCTGGTTCCTGGTCCAGTTTTCCAGCCTGGCTCTCTCGCAGAAACAGGATCTGATTATTCAGTTCCTCAAAGAACATTTTCCTGCAAAGGGGATCTGGCTGAGAACCGAAAAAGGGATGCGGGAAGCCGAAGGACTGGAAATTTCCGATCAGCTCCTGGATGGCGAAGAACCGCCGGCTCATTTCTTTCTGGAAGAAAACGGAATCCGCTACGGCATGAGCATGGTCACCGGTCAGAAAACCGGCTTTTACCTGGATCAGCGGGAAAACCGTCTCGCCGCCGCCCGCTATCTTAAAAATCATCGGACGCTGGAACTGCATTGTTATACTGGCGCGTTCGCTCTGAATGCTGTCATCCACGGACAGGCGCAGTCTGTTTTGTCTTACGACTCCTCACAGTCTGCCATTGACCAGGCAACCGCAAATGCAGAGCTCAACGGCATTGGAAATCGCATTCGCTTCCAGACCGGTAAAGCCTATGCGGTCCTGGAACAGTTTAAAGCAGAAGGGGAGCAGTTCGATTCGATCATTCTTGACCCCCCTAAAATGGCTCGACACCGCAGCGGCGTCAAACAGGCTTTGAAAGGTTATTTCAGTCTCAATCGTCTGGCATTTGATGTCTTGAAACCGGGTGGCATCCTGATTACCTGCAGCTGCTCCGGTTTGATCAGCCAGGTGGAGTTTCAGCAGATGCTCGCATCGGTTTCACAACACACCGGGCGGCACATGCAGATCCTGGAGCAGCGCAGTCAACCGGCTGACCACCCCGTCTCTCCCAGTTGCCCTGAAAATCAATACTTAAAATGTTTTATCTGCCGTGTCCTGTAGGCACGATCACATCTGAGTACGACATCACAACACTGCTACCGTTCTGAAAAATGAAACATCATGTCGCGTAAGTCGAAAAAAAAACAACGTCAAAAGAAACAGGCACCTCCGCCGGAACAGCTGCTGCTGGATTTCCTGCCTGCGGACTGGCGCTCTACACAGACGCTCTGCGTTCAGTCCAATCTGTATCCACTCACAACCGCGCTGATGAAGCGTGTCTCAGCAACAGATCGCGTCGACTGTTTCAGCTTTGATAAAACGATAGCACAGCGGATCCAGCATAAATGCAGCCTGCTGCAGCAAGAGCAGGAGGGGGCACCCGCTGGGAATACTATCTGCGACAGTGAATTTCCCGCAGGCGATTACAAGTCTGTTCTGCTGCCACTCTCAGAACAGTTTTCCGATGAGCTGGTGCGTGAACTGACCCTGTCCGCAGCGTACTCGCTGCAGCCGGGAGGTGCACTGACGATCGCGTCTTCCCGCACAAAAGATTATGAATATCATAAATTTCTGCAGACACTATTCAACAAAGTCACACGGATCGTCTCTGATTCCGGCATCGTCTACCAGGGCAAGCGACAGCAGACACTGCCGGAGAAAAAATGTCTACAGGATGAGTCTGCCATGCGTGAAGGCGAAAAGCTGCTATACGCCTACACGCAGCCAGGTGTCTTCAGTCACCGCCGACCTAACCAGAGTGCCCGTGCACTGATCAATCTGATGGAACTCTCCGACGAATCCTCCATCCTCAACCTGGAATGTGGTTCCGGCATCGTCTCATTTGTGGCAGCCACCCGCTGTCCTGGCGCTCAAATTCATGCCCTCGACAGTAACGCCCGGGCGGTCAAGTGCACAGAGCAGGGGATCGAGAAGAATCAACTCTCAAATGTATCAGTAAAATTAGCGGCCATTGACGAAGGAATCATGCCTGAAAGCTATGATTACCTGTTGACCAACAAATCTTATTTCAACAGCGAAGAGCAGGGCGAGGCCTTTCTGCAAATGTGCCTGCGCGCATTAAAGCCGGGGGGACTGCTGCAGTTTTCTACCAAGCAGTATCAGTGGTATGCGCATCGACTGCTCGATCTGTTCACCGATGTCGCCATTGATGGCGCCGTTCATCATTTCATGCTGACCGCCAGAAAACCGGAATAAGACACTTCTCCACAGGCTATCCAGACCGCTATTCTATTCGTTTTATACACGCGCTGATGCGTAACAGGGCATATTCCATAGCATGCTTTCTGACTGCAGAACCAACTGTAGACTGATACATCCTTCCAGAATTTTATGATTTGGTTTCCGTTTTTTTCTGATCTTTTCTCAAGAAATCCTCGTTGACAACGAAGAACGGATGTGAAAATATCATTGAATAGCACTGAAACAACTCTGGATGGGCCTGAAATCAGGTCGTCTGGACCGGAAAACAGATTGCTCTTTTCAGAAGGAGGCTGTTATGTCATTATTCCTGTCAATTGCGGTCCTCGCAGCGACACCACAGGATACCCAAAGGAATGAACAGCCAGTCGAGGCTGCAATACCACTGATGACTTCAAATTTTTCTACGTTCGACCAGCTGGCCGATTCCCTCACTTCTCGTGTGCAAACGGGAACCCTGCTGTTCAGTAAAGGCGATTGCCTCGCCGTTCGAATTTATACACAAAGCGCATACACCCATGTCGCCATGATCGTGATGCGAAACGGCGAACCTCTGGTCTACGACAGTATGAACGGGATCGGTGCCCGCTGCCTCACGTTGAAAAACTATCTGAATACGCAACGACCGGCAACCATTCACGTGTTTCAACCCAATGCCGCTTTTAATCCCACGATGACTGCGCGCTACGAACGTTACCTGGACCAGAAGCTGGGAACTCCCTATTCAATCCGGCATCATCTCACTGGTGCACGTGCCCGGGGAATCCACTGCGCTGAATATGCCATCGATGCCCTCTCAGCCTGCCATCTGATGAAGGCCCAGGCACCTGCGAAAGTTTCTCCTGCCTCCCTGGTCACGGGAATCGTTCAGGCAGATCGCTATTCGCCCTCGATCATCTTTGCACTGGAACCACCTCCACTCGTGGCAGAAAAGCCGCGCAACTGGTGCCATCAACTCTGGATGGATACAAAAAACTGCACCTCCGCCTGCTGCGTCAAACTGCGTGGCTGGGTTCTCTGCCAGTAAACTGCAGAAAACAGCCCTGGATTACATTTACATACATCTTCTGTGAAATCCGGGAAAGATCAGCAAACACTGCTTGAAACTGCGCAACTGGTCAGCGAGAATCTGAGAAGGAAATCTTCTTAAGTGTGACCCGTTTCGTATTTGAAAGCGACACAATGATCAAGACCTGTCAGGACCGGCAAACAAAAACTCTGCAGTCGATACTCAATCGTTCTGTATTCGGACTACTGTTACTCACATTCGGAACACCAACGACGGCCTACTCACAGCAAAAGACTGGCGAACCTCAAACGGTTTCCATTCAGCGTGAGGCGATCACACTCAGACATCCGCGGGATTACTACGTTCCCCTCAATCTGAAACCACTGCGTTCGCTGACCATTTCCACACCCATTGATGGCATCATCCACGCCGTCGAAGTCAAACCCGGTGACAAGCCGACCGCCAAAGCAGTAGTGGTTCGACTCGATCCTTCCATTCCCCAGGCAGAACTGGATCGGGCAGAAGCCGCCTTGGAAGTGGCCCGGGAAGAACAGAAAAATGCCACCGGGAAAGCCGCTGCTGTCGCAAAAGCAAATGTGGCGCTGGCAGAAGCAGATCTGAAGCTTGCCACCATTCGCATGGAACAGACGATCATCCGCGCTCCATTCGAAGGAGAAATCTTTCGCATCCTTGCCGCGCCCGGCGAATTCGTCAGAGCAGGGGACCCCCTGGTCGAGCTGGGGGATACCACAAAACTGCAGGTAGAAGTCCCTCTGTCGCGCGAGCAGGCTCAGAAAGGATCCAGCATCAATCTGAATGTTGAAGAACAGGCAACCCAGGCGACCGTGGACCAGGTTCTCCCTTTAGCACCGCAGTTTGAAAAACTTCGCGACCTGGCCAGGTCCATCACTTCCGCAGTCGTAATTCTGGATAACAAAAACGCACAATTCAAACCGGGACAGTCCGTCAGCGTGGACTTAATCCCACGCTACCCGATTGCAGAAGTCCCCACAGCCTCTGTCTCCAATACGCCGGAAGGGGTGCGAAAAATTCAAATCGTGCGTGAAAATGTGATCAGAGACCTCACCCCCCAGATCCTGGGTCAGATCGGCCCGGAACGACTGTTTTTATCAGCTCCTTTCAATAAGGATGATGAAATCATCGTCAGCACGTCACAGCCACTGACAGACGGAACACAGGTACAACCCAGGCTGACAGTGGGAAAAACACAGGCCTCACCGGCTGCCACCCCAGGCAGCAAGCCCGCAAAACCACCTGAAAAAAAGGTCAGCTTTTAGAATCCATTGTTTCGCTGGGTAACACAGCTCGTTACACTATCTTATGCGATGCAAAGTCCTGTCCGATTCCATCGATTCACAGGCCCGGTTTCAGCTCCTGACAAAAATCGGGTTTTGGCAGATCATTGCTATTGGCTACAATGATGTCCGACGAATCTTCGTCGAATCACTTAACAGCAAGAGGTTGCGCAGTGGCTGAAACAGAAACTACAGAAGCAGACAATATCGTTGATGAATATGAGCTGGTGAATCTCATCGTGGATGGGTCCACGACTCAAATCTGGGAAGTCAAAGAACAGGGGGGCGCCAACAGTTTTGTAATGAAACGGCTACTTCCTGAACCGATGAAAAAGCCGGAAATTGTTGCGACCATGAAACTGGAAGCGAAAGTGGGTGCTGCACTTGATCATCCCAATCTCATCCAGCTACATAAGTTCGTCAAAAACAAAAAAAACGTTTACCTGCTGATGGATTACTTCCGATCCCCGAATTTGCGGTCACAGCTTTCATCAGATCGCCAGGGTGTGCAGGCGCGCCTCCGCAAGTTAATTGAATCGACGGCAATGGCCCTGGGCCACATGCACGAAAAAGGCTGGGTGCATAAAGATATCAAACCCGAAAATATTCTGATCAGTAAAAGCTCGGAAGTAAAAATCATCGACTTTGGACTGGCAGTCCCGGTGGCCAAAGGATTGGGAAAACTGTTCGGCAAACCCAAAACAGTACAGGGGACCCGCTCGTATATCGCTCCCGAAACAATTAAAAAACTGCCTCTGGGACCAGCGGCTGACATCTATAGCCTGGGAATCACCATCTTCGAAATCCTGACCGGCAAAACACCCTTTCATGGAGAGAACCCCAAGGAAGTCCTGCTGAAACACATTTCCGAAAAGGCGCCGTGTCCCTCCAACTTTAATCCGAACGTCACACCGGAGATGGATGAATTTATTCTGAAGATGCTGGCTAAAAAACCGGAGAACCGTTTTGCTTCCATGGAAGAGGTGGTCTCTACCATTCGAAATCTGAAGATGTTCAAAGCAGAAATTTCAGAGGTCATCGCGCAGGAAAAAGCGGAAGCGGATGAAGCTGAAAAAGAATCCATGAAGGAGAAACGTCTCGACAGTCGTGCGGACGCGCGGCTCTCTGAACTGGTCAAAGAAAATCCGGAACTGGCGAAGCAGCTGATTGCTGAACGTAAAGCCCAGGCCAAACCCAAGCCCAAACCGGAACCGGCTCCACAGAAAAAACCACAGCAGCAGCAACCACAACAACCACCTCAACCCATGCCCGGAGGCTATCCGCCTCAGTACCAGCAACCGATGTATCCGCCGCAATATCAGCAACCGATGTACCCGCCACAGTACCAGGGGCAACCCATGCCTCCCGGCGGCTATCCACCACCACAGGGATACCCACAGCAACCGTATCCACCGCAGCAGTACCCACAACAACCATACCCTCCACAACCACAGCAGCCGGGACAGCAGCCACCACCCCAGCAACAACCTCCGGCGCAACAGCAGCCTGCCGCGCAACCGCCTGCTGCCAATGCGCCTCCGCAGTCACCGGCGCCACAACAGGCGCCAAAACCACCTCAGAATCAGCCGGAACCACCAAAAAACGAAGAGAAAGAGCAAAAATCCAAAAATGATGACGATCTTCCCTTCATGGATGAATTGCCGGATGTGTTCTGAGAACATAAAATCTTCCAGGAATTGCCTGCATCTGGTAAACTGGCCGGCATCTTTTTCACTATCTACCCATTCATTTTAATACGCGGTCTCAAATACTATGTCTGTTATGAATCAGCTTCCGTTCGAACGACCTATCTACGAACTGGAAGAGCAGCTCAAGAAAATCGAGCAGGAACCCAATCCGACCCCCAACACCAAAGATGCCATTCGCAACATGCGGCTGGAAATCACACGGATGAAACGTGAGATCTTTGAAAACCTGGATGCCTGGGATACAGTCAAGGTTGCCCGTCATGCGGAACGACCACAGACACTCGATTACCTGGAACTCGTATTTGATGAATTCGTCGAACTACATGGCGACAAAGCCATCGGTGATGACCGTGCCATCCTGACGGGCCTCGCGAAACTGGACGGACAAAAAGTCATGTTTGTCGGACAGCAGAAAGGACGCACATTAAAAGAGCGCACCGAATGCTTCTACGGTTGTGCGCATCCGGAAGGCTATCGCAAAGCCCTTTCCAAAATGAAGATGGCGGAAAAATTCGGGATCCCCATTATCTGCCTGATTGACACCCCCGGTGCTTACCCGGGCATCAAGGCCGAAGAACAGGGTATCTCCTACAACATTGCGATTAACCTCAGAGAAATGTCACTGTTGAAAACCCCCATCATCTGCGTCGTGATCGGCGAAGGAGGGTCCGGGGGCGCAATCGGAATCGGCGTAGGCGATCACATCTCCGTCCTGCAGTATGCCTACTACTCAGTGATCACTCCCGAAGGCTGTGCCGGCATCTTATGGAAGGATCACAAATTCGCGAACGAAGCTGCTAACGCACTCAAATTCACCAGTAAGAACCTGCTCGAACTCGGCATCATTGACGAAGTCATTCCCGAACCACTGGGGGGTGCCCATCGAGATCATCGCCAGATGGCGGCCGCATTGAAGGCATCCTTATCTGCCAACCTGAAGCAACTGACAGGCGTCCCTAAAGATCAACTCGTCGACCAGCGCTACGAGAAGTTCCGTAAGATCGGCAAGTTCCACGAGACACTGGAAGCAGAAACCGCGTAGTTCCACTGCAGTCTCTGCAACACAATTCAAACATCAAGCGTACGCCCGTGGAATTCCAGAAAGGAACCACCAACGGACGTACGCTTTTTTTGTGACCGGTGAAATGGCAAAAGCATTTTGACTGAAGAGCGTGAGTGATTCTTTTCTCAACAATCCGTACCCTTGCCGTCCTAAGAATCTCAATAACGTGTGCACCACTCTTCGCCTACATCCAGCCGCGGCCAGACAAAGTTCTTCCACTCTCAACCCGTCAGCGGGCCGTTTGGATGCTATGCTTTGAGCAGACGTTTCGCGAACGCGATTGCGGATGGCGTCACCGTTTTCATTCAATGCTGGTGAAAATATGTTTTTGTGCGCGCTGAAAGAAGCCGACCTCTCAGAGGCCCGTCAGTGAGCTGAAAAGGAAAACGCGATGCAAGTGTCACAAATCCGAATCGAGGCCCTCAGAGACGCATTTCTGCGCAAGGAGTTCGGGGAACCTGCTCTCCGTGAAGTTGATGTCACCGGAAACGAATTCACGATCGCAATCGCCGACCAGTCGCGTCAGATACCCGGGGAAATGGAGACACGAAAATCGCAGTTCAGACCCGGCCAGAGAACTCGCATCGGGGCATGGAAACGGGCCTGTTTCAAGACGCGATTTCGACGCACGTTTCAGCATACTCAGAGCGAGCAACAGCAGCATAAATCAATACCAGGATCGGCTCGTCTGGATCGCGTTGAAGTGTGGCGGCTGACGGAGATCAAACCTGCTGCAAAGCGGACCTCCGCAAGAGAGCAGCGGCCCCGTTTCACTTACCGTTTTTAAACCACGCGATTCAAAGCATGAGAGGAGAGACAACACAGGGAAACCCCCATAAAGCACCCCACCACGAACGTCCGATAATGTCCGTTATGTTAAGTTCGGCGTGATTTAAGGCCTGTTTTTACAGGGTTTGCGATTTCCCTGATTCTGCTCTCTCACTCAACGTTCTATTTGAAACCGAGCTCTACCTGACTCTCATAGTAACTCTGCTTCTGCATCACATTGCAACTGAAAACAGACTCGAACTTCGCTTCCGTATTTCATCTGCGCTGTGCATCACGCATCCGATCCTGTAACGCAGATCCCAGTGAATTCAGAGGCACTTGCTGCAGTTCCAACTGACGCAGAACCCGTGTATCCAATGGCGTCGTGACATCCGTTTTCGGATCGGGGTCTCCCCCGTTCAATAACAGGTCTGCCCGCCAGTCTCGCAAAGCAGCCAGGACCACCTGATCTGGCAACCCCGTCAGCGTGGATTCGAATTCTTCAATCAGAGAGTTCTGTGCTTCCGGGTAATCAGAATAGATGGCGGCAATGTCCCGCAGTAGTTTTGTTCGCTCCTGAGTGACGCCTTGTATTCCTGAAGCAGCCTGTCCCCCATTGGCATCAAACAGCGAACTGTCAGCCGGTTGCGATGTCTTCTGAGGCTGACCATCCTGCCAGCTGTTTGTCACACTTCTCAACACACCGGGAATCCGCGACTGCAGCTCCCTGGCGAACTTTTCCCGATCCTCGGGAGCAGTCGCGTTATAAGCTTCGATCACCTTATCCTCCAGCTCACTTTTCAGATAGCTGGGAATACTCTTCAGAATCTCTTTCAATAATGAATCCTGTTTTGTGGTTCTGACGTCAGGACCGCCATTCCCTGATTTTTCAAAAAAGGGATTGGGAAGATCATTTGAACCGGCAGGAAATGGATTGTAATCGTTTTGCTGTTCATGGTCGTGGCCATCACCGAATAGATCATCATCATGATCATGCAGATCGATTCCCGGGTGATCCAGTTTAGCCAGGCATGTATCCAGAATATGATGCAACTCTTCCGGCATCACAGGTGCCATTTCATTCAGAATCACTGCCGCTGCATAACCACTGCGCGACTCCAATACGGTCGCCCGGGCAGATTCCGATATGGTAATCAGAAAGAATGTCAGGAACAAAGAAAACAGAACGCCTTTCAGCAGTCCCAATACAGCACCCAGATGGCGATCGAACTCATTGAATTTCAAGGAATCGATGGCGGTCTTCAAGCTCCGCGCCAGCGTAAACGAAATAAACGAGAATGCAATGTAGATGACCAGCATCGCGATCCAGCGATTGAGTGGTGGCTTCACATTAATGAGCGGAGCCAATTGTAGAGACAGGGATTCTGCAAACGCAAAGCAGAGCACCAGCGCTGCAATCGCGGCCAGTTGCCAGACGACGCCTTTGGAGGCACCTTTCCAGACAGCATAAAGAAGAATCCCCACTATCAGCAAATCAAACCACATCGCGACATCCTGTCTATTTCGGTCCGTCCATGAGAAATTTCGGAGCTGGCCCACTCCCCTGCTTGCACTCCCCCGATTTTTCATCATTTCAAGGGAAGGGGATTATAGGCCAAAATTGAGCACTGCGGAAAGCCCAGATTTTGGGTCTGAAAATTCAGTGGTAAAGATAAACGAGGGTGAATTTTCAAAATAGAAAAGCAGGGGTCATCCGTCAGAATTTTGCTTATCTGGTTTCGATTTTATCTGGGTGCGGCCGCATTTAAAGCCGATCGCAATCATCTGGCTGACGGAATAAACCAGCAGCAGTGTCGAAGTGCTTAACAGGATCACAAAAAAACCAAAAACAGAGATCGCAATTACCGTCTCTTCACCCAGAGATCGCGTGAGAGTATCGGGAGCACCACACAGGACCATTACGGCGGCCACACTGATCAGAACAGCGAGCATCTTTTGACACAGCGCCATACGAACTACCTTTGATCGGGAGTCGAGTGTTTAAAACAGTTTCTTACTGTCCAGCAGCAGCGTGATGGGCCCATCGTTGACCAGTTCCACATCCATGTGTTCCTGAAAACGCCCCGTTTCGACCGGGATGCCTTGACCGCGAACTTCCGCTACAAAACTCTGATAGAGTTCATTGGCCTGTTCGGGTCGCGCTGCATTCACGAAACTGGGCCGACGCCCCTTGCGACAGTCTCCCAGCAGAGTGAATTGACTCACAACCAGCATTTTACCGTTCACATCGGATAACGCCAGGTTCATTTTTCCGTCCGCATCTTCAAACACACGCAGACCGCCGACCTTCTGAGCCAGATAAATCACGTCATCCTGCGTATCCTCCGGCTCCACGCCCAGCAAGACCAGAAACCCCTGCTCGATTTCTCCCGTAATCTCGCCATTCACCGTCACACTCGCACGGGACACTCTTTGCACTACAGCTCTCAAAGCAATCTCTCCTCGTGGATGTGACTCAATCGATATCAATGCCGCGCTGGCAGGAAAACGGCTCCAGGGAGATCGACAATTCTTCTTCACAGATTAATTGTCGAATCAGCTTCGCGGTGATCGGTGAAAGCTGTAAGCCATCCCGGTAATGTCCGGCGGCCATGATCAGATTCTGATAACCATCGACGCGCCCCAGGTAAGGCAGACCATCAATTGACTTTGGTCGTAAGCCCGCCCAGGCGCGTTCGAATGTCGCGTCCTTTAAGCCTGGCACGACAGACTGCGCGAATGCAATCAACCCCGCCACTCCCTCTGCCGTATTCTCTTTATTGAAGCCCGCATGTTTCTCTGTAGAGCCGATCAGAATTTTCCCATCACTGCGGGGCACAAGATAGCGGCGCCCCGATTCGATCACCTGGCGAAACGGTAGATGTTTCATCGACAGTAATACAATCTGTCCCTGCACGGGGACCAGCTCACATTGAAGCCCCAGTCTGCTGAGAACTTCAGGCGTCCAGGCCCCTCCCGCGATTACCGTTTGCCCTGCACGGTGGACTCCGGAAGGTGTTTGAATTCCCGATATCTTTTCACCTTGGGTTTCAAATCCGACGACGGGAGCTCCTGCATGCATCACAACTCCTTGATGAGCACATGCAGACAACAGCGCTTTCATATGTCTCGGATTCCGAACCTGACCCATTTCAGGCAGATAGAAACCGGCCTGGATCTGCTCACTCAAAAACGGTGCCCGTTCGCGCAAGGAAACAGAGTCGAGTTCTTCAACGACGGTACCCGTTTTGTGCCAGTCCTCTACATAACTCTGCCAGTCTGCGACATCTTCAGACAGAGACAGATGCAAACCACCACAGATCAGATAGCCATTATCAATCCCCGATTCCTCTTGCAGACGACGCGACCACGCGGGCCACAACGGCTGGCTGGCGGCGCGGAGTTGTCCTGCGGGAGTTGTAACGCACTCAATATTTGCGGGAGGCAGCATGCCGGCGCCAGCCCAGGAGGCCTCCTGGCCGAACTGCTGACGATCAAAGACAGCGACAGTCAGCCCCTGGTTCACCAGTTCGTAAGCGATCGAAAGCCCGATCACTCCGCCGCCAATAATATTTACATCCATCATGGGTATAACGAGCCCTGGTCATACTCTTCAAAACGTGACATTCAAGGCGGTTGATTATAGCGGACTGACTGCAGAATCACAGGGCTGCCCCGCATTTCCAAAAACAGGAAACGCGGCCCCCTGCTTTTCTGTCTGATTCCGATTCACGGGAAACTTAATTCAACTTACCGGGGCGCAGAGTCCTGGCATACGCTGTCACCAGTGCCCGCAGGTTTGTCCTGTAGACTTTCTGCAGTGCTGCAGGAGCTGCGGTTCCTGCTTTGAATTCCTTCAACAGCAGCGCCATCTTTTGCGCGCCCCCATTGTTTATCAGAAATTCGACCAGCGTAAAACCGATTGCCGTCGTTTCAGACGGTGAAAAAGTCCCCTCTGCAACCAGGTCTTCCGGTCGTGTCATTTTAGGGGCCGCATCGAGTGCTTCCTGTCGTAATGACTCGAAGTACTTTTGGCCGACTGAGCCATTCGCTGCCAGCAGCATTCCCAGTCCACGGGACAACCACATCGGCACATCCCCTTCTCCCCTTTGAATCGCTGCATTGGTCACTCCCGCAACTACATTCGTTTGCAGACCCGGTGAATTCACGGTCGCCTCATCGCCAACATCCTGCAAAACCAGATAGGCTTCCAGGTAAGTTGGTGTAACTTTGGAGTGCCAGGTTGTTGCAGGGTCGACCCGGCGGTCTTCAATAGTCTGGTTGAATTCCGAATAACCGAACCGGTCTTTGATCACATAGACCGCCAGCTTGCCTCGCCAGAGTGGCTTCTGTTTTTCATTAAACAGTTTTCGTAAACCATCTGCCTGTGTTTCTGCCCAGCCACTAATCTGCTTCAGTCGATCGGAACTCACATTTCCATAGAAAATAAATTCGTCGGTCTCGAGCAATTCCGGCTTCTCGTTATTTAATGCACGTTTCCAGACAGGCTCCAGTGCTTCCCGTCGCAGATCAGCAAATTTTTCCGGCGAAAGGGTCGCCAGTTCTGCCATCCGTTTCTCATCTTCTGTCGGCACCATTTCCCGCAGGTTGCCTTTGGGATTTTTACCGTCGAATTTGGCACCTTCTTCGATCCAGGTTTTCAGATCACTGGCATTTTTGGGTTTAAGCAAAGCCTGTCCCTGTGGCATTTTGATTGGATCCTGTAAACCCACCAGATGCCATAAACGACTGTCGTCCGGTTTTCCAGGCACGATTACTTCACCGGTATCGCCGCCACGCAGAATATCTTCAAAGGTCACGACTGAGAATCCACTGGCCGGATTATTCCCGCTGTGACATCGCATACAGTAATCCAGCATCCAGGGAGCAAGGTCGTTCATGAAGGAAATTTTTTCATTTCCCGTCGCCATCACAACTTTCACAGGGTTCTTTTTCGCTTTCGCCGAGGCGCCAATGGGGTCTGTCTCTTTCTCGCCATCAAAGCGGGCTCCTTCCTTAATCCAATTCGCAATCAATTTAATCTGATCCTGTTCCAGAGCGGGTGCATTTTTCGGCATCCGCTGATTATCGGGAGCAATCAATTTCAGAGCCATCAAACTTGTATTCGGATTTCCCGGTACCAGCAGCAAGCCACTCCGTCCGCCTTTCCGCATATCTGCGAATGTATTCAATTTCAGATTCGCACTCGCCCGTTGTGCTCCATGGCAGTCCACACATTTCTCATTCAGAATGGGCGCGATCTGTGATTCAAAACTGATTCCTTTATTGGCCCCCGGAGCACCGCCTCCTCCCATGGCTTTTTCCAGAACAGTACGACGTAAACCAATCAGTCGTTTGGTACTGACCATAACTGGATCGGTTTCCGGGATCATTGCATCCAAAGCCAGCTTATCCAGCTTTGCTTCTTCTTCATCGGTCAATGTTTTTGCTTCGTCATATTTTTTTTGACGAATCAACGTTGCGGCTTTACCCAGGTTCCGTTTGATCGAAGCCAGTTCCTTGCGCTGCGCAGGAGTCAGCTTCGCCGCCTGGCTTGTGGCAGTGAGGATTCCGGAGAACAGAATCAGAGCCAGGAGGAATCGAGTAATCTGAACGGACCGATAAGACATAACTTTCCTCTTAATTTTGAATTAGGATAGATTGCGTAAGGTAACGCGACTCCCCTGCTCCGCCGTAGAGACGAGGACGCGGGAGACTCTCTTCCGAATGATGATTCATTCGTTCAATCAGACATCTGTATTATCAAAGTCAGCACCTCACTGGTGCATCCAGATTGATACTGTACTCCGTTTTCATTGTTTTCAGTATAATCGTCCCGGGAATGAGAAAAAAGATCTGAATGCGATGATTCCCAGATCCAGAGACAGTCTGTAAATTTCCCTACCAACAGAACCTCCCTTCTCTCCAGCGGATTCGTTCCTTTTTAGCTCTCTTGACGGGGAATCCACAAATTTAGCCTGAAGTTCCACGACAATGCCGCCCCGGGTTGACTATAATAGGGATCATTGACACGAATTCCTGATAACCTCATATATATTCTTCTCTTTTGACTATGTCTCTGACCGCAGAATTATCCCGAAAATCCACACGCCTGACGGAAATCCTGGCGAGCATGGACCGGATTATTGTCGCTTTTTCTGCTGGCGTAGACAGTACTGTCGTCGCACAGGCTGCTTTTCTGGCGCGCGGCGATCATGCACTCGCGACCACTGCGGTCAGCCCCAGCCTGGCCTCCGGTGAAAAAGAAGAAGCGATTCACCTGGCCGAACTGATTGGTATTCCGCATCGCCTGGTTTCTACATCCGAATTTGCAACAGCAGAGTACCGGGCCAATGCCCCCAACCGCTGCTTTTTCTGTAAAACAGAATTGTACCAGATCCTCAGTCAGTCGATTGCGGGAACAGAATGGGAAACCGCCACCATCGTCAACGGCGCCAACCTGGATGACCGTGGCGATCATCGCCCTGGAATGCAGGCGGCGACAAACTATAATGTACGCAGCCCTCTGATCGAAGCAGAGTTCACAAAAGATGATGTTCGTGCACTCGCCCGGCACTGGGAACTCCCGATCTGGGATAAACCCGCACACCCCTGCCTGTCCAGTCGCATCGCTTACGGAGTGGAAGTTACAGAAGAACGGGTTCAGCGGATCGATCAGGGTGAACAGTTCCTGCGTAATCAATTCAAGATTCGGGAACTCCGGGTCCGACTGGAGCCCAACGAACTGGCCCGCATTGAAGTTCCTCTGCACGAGATCCCCAAACTGACCACTCCAGCCGCGCTGACACAGATTTCTGATTATTTCCTGCAGCTTGGCTTTCGGAATGTCACACTCGATCTGCAGGGCTTTCGCTCAGGCAGCCTCAACAGTTTTCTTTCCATCAACGACCTGCAGATAGCCGCTCCCAAAACCTGAACTCAGGAGAGATCATTTTCTGTTCGCTTCTGATATCACAGCACTCAATACAGCATAACCGCAACGAATGACAAGGAAACCAGCCGTGGATTCAGACAGTTCGTCTTTCATCGATCTTCGTAGTGACACAAAAACCAAACCAACCCCGGAAATGCTGCAGGCCATGATTTCTGCAGAGCTGGGCGATGACATGAATGGGGAAGACCCGACTGTCAATCGGCTTGAAGCCATGATCTGCGAACTGCTCGGCAAGGAAGCAGCCGTCTTTGCCTGCTCGGGAACACAATCCAATCAGATGGGCCTGCGCGCTCACTGCCTGCCCGGCGATGAATTGCTGATTCACGAACTCGGACACATCGCCATCTTCGAAGGGGGCGCTCCCGCAATTCTCAGTGGTGTCAGTTGTCGTACCTTGACTGGTGAAAAAGGCATGTTGACCGTGGAAGGTCTCCGTGGAAAAATTCGCGCCAATGATCAGCACCTGACACGCACTAAGCTCTTATGCGTAGAAAACACCACCAATGCAGGTGGCGGGCACTACTACCCTCTCGATCAACTCACTGAAATCTGCGACTGGGCGCACGCGAACGGCTTGAATACTCACATGGACGGCGCACGAATTTTTAATGCCTGTATCGCCGGGGGCTATTCAATGAAAGAGATCTGCGCCCCGCTGGATACGATCTCGATCTGTTTTTCCAAAGGACTGGGGTGCCCGATGGGGTCGATCCTGGTCGGTTCGCAGGAAGCAATTACCCACGCCCGCCGCTCACGCAAAATATTCGGCGGCGCTTTAAGGCAGGCCGGTATCGTGGCAGCAGCGTGCATTTATGCCTTGGAAAATAATATCGAACGTCTGCAGGAAGATCATGACAACGCCCGCTTTCTCGCTGAGCAACTGGCTGAGATTGAAGGAATCTCCATCAATCCTGAAGAAACCGAGACCAACCTCGTCTTCTTTGATGTACACACGGAGCTGGGAAATGCGATGCAACTGGCAGCCGCCCTCAAAAAAGAAGGTGTTGGAATTGGAGCCATGGGCAATTCCACGCTGCGAGCCTGCACGCATCTGGACATCAGCCGCGCCCAGATTGAACAGGTTCCCGCCGCTGTCCGTGCCGCGCTGCAGGCAGGTCTCGCTCAATACCAGGGAATCGCGACCGGCCCATATGCTCGTGGCTGATTGGTTACAAAAAACCGTTTCTGTGAAAAGACTTAACTGCGACAGAAATCATACCTGATACAGGCTGATTTTCCTGCCTCGCATAATCGGCATAATCGATACCAGCAATCGAGTCCTGTCAGGTTCGAACGATTTCCGTATCAGAAATTAAACTTTTGACAACGGGTCAGTCGATGCAATTAAGGTTCAGACTCCCCTCAACGATTGAGGCCGTAAAGACATAGGAACATGTCTTACCATTAAGCCTATATCTCGTTTTTACTCCATTGAGCTGGAGGATGTGCAGGAAGCCATTCTACATTCAATATTGATGACAACCTGAAAACAGGTGTTCTTTTGCTTCATTAAGTGGCAAAAACACTGGAAATTCAGTGAATTCAATGAAAGAATTGGCCATGACTGCAGACTACCAGTTGAATCGATCCCCCGTCTTACGATATCATGAACCACATACAGTAACTAATGGTCGGGAGAATTCTACCCCGACAGGTTCAGAACCACGTGACAGGGGGAATGCCGCCATGGATGTTAACGGCACCAGTTCTATTTCCGGATCTCTGCCTATCAGTAAGCAGACCGGTCCGAGCAACACCAACATCAATCAGACACCTGCTTCGAAGCCAATCTCTTCTCCTCAGGATGAATTAGAGATTTCTTCTGCCGGTCGAATGCTGGACGAAATGACGAACAACTCCGATATGCGTGCAGAGCGGTTAGCACAAATCAAGGCGGCTATTGACGACGGAACTTATGATACGGATGAAAAGCTGGATGCAGCTTTGAGCCGTATGCTGGATCAGATCTCTGATTCTGATTAAACCACGTCTTAGTCGTAGTAGAGAAATTAGATGAGAAAGAGATAGACCGTGCTCCATTTTGAAAGCCTGGAAATCGCTATGTCTCCTGTTGAGAAATTCAGAGAGTACCTGGCCTCCCAGGGTATAAGATTGACTCAGGAACGAGAAATCATCGTTGCTGAAGTTTTCTCATCCCACGAACAGTTCGACGCAGACCAGTTGGTTGAGCGAATGGCAGATCCAGGCGTCGGGCGCCGCGTCAGCCGCTCAACTGTATACCGCACAATTGGTTGGCTGGAAGAAGCCGGAATGCTGCGAAAAGTAGGACGTAACAATGACCGCGATTTTTATCAACCTGAATCAGAATAATCCGCGTACCTGACGACTTTAGAAGAGGAAGAGATCAACAGTGCTCAATTTTGAAAGCCTGGAAATCGCTGTGTCTCCCACGGAGAAATTCAGAGAGTACCTGGCCACAAAGGGAATGAGATTGACTCAGGAACGTGAGTTGATTGTTGCTGAAGTTTTCTCTTCCCACGAACATTTCGATGCTGACCAACTGGTCGAGCGGATGAAGCTGCAGAAAACCGGACGTCGTGTCAGCCGTTCTACCGTCTATCGCACGTTAGGCTGGCTGGAAGATGCAGGTCTGCTGCGAAAAGTCGCCCGGACCAACGACCGGGATGTATTCGAGCACGACTACGGCTATCCACAGCACGATCATTTTATCTGTAAAAGCTGTGGGGAGCTGTTTGAGTTCCAGAATGACGATATAGCGGAAATCCTGGAAAAGCTCGCGGATCAAATTAACTTCCGCATGAACGAGCATCGCCTTGAGGTCTACGGCATTTGTGATGAGTGTTCCCGGCCTCCTCAGCGTCGCCATAAAAAACTGGATCTGATCTGATCATCCAGGCGATTGGTTCCTGCCCCGGCCCCCTGCCCTGCCTCACACTGACTTAGCGTCGTTTCACAGGAATTGCTCTGTAGATTCGTAGCAGAACCAGCAACAGGATCAGTGCGCCCAGAGCAATCCCACCGATCATCACCAGCCCCAGAGCATCGCCGTATAATTTACGAATGGAAAATTCGGGAGCTGCCCCGGCGGCACTCGCCGGCCATTCCGCCAGCCAGAACCATTTCCAGCCCATCAGCACTATCAACGTGGCAGCGCACAAATAAGGCCCGTATGGCAGATAGGTTTTCCCGGACATCACCCGCGTGAGAAAGCCGATCAAAATTCCACAGAGCGGAGCCAGCAGCAGGATCGGCAGAATCACCTGCCAGCCCAGAAAACTGCCCACCATCGCCATCAATGTCACATCACCCAAGCCCAGCGCTTCCTGCCCCAGTAATACCGATGACACCAGTCGCAGTCCCCAGGTGAGACCGCCCCCCACCATCAATCCCGCCAGGCTCCAGCTCAATCCATGCCAGTGTGAATGGGCTTTGATCCATTCCGGTATATAAGGTCCGGTCAGTCCCGGAACCGCCTGATTCCAGTCCACCCACAGATGAATAATCTGCAGGTGACCGGCAATCGTGGCACCGAGCACACCAATCAGCATTCCGGGAAAGGTTATCTGATCTGGGATCAGATATTCGCGAAAGTCGATCGAGGTCGCAGCGACCAATAGCGTCAGTAAAACGTACAAATAGAGCAGCCGCCATTCCAGCATCTCCCCGGACGGTCGAACTGAGGGGACTTCCAGGCAGCGCAACTGCACAGCCATAACATAAAACAGCACGAACAGCCCCCCGGTTGCAATTTCCAGCAGAACTTCTGAACGTGGCAGTCGTGCAGCACACTCTCGACACTGATTTTGAAATGGTAGCCAGCGGAGCACGGGAATCAACTTCCAGAAGCGAACGCGCGCTCCACAGGACTCGCAGCGCGTCAGGGGTCGAATGACCGGCTTGAGAGTCATTAACCGCACCCAGGCATTCACCAGCAGACCAATAACGGCCCCCGCTAAAAACAAGATTCCAGGCAAATATATACTATTCAATTGTCCTATTCTCACTCTCATCAGATCTTAACCAATCCTGAACAAAACCCGCTCGTTCATGGGTGATTTTGCTGCAGGGCTTTGGTAGACTGGCGCGTTAACTGATTTGACCGTAAGATCATGCTGGATGAAGGATATGGTGAAGTCTGATCCATCGAATCGCAATTGCGGTTCGATGAAAAAATCAATTTAGATGAAACTGCTTGCTCGCACAATCATCTGAAGCGATTCATCCACTTTGCAGATCGTCCGATCAATTCAGAGAACCAAAGCGCTCGCTCACTGCTTTGACAATTTTTTCGCGCTCGGAAAGGCCTTCGTAATGAGGAGAGTCTACAGACAGATTACGTACTGTACTTTTTTAACAATTTTCATGAGTTTATCAGGAACGGGACCGCTTTTCGCGGACGAAACTGCTCCTGCGCATGCTCTTGGCTCCGGTGCGGAAGCACCAGCCCAGGAAGAGGCAGCGACTGAATTCAACAGCGCTGACATCGCCTGGATGATGGTGGCCTCGGCTTTAGTCCTGATGATGACGGCCCCCGGCCTGGCACTCTTTTATGGTGGCCTGGTTCGCAAGAAGAATATTCTGGGAGTCATGATGCAGTGTGTGTTCCTGATGGGACTTATGTCTGTCATCTGGGCACTCTGGGGTTATAGCCTTGCCTTTGGGTCAGATATCCTGGGTGGTTTTGTAGGTGGTTTCGATCATATCCTGCTTAAAGGTGTCATCCCCTCCTGGCAAGATGGTGCAGTGGTGATCCCGGCGAATGGATCGATTCCCAAATCACTATTCATGGTCTTCCAGATGATGTTCTTCATTATTACCCCCGCCCTGATCTGTGGGGCTTTTGCAGAGCGAATGAAATTCAGCTCGATGGTGGTTTTCTCCATCCTCTGGGGAACCCTGGTTTACTGCCCTATTGCTCACTGGGTCTGGTCAGATACCGGCTGGTTGTGTGAATGGAATGATAATGCATTGTACCCAGCGTTTGATTTTGCCGGAGGGACAGTAGTACACATCAGCTCCGGATTCTCAGCCCTGGTCTGTGCGATTCTATTAGGAAAACGCCTGGGATACGGACAGGAACCCATGCCGCCACATAACCTGACCTATACCTTCATCGGTGCCACTATGCTGTGGGTCGGCTGGTTCGGCTTCAATGCCGGGAGCGCCGTAGGTTCTAACCCGGCAGCCGTAAATGCCTTCGTTTCGACTCATCTTGCTGCAGCGGCTGGAGTTTTGGCCTGGGCGGTGGCAGAATGGTACTTCAACGGCAAACCCAGTATTCTGGGAGCTTGCTCCGGGGCAGTAGCAGGACTGGTCTGTATCACACCTGCCTGTGGTACGGTTACACCTCTGTCGGGAATTATTCTCGGACTGATCGCCGGTTTTGCCTGCTATTTTGCCTGTACTACTTTGAAATCCAAGTTTAAATACGATGACTCCCTGGATGCCTTTGGCGTGCATGGCGTCGGGGGAACCGTGGGGGCCATCCTCACCGGGGTCTTTGCGACCAAAGCCATTACGGGAGATGCAGAAGGTTCCGGTCTCCTGGAAGGAAATTCGCAGCAGTTGATCAATCAGTTTGTCAGCGTGGGTGCTGCGATCGTCATTTCAGTGGTGGGAACCATTATTATTCTGAAGCTGATCGACCTGACCATGGGTCTGCGGGTCAGTAAAGATGGTGAAATTCAAGGGCTCGATTTGAGTCAACATGGAGAAGAAGGATATATCTTCCTGTAATAACGGGGAATCGAGAGTCGGCTTCAGGCCGACTCTCGTTCTCATTTTCAGGAATTTCGGTCCGAAAGGCCTGTCAGGCCAATAGTTCTGATTGTTTTTTCAGGGAAATCAATTTGCGGTATCGAGATTTTCCGACAAATGCGATATAATATCGTAAGTGTGATAGTCGTCTGGGTTTCTGAAAGCGCTGGAAGAAAACCGGGCATTTTTCTGGGAGTATGATTCCGATGAAAAAAGTGGAAGCTGTCATCAGACATTTCAAACTGGAAGAAGTTAAAGATGCTCTGACAGAAATTGGTGTACAGGGCATGACAGTGTCTGAAGTACGTGGTTTTGGTCGCCAGAAAGGCCACAAAGAACAGTACCGTGGTGCAGAATACACCGTGGATTTTCTACCGAAAGCCAAAATGGAAGTCATCGTTCCCGATGATCAGGTGAAAGCCGTTGTTGATACAATCCTTGAATCAGCACGCACCGGCCAGATCGGCGATGGAAAGATCTTCGTTTTACCAATCGAAGATATTATCCGGATCCGCACAGGAGAAGCTGGAGATACTGCACTTTAACAAACGACGGTAAAGCGAGGGGCGTGCTTTTGCCCCTTTTGCTTTACGTCGGTCTGGCTGACTGAAATTACGGTTTTCGAAAGAGCTTTAAATGAAAAAAATTGAGGCAATCATTCGCCATTATAAACTTGAAGAAGTCAAAAATGCGATTTCTGAAATTGGCATTAGTGGAATGACTGTCAGTGAAGTCCGTGGTTTTGGTCGCCAACGTGGCCACAAGGAAACCTATCGAGGCAATGAATATATCGTTGACTTTCTTCCGAAAGTGAAACTCGAGATTGTGGTCCAGGAGGAAATGGTCCCCCAGGCCGTTGAAACGATCACACAGGTTGCACGTACCGGTCAGATTGGTGACGGGAAAATTTTCATTACCGCTCTCGATGAAGTCATTCGAATCCGTACGGGAGAAACTGGTCCGGAAGCGGTCTGATTCTGAAGATGATTTCCTGCAAGATGCTCTGTCTTGAATCCGGGCTTCTTTTGTTCGCGTTCGTTTCAGCCTGGAATTGATGATGTCACACACGTCGACTTCCTGCAATGCACAACAATTTGTTGTCTATCGCACGAAGGTAGAGCAAGCCCGTTTACGAGGTAAAGAACTGTTGCGCCATGGTGCCAGCGGTTTGCAGATCGCTACAGCGATCGCCGAATCGATCGAACAGTTGCTGCTCCAGATCATCCAGGATCAGTTTCTGCAACTTCCTGAACACCGCCAGAAGTTACTAATTCAAAACTGCTCCATTCTCGTCATTGGTGGTTCCGGACGCGGACTGATGGCCCCCTACTCTGATGTGGACCTGCTGTTCCTGTATCGGAATCAGGTTGATGAAGAATTCGCGGAGTTTGTAGGGGACATTGTTCGCAACTGCTGGGATGCCGGCTTGAAACTGGGACACAGCCTGAGAACCATTGCCGACTCGGTCAAAATGGCGCGCACCGAACCCGAATTTGCCACCGCGATGATTGAAGCCCGTGCCATCTGGGGAGATGAACATCTCGCCGAACAGCTGATCCGGGCATTCTATCGTCACGTCATTTTATTTCGCAGAAGGGTGTTCTTCGATCAGTGTGTCGAAGCACGCTGGCAGGAACGCAAACAGCATGGCGGCGCGGTCATGCAACTGGAACCGGATATCAAACGCTCTCCGGGCGGACTACGCGATATTCACCTCCTGCGCTGGACAGGCTTCGCCCGCTATGGAACCGCGAATCTTGATATGCTGCGACTCGACGGGCGGATCAACAGTCGAGATGTCAGAACACTGAAGAATGCCCGCGACTATCTGCTCAAAGTACGCATTCAGCTGCATTACGAGGCTGGTCGCCAGCAGGATCTGTTTACCAAAGACACTCAACTCTGGATGGCTGAACAACGTCAGATAGCAGGTACAAACGGGCAACGCCCCGTTGAATTGCTGATGCAGGAATATTTCAAGCACAGTAAAGCAGTCGCAGAGATCACCGAACGGTTCATCAAAACGCATCGGCCTCAGCCCCTGCTCTCGCGCATCTATGACTTCCTGATGACACACCGATCCGACTCCATTCTCAAAATCGCTCCTGATCACGTTGATGTGATCCCCAGATATCGCGCTCAAGTCTGTAACAGTCTGGAAGACATCCTCAAACTGTTTGATACAGCTTCACTGTATGGAATTTCAATTGCCCCTGATCTACTTGATGCCATCCGGGAAGCAGCGCTCACCCTGCCACCGACAGTTTCCAACCGGACGATCGATCTGTTTCGTGCCATTCTGGATCGCAGTACGAATCTGGGCACTACCCTGAGGACCATGTCTGAAACCGGGATTTTGAATTTACTGATCCCTTACATGAAACACGCTTATTGCCTGTTACAATTTAATCAGTACCACAGTTACACGGTAGACGAACACACCTTCCGCGCCATCGAAGCCTCTGAAACATATTCTACCGATGACTCAAGTCTCGGCAGTTCGTATCGTCATATCGAGAAAAAGGATATTCTCAACCTGGCGATTCTGCTGCATGATATTGGTAAAGGCTACGGTGAAGATCACTGTAAAATGGGAGCGATGATTGCTACGGACACCGCGGTGCGGCTGGGTTTGAAAGAGGAAGAACAAAAACTGCTGGTCTTCCTGGTCTTTGAACATTTAAATATGGCACACCTGGCTTTTCGGCGCGATATTTCTGATCCGGACATCCTGTTTGCCTTCAGCCAGAAAGTCGGCAGTCCCGAAAAATTACGGATGCTGTATGTACTGACGGCAGCGGACATCACCGCTGTGGGCCCGGGAGTATTTACCGACTGGAAATCCGAGCTGCTGGCAGATCTTTATGAACGGACCATGCTGCTGCTGGGTGGGAAACATTCACGTTACAATCGCGACCAGCGCCTCTCGCGCGTCAAACAACAGGTGCGCAGTTATTTGAATCTGCCTCAACTGCTGGACCATGAAGCAGAACAGGAAGAAGGCTGGTTCACAGAACTGTTCAATTCCTTCTCTCCTCATTATCTACTGGTCACTTCGCCCCAACGCATTGCGGCCGACATTGAGATTCTGCGAGACCTCCCTTCAGACCAGATAGTTGTCGAAGGAGAATTTGAACCGGAAACTGCTACAGTTAACTATCATGTGATCGCTTCGGCCCTGTATTCACAATCCTGTTTTCATCGTATGGTCAGTGTATTTACTTCGCGGCGAATGGAAATCATTTCAGCACAGATTACGACCAGTGCATCCGGCGGAGTGGTCGACAGTTTCCGTGTGATTGACCATGATTATGCAAGCAAAGTTCCTCGCTCACGTGTGGAGACGATCGAAACGGAAATCCGCAAAGCTGTCATCGGCGAGAGTGACGCCAAAACCATGTTTTTAAACAATCAGCGTTTTCACGAATCAGCCAGCCTGAGTGGTGAATTCGATCTGGGTCGAGTGGAAATCGATAATCAGTCTTCCAGGCGTTGTACGATCATTGATGTGATCGCCCATGACCGAACCGGCCTGCTGTATATCGTCTCTCGCGCCATCAGCCGCATGGGACTCTCTGTGGTGATGGCAAAAATTTCCACGCACCTTGATCAGGTCGTGGATGTGTTTTATGTCATTGATGAGCAAGAACGTAAAATAGAGGACGGAGATCGATTGCAGGAAGTGAAAGAACAGCTGGAACGCACCCTGCATGACTTTGAGCTGGAAGGCTACAAACGGTATCAGCGCGTCTGACAAAACCCTTCTCAAACCTGCGTCTCAGGCGGGCACGACTTCCAGAAATGTAATTGGCGTCTCGACATGAATTTGGCAATCCGAGGCTGCCGCCGGAACCAGTAGCGTTTTCCCCTGAAACAGTTCAAACGTTTCTGCACTGCAATCCAACTGACCTGAACCTTCCAGTACGATCAGGACCTGGGCCTGATTCAATGAAGCCAGTTGAAATGATTCCCGGGAAAAATGCCGCCGAATCGAAAAATGCTCGCACGTTAATAACTCTTCAATCTGGTGATTTGCCCGAAATTGCTTTTCGGGCTCTAAGATATCCACCGGTCCCAGATCAAAATCAATGCAGGCAATTGCCTGCTCGACGTGTACAGGACGCGGACTTCCAGACTGATCCAGACGGTTCCAGTCGAATAACCGATAGGTAACATCACTTGTCTGCTGCACTTCGGCCAGTAATATTCCCTCACCAATCGCATGCAGAGTCCCCGCCGGGATGTAAACACAGTCTCCTTTACGGACAGGATAGCTGTGCAGACAATCTTCAACTGTTCCCAGTTCCAGATGCTTCCGGAGTTGATCTGGGCTGACCCCCTGCTTCAAACCCGCATAGATACAGCTGTCTGGCGCTGCATCCAGAATGACCCAGGCTTCAGATTTACCCGACTTCGTTGCATCAAATCGGGGTAGATGCCCTGCGTCCGGATGCACCTGCAGCGAAAGTCGATCGGTGGCGTCGATAAACTTGATGAGTATGGGGAACAGTGGATAGCTCTTCCCCTCTCCAAATAATGCTTTCGGGTTCTTGTCAATTAACTGTGACAATGTCCAACCAGCGAATTCCCCACTGGCAATCTGTGTGGGAGCGCCAGGATAGTCAGACAGTTCCCAGCTTTCTCCATAATCCTGTTCTACACCAATTAATTTGTGCAACTGAGTACCCAGACGCTCCCCGCCCCATCTGGCACGCTTTAAAATCGGCGTGAATTCCAGCGGTAATAAGGTGGCGGTAGATTGGACTTCTTGTAATGACATAATCAGATAAAAAGTATTACTGGGTAACAAGATAGAAAGACTGGTAAAGATGGTAACTCTTATAATCGTAATTCACGAAACCCCTCAATTGCAACTATAATCTGTACGATTTATGAGATCGGGAATCTCCTGATATATTTCGTTGTTTTCTGGGAACTAACGATCTTAAAAGGTTCCAATTGCCATAAACGGGAACTCCTGCTAATCTCTCCCCCCTTGAAGCCATCGACAACCAACCTGAACCATGCGTACACTTGTCAGTACCCGACTGGTCCCTGTTGTCTGGTGAATATTCGCTGTTTATCGATGAAAGGCTCCTAAGTGGCAGATCTGACAACTCAAAGTTTAGAAGTTGAACTTTCCATTGGTGATACAATACAGATCGGAGATCAGTTTTTAACGGTTGTTGATATCGAGGGAAACGAAATCTTGTTTCAACTCGATTCAGACAATCCAACGGGACCTGCCGCAAACGCAATGTAAGATTCCCACTTCTGTCGCTGAAATTCACTCCGATATTCATTTTCTGGAATGAGTTCCTGATTATTTAAGGCTGTGTTTCTATTTCAGGAGGGGCCGCTGGAAAAAGGAGCCATTCAGGGATTTCCGGCTTCAGAATTGCCGACCTTCGTGAACGTTCAAGCGTTGCCTGAAACCGGAAAATGTCTTTCACCCAGAGTGTTGCCTGTTCATCTTCATAAATCAGTGACCAGTCGCGCCTGTTCTTCAGATAACCATTCGTCTGCTGAGACTTTGGCAGAAGAATAATTTCCGTCGGGTATTCATCCAGCAGCGGGGTCGAGGTGCTGGAATTCTGATTCAGCTTCTGGAACGCTATAAACTCCTCTTCCAGTTGAGCTGAGTAGACCGTCCGATAACGCCCGTCAAAGGCAACACGGGATGCAGGAAAGGTCTGCCAGATCACATATTGTGCCCAGCCATAATCAGTCAAAATATTCCCGGCCAGTTGTTCGTTGTTTAAGACTTCAATCGCGGCAACAGGCATCCCGGGAGCTCTGCTTACTGTTTCGACACCAATCTGCCAGGGCGGAACTCCTTCTTCCTGCAGATGGATTACGGTATGAGTCCCCAGCCCCAGTATCGCCAGTGTCATCGTTACGATCAGAACGGACCGTAATCCCAGTCTTGCCCTCCCTGACCATTGCTGATTGATGATGGGAAACAGGTTTCGTACTGCATCTGTGATCGGCCGTGGTAATAAGATCATTACGGCAATCGCCAGTAAAGCCACATGCCTGATATGACTGACCGCCTGCCAGGCGACCACTGCAATCAACATCAGGTCAATCCATTCCCACTTTCTCGAACAGAAAAAAGCCAGCGCTATCAGTAGAAACGGAATATAATACAACAGTGCCTGACGGGCCTGCCACAGAGGCTGCCATTCACGGACAATCTGTGTTGTAATCAGATGATCCCAGAGCATCTGATGCAGTTGAATGCCATAGGGGTTAATCAGAGTCACGATCCAGCTTGCTGAAACAGCCACTACCAGTCTGAGAAAATCTCTTCTCTGGTAGAGGCCTTGAAAATATCCCCATCCCACCCACAGGACCACCAGGGCTTCGACACCAACACCCGCCAGAAAACCTCCATGTGAGTTCGACCAGAAGAGCATGACAACAGGCAGATACCATACTCCCTTTGATTGAGGGCGGTCAACATAATGCCGCAGCAGCAACAGAGTCCATGCGAAACAACCAAAAGTGACCAGTTGCGGGCGAACAAAAACCACAAACTGTGCCAGACAGAATGCACCGTAGACCAGTAGCAGGACGGCACCAGAGAGGCTTGCCCTGGATTTTCTTAATGCAATCCAGGTTGGAATCAGGATCATGCATAGCCAGAAATTACGCCAGAGCCATAAACCGGTATTTCCCATCTGGATCCAGAGCCAGCCAAATGACAATTCAGAAAACCACTCATGATTAATCCAGATCGTGCCTGGCTCGGTGTAACAGAACGGATCAGTTCGTTCTACCAGAACATGTTGCTCCAGGGCACGTAATCCGTAGAGGGTATGTCCCCATAAATCGGGATCGGCAATTGTCACAGTGCCTGTTAAGAACAGACATGCCACCCAGATCATCCCCGAAGAAAAATACCATTCGCGAGAACCCATTTCCCATTCAGTATTCCCGGATTCTATTTCAGACACTGACACCACTATTCTCCCGGTGGATTCGATTCGCGAACCACGCTGCCAGTAGCAGTTTGTTATCATGCTGGAAATAAAAAAAGACCTGCACTCAATGGTACAGATCTTTTATTTTTTTCGATTTCTGTTCTCAGCTGCTTAGTTCACAATAGAGAGAACTATTTGCTTTTCAAAATATCTTCCAGATCGGGAAGGGCATTATGAATTGGTTGCAGCGTCGGAACGCCATCACCGTCTGCTGGGAATTCTTCGTATGCTGTCAAATCGATCTGCTCGTAGATTCGATCAAACATTTTGTGAGCGTAGGGCGCTTTCGGGTTTCCACCGAGAGCAATAATCTCACCTTTTTGACGAAGAATATTTGTGTAGTTATAAGGTCGGAAATAATAGTATCCATGATAGACAGGCGGGTAAGGATAGTGTGGGTACATATCACCTGTTGTTTTCCAACACAACCAGCTACGCTTTTTCAATTTGCATCCATTGTCGCTGTAGCAGTTGTCCCACAGTCCCCAGTGACCGAAGAGTCCCCCAGGCTGACAGAGATCACCAGTACTACAACCGCCTGATACACAAGCGTTGGAAGCAGTACAGGTATTTTGACATGATGCCATTGAGACCGTTGCGGGAGCACTGACGGAGTTGACTGGTACAACTTCGCCGTCGTACTGCCAGACACTTAAACCGATGAGCAATGCAAAACTCGCATTCATGAGACCACCTTTTATTTTTACGTTGTATCAACAACACTTTTGATGAGGCATTATGGTGGACATTAAAAATTATTTTCACTCTGATTTCAGAGCACAAATTCTCCCACCATATCTCGTTTTCGTCCTGACATGGACCAAATGTAAAGTAAAAATAGAGAAAATCAACAAAATCTTAAAATATACGTAAATTGGGAAACACGACATAATTTATATCAACCTTCCGTACAGTTCTAACCGATATGATTGATGCTATGGGAGCTGTTTCTTGAGAACAGCCCCTTACTGCCACTCAGAAAAAAGAGAACGATAGAGATTCAAGTCACTGACCCGGTGACATAATAGCTGGCAACACAGAACAGACACCTGGACTAAGTTTAAGATGAAAGTTCGTTAGAACGTGGTTTTAATCGAACAGAACTTTACTCAATAAATCACTTACTCCAATTTCTCAAAATTGACGACCAAAGGATTGGGAGACAAGTATGTCTATAAATGCCTCATGGAAAAGACGCACAATGCTGGCTGTTGCCTGCGGTGTCGCTATCACAGCATCGCCAATTGCTGCGCAGGTCCCGCCAGCTCCTCCTGTTCCGGGAAAGTTGAACACAAATAATTACAAGCCTGGTACGAAGAAAAAATACGTACCGGTCATCAGCACTAAAACCAAAGAGAAAGTCCATCAACTCGTTGACCAGATTTACGAATCTGAAGTAGAACTCAGTGTTCAACAACGACATTCAAAGATTTTGAAAATGAAGATGGACGTGTTCCGGGTAGCCATTGCAGACCCTTCAAAAATTGAAGTGGTAGCATTTGGGTCACAGGAAGTGGAAGTCATCGGAAAAGAAACCGGTACTACCACCATGACACTCTGGCTGGGTGATGAAGCGAATCCCCAGATCCTGAGTGTGCAGGTAAAAGTGGAAGGTGACAATTCCATCGAAGATCTTCGTCGCATGGAATACGGCGAATTCCAGAAAATGATCAATGAGTTCTTCCCGAACAGCAAAATCCAACTCATCCCCTTTGCAGACAAACTGATTGTCCGCGGCCAGGCTCGGGATGAACAGGAAGCAACACAAATCATTACAATTATCCGTGCACACTCTGGTTCAGGTGGAGGAGGCCAAGGCGGTGGAGTGGGAGGCGGTTCCCTGTTCGCAGATGGTACTGCCGCTGATCCGTTCCCGGATGGAGCCACTCTTCCGGAAGCAACAGTCATCGATATGATGAAAGTGCCCGGTGAAAAACAGATTATGCTTAAGGTTCGTATCGCTCAAATTGACCGGTCCGCAGCCCGTACTGCAAGCACCGACTTGCTTGTTCAATCGGGAGACTTCGGCTGGGCTCAGCTATTCTCCGGAGTTGCACAGCAACTGGGGAACGGGGGAACTGGTCTCGTTACTGCTTCCTTGACGAGCAATGATGTCGATCTGTTTATCTCAGCCCTGGCACAGAATGGTTATGCAAAAATTCTGGCAGAACCAAACCTGGTCACTATCAGTGGCCGCTCAGCCAACTTTATCTCTGGTGGTGAGTTTGCCGTTCCGACTGTCGTCGGTGTAGGCGGTGCACAAGCTGCTACGACAACATTCAAAGGATTTGGAACTCAGCTGTCCTTCCTGCCTACTGTTCTGGATAAAGACCGAATTCGATTACAGGTCTCGCCTTCATTCAGTACGGTCAACCCGGCATTAACATCAGGTGGGGTGCTGGGTGTGAATGTTCAAGCTGTCACCACAACGGTTGATTTGCGTGAAGGACAAGTACTGGCAATCGCCGGTCTGCTCCAGGAACAACAGCGAGGTGACTTGAACCGTGTTCCTTTCATTGGAGACATTCCACTGGTTGGTACACTGTTTTCTAATAAAGCAGTTTCTCGTGATGAAACAGAACTGATCATCCTGATCAGCCCCGAACTGGTACATCCAATGGAACCAGAAGATGCCCCCACCGTACTACCTGGAATGGAAGTGACCGAACCAGGCGATGTGGACTTCTTCTTTATGAATAATATTGAAGGGAAACCTGACGTGCATCATCGCAGCACGGTCTGGTACATGCAGAAAAAACGGATTCACCAGCAACAGAAAGATTTCATTCACCAGAGTAAGTGTGATAAATATTACATCAACGGTGACTATGGATTCTCTGAATAATTTTTAACTGATTATTTCTTTGCCAAATGATACCTATAAAATTCCAATCACATTTTTTGAATATTATGTGAGAGAAATACAAGGAAGTAACCGATGTCTATACAACCCAAAATTGCAAGTTTGCCTGCTATTGCATTAGCAGCAATGCTGATCAGCGGTTGCCAACATAACCAACATCACGCAGAAATTCCCTATGACTCTGTAGCACCACTGGGAACCATTAGTGATGACATTTGGCAAAAGCAGGAAGAAAACGGAGAAGCTTCTGACTTCGTGATTGTCGAAAGTGAATTCGTAGGTACCACTGCAAAACTGAATGCCGCTGGCGAAGATCACATTAAACAGATCGCTGTTCGCATGGTTTCAACACCGTTCCCCGTTGTTGTCGAACCCAGTTCGATGTCGGTCAGGGAATCTTCGGAATATAAATATCCGATCCATGGTAACGATGACCTGGATATGCATCGCCGCAATGTCATTGTCAAAATGCTGCAGGCAATGAACGTTCAGGATGCGGACGAACGTGTTGTTGTTGCCCCTGCCTTCACACCTGGCTTTGAAGGATTCGAAGCCTACAGGGCATACTCCACCGGATTCTCGAATCGCGGTGGCGGTGGTGGATTTGGTGGCGGCGGATTTGGCGGCGGAGGATTTGGCGGCGGCGGTGCTGGCGTCTTCTAAACCCGGCTGAATGCACTGAATTAAAATATGGTGGACGGATTCCAATGAGTCCGTCCACTTTTTAATAAACACGATCCACTCACACTACATTTCACTAATCTTAAAATAGTCTACCATTTTTACAGACGATATTTTTTGTAATGTGACAACATTGAATTCCAGGTGAATTCTTCAATATTAAAGTCGATTTACGTCAGGACAGAGTTATGAACGACAAAGGATTGTTTTGTTCAGCTGTAATCCTCATCATTTCACTGCAGGGATGCGCCCAATTGGGATCGCAGGTTTCCAAAGTGAAATCAGCTTTACCGGGAAAACATCATTCGGAACAGGTATTAACTGCGGCACGTGGCTATGAGCGTAAAAAAGAGTGGATGGCAGCCCGGAAGCAGTACGAAACCTATCTGAAAAAAAATCCTCGCAGTGTTGTTGCCTGCCATCGGTTAGGAATTGTGTGTTCGCAACTGGGTGATTCAGTTGCTGCCACTCGATACTTCACGCAGGCCAAACAGCTCGACCCTAATAATTCGGAAGTGCTTAACGACTTTGGTTATGCTCTGTATAAACGCGGCCAATATGAAGCTGCGGAAAAAATACTCTCAGCAGCGCTGCGGAACGATGCGAATAATAAACGTGTCATGAACAACCTGGCATTAACGGTAGGAAACCAGGGACGTTTCAAAGAAAGTTATACACTCTTCCGTAATATCATGTCAGAAGCCGAAGCACACGCAAATGTAGCATACATTCATACTCAGCGTGGTGAAGGGGAAATGGCCCTCAAGGAATACGATCTGGCATTAACAGCGGACCCGACCCTGGAAACGGCTGGGCTTGCTGCAGCCGAATTAGCTGTGATGAAAAACATCTATCTTGCAAAACAGGAAAAGCAACCACAAGCTCAACCCGAAAAGCAGCTCGCTTCCAGCCAGACACAGCCTGCTCAAACCGCTCCTGAAAAAGTCGCGACAGTGAACTCCCCCATTGAAAAGATGGTTACGAGACAAAGTGTCGCCAGCCGGACGGAAACAGCAAAACCGGCTGCAGAACCGGAATTTCGTAAAATACCAGCTCAGCAGAAAACTCAGTTGGTGAGTGCAAATCGATCCGCTCCTGTAGAATCACGACCGTCTCTCGATTCACCAGTTAATACAAACACTCAGAAATTCGTGACACAGGCAACTCTCAAGAAAGAGTTACTTGCTCCAAGTCAGCCTGCTCCAGTAGCCAAAACAGAGCCGCGCATCGAGAAACAGACCCCTGAAGAACTGGAACCTCTGGAGATCAATTCGTTCCGTAGTCTGGATGAACTTGAGGAGCAAGACAAACCGGCCATCATCCGCATTTCAAACGAGGTTCCTGCAGAAGAACCGATGTTCCGCTCACCAGATGAGTTGACCAGTCCGTAAAACTCTGAAAGGCTCAGTTGATCCGCGCTTCGATTGCTTTCAGCGTGGAAGCTGCCTGAAACCGAAAGCTGTTTTTAGTCGTCGTGCGCGTGACTTCCTCAATTTTTTTGAGGCTTTTTGCTGTGCCAATCTCTTTCAGCACACGTAAAACATTCACCAGTACTATAAACTGATCCGGATCCAGTTGTTCCAATACAGCATCTTCAGCTCCACTGCCGTACTCAATCAACCTCTTAGAAGCATGATGAGCTTTCACCGGATTGTTCAAGAGCTCTGCGACTGCCGACACGCCTTCCGGTGTCTCGTGTTTGAGAATCGCTTCCATCACGTTTTCCTGACCCAGAATATTTACTTCGGACAACAGTTCGGTCATCGCAGGAATATCTTCTTTTGTCGACCAGGCTGTCAGAGCGCGCGAAGCATCCTGCACAACGCTGATGTCTTTACTTTTCAGTATCCTGATCAGGATGCTGGAGATAGCTCGGTTCTCCTGCTCTGGCTGCATCTGACTTAATTTCTGTAATGCTGCTTTGCGTTTGAGCACATTGTTCGTCGCCAGATCTGTCAGAATTGCTTTTAATTCGCCGTCAATGTTTTCGGGAATCTCAAATCGAGCAGCCTCCTCTCGTTTTTTCACATCCGCGGCATGCTTCGCCATGGCTGCTTTCTGGTCTGCTCTCAGCTTGGCCAGTTCGTCACCACTCAACAACGTTGAGGAAATGCTGATTGGAATTTTTTGCGTGATGTTCTCTGAACGCTTAATGAGTTTATAATTCAAAGACAGATTTTGAATACACCCCTGCTCTTGCTCGAACTGAATCGTGCCAGATCCAGACAGTTCTACTTCCGGACCACTGTCATCAATCATTGACACTGTACGATAAGAGTATTTGACTTCCACCGTAACCAGGTCTCCCTCTTGTTTAACAATCTTATAATCCGTTGTTTTTTTGGCTCCCAGCGTCTTCTCTACATTCGGGCCACGCAAAGGCGAGGTAAAACGATCTGTGGAGATGACTGAGATCTTACTTTTCTCAGATTCCGCCCATGACCGCTCCCCTTCAGGAGAAAGCGGAATCAGGTTGATTTGAGAAAGGTGTCCCAGCAGATAAGGCAACAGGGATGAACCTTTAATGGTATCGATTTCACCCAAACGGTTCAGTTTAATTTCATGTTGTTCAAACGCCCCTGAAAAGTTGCCAGAAAGTCCGGCAAAGGGACTGTGCAGTTGCATGCGCATCGGGGGAACCAAGATCCGCCTGCTCTTACGTTTGGTCACGGAATTTAAGCTCCCCGTGCATCGTACAGAGATGGAATCGGCATCAGACTCGGTTACGTCATATTGCTGAATCCCACTCAGCGTTTCCGCATACTCTTCCATACTGACTTCAATTTTCACTCGATAAACATACTGCTGGCCTTTTTCCCAGTTGTATTTCAGTGGAAGCGGCTCTGCAGCAGGACTGCCCGTCGGGACTGTAAAGAGTATGAAAGAGCAAGCCCAGAACAGCATACTGGCAGACATCGATCGAGAGAATTGACGAGCGAACATGGGAAACTCCACACAAAGAATTAAACTGGTATCGTCCAACAAAACATATGCCTCTCCAGTATATACCGGACTACTCATATTGCATTGTTTTTTCGGCTTTTATTTCGTGACTCCTACGTTCAGCCTTTCAGCAACCAGTCGACAACTGCTGTTTCCCTGTTTTTCCTGTCATTGAACAAAGTGACCTGATTTAATTGACCGGCGGCATTATAACTCGCCTGAATCAGTTCAGGGACAGAACCATAGAATCCTGACAGCCACAGTGATGCAGGTTGACACAGCGAAAGTAATCCGTTGACATCCCCATATTTGACTGCTCCAGGCCACAAACGCAAATCACGGATATTTGTGATTTGTGCAAAATGGAACCCATCCGTATCGACGGCCAGTTTTTGAACCACATCGGGAGAGTGCGCACACGCTGCAGCCGCCCGCACTCCAGAAAAACCAAAACCAGCCAGAGCAATCGATTGCGGCTGACTATCGTGATGCTTAGAAAATGAAAGTACATTCAGAATGTCATGGACCTGCTTCGAAAAGACCGGATGATTATAGCCCAGAGTATAGCCTGCGAATTCCCGGGGATTGTCTACGACAGGCATTTCCGTTGGTGCAGCCTGTAGCTTGCTGAATTCTCCTTGATATAAAACATCGATGCCCGCGACAGCAGTCCCCGAATCAATGAGCTTTTGAATGGGCGATTTAAGGCTTCCATCCGGTTTTAACAATCCCGCTTTGCCCTGGTCGTCTAACCAGATAACGACTTTCTGATTCCATTGATCCGGCAAAAAGAACAGTGTTGGTGTCACTTCTCCATATCGTTTATTTTTGATCAATGTATGATACTGACGATAGCCTGATTTGGATTCTTCCGATAGATTCTCGGGTTCCAGATCATCTTTTCCGGGCAGCGCTCGGCCGATCATGATTTCAAATGCACCTCCCACGACACGACGGTACTCTGCCAGGCTTTTCTGATCCCGTGGTGTCAGGCGTCTTATCTGCTCCGCATTATGCTTTGCCAGTGTATGCAATATCTTAATTTCTGATTGCTCGTCTCCGGGAGGCGCCGGATATCTATCATTCCAGACAGTTAATTGCTCTCGAGAAAGCGGCTTGAAATCAGCTTCAACAATGGGAGACGTTAATCCCAGTTGAAAATGCTGGTTGAAGAACTCATACATCATTGCCCGACTGACATAATTATAATTATGCGGGAACGGGTAATACTTCCCGATCACATTTTCCGGCACGCCCAGCATTTTAAAATGCTGCTTGAGTTCAGGCAGTCCTTTGCTTTCGATTTCTTTCGTCCAGTCATTCGCAGCCGTCATGCCCAACGGACGCGGTGCCACCAAGGCTGCAAATTCAATATTCCCCGTACCAACGCGTAGATAGGTCGCATTCTCACAGGTACAGCCTCCCTGCATTGCAGTCGAAACCATTACCGCAGGAAACGCAGCGGTAATACGCTGATCGATGGCTGCCAGGATGAATGTCTGTGTCCCACCTCCACTGGCGCCCGTGATTCCAATTCGTTTCTGATCGACTTCCGGCAATGAGCAGACCCAGTCCAGGGCACGAATCGAGTTCAAAGTCTGTAATCCCAGCGCGCTGATCAGCCGCAGTTCGGACTGTGCGCTGAACAGACCCCAGTTCTTTTCACTCGATTTATCGGCCCGTTGTTTCGCAAACCGGTGAATCAGATCATAGCTTAAACAGAAACCGTCAGCATACCCCAGCATATCATAATGAAAGACCATACAGCCCATGCGTGCCAGTTCGACACAGCGCGCCTGTAACGGATAGCGTCCGCCGACTTCATGTTTTTCTGCTCCCGCTTTAATATCTGACTGAACTTTCTGCGCCCCACTATCATAAAAACGACCTTCTGCAAAATGTCCATGCGGAGACAGTACCATCGGAAACGGTCCCGATTTGCCTTTCGGACGATACAGGTTACCGGTCACATACAATCCCGGTGAACTTTCAAAAAACACTTTCTCAACGGTGTACTCATCCCGGTCTACTTTTCCATGGATGGTTGCATTGAGTTTTATATTTTCCGGTTCCGGCCAGACTCCGGCGGCGACTTGAATCTGCCGTTTGACATAGTCAGCCCGCTCTTCCCAGGCTTCCAACGACTCTGCAGGAGTAAAGGGGAAGTAACCATTCAGATCTTTCAATGCTTCCAGCCGACTATCGTTGAATGCGGGATCTTCGTCCGCTGCGAATACTGCTGCCAGTTCCGCGGGAGAACCAATGACACCGGCGGACAGTAAAGCCAGTCCAATATTCTGCAAAGCTGTTCTGCGGTCCATGGAAAACTGGTCGTCATTCTGAATCATCGTAGCCCCGCTTTCTTCGTTGATGCGATCTGTGAGGTAATTCCAGCTGGAATCCAGATTGAATTTCGTCTGTTCAGTCTAACCGGAATTACTTGGTTGTTGCCAGTCCGCGCGTGCTTTTTTACAGCAGCGATCCCCCCCGATTCACAGGCCGCTCAGGCGTCAGGCCCGTTTTCTGATCAGGTACACCACGAACAGAATACACAGCAAAGCGATACCCGATACCAGGCTCCACATCAGAGAAATGGAATGGGGCTGGGGCGCAGTCTGATATGTGGGAACATGCTGGCGTTCCCCCAGCGCCAGCGTATCAGGATGATTGGGAAATTCTTCTGCTGTGATCGACAGGTCTTTCCACAACACCTGCACGGGAGTCTCCAGGTCGCTCTGCTGTGCTCCCAGTCGCAGCAGATCAATATCAGCTGTACCCAGCTCGACTTCCCGCAGTTCACGAAACTCGTCTCCGGGTCCGTCAGAAATCAGGAATTTCAACTGCTTGCCGGTTCTGATCAGTTTCAGTTTACCCGAGTTCTGTTTCGCATCTACCAGTTCGACATCGTAATTGCGTTTCCCCTCCACAGTCGTCGACAGGGAAGTGCTGAAAACATGCTTGTTACCCGGCCTTAATAATCGACCAATCATCGCAGCCGATTCTTTTTCGTCGTGCATTCTTATATACACACTCGGCCCCATTCCATAACCCGACGTTGGATTTTTCCAGGCGGGAATCTCATACGAAGCAGAGATTTCGAAATCACCACTTAACTGAAACCGCGGACTGATGCCCACAGAAGAGACTCGATGCCCCACCGGCAGGCTGAAGAAGAGACCATCCTTGCGCGGTTCTATTAATCTGAGCATTCCTCTTCCCAGCGGAACCAGTTGTTCATTGTCAAACTGTTGCCCCAGAAAACTGAATTCCAGCTCACGCCCCCCCTGCTCTGCCCGGAGTGGTCCGCCCATTAACAGTATCAGCCATAATACCCCTGGAAAAATGACTGCAGAGTGAGTTTGCAAATTCATAAACCTGCCTCCGTTACTGGTTCGCCCCCGGCGATGGTTCCCAGTGCCTGCCAGACCTCGGTATTAATATTCTCATTTACAAATCTGACACTTCCATCTCCCATTAACACATTCACTCCCTGTCCGTGCCAGCTGGAAGGATTTAATATGACACCATCCCAGGTAAATCCATTTTTACAGTTGGTCCGGTTTGGCGTTCGTACGTGGTTATAGCGGGTCCAGTTCATATTTCCCGCCAGCCAGGTTTGCCCCGATTCCACATCGTACTGGTATGTCCCTGCAGACTGAGGTGTCAGACCTCCACAGGCATCAGAAAACTGGCTTTCCGTCCAGATCCCCTGCAGGTTATATAAATCGGATAGCGGATCGATGACTGTATCATCCCAGCTCCCTTTGACATGCTCACTGAACATTGCAGTCTGAGAAAGGCCATCTTTGACATCCCGCATGCGCACGCTGCTGTTCTGCCCAAACATGCCGTTGCCTGCCCTCCCTGACCAGGAACTGCCGTTACAGGATCGATAATTATTTGGTCCCCAGCGGCTTTGCAGGCGATCCAGATCACTGGGACAAATAAAGACAGGCAGTCTGGCCTGAGCAGCTGGTCCGTTGATCACTTCATTAAACCGGCTATCCAGTTCTGCCTGACTATCATTCGCCGCATTCACAAAGGGGTGAAAAGGCGCCACATTGAAATTCAACTGATTATAAATGACAGCCTGATCCAGGTAAGGCAGTAACATCGCATGGGCGGAATAGCGACGATCCTCCAGAGTCCCCAGCGAGGAGATCGGCCCATCATGATCATCCCCCACTCCAAATGGCAGGACATCATGCGATTCATGGTAAGCTTGTAAGGCAATCCCGACCTGATGCAGATTATTGGCACACTGCATTTTACGGGCGGCTTCGCGGACTGCCTGCACCGCGGGGATCAGCAATGCAATCAGAAGACCTATGATCGTCAATGCTACTAGAAGCTCTATCAAAGTGAACCCACGTTGAGTTGCCTTCTGCTCACACCTGCATTCGGCATCGGCTCGAACCATCTGCTCCCCCCTCTAAAAATGCCCCATCTCAAATGTCATCTGAACCACCAATAGAAATTTTTTACTGCAAATTCTTTTTAAATTCTCATTTTTCTGTGTTAAGAATAGCAGCTCACTATACAACTAACTACTGAAGTCCATCTTGAGCAGACTTCCACACATAAACGCACATTTAATTGATCAGGTTCACTGAATTTGATAATTGGGATTTTAGATCTCTTTTCAATTCAGGTAATCCACCTAGAGTATTAACAGTTCTACCGTATGAACATTCAAACAAATATTCAGAAAAACATAGTGTTCATAATCAACAAGATTAAATAAACGCAACTCCATTTATTTGATAACTTTACGATTCGATGCCGCAACTAATTTTGTTTAACTAAATATTTCAGACTTCATAAATCAAGTATGTTTTCAATCCTCATACTTGCCGTGTAGACGACAGTATACTAGAATAGAAATTATATGCAAAATCAGGATTCTATGTGACTAACACATGAAGACACCCTCAAACCTTCTTTTCCTGATTTTATATATCTTTTGAGAGACCCCAAAGCAGTTTTGTTTTGGGATCAGGCATTTTTTTATTCCTGATTGTTTCAGGAATCTATGATCAGTTCACTCTATATTTAAGAAATGGGGTACTTTGTTATGGCAGGCACCAAAGCAAACCTTACACAACGACAGCAGGAAATTTATGATTTCCTGAAAGACAAGATCATTAACCGTGGTTATGGCCCGACCGTCCGTGAAATCGGTGCTAATTTTGGCATTCGCTCTCCCAATGGCGTGATGTGCCACCTGAAGGCCCTCGAAAAGAAAGGGCTCATTACTCGCGAATCTCATATGTCACGTGCGATTCAGTTGTGCGATCACTCACAGAAACGGACACGTCTTCCATTAGCTGGACAAATTGCCGCAGGCAGCCCTGTTCTGGCTGTCCAGGATGATGAGCATATTGACTTTGGCTCGCTGTTTGATCCCGATGATCAGTTCTGCCTCAAAGTCAAAGGCGTTTCCATGATCGAAGATCAGATCGCTGATGGAGATTATGTTATCGTCCACAAGCAGAACACCTGTAAAGAAGGCGACATTGTTGTGGCGCTGGTAGATGGTCAGGAAGCAACTTTAAAACGCTACTATTCCGAAGGTGATCGCATTCGCCTTGAGCCAGCAAACTCCAGCATGCAGCCAATCTACTCCAAGAATGTAGATATCCTTGGCGTGGTTACAGGAGTCATTCGAAAATATTAAAGCAATCTGTCTCGCTGAATCATCTGCAGCATGACTGCAACAGATCAAAGCGAACGGAATGATTTTCGAAGCTAATAATAATCAATGCTCTGGCATTTTCTGCCAGAGCATTTTTTTATGCATGTAAAACGTGATGTGCAGACGGGGATTAACCAGCTGCCCGGGTCTGATACTGATTCAGTTTGTTGTACAGCGTTTTCAATGCGATTCCCAGCTCAGCCGCACATTTGGGTTTATCACCATCGTGCTTATCAAGTACATGGTAAATTACTTCCATCTCAATATCCCGTAATGTTTTCCCCTCCATGCCCTCGGTCCAGTTGACTGCAGTCGAACCAGAAGACATCGGAATCGAAGAATGCCGGGTCAGGTTGGATGGCAAATCGCCAGCCTGAATCTGGACGCCATCCCATAAAATCACTGCATGTTCCAGGGCATTGGCCAGTTCACGAACATTCCCTTTCCAGTCATACTCCTGCAGGATCTCAATCGTATCAGGTGACAGGATATCCAGGGGAATGGAATCTTTTTTCAAATGCCGTTTTAACAGCACACGGGAAATTTCCGGGATATCCCCTTTACGTTCCCGCAATGCAGGCAGATTGATCTCGAACGTATTCACACGGAAATAAAGATCTTCGCGGAACGTGCCTTCCGTAACCATTTCCTTTAAATCGCGGTTCGTCGCACAGACAATCCGCACATCAACATGGAATGTTTCACTGTCACCGACACGACGGACTTCTCCCGATTCCAGAAAACGCAGCAGCTTTACCTGCATGGTTTTATCCAGTTCTCCCAGTTCGTCCAGGAAGAGTGTACCACCATTTGCAATCTCGATCAGTCCCTTACGTGGTGTATCTGCACCAGTGAAAGCCCCTTTACGATGACCAAACAGTTCGCTTTCCACCAGGTTTTCCGGCAGAGCACCACAGTTGACAGGGACAAAAGGCATTGAAGCTCGCGTACTCAAGTCATGAACTCTTCGTGCCACCAGTTCTTTCCCGGTCCCGGTTTCTCCGAGTATCAGTGCCGTGGAATCGGTCGGTGCGATCTTTTCAATCAGCTTTTTCACCCGCAGCATCGGGGGAGTTTCACCCACAATCTGGCAGGGCCCTTCCACACTTTTCAGGCGGGATTCCAAGGCAAAATTCTTATTCTGCAGGGACCGTTTATCAGCCACTTTCTGTAATACGGTAGCAATATCGATCAGCTTGCATGGTTTCGGCAGGAAATCATAGGCGCCGCGTCGGATCGCCTGAATCGCTTCGTCGATACTGCCATGCCCGGTGCTGATAATCACTTCGGTCTCAGGTGAAACCTTATTAATATGATCGACCACATCCCAGCCACTCAAGCCAGGCATTCGTAAATCAACAATCGCTGCATCAAATGTAATTTTATCCAATGCCGTTAGTGCCGACTGGCCATCTTCACAAATGGTGACATCATGTCCCATCCGTGGTAGCTCAATTCGCATGACTTCCCGAATTGCCGCTTCATCGTCGACAAACAGGACCCGTAATTTATTGACCGAATTACTCAAGTTGTGCTCCTTCTTCCTGCTCTGACATCCTGTCAAAGAGAAAGCCATTTAACAAATTTCATAACCGAATGGTATTCAGGAAGGATTATTGGAAAGGCTCTGGAGAAAGCCGGCTCGCAATGAACTGACTCATCCTGTTCTCCAGTATCGATACTCAAAGCTGCAGCCCCGGAACCGGGACTCCATATAAGACCTTTCTCTGCACGAACTGTGTCAAATCAGGAAGGGAAATACTGAGACTTGCCTGCAGTACAGAGAACATCCATTTTCTCCTGTATCGTTAACTTTATGTGAATCATTTGTGGGGAGAGACGTGTGATATCAGATTTTTAAAATCGTGGCAATCGGAGAATCGCAGAAACCCTGTCAGTTTTAAATGTCACTAAAGTATTATGCTGCTGCACTTTGCAGCTTAGCCTTTTTGGGCAGTTCAACAAAAATCGTACTGCCCTGTCCGGGTCCGGGGCTTTCAACTTCGATCTCACCTCCATGATCCTTCACGATCCGATGTGTGATTGACATGCCCAGTCCCGTCCCTGTTCCATCTGCCCTCTGAGTGAAGAAGGGATCAAACAGACTCTCTTTCACTTCCTGGGTCATTCCTCGACCATCATCCCGGAAAATCAGGGTGACCGAATCAACATGTTCATGGACTTCGATCTCCAGATTTCCCCCGACTTCCATAGATTCCAGGGCATTCGTCATAATATTGAGAACCACCTGCTTGATTTCAGCAGGGTTAAATTCCGCGCTACAGGGCCGCCGTACCGAAAAATTTACGTTTCTGCCTTTCAACCGCTTGATCAGATTTACCATGGAGCAGACTTCATCAATGACTCCTACAAGATCATTCTGACTGCGAACGGAATTCTGGCCACGGGAAAAATCAAGCAGTTTCGAGGTAATCTCGCGACAGCGCATCGATTCTCGCTGTATCAGACTCAGATACTGCTCGACAACTTCAAAGTCCGCATCTTCACAATGGGGTTTTAAGTCGACGATCCGTCCCTGTAATGATTCCGATGCCATTGAAATCGCAGACAAGGGATTGTTGATTTCATGCGCCACGCCTGCTGCCAGCACACCGATACCCGCCAGGCGCTCTGAACGTACCAGCTGTTTACTCCGCTCGTCCACCTTATGATTCAATTCGTCTCGTTTTTCTTTGAACCGCATGGTCATCTTGTTGAATGCTTCCGCCAGCTCCGCCATCTCATCATTAGATTTGATTTTGAAATGGTGGTCATAGTGCCCCTGGGCGACAATTCGTGCCCCTTCATGCAATGCCTGAATCGGCGCAAGTACAGTACGGTAGCCATACCAGATCAGACAGCCGAATGTGACAAAGACCACCACGCAGGTCACCCAGACCAGATTATAGCGTGAACGATACACCGAAGATGCGCGTGTTAGAACTGCTTTCGTTCCTGAGGGAACATCACGCACTTCCAGAATCAACGTCTCCAGATGGGCAACTTCCAAAATCATCTGCTCTGCCATCTCTAGACGCTTCTGGGGATTTTCCAGTTGTACCTTCATCAATTCCAGTTGATTCAGGATGGACATGCACGCACTGTATTCGCTCAACTGTGATTCAACGAATCCTTTCCAGTTTTTGATTGCAGGATCAGCCGGTAAGCGATCCACTTTTTGCAGGAAGCCCTGAATTTCCATTCTTACTTCCTGTAGCTGTTTATCAAACTCCTGCTGATAGTGTGCACTGGCTTCTGGTCGCGATTGGCGAATTCTCTGCAGGGGCTCATTCAGTGCCACCACAGAGACGATCATGCGATCACGGTTGGGTAAATTGTCCAGCGAATACTTAAATTCGTAAACCGTATTGTGATAGGACTGTAAACCGGACACGGCACCATAGGCCATGATGATGAGCATGAAGAAGATAATCCCCAGCCCCAGTCCCAGCTTGCGCCTGATTGTTTGAGTAAAGAACACACTGACCTCCGTGTCACAAGTCCTTCAGAGTCACTGAAATAAGGGACGGATCATATCTGAAACCCGACAGGAATCCAATGTTAAAATTACAAAGACCAGAAAGTGCACATAAAACCACAGCAGCTGCAGAGTTCTGAACATTCGGTAGAGAAGCTGGACCGCATCAGACAGTGACATAGTGCCTCTCGTACGATGATACTCGACCCCAGAGATCCGGGAGACGCGACGGTAAAACCGGGGACAGTTTAATCTTCCTGGGAAGAGGTGGGAGGCCCTTTTTTCCAGCGTGCCTGATGCACCATCTCTTTACGGTAAGAATGCAGGCCCGTCATCAAGATATCGATGGCGCGGGAGAAATCACGAAAAGCATTCAAATATTTCTTCTGTTCCAGCTCTTCTTTGGCCTCGTAATAAATCTTATTATGCTGGGACCATTCAATCGTCCACTCTTCTTCCATCGCGGCCCGCTGCAACTCGGACTCCATGGTGGTCAGATACTGCAGGAAATCCGTATTGAACCTCAGCTTTTCAGATCGATAAGGCTTCCACTCAATCGTTTTGCTTTTGTCCAGATACTCTTCACGTTTATTGGATTCGCGCTGCGCAAAAACTTTGCGGACCAGTAACATTACCAGGAGTGACATGCCCCCAAAGGTCAGAAACTCACCCTGGTCAAACTTGGTTAAAATCCACATCAGAATTCCGGCTGCCACCATCAGCGAAGCCACCCAGACTCCTGCCAGCCATAACCACTCTCCGTACTCGCGCTCCAGTTCGATTTCCGGCTCTGGTTCAGGCATTTTTTCCTGGGGCAAATTGACATCTGGCAAATCTCCCACGCGCACCACGATGACCGAAATGTTATCTGAACCACCACGTAAGTTGGCAAGATTGATCATCAGGCGGCAGGCATCACTCGGTTCCAGGTATTTGGCAATCATGCCGATCTCTTCATCTTTCAGGTGACAGGTTAATCCGTCACTGCACAAGATATAACGATCCCCTTCCAGAACCGTATAGGGACCTTCAATGTCAACTTTGACCACCGGTTCAGGTCCAAGCGATCGAGTGATAACATTGCGGGGCTCGTTCATGTAAACCTCTTCGGGCTTCATCCGTCCCTGACGAATCAGTTCCCACTGCAGGCTATGATCAAACGTCAGCTGATCGATGCGATTTTCACGCACACGATAGACGCGACTGTCCCCAACATGACCGATGACAGCGCCTTCTGAGCACAGACACAAAGAACTGCAGGTCGTCCCCATTCGCATAAATTCGCGATTGGCCATCCCTCGTTCATTGATCGCCTGGTTCGCAACCTCAATCGCGGTTTTCAGTGATTTGTCAACAGGCCCGGGTTTATTTTTGAAGAAGGTATGAGGTACGGTTTCTGAGGCAATCTTACTTGCCAGTTCCCCCACGGCATGGCCTCCCATACCATCCGCAACCAGAAAGAAATGCCCGTGGTCTCGCCAGCTTTCCTGATCTTTACAGATTCGAACCGAGATCGAATCTTCGTTATTCCTGCGCCGAAAGCCAACATCACTCTGCGATGCGAACTGAACTGGATGTTCCCAACGCATTCAAACCCCCACTAACTTCAGAAACGTAATTACTCTACATGAATCCACTTCAATATCTTGGTGAATATTCAACGTAAACACCAGAGAATACTACCGGAAAACCTGTTATTGTTACTGAAAAGTAGGTTATCAACAAATACTGCCAGACAGAATGACAGATCGTTTTCCCTCCCCGTCTTCTGCTGACAGAATGTCGCAGTTCCTTCTCTGCAAGCTCAACGTTGATCCGGCATGGTTTTCCCGGTCAAACTGTAAACATAGGCCATAATCTCGACGAAGACCTCATATAACTCAAACGGGATTTCCTGTCCGGTTTTTACATCGCGGTACATCTGACGTGCCAGTGCTTTTCGTTCGATAATCGGAATTCCGTGCTCGTTGGCAATTTTTCGGATCTGAAACGCGATCTCCCCTGCCCCCTTCGCTACCACAACCGGTGCCGGCATAGATTCCGGATCATACTTGATGGCAATCGAAATATGTGTGGGGTTCGTGATCACGACATCTGCTGACGCCACCTTGGAAAGTTCCTGCGACATCGCGAGCTTCCGGTGTGCTTCACGACGCCGCTGTCGAATCAACGGGTCTCCATCCATTGATTTCATTTCTTCCCGAATTTCCTGTTTGCTCATCATCAGGTCTTTTTCATGCTTCCACTTCTGAAATGCATAATCCAGCCCCCCCAATATGATTAACGCCAGCGCCAACAGCAGTCCCAGTTCAATTGTCGAATTGAAAATATCACGCAGAATCGTTTCAGGAGACGCTCCCATTAATCCCAGAAAACTGGGAAATACCAGATAGCTGAACCAGGCAGCAATCGATACCAGCAGACAGATTTTGCCGAGACTCACCCCCAGCTTGACCAGGCCACGGATGGAAATGATTCGCTTGGCTCCTTCGATCGGATTCAGCCGTTCCCACTTGAGCTGGAGCACATCCGGAGTCATCATGAATCCCACCTGCACGATATTCAAAGACACCGCAGCGAAAAATAACGCGACCATCATCACGACCGTCCCCTCCAGGAACAGTTCAATAATGGACTCGCAGCGTTCGATGAGCAATGGGGGATCAACCCGCAGCCAGACGGGAGTCGTCAACGAAACCTCCATGAGGTTTTTCATATCACTGCTGAGGTTGACGGCAAAGAAATAAAGGACAGATGCGGTCGCCAGCATCATTCCGGCTGCGGTCAGGTCGGTACTTTTCGCAATGTTCCCCTTCTCGCGGGCTTCATTGCGCCGGCGATCCGTGGGTTGCTCTGTCTTTTCTCCTGTATCGTTCTCAGCCATGACAAAACGTTTTCAAATCGATTTATAAAACGGTACTGCGACTCAATTGATCAATGGCAGAGGGAATGGATTCAACCACAATATCCGCGGCTCCCGACAGTGTGAAAACCAGTACGATCAGACTGATCATTGCTCGAATCGGAAAACCGATCACCAGTACATTGATCTGGGGAACCGTGTGCCCGAGATAGCCCATTGAAATCGAGATTAAAGCACTGACTGCCAGCAATGGCGCTGCCACTTTAATCGACAGTACCAGCGACTGATGCATCAATGTCTGCAGTAGATCCAGCGTATTCGTAGAGACAATGCCTTCCCCGACGGGAAAGACCTGGAACGTATCAATCAGGGATGACAACATTAACAGATGACCGTTGACCGGTTCCATCAGCAGGAAGACGGTGATCCCGATAAAATACAGATACTGACCACTGAGCGAAGCATTCATGTCAAATCCGGGATTGAAAACCTCCCCCAGAGCCATCCCGGCCTGCTGATCAATCATTTGCCCTGCCATCTGCAGACTGAGCAGAATGATATATATCCCCAGGCCCAGCGAAAAACCTAATGTTAATTCCCCCAGAATCGACCAGGCATAATCCAGCAGTGAATTCGGCATCCGCGTTACGAACCGGTAATCATTAACCGTCAGTTCCCGCGTGGCCTGGCGACCCGCTGTAACGACCAGATCATCAAATCGGTCCTGGAGATGTTCTGGAACTTCATCCTGACTGAGCCTCTGATTCTGGTTACTGTCCAGTTGATAAAATCCGACTGTCGTCTGGTCATGCAACGTCGGAGTAATGAGCAGAGACAGACTCAGGATCAGCAGAATTCGGATATTCGTGGGAAAAATCGGTTGCCCGAACACAGGACCGATAATCATCAGACCACTGATTCGCACGAGTACCAGCGTAAACGCATAAAACTGCAGCATCGCCCACTGCAGCAGCTGTCCCGGAGCCAGTTGCAGAATCGGATTCATTACATATTGATCGAGGAGTTCGCTCACCGGACCCGTTGTTTCCCTGGTTCATGCTAAAGCGGCAGTTAAAGACGTGCCGGTATATTGGTAATCAGATTCGTACTGTATTCCACCATTAATGAAGTGATCCAGGGCAGCGTATACAGGATCGCCAGCACCATCATGATAATTTTGGGAACAAAGCTGATTGTCTGATCCTGAATCTGTGTGACAGCCTGTCCGATACTGATCACCAGACCTACCACGACAGCAGTCAGCATGACCGGACCGCTGACTTCCAGCATGATCAGCAGCCCCTCGCGTCCCAGATCGAGAACAGTGGATGTTTCCATAACATTTACCTGAAATTAAGAACAATACGGGCGCACCCTGAGCGCCCGAAGTCAACCGACGGCCCTGATACTTTCCAGCAACATCCCGACCGTCAGTAACCAGCCATCTATTAAGACAAACAACAGAATTTTAAAGGGTAATGAAATCAGGACGGGAGGCAGCATCATCATCCCCATACTGATCAGGATGGAACTGATCACCATATCGATCACAATAAAAGGCAGATACAGCTGAAAACCGATCAGAAAAGCCGTCTTCACTTCACTCAACATGTAAGCAGGCAATAAAACAGTCAGTGGCACTTCGTCATAATCTTTGGGTGCCTGATACGACTCAGCCCCGGGTGAACCTGGCAGTGGCTGTTGATAATCCAGAAACATCCAGACCGTATCGCTGTTGCCTGTTAATTCAATCTGATCACTCATAAACTTCCGCAGGGGCGCTACGGTTTTCTGAAAAGCGACTTCGAGTGAGACCGGAGCCTGTTGCGTCTGATTCGTGTAAGGCACAACACCCTCTTCATATGCTTTTTCCCAGATCGGCGCCATAACCATGATCGTCAGAAACAGACTCAGGGAAGTCAGCACCTGGTTGGGTGGCAGTTGTTGCGTCCCCAACGCCTGTCGCAGTAACCCAAACACGATGACAAAGCGAATAAAACTCGTCGTCATGATCAGAATTGAAGGTGCCAGGCTCAATATCGTCAGCAGTAGAAACAGCTTCAAAGTCGAATTCAACCCCTGAGGCGATGTCATCTGCTCGACATCCAGCATTTCAGGAACACCTGCTCCACCTTTTTGATTATCTTGCGATAAAAAGGTGGGCTGAACTGGTGTCTGAGGGGAATTCTGACTGGCTAATCCTTGATTGGATAATGCCTGATTCGAAGCAGGCGGCTGTGCGTGGACTCCCTGCACTGACAGTCCCAGCCACAGGATGACCAGCAGTAACAGCTGAATTCGTACTGTTGATTCAGCTATCTTAGCTGTGATCCGTTTTGAAACGCCCCCCCGGCTATGCATGATCCGACTCCGCGCGCTCATTCAGGGACTGGCGAGGGGAATGCTGCAGTTTCTGCTGTAAACGGCTCACAGCCGAGTCATAATCGGAATACTGCTCCTGCTCCGGAACGGGATCCGATTCGTCTGAGTCCTGAAATGGTTCCTCGGCCGGACGTGTAAAACGCGTCTGCTCTTTTTTCTGTACGCTTTGAAACAGGTTTCGAAATGAATTCGCAGATCGAGCCGATTCAGCACCTTCCCGACACATGCCCGTGATCAGGTCGACCTCGACAGGATCAATCACTTCGCTAAGCATTTCCAACCCGGCAGGAGAGGAACCCAGAATCAGAATCCGGGATCCACACCGTATGAAGTGAATGGTCTGCCGGGCATCCAGTGGTTTCTTTCCCAGTACTTCCATCACTTCACGAGGCAGACCCGCTGATCCGAGCGGATGATGTTTCTTGAATAATTTTGCCCCTACCAGGATAATCGAAATCACAACCAGCAATGCACCAAATGTCCCCCAGATTGAGGGAGCCCGTTTGCTTACACTTTGACTGGAGGAGCCTGAACCTGTCTGTTTTTGGCGTTCCAGGGGAGTGATGGGATTAGGCTTGGATTTCCGTACATCGACTGCACTTCGCTGAGGCAATGCCTGAATTCTCGAATTGTTGAGTGTATTCGGATCGGAAGTCACGTTGGTCCGGCTGTTTTGTGCTACTGGTCGGGGTGTTCCGCTTCGCATTGGCTGCTGATATTTTTGCGGGAACTGTCCCGTAGAATGATTCTGGTTGCGAAATTCCGCAGGCTGTGTAAAAGCAGGATTGTCTGCTGAATGCACAAGAGGAGTACAAGCCAGAGAGCACAGCAATGCCAGCAGAGATATATTACAAAGACGAATCATCGCATCCTTCACGTCGTCAGTCTTCCCGATTCACAGGAACACAGATTTCCAATCGCCGTTTACAACTCAGGCGAAATGATTTCTGCGACACGGACGCAGAAATTATCATTCAAAACCAGCACTTCCCCTCGTGCGATAATCCGACCATTCACCAGAATATCAACCGGATCCCCCGCCAGTTTGTCCAGAGGAACCACAACGCCCTCTTTCATTTTTAAAACTTCCTCAATCAGCAGTTCTGTTCTGCCTAGCTCTATGCACAGGTCCAGTTCCACATTTTGCAGCGATGAAAGCTTCATCGCCTCTTCCGGATTACTGGTCATTGACTCAAAATTGGGGAATTGAAACGCTTTGGTTCCCCCCAGATCATTGGGGATCCCGTTTCCAGGTCCCAGATTGGGTGAAATCGCTGCAGCCAGATTCGCTTCCGCCTGATTTAATAACGCTTCCGTCTCTTCGCGCGAAGAAAATGGCATCCCTGACTGGTCGTCTGCCCCGGAGGAATGCTGATTAAACAGATCATCAATATCGTCGTTGTTGACGACTTTCCCCGGATTGTCTGCATCTTCGGTTTCAGTGGCTCCAGCTCCCTGCAGTAATTTTTCAATATCAGCAGGATCGAGAAGATTATCTGATTCATCTCCCCCGGCAGGAGGCGAATCTGCCGGCGCATCCTGCCCTTGAGAATTCAGCAGTTTTTCGATTTCAGAGGGATCCAGAAGATCATCATTCTCTTCAGCCACATTACCATCCTGTCGTGCTATACACGCATTATTGTGTCATTGTGCGATATTCGCTGATCACAGTTTCGATGACATAACTTTTCTTGAGAACCTTGTTAACGGCCTCTTTCATCATGCGTTTCATCGTACTTAGCTGCGGATCATTCAAATCACTCAGACTGGATTTTCGCACGACTTCAATGACTGCCTGCTTGACACGTGCCTTATTTTGCTCTTTGACCATCGAATCAAAATCAGCGGCAGCTCCCTGTTCGACCAGTGCCACCAGATTAAAAGTGACATGAATCGTCGCGCCAGGTTCGGCGATATTGTTTGTCACGCTGAAGTTATCGACAGTCACTTCGGCCGTCGTTACCTGTAGGTTTTCACTCCCTTTCGAAAGTGAATCCTCTGCCAGTTCAGCGGGTTGAGCCGGTGGAGTCAGCAGCCAGTAGGAAATGCCGATCTGCAGGATTATTACCAGAAGTAACAAGCCTCCAATCTTCAGCAGCTTACCTTTCGATTTCCCCTGGGACGCTTCTTCTGTTGAAGCATCCGCCTCCGAATCGACACCAGGCTCTTGCGTTTCGGTGTCTGTTGCCACGAGTCTCCTCCTTGAACTCTCGCATCCTGTTTGCGTAAAGACAAATCCGTTGTCTTGAAAGTACGCTCCGCTTCAGGCGGATTGGTGATTACAGGCTTCGCGATATATAACCGAGTGAATCTGGAAAACGCTCGATCAGGTCAATTCAATCGTCTTGGATTAACGATTGCCTGTCTTAGGAGAGACTATATACGCATCAATTAAAAATACGTCAACCCGACGATTTAAGTATTGCTCTTCAGGGTTACGTGTCACCGTCCTGGGCTCGGCATCACCCACTGAACTGACAATCAGTCTTTCGGGTTCAATTCCTTTGGACTCAAGATATTCTGCGACATTTTTAGCCCGATAAAAAGACAACTCCTGTGAATCCAGGAACTTTGAGTCTTTTGGTAAGGGCTCTGGTGACGCATGCCCGCGGACAATCAGTCGATTCGGCGTTGGCAAAAGAATTTCGGCTATGATGTCGAGTTTTTTCTTTATTTCCGGAGTCAGCTCAGCCGAAAACCTGCCAAAACTAGCCGCTCCCCCCAGAGTCACTTCCGTACCTGTATTGATACGTTCGACGGTTTTATTCGGGCCGCCCCCCCCGCTGGACTTTTCTTTTCCAGTTTTGGTCCCGCCATCTGAACTGGAACCTTTTGAAGCAGGCTTGCTCTGGTTACTGGTGGGATCCAGAGATTTCCCCGGGACCGCTGCTGTCCCCTGATGAGTACCAAACCGCTCTCGTAACGAATCCAGCATGGCGCGGACACTACCTTCATCGTTACGAATTTCACTCATTGACACCAGCATGATGAAGAATGTCAGCAGCAGCGACATCATATCACCATAGGTTACCACCCATTCGGGAACGCCAGGAGGTGCTTCTTCTTCCGGCATCGCCATCTGAGTACTCTCCTTTGCGGTCTGCGAATATCAAAAAACAAAACGGGCTGAAACGAACCAGAATTCCAGGAACACTTTCACAGTATCAGGCTGCCTCACTGTCTTTGCCCACTCGCTGATCCTGTGGTAAAAAGGTATTCAGTTTCTGTTCGATCACGCGCGGATTATCACCTTCCTGAATGGCAACCAGACCTTTGATGATGACTTCACGGACCTGAAATTCCTGTTTACTGTAATAGGCCAGCTTGTCACCAAACGGAAGAAAGAACAGGTTCGAAACCAGAGCACCATATAACGTGGTAATTAACGCCACCGCCATACCCGGGCCGATCGCCTCGGGGTCATCCATGTTTCCCAACATGATGATCAAACCCATCAGAGTTCCGATCATCCCAAACGCGGGAGCGTAACGCCCCACCGTATCCATGAGTGATTTTCCGTTTTTATGCCTGCCGGCAACTGCTTCCATCTCTGTTCTCAGGATCTGCTCCATAAGATCAACATCGGTACCATCTACCGCCATCTGGATCCCCAGGAGAATAAACGGGTCCTCAATCTCTTCCGTTTTCGCCTCTAATGCCAGAATTCCGTCCCGGCGAGCGATCTCGGCAAACTCCACGATTTGTGTAATCACGGGCGCCAGTTCCTGTGGCTTAGGAAAGAATACTTTCTTGAGCACCTTGGGAAACAGCAACATGGCTGCACCGGGAAAGGCAATAAAGCAGGCTGCGATAGCCCCTCCCACCACGACTGCAGCAGAGGGAATATCAATGAATGCAGCGAAGCTGGAGCCCGGCGCAATCGCAATCGCCAACAGCAGCAATGCCATCCCGGAAACTAATCCACCAGCGGTTGCCTTATCCATTTCTGCGAATGTTCCTGATGTGTTAGTGGCGTGTCAGCCACTGTAAATTCATTTCACGGCCTGGTGACACCAGCCGTGTTTCATTTTATAATCCGGGGACAAGACGAATCGCCCGGGAATAGGCGATCGAACGTTTCACCACCTCTTCGACGCTTTCACGGACAATCAGTCGATCCTCTGATGTCAGCGTAATAAAGGTATCGGGACGACTTTCAATGCATTGGATCAACTCTGCATTCACTACGAATTCTTCGCCATTCAACCGGGTCAATTTGATCATAACGCCAACCTCTCTGGCAAAGCGGTTTCTGCCCTGCGATCATGAAACTTCATACGTGTCTCACTATCGTCCCAGAACCAGCAGTTCATCTACCAGCTGCTGCACAGAACTGATCACTCGCGCATTTCCACGATAGTTAGTGGAAGCAACAATCAAGTCAACCAGGCTACGACCGACATCGGTGTTTGACAATTCAATGGAACCAGCACGAATTGTTCCCGCTCCGAAGTTACCTGGTGTCACCAGGAAGGGAGGTCCTGAACTGACCCCTTCCTGAAATGTCGAATTTCCAAATTCCAGTAACCCCTGTGGGTTCGCAAAGCGTGCCAGGGTTACCTGCCCCAGGGTACGGATAATCCCGTTATCGAATACGCCATTGATAATCCCGGTTTCATCAATCACGAAACTGGCAAGCGTTCCCGGATCGGATCCATCCTGGAGAGTCAACTTCAAAGTACTACCGGCACTCGCCGAAGAAATACCGGAAATATCTGACAGGTCGATTGTCACATCCATTTCATCGGCGGCTGTATTCACACGACTGATCCCAAAGGTATTGGGCGTATAGTTGGTGACATTCCCGTTACTGTCAAACGTAATGGTTCCGTTAGAGACGGCGATGTCTCCGTCGTTATCATCAGCACTTTCCAGAAAGTAGCGGAAGACCGTATTGTTAGACGAACGAGACTCCAGCACACTGGTCATCTTCATTGTCACAGGCTCACCAAGTGAGTCAAAGATCACAAAGTCGGTAATTGCACTTTCACCATTGGAAATCTCTGATTTTGTAAAGGGCAGAGAGACCGTTGCACCGTCGGAAGTAATATTCCCGATCGTAATAGCGATGTCGTTTACCGTTCCTGTATTACCGACGACTTGAAATGCCCCTCCCGCGGTTACCGTAACCCCCGGCTGGGCTCCCGTGGTGGCATCATTGGGAATACCGCTGCCATTTTGAATTCCCAGTGTCCGATCCAGGAAATCTGTAAAGTCGGCTGCCGTCGTCGTTCCGGTGACCAGCAATGTCATTGGATCAAGCGAACGACCTCCCTTGTTGGGAGTAAACTCCAGTGTCTCCCCCACGGTAAACAATGGCGTTCCAATGGAGGCTTCTACATCTGACAACAGGGTGGTTCCCGTAATGGCTGCATTTGCATTTCCCGCGTCTGTCAGGTTACCCGTTGCCAGGATAGACCCCTGAGTTCCCAGGACCCCCGTCGGTAACAATGCACCACCAAGTTGGACATTCTGTGTAGCCTGAGCCACGTTCAAATCCCCCAGGGGAATTTCAATATCAGCCAACGTTGTCGTGACAAGATTAAAATCTTCATCAACGCCGTATCCCTGGACTTTAAAACCACTCTGGTTTGTCAACAGGCTCTGGCTGTTAAGTTCGAAGTTACCATTACGAGAGTAAACCTGACCATCCGGACCATCGAGGATAAAAAATCCATCTCCCTGGATTGCCAGGTCAGAGGGACTGGTACTGTTGGTCACACTTCCCTGAGTAAAGTCTTTGCGAATCGATGCACTCAACGCCCCCAGACCGACCTGACGGGGATTCGTACCACCATTACTCGTCGTCGGGCGTGACCCCACACTTAAAGTACGTGATAACTGAGTGGTAAACAGCACATTTGAAGCTTTAAAGCCGTTCGTGCCTGCGTTGGCAATATTGTTACCCAGTACATCGATACTGGTTTCATTCAGGCTTAAACCACCTAACGATGTATTTAATGCAGATGTCAATCCCATGACTACTCCTCGGTTGAATCAACCAGGTAAAACCCAATCCATTGGCGCCAGAGCGCAGCATCAGCCTTACTCAGGCTACGCCCTGTTCTGAATATCGTCTAAACGGAAACAATTCATACGTTTTTTTTCAAGAATCACTCTGTTATTGACAATCCGTTCAAAATCTATTCACCGTAAACCTAACTCTATTCCACAGTTGCAGGTTCTTGAACACTGCTGATTGCAGAGACAGGTAATTCAAAAGCTCCCACGCCAACATATGATTTCCCATCGCGGACAAAAGCCCGGTCCACCACACCCGTAACTGGATTTTGCTGGCCTTCCTGTCCTTCTACTTCTTTTCCAATCAACGCGGCTGCCTGAGTCAACGACTGCCCTGTTGTGATGGCTTTCAATGTATCTGACAACTCAATATTCGACTGCAGTTCCCGCATACTGGAAATCTGTGCCAGTAACTGCTCATTCCCCAACGGCTCTGTCGGGTCCTGGTTTTGCAGTTCGGTAATTAACAGTTTCATAAACGATTCGGCGGTTAATCCATTGAAGCCAACTTTATCCGGATCAACGACATCTACCTCAGTCGTACCACCGGTACTGCTACTTCCACCAATTCCATCAACGGCCATAACGGCACTCCTTCATCCCTGAAAAATGGACTTAAATCTGCACGTCTATTTCTTCGACATTCTCTGTCACGATGCCTTGAGAACGAACGACTTGCGGACGATCCTCGTCGGCAGATTCATCCTGCTTCACTGCATCCTCTACAAATGACTGTTCCCCCGAGCGTTGCTCGTTGTCTTGCGGGTTATCTGAAAACTGCTGAGAATTAAATTCTTCTCCTGAGTTTGACTGCGTACCTGACTGAGAAGAACGCTGGTCTTCACTGGCATCCGTATTGATGTGCACGTCAATCCGATCTAACGAGACGCCCGTTTTTGATAACGCTTCCTTTAACTGGGCGATATTATCATTGATCACCTTTTGTGCATGACGGTTCTGAACTTCCAGCTTCGCCGTGTATTCACCGTTTTTCAACGAGACCTCAATCTGTAACGTTCCCAGCTCAGGTGGACTCAATCGGATCTTTAGCTGCTGCCCGGTGGATTGCGACTGTTTGACTGCAGTGGAAATCCGCTCCACCAGTTGATCAACCTGTTTCACATCCAGCACGGGTCCCGCAGACGCAGCTGGGGTTACATCATTTGTGGCAGGCGCAGCCAGGTTGCCGTTCAACGATTGAACATTTGAGTGATCTGTCTGCTGATTTGCAATCGTATCCTGAGTCAGCGGAGCGGCCTTGGATGCCTCAGTTAACAGGGGATTCGTTGAATCTGACGCGGACTTCATTACTGAATGTGCCGAGCTTAAAGCGACAGCATCAATGGAATCATCACCTGAATCATCAACGGCCTCCGTCCTGGCATCTGTCTTCTTATCTGCGACTTCAGTCTGTGTTTCGGAAGTGGCTTCTACAGGCTGCTGTAACTGCTGAATCACCGTTCGGGAAACATCTTCCACAGCTGTATTTTCCGGCGACTGTTCACCCTGCTGATTTTCGTCCGCGAGAGAATCTGACTGGTTTTCTTCTTCGGAACTCTGATATCGCTGTTGAAGAATCGCTTGAATATCAACTTCGGAATCTTCTGTCGATGTATTCGCGTTCTCTGAATTCTCCGACTGCAGTTCTTTAATTGCCTGCTTCAATTCCTCTGTTACTTTGATCTCCTGAAGTCCAGCTGACAACAATGGAGAAACAGACTCCTCTACAGATTCAGCCGTTGCCTCTGCGGTTAAAGCTTCTGCTGCCTGATTCTGCTGCTGATCTGCCAGTATGGATTCACTCGCCGATTCCACCTGAGTCGATTCTGTAGACGAAATACCATTGCTCTGATTCTTCATTAAAGCTGCCAGACCTTCTGGGATCGGATAGGCTCCCTCTGGATTCGTCTCTGTGACTTCGGTCGGCAATTTTACCAGGGCCTCATTTTTGGCAAACTGAAAACTGGCGGGAGGTTCAATTTCCCCATCAGTCGCTGTCACTTCCACGTGAGCTTGCTGACTGGAATCGCCAACAGATGAATCGCTAAACAGTGAATAGGCCTGTTCTTTCTGTTTGACAGGTTGCTGTGTCTCAACAGCCAGCGGATTGATCGTGTCAGATGTGACTTCTGCGGACTCGGTACTGCTTTCTGAAGCTGGCTCACTTGAATTTGCTGACTTTTCCGACACGCTGTCTGCAGCGGCCGACTGATTCTGTACCTCTCTAGAGTCGTTTCTCGAATCTTCACGCTGCAGATTACCTGAGGATTCAGAATTTCCCCGGCTCTGTGCCGCACTCTGAGGGGCGGAGCCCTGATTCTCTACAGGAGTTCGCTCTGAGGGCAAATCCCGTGAACGCGAATCGACTTCCGGTTTTCGCTCAGTGGACAGACTCGACTGTTTTTTGGAGAGAGACTCACTTAACTGCCTGCGATAACTTGAGTCGGGATTGCGGGTTGCTCCCTGATTCAAATCAAGATTTTGCTTTCCATACTTGCCGAGATCCAGCGTTTGCAGATCCAGCAGTGAAACCTTGTGAGAATCTGACATTTCTCATTACCCTTAAGTAAAATAAGTACCGAGGACAGTCTTTCTGCAGGTTACTTGGGAACCGCGCAGTGGCATCCACAATGGAAATTGACTGTTTCATCAGTATCATATTCGTCAGAATCGTCGTCCGGACATCACGTAAGAATACACAAAATAGATCAATTTTAGCGAAAAATTGCATTAACCCGATTACAGGCCTGATCTGAGAGGGTGAGAGAAGGTACAGCACGACCTTAAGCGAGAACGATGACAGCCAGCGATCACCTTACAGTGTCCGTCGTGCTATCAAGACTGTGTCCAGTTTTACTGTAGCCTCTCCAGGTGCATTGGATCGGACATCATTGTGCGAGAGACGCCCTGCTCAAATGCGTTGCGCTCTACTGCTTTGTCAAGCTGGAAATTGAGGGTTGGGGGTATTGTTTACGTGCTCCGTTGTCGCACTCTCGGGATATCTATCAACCCAAAATTTAAAAATGACACTCCACTAGTTACTCTGTGACAAGTTGTCTAATGTACCATCAGCGAAGCTGCGAAACGGTTCATCCTGAGAAATCTCTTTGAAAATTTCTTTCCCGCGTTTAATTATCAGTGGGTCAGGAGCAACCAGAAATTCTTTCAGGAGCTTGGCTATGAACTTGCCTTCCATCCCTTTCAGCAGCTCGATATTTTCTTCGATGGAAAGCTGCATGAGATACTGGACTGCATCTCCGGAAGGTAAAGCAACCAGCACAGACTGAGTCTTCTTTGTCGCGACACTCTGACTCTGCTCTTTCAGCGTTTTCAGTTCTTCTTCGAAGTTTTTTTTCGTCTGTTCAAACGCCAGCCGCTCTTTTTTGAGAAAATCGGAGGATTCCGTAATCGAACTTTTCAACATCTCAATTTCATCTTCGCGTGATGCTAATTCCAGAATTCGCATCGCCCGTGTTTCCGCTACTTCATCACGTGAGGGCAAACTGGTTTCCTCCTCAACGATTTCCACATCATCCAGCGACTGGCCCGTCACGATCATTCGAATGTCCTTGACGGAATCCGCATTCAGATGCCCCCGAACCCATAAAAAACTGAGCCCAAGTATTTCGGAGATAATCGTCGCCACACAAAACACACAGAGAATAACAACCAGGGGACGAATCATTGATAACCTCCTGTCTGCTGTGTTGCTGACCAGGTCTCTTCCAGCTCCACCATCTCTTTCTGATTTTGTGTATAGAGGAATGCATCACGATATTTATCAGACAGCTTTTCCATGGCTTTCACTTCCTGCTCGGCTTTGGCCAACGCCTGCCTGCAGAGGCCAATCTGTTTTGCTATGACACCCCGATTGGCAATGATTGACTGAATCTGTGTTTGCAACTGGCCGGCGTAATACCGCAAACTCGTCGACCCATCGATGTCGACCCGCCCCTCAGCCTGACGTACCCGGATTTCCTGAAGCTGTTCTGTGCGATGTTGTTTCAATTGCTCGGTCTGATCAATCAGCCGCTGGTCAGCCTGGAGTATCTCCCCCAGCAACTGACGGCACATACTGCGTTTATGCCGCCGCATTTTGAGCACTGATTCAAATTGAAAATGAAATTTTTTCATCTTACTCAGATTCACACAGGGTTAAAAAACGTTGATCGCTCTCTATGTTTTAAGTTAGCGGGCGGCTTCTGCAGTTTGACCGGTTGCAGGCTGCTGACCTGCCTCTGAAGCATTCATTGGTTTCAGTTGCTGCATCCGGGCAATCAGATTATGGAGCCCCTCTGAGGCAGAATTAAAATTAGAATCTTCCGTATTTCCCTGCTTCAGAAATTCATTCCAGAGAGGCCTCATCTTGATCGCCAGATCGACCTCCGGATTCGATCCCGCCTGATAGGCGCCGATTGAGATCAGATCTTCTGACTGCTGATAGGCGGCCATCAGTTTCTTGATTTGAGCTACAGCCTGCTGATGCGCGGCTGATGTTATATCATTCATCGAACGGCTGATGCTCTGCAATACATCAATCGCCGGCCAGTGTGATTCATGTGCCAGTTTCCGGGAAAGCATGATATGCCCATCCAGAATTCCCCGCACCGTATCTGAAATCGGCTCGTTCGCATCATCGGCTTCAACCAGAACAGTATAGAACCCGGTGATGCTGCCAGATTCAGTCCGTCCACTCCGTTCAAGCAGCTTAGGCAGGAGGGAAAACACGCTGGGTGGATAGCCCCTTGTCGCCGGAGGCTCTCCCGCAGCCAGACCGATTTCCCGCTGTGCCAGAGCATAGCGGGTCACACTGTCCATCATCAGCAGGACATCTTTACCACAGTCACGGAAAAATTCAGAAACAGCGGTTGCCAGATGAGCAGCCCGTAATCGAATCAGCGCAGGTTCATCACTTGTAGCAACGATCACCACACTGCGTTCCAGCCCTGCTTGTCCTAAATCACGATCCAGAAACTCACGTACCTCACGACCTCGTTCACCCACCAGGCATACCACATTAATATCAGCGGAACTCTGACGCGCCATTTGCCCCATCAGGGTACTTTTACCAACACCACTCCCGGCGAAAATCCCGAGGCGCTGCCCTTTCCCACATGTTAACAGTCCGTCGATAGTACGGATGCCGGTACTCAAGGGGGTATCGATACGGGGACGACTCAGGGGAGAGATTGGTTTGGCTTTTAAGTTGGCACGATGGGAAAGCATCGCCTGATTTTTACCATCTATACAGCGTCCGCGGCCATCAAGAACTCTTCCCAGAATTCCCTGCCCCACTGCAACAGCGGGTACCGACTGTATCAGACTGACGCGATCGCCCCGTCGGATCCCCGACAGATCTTCATAAGGCAGCAACAGTGTTTCTTCATTCTGAAAACCAACCACTTCCGCTTCGATTGCAGACCCATTTTCCCGATCAATGGCACAGACGGATCCCAGTGGCGCTGGAAAACCGGAAACGGAAGCTGTCAATCCAACCACGCGCGTGACTCTGCCTGTCAGGCGAAAGGGTAAAATCTGTTTAATCTGTTGTGAAACATCGAACATGGAATGCGGCTAGTCCTGAGTCTGGATAATCAGCTCCTGGAAAATTCGATCCAGTTGTGCTTCAATGCTGGCGTCGATTGTTCCATGCTGTGTTTCGATAATACATCCCCCTGGGGAGATTGATTCATCTTCAATGATTTCACAAGTCTGACATCCTGTCAGATTGGTAATAAAGCTCTGTGTATTCTCTCCCAGGTGAACAACATCCATCGGATTCATCTGGAACCGGATATGCTGAGTTCCGGATGCCAGCTTGAGCGCTTCACTCATCATGGGTTTCACAGTTTCGGGATGAGTCTTGATCTCATGCCGTACCATCTTTTCTGCAATCACAAGACACATTTTGACGGCAGTATCATCCCATGTCTGTCTCCAGTTGACCTGTTCCTGCTGCAAGCCTGACACTGCAGCCTGCATTGCGGGAAAGACCGTACCCAGTTTTTCTTCCACGATCTGACTGGCTCGCGCTTCAGATCGTGACTGGACCTGCTCTTCCACATCGCGCGATGCATCTTCCAGCCCCTCCTGCTTTCCTGCCTGATACGCTTCCTGCTTGATCTGCTCTGCTTCTGTTCGCGCATCGATGATCATCTGACGCGTCTGGTTACGCACATTTAAGATATAGTCTTCGCAGCGTTTCTCAATGTCATTGAAGTTATAGGCGATTTTTGAACCCAACGCGCGAAACGCATCCGCCTTTAACAATTTTGCAGTTTCCAGTTCCGCCATATCTTCGACTATATCAATCCTGTTATTATTGGTTCCACTAGATTTTCAAGACAAAACTCGGTATGCATCAGGTAATGTACTGCTCACTTTCATTTCCGGCAGCAACTTCAATTTCTCCTGCATCTTCCAGACGCCTGACGCTGTCCACGATCTGCTGCTGAACGGTTTCTACATCACTGACCTTGATCGGACCAAGATACTCCATTTCTTCTCGGAGCATATCCGCTGCCCGCTGAGACAGGTTACTGAGCACTTTCTGCTTGATCTCTTCTGAGGCCCCTTTAAGGGCAACCGCCCACTGATTGGTATCCACTTCCTTCAACAGGGCCTGAATTGCTTTATTATCCAGTTTCACCAGATCGTCAAAGACAAACATCAAACGGCGAATTTCGTCAGCCAGATCGGGAGTTTCCTGATCCATATTTTCCAGGATTCCTTTGTTGGTCATGCGGTCTGTCACGTTCAGGATTTCGGCAACCAGTTCAACGCCCCCGGCCTTTTCAGTCCCCTGACTGAATGTATTTTTCATGCGATGTTCCAGACTCTTCTCGACATCACGTACCACTTCCGGGCTGGTTTGCTCCATATTGGCAATGCGTTTGATCACATCCATCTGCTTATTGGATGGCAGCCCGGCTAAAACTTCCGCAGCCATGTTACTGGGCAGGTGTGACATGATCATGGCAATCGTCTGAGGATGTTCTTCAATGATAAATGTCAACAGGTTATTTGCGCCAGATTTCTGCAGGAATCCAAACGGCACTGAATTCATAGTCTGATTAATACTATCCAGAATCGAGCCGGCACCTTCTTTCCCGAGTGACTGCTCAAGCAATTCGTTCACGGCAGCCAGACCGCCTCGCTCCATTGTGGTCTGTTCGCCGCGCAGGTTGGTAAATTCGGTCAAGACACTGGACTGCTGGTCTTTGGAAACATCCTGCATTCCGGCTATCATCATCGTCACTTTTTCGACATCCTCTTTGGACATCAGGCTGAGTACTTCAGCGGCGAGCGCTTTATCCAGGCTCAGTAACAACACAGCGGCTTTTTGTAATTCGTCCATATTTCAGCCTGCAAAACAAGTATTTCAAGAACTTCAAACCAGAAATTCAGTCTCAGGTTTTAGAGTGGATCCATTTACTCAACACCATCGCCGCAACTTCCGGATTATCGCGAACCAGCAATTGAACCTCATCACGCTGTGTCGGTTCTTTCTTCGTTTTTTCTAGTTCTTCATCCGGCGTGGGTACAGGTGGTCTTTTCTGAGGCAAATCGATCTCTTCAGACTGGACTTCTTCCATTTGAGGCATACTCTTATTCAGCATCCATAAAGCCCAAATCGCAAATAACCCCAGACCGAGGGTACTCCCCCACTGACTCACAAACTCACCGACACTTTCAGTTAATGGCAATTCGAGCTCAGGTACCTCTGCATCAATGCGTACATAAGATGCCACACTGACTGCATCTTCGGCCGACTGCGAAGGAATCAGCCTCTGGACCTGCTTTTGAATGCTGGTTTCCACTTCGGTCTGAATGGCAGTCGTGGCCTGCTTGAAAGTTGCAAGATCCGCTTCCGCTTCTCCCTTTTTGATTCCCCGTTTCACAGCGACTGCAGAATAGTAGTCTTCCGGAATGGAAACAGAAACCTGCACCGTACTGGGCATGGCAGCTACAAACTCTTTTTCTGTCCAGGTAAAGGACGGAGCTGTGGTCGCTTCATTATTTGTCTCTGTCACCTTCTCATTTTTTTCATTCCCCCGCCCCACGGCCAGAGAGTTAGGCTGGTTGGAACGGGCCCCTGGTTCTGCCCGGCTTGGCTTTTCTGTCAGGCTGCGTTCGGTGGATTGCTCCTTCGACTGCAGCGTGACTGAGCCGTCAGTACTGATCTCCTGTTTGCGTTCGACATACCGTTTCAGATTTTCAACGTCCACATTCACATTCACGATCACATCCGGAATATAGGCCAGAGAATCGAGAATTTTATCCTGGTAGTTTTTAGTATGCTTATTGACCCAGCTGATGAATTTGCTGTCAAAGGCATCATTTTTATCATCCGCGGTATAGGATGTGCCCGTAGATTGATCAAAGACCGTCACGGAATCTGTAGTCAGGTCGGGGACCATCGTCGAGACAGCAGCTCTCAGACTGGTCACCAGCACCGGAGTCAGATCTTGTCCCGGACGGGGTTTGACCATGACGGTTGCCGTCACTTCCGGAGTTGTATTATTCCAGCGTAACCTTTTTTTAGATCGTGCCCACATCACACTGGCATCCTCAATCGCAGGGATCGCACGGATCATCCGCCGCAACTGGTTTCCAAGAGCAATATCCCGCATCACCTGCAACTGATCTTTACTGACAAACATGCTTGATTTTTCAAATTGCTCCTGCCATTCAGAAGCCCAGTCTGTCGGAAGTCCTCCGCCTTCAATGAGCGCTGCGTTATAGCGGGGTACTTCGTTCTGGGGGACCATAATTCGCTGCCCCTTTCGCGAGAAATCGGTCAACCCGGCCCGAAGCAGAACCTCTTCTGCATGAATCACCTCTTCGGTCGTAAAATCTTTACCCAGAGAGAGCGACACATAGCTTGATTTACTGTCCCGAAAAAACAGGAAGCCAAAAGCCAGCATCATCAGTAAGGGGACCGACAGCAAAATCGCGCGCTGGCTGCCTGACATTGTTTGAAACAGGTTTGAGAACTGTTGATATATTTTTTTTATCGTATCCATACCGGGTGACCAATCGACGAATCCGTGTCAAAATGGTGAAAGTATTGCCTGATTTACTTGAGTATTACATTTGCATTTTCTGGATCTCGTTATAAGCCTCCAGAAGTTTATTTCGCATTTGAACCATCATTCTCAGAGCCAGATCAGCCTTCTTGACCGAGGAAAAAACCTCTGCCTGAGTAATATCTTCTCCCAGGAGCCCTGCTTGAATCGCCTGTTCCGATTGAAGCTGCAACTGATTGGCACTGTCCAGAGACTGTAACATCATATTCTGGAACGAAGGGGCGCCGGCTGGAGTGCCTGTGCCTGCATCTTTCAGGCCCGCCGGTGAAAGTCCGGGCAGTAATGAGTTACCAATATGACTGATGGAACTGGTCATGCTGTTCCCTTCCCTGAGATCAGATGAATAGGACTATTCTATAGAGATCTAAATTTATGCTAAAATCCGCAATGAAGTGCTGAACATTTCCTTGGTAATATCCAGAGCCGAAATATTGGCTTCATAAGCGCGTCCTGCTTCTAACGCATTGACGAACTCGGTCACCAGATCAATGTTAGGATAGGTCACATTCCCATCCTGGTCCGCATGGCGGTGTCCGGGATCATAGGTTTTTCTTAAGGGTTTGTCTTTATCAATTTCAACAAGATATTTTACACCCACTCCGGAATTGCTCTGGTCCAGACTCTCCGTATCTGTCTGAAAGGTAACAATCCGGCGATAAAAGGGTTCTTTACCACTTGCGGGATCGTGTGACACGTTAACCGCGGCAATATTGCCCGCGATCGTGTTCATCCGTTGCCTCTGGGCGACCAGGGCGCTGGTACTGATATCAATTCCTTTTAACATTCGCTGCTCCTTTTAAATTTTCTGCTGTTTTCCGCTCGCTTAGTCAGAACCTCAAGCGCGTTCAGAAATGACCGTCAACATCTGATTCATCTGCGCCATCATGACCTCGATGGCAAACTGCTGCATCATTGAGTTTTTGGTCATCTGCATCATTTGTGATTCCACACTTCGATTATTGGCATCCTGAAACGTCAGGTTCTGGGGAGCTGCTTCCCGTGCCTGGAACAGACTGCGCGGAAACAGATCCTCCAGTTGTGCCTCAATGGACTTGGGTTTTTCGAGTGTTACAGGCATTGCCAATGTAGAATGTGAAACCGGACCAGCTGCATTCTCCTTCAACACGACGGCATCACGTAAAGCCTGCTGAAACTCCTGGACAGGAAGGTCTCGCATCTTGTATGAGGGGGTGTCGATGTTCGCAATATTACCCGCCAGGACATCCTGTCGCCGTTCGGAGAACGCCGCCATTTTTTCCAGCAATGGTAATGCTTTCGAATTTAAAATCTGATCTAACATACTGTCACCTGCCTGGATAAAAACACAAAACCCGCGATCAGGCAGCACGCCTGATCGAAAAAGTCCGCTTGGAATCCGGGCCTCCCCGAGGGGGGTACCCATAGGATCTGAGCTTGCCAGAAAGCGTTCTCAACCCGATATCCAGTAACTGAGCTGTACTTTCGCGATTGCCTCCACAACGTGCAAACGTACTCTCGATCAGTTTCTGTTCCATTTCACGCAGAGTCATCCCCGTCAGGGAATCAGCGCTTGAAATTGATTCCGAATCAATCCATGGCAATAAACTGGCGGCATCCAGTCGTAGCCCATTATCGACACGGTTCACGTGTTGAATCAGATTTCGCAATTCCTGGACGTCCCCGCTCCAGTCATGTTTCTTCAATAATTCCAGGCCATCCAGGGTGAGCAGTTTGGGCACTGTCCCTTCAGCGATAGCCACTTCATTTAACAGATTTTCTGTCAGCAGCGCAAGATCTTCTTTCCGGTCATTTAAACGTGGGACCGAAAGAATGGAAGCGGACAGGATTCCGGCCAGTTTTCGCTTGAACTGATTTTGGGCCGACAGTTCATGCAGCGAGACATGGCTCAGGGAGAGAATGCGGCAGTTTAATTTTTTCTGCTGGTTGTCTTCCGGCGAGCAATATTCGCCACTTTCCAGAATTTTCAGCAGAGCGGCCTGAACCGGCAAAGAAGTCAGGTGGACCTGATCGAGCACCAGTGTGCCGCCCGCTGCCTGTTCGAATTGCCCCGGATTCCAGACGGGCTCATCTGCATAACTGCTTTTTTCATTTGAATAATAACCGATCAGTCCCCGTTCCATATTTTCAATGGTCAAGGTGCTGCAGTTGACTCTGATTAAAGGCTGATAGTTCAGGTACATGGTATCATGTATGATTTCCGCGACCACAGACAGTTCGGCCCCGACTCCCCCCTGAATCAGAACTGGAGTTCGCAAATGCACCAGATCTGCGATCCGGTCTCTCAATGTCTGGATTGCCTGACTGTATCCGATCAGTCGACGACTGGAACGCAGGTTTAACTCAGAAATCAACTCAGTGCATTCACGAGACAGCCGGGAGTATTTGATCGCAGCATCCAGAAGGCGACTGATATGATCCAGTGAATCGCTCGAACGCAGTTCCGCAAACGGTGCCATCGTTTCATGGGATGCAGTACGGGAAGGCTTCAGACAGGCCTGCTGAATCTCGTGTGTCAGCATGGGATAATAAAGCACCGGGATCAGATTCTGTTCTGCAACGGAATCGACGGCAAACATGAACTCAGTAATCGATCGTTGATCCAGGAGCACGCAAATATCGGCTTCCGGTCGCTGGGATGCAGGAGCGAATGTCATTTCGGTCAATGGTATAACCGTATATCCCAGATTTGAGAATTGCGTACAGACTTCCAGTCTGCGGATACGATCCTCAGAAACAATCTGGACCAGACCGCGTGATGTTGAGCTGTTTAACAAGCTATGATTCATTATTTAAAACCCGTTTCAATCAAAGGGATACTACTTTTTTTAATCTTTTGTAACTGTTACTGATCAATATTCAGATGCCGATGTGTTGCAGGTGCCAGGCTGTCACGATAGGCTTCCCCGACTTTTGCCCCCTGGTTTAACGACTGGATCTGCTGCCTTGTCTGCTCCCGTCGATCAACCATGGACTGTGTACTGGTATCCTCATTCTTCAGTAGCTGTGCCAGCACTGCTTCTGAATCACTTAAAATCTGCTCACAGGAAGCGCGCAGCTCGGAGGGTAACTGGTCCCGGTCCTGCTGCCACTGCTCCCAGAGTCGAGGCAACTGTTTCTTGTATTGATCCAGTTGACCAAGCAACCTCTGTTTTTTCCCCAACACGTCCAGCAGACTGGAATAATCATCTTCTTTGATCAGTTCCTGCTGTTGAAGCGACAAAGTTAATAGCGCCCGGGAATACTCCAGACGCACTGCAAACAGTTTGGGATAATCAATGGTATTTGTCGAAGTCATATCAATTACATCATTATTCAGGTTTAACAATGAGGATCAGATCCCGTCCTCTGGTCAAGTCTTCGTTTCAGGCACCATTGACAGATGGCAGAGCGCTGGTTCGACTGTCGGAATCGCGAAACTCGCGAGACCAGTCCAGCCAGCGATTCCACTCTTCTCGTCCCAGGTTCGTTGCCCCGGACTCGAATACACTGTCAGGCATCTGTTTCAATATAATTTTGGCTTGCTCCAGCATACTTTTGGCTTCATTTTTTTTCCCCAGCGCTTCATAGCAGCCGGACATTTTCATATACGCAATCAACACTTCTGTGCATTGCGGGTACCGGTTTACGGCATCATGGTATGATTTGATTGCCTCGGCATACTCTTCAGTCAGATACAATATGTGGGCTTTTCCAAAACAGCTCGATTTCAGTAACCGCTTCCCCAGGGCATCCAGTTTGTCTCGACTTTCCAGCTGGCGCAGGTCACGATTTAGAGATTGAAGCTGTACGAGGGCCTGATTCAAATAACCAAACTGCTTACGCTTTAATTCTTGTCGGGCGTTTTCTGTCCTGGCTTCCTTCATCTCCTGTAGTGGCTGATCTGACAGATTCTGTAAGGAACGTGCCAGCAGATAGCGGGCTTCAGAAATTTTTTCTGATTCAGGATACCGACTGACGTATTCAGTCAGACGACGCGTCGACTCTTCATAAAAAAGGTTCTGGCTGGAGCCGCTGGTCTGTTCCTCCGGCGTGTTACCTGCGGCCTCACTCTTTTTTTCTGACTCGGCAATCTTTCCCTGGTGAAAATTCAACTTACCCAGCGAAAACAACGCGTCCCCCCACTGTTTGGCTTTGGGTGTTAATTTGCTTGACTCCAGGATCTCTTTCCATACGGTTTGAGCCTGATCAAGTTCATTTTTTTCCAGATAAGCAATCCCCAGTAAATACTGAGCTTCAAAGGCAGAGACATCGGTCGGGTAATTTGTAATTACCCGTTTGAAGTGATTAATCGCTTCTTCAAGTTGATCCAGTTCCAGTAAAATCTCACCACGCTGAACCAGAGCCTGCGGCATTTGCTTATCTGGATTTGTATTGATGAACCGCGTCAGAACTTTGAGCGCGGTCTCAAAGTCCAATCCTTTCTGGAAGTGATCTGCGGAGATGGCAAGAATATCTGCATAGCGGTCAGAGGTGGTCAAGCGACGGGCGAGTTCAAAATAAGCACGCCCGCTCTGCTTCCAGTGTTCATTTAACTCGCCTCTGAGCGACTCCTGCTCCGTCTCCGTTGCCTCCTCATAGCGGCGTTCCAGATATTCCGCCCAGCGACGACTGGCATTCGCTGCCAGTTCCTTTGCCTGGACTTCCGGCAGCAGTGGAGGCAGGTAATCAGACAGCTGAATTGCCGCATTGAAGTAGGTCACATCGTTTTTGATCCGGTCTTCATCCACCCAGTCGTTCCATGCATTCAGGACATAAGTCCTGACGCCCTGCAGACTGATCCAGCGATTACGAAATTCGTCAGGATTTTGGATAGAACGCAATGCTGTCCGATAAGCAATCAAAGCTTCTTCAGTACGTCCGTTTTTCCGCAGTAATTCGGCTAGATGCAGAAATGCAGCCTGGCCTTCCTGTGTCCCTGCGTAACGATGTGTTGTCTGCTCGAAAAAATCAATTGCACCATCAGCATTACCAAGCGACTCAGCACACACTCCCATCAGATAGGACGCCTGCCTGGAAAACTTACGTTCCAGTCCCAGGTTATCCTTCACCGGTGCCAGAATGGTTAACGCTTCCTGGTATTTCCCTTCCGCCATCAAGGTCTGTGCCTGAAACACAAGTGTTACCTGATTTACAGACTCCTGCTGCTTGACCTTCTCCAGAACCTCCTGTGCCTGAGCATTCTTGCCTTGTGCCAGAAAAATCTGTGCACGCTGCAAATACAATCGATCGTGCAATTCATGATCCAGATTTTCCAACTGCAGACATTCTGAATTTAAATCGAATGCCTGATTGATTTCAGCAGATTCTTTGTTATCGAGATAAATATCGGTCAATAACATGGAAGCATTTAATTTGCCTTCAGCAAACGTCTTGACGGCTTCTTCCAGCAGAGGACGCGACTTTTGAATAGACCCTGTCAGGTAAAGACTTGTCCCCAGTGCATAGCACCATTCAGGACGATGTTCCTGATCTATGGCTCTGCGTTCTGCTTCTTTCAGGTAGCGGCTGGCAATCAGATACTGGTGATCCTGGGCTTCCCCAGTCAGCTCTTCGGCATTCCGAAAAGCAACAACACCAAAGATAAAGTATAGCGCCCCCGGAAAATCAGGATCCAGATATTCCTGCTTTTTCAGCAGATAAGCCAGTTCGAGCGCCTCGGTCCGAGTTTTGGAATCTGTCGATGACTCCAGTGTCTGCAGTGCCTCTGTCAAAATTTCTTTGGGAGTCTTTTCCGGTTCACCTGACAGCGACAGCAGATAACCGCCCAGCAGGAGAAACGCCGCACCAATACCAGCCAGAATCTTCCAGCGTAATTTGACAAAGTCTGTTATCCGAGTGCGCAACGCGACCGAATCGGATGCAGCAGATTCAACCTCTGGTTGCTCTGATGGTTTTTCAGACGAGTCCGGAACAGCGACGTTCGCTGACTCATCTGATTCTGGTTTCGCGATTGTTTCTTTGGCCATGACTGAGCTGCCTGTGAGGTAATCAGGGCATCCTCAACAAGGATTTGTGACCTGATTTGATATCAGCAGGTGAATTCTGGAATGGAAAACTGGAGTAATCAGCAGAACTGCTAAAGGACTTGTCGTATTCTACGAAAGGAAGAAAACCGCTTCGCAAAATTGATTTGAGAGTGTTGAAATTTTTCGAGAATGGAATCGGAGAGAGGTGTAACTTGAGCATTAATACAAAAAAAAGTGATTTTTTGTCAATATTGATTCCACTCTGCCCCAGATAACAGACCAGAGAGGGCTTTTCTTACCTGTAAATCACAAAACAGGTAAATTGAAAGATTCAGCGAAGGGCATTTCGTAATCTTTGTGCAGTCCGTTCGGGAGGCGCCTGACTGGAATGATCAAAGGGAACCCGTTGATACATTAATGTCTGCTTCAGAATTTCTGCAGCAGGAGGTCCGGCAATCGTTCCCCCATAATGATTCTCACCCACGGAAGGCTCATTCACCACGACCAGCACGAGAACACGGGGATCATGTGCCGGGGCTCCACAAATAAAGGAACTGACATGCAACTCAGAGGAATACTTGCCTGTTCGCGGGTCGGGCTTTTGAGCGGTTCCCGTCTTCCCAAACACCACATACTCTTCAAGCTGAGCTTTTCTCCCGGTCCCTCTTTTTACTGTCTCTACCATCGGAATCCGAACCAGCCAGTCAGCAACTTCCGGAGAAACAATCGGTGTAGAAACAAGGGGGCGTACCTGTGCCGGTTCTTCTTCAGAGCGGGGAAAGTAATTATGATCGATCTGATCACGGATCAAACGTGGATTCAACAATTTCCCCTGATTTGCCAGGGCCACATGTCCGGTAATCAATTGTATGGGGGTGACAGCAATTTCCTGCCCCATCGGTATCGAGCCTGTCGAATAGATATTCCAGTTTTTTAAGGGCCTGACAATTCCCCCCAGTTCACCGGGTAGTTGGATGCCAGTCTTCTGACCAAAGCCGAACGCCGCCACTGCTTCATACAATCCCGGGTTGGTCAGTTTCTCCCCAATCTTGGCCATCCCAATATTGCTCGACTTCACCAGAACGTCGGTCACACTCAATACCCCGTAACTGTGATGATCGTGCAACAGTCGCTTTCCCATACGGTATTCGCCATGCTCACAGTCAAATTCTTCGTCAGTTTGAATCAGTCCCTTTTCGAGTGCAGCAGCCACAATAAACGGCTTGAGTGTTGAACCAGGCTCATAGATCGAAGCGATGGCTGTATTTTTCCAGGCGGATTCATCGATCGCTTCCGGATGATTTAAATCGAATGTCGGAACCGATGCCATCGCCAGAACTTCACAGGTTTTGACATCCATCACGATCGCACAGGCGCTTTTGGGCTTCCACTCTTCAACAATCGACTGCAACTGCCGCTCTGTGTAGAGCTGAATGATGGAATCCAGAGTCACCACCAGCGTTTCGCCGTTTCTGGCTGCGACACGAGAGTCATTGCGTACTTCAATCACTCGGCCATGGGCATCTCGAATCAGAAAACGATAACCATCCTGACCACAAATCAGATGGTTAAATGCTTCTTCCAGTCCCCCCTGCCCTTCTCCATCGATATCCCGTAATCCCAGAGCATGCGCTGCTAAAGCGCCTTGGGGATACTGCCTGCGATATTCGTGTCGAAATCCCCAGACCTCATCTGAGAGATCCAATGACCTGATCCCGGACAGTTCCCGATCAGAAAGACGGCGTTTCACCCACAAGAACAACTTATCCTGGTTTTCCTTCAATCGTTTTTCAAACGCTGCCTGATCGAGCTGGAGAATCTCACAAATCCGGGTGAGATGTTTCTCATTTTCCAGCCGCTGGGGGACGACATACAGACTGTTACTGACAATTGTGGTAGCCAGTAGTCGACCATTCCGGTCGAGAATATCCCCAGGCCGTGCGGGAATTTTTTCTTTGTAGACCTGCTGCCGAGCTACAACTCGGGCAAACTGACGGTGGCCGACATATTGCAGATAGACCAGACGCCCAGAGATCACGAGCCAGGCCAGCAACACTATCAGGACCAGGCTCCAGGTGCGCCAGCTGTTTCGCAGATTTGATGGTACGAAATTCAAGGATTGCTTCTCCCGCAGATCTGGCTTCTGCTGACCTCCGCCTGGCAGGCAGAACACAACATCATGCAGACAGTATTATTTTTCTGCCTGCCCCTTAAGCGGGTTTAAATGCCATTGCAGTAAAGGCATCTCACGTCGGTTACTTAAAGCAGGCTGCTGATTTGATTCGACATCCAGCTCCCCGCTTTCGATCGAATTTAACACCTGACGGGGAGAACCCGCGCGTTGTGTCGCCAGCTTCATCTTGGCATGCGAATTGACCAGAACATCCAACTGGTAGTACTGCCGACTGACCAGGCGTTTCAGCTTCAGGCTCTCTTTTTCCAGTGCAATTCCGATTAGAGAGATGGCAACCGCCAGTAAAATTGCACTACTGAAACGGAATAACATCCGACCGACCTTCCCCACCAGCGAGAACGCTATCGGAAAGTTCGCCGCCAGCTAAGTGGATAATGAAACATGACGTACCATTGCGCCTGTATTCACTATCGGCTGGATGAGTTTCCAGGCACAAGACTGACCCGGCTGGCATCATAAGGCAGTTGCAATTCTGTTCCAATTTGAAGCTTGTTCGGGTTTTGCAGCCTCTGACGGTTAATCTGATAAATCTGATACCACCGGGAAGAGCGCCCCAGGTGCTTCTGCGAAATATCAGTCAACGTGTCATTCCCTCCCACACGATACATCGGCTTTCCGTCGGAACTGATAAAAAACCCGGAAGGTTTACCTGGCTTACGAACGGCTTTTGTACCGGCAAACTCGGTGACTGTGGTCTGAGTTGCTTTATGATTGGCCTGATAGCGCGCTTCAATCGCTGCCTGATCGGGAGCAATTAATTTCAAACCGGGTTTCATTTTACGAGGATCGCTCACGCGACTCTTGTTGATCTGAGCCAACAGCTGAAAATAGCGACCAGTGCCATAGAGTTTTTTAGAGATCGTCCAGAAATTCTCACCATTTTGCACCACATATTCTCCGCCTACTACTGTCGCAGGCTGCGGATTGAATGACTCTTCTTGAAATGCTCCAAACTCTTCAGTGGTAACTTCCTTCACAGGAGCCGGCCCATCAAACAGCCCACGAGCCTGTACCTGATTTTTCGCTGTCATTTCGGAATCGCGAAACGTATTTGAATCGATACCCGCTGCAGGGCGTTTCACTGTCGTCACGCTTTCTGCCTGCTGTGCTGAAAACTCTTCGGCCCGAAAATCTCCAAAACGTTCTTGGCTTTGAACGACTTCTGTTTCGCTGAATTCCGAGACGGCGGGGCGTTCAAACTCCTGATTCGGCATGGCTGAATTACCTGACTCAAAGGAATTCTCGACGCTTGCCGCGGGTGCCTGGGGTTGTTCCTGAGCAAAACCGGAATCACTAAATTCATCAAAGCCATTGGATTTTGAGACTTCCGTGATATTCACCTTGGCAGTTTTCTCAGCCATGGGGTCAAACTTCTGCATTGGTACTGAATTTTTCTCTTCCGCCAGTCCGAAGTCATCAAACTCACTGACAGCAGGCTGCTGAGGTTGCATCGACTGCGCCGGTTGCGGTTCGGCACCGAAAGGGTTGTCATCCACCTGAACAGTGCCAACGCCCGTTTCAGCGGCAGGAGCAAATTCATTTGCCGCTGGCTGTTCCATCAAGCCTGACTGATCACTGGCCCCCGGTTGAGAAAAATCGGACGCTGGTTCATTTCCAAATTCATTCGCCTGAGGTGGAGCCGCTGGTTGCTGCGCAAACTGGTCGGTCCCGCCAAAAGGATCCTGCTGCGGTTTATCAAAAGCCGCTGGTTCCGCCTGATTCTGCATGCCTCCCTGAAATTGATTTGCAGTGGGATTCGAAAAATCATTGGCAGGCTGTGGCGGAGGATCAAACTGTTGAAATCCATTGTCAGCCTGATTCGCTGCAATCTCAACTGGCTGTGTCGGCTCACTTTGTGAATTAAATGAACTCTGGTCGAACTGATTTGTTCCCGTTGACGCTGATTGGTCCGATGCAAACGGGTTATCCTGAACCGGCTGCTCAGAGGGAGTCGAAAAGCCTGTATTCTCAGCGGGGGGGGTAAAGTCATGGGACTGATCGGCTACCTGGTCTGTCGTTTCAGCAGCGCCGCTATCTGCTGCAAATGGATCAACTTCCCCGGACGATTCCTGTTCCTGGCCTCCCTCTTCCGGCCCATTAATGGCGACTGACTCCTGCGGGCGGTTTATTTTCTGATAAACAACCAAACCAAAGGCACTGAGCAGGATACAGATCAGGCACAGTCCTACTTTCGTTTCAATGGCGATTCCCGACTTGGGTTTTTCGATTCCCCAGTCTTCTTCGGCGGGCTGTTCTGCTTTTTTTTCTTCAGTCATGGCTCTAAACCATTTCTCGTTTAAACGAAATAAGTCTTATTCAGACAAACAGTAAACTGTCTGCCTCCCTGTTATTTTCAATTGTCACATTTATGTTTTCACAGCCACTCGCAGCTTGGCTGAGCGGCAACGTGGATTCACTCTTTGTTCAGCCTGGGTCGCGACAATGGGCTTGGCAGTCAGATTTTTCCAGATCTTCTGATTTTTGAAAGCCTGCTTGACCATCCGGTCTTCCAGTGAATGAAAGCTGATAATCACAGCTCTGCCTCCAGGTCGCAGTACCTGTGGTAATACAGTCTCAAGCATGGTTTCCAGTTGTTCCAGTTCCTGATTTGCCGCAATCCGCAACGCCTGAAACACACGTGTTGCCGGATTTTTTCTTGCATTCGCCTGCGCTTTGCCAGGAATCGCCTGCTGTACCGCTTTGATTAGTTCGGCTGCAGTCCTGATTGAAGCTGTTTTCCGCTGTTTCACAATCTGATTCGCAATCCGCTGGCTGAAACGTTCCTCACCATACACTTCCAGAATCTCACATAACTCTGATTCCGACAGGTTTTCCAGTAATTGCCAGGCAGGAACTCCGGTACTGGTATCAAAACGCAAATCCAGTTCACCCGTCGATTCAAAACCGAAGCCCCGTTCATCGTCGACCAGTTGATCAGAAGATAATCCCAGGTCCAACAGTACTCGGTCTACAGACGAAATCTGTAATTCCTCCATCACAGCGGGTAGTGCCGCATAACTACCTTGCCGCAGGTAACATCGCCCCGCTGGTATTGATTCTGGTTTTAACTTTTCTGTGGCAAAACCCAACATCATTGAATCTCGATCCAAACCAATTAAGGTGCCTTCTGTGCTAATTTTTTGCAGTATATGCTCACTATGACCACCTGCCCCGACTGTGCCATCAACGACAATCAACCCTGGAGACAGATCCAGTTGTGATATCACTTCACGTAACAGGACCGGTAAATGGACAGGCCTCTTCTGATCGCCGGGCTTACCTGACATTCAACTGGAAACGATTCTAAATAAATGAATTGAACAATAGATTGGATGACTGACTCCGACAGAATAATTCCGACAGAAAGCAGTAGAAATACGAATTGATTTTTTAGGATGGGGTAGAAACTTGAGAAGTGTAACTCAGAGAGATTATTGACCTGAGTCGCGGATCTTAGAACAAGTCCGATCCTCAAGCGCAGGGAGTTTAGAAAAATCCTGTTTTTTTGGCAAGATCAGTTAAAGATTTTTGGGAAATCGATTTCAATAGTCCTAAGTGACTGATTTGAAACCGATTGAAAGCACGAACGTCAGGCAGACTGACTCTAGACTGTGTCCAGTTTTACTGTAGCGTCTCCAGGTCCACTTGGACCGGGTATATTAGATTGACAGACGCTATGGTTAAATGTGATGCGTTCTAGAGGAGGCATCTCAACTCTGTTTCGGCACAGGCTTCTCCTGTTCAAGGAGGGGACCCCTGAAGCCATCCGTCTCAAGCAGCATCCATTCTACTTGTATCAGGAGACGAACGACCGGTGGCCCAACCCAATATCATGAGCACACACAGGTGACATCCATTTCACCTTCAATCCGCAAAGCCCGGTAGCCAGCGGAAGAGTCCCAATTTGTCCTCCTTGAACAATACATTGTTATGAGTTGTGTTTACCAACCGGTCTTCTTAAGGAAATGTTCCACATTCCCTCAATGACTACCAGGGCATCTGACCAAAGGCCTGAGCGGCCACTTCATCAAAATTTGGTCCATGATCATTAAGATAGGTATTCCATCGTTCTGCACTCCAGATTTCCGCGTGGTCCTGAACTCCAATTAAAACCACATCCTGTTTCGGCTCCAGACTGGCCAGTTCCGCTAATCGCTCCGGGATACAAACTCTTCCCTGCGAGTCGACTTCCACTTTTTCTGCTCTGGCATAATACAGACGCAGATATTGGGCAGCTTCCGGACCATTTCTGGAAAAGTCCGCTAATCGTTGTGCCTGCTGTTCAAATCCTTTTTCCGAGTAAACCAACAATACGGACGCAGTACCTGGAGCGATATAAATCTGGGGAGACTTTTCCTCTACAAGCTCTTCCTTGAGTCGTTTCGGAATTGCCAATCGACGTTTACCATCCAGAATCTTATTGAAAGTTCCCGTTAACGCCATTGAGCCCCACTCACCACCACCAGACACCACAGAGTGATGAATTTACCACCCAAATTGGAATCGTCAAGGATGATTGAAAGTTCGATTAGAACTCGGGGAACATGAATCGACCTAGATACTTATCACGACAGGAATTGTGACTTTAAGGATTTTTAAATTTTGTTGTGGGAAGTAGATTCAGCGACCACAAATTCGCACAAAATCAGTCTTCCAGGGACAACATTTTCGCATAAATTTTGTCATATCTGTCCGCAATGGAATCCCATGTAAATTCGTTCTCAACAAGAGCTTGCGCAACCTCAGACATCTCGATAAACCTGGCAGGCTGGGTACTCAGGTCGCATAGCGCCTGATAGATCTCATCAGGCTCCCCCGTCGCCACTAAAGTCCCCTGCTCACCATCACGAATCAACTCGGAAACACCATCCACTCGAGTGGAGATGACAGGTAACCCGGAAGCCATCGCTTCCAGAACCACGTTGGGCATCCCCTCCCATAAGGAAGGAAGAACAAGACAGGTCGCAGCTTTCATCAATTGTGGTACGTGAGGCTGCCAGCCTGAAAAATGAATTCGATCTGCACAGGACAGAGTACTGGCTTTCTGCTGAAGTTCGGCTTTCAAAGGCCCCTCTCCCACAAACAGCAGATGATAGCCAGCCGCCTGTCTGGCAAAGAGCTCGAACGCGGTTAACAGATCAGCAGGAGCCTTCTGAGGATCCAGCCTTCCTGCAAACAGCACCACTTTTGCGTCAGCGGGAATTCCCCATGGACTTAAATCCAGTGGTTCAGCCGTATCAAACATTTCAAAATCAACGCCATTGGGAATGACCGTCACCTTAGAGACGGGCAGCTTCCCCTGTTGAATCGAGAAATCAGCCACTGACTGGCTGACACAGACATTCAGCTCTACCAGGCGATTTGTGAGTCGATCCAGCAGCAGGTGTCCATTTTTCCGTTTCTCAGAAACTCGAATTCCGGAGACAATATGTGGAATTCCCGCCAGTTTCCCAGCCAGCCTGCCAGCCAGATTTGCGTGGAACAGAAATGTCTGTAGCAATAGCGGTTTTTGAACTTTCAGCCTTTGAGCCAGCTTCCAGATGATGCGCACATCCCAGGTAGAACGAACCTGCAGGAGTTCCGTAGGAATCCCAGCCGCATCCAGACGATCCACCAGTGGCCCGTTCCCCGTCAGAGAGTAGACCATTGGTGCCCAGCGTTCTCGATTCAAGCGAGTCACAATCTGAACCAGCGCACGTTCTGCGCCACCGGGCTGCAGGCCGGTAATACAAAACGCAATCGGAATGGGTCTGGTTTGATCTGCCAAGAATCAGCTCACTGAATACATAACCATTATTTATCAGAATGGGAGAAGCATCCCGTTTCACAAGCGCCTCTCATTCTATTATACTCGGCCCAACTGCCTCTGGAGACGCTACGGTAAAGCCGGACACAGTCTTGTTCACATAAGGTCTATTGTTCTCAGGTAGCAATACCCGACAAGCTTAGATTCGAAATTAGTGTTCATTGAGGGCGGAGAAAATGAAAATCTCCGTTAAAATCCATCATTTCCGACAGTCTATTCGACAAAACGATCAACGATCCCTGTTCATGCTGACAGAAGCGTACTTCATTCCTCAGCGACAGGAAAAGCAAATCAAAACCTGAATACCAGCTGGAACCCTGCTGAATGACCGATTTAAACTCCTTTGACTATCAACTGCCTCCTGAATTGATCGCGACCGAGCCGACCCAACAGCGAGATCAGTCGCGTCTGCTCATTCTTGACCGGAAGTCCCAGTCCATTACACATGGTTGCATTTCTGACCTGCCTCAATATTTGAATGCAGACGACTGCCTGGTTCTGAATAATACCCGTGTCCTGTCAGCACGATTATTTGGCACGCGTCAGTCGACGGGGGGCAAATGGGAAGGCCTTTACCTTGGCTCCCCAGCACCGGGTGAGTGGAAACTGATGAGTAAAACCCGTGGCAAACTGCATCCCGGGGGAATCATCGAGTTACGTCCTGCGCATCATCGGTCGCTGGAGAAACAGGTGACCCTGAAGTTATTGTCGAAAGATCCTGAAGGTTACTGGACTGCCCAGGTACAGTCTGACGAAGATCACCACAGTCTGCTTGCACATTTTGGAACGATGCCTCTCCCTCCCTATATGAAACGTGATCTTGCCACCGAGGAAGACTGGGAACGTTATCAGACGGTGTATGCAGCTCAACCGGGCGCCGTTGCTGCACCTACCGCGGGATTACATTTCACACCGGCACTGCTGGAACGCTGCACTCAGCAGGGGACCCGGATCGCGAACGTGACGTTGCATGTTGGCATTGGCACATTCAAACCCATTTCCGTCGATACTCTCGAAGCACACCAGATGCATTCGGAATGGTGCGAGCTGCCTGCCGAATCAGCTGAGCTGCTCAACCAGACGCGACAACAGGGAGGCCGGATTGTCTGTGTCGGCACGACCAGCGTTCGTACATTGGAATCGGTTGCACAACAGGGACCGCTGAAAGCCTGGCAGGGAGAGACGGATATTTTCATATATCCTCCCTACCAGTTTCAGGCCGTTGATTGTCTGTTGACTAACTTTCACCTGCCGAAGTCCACATTGCTGGTGCTGGTGAGTGCCTTTGCTGGATCTGAATTTATTCGTGAAGCCTACAAAAAAGCTGTAGAAGCAGAATACCGCTTCTACAGCTATGGGGATGCCATGCTGATTTTATAAGTTCAGTTTTACTGAGGCTTGGCGATCTCTTTAGGAACCTGTCCACTCAGGTAACGCCAGTTTTTGATGAAGGAAATCAAATCCGCCATCTGTTGCGGATCAATGGTCTTCTCCAGTCCGACCGGCATTAGTGAGACACCGTTCGATTTCATCTCATCGATCTCATCCTTCAGAATGGTAATCGTCTTGCCTTCCGGCTGCGTCAGGGTAATCGACGCTCCACTATCAGAAGAAATAATGCCGGTGTGAACCACGCCATCAATGGTGATGATGGTGTAACTGAAGAAATTCGCATCAATGGCCCGGTTGGGATCGAGAATATTTGTCAGCAGATATTCCGGAGTTTTAGTACGCGAGTCCCCGATATCGGGAGCCACATTCACTCCCATCTCGCCAATCTTGTGACAGGTGACACAGTTCTTGGCAAACACAAGCTTGCCTTGCAGAGGATCAGCTTTCAATTTCAGAGACTTCTGATAGTCGGCTAAAACTTTCTTGCGATCAGCGGGGATTGCAGCAGCGAACAGAGCGGCTGCCCGTTTTTTGATTTCGGGGTTGCGATGACGTTGCAGACTGCTGGAACGTGAAGGCCCCAGCTCTGAAATTTTGATCTGATCTTTTTCAATCGCATCCAGCAACAGACCAGTTCGATCCTGATTGGCCAGCATCGCATCCAGAATCGCCCGTCGCATGCCGGGTGTCTGTGTCGCGAAACCGTCCATTAAGATTTCCCCAATCCGGGGATCAGAATAAGGGCTGATCGCTGCAATTGCTGCGATTTTCACAGCCTGTGAATTGCCATCCTGTATCAGCGTAAGCAGTGTTTCACCGCTAATTTCAAAACCGACGAACTTTAAAATACTGATTGCATCCAAACGCTGTGCCAGCGATGTTTTGGAATTGGTGGCGGTATTTACAATCTTCTGATAGAACTTCTTCAGATTCTGCTGATCCTTATCAGACAGTTTGGCCTGATATTCCGTGATCGACTTGCCACGACGTCTGAGACTGTTACCCAGCCCTTCAAACCCGGCAATCTGCAGTGGTAGAAGTACATCAGAATTAAGCCCGGCAATCAAAGACAGCGTCTCCTGAATTTCCCCTGGTTTCAACCGGGGTCCGATGACGGCAGTCATTTCTCCGACGGCATCGGTGATGCCCGCCTGAGTTGCCTGTCTCTCATCACTGGCCTGCAGCTGTTTTAAGAAAGAAGTGAAAATCTCCACCGTCTGTTCGGGTGCAGAGGAAAGCACAGCCGCACGCGTAAAGGGATCTGCGGCACCGTTTAACATCAGGCTTGCCAACTGGTCTACTGCCGACGGGCCGTCTTTCGCTTCTCCCAGGCTGATGGCCAGTTGAAATCGCAGAGGCGCGTCGGCAGACTTCACCAGAGAAAGCACTTTGGTTTTAAGCTGCTCATTCTGTGACAACCGGGGTTCACTTAACTTGACTGCCTGGGCGACTACACGCTGAGCCTTATCTTTCAAAGCTGTTTCAATCAGCGTATCGCTGAGTTTTCCCAGACCTTCCAGAGCCCACAAGGCAAGAATTCGCGACTGCTCTGTTTTACCGCTGGAAACCAACTGCTCCAGTTGGGGTTGAATTGATGCATCCTGGCGTTCGAAAATCAATCGAGAAGCTGTTTCCCTCTGCCAGGCATTTTCAGAAGACAATGCAGCCACCAGTTGTTCCGGTGTCGCATCCTTTAAAGAGGTATAAACACGTTTGTCGATCTTTGTCCCTTTAGGAACAATCCGGTAAATTCGGCCACGGTCAATTCCATCATTCAGGTCGGAACGTTCCTTCAATTCGGCGGGCATGAACTGCGGATGCTCAATCACAGCACGATACATATCACACAGATATAATGCGCCATCAGGGCCATTGGCCAGGTTGACAGGTCGGAACCATTCATCGCGGCTGGCGATGAACTCCACCTGATCCCGTCCATATTTAGAGTCATAGGTCGCCCCCATGGGTGTCAGCACATCCCGGTGAACCAGATTCGCAGTCGGCTCACAGGTGAAGCTGTTGCCATAAAATGAGTGGGGAAACAGACCGCCTCGATAAATGGTCACACCGCAAGCGGCTGTAAACTGACCGGCGTGTAACGTGGAAGTCGTCCAGGTACGACTGATGGCATACACGCGGGAATCTTCACCATCGGGAGAAACATCATGGTAAACTGACTTCACGGCCAGATAAGGATTCCGCTTCAGGTAGCGATTTTCCAGCACGATATGTTTATTGGGATTACGATTGGAACAGACAAAACGATTCCCGTAATCATCGAAAGTCAAGCCAAACTGTCCAATACCGGAAATCGATTCATATTTTCCAGCCAGGGGGTGAAAGCGAAAATCAAGACCGTTAATGGGAACCTGTTCCGCCTTCTTTTTCCATTCGGGATGAGTGGCAATTACGGAACCGCCCCGTAAGCCGTTGGCAATATAAATATGATTGTCTAAACCAAGTGTGGGATGATTGGCCCGCAGTTGAGAGTTATCTTCTTTAAAACCGGTAAACCAGGTCTCGACGAGATCCGCTTTATCATCGCCGTCGGTATCTTTCATATACTGAACCTTACCCGCCAGGGTGACAATCAGGCCCCCCTTCCAGGGTTGCACACCAGTCGCAAACAAGAGTTTGTCGGCAAAAACAGTAGCGGTCTCATAAAAGCCATCCTGGTCTTGATCCCGTAATAATTTGATCCGACTTTTCGGCTCTTCTCCAGGTTGGGGACCATGGGGATAGTCAGTCATTTCCACGGCCCACAGGACACCGGTTTCATCAAAGGCAACCGCCACGGGATTGATGATATTTGGTTCTGAAGCGACCACCTGCAGTTCAAAATCAGGATGCACGACCGTCTGCTGCAAACTTTCCTCCGGTGTTAAGGGAGATTTGGGCACTTCTTTTTTCGCAGTATCCGCAGCGAAAGAGAACTTCAGGCAGACAGCGGCAACAAGCAGGAGCGAACCCCAGCGGAATGCCAGAGAAGTGAATCGCGGGATCGAGTGATTTCCATCACCGGCGGGTTGTTTAAACGCAAGAAAAGTAGCTGATTTCATGTTGGACCACCGTAACAATATAAACTGAATTCTGGTTGGAATCACAAAAAGGAATGACTTTACTTCGAATCTATCGTAACCGACCGATTGACGACTCTCTATCTTACTTGAACCTGCTTTTTGAGAATTTATAAACAATATTAACGTTTAACGAGGTCCAATGCACCCCTGCAGCAAGACTCTCCGCTTTTTTCGGAATCTCAGCCAGCTATTTTGATGATTCGTGTACTCGGCGACTCAATGGGCTTTTCACTCCCCTCCTGAATTGTTTAACCTGATAACATGCTTTAGAGAGAGATAAAAGAAATCACTACCGCAATAACTTTCGATTGAATATAGTGAATTATGCAGTCATTCAACCTGGTTTTAATCCGTTTCTGTCTGTCGGCCTGGGTAGGTGCAGCAGTGATTTTTGTGATCAATGGCGTACAGGACGTCACGTTTCAGCCTTTTGACTCCTTAACCAGAGACCAGTTGATTACATTACATTTCCCTGTTTACTATACGATCGCCTGGGTGCTTTTAACGGGTTCTTTCCTGAGTTCCCTGATGCTCAGAACAAAAAACCTGTGGTCCCGGAAAAAAGCGAACCTGATCACAGCGTTAATCATGCTGATTCTGGCTATCAGCGTGGTCGATTACTTCTGGATCTACACGCCACTGGAATCCATGATCACTCCCCCTGGCAGCCCGCGGCCTGCTCAGTTCCATCACTACCATCAGGCTTCGAAGTATATTAACAGCGTGAGCATTCTACTGGCGTTGATTGCGGCAATCAGCGTGAATGGTCCCGCGTTTCGACAGACACCTGAAATCAGCAGCGCAGACCGATCAGTCACGAATGTGAAATAACTGTTTGAGCGCGTCGAGCAGTCCATGCGGTGTCCCTTCCCGGGCTTCCTGCCTTAATACTTCCAACGGTGGATGCAGGAGTTTATTGACGATCTGTTCGATCGAGCGTTTGATTAAGTCCTGGTCTTTTTCATCCAGGTGCGAAAGCTTGCTGAACAGTTTTTCGACTTCCTGTTCGCGTACGTCATGCCATTGTTCGCGAAGCTGTTTGATGATCGGCCCCGTTGCCCGGTGATACACGCCGTGCATGAAACGTTCTGTTTCTTCATCGATAATCGCGAGCGCTTTCTCAACTTCCTTCTGGCGCGCCCGGCGATTCTTCTCACAGGTCGCTTCCAGATCATCGATGTCATACAGGAAGATATTATCATTGATCTGACCGACCCCCGGTTCAAAATCACGAGGCGCCCCCAGGTCAAGGATGAAGAATGTTTTGTTACCGGATTTCTTCAACACCCGTTCAAAGCAGGCGGTATCGACGATTGGTCGCGAAGCCCCCGTCGTACTCACAATCACATCCGCTGCTGCCAGGCAGTCTTCCAGGTCTTCATATGGTCGGGCTTCACCGCCCCACTTGCCTGCCAGTTTCTGTGCATTTTCCAGACTACGATTAATGACCACTATCTGTTTCACGCCCTCATCTTTCAGATAAGTTAACGTCTCTTCCGCCATTTCGCCGGCACCGATAATCAGAACGGTTTTATCATCAAACCGTTCAAAAATCCCTTTGCCGAAGGTTCCTACCGCCACACTGGCTATCGAGACCCTGCCTTCAGCCAGTTGCGTTTCAGTACGAACGCGGGCAGAAACCCGGATCGCCTGTTGAAACAAGGCATGCGTGAGCGGACCACAGAGCGCATTGTCCGTCGCATTCTGATAGGCCTCTTTGACCTGATTGACGATCTGAGGTTCACCGAGCACCATACTGTCGAGACTGGAGGCCACCTGAAACAGATGCCGCACCGCATCCGGCCCCTTGCGTTCCAGAAAATCTTCGAAGAAATCGCTGACAGGAACCTGATGGAATTCAGAAAAGAAGCGCGCCAGATCCTGATGTGACGGTCCGATCTCTGAATCCGATGTAGCCGTATACAGTTCGACCCGGTTACAAGTTGAAATCACCACGATTTCGGTATCAGGATACGATTGCTTCAAGACAGAGTAAGCCTGATCCAGCTGTTCTTTGGAAGAGAACGCCAGCCTCTCTCGAATATCCAGACCCGCTGTCTGATGGTTGCAATACACGACCTGCAGATTCACGACACAACCCTTTCTGCAGTCGGGTCATGAATTTCAATGACGGGAGATATGTGCTGTGAATGCCACGATTCAAAATTGAAGAGGCGTACATTGGACAGAATCTGAACGCCGATCACTGTCAACAACAGCAGTCCTCCGGTCCAGATCGTCAGCTGCGCGATATGTTTCTGATTGGGTTGCTTGGTCCGCAGGATAAAGATGACACTCAACATCATTCCGACCCAGACCAGTTCATAGACAATAATCACGGGATCAAAAAACGATATGGCATGCGCGCCCTTGCGGACATAAACCCCCAGGCCGATCCCAATGCCCATTCCGACCGTCATCAATGGTGCCGATACCATCAACGCCCAGCGATTCAGGCGAGACAGTTTTGCCAGGCTCGGAAGATTGAAGCCGCTCGAAAAATTCTGTTTCTGCTTTAAGCGTCTGTGCTGAATCAGATACATCAGGCTCAGGACAAAACTGAGCACAATCCCCACACCTCCCAGCACCAGTAAAGAGGCATGCAGCATCGCCCAGGAACGGATGGATGGTTCCATTAATGTGTTGGTAACGTCGTCTACAAAATAAGAAGAAACGACCAGCGCCAGCACCAGCGGTATCAGAAACAGTCCGATCGACAGTTCTTCATCAATCAGATTGATAAATAGAAATATCGCGACCAGCACCCAGGAAAATACAATCAGCCAGTCGTGTGATGAACTGAGCAATGGTGGCAACTGGGTTTCTCGGGCCCGATTCAGCAGATACGCGGTCTGGGCAACCAGCCCAGCGAGTGAAAACAGAAAAATCAGGGGGCGCAGAAAGCCGTTTTTTTTTCGCAGAAACCGGGTTACCTCTAATCCGAGGGCAACCAGATAGCTGGCCATAAAACAGAAAACGGTCACTTCCGACAACATGTCTGGTACTTTGCCTGGTAGAGAGGAATGAAAGTGGTGGGCTGTTTACTTCGCTGATGGGACATCAGCGGACTCTCTATTATAGGGCTGTACAGCAGGTAAAGGGCAAGTCATCTTGCTTCGGATTCTAATTCGTACTCCGAGATTTTTTTATGCAGCGTGTTCCGGTTGATCCCCAGACGTGTCGCTGTCTTAGTCTGGACCCCCTGGCAGGATCTTAAAACCTGCAAAATCACTTCTTTTTCCACAAGTGATACAATCTGAGTATGCACATCAGTGGAAGATTCGCCTATACGCTGTAACTCCAAAGCCACAAGATCACGACAGATAGTCTCGGGATCCTGAGATTTAGACGGTAAAGAACGCGCAATGGACCTGCCGGTAACATGTCCCGGCAACAGATCCAGTGAAGGACCATCCAGACCCGAAAGTACAATCAGACGTTCCACATAATTCTGCAGTTCGCGTACATTTCCTGGCCAGGCGTAATTCTTAAAGGTCGATAGCACCTCTTCTGAAAATTCAGGCAGAGGAATTTTTTCCCCTGCGGAAAACTGTTTTGCAAAAAAGTGCACCAGTTCGGGGATATCTTCTGATCGCTCCCGCAAGGGAGGCAGGTTAATGGGAATCACGTTCAGGCGGTAATATAAGTCCTCTCGAAACCGTTCGGCTTCGATTTCATCCAGTAGATCGCGGTTCGTGGCAGCCACAATCCGGCAATCTACCTGAATGGATCGCGTATCCCCGACGCGCTCAAATTCGTGTTCCTGTAAAACCCTTAACAGCTTCACCTGCAGAGTAAAACTGACCGAGTTAATTTCGTCCAGAAAGATAGTGCCACCATGTGCCGCTTCAAAACGGCCTGTCCGATTTTCGACAGCGCTGGTAAACGCTCCCTTGATATGCCCAAACAATTCGCTTTCGAGCAGACTTTCACTGAGCGCTCCACAGTTCACACGAATAAACGGACCGGTAGCGCGAGGACTTAGTTCGTGAATGGCACGGGCAATTAATTCTTTACCAGTTCCCGTTTCGCCCGTTAACAATACAGTCGACGACGTGGCAGCAGCGCGGCGGGTCAGCCGATAGATATTTCGCATAGCCGGACTTAAACCGACCATATCGTCTAAAATGGGGCGATCGTCTTCCATTCTTTCTTTTGGAAATTCCTATTCATTTACTACAGGGAAAAGGATCAAAGCGGCAAATCAGTAAGGTAGAGGAATCGTAAATCCTTCGAATGACTGGTTTTCCGAAAGAAATCGAAAAGCCCCCTGTTACCCAGCATGAAATAATTGCACAGAGATGCTCAAATAAATGGCGAACGCTCTCTAATGATATGCTGCCAGAGAAAAAGAAGAAAGAGGTAGACCTGTTTTTTTTATAAATCAACAGTATTCGATCAGTCAGGAATCAGAAAAACCTCACACATGCACGCCAAAAACGCACAATGCACACTTAAGAGGCACCCTATTCAGGACTCGCTACAACAGCCACTTCCGGAGTGACTTGAGCATTTTGAGCATCAACGAGCACCACTTTAGGCTGATGCTGGCGCGCTTCCTTCTCTTTGTATTCAGCGTAACTGGCGATAATGACCAGATCCTGAGGTTTGACCAGATGGGCGGCAGCACCATTAATACAGATGACTCCCGAACCAGGTTCGCCAATAATGGCGTAAGTCGTCAATCGAGTTCCAGAAGTGATATTGTAAATTTGTACCTGCTCGTATTCGACGATATCTGCAGCATCCATCAGTTCCTGATCAATGGTTACACTTCCGTTGTAAGCCAGATTTGCTTCCGTAACCGTTGCCCGGTGAATTTTTGATTTCAATAAAACGCGCTTCATCATTCTCAACCTGAAAGAAGTGGGACTTCTTTTAACTGAATACAGACCTTCAGACTAATAGGATCGGCGTATACTAACCATTCGCCTTAACGATAAGCAAGAATATATCCATTTGCTCACCAGACCTTATTTTCAAGTCTGTATTGGAACGGAACCGGACACCGGATCCTCATTCACATTATAGGCAGCCCCGTCTTCATTTCCATCCATTTTACGAATCCAGGGTTCATCCGCTTTAGCGCCTAGTGCCCTTGCATAGAGATAGTAATAAGTGGGGATCAGGAACAGCACCAGTACTGTCGCCAGCATGAGACCAAAAATCAGGCTGGCAGCCATCGGAATAATGATCTGTGCCTGAAAGGAAGTCTCTTTCAAAATCGGGGCTAACCCGACGATGGTTGTCATGGAAGTCAGCAGAACGGGTCGGAAGCGACGTCGTCCTGCATCGATCAAGGCTTCGCGCAAAGGGAGGCCATCTGCTACCCGATGGTTGATAAAGTCGATCAGCACAATCGAATCATTAACCACCACTCCCGTTAACGCCACCAGCCCAAACAAAGAGAAGAGCGTCAATTCCATACCTAATATCGCGTGACCAAATACGGCACCAATAATACCCAGTGGAATGATCCCGAGTATGATTAAAGGTTGAAAGTATGATCGAAATTCGACAGTCAATAGCGCGAACATGGAAGCCAGGGCAATCAACAGACCTACAATCAGACTGTTTACAGATTCATCCGTCTGTTCCTGCTGTCCTTCCCAGCGAACCCTTACATTAGGGTATTGAGCCAGTAACTCATCCATAAAGCCACCAGGCTTTTTCATCGATTTGACTATTTCGCGTGCATTCCCCTCTTTTTCATTGAGATCTGAGGAGACAGTAATGGATCGTTGCTGATCAATTCGATTGATTTCAGAATAGCCGCGTTCCACCGTTACGTCTGCCAGTTCCGTCAGCGGGCGTTCCGCTCCATCACCGGTTCGTATCCGAATGTCTTCGAAGCTCATTAAGGATTTTCGTTCTTCTTCCGGATAGCGCACCATCAGTTTGACTTCATGACGTCCCCGTTGCAGACGCATGACCTCTTCCCCATAGTATGTGGCGCGAACCGTCTCTGCGACATCGGCCAGGGGAACCCCCATCGACCGCGCTTTATCCTTGATCTTGATTTGAAATTCCCATTTACCAGGACTGGAATCGTCGTTGACATCTTTGACTCCCGGGTAGGATTCCAGCTCCCGCTTACAGGCTTCGACTGCCGCTTCCAGTTCGGTGATATGATCTCCGTCTGCCAGCAGTTTGAATTCAATCGGTTTGCCTCCCGGCCCCATGGAAGGTGATTTGAAAGTGAGTCGGTCAACCCCCGGTATTTTCCCGACACGCTCCCTCCAGAGATCAAGGATTTCTTCACTGCCTAGAGTGCGTTCTTCTGCTTCCACGATCTCGACACTGACTTTTCCGATATGGCTCCCCTCGACAGATCCTCCCAGTCCCCCCCCTGATTCATCGCGTGTTCCGAATCCGACATTTCGCCGCACGAGTTTAATCAGGGAGTTTCCATGCTCTTTCTGATAATCCCGATCAAATGCTTCAAAATCCTCCTGAATTTTTCGCGTCGTTTCCCCTGTGATCGCCTGAGGAGTTCCATCGGGATATTCGACTGTCGCTTCGATCATGCGATAATCGGTCTTCGGAAAAATATTAAAAGGCGCAAAGCCTCCCATGATCAGTCCCGCAGACAACAGCATCAATGCTCCCGCAACCGCCAGTGCAGACGAAGGATAATTTAACGCCGCCTTGAGAACAGGCAGGTAACAGCGGTCAATAAACCACTCCAGCTTTCGACTGATAAATCCCATTTCCTGCTTCTGTACTTCCCCCTCCTCCGGCTGCTTCGCGTGTGCCAGGTGACAGGGAAGAATAAACGTACTCTCCATCAATGAAATCAACAGCATCGCGATCACCGCGATTGGCATCACCGCGATGAATTTCCCCATGATCCCGGAAACAAACAACAGGGGCATAAAAGCTATCACAGTTGTCGTTACGGAAGCACAGACCGAAGGCAACACTTCTGTGGCGCCATCAATGGCGGCTGTGACAAATGGTTTTCCCATCTGTCGATGTTCGTAGATATTCTCACCGACCACGATCGCATCATCGACGACAATCCCCAGCGCCATCAGGAAGGCAAACATGGAAAGCATATTCAATGTCTGACCTGTATAATACAGCACGATACAGGCGCCAAACATGGAAATCGGAATTCCCAGCGCCACCCAGAAGGCCAGTCGAAATTCCAGAAAAATCGCCAGTGTGATAAAGACCAGAATCAGACCCTGTAACCCGTTTCGAGTCAGCAGATCCATACGGTCACGCACATCCACTGACTGGTCTTTCCATAATTTCAGTGAATACCCGTCAGGCAGCCTGGCTGTTTCGACATATGCCTGCACTTCTTCCACGATCGCCAGCAGATCTTCCTGGCTGGTCCGCTCTACAGCAACTGACAAGGCTGGCTTGCCATTGATTTCACTGATCATCGTCGTGTCGGCAAATTCATCCTGAACGTGTCCCAGGTCGCCTACGGTCAGTACGACCCCGCCCGCTTCTGTGACGAGGGGAATATTCTCAATTTCTCTGCCGGTGAGGTGTTTATTTTTACCGCGTACTAACACCACTTCAGAAGCCGTATTCAGCTTCCCCCCGGGGAGCTCCATATTTTCCCGACGTACGGTTCGCGCCACGTCCTGTAAAGTCAGTCCATACTTCCTCAAGGTGGCTTCCGGAATTTCGATATCAATCTGATAATCGCGTGCCCCGGCAATATTGGCCTGAGAGACTGATTTGAGCATCATCAATTCATCACGGATTCTTTCTGCCAGATTACGCAGTTCTAAAGCACTGTTTTCGTCTCTGGCTTCCGGCCCGATCACGGCAACCTCGATCGCCACCTGCCGAAACGTGATCTGCTGGATCTCCGGATCTTCCGCCAGCTCCGGAAAACTGGGAATGCGATCGATTTCGGAGCGAACCTCGTTGAGTATCTTCTGCACATCAGGCACATCTGCCCTTAGTTCCAGTACAAGAGAGCCCGACCCTTCATTGGCAATGGAGGTCATTTTTTTGATGCCATCAATGGCGCGTACGGCCTCTTCCATCTTCTGGCAGATGCCTTCTTCAACTTCGTCGGGGCTGGCACCCGGGTAAGGCACTGCGACCAGAATGATTTCCAGTTCAAATTCCGGAAAGACTTCACGCCGCATCATCATCAGTGAAACCAGGCCAACGCCCAGCACTGTGACCATCAGCGTATTCATCGCAGGGGAGTTATTGATGGCCCATTTGATGATCGACCTCATTCTGCGTCTCCCTCACTCACCAGCATGCCTTCATTGGCAGTGCTGAGTGGCGAGACGACAACACGGTCTCCTGGCTGCAAGCCTGACGCCCCCTGCTCGACCAGAAGCTGATCACCACTCATGTCCACCACGCGAATTTTTTCAGAATGCAACTTACCATCTCGAACCACCCAGACCAGATTTCCCGGACGAATGGCCATCTCGGGAATTTCCATCATGGAAACATTTCCCTTAAGGGGAATATCAATCACAACAAACATCCCCCGAGTTAAAGGGGGAGCCCCCACGATCTGATTGGTCGGTTCCCCATTCACCAAAATGGCAGAGGGTCGCGGATCAGAAACAATAATTCGACAGGGAACAGTTCTCGTTTTTTCATCGAGTCCAATGCCATCAAAACGGGACAGTTCTCCATCCCAGACAAACTTGCGTCCTCCAATTTCGTAGGAGACCTTGACGGGTAGCTGGGGCAGCTGATATCCCAGATCATGACGATTAGATTGATCAGGAACGTTTTTTTTGTTTTGGGCCGATTTTGCCGAATGCTGCCAGAGCAGATAGAGTTCTTCCATCCGCAGGTCCGTACTCACTTCAACGGCAGACGTATCTTCGATCGTCACCAGCGGGTCACCGACTTTGACATAACCATCTTTTTCGACTGAATCCTCAACGATGACACCATTGATGGGTGAGTAGATTCGGGTGCGGCTGAGATCAAGCTTGGCGCGAGATAACTGCACTCCCACCAGGTCACGGGCATGCATCATGCGTTGACGTTTCGATCGCAGCAGGTCGGCTTCATTGGTTAACTTCTGCAGTGCGTTGCGAGCGACCAGCTCACTGCGTTTGGCTTCTTCAAATTCGGTATCGGAAACCACATTTCTGGCTCTTAATTTTTCCACGCGATTCAAATGCGTTTTCTGCAGGCTGACTTCCTCATGCGCCAGATCAATCATCGCTTTGGAGTTATCTATCTCCACTTCGAGTTCATCGATGACATCCTGTGCCTGGGCATGTTCCTGGTTCAGTCGCTTGACTTCAAGCTCATAATTCTCGGGATCAATCTGGATCAACAGGTTCTCTGTCCCCTCTACCGCGCGCTCCTGATTGGTTGCTTTGCGGACCAGATTTCCCACCTTGCATCCATCACGCGTCAAGATCACCCTGCCGGCCACTTCCGCCGCCAGTTTCACTTCGCGAGAAGGAACCACCGACCCATCAACGGTCACGGTAAACCCGGAATCCGTGAGTGTCACAGGTTGAGTTAACACCAGAGGTGCGGACTGCGCCAGAAGTTTCTGGTTCTGCTCCGGCTCTTTTTTCATTGCCATTAAAACAACCAGGCTGCCACCACCTGCCGCTAAAATAATTATCGGAAGCAGGAAATGCTTCAGCTTTTTATAAAAGCTGCCTGATTTCTGTTTATTGAAGTCTGACATGATTATTTTCTATCGTGAATTGCATCACAAATGAAATTGACAATTAACGCGGAAAGTCAATTACGATATATCAACAGTGAATGTTGCGATTAAATTTCAATTACAGTCACTCAGCATTGCTGCCTTGATCGAGAAAGTTCTACTTGAATTCAACTCAGGTTGTTGAATGATTTCTGATTGTGCACGAGTCTGGTTCAGATCTGGTTAAGTGTTGAAGAAGTTTCTATTTCTGATGTGAGGTATTCCCGTTTCAGATTTTTGATGGCTGCCAGAGAAAACTGAAGAATATGTTCTATGATTTGTTCGGTATTGTAATGCGCTGCCTGTTCTTCCGGACCGAGCATCAGGGTTACCAGGCCGCCTGAAACACGATAGAACTGACATTGAGCGGCAATACTGAAGACACACTGCATCCGCCGATAGTCCGGAATTTCATCTCCCAGAATCTCCAGCAGGATTTTGTCGGCGATGTTTACAAAAGGACGGAACAGATCCTGAACCAGATGCTCACAGGCCCGCGTTGGTCGCAAGACTTCACGCATTATCAGATGGTTACTCCAGGAAAGCTCTCCTGTGCCTAACATGCGCCTCACCAGTGTAATGACCCAATCCTCCAGTTTTTGTTCAGGGGGAGTATTCTCAGTCCATTCCGGTAAAGGAGCCCGGGAAACCCCCATCTGTTTTGCCAGGCAAATCACTTCCAGGTAAAGCTGTTCTTTGTCTCCAAAATAATAATTCACACTCGCCAGATTGACATCCGCCTTCTGACAGATTTCACGGACCGTCGCCTTCTCAAAGCCCTTCTCTGAGAAAACAGGCCCCGCTACTTCCAACAGTTTTTCACGGACATTAATTGTGGACATGATCGTAATTTTCCAACTCGTTGTAGCGCTGACAGACCAGTCTGACAATCTAGAGTTAATAGACTGGTTGAAAGATTGTTTAAATCCAGCGTTTTAAACAATTGTATTAAACAAGCGTTTAAATTCAAAGCAAAATTCCGGAAAATTAATCATGGACACATTATGTCTTTGTATAACAGACACTTATGCGATGACGTTCATCTCAGAGTATGAATGGGTCTTCGAGTCGAATTCGCCTTACAACGACAGTTATTTGCTCTAATGCGGAAGTTTTTTCGACTCAGATGAGATCAGCTGGCGAAGCGTTCGGGCCCTTCCTCGCGGATATCAAATCTTTGAAAGCCGGATTCATCAAGACGCTGCCTGAGAAGTTTTCTCCACAGTTTCTGGGGGAGGCCATTTAAAATGCCGTAAAGCACCATGCCGATTGTCAGGCTGGCGACTTCAACGACGCGCATGGGCAGCGAAAACTGCTTCAAATCGGCGAATATTTCCTCGGCACTGCAGTATTCACCAAATTTTTGATCATGGTACATAAATTCCACGCCAGAGAAATCTTTGCTCCATTCATAGTCGAATGGACCAAATTCCCTTCTACGATGGAGAACCCAGAAACGGGTCCCCTCAAAACGTATTCCGTGTGTACCTTCCAAAACAAATGTTCCTGAAAAGAGACTGGTACTCTTGAGTGCCATAAGTATATGAGACCTCTCGCCAACCAGTTTGAAACAAAATGGACTATAAATCATACGTAATCAGGCGGCTTTTGCGAAGTCCGTTTTTTGAACCGGTGGTTGCTTTTTACTGTCCATCAAGCTCGACAGACTTGCATTATTTTTCAGGAACCGTTCGTAACCGGCAAAAAAACAACTACCATAAGTCGATTACTGACCAGAACTTGCTATCATTATTTCTTAAAGATTGTTTACGCCGTTTTGATTCAAAACCCAGGATCTATGAAACATTCAGAACCATATCTTGCAGCAGTAGAGATCGTCCGTAAATTACGTGACGCCGGCTTCCAGGCCTTGTGGGCAGGCGGATGCGTACGGGATCTTCTACTGCAGAAGGAACCCAAAGATTTCGACGTTGCCACAAATGCACTCCCGGAGGAAGTGCGCACGCTGTTTGGCAAACGCCGGACCCTGGCCGTCGGTGCGAGTTTTGGAGTCATCATCGTCCGCGGACATCAGCCCGAATGTGACGTCGAGATCGCTACCTTTCGCAGCGAAGGCCCTTACCTGGATGGCAGGCGGCCCGAACACGTGAAGTTCACCACAGCCGAAGAAGATGCCCAGCGCCGCGACTTCACGATCAACGGCATGTTTTACGATCCCATCAACGACTCGATCTTCGATTATGTGGGAGGCAAAGCTGACCTCAATCAGCACATCATTCGTGCGATTGGAAATCCTCTGGAACGAATGCAGGAAGACAAACTCCGCCTGCTCCGTGCCATCCGATTCGCTGCCACGCTGCACTTTCAACTGGAAGAATCAACGTGCCAGGCAGTACAGACGATGGCAGACCAGATCAATGTGGTCAGTCCCGAACGGATTGCAGATGAGCTGCGTAAGATGCTGGTTCACCCGGCTCGCAGCCAGGCGATTTCCCTGGTTCAGGAAACCGGGCTACTCAAACAGATTCTGCCTGAACTGGCTCCGCTCTGGGAATCCGCAGAAAACCACGGTCTCTGGCTTCAGACACTGGACCGATTAAAACTGGTTAACTCACACAGTTTTGAGACCGCGTTTGCGACTCTTCTGCTGGATTTACCCGCCTCAGACGCGGATGAGCGACTCAATGAAATTTATGAAATCTGTAAACGTCTGCGTTTTTCCAACCACTCTCTGAACCTGGTCCACTGGCTGGTGCAGCAGCGAAACAGCCTGAAACAGGCTTCCAAAATGAAGCTGTCTCGGCTCAAACGACTGCTCGCCAATGAAGATTGTCCGCATCTGTTTGACTTGATCGCCGCCGATTTAAGTTCTCGAAAACAACCACTGGACGACCTTGAATTTTGCCGCCAGTATCGGGATCATACTTCCAGAGAGGTCTTGAATCCCCCTCCATTGATCTCAGGCAATGATCTGATCGACCTGGGTATTAAATCAGGTCCTCAATTCAAACATCTGTTGACGCAGGTTCAAGATGCCCAGCTGGAAGAATTGATTCATACACAGGACGAAGCATTTGCGCTGCTAAGCCAGATCCTTCAGAAATAAATATCGTATTCCCAATTTTATTAACAGCAGTTCGTTAAGGTTTTCTTATGTCTGATTTAGTTCGTATCGGAATTATTGGAGCAGGCGCCGTCTCCGATTACCATCATGTTCCCGGCATCAATCTTGATCCCCGTGCGGAACTGGTCTCCATCTGCGATCCGAACTCAGAACTGCTGGCCCAGCGCCAGTCAGACTGGGGAAAAACCAAAGTCTCAACACGTTTCGAAGACATGGCTGCTGACCCGGATGTGGATGCCGTGATTATTGCCACTCCCAATTTCACCCATCATGAAATTGCACTGGCCTGCATCAAAGGTGGCAAGCATGTGATGTGCGAAAAACCACTGGGTCTGAACTATACTGAATCAGCAGAAATGTATCGCGCAGCCCGCGATGCCAACCTGCGCCACATGACGGCCTTCACCTATCGTTTCGCCCCTTCGATGCGTTACGTAAAACACCTGGTTGAATCCGGTGCGCTGGGAGTCCCCCGACATTTTCGCAGCCAGCGTTTTCTCGACTGGCCTGAATCCAGTTGGGGCTGGCGTCAAAGCAAGAAACTGGCAGGCGCTGGTGACCTGTTTGACATGACCATTCACCGTATCGATTTCGCACAGGACCTGCTGGGACCGATCAAAAGCATTTGTGGTGCCGTCGCCCAGTTTGTTCCCCGCGATAAAACAGCCGAAGGGCAACCCTGTGAACCATCAGAAGTCGATGACTGGTCATCCCTGATTGGTCAGTTCGAAAACGGAGCCGTCGGTGTCTGGGAAGGCAGCACGCTGATGAAAGGATATCACAACGATGGCTTCGGCTACGAATGGGCCGAGGTGAATGGCTCAGAAGGTTCTGCCGCCTATCAGTTGACCGACCCCAACAACATCCTGATTGGCAAACCGGGACAGACCATGGAAAAACTGCCCGTTCCCGATGAATACCTGGTGATCGATGGCAGTCCCCGAAAGCCTCACGACGGAGTCCCCAGCACCGTATTCCGTTACGACCTGGTCTACGAGTTTGTATCCGCCATCGTTGAAGAACGGGACGCGATTCCCGGTTTCGATCACGGTGCCTCAGCACAGCTCATCGCAGACTCCGTTCTGGAATCATTTGACAAACGCACCTGGATCGATATCAACTGCGATCTCTAAGACTTAAAATGTCAGCTGGTAACGCATCATTCCCGTAGGCGAAATATCGTAATTGCCGATATCGGATTTGTATTCCAGCTTTCGATTGAAGACGAATCCGACTTCCAGCTTGCTGATCATACCACCGGTATGTTTGGTCTCAAGACCACCGATTAAGCGCAGGTCACTGTACGTCGCAATGTCATCAATGCCTGCTGCGCCACGTCGAATGCCCCATGAGCCACCGCCGAATTCGCCAGCAACATAGGCCCACCGTTCGAGCGCCTCTGTTTTTTCAATGCGGTACGTGTACTTGGGTTTGGGAAAAATCAGTTCCAGCCGCGATCCTTCACTAAACCACATAATCATCCCGGCTGCAGGTAACAGTGAAACATCTTCACGATCCAGGTACACGACCCCCATCACGAACTGCTTGGAGCGGGAATGCACATAATAGGCGAGTCCTTTTCCGGTAATCCGCAAAGAATCAGAAGTCACATTCTTGAAATCACTGTAAACTCCCGGAGCCACCTCCAGTTCATAGGACCATTTTTCATTCTGTTTTTTGAACCAGCGAAATGCCACCGAGGTATCGTAAACTCGCGCCGGTAAATCGGTCTGTATCGGACCGTCCAGATAATGCACGCCAAAATAAGGTTTTACTGAGAAACCTTCAAACCGCGGTAATTCAATTGTTTCTGACAGATTGATACTGAAAATCCCAAGTTCATCTCCCGTTCCCGGCAGCCATGTGACTCCGGCGTCAGCCTGCTTATGAGAGATCAACGGTACAATCGCATCACAGTCGACACAATCATCGTCGGGGTCTGCCCAACTCTGGTTGTCTTTCAGCAACTGGGGGGGAATACCCAACGCTTCTCGTGAATCAGCATCCAGCACATTGGGGACCTGAGGAGACTGGCTCACCTGTTCGATCCCCACTTCTCGCGGCATGAATATTGTCCGATGCTGCAGCGCTTTTAAACTGCCTGCACCAGCTTCCCCCTGTGACTGGACAGACGAACCTTGAGCCCATGCCGAATCATCGGCACTCCCCATGCTGAGCACACACAGGGTGATGACCAGAAACAGAGCCTGGCGGGACCGATAGAACATGACTGAATTTCCCAAATTTGTGATAAGGGTTTACCTGGAAATCAAGATCTCAGCCCGGGCACAAAGACCAGGGTCAGATAGATGAGAGGTGGTATGGTGAGGAGTTTTGAGAGAGGTAGCAGCGAATGCTGTATGAAATATCAGGGAATGAATTTAAGGTCAACCCGAATTCAGTTCCGTGGTTCTCTCAATTCTCTGCAAAAATGCCCTGTCCTGAACGTTGCCCCTTACCATATTAGATGTTAGAATCAAACTCCTTAGTGAGAATATATACATTCGAACATAGCAATTTTCTTTTATCAGGAACTAGTGAGAAATGGGACGTGTTGAAAAAGGGCGTGAACTGGCCCAACGTCGAGTCCGGAAACACAAGCTGAAACAGCTCCGGGCAAAGTTTGCCAAAGCGAAAGATCCTTCAGAAAAAGAAGCGATCAAAGAAAAAGTTCGCAAAATCAGCCCCTTCACTGTCCTGGAAGAATCTGCTTAAGCAGTTCCTGCAGTCAATGATAAAAACAGGACGCTGACTCATTTGCAGCCAGCGTCGTTTTTTCATGCGCACTATATAATACCGGCTTTAAAATCAATCAGCCCCGGCACCACTTCCGGGGCTGATTGCGATTTGCCTGAGCTGGAAGGTTTATCTTCCGGAGAACAAAAACAACCCCTCATGCGCATCCACATGAATTGTGGCCCCCTCCTCAAAATCCCCGGAGAGCAGTTTGTTGGCCAGTTCATTCTGAATATTAGATTGAATCGCCCGCTTTAAGGGACGCGCCCCATACACCGGATCATAGCCTTCCTCCGCCAGCAGGTCTTTGGCAGCAGTGGAAACTTCCAGAGTATAACCATTCTCTCCCACCAACCGGGAAAGGTTCTGTAACTGCAGGTCCACAATCTGGCGAATTTCTTCCCGCCCTAACGGATGAAATACAATCACTTCATCAATTCGATTCAGGAACTCCGGCAGAAACTCATGCTGTAATGCATCCATGACACGATTCTGAATCAGAGCCTCGTCTTCCTTACCAGACAGATCCATAATCGTCTGACTGCCGATATTCGAGGTCATCACTACAATCGTATTCGAGAAATCCACAGTTCGCCCGTGGCTGTCCGTCAGGCGTCCGTCATCCAGAAGCTGCAGCAGGATATTAAATACATCCCGGTGTGCCTTTTCGACTTCATCCAGCAGCACGACCGAGTAAGGCTGCCGTCGTACCGCTTCCGTCAGGCGGCCCCCTTCTTCATAGCCAACATACCCGGGAGGCGCACCAATCAGACGTGCTACGGAATGCTTTTCCATGAATTCACTCATATCAATGCGAATCATGCTGCGCTCATCATCAAACAGAAAACCAGCCAGCGCTTTACACAGCTCGGTTTTCCCCACCCCCGTCGGCCCAAGGAACATGAACGAACCGATCGGTCGATTCTGGTCCTGCAAACCGGAGCGTGAGCGTCGCACCGCATTGGAAACCGCGTGTACGGCTTCATTCTGATTGATCATCCGCTTGTGAATTTCGTCTTCCATCCGCAGGAGTTTTTCACGTTCCCCCTGCAGCATCTTCGAAATCGGAATCCCGGTCCACATACTGATGACCTTGGCGATATCCTCCGAAGTGACTTCCTCACGCAGCAATCGCTCTCCACTGACATCCCCGAGTTCAGTGACACGCTGTTCCGTCTCGGTCAGTCGTTGACGCGCGGCGTTTAACTCCTGCTCTGCATTGTACGCCTGCGAATAGTCCTCGTTGGAGTTCGTCTGTTGCGCCCGGTGAAACGCCTGCTCATAAGCGGTATTCAGCCGATCAATGTCTTCCTTCAAAGGCTGCAGCCCCGACAGTGCCTCTTTTTCCGTTTCCCAGCGCGTCTTCAGCGCATTGACACTTTCTTCACGATCAGCGATCTGCTTGCGCAGTTCTTTCAACCGCTCCTGGCTGTCAGGCGTCGTTTCTGTTGCCAGGGCAGCCGCCTCGATCTGCATTCGGGTCAACTGCCTGGTTGCCTCATCAATTTCCGCAGGCATGGAATCCATCTCCATCCGCAACTGGCTGGCCGCTTCATCAACCAGGTCAATCGCTTTGTCAGGCAGAAATCGATCATTGATATACCGATCCGACAAAGTCGCGGCATTGATCAATGCATCATCGGTGATCCGCACGCCGTGGTGCGTTTCGTAGCGTTCTTTCAACCCCCGCAGGATGGAAATCGTGTCTTCCACCGTCGGTTCAGTCACCATCACCGGCTGAAAACGTCGTTCCAGCGCCGGGTCTTTTTCAATATATTTGCGATACTCGTCCAGCGTGGTGGCACCGACACAATGCAGTTCACCACGCGCGAGAGCGGGTTTCAGCAGATTCGAGGCATCTGCGCCCCCCTCCGCTGCGCCTGCCCCCACAACAGTATGCAGTTCGTCGATGAACAGAATAATCTGCCCTTTCGCTGATTCGATCTCTTTCAGCACCGCCTTCAGACGATCCTCAAATTCCCCTCGATACTTGGTCCCCGCAATCAACGCGCCCATATCCAGGGCAACCACACGTTTGTTTTTCAGGTTCTGCGGAACATCGCCCATCACAATCCGATGCGCGAGTCCTTCCACTATGGCGGTCTTACCGACGCCGGCTTCACCGATGAGAACCGGATTATTTTTTCGACGACGTGAGAGAATCTGAATGACACGGCGGATCTCCTGATCACGTCCGATCACCGGATCAATCTTCCCCTGCCTGGCCATTTCGACCAGATCTTTACCATACTGCTCGAGTGACTGATACTTCTCCTCAGGACTCTGATCTGTCACACGCTGCCCACCACGAACCGCCTGTAAAGCAGAGAGCACGTCATCCTCTTCAATTCCGTTCAGTTCCAGAATTCGTTTAGGCTGCTCATCGACTGTCGTACAAGCCAGCAGAAGATGTTCTGTCGACACAAAGTTGTCCTGCATCTGATCAGCACGATCCTGCGCTGCCTGCAATATTTTGAGCAACGCCTGACCAACGCCCACCTGCATGGTTGCTCCAGAGACTTTCGGCAGGCGATTGATTTCATCATCGACCATTTTCTGCAACTGGGGCAGATTAGCACCGATCTTTTGAATCAGTGGTTTAACGACCCCCTGCTCTTCATCCAGCAAAGCTTTGAGCAGATGCAACGGTTTAATTTCCTGCTGCCCAAAATCTTCAGCAGTCTGCTGAGCACGCTGGACGGCTTCCTGGGCCTTCACAGTCAACTTTTCAAATCGAAATGCCATCACACTCCTCCGTTCTATTGTTAACCTGCGCAGCAACTCAACAGCCTGAATTATCATATCAGATAACTGGTCGGTAAGCAGTGCTCGAATAATAAATTTTAAGTGAATCAGATTCGGGGAAGGGAAAATTTTTTGAATCTGATTAGTGGCTTGAAACTGAAATAAACAGTCATGCAGAAATGAATTTCAGGTGCGGAATCCGGGGCTCAAGACGATTCCTGAGCCCCGTTCCTTATCCTCAGAACCAATCAGTCCTTTTTCTCAAACTCTGCATCAATGACATCCTCTTCATCGGATGCAGCAGCACCAGCTTCCGGAGCTGCCCCTTCGGCACCAGCGGCTTCCTGGCTCTCTTTATACATCTGCTCGGTGAAAGCATGAGTGGCCTGCTGCAATTCTTCACAAGCCGAATTGATGGCAGCAACGTCTTCCGTTTCAAGGGCATCGTTAACCTTCTTGACAGATGCTTCGATCGCTGACTTCGAAGATTCATCAATCTTTTCCGCATGCTCTTTCAACAGTTTTTCGACATCATAAACGATGCGGGAACCGTTGTTCTTTGCTTCAGCCAGCTCTTTCTTCTTCTTGTCTTCATCAGCGTGTGCTTCCGCCTGTTTCTTCATATCTTCGATTTCAGATTCAGACAGACCACTCGACTGTTCGATTTTAACCGATGTTTCCTTGCCTGTCGCAACATCCTTAGCTGACACATTCAGAATACCGTTTACATCGATATCGAACACAACCTTAATCTGTGGGACGCCACGTGGAGCCGGAGGAAGCTCTTCCAGATTAAACTGACCCAACAACCGGTTGTCGCTGGCCATCTGTCGTTCGCCCTGGAACACCCGAACGGTCACAGCGGTCTGGTTATCGGCAGCAGTCGAGAATACCTGATCTTTCGTCACAGGAATGGTCGTATTACGTTCGACCAGTTTGGTCATCACGCCACCTTCGGTTTCAATCCCCAGAGACAGCGGTGTCACGTCGAGCAGCACCACATCCTGAACATCACCAGAGATAATTCCCCCTTGAATCGCAGCACCAATTGACACGACTTCATCAGGGTTGACCCCTTTGTGAGGCTCTTTGCCGAAGATCTTCTTGACGAACTCCTGCACCTTGGGAACACGGGTTGAACCACCGACCAGCACGACTTCATCAATCTCGCTGGGACTGAGGCCCGCATCTTTCATTGCCTGTTCCACTGGTTGACGACAACGTTCTACCAGCGGATCAATCAGCTTCTCAAACTCAGCCCGGGTAATTGCCATCTGCAAGTGCTTGGCACCACTGCTGTCAGCTGTGATGAACGGCAGATTGATGTCTGTCGCCTGTGAAGAGGACAGTTCCTTCTTCGCCTTTTCAGCAGCTTCCCGCAGACGTTGCAACGCCATCGCGTCACCACGCAAATCAATTCCCTGCTCTTTTTTGAACGAGTCTGCAATATGATTGATCAGCTCTTCATCGAAGTCGTCCCCCCCCAGGTGACCATCGCCGTTGGTACTCAAAGTTTCGATGACTTCATCGCCCACTTCGAGAACCGAAACGTCAAACGTACCACCACCGAAGTCGAACACCACGATTTTTTCGTCGTTCTTTTTCTCCAGACCGTAAGCCAGAGCAGCCGCGGTGGGCTCGTTGATGATTCGAGAAACTTCCAGACCCGAAATCTGACCGGCGTCTTTTGTCGCCTGCCTCTGAGCATCATTGAAGTAAGCGGGGACGGTGACAACCGCTTTATTGACCTTATGACCCAGATAGCTTTCGGCTGCCTCTTTCAGCTTCCGCAGAATGGAGGCGGAGATTTCAGGGGGCGTATAAGTTTTGCCACCCGCTTCAATTTTGACGTAATCTTCCGGTCCACCAATAATCCCGTAGGGGACAATTTTTTCTTCGCTCTGGACTTCGTTATGACGACGTCCCATAAAGCGTTTGACCGAGTAAACCGTATTCTTAGGGTTGGTAACCGCCTGACGCTTAGCAGGTTCCCCCACCAGAGTCTCTCCCTTATCAGTAAAGGCCACAACACTGGGAGTGATACGATTCCCTTCCAGGTTCGGGATTACTTTCGCTTCCCCACCTTCCATGATAGATACCACCGAGTTGGTTGTACCCAAATCAATACCGATGATTTTTTCACCTTGAGACGACATGTGAGTTTCCCCTCTTTCCTTATTCGTATTTCAGATCTGTACAAAGCTCAAACAAGGGAAAACTCTCCCCGCCTCATACATCCCAATCTTGTAATTCAATGTTTCGTTCAATTCGGCCTGAAAACACAGGCTGCCATGACTAGACAGCAATGAGTGTGCCAAGCTGAACACTATCACAAAAAAAACACCTATATCATTTAATGACAACAACTTATTAACCAAGACACTTTTTGCATAACTAAATCCACCAGCCAGACACTGCCAATTTGACACCGCCCCCCCCTTGTTCTGCCTTCAGGCCAAAATGACATAATGGCAGTCAAATCATCCAACCCGCTGGAATAAAGGCTAAACAGTTCACAGGTCAGGCCTAACCGCTTGACAGTCCCTAAACGTGGCGGTACAAACTAGAACAATTGAAGACCAAACCGGTGACAGGTAAGCCTCTAATACAGAATGAACCCTGCTTCTAACCAAAACGCCTCTAAATGATTATTATATAATATCTTAAGCGATTTATTCAAGAATGAGATTCGGGAGAAATCCGAAGTTAATCAATTCTTAAGGGATTGTAATCCAATTGTGAAACTGGCAGTAAGCAACGAAACACAACCAGGGAAGGCGTGTGATCTGGCTGCGGTTAATTTTCTGAGAGACAGAAACGAGACTCACATCCTGAAAGATTCCGATGGCCAAGAAAAAAGCGGTTAATAAACGAACTTCAGTCAGTAAGCCGAAGTCGTCAGCCAAGAAAAAAGTGGTCCAAGCCAGCACAAAACGAAGTCCCGTATCGCTTCAGTCAGAACTAAAAAAAATTGACCGAGAGCTTGTTAAACTGGTCAACAAACGCTGCTCGATGACCATCAAACAGATCAAATCTGATCCCGAGCCCCGCAAGGCGATGTTTGACCCCAAAGCAGATGAAGAACTGCGTGAAACGATTGAAAAGCTGAACAGTTCTGGCCCACTGACCAATAATGCGATCCGGGGAATTTTTCGCCAGATCCTCAGCTCGGCCCGCAGACAGATCCATCCACAACGCGTGGCCTACCTGGGCCCTGCTTACAGCTATACTCACCTGGCTGCCCTGGAACGGTTTGGTGAAGGAGCCGACATGGTTCCCGTAAACACCATTGGTGCCGTTTTTGAAGAAGTCAACCGGGGGAACACCGAGTTTGGCGTAGTCCCCATTGAAAACAGCACCGACGGACGGGTTGTTGACACACTCGATATGTTCACCCGGCTTCCGCTGCGAATCTGCGGGGAAGTTCTGATAGCCATCCACCACAACCTGCTGGCACGCTGTGAACGGAGTGAAATCACCGAAATTTACAGTAAACCGCAGGCACTCTCACAATGCCGCGAGTGGCTCTCTCGAAACATGCCTCAGGCACACCTGCATGAAGTCACCAGTACTTCGACTGCCGCGCAGCTGGCAGCAACCAAACCAGGTGCAGCAGCGGTTGCCAGTCACCAGGCCTCCGTGGAATACGACCTGCAGATCATCGTGGAAGGCATTGAAGACAATGCCAACAATGTCACACGGTTTGCCGTGATTGGTGAAGAGGTCTGCAACCCCACTGGCAAAGATCGTACCGCGATCCTGGTACAAATTGCCCACAAAGCCGGCTCCCTGGCTGATACGTTGCAGATCTTCAAGAAAAACAAGGTCAACCTGACTTGGATTGAGTCCTTCCCACTGCGGGGAGAAGAGCCGGGATATCTGTTCTTTATAGATTTTGAAGGCCATGTACAGGAACCCCATATCAAACGGACCTTGAACGAACTGCAGAAGCGGGTCGTTCGCCTGGAAACAATGGGTTCTTACCCCCGAAGTGGGATTCTGGAGTAACAGGAACGCGGCAATCGAGCCCCCTGACTCGCCTGATCCATGAGAATTCCGTGAAAACAGGGGTCATTTCAGGATTTTCAGCTCAAATCCTTGAATCATTGCGTTTGAATCAATAACTTATGCTGCAGCTCAGCCTGCTGCTTAAGAGCGTGATTAAAAACGATTTTAGCAATCACGGCTCCTTTTCGTTTCTGTATGTCTCTGAATTCCTGTCGAAATCAGTTTCTGTACAGTCACGACCAACATTCACCTTTAACTTCAATCACAGGATTAATCATGCGTCGCTTCCTTGTAGCCGGTAACTGGAAAATGAATACCACCAAAGAATCCGGTGCACAGCTGGCTCAGGCCCTGGCATCAGAAGTACCCTCTGAAAATCCTGCCGTTGAAGTTCTGGTCTGCCCTCCTTTTCCCTACCTGACCACCATTGGGGATGTCGTCACAGGCTCAGGCGTTGGCTATGGTGCACAAAACTGCTATCACGAAGCCCCGGGGGCCTTCACAGGTGAGACCTCGACGGAAATGCTGACAGATATTGGTTGCCGCTCCGTGATTCTGGGGCACAGTGAACGACGCCATGTCCTGAAGGAAACAGACGCTGATATCAATCTCAAGGTCAAAAAAGCCCTCGAAGCGGGTCTGCAGGTGATTCTCTGTGTTGGTGAATTACAGAGTGAACGTGAATCAGACCAGACAGAATCAGTGCTCAACACTCAGATGACAGGTGGCCTGGCAGGAGTCGACGGAGCTGCTTTCGGGCAGATCGTCATTGCTTATGAACCAGTCTGGGCAATCGGAACCGGTTTAACAGCAAGCCCCGCACAGGCTGAAGCCGCACATCTCTACCTGAGAAACTGGTTAAAAGACCAGTATTCTGCGGAAATAGCAGACGCAACCCGGATTCTGTACGGCGGTAGTGTCAAACCGGATAACGCAAAAGAACTGCTTTCCCAGGAGAACGTCGATGGCGCACTGGTAGGGGGAGCGAGTCTAAAAGCAGAGCTCTTTATCCCGATCATCCAGGCTGCTGTGGCGTTATCTGCAGAATAGTCCAGAGTTTCTGCCATTTTGACAACACTCCGATTCCAGAATCGATTTACAGACCGTATGCCATTACTGTATGATGCAGGCGATCTTACTTGATCAACTGCGGGTGACTCTCGATCAACTCGTACAGAAGATATTATAAGCCATTTAGGATGACACAATGATTTTTGCGACGTTCCTGGAAGCCATTACGGATCCTGCTACCATACTGATGACATTTCTGATGTTCTTCGGAGTCCTCCTGATCATCATCATCCTGCTGCAAAAAGGCCGCGGCGGTGGTCTGGCAGGGGCCTTCGGTGGTGCCGGTGGTCAAAGCGCACTGGGAACCAAAGCCGGTGATGTCTTCACTAAAATCACGATTATCATGGCTGTAATCTGGGTCATCCTGGCTGGAGTCTCGGGGATTACCACACGCGCCAGTTCCGGAAAATACAGCGGCGGTAGTGCCGTTTCTGAGGAAACTGCAATCAGCTCTGACGACAGTGAGAAAACAGAAGAGACCCCTGCGACGGATGAAAAACCGGCAGGCGGCCCGGAATTCACACCTCCCAAAGACCTCGCTGAAAAAGAGTCAAAACCCGCTGAAGAGAAAAAGCCGGCAGCAACAGAAGACAAGGCGACCAAGCCGGCTGAACCAGCCAGCGAGCCTGCTCCTGAAGCAGACAAAAAACAGGAAACTCCTGCGAAACCTGAGACAACCGAATCTCAACCCAAGTCAGAATAGTCAACTCAGCTGAACCTCGTGTTCAGCCAAGTTTTGCTGGTTCTCTAAACCTCATATCATTCCTGTTAATCAGAAAAGAGTGTGTTGTGCTGCTGGGCATGACTGGTTTTGGAAGTGCGACCGCAGAAAACGACCGGCTCTCGGTCCATGCGGAGCTACGTACTGTCAACAATCGTTACCTGAAAGTTTCTACTCGCTATCCGGACTTCTACGCTAAACTGGGAAGCCAGATCGAAAAATTGATTCGGGGCTCGGTCTCTCGCGGGACTGTGAACCTCACGCTGCGAATTGACAGTCTGGACCGGACCAGCGATTACCTGCTGGACGAAGAAGTCCTTAAACAGTATTGGGAACAGCTCAAACACCTGTCCGAAGTCTGCCACACTCCCCTGCCCGATCGTATCGATCACCTGTTAACGTTACCCGGTGCAGCAATCGACAATTACTCGCGTTCCCATACCCCTGAGTCGGACTGGCCTTTGATTGAACAGGCCATTCGCGGCGCATTGAAGGAACTTACCGAGTTTCGCATGAAAGAAGGGGAATCAGCCCAGGCAGATCTGGAAAGCAGTAATCAGATCATTCGCCAGCAACTTGACGTAGTCAAAGAGAAGGCGCCACGTGTCGTCACAAGCTACCGCGATCGGCTGCATCAACGACTGACAGATCTACTCAAAGATGAGGAAGTCGAACTGGATCCTGACAGCCTGATCCGGGAAGTCAGCATGTTTGCAGATCGTTGTGACATCAACGAAGAGATCAGCCGGCTCAACTGCCATTTAGAACAATTTGATACAATTATTGCAGCAAAGACGTCTCAGGGAAAAAAACTGGAATTTCTGGTGCAGGAGATGTTCCGCGAAATTAATACGATCGGCTCGAAAGCCAACGATGTTGAGATTTCCCATGCCGTGATCGAAATGAAACTGGCTGTTGAGAAAATCAGAGAAAACGTCCAGAACGTTGAATAGAATAGACTTATTGATCTCACTGAGATTGAATCGAGAGACCACACAACGATTACTCTGGAGCTTTGCCAAGTGTCTGAACCCCAAGCCTGTATTCCACCGGACATTCCGATTGTTGTGCTTTCCGGCCCGACGGCCAGTGGGAAAACCACCATTGTCAATCGGCTGATGCAGGATTGTCCGGTCAAATTGATCAAAGCGATCTCAGCCACGACACGACCTCGTCGAAAAGGGGAAGTGGATGGCGAAGATTACTATTTCCTCACGACAGAAGAATTTGAAAAACAACAGGAAAATAACGAATTCCTCGAATGTGAACAGGTTCATGGGTTGGGATACTGGTATGGTACGTTAAAATCAGAAGTGGGCCGGGCAGCGGAAGAAGGGGGCTGGCCTTTTCTGGAAATTGATGTGCAGGGGACCCTTAAACTGAAAGAGCAGTTCCCCCAGACCATTACCCTCTTCGTCAGAACCTCCTCCGATGAAGAATATGAGAAACGGATCCGCAACCGGGGAACTGAATCAGAAGCAGTAATCGAAAAACGGCTGGCAACAATTCGCAAGGAACTGGAGCAGGCCCAATACTATAGTCATGTCATTATCAATGACGATCTGGAACGTGCCGTCACAGAAATCGGCACCATCCTGAAACAACGGGAGCAAGAAATTAATGCTGGAAGAATTTAAAGAAGAAGAAATCGTCAATAAAGTTGGCGGACGTTTCAAACTGTCTTCACTCATTCAAAAGCGGATCGTCGCGTTGAACCGGGGTGCACGACCACTGGTTGAGATGCAGACCAAAAATCACATGGAAATTGTGGTTCAGGAAATCATGGAAGACAAAATCTATCTCGATCAATCTGGTGAAGTGGCAGTCACAGACGATGGAAACCCACTGGATGCCATCGAATATGACGATGCAGGTCCCAGCCTGGAAGACCTGGTCTAACGCACTGATTCAGAACCATGAGCACCGGAAACAAACCCATGCAGGGGCGTGAAATTCTCTTAGGTGTTTCTGGAGGAATTGCCGCATACAAGACGGCTGACCTGGCCAGTAAACTGGTCCAGAAAGGGGCAGCCGTCAGTGTGGTAATGACACAGGCCGCGCAGAAATTCATTGGCGCGACCACGTTCGAAGCCCTCACGGGCCGCCCGGTCTACCAGGATGGATTTTCCCCCCGGGAACATTTTCAGGGGGAACATATCGGTCTGGTCAGAAGAGCCGAGCTGTTTGTCATCGCGCCGGCAACGGCTAACATCATGGCACAAATGGCGCAGGGCTTTGCGGACGATCTGCTTTCCACCCTGACTTTGACCTGCACCGCGCCGATTCTTCTGGCCCCTGCGATGAACGCGGACATGTGGGCGAAAGCATCGGTTCAGCGAAATTTGAAACAGCTGCAGGCAGACGGAATTCAGATCGTAGACCCTGGTGAAGGCTGGCTAAGCTGTGGCGTGATCGGGAAAGGACGGATGGCAGAACCCGCTGAGATATTAACCCGAATCGAAGAACTACTGGGGTAATTCGAAACCGCTCTGCCCTGCTTCGATTTCATCCTTTTGAATGATGCTCAAATGCGAATCCTGATCACAGCTGGTCCCACACGAGAATATCTGGATGATGTTCGCTATCTTTCCAACGCGAGCAGCGGACAGATGGGATACGCTTTGGCTCGCTCCGCGATTGCCGCCGGTCATGAAGTCGCGCTGGTTTCAGGCCCTGTCACAATTTCTCCCCCTGCCGGATGTGAGCTATACCAGGTCGAGACGACGGATGAGATGTTCGCTCAATGTGCAAAGCTGTTCCCCAATTGTGATGGTGTGATCGGCACTGCCGCCGTCTGCGACTATCGGATCAAAACCCGCAAACCCGGCAAAATCGCCAAGACCGGTGAAGCCATCACCCTGGAATTGATTGAAACGATCGATGTGCTGGCAGAACTGGGAACCCAGAAAGGGAATCGCTGGGTGATGGGCTTCGCGCTGGAGTCCCAGGATGCCCGCTTCAACGCCGTTCGTAAACTCTACAGCAAAAAATGCGACGCCATCGTACTCAACAGCGTGACCGCCATCGGCTCCTCGGAAAACTTCGTGGAAGTCATTGACCAGAGCCAGGATATCGTCGCCACTTATTCAGGCGAAAAGACCCAGGTGGCAGATTCGCTGATCCAATGGATTCAGCAGCACCTGGCAGGCAGATCAACAGACTGCTCCTAGAGCCCCGTATCACCCGCAGCCGACAGGTACCCGGAAGACAGGTCAAAACCCGTCAATTCTGCTCAACCGTTATAAGCGGCACAGCGCGCTCCTTACAACTTCCACTGACTGTTCTAACCCGAACTGCGCCGACGCGTGTGGTAAAAACACCACATCGTTTGTTGACTTTTTTCGACCTCCCCTCAGTTTGTGTGCTAGGTTTGAGTAGTTAAGGAAATCAACATCTACATGAATCCATACTTTTGTTTGGTACGTCTCAATGCCCCCCCATTGAGACACTGGTCGTGAAAATATTCCCGTCTGCTGATGTTCTTGGGTTTTCATCGCAGACGGGAACTATTTTTCACTCGAACAATTTTTCTGGTTTACCCCACAAAAAAGTGATCCTCTTTTTGCGTCCGCTTTGCGCGCTGTTGATTCGCCTTTGAATAAACAATCCAAAATTTCAAACATAGATTTGCAGGTTGGTCAGCATGATCGACATTCAACGGTTCAAAACAGATTTAATCGCGCTGGGATTACTGGCAGCGACAGTCTTTCTTGGACTGAGCCTGTTCAGCTACGACCCTGCCGATCCCCCTGCGCAACTCGTCTTCCCTGTCCGTGATGTCGCACAAAACCTGTGTGGTGACTCCGGCGCTCAAATTGCCCATTACCTGCGAACCAGTTTCGGTATCGGTGCCTGGGGAATCTTTATGGCGTTCATCGTAGTCGATATGCGCATGTTTTCGCGTCAGCAGACTTCGGGAGTACTCGTTGAACTCATCGGCCTGGCTTTGATTCTGATTTCACTCTGCATCGCCAGCCAGATGATGCTGGGACAAAACAATGCGACCCCACTGATCGGCAGTGGCGGCTATATTGGTGCGCTTGGTTTTTCCTTACTGGAAACCAGATTCTCGATTGCCGGTTCGTTGATCCTGTTGACATCCATGTTTATGGCAGGACTGTTGCTGACAGCAGACACGCTTCCCGTACGTCTCTTTTTTTCCTGCCTCACCTTTCCTTTCAAAGCTTTGAGTCGTGAATCGTCTGAAGTCGATGAAACAACAGACGAAGCAGAGTATGAAGAGGAAGAAGAAGTCGTCGCTGAAGAGGAAGACGAGTACGAAGAAGAAGTCGTCGCGGCTCCGAAAGCGAAAGTAAAGCCTAAAAAACGCAAGCCCATCAAAGTCAATCCGCCAGCGGGAATTCGCATGGCGCGACAGACTCAGCCGATCGAGCAAAAAAAAAACAGCTCGTATAAGCTGCCCGACTTAGACCTGCTGGAAGAAGCGGAAGACTTTCCGTTCGAACTGTTAGCCAAAAAAGCAGAAGAAGCCGCGGAAGTTCTGGAAAACACCTTCGCCGACTTTGGGCTTGATATCCAGGTTTCTGAAATCGATACCGGTCCGGTCTTAACCTTGTTCGAACTGGATCTGAAACCGGGACTGCGGGTTGCCAAAGTCACTGCATTAGCTCACGACCTGGCCGTTGCGTTACGTGTGCCATCCGTGCGTGTGGTGCCTTCCATACCAGGAAAAAACACAGTCGGCGTGGAAGTTCCCAACGACAAACAGGTCATGGTCCGTCTGAAAGAATTGATCGAAGCCTGTTCCGAAGAAGCAGACAAAAGTCGCATTCCTCTCTTCATGGGGAAAGATGTCAGTGGCCATCCTCTGACAGCCGACCTGGCAAAGCTGCCTCACCTGTTGATCGCTGGTCGAACCGGAACCGGGAAAAGTGTCTGTCTCAATACTTTGATTCTTTCACTGTTGATGACCCGCACCCCCAATGAAGTCAAGATGCTGATGATCGACCCGAAGATGGTGGAATTAAGCGGCTACAAACGCATTCCCCACCTGATGCATCCCGTAATTACAGACATGAAGAAAGCGGAAGCCGTTCTGGCCTGGGCCGTCGACAAGATGGAAGAACGCTATGATCTGCTCGCCCGCTGTGGTTCCCGAAACATTGAAAGCTTCAATAAACTGGGTAAAGATAAAGTACTGGACCTGGCGGGCATCGATCCCGAATCGGAAGAAGCCCTGCAGATGCCGGAAAAAATGCCTTCGATCGTGATCGTCGCCGATGAAATTGCCGACATGATGATGACCTCCGGTAAAGATGTGGAAGCCCACATTATTCGTCTGGCACAGAAATCTCGTGCTGTCGGAATCCACCTGGTGCTGGCAACGCAGAAACCAACCGTTGACGTGATTACCGGTCTGATTAAATCCAACCTGCCTGCCCGCATTTCTTTCCAGGTGGCCAGTCGCGGCGACAGTCGTGTGGTTCTGGATGAAAACGGTGCAGACGCCCTGCTCGGAAACGGTGACATGCTGTATCTGGCACCTGGGACCAGTAAACTGACTCGAGCCCAGGGCGCGTATGTCAGTGATGAAGAAATCGAACGCGTGATCGACTTCTTCAGTGACATGGCACCTGAATACAGTCCGGAACTGGCTCAAATCACCGCAGCCAATTCCAAGAAAAATAATGGCGGCGACTCGGACCGTAAAGAAGACAGTCTGTATGACGAAGCTGTTGAAGTGGTAATCCGCGAAGGTCGCGGTTCTGTTTCCCTCCTGCAACGTGCTTTGGGTGTTGGCTACGGTCGTGGTGCCCGCTTGATTGATTACATGGCTGAAGATGGAATCGTGGGTGAATATAATGGCTCACAGGCACGTGAAGTTTTATACACCATGGATGAGTGGGAAGCGATGAAGTCGAACCAGTTCGAAGACGATTTCGGGGAAGAAGAATACGAAGAAGAGTTCGTTTGAGCGGCACTCGCAGCCTGCCCTACCCGGAATCCGAACTGAAAAGTGGGCGAAATCGGCTTTTCGTTTGACTCATCTCCCCCTGAGGCTTATGATCGTCCCATCGACTGTTTGTTATCAATCATATCAAATCAAGCGGAAGGCTCTCTGGTCTATGTTGTCTGTCCCAAATATTGTCTGCATCAGCGGCATTATTATTATTTGCGAAATTTCAGACTCCCAATGACTTGAGGATCATTACCAATTTAACAGATTTTCATAACCTCAGGTCACAACCTGAGGTTTTTTTGTTATGTAGACCAGGACGAATCAAGCACTGCCCCGGTATTGCCTGAAAAGAATATCAGCAGACAAAAAAACAAGAGTGATCTCTTAATTAAAACAGAAAAGAAAGCCCCGACGATGGCCCGAATTCAGATCTATGACACCACTTTGCGGGATGGCAGCCAGGGAGAAGGCGTGAACTTCTCATTGGAAGACAAGCTGCAGATTACCGCAAAGCTCGATGAAATGGGCTTCGATTACATTGAAGGCGGCTATCCCCTTTCGAATCCGAAAGACACTGAATATTTCCAGCGTGTTGCCGAAATGGACCTGAAACACGCCAAAGTAACCGCCTTCGGCATGACACGCCGCAAAGAGATCGAAGCCAAAGACGATGTCGGCATGCAGGCCCTGCGTGACTCCCAGGCTCCCGTAGTGACCATTGTCGGTAAAACCTGGGATCTGCACGTTACCGAAGTTCTGCGGGTCTCACTCGAAGAGAATCTGGCGATGATTGCCGATTCCGTAGGCTTTATCAAATCCTGCGGACGAGAAGTCATTTACGACGCGGAACATTTCTTCGATGGCTTTCGTGCAAACCCGGAATATGCTCTCAAAACGATCAAAGCCGCAGCCGACGCAGGCGCAGACATTGTCATTCCCTGCGACACCAATGGCGGCAGCCTCCCCGAAGTCATTACGAAATACGTCGATCTCGTGCGTTCGGAAGTGGACGTTCCCCTGGGAATTCACTGTCATAACGACTGCGATCTGGCGACTGCCAATTCACTGGCGGCCATTGAACACGGTGCCATCCAGGTTCAAGGTACCATCAACGGGATCGGAGAACGCTGTGGCAATGCTGACCTGATCAGCGTGATCGCCAACCTGGTGACGAAAAAAGAAGGATATTCCGTACTGCTGGACAACCAGTTGCATCACCTGACCGAACTTTCGCGGTATGTTTATGAACTGGCCAACATGAATTTCCGATCCGGCCAGCCTTTTGTCGGCAGCAGCGCCTTTGCCCATAAAGGGGGCATGCACGTTCACGCGGTAAATCGTATTGCACGCAGTTACGAACATATCGAACCGGAAGTGGTCGGCAATGAACGCAAGGTGCTGGTGAGTGAACTCTCAGGCCGCTCCAACATCGTCGCCAAAACGACCAAGCTGCAACTGGATAACGATCCGGAACTGCTCACCCGGATTCTGGAAAAAGTGCAGGACCTGGAAAACGAAGGTTACCAGTTTGAAGCCGCAGAAGCGTCTTTTGACCTGCTCGTCAAAAAAGTCGCGGGGACCTTCAAACCGCATTTTGAAAAGATCCATTATCGAGTGAACGTGGAATCAGACAATACGCAGGAGCCACTCACGGAAGCGACTATCAAGCTAATCGTCAACGGCCAGCAGGAACATGTCGTGGGGGAAGGTGACGGCCCGGTGAATGCACTGGATACGGCTCTCAGAAAAGCCCTCTGCCCTGCTTATCCGGCACTCGAAAAAATGCATCTGGTCGATTACAAGGTCCGCGTGATCAACTCCGCAGAAGGCACTGCCGCCAGTGTGCGGGTTGTGATCGAGAGCCGGGATGAACACAAAGTCTGGAGCAGTATCGGCGTCAGTGAAAATGTCATCGAAGCCAGCTGGCTGGCCTTGGCGGACAGCGTTGAATACAAGCTCTACAAGGATGAGGGAACTATTTTAACCTAGAGCAAATCACATTTAGCTATAGCGTCTCTCAATCTAAAATACTCGGGCCAAACAGCTCTGGAGACACTACAGTAAAACGGAACACAGTCTAGCCTGTGTCTCGATTGACTGAACCGTAAAAGGGATCTGTTCCGGAATTCAGAAACCCGGAGCGCCAACAATGCCCGCCATGCCTGTTTTTGCAATATCGGAACTGGTATAGTTCGTTTCAATGAAGAAAAAGCAGCTATTTCGTGGCAGATCGATTTCTCCACTTTAACCATGTCTCAAAGCACAAGACCCAATTCGAAATCATGACCGAATCGTTAGAAAAACAATATAACCCTGAAAGTGCACAACAAAAGTGGTATCAATTCTGGGAAGAAAAAGGCTATTTTCACGCCGAACCTGACCCGGAAAAAGAACAGCACACAATCATGATTCCGCTCCCCAACGTCACCGGGGCACTGCATATGGGACATGCGTTAAATGGGACGGTCCAGGACCTGATCACCCGCTGGCGTCGCATGCAGGGTTACGAAGCCCTCTGGATGCCCGGAACCGACCATGCCGGCATTGCTACGCAGGCCGTTGTAGAACGCCGCATGAAAGAAGAGGAAAACCTGACACGCCACGACATCGGTCGTGAAGCGCTGGTCGAACGCATCTGGGACTGGAAAGACCAGTACGAAAAACGCATCCTGAATCAGCTTAGAAAACTGGGCGCCAGTTGCGACTGGCAGCGCACCCGGTTTACCCTGGATGACATGTGCTCCAAAGCGGTCCGCCGCACCTTCCTGAAGCTGTTCTCCGACGATCTGATCTATCGTGGAAAACGCCTGGTCAACTGGGATCCGTTCCTGCAGACCGCGGTGGCCGACGATGAAGTTTTTTCAGAAGATATTGCCGGTCAGTTCTGGACATTCCAGTATCCGGTTGTCGGCAGCGACGAACGGATTTCCTTTTCGACGACGCGTCCCGAAACCATGCTCGGCGATACTGCGGTCTGCGTGCATCCTTCCGATGAGCGTTATACACACCTTGTGGGCAAACTGGTTCGCATTCCCTTAAACGGGCGCGAAATTCCGATTATTGCCGATGCGTTACTGGCAGATAAAGAACTGGGAACGGGAGCTGTCAAAGTGACTCCTGCACATGATCCCAACGACTATGCCTGCGGATTACGGAATGATCTGGAACAGATCAATATCCTGAATCCTGATGGGACGATGAACGAAGCAACCGGCGAGTATGAAGGCCTGGATCGTTACGCCGCCCGTAAAAAAGTCGTGGAAGATATGGACAAGCTGGGTTTCTTCATCGAAGTCGAAGATCGGCAGATCCCTGTAAAACACAGCGATCGATCGAAAACTCCCATCGAACCTTACCTGTCCGATCAATGGTTCGTGAAAATGGATACCCTCGCACAATCCGCCATTGATGCAGTCGAAGATGGGCGGGTTCGCTTCTTTCCCAGCCGGTATTCCAAAACATATCTGGACTGGCTCAAAGAAAAGCGGGACTGGTGTATCAGCCGGCAACTCTGGTGGGGACATCGCATCCCCATCTGGTACTGCGACACCTGTTCTGAAGATGACCTGAAGCTGGCATTTGGCGATCGCTATGACGTGGATTATCGTCGGGACGATGAAGATACCTGCTGGCTGATCTGCAGTGAAACCGATCTGACAGGTGATGAACTGGGAGCTGCTCACAAGTTGACGCAGGATGAAGACGTACTGGATACCTGGTTCAGCAGCGCCCTCTGGCCGCACGCCACCCTGGGCTGGCCTGACAAGAATCCGGACCTTGACTATTTCTACCCGGGTAGCGTACTGGTGACCAGTCGCGATATCATCACCCTCTGGGTAGCGCGCATGGTACTGACGGGCCTGTATAACATGGAAGACATTCCTTTCAAACACGTCTGTATCCATCCTAAAATCCTGGATGGATTCGGGCAGACCATGTCCAAATCCAAAGGCAACGGTGTTGATCCCATGGACCTGATCGATAAATATGGTGTCGATGCGGTTCGGTTCACGATCGCTTCATTCGCCGGTGAAACCCAGGACGTCCGTCTGCCGGTCGGTTATGAAGATCCGGAAAGCGGTGAAGTGGTGCCACAAACCCTGGAGCATCAGACAACGATTCCCGCCGGCGGTGAAAAACCACGAATCAAATTCCCCAAGAGTGGAAAATCGTACCAGTACACAAGTCCCTGGTTTGACCCGGATCCCGGAGAACCAGTGGCACGCATTGTCAGTGAACGTTTTGAGTATGGCAGAAACTTCTGCAATAAGCTCTGGAACGCCAGTCGCTTTGCCATGCTGAACCTGGAAGGTTACACCCCTGCTCCGCTGCAGGAGTCAGACCTGAAAATGGAGGATCATTGGATTCTCAGTCGACTTTCCACCGTCGCAGAAGAGATGACAACCGTATTAAATCGCTACCAGTTTGATGTGGCGACCCGCGCTATCCGCGACTTTACCTGGAATGAATTCTGCGACTGGTACCTGGAAATGATCAAGCCCCGTCTGTGGGATGAAGATCAGAAGCCGGCAGCACAGCGCGTGCTGGTAGGAGTACTCGATGCCCTGCTCCGACTGCTGCAGCCTTTCGTCCCCTTTATTACTGAAGAACTCTGGCAGCGATTGAATGAGATTGCCCCGGAACGTGGTCTCTTCACGCCGGAAAAAGGGGCAGAAAGCATCATGATCGCTGCCTGGCCGGAACCACCGAAGGACTGGCAGGACCCGCAACTGGAAAAACGATTTGAACGTCTGCAGGAAATGATTGTCGCCGTGCGGAATATTCGCGCCGTTTATAAAATCTCCCCGGCAGTACCGCTGCAACTGTTTCTGCGTTGTGAATCCAGCGTAGCCGATGACATGCAGAATGTCGCGGGACAGTTCGATAACCTCGCGAAAACATTACTGGAGTCAGCGGGCGCGGACGTCCAACGTCCCAGCGGATCAGCTACATTTTCTCTCAACGATGTCGATGGATTCATCGCGCTGGAAGGCATTATCGACCTGGAAGCAGAACTGGAGCGTCTGCGGGGTGAAGCAGAAAAACTGGAGAAACATATCGTCTCCAGTGAGAAGAAACTGGCGAATAAAAACTTTGTCGATCGTGCACCCGCTGATGTTGTGGCTGGAGTACAGGAGACTCTGGCAGGAAATCAGAAACAGCTGCAAAGTGTCTTGAAAACCATCGATGAACTCGAAGGAAAATAAAGTGATCAGCTCTAGAGCGCATCACATTTAAGTATCGCGTCTCTCGATCTAATTTACTCGGGTCAAACAGCCCTGGAGACGCTACAGTAAAACGGGACACAGTCTAGTCAGATCTTCCGATTCCCGATTTCATCCGAAATCTGTTGTCCTGTCTGAAAACGGTGTATAATATTTCAAAATCACAGATATTTTAGTTTTAACTCTTCATATAGAATCTGGTTTGCAGTGAATTCCCTGTCTGACCTGAGGAGGCTCTCTTGTGTTAGTGGAAATGGAGTTATCTCGCATTATTATCAGCGAGATCGGTGATCAGCAGGTGATCTACCTGCGCGAAGTCGAAGGCGAGCGTGTCTTCCCGATCCTGATTGGTATTTTTGAAGCCACCACAATTGACCGCCGAGTCAATCAGGAGTTTTCCCCGCAGCGTCCGCTCACTCATCAACTGTTAAAGAATGCCATCGAATCCCTGGGTGGCGTCTTAAAAGATATCGTGATTACTCATCTGGAAGATCATACCTACTATGCGGTCCTGCGCGTGGAACAGAATGGCGAACTGGTCGAGATCGACAGCCGTCCCAGCGATGCGATCGCCTTGTCGATCCATTACGAACCAGCACTACCGATTTATGTGCATGAATCCGTTTTGGAACAGACAGCAGGTTAAGTTTGCTGACATAACAATTCGAAAACGCATCACATTTATGTCTAGCGTCTCTCAATCGAATTTACTCGGTCCCCACAGCCCTGGAGACGCGATCATAAAACGCGACACCGTCTCATAAAACAAAAAAAGGCAGCTCAAAATTTAATTCCGAGCTGCCTTTTTGTTTGTTTTGAACGGTTTAATTACACTCTGCTACCAGGGGTCCGGCCAGTTCGTCCAGAATAATCAGGCGTCCCGGCTGAGTCGTCATGTAAGTGGAAGGAATCCAGCTGGTTGGCTCATGTCTTAAAGTCATCCAGACACTCATTCCCTGCCACTGCATACCTCGTGAGAAGATTCCGTCACAACCACCGATAATCTTATCGGCCTGCAGGAAGCATCCGGGACCAATGGTATTCGCATACGCAGGCACCAGAGTCGTGCGGCTCTTGAAGCTCGTCACAGCGTTCTGCTCAATCGTCAGAGGATGCAGCTTGGCACCGATCCGGTGCGTCTGTGCTTTCCACTCTTCTTCAGAATTAAATTCCCCGGCAAAATGGGGTTCCCAGAACGCGATATGACAGACGCGACCGATACCAAAAATGACTCCCAGTTTGGCACCCGCTGATTTTAATTCGCCGATTTTTTCTGCATAACTGGGCAGTACATCTGCAGTGGCAAAGTGCCGCTGATTTTCAGGAACCGTCAAGTCACCCAGGGGACCATAAAAGGCTTCCTGCATGGCATACTGAAATGCACCGGGGTTGGTGGGAGGCAGTGTGTTTCCGTCGACATCGCTCCACTCATCCATATTGAAACCATAAACGTGATCGCAGGAGACCCCCCATTCTTTGAGGAAGTAAACAGCCCAGCGATACATGCCCATTGGCCCCACAGGCAGGATCAGTGCCAGCTTTTCACCAGCATCCCTGGACTGCTTAATCGTCAAAGCGATCTCATGTCCCAACATCGTATCGAAATCGGTGACACTTCCGCACATCACAGGCTCAAAGCCTTCATGCCACCAGGACTGGCGGTCTGCTATTGTTGTTGGATCTGCACTCATGCACTGATCTATTTTGGCCAGGTCCCATCCCGCTGGAAAAAAACCTTCCATCATGGAACCGGCAATCGTACTCATTAAATCCATCATACTTCCCTTCTCAAAACGATTTCACAGGTTGGTCAAACTGTGCTGACTATCAAAAATAAATATTTTCTTATCATTGTTGCAAAATTCTGAGGCTGGTGTGGATTTTAGCATAGAATTGGCATAAGAACAGGAAAGAGCAGCCTGCGATTTTATAAACAAAAGAATATTTAAACAAAGCTATAGAGAACAACAAATATCTTGAATTCTCTTACCGATATAGTTCTAATAGATGAGCCGAGTCGACAACTTAAATGATTTGTTGATCCTGCCTTAGCTTGCCTGCCTTAAACAACCAGAAGTTTATCTTTAAAACGATAACCGTCAACCTGCCCGATTGCACACCAGAGAACTCTCTGCTGTCATACAACAAGAGCTTTTACAAACCGATTTTTCATTGAACGAGTCTGCTGACATAGATTCTCGTTCAGAAAACTATTTGTTTGCCCTCAGGCTCCTGCTGCGGTTCACACAACCGGAGAAACGAAAAGATGAAAGTACTGATTGCCCCAGCCTGTACGGCCATTGCGATGATTGCAGGCTGGCTGGTTTATGAACATTCCCTGAACAATACGCAAACAGCGCCTACGAAAATCCTGACTGAGCCCATCGCAGTCCAGGTCACCCGCTCCACAAAAAAGACTCTGGAGAAACGCATTACCCTGGTGGGTAACCTGGAAGCGGGTTCCCAGGTCGAAATCCGCTCGAAATATAGTGGGTACATCAAATCCATCCCGTTCGACGTCGGGGAGCAAATCAAAGCCGACGATGTCATTCTGGAATTGAACGACACTGAATTGCAGGAACTGGTCAGTAAAGCAGACGCCTCCCTGACGGTTGCCAAAGCGCAACTGAAAGCACAAGTCACTGGCCAGGAGCTGGCTCAAAAGGCTTATGAACGCCTGCTGGTTCTGCAGAAATCCGGTGTGAGCACACAGCAGGAGATGGAAGAAGCGCTGGCCAACAAGGCAATCCAGGAAGCGCAGACCGAACTGGAAGAAGCCCGTGTGGAACAGGCCAAATCGGACCTGGAGCAGAGCCGCCTGCGTCTGCGGGAAAATAAAGTACTGGCGCCCACCAATGGTTTTTTGGCAGAACGGATGGTCGATGTCGGCGATCTGGCTAAACCAGATGTCCCTTTAATGAAAATTGTCAACCTGGATCACGTACGGACCATCGTCCATATCGTGGAAAAAGACTATGAAGATGTCAAACTGGGTCAGAAAGCGCTCATCACCGTTGATACTTTTCCCGGAAAAACTTTTTCAGGTCATGTCAAACGGAAAGCACCAGTACTTGACCCGCAAACCCGAACTGCCGCCGTGCATATCGAAATTCCAAATGCGGACTTCTCACTGAAGCCGGGAATGCATGCCCGCGTGCAGATTGTCTTTGAACATCACCACAAAACCAGCGTCCTGCCCATTGCCTCGCTCACCCGCAGAAAAGATGGCCCTGGTTCCGCAGTCTTCATCATCGGCGGAAATCCCCCGATGACCGAACGACGCAATATTGAAACCGGAATCAATGACGGCGAACTTGTCGAAATTCTATCGGGACTCAAACCGGAAGATCTGGTGATCACCCTGGGTAATCGGATGGTCGATGAAGGACAGACTGTTACCCCGATTGAAGTGCCCATGGATCAGATCATTCAGGCCTCCCCCCCTTTACCGCAAAAAGCAAACTTGTGATCAGGATGATCGTTTGATTCCATAACAGATCATCAATACTTGAGAAATCAATTATGTCCCTGACCCGACTGGCAGTTCAACGTCCGATCACGACCCTGATGTCCTCACTGGTGCTGGTCATGCTGGGCGGCGTCTCTTTATCACAGCTGGCAGTGGATCTGATGCCTGACATTCAGAACCCCAGCGTCAGTGTGATTACGATTTATGAAGGCGCGGGTCCCGACGAGGCAGAAAAACAGATCACGCGCCCGATTGAACAGAATTTGAGTTCTGTTTCCGGAATCGAAAACATTCTCAGCAGCAGCATGGAAGGCAGCAGTACGGTTCGCCTGCAGTTTCAGTGGGGGACCGATCTTAACCTGGCAATCAACGAAGTGCGCGACTCGCTGAATAAGCTGAGAAACAAGCTGCCCGAAGGAGCCGAAGATCCATACATCCGCCATTTTGATGTCGCGGACCGACCAATTTTGTATCTCGGGTTGAACAGTGATCTGGATCCCATCACACTCACTCGCCTGACGGAAAATCAGATCATCCCGCTATTTGAGCAGCTTGAAGGGGTCGCCCGGGTCCGCATGCGCGGCGCGATTGAACGCGAGATCCAGATCAACCTGGATCGTAGTAAGCTTGAATCACTCAATATGGGCGTCAACGAAGTGATTAATGCCCTGAAGCAGGAGAACATCAACCAGCCTGCCGGTAATTATGAGGAAGGCCATCTCAATCTGCATATCCGCAGCCAGGGTGAATTTACCAGCCTGGATCAGATCGAGAATACGGTGGTTCGAGAACAGGCAGGTGCCACCGTTCATGTGCGGGACATTGCTGAAGTCGTCGACGGTGAAAAAGAACGGACGGAACTGACCCGGATGAATGGACAGCCCGGCATCCTGCTGTATGTGTATAAGCAATCCGGTGCAAACACGATCAGTGTAAGCGACCAGGTTCAAAAACAGGTTGAGCGGGCCAATAAATCAATTCCAGACATGAACCTCACGATTCGCGTGGATAACTCGGAATACATTCGACAATCGATCACCAATATTCAGGAAGCCGCCCTGTACGGTATGGGGCTGGCCATTCTGGTACTGATTGTCTTTCTGCGCAGTTTCCGCAGCGTGCTGGTGATCGGCGTATGTATGCCTCTCTCTGTCCTTGCGACATTCACCCTGATTTATTTTCAGGGGTTCACTTTGAACATTATTTCGTTCGGCGGACTGGCACTGGGGGTCGGGCTGCTGGTTGACAACTCGATTGTAGTGCTGGAAAGTATCTTTCGTAAACGGGAAGACGGTCTGGATCCGATCACTGCCGCCATTGAAGGGACAGAAGAAGTTTCTTCAGCGATCATTGCCAGTACCTTAACGACCCTGATCATTTTCCTGCCCCTGATCTTTATTCATGGTACGACCGGTATCCTGCTGCATCAGCTGGCCTGGGTAGTTTCCTTCTCACTGATCTGCTCACTGTTTGCCAGCCTGACACTGACTCCTGTCATGAGTGCTTACTGGATCCCGGATCAGGCAACAACACCCCATTCAGGCTGGACCCGTTACTGGTTTAAACTGATTGATGGCTTTCATCATCTGAACTATCAGATTCTGTTGAAGCTGGAACGAATCTATGAACGAATTTTAAAGTTCAGCTTGAAACATTCCACCATCACCGGGTTCCTGCTGTTACTCTGTTTTACGACCACACTGGGCCTGATCCCCCATATCAAAACGGAATTTTTACCTAAAACAGACGAAGCCGCGATCAATGTGTATTCGAGAATGGCTGCCGGAATTCAGCTTAGAAAACTGGATCAGCAGACGCGGATCCTGGAACAGGCAACGATCGAGTCGGTGCCCGAAGCGTTAGCAATCGCTTCCTTTATTGGTGATGGTGCCGATGATGCGGATCAATGGAACCGCACTACCTTAAGAATCAAACTTCTTCCCCGCGGCGAACGCGAACGGGGAATCGAAGAAATCCGTAAAGCTCTCGACGATTCGATTGGTCCGATTCCCGGCATGAAAGTCCAGGTCAAAGCACAGACGGAAATGATGCTGATGCGGATGATCGGGAGACGGGGCGGTGGTGATCTGGTTGTGCAAGTCGCCGGCCATAACCTGCTGGCCGCCCAGCAAATTGTCGACCAGGTCGTATCCGTCATGAAGCAGACGCCGGGGCTGATCAACGTGGAAGCAGAGGTTTCGGATAAACGGCCTGAACTGACCGCGTCCATCGATCGTGAAAAAGCAGGTCTGTTAAAAATCAGCGTACAGGACATCGCGCAGACACTCGAAACGACCATCCGCGGTACGGAAGCCACACTCTATCGTGAAGAAGGTGACGAATTTCCCGTCGTTGTCCGGTTGCGGGCGGAAGACCGCGACCAGATGGATGACGTGCAACAGGTGGGTGTCACGACAGCAACCGGTCGTACGATTCCCTTGAAAAACATGTTAACATTTCAACCCGATGAAGCCCCCGTTGTCATTGAACGCCAGAACCAACAGAGAATCTTGAGAGTCTTTGCTGACGTCGAGGGACGAGACCTGGGAAGTATCGTCCCTGAGCTTGAACAAAACCTGAGTGCCATCCAGATTCCTTCCGGTTTTTCCGTCAGTGTCGCTGGGGACTGGGAAGAACAACAGAAAAGTTTCACTGCGCTGCAGCAGGGCTTTATCCTGGCGATACTTCTGATGTACATGATCATGGCCTCGCAATATGAATCCCTGAGTGATCCGTTTTATATTCTGTTTGCGGTTCCACTGGGAATGATTGGCGTCATCTGGGTCTTTGTCTTTACAGAAACAACGTTAAACGTGCAGTCATTTATCGGCATCGTCGTTCTGTCGGGAATTGTGGTCAACAATGCCATCGTGCTGGTCGATTATATTAACCAGCTCCGGCGGAAATTCCCGGAGAAACCTGCAAACGAGTTGATCATCCAGGCTGCGACACGCCGTTTCAGACCGATTCTGATGACTACGCTCACGACGGTTCTGGCTATGATCCCGATTGCACTGGGCTGGGGCGAAGGGGGTGAACTACAGGCTCCCATGGCGCGTGTGGTTGTGGGTGGCCTGATTGCCGGGACCACAATCACCCTGCTGGCGATTCCGCTGATCTACCAGACCTGTACCACTTCAACCGGGAAAAAAACGCCTCAAAATGAGGAACTCGCGGTACAGGAAGCACTCCTCAGCGCGCCGGTAAAATCCCGCTGAAATGACGGGGATATCCAGTCTACGATAGCATCAACTCCGCTGGTCTGTCTATAATACGCCTCTAGACTGTATCCAGTTTTACTGTAGCGTCTGCAAAGGTATTGGGACCGAGTAGAATAGCATGCGAGATGCTATGACAAAACGTGATGCGATCTAGCTTGCATTCGACTGGTTGAGCGTGCGTTCCCGTGAAGACATCCTGGGTCAAATTGATCCGGAAACACTCTCCTCAGTCTGGACACAATCGAAGGGATTGACGGTCTTTCTGTTACGGATTTTGAAATACAGATTGTTGTCAATCGGGCATCTCTCTCATCTCTGGGCATCTGGATATTCACTCTGACGATGATGAATCAAAAACCTGCACTGATTACCGAACCAATTCCTTATAAAACCCTGTTCCCCTGGCTGAACCTGTTTCGGGTCTTTCGGCTGGCTGTCGATTTTCAGAAAATCCTGCTGGCCGCCGCTGCGATCCTGCTGCTGATGCTGGGAAATCAACTTTTTAACAAACTCCCGTTTGCACCTCAGCCCCCGGTGAGCAGTCGTTCCGCTCTCGTCCATCAGCGGATTGAATTCCCCCCCCGACATTCCGACTTATTTTTACAAGCCCCTCAACAGGGACTGACTCCAGTGCCAGAACAATCTCCGAGCCTGGGCGGTTTGATTCGGGATGCCACTCTGCTGGAACCGATGTCTTATTTCACCAGACCGGTTCTGACCCTGTTTGAAGCGGGTGCCAGTTGGAGCATGCTGGCTTATGCCACCACTCAGTTGCTCTGGGCGATTATTGTCTGGGCAGTATTCGGCGGTGCCATTACCAGGATTGCCGCGATTCAGTTTGCGCAGGATGATCACATCGGTATCCGGGCCGCGTTAGGCTTCTCGCTGAAACGCATCCTGTCGCTGGTCAGTGCCCCCCTGCTCCCTTTTGCGGGAATGGGTTTCTTCTGGATCCTCTGCCTGCTGATCGGACTGTCAGGTAATATTCCCAGCGCCGGGGGAGTGATTGTGAGCCTGTTCTGGGGACTGGCATTTCTATTTGCCTTCGTCATGAGCCTGATCCTGCTGGTGACACTGGCTGGCTGGCCTCTGATGATGACCACGATCAGTGTGGAAGACAGCGATGGCTTCGATGGGTTAAGCCGCATCTTCAGCTATATTTTCGGACGGATCTGGTATTTTCTGTGGCTGGTGTTTGTCACACTCTGCTATGGAGCCGCCTGCCTGTTCTTTGTCGAACTGTTAATGCAGCTGATCTCCCATCTCGCATTCTGGGGTGTCGGCTGGGGTATGGGAAGTCAACAGGCATCCCAGCTGTTTCACCAGGGACAGACAACTCTGGCCACTTCCATTTCCATCGGCTGGGGCTCCCTGCTCAACATTACATTTTCCGGTTTCGTGATCAGTTTTTTCTGGTCGGCCAATACCGTGATCTATTTCCTGCTGAGGAAATGTGATGATGGCACTCCCCTTGATCACGTCTATCATACGGAAGAAGAAGGTGAGACAGCGAATGAGCTTCCGCTGGCCGGTGTTGCCAAAGCAGGTGACCCCGTGATTGAACGCCCTGTGAACCCGGATCCAACAACTGACGGGGACCCGCAGGATGAGAAAGAGATGACAGACAAAGAGTAAGTCTGATTTAAACTCACCAGTCTGCGCGGACATTCAAAGTATGGACAGCATTTGCTGACTCAAGGCGAATCGTCTACCAGCGAAACAGGCCTGTGCCCCAGGCGAGACCGGCACCAAAACCACTCAGGAGAATGGTATCGCCGCGATTAATTCGCCCCGATTGAAACGCTTCGTCTAATACAATCGGAATCGATCCGCCGGACGTATTTCCATAGCGATCCAGGTTATTGAAGACCTTCTCGCGAGGAATCCCTAATTGTTCACAGGCAGAATCAATAATTCTGATATTGGCCTGATGCATCAGGAACAGGTCGACATCATGCACGCTCATACCAGTTTTGGTCAGCATCAGATCAATGGAATCGGCAACAGTCCTGACGGCCCACTTGAAGACACTGCGACCATCCATATTCAGAAAATGACGACCGGCACTGATATCTTCGGCTGTAGCAGGATTACGGGTTCCGCCTGAAGGACGATCCAACAAAGAACAACCACTGCCATCCGAGCCAGTCTGATAACAGGTCAAACCCTGATGGGGATCTCCTTTTGAAAGGAGGACAGCGCCGGCACCATCTCCAAACAACGGAGCCACACGACGATCTTCCGGATTCACGATACGACTGTTGCAGTCACCACCAATCACCAGCGCCAGTTTACTGTTTCCCGTTGCGACATACTGGGCCGCGGTTACCAGGGCATACATGAAACCGGCACAGGCCGCCTGCAGATCAATGGCAGGGGCATCCAGTCCTAACCGATCCTGCACCAGGCAGGCAACGGAGGGACATTGAAAATCCGGAGTAAACGTACCGACGATTAAAAGATCGATGTCTTCCGGATTGACGCGGGCCGCTCGAATTGCTTTCTGTGCCGCCTCGTAACATAAATCACTGGTTGCCATTTCCGGTGGAGCATGTCGACGCTCCAGAATCCCCGTTCGTTGTTCAATCCATTCCGGGTCAAATCCAAAACGCTCCTGCAGATCATGATTCGTAACGACATTGTCGGGTACATACGATCCACTCGAAACAATTTGTACTCCCAACAATGAATTAGTTCTTTGACTAATCACCTGGCGACCACGCTTGCTCTCTATTTTTTTTGTTTCAGGTATCTGATCCCGCTGTTGATTTAACACCCCGGATGCATCCAGAACGGATTCCAGATCCGTTGAATCGACCTGATTTTTTGATTGAAGTTTCAAAGACATCTTGTGCATAATCCTGACATCCTTATTCAGTTTGAGTCAAACCTGCCGAACAGACAGAGCTCGACCTCCTTTCAACACGAGTCCGATCGTGAAGCAGCACAATTCCATTGAATACAGAAACTCTGCTTGAGAGAATCCGCGTCAAATGCAGATGCACTAACTGATTACCAAAACGATTTCTCGTTAGTAACCAAAAAAGCCATAAAGACTGGCAGCGAGAAGGGAAATAAACAAATCTCACTGATTGTTGACGGCGGTCGCTCAGACCGTATTCGACAACAACGTCCGCAAAGTATAGCGATTCACAAAATTGGAAACTAGCGAAATATAGAAAATTCCAGTTAACGTACAATATAGGCAAGATTCATTGTCCTGCAAACAAACCTAAAAGCCTATTTTGACACATTTTAGACTTAATTCAATTTCAGTTCTCTGATAAGTGATGCAAATCTGCAGATATCCCAGACTACCCTGATGATCAAAAGGAGACCTGTTTCAGGCAACATCCTCATTGAGTGTCTGATTGGTCACCCAATATTGCATGACTGCCTGAAATTCCTGCTCCAGATCGGCAGCGCGTTTGACTTCAATGCTGACACCATAACCACGAGTTTCCAGGACCCGGGTCCTGACAGGCACCCCGGGATCAAACTCACAGTTCACCGAGAGTTTTCCCTTCAAGGGAGGATAAAGCCCGAGATGCACGACCCGGGTCTTCTGTTCTGGTTCGAATTGCACGAGGACGCCGCCTTCAATGCATTCAAAACCTGCCTCATCTGAATTACGATTCATCCACTGTGAACAACGACTGCGTTCCTCTTCATCGGAAACGGTATCTGCATCAGACTGGGTTTCTGTCAGTAATGCCTCAAATCGCTTTTCACGGTCTTCATCTATCTCACCGAGATCTGACGTCTCTGGCTCTGTAGTACCAGATGAGGATTCCGCAGGGACTGGATCAGCAAACTCCTGTTCGGGATCGTTTAATCGATCATTGTCTGCCAGTTCCAAAGCTTCCCGGTCAAGCCATTCCAGCACCCCGGCAAAAGCCATGAAATAGGTCAGACAGAAAAACAGGATACCCATCAGGTTGAGCCCGTTCCCTGGTAAGACTGCCAGCATTCCGGCCAGAACAGGCAACACGAGCGCCAGCGTGAGACCACTCTTGTGACTGCTGGAGAGCCTGAGAAGTCTGCATTGGCGCAGTAACAGCAGGTTTCCTGCGACAAGAAACGACATCAGGGTGCCTACGGCCAGGACGGGGAGATAACTGTGTTCCACCTGAATGAAGCCGACTGCGCGCAACAGCAACAGCCCTGCCCCGCCGGCAACAATGACGCCTGTGAAAAACAGAGGGGAAAGTGATCTCAAAAGAGATCGCTTTCCCCGTGTTGTTTGATTTTCCAGGCAATGCAGATTCTGCTTAGACTGTTTCATATCGAGCATCCTCCGTTCTGCCCTGCCAAAATCCGCGAAAACTGATCGATTCAGGACATGGCAAATTGTGGCTCGGGTACTTCATTCCCCAATCCTGCAGCGTCTCTCAATTCAGCCGCTTTATCAGTTGCTTCCCAGGTAAAATCGGGATCATTCCGACCAAAATGACCACCCCAGGTTGTTTTTCTGAAAATCGGGCGGCGTAGCTGCAGATGATTGATAATTCCCTGCGGACTCAGTGGAAAGAGTTCGCTGACCAGTTCGGAAATCTTCTCTTCAGGAATCACAGAGGTTCCCTTGGTATCTACATAAATACTGGTTGGTTCCACAACACCAATCGCATAGGAAAGCTGAACCTCGCACTCCGAAGCCAGTCCGGCAGCGACAATATTCTTGGCAATGTAACGGGCCATGTAAGCAGCAGAACGGTCTACCTTGGTCGAGTCTTTCCCACTGAATGCACCGCCACCATGACGTCCCCAGCCACCATAGGTGTCCACAATGATTTTACGTCCGGTCAAGCCGGTATCGCCGTGGGGACCACCAATCACAAAGCGACCTGTGGGATTGATATGGTACTTTGTTTTCTCGCTTAAGAAGTCGGCTGGAACGACTTCCTTGATGACTTTTTCCGTTACAAAGCGATGAATTTCTTCCTGAGAGACATCTTCTGTGTGCTGGGTAGAGACCACCACTGCGGAGACCCCCACAGGTTTGCCGTTTTCATAATCCACGGTAACCTGGCTTTTGCTGTCTGGCAGTAACCAGTCCACTTCTCCGTTCTGACGAATTTCGGTGAGCTTATTCAAAATCCGGTGTGAGAGTGCAATAGGAACCGGCATGTATTCTTCGGTCTGATTGCAGGCATAGCCAAACATCAGTCCCTGGTCTCCGGCTCCTTCCGCATCCACACCCTGGGCAATATCTGCACTCTGCTGATGCAGTTTCACCAGGACTTCACAGGTATCGGCGTTAAATCCGATATCTTTACTGGTATAGCCAATGTCACGGATCACATCGCGAGCAACTTTTTCATAATCGACCTGGGCACTACTGGTAATTTCACCAGCGAGAACGACAAAGTCTGTGGTACACAGTGTCTCACAAGCAACTCGTGAGTAGGGATCTTGAGCAAGTAATGCATCCAGAATACCGTCGGATACCTGATCGGAGACCTTATCCGGATGCCCCATACTGACGGATTCACTTGTGAACGAAAAATTAGCCATGCGTTACTCCACCTTAATTACTTTGCCATGATGAGCCTACCCGGACCCGGGCAGCACCTGGAATCTGATCCCTTACCTCAATAAATGAAACGATCTACCTGCATGAACTGATCTACATTCATATTTCGCTTCACATATTTTTGAATTTGCCTAATTGTAGAATTACAGAGTAAAGTCAACAAGAGTTCCTTTCGCTCTGCTTTCTGTTTTAGAAAATGTTTCTGGACTGTGTCCAGTATTACTGTCGTACCTCCAAGCCCATTTGCAACGAGTATTATAGACTGGAAGGCGTTATGGTTAAATGTGATGTGACCTAGACGGGTCACGACTGAAAATGCCTCCCAGGCATATCAGCGGATTGAATCAGGCAGCCTTGTCATGCGAATCTGGCTGTGCCCCTGCCATTAATGGTGATATCAGAGCCAGGGTGCGCAGTGTTGCCCCCCGTTGATCCAAAACAAAACGTTGCGCCCGTGATCCCTGATCCTCAGCCAATCGTGGGTCTTCCAGCCATTGCATCAGTGTCTCCTGAAAGGCAGCCTGATCCTGAACAATCGTGGCAGCCTGATACTGCAGCAGGGCGTCAACCACATCCTTAAAATTCCAGGTATTCGGCCCGAACATCAATGCAGTGCCATAGCCGGCCGGTTCGATCATATTTTGTCCACCCCGTTTTGTCAGGCTCCCCCCGACAAACGCGAAATCAGCCAGCCCCCAGCAGCTTTTCAATTCTCCCAGCGTATCCAACAGTCCAATCTCAGGTGCCTGCGAGGTTGTAAAGGGTAAGACGGCGCCTGCCTCTCCCGACTCCTGTTCGCTGCGTCGAATCAGTGGTAGTCCCTTTCGCTTCACCAGTTCTGCAACTTCATGAAACCGCTCCTGGTGGCGTGGCACCAGAATCAGACGCAGTTTGGGAAATCGCTGCCTGGCTGCCAGGTAGACTTCCAGGGCAATCTGTTCCTCCGGAGACTGTGTACTGCCTGCGACCAGAACCGTTTCATCTGACTTCAGCCGAAAAATACTCCGCAGTTCTGTCGTCAGCGGATTCTCCCGGTCTACCTGAATGCCATCAAATTTAATCGAGCCGGTCACCTGTATGCGATCTGTACTGCCCGTCAGATTCTGAAAGCGTTCCGCATACGCGTCGGTCTGAACAGCAATCAATTGCAGTCGGTTCAACAGCGGCCCAATCAGCCAACGGAGCTTTCGGTATCCGCGAAAACTTTTTTCACTTAATCGACCGTTGATAATTGAAACAGGGATGCCAGATTGATCTGCTGCCAGAACGAAATTCGGCCAGAGTTCCATCTCCACCAGAATCACCGCCGTCGGCTTGATTTGCTGCAGCGCACGTTTGGCTGCCCAGGAGAAATCCAGGGGAAAGTAACAGACCAGGTACTCCGGGAACTGTTCTTTCGCCACTGCATACCCAGTATGCGTTGTCGTCGAAATAACAAGATCAAGAGCAGGATTCTGTCGTTTCAGCTCTTCCAGCAGGGGTGGCAGTTGTAATACTTCCCCCACACTGACGGCATGGAACCAGAGACAAGGCTCATTGCTGTTTCGCTTGGGCAACTGTCCCAGAAACTTCTGCGCCAGCCCGCTTCGATATTTCTTCTGAACCAGAACCCGGTACAGTATGACTGGCGAAGCACAGGCCAGTAACAGGCAGTAAACGAGATTCAACAGATAGGCATATATTTGCACGGGATTCCATTCCCCAACCGGGCATCAATTCCGGAACTTAAGAACTACAGATTCTTTCCGCAGCACTTTTTAAATTTTTTCCCACTGCCACACGGACAGGGATCATTTCGCCCCACCTTGGGTTGCTGATTCACAATCGGATCGATTGCCTGCTGAGCAGGCTCGGAAGAATTCGTATCTTCCTCACCTTCTTCACCATAATCGTAATCATCCGTGACTTCTTCATGAACCGTCTCTGTAACCTGCCATAAGGAGCCTACAAAATCAGGGCTCTGCTTTTCCAGGCGGAAAATTGCGGATGTAACCTGCTGGCCAATGCGGCCCCACATGTTGTCAAAGGCTTTCATTCCTTCACGGCGATACTCGACCTTGGGATCTTTCTGGGCATAACCGACCAGCCCGATTCCGGACCGTAAATGGTCCATGTAATACAGGTGGTCTTTCCACGAGGTATCGAGCACTTCCAGAATCAGAGAGCGTTCTGCCTGACTAAGCTCAGGACGATAACGTTTATTATAAGCCTGATACAGACGAATTCTGACTTCATCATCCGTTAGCGGCTCCAGTTCTTCCGTTGTCAGATTCAGTTCGAGTTCCGTATTGGCCCAATCAGCAAGCTCATCCAGGGCGGCTTTGTTCTGCACGGGTTGAACGTTTTTCCCGGCAGTTACTGCTTCCTCAGCAGTATAAGCTTTGCTCAGGTACTGCTCGATCTGTTTCGAGGCTTCACCGTTGACAAAGACCTTTTCACTTTCCGCTGATAAAATATTCTGAATCTCATTGACCTGTTTGCCTTTTAAGGCTTCCAGATCGAGGTTGGAATGAAATCTTGAGTTGGCCCACTTCACCAGCCCTACCCGGCTGTTCGCTTCATTTCCAGGCTGTTGATTGCCCAGGAAATTGTACATCCCTACGGTCACCGGGAAGGTGACTTCTTTTTCCCGATACAGCTCTTTTACTTTTTCCAGAACTTTGGCTTTGGCCTCCGGAATACTCAGAGATTTGAATTCTTCCGGATCGGCTTCGATACCGAACTGGTAATTCAGATAACCTGCCAGAGAACGGGAACCCCATTCTTCATTCAGGAATGCTTCCAAGGGGCTGAAATCAATACGTTCGATGGCTTTTTGAGCATGGACGAAGAGCGTCTCATGCAGACCATCACGACCGATTTTCTTCAGCTCCCGCTCATTCAGATTCAAATTGAAATAAGCATTCGCCCATTTGGTCAGTGCCTGCCAGTTCCAGTCATCTTCATATTCTTCCGGCAGATTCTCATTGATCTGTTCCGCGATGATATCATCTGCCTGCAGGCCAGCTTCATCTTTCAGATAGCTGACCAATTGCTCATAAGTCATATCCCGAATATTTGAGGATTCAACCTCGATATGGGCTTCCTGGCCACACCAGGCGGCGATTGTGTCCCAGCTGTAATTTTTATCGAGCAGGCGCTCTGTTTCTTCGTCGATCTGGCGTTCGATCATCTCCAGAATCAGATCGCGGCAGTTACAGCCATCCAGGATCCGCTGACGGTAGCCATAGACAGTTTTTCGCTGTTCATCCATGACTTCATCATATTCCAGCAGATGTTTTCGCTGCTCGAAATGAGTTTCCTCACGTTTCTTCTGAGCCCCCTCGACACGTTTGGAAACCATTCGACTTTCGATGGCTTCTCCCTCTTCCATGCCCAGACGGGACAGGATATTTTTTACCCACTCACCGGCAAAAACCCGCATCAGTTTGTCTTCGAGCGAAAGAAAGAAGCGACTGGAACCCGGGTCTCCCTGTCGTCCCGATCGACCGCGAAGCTGCAGGTCGATGCGTCGGGAATCGTGACGTTCGGAACCGATTACATGCAAGCCACCCAGCTGCATGACTTCTTCGGCTTCGACATCCATGCCTTCCCGTTTTTCAATTTCTTTGACCAGTTGATCCCACTCCGCTTTGGGGACCTGAATACGAGACTCGTATTTCTGGCTCAATTCTTCCCAGGCAATATGCTCGGCACTTCCCCCCAGAATAATGTCGGTACCACGACCGGCCATGTTCGTGGCAATGGTAACGGCGCCTTTACGACCAGCCTGCGCAATAATCTCGGCTTCACGCTCATGATGCTTGGCGTTCAGAACGTTGTGAGGAATACCATATTTACTCAGTTTGTGACTGACAATCTCCGACTGTTCGATCGAAACGGTACCGACCAGAATCGGACGGCCCTCTTTATGTACTTCCCGGACTTCATCTGCAATCGCAGTCCATTTTTCTTTTTCCGTCTGATAGATCACATCGGGATGATTAATACGCTGCATGGGACGGTTGGTGGGAATATTCACTACGTCCAGTTGGTAAATCTTCCAGAACTCTTCTGCTTCCGTCATCGCGGTACCGGTCATCCCGGAGAGCTTGTCGTATAACTTGAAAAAGTTCTGCAGGGTAATTGTCGCCAGAGTCTGAGACTCTTCTTTAATTCTTACCCCCTCTTTGGCTTCGACAGCCTGATGCAGACCGTCACCCCACTGACGTCCCGGCATCAGTCGCCCGGTATGATCGTCAACAATAATGACTTCGCCCTGCTGGACGACATAATTCACATCCCGTTTATAAAGATGGTGTGCTTTCAGCGAGTTATCGATCAGATGCGGCCATTCCATGTTTCCGGCGGTATAAAAACTTTCCACACCGGCCAGTTCTTCCGCGTGTTTGACCCCCGCATCTGTCAGGTGACAGGTATGTTCTTTTTCCTTGACTTCAAAATCCGTCCCCGGGATTAACTTCAATGAAACAGCATTGGCTTTGGAATATTTAGTCAGATCATCCTGGGCAGGACCGGAAATAATCAGCGGCGTGCGTGCTTCATCGATCAGAATATTATCGATTTCGTCCACGACGGCATAATTTAAAGGTCCCTGCACCTGCAGTTTTTTAATGGGTTTCATATTATCGCGCAGATAATCGAATCCGAATTCATTATTGGTTCCGTAAGTGATATCGCAGCCATAATGCTTCTGGCGTTCTTCAGGTCCCATTTTGGACTGGATCGCCCCGACAGTCAGTCCCAGCGCAATATGAATGGGCCCCATCCATTCCATGTCGCGTAAGGCCAGGTAATCATTCACCGTCACAATATGAACTTTGCCAGTGAGCGCATTCAGGAAGGCAGGCAGAGACGAGACCAGTGTTTTACCTTCCCCGGTGACCATTTCGGCAATCATGCCTTTATGCAGAAAGTAACCCCCGATCATCTGCACAGGATAATGCCGCATATTCAAATTACGGCGCGCAGACTCACGTACGGCCGCGAAGGCATACGTCAGAATATCATCCAGCGTTTCCCCCGCTGCGATGCGGGCACGGAGTTTCTCCGCCGTCTGTTTTAACTCCTCATCGGACAGTTTCATCAATTCCGGTTCAAAACTGTCAATCTCTGCCAGCATGGAACCAGGGACGATTTGATCTTGCCCGTCTTTATTTCTGACGAAACCCAGTTTCCGAATCTGGCGTTCATTCGATGAACCGAACAACCCGGTCAGAAATCGTTCCAACCATGCCGTTACTGTCGTTAACCATTCACCCAGTTTGTCTAGGAATTCCATTTTTTAACCTGAACTCGAATTCTCGAAAAATAGTCTTCAATATTTGTTCTGGTCGATCACAGTCAGACTGTCATACTGGCAGGAACAAGTGATTGTTCCCTGGTGACTGAAGTATTCGCCTTCACCAGCACTTCCTTGCCCAGAATACATTTAATTTCTGTAAGTTCTTCTCTTTCCGAAGTTTATTTATTTTGAAAAATATGGTCAATGGCGGTATTCTGACCGGACCCGACCTGCACTTCAGAAGATTGGAAGGCTCACTCATACAGAAATGCAACCAATGTGCCAAGTCTGGGGCATTTGTAATATCTACCTCTGGATAATTTAGCAGAAATTCCTATATTTCTGAGGGAAACCCAGTCGGGATCAGTCTTCTTAAACCACGGTGGAGCCTACAGATGTATAACAATCCTGATTCCGAGAAATATCAGACCGGTGCTCCGCCTCTTCCCCCGGAAAATGATGACGAGACCATCATCAGCGCTGATACTCGTCGGCAGCAGCGGATTCCCGCCGGACAGTCACGGACGCGAAAATGGCCTGTTCTCCATGCCACCACAGTTCCTGCGGTTAATCTCGACACCTGGAAACTGGAAATTGGTGGCCTGGTAACTAACCCGCTCACGTTCACCTGGGACCAATTCCAGCAACTCCCGCGCACCCGGGTCTTCGCAGATTTCCATTGCGTGACACGCTGGTCCCGGCTGGGAAATCTTTGGGAAGGTGTTTCAGGACAGGAGATCATGCGCCGTGCCGGCGTTCACCCGGATGCCCGGTATGTGGTAGCGACAGGCTATGATGGTGACTGGACCACCAACGTCCCTTTAAAAGACTTTCAGTCGGAAGATGTTCTGCTTTGCGATCTCCACGATGGTCAACCGCTGATTCCGGATCATGGCGGCCCGGTTCGACTGATTATTCCCCTGCTCTACGCCTGGAAAAGCGCCAAGTGGCTCAAGCGGATTGATTTCCTCGCGGAAGATGCCCCCGGCTACTGGGAACGTTGCGGCTACCATCACCATGGCGACCCTTGGATCGTAGACAAAGACAACCCGGACGGTGAACGCTTTGAATCACCGGACCAGATCCCGCCGGGCTTTTATGAGTGATCCGGGATGCTGTGCGTCTCAAAGAGAATTTGTACTCTTACTCAGCCCGCGCCAGACGCCGATGAATCGCCTGGAGCGCGAATGCTGTCGCAATCAGTGGATCATCTTCCCTCATCCAGGGAAGCGGGTTTTCCCAGTGCCCATCCGCATGCTGTTTGACAATTAATGTCTGCAGAATTTCATTACACCGTGAATTGAGAAACTGATTTTCGACTCCCTCTCCCCTCAATTGCTTCCAGACCCGGGCGGTTGCTGCGGCTTCGTAAAAGAAAAGGGCATCCAGTTTCTGGTACGAGCCCTCTGCCTTCAATCGGATCTCAGCGAGTCGCGAACGCGATAATTGAGGCAGAACAGTCAGCGCAGAGCGGATGCGTTGATCATCAGAAGTTATATCACAGGCAAGCAGAGCGGAAATCCCATCACAGGTGGCAGAGAGATAGGAGATCCCATTGAGCGTTCCATCCTGACTGCGGTTCCAACCCGCTTTGTTCAAGGGGTGATCAGCCATCATCGTAAACATAAAACCCCCTGCCCCCCAAGCACCAGCTGGAATTTGACTGTGCTGCAGATAGTCAAGTGCCGCGATACGGTTCTGTCGGGGTAATTTTCCTGCGCCGGATAGTGCTGCGAGGGTAAAGTAAGTGACAGAGACGTTCGCTGGATTTGCTGCAGATCCCTGCTGGAAGAGTTCGCTTCCCGGCTTCCAGCCCCCTGCCACATCTTCTCCCGACCTATGGCTCGGCTCTAAAATCTGCTGCCGTCGTAATAGTACCTGGCTCAATGATTCCCGCAGTCGTTGATTGGCAGTAGTGTCTGGTTTAACCTGATTTAACGTTGTCAACATCAGGCTGATTGAGTACAGGGGATAATTCGATTCTGCTTCGACCGACTTCCAGATCTCTCCCTGGTTGAGTTTTGATGTGAGATGATTCAATCCCCGACGGATCGAATCATCTTGAGCAACTCCTGGCGGCGTGATTTCCACCAGCGTGGACATCACCAGCGCACTGGCCGCGATGCTGCTCTCGAGACTGGCATAAGTTTTCGATTGCCAGCTGCCATCGTATCTCTGCTGCTGTTCCAGCCAGCGTCTGCCCTTCAGAAGCGCATTGCTCCCCTGTTGCTGTCGCGATTTGAATTCCCCGCGCTCCAACCGGATTTCAGGTGTCAGATCTTCCGCGATCAGCTGACCCGGTATAAGCAGTAATATTCCAAGTAAATAAACCCGGTTGTGATTGCAGTGCCGATACATCCGGATTACAGATCTGAAGTGGGAAGACTGAAATTAGGTGATAACAATGTCAGCAGAACGCCGGCAGTACAAAAGGTTCGATCCGTAATACAATGATGGCCTTTCCAGCTGCCATCCTGGTTTTGAGTTCTCAATACGCCGTCGCGCACCTGGGGATACCAGAATTTCCAGTTCTCTTCCTGTCCTTTCAGCATACATTCCGTAATAAAATAAAAGGCCAGGTATTCTTCTCCCCCGGCGAACCGAAAAACCCGAGGCTCGGTTTTCACGGTTTCCAGAATCGTCTTCACGCAGTCCCGGAATTCAGGCGTTTCTCTGTACCCCAGGGAATACAGCACGCGCACCCCCGCGGCCTCTTTATAAAACTGGTGCATCCAGTTCCTTCCGTCGACAGGCTGCTCCCTTAATTGCTTCATCAGTGCCTGCCCCACCAGTTGTTCTGACGCTTCGATTCGCAACCCGGCCGAACTGGCAGCACGCAGACATTCCCAACCTAAAATCGTTCCCAGTACGGGAGCCCAACTCTCGTTGCCCCAGGTTCCATCTTTCCCCTGTGTCAGGCAGATATAATTAACCAGTTTGTCCAAAGCTGCGCGAATCGCTTTTTCTTCACCAGGAGCATCATAGTAAACCTGACTCAGATAAAGTGTCGCAAGAAACAGATCCGCATTCAGACCGATTTTTCTTTGCACCAGGGTGATATTTTCTTTCGAACGTTTGAATCGATGCGACTCGACCAGATCCAGAACTCCATACAATACCAGTCGACTCTGTTTCTGATATTTGCCGCCACGCGGAGTGCTGCCTTCGGAAAGAAGCACGAGACCGGTGATCGCCGTACAACTCAGATCCGGCATATGATAGCGGTCTGGCCCTACGGTCCCATCCCTGTGAATGGCAGAGACCAGCCAGTCCATCCCCCGTTCGATCGCCTGCCGGGTTTTGGGATCGTTTCTGACAGGATTGCCCGCCTGCACTGTTGAAATCACCAGCCTCATATCAGAACAGGGAGCCGGTATGAAACTCAGACAATAAATCAGGGTGCAGACACACAACAGATTCTTCGATGACAATGGACTTTTCATCCGGCGCAATCCCTTGGTCAAAGCGAATGACAGGTAAATCAATTTGAAATCACTGCATAATTCGGTCCATTCGGGAACAATTTTTATTGTGTCGAAATCCAGCAGTGTCAGCGTTTCTGTTCTTGATTCAATGTAACAAGTGCAGTCACAGCAGACGGGGGAGTAGATCTGATCGACTCTATTGTCGGTATTTTCGACAGGACAACATGATCAAGGGACGCAATCAAAATCCTCTCCCACGCGAACTATCCATCATTGACGACTCGATCTCGAAACTCACTCCAGTCACCAAAACCGCCACTTAGAATTTGCATGAGTTCTTCGGTGGAAGAGATCAAAACGGTCTCAGGCCAGCGGGAACTCACACGCTCGGCGTTTTCAGCGGAAGTCACAATCGGTCTCATGTCCTCCATCGCTGGCAGGATCACCAGATTTCCCTGGTCTGCCACAGTATAGAGAAAAGAAGCAATGTCTGTCGTTAAAGATCGGAGTGCCGCCATGCCCCCACTGAATTCAGAGCCTTCTGCCAGACCATCAAAAAATAATTCGAGCCCGGTCCCGTCTTCAAATTCGACCAGGTAACAGCCAAACTCATCCGGTTGCTGTGCGCCTTTTTTTGCAAACAGTTTTTGGAGTCTTTCTCGCTCATCCTCAGCAACACATTCACCGACCGGTTTTTGAATTGTTTCCCCGGTCAAGGGGTTCACAGCCTCTTCCGTTTGATCGCTGATGTGGGCGGTTTGAAAAAAGACATCAAAACTCATGGTTGGTACTTTCTGAAAATAAGATCGATTCGAATCAGACGCATGTCGGTTCACTTAAAATAATTCACTCCCGGTGTGAACTACAGGCTGGAACGCGGAAATCTGTAAGAGCACACCTGTCATTAGTGTACCGGTTCGCGATATTCATCTGCAGAGCTGAGAGGCATCGCCTTATAATTTCTCATGGATGTTGTAGAAGTAGATTTCTACCATGCCTGTCGGGATCACTGCCCGCAGCTTCTGGTATTGCATACCTGCAAGACTGACTGAGGTTGGCAGTCGCAGTTCTCTACTGACTGGACGATTTTTTTTGTATTCAGGAGATTGATTCTATGGAGTGGCTTACGATGGTCAAGAGGGATCTGAAAAAAAGGAGTTGGCGATATGAGTCGATACCGGGGCGATCTTGTGCGATGCCGAGGCCAGTTTGTGCTGATGTCCTGCGAACTGTGTCGACCCGCAGGCATACCTGGATCACTGATGAAATTTATGCAGGTGAAAATCGGGAAAAAAGCAGTTCAAATACAGTGAACTGCAGGAATCAGTGGTGCGTGTTCCGGTGACCGGAAAACTGGACACGCGCGCGACTCAAAACAGCGCTTATCTCCAGCGGCGCGCCAGAGTCAAGTTCGGTCTGGTCAGAGGTGGTAACTGGTATTCAGGTCTCTCAGAGTTAGCGTATACGTTCTGATGACTTTGAATATAATCAAATTAACATTGCAGAATCGGTTTGTCTGACAACTACCGTTCACTTACAGTTTAGAATGACATCCTGGCTACCAGGGACGCTGCCGAAGAACCACGTTCCTGAAACAGAGAAATTATAAAACATTTCAGAGGAAACTCCTGCATGATGAACTATTTGTGTAATTCACGCTTTTACTATCGCGGTTTACTGATCCTGAACCTGTTCTTCTATCTCTCCCGTGCATGTCAGGCTGCCCCTGAGGGCGATACGGTGGTCCGAGGCAAGGCCGGTGATTCAGAAATTGTGATCACCACAACCAACCGCCTGGCGGGCGCCATTCATTCCCTGACCTGGAACGGCAAGGAATTCATTGACAGCTTTGATCATGGCAGACAGCTGCAGTCTGCGGCCAGTTTTGACTGTGGGAAGTCTGGAGAATTCTGGGCGGAACGTTTTAATCCCACCGAAGCGGGTTCGCGTACGGACGGCGTCGGGCCCACTTCTTCCAGCAAATTACTGCGTTTCAAAACGCAAGACAAAGAACTACAAACGACGACACAGATGGCATTCTGGCTGGCTCCCGGACAGGAATCATCGGGCAGGCCGGCGCTGAATACCGGGATTCTTTCTGATCATCGGGTTTCCAAGCGGGTCCGCATCGGTTATCAGAACCTCGATCAGGTACTCGACTACCAAGTCACCTTTACGCTCCCGGAAGGCGAGCACCACAACTACGCCCAGTTTGAAGCGCTCACCGGTTACATGCCAGCCGAGTTTGAGAAGTTCTGGAAATTCAATCCGAAGACCGGCAAACTGAAACCTCTGGATGACGGACCAGGCGAACAGAAAGATCCTGTCATCATGAGCACCCGAGACGGCGCCTACGCAATGGGCGTTTATTCTCCCGATCAGCCCTCCCCCGGCTTTGAACACGCGGGTTATGGTCGTTTTCGTTTCCCGGCGGCAAAAGTAGTGAAATGGAACTGTGCTTTTCGGGTACGCAATCCAGAGGGAGTCGCCGCCGGCGATTATTCATTCCAGGTATTCGTCGCGATTGGCACTCTGGAAGATGTCAGATCGTCTTTAAATTCACTCGTGGCAGAAAGCACAAAATAAGAGCTGAAACATTCACACGATTCTTTCCTTATAGAACCAGCGCGATAAACCTCCATGCACGACGAATTCCATATTCCCGCTCATCTGAAACGAGTTGATCAACTCTGCCGAGTTGAAAATCAAACCCGGGGTGCCGCTGCCAGAACTTCTTCCGACACACCGGATGCATACTTCATGAAGTTATCATTGAAGGCGGTGGCCAGTTTAACGGCCGTTGCTTTGTAGGCATCCTGATCGGCCCAGGAAGAATGCGGAACCAGAATATGGTCATCAACCCCGGGACATTTTGTAATCGTCGCGGTTCCAAAAATCGGATCAATCTCGGTCGGTGCATGGACCAGTGTTCCAGAATGCACGGCATCAATGATCGCTCGCGTGGCTTTCAAGCTGATACGTTTACCAACCCCATAGGCGCCCCCGTTCCAGCCGGTATTAACCAGCCAGACGTTGGCGTTGTACTTCCTGATTTTCTCAGCAAGCAGGTCTGCATATTTGCCAGGATGCCAGACCAGGAAGGGTCCACCGAAACAGGGAGAAAAGGTGGCTTCCGGCTCATCGACTCCCATTTCAGTACCGGCGACTTTCGCTGTATAACCACTGATAAAGTGATACATGGCCTGTTCAGGAGTAAGACGACTGACCGGAGGCAGTACCCCAAAGGCATCGCAGGTCAGGAAGATCACATCGTTCGGATGATCTGCCAGGCAGGGAATTTTCGCACTGGGCATGAATTCAATCGGATACGCGCCACGCGTATTTTGTGTAAAGCTGGTATCGTCAAAATCAACATGATGCCGGGCTTCATCGTAGACTACGTTTTCCAGAACGGCTCCGTACCGCAGTGCCTGGAAGATTTCGGGCTCGTTCTCCCGCGCAAGGTAAATCGCCTTGGCGTAACAGCCCCCTTCAATGTTGAAAATCCCATTGTCGGTCCAGCAGTGTTCGTCATCACCAATCAGGAAGCGTTTGGGATCTGCAGAGAGCGTGGTTTTTCCCGTTCCGGACAGACCAAACAACACTGAAGAACGGCCCGTCTGTCGATCCGCAGTCGCAGAACAGTGCATCGACAGAATTCCCCGTTTCGGCATCAGGTAGTTCATGACGGTGAAGATACCTTTCTTCATTTCGCCCGCATACTCTGTTCCCAGAATGACGATCTCACCATCTTCAATGCTGAGGTCTACGCTGGTTTTGGATGTCATGCCTGTCGTAAAGCGATTCGCAGGAAAGGTGCCCGCGTTGTAAATCACGTAGTCCGGTTTGCCAAAATTTTCCAGTTGCTCTTCGGTCGGTCGAATCAGCATGTTATGCATAAACAGCGCATGGTAAGGACGCGAACAGATCACGCGCACTTTGATCTGGTACTCCGGATCCCAGCCGGCAAAGGCGTCAATCACATACAGGTGCGGGCAGATATTCAGATAATCGGTCGCGCGTTCCCGGTTACAGAAGAACGCATGCTGATCAAGGGGGTAATTCACATCGCCCCACCAGATATCATCGGAGGAATTCTTATGTTTGACGACCCGTTTATCTTTGGGAGAACGCCCGGTTTTCTCACCGGAATAGGCAATCAACGCGCCCGTATCCGAAATCGAAGCCCCTGGCTCAAAGCGAATGGCTTCTTCGTATAACATTGACGGATCAGGGTTGCGCATTACCCAGTCCACGTTGATTCCATGTTCGGACAGATCGAACGACTCCATGTTCCACTCCATTCGCTTGATTTAATTCTGAGGCCTCCCTCGATTCCTGCTCTTAGCAGATCGAGATCAAACCTTTCGCACCGCTGTTCGTCGCAAGTTTACTCACTCTCCCGAGTTTCACCAAGAGAGATTCCCACCTTTGTGTCCAATTACCTGCAGGATTCAGCCGCGAACCCGACAGGACTATTGTGCAGCCAGTCGCTGTAATTCGGGCTTCATCCGTCGCATCGCTTCTTCAAAACTGACAGGAGGCTCATACCCGAAGTCATGTCGCGCACGACTGACATCATAATAATGGGAACTGCTCAGCTGAGACGCCAGAAAGCGGGTCATCGGCGGTTCACCGGGCAAATGGAGCACACGGAAAATGAACTCCAGAACACTCCCAATTCGTTTCGCAGCTTTGGTGGAGATCTGTTTTTTGACGGGCTGTAAACCAGCTTCACTGAGCAGTTGATTAATCCACTCCCACATCAGTACCGGTTCGGGCTCATTGATAAAATAGGCCTGACCACCGACCGGAGAATCGGGAAACAGACGGGCAGCAGCCTGGAGATGGGCCGCGGCTGCATTTTCCACATAGCTCATCGAAATCAGATTGGTTCCCGGCCCAACCTGTCGCAAACGCCCTGATTTGGCACGCTGAATCAGTCTCGGGATCAGATGATTATCGCGGGGGCCCCAGATCAGGTGAGGCCTGAGAGCGACGGTCGCCAGTTCAGCTTCTCCATTAGCAGCGAGCACAGCACGTTCGGCCAGCATCTTGGTATGGGGGTAGTGACAGAGAAAATGCTCGCTGTAGGGCAGTGCTTCGGTGGCATTCTCGTGGGCAGATCCGTCATAGACAACACTGGGAGAGCTGGTATAAATCAGACGGGTCACACCTTGTGATTGACAGGCTTTAATAACATTCAGGGTCCCTTGAGTATTAATACTGTAAAAGTAATCCCAGGATCCCCAGATGCCGGAAACAGCTGCTGTATGATAGACGGTATCGATTCCTTCGCAGGCCCGTTCGACTGTTGTCGCATCGCGAATATCCCCCTGAACGGTTTCCACCCCTAGCTCTTTCAGCCGCGCATACTCGCCGCGACAGAGCACGCGCACCCTTTCACCGGCAGCCACCAGTTGTTCTACAATATACAATCCAAGGAAGCCACCTCCCCCGGTCACCAGCACATTCATTTGACCTGCTTCTCTGCCCAGGGAGTTAATTTTTCACGAAAGATTTTGACATTATGGCGAATATCAACAGGCAGCGAACGATGAAACAGGACCGTCTTAATCGATTCCGTTAACGAGTTCGCTTTGCCCAGCGCCAGCAGTTCTTGTGTGAACCGATCCCGGGCGGCCTGGTTTTCAGGAAAGTCCCCCTGCTCCGGCTCGATGATAATCACCGGTTTCTGATTCGGTTTTGCACTGACTCCCACCAACGCACTACGATAAACACTCGGATGCTGATTGAAAATCGCTTCACAACAGATTGTGAACATGGCCCCCTGACTGGTTTCCAGCATGTGTGCCTTGCGCCCACAGAACCAGAGTTTCCCTTCCGCATCCTGATAACCGACATCTCCCATTCGATGCCAGAACCGATCGCCGTCTGGTATTTTCGCCAGTTGTGTCGCTTCGAGGCGCTGAAAATATTCACGGGTCGCCATCGGCCCCTGCACAATGATTTCACCAATCTCACCGGCAGGTAACTCCACGGCGTGTTCGATCGATCCAATCGGTTCATTATGAATCTGAATGATTTTCACCTGGACTCCGGGAAACGGCGTCCCGACACAGGTCCCTGCCCCGGACTGTGTCTGTTCCGATGTTTTCTCCAGGACATCACGACCACAGATCGAAGCTACGGGCAGAGATTCTGTTGCACCATAGGGCGTATTGATGTCTGTTTCGGAATTCGTAAATGTTTGCCGCATTCGCTGGATCACATGGACGGGAACCGGGGCTCCCGCAGATAACACACGCTTGAGTGACGGGAGCTGAATCTGATGCTGTTCACAATAGCGGCCAATCCGATTCCACATTGCCGGTGAACCAAATGCCTGTGTCACTCCCTGATCGTTAATCTGCCGGATAATTTTCTCCGGATCAACCTGGGCCGGTTTTGTCGGATCCATATCGGGAACCACCGTCGTGACTCCCATCGCAGAATTGAACAAAGCAAATAGCGGAAAGCCTGGCAGATCAACTTCTCCAGGCTGGATCTGATAATAGTCGCGGAGCAGATCGACCTGTGACCAGAACATACCGTGCTCGTAGGACACCCCCTTGGGCGGACCGGTGCTCCCACTCGTAAAGATCACGGCCGCAGGATCGGTTGCAGAACGCGAGACCATATCAAAAGGTTCCCACTCTTTACCCATTAGCCATTCATAATCGATACCAGAAGTCAGGACCGGCTTGCCAACAGTTACATTCAGTTGTGCCTTGGGAAAAGCACGATGTTTGAGTTTGCGAATCAACTGTGCCAGCGGAATCGCCACGAAGCCTTCGGGCTCGACTTCCGCCAGACAGCGCATGATATTTTTTCTCCCCATACCCGGATCAATCAGAATGATGACCGCGCCGGCTTTGAATAACGCAAAGGTCAACGCAATGAATTCCAGACTGGGGCGTACCATCAAGGCCATTCGCGTACCGGGCTGCACCCCGAGTTGAATCAGCCCGCGGGCCAGTCGATCACTTTCCTGATCCAGTTGCTGAAAGGTGAGACTGCTGTAAGCATAGCGGCCCTGCTTATCCTGACCGGTGGCAAAGACAACTGCTTTTTGGAAAGGCCAGGCTTGTGCGGATTGCCTTAAACGATCGGCGATATTTCGTTGTGAAGTAGACATAATCAGAAGGAACGCAGGCTGTCAAAAGAGATGAAACTTTTCACTGGCGGACCAGAACTTCTCCCTTGCCAAGTGTCAGAAAATCACCACAGTATCGACGATATTCCGCGTCCAGACAATCTTCCGGAACAGGAAAACCGGTTGAACGCAATTCACGGAGATAGAATGATAACCAGGTAGGACGATATTGGCAGGAATACTTGAAGGTCGGAAGCAACTCAGGTTCAGCAGAGTTACCCAATGCAGCAATCGTCCCTCTGCGCATTCCGGCACCGGGACACACCCCCATTTTCCCAAACGAAAAGATCGAACCAGCAATCATATCAAAACCCGCTGCGTCATCGAGATCGCCTCCCACGACAATCGTTCCCCGCCGCATGCGATGACCTGCTTCTCTGCCTGCGTTACCATGAATCAGGATTGTTCCGCCATTCATTCCCCGTTTGCTGCCAGGCCAGGCAGCTCCGACCAGGTCACCGGCATTTCCCGTGATCTGGATTTCTCCGCCTCGCATCGCAGTCGCCAGATGATCAGAAACATCTCCTTGCACCTGAATCCTACCACCGGACATTTCCCTGCCTAGATGCATTCCGGCATTTCCTTCAATGCGAATCGAACCGGAAGTCAGTTCAGCACCAATGGCTTTGACTCGGGAACAATCCCCCACCCAGACCAGCAGATCCGATTCTGTAGAGGAGCATTTCACATTAAAAAAATCATCCAGGGAAGTACGTTGATTCCCCTGGAGCACCGGCAGCGCCCGTACTTGATCTACAGACAATTGCTGTACCGCTGCATGATTGATCGAATCGACTTCAATCGGGATCGTGAGCGCATGCTTGAGAGTAAAAGTGAAGGCCATGCGGTAGAAATTCTTTTTCAGCCTGTTCTGGAGGTTTTCCCCATATTGATGAGACCTTCAATGAATCCGCGTGCAGCAAGATAATCGTTGGGCAGCATCGTCTTAATCTGGCCCCGCAGAATGTTTTTCATCTTCAGTGCTTCATCATTGATTTCCTGTGACAGACTGGATGTGATGCCAGTGGAATTCTTTAATGAATAGAGTTCCTGAATTTTTTCACGTGATGCCGCGTATTCCGAGCCCATCAAAGATTCAGGCCAGGAGATTTCACCAGTTGCCGGATTAAGCTGACTGGCGTTTAAGGTTTCATTATCCTGAGAGGAAGCAGCATTGTAATAAGGACTCAAGCCTGATTCCTGTAGTTTGAGATTTTTTTCCTTTTGTGCTTCAATCGCATCCTGCTTTTGCTGAGCCAGTTCTTTATTGATTTCTGCTCGTTGGTGAATCGACTCACGTTGTGCCTTCTGACGTGCCACATAAGTTTCGGCCAGTTTCTTCTGGTTATCCAGATATTTACTGGTTGCTTCCTGATAGTTGATCATGGCTTTGGAACGATCTACCTGCGCCTTGCCTTGAGCGCGAATCAGCGAAGAGCCATCATTGTAGTAACCTCCATAATAACCCGGATACCCGCCGTAGTATCCACCACCATATCCACCACGATAACCATAAAAGGCGGTCGGGCTGTAGCCGCCACCAAAATTATAAACCGTTTGTCTCGGGAAAAAGGGTCCAGCCGCTTGAACCATGGAACCTGTAGACAATACGATCGTTAAACATAAACCGGACAGGGTCAACTGGCGTATTACTGGTTTCATCTCTTACCCCTGAGCATAATTTGATAATGGACCTGAATCCTGATGGGAACTTTTATTTACCATCTAGCAGGCTTCTATGATTTCCTGATGAATCTGATCAGAATTACTTGATTTTTCAACTCAGATCATGATATCTATAATATAACAGTTTAATGTTCTCCTTTCTATTTCGCCAGTCTTTCTTCTGAAGGTAATATGAATTCTTTACTTTCAGTGAATCTGGTTATTCGCAACGATGATTAGCAGGAACTTGACTTATGCGTCAACTACTTACGACAGTACTTTTTCTGGGCGTCAGTTTACTCACATCTGGTATCGTTTCTGCTCAAGCCCCTGATATCGCCCCCCTGATCAAGCAACTGCAGAGCGATAATGAAGAACAACAGGCGCTCGCCGCTCATCGTCTGGGAGAACTGGGGGCTTTATCCAAATCTGCCGTCCCGGCATTGATTCAAGTCGTCAAAGAGGGTTCTGTCGCATCACGCAGTGAAGCCATTATTGCTCTCGGAAAAATCGGACCTGCTGCGTCAGCTGCCGTACCGGAACTTGCTAAAATCTTACGTGGCTATTCCATCATTCTGAAATACAACACATTGCAGGCACTGCGAGGTATCGGCCCGGCCTCTAAACCGGCAGCCAAGCAAATCGTGCCACTGCTGGAAAGTAACAACTCCTATCTGAAAATTGCTGCTGCCCGCACACTCTGGGCCGTCGATCCGGGGAATAAGGAAAACCTGCAGCCGATTATTGATGTCCTCGTTGACAGTCTGCATGTTCCCATCAACGAAGTACGTTCCAGCGCAGCAGTTGCCCTCGCTGAATTAGGTGCACCTGCCGTCAAGCCTCTTCTGGAACAATTGAAAACAGAGTACAAAGAGAATCATACAGAACAATGCCAGCAAATCTGTGACGTATTTGCTCACATGGGGGCACAGGGTGAAGCGGCCATCCCCACACTAATCAAAGCATTGAAAGGGGATAATCCTGACCTGGTCTGGCGTGCGGCCAACGCATTGGGTGCCATCTCAGCCAAACCTGAAGAAGTCGTTCCCGCATTAACTCCACTCCTGAAAAATAACTCACCTAAAGTTCGAGCGCATGCCGCGATTGCATTAGGAAATTTTGGTGGTGCTGCCAAATCTGCTGTTCCCGAGTTAACCAAACTGCTGTCAGATTCCGAGCTGAATGTCAAACTGGACTCCGCATCAGCACTGGGTTCCATTGGCCCTGATGCGTCTTCGGCCGTCCCGGCATTGGCAAAAGCGATGCAGGATGGTCCGACCGCATTAACTCTCACCAGCGCTTCTGCTCTGGCATCCATTGGAAAGGCATCTGTTCCTGAAGTCACTAAACTGTTAAATGAGAACTCTTCTCTCAAACTCCTGGCGATTCATATCCTGGGTGAAATCGGTACTGACTCGGAAGCATCCATTCCGGAATTGCTGAAACTGATAAAATCAGATGACACTGATATTCGTGAGACAGCGATTATCAGTTTAGGGGAAATTGGTCCGAAAGCGATCAAAGCAGAACCTGAACTGATCAACATTTTAAAAAACGGAACGGGCACCACCAGAAACAAAGCCGTTTACGCCCTTTCAAAAATTGGCAGTAAAAAAGCATTACCTCTTATCAAAAAATACGCTGAATCTGATTCAGATGATGAACGTTTTCGACTCGTCTGTGCCTGGGCACTTCTGAGAGAAGATCCGACCAACCCTGAAGCCGTGAATGCTGCATTACCAGGTTTGATCAAGGCACTCTCCGATGAAAACGCACTGCTCCGCAGAGAAGCAGCCAGCGCGATTGCCCTTTCCGGCCCACTGGCAAAATCAGCAGTTCCCAGTCTGAAAGAGGCGCTTGAGCAAGAAAAAGACCTGCATGTCACTGTCGAGCTAATCACAGCTTTAGCCGAGATCGGGCCTCCCGCAGCCGCTGCCATCCCACTGATTAAACCCTATGTTAATTCTGATGACATGGTTCTACGTGTTGTTGCGACATATGCCCTGGCTCGTTTTGGAAAACTCTCCAAATCAGCAGTTCCGCTGCTGGAGAAAGAGCTGAAATTACATAACGAAAATGATAATGCTGTTACTTTATGGGCATTAACAAAAATCGATCCGAGTCCCGCTAGAGCTAAAGCCGCTATTCCTGCCCTGACCGATCTGCTTACAAAGCATCCCAATCCAGATGCCCGTGTGGAAGCTGCCATCAGCCTGGGAGAATTTGGAATCAAAACTCCAGAAATCACACAGGCCCTGGAAACCGCGGTGAAAGACAAAGATCCACGCGTCCAAAAAGCGGCTGAAGCAGCATTGAAAAAACTAAACAGCTAGAGCGATTCACATTTAACGATAGCGTCTCTCACTCTAGTAGAATCGGGCCCAACAGCCCTGGAGACGCTACAGAAAAACTGGACACAGTCTCATTCTCAGTTCCAGGGGAATGTTGTTTTTCTGCCACCCGAGCAGATTCTGTGTTGCTTTAAGTCAACGCATGATTGACAGAGTGGAATTGAGCTGACAATGCTCAATTCCACATTGTCCTGATGGAGTCAACGTGGAAGCTGATGATTGTCAGCATGTTACATCAAAAGCTTTCTCAGACTCACTTCAACAACTCTGAAACTGGTCGTTGAATTCTGGTCATTCTCATCGCTGGCATGATTGTTGCATTTTAGTGCATTTTCTGATGTACTGAATTGTTCCCCGTCATAACCAGAACCGGAGTTCTTATGATCACAGTTGCGGAAATCAACGATATCGATCGCCTTGATCATTTTCGCCTGGCCTGGCGTGCTCTGCTTGGGAAAACCAAAGGAGCTACGTTTGCTCATTCCCCCGAATGGCTGGAACACTACTGGAATCATTTTGGCCAAGACCAGAAACTGCGGATTCTGTTTGTGACGCTTGGCAATAAAATTATCGGCGTTGTCCCACTGGTAGTAAAGCCCGTGGCTACGAAAGTCGGCACGATGCGCGTACTGACATACCCACTGGATGGCTGGGGAACGTTTTACGGACAGATTGGCGCAAACCCCGCAGCCACCATGGTCACTGCGATGAGACACATTCATGCATCCCGACGAGACTGGGACCTGATCGATTTGCGGTATGTCGACCAGGAAGGTCATGATCATCGACGCACATTGAACGCTTTCAAGTCAGTTGGATTTCAAGCCAATCAGGAAATCTGGCAGAAACAGCCCCTGGTAAACACCAGTGAAACAAACTGGGAAGACTATCTGGCTTCCCGCTCTACCGGAATACAACAGCTAATTTCCAAAGCAGAACAGGAGACTGGGAAACAGGGACATATTGCGTTTTACCGTTCACGACTTGAAGACCCATTGGCGCCAGGCTGGAACCCGCGCTGGGATCTCTGGGCAGAGTTTCAACGGATGAATTTTCATGATGGGACTCAGTCGAATTTTGCAGGCGGCAATTTCTCGCAGAACAAAAAACTTTCCTTCCTGCACGATATCCACGGGCCCGCCGTTCGCGCGGGGATGGCCAGAATTGATGCCCTGTTTGTGAACCATTCAATGGTTGCCTGCGCCTACGGTCTTCAACACGGTTCTGGAACAGATTATCTTGCTGTGGGACGGCGCGATGGCACCTCCCGGGAAGTCATTACCACACTGACAGCACGAATGGTACAACGGTCTATTCAGGACGGGGAATCATTTCTCAACCTGGGCTTGTTGGGGAACAGATTGTCCGGAATGTGGAGTAACCAGGAGCAGGTCAGCTATCGCTGCTCTCATTTCCCGATCACAGCACCTCGTTCACAGGTGTTGAGAATGAATCGCTGGATTCAAAAGCCGATATCAAATGTGTCAACTCAAAAGAAATCGAAACCAGTCTCAGCAATCGGTAACAGACCGGCAGCATTATTATCACAGTCAACGGAACCCGCCTCCTGCATAGAAATTACAGACGACGCGCCACAGGACTGGTCTGGGCAGCAGGAAGTTCGTGGAGACTCGAAAGACGATCGTCCACGTTTTCGTATCGTGGGCTAGACTCTATCCAGGTTCACGGTAGCGTCACCTGCAATATCCAGAACGAACACAACAGAGAGAGATAGGTTATCGCTAAAAACGCTGCGTTCCATTATTACAGAACTACAGCCAAATCAGTCTGTATTGCGGGCAAATTTCACAACCATTAATGTTCTGTCATCACCATCGTTTCCGCCTTCCAGGTGTTTCTGCAACTTGGACCAGATCCCCTGCATGACTTCTTCCGCAGTATCTTCGATATGATTCTCCAGAACTTTCATAATTCCATCCGAGCGAAACATTTTGCGTTCGCTGCTCATCGCCTCACTGATTCCATCACTGAACCCCACAATAATATCGTTGGTACAAATAGGAATGACTGAGTAGTCATAATCGTTTGTCTCAGTAACCCCCAACAACATCCCGTGTGAAGTCAGGCTGGTGATTTTTCCTTTATGAACCCAGAACGGAGCAGGATGCCCGGCGTTTGTATAAGTGAAAGTACGATTTTTAGTATCGATCACGCCGTACAACATACTCATGAATTGATGTGGCAGTGAAGTATGATACAAAGCAGTATTAATCCGACCAATGACAAAGCGGGTATCTTTTGCCTGCTCAATCGGACCTTCTGTCAACGTTCTCAAAGCACCTCTGACAGATGCCATCACCACGGCTGCAGGAATACTGTCGCCAGAAGCATCACCCAGGGCAAAACAGGTGATGTGTGGTGCCAGGTTAACGAACTCGCATAAGTCTCCTCCCACTTCATGGTGGCTGATCGTCTGCACGGCTGCCTGAAAATCCCGTTCCTGATGCGATTCCCGTGCCAGTTCGGCCGGAAACGATTCCGAGATTACCTTGAGTTCTTTTTTCAAGCGGAGCTGATTCTGACTTTCTCTCATCAAAACAGCACGCTCTAAAATTGTACTGACCTGGGCGCCGATTGATTTCAGGATATGAATATCCCGGTCTTTCAAATGCCGGGCACGCCGATCAAAGGCCCACAATGTTCCAAACGGACCAGATTCCGACTGCACGGAAACGCAGACACCTGTCAGGCAGCCCTCAGGTAACCAGCGGGATAATTCTGGGTTATCCTGCCGATTTATGATTAAAGCATCATTCGCAAATGCTTCGAGGTCTGGTGGAGACTCATCTAATTTCCGGCGATGGAAGGGAATTTCAAAAGCCGTTAAACAGTATTGAACCCGCAGGGACAACTGGTTTGAATCAGAGTTCAATAAAAAGAAGCCGGCGGCACGGAATCCCGTGAGTTGCAAAGCAGCTTCCAGTAACTTTTGCAATGCGTCCTGCAGTCCTTCCTGCCTGGTAGCAGACAGCCCCACATCTACCAGGGTCGTGACTTCCCTGGTCTTTGATTCAAGAGAAGAGCTCATGGTTTCGATTTGAGAAATCAATCCCCCCACCAGTTCCGCAAACTTGATCGCGGTCACAAACAGATGATCGTTTGCCGATTCATCAGGCAGGGTCAGGTATACATATCCCAGAATCCGTTTGCCATCTTCAATCGATTCATACCAGCAGTACTTCTCACTTTGACACAATTCTGCCTCGAGAGATTTTCGTTCACCTGGCTTGGCAGGAGTGAATCGTAACGGCCAACCGGTGATTTCCGTAAACTGGTCACAAATATTGTGAATCCATTGCAGAGGCTGGGTGAGTACCTGTTCCATTTCAACTGATCCAAGACGCCGAAGAAGAAAATTGCGGAGTTGAAGGCAGATTGCCCTGTTATCTCCTATCGGCAATCAAATACCAGCAGAACAGGCTGTAGTCAGTTTGTAACGGTTGAAAGGGTTAGACATCTCAAAATACCAGAGAATAAGAGATTCTCTCAGCTTCGATTGAACTCCGCGGGCAGGTTCAAAATCTTAGCGATACCGTTCAATGACGGCACAACCGCAGGAATCACTCCAGACATTAACAGATGTACGGCACATATCCAGAATACGGTCGACAGCGATGATTACCCCCTGTGCTTCGAGTGGCAGGCCGACTGCTTGCAGTACGATCGCCATCATTACCAGACCGGCATGAGGAATCCCGGCGGCACCGATGCTGGCCAGCAATGCGGTAACAACCACCAGAATCTGCTGCTCCAGGGGCATGACTACACCCGTATAAGCCTGCGCAATAAACATCACCGCCACAGCTTCATAAAGAGCAGTACCATCCATGTTAATTGTGGCTCCCAGAGGCAGTACAAAGGAACTGACTTCGTTCGAAATCCCCGCGTTCTCTTCAACACAACTCATCGTGAGCGGAAGTGTACCATTAGAAGAAGCTGTCGAGAAAGCAGTCATCAGAGCCGGGCTCATCGCGCGTGCGAATTCCAGTGGAGAACGCCGCGCCACAAACCTTAACAGACATGGTAAGATCACCACCGCGTGGATCAATAAAGCCAAAAAGACAGCAATCATATACCAGGCCAGCGTCTTAAAGATCTCAATCCCCTGGGAGGAAACCGCATAAACCATAAATGCCAGTACGCCGATCGGGGCCAGACTGATCACGAACATGGTCATCCGCATCATGACTTCAAAGCCGGCCTGAAAGAAATCCGTCATCACTTTGGCGTGTTTGCCACCAACAATAATGATAAAGATACCAGTCAGCATACTAAACGAGATAATCGAGAGAAATTCTCCCTCGCCCAGCGAATGAATAATGTTGGTCGGTATCAGTCGATCCACCATATCCAGAAAAATAGAACCGATCGATTCTGTACCAGAAGAAAGTGAACCACTCCCCCCCGGCAGTTCTGCACCAATACCAGGCCGAATCAGATTAACTACAAACATACCGGTAAAGATCGCCAGCAGACTGGTAGAAAAATAATACAGCAGCGTTCGAGAGAACATCGCCCCAAAACGGGTCGCGTTACCCAGACTGGCAATTCCCGTAATCAGGGATGTGACAATCAGGGGGATCGTCACCATCTTCAGTAATCGCAGGAACAGATCACCCAGCCATTTGGAGACAGCCATCACAGTTTGTGAAATGCCCGTTCCATATTTCTCATAGTTTTCTTTCCACTCCGGATACTGTTTCTCCAGTTCTTCACCACTGGTGGCTGAGAAGGATGTAACCGTTTTTTTCTGATCGACATTCCTGCTGTAAGTGAGAGTAATTATCCGGGCGGAATCGACGATATGAATCAATCGCCCGGTCACTTTGACAGACACTGATTTCTCAGGATCCCCGGTAACAAACAGGTCTTTCAGTTCCGGAAAACGCTTTAGCAGTTGTTCTGGATCAGTAAACTCATATTTCTGCGGATCCTGTTCTGCTGTTTTTTGAACAACCTCAAAACCGCCGGCAACCGGACTGACTGTTAAGGTCTGATCGTCGAGCGATATTTCCCCCGGGTTAAATATAATCCCGAGAATTGTTCCTGCAATTAAAGCAATTAGAATCTGAAAATGCAGTGGAATTTTCTTCATGAAACACCAGCTTCCCGCTTCTCGTTATCTACTTGTAAATGAAATCACGACGTCACTTCAGCAATGAAGACGGCGATCTCCTGCAGGCGCGCATCCTGTCGTCAACTCTCAATTCGATCATCAGCAAATGATTGCAATACAGGCTGGATCTCGCCTAACTGCGGGCACTGTCACATTGAAATGGTAACCAGGCCCCGTTTTCCTGACTGCTGGCCACAGACTGTTGAATGAAAAACATACCTTCCACGCCATCATAGACATTCGGATAAGTTGTATTTTTCTGTTCAAAAGGTTGGCCGGTAATTCGATTGATCATCGCATCAAAAGCTGATCGATAGATATTCGCAAATGCTTCGTAAAACGCTTCGGGGTGCCCGGCTGGCAAGCGACAGGCAGCTGCTCCCGATTCGTTCATGAACGGTGCATTCGGATCGCGGGTATAAATGGAATGAGGCTGCCCATTGCGTCGCACAATCATCTGATTAGGTTCTTCCTGTCGCCAGGCCAATGCGCCCTTTGTGCCATCAACTTCAATGAACAGGTCATTTTCACGACCGTGTGAGATCTGACTGGCGGTGACCGTTCCCATCGCACCATTCTGAAAACGAATGACAGCGTGACCATAATCATCCAGTTGACGTCCCGGTGCGAAGATTTTCAAATTGCAGGAAATCTCTGCCGGCAACAAACCTGTCATGTAGCGTCCGAGATTATATGCATGGGTCGCGATATCACCGAAAGCGCCCGCTGCACCTGACTTCGCAGGATCGGTTCGCCACGCAGCCTGTTTCTGATCTTCCTCTTCCAGACGGGAACGTAACCAGCCTTGAATGTAATTAGAACGGACAGCCTGAATTTCGCCGAATTCCCCATTCAGAATCATTTCCCGCGCCATCCGAACGAGTGGATACCCGGTATAGTTATGACTGACGGCAAATACAACACCTGATTTTTCTACAAGCGACTTCAGCTCTTCCGCCTGTGTCAGATCAAAGGTCATTGGTTTGTCACAGATGACATTAAATCCGGCTTCGACTGCAGTTTTCGCGATCGGAAAGTGTGTGAAATTCGGAGTTGCGATACTGATAAAATCAATCCGCTGATCTGCGGGTAGCGCGGACTCTTTTTCGACGAGTTCTTCAATCGAACCATAAGCTCTGTCCGGCTTGATGTCATAAGCAGGCGCGGAAGCTTTTGCCTTTTCGGGATTGGAAGAAAGGGCCCCGGCAACCAGTTCTGCACGATTATCCAGACAGGCAGCGATAGAGTGAACTCGACCGATAAACGAACCTTGTCCTCCACCCACCAGTGCCATCCGCAATTTACGATTCAGTTGACCGTTCATTGTTTCCATAGTTGCATTCCTTCCTCTCGTTGATTCATTCCAGACCCGTGCCAAAAGACGAGTTAGAGTTGAGCTGCGACATGTTGAATCTGATCTGCCCGGAGGACAGTCACTTAAAAGCAGCATACTTTCGCTGGAATGGAATTACAACCAATGCGAATTTCATGTAATAATCCTGCAAAACCAGATTATTAGCCCCCCTGGCTTTCCCGGAATTCAATAAAATCAAGTCTGGCAGGGATTTCAGAACTTGGTTACAATACGTCTGTCAGCCATGATCCATTCGGGTCGTTCATAATCAATTGATCAAGTCTGTATGACTCATACTGGTACAGGCGGCAGGCTGTGAGTCAATCTACTCGTATTTCTGATTAAATATAGCACTGGGAGGCATTTGTGGTGAAAAATCAAAATGGAGAAAGCCGATTTTTGTGGCTGACCGTCGGTGTAATCTGCGGTATGTGTTTGTCCTATTTCTGGCCACACGAGCCTGCTTATGCGGTTGCCACAGACCGTGATGGCGATCGTTTTGCCATTACAACCGTGCCGACTCGGAGTGGAAACGCGGAAGGTGTTTTTGTACTCGACTTCCTCACCGGTCGTCTGCAGGGAGCCGTCCTGAACTCACGGACGGGCAAATTCACTTATGCCTATTTCCGTAACCTCGCTGCTGACTTTGGCGTCGATCCGACAGCCAAACCACATTATGTGATCATTCCGGGTGACGTCAATCTGCCAGCACAGGGGCGGGCCCAGTTTGCTGAAGGTGGCTTGTATGTAGGCGAAATGTCTTCGGGGATGGTCATCTGTTATGCCTTCTCCTTCGTGTTTAACAATGCCCCTGCGGCACCACAACAGTTAATTCCAATCGACCGGTTCCAGTTCCGACAGGCACAATAAACGGCCAGTTGTTTTGTTGAACCAACACAATACAAAAGCGGGGTCCTGAGATGGATCCCGCTTTTTTTGTAGATGTATGTTATTGAAAGCAGAGGGAAAGTTTATTCCCGTTCGCAAACCAGCGCACGTGATTTGCCTTGCAGACGGGCAATGATCAGCACGCCAGCTTCATCCCCTTTCAGCGATAGTTTACGGCGGAGCGCTTCAATGCCAACCGGTATTCGCCGGCATTTAATTTCAAGCTGGCCAAAATTGGCGTTACGAAAGTACTTTCGGATTTCACGGTCATTGTTAGGCAGTTCTTCCACAATTCGAAAGCGTCTGAAGAAAGGCGAATCCACGGCATCAACGGAAGTCAGGTATTCTTCTTCGGGATCCAGTCGATTTAGTCCCGCCTGCGCGGCTGCGACATCCAGTAATCCAGAACGGACCACCGCCGGATCAGGATCGTAGACATAATTATCTGGATCCGTAATCTCAACAAAGGCATCCATGGGGTGACCGGCAATACTATCGACCTGCCCGGTTTTGGTAATTGCAGTCGCCCGAAATTCGTGCTCGCCTGCCAGATCGCCAAACCAGATGGTCGCTTCTTTGCATTCCCCATTCAGGCTGATCAGTTCGGCCTCGGTTTCGGGAAACTTACCGGCGAAATTACTGGCAGGGCTGAGTTTGATGGCACCGCCTTGAAACTGAGATATTAATTCCTGAAGCGTCTCCAGTCCGGGCAGATAGTCTTCGATACGGATGACTTTCCCGCCAGAATGAGGCCGCCGATCCGGATCAATATGCAGTCTTCCCTGACGATCCTGTATTCCTTCCAGTCGTTGATTCAACAGACTGACGGAACCGGACACCCCATAAACTTCACTGTTCCAACTTGCGAACTGGCAAAGAACTGCTGAAATATCAACACCGGTAACAGTCGCATGCTCTGCCAGCGCAATCAGATCCCCCCCCATTCCGCAGCAGAAATCGTATACCATCCCAGAGAATCGCCCCGCCTTATGCTGTGACACCAGCTCCGATGTTGCCTGCTCCAGACTTTTTCGATCAAACCACATCTGGTCTGCACGGGAGAATTTGGCACGGCCTCGCTTGCGTAATTCCGACAAAGTCAACGCGGCACGCACAGCATCTTCAGAGTAGTCCTTGCGTAACTGTTTCTGCAGATGAAATTCAGACCCCGAGTGTTCTCGGATGATCTCAAATATTTCGGAATGTTGGTACAACTGCTTAAAACAATCAAGATCAGCAGGGGACTCATTGGACATGGAACCGCTTAATAACTTTCTGTCACCACGAGAGATTGATTGATGTGGGAAACTGCCTGGGAAATCCGATCTGAAATCTGAGCAAGTCGTACCGTATCGAACTTCATTTCCACGAATCGAACAGAATCATGAACAATTGCCAGTCCGACGGAGTCAGGCAGACATCCAATGAGTTGCTCGACTGCCAGTGTATAAACTCCCAACTGAAATTCATACTCTGAGATCAACTCTTCGTCCGTTAATTGAGCCAGGCGTGCGCCCGTTTTGTAATCGAGGACTACCCAGCGATGATCGTCCGTCTGATAAACGGCATCAATCATTCCTGACACTGTCACAGCAGACTCTTTCTCAACTGTCACAGGCATGCGAAGTAAAAAATCCAGTTCCCGATAATAGACGCGTGCTGCTTTCAGCGCATTGCAGACTTCTGACTCATACCAGGCAGAGATCTGTTGCTGAATCAAAGGTTTTAGTTTTTCTCGATCCGGCTGAGGTTGATCGAACAGGACAAGTTCCACAATCCGATCCGACTGTTCAGGCTTCAATGGATCCAGTCGTTCCATCACAGAGTGTGTCAATGTCCCCAGTTGGGTGGCCTCATCAGCATTCAGCAATTCTCCTGTCGCCAGTACCTGGTAGCGAGGCTCAGGCAGTTCCTGCAACAAGGCATCAGTCACTTCCAGATGGGAAACGCTGAAATGGGATCGTCTGTTTGTTTGAGGTGCAAAGCTTTGACACGTTTCCGGGTAACCTCCAGGGCTTCCCTGTTCAAGTGCGGCCCAGAACTGACTGGGTTTCAATTCTTTGATTTTCTTAGCTGGTTTGGTTTCAGTTTGAGGCTGAGTCAGATGGACACGAATTTCCGGAATCTGATCTGCGGGGACATTTCCCATTGTAAAGTGGCCCAGATAAGGATCCAAAGTCGGCAAACCCGTTGAGAGATCAAAGTGCCGCGCCAGCAGTTTCATCCACGGCGACTGCACTCTGCGATCATAGGGCAATCCGGCAGAGAGAATCAGATAATCTGCCGCGCGAGTTACCGCAACGTACAACAGTCTGACGGTTTCATCTTCGTCGGCGTTCTGTTCAATCGCACGATGCATTTTAAATGCGAAGTTTTCCGGTGTCACCCCCCGCTCTGCCGGTAAGTTCAGGAGCGCCCCCCATTGCGGATGCAGGAAAGGGTCTTTTGATGCCCCCTGTGATCGGCGATCCATATCAGCAACGATCACCACCGGAAATTCCAGTCCCTTGGATTGATGGATGGTCATCAGGCGAATGACATCGCTGGTTTCAGGTAACGTCGCCGCCAACTCCTCCTTACTTTCTTCCAAGATTGAATCCCGAATCCGTTGCACAAAATCTTTCAAAGTAAACAAGCCAGATGCTTCAAAGTTGCGAGCCAGTTCAATCAGTTTCCGGAGGTTTGCCAGTTTACGATCACCCAGAAATTCATTGAGCAAAGCCGCATCATAGCCGGTCCGCTCCAGGGACAGATTCAATAACTCCACTAGAGACAACCGGTCTTTTTTCGCTCGCAGTTCCTGAAGAACAGCCTGGGCATAAAGCACCTGACGTTTCTGTTCGGGACGCACATCATCTGGCGGGGGGACCAGCATCGCTGTCGTCAGGCTTTCTGCATGTCGCGTGATGGCATAAATCGTATCATCAGACAGACTGAAGAATGGCGAGCGCAATAGTCCCAGCAGGCTTAATTCATCATCGCTGCTGTCCAGGTACTGGCACAGATTACTCAGGTCGTAAATTTCCTGTTGCGCATAAAAAGCACGCCCCCCAACCAGGTAATAGTCGAGATCACGCTGCTGTAACGCTTTTTCATACAGACTGACACTCGACAGGGATCGAAACAGAATGCAGATATCACCGGGTTCGACCCGCCTTAATTCGCGTTCGCCGGTCTGGTGGTTTTTAGACCAGATGCGGGGAGTTTCGTCTTCCAGTAACTGACGAATCCGAGCCGCTATCCAGTCTGCTTCAGTCTCACGGATAGCATCGGCCAGCTTGATATCCGGGTCCTCAGGAGAAGCAAACAGGAATTCGATTCCCGGTGTGGGTGAGTGCTGTTGCTGGTCAAATGGCGTGAGCGATTCGTAATAGTGCTCCATTGCTGAAGCAAACAGGCAGTTCGTGAAATTTAAAATTGCGGGTTGGCTCCGGAAATTGGTACTTAACGGAAGCCGCCCCTTTTCAGGGATTTCCAGTCTCAGTTGATGAAATACTTCCGGGTCTGCTCTTCGGAAACGGTAAATTGACTGCTTGGCATCTCCTACCAGAAACAGTTTTCCGGTTAAAAGTTCATTCCCACACAACGCACGAACAATTTCACTCTGTACAGGATCAGTATCCTGAAACTCATCCACCATCAGGTAATGGATTCCTGCAGCAGACCTTTGTCGGGCATTGGAATCGCGGCGGAACAGGTCCCGCGTCTGCAGCAACAGGTCATCAAAATCCAACAGTCCTTTTTCTGCTTTACTGTCCTGATAGCATTTCGCGGCATATTCGGCCACTCTTAACACGACCAGACTGAATTCCGCAGCCAACAGAAAGCTGGCAGGATCAGGAGAGAGCGTTTCATAAACCGGTTTCAATACATCACGCAGGTCTTTGAATCCATCACGGATCTGTTCATAAACGGTGACATCATCCCAGTCTTTTTTGGTACCGGCGCCCTGCACTTTGGCATGATTCATCAAAGTCGCCAGTAATTCATCACGCAACCGGGGACTACCATTTAATAATTCGGGGATTCGTGACTTGAGTACCTGAAACCGCTCGCGCATTTTCGGATTTGTTGGCTCATGTGAGTTCATCAGTCTTAATAAATGCAGCGTCGCGTCTGACTTAGCGATCTCTGCAAGTTGCATCGGAATATAATCCTGTTCCCAGTAGTCACGCATCCGCCCTGCCAGCGTTTCCGGAGCCAGCGTTCGGAATTCATCGAACTCGATTCGAAACTGCTGAGGAACCAGAGCGATCAACAGCTCATAGGTTTTTTCCAGACCAAATCGATACACCAGTTGAATGCAGTCTGCATTTTCCTGCTTCAACAGCTCATGGACAGCTTCATGAATGACTTTCCGCAAAAAGGTATCACTGGTTCCCTGCTCCAGCAAACCAAAATGAGGATCGAGCCGGGCACTGACAGCGTGACTCCGCAGAATAGAAGTACAAAAAGAATGAATTGTACTGATGCGTGCCGAATCCAGTCCACGAATGACAGCCTGCCAGTGATTCACATCTGCCGGTGGACAATTCTTCAATTGAGCCAGGCAGGTTTCCCGAATCCGGTCCCGCATTTCCCGCGCGGCCCGTTCTGTAAAGGTGATCGCAACGATATGGCTGAGCCGATCAGGGGGGGCTCCCGGCTCAATCAATTTTAAAAACCGTTGTGTGAGTACAAATGTCTTCCCACACCCTGCGCCTGCTGACAACGCAATAGAGACATCACGCGTATTGATGGCTGCGGCCTGCTGATCGGTGTAAGTGGGTTGCTTTGACATGCGCTCTCGTTATGTTGCTTGGGTTTATTCAGTTGAGTAATCTGGTTTTGAATCGGCAAACTGCAGCAGATTAATCTGTTTTCCCAGGCTGTCTCGATAACTCTCCACCTGAGAAGCACGACAGACCGATTGAAATGCCTGATCCAGATGTGCGATTTTTTCATCCACCTGCACGGGAAAAAATCCGCTGCGAATTAATGCCGCCAGATGCGGAACCAGTCCTTCCAGAGTCACTTCCAGGGTCTCCAGATCTTCTGCCGAGATGGGCTCCACAATTTTCTTTCGCGCAGAATGCAAAGGCATGACAAAGCCGAACTCCTGTATCTTCCAGTACCCCAGGTGGAAGGGTTCCGCATCGGCGTCGATCATTCCCAGTCGACGAGCCGCAATCAGATACAAGGCCAGCTGCAATTTCTTGCCTGATCTGATTTCCGTAGAAGAAGGAACACTGCGTCCCGTCTTGTAATCAATGATATTAAAATATTTCTGACCATTGACTGTGCCCACGTCAATCCGGTCAATCTGTCCTCGAACACGAGTCTCTAGCGAACCGGTTCCCAATGTCAAATGCTGGTACTGTTTTTGTAACGGGTCTGGTTCTCCCGGTACTTTTCCAAAAGGAACTTCTCGGCCCACAATTGCAGGTACCGTATCCCATAATTCTTCAAACAGTTGGCCATAAGTTTCTGACTGTTCGGCAAACAAACCACCCCAGTCTTCCAGAATCTGTTTTTCAATCGACAGTAACACCTGTTGCAATTTGGATTCGACATCAGAATCCGAGACTCGCTTTTCCAGTAATTCGAGAAACAGAGATTCAACCTGATCTGCGGCATACAGCTGCGCGCTGTCACCTTCTGAACTGAGCCGTTCATACAAACGAGTCAGAATACTGTGGACGTGGATCCCCCGCTGCAGAAAATTAGTTCTTAATTCAGGTGGTTCGGGGACTTCAATCCCTAAGACATTCTGTGTAAAAAACTGAAAAGGACAGGCCAGATACAGCTCCAGTTGTGTGGTGCTGAATTCGTAGTCCTGCGGAAAACGCTCAAGAATCGCCTGTCGAGATGCAGCAGAGACCATGACCCCTTCATATTCGGTAAAGCCTTCCTGCTCAAACCGCGCGACTGCCATTTCCGCCGCGCCCAGAATATTCCGAGCAGTAGCCTGGAATCCGGGTTCATTCATAATTTGCAGAAACAGCCCTGGCTGATTCCGTTTTAGTTCATCAATCGCCAGAATGCGAAGATCGCGCGCTGACATCGCCTGATCACGACGAGGCAGTGGATTTAATTCCCCCACCTGCTGTACCGTAAGTGCCCCCGGTTCAAACAGATCGATTAATGCCGTCAGGTAGGGACTGGCAAATAATGGCTGCCCCGTAGAACTGATGGCAGGGTAGCTCAGAATGAGTTGCTTCGAGAAACGCGTCATCACTTCATAAAACAACAGCATTTCTTCCTGCTGTTGATTTGCGTGACGCTTCAGTGCAAGTCCATATTCATTCAACTCCCCCCGGTCTTTTTCACTGTATAGACAATCCTCGCGGTGGCTGCGGGGAAAACTGGCTTCACTGAGCCCCCCCACCAGCAGATAAGGCACACTCAAATTTCTCAGCTGGGAAGCATCCAGTACCTGAACCCGCCCCCCCTCTTCTGTTTGTAATGCGAGAGTCTGCTGTTCCAGCAAATCCAGCAGCAAACCACGAAACGTAAGTAGATCCTGGGGAGCTGCTTCCCGCTGATGAAACTGTTCAATCTGATCCACTTCAGAGACAGCATGAAACAGGAGTTTCTGAAACCGTTCCCATACCAGTTGATCGCGTTGATCGAGTGCGTCAGTTCGGGCATCCCCGTTTGCCCAGGTTTTGGGTAAGCCAAACTCGGTCGCCAGAGAGGTCAGAATGTCAATCCAGGTGACAAATAACTCTTTGCCTCTCAACCGTTGAGTTTCGCTGGAGAGCCGCTTCGCCAGCTGATAGGCAGACTCCACTTCCTGCAATATTACTTGTCGTTTCGGCTGATCCGGATAACGGGCACAAAGCTCGTTTGCTTTCCGGCATTCCTTTTCCAGGGCGTTCAAAATATCGGTTTTACCGGAGTCGATCTTCAGTTGACGTAATATCCGGGAAAGGCTGCGTACGGCAGTCCCCGACTTGTATTCAGGCCAGTCGGGTGAAAAGTAATTCGAATCCAGAATAGACATCAGACTATCGAACGACCAGTTATCCAGTTCAATCTGCAGGAAGGCAAAGATCGCCCTGATCACGGGAAACCGGGAAAACTCCTGTTCCTGCCCCAGAAAGTACGGAATTCCGGCTGCCGACAGGGTTTCATGGATCAGGTCACCATATTCCAGAGTCGATCGGAATACCAGCGAAATCTCTTCTGGCTGTACTCCCTGAAGTAGTAACTGTTTGACTTCAACCGCCAGTACTTCCAGTTCATTCCGTTGACCGGCGACCGCCAGAACCTTGATTTGGTCGGCAGATTGAGACAGACTAATCTCGCGTGGATTATCAAATAATGCCTCACAAATTTGAGACCGCGAAGAGGCAGGTTCATCGCGTTCGCAGGTAACGCAGCGGATCGTCCCCGGCAATCTGCTTTCAAGAACCTGTTTAGCAACCACAGATTTAGCAAATAAATCCTGCCGTTGTAATTTCTTTTCCAGGGGAAGGGAAATGAGTAGCCTGCTGGTTCTGGCTGCCAGCAATTCCAGAATCTCATATTGCGTATGTGTGAAATCAGCAAAACCATCCAGTACGATCAGATCAAACTGCCCGAAAGGTCCCCACATCCCATCCTGCAGAGCAGTCCGGGCAGACCAGAAACGCCCCTCAGAGTCATAACGTCGCATTTCGTGTAATGCGACCTGATAGCGGTCATAGATTAATGCCAGTTCCTGATCCTTCTGCCGGAATTCTGTTTTCAAGCGGGCACATGCCTCGGAAAACTGTTCCGGCCAGATTTCTTCCCGCTTCAATTCGGAAATGAAATGCGAGATCAGATCCAGAAACCCGGATGTTCCCGCGATGGAACTGAAATACTGAATCTGGCCAGCGGCAATCAGGTCATCTACAATACTTCTCAGCAGGTAGCGTTTAGAGATTTCAGGCAGCGTCTGAACGGGCTGATCCAGCGACTGCAATATTGTCTCGGCAAAGGCCTCAAACGTAAATACATGAGGTGCAAAACAAACGGGCATTTCCGGGCAAAGTAACTGATCCAGTACCTGTCTGCGTGAGCGGACGGTAGGAGAAATCCAGAGGGTTTTCCCAGGGGCATGCCGTTTCAGCCCCTCCTGCAAGGCACGACGATACTCGCCCAGCAAGCGATCCGTTTTACCGGAACCGGCTATACCTGTCAAAATTTGAACTTCAGGCTGCATGGAAGGTATTGCCCGGTATTAAAGTATAAATATCAATCACTTAATCGGTGGAAAGCCCAATTTTGACCATGGTGTCCTGAATTCCCAGATTACTTAGCCCTGATATAATTGACAGGGATACAAAATCAGGCCCGTGCAATGTATCCGGCCGGGCGTGAGAATTCAATTTCAGAATGATTTCCAGAAGAAACCGGTTTTAAACTCTCAGTTTAGGGAGCAAATCTTGCCACTGCTTTACAGATCGCCTACACTTATAGAAAAGGAAAGGAAGCTCTCACGAGTTTCGACACCAGACAAAACACATTTTCTCTCCGACGAACATTCCGTTCCTACCGGTTTGAATTGTGTTCTGTATACCTCATAAGGAATCGTCCATGCAAAAATTCCGCTTGATCAGATCGTTCTCTCTCCTCACCCTGATCCTCTTCTCGACTGTGCCACAACTCAGTTATGCGGATGAGAAAGATAAAGAGAAAGACGAGGACTATTATCAGATGATGAAACTGTTCGCAGACACCTATGAACAGATCGAACGAAACTATGTGAAAGATATCGACCGTCGTATTCTGGTTGAAGCAGCAATCCGGGGAATGGTAGAAGAACTGGACCAGTATTCCAATTATATCAGCCCCAAGGATCTGTCTCGGTTTAACCAGGTTGTCGAGCAGGAATTCGGTGGCATCGGAATTCAGGTTCATATCGACGAAAACAATGGCAGACGACTGACAGTCATGACGCCTCTGCCAGGGACTCCCGCGTATAAAGCGGGTATTCGGGCCGGTGATGTGATCGACTCCATCGAGGGAAAATCAACCAAAGGTTTTACTCTTTCCGAAGCAATCAAAACCCTGAAAGGTCGCGCGGGTGAATCAGTCAGCATGTCAGTCATTCACAAGGGGACCGAAGAAGTGATTCCCTTAACAGTCACGCGTGAATTAATCCATGTGGCTACAGTCTTGGGGGACACGTACAAATCTGATGATTCCTGGGACTATATGCTCGATAAGAAAGAAAAAATCGGGTATATCCGACTGACCCACTTCAGCCGCCATAGTGCAGAAGAATTACACGCCGCGATTGAAGACCTGCAGAAACAGGGGATGAGAGCTCTCATTCTGGACTTGAGATTCAACCCCGGCGGTTTACTTTCTCAAGCAACAGAAATCTCGGACATGTTCATCAAATCCGGTAAGATTGTGAGCACTCAGGGACGAAATAGTCGTGACCGCAAATGGGAGGCGACCGCCGAAGGAACTTATGACGGATTCCCCATGGCGATACTCGTCAACCGCTATTCTGCTTCTGCGAGCGAGATTGTTTCGGCCTGCCTGCAGGACCACAAACGGGCGGTGATCGTGGGTGAAAGAACCTGGGGGAAAGGCAGCGTGCAAAATGTGATCGAACTGGAAGAGGGAGACAGTGCCCTCAAGTTGACTACCGCCAGCTATCACCGCCCCAGTGGTAAAAATATCCACCGTTTTCCAGGAGCGAAAGATACAGACGTCTGGGGAGTCACACCCGATGACAAGTATCGTCTGAGACTCAATGATGAAGAACTGGAAGCGTTTGGCGAATATCGCCGCAATCGTGATATTCTGGACCATAATGCCAAACTGGACAACGAATTCAAAGACAAACAGCTTGATCTGGCATTAGATTATGTCAAATCTGCTTTGAATGAGGAAGCCAAACCAGCAGCCAAGGAAGAAGCTAAAAAAACAGAAAAAAAGCCAGCTGAAAAAGATGCGAAACCCGCCAAAAAAGCCGCGGCACTCCCACAACCGGCCAAAGCTCCTCTGGTAATTCAGACAACCTGATGAATTCTCCTGTGCAAGATGTCTAACCAGATTCAAGTCATCATTCTGACTGACAGGCAGCTTGCCACAAAGTGACTTCAATCTGTTCTCACATGAAAGCGACTTTCGGGAATCTGACCGGTCCCGAGGGTCGCTTTTTTATTTGAAATATCGTAACTTCCCTCTATGAATCAATCTGAAGAATATCTCCTGGCTATTGAATCTTCGTGTGACGAAACCGCTGCTGCTGTCATCACGCGCGAGATGCAGATCCTTTCGAATGTCGTTTCATCCCAAACCAAACTGCACGAAAAATTTGGGGGTGTCGTTCCCGAAATTGCCTCGCGGGCACATCTGGAACGAATTCTACCTGTCATCGATGACGCCTTAAAACAGGCTGACATTACACTAGACCAACTGACCGCGGTTGCTGTCGCAACGGAACCGGGGCTGGTTGGCTCCCTGCTGATCGGCCTGACTGCTGCCAAAACCCTGGCACTTACACTCGACATCCCTTTGATTGCAGTCAACCACATTGAAGGCCATTTGTTTGCCTGTCAGATGCAGGAAGAACAACCGTTGTTCCCGGCAATCGGCCTGGTCGTCAGTGGAGGTCACACGAACCTGTATCACTGTTCGGAGACTCTGAAGTTTGACCTGCTCGGTGCGACCATCGATGATGCTGCAGGAGAAGCTTTTGATAAAGTCGCCAAGATTCTCGGCCTGACTTATCCCGGAGGTCCTGCCATTCAAAAAACTGCGATTAATGGGAATCCCAAATCATTTCCGTTTCCGCGAACATTTATCAAAGATCCAGAACTGCGTTTCAGCTTCAGTGGCCTGAAGACTGCGGTGTTGTATGAAGCGTTGGGAAATCCGGGAGCAAAAAAACAGCCACCTCCCCTTACCGAAGAACGCATTGCTGATCTCGCTGCCAGCTTTCAGGCAACCGTCGTTGATGTTCTGGTTGCCAAATGCCAGCAGGCGTTAACACAGTTTGGTTACTCCACCCTGTGCGTGGGTGGGGGAGTCGCTGCTAATGCCTTATTACGAGAGCGCCTGGAGAAAATGACGAAACAGGCTGGGTTTCGCTTGAGTATTGCTCCGCCTGATTTGTGTACCGACAACGCAGCCATGGCTGCGATCGCCTGGCATCATCTGGATCAGGGGCGAATCGCTTCACTCGATCTGGATGTGACACCAGGGCTTGTCCGCTGAAATAAGGAAACAGTCTCAAGGGTTCATGAAACTGAATGTGAAGATTTCAGTGACATTTGTGAACTGAGGCGACAAAGATAACCTGACATACCTTCGATCCGGCGAAACAACAGCCGCCCCCGTGAGACTGATCCCCTCAGGGATGACTGTAATGACGGGCTGATTGGCTATCCCTCCTGTATTTTGCACTCCCGTTACAAAGGGAGACTGTCGTCCGGTAGAAATCCCGGTCTGCCTGGAAACTCGGAAGCTGTTAAGCGATTCTCGGGAGTTCTTCGAAAGTTGTCCTGCCGGATGAATCAAATTGCGGTTCCGTAATCGACTGGTTTTCTGAGTTTCCCGGGGCTCAGCCGGAATCTGGGACTTCTTATCGCGTCTGCCTTTTTCCAGATTGATGCGAATCAGCTGGTCTTCTTTCGCCAGAGGGACGATCACCGTTTCAACCATTGGTTGCTCCGAGCCTGCATAGCGAGTAATTTTCAGCTTCGCTCTCTGCCCGACAATATTTCCGGAGACATAGCGGACTCGGACCGTATAATTTCCCGGGAACCCGCTCGCACAGAGATATGCTTCCTGACAGTTTTCCTGCTTTGGCCCGTACCCGTCATTAAGAAGAACACCACCGCCGGCAGTCATTGGAGATTCAAACGAGCAGACAGTCCCTTTCGGCTCTTCCACGATCAAATCCAGATCACCATCTCCATTCCAGGTGAGTTCCAGTTTCAAATCACGTTCCAGGGCGGCTCTTCTGGCTGAACTGACTCGATCTGCTTCCGCTTTTCGCCCCGCTTTATCAAAAGACTGTTCCAGGTCAGCCAATGCATTTAATGCTTTTTCGTGCCATTGCTGATGATCTTTGATCCAGACATGTGTCAAGATTCCCGTTGCAGCCCATAGAATCCCTTCAGCATCTTTGAGTTTTTTCGCCAGACGTAAGCCCATGATATAAGGCTCGGGACGGGAGGGTTGCAGTTTTGCGGCCTGTTCATAGAGCTTCAGTGCCTGTTCATCTGCCTCAAACCGGGAAAGATACGCAGCCGAATAAACCATGCTGGGTACATCGGTGGCAGAGAAATCAATGCGCGAAAGTAAGACACGCTGAATTTCCAGTTGAGGCCGCCCGACAATTTCCATTGATAATGCCAGTACGTCATACATCCAGGGCTGTGACTGGCCATGTATTAACGCGGCGTTGATGGCAGCGATTACATGCTCATGTTTGCCGGACTGATGCAGATTGAATATTAAATCATTCACCAGATCAGGAGCAGTCTTACGCTTGGAAAAATATTCATTCCAGAATGCCTGGGGATCTTTCACATTCGCAAGTAAGGGAGCTTTAAACTCGCTCTTTTTTTCCGACTCATCTTTAACAGAAACGGAGCCTTTCCCCTGGGAACGGCTCCGTGCTGTTAATTTAGGTTGATCAGTGACAACAGGTGGTTTCTGTCTGCTGTCTACTTGACGATCACTGGTTTTTTTTTGAGTTGTTCAATCGTACTGTTATCAAAACGAAAGGCTTTGTCTTCGACCTGAAACTGAGCTTGAGATGCTTTAGTTTCAGACTCTCCCAGAATGTTATCCAGGATCGCTTTCATTTCCGCATCTTTGATTGATTTTAACTGCGGTTGCTCAGCCTTTACTTTTGCTTCGGGAACAGTCTGTTGTTTTGCTTTTTGCTGTGGTAAACCATTCATCAGGAGCATTTCTGGTGCCACGTTGAATAAACCTTGACCACCGCCACCGCCGCCGCCGAAGCCACCGCCACCCTGGCCACCACCGCCGAAGCCGCCTCCACCGCCGCCCTGCTGTCCACCCTGCTGACCACCAAAACCACCCTGGCTCGATCCCACAGAGGCCTGCTGTGTGGATACTGAGATAACCAAGTCTGCCACGGGATAAACCCGCGTACTTAAGATTTCCTCAGCTTTGATACTGGTTGTGATTTTCATCACTTCATCTTCAACCAGATAAGTCAGACCGATTGGCTTTAATATAATATTCAAAGCACTTTTCAGTTTGATACCGCTGAGGGCTACATTAACCGGTTCATCAACAGTCAAACCTTCTTCACCCAGATCGTTGGAATTGATCAGGATGGTAATATTATGCAACTCAGCAAAGTAAGTCATTACTTCAGAAAGTGGAATGTCAGGAAAGTTTGCTTCTGTCTCTTTTTGCAGTTCTTCAAAAATTCGCTGTTCTGCAGGACTGTTGCGATGCAGGTCAACATTAGACCATTTCTTACGTCGTTCGGTCAAAGCAGTCCAGACCGGAGCTGATGGCCAGCGAATGGGTGGCTCATCCGGGAAAGGTACGTGGGAGAGTTCCACCTGATATAAAGTTTCCAGAAATCGGTCTGCACGTAAGGAACGCATCTTGAAGACTTTGGCCAACTGTCCTGCTGCTTCTGAAGTAAATAGGGCTGCAGTCGCAGGTCCATTACCTGGTTCCATATCAACGGCAACACGGGCAACGGCTTCCGCTTCTTCATAGGCATCAAAGTTGCCATGCTTACCGTCCTGAATCAGAGATCTCACACGGTCGATCAACTGTTCCAGCTTTTCATCTTCCAGCAGGATCTGATCGACCAGACGTTTCTGCTGTTCCAACTGAGCCAGTTGCTGCTGTTGACGAATTCGTCTTGTTTCAGCAACTTCCATCTGGCTACGAACATCAACCATCATATTGGTCAAGCGGCTTTCGAGTTGCTGACGCAAATCAATATCAATATCTGAGGTTGATTTCAGGAAATTCAAAGTTCGTTTTAGCCCCCCCAAAGCTCCTTCAGGATTTTCAGCAGATTCCTGCCGGGCTTCCTCGATGGCGTTCTGAACTTCAATCTTCATCTGGGCACCTTTGATTTGACGCAGCTGTTCTACTTTGCTGATAGCGTCATCAATCGGTGGCTGCGGGTCACTTTTGGGGGCAGGTTCAGCTGAAGTGTCCGCCGCTGGTTGTTTCGTGTCGGCCTGGGCCAGTTGTGCTTTTTGAAAACGATCTGACAGTTTCAGCAGTGAATCAGCTCGAGAATTACCGGGATCCAGTTGCTGCAATAGATTTCCATATTTTGCTGCCTGTTCAAACTTACCACTGCGAATGGCATTCGTTCCGGCGAATTCAAGTTGAGCCATATGCTGCTCATGGCTGGTGCGAGCCTGATTCATCATCCTTTGGCCAGCAAAAGCAACTCCGAGTTCCTGTCCTGGCTGCTGATTAACCCAGGGGACTGCCAGAAAGCTGTTTACTGCCTGAGCGACAGGTACACTAAACTTCCAGACGCCGTCCAGATTTCTGCTTTTCAGTTCTACTGTGAATTTGTTTGTGACGTCGCCTTTTGCGAGATAGATGGTCTCACGGTCAGTTCTGACTGGTAAGGCACGAGTTGTATTTAACTCGAATTCTTTGTCTGAAATACGAATTGATTCGGGATAAAACACGGGAGACTGGATGGCTTTGACGAGTTCTTTCCCAACAATGGCTGGTAAATCCTGTTTTCCTGTTGCTTCATCAGAAAGAACAATACCACCGGTGTAAACGCCTAGTGTCCCCAGTAGCTGCAGGTCTTTTTTAGGACCCACTGCATAACTATGTACGGGAATATGCTGTTGGGCCAGCTTGCCTGTCAAAGCTGCCATTTCGGGAAGTGAGATCAGTTTGGCAGAACTCATTCCATCGCCAATGTAAACAATCGAACGTGCCTGCTGATTCTGTAGCCCCTGCATGACAGTTTTCAATGCCGCCGAAAGATTCGTAGCACCAAGAGGTGCACGAGCAGCCAGCGATGCTATAGCCAGTTGAGCCTGACGGCTTTTAGGGGCCACGAATTCACTGACAAAGGGGGTACATTGAACATCGACCGCGTAAACGGCAACACTGGAATCATTGGGGAGTTCATTCAGCAGAGATCTGAGAACGTCCAGAGCCTGAGTCCGATGCTCGCCTACCTGACTGGCAGACGTGTCAAACAGAATCGCAATCTGCTCACCTGCATGTGCGGGAGTCGGCAAGCGATCTGCTTTGAACTGCAGAGCGTAAAAATGTTCGCCTTCACTATTCTCATAGCTGAGGATCTGGCCAATGTTTGAGATTTCTGGAACCTGCTGTTCAGCAAAACTTTGCGGCGAGCACAACATCAACATCGATGCAGCCCCAACAAACATTGAAATTCCAAATCTGGATAGCGACATGATTTCTCTCTCCCGAGTAACTTTAGGCAAGAATGCTTGAACTTAACCCAATTTGGTCGATTGCCAAATTGCGCATTCTCCTCAACTGTGCATTGTATATACAGTCTCGGACACCATTGAAGGAAATTCCCCCGATTTTCTCTTAATTCTCCAAATTTGATGCGAGTTGAAAAGGGTTTGTCGGCACGGACTGAAGTATCCGCGTAATTTGTAGTCCGATTATGGGGAAAGTATGGATCAAAGCCCACTTAGCGAAATCAGCGATTTCGACAACTTGAGCTGATAAAACAGCTTCGATCTACTCAATTGTTCACATTTACCACATTAACTCACATCCACTTTCATATTTGAGAGGGTGGATTGTGCTGATTCTGCTCAATATGCCAATGCAGAATTGTCGATCTTCCACTGTGTTCCACACCATGTTTCTGCACGTGATTCAATACCTCCTTTCGAACCGGATGTAAACACGCGGATACGTGTCGCAGCCAGGCTCTACCATATTCCAGACACTGATTCCAGGTATGCTCTCTCGACCGTTTTACACAATAATGTGTCTGATCATGTTAATCGCTTCGTTGATTTCGTGGGAAATTCTCTCCACAAAATCCGATTTCTTGCCTGCTACACCAAGAAATCGCCGTGCTGTAAGACAAGTCAAAGCTTTTAAGCCTGTCAGACGTCCCCCTCCGCCTGTGGACTGGAAGCAGCCTGTCAGTGTTACAGGCTTGGAAAATCAACTGCATTTTCCGCTGTCATTTTCTCCCGGCGCTGAGTACGTGCTCATAGTCAACAACCTGGATCGCTCCCCCAGACAGACGAAAACTATCGTCCTGACTGCTGATGTCACATCAGACGAACAGCCTGCCACAAACTGCTATTTTGAGAATACCCAGGATCTCGTTTCCGGCACCCGTGCCTGCAGCTTTCTCAATACTCCAAAACACCATCATTCATCAGGCACTATTGATTCCGTGAATGAAGCATCGTCTGATAAAGAACTCCAGGAGCCCATACGGTACTTCCATTTATTTGTAACCGATGGAGATCTATCGGACAGAAATCAATACACGCGTCTCAAGGCGAGGCTGATTGAACAGAGCCCCCGCGTCGCGGTTTATCTTGATGAACAGCAAAAACCCGAAGAACTGGCGAGTGGGCTGGTCAGCGATCTGATCTCGCTACTCGAGAATGAGGTGCTGGACAAGATCAACAGAGAATGTGGTCCAGTACGCGATATCGATGGCAACGGTCGTTTCACCATTCTACTCTCTCCCTGGCTGGGTAAGCTTCAGGGGGGAAAAACTACCATCAATGGATTTGTCCGTCCCAGCGACTTCCGAGATAATGTAGCGGAACCGTTCAGCAATCACTGCGATATGCTTTACCTGAATTCCGCATTGAAACCTGGACAACAGTTACTCGACCTACTGAGCCATGAAGTGACCCATGCAGCAGTTTCCAGTATCCGCACTGCCCGTGACCATGCTCTTCCAGATGAAGAAGACTGGTTAAATGAAGGCATCGCCCACCTGATGGAACCGGGTTATACAAATCGAGACTATCGGATTAGTGAATTTTACCGGTCACCTGAATCATATCCACTGGTCGTCTCCGATTATTACCGTGCACAACTCTGGCGCAACCACGGATGCCGGGGGGCTGTGAATCTGTTTCTGAACTGGTGTAACCAGCTTGAATCGAACAGAAGTTTTGCAAAGCGTTTTACTCATCACCAGTTAACTGGGACTGAGAAGATTGAGCAGTTAACTTCCACTCCATTTCCGGAACTGTTTCGATTCTGGTCTCTGGATCTGGCCAGGCAGTCTCTGTCTTACAACACACTGCAAGCGACCTCGAATATCCCTGAACCGCTCATCTACTGTGGTAGATTTATACTGGCGGGTCCTGCAATTCACGACTGGCATCTGTCACATCAAAATCAGACTAGTTTGGAAATTGCATCAACAGCTTCCGGCTTTCTGCGACTCAAATCAGATAGTCCACTACCGGAAACACGGATGATTAAAGTACAGGGATTTCCATCAATGCAGTTGACGCTGTTGAAAATAAAACAGCCGTCACAGCAGGTTTCCCTGCAGGCGCATTATATTTCTACTGAATATCCGGCCGAATCAATTTCCGAATTCGTTGAAGTTCGTCTGCGTTGCTGTCACCCCATCAATTCAAAAGTTGAATTGATCAGCCTGGAATTTAATGGGGCTTATCTTTCACAAGTCGCTCGACAACCTCACAAACTGGACACCACGCCGATCACTTCTGCTCAGATTAAACAGAGATCCGGACTGCAAATCACGAAACTGGACTCACTTATTCAGCAGGGAAAACAGCAGACAGAATTTCGTGTGTTGCTCCCCCGAACGAACCTCGACGGCAAAACAGGGGCAGAAAGCCTTAGCTGGAAAGCCATTGTGATTTCTGAAGCTCAGGACCGAAGTGTCGCCCAGGCGGAAATGCCATTCCCCTCGCTGACACCACGCAGACTGGCAAAGACCATTAGCGATTCTGCAAACTGAACTACAATAAGATTAAAAGCTGGTAGTATCGTCCTGATTTTCACCCAGATATTTCAATCGAATCGCAAACATTTTTTTCAAGCGTGATACCGGATACATTCGTACTATCTTATTCTTGTAGGTAATTCTACCCTGATCGTCACGCCCCAGTTGTGCAGCAACATCCGGTTTGGCCATTCCTGCATACAGGCCGGCAAAAGTTTCCGGGTCCACGCCATTACCAGCTTCCAGATCATCCAGAGCGTTCACTCCCCCACAGGAAACTGCAAATGCATTCAACCCTTTTGTAGCAGGACGCATGAAATTTTCCTGTTCGAGAGCTGACTGTGCTTCGACCAGTTGCCTTACCCCGCGTTTGATCTTGTCTTCGGTCTCTTCAGTGGGAGTCCCGGAGGCCTGCTGTGCGTGCAACCGGGTGCTTTGAAAGCTTTGCGAAGCACCTAATACATAACCGACGGTAATCAGCAATAAACCGACAGCGACCTGGCTAACCTTGGACATGAATGACTCCCTGTAAATGCAACTTTTTTGTTTTGTGGCTTCTATTGAAGGTCAACAACCGTAGAACACATGATCGCACCCCGGTCTGCTGGCTTAAAATAGTCAAATAGCATGACATGCAGTAGCGTTTGAAGATCATTTTTACTAATAATTGACAGCTCAGGTCAATAAGAACCCTGAAATTTAGCAGCTGAAACCTTGATCCTCTGAATATATCCTGGAATTCAGCCCAAACGAATCTCATACCCGGCGGGTCCCAAATCCATTACTCAGAGCCAGAGATTTACGAAGATGACCATCGAAAAATTTCAACAGGCACTGTCTCAGATCGTCACCCAGTTCCAGAGAGCCGATTATGATACGAGACATCTACTCCTGGATCTTTCTGAAAAAATCCAGGAACTCTCGGAACAATTCCCCGAGACCGCGCCCGCTCATCTGAAGAGTGAATGGAAATCGATCTGTATCGATGTAGATGCAGTCCAGCCTGCCTTTAAAAGCCATCGTAAAACTTCGACTCTTTTCGATCGGCAGGGTATGGGACGTCCGGGAGTTCAAACCGCAAAAGCACTCATTATTAGAATCGTGTCACTGTCAAAACTGATCGATCGACTGACGGCATAGTTTATGCTTTCAATCCGAATTCAGACGACAATACGATTCAGGTGATGCAACAACAGCTCTTTTTGCTGTGCAATTTCGATCCGATCTTGCGATTTGCATGCCTCTTCCAGTTTAGCAGCAAGCTGGGAAAGTTCATCAAATCCATAGCCGGCTCCTGCACCTTTCAGCTGATGCGCCAACGTTTTAATCTGATCTAGATGCTCAGGATTCACTTCCTGGCTCAAAATCTGCTTTTTCTCCTCGATCCCATCGACGAACATTTCAATCAGTTCCAGGAAATCATCGTCGTCACAAAATGCCGATCGAACAGGGCTAGTTTCTAAGGTATCCAACATATTGAGGTACTCCAATTCTACTCAGGGTCCCAAAATCATTTTATTTAATTGTTTGATTTGCGTCTCAGAACTTCATCCCGGCGGGAGACAGCATCAGTTCCAACTTGCTACGTTTACAATTAATAGTCTGGGGGATTTCTCGTGATACAAAAAAGGTTCATTTATCCAATTTAGATACGAAGTAATAGGGGTCTGCGAAATGGATGTACTGAATAAGACAGATATGCCGATACGAGATTTATACAAAACAAGGTATTACACTCAATTTCCAGAGCACATGACTATAAACACAAGAACACGTAACCACTGTCTGATATTGACTCAAACCGGGTGCTTACCTTATACACCTTCCGTGATTTCGATTACTCCCGTCTGGACAGTTCGAGTGGATTCCTGAGCTTGGGTCTATCTGAACCGAGTCTGATTCACTGGGCATATCAGAATCAGATAAATTTGAGCTAACCCCTTTAATCCGTTCTCTTTAGTTCTAGATATATTTAACCCTGCCATGCGATTGTTACAGCGCTACGTTCTCTTTGAATTATTGCGCGTTTTTACACTCATGATTACTGTTTTGACAGTTCTGCTGGTATTTGTTGGCGCGTTCCAACAGGCAACCAGTCAGGGTCTGGGTGTGATTCTGGTTTTAAAAATCCTGCCGTTCATCGTCCCCAGTATGCTGCCATTTACTATACCGGCAACCCTGTTACTGACGGTATGTGTGGTTTATGGACGCATTGCCGGTGACCAGGAAATCACGGCTGCAAAAGCTGCGGGGATCAATGTCCTCTCACTTCTCTGGCCTTCTTTTATTCTGGGAGGCTTTCTGAGTCTGGGTTCACTGATTCTGAGCGACCAGATTATTCCCTGGGCGGAAAAAAATATCGAGAACACCATCGCCTGCGAGCTCGAAACCATCTTCCTGGAAAAACTACGTTCACAAAATCAGATCCATGACCCGACCAGTGGAATTTCTATCACCGTCATGGGCGTGCGCGACAAAACTCTACTCGTCCCCACATTCCGCTACTCGCCTCCCAACAAGAAACCAGTCCATCTTCAGGCTGAAGAAGCAACACTGGAATTTGACCTCACCAATCAGCAGGTCATCCTGCATATTTCCAAGGGGCATATTGACTTCCCGGGAAAACCTCGTTTCTTTGTCGAAAAGGATACTTTTCCGTTCCCGCTTCCCAGCCAGACCACCATGGCTAAACCCAGGCACATGAGTGTCAAATCCATCAAATCCGAGCTCGTAGATCTCAGTGAGAAAAAAAACGAGTTCGAATTCCAGCGCGATATCGAAGTTGCCATGCTGTTGGCGCTGGGAGATTTTGAACGCTTTCAATCACCTGAAGTCAATAATGACCTCCCACAGGATCAGCTTCAGGAAAAACGCCAGAACAAGCTCAAGACAGCCCTCTCCAGCCGATTCGCTTTAAGCTGCAGCTGTTTTTTCTTTGTACTGGTAGGCTGTCCTTTTTCCATTGCCCAGGCACGACGACAGTTTCTCACCAGTTTTTTTCTGGTGTTCCTGCCAATTTTGCTCTTTTACTACCCCATCGTATTGCTGGCAATTAACCTGGCCAAACAGGGAAAGATTGAACCAACCTGGTCCCTCTGGGCGGGTAACGCAGGTCTGCTGATCGTCGCGATTCACATGCTGCGAAAAGTCCTGCGAAATTAAGAACCTGTCGTATCGACACTCCGCTTCTTTACATCCCAGTCAGAGAAAAACGTCGTTAGCCGGCGCGTTTCTCCAAAGATGAACATCGCCGCAGAGATATGCCCCGCATCCAGCCAGACCAGTTCCGGCTTCTTTCCCATTGATTCCCATAATGCCACAGCACTTTTGGGAGGGAGAATCTCATCATGTTTCGCAGCCACCATCAGCACATCACGGTCCTGCAACAATTGGCCATACGTATGCGGATCCACGGGCGACATGATTTCAAGAAAGGATTCAAACGTTCCCCCATTATTCAGCCACTGCTTTCGAAACAGCTTTGCGTGGGGATGAGGATTTTCCCAGATCCCCAGCGCCAGATTTCCTCCCCCCAGGTAAATGGCTACTTTCTTGAAGCGAGGCTCTGCTTCGGCGGACAACGCTGACATGATGCCTCCCAGACTGATTCCAGTAACTCCCAGTCGTTCTGCATCCACTTCCTGGCGGCTCGCCAGCCAGGCTGCCGCCCGACGAATATCCAGCACCGCCTGGGTCATGCCCTCTGCCGTGTGTTCGGGCACAAAAGAAATCATCCGCCGTCGACTCTGTGCACCGCTACCACGTCGCTCAGCGTAATAAGGCATTTTGATGGTGAGCGCCGCAACCCCCTGACGTGCCAGAGAATTCGCGGACATTTCTGACAGCTCAAATCCCCCTCCCAGAATATGCAGACACACACAGGCTGGAAACGGCCCCGGCCCTTCAGGCTGATAATAATGACCGTGCACCGTATTGTTATCGTTTACAGCCGTCTTCACGGGAGAAGGAAACGTGACATCATATACCTTTACCGGGCCACTCATCCGTTTAAACTGACAGGTAAACGGAAAGGCATGTGGCTCCAGGTGGAACCGCGCAGGAACTTTGTCTTCTTTCTGAGTCGTCTCGAACTGAACCTGCCCCTGCTCTGGAATGTCTACAAATTGAGAACCCGCTACTTTCGATTCGGCCCTGCCCACATCAGGCACACCGATCAGAGAGAGCAACACACAACAAGTAACCAGAAGACGTCGTTCCTGTGACAGGTGAAGTACACAATCCATAACAGATAAACTTCCCGATTAGCACTAAGATAAAAAAACAGCCACTGTTTCCTGCCAGCGACCTGATGTATTCATCAAGCTATTTTAGGAGAATGACAGCCAGGAATGTAGACTGATTTTACAGAGATTTCCCTGATGAAGAGAAAAGAATGGAAATAGAGAACCTTACTCAAAACCGGACCAGGCTTCAGAAGAAGATCCTTTCTGCTTCGACTTCCCGGCATTCAGAACCCGCTCGATTTCTTCCGCGGACATCCCCGCGGCCAGCAGATGGTGTTTGAGGTTCACATCTTCCTGATGACACACCGTTTTGGACCAGTAATGACTGATGATCGCAGTCACCCCGGAAACGAGAGGTAATCCAACCAGACAAACGACAGCAGTAACACCAGTGACATCAATGTCTCCCATGGGTCTCTCCTGAGAAAAGTAACCGGTAATTTGTCATCCAACGGGTCTTCGCTGTCAGGTGTCGAATCTTGAATATTTGCCGGTTTTTCTTTTTCGGTTCTGGAATCGGGAAATACAGTAAATGAAGGCCCTTCGACAGATAAATTGTTCTGAGATCAGAATTTCCGTAAACAGAGTAAATTGACTCCAGACAACCTGCTGATAATAATAAGACAGGAACAGAAAGATTTCTCAAATAGAGTTGATCTTTTTGTGACGTTTTAGCGTATGATAGATGTACTACTGAAGACACGGGGGGCGATCGGATTCGACTGGTTCACCGTATGTTAAGGTGGCGTGCCGTGGTTGATCAGTTGGCCACGTAAAAAGCTGATCAAAATCTAATTGCAAACAAGCAATTTTCAATGGCTGCTTAATAAAAGCAACCCTGGCTTAGGAATCCCTGCCTGAGGAGTCCGAAGGCTAGTCACAAAATTAGGCTGGTATCAGATCAATGTCCGCTCCGTCTGATACGAGATCCGTGGTGGACTGGTTTCCGAAAGGCTCTGTTTGTCGTGCCCGAAGAAACGAGACTCAAACGATAAAATATGCACGTAGAGGCTTTAGCTGAGGGTTCACAGGACGCGGGTTCAATTCCCGCCGCCTCCACTAAAAGGCTGCTTACCATTTCCGGTAAGTGGCCTTTTTTCATGCTCATTGTTCACTCATCATCTCCCTTCCGTTAATTTGTTCTGATGAAAATTTTCGACTTGACTCCCCCCTGCCCCCAACCAGAATAAGCGTCTAACTGAGTCGCGCGCGTGACCAGTTTACAGTGCACTGAAACACAAGCCACTTGTTCCAGGTCCTCACTAAAAACAAGCCTGTTTTTTCCAGATAATCAGTTGGCAGAACAGCACCAGTTCTTAATGTATGCCTGCGGGTCGCCACACTTCGCAGCCCTTCACCCCGGCACCGCCCTGGTACCGCC
>NZ_JBLXFK010000003.1:0-555209 GCF_048262075.1 Gimesia sp.
GCCAGCACACTTGTCGTTACCGTGCCACCATCTTCCGTCGCAGCAATCGCTTCGTCGGCCGCCGTGGGATTATCATTCACACCTGTCACGGTCACCGTCACGGTTCCCACCGTACTCACGCTACTATGAGTATCAGTCGCCGTGTAAGTGAATGTCACCTGGCGGGTTTCATCAAGTGCCAGATCCTGGAAGGCACTTCCCGGATCAAACGTAAATGTACCGTCACCGTTGGAGCTGGCAGAGCCTTCGCTGGGTTGAGCGGTGATCGTGTAATTCAGCAAGCCGGCATTATCGTCGCTGTCCACGTCTCCCGCCAGCACACTTGTCGTTACCGTGCCACCATCTTCCGTCGCAGCAATCGCTTCGTCGGCCGCCGTGGGATTATCATTTACACCTGTCACGGTCACCGTCACGGTTCCCACCGTACTCACACCACTATGGGTATCGGTCGCCGTATAAGTGAATGTGACCTCGCGGGTTTCATCAAGCGCCAGATCCTGGAAGGCACTTCCAGGATCAAATGTGAAGGTGCCATCTCCGTTGGAACTGGCAGAGCCTTCGCTGGGTTGAGCCGTGATCGTGTAATTCAGTGAGCCGGCATTATCATCGCTGTCCACATCTCCAGCCAGCACACTTGTCGTTACCGTGCCAGCATCTTCCGTCGCAGCAATCGCTTCGTCGGCAACGGTCGGAATATCGTTCACACCATGAATTGTAATCGTGACGGTAGCCGTATCGGTTTTGCCGTTCCCGTCATCAATCGTGTAGCTGAATGTTTCAGTTGTATTTTCCCCGACTGCCAGACTTTCATAGGAATCATTGGGATCAAATGTGAAAGTACCATTTGCATACAGAGTCAGTAGACCTCCCGCTCCGATGGAGATGGGAGTCCCCACATCACCAGCATTGCCGTTCACTGCCGTAATTGTCAGGGGGTCACCTTCGACATCGGAATCAGGTGTATCGGGATTCGAAGCCAGGACGTCACCGGTGGTCAACACAGTGTCTTCATCGGTTGAGACGGCATCATTCACGGCAACGGGGGCATCGTTAACCGCGCTGACTGTTACATGGATCGTCGTGGAGACTTCATTGCCGGCCAGATCGATCGCCTTGAGTATATAATCGCCTTCGCCAAACGCATCCTGAATTGGATTTACTAGAAGATTGCCTGTTGAAAAATCAAATGTGACAACCGATGTCCCTGAATCTTTCTCAAACTCATAGTGAAGCGGCGTCCCTCCATGCGCGTCGAAATAGAGAGATAACAATCCTAAGTCATCACCTATGTCTTCGATTAGATCGATCTCAGTCAGTGAGGAAATCCATGTCGGATCTGTCTCATCCAGTTCGAATGAAACATCAAAGGCACCGGCAGGACTGACATTGCCGTGCTCGTCAACTGTCATAAAGTGTAGCGTGTGGACGCCCCCTTCCAGACCAGTTCCACCATTGCTGGTATCCAGATTGTCCAGAAAAGTGCGATCCAGCGTGAAAGAACCGCCATTGGCACCACCGGAAAGCTTTCCGAAGATATTATGATAGCTGCCCCCATCCAGGGCTACTTTAAACTGGGTAATCAGGCTTTCATCAGTAACCGTCCCCACAATCGTCAATTCGTTCGTCACGCCATCTGAGCCCGAGTCACCCGAATCAACCTGCAGGCCTGCCACGACGTCGGGAGCATCCTGGTCCCCAATCAGTTCCAGTTGAATTGGCGGAATATTCCGGTTGGAGTTCATCATCTGCAGGTCAGTGTTATCCACATCTCCATCCATGTCACCGTCTAACTCGCGGGAGTAGAAGTTGGTGTTTGGATTGAGCCCCAACTGCTGAATCAGGAACTGTGTCGTAAAATGATTGTAACCAAACATGTGCTGGTAGGATGCCGCCAGAGCATGTTGGTATTCTGTATCATTTACAGATCCACTGCCATCCGTGTCACCGGGTAAAAATACATCAACAATAAACCCGCCAGTGGCAGCAGTCTGACCGTACACCTTAAGCGAGTATTCACCGGGAGCCAGTGTGGCCAGTGTGAGCGAATTCAGTGTTCCGGCATGGTCATTTTCTGCCAGATTTAGCGGAATCACTGCATTCGTGCTGGTATTAATGATTTGAATCGCAGCAGGATTGAAAGCAGAACCCGCAGTCGCATGCACTTCAAAACCGAGTGTCGGTGAGCTGCCTGGTCCGATATTCAAAATTAAATCTGTAGAAACATTTGGCTGATTCACAGAACTTTCCAGAGAGGCCAGAATATTGCTGGCAAGCAATGTTCGATCTTCAAGCCTCTCTACATGGCTCGCATAACCAATGGGACGAGAGATCCGAAATGGTAAACGACGAGTTGCTTTACGAAAAGTTTTACGGCCAAACAATCTTTTCAGGCTATTCATAGTATTTTTTTACCCGTAACAGTTTTTGGTAGAAGTCAGCTAACAACTGGGTGATCAGTTAAGGTATGCACTGTCGAAATAGACACTCAATTTGACGATTGCACGCATTAAACCTAACAGTCAACTGCTCGTTCATTAAAAGGAATACTTTTTTTGAGTACGAGAAATTGGCTCAAGATCGCAGATATTAATGCACTTAATGGAATATCTTTGCCTATGGTTGTACTAATTGCAATTAATAAAATGGCAATCTGCGACGTTTAGGAAACCTGGTTCGGATTATAGGACTGTCAGAATGGTCAGGCCAGAAAATCTTATTCTGTTCAGTAACAGGATTGGATAGAGATGATGCCTCAAGTCAACGTATATGTATAAGTTATGAAACATCTCATTAGTGATATTTAGCTGAAATACGATGTCGAACCGGCATCTCAGGCCTGAATCATTCATCTCAAAGATGCACGGTTTCATCAACCTCATAGCCACAAAACTAAACCTTAGTCCATTTATCCACATGTGAGTCATTAATATAGGTAAATAACAGGTGAGAGTAGCGTTTAAACCATAAAATCAGTGCCAGGTAGTTACTTAACAAATAATTAGGTTCGGATCGTTCAATCAGGAAAGCCGAAAAAGACAGAGGAAGCGTGTTTCCGCTTAAAAGAGGTCTATCAAGATCTCAAATAAGTACCAGAACGTTCCCTGTAAACGATTGTCCATATTATTTTGAGTCATCCGATGCCAGCCGGTGGAGACTCCTCACACAAAGCAACATGGACAATCAAAACAATTGAACACAAGTGTTTGCCTAATCGCCAATCTATCGCACGAGTTGGAATAAGATGCGAATAAATAAAATCTCACAATGGATTGCAGTTGTCTTGGCGATCAGCCTGCCAGCAACCGGATTTGGACAACAAAACCAGATCGAAACAGCTGACGCATCGGTCGGAACACAAATCCAGGCGGAAAGCTCATACCAGCCTGTGTCGCTCAATCTGTCTGAGGCACCAGGCTGTGAGATCACTGATCCTGGCACAGCAAACTGTGTGAATGAAATGTGTCTGCCGGAATGCCAGTGCTGCAATTTTCTGGACCAGTTCCTGATGAGTCATTCCCCCGTTTATCCATCGATGAAATCCAATCGCGTCCAAGTGGGTGGATGGCTGGATCAGGGATTTACAGGCAACTTTCAGAAACCAGCCAACAATTTCAATCTGCCTGTCACGTTTAACGACCGCTCCAATGAATACCAGATGAATCAACTTTACCTGTTCATGGAACGTCAGGTCAATTATGGTGGCGATGAACTGGACTGGGGTTTTCGGGCTGACCTGCTCTACGGTACAGACTATTTCTATACCACAGCACTCGGTCTGGAAACCGAATCTGACGGGTCACCGCACTGGAATAGCGGAAACGGCCCCCGTACCAGCGGCGGCAACACTTATGCGATGTACGGCCTGGCGATGCCTCAGCTCTATGCAGAGCTTTATGTGCCATGGCTGGATGGCGTCAGCATCAAAGCCGGTCACTTCTACACCCCGATCGGATATGAAAAAGTAACCGCGCCCGACAACTTCTTCTATTCCCACTCCTACACGATGCAGTATGGAGAACCATTCACTCACACAGGGATTCTGACCACCTTTCAAGTAACGGAACAGTTACAGTTGCTCGCTGGTGTTGCTCGTGGCTGGGATGCCTGGGAAGACCCGAATGATGATGCCGAACTGCTGGCTGGCATCGGCTGGAACAGCAGTGACAAAGACACCAGCATTAACCTGACCCTGACTTCAGGTGATCAGGACAATGGAGTCAGTAACACAGCCAACCGTACCCTCGTCAGCTTCGTACTTTCACATAACCTTACTGACTGCCTGACCTATGTTTTCCAGAGTGATTTTGGCATTCAGGATAATGGTACCATCAACAATCAATTTCAGATTGTCCCGGCAAAGTGGTACTCGTTCAATCAATATCTGTACTACGATGTGACAGAGAAATTTGCCTGGGGAGCCCGATTTGAATATTTCCGTGACCAGAACTTCTCTCGTGTTCTGCAGATTCCGGAATTCGTGGCTTCCGGCGGCAATTATTATGAACTGACCGTGGGAGCCAACTGGCGTCCTCACCCCTGTGTCACTGTTCGACCTGAACTGCGTTTTGACTGGTCTGATACCCGATCAAACCTGCTCAATGTTCAGGGACCTTATCGTAACTTCCAGTCGGATTACCAGGTCTTGCTGGGCGGCGATGTGATCATCCGCTTCTAGACTGGTCACAGTCTCAACCCCGGCATGTTATCTGGGACTCAGTGGTCTGCTTCGTAATAAGGCTCGACGTGGACTACGACCTCAAGGACTGTCGGCCAATCAAGCTGGATCTGATATCTCACCTGCTGAGCGGTTAAATGGGCCTGATCGACGGTTTCGTTCGGATTCACCTCGATATCAATATTAACGTGTGCATCCGGTCCCGCTGTCTGGATACGCACCTTTTCTACATCCAGCACACCTTCCACCTTCATGGCCGAGGCTTTTACCTGGTCAAAATACTTCTGGTGAGGAACCTTATCTGTCAGTTCATGCAGGTTTTCCCGGGCTGCCACCCAGCCCAGATAGACCATGATCACAGACAGAATCATTGCCGTGATATGATCGATCAGATGCCCATAACTGGGAAGCTGACTGGCGACGATCAAGCCGAAAGCAGCTACGAAACTGGTAATGGCATCGACCCGGTAATGATAGGCCTCTGCGATCATCGCTGAACTCTTCTCCTGTTGTGCCATCCTGAGCACAATACGACAGGTCACCTCAAGTAAAATTGCAGCGAACAGAGGGATCGTCCAGCTCACCCAGCCTATGATTTCAGATTGAGCATGACTGATGGCTGCAAACAGCTGGTACCCGAATGTCGCAGCTCCCACTACTAGAATCAGGATTCCTAATTGGAAACCTGCCAATGGTTCGTAGCGACCATGTCCAAATGGATGATCGTCGTCAGGAGGCTGTTCAGCCAGTCGAATGGCAAACAAAATTGCCAGTGACGTCAATACATCAGCACTACTGGCCAAAGCATCCACCAGCAGAACCGAGTGGCCTAGAAACCAGAGGCCTACAAGTTCCATGACGATCACAAACAGTCGTACTGCAATTCCCAGCCAGGCAACTTTGAATAATCGCCTGGTTCTACGTCGGCGGACGCGCGAAACATCCTCTGAGACTTCCAGAGGCTCTGGAAACACATCTAGCAGGGGTCCTTTGGACGATGCCCCTGAATCTCCTGAGGAATTTGTCATATCCATTAATCAGACAACACAAAGAGAAACTGAATCCATTTCCGGCCCGAAGCGATCCTGAGCAGGAAAGACAGACACGGACCTGCCGTTCAGGTAATCTTGATTCGAATACCACGATTTGACAAGTGACATTCCCCAGGAAGCGAAAATTCACCCTGGTTTTCTACATAACTGAAAGAACCTGCAGGTTAGATTCAGGCTTCATCAGGCAGAATCAGAATGTCAGGCAGGTTAAGCTGGTGCTCTTTGACCATGATTTTAGCACTTGGCCATTGTTCCATGGGGGTGATCATGATGGTTTGGTCTTCTTCAATCAAAATCGTATCCCCGGTCATGGCAGGCCCTACGGAAGGGTGCCAGAAAGCAGCCATTCCCGACTGCAGTTTAAACTCACTGTTCAGGAGAATCGATGTCTCAGCGGGTACGTAACCAATTATGTCAGCCTGGTCAGAATGCTGCCATTCATCAGGACATTCGTATTTTTCATAGATGCGTTTCACGCGATTCCAGGTATCAAAGAAAGCCCACCCGGGTTGCGAAAAATACATCCCGGTCGCCTGCATCAGTAAAGCCAGATGATGTGACTTAATGAAGCTGGAAGGAGGCTTGCCCAGCGAAACAGTTCGGGTAGCAGCTGCATGCAATCCATTCTGGGATCCTACAGCAGAGATGACACAATAACGTTCCAGTCGATCTTCGCCATACCCCCAGTGACGGTAGCGGATGCTTTGACCGTCCACCATAACCTGCAGACGTTTGGGGGCGACACCATGTTTCAACAGTCGATGGGAGAGACAGCCGGCAATTTCCTGCTCTGTCTGTCCACGTTCAACGCGCCGTGCTGTTGCTTCGACCGCGTGGGAAACCAGTTTCCCCAATTCCCGAATCCGTTCGCCTTCCAGTTCACTGAAGGGTATCCGTAAAGCTTTGAAACGTTCGGACAGATTTAATGTCGACTCAACCCCGGTATCACTGGCAACTTTGCGTCCTTTACAGAGATCCCGAATCAGTTGAGATAAGGGCTCATACCAGGGACGCGTTTTAATCTGAAACCCCAGTCCGGGAATAGAACGGTCAAAAATCTGATTCGCATCTACATTACTGCAGGCGATGAGCCGCGCATCCTGCGTAATAAAAACGGCTGCACAGCTTTCGTTAGAACCGGCACGCGTTAAATCTGCTCCCGTCGTAAACCAGGCAATATTCTCGGGGGACTGCAGCAGAATTGCATCCAGATCCAGTTCTTCCAGAATCGCAATGATCTGCTGCTGTTTTTGTTCGACATCAGTTGCACGCCGGGGGTCTGTCGTGGGGATTTCTCCTGAAGAGATTGGTGCATGAGCATTCACTGCCACGATGGTCATAAACGACTCCCCGTTTAAACTATTACTAACGACATCTCAAATACACGCAACTGACCCTCTTAAATACGTATGTTTGAATGTAGATTTAAATACTGAGTTTTGTATCGAAATTTGCTGAAGTCAAGTGTTTATCGAGAAACAAGGACAAGAATGCCCCTATTCAGCTTACACAATTCATCTCAGCAGATTATTCAGACCGATAAAGAGGTGAAATCCAAGTAGTGGACAGGAGGTGTCTGCAGCCAGAAAAGGCGAATAAAGAAGTATAACAGCGTCCTGCAACTCTCTCCGTTCCCTGCTATTAATCATATCAGAAATGAAGATAAATCAAGGGGAATTTCCTGCGACAGTGAGTGATGAGTCAAAATGTCCTCGTCAGACTGTTGGCTCTGGGGAGGCCTTTACCGGCAATTAACGGAGCAAGCTGCGAAGGCCCAGAGGACGGCCGGACACTTTTTGGATTACAGACTGTACTTTGGACTCTTCCGCTTCCAGCTCTGCCAGGATCGCGGAATAATCGCGATTCAGCTCCTGGATGAGTTTTTCGCGTTCCCGACTTGCCAGCTGTTCAATTTCTGCAGCCAGTTTCTGTTTTCCACGGGCAAGCTCCGCCTGGAACGCCACAGTCAGTCCACGGGCAACCTGTTCACCCAAAGCGGATTCAATCCGCCACTCCGGTTTGTCATAGGATCCGGAACCATGCAATTTCACTGATAGTGAATCAATTGAAGACAGGGACTGCTGTAAGAGTCTGGTGATAGTTTGTGCTTCAGTTCGAGAACTGTCAAATTGAAAACGAATGGGGGTCTGACTGAACTCGATCTGACACTGGAAATCATGTTCACGAAAGGATAAATGAGAGCGACACTCAGTCTGATCTGCTACCAGAGCCAGCGAAATCCTGTCTGAATTTTCAATCCTGATTTTTTTCTGTTGAGGTAATTTGAAGTGCACAACGAATTCGTGGGTTGGCTCAGCCTCGTAGAATTTTAATTCTCCCGCAAACTTAATCTCAGCCTCCCCATCAACCTGTGCCTGAATCCGAATCGGCTGTCGATACTGTTTTGGAGTGGATGAAAGCGATTTGACGACCGCCAGAAAGGGAATTTGCTCCTCGTCCCTGCGTGCAAACCCCGATAGTCGAATGTCTTTAAACAAAATATCAGGGGCAGTTACATCGCTGCGAAAATCGATCCATTCTCCCTGTACTCGTTCCGGTTCCTGCTCATCCTGCATAGACTGGACTGTCTGGAACATGAAGTTCGTCCAGCCAAAGACCTGCTCAATCTGCTGGGACAACTCGTCCCCTATCAGCGTATGCAGAATTTTTTGAGGATCAGGTGAGACAGATTCCAGCAACTGGTCCAGGCTTGCCAGATCCTGTTCTTTGGCCCGTTCTATTCGCTGATAATCCTGCTGCGCAATTTGAGGCAGTGAATTCAATTCACTGCGAATCTGCTTCCCCTGGTTAACCAGTTGATCAACACGTTCGGCTGACTGGGCATACGTCTTAATTTTCTCCAGCGTCTTGCCTTCAGCTGTTTTCACCGAGTTTTCAACAGAGTCGATTTCCTGTTTGACCTGCTTGAGACGTGTATCATACGCTTGAAAACGCTGCTTCCATTCCCCCTGGATGGTTTTGGAAACCCGCACGGTTTCCAGACGATCGGGATCCAGTTGTTCTGCAGCAGTAGTTTTTAATATATCCAATCCGGATTTACCCAACTGACTCGAAATCCGACGAAACCTGCTGAAATTCACATGGGATCCAGATTTCTCTGAATCGAAAGACTGTACCGTCGTTTCAGTTGTCAAATCCCTGGGAACAGATAATTCCACACCAGAGACGGACGCCGTTTCGACGATCAGCTTGCGATGCAGTAAAGGCTTGCCGGAAAATTTTAACTGCGTTTGATCAAAACAGATCAGATAACTTTTATCATCCCGGGGACTGACAATACATCCTGGACCAGTCTGGATTGACGGGGGAAAGAAACCGGTCTCCAGATCATAGACTTCAACCGGCGTACCAGCCAGAGTACTTCCGACCTGCATCAGAGCCGATCGTACCATGGGGTCGAAGGCAAACGCGAAAAAACTCCAGATGATGGCGGCCAGCGCAAATCGAGGGAGCAGATAATTCCATTTCATGCGACATCCCCTGCAACAACGCCAACTTCCGTCCCCCAGAGTATCTGCACGATCCGATATTTACAGAGCTTCTCTGAAAGTACTGGTGTGTATCTTTCAAACAGGGGACGCGTCAAACGGTATACGGGATAAAACAGCAACAGTCCCAGTAAAAGGCTGCCCATCACAATCGTATTGTTGAAATTGGTCCAGGGTGCTAAAGGCAGTTCATAAAACCAGCGCCAAAGTCCCTGTAATGGCACAGCCAGCAGCAGACTGCGACCAATCAGATGGCTCAATGGATCCAGTAATAAAGCCAGCCAGGAAAATAACAGAGTTCCCAGCGAAGCGGAGCTGAGATTGATTTTGAGACTGGCTAACAGAAACAGCAACAGCACTGACGTCAGATTGTCTTTGGGAACCAGGCCTATTATCATCCCCATGCTGAACCCCAGAGCCAGCTGACGGGGAGAAGAGGCGCCACTGAAGGCACCTGCCAGAAAGCGCAGAGGTCGAAGCCAGTAGGACATATCGTAACGAACTCCGCTATAACCTGAAAACAAGGGGAAAAAAGATTCTGCCTGCCTGAATCAGGTCAGGCAGAATTCCCCCCGTTAGGGTTTATATCGGCTGGCTTTGGAGTCGACCTTAATCGTTATAATCAGAAAATCTTAACATTTGAAAAGTTGACGACAATCAATGACAGACCTGGCTTTATGAGGTGAAATGCGGATGTCTAAGGCTTCTCGAACCGCGAAATCTCAGTTCCCCCCCGGATCTCAGCTATTTTTGCAGCCAGAACATGACCGAAGTCCAGCCCAGCCAGACGGCAAAGAAACCTACAATCAGATTGCCCGATATATTCAGGAAGGCATGATGCAACTCGGAGTTCCTGATCAGGCTGACGGTTTCGTGTCCAAATGTGGAAAAAGTCGTGAGAGATCCCAGAAGCCCCGTAATTAAAAACAGGCTGACATGCTCATGAATCCGTTCGGAAGTGTGGAACTGCTTATGTGTCACCAGCGCCATCAGAATCCCGATCAACAGGCAACCGGTGGCATTGACGACCAGGGTACCAGCCGGAAACCCGGGATACTTCCGCGACATGAATTCCGTAATGCTGTAACGTGCAATTGCTCCGAAAAAACCACCCAGTCCGACAGCCAGCAGTTGTGACACCCGTGTATCCTTTATTCAGTCTGATTTCTGCCAGATTACAAGCGAATTACTTGGAAGAGATTTTCCAGAGATGCTTATCACTGCGAAGGAACAGCGCGTTATCTGAAATCGCCGGAGTCGCCAGAACAGTTTCTTTCAGATCAATTTCTCCGGTTAGTTCACCCTGCTCTTCCCCCAGTTGAACAACCTGTAATAACCCCTTCTCGCTGACCAGATAAAGATGGTTCGCGGCTGCGATGGGAGTGGCGCTGAACGGGCCTTTTAAACGCAGTCGCCAGATCACTTCTCCGGTCTGAGGGTTGGCACAGGTAAGCACACCAGCCCGGTTTACAGTAAATACTTTCTTTTGATAGACCAGCGGACTGGCAGTGGCAGGAGACAGTTTCTGTTCCGACCACAATACTTTAGGAGGCTCACTGCTGGAACCAGGAGTCAAAGCAGTCAATCCATTGGAAGGCACGAAGAGTGTATTGTCACCCACTGTCGTAGAGGGGATGCGTCCTGCTCCTTCTTCGTACTGCCAGGCAGTTTCACCAGTTTGAGGGTAGATCGCATCAACCCCTTCGCTCGACTGCAGCAAAACCAGGGGTTCTGCTTCAGGAGATGCTCTTAGTATTGCAGGAGAAGTCCAGTTGGCAACACGGGGCCGCTTGATTTTCCAGCGGGCGATTCCCGTTTTCACATCCAGTCCGGTCGTGAATGAATCGTCGTCGTTCTCAACCGGTACAATCAGCGTTTCGCCCACTATGACGGGAGAGGATGCCATACCCAGACTGTTACTGGCATTAGGATAGTCATGTGAGAGGCCACGTATCCAGATCAGGTTTCCATCCAGATCGAGACAGACAACATCATTACTGGAAAACGTCGCAAACACTCTCTGGCCATCACTGGCTGGAGTCGGAGTCGCGACACACATCTTATTGTGGCACTGCGTCCGGCCTGTGGCCCAGAACTGGCGGTCCCAGAGTTGCTTGCCGGTCTTCAGATCAAAGCACAATACGTGCAGTTGATCCTGTTTGAACCCGGTCGTGCTGGTCAAAAAGACCTTGTCTCCCACAATGATCGGCCCTGATGCGCCTCTGCCCTCTAAATCAGCGGTCCAGGCGATGCTTTCCTGATCCACTTTCGCTGGAGGTGCATCGGAAAGCGAAACGTTATTTGTCATAGGTCCGCGAAACTGAGGCCAGTCGGCTCCGCAACACAAGCAGACAGCCAGGACCGGAATTAATAATTTGATCGATTCATTTTTCATGAGTTCATCCTTTTCAGGAAAGCAGACTACAGAACTTCAGGAATGGGAAACTTCAGCGTGACAGTTGGGTGGTCGCTTCCGGTTTCTCCGAAAGCACACCCGTTCCCGAAGGCCGGGCAATACGCAGTTGAAACTGATATCGCTGTGCCCAGCTTTCTGTCTGTTCGTTCTGGCAGAGCTTGAGCAGAATGACATTCTTACCCGGCTTAAAAGTGACCGGGACGCTATACTGATCCATCACCATCCCGCGGTGATATTCATTGCGGGCGAATAACAATTTGCCGTTCACCCAGATTTTCCAGGCATTGGGCGTGCCCAGTCGAATCTCCAGAGATTGTTCATCGGGACTGTAAAATTCGGCAGCAGAGTACATGACCGCCCCTTTGTAAGGCGAGATCTCTTTGGCGATATCAAAGATCCCATAGTCATCATCGGTATTGACTGACTTCCAGTTCACCTTCCCTTCTTTGCCTTCGAAAGCCACTGAAAAGTCCAGCTTTTCTTCGGGGGCATAGGCCGTATCGTAGCCTTTTTTCTCTGTATTATCGAAAGGACCGATAATCTGCCAGTCCGATAGAAATCCAAAATGTTTCTGCAAATCAATCTTCTCACCCAAAGTACGCAGAGGTTTGACAATGGCTTTCACCTGATCGTCATCAGTCGCACCACTCAGAGCCTGTTGATAAATCTGTTTTGCCTGATCTTTCTTGTCTGCCTTTTCCAATGCTTTCGCTTCATCGATTAAACGCTGAACAGCATCGCGTCTTAAAGTGACACTGGCATCGTTGATCATGCCAGGGATAATCCGGTCGGTCGCTGCCGGATCAACTTTGATTAATGTTTCATATGCCAGACGTCGTGCCCGGGGATTTTTTGATTTGTCCAGCACGAATGCTTCCAGTTTGTCAGCCGGTAACTGTTTCTGCTCAATCGCATTCGCGGCCACAGCTTCAAACGCACCACACAGCCAGTTGACAGCCAGGGGATTGGCTCCTTCAAAACTGGAGAGAATCGGTATTAAAGCAGAAGCGTCTGCTTTAGAAAGCTGCTGGACGGCTTGGGAAGCGGTTTGATTCCCCTGACCTTCCTTTTGAACCTGTTTGATTTGCTTGATCTGCTGCTCGACGTCATCAGCTTTGACCGAAGTCAAAGTGGTGGACAGGAACAACAGGCAGTAAAGAAAACGGCTTCGCTGCATGGGAGTCTCCCGATGGATATCGTTTCGTAATATGATCTCCCGCGAACTGGAAGACCAACTGGAGTGTCTGACGTCTATGGAATCAAATTGTACCAGTTTTATTCCGGCACCAACAAGTAAGTCAGCAATTTTTCCCGTGATTCCAGTTGGGAATTCAAGAATGAAAATGACTTGAAATAAGATTACTTCTGGCAATCAAACACTTCATTGGCTGATTCTTGCTGCAGCATTTGCTATAATTCGCTTCATGACTGGAACTGACCGCTTTTGAGAATCTGGAAATACATCGATGCCAACCGTACTCAGCACAATGCTGAATCGAATCCTTGAGGGAGAAAACCTGGAAAGCGAAGCTGCTTACGAAGCGGTTTCGTCGATCATGCAGGGTGAATGCAGTGAAGTGCAGATTGCAGCACTGCTGACAGCACTCCGCATGAAAGGGGAAACAGCAGATGAGCTGGTCGGAGCAGCACGGGCCATGCAGGAACGTGCCCTGGCGATTCCTACCGATTGCACGGGATTGCTGGATACCTGTGGAACAGGCGGCGATCAGTTGCATACATTCAATATCAGTACAGCCGTCGCCATCGTGGCTGCCGCAGCAGGTATCCCGGTCGCCAAACATGGCAACCGCAGTGTCTCCAGCTCCAGCGGTTCTTCAGATGTCCTCCAGGCATTGGGTGTGAAACTGGAACTTACACCTGAACAAATCGGGCAATGCCTTAAAGAGACTGGAATCGGTTTCTGTTTCGCTCCCCTGTTACATTCCGCGATGAAATATGTAGCTCCTGTTCGGCGTGAACTGGGGATCCGCACGATCTTCAATTACCTCGGGCCTTTAACCAATCCGGCGAAGGCAGAATACCAGTTACTGGGGGCCAATTCTGTACAGGCAGCTGAAAAAATAGCTCAAGCCCTGTTAAAATTAGGTCGAAAACATGCATTGGTTGTCTGTGGCAACGGAGAACTGGATGAGGTAAGTCTCTGGGGAAAAACAGCCGTTTTTGAAATAACCGGCGCAGATTTGCGTCATTATGAATGGACTGCTGCGGATTTCGGATTACCAGAATGTGACGTAAGTCAGTTGGTCGTCAACTCCTCAGAGCAAAGTGCACAAATCATTCTTGAGATCCTGAATGGTGAACAGGGACCTGCTCGTGATATTGTGGTTGCGAATGCCGCAGCTGCCTTATTGGCAGCGGAACAAGCTACAAATCTGGAGCAAGCTGTTCAAAAAGTCGCTCGATTGATCGATGAGGGAAAAGTATTTGAAAAACTCAAACATCTCATCAAGTTTACCAGTAAGATTATTGAGGAATTAAACAATTGAAATTGAACAGGAGATATTAGAATTCAGAACGACTTCAACAGTGTTGACTTGCCGAATCTGAACATCCTCTTATAATTCCCCAAAACTTACGACAAACCAGTTACAGTCATCAGCAGTGATGTGACGTCGCCACCTGACTGAATTGAAGACTGTCAAAAAGGAATAAAGGTCTCATCATGAATGCTGAAGCACAAAGAAAGCTGATTTTCACACCTGAAGAGGCCAACCTTCGACTTCCACTCATCCAGGTGATCGTCAGAGACATCGTCGAGTTGTACCAGAACCTGCATGACCGCCGTGAACGCATCAACGAAATTAAACGGCTGCCCGGTGCTTCTGCGCGAGACGAAGACTCTGTCTACAGCGAAGAACTTCTGCAGGCTGAACTCGATATCGAAAATGATACCGAGCAGTTGGAGACTTATATCACCGAACTCCGGGAACTGGGCGTAGAACTGGAAGACCCTGCACTTGGGGTCGTCAACTTTCCTGCACTCCGGGATGGCAAGGAAGTGTATCTCTGCTGGAAGTCCGGCGAAGATGATGTGACCTACTGGCATACGCTGGACGAAGGCTTCTCTGACCGCCAGCTGCTCTTTGAAGAGTCGCTCAATCATGATCTGGAAAACGGAGAAGAGCCACCGCTGATGTAATCGGTGGCTTAACTTCAGTTCTTCAACTTGCTTGCACCGCGTTTATTTCTCACTGAGATTGCGTTCCCACTCCACATAGGCCTGCTGTAGCTCAGCCAACAACCGCGGGTGATGCTCTGCCAGATCAGTCGTTTCTGACAGATCCTGCGCCAGATCAAACAGCATAAAAGGCTGATTAGGTTTGATGCGCACGAGTTTGTATTTTCCTCTGCGGACTGCACTATAATTTCGATACTGGAAAAAGAAAGTACGCGGCTCGGGCGCAGTCTGTGCTGTCAAAGCCGGTAGCATATCTTGCCCATCCAGGACCTGTCCTGCAGGAAGCTGACCTCCCGCCAGGTTCACCAGAGTCGGCAGAATATCCAGGCTGATCAACTGACTTTGATTGAGAGTCCCCGCCTTGAGATGACCGGGGTAGCGGATGATCGCCGGAACGCGAATCCCCCCTTCCCACAATGTGACACCTCCGTCGCGCAAGGGCTGGTTACTGGCAACTTCCAGTCCCCGGTCTTTGAGCATGAATGCCCCATTGTCAGAATACCAGATCACAATCGTATTATCGCGACAACCACTTGCATCCAGTTGTTTTAAGACGCGACCAATGGCTGAGTCGAGTGCCGTCACTACAGCCCGGTATCGCTCCTGTGGATTTTTGGTCCCTGGATCATAACTATATTTTTCAAATGCACGATCTGGTGCCTGCCATTCATTCCCCTGTCCCGGCTGCTTATTACGCTGACTGGGAAAATGAGGAGCATTAAAAGGCAGATAGATGAAAAACGGTTGATCACTCTCGACAGCGATATATTGACAGGCTGCATCAGCGAACAGATCTGTTGAATATCCTTTGACAAAAACTTCTTTCAAACCACGCCATAAATCATGACGACCAGCGTAATAGTGATGATAATAGTCGATATTTCCTGCTGCAAAGCCAAAAAACTCATCAAATCCCCGCTCGGTAGGCCGACTGCCAGGTGAAAACCCGACATTCCATTTACCAAAACAGGCGGTTCGATATCCCAGTGGTTTCAAATATTGAGGGATCAGTTTCTCACTTTTCCGCAAGCCATCTCCATAGTTCTCGTCTGCGCTCAACTGATGATTCAAACCAATTCGCTGAGGATAGCGGCCTGTCAAAAGTGTGGCCCTGGAGACGGTACAGGTGGGAGAAGCGGTATAAAAATCGGTTAACCTGACTCCCTCTGACGCCAGTTGATCCAGCACCGGGGTTTTCATTACCTGGTTTCCGTAACAGCCCAGGTCACCATATCCCAGATTGTCAGCTGTGATCAAAAGAATATTCGGTCGCTTGACCTCCGGCTTTTCGGCCGCAGTCACGGGGATATACCAAGTGAAACAGATCAAACAATAAAGAATGCCCCAGAGACAAGGCTGGCGGTTACTCATCGGAATGAACCTCAAGGGAGTAGTAATCGAGTAGGAAACGTTCAGGCAAGCGACTCAGATAGCATAAACTATCGAAACACATCCGGGTTCAACTGTCAATCACTGATCAGGTAAGCTGCCGCATCAGATAGAGATATTCCAGGGCACTGAGCATTGCTTCCTGTTTCTGATTGGCATTCCCTTTGTGCCCCCCTTCGATATTTTCATAATAAAAGTACTCATAGCCCAGTTGATCCATGCGGGCCGCCATTTTCCGCGCGTGCCCGGGATGAACGCGATCATCTTTTGTCGAAGTGAAAAAATAGACTTTGGGGTAAGCCTGCTCAGCTTTTAAATTATGAAGCGGCGAATACTGACGAATGTACTCCCACTGCTCGGGAAGATCCGGGTTTCCATACTCTGCCATCCAACTGGCTCCGGCCAGCAGTTTGTTAAAACGCTTCATATCCAGCAGGGGTACGCCGCACACAATCGCATTAAACAGCTCAGGACGCTGTGTCAAAGCGACTCCCATCAGTAGCCCTCCATTGCTGCGTCCCATGGCACCATAGTTTTTCGGAGAACTGAAACCTTTACTTTGCACCGCTTCCGCGACAGCGAAAAAGTCGTCGTACGCCCGCTGGCGATGCTCAAGTAACGCGGAGTCATGCCAGCGCGGGCCATACTCGCCGCCTCCGCGGATATTGGCGAGTACATACACGCCCCCTTTTTCCAGCCAGAGCTTTCCCATAATCGGGCTGTAATGAGGTAGAATCGAGATTTCAAACCCGCCATACCCGTATTGCAGAACGGGCGCAGTATGATCCAGTTTCATCCCTTCTCGATAGACAATGAAATAAGGCACTTCCGTTTTGTCATGACTGATGGCGAAGTGTCTCTCAACCGTCAGCCCACTGGTATCAAACCGCGCGGGTGTTGATTGCAGCTTCTCATCGGTCCCTTCAGAAAAATTGACATAATACAGACTACTCGGCTGCAGAAATCCATCACGAGCCAGGAGCAGGTCATTACTGCTGCTGTCTGACGAACTGATCGATATCACGTCATTCTCACCCCAGGGAACCAGACGGCCCTGCCACTGATTGTCCTGCAGTCGAAATTCTCGAATCTGACTGGAAACATGTTCGATTCCTGTCAGATAAACGGCATCCTGCGTACATCGCACTTGTGAAACCGTCCCTGTCTCCCCCGGATCGAACACCGTCAGAACCTCACCGATCTCACTGGTCTTCTGAAAATCTGCCAGCGATAAACTGATCAACGAGCCTGCTGCAAAGCCACGCCATTCCTCTTTTAACTCTACCAGCAACTGTCCCTTAAACAGCCCCGACAGACTGCACTTCCGCGGCAGCGGCAATTGACTTAATGTTCCCGCAGAATTCACCAGGTAAAAACTGAAATGATAAAAATCATGTCCCCGCATTACGAAACAGACGCGTTGCCCTGCATGCTCTAAATCGATCGGATAGATAAAGGTTTCTTCGACATCAGTTTCCAGTAGTGTTTCTGCCTTAGAAAGAGGGGTTCCCCGCTTCCAGCGTTTCAGTATGCGTGCATAACCTGAAGTATTCAGACTTCCTTCGCCCCAGTCAGTCGCAATCAGTAGCTGATCGCGGTTCTCCCAACAGAGGTTGGTTTTGGCCAGTGGAACGTTGAAACCATCCTTAACAAACGTACGCGCGGAAATATCAAACTCACGGTACACTGCGGTATCAGTCCCCCCGGGTGCCAGCTCAATAATACAACGTTCATGCGCGGGCCCCAGGCTGTCGACCCCCTTATAAATCCAGTTCTCTTTTTCTGACTCCGCCAGCAGATCTACATCCAGCAGTATATCCCACTGCCGTGATTCACTTCTGAATTGTTTCAGAGACATCCGCCGCCAGATGCCACGTACATGCTCCTCATCGCGCCAAAAGTTATACACGAAATCGCCACGCAGTGTTCCGTAAGTAATCCGGTCAGAGGCAGTCAGAATCTGCAACGCTTCACTTTGATACTCTTCAAACCGTGGGTCACTGGTCAGCGCTTCCAAAGTTGACGCATTCTGCTGTTTCACCCAGTCGAGAGCGCGTTCACCCTCAATCTCCTCCAGCCAGAGTAATGACTGTTCAGCGGCCGCTTCTGCTTTATTCCTGTTTTCTGAGGGATGATTCAGTGAATCCATAAAACAACTCCGGTGAAAAAGGACTGATTTTTTAAGTTTTCAGGTATTGTAGAATATATCAGGTACACGACTTAAGTGCCTGAATGCTTTTTGTTCGCTTTTCCTGAGAACTGAGTACGAACCCAGATATTCTAGGATTTTCACAATTCAGGACGTGCAATTAAAACGCTCCAGTGATATAATCCCCGCGTTGAGTAGCCCTAAATGTCAGGTACCTGTAAGAAACGACCTGACCACTTTACGGCTGATCTCCAGAATCTCTTTATTAAAGAATCAGCTGTTTGCCGATCTTTATCGTGTTGTTAAAGCTACATTTGCCGAACCTTTTATGGTTTCCGCTCTCGAACAGTAGCAGTAGGGTGATACGAAGCAGAGCTTCAAGGAGAACTCTTTTCAGGCATCGTCCCTGAAAATGAACCCTGAGTCCGGAATGGCCGACTCTCACCTGTTTCTAAATATTTGCACGACCCATTTTTTCTCTATTACACGACAAGTACGTACAGCCTGACTGGCTGAAGGTTCGTCGAAAGGTTGATGTATGTTAACGGATGTCTCTACGCAGGCAAAATTTGCGGATTTAGCTCTTTGCCAACCCATCCTGGATGTGCTGGTTGAACTTGGATATGACACACCCACGCCAATTCAGGCTCAGACCATTCCCCATCTACTGGAAGGCAAGGACCTGGTAGGTCAGGCCCAGACAGGAACCGGTAAAACTGCCGCATTTGCCCTGCCTTTACTTTCTAAAATAGATCTGGAACTCAGAGCCCCACAGGTTCTGGTTCTGGCTCCCACACGGGAACTGGCCATTCAGGTTGGCGAATCGTTCAAAGAATACGGTTCTCAACTCAAAGGCTTGCAGGTTCTGCCGATTTATGGGGGAGCTGATTTCAAAGGACAATTACAGCCTTTAAAACGAGGTGTCCATGTCGTTGTGGGGACTCCAGGCCGCGTGATGGACCATATGCGTCGTGGGACACTGAAACTGGATAACCTGCGTTGCCTGGTTCTGGATGAAGCCGACGAAATGCTGCGAATGGGCTTTATCGATGATGTAGAATGGATCCTGGAGCAGACTCCGGACAACCATCAGACGGCACTGTTTTCAGCAACCATGCCAGAAGCGATTCGGCGCATTGCCGGTAACTACCTGGAATCGCCACAGGAAATTACAGTCAAAGACAAAACTCGAACTGCTGATACCATCCGCCAGCGGTACTGGCTGGCTAAGGGACATCACAAACTGGACGCCTTGACCCGGATCCTGGAAGCAGAAGAAACCGATGGGGTCATCATTTTCGTTCGTACCAAAAGCATCACCACCGAACTTGCGGAAAAACTGGAAGCGCGCGGTTTTCTGGCCGCCCCTCTGAATGGTGATATCCCGCAGAAACAACGCGAACGCACTGTCGGACGGTTAAAAGCCGGCCACGTCAATATCGTCATTGCAACTGACGTCGCCGCCCGAGGACTGGACGTTAACCGTATCAGCCACGTGATCAACTACGATTTGCCTGGTGATTCCGAAGCTTACGTACACCGTATCGGCCGTACGGGGCGTGCAGGCCGGACAGGTGAAGCCATTATGTTCGTCTCACCGCGTGAGCAACGTTCCCTCTCAGGTATCGAACGGGCGATTAAGCTTAAAATTGAACGCATGGAACTGCCTTCCATCAATCAAATCAATAAGCGACGTACAGAACGTTTTAAAGAGTCTGTTACCAAAGCCATGGATAGCCCAGATTTCGAGCAGTTCCAGAAAATGCTGAGTGAATTCAAAGCAGAATCAGAACGTTCGGAGATCGATATCGCCGCTGCCCTGGCCTGTATGTTCCAGGGAAAACGTCCGCTGTTTCTCAAAGATACGCCACAGAGAGAAACGACACGTCGTGAAACTCCAAACAGACAACGGGATAATTCCGGTAAACCTCAGTTCAATTCGGAACGCCGTTTCTCGAAGGACAAAGAATTCACGAAGGAGAAAGTGTTCGCTCCTAAACGGGAACGAGCAACCAACGAAGCCCCCGAGGAAGGCATGGAACGCTTCCGCGTGCAGGTCGGACGCAGCCATGGCGTCAAACCGGGTAATATTGTTGGCGCGATTGCCAACGAAGCTAATTTGGACAGCCAATACATCGGCCGCATCAATATCTTTGATGAGTACAGTACGGTTGATCTACCGGAAGGGATGCCTCGTGATATCTTCCGGGCATTGAAAAACGTCTGGGTCTCCGGACAACAGTTACGTATCTCCCGATTTGATCAGACTGAATCAGGTGCCCCGAAACGCAAGCGTTTCAAATCAAAGGGGAAACCCAGACAGCAGAAAGCGTAAACTCTGACTGCAGCCTGAAAGTCAGGGTAACAGCTACAAAAAAACCGCGGTCGCTATCAGGCAACCGCGGTTTTTTTCATCTGAATATCAACTCGTTTGAAACAGGTTTATTTGCCCGTTCCAAATGCCTTGGATGTCTGACCTGAAGAAGTCTGCTGTTTCAGACGCTTACTTCGAGTGAAGACCTGAGAGACTGAGCCTGAAGAAGAGTCATTCACACCGGTAACTTTTGCCCCCTGCTTAAGGGGAGATTTCACTCCGGAGCCCGGCACAAACAAACGTCGCTGTGGCTTGTAACCGATATAACTTAAGAAGTCATTGATCCCGATCACACGCACTGCTTTCAAACGGGCTTCTTCACGAATCTCCTTCATCTTGGCCAGCAGGTCCTGCATTTTATCACGTTGTTCGTCAGTTTTAGCTGATTCGACATCTGGTGATTGACCGATGACCAGGAACTTCGTATGCACGGTCAATCCGTCACCAATACGTTCTCCATTTTCAGTAACCTGATTATCAATTTTGGCATTGGCATTCTCAATCACGCGTTTCAACAGATCCATATCAGATTTACCGTCGCCATCCAGATCAATAATCCCTGAAATGGCAAAGGTCTCCGGACGTCCGACTCCCCAGAGTGGCGTATAAATGGGATCGCCAGGGCTGATGGGCTGATAAATGTCATCGCCTACAATCCGGGCTTCCGACAAGTGAGGCCCCAGAATCTTGGTCACTTCGATGGCACCAATGATATCTTCTTCACCGCGACCGATTCCCTGATGTGCTTTGCGATAAACACTGAAAGTCATTCGCTTGGGGAGACGATCAGCTTCGCCCAGATTGATCCAGACAACTCCTGTACTATTATCAACGGTACGAACCACGCCATCGGGTACTTCAAAACTGTGCTTCTGAACCTGGTCCAGACGGCTGCGAAGCGTATCAATCAGGCTGGCATAGGTATTGTTTTTGTTTTCCAGATCCTTAATGGTTTTCGCATTGGTTTCGCGCAGTTGATCCAGCTCGATCAGAATTTCTTCATTCTCTTTCTGAAGGGCAGCGATCTGCTGATCCTTTGCACCGACTTCTTCTTCTTTGACTTTCTGTGTGTCAGCCAGGTCTTTTTCAGAACTGTCACGGGCCTTGCGGTGCTCATCAACCTTCTTGTCCATATTGCTCTTGAGCTGCTGCAAAGCGGCTTCCAGATCATTTTTCGCTTTCTGCTCGGCAGCCAGCTCGGTTTTGGTCTGGTTCAACTGGGAAGAAAGCTTGATCAGTGTATTCTTGATTGTGGGCTCGGCCAGAACGTCAGCATGAGTTTTAATATCCAGTTCGGTGGCACCAATCACTGTGTTGGGAGTTTTATTATCCAGCCCCACATCTTCCTGCTCGTTACCGATCAGCTTTTTGAGAGCCTGCAGTTCTTCATCAAGCTTGCGAACGGCAACGCCATCGCGCTGCGAATCTTTCTGAGCCTGATCCAGTTTCACATTCGCTTCTGCCAGATCTGAATACCCCAGATAAGCAGCCACACCACCAATCAGGGTGGTCATGACAAAAAAGATCAATGAAAAGTGAACAGCAGTTGGTTTACTGGCAGCCATGTTTTAAAACCTTAAGGATATTCAAAGTGACAATCTGGTGCAGTTCAGCACCCTGGCGGTTCGCGTCTGATGTGTAAAAGATTTTCAGCCATGCTCCATTACAGGCTCTGAGGAGCCTCGGAGAGCCGGTGTAGAGATAATTCTGAAAAATTGAAAAACCAGCATCCTGCTTTACTTTATTCTAAATGCAGAAAAACCAGTGTCAAGCAGCATTCTGATTCTACTTAGTGTGCAGAGAATTCGTTCTTGCACTTCTCCTCTGACTTGTCCTCTCATAGACTACACAAAACACCAGTAACCCGGAGTTCTCTGGCAACAAGACGAAAAGATTTCATTGAGTTTTGAGTTCCACTGGTCTGTTGATGGCGGTCAGCGCCACACTCACCAATAATGAACCGGGCAGGCCGCAGAGTCGCTGACTGACTCAACCGCATCTGCTCCTCATTGAAAATACAACATCTGCATGTTTCCTGTTTCGGCAATCCCTTTTTAAAATTTCAGGTAAAGCTAAATCTTTATGAAAGAAACACTTTACATCATTGATACGTTTTCTCTGGTATTTCAGGTTTTTCATGCTGTGCCGGCAATGACCGGCCCCACGGGACAGCCCACCAATGCCATATTCGGCATCACCCGCGATATCCTGAACATTATCAAAACGCACTCACCCGACTATTTAATCTTTGCCATGGACTCCAGTGGGCCAGGCACTCGTAACGATCTCTATCCGGAATATAAGGCCAATCGCTCTGCGATGCCTGAAGATCTGGTTCCGCAAATCCCCCATATCATGGACGTCGTCAAAGGGTTTCAGGTCCCCGTCATCGAATGTCCCGGCTGGGAAGCGGACGATGTTTTTGCGACCATTGCCCGTCTGGCGAATGAAAAAGGGATTGAAACCACAATCGTCACCAATGACAAAGATGCCAGACAACTCATCAATGAAGCCATTCGCCTGTACAATATACGCAAAAATCAGTTTATGGATGCGGAAGCGGTTCAGGCCGACTGGGGCGTCCGACCTGACCAGGTGATTGATTTCCAATCTCTGGTCGGCGACAGTGTAGATAACATCCCTGGAGTACCGTTGGTTGGTCCCAAAAAGGCGCAAACTTTGATCGAACAGTTTGGAACCCTGGAAGGTGTTCTGGCCAATGCGGACAAAGCAAAAGGGCCGAAACTACAACAAAACTTGAAAGAATTCGCCGATCAGGCCCGCATGTCGAGAGAACTGGTTACGCTGAATCAGTCACTGGACCTCGATATCGACTGGGAAGCCTCCCGGCTGACACACCCTGACCGCGAACGGTTACATCAGCTATTCGTTGATTTTGGATTCCGCCGCTTCGCTGAAGAGGTGAAGAAAGAGCCCTCGACCAAAGCCCCCGCGGAACCTGTGGAACGGGTCCGTGAAACTATCGACAGTAAATCCGCGTTTGAGAAATTCCTTACACTGCTCAAAGAACAGGACGAATTCTGTGTTGACCTGGAAACGACAGGATTAAAGCCGGCAGAAGCGGATATTGTGGGCTGGGCTATCAGCTGGGAAAGACACCGCGGATTCTATATTCCTGTCGAAGGCCCCTCAGGCCAGTCGGCCCTGGATCCCTCCTATGTTCTGGAACATCTGAAACCGATCCTGGAAGATCCCAAAATCCTGATCACTAATCAGAATATTAAATATGACATGGTCGTACTGATGCGTGCAGGGGTCTTCCTGCAGGGAATCAGCATCGACCCCATGGTGGCCAGCTACCTGATCAGTGCCGGGGAACGAGGACACAGTCTCGACAAACTGTCAGAGCGGTATCTCAACCATACCATGATCCCTATCTCCGAGTTGATTGGCTCCGGCAAACAGCAGAAAAAGATGTTCGAAGTCGATGTCGATAAAGTTGCCGAATATGCTGTCGAAGATGCGGAAATCGCCTGGCAGCTTTCCAGAATCCTGCAGGAAGAACTCAAACACGCTGGATTATGGGATCTTTACTGGGACCTCGAACGTCCGCTCATTCCCATTCTGGCCGAAATGGAATTTACCGGAATCAAAGTCGATATTACAGAGCTGAAGCAGCAGAGCCAACTGCTTGAGAAACGGTTATTGACTCTGATCAGCGAAATCCACGAAATGGCGGGGCATGAATTCAACATTGCTTCCCCACTGCAGCTTCGCACGGTGTTATTCGATGAACTGAATTTACCCGTTTTCAAAAAAACAAAGACCGGCCCCAGTACGGATCAGAGCGTACTGGAGAAGCTCGCACCGCTGCATGCGCTGCCCGCCAAAATCACCGAACATCGACATCTCTCCAAGCTGAAGAGCACTTACCTGGACGCGCTGCCGGATCTTGTAAATCCAGAAACAGGTCGAATTCATGCCAGCTTTAATCAGGTCGTAGCCGCCACAGGCCGACTGAGTTCGAGTGATCCCAATCTGCAGAACATCCCGGTTCGAACAGAAGAAGGACGACAGATTCGCAAAGCATTTATCCCCCAGGATGAGAACTGGAGGCTGCTCTGTGCCGATTACTCACAGATTGAACTCCGGGTCCTGGCTCACCTGAGTCAAGATGTCGCACTGAGCCAGGCGTTCCGCGAAGGCGCGGATATTCACACCGCCGTTGCCTCCGACATTTTTCGTGTTCCCCACGAACAGGTTGACAGTGACATGCGCCGTACCGCGAAAGCCGTCAACTTCGGTGTCATTTATGGTCAGAGCCCATTTGGCTTGTCAGAAGCCATTGGTATTCCTCAATCTGAAGCTGCTGGATTCATCGAAGACTATTTTGCCAGGTACCAGGGTGTCAGAGAATTTCTGGATCAGATCCTCGAAGATTGTGCAAAACATAATTTCGTGAGCACGATCTGTGGCAGAAAACGAGAGATCCAGGGGGTCCGGGGAGGCGTACAGAAACAGCTCAACATGCCCGAAAGAACTGCGATCAACACCGTTATTCAGGGATCTGCCGCCGACTTGATTAAGCAGGCAATGCTGAATGTCAGCGATCGCATCAAACAGGAACAGCATCCAGGCCGCATGCTCATGCAGATCCACGACGAATTGGTATTCGAAGTTCCGCTCATCGCGCTGGACACTCTGGGCCTGATCGTACGGGAAGAGATGGAATCAGCCATGGACCTCGAAGTTCCTCTGATTGTGGATATGTCTAGCGGACTCAACTGGCTGGAACAGAGCTCCCTGCAAATTACCCAGCCGTAATAATTACTGAACATAACTTAAATTTTGAGCGGAATATTCAACAGAACTGGGAGCATTGATTGAGGATTTGAGACCTGTCCGACTGAAATATAAAATTTAAGTGTAAAGTAGTGTTCTTTCCTTTTTTTTGTTGACAACCTGTACGCCATCGGTAACGATATTAATGCACGCCTATGTGTCTCATCTACCAGTTGCTAAGGGATTCAGCAATCATAAACATCCTGTGTGGTAAGTTTCTGTTGCGAAGGAATGTGTAAACAAACCATTTTCCACCATTGCAAGTTGTCACAACCATCTTGTGTCTCGTCATACATTCATTCCCACATTAGCCCTGATTGGAGGGATCGGATCAGGCAAAAGTGCGGTTGCCAATAAAGTCAAATCGCTTCGGCCTGCTCTCGTCATAGATGCAGATCGGATTGGACATGAGGTACTTGAATTACCTGATATTCAAGAGAAAATTCGAGAGCAGTTTGGATCTGTGGTGTTCAATGCTCGGGGAGAGATTTCTCGATCTGAACTAGCCAGACTTGTTTTTGGAGAATCAAAACAACATCAAAAATCATTAAAACAACTCGAATCCATAGTCCACCCTGTAATCCATCGCAGGCTGGAACAGGAAATTCAAGCGGCCCGGTCTCTGAATCAGGTCGATGTTATCCTGGTCGATGCCGCCGTGATCATAGAAGCGGGCTGGAGAGAGTTGTGTGATCAAATCGTATATATCGACTGCCCTTTCGAGCAACGCCTCAAACGAGTCACTGAAAACCGGGGTTGGTCAGAAACAGAGTTAATAAATCGGGAGAAACACCAACTGCCTCTCTCAGAAAAACGTAATCTGGCAAATGGTGTGATCCATAATGGACAGGACCTGAAATCTGCTGGTCTTGAGCTTTCGAAATTCATCGATTCCATTCTAAATCAGAAAATGACAGATTAAATCACGAACTGAAAGTGTCTCATCAACATCTCTGGTTAGTATCCGTACTAAAAGTAAGAAAACTCATCCTTGATGAATTCATAAACATCCACTGATCCCTTTTCAGTCAGAGTACCTTTCCAGAGGTTTATTAATCTTCGCGTTCAACACATCTATATTGATTCCAGAACTCCACACGACTTCATCTCACTAAATTTTGTAATTCGGAAAGCATTCACTATGGCCAAATCCATAAAACTTCAGACATCTGAAAATGACGGAACAGTGGCTTCAAAAAATATCAGCGAGTTGGATCAAGACTCCAAACGGGAAAAACCAGTCACGCGGAATCAGCGCGAATCTGCCATTACCAGAGCAGCAGATGAACGGTACGAGAAAATCAAACAGAGTGAGATTCACATCGCCGACCTGCAAAAACTGACGATGAAAGATCTGATGCAGCTGGCGAAAGAAGAGAACCTCACAGAATATACGGGACTCAAAAAACAGGATCTGATCTTCAAAATCCTGAAAGAGCGGACCAAAGTCAATGGCCTGATGTTTGGAGAAGGAACTCTGGAAATCCTGCCGGATGGTTTTGGTTTCCTTCGCAGCCCCGATTATCACTACCTCCCCTGTCCCGACGATATTTATGTCTCTCCCAGCCAGATTCGCCGCTTTGGCCTGCGAACGGGAGCGATCGTTGCCGGCCAGATTCGACCTCCCAAAGAGAACGAACGATATTTCGCTTTGCTGCGGGTAGAAGCCGTGAATGGCTGTGATCCGGAGATCCTGACAACCAAGGTCTTCTTCGATGATCTGACTCCGCTGCATCCTAAAGAACGTCTCAGACTTTCCTCGTCTGCAGGCAATCTGAGTACCAGAATCGTGGACCTGATTGCTCCCGTCGGTATGGGACAACGTGGCCTGATTGTCTCGCCTCCTCGTGCCGGTAAGACTGTCATGCTGCAGGAAATGGCAAAATGCGTGCTCGGAAGTCACCCCGATGCCTATGTTTTCATTTTACTGATTGACGAACGCCCTGAAGAAGTGACCGACATGGAACGTCAGGTAGGCGGCGATCGCTGCGAAGTCGTCAGCAGTACCTTTGATGAACCACCGAGCCGCCATATTCAGGTATCGGAAATGGTCATTGAAAAAGCCAAACGCATGGTGGAATATGGCGAAGATGTTGTCATCTTCCTCGATTCGATTACCCGTCTCGCCCGTGCCTGGAACACCGAAGTCCCGCACTCCGGAAAAATTCTTTCCGGTGGTGTGGATGCAAATGCATTACAGCATCCCAAACGGTTCTTCGGTGCAGCCCGGAATGTGGAAGAAGGAGGCAGCCTGACCATTGTTGCGACTGCACTGGTTGATACTGGTAGCCGCATGGATGAAGTCATCTTTGAAGAGTTTAAAGGAACTGGTAATACCGAATTGCATCTGGATCGCAGAATGGTTGAAAAACGCATCTGGCCGGCAATTGATGTCAATAAATCGGGAACACGCCGCGAAGAACTGCTGATGGATGAGGAAGAACTTCGCCGAGTCTGGATACTCAGACGTGTACTCAATGATATGAACCCGGTAGATGCCATGGAGCTGCTCACCACCCGTATGCGTCGTACCAAGACAAATGAAGAATTTTTATTGAGTATGAACCTGGGCTAATCTGCTGCCGGCAGAGTACAGTCTGTTGAGACTCATAAGTACGTTGTTATCTTAGTCAGTATTGAACCGCGGGAAGACCGAATTTCCGGTTCAAAGACTGACACTCCCCGTTCTGTTGACCGCTGTTTTTACTGAAGATTGATAAGTTACCCCCCCGATGAAGCATAAACTGATTGAAGGCGATTTACTGGTTCGTGAAGCGAGTTTCGCGATTGTCGTTTCCCGCTGGAATGAGCTGATTACGCGCAGACTGCTCGAAGGCGCCCTGGAGACGTTTCGTCGTCATGGCGGTTCCGAAGAAAATATCACTGTACTCTGGGTTCCCGGCTCATTTGAGCTGCCCCTCGTGGCGGACCGACTGGCCAAAAGTGGTAAGTTCCAGGCTGTCTGCTGTCTGGGTGCCGTGATTCAGGGAAGCACAATGCACCATGATTATATTAATCATCAGGTTGCAGCAGGCATCATGCGGAGCAGCCAGGAAAGTGGTGTGCCCGTGCTGTTTGGTGTGCTGACATGCGAGACGATGGAACAGGCGATGGATCGTGCTGGTGGAAAAGTTGGTAACAAAGGTGGAGAAGCCGCCCTGGCTGCCATTGAAATGGTCAATCTCTTACAATCAATTGATCAGAGCCAGGCGTAAGAAAAACTGCAGACACCACTCTGTCGTCACTGACGACATGACTTTTAATGACCTAAATAACATCCTCTTTCTATACTAGCGAAATTCCCATGTCCTTGCGAAAACAGGCGCGATTCTTAGTCGTTCAAATGCTCTATCAGATCGATCTGAACCCGGATATCTCTATCAATGAGATCCGCGAGATGATCGAAGAGCATGGACGTAATAAAACGACACGCACCTTCGCATGGGAGCTGTTTACAGGCGTCATGGAGTACAAACAGCAACTTGATGAGCATATCATTAGAGTTGCTGAAAACTGGACCCTCAAACGGATGGCGGTCACTGACCGAAATATTCTCAGACTGGGCTCTTACGAGTTGTTACACACGGACACACCTACTCCGGTTGTAATTGATGAAGCAGTCGAGCTGGCACGAGAATTCGGTAGCGCGAATTCTTCTCAGTTTGTAAACGGCATCCTGGACAAAGTGGTTCAACGGAAAGACGAACCCCTGCCTCCTCCCCAACCACAGGCTATAGAAGTCCCAACGGAAGAAGTTCCATCGCCTGAACCGCCAAGCAATCCGAAGCCCCGTATGAATAACCCCTGGGCTACTTGACCTCAAAACGGTGTGGCGTGCGGTCGTTCCAGCTGAAGTTCATATCAATGGCGGCCTGTGACAGGCGCGTCAACAGCTCGCGATCCACGTGCGGGCAAGGCAGATGGGGTGCCGCTGTTTGAGTATTCGTACTGTCAAATACGGGATCATCCCGCCAGTAGGAATTATAGACGCGGATATGGTCGTAGAAGAGTCGTTCTGCTTCGGTAGGATCGTCCAGTTCAACCCCTGCACCGGCAAATTCTGACCCATAGAAATTACAGGTCGCTTCCAGAACATCATGCACAAGACGAGATTGCACGGGATGCAGTGGTGTCAGATGATATGTCTTTTCATGAAGCTTGGGGTGAGTAATGATATGAGACATCACTGCAGAAACCCAGTCTACGGGAATCAGGTTTTTGGACTCATCCCCATTCAATGTAAAACGTGATTTCGCGTAATAGCGTCCGGTTTCATCTGGTGACTGCATCTGGGTTAATGTGTGCCCCAGTTGCAAGGCAGCGTAAAAACCATGAAACGTATTGGTGAAACCAGTCTTGGAATCACCAATAATGATCGCCGGACGAAAGACGGTGAGAGATTCAATATGCTCTGCACTCCGTACCATCAGCTCTGCTTCCAGCTTGCTTCGCTCGTAATCATTCCCGGATTCCTGTCCGACATCAACGTCCGATTCCATAATCTTACCGGATCGTAGACCACAGACATACGCCGTTGATACATGGTCAAATTTTTTAATATTTGCCGTCTTACAGAAGTCGAGAACTTTTTGCACTCCCCCTACATTGGAGCGCCAGGGCTCACTTTCATGGCTGGTGCTGTAAAAGGAAAGGCTGGCTGCTGAATGAAGAATGCGATCAACATTCTCTGTCGCCCATGCCAGATGCTCAGCACTTAACCCGAGATTTTCTTCATTAATATTACCTTCCAATACCATGGGGCGAGGTAATTCACGCCCCAGGTGCTCATCCCAGAACGCCATAATCATGTCAATACGCTGATCGACGGTCATTCGCCGCGTGGGACGAACCAGGACAGCAAGCGGAACCCCTGCAGAAGCCAGGTCTCGAATTAAATATCTGCCTAGTAATCCTGTAGCACCTGTAATCAGATGAAATCCCATGTTGTATTCCGCTGTGATCTGAAAGTTAGAGTGAGTCGTGATGTTATAACTGGTGTCTGCAATGCTTCTGAGTGTACGATCTCGTAGATCAATTCAGGAAAAAAGAAGTTGAATGGACCTGCTGTTCTTCAGAAGCGAACCCGCCTTGGGTCGAGGGACCCTCAATGATAATGAACTGTCTTCATATATCAATCTAGGGGTCAGGAAAAGCCATCAGATTACCCCAGCAATTGAACCAGGGCAGGAAAAGAAATTATGCAACTGCTTTCCCAGACTGATCTTTCGTTTCCAGCTGCTGCTTGAGGAAATGAGGGGCGTGCTGCTGACCTTGAAAAGATTGTTCCCTGTCTGTGTGATCAGTATCATTCTGATCCTCGGATTTTTCCGGTCGCAATGCCAGCAGACAGGGAAGTAATACCAGGTCACCGACCAAAGCTGCTACGAGTAGAGACGTCATCATATATCCGAATCGGGCGGTCGGAACAAAATTACTTAACGTGAGGGCCAGCATACCTGCTCCCGTAATGACGGCCGCTGTAAAAATCGGTTCGCCTGTCATCAGCAGAGAATCCCGTGATGCCTGCGCTGAACTTCCGGTTAGACGATACTGACTCTGGTAACGTACGAGAAAATGGAAGGTACCGTCCACAGCAATCCCTAACGCGATACTGGCTGTCATCATGATGCCAATATCAATGGGAATCTGATACCAGCCCAGTATACCAAACACGATACAAATCGGGGTTAGATTCGGCACCATTGCCACGAGCCCGGCCTTAATGGACCGGAGAGAAACGATCATCACCACAGTAATGATCACAAACGCCATCGAGAAACTTTCCCAGAACCCGGTAAAGATCTGGTTCTGTGCCCGCCTCAGCAGGGGTGCTACTCCTGTCAAAATCACATTGGGATCATCGATCATGACGGCGAGTTCATCATACACCTGATCCTGTGGCAGATCGGCGTCGCTGCTGATTCGCGCTGAAATCCGCCAGAGTCGTTCGCCATCTGAAGTGAAATCGTTGTCTCCATGAGCCGACTGTGCATGAGATAACAGTCGGGCGGTCTCGAAGGGACTCTCAGGAAACTGCTTCGGAAAAAAACTGGCCAAAGACATTGTATGTCGTACAGCGGGATGCTGCTGAATAAGTGCTTCCAGCTTGCAGATATGCTCTACTTTTTTGATGAAAGGAATCTCTGCATCCCCGAAGTCGACAATCGCTTCGATGGAATCGAGTTCCGTCAGGTTATTTTGAACAGCACGCACATCCTGAATAACGCGTCCCTCTGCTGGCAGAAAATCCAGCGGATCGATTTTCGTTCGCAGACTGAACAGCCCCACTCCCGTAATCATTACCAGGATAATTGTCGCGAAAGAAACGCGTCCGGAATGGTCGATCAGCCAGTTTGCACAGCGATGAAAACTCCAGCGTTGTTCCCCAGCGTGAACCGTTTTCGGGTCTATGGGCCACAGTGTTAATACAGCGGGTGTCAGTCCCAGCCCCGTAATCAGCGACACAAATGTCCCGACTGAGGCAGCATACCCAAACTGAATCACAGGCCCGATTTCACTGACAGTTAAGGAAAATAGACCAATCGTCGTGGTCAATGTTGCCAGTACGCAGGGCTTCCAGGCGATTTTTAACGCAGCCGACAAGGGATCTGGATCGTCGATACAACTGGCAACATAGTGATGCACATGAATTGAGATCGCCAGTGTAAAGACCATTACCATGACTGACAGGGCACCGAGAATGAAATTCATTTCTCCACCGCCCAGATAAATCATCGCAGTTGTAAGGTTGATGGCCCAGATAGTTAATCCCAGGGTTGCCAGTGTTTTCTTCCACTCCCGGAAAGAATAATACAACAGACCGAGGCTGATCAGTAACGTGATGATAAAGAACTTTTTATTGTTCTTCTGACTCCCTAGCCGATCCAGTTCTGCAATCACAACAGGAGCACCCGCCAGTTGAACTTCGTTTCCGGTTAACTGGTTGTATTCCAGCTTTTCGCGAATCCCCTGTACCGTCCCGGCCCGGTTCTTAATTCCTGTGTCAGAAAGCAGCACCAGAATGCCTGCTACATTCTTCTCGGAATTCATCAACAGCCCGTTCAGCCGATGATCAATTTCTTCTGGCTCCACCTTAAATTCGTTCAGGATCGTCTTGAGTCGCTCGGGGGTCCAGCATTGTCTGACAGTTGGTAACGCTTCGATACGACCGGCCGTCGCTTCCACCAGTGACGGTTGACCCAGTCCGCCTTGTACAGCAACGAGCACAACTTCTTCCGCTCCGAACTCTGCTTTGAATCGATCATAGACGATTCGCACATCGGAATCTTTAGGCAACCAGGTTTCGATATCATTATTCGAAGGCAATAACTCTGCCAGAAATGTCAGAATCGGCAGCGTACAAAAAACGCCCCAGATTAGTTGCCTGCTGTATTTTTTATAGAAGGAAGAGATCATCATAAGGTTTGGTAGATCAATCTGCTTTCTCTTGCTTGAGTCAGTTCAAGTACACATTTCTAAGAAATCAATGGTCCGCACACGTTCATGGATCACTGGAAGTAATACAAAAAAACGGCCACCTTGATTAGAACTATTAATTACTGCGACCATCACAGTTTAATATCGAACCGCCAACGAATAGAGCGTCATTCGGAATTTCCAATCCTCAGGCGTTATAGCAGAATCAGCTGGTGCCTTTGGAATGACTGTTACAACTCGCACCTTCACAGGGTGGATAACCACTACAACACCTACGCATTGCTGACCCTCTGTGAGTTCGCCTGGCGTTATAACTGTCAGGGTTTAACTATCACAATCGCCGAATCTGGACGAACCCCCACACGTTTCACCAGAGCCCATTCCGAATCGAGTTCCACCGGGAATCTGAAACTAAGGAACTCCTCAATTATTTTTATATTCTATATTTCAATATCAGATTCGAAGCAGATCACGAATCAACACTTGAAAAATGACTTCATAGCAGGAGTAGATTCAATGGAAGAAACCCCTTGGAGCCGTCCCACGATGGACGACCTGAAACATGTACTGGAAAGTTTTGGTAAGAGCGATTCCGTTAACATTCGCGATGTAGATCGACTGGAGCTCTCAGTACCAGCTGAAGTCAAAACAGCGCGTGGCAATACCATTTCAGCCATGACGCGGGAAATCAGCCGTCAGGGACTTGGACTGCTGCATAAAGGCATGCTGAATCCGGGTGAAGTCAATGTAAAGCTGGCCAGTGAAACACGCGAATTTGAGTATCGTGTGCAAATCATGTGGTGCACCCCGTGTGAGAACGGAATGTTTATCAGCGGAGGCGAGTTCATCACGAAGCCAGAAAATTAACCTGATACAGATCTCTGTTCAGACCAATACTTCTTCCACTGTTTGCGGGTGTCCAGATTCCATGCTACTCAGCTGGAACCTGTTCCGCGTTTGAGCAGGATGACGATAATAGACAACAGCAGTAAAATGATTGCACCTCCAGCAATCATCAAGAGTGCGGGCATTCCCCACCAACCAGCTGTGCGACTCGGCCTCTTTCGCTCTTCCAGATCCCACTCGATCTCATCTAAAGTCAGGCTGGTCTGAGCCTGAGAACGCACTCCACTGGAATTTTGTTCCTGGAGATTCTTTAATGTCTGGTCCTGACGGGCTCCCTGAATTTTTGAACGAAAATTCACAGGAGCAGCAGAGGTATCCCGCCCGGGTGTGACATGTGAAGTTAAATCTCCTGGCACCGCAGGCAGCTTGGGTAACATCAACTGTGGGCCGGTCGACCTCTTCTCTTCAATAACTGGTTGTTCAGTCATCGCCTCAGGTCCACTCAGTTGAATTTTAGCTGGTAGTTCATCGGGAACATCTTCCAGTTCCAGCTTTAAAGCAGGAGCAGAGCCCACTGTATCGGTTTTTTTCTGCTCAATTCTCTTTACAGGTGGTACGTCGAGTTCTACTTCGGGCTGAGAATCAAAAGAGGGTGGTTCCAGTGATATACCGCCAGAGCGAGGTGCTTTCTGTTTGATTTCAGCTTGACGTGGTTGGATCTGAATTTTCTGAGGCTGTAGCCCCAGATTTCGAGGGACAATCAGAGGTAGTTCATCGCTGCCACCAGTTTTGACTTTCGGCTGAGTTTCCTGGATTTCAGGTTGATTCGCTGCCCGGCGTCTTAAGGGATGAACACGCGATGGAGTAAATTGAAAATTAGGAACCGACTGACCACTGTTCGATTTTGCTCCCGGTTCTGCATGCTCAACACGTTTTACTTCAGTCGGTGGAATCGAGCTGACCTCTTTTTTAATTTTCTCCAGCAGCATTTGGGGCGATTCTTCATCCAGGCCAAAGGCAACATGCCCCCGGTAACTCGACTCTAATGCCTGCGTTGCCAGAAATCCTGCATACTCATAGTTTTTCTCACCCAGTTCACGTCGGGCGCGATCCATAATGGAGTTAATTTGCAATCTCCGCATTTCCTGGTTCACATCCTCAAAAGCAGGCGCGGTCTGATCCAGATCCTGATGCAGATCTTTTGCCAATTCCGTCAGTTCTGCTCGTATATTCTGTTGATTTGACTCCGCGAGCAGGCGATCAACTTCTTTGGCATTAGCAAGTGTATTAGCAGAATTTGAGTTGTTCTGCGTTTTCCTCCCCGTGGACGACCCTTGAGACTGATCCTGCTCTGCTACTTTATCCACAGGCGCTTCGTTCGAAATATGTTGAATTCCCGAACTAATTCCCTGAGATATTGAACTGGATGCCTGTCTGAGCCGTTCGGTCTTCTGATCGAATTTTTTGGCAATCTCAGCTGGATACCGTTTTGCCGATGCAATTAATGATTTTGATCGCCAGTTTTCTGAGAGACCGGTGACAGGTTTGTGTAAAGATTGCTGTGATGAATTTCCTTCAGCCTGCTGCTTCTCTGCAGGGGTTGAGTGTGACGTCAGCTCTATTGGGGTAGGATCCTCTAATTCATCAACGGGGGAAGTGCCACTGATTTTAACCTTTGCAGACACTTCTTCCTTTGATTTATCTTCTTTTAGCGCAAAATAGTTAAAGCTGCTGCTGGATTTTGATGCGACCAGCGCCTCGTTTGCTTTCCCATTTTGCTGTGAAATCATTTCTGCAGATTGACTCAGGCAACCAGCGGTGATGCAACTCAACAGTACCAGAGAAAAAGATACCGTTGGTAGATTTTGATTTAGTAGGCCGATCTTCACAACGACAAATCCTGTCATCTGCTTGCAGAGATCTAGACGAGGACCGATCTTCTGCTTGGGTCGCGGGTAGTAACCTCAATGGGGGGTTGAGGTTCAGGGAAGCTGATTCATCGAGCGCGCAACAGCACTCGACCAATTGCCTGTTACCCTATATCGACTGGGCGATTTTAATCGCATGAGAGGGTATTTTGGAATTTACCAGTCTTTTCAGAAATCGATCAGCTTTTGCAAAGTGAACGCAGTGTATCCATATTGATCTGATCCAGAGGCACCCCATCTTCTTCATCCTTAGGGGTTTCCAGATACATCGGACGGTCTTGAAATACAGGATCATTTAACAGATGACGGAACGGTTCCAATCCAAGAAAACCACGACCAATATTTTCGTGGCGGTCCTTGCGGCTGCCAAATTCACATTTGCTGTCATTTAAATGGAAGGCTCGGATACGATCAAAGCCAATAATCTCGTCCAGTTCAGTCATGGTTGACTTATATTCCGACTTTTTGATCAGCGGATATCCGGCAGCAAAGATATGACAGGTATCTACGCAAATTCCCAGTCGCTCCCTGTCCTGAACCTGGTCCAGCATATAGGCCAGCTGTTCGAATCGGAAGCCCAGGTTCGATCCCTGGCCGGCTGTGGTTTCCAGCCAGATTTGTGCTTGAAATCCCTCGGTCTCCTCGTGGATCCGATCGAGGGCGGTCACAATGCGAGCCAGCCCCTCTTCTTCACTGGAAGTCACAAAGCTCCCCGGATGCATCACAGCACCTTCCAGTCCCAATGCTTCGGCACGTTGCAGTTCCACAACAACGGCATCAATCGATTTATTCCAAAGTTCATCTTTCGGACTGGCCAGATTGATCAGGTAACTCATATGAGAACAAGGGCGCCCGACTCCAGTCGTCTCCAGATGTTCTCGAAATAGATTAACATCCTTGTCAGTCAGCGGCTTGGCCCGCCATTGATTGTTATTTTTCGTAAAGATCTGGACACAATCCATTTCAAATGTGGCTGCCGTATCGACGGCTTTATAGTATCCACCAGCAATGGACTGGTGTGCTCCCAGTAAAGGCATGTTTCAGTTCCAGTATCGATTGATTCGTTTCAATGAGATCTAAATACTTCGGTTAACGGAAATCAGTATAAGCTCTCAGCGATGACCTCTCCAGTCACAGCCCAGAACACTCCCCCCACTCCGTAAATCGAGTCCTGTCGAATTAAACTATATTCGTGGAAATCTTCCTTTTGCGAATCACTATCAAGAATCTGAATTTCATTTCTCAGTTTGTGTATTCTGTTAAATACATTCATATAATGCTGGAACAATTATGAAACCACTTGCATTACTCGCCCTCTACTTCGTTCTGATCTTCAATTTCAACACATTGCCTGCAGCAGAGCCACCAAACATCATCGCGTTCCTTACCGACGAGCCCGATTATGATGCCAACAATCCCCTCATTCGAGACGGACAGCCTGAAACTGAATCCGAATATCTGACTGATGCTTTCTCACGCGAGACCGTCAGTTTTATTGACCGCCACCACGGCAAACCTTTTTCTGTATCTCGCTTACAATGCCGTTCATAGTCCACTGCAGGGGAAAAAGGAAGACATGCAGCGTTTTACACAGATCGAAGACATCCATCGACGCATCTTTACAGCCATGCTCTCATCTTTGGATCAAAGTAACGGAAAGATTCTCAAACAGGTTCAACAGTTGGGTCTGGAGCAAAAAACGCTCATTATCTTCCTCAGCGATAATGGTAGCCCCACCCGGGAATTGACTTCCAGTAATCTCCCCTTACGAGGCGAAAGAGGCAGTATGTATGAAGGAGGATTGCGTGTCCCCTTTCTGATGCGCTGGACAGGCACACGCGCGTCAAAACAGACAATCAATGCTCCAGTCAGCAGTTTGGATATTTTCTCTACTTGTGCGACACTCGCCGGTGCCCCCTCCCTCATAATCTGGATGGCTGTCATCTCGTTCCGTTCCTGCTGAAACAGAAAATGGACTTACCAAACTCTGATTTTTTCTGGCGACAGGGCCGCAGCACCGCACTTCGTAGCGGTGAATGGAAGATCGTTCAGCTGCGCGGGAACTGCGATAAGCCAGTCTGGGAACTTTAAAACCTCGCCAAAGATCAAAAGGAATCTCTCTACCGAGCAGATAGACAAATTAAACGAGTTGCAAACACGCAGGAATGAACTGAATTCACAAATGAAGACACCACTGTTTTAAAACGACATCGAATGTTCTGCCTCATAGCTGTCCGCATGCTACAGTCATTTTGTGGAATTTACCATTGCGCCAGGCCGACTGCTACCCCGACTGATGAAGTCATCCAACTCCCGCTTTAGCTCTGCCGAGAGTTTCGGATTCTGTTCGATGACATTCCGTTTTTCAGCCGGATCCTGTTCCAGATCGAACAGTTGATAGCGGGGAACCGATGTATTACTCAGTTCCGTTTCAACGATAATATTTCTGGCCTGATGCTTATCGTAACGATGCAATTTCCATTTTCCGTTTCGGAGCGCGTATGTCCCGTTATTGCCATTATTTTGTTGAATGAGAGTGATTCTTCCGGTAGCCCCCGGTTCTCCCAGCAGGGCTCCAATCCGATTCATACTGTCGAGAACTCCCTCCTGTGGCAGCTTTTGATTTGTCAGAGCAGCAAGACTGGCTGCCAGATCGATCGTACACACCATCTGATCGCTCACTCCTGGTTTGATGCGGTCTTTCCAGCGGGTAATGAACGGCGTTCGTGTTCCCCCTTCGTAAACACTGTACTTTCCACCTGAATAAGGTCCCGCTGCGCGATGAGTTCCAATCTTTTCGATCGCTCCATCTTTGTAGCCATCGTCAAGAACGGGGCCATTGTCGGAACAAAACACAACCAGCGTATTGTCAGACAGCTTCAGTCGATCCAGCGTTTTCATCAATTCACCAACACACCAGTCCAGTTGCAAGATGGAATCTCCGCGGAATCCCAGTTTCGTCTTTCCCTGAAACCGTTCATGAGGCATCCGTGGAACATGAATGTCATGCGAGGCAAAAAACAGAAAGAATGGCTTGTCTTTGTTCTGTTCGATAAACTCGACTGATTTCTCTACCCACTTGTCAGCCAGATCTTCATCACGAAATCGGGCAGCGTGACCACCAGTATAAAAGCCGATGCGACTGATACCGTTGTGAATAGTTGAATTATGCCCGTGAGACCAGTCCATCTTTAGCGTCTCTCGATGCGTCAGTCCGGTAGGGTGATCGGGACTCGGCTTTTTACTCCCCACCCATAAAGGATCAGCAGGATCAAGATTCAGTACTCGATGATCTTTGACATAGACCTGAGGCACCCGATCATTCGTGGTCGGCAGCAGGAAACAGGTATCGAAACCGATTTCCAGCGGCCCCGGTTTCAGCTGTCCATTCCAGTCCGGACCAGCTTCACTCCCCAGTCCCAGATGCCATTTGCCGATCACGGCAGTGGTATAGCCCGCACGTTTAAGGATGGATGCTACGGTCTCCGTTTCTGGCTTGATAATCGCAGGGGCATTAGGAGGCGCGATTCCGGTACGTTTTCCACGAAAAGCATAAGTGCCGGTAAGAAAGGAATAGCGTGTGGGAGTACAGGTCGAAGCAGAGCAGTAGCCACTGGTAAACCGCAGCCCCTCTGCAGCCAGTCGATCAATATGCGGAGTCTTCAGTTCTGTGGCACCGTAACAGGAAACATCACCGTACCCCAGATCATCCGCCATAATCACAATGATATTTGGATGTTCTGCAGTGGCCTTGCTGTTCACCAGGCTTAACAACACAGTCATCAACACAGTCAGAGTCAGTCGCAGCATGATTCTTCTCTCGGGATTTGTCGTTTCAGAAATGAATTAGAGTTTTCAATAGATAACGCGTAAGAGAACTCAACGATCTCATCATAATTTCTATTCCTGATTCGGAACGAAATCTGTAAATCCAGTTTTATCGAAAAACAAATTCTGCAGAAGAACTCATTCCTCGTCTTGTGAAATTTGTGTCGCAGTTCTGCTGAAGGCAATCGCACGAGGTCCGGAGGTACCGATCATCACAGTTTCAACAAGGGGTTGGTTCACACCTTCACCAGCGTTCCAGGTAACCAGAAAATTAGCGCCAGAGCCTCCAGTGCTGTCTTTCTCTTCTACCAGAAATTCGATCGTCTGAAACGGAGTGAGCCTGATAGGCTGATCTAGATAAGCTTTAACCAGTTTTCCATCGGTATCAAAATAATCAATAGTAGTGATGTAGACTGTCTGATTGCGATCAATGTTTCGAATGCTCAATGTGGTTTCCAGCAGAAACGGAGCGCCGCCGTGATAATAGATGTGTGAATAGCAGGGAACATATAGAGATTGGCTTCGTGTCAGTTTCTCCAGATCTGATTTGTCAGCCTGATAATTTTTAAGATCCGGTGGCTGATAACTTCGTGGGGGTACATACTCAAGCTGATTCTGAACCTGCGAAAATCGATTATCCAGATAAACGGCTCCACCAATAAAAACCAGAGACAGAGCTCCCAACAGTAAAAACAGAACAAACCACTTTTCCCATAACCACAGAAACCAGTCGGGATACTCCTGTTTGCCTTGCATGGTTCATTCGCTTTCTATTTTACACAGTAGACACTGCCCAGTCACTGATATCATCACAGTAGAAGCGCAGTCGACACAACTGTATTAAACAACAGACATCGCAACACCGAAAGTGCCAGCATACTTCTTCATGCTGAAGGCAGATACTTTTTCAATTCTTCAAGTCGGGTGTTACAGTTCGTTACCAGTGATTTCAATTCAAAATCGGACTGGCCTGCAGCTTCAATCATCGAACGATAATACTGTATTATTTCATCGGGACTGGCTCCAAAATGTCCCCAGAATTCCTGCCGGTCTTCCGTCTGCAAGTCAAACAGCATCGCTTCCAGATTGTGAAGCTTGTCCGCCAGTTCAATGGCTCTTGTCCCCAGTGCTGCCTGCTGCATCACTTCAATGTGAGTTTGCTTGCGATCCGGCCAACTTCGTTTCTCCCCTTCTTCCGTCTCTTTTTCTTCTGTCATTTCCTGAACGTATTGCACAACGTCCTCTGAAAAATGCGCTTCCAGATCTTCAATGGACAGATCCGTGTCTTCTACAACGTCGTGCAGAACAGCAGCTGCCAGAATCGACTCATCATCGAAGCCAGCCTTCATCAGGATCAGGCAGACACTCATGGGATGCGCGATATAAGGAATGCCGGAAGACTTCCGTTTTTGAGACTTATGAGCCACCGCAGCCAGCCGAATCGCATGTTCGACTACAGGTGAATGAAGCGTATCCATAACTGATTCTTTAACTCAACGTTCGTTCGAAGTTTCCTGAGTATGCCTGAACTGATTGAAGCGCGTGTATTCCCAGTGGCGATAGAGGGCAGATTTTTTTAACAGATTTGACTGGCTGTCAACCGCTTCGACCTTGCCTTCATGTATTAGAACAACCTGATTGACACGGCGGAGCGTTGTAATTCGGGAAGGGATCACCAGGACGGTACGATTCTGAAAAATTCGTGAATAGGCATCATCAAGAAGAGTTTTGGTATCTTCATCCAGCATCTCTTCAGGTTCTTCTATGATGAGCAATGCAGGCTTTCGCAATAGTGCCCGTGCCAGCCCCAGACGAAAACATTCGCCCACAGTCAACTCTTCACCATGCTGTCCCAGCGAGGTCTCATACCCCTGAGATAAATTTTGAATAAACTGATGTGCGTGTGCTTCCTTGGAAGCTGCAATTACCTCCTGTAGAGAGTACCGCTCATCTCCACACTGGATATTCTCTTTAACGGTTCCCGTCAGACAGGGATCATTTCCACTCACAAAGATTGCTTCTGCTCGCAAAGATTCCAAAGTCACCCAGGCTGTATCGTCACCATCCATCAAAACCCGACCCGACTGAGGTTCGATAAACCGGGGTATCAGATAACTCACGGCACGTGGAGCCAGTTTTTCCAGAGAGACCAGGGCCGTACTGGTACCTGCGGGAATTTTTAAATCAAATCCTTTGAGTAATGGAGGGCTATTGGAATTTAACTGGAAACTGACATTTTCAAATTGCAGCGCCTGCGACAGGGGTTCCTGAAACTTGGCTCCGACAGCCTGTCCTACAGCGGGGATCTGATTGAGGTATCGATAGATCGAACTCGCTGCAATGTTCGATTCATCGTGAGTCTGAATCAGTTGGTATAAGCCATTTGCCGGCAGATAGAAAAAAGCAAAGATCCCCGTCATCAAAACAGCTGCGGACAGAGGCAGGCTGTCTGGACTCACCAGCACTTTATACCCGACCAGGAATAGAACCATGCATGAACAGAACACTGCCAGTCCTCGCGCCACCCGATGCCCCCACCCCTCAACGCGTTTGAGCGTCGCGATGTTATCAGTATATTTCTGCAGGTGTTTTTGAAACTGGTCATGTTCCGCCGTTTCCATTCCGAAGCCGCGCACCAGTCGGGTGCTACGCAGGTTTTCAGCAAGCAAAGACAATTCCGACTCAATCGCAACCACTGTTTTTGCCTGCTCCTGTTCATAGTTTTTACGATGCTGCAACAAAAAGTACCAGGCTGCTACCAGCGGAATCATACACTGTAATGACAGTCTCCAGTCTATCGAAACCGCAAACAACAGTAACATCAGCAGAGTTATCGGATGACGCGACAGGCCATAAACCCACTGAAACACCCCCTGCTGGACCGTACCCACATCCCGAATAAACAATTGAAATGCCTGTTCCGTTTCTTTACCTGACAGGTCACCTGGCCCCAGGCGCAGAGCTTGTCGATGAATCATATTTCGCAAAGTCATCGAAACCTGATGCGAAATTTTCAAACTCTTCTGCCGTGATCTCCAACGGATCAAAACGCGAATACTGGCAACCACCAAAGCAAAACAGATCAATGTAAACAGCGCAGACTGATTTTCCTGCAGCAGCGGAACCCGCTGGTATAACTGTGGCAGTAGACCTATCTGATATTTGGAATACGTCCACCAGACTGAAGGCAAAATCCCGGAGTCACTGAGACTCACCATCTGTAGTTGGGGCATTTCCGCTGGCGGGGATGCTTCCGGCTGCGGCACGGACTTTGGCTCTAAAGATTTTGCCTCTGCCTGAACGTGCGCCGGTTCTGGAACTGTTTCTTCCTGTTCATTTCCTGCAGGCAGGTTCACAGCAGCAGGAACTGCGCTCAACTCCCGCAACATTCTGACGTTCTGCTCACCATGGAGTGTAATTCGTCCCCGGTGGTCGAGCAGATCAATAATCAGAAACAGATCGACCAGCAACAGAATGAGCAGCAGGCCATTGACGAGCGACCAGAACAGGACCGACCTGGCAGATCCACGAAAGAATTCCCGTGCGGGGAAAGCACGATGAAATGCGTTGGGCTGACGATTTGACACAGGACCCACCGAATCTGTTTTAATTCATGAGTGTAAGAAGTCCGCTCGCTGCAACTCAGGCAAGGTCACGGTCTTCAAAAAGAATAAAAGCAACCAGAATCGCTATTCCGGAATAGAGCAGACAGCTTAATGCCGAATGACCAATATAGACTGGCGGAACCACAGTTCCTGTTGCAACCGCTGGCGACATATTAAAGTTATCCAGGTTCGGTAGAATTGTGGCAATCAGCTGCCCGGTGAATTTCACAAATTCCAGCCCCTCTGACTTAGCTTGCACCAGATTAGGAGTAAGGTGACCAATAATATAGACACCAAAGCAGATAATCATATTCACCATCATCGGTAGTCGGGTTGAAATGGCGACACTGATGGCAGCCAGAATTGCGACTTCCATATAAATCAAAAGAATGCCAGGTAGAATCAACCAGACCGCGGCCATTTTTTCAGCATGGGTCGGTGCGTCCTGCGAAGCTTCACGTGCGTCATACCCGACTTTGAAGTAAACCAGCAGCAGGAAAGTAATCACCATCGGCAACATCAGCCAGACGACCGCTTTAAGAATCCCCAGATACTTCCCAATAATAAATTGCCGACGATTGATTGGCTTGGAAAGCAGAGTCATTGCTGTTTTGCCTTCAATTTCATCTGCAACACTGGTACTGGCAGACCAGACTGCCAGTAAGAGACTGCAAATTAAAATCGTTGCCAGGCCACAGTCCATCAACATTTTGACATCATCTCCCATGGAGAAGAATGGCAGAAACGTGTTCAGCAGCAGCAACAGCAGCCCCATGGCCATCAACAATAGAAAAACCGGCTGGCGAATTGCTTCTTTTGTGGTCGCCCTGGCAATGACGCCTGCCTGAGTAAAAGAAGCCACCCCAAACAGCAGTACCAAGTAGAGCAAGACACCTGCTCCGGTCAACCACCATTGAACCGTTAACGTCAAGTCAGCTGTTTCTGCTGAAAAAACCAGGAGGCTTTCCATCGTTCATTCACCAATCAGTTAATAATAATGTATCGAGTCCACAATAAAGAACCTGCCTGTATCTATCCCAGGCGCAGCTTCTCCCCTGTCATGTACGATTTAATTTACCTGGATGTTGGTTTTATTTTAAACTTGTCTCGTTAAAGGCTTTTATACCCGAAACCGCTACCAACAGCCCGTAGTTCACTGATCACTTTACCGAGAAGAGGTGGGGAAAGTAAAGAATACAGGGTCATTCGAGCCCTGATTTCCCCAATCTGGAAGGCATGTTCGCTATAATTTGCCAAATTGGCTTTACACCAACCTGACACTGCTCAATTGCATCGTGTTTAGCGCTCGACCTGAAACTGCAGAAAATGTGGCTCAGAGTCAATTTCATCGATGGAAACATTTGTGACATTTGCCGCGAACATGAGCATCATATCATCAAAAAACTGCTCCAGAACGGGCTTATCCTGTGACTGGGCCACCAACTCTACCGTGCCATCGGGCAGATTTTTTACATATCCGGTAATTGGATACTTTTGTGCAAGTCGCGTCGTCCGATAGCGAAACCCCACCCCTTGCACGCGTCCATGATAAATCGCGCGCAGGGTAATGCGCACAGGTGGATCGAGTTGCTCTGACTCAGCAGACATATCGACCGCTTTTACAAAAGAGGGAAGAGTGATGTATGAACAATACAATTCAGATCTGCGACGAGTGTGCGATCAAGGAGACGGAACGCTCCAGGATGTGAGAACGGACAGACAGCAAACCTAAGGTGAAGAGGTTTCTTTTGTAAACTGCTCTTTTTCTGGCAGATCCGAAAAATCGATACACAGCTCTTCGCGCACAATACTCATGCTGCGTGGTGCATCAATGCCTAATCTGACTGAATTCGGGCCGATTCGAACAATCGTCAATGTTACATCATCGCCAATACGAATTCGTTCACCGGGCTTTCGTGATAATACAAGCATTTCTTTTCGAATCCTTCGTTGTCTGGTCCCTCATACTTCCCTGTTACCTTATTAAATAAGGTCGAAGCAACTTGCAGGATGAGGGTAGTTAAAGAGTACTCATCTAGGAAATTTGCTAAAAAGGCCTTCTCCCCCTCAGCAAACTGCCATCACTACGACGTCGACATCAGTATGATAACACTTTTCGCTTTCCGATGTCTAGCCCAGACTGAAAAATTACCAAACCAACCCCTGCAACCCTTACAAAACAACCCAAACCACTCACGCACCCCAAGCTAGTGCTTATTTATTACGCAACCACCCCACTGCTTAAAACACAGGCAATAAAAAGCCGTAAATCTATCAGCTGAACCCTGCCAATCGAATATCAACACACCTGTTTTCCAATATACCGGACAGGCAGGCTCGTAATCAGCAAGGTGCCAACACACCAGTGGAGTGTCATATTTAAAATTTGGGGTGATAAATATCACGAGAGTGCGACAGCGGAGCACGTAATCCCACCCTCAATTCCAAGCCTGATGAAGCACTAGCCTGTGAAATCAACAATGAGTTCTTTCACTTTTTCTTCCAGTCACATCAGTCAATCTGAAAGATAGAGCAAGAAGCTGAAAAACCCCTCGTGAAAAGCTTGACGATTTCAGCAACGGTCGTCAGTCTTTAGAAACCGCATTAACTAACTCAGATTTTCGACCACATGACCAGGGGAACATAATGGTTCGTATTGGAATTATCGGCATCGGTTTTATGGGAATGGCTCATTTTGAAGGAGCCAGAAAACTCAAAGGAGCGAAGATCACCGCGATTTCAACCCGGGATTCCAAAAAACTGGCAGGAGACTGGAGCAGCATTGAAGGAAATTTTGGCCCTCGAGGTTCTCAGGTCGACTTATCCAAAGTGAAGCAGTACAGCGATTACCATGAGCTGCTGGCGGACCCCGAGATAGACCTCGTTGACATCTGCCTACCGACTCAAATGCATGAACAGGTCGCACTGGATTCCATCCGGGCTGGAAAACACACCCTGGTAGAAAAACCCATTGCCATCGATCTGAAAGCTGCTAATAAGATGGTAAAAGCCGCAGAAAAAGCCGGGGTGCAATTCATGGTCGCCCAGGTACTGCCCTTTTTCCCGGAATTTCAGTTTGCTGTCGAATGCGTGCGAAGTAATAAATATGGGAAGTTATTGGCGGCCCATTTCCGTCGAGTGATGGCTCCCCCCAAATGGTCTGAAAACATCGAGGACTTCCAGAAACTTGGCGGCTGGGGGATTGACCTGCACATACATGATAACCACTTGATCAGCCTAATGTGTGGTGTGCCGACCAAAGTCACCTCACGAGGAATCGAAAACAAAGGCTTCATTAACCACGTACACACTGTTTACGATTATGATGACCCGAATCTGGCAGTCAGCTGCGTCAGTGGAGGAATTGCTACTCGAGGGCTGGAATTTGCACATGGTTATGAACTCTACTTTGAAGATGCAACCGTTCTATTCGGTGCTGGTACGATGGGAGTGGGCAAAAATAAGGAGTGGGTCGTCAGTCAACCCCTCACTCTGATTACCAAAAATGGGCAACTCAAACACCCGAAACTTAAAGGGGGAGATGCCTGGTGTGCAGCGTTCACACTGGAACTACAGGCAGCCGTCGATGCAATTGAAAGTGGCGTCGAACCGGAGGCATTATCAGGCGCACTGGCCAGAGATGCCCTGAAAATCTGCTACGCCGAAGCAAAAAGTATTCAAACAGGCCGATCCATACCCGTTAAATAAGTGTCATCACTGCCTGTCAGGTCAATATAACCGAGAACTCACCGCCGAATCTCGAACGCTTTGCGAATTCCGGCGGTGTATTTATTGGTATACGGAAAGAATTGGGTTAACCTGACAGTCTTTCAATTTCTGAAGTTCAATTTGACCATTTAAAAAACAGACTTATATCCGCCTGAACAACAATCGGAGAATCAACACGATTCCGATCCCGTTTCAGAGCCATCAATAAGTTTTGAATTCACCAGTACGATTATGCTCGAAAATCTGCCTCTGCAATCTGTGAAATATAAAGGCTTCACCATTGAGGGCTACTCACGGGCCGCCGTTCAAAGCTACTGGAGAATCCCTGAACTCAAACTTGGCTTTGACCTCGGTGGCAGTCCCTGGTCTTTCATGGGGACAGCCGTTTTTTTCATTACCCATGCGCACCTCGATCACATGGCGGCACTCCCTGCTTTTGTTGCCCGTCGGCGTATGATGAAAATGAGCCCGCCCACAATTTACCTGCCGGAGGAAGTGGTGGACCCTGTCTGGAGAATGCTGAAAAGCTGGCAAAAACTCGACAAGGGGCGTATGGAGTGTGACCTGGTAGGCTTAAAGGATGGGGAAGAAGTACAACTTTCGAGGGAACACGCTGTCACCGCATTTCAAACCAAACATACGGTTCCTTCACTTGGTTTTCAGGTCTGGGACTGCCGAAAAAAGTTGAAAGCTGAATTTCAAGGGAAACCGGAAACAGAGATTCGAGATGCGCGCATTTCAGGTATTGAGGTCAGCGAAGAGCTTCGCGTCCCCCTGGTCTGCTACACGGGAGATACCGCCCCTGCCGGACTGGATCATTTCGAAACCGCGTATGAATCCAAGGTACTGATTACAGAAATGACTTTTTACCGCCCCGAACACCGTAGGGAGAAAATCCATAAGTTCGGACACATGCACCTGGATGATATTGTCGAACGCGCAGAACGATTTCAGAATGAATTGATTATTCTGGCACACTTCAGCACGCGCTATCACGACAACCAGGTTCAGAATGCGGTCAAAAAAAGGTTATCTGAAGATTTGCAGTCTCGAATCCACCTCTGGATGTGAAATAACCAGATATTCCTGCCAGTAATTCCGATTCACTTCGACTCTCCTCGAATCAGGATTGGCACAGGATATGCTTGCTACTGAACTATCAATTATTGAGAATAATCAGAATCTGACCTGCTCAATAATTCATCAAAACGCTCACCTATTTCCATCGTGTTACCCTAAATTCCAGCACTCTACCTGCCTGCGCAAAAATAATCATACACCACAAATTTATTTTTAGTTCCGAAGAAGAGAATGCCCGATGAAACTCCAGCCAAATAAAGCGAAACGTGGCTTCACACTGATTGAACTTCTGGTTGTCATCGCAATTATTGCGATTCTGATTGCCCTGCTTCTGCCAGCCGTACAACAGGCACGTGAAGCCGCCCGCAGAAGCAGTTGTAAAAATAATCTTAAACAAATTGGCCTGGCCCTGCACAACTATCTTGATACCCACAGTGTCCTCCCTTACGGCTGGGCCTGGGATACCGGCTATGGCCCCTACACCAGAAGCCGCGAAACCTGGATGCAGCAGATACTTCCCTATATTGATCAGGCACCACTTTACAATGCTTATATCCAGGAAGATTTTGCTTACACGCATGGCTCCTCGCATCGATTTTCAATCATCCCGGCTCTCGTATGTCCTTCAAATCCAAGCGCGAATTTTTCTATTGCGTTCAGAGGTAATTATGGAATGTGTGCAGGCAAAACAAATGAGAGTTGGGGCAGTGCAACTGGTGATGGCATGTTCTATCGTTATTCAAAAACGAAATTCCGCGATGTAACTGATGGAACTTCAAATACAATTATGGGAGGGGAAGGTGTAGCACGCCCGAATGGTCCCAGTGCGAGCACCCCCTGGGGTGAAGTGGGAAACTACTGGGGTGGCGGCTCAACACATCATGGCAGTGCTTTTAATACCGCAGAACCTCCCAACTCTCCTGTACCAGACTGCAACTATTCATGTGCCAATTATGACATGGCCCAGTTTCCCTGTGCAGGTACCAATGCGGGACCTGTTACATGTACGGGAACCAGGCGAACCTATTCCCGCAGTTTTCACGTCGGTGGAGTGCATATTCTGCTCGCAGATGGTGCGGTACGCTTTATCTCAAATAATATCGATCTGGGAACCTGGCAGGCACTTTCGACTCGTGCCGGGCAGGAAGTCCTCGGCGAGTTTTAATAACCAACATCATCTGAATCAATTTTTGACCTGATACGGATAATTCACGTCGATCGACAATTTCAATTTCTAAGAGACAGTTTGCAAACCATGATGCTTCGTTTCACATCTTACTCACTTGCCGTCATCCTGTTCGCTACAGCATTTACAGGATGCAACAGTAGTCCTGAAGGTCCCCCCCTGGAGACAGTAACGGGGACCGTCAAACTTGATGGTTCCCCTCTGCCAGATGCCAGTATTCTTTTCAAGGATCCTTCAGGCGAAAATAAATCGTACTTTGCCAGCGTGAAGGAGGGGGACTTCAGTACAGAAATGCAACCCGGTAACTGGAAAGTCCAGATTACCGCACGAAGGCAGTCCAAAGATAAAATGGTTGATAACGCAGAGGGAACAGGTAAAGAACCTGCGATGGAACAATATTTACCAGCGGCTTATAACGAGAAGAGCACCCTCGATATCAATGTCAGCTCCGGTGAGGAAAATCATTTCGCCTTTGATTTGAACAGTAAATAACTCGTCATCGAAATCAAACAGGACGAATTACAGCAATCTATAAAAATAGCCTGAAGGGGAACGAATCCCCCTCCAGGCCGAGCGCTTTGTCTGCTAAATCACAACGATCGTCTACGCGTTGGTTTCGTAGCCTTTACGTTGCTCTCTGCTTTGCCACTGATTGGCTTCGTCGTCACCAATGATCTGCTCTGTCTTCGGATCCCATTCCAGAGATCGATTCAGACGAATGGCAATGTTTGCCAGGTGGCAGGTAGTAATGGCACGATGATGCGTCATTACATCAGAAATGGGTTGTTCCCGTGCGTCAACGCACTCATAGAAGTTACGCATATGATCGCCTGGCTGACGGCCTTTGTAGAGTTTCTTGATGGTGTCACTCGCGAGCGGATTGTCCTTAAGGTCTTCAACAGGCTTACCTGTCAGGTCACCCCGACTGACAAACATGCGTCCTTTCGTTCCCTTAAACAGAATGCCGTTACGTCCCTCACTCTTGATCGTCATCTTGACATCGTTCGGGAAATTACACTGAACTTCAAACTTGGAAGCAACATTGTAAGCATCGTCTTTGGTCGGCATGCCATTTTTCAATGGAATCGGATGCTCAGCGGAAATTGGTATCACCTGAGTGGGTCCGGAATGATCCATGCCAATCCCCCACTGGGCAATGTCTACGTGATGGGCACCCCAGTCCGTCATTTTGCCCCCTGAGTATTCATACCACCAGCGGAATTCGTAATGACCACGAGTCTTGGGTCTGCCTTTCTCCCCTTCTCCCGCCTTCCAGCGATAATCAGTAAGCGGGGCCTGACCAAGCCATTTTTCCCAGTTCAAAGTCTTGGGTACATCAGCAACAGGAATCGAACCGCTGGGATCCACACCGCCGATCACACACTCGACTTCAGTAATATCACCGAGACGACCTTCTTTGATGACCCCCAGCGCATTCAGGAACCGTTGCCCCATTTCACTGCGCTGCTGTGTTCCCACCTGAAAGACACGTCCCGTTTCTTTCAATGCTTTGATAATCTGCTTCCCTTCATCAATGGTCAGCGTTAAAGGTTTTTCGCAGTAAACATCTTTACCAGCTTTCATCGCTTCAATCGCGATCTTGGTATGCCAGTGATCGGTAGTCACGATCGTAACAATATCAATATCGGGATTGTCCAGGATCTTCCGGTAATCTTCGAAGACCGCAACTTCCTTACTATTTCCTTTTTTACCCTGAATATCTCTCACTTTATCGTGAGCCTTATTAGCATGGGCGGCATCCACATCACAAACCGCAATGACGTCTCCGTACTTCATCGCACTCGGTCCCACTGCATTCCAGCGGCTGCCTGTTCCGATACAACCTACCAGGGGACGATCATTGGCTGCTTTAAATTTGTATGCACTGGCGGGATCTATATGGAACCAGAAGGGAAGACTGCTACCAGCAATGGCAGCGCCCGAAGTTTTCAAAAAGTCACGACGATTCTGTTTATGATTACTCACGGAAGACTCCTTATTAACTAAGAATTGAAACAACAATTCACATCCGTGAATCGCGTTCAGGCAGGAACAAGACTGATATGCAGCAATTATAAGGCACAGGGAAACAGCATTGCAAAGATCAAGCTGCGTTTATATCTGATTTGACTTTTTCTTTTCTGTACGTCTCACAGAAATTTCTTGCTAAAATGAAAGCTGGAAAAACATGATTGCGGAATAGGAAGGTGACTGCCCCCCCCAGCAGAAACATCGTAAAGCAACATCAGACTGTAAGCGATTCGTTTATAAGTGACATTAAGAAATAGAACAGCGGCGATTTTCACCATGCGAACAATCCTACACGTAGACATGGACGCGTTTTACGCATCAATCGAGGAACGGGATCACTCGGAACTGCAGGGTCTGCCCATCATCGTAGGCGGTCGGGCCGAACACCGGGGCGTCGTTTCCGCAGCCAATTATCCGGCGCGAAAATTTGGAGTACATAGCGCCATGCCTATGAAAACAGCCAGACAGCTGTGTCCCCAGGCACATTTTTTTCCTGTTCGAATGAGTGCCTATGCTGAGGTTTCACAATCAATCCAGAAGATCTTTCGTAGATATACCCCACTGGTGGAACCACTATCACTGGATGAAGCGTTCCTTGATGTCACTGGCAGCCAACTTCTCTTCGGGAACGGGAGAGAAATTGCTACCGCGATCAAACAGGAAGTCAGACAGAGTTTGCAGTTGATTGCCTCGGTCGGTGTCGCCCCCAATAAATTTCTGGCCAAAATCGCCAGCGATGCTGATAAACCTGACGGACTGGTCGTTGTCGAACCAGATAAGATCCAGGAGTTTCTTGACCCACTGCCTGTTTCCCGAGTCTGGGGGATCGGAAAAGTGGCTACGCAACGTTTTAACCGTTGCGGCATTCAGACCATTGCGCAACTGAGAGGATTAGATCTAAAAGTCTTGACTGAGCTGTTTGGCGAACAGGGTGCTCACTTGTGGCAACTTGCGCAAGGGCTGGACGACCGGGCTGTCGTTCCGGAAAAACAGGCCAAATCAATTTCCCACGAAACGACATTCTCCAGCGACGTCAATGATCTCGAAATATTAAGAACCATTTTGATGGGGCTGGTCGACGATGTGGCGCGTCGATTGCGCAAAAATAAAATGCGTGGTAAAACCATTCAGCTGAAAATCCGTTATGATGATTTCTCCACCTTTACGAGGTCGATGACAGTCGCTCAACCGACAGACCTTACCAGAGAAATTGAAGAATCTGCCTTACTATTGCTGGATCAGAAGTTACCCGATCGGCCCCTGTCCATCAGGCTCATTGGTGTCGGAGTGACAGGATTTCAAAGCGGTTCGCAGCAACAGAAATCGTTATTTGATGAAGAAGATCAGCAGAAATTCTCGCGTCTGGATCAGGTTAAGGATCAGATAGCCAGTCGTTTTGGAAGTGATTCCATAATCCGAGGCAATCGAATTTCCAACGGGGACTCCCAGGAGGAAACTTCGCCTTAGACCGTGTCCAGTTTTACTGTAGCTTCTCCAGAAGCAGTGGGGCCGAGTATAATAATTCGCGAGACGCTATGCTATAATGTGATGTGCTCCAGGTACTCAGAACAGATCACTCTTTTACTGTAGGTGCCCAACGTTGTTTCTGGGTGACGTCGAATCGAACCTGTGTGTCATTCGCGGCTTTCTGCCCTGCCCGACTGCTGCCTCTCTCGATTAATTGCTTAAAATCAGCGGCCATCTGACTGACACGTTGAGGGCATTTTTCTGCTAGATCCTGTTCTTCACCGATATCTGAATCCAGATTGTATAGTTCGACGATCGTCGGCTTACCGCGCGACTGTTCCAGATTTCGACCACTCAATTTGAACACAAGCTTCCAGGGTCCGTCACGATAAGCAAATTCGCCATGATTAGAATGGCTTACCAGGGTCCGACGCAAACCTTTATTCGCTGCTCCCAATAAGGCGGGGAGAAAACTGATACTGTCTTCCGCGCCCTTCAGGGGTAGGTCCGTTCCCGCAATTTCCGCACAGGTCGCCAGTATATCCGTCAGACAGACCATCTGCTGACTACTGCTGCCAGCTTGAATATGTTGCGGCCAGCTTACCACGAGAGGCACACGATGCCCTCCCTCCCAGATATCTCCTTTATGACCTCGATAGGGGCCGCTCGGATGATGCCCTGCCTGCACCAGTTCATTCCAACCGGTGTAGTGGGAATGTCCGTTATCTGCTGTGAATATAATAATGGTATTATCTTTGATACCTGCCCGAGTTATTTCCTGGATGATCTGACCTGCTGACCAGTCTGTTTCCATGACAAAGTCAGCTATTGGAGCGATTCCACTTTTGCCTCGAAATTTTTCTGAAGGCACGACTGGCTCATGGGGAGAAGTCATGGAAAAATAGAGAAAGAAAGGAGATTCTTTTTGAGATTGCTGCCCGATATAGTTGACCGCGCGCTGAGTAATTTCGGGCAATATATTCTGCATTCGCCAGTGGGGCGCAGTCGGAGCTCCAACGAATGCCCGCGGTAAAACAATGCCTTCACTGGCATCCAGCTTAAATTCGGCCGTTGGTTGCACCAGCACATGGTCATTTTCGATGAAGGTAAACGGAGGCAGATTTGGGAGATCGACTCCAAAGAAATAATCAAATCCCCGATCGGTAGGCCCTCCCTGAATCGGTTTCGTAAAATCCCATTCATATTTCCACTGGCCATTTTTCTGCTCCAGCATCTGACTCGACTGTGGCCCAGGCCAGTTCCAGCCCAGATGCCATTTCCCGATGCACGCAGTCTGGTACCCAATAGACTTAAGCAAGCCCGGCAAAGTCAGTCGATCCTCAGAAATGAGAGGAGGCTCATAAGCCGCGATCACCCATTCCTGCAATCGGGTTCGCCAGCTATACCGACCTGTCAATAACCCGTAACGGGTCGGCGAACAGACAGCAGAACCGCTGTGGGCGTCTGTAAAACTCATCCCTTGCTTAACCAGTTGATCCAGACAGGGCGTCGGAATTTTATTGTTGGGATAATGAGCCTGAATATCACCCACACCAAAATCATCCGCAAGAATCACCACAATATTCGGTTGAGATGGCTGTGCTGCAAATAGAAATCCAGGAGTAATAATCAACAGCAGGCAAAGGACAGATCTCGAGAACATTATCTCTCCAGTCTTGGGATGAATACATTTTTCTTCTAAGAAAGCCAGTCTATTCAGGAATAAAATCTTCCTCTCAATCCTAAGAGTATTCAGACTGGAATGAAACTGACAGGTCAGTTTTTTGAAACGACAAGCCGGATCTCAGTCAACTGGCAGCCATCTCTGCAGCAGGCGTTTCAGTTGCAGGGAGTGACGGTTTTCGAGTGCTGAGACGTACCAGCGCAAAGCCTGTGACCACAGCCAGAAAAGATCCGACAAGCCAACTGGCAGGTAAATGTTTCTGATTTTCAATATTGATTTCCCAGTCAGCAAAGTAATTCTGATAACTGGCAAGAGTGATCAACAGGCCATTGTGAATCATATGCAACAGAATGCCAGGAATGACACTGCGGGACCGTACATTCACGTATGCCAGACAAAGCCCCATGAAAAAGCTGGGAAAAAAACGTTCGATGAACAGGGAATCGCGGACAATGACATGAAATAACGCAAACAGGATTGAGGAGGACAGGATCGCCCATAAACTGGAAAAGCGATGCAGTAGTGCGCTTAACAGATACCCGCGGAAAAACAGTTCTTCGCATACAGCCGGCATGACAGCCAGTGACATCAGCTTAACCCATAAAGGAACGGCGGCCAGTTCGATTTTCATTGATTCAAACAGACGAGAAAGTGTTTCAATTCTCGCATCGGTTAACGCAAATATTTCTATTTCATAAGCAAACGGCCATAAAGTAAATCCCAGGAGTACTGCCCCCAGACAGGGTATCAGGCGAGGTTTAATCCAACGAAATCCGGTCTTCAGATTTACCCCGCCCAACCAGGCAAACAGCAGTGGAATCAACAGAAACAGAAAAAAAGTCAACGCTCCGGAAACCAGTAGTCGCTGTGAAATTGTCAGCTCCCTGAGACGCCCCACAAATGCAGCGGACAGAATAAAGACAGGAAACATCACTGCCAGACAAAGCATGGCGTTGTTCAATGCGGGATATTGATGAGTCTTGCGGGATCGTTTAAAGAAATCGGACCATGAAGTTTCACTCTGGTACAAAATAGTATCCGTTCCGAAAATCCGTGCAGCGAGACTGAGTGCAACAATGCCATAAAATAAAGTAGAAAACACTGATATAAAAAATAACAGCGGTTCTGCTTCATGTAGTAGAAAGTCCCGACTTAACAACACAATGTTTGCCAGTGGGACCACCGCCCACATAGGCGTCATCTTCAGATCGGGAACCATCCCCAGAATTCCGGGAGCCATCGAAATCAGCATCAACGGAATCAGATAAGCTTGTGCCTCCTTAAAACTGCGGGCAAAGCTGGTAATACACAGCAGCACCGCGGAAAAGAAAGCGGCGAAGATCACCAGTAACAGTAGTATTTCCAGCAGCACAAACAGTGTCATACCTTCGCCGAAGAGCACTGTTTCCAGTCCATTGGCGTAGGCAGTTGCCAGCATCGCAGTCATATTGACCAATGCCGTCATGACTGCAACAACCAGCACGGAAATAAATTTGGCACACAAGATCCACATTCTGGGCAGCGGTGCAGAAATAAGTGTTTCCAGTGTCCCACGCTCACGTTCCCCGGCAGTCAAATCGATGGCGGGATAGACTGCTCCCGTCATTGTCATCAGAATTAAAATCAGTGGTACGATGGTCACCAGCGAGTATGCCTGTCCCATTTCTGATTTCACCGAAGAAACTGATGTGACAAAAGGTACGGTTTGACTCTCTCCCAGGTTGGTCAGCATCTGGTCCCGATAATTCCAACGCACAGCCTGGAGCCGTTCTTCCACATACTCCGCAGCACGTCGACTGTGCGCAGATTGTGCACCATAAATTATCTGAAATCGCCCACTATGTTCTTTCTGTTGTGCCTTTTCATTTTTGACTTCGATCGGAAAATAACGGACACCCACATCGACGACACCTTCGCGAACCAGTTTTAATATGTTGTGATTCTCGCCCGTAGATTCGGCAATCATGAACTTCACAACTGGTTTGACATTCTGAAATGCAGCCAGTGCATTATCAGACTGCTTTTCTTTTACCGGCTTCAGTTTCGTAAGGGAATGATTCCGCTCCGCTAAGATTTTCTCACCCTGTTCAAACAGCGCTCGAAACATTTGCCCTTCTGATTCATTAGGCAAAACAATTCGATATTCGATTTCATTCAGCTGCGAAGCCTGACTTAAAAAAAACTTCTGTAGCATCAAACCCAGTAAAGGATAGACCAGCAATGGCATCAGAATTAAAGTAATGACTGTCCGCCGATCGCGCAGAATTTCACGCAGCTCTTTTCGTAGCAGTCCTGAAAATCGAAAAGATCTGGTCGGTGTGTAAATGCGGTCATCAGAATCCTGATCATAGGGGGACGCCATCAAATCAGTTCCCTTTGCGCAGCGGGTACTTTATTTGCATTCTCAACGGGCGCATCGAGTAATTGCAGAAAGATTTGTGTCAGTGTCTGGCAGGAAGTACACTGCTGCAGCTCTGCTAAAGTGCCTTCGTAATCTTTTTTTCCATTGTGCAACAGGCCAAACCGGTCACAGAGCTGTTCGGCTTCATCCAGTCGATGTGTACTGACGATGACAGCTTTTCCCTCATTACGGAGCAGATCGATATAATCAAAAATTACCTTGCTGCCCACGACATCCAGCCCTCGCGTCGGTTCATCCATCAGCATGACGGGAGGATCATGAATCAGAGAACGTGCCAGATTCACACGCTGTTTTTGTCCGGTACTCAAGGTGACTGACCGGCGATCCATAAATGCAGCTAGCCCGAACAAACGAGAGAGTTTTTCCACTTGATCGGTTGCCTGCATCGCGGGGACACCATACACGTCCGCAAAAAAAGTCAGGATCTCGCGGGGAGTCAACCATTGATACAGGCCGGCACTGGTTGAGACCAGCCCCACACGACGTTTGATTTCATCGGGATGAGTGGAAACCTGGAACCCTTCCACTTCCGCATCACCACTGGTGGGTTTCAATAGCCCCAGGATCATGCGGAGTGTCGTTGTTTTACCCGCACCATTCGGGCCTAGCAATCCATAAACTTCGCCTGGTTTCACGTGAAAAGAAACCCGATCGACGGCAAGAACATCTTCATTCCCGGATTCGAAAACCCGCGTAAGATCTCTGACAAAAATCATCCTGGCCCTCACTTCCGCTTCCCGGAGACACGACAGGCGCATACCGCCTCCCCTGAAATTTCAGCAGAATTTTCAGGTATCGTCACAACGCTACTTCAGTTTTGAATGGATTGCCTTGCTTAATAAGCGTTGATACCACAGAACTGTGATTGGAAATGCTGGCGCATACTCAACGCATTCTTGAACAAATTCATTCTAACAAACTCGAAGTCAATCTGTCACGTACTAAATAAAAATGCCAAACGGAAACGAAGAACGATTGCTCCCGCAACGGTTGTACATTTTTGTATCAGGGGCTCTCTTTTTTCAGGAGTCAAAGAAGACCGTTGAATCGGCTTGCACCATGTCGTCAGCTCGACCACAATAAACCGAGAAAGTTCTCAAGCCTCCCGCAGCTCGACGATATTTCCTGGAACCAAAGGTCATAAGATGTCTCTTCCGATCCCTAAGTACTGGTTAACCTGTACTCTGATGCTCTGCCTAACCACCAACATTGCAACCGCAGATAATGACTGGCGTGTCTGGCGGGGTCCGAATGCGAATAATGTCGCAGCTGAGGGGGAAACCCCTCCCGTTAAATGGAGCAAATCACAAAACATCCACTGGAAGGCGGCTATTCCCGGGCGGGGACACTCATCGCCGATTGTGGTGAATGACCGTGTTCTGATTTCCACCGCAGACGAAGAGAAACAAGTTCAATCGGTAGTCTGCTTTGATCGTGCAACGGGGCGGCAACTCTGGAAAACCGATGTCAATCAAGGTGATTTTGCCCCAAAGATTCACCAGAAGAATACGCACGCTTCACCAACATTGGCCTCGAATGGAGAAATGGTATTTGCGGTCTTTCCGCAATTCGATCGGATTCAATTGACGGCCCTTGATCTGGAGGGCAAACAAAAATGGCAGATCAAAGCCGGCGGTTATCTGCCATTGGCATATCAGTTTGGCTATGCCCCTTCTCCCCTGTTGTATCAGGGAACCGTGATTGTCACATCAGAATACGAGAAGAATGGGTTTATCGCCGCCTTTGATCAACAGACGGGACGCGAAGTCTGGCGGATCAACCGGCCCGAGAAAATGAACTTCTCACCCCCGATCGTAGCTCGGATCGCGGGCCGCGATCAAATGCTGCTCAGTGGCAACGCCAAAGTCGCCAGTTTTGATCCCCAGACCGGACGTGTCCTCTGGTCCGCCCCGGCAATGTGGATCGTCAGTTGCGGGACGATGGTCTGGGACCGAGATCTGGTCTTCACCAGTGGCGGTTTTCCCTTGAAAGGGACGATGGCCGTCAAAGCTGACGGTTCCGGAAAAATTGTCTGGACAAATCGAGTGAAATGCTATGAGCAATCGATGCTGGCGTACAAGGGTTATCTTTATGCGGTCGATGATAACGGCATCGCCTACTGCTGGAACGCACAAACGGGAAAAGAACAGTGGAAATCTCGACTGGGTGGAAAAGTTTCCTCATCACCAGTACTCGCGAACGGCAATATTTATCTGTCCAACGAACAGGGTAAAACATTCGTCTTTCGGGCAAACCCCGATCAGTTCGAACTACTCGCTGAAAATCAGCTAGGTGATGAGTGCTTTGCCACTCCTGCACTTTGCGGTAACCAGATCTTCCACCGGGCCGCCATCAGAGAATCAGGCAATCGACAGGAATTCCTGTACTGCATTGGGAAATAAAAACTGAAACGGTTCAATAACAGGCATTTTACTGATTGTCTGATTTTGGAGAATCAGTTGCTTTTTTCGGTACAGGTTTTACGACCTCAGGTTTAACAGGCACCTGCTGCGGCTTCGTTTCTGAGGGAATTCTCTTTGCAGGAACCAATTTATTTTGGTCGAACCGGAATTGCGATGACCGTAACTCTCTGGGCAGATGAAACACATGACGGTTCGCGGTATAACCGTTCGTCCATTGGTAGCGAATCTGATCTTCTTTGGGACGCACGCTGATCTTGGGACAACTCCAGACTTCTTTCCCGTCCAGTTTTACCAGGTTCGCAGCAGCTGACAGACGGGCACAACCATAGTTCCAGGTCTTGCCATCGGTCTCGAAGATGAGAAAGACTTCAGGATTGAATCCGCGTTCGAAGAAAAATACAGCGGCATCTGAATTGTTATCCTCTGTGGTCTGATAGCGGTCGAATGGTATTGGATGCAGATTCAGGTGGATCAGCTCTCTTCCCAGCATTTCTTCTGCCGAAAATCGGATGGCCATCTGCTCCATCTGATCTAACCGGTCTTCCAGGGTATAGGCGGGTTGGGGACCATCGGGAAAGGGTTGGAATTTTGCCTCCACTTCCCAGGGCTGCCAACTGACGTTTTGCCCTTCGATGCGAAAGGGACCTTCTGACATGGATACAAATTCAAAAGTCGCACGCCCTGCCGTATCCTGTGGATGATCCATCTCTACGGCGACATAGGCACGTGGCCTCCCCTTCTCACCCAGACGCCAGATGGCCCCCTTTGTCACTTTATACCTTGGATCCTGATACTGCATAACCGGCTTCTGAACGAAGCGGAGCGGTTCTGTACGCTTCTCTTTGGTTCGGATCGACCAGGCATTAAGTAGATGGCGCATCATCTCAATCTTGGAATCATCTTCCGCTGGGCGTTCCTGTTTTTCTTTCGCCACTAAAGGCAACAGACAGGCCAATAAGAGTGTGATCCCGGACAGATATCTTAATTTTTCAACTCGAAACGACATGGCTATCCTTCCTGGAAACAAAAAAACAGTTAACCGGAACACATTATGTGAACATATAATCGCCAATTCAATTAAAGACTTTAAAAAGAATATTATCTCACCCAACTATTAGACTGTGACCAGTTTTACTGTAGCGTCTCCAAGGCAATATGAGACGAGTATATTAGATTGAACGACACTATGGTTAAATGTGATGCGATCTAGAGCTCAGCTTCTGGAAAAGCAACAGATCGATAACGCTGGCTGAAACTCTCCTTTCAGTCAGGTCAATAAAAAAAGCAGCCAGTGAAGAACACCGACTGCTCAAGCCATCGTAATTGTAAAACAGTTGTAGTTTATTTCTCTTTCTTTAGATCAGGCGCGAGTAAACTGCCTGTTCCAGTATCTGCCTTGGCTGATTTCAGAATGATCTTAATATCACTTCCACCACCTTCAGGCACTAATACTTGAGTATCAGCGACTGCGGGAGGAGCTTCCATCATATTTTCCCCCATATTTCCCAGAACGACTTTATAATTGCCGGGAGCAGCACCATCGTCTTCTTCGTAGGTTCCCAGCACAAAAGTTCCATCAGCATTTACATTAGATCGAGCCATCCGGACATTGTCGCCCTGTTTTTGCAGAGGTAACAAATCAATATGGATTGGACCGAAGGGCTTGTCGTCTAATGTTAAAACCCCTGAAGCGGGCACTGTGGTTACAGTGCGTTTGTCACCTGAAGCATCTCCCCCACTACAACCACACAAAGTAATCAACAGGGAATAAATCAGGAGATTTCCTAATCGTATCATCAATAAAACCTTTTTGATAAAGAGCACGTTTAACAAACAAGAACAGAAAGGCGTAGATAGATAGAAAGCTTCCTCCCCCGAGCACAAGAGAGGAAGCTTTCACATAGACTAAAAATCACCGATGATACTGTCGAATCTGCCACCAGCGATGGTATTAAGAGACATCCAAAGGCTGGGAGCACCAGTGGATTGATTATGGTCGCCATGGTAGTCAATGTTTTCACTGACGAATCGTACGGAACCATCACACATCATGAAATGAGCCCCTCCCTGATGGACAGAACCTGGACCGGGCCAATCAGAGTTTAAGCAGTGAGCAGCGATATAAACCGGGCCCCAGGAGTAGGGTGCCGTTTTATAGAACTCACCCCCTTCACCAGCTGAAGTGCCATCTGGTAACAACAGACTATAACCGGATGCGTTCATAACTGTGAGATGAGTATGCGCAATAAATGCCATCCGATAGACTGCTTCACCGCCCCCATCTCGTAATCGGCCAGCACCACAAGTACGTCCGCCACCAGCGTGACCATTTTGAGCAACTTCACCTACTGCGATCGTTGTGGTGGTTCCATCCGTGATATCACGAATGCGAACTTTGGACTGCAATGTGAAAACGCCCGTATGAACCTGATTTGGCCGACGCCACCAGTCAAACCCTTGAGAACCGGCATAGTTTGTCGTCGCAAAGCCATCGCGTGCACTGGGATCATGGTCCTGGTCTGACGGACAGTGTAAGACAGGAATTTTGGTCGCCTGAATCGGTCCTGCCGGTCCTGATTGACCGAGCATAGGTGTAGAAAAATTAATCTGGTTGTAAAGGGGAGCCTGTTCCAGAAACGGTAAGATCAGTGTAATCCAGGTATAATTCCGAGGTGCTGCACCTGCCCCACCCGGATCATAGGTCCATACATCGTTTGGAAATATGTTGTGGGTTTCGTGGTAGTTGTGAAGTGCCAGACCCATTTGTTTCAAATTATTTTTGCAGGTACTTCTACGGGCAGCTTCTCGTGCCTGTTGGACGGCGGGAAGTAATAACGCGATCAGAATAGCAATGATTGCAATCACCACGAGTAGCTCAATCAGCGTAAAACCTCTGTGTAGCGAGCGTCTTAAACTCATACTCTCTCTCCTTGCAAATTAAATAAGAAAACGGAAAATCGGAATGATTATTCTGTTCCAAACAGTTCGAAATAATTGAATCCCCAACTGGGGAATAAAATTCGACGTTATATATTAAGAAGTGCTCGACTATTACTTCGGGCAATGAGATTGAGATATCGTTGTTTTCAGATTTGAATAGCGACAGTAAGTTGAATTCACTCGTAAAATCCACTTACACAATAAAGTTGAATTGAAAGATTTTGCAAAGGATATTAGTAATTGATATAGAGGTGATTGACTAAACAATTTCTAATCCAAAAATTCATCTTACATTTATTTTTATTTAAATGTCAAATACGAATTTCAAATGAGACTGTTTTGTTTTGAACTCAAACTCACTCTTAACAAACTTTAAAAAACACCAGCAATAACTATCCGATATCAAACTTTCAGGATTCTCACTATCCATACTATCACCTCAGCTACACTCAAAAATATTGTTTAATCATCAAACTCTATTTAAGCCCTCATCCTCTACCTGTTACTTTCAGAACACTTCTATATGCCTACACTAAAAACAGTTGACTATCTGATCACAGGGCAGGGTCTGGCAGGAACGGCCTTAGCCTGGACTTTGATTCGAAGAGGATATCGCGTTCAGATACTGGATCGATGCGAACCAGTCACGTCTTCGAAGATTGCTGCGGGACTCATCACCCCCATTACCGGGATGCGGCTTGTCGTGTCCTGGCGCCTTGAGGAGTTCTTTTCATTCGCAACCGACTTTTATCGAAGTATCGAACAAGAAACGAAGAGTCAATTTTATGAAATTAAGCCAATGCTGCGGCTGTTCGCTTCACCCGCTGAAGTTCAACAGTATGCGCAACGGTCACGCACACATTTCCCGGAACTGGTCACCATTCCCGAACCGTTAGCAGATGAGAGTCTCTTCGAGCTCTCATTGGGAGGCTTTGAAATGAACGGCGGGCAACTGGATGTGCCTGCCTACCTGGAAGCATCACGCCACTTTTTCGAATCCCGTTCTTCGTTTCGACAGGCAGAAATAGACCCGCTTGAAGACCTGGAATTTCAAGCGAATTCAGTCAGACTGTCCAGATGGAATGTACGGGCTGACAAGATTATTTTCTGTGAAGGAATCCACAGTCAGCACAACCCCTGGTTCAAAGCCATCCCCTTCGAAGGTGCTAAAGGGGAAATACTCACCCTGAAAATTCCAGGGTTGCACGAGCGACGCGTAGTTCATCGGGGTATCTGGTTAGCCCACTGGAAAGAAGATCTATTCCGTGCTGGTTCTACCTATGATCGAGCGCAGCTTGACTGTGAACCGACTCCCGCCGGTCGAAAAGAAATCTGTGATCGCCTGTCAGATTTTCTGAAACTCCCTGTGGAAGTCATTGAACATCGCGCTGCTGTCCGGCCAGTGATCCGGGGCCGTTTACCGATCATGGGACTGCATCCTCAGCAGCCTCAAATTGGATTCTTCAACGGCTTTGCCTCGAAAGGAAGTTTACAGACTCCCTGGATGGCAAATCATTTTGCTGATATTCTGGAAGGCAAGACGACTCCCGATAAAGCAATGGATCTCGCTCACAAACTTTAAAATAAAGCTTCCCATTATGCGTCTTACAGACCAGGCTCATGCCCTGATTGCCAATGTGTTCAAAGCAGGTGAGACGGCGATCGACGCAACCGCCGGGAACGGACATGACACACGCTTTCTCTGCCAGCTGGCTGGCCCGTCCGGTAAAGTCTTTGCGATTGACATTCAACAGCAGGCTCTCGACCAGACTGCAGCGATGCTTCTGAATTTCGAATATAAAAACTATGAACTGATCTGTGGCGACCATCAACTGCTCACAGAATTGATTCCCTCCGAACATCGATGCCGGATCAGTGCGGTCATGTTTAACCTGGGTTACCTGCCTGGAGGAGATCATTTGCAAATCACCCGGGAGACTTCGACACTTTCTGCAATCGAAGCAGCCCTCGCACTGATCAGGCCAGGGGGCATCATCACCATTCTGGCGTATCCGGGTCATCCGGGAGGCGCTGCAGAAACCAGAGCTGTTTCCTCTTTATTAGATCAGCTGGAGGCCACACAATTCAAAGCGCAGCGGATCTACTCCCATTCAGATTCGACGAAGGCTCCGCGCCTGTTTGCAGTTACCAGACTTGAGTGAGAAACCGCTTCTTAAATTTTTCTATGTTTCCAGATCGACGTGAGGAATATAAGCCCAGAGTCACTAAAGCCGCTCGAAAACAGGAAGTGGATCACTCTTCTTCAGGTGAATCCTCACCCGACTCGGATGACTCACGAATTTCATCAATAATTTGTCGGGCACGATCCACGTTCGAGCTCATGACGTCCACTTTTATTTCAAAGACCCCGGTGAGACCTGCCTGCAGTTCATTTTCGAGCAGACATCGAATTCCTTCGCCTTCCAGCGTCATTTTAATAAATTCCGCTTCCATTGCATTCGTTGTCGAATACACTGTTTCCAAACTATCACTCATCATTATAATCCTCAGACAAACCATCCCTGCAGGGGTTACCACCGCAGAGAGCGCTCAATAGTCAGTCACAAGTGAATCTTGCACCGATCCAAGCTAACCGGAATCGGTTTTGACATCAATATCAATTCTGATTTTCGCAGGAGAGTCTCCGGTCATCAGACTGTAATTTATGTGCCCTGCGACTGAGTTTCGTCATTCAGATACTGGAATCTATACCATGAAAATCATCTTTGGATTATTGAGGCAGTTCAACCGGAGATTAGTGTGGCCCCTGACCGTCGTAAGCTTAGCCCTGACATTTGTAGTTGGTGAAGAACCAGATCGCAAACCGGTCATCCTGACAGACCGGGCCCGGCAGTTACATCAGCAATGTCTGGTCATTGACGGACATAACGATCTCCCCTGGGCCATGCGGGAAAAGGCAGCATCGTCATTTAAACAGGCTGATATCGCTGAGTCTCAACCTCAATTTCATACAGATATCCCACGTCTCCAACAAGGGAATGTCGGCGCACAATTCTGGTCTGCCTATGTTCCCTCAGACACACGAAAAGAACGGAGATCAGCACACTACACTCTGGAACAGATTGATTTGATTCATCGCATGATTAAACGATACCCTGATACGTTTGAGATGGCTGCTACCGCAGATGACATCGACCGGATTCATAAATCAGGCAAAATTGCGTCCATGATCGGTGTAGAGGGTGGCCATTCCATTGAAAATTCGTTGTCACTGCTGCGCATATTCTATGGACTGGGTGTACGCTACATGACATTAACGCATTCGGAATCCCTCGATTGGGCAGATTCTGCCACAGACACCGCCATCAGTGACGGGTTATCTCCTTTCGGAGAGGAAGTGGTCCTTACGATGAATCAACTGGGGATGCTGGTCGATATTTCTCATGTTTCTCCTGCGACGATGGATGATGTTTTGCGGGTGAGTAAAGCCCCTGTGATCGCTTCACACTCCTCAGCAAGGGCCATCGCAGATCATGCACGCAATGTTCCCGATGAAATCCTGGTCAAAGTGAAACAGAATGGCGGCGTTGTAATGGTCAATTACTTCTCCGGTTTCATCGTCCCTGAGTCTGCAAAACAGATGACAGAAATGTTTCATATCAGGCGAGAACTGAAACAGAAATACCCGAAGGAAACGGATTATAACCGGGAATACAATCGCTGGAAAAGCAGCCACAAAATGACGCCGGGAACCATCCATGATGTTGTGGATCATATTGACCACATCGTAAAAGTCGCTGGAGTGGATCACGTCGGCATCGGCTCTGATTTTGATGGCGTTTCTACCCTGCCCGCTCAACTGGAAGATGTCTCCACTTACCCCCTCATCACACAGGCCCTTCTGGACCGAGGCTACACAGACCAACAGATTAAACAGATCATGGGGCAGAATCTGATGCGTGTGCTGCGTCAGGCGGAACAGGTTGCGAAACAACTTCAACAGACCACAGACTGATACATCCCGATCTCCCTGAACGCTTTCGCAGTGAATGCGTGCCCGATAGGCACAAAAAAAACGTCCTGTTTCCAGAACGTTTTTCTTTAAGTTTGGACTACCAGATAGAGAATTACGGTACGGGTTGAGCCGTCTCCAATGGTTTTGGTGCTTCCAGTATCGTGGGTGAATTAACTGTCGGAGCCACTTGAGGAGGCGCCGGTAGTTTTTTCTGTACTGTAACTTTCTGCTGCTCTTTCAGGCTTTTTACATAATCAGTCAGTAACCGATATGTATTCTGGAATTCCTGGCGATGGGTGATCACCTGATAGTTGGAATCAAGCTGTATCTGTTGATAATTTTGCACAATCGGTTCCAGTTCTTCCACTGAAGGATTCGGTCCTGTTGCAGAGAAGTTTTCCGGGAGTGCCAGATACTCCTTCCAGGCCTCGTCCAGTGTCTGTTCCAGTTCCTGAAACGAACTTAGTAGTTCGTATTTCAAATCGTCCACCTGGAGTTCCTGTTGAGCGAGTTTGGCAGTCTGTTCATCAATTCTCAGCATGTCCCAGACTTCAGAGGTTCCACCTGTGAAATAGATGATCACGGTTGACCTATCTTTGGTCAGACTATCCAGCCCGGTTTCCATGGTGATTGTGTCTTCCTCACCCACTTTCCAGGCGACTCGCTGTTTTGATTCATCTATGGCGCCTTGAAGTGGTAAAGTAATATTCCCGTCTTTATTAAAATAGGTACCGGCGACTGCACCGTTTTTACCCACTGCAAGCTGCACAGTGACATTGACCTCCGTTGTTCCCTGGGGAACGATGGCAAAGATTCCCACAGGCATCCACTCGGTCGCATCGTCCGGTGGTGGTACACTGTCTGCAATTTGATCAGCTTGAGACTCATAAGCGGTCACAGGCGCCATCTGCACGCCATTATTATATATGTAACCGTCATTGAGCGAGTAATCATATACAACCGGATTCAGGCTGTTATAACCAATCCACGCAGACAGACCACCGAACGTTGTCCAGACCCAGGGACGATAACCGTAGCGGCGATAGTGGTAGTAAGGATAGTAACCGTATCCATATCCGTAGCCCGAACCGAACCCATTTCCCAATGCATATCGTGATCGATACCCGGACCAGTAGCCAGGTCGGTAATTATATCGGTTGTTACCATGCCGTACGTGGTTCCTACCATTTCGATGCACTCCTCCGGGTCGTAGCCCCGGCCCACGAGAAACATGACGATCCCGATTACTGTGGCGGTTCCCCCCTGGTCTCAACCCGGGATTACCAGAGTGACGGTCCCCAAATCCCTGATGACTTCGACTGGAACTGAAACCGGAACTTCTATCGGAGTGATGGCTTCCAAAACGGTTTTGGCTCCCGGAATTAAATCGACTGCTTCCCGGTCGTAATCCTGGATTATTTCCCCGTTGATTGGAATCATTGTTTGCCCGGTGATGAGAGCCACTGTTGAAATGGGAAAATCCAGAACTACCGCGACTTCTACCTCCAGGGCTCAAGCCAGGATTACTGATTCCGCTTCTTTGACGGGATGTGATGGAACCGGAATCGCGCGATGAACCAGAGCGACTTCCTCTTGAGAAATCAAATGATTGACCGGGTTTCATTGCCGATCTGGAAGTACGATTCGAGGAGGAATTCAACGATCGCGAAGGAGCACTCTGTCGTGGTGCAGAAGAACGGTGTTGAGAAAAAGAATGACTTCTTGAAGGAACCGATCGTGAAGATCGTCCAGAATGTAAACTCCCTCTTGAACTGCTGCCTCGGGAAGAACTCCCTCGTGACATTCCACTGTGATGGCCGCTACTTCCTCGAGACATTCCTCCACGCTGGCCACCGCCGCTGTGACCGCTACTTCCGCGTCCGCCGCCTCCCCGTTGCGCAAAACTATCAGCCTGGCTAAAAGCCAGTACTGCCAGAAATGCACATAAGACACCAGTTCGTTTTATGTATTTTATCATCGCTTACACCTGTTCGATCAAAATAACCGCAGCCTTCTGATCGATCTTATACACGAGCCCGCAAAGACGCAGCCGTTTGCCGATCCTGCTTGATCCCGTTTTTGTTAATAAAAAACAATCCTGATTCTGATAAAGAATTGTTAAATGAGTTTTTCGCTCAGTGGGGTCTTTAACAGCCATCGAGAATACACCTTTTTCTCTTGTTGAATACAGGATTTATGTCCCGGCAACAACAAACAACTGAACCTGCGAGAAAAAGACTGAAGGTAACGTTTCAGGGGACTGTAAAAACACTATCAAAGATTGAGGCCCGATCAATCACAAAGTCATCTTGTGGAGAACGTGAATTGAACTGACATTGCCCGGCGGCTGAGTCTGTTATACGTGAGAGAGTTTTGGCGGCAGGTAAAAAACAGACCAACGCATTGAAAACTGAGTCTATTAAATTCAACTCAAGTTCAACAGATACTGTTGAGTATCAAGCATCAACGGCCGTAACCAGCTCGCTGATTTCTCATGAACAATAACTTGTTCGTTCCATTACTCACGATAGGTCTGACCTATTTGAAAGTCAATATATGACATTTTGTCTCTGCGACCTGCAATCGAACGGTTTTGCGCTTACCAGGATTCGCCCTGACCACTTGAATGAAAATTGGCCTCACTAAGGGAGCGATTTGAAAACTTTCTAGAAATTTCACAATTCCAGGGAATAAATCAGCGACAGACAGGCTCTTATGTTTAACAGGGGGGCTTGTTTAAATAGTCAAAACCGGCCTGATTACAGGGTTTCCTTCAAAATATGACTGAATTAAACCCGATTTGTGAGATTCTCAGTCTGACAGATCTGAAAACTAATCGAGAAATGGAGAACAGAGATGAAATTACTTTCGACACTCTTTACGTTGCTGGGACTGACATTATTCGCTGTTGGATGTGGTGATAAACCTGCCCCAACTCCCGAACCAGCACCTGCTGAAACACCAGCCGAAGATCCAGCAATGCCAGCAGATGACGCTGCCGCACCTGCAGAAGATCCAGCCACACCAGCTGAAGATCCCGCGAAACCAGCCGCAGAAGAACCAAAGGCTGATGCACCCAAGGCCGAAGAAAAGCCTGCGGATCCTAAGACTCCTTAATCTTAATCGAGTCTGACTGCCCCTTTTAGGGACAGCCCAAAACACAAAAAGCTCTCCCTTTACCCGGGAGGGCTTTTTTTAGTTTAGCTCTGCAGAAACGATTGATTATTTTTATTTAACTATTGGGGGGAGATCAATTACTGCCAGACTGGATTCGAGCAGCTGTCAATGTATTCTTCAACAGCATGGCAATCGTCATTGGCCCCACCCCGCCAGGCACTGGAGTGATTGCAGACGCGACTTCTTTAACCCCCTCAAAATCGACATCTCCCACCAGTCTGTCGTCGACGCGATTGATCCCGACATCAATCACAACAGCTCCCGGTTTCACCATGTCTGCGGTCACAAATTCAGGCTTTCCGATTGCGGCAATAATAATATCTGCGGTTTTTACAATCTCGTTCAGATTCTGTGTCCGGCTGTGACAGATAGTTACGGTCGCATCTGCGCCCAGGCCCCGTTGAATTAACAGCATGGCCATGGGTTTCCCCACAATTTCACTACGTCCCAAAATCACAGCATGTTTCCCAGCCGTTTCCATTTTCGTTGAGAGAATCATCTGCTGTATTCCATAGGGAGTACAGGGCAGATAACGAGCACGTCCTTGAACGATCAATCCCACATTTTCCGGATGAAAAGCATCTACATCCTTCAATGGATTGACCACATCCAGAATCGCTGTCTCGTTGATATGTTTCGGCAAAGGAAGCTGAACAAGAATGCCATGCACTCCGGGATCGTCATTCAGTGATTTAACAATCGAGATCAATTCGGCCTCGGTTGTTTCAGCCGGCAATCGTTTCAGAGTACTCTGGATACCTGCTTTTTCGCAGGCCCGTTGTTTATTTCGAACATAAACGGCACTGGCAGGATCATCCCCGACAAGTACAGCCGTTAAATGGGGAACGACATTGTTTTCAGTCTTGAGCTGACTCACCTCATCAGCAATTTGTCCGCGAAATGTAGCGGCAAGTGCTTTTCCATCAATAATCTCTGCGGACACTCTGACAATTCCTTCAAAATAGGGAAATTTCCTGACTGGCTCACAAGATAACGCATCAAAAGCAAATCTAAAACCACCCCAAAAGAATTAATGACACGTAAAGGCAAATCGCTGCATATATCGCGGCAACATAGTCATCTGACATAATTCCCCAACCCCCATGGATCCGATCAAAATATCGAACCGGCCAAGGCTTCCAGATGTCAAACAGGCGGAACCAGAGAAATCCGATCAACGAAATCCAGAAGAATCGAACATTGAGCTCCAGGTGGAAAGCGGGTAACAACACTACCGTGAAAGCACCTATTTCATCAAAGACAATACATCCGGGATCATCCATGCCCAGAATTTTAGCCCCCTGTTCACAGAAATAGACTCCCAGCAGAAAGATGATCACGGAAATCAGCAAATAGACAGGCCAGGCTGGATGAAGCCAGAGCAGACCAGCAACCAGGGGGGGGCCCAGCAGACTGCCAAAAGTCCCAGGAGCTCGAGGAATCCAGCCGATCCCCAGTCCAGTGGCACACAGTAGAATCGTTTGCTTCTTGATGTTTCTCATTTATGGTAAATATCTGGTCAGCAAATTCTCTGCTGTGAAGGTCAATGAAAAGTCACTATTCAAGATTATGGAAGTCGTTTATACTTCTGAAAAGTACGGACCATCCTGCGAAAAATGAACATGGGAACACACACCCTGCATCTTTTTTTCAGGAAAAACGGCTTCTATCTACGTGATCGCGTGTTTCGATTTCCTAGATCGTACTAGTTAGTTCTCAAATATTCCAATTGGATTCTAATAAAACCTACCCAGGCATTCAGAAAAGCTTCCGGTGAAGTGCGGCTCTGAATGTCAATTCGACTATATCAACCAGGATTGATCATATGACATCCCAAGAAAGCCCCAAGCTTTCCAAACTGGAGATTCTCAAAGAAGGCAGTCATCAACTGCGTGGTACCATCGCTGAAGAATTACAGAACGACAACGATGAATTCTCCGGCGATTCCACCCAACTGCTGAAGCATCATGGTACCTATCAACAGGACAATCGTGACCTCCGAAAAGCTAAGAATCCGGATGGTACTCCTAAGGGAAAATCATACAGTTGTATGATCCGTACTCGCGTGCCAGGCGGTAAAGTGACCGCTGATCAGTTCCTGGCAGAACTGGACCTGTGTGACAAGTACGGTGACGGGACCGTCAGACTGACTACCCGACAGGGCTTCCAGCTACATGGTGTCATCAAAGGAAACCTGAAAGCAGCCATCAAAGGGATCAACGATACCAAGCTGACCACGCTGGCAGCCTGTGGCGATGTGAACCGTAACGTAATGGCCTGCCCTGCCCCCTATAAAAATAATGCCATCTTCGATTCCATGCAGGATATGGCCTACGCACTGGCAGAACATCTCCGCCCCAAAACAACCGCATACTTCGACCTGTGGATTACAGACGAAGAAGGTAATAAAACCAACGAAGCCGCGTTCCAACCCGTTGAGGAACCGATCTACGGTAAAACGTATCTCCCCCGCAAGTTTAAAATCGGTATCGCACTGCCGGAAGACAACTGCGTTGATATCTACACCCAGGACATCGGGCTGCTGGGAATTGTCGAAAGTGACGCCATTGTTGGATACAATTTCTATGTCGGCGGCGGGATGGGAGTGACCCCCAGTAATAAAAAAACCTATCCTGCTTTGGGTAAGCCTCTGGGCTTCGTTGAAAATGACCAGGTGCTGGCGGTTGCTGAAGCGGTTCTCAAAGTACAGCGTGACCTCGGGAATCGTGAAGACCGTAAACGGGCCCGCATGAAGTATCTGGTAGATAATCTGGGCATTGAAACATTCCGTGAAAAGGTCGCTGAACACTTTGGCTCAACGATCAATGCCCCCCGTGACATCGAAGTCACAGGTATCGAAGATCATATGGGCTGGCACGAACAAGGGGATGGGAAACTGTTTCTTGGCGTAAATATCGAGAATGGCCGTATCAAAGATGAAGGCGATCTCCGCATCAAAACCTGTCTGCGAAAGATTCTGGAGACCTACAAATTTGAGACACGCATCACAGCCAAACAGAGTATTATCTTCTGCGACATCGATCCTTCACTGCGAGATGAAATCGATCAGATTCTCACTGACCATGGCATGAAAAAAGCTGACGAACTCAGCTTGATCCGTCGCTATTCGATGGCCTGCCCGGCATTGCCGATGTGTGGTTTATCAATCACCGAATCGGAACGAGTGATGCCAGACCTGATCACCGAATTTGAAGAGGAACTGGCGCGTCAGGGACTCCAGGATGAAAAAATCTCCGTCAATATGACTGGCTGCCCGAACGGCTGTGCCCGCCCTTATGTTCCCGATATCGGACTGGTTGGTAAAGCAGTTGGGAAATACACTCTGTACCTGGGTGGCAACTCACTGGGGAATCGCCTGTCGTTTATCTATGATGACCTGGTCCCCATGAACGAGATTACCAGTCGACTTTCACCTCTCCTGGAGTTCTATAAATCGGAGCGTCAGGATGGGGAATCCTTTGGAGATTTTTGCCATCGAATGGGCAAAGAAACTCTACAGGAGAAAGCGGGACTGGCTGCAAAATAATCTAAAAACTCAGTAACAGGTGAAACTTTGCTGAACCTCAAACCACCTGAGCTGTCTTTGATTTTGACAAATTCAATTGACAACGGGTTGACCATGGCCGATTGAGCAGGTAGATTATCAGAGCAATGAGGCGGTTCAGGCCGTCCAATACAATCCAGATGAAAAATCAAAGTAAAATGCAAATTCACAATCTACTAAACCTGAGCCTGCTACGAAACCTGCTTCTACAAGCCAGGTCTTAGGTTCTTTGTACGATTGTTAATCAAATCAGCGAAACCCTGAGACCAGATTGGCCTCAGGGTTTTTTATTTTGCCTGCTGGTACTATTCTGGTCTCTCATTAGCCCCCTGATCGGGAGCGGAAATTGACTCATGGAGAAAACCAATGTCCAATGACACAGTTAAGATATTCGACACCACCTTGAGAGACGGTGAACAGTCGCCTGGCTGCAGTATGACCACTTCGGAAAAAATGAAAGTCGCTCGGGAACTTGTCAAACTGGGTGTCGATATCATTGAGGCTGGCTTCCCGATTGCCTCTCCCGGTGATTTCGAAGCAGTTCAGAAAATTGCCAACGAATTCGGTGATCAGACGACCATTTGTGCGCTTGCCCGCTGTCGGAAAGATGACATTGACCGGGCCTGGGAAGCGTTAAAAGAAGCAAAACAGACACGGATTCACGTCTTCCTCGCTACGAGTTCCATCCACCGTGAACATAAACTGAAAATGAATAAAGAACAGATTGTGGAGACGGCTGTCGAAATGGTCAAACGTGCCCGGGACTACTGCCCGGATATCGAATTCTCTCCGGAAGACGCCGCGCGGACAGAAAAAGACTTTCTCTGCGAAGTCGTAGAACGAGCCATCGAAGCCGGAGCCACCACGGTCAATATTCCCGATACCGTCGGTTATGCGACTCCCGCCCATTTCCATGATGTCATCACCACGCTGAAAAACAATGTCTCAAACATTGACCAGGCCATTATCAGTACCCACTGTCACAATGACCTGGGCCTCGCTGTTGCGAACAGCCTCGCCGCTGTGGAAGCGGGAGCCCGTCAGGTGGAATGTACCATCAACGGCTTAGGGGAACGCGCTGGAAACTGCGCTCTGGAAGAAGTTGTAATGGCATTAAAAACGCGTGCAGATTATTACGGCGTACATACAAATATTAATACAAAACGCCTGTATCCGATCAGCCATCTTGTCTCGACAGTGACCGGCATGTCGGTACAACGCAACAAAGCCATCGTAGGGAGAAACGCGTTTGCACACGAAGCCGGCATTCATCAGCATGGCATGCTGCAGGAACGCACGACTTACGAAATCATGTCCCCTGAAGATGTGGGTTATGTAGGCACAAACCTGGTGCTGGGAAAACATAGTGGCCGCCATGCATTTCGCGATCGTATCCAGTCGCTGGGACATACCTTGGACGACGAGACTTTTGAACGGATTTTCAATGAATTCATCGCGTTAGCTGATAAGAAAAAGGAAATCTACGATTCCGACATTGTCGCCTTGATCGAAAACCAGGCTTCCGATGCACCGGAAAAATGGAAAATCGCTCGCTTCCATACCTCAGCCGGGACTGGCACTATCGCAACTGCGACCATTGAACTGGCAGATGAAACAGGCAAAATTCACTGTGACGCTGCCACCGGGGACGGCCCTGTGGATGCGGTTTTCCGGGCACTGGAGCGCATCTCAGGCATCACTGCAGTACTTGATCAATACCATGTTGGCAGCGTTTCCAGCGGTAAGGATGCACAAGGTGAAGTTCGTGTAGAAGTGCGCATCAACGGCGAGCTGTTTACCGGCCGCAGCGTCAGTACGGATATCATTGAATCCAGCGCCAAAGCTTATCTGCAGGCCATCAATAAAGCAGCAGCAAAACTGGAAAACTGAGCAGACCCAGATTCCAGCCCAATCCAATTATGAACACGCACGATCCTGAATCAGTACCCCGAATATTTAAAGGCAGAACCATTGTCCTCGGCCTGCTGATCTTCGGTTTATTGATGTCAGGATCGTTATATGTTTTTCAGACGATTAACACCTACCAATTCGCCGACACTCAAAATGCCCTGGCGAAAGAGTTCCCCCAATCACGCCCCCGTGTCGAAGGGGGACGACTCAAAGGAAAACAGCAGAACCCGCTTACATTCCGCGTGACAATGGCGGTTCCCTTCAATCCCCACGAGAAGAACGCGGAAATCCAGCGGATGGCAGATCGCATCCTGGAAATTGCTTCGAATAATCTGCCGTTGCAAGACTACGAGCAGGCAGAAATGCACTTTTACCAGGCGATTCCAGAACAGGAAATTATCATGCGTGACGTCAAACGCGATATCAAAACCTGGATCAATCAGAACTGAATTCGCCTGCCATTGACTCCTGTTGATAAAACAGACAGGCCTGTCACTTAATTCAACCCTACCCCTGAACTGAATCGCCTGTCAATTCCATTGAAGCCATTTCTTCGCCGGAAAACTGCATACTTTGCGAATCGAGAGATTTCTCAGTACTGGCACAGTCATTGCAATACAACAGATTGCCTGTCGAATTGACGAGTTGATAAAAATCTTCTTTTGACGCTCAATGTAAACTGAGGCTTCCCTCCAGCCAGAGTGATGACGCCCGTCTTAAATTGGCTGGAGGGTGAGCCACCTTCCTGTACCCCACCTTATTCTGTTATCGATTTAAAAACTTACAATCGACCACCACTAGTGTCGTGAAATCACTTCCGTATCGAATCAGGGCAGGATATCATCGAACTTCCAGATGTTTCAGATATCCTTCTTAACTCAGCCTTCGGACAGTTATGGCTTCACTACAGAAAGTAATACAACGCCCCCCAGTCTTCTGGTCTGCCGTTGGTTTTCTCTTATTGATCCAATTCTGCCTGGGACTATATTCAGCCAGACAACTGAGTGTTACACACGATGAGTACTGGCATTTACCAGTCGGATTTCTGACCCTGGAATCAGGTCGTTTCGACTATGATCGGCTCAACCCTCCGTTAATTCGCAGCTGGTCCGCTCTGCCATTACTGCTGACATCTGCCCAGAGTGGATCTCCGGACCGTTCACCTGATCCTGCTGATTATGGAGATGCCTTTCTGAAAGCGAATCCGGAACACTATCAGCATTACTATTTTCTCGGTCGCTGCATGGTCCTGTTACTGGCGTGTACCTCTGGATTGCTACTGGCTCTCTGGACTCGCGAGTTGTTTAGTTCACTGGCAGCCTGTTTTGCGGTTTTCCTGTGGGTGATGAGTCCGAATATCCTGGCCAGTGCCGCATTAGGAACTCAGGATCTGGCAATCACTGGCTTCTTTCTGGCCACTCTCTACTGTGGCTGGAAGTTTGCGCACTTTCCCTCCGGGAAGTTGGCACTGGTGACAGGCATAGTTCTTGGCCTGGCTCAACTTACAAAGTACACCGCGATTCTTTTAGTCCCCGTGCTTCTGATGCAGTGGTTTCTGGTGAGATATAAAAATTCAGAAATCCAGGAACGGCCCGCGAAGAAAACAGTCCTACTACACTGGGGAGTGCTGATACTCTCAAGTCTGTTCATCCTGAATGCCGGCTATCTGTTCCGTGATACGTTACAGCCTCTGAGCGGTTATCGGTTCCAAAGCTCCGAGTTAAAAGCGCTGACATCACTCCCAGAATTCCTGCAGATCATTCCGCTGCCGATCCCACGCGATTATCTCATGGGCTTTGATCTACAACGTTTTATCATGCAGCAATCCCACCCCACCTTTCTGGACAACCAGTGGGAAGAACATGGTTTTCGGTCATACTACCTCTATACCATGCTTTACAAATTACCACACGGATTTCAGTTCCTGATCGTGATCGCAATTTACAGCTGGTTCAAAGCGCCTCACTTATTCCCACGACGAACTCTTGCTGTTCTGCTGACACCAGTTGTATTATTGTTATTCATAGCCAGCCTGTCTAATAATCAGCTGGGCCTGCGCTACGTTCTGCCAATCTTCCCTTTCATTATTCTGTTGTGCGCACCTTTGGTTGATCAGCTGGATTTTGTCCGACATAAAATTCTTTCATACCTGATTGTCATTGCCATCCTTTCACTCCCGCTCTCTCTGCGCTATGCACCAGATCATCTGGCATACTTTAATGAACTGGCAGGGGGACCAGAACTGGGAGACACCCATCTGGTCGATTCCAATATCGACTGGGGACAGGATCTGTATCGGCTGCAGGACTATCTTAATCAGCATCCGATTCACGGCTTGAAGCTGGCTTATTTTGGCACAATTCCCCCTGGTGAACTGGGCATCAAATATGAGTTCCCCACTGAATTCCGCCCAGTCCCTGGGAAATATGCCATCAGCGCCAGTATTCTTCAAGGGCGCCCGTATACACTCCGCAGACAGGACGGCAGCCGCTATAACCTGGAACATGATGCCTTAGGGTTTTTCAGGTTTTTTGAACCTGATGCCCAACTGGGATATTCCATCAACTATTATGATTTAACCTCTGAAGATGTCGCCCGCTGGCAGACTGCTGTAATGCAGGCCAATCGGGGCATGCTCTCCCCTTGAGGCCCGCACTGTATAATCAGATAGTCTGTTTAGTCACCCATCAAAGGGCACACGGGTAGTTGCTTCCAGCCCCATTTCACGAAGTAGTTCAAAATACTGTTCGCGAGTATTGATATTTCGTAACCCATGTAACTGGGGATCAAGACTTCTTAGCTCTTCGACATCCAGAAACGCACTGTGGGCTCGCTCTGCCAGATCAATCGGACGCTGAATGTTTGCTGCCAGCATTTCCCCTATCATTTCCACCAACGATGTCCGGTATACAGCAGCCAAAGGATGATACCATTGCCCTTCTCTGACCATGGCCAGATCATGATTTGTCAGTCTCGAGAGAATGGCCTGGATCATGTTTTTTTGTATCAGGGGAGTATCACAGGCTGACACAAAGGCTGCCTGACAATCGAGTTCCAGTTCACGGAGCCCTTGTGCAATCGCTGGCAGAGGTCCGGCTCCTGGATTTACATCATAGATAACACGAACTGAATCAGGAATTTCCGGTAATACCTGGTCACGGGAAGCCACTACAATCACAGGAGAGACGACATCAGACACTATTCGTATGACGCGCTGCAACATCAGCTCTTGCCCCAATGGTAACAATGCTTTCGGATAATTCATTCGCAAGCTGTCGCCCCCACAGAGAATTATTCCGCCGACTTTGATCTGGCTGTTTATATTTGACATACTCGCTTGAGTCACTTACAAAATGAACATACTAGTTTCAGTTAAATAACTTATAGTGAAATGATCTGAATCATGAGTGATCAAAATTCTGAACAGGAGCCATGGTATCGCGATGGACTCCAATTTTCCTGCACTCAGTGTGGAAATTGTTGTACGGGTGCTCCTGGAGTCGTCTGGGTTGATGAGTCGGAAATCAAGGCGATTGCAGAAGTAACAGGAAAATCTACCGGAGAGGTTCTGCTAATGCATACGCGTCTCTACGGGGGGAGGCGTTCCTTAACTGAATTTGCCAATGGGGATTGCACATTTTTCGATCCTGAAAAACGATGCTGTACGGTCTATGATGCACGCCCGGCTCAATGTAGAACCTGGCCTTTCTGGAATTCAAACCTGGAAAGCCGTGAGAGCTGGGAGTCACTTTCTCCAGACTGCCCTGGAGCAGGTAAAGGAAACTTTGTCAGCTTTGAAGAGATCCAGATACAGGCTGCAAAAACCAACTTATAACACACGTCACAAATTCGTGTTAAGTAAGACTCATCTCTCAAGATGATCTCAGAATATCTCTTGTTGAAATCGAACTCACGTCTGATTTTCAACAATCAGTCACACGAGTTTTAATCTGACTCGCTATTAAAAGCCGTTTATTAAGTATGTATTTTTAAAGAGTTTGGAACACTGAAACATCGCAGATTCGAAGTTTCAGATCCTTTTTTTACAATTTCATCTGAAGATTGTGAAAAAAAATACATGTTATTAATTGGGAACAATAACAAGTCTGCGAGTTTTCCCTGAACTCACTGTGCGACAAACAATCAATCAGCTTAAGAGTCTTTGGTATAAAGACTTACATATCATTAACACCGTCAGCTTCCCGACTGAGTTCATTTTTAGCTGCTGTTGTAGTTTTACCTCTCAATAGTGAATTCATGTCTAATAAGACACCGTTTCAAAGCTGCGACCGAAGATCGGTCTTGACTTACTGTTCAATTGTGGGAAATAATCTATTGTGACACTAAGTCGTGTAACCCATTACAGTTGAGACGGCTCTAGAGTGCCCATCGGAAGGGCGTAGCTGTCCGACGGCTTCTCAAAATTGGGAGAACCCAGTCGTGACGAAAAAAGAGATTGTCAAAGTGATTTCGGAAGAGATTGGTCTGACACAACTCAAAACAAAAGAGATTGTGCAAAAAACGTTCGATGCGATTGTTGATACTCTTGTTACAGACAAGCGTATTGAACTTCGCAATTTTGGCGTCTTTGAAGTCAAAAAACGAGCAGCGCGGAAAGCCAGAAATCCTCGTACAGGTGATCGTGTGGACGTAGAAGAAAAATACGTCGTTACATTCAAGCCTGGTAAGGAGATGGAAAAACGTGTACGCAATCTGGAGGAAGAAGCAGCCCGCTTAAATGCTGCCGCTTCTCAACCTTCAGTGAGTCCTCCTGCAGCTTCGGCACCACCCCCGGCTCCTCCGAGTCCAGGTGCCACACCAGGAACACCATCTATGGGTACCTACAACAATGGTTCCTATAGTTCAGGATCTCAGCATACACCTTAGACCTGCTCTCCAAAGACTTTATTGTTGAAAGAACTGGTATGAACTTCCTCATAGCCGGTCTGTTTTGCGGTACACAAACAGACCGGCTTTTTTTACGTACCGATCTGGTCAACTGACATGATAAATCGTCACCTGGATCCAGTATGAATCCGGTGTATTTCCCAATGGAAATCACCCGCTTCAACCGGAATACCAAAATAATTGGAATAATCCGCATTTTTTACCAAAGTCACCTGATCTGAATGTCGATAAAACGAACTAGAGGAAATTAAAAGCGGTATTTATAATCCTGCCTCTCCAATCTCCTCTCTTTACAATTCAGCACTTTAACCCCTTCGATATCGGTTTGATGCCTTTCATTCAATGGTTTGAATTAAGGGGTCGTTGCCTGGGATCAAGACCAGCAAATATGGCACGACCATATCATGGAGAAAAAAATGCGTAAGTTCCTATTGGCCAGCATGTTAATTGCAATGTCCCTCACTCAGGTTGGATGTGTGGTTCCTATCTACTCATCTTCACGAGATGATCGTGCTCGTCAATTGATATTCCAATCAGAAAGCATGCGGCACATTCCTAAAATCTGGGAACGAATCTGGGGCCTTGATATGCCGGATGTGGCCACCCCCTACCGTACCCACGGTGGTGTCATTTAGTACTTGTAGCACAGGGACTATATCGCAGGTTGTTTGAATGGATAGACTCCATTCAAACTGACTGATGCATAGAAAATATTGGAAGCTGCCTGGAACCCGTTCCCGGCAGCTTTTCTTGCTTTGGTGGTCACTGATTTACTTACCGCCTTAACTGGTTCTCATCCCCAGGGGACGCTAAGATGTGAATCAGTGGATTTCCCCACCCAAGGTGTCAGTATTTGATTTGAGGACAGACCTCAGAGCCAGATAGCTGGCCTGACACGCTTCATAGTTTAATTAAATAGAATGATCACGTAGCCACTGGCTGCCTGGACCTGATTTGATGAATGTCCCAACCCAAACGGATCCCTTAGCGGTTTCCCTGAACCGCCTGCATCTCAAAAATCCCATCCTCGTAGCTTCAGGGACTTTTGGTTATGCAAAAGAAATGGCTGCCTTCCTGGATTTTTCCCGCCTGGGGGGCATTATCCCCAAGACGATTACCACGGAACCACGCATTGGTAACCCGCCCCCCCGTACAGTGGAAACCAGTGCCGGCCTGCTCAATTCTATTGGTCTGGACAATGACGGTATTGATCTTTTTCTGGAAAAGCATCTGAATTACCTTTCCTCACTTGAAACAGCCCTGATCGTCAATATTGCCGGACGCAGCATCGATGAAATGGCAATCATGGCTGCCCGGCTGGATCAATATTCAGACCAGATTGCGGCTCTCGAACTGAATATCTCCTGCCCGAATGTCAGCGGAGGCGTAGACTACGGAACTCAACCAGAGCTGACCGAAAAAATGCTCAAGCAGGTAACTGACAGCTGTCAGTTACCCATCATCGCAAAGCTGACGCCAAACGTTACCAGCGTTGTTGACATTGCCCAGGCTGCTACAGCAGGCGGAGCAGATGCAGTCTCCTTGATCAATACCGTACAGGGAACAGCGATCGATTGGCGCCGCCGAAAACCGATACTGGGAGGCATTTTTGGAGGCCTCAGTGGCCCTGCGATAAAACCGGTCGCCTTACGAGTTGTCTGCCAGGTGGCCCGTGCAGTGGACATTCCAATTATTGGGGTAGGTGGTATAGCCAATATCGATGATGTCATGGAATTCATAGTTGCTGGTGCTTCAGCAGTTCAAATTGGTACCGCCAACTTCTACAATCCGGGTCTCGCGGCACAACTGGTTGATGAGCTGGAAGAGATTCTGGTCTCCGAAAAATGCTCACAAGTCAGTGAACTTGTGGGTTCTCTGGAATATCCGGAACGTTAACCCACCTTACACTTCTGATTCGGTAACAGAGCTGCGTGGCCAAGTACTCTCAGTTTCAAAAACAATATAGAAAATAGTCTCATGCGTGTTTTATCAGGAATTCAACCAACGGGCCGCTTTCACTGGGGAAATTACTTTGGTGCGATCAAACAGTATATCGACCTTCAGGATAATGATCAGGCTTTCTACTTCATCGCCGACTTGCACGCCCTGACCACGATCCGAGATGCCAAACGCTTACGTCAAAACACACAGGAAGCGGCCATCGATCTCCTGGCACTGGGACTGGACCCCCAGAAAGCCACCCTGTTCCGACAGTCAGATGTACCTGAGATTACCGATCTCACATGGATCCTGATGACAATCACTCAGATGAGTCTTCTGGAAAAATGCCATGCGTACAAAGATAAGAAAGAAAAAGGAATCGCCGCTGATGCAGGATTGTTTACCTACCCCGTATTGATGGCTGCCGATATTTTGCTGTATGACAGTGATCTGGTCCCTGTGGGGCAGGATCAGATTCAGCATGTCGAAGTCACGCGCGACCTGGCGCAGCGATTCAATTCCCTGTTTGGTGAAACTCTGATTCTACCTGAATCGCGAGTGCTTGATACTTCCGCAAAAGTACCTGGGATTGATGGCGAAAAAATGTCCAAAAGTTATAAAAATGTGATTGAAATCTTTGAGGAACCGAAAAAACAGCGTAAAAAAGTCATGTCTATTAAAACGGACTCCGCTACGCTGGAAGCCCCCAAGGACCCGGAAACCTGTGCAGTTTATGCCCTCTACAGGCTCTTTGCTGATGAAGAACAGCAGGCTGCGCTGGCACAGCGATACCGAGAGGGGGGGATGGGCTACGGAGAAGCAAAACAGGCCGTACATGAAGCTGCTCTCGAATACTTCGGCCCAGCCAGAGAGCGGAGAGAACAGCTTGCTGCAGATACCGATACCCTGAATGACATTCTGGCTGAAGGTGCCCGCAAGGCCAGAGAAAAAGGAAAACAGGTTCTGGATCGAGTGCAGGCTGCCTGTGGCCTGGGATCAAAATACTTAGCGAAATGAAACTGACCATATGACGGAGCAGCCTGCAGCATCCCGGCTTGAGCCAACCAGTTCCTGGTCCGGATACATTCAATGGTTCTGTATCGGACTGATTTTGATTACAGCTCTGTCAATTCTCGCAGTCCATCTGCCAGAACGACTGAAACTATTACTCGTTTTTTCCGTCATCTACGGATTGATCGCCGGTGGGGTCCTGACGACCCTGGCTGTTAAACGGGGAGTGCCTGTCAAACATTCGCTGATCGTCTCGATTCTCTGCCTGACAATTTTCGGTCAGTCGCTGGTCCTCTATCTGTCACATCAGCGATATAAAGAAGCGACATTACAGCAATTCAAAATGGACAAGACAACGTTTGTACTAGATCGTATGCTGGCGAAAGGCGAACCTCCCTCCGATCCCGAATCCCGCAAACAATATGATGAGGTTCTGAAGCAGTTTCAGGCTGCCAAGCAGGACCGACAGGACAAAGAACAACAATTACTGGCGATCTCATCCTATCTGCAACATCGTATTTCAGGAATTGCGACTCTGCAAGCACCATGGCCTCAACTGTTCTGGTTGCTTGAACTTGTTCTCTGCTGCCTGTCGGCAGTCTGGGCCAGTCACCAGGTGTCACGCCCGGAGCATTCGGCTTCATCAGCTGATACCTCGCCGTCGGATGAGAGTTGAATCAGCCCCCCACTCCTGATAGTTTGGTACTCTGAAAGAAAGCGTTTTCACTCCTGCTTTCCCACTATCCAGAAAAGGGACTGGCTGAATGCACTGTTCTGTTTTGAAAGTATACTCGCTGCTGATTCTTTTGATTTCTCTTACGGGAGGAACAGGAACCGTCAGAGCCAGCGACTGGCCGATGTGGCGTCTGGATTCAGCCCGCTCGGCACAAACAGAACAGACACTTCCCGAGTCTCTGCACCTGCAATGGATACATCGACTTCCACAACTGGAACCGGCATTTAAGAATGAACGTCTGCAGTTTGACGCCGGATATGAACCGATCGTCAAAAATGGGATTCTGTTTTATGGTTCATCCCAGAATGACAGTGTGACTGCTCTTGAACTGAACACAGGAAAATTGCTCTGGCAGTTTACCACAGATGGCCCCATTCGTTTTGCCCCGGTTGCCTGGAAGGATTCTGTTTATTTCGGCTCCGATGATGGCTGTCTCTATGCAGTTAACGCGCAGACTGGAAAGCTACTCTGGAAATTCCGAGCAGTGCCTTCCAAACGTCTGATTCTCGGAAATCGCCGACTGATTTCTGTCTGGCCTGTACGGGGAGGCCCTGTCATTGAAAATGACACGGTTTATTTTGCTGCAGGAGTCTGGCCTTTCGAGGGCGTTTTTGTTTATGCCCTCGATACAGCAACCGGCAAAGTTAAATGGATGAATGATCGCCTGGGATTCCTGTATGGTCAACACCCTCATGCTGCAGAAGCCTTTGGTGGCGTGACTCCACAGGGCTACCTGGTCATCTCAGACAACGAGTTGATTGTTCCCTGTGGTACCGCTTTCCCGGCCCGCCTGAATAAACAGACGGGCAAACTGATTGAGTTTGAATTGCCTAAACCGGGACGCACACCGGGAGGCTGGTTTACTGCAGCCGGAAAAGCAGCGCGACGAGGGGAAACGGAAGCCGCCACCCCCACTCTGCAATTCGATCGTGACGTGAACTCAGCCCGTCATGAAAATGGTCAAAACTACGGCCCCGATGGCAAACGGGGACTCAGGCAGCAAATCCAGGTTGGCGATCAAAAAATCAAATACCAGTCCGCCATTCCCGGAGTAGATGGAACAATCCGCTCTTTGCTAGTCGCTTCGAACCATTTGATTGCCGTCACGCTTGAAGGCAGCATTTATTGTCTGGGCCCAGATAAGACAACGCCAGTCACGTATGATTCCCCTTTACTGCAAAAGTCTCCTGCAGGATCAGAACAGACCCCACCCCACCAATTACCAGCAATTTTTTCTGATCAACTTCAAGCGGGCGGTTATGTCTTGCTGGCAGGCATACCGGATGTAAAGCTACTCAACTCATTATTGAGTCAGCCAAAGCTGCAAATCATTTATCTTCAGAATCACGACGGACAGATCAAATCCTTACGTCAGTTATACCACGCTCAGGGCAACCCCAGTTCAAAACTGGCGTTTCTCTCGGATCCTCTGAACAGAGTCGAACTCCCCGCATACTTTGCCCAGACGATTATCGCAGCGGAGCCCGTTTATTCTGGAATGAAATCCTATTCAGAACTGATCTCTCAGCTCTACCCGTCACTCAGGCCTTATGGCGGCAGATTACTCGTTAAATGCTCTGAAGCGGATCATCAAAAACTGGCGGCAGAGTTTAAATCACTCTCCCAGGTTAAAATTTCACGTATAGACGATTATTCGATCTTTGAAAAAGCAGGCGCCATCCCCGGATCATCCAACTATACCGGGGGCTGGTCCAGCCCCGATGAACTTGTGAAAGCTCCTGTCGGAGTACTCTGGTATGACGACAGTGTGGGGAATTTTAAACGTGCTCCTCAACCACTGTTTGTAGACGGGGTGATGATTTCCCATTCGAAATACTGGCAGGGCTACCCCGCCGGGATTCGTCCTCCCTACAAATTACTTGCCCCCCAATTTGCTGACGTCTATACCGGAAGAAAGCTGGATGCCACACAAGCTGAAATGCTGACGACAGAATTACCCACGCTGGACCAAACGGAAAAACAGCCCAGTCAGTATCGCCCCCCTTATCAGAAAAATGATTGGAGTCCGGCTCCGCCCGTGATTGGCGAACGCACCAACCCACTTACAGGCAAAACTGAACCACGTGCTTTCCCCAAGAGTTACGGCTGCGACGGAGGGGTCGACTACAGCTACGTCTATACCATGCGTTCCGGAACAGCAGCGTTTTATGATAAGAGAGTCGAAAGCGGGACGATTCATATCAGCGGTCCCCGCTCGGGTTGTACCAACAGCATCGTACCAGCCAATGGCTTATTGAACGTTCCCTATTATTTCCAGGGCTGCACCTGCAGCTATCCCCTGCCAGTTGGACTCTCCATGATTTCAATGCCCGAGACACACGAGCAATGGATGGTCTGGGGAAAAAGTGATGTGCGGCAGGTTCACCGCGTCGGCTTAAACTTTGGCGCACCCGGCGATCGCATGACTGACAAAGGCACACTCTGGCTGGATACTCCCAGTGTAGGCGGCCCTTCTCCGAAGCTTGATCTGCAGGTTTCTCCGAAGTCAGTCAAACCTTTCTATGAACATTCTCTCTGGATTGAAGGAGGGCGTGGCTGGCCATGGGTCGGTGCATCCGGAATCACAGGGGTTCGTGAGATCAGATTGAATCAACTGAAAGAGGGAAACTACACAGTCCGGCTCTATTTCAGAGAACCGGAGTTTTCCAGCCCTGGACAGCGGATCTTCGATATTGCACTCGATGGAAAGCCCCTGATTACGCAGCTTGATATTTTTCAGGAGACTCAATCCAATCAAAAGATTCTGGTACGCGAGTTTTCAAAAATCCACCTGGAGAATGAATTGAACCTGAAACTGACTGCCCAGAAGGGAGAACCATTGCTTTGTGGTCTGGAACTGATTGAGCAAAGCCTGCCAGTCGATTCCATCGTTGATCTACCTTCCCAAAAACAGAAGCTGCTCACGAAACCCTGATCCGAACTCCCTGCGGTTTAAAAATCACGGAACGGGCCCCGAGGTTCTGCGTCGGCCATCTCTTTTTTCCAGTTCGCAAAGTGGACCTTCATTTCTTTCAATTTTTCAGGACGGGTTGGAGAGAGATCATGTTTCTCGCCAATATCTTGTGACAGGTCAAACAGACCATTCCCCTTCTCCGACTCCACCCATTTCCAGTGCCCAACCCGCGCGGCTTTATCCGCACGACGCTGCCAGTACATTTCGTCGCGAGGAGAGGATGACTTCCCCATCAGAACAGGCAGCATATCGTAGCCATCAATGACGGTGTCTTCAGGCAGTTCAATCCCGGCTTCATTGAGGAACGTCGGCACCAGTTCCAGAGATGTCAGCAGTTCATCATTCACAGTTCCTGGTTTTATCTTCGCAGGGTACCGCACCAGACAGGGTACGCGAATCCCACCTTCAAACATCATTCCTTTTTTCCCTTTGAGGGGGCTATTATCAGCACCACCGCTCCCCCCGTTATCGGAAAAGAAAACGACAATGGTATTGTCGGCGATTTGATATTTATCCAGCAGTTCCAGCACTTCGCCAATCGCATCGTCCATGCAGGTTATGGAAGCCACATACTCCAGTCGTCGTTTGCTGGCAGAAACTCCCTGATTAATGACAGGTCCATCTGGACGTTCCCTGAATTCATAGCGTCCCGTTTTCTTTTTCGTAACGAGAGTATCCTTCAAATGCGGATACATTTTTTTGTATTTTTCAGGGGCCTGGGCACCGCCACGAACCCGAGGATCCAGACTGGAGGCACCGTGGGGTGCGTTGAAGGGCAGATAAAGAAAAAATGGTTTCTGATGATTCGCTTTAATAAACCGGACGGCCTCCCGCTGAAACAGGTACGTGCAATACGTGCCTTTGTCTTCCTCAGTCGGCTGATTATTGCGATACATCGAAGGTACGCCATACCGCTCATGAGTGAAGTAATCGATACCAGTATTCGTAAACCCATAAAAATCATCAAAACCCCGGGCGAGAGGCAAGAACCGCTGATGTATCCCCAGATCCCATTTCCCGTAGATCGCGCTGACATAACCGGCCGGCTTTAATAATGCTGGCAATAACTTTTCCCGGACATCCATTCCCCCAATACGTTCGAAGCTCACTTCATAGTCTACAGGTTTGTACTTGTGGCCATAGTCAGGTGCCTCATTGCGAATCATGTCATAAATACCGTTTCGCTGAGGATAGCGGCCGGTCAACAGGCTACCTCGACTCGGAGTGCAGGCAGGCCAGGTGACATAGAAGCTGGTCAGCTTCGCTCCTTCTTTTGCCAGACGGTCCAGATGAGGAGTTATGATTTCCTCACTGCCAAAGCTCCCCAGATCGTGATATCCCTGATCGTCACTGACAATCATAATAATATTGGGGGGTGTTTCGGCTGCGTTTAACCCGAACGTCCCAAACAAAGAAGCCAGGAACACCAGGGAGATTATTCTATATCTGGTACGATGGATGTGCTGGACCTGATTCTGACTCATGGTATTCTTCCAGAGAATTTAACTGAGGATACTTTCGATATAACTGTTTGCTTATTTAGAATAACAGATGCCTCCGAGAAAATACAAATTACATCTCAGGAACCGAACCCATGAATCTCGTATCTCACCGTATCATTCCAACAGCACTCTGCCTGATGCTCTTCACAATATCGCCACTGTTTGGTGAGGAAAAAGTCAAATTTAAACCAAGCGGTTTTCAACTGTACTATGGAAGCGATCCTCAAGTATTAGATCAGTTACAGAAACAATTCCAGCCGGGACAGGTGGTAGTAATAGAACTCCGCGGCCTGTCTAAGGAACAGATTCAGAAGCTGGCTGATCAAGCACATCTGGTAAACGCAAAACTGATCGCGTATCTCAGTGTGGGAGAACTGGGACAGATCGAACAGCAGAATTTTCAACAGTATTTAAAACGGCATGCCTCTCAAACTTCGTTGACAGACCTGACGCTCCGTAAAAACGAGACATTCCAGTCATGGCATATGGATGTCAGCCAACCAGCCTGGCACGATTTTCTGATTCAGCGTGTTCAGCAGATTTATCAACAACCAGTCGATGGCCTGTTTCTGGATACGATTGATTCAGTTGATTTATATATCTCAAACAAAGCCTGGACTGTTCCACGTAGAGCACAAAGTGTGAAAGCAATGGTTTCCCTGATCCGGGAAATCAAAGCGGTAGCACCCGAAAAATTCATCATGCAAAACCGAGGGCTGAATTTGATCGGTCAGTCAGTCTTTGTGGGTGATGCCACTGGCGTCTTTGTTCCGGGGCTGAATCTGCAACAGACACACCCTCACAACCCGGACGGTTTACTCTGGGAATCTGCTTACACGCATACCGGTGACTGGATCGAATCAAAAGAACGCGCGATGATGCAAATCCAGAAGCAGGGTTTTACAACGGTATTCACGCTTAGTTATACAGACACGAAAGCCGATCGCAAACTGTTCTTCCAGAAAAGCCGCGCTGCGGGTTTCATTCCCGCCTGGGGGAGTTCCACATCCCGATTACACCTGGAACCGACAGAATCTGAGTGAGTTCCATCAGATCATGAAATCAGTTTCACGTCCCAGAATCCGATCGACCAGATCCTGTGGCAGCTCAATCGAAGGTGCGTGCTTACCGGCAACATCAGTAGGATTAATCCCACAATACTGAGACCAGGGCCCTAGATGTCGCCAGCGACCCGCCCGACCAGGTTCACTTTCCATTACCGGTGTCGTGCACCGGTTACATCCAATGGTAGGGTATCCCTGCTGATGTAACGGGTTGGTAATGATTTGATTTTCCTCAAGGTAAGCCTGAAACTCTTCTTTGGAGAGACTTGCCAGAATATTGACACGCAGACAGTTCATGGCGGGGTCAATCGCCAGAATCGGTACATTAGCACGCTGCCCACCATCCGCACGACGCAGGCTCCCAATCAGAGCGTCGTACTGCTCCGCTACTTGAATCAATGGCTGGGTCTTTCGTAAATCACAGCACTGCTCCTGCCCTTCAACGGAAAGATAGAGAATCCCCAGTTCCTCTGTTTGTTCCTGCATTGTTTTCGCAGGTTCGAGCGTGACGATATTGACACCATACTCTTGAATCAGACGGTCCCTGGTTTCGAGAGTTTCCTGAAACAGCACTCCGGTATCAACAAACAGAATGGGAATGTCAGCCCTAAGCTCACTCAACATGTGAGCCACTACACACCCCGCACGCTGCATCGACGATAGTGCCGCGAGCCGTGTGCCAAACATTTCCTGTGCCCAGTGAATCAGCTCAAGGGGAGTCCGTTCTTCAAACGACTCATTCAGATCTGATAAATCGGCCTGTGTCAGACGTGCCATTCAAGTATTCCTGCTGCTGTTTTCTCTCGATGGATAAAAAACAGCAGATCATCGAAGTTCCTGCAAAATCCTGTAAATATAGTACGGAATCACAATATCGTGATAATTTCAGGAATTGTAGCGAACCATCAGGAATACCTCAATGCGCGCATGAACGGGTTCTGAACCAATCAGAGTGAATTTCCCCTGTAATTACCGAGCAAAGTTCCACGACAGTTAGATTTCAGGCCAGTAATCGCTCCGCCTGATGAAATCGTGTCCGTTCATACTGAAAGAATTCGTCATTATTCAGATCAGCAATACTGTCCACAACCAGATCTGGCTGATAAGCAAAATTCGTCAGATCGGACAGCAAAGTCCCCCCTGAGAGTACCAGTACCGAACGGTAGCCCATCTCAACCCCGCCCAGGATATCGGTTTCCATCGTGTCACCGATCATGGTGGTCTGTGCTGAGGAAATACCGAGCTCCTGCCGGGCACTTCGCATCATGACCGGACTGGGTTTACCGACACTGAAGGCCTGTTTTTTCGTCGCTGCTTCCAGCATGGCGACAATCGCGCCACAGCCAGGTCTCGGCCCATTCTGAGTCGGACAGTTCGGATCCATATTCGTCGCAATCAGCTTTGCACCATTTTCAATCATGCGAACAGCCGCTTCAATCATTTCAAAGTTCATTGAACGACCTTCGCCGACCACCACATAATCGGGATCATGGTCTACAATCGAATATCCATTTCTGTGCAAGGCATGCAGCAGTCCCCCTTCCCCAATCACATAAGCAGTCCCATTCGGTTTACTCTGTGCCAGAAAACGGGCTGTCGCCATCGCACAAGTAAAAATATGCTCTTCACCCACAGTTATCCCCATCCGGGATAATTTCGTAACAACGTCACGGCGGGTTCGCTGGCTGTTGTTGGTTAAAAACATGAAAGGTAAATCACGTTTTTTCAACTCGTTGATAAATCCAACTGCCCCGTCAATCAGGTCAGTCCCACGGTAAATCACACCATCCATGTCAATCAAAAATCCTGGTAACATCACGTTCAGTCCTTGAATTAATAAAATGAGTCGAGGCTCATGGGGAGATCTTCAGATGCTGGCGCGCGCTCACTGAGAAATCAGTGTTTGAATCGGGTCTTGGAATAATGCCTGTCGTTCACAGGCGGATTGACTTTTTAGTTTTCAAATCCAATTTGACCATGAGAACAATTCATATCAGTTAGCATCTGCTGAAGAAATTTTGGCGCATTTCTAAGAAACATAATTCATGGACTTCGCAATTGTCGTGCCGGAGTCCGGTCACTAAAAGGCATCACGATAAACCAACAATGACCTAAGCCCTTATTACTAAAGAACATTAATCATGCGTCAATTTGCAGGATTGATCGGAAAACCATGAAATCTTTACCGGGACCTCATAATGAGCATCTGAGAAGGACTTAGCATTTAAGCGATGCTGCTCAGGAAATAGTCAGGTACGGAAAGGGGGAAGGAACTGATTTACGTTTACTTCCAGATCTTGGTTACAAATAAATAACCCCGGCCAGCTTTGAGAAGCTGACCAGGGTAGAGCAACCAACAAGATTTTTCAAAATCTGAAACCGAATCAACTGCTATTCTGATTTAGTTACATCATGAATCTCAATTTTTTTCGGTTGCATTTCCAGTTTTTTATCCAGCACGACAGTCAAAACTCCAGAGTCCAAGTTCGCATTCACCGAAGCAGGATCAGCCCAGTCTGGCAACTGCACTACTCGCTTGAATTTGCCATAACGTCGTTCATTATGCAGGAATTCACGTTCTTCAAGGGTTTTGCGTTCTCCAGTAAGAATCAGATGACCATCCTGAATATCCAGAGACAGTTCTTCTTTTTTCATGCCCGGTACATCAAGCGCAATATAATACTTGCTGTCTTCTTCCCAAACCGATAACGGTGAATAAGCCCCTTCCAGACCAGACAGTGACTTTCCAAACATCTGGCTGAACGCATCATCTAATTCGTTACGAAGATTTGCTGAAAAGGGAAATCCTAATTTGTGAGTACGTGTGCTTAACATGGTTTTGCTCCTTAAATCCAGAAACAACATTGATTGAATTATTTAAACCCCACCAGGGTTTTATCCTCTTTTGACTGATACAACCTTTTGCATAAACCATGCCATTTAAGGCACAACCAACACACTTTTCCCATATCTATTTTATTCACATACACTTACAGAATACCTACGAGATGCATACCTGAAGCACATTTGATCTAGCCACCAACAAAACACGCCTTTTTGGCAGTCTCCGCACCACCACGAAAACTGCCATTAAGGCATAACTGCTACCAAAACAAAAAAACTCGCAGTAAATCAGAAGACATACTGCGAGTTAAACTATTTCTTCAAACTACAATATCATTCAGATTATGCATTGTAGTAGAGGTCGAACTCATAGGGATGAGGGCGTAAACGGATGGGATCCAACTCCTCAGTTCGTTTGAACTTAATGAATGCCTTGATCAAGTCTTCACTGAAGACATCGCCAGCAGTCAGGAAGGCGCTATCTTCTTCCAGAGCGATTAACGCTTCGTCGAGAGATTTGGGAGCCACATTCGTTTCAGCCAGTTCCTCTGGTGTCATGTCATAAATATCACGATCCAGCGGTTCTCCGGGATCAATCTTATTCTTTACACCATCAATCATGGCCATCATTAAAGCGGTAAAGCTCAGATAGCCATTGGCTGTTGGATCTGGACAACGGAACTCAACGCGTTTTGCTTTGGGACTTCCTGAGTACATGGGAATTCGGCAGGAAGCAGAACGGTTACGCTGGCTCATGGCCAAAGTCACTGGAGCTTCGAATCCAGGCACCAGACGATGGAAACTGTTGGCAGTCGGGTTCGATAGAGCAATAAGAGCTCGACCATGCTTCAGAATTCCGCCGATCGCATGCAGCGCCAGTTCACTGAGCCCGGCATAACCATCACCGGCCATCAATGTATTGCCATCTTTCCACAGCGAGATATGTGTATGCATGCCGGAACCATTGTCATCAAAGACAGGTTTTGGCATGAAGGTGACAGTTTTCCCGTTACGTTTGGCGACATTCTTGATGATATACTTATACCACATGAACTGGTCAGCCATCTGCAGTAGAGGTGAAAATTCCATATCGATTTCACACTGCCCTGCAGTCGCAACTTCATGATGATGAGCTTCGACAACGATGCCCACTTTCTGAAGCTCTTCCACCATTTCTGCACGCAAATCACCATAGGTGTCAGTCGGAGCAACAGGGAAGTATCCGCCCTTGTAACCAACTTTATGTCCCAGGTTCCCCTCTTCAGAACGGCCAGTATTCCAGGCGGCCTCAGAGGAATCGATTTCGTACATGGCACCTCTCTGATTGGAGAGATAACGTACATCATCAAAAATAAAGAATTCCGGTTCCGGTCCAATAAAACAGGAATCGGCAATCCCCGTTTGTTGCAGGTAGGCCAGACCTTTTTTAGCGACATTGCGCGGGTCTTTATTGTAATCCTCTTTGGTAATCGGATCGACGATATCAGCCAGCACACTCACAGTCGGCTGCTTGAAAAAAGGATCCAGTTTCACAGATGCCGGATCGGGCACCGCGAGCATGTCTGAGCTGTCAATTGTCTGCCAGCCACGAATAGAAGAGCCGTCAAAACCGACGCCATCTTCGAAAGTACCTTCATCCCAGGTACTGATGGGGTAAGAACAGTGCTGCCAGGTACCAAAGATGTCGGTGAACTTTAAGTCGACCATCTTTGCGCCATTTTTTTCTGCAAAAGCAAAAAAATCTTTGGGAGTCATCGCAATTTGCTCCTCTATAAATTCTGAATAAACCAGCAGGTGAAGAGGTCCGCCATACCCTGTCCTGCGAAGAACCGATCATTTCCAAAATAAGTTCAAGCAAAGACCGCAGCCTGGAAAGTTTTTGCCAGACTACGTGCAAGCAATTCATTCAAAAACCAAAACGATTCAGATATTGGAACGCTTTTCTCTTTACTCGTTTTGCCATGAGTACCACACCAGAAAACCTGTATCAGGTTGCAGGAATAATACTCACCTTTTCCGGGTTACTTATATTCATCATGATAAAAGTAGATCGGCTGGGAAAACAGCGATTGCAGGAATTCGCAACCATACCGAAACCCTCAGGCACAAAACACACCCACACTCGAATTTGACGGAATCGTTCGGGCGATGTGCTCTGCTAGTTTGAAAATCACCTTAACGTATCAAGCGGTAGAAATCTACTGTCAGGCGTAAGATCTCTCTCATCAGAACCTGACAATATTGCCAAGACATGAGTTGCTGCATACCGCTTTGCGGTTTCTGAGGATTAGTAAAAACAGCGAAGCAGGAGGGTTCAACAAAACCTGTCAGGACCGATATTTAAATGATATTAATAAACAGTGCCTTCAAGTTAATCTCTGAACAGGAGTCCTTAACTACGCGGACTCTAAAATCTCAGACGTTTACAAGTGCCTTCATCTCACGTACCGCCTGTTCCATTCCCACCAGTACAGCCCGGGCGATAATGCTGTGGCCGATATTCAATTCACTCACATGGGGAATCGCAGCAACGGGCGTTACATTGCGATAGGTGAGTCCATGCCCCATATGCAGTTTCATCCCCTGCTCAATCGTGAACGCAGAAGCGTTCTGCAGAATATTCAACTCTTCTTCCTGCTCTCCTGCAGTAGAGGCATCCGCATACCGTCCAGTATGTAATTCGACCGCGTGCACTCCCGCTTTTTTGGAAGCAGCAATCTGCGCCGGATCAGGATCGATAAACAGACTAACCTCAATCCCTGCCTGCTGCAGTCGATGAACACACTGACTCACTCGTTCAGCGTTCGCAATCACATCCAGGCCTCCCTCCGTCGTCAGCTCTTCTCTTTTCTCAGGTACCAGAGAGACCTGATCCGGGCGGACCTCCAGCGCGATTTGAGTCATTTCTTCCTCGGCAGCCATTTCCAGATTCAGTTTCACCTGAACTGTTTTCTTCATCGTATAGAGATCGTGATCCTGTATATGGCGACGATCCTCTCTCAAGTGCAATGTGATTCCGTCCGCTCCCCCCAGTTCCGCAAGGACGGCTGCCCACACCGGGTCCGGCTCATAAGTTAAACGGGCCTGACGCACGGTCGCGACGTGATCAATATTTACACCCAGAGCCGGCATGATTCACATTCTTTCTATTAGATCTCTGAAATACAATTTTGACAGAGTTAGCTGAAAATGGTTCACAGCAATCGCTTGATTAACAACTGCATCTTATTGATTTATCACAGATTTTCCAGAAAAGGGGTCCGGTATTTTAAGACAAAGGGTTCTTTCGTATCAAAAACCAGCTTTTTGTCGCATTCCTGTCTAGGCTGACGAATACTAGATAAGCCAATCTTTCCGCGATGCTTTTGTTCAAGTTTTGACTGACTATTCCAGTTTTTTGGAAGCAGGCAACCCCGGGGGTGCTTCTGGTCGCTGTGGTATCTGTTGGAAAGCAGACACTCGTCGGCCAGAGCCCTTGGGGATACTTAGCGGTTCGTGCCCTGGTCATCACCAGAAATAAGAAAGAAGTAAATTGACTCGATAACATTCGTCAAAGATTTCCTGGTCCTATTTCAGTTTCCTGCATGAGATCGACCAGTGGGAATCGGAATCACAGCTGGTTGAGAATCTGGCCGTGGCCCCCCAAGGTATTCCGTATCCCCCAGTTCAGCCAGTTTCCACATCATCAGAGTAGTAACTTCCTCCAGGACTTCACGCGTCAGATGCTTCTCATGGTAATCCGAGAGATCTATGGGTTCCCCATAAACCAGCGAGGTCTCGGCCCGTGAATAAAACGGTTCGATCATATTTTTGCCTCGTGGGGAATTGTTGATATAGACTGGATACACGGGAGCTTTTGACCGCAGAGCCAGAAACGCGATTCCGGAATTGGCATCGGCAATGGGGCGAGTTTCCTGAATCCCCCCTTCGGGAAATACCCCGATCAATCCCCCTGCTTTCAAACGTCGCAGTGCTTCTCGAACAGGTACAACATCCTGACCGTTCCGGTCAACTGGTATGGAATGCATGGCTCGTGATATCCAGCCAACCAGACCTGGCAGTTCATAATATTCTCGGGCCATCAAAAAACTGATACAGCGCATCTTCTTGTGTGGATTTCCCAGATGGGAATTATACCAGAGGATGATCGGGTCCGTCGGACTACGGTGATTGGCGATCACAATGCCTGCGGAATCGCCCGGAAACGGACAACGACGATTCCGCCGAACACGCCACATACCAGGTGCATACACCCGCGTGATCGCGAATAAAATCCAGGCACGCCAGCCATCCGGAAGACGTACGGCCTGATAAATCAGCAGAACTGATGTAAGCAACAGGTAGAACAGCAGTGTCAGGATGGCGGAAGCTTCTGGGTTCATCATGATTCAGACAAAATAAATCGTCAGATACGAATGATACAGATAAAATTACCTCTGTAGACTAGAGAGAGCATTATAATCCGATTCAAAAAAAAGAGGCAACCTCTCCTCTTTCGGTGATGGAATTTGCTACTCAGGTTCAATCGAGGCGACAATTTGATTTGTGATCCGGGAAAGAAATCGTCCATGAGGTTCCTGGGGCTCCGTCGTCAGGATCACCGCGGAAGCATTTAGTTCCGGATCGACCCAGAAAACGGTTCCCGTCGCTCCCCCATGGCCAAAAGCAGACCGGGAAAGTAAATCGCCATAATAATCACTGTTGGAAGCAGATACGATCTGCCAGCCCAACCCCCAGCCTTTCCCCTGCCTGGCAGCAGCAGATAACCCGGTGATCGATGGTAACTGATCGCGTGTTGCTTCTCGGATTGTCTGAGGTGAGAGAATCTGCTGATCCTGAAATCGACCTCGCTGTCGCAACATTCTGGCGAATTTCCCCAGATCGAGAGGGGTCGTCAACAGGCCTCCCCATGGTGCTCCGAACCGCCTCCAGTAAGCACTGTTCCAGTTCCAGTGTGGTTCAACATCCAGCTCTTCCGGTATTCGGATTTCTGTGATTCGTGCTACTCGGGGATTGTCCCCCTGCATCCATTCTTCAGGTAACCCCAGAGAGGTATCACTCATCTGCAGAGGCTCAAACAGAGTCTGACGCAAATAGTCTGCGCAGGATTGACCTGTAATCCGCGAGATCACCTCCCCCAGAATTGCGATTCCCGTACTCTGGTATTGTACCATTCTGCCGGGAGGTTCATCGGGTGTGAGTTCACAGATCTGCTTCACAAATTCGGAGAGTGGAGCATTGGCAGCGCGCAGTTCCCGGTTATCGGGAAGCATGTCCGGCAGTCCCGATGTGTGCGTCATCAGATGCCGTAAGGTAATTCCGTGCTTTCCAGCACAACCAAATTCCGGGATAAATCGTTTGACTCGATCTCCCAGTAATAACGCCCCCTCTTCCATTAACTTTAACACACCAGAAACCACAATCGGTTTAGTAATGGATGCGACCAGAAAAATAGCGTCATCAGAAAGTGTCTCTGCCTGATCAGCAATTCGCTGACGTCCACTGAAATAACTGCGGGACTCTTCACCCACTGATGCCTGAATCGCAATAGCAGGAACCTGATCGGATTGGCAGAACTCATCAATCAGTTTTTCAACTTTTTGCCAGCGTTCGGAAATAATGCGAGACATCTTTTCTACCAGATAAAACCCAAGACTGAATCAGAGTGAGACGGGAATTAAGAGTAATCGCTGGTCGTGTATTTGAAAAGGAGCCCTGTGGCAACAGCATAAAAAAAGCGAAAGCTGAAGAAAATCAACTTTCGCCTTAACCATAAACTGAAAGACTTATTTAATAAGGAATTTCTACATCATGCAGTTGCATGAACTGGTTCAGCCCGGTGATCTCGAGTACTTCCCGTATATCTGCAGAGGGGTTGTAGAGATGGATCTCAACCCCGAGGTTCCGTACTGAAGATAACAGCCCCAGCATTCCACTGGGAATCAGCTTCACACCGGTCAGATCCAGTGCCACTGTTTCACACTGTTGAACTTTGATAAGCTCCAGTAATTCATCCCGAATCCCTTTCACACTGAACGTATCCAGAACATCCCGACCACCAAAGCCTGCGACACATAAAGGTCCTGAGTGATATACCTGGAGAATTCCTCCCTGCTGTTGCACCGTCATCGTTTTCCCCTTTTCAAAAAGCGTACAGGACACGAAGCCAGTCATACAAATAAAAGAAAAAGAACAACTGCGTTCCGCGGATGACTTCGCGTCACATTGACAGATTCCAGGGCTGATATTGGCAATTGATGTGCCACTGATAATGCCAATCAATAGAATTAATCGGATATGTATCGGGCTACAGTATTCAAACTGATAAGTACCTGAAAAACATCATCTTATAACCAAATCGTAATTTAGCCCGACGTCGATTCATCTGTACCTCAGCCAGAATACTGCTGTAAAACACCTCAACCTGTAGCATTTTAAAACACTACTAGACTGTGTCCAGTTTTACTACAGCGTGTCCAAGGCCATTTGGAACGAGTATAAAAGATTGAGAGACGCTATGGTTAAATGTGATGCGATCTAGAAGGCAAAGCTGCCGGTTCTCAAGGCAACAGACAGTCGAACCACATAAAAAATGAGCCCGTCATGCATGCTGCACAACGGGCTCAGGATTCGCGGGAATCCACAAAGTTTATTCTATAAAGAAAAGGGCATCCTTGATTTCAGACTAACGAACTCGTGCCTTGAAGGTCACGACACCACCCTGGTGCCCAAGAACGGTTTCATCCACTTCAAAGGTCAGAATCAAGCTGCCTTCATGGTTGTCTTCAACAAGCAGACGTCCTTTTCGATCAGATGTAGCACTGTCCTGTATATATTCCAGTCGCGGTGTCAGGTTGTCAACGATCTTGATGCCCTCGACATCGAAGTCACCTATGTTTTCGTATTTAATTGTGAAGGTGATGATATCCCCTGGTTCCGCGTTCTTCTTGTCGGCCATTTTGACCAGCTTCAAATTACCTTCTGTTTTGCGTTTGTCTTCAATGCCAACGTATTCTTCAGGTTTGACGGCGCTCTTTGAGGAATGCGCTGACTGCTGGCGTATGGCGATGACAGGAAACTGTGTACGCGACCAGATGGCGGCTGCCTGAATCTGATAAGCGATTCGTGCTTCATCAGATTGCTCAAACTGTCCAGTCGTTTCGGTCCCGGTATCCTGGAACAGCTTGTTGAGTTTGGTATGCGCGCCCAGAAATGCGGTCTGGCCAACAGCCCCTTGTTGCTGTTCGGTTTCAACTCCGCTGGCACGGGAACGCATACGAATCCCTTCCAGCTGCTCACGCTGTTTATGTTGTGTAATGACAGTACGTGCATCCAGACCAACACCGTGGACGGTATCTTCTGTTGTTGCCAGTGTATCCACAGAAGTACCAGAGAGTGGCGAGCTGGCGGATCGAATGGCGGCAAACCGGGGAGCATAGACTGCCACTCGATTTGATTTTTTCACTTCGTGATTACCTTTGTGTGTCTGGTATTCAACTATTGTATCTTCAGTATCCAGCCCCAGACGACTGTAGTCGTCATAATGAACCGGATTTTCCCGATCACCGCCATCGAACAGATATTCGTCCGGATACATTTCCACCATCGCAGGATCAGTGCCTGCAGGCAGTGTAAAATCTCGTCCCACTGCCGGAGAAAACTCACAGTAGGGAGGTCGCTCGCAGACAGGAGCAGGTTGGTAGTAAGCGACCTGCTGGACTGCCGAAACGGGAGCTACCTGCCGGGCAGATGCTGATAAGGTAACTGCTCCCTCGCTGCTGTCAAAGTCGGCATGCTGAACTGCCGGTGCCGGGTCCTTGACCTGGTTCATCAATGGCTTATCCCAAGGCATGGAAAGCGATACCGGCGATAAGCTGGAACACCCGCTGCTGACAGACATCAGCATGATCGCCGCCAGAGAGCAGACTCGCTGCTTATGCGACGCTCCTCTTTGATTTCTAAACGACAATTTTGACACGGAATTTCCTTTGGTTAATCGAAACTTCAGTTTTTGACAGTCGGTGGATTTACTTCAAGCACAGGTGCCCCATTCCCGAAAAATGCCGGATCTTCACCACGTGTGGAGGGCAGGCGGCCTCCCATTCTGAGAATCAGCATAGGACGCCCCAGCAAATCAGCCTCGGCTATCAGGTTTTTCTGAGCGGTGATGGATTGTGTCGGTTGTCGATCAAACTGTGCAGGCACGGCTGTTTGAGGTCGTTCCAGATAAATGACTTTTGTCACCATCCTTCCAGATAACACCAGTTGAATGTCTTCTGCTGTAAAGCTGACAGGAACCGGATATTGCTCTTCCAGCCCGGCTGGCGGATGCAGACGATCAATCAGTTCAATGGTGGGATACAATTCAACACCGGGAAATTCCGGCATACCACTGAGTTTCACTCGATATACATAACCGACCCCAAATCCGATGGAAGCCGGTGATGTTTTTTGAATTGCCTGATCAGGACCGCCAGCATAAAACGTCAAGGTTCCTGTAGAAGGCAGGCTGAATTGCATGGGTTGAATATATCCGGGTTGAACCTGGCCAGACAGAGCTGCCCACTGACCGGCAACCCCCGGTGGAGTGCGTTGATTCAGCGGATGGTAGAATTGATTCCCCGAATTGTACTTGCGTCCGCCGATCATCTCTTGAGACCTGGCAGCAGGTATATCCATGACAAAAACGATCAGGGTCATTAACAGAAGCGTTAATAAGCATGATCGGTATTGTCGATTTGAATTAGTCATGACTAAGAGTTTCTACGATCAGTTGTCCAGAGGGATGACAGAAGAGAATTAGCCGTAAGAAATGTAATTGCAGAGCAGAGATGAAACTTGAAAAGACAAGGGGTGACACTCCTGGCTGTTATTACCAGGAGTGTCACGTGGGTCCAGAGTCTTTTTAATATCCAGGACCTGGTGCCATGGTTCTTGGGTAAGAAACCTGACCAGGAGAGTGTACCGGATGACTTTCTGAGTATTGAACGTACTTAACAGGTTTTGGCAAGCTTGGTGGCGGATCCTGTTTCACATCGATCAGGAAGTGATCCACTGGCTTTGGCAAATTCGTTTTAGATACGTTCCGAATCGTGTGAGACTTCAAGCTGGCTGGTCCACCCAATGGAATATGAGGTGGGCCTGGAAGTCCGATGGGAGTCCCTGTCATAGGCATACCCCATGCAGGAGTTGGTCCCATTCCAGCGATTGGATTGTAAGCAGGTTGACCGGGTGCTCCCATGCCGCCCATCATAGTGGGGACGGGGACACCTGAAGCGATACCAATTGCTTCACCGGGGATTGGCATAGGAGCCATGTGAGCTCCAGCGTCACCATCGTAGGAAACCTGAGAAACTACTTCACTTCCATCATCACCAGATGGCATTTCCAGATCCATGTTACCCATTCGCAGCACAGCCATGATTGTTCCACGACGATCTGCTTCAGCAACCGGATCAACACCGGGATCCAGACGGGTAGAAACCAGGGTTTCCACACCGGCAATTGCCAGTTCCTGGAACTTTTCATCTGGCAGATAGATCACTTTAGTCACGAAGTTATTGCTTTCCACCTGATCCAGGTCTTCCGGAGTAATTTCCAGAGGAATACTGTTATGCGACAGGTAAGCGTCTGTTGTTGGATGTGATGGATACACCTGCAATGAAGGATACAGAGCAGGAATCGAGCGTCCGGGAATGTGTGACAGCTTTAACCGGTAGGTTGCCCCCTGGTTAAAGTTGTAGCGTCCAGGAGCTGTGATCTGATTTTCGGCATAGCCTTCTGCAACCTGCCAGCCCACCTTCATACCCGCTGGTCCTACAAACCGAACCTGTGAAGTTCGAGCTGCGTAGGCGCTCATGGGTGGCGGTCCCAGCATTTGCAGGACGCCAGGACCTGGCCCATCTACCATAGGCCCCGGTCGCTGCATCATTGCAGCTGGTGGAGCATGGTACTCACCCTTATTAATTACCTGTTGTCCGTCGGCTGCACAGCCAACACAGACAACGACCAATGTTCCTAAAGCCAGGAAGTAGTACTTCATCATGACCCCTTGTTCGAATACCCACGACGAATAATGCGACTTGTTAAGTGAAGAACCGTCCATCGCAAACTAAGACGTCGATCCCTGGGAAATTGGAACGGTCGACGTTCGGTTCAAAAAAGACTCAGTTTTCAGGTCGACCCAAAGCCCAAAATAACGTTAAAATGCGATCAGTCCCAAATTTCAACGCTCTTACACTGAGCTAAACGGTCTGCCGGCTGAAATACTCCAGCCAGCTAGAGGCACATTGATGGCCTCATACATCTGTTTTCGGACTATTGTGGTCCGATTCTTTGATAAATTCGATTTTTTCCGAACAATTAGAACATGTTACGCATTTTAACCCTGACAACAGGCCTCCTGCTCGTCGCAGTCCTGAATGATTTTTTCTCGATCTCTTCCTGGGCTCAGTTGCCGCAAAGGATTATCAGGAAAGAGGATAGCAAGAGTCATCCTGAAAGACTTCTTGCGCAGGCAGATCCCCAGGAGAAGCCAGCAGACGAAAATGATGCTTCCAATGAGACCGAGAAGAATTTGAAAAATAATCCGGCTTATGCCGCGGCTTTACTGAATAAAGCCCGGGAAAAGCTCCTCTCCTATAGTTCAATTCGAACCCACATTACCGAAAAAGTCGAAATTGGTCCCAAACCTTTCATCATCAATGGAAATTACCTGCAGGCAAAAGACCTGAAACAGGGTAAAGACCTGAAACTTCGACTCGAGTTTCAGGTGCAAAGTCAGAACCCAGCTGGAAAACCAGTGGGAACTCTGCTCGAAATCTGTGATGGCCAGGTATTGTGGACTGAGTACACTATTAAAGGAACTTCGCGGGTAACACGTAGAGATGTACAGGCGATTCTGCAACAGGCACAGATTAATCCACAACTGCAAACTAACATGCTAGTTGCAGATCTGGGTCTGGGAGGAATTCCCGGATTACTGGCTTCCATTCAGAAAAATATGAATTTCGTCAGCGTGGCAGATCGAACCATCAGTGGAAAGACTTTAACTGTCTTGAATGGAACCTGGAAAGATGAATTTCTGGCACAATGGAAGGGGGGAGATCCTGCAGCCCCTGTCGAACTGCCTGCTTATGTCCCGGATGCTGTCAGAATCTACCTGGATCAGGACACGCTCTTCCCTCGACGAATTGTCTACTTGAAAAAGACTGGGGATTCACTGCAAAGTATTGTCACGCTTAATTTTAGCAAAGTGACACTGAATTCACCCATCTCCGAAATGGAGTTTGCGTATGAACCACCAGACGGCGTTTTTCCAGTGGATATTACTAAACAATACCTTCAACAGTTGAATAAGGAATAACGTAAGAGAAGTACTCCCCATTCAGGAACTCTCATCAGAAAGTGCACTGTCTGCTTCTGAGCAGTCGACTTCTACAGGATCCAGACTGTTCGAGAATCGATAATCCACTAGAATATAGAGACTTAAGCTAGTTTATACGGACTGAATTTATCAGCCATGGATTTGAATTAATGCCAGCAGCATTCACTGAGATGGAACAACGCACCGCAAGATGGCAGACGAATTCCCCTCTGCTCCTTGTTCCCAGTTGGGCTGCTTCGCTGGCAATACACTCTCTAATCATTCTTATTCTGATTTCCAGCCTGAATCGCTGTGACAGCGGTCAGACTGGAGGCGATGAAGGAGAGCTCCGCAGTGTGGGTATTTATGTCAAACAATCCCCTGAAGCCGAGCAGACTGAGGATTCGGAACAGGAACCTCTGGAATCTCCTGAAAATCAGCAGCTTTCACAGGCCCAGGAACAGATCAGTGAAGTAATGGACCAGCCTCCGGTCGCTCCCCTGCTTCCGGAATTGAATTCGAAATTGCTCGGTGCTGGCCCGGCACAGGCTCCCAGTACTCCTACTGCCGACCTGGCTGCTGACCAGTTAATGTCTCCCAGCACGGCTCTGGCACCTCCTGTGATGGGTACCGGGAATGTCAATTTTTTCGACGCCGTAGATTCCGGCAAGCGATTTGTATTCGTGCTCGACTGCTCCGGAAGTATGGCCGCCCCTCAGGGAGCCCCCATCCGCAAAGCCCGATCAGAGCTGATTTCCAGTCTGGCGGGATTAAATCACCACCAGCAGTTCCAGATCATATTTTACAATACCACCACTCGTGCCATGCAGCATCGGGGAAAGTCGGCGGAATTGCTGTACGCTACAGACATCAATCGCACCCTGGCCCGTCAATTCATTCAGAGTGTCGAACCAGATGGAGGCACAGACCACCTACCTGCCCTAAAAAGAGCTTTAAGTTTTAACCCGGATGTCATATTCTTCCTGACAGATGCAAAACACCCGCAGTTATCCAGTGCTGATCTCAATGAAATCCGTGAACGAAATGCTGGAAAAGCCAAGATACATTGCATCGAATTTGGAGAGGGTTTTCCAGTCAAGGAAGGAAATTCTCTTGATAAACTGGCCCGCCAGAATAAAGGCAGCTATCGATACTATAATGTCCGCAAATTTATCAAACATCGCTAAGGGCTTGCGACAGCAGCCTGCGGATCAACAGAAATATACGTCACTCACTCAGAAAGCCAGTGCTTAATGTCCTCGTCAGTTTCCAAAGCGACTCGCTACACACTGCTGTTAACCTGCCTGTTATTTTGCGTTGGCTGTGATCAGTACACCAAGAAGATTGCCGTCGAAAAACTCAAATTTGAACCACCGGTAACTTACCTGAACAATACATTCCGTATGGAATATGCAGAGAATACAGGTGCTTTTCTCAGTGTAGGAAGCCGCCTGTCGAAACCGGTTCGCTTTTTTCTGCTGGTCGTCGCTAACGCCGCATTTTTGATTCTCGTAACGGGAATGCTGGTCTTTCGCTGGCAGATGCCGCTGGTGCAGTTTATCGCGCTCTCCTTATTGCTGGCAGGTGGGATCGGTAATTTAATAGATCGTGTCTTCCTGAACGGCATTGTCATCGATTTTCTCAACATCGGTTTCGGCCCTTTGAGAACCGGTATTTTCAATGTGGCGGATATGGCTATTACGGGAGGAGCTCTCTTAATGCTCTTTTCCTGGTTTTTCACCAAGGATCCCACTGATCAGAAAAGTGAGCAACCTGTTTCAGAACCAACCAATTCTGCAGCTGCAGAGTAACCCAGCTTCCCCGCTGAAAGAATTCCATGCGAACATTTCTGTTGATCAACCTGGCGATTATGTTTGTATTTCTAAATACAGACAGTTCCTGCGCACAGGATAAGATCGAAGTTCGTCCGGATCACCATGTCGGTCAGGCCACACTTCCATGTACGATTCTGGATTTCACTCAATCAGAGATCAAAGTGAAGCTGCTGCCCAGCGGGACTGTCAAAATTTATCCCAGTTCACAAATCGTCAAGGTACACACACCGCAAACAGAACAGCACCAGCAGGGTCTGGAACAGTTAAATAATGAAGAATACGAAAAGGCCATTGATTCTTTCAGTGAAGCTCTGAATATAGAAAACCGCCTCTGGGTCCGACGTGAAATCCTGGCTTTGATGACCAAAGCAGCTTTAGCGCTGGGCGACAACCTGAAAGCAGCACATCGATTTCAAATCATGGTTGAGAATGAGCCTGATGCCCGTTCGTTTGATTTAATCCCGCTCGACTGGGACATTAAAGAAACGTTGTCCCCCGCCAGGAATGCGGCACATAACTGGTTAACAGAACAGGATGAAGTCAAACAGCTCATAGGAGCCAGCATTCTATTAACGGCGCCGGATTATCAGGCACAGGCAGAAGCAGCGCTCCGCTCCCTGGCAACAAGTCCCCACGTCAATATCCAGCAACTGTCACGCAGCCAACTCTGGCGGCTCCGGTTGCGTGCCGGTGATATCAGCCTGATGGAACTGCAGCGCTGGGAACGCAACCTGAATCAGATTCCGGAACATCTTAGAGCAGGCCCACACTTTCTACTGGGAATCGGGTATGCCATGCTGGAACGACACGGACAGGCAGCTGCTTCTTTTCTCTGGATACCACTAGCTGATAATTCAAACCCGCAACTCTCAGCGGAGGCCAGCCTGAAAGCCGCCGATTCGATACTGGCGATGGGACAGACAAATAACGCCTTACGCCTTTACCGGGAAACCGCAGCACGATATTCAAAATCACCTGCACGGCAAATGGCACTGCAGATGATTGATCAGATCACACAACCAAGTTCGCAACCGTAAATACAAGATAATTGAATAGCACGAATTTTTTCTGGAAATGAATGATTTGATGGATCGAAGAAAATCGCTGAGCCAATACCTCTGGGCCAGTCTTATCTGCGCCTGCCTCTATCTGGCAGCCCCCACTTTCTGCCTTGCTGCTGAAGAATCAGGGACAAGCGCAGGGACAGACATCTCAAAAGTCGACTTCCGGCAACTCGTTGATGATGCAGGCACGATTGGAATCATCATTGCAGTCCTGAGTATTGCCATGGTCGCTTTAATCGTAGAGCATATCATCAGTATTCGCAGAAACGCTCTGATGCCCCCCGGCCTGGCAGAAGAAGTTCACGGTTTGATCACTCAGCAACAATATCGCAGTGCGGATTCTGTCTGCAAATCAAACCCCAGCTTTCTTTCCTATATACTGTCTGCAGGACTCGCTGAAGTTCAACTGGGGTACGGGGCCGTTGAAAAAGCGATGGAAGATGCAGCCATGCAACAGTCGGCACGTTTGAATCGAAAGATCGAATACCTGTCAGTGATCGGCACCCTCTCTCCCATGCTGGGGCTGCTGGGAACAGTCTGGGGGATGATCCTGGCATTTTCGGAATTCACTGCCAAAGCCAACCCGGATGTGGCTGAACTGGCTCCCGGGATTTCCAAAGCGCTGATCACAACCCTGTTCGGCCTCAGTGTCACCGTCCCCGCACTCGCCAGTTTTGCTTTCTTCCGTAACAGAATTGATGAGCTCGTAGCTCAATCCTCACTTTTAGCCGAACATGTTTTCGCTGATTTTAAACGCAGTATCGCGGTTCCAGCGAAACCATCGGGTAAACCACTCCGGAAACGGCCGGAAGATGAACTTGCACAGCGGCTCGCCGATCAGCAGGGAACACGACCCTCACCACCTCCCGGAGGATAAAGCAGATGAGAGTCCCGACACGTCCCCGCCAGCCGGGAATTCGATTTAACATCACCCCCCTGATCGATATTGTCTTTCTGCTGGTTGTCTTCTTTCTGGCCGCAACTCACCTGACTCAGAATGAGAAGCTGGAAGCAGTTGAACTGCCCGAGGCATCCCAAAACGAATCCGAGTCGGATGAAGCGCCACGACGGATGGTTATCACAATCACCCTGGATGAAAAACTGCATCTGCGCGGCAATGAAATCAGCCCGGAGGAACTGGAGGCACAACTTCAGACTCTGGACGAAAGTAAACGACACGAGATGGAAATCCGAATTCGTGGAGACCGTCGGATACCGTACCGCATTGTTGAACCCGTGTTACTCAGCTGCGCCCGCGCAGGTATTTCCAACGTTAAATTTCTTGTCCTGAATGAGTAGCGCCCCTTTGCCATGAAAATCCCTTCTCATCATAACAGCCGCTCCGATATCCAGGACCAGGCTACCATGACGCCGATGATTGACGTGGTATTTCTGCTGCTGATCTTCTTCATCAGTGCCTCAGCAAACCAGATTCGTGAATTTCTGCTACCGACGGAACTCGCGACCGGCAGTATTGAATCTGTCGAATCTACTCCGCAAGAACAACCGCTGGGGGAAGTCTGGTTAAAACTCAAATGGCAGGATAACGAGACTATTGTAGAATTAAATGAGCGGGAGTATGCTCAGTTCGACCAGTTAAAACAAACATTGCTGGAACTGGCGGAACTCGCACCAGAAATACCAGTGATTCTGGACATCCAGGAAGAAGTTCCGTTGGGTGAAATGATTCGCACTTACGACACCTGCCTCGCGGCCGGCTTCCAGTCGATCAATTTTGCTACCGACGCAAACAAAGTCGCCCCCAAAAAGAAACTGTAATCATCACACCATTGAAATCTGATTTTCCCCATGAAGTTATTTGACACACACGCTCACCTGGATGAAGAAGCTTTTCACCCCGATCGCCCGGAAACAGTGCAAAACGCCATCGACGCAGGTGTCGAAACGATTCTCTCCATCGGCATTACCGCAGAAAGCAGTCAACGAGCCGTAGATCTGGCTGCGACCTTTCAGAATGTTTACGCGGTAGTCGGAATCCAGCCTAACTACGTCGCACAAATGAAACCCAATGACTGGGAACTGATCGAGAAACTCTCGACCGCTGATAAGGTCGTTGGCATTGGTGAGACAGGGCTGGATCGTTACTGGGATTATGCCCCGATCGAATTGCAACAGGACTATTTCCGCAAACACATCCATCTATCCCGCAAATTGGATCTCCCCTTTGTCATTCACTGTCGTGAAGCCGAAGCCGATGTTGTAGAACTGTTACAACAGGAAGCGGCAGGCGCACCGCTGAAAGGGATCATGCATTCCTTCTGTGGCAGTCCGGAAACAGCTGCCGCCTGCCTGGAACTGGGCCTCCATATTTCTTTTGCGGGCATGCTGACCTTCAAGAAAAATGACGAACTGCGGGAGACAGCAAAACAGATTCCACTGGATCGACTGCTGGTCGAAACGGACTCTCCTTACCTGGCCCCGGTTCCCATGCGTGGCAAAAGAAATGAGCCAGCGTTTGTGAAATACACTTGCGCCTGCCTGGCAGAGCTCCATCAGAAAACTCCTGAAGAGATGGCTGAAATCACCACAGCCAATGCAAAAACTCTCTTCAATATCACCTGAAATTGAAAAGAGTTTTTTGAGGGATTCTGCAGAATCCCTATTTCTTTCAGATGGATACTTTCATTTTTATCCAATCCTGCTATTGTTAGACTTAGTTCAATTGTGGAAATAACTTGCGTCAATTGAAACCACAACAGAATTACATTAATGCGTTCATTAAAAACTCGCAGCTTACTGACACTATGATTTGGTGAAAGTAACTCTGAAAACGCTCAGTAGATCTGGATACAGGCTAGGATGGTCATGATCAAAAAGTGGCTCGCGCACGCCTTCGCGGTCGAACGCCCTGAAGATTTTACTCCCACTGTCGAGCAGCAGCAGATTGCAGATCGCATCTGTAAGGAAATCATCCGCCGTGAAATGGTGACGCTGGCGATTCTCACCCTGGAAACCTGCCGCCCTCTGAACTACATCGGTTCACAGGCCATTCATTTCTTCACCCCATTACTGTCAATCCTGGTTGATCCACGGTCCCAGAAGGTATTTGCTGACTTTCTTGAACAGCGAAGCTCCATTGAATGGCTGTGCCAGCGATTGGAATTCTTAAGCAATGCAAAGCCGGAAGACCAGGGTCCACCTGTTGACCCTGCGCCATTACCTGTCTTGAAGAATGATGATTCCTGATAAAAGATACACAGCCTGAACGACACTTAAACTGCTCTCAGATTGACACGGATGGTGAGTCAGACATGAACTCAATGACAGCAAAACAACTCGACCCCGATCAGATCAATGTTATCCTGGCGACCGATTGTGGCAGCACGACCACCAAGGCCATATTGATTGAAAAAGTCAATGGTGAGTACCGCCAGACATTTCGTGGTGAAGCACCCACCACCGTAGAAGAACCAGCTGCAGATGTGACGGTAGGCGTTGTGAATGCCGTCACGGAAGTTGGTGAGTTAGCTGGTCGCAAACTGATTGATGACAACGGTGAAATCATTCGACCGGCCCAGGGAGAAACCGGTTGTGACATTTATATTTCGACCTCCAGCGCAGGAGGCGGCCTGCAAATGATGGTGGCGGGCGTGGTTCGTGAAATGTCTGCTGCCAGTGCAAAGCGAGCCGCGCTGGGTGCGGGTGCGATTGTAATGGACATGATCTGCTCCAACGACAAACGACTGCCTCACGAACAGATCCAGCGCATCCGCGAACTGCGACCTGATATGATTCTACTGGCAGGGGGTACAGACGGAGGAACTCTGAAACACGTCGTTGAGCTGGCGGAACTGATCGCCCCCGCCAAACCGCAGCCTCGTTTTGGCGGCACCTATAAAATGCCAATCATCTTCGCCGGGAATCAGGAAGCAGCCAAGCTCGTTGAAGAAGCCTTTGACGAAGATGTGAAACTGATGACGGTAGCGAATGTTCGACCGGTGCTGGAGATGGAAAATCTGGCTCCTGCACGAGACGCCATTCACGACCTGTTTCTGGAACACGTGATGGCACATGCCCCGGGTTACAATAAACTGATCTCCTGGGCCGATGCCCCCATTATGCCGACCCCGGGCGCTGTCGGAAATATCCTGCAGACAATTGCAGAGCAAGAGAATATTAACGCACTCGGAGTGGACATAGGTGGCGCAACGACTGACGTCTTCAGTGTTTTTGATGGGACCTTCAACCGCACAGTGAGTGCCAATCTGGGAATGAGCTATTCCATTTCCAATGTGTGCGCCTCAGCGACCCTTCCCATGATTTTACGCTGGGTGCATCTGGATATGGATCCGCGTGAACTGCGTAATCACATCAAGAACAAGATGATCCGCCCCACCACCATTCCCCAGACCAGGGAAGCGCTGGTCTTCGAACAGGCGGTGGCCCGCGAGGCATTGCGTCTGGCTTACATTCAACACAAAGAATTCGCCACCACACTCAAGGGAGTTCAACAACAGCGAACAGTGGGAGACACATTCAGTCAAGATTCCGGCGGTGGATCCATTGTCGATAATATGAAACTCAATCTGCTGGTCGCCTCGGGAGGGGTACTTTCACACGCCCCCAACATGAATCAAACAGCCGCGATGATGATCGATGCATTTGAACCGGAAGGCATGACCGTGCTGGCAAAAGACAGTATTTTCATGATGCCTCATCTGGGAGTCCTTGCACAGGTGCATCCCCGCGCAGCACTTCAGGTATTTGAACGTGACTGCCTGATTTATCTGGGAACCTGTATTGCACCACGTGGCGTATATCGTGCAGGTAAAACGTGCTTTCGCTATCACATCCGCAGCCAATCACTCGAAGAGTCTGGTGAGATGCTCTGTGGCGAGATGAAGTTATTTCCACTTGATGAAGACGAACAGGCGGTGATCACCGTAGAACCCAACCGGGGTTACGATTTTGGAAACGGTTCCGGTAAACGGAAAGTATTTGAGGCGCACGGTGGCAAGGTGGGACTGATTCTTGACGCGCGTGGGCGACCACTGGTTGTCCCCACCAGTGAAAAAGACCATCTAACCGAGTTAAACAGCTGGATCGAGGAACTGCAGCTGTATCCTGAACCGGCTCTTACTGAAGTATGATTCAACCAGCAGAGATTTAAGAATTATGGCGAAGGCATATTCCCCCGGGTTACAGATCAGTCAGCGCGTCCTGCACTCCAGCAGGCGCATTCTCCCTATTCCTGGTGATGTACTCGTTAAGGAGGGGGATCGGGTTACTGCGGATCAAATCGTAGCCCAGACCTTTATGCCCGGTGATGTCACTCCGATTAATATTGCCAATCAGATTTCAGTGGCACCCTCCGAAGTTCCTCATTGTATGCTCGTTGCAGAAGGAGGTGACGTACACGTCGGAGACATACTCGCACGCAGTAACGGGATTTTTGGATTCTTCAAATCAGAAACAAAAGCCAAAACCGCAGGGACCATTGAATCCATCTCTCACGTGACCGGGCAAGTCATTTTACGGGGCGCTCCCATGCCGATTCAGGTTTGTGCCTATCAGGCGGGGACAGTGAAAGAAGTCATCCCCCAACAGGGAGTGGTCATTCAATCGGAAGTCGCTTTCTTACAGGGAATCCTCGGTATCGGTGGCGAAGCCTTTGGAAGAATTACCTTCGCCTGCGAAAATAAACAGCAACCTTTGACGGCAGAACTGCTTGATGAATCGATGCAGGGAAAAATCGTCATCGGCGGTGCCCGCATGACCGGCAAAGCGGTGATGCGGGGAATCGAGATTGGTGTCGCGGCGATGATTTCAGGGGGAATCGACGACGAAGACCTGAAAGAAATTCTCGGCTACGATCTGGGCGTGGCTGTCACCGGATCAGAACATATTGGCACGACCCTGATTATCACGGAAGGCTTCGGCGATATCGCGATGGCAGACCGCACGTTCAACCTGCTGAAAGAACAGGAAGGAGCGAAAGCCGCGGTCAACGGGACGACCCAGATCCGTGCTGGTGTTCTGCGTCCGGAAATTGTCATTCCCCTGGACGATAAACCCTCTGCAGGCCAAGAAGCCAGACAGACAGTTTCAGCGGGTATACTGGAATCGGGTGTCCCCGTGCGGATCATTCGCGACCCTTATTTTGGCCTGCTGGGGCAGGTAGGTGAAATGCCTACAGAACTGCGGACACTCGAATCAGGATCATTGTCACGCGTCCTCGAAGTCATTCTGGATACTGGAGAAAACGTGATTGTTCCCCGTGCCAACGTGGAACTCATCGAAGGATAACCATTCATGCAATACTGGATTAATAAGGTGTGGCTGAAAATACTACTGCTACTGATCTTCTCTTACGGATTATCAGAAGTTCCCGCAGCAGAACCACCTGCCCCTCCTACGGATTTCCGGGCCGAGGATGTTCCCGGAGATGCAGGAACGGCCATTGATCTGTTCTGGACACTCTCCCCGGATGACAAACCGGATCTCAAACCGCGCAAGGTCTTACGATATGTAATCTACCGTAAAGCAGTAGACGACAAAGATGCCAAATTCGTGAATATCGGCGAACCCACCTATCGGGTTAACACATTTCGTGATTCGAACTGCGAGACCGGCACTCCTTATCTCTATCGTATTGAAGCCGTCGGGCAGGAGAGCATGACTTCCCCCCCTGTCGTCATCAAAGAACCAGTCATCGCGACGCTGCAATGGTTTAACCTGCAGCGCAGCTGGTTTGCGATCTTTGTCGTATTAATCTGCGGCTCAGTCATCTTTTTCATCCGACTGGCGCGTAGCGGCAAAAAACTGAAAGTCAGAAAAATTGCAGGTCTGGAAGCGATTAACGACGCAGTAGGCCGCGCGACAGAAATGGGGCGTTCCTGCCTGTTCGTCCCGGGAATTCAGGATATCAATGACATCCAGACTGTCGCCGGAATCACCATTCTCGCACAGGTAGCGGAAACAACGGCAGACTATCGTGCCCAACTGGAAGTTCCTACTTCCCGCTCGCTCGTAATGACGACGGCCCGCGACACAGTAGAAGCCGCCTATCTGTCAGCGGGTAGACCCGATGAATACAACGAAGACGATATCTATTACATCACCGACGAACAATTCGGATATGTTGCCAGCGTCACGGGAAAAATGGTCCGTGATAAACCGGCGGCCTGCTTTTACATGGGGGCCTTTTATGCCGAGTCACTGATTCTGGCGGAGACGGGTAACTCGGTCGGTGCCATCCAGGTCGCAGGTACCGCGATGCCCACCCAGCTCCCCTTCTTCGTCGCCGCCTGTGATTTCACCCTGATTGGAGAAGAATTCTTTGCCGCCTCCGCATATCTGTCTGGTGAACCACAGCAACTGGGGAGCCTGAAAGGACAGGACTTCGGAAAACTGATCGGGGGGCTGGTACTGATTGCCGGCTGCCTTCTCGTGACACTCTCCGCGATCCAGTCACGGGGAGTTGCTCCCGAAAACCAGGAACCGACATTTTTCCAGACGGCATCGAACTACATCATAGAGAATATCCTCGGTAAAGGAGGTTTCTAATAATGAAGCGAACCATCCCCCTGCTGATTTCTGCTATTACCGGTTTTGTACTGATTGGTACTGCATTTATCCCCCGTTTTGTTGACTGGGGAAATATTGCGATGGCCTGGTTCAATCTGCTCGCAGCGTTTGCCTTTATTCTCGGTGGAGGCAACCTGCTTAAGATGCAATTGCAGAAAATCTCAGCACAGCAACCAGGCTGGGGCTACGCCGCAGTCACCTTGATTGCATTTTTTATTACCCTCTTTGTGGGACTGGCAAAAGTCGGCGTACACCCGAATATAAAATTTCCTGAATTTGCCTGGTCGGGAGATTACCTGCAGGAAGATGGCGCCTTCTGGTGGCTGTTCGAGTATATATTCACTCCTCTCTCTGCCACGATGTTCGCCTTGCTGGCGTTTTATATTTCATCCGCCGCCTTTCGAGCCTTTCGTGCCAAAAATACGGAAGCCACAATCCTCTTGATCATTGCCGTCATCATTTTGCTGGGACGCACTTATGCCAGTGTGTGGTTGACCGGCTGGTTTCCGGATGAATTTATCATTGGCGACAGTGGTATCAAATACAGTGACTTTAATCTGCAGAATTTATCGGAAACCATTATGGAAGACTTCACGACTCCGGGGATGCGGGCGATCAAGATTGGAATTGCACTTGGGGTAGCTTCCACTTCGCTGAAAGTTTTATTAGGCGTTGACCGTTCTTACCTTGGCTCGGATCAGGAGGCGTAATCAATGCTGGACTTTCTACAACACCTGGATCGTCGCTGGATCTTTTTAATGATGTTTATCGCCGTCGCTGTCCCTCTCATTATGGGTACGACCTTTCCTGAAGTACCCTCTGCTCAGGTGATGGCGGTTTTTGAAGCAGTCGACAAACTGCCCGATGGCTCCAATGTCGTGATGGCATTAGACTATGACCCTGCCAGCCAGGGAGAACTTCAGCCCATGGCATCTGCCTTCGCAAGACACTGCGCCATCAAAAAACATAACATCTACTTCATGACCCTCTGGCCTCAGGGGATTTCCATGATCCAGAAGTCGATCGACATCCTGCAGGATGAATACCCTGAGACATACAAAGGTAAATACGGAACGAAATACGTCAACCTCGGATTCCGGGCCGGCAATGAAGGCGTGATCAAACTCGTTGTCGAAGATTTAAAAAAATCCTATTCTACAGACATTCATGGAACGAACCTGGATAATATCCCCCTCACAAAGAATCTCAAAAACATTCAGCAGGTCGACCTGTTATGTAATGTCAGCGCCGGATATCCCGGTTCACAGGAGTGGGTTCTTTATGGCTCCTCTCCCTTTGACATACCGACGGTCGTCGGTTGCACTGGAGTTCAGGCCCCGATCATGTTGCCTTACATTCCTGATCAGTTGACTGGCATGCTTGCCGCCATCAAAGGAGCCGCCGAATACGAACAAGCCATAATCAATGCCTACCCCGAACTGGCGAGTAACCCAAATGCCAAGGAAGGCCTGGTTCGCATGGGACCTCAGTTGGTAGCACATGTCCTGCTCATCAGCCTGATATTCTTAGGTAATGTGATTTATTTCTGGGAACGAAAACAGGGACTGCATCAATGAAGCAATCAACACTCATCTGGACAATCTTGATGGTCGCCGGTGGTGCATTTCTGCTGTTCCAGGCCTACAAAGGAAACGGGCGCGTCTACGTACGTGAAATTCCCGTCGAAGCACAGTCATCTCAGCCCGGGGAAGAGAAACAGGTTTACCAATGGAGCCGATATCAACAGGTAACGGAAAATGAAAAAGGAGCACCAGATGTTCTTTTCAGTTTTTCACGAACGCTGGGATTATGGGTTGCGGCATTTTGTACGCTGGCCATTTTTTCCTTTCTGTACGGTGACAACCCGATCTATAAATTTACCGAATCGGTTTTTGTTGGAGTCTCTGCCGCGTATGCGATGGTCGTCGCGTTCTGGACAGAAATCATGACCAATCTGTATGCGAAACTTCTGCCAGGTCTGGCGCGCATTACGTTTTTCCCTGATATCGATTCCACAGCCAAACCGGACGAACTTTACCTGGTCCCACTCGTCTTGAGTATTTTGCTACTATGGCGTCTGTCTCCCAAAGGGAGCTGGATTGCCCGCTGGCCACTGGCGTTCTTTATCGGCGCGACAGCCGGCATTCGGCTGATCAGCTATCTGGAAACAGACTTTATTGGACAGTTGCAAAGCACCGTCATGCCCTTCCTTGTTTTCGCTTCTGATGGCTCACTGATGTGGATCAAATCGCTGCAGAATACCATTTTCATCGTAGGAGTGCTCTCCTGCATGGTTTATTTCTTTTTCTCTATCGAACATGAAGGTGCCGTCAAATATATCTCCCGCCTGGGAATCTGGTTTTTGATGGTCACCTTTGGCGCCAGCTTTGCTTACACTGTCATGGGGCGAATCGCCCTGCTCAGTGGTCGACTCGTTTTCCTGTTTAATGACTGGCTGGGAATTTGATTTTAATGGGTCAGTGACGAAACCGGCAGTTCAGCTCCTGACGGATGGATTTCGATTCCATAGACAGACAAAGTAAACCCCATTCCCCAGATCACTTATGGATTATTATCAGTTGAGAATCTGATGAAGATCTGGTTTTTGTGGAAAGCATCTACTTTCTACGCTACGCGTGTATTTCCTGATCTGCTATATTTGAATTCAGCCCACCGGTCGCCCGCCCCGGGTTACTACCTCAAATAATCCAGGTAAGAAATTAATTGTAATGAATTCGCAGTCGACTGCTGACGCAGAGCTGAATGCATCCTCCCCCGAACTCGCCCTCACCACTTACAAATATTTTCCCGGCTGGACCATGCTGGGAATTGCAGCGATGGCGCAGTTTTTATCAGCCCCTGGTCAGTCATTTTCCGTAGCTGTCTTTAAAGATCCAATGCGGATCTCTCTGGGATTAACTGAAACTCAGTACTCACTCGCTTATGGTTTTGCCACAATCGTGAGTGCCTGTCTACTCCCATTCGTCGGACGCCTGCTGGACCACTTTGGAGCGAGAATCATTCTCCCCATTATCGCCGTGGGGCTTGCTGCCGCCTGTTTCTTCATGTCGCGCATCCACTCCCTGTCGGAACTCTATATCGGATTCAGTCTCGTTCGCAGCCTGGGACAAGGTGCTCTCACTTTAATCTCCGTCTGGATGGTGGGAGAATGGTTCGAGAAAAAACGAGGACGTGCTACAGCGCTCGCGGGATTTGGGAGCGCCTTTTCCGTAATGACGGTTCCCCTGCTCAACAGCTGGTTGATTACCCATTATGGCTGGCAGACCGGCTGGATGGTTCACGCAGTTACTGTTGCCGTCTGTCTCATTCTTCCAGGTATCTTTCTTGTTAGAAATCGTCCGGAAGATCTGGGACTTCACCCCGATGGCATCGACCCTGCAGAAGAACCTGAGCCGGAAGAAGTACTCCCCGGCCAGAAACAAAAACGCCCGTTAATTACGGCAACCATCGAATCCTGGACGGTCCGCCAGGTTTTACGCGACCCGACGTTCTGGAAATTATTGTCTGTAATTACCACGCACGCCTTAGTAGGAACCGGACTTGTATTTCATCAGATCGCCTTGTTAGGCAGCCATGGAGTCCCCATGAACTGGGCGATTCGCATGATGTCCTTTCAAGCGATCTGCGCCACCATCCTGATGTTTCCGGCAGGCTGGTTGACCGACCGTTTTCCCAGCCGATATATCCTCAGCGGTTCGATGATCTGCCTGTCACTGGCAAATCTGATCGTATTAACCATGCCGGCCATCTGGATGGTTGTCGTCTATACGTTTCTGCTCGGTTTAACAGGCAGTGTGTTTCGCAGTACGGCAACTGTAGTCTGGATTAACTACTATGGCAGGATGAATCAGGGAGCCGTCCGGGGGGTTGCCTGGTCGATGATGATACTGGCTTCCGCATTAGGCCCCCTTCCGGTTGCCATGTCGATTGACTACTTCGGCTCTTATAACCCGGTGCTCTACTTATTCACCACAATCCCGTTGATTGCAGCCGCCGCGGTCTGGACAGCGCATCCTCCGAAGCTGTTTAAGAAACAGGAAGTATCAGCTACAGAATCCTGAGTCTGATTCTGTCAGAGCTGCCCACCACAGAACTTACAGAACACGGCATCGGGATCATGACCTTCCCGCATACATTCAGGACAGACCTGCGTCGTAATCCGCCCATGCTTTGACTTTTCTCCTCCATGGGCCAGTTCCGCAGAGACGATGCCCGTCGGCACGATAATCAGGCTGTACCCCAGAATCATGATAATGGATGCCAGTAGTTTTCCCAGTGGAGTCACTGGAGCAACATCACCATAGCCGACAGTCGTCATTGTGACGATCGCCCAGTACATACTTTCTGGTATGGAATCAAAGCCACTATCCTTGTCCTCTTCTATCAAGTGCAACGTAGCCCCTTCAATGACAACCGCAATTAATACGGTTGCCAGGAAGACTGCAATTTTAGAACGGCTGGCCCAGATAGCGCGTTTCAACTCCGATGCCTCTGAAAGCATATGCGCCAGTTTAAAGATTCGAAACGCACGCAACAATCGCAGTGCGCGAATCACTCCCAGACGCTGAGTTTCGCCGGGCACAATGTTCATGATATAAGTCGGCAGAATTGAAAGCAGATCGACAACACCATAAAAGCTGAAAATATAACGCAGGGGACGGCGGGCACAGACAATACGCGCGACATACTCTACTGTGAATAGAATCGTGAAAAACCACTCTGCATAATGAAACGGGACATTATATTCCTGATCCAGTGAATTGACGCTTTCCAGCATAATCACCAGCACACTCAACAGAATGGCGATCAACAGCAAAACATCAAATGTTTTCCCGGCCCGGGTATCCGCCTCGAAGATAATTTCGTACCAGCGATCCCGCCAGTCACGCGACTTGATTTCCGGTGTTATCTTTGGTTCTGACATTCAGATACTTTCGATCATTAATAAATTTGTGATTCTGGCATATCAAGCAATTGGTTTAGGTGATTGATAAAATGCGTTTGTTGAGCGAAGGAAAATTCAGGCCAGCCAATTTGACGACAGTACAGGTGAATTAAAAGGGTTTGCCTGATTCAATTCTGAAACTGGTAAGAAAACAGGTCGGCATCTTTCAAGCGAAATCGCAGACGAACCGGTTTCCCGGCCAGACTGCTGACATCTGATTTTTTATTCCATGTGACCGTGCGGTTGACCGTATCACCGAATAATTCATCACAGTCCTTGAAGGTAAAGCCCGGTATCGGCTCGCCAGACGCATTCTGAATTTCCACATAGAGACTGCCGGCAGCCGAGGTCGAAAAGTTTAGAGACAATTCTTTTCCGGTAAAGACGATCGGCACAGTCAGCAGCTCACCCCCCTTCATTGATCCATGCAGGGCAGTAAAGCCATCGAGTCGCAATGAATAACGCCTGAGCGAGCCTCCTTTTCCGTGCCAGTAATCTTCAGCCGCATAGATGGAAAGTTCATCGGGTGCCCCCTCAAAGGAAGACTCTGTCTGAACCACATTTTCGGCTATAAACTGATGTCCGTACTGCCAGGTTCCCGGACGTTCGATTCCCGGTCTGAGGAAAGCTTCATTCCAGCGTTTGAAATGCACTCCATCCCGACTGGCCATCAACAATCCTTCACTGAGAGCCGTGCCGTACCGTTCGACTGATGAAGCCCGCAGTTGTCGGCGTTTATAATCTGGGAGCGCCCGCATGGATTCCGACCAGCCCCGTTCGATATAGCGCGCCGGAAAACCGATCCTGAGATGCGGCGCGCGAAAGTAAGGCGATACCTGATTCGTATAGAGTTCTTCGCTGGGCGAATCTTCGTAGACCAGATCTGCTACGTTTTCCCATTTGAGAAAATCCGGGGAGGTCGCCGTCTGGATTGCGCGGTCCCCCTCAGGTTTCCATGTTTTCGAATCAGTGACCCCTGCTGTGAAAACCCGGTAATAGGTCCGATACTGCTTTTGATCCGAATCCCAGAACGCCAGGTTCTGTGAATCAAACGCCCCCTTCGTGATGACCGGCTCTTCCTGCATCAGCTCCCAGTGAATTCCATCCGCAGACTGAAATGCAAACAGGCCCCCTTCGCCCTGTAAGCCTCCCAGCGCCTTGAATTTTGCTTCCGGTTTACAAGCTGGATTCTCATCCAGAAAGGGAGCAAAGTTATGACATCCCTTCCCCTCAAGGATGATGTTATTCTTTTTCGTTCCCTTGAATTCAATGATCCCCAGTTCCGGTCGCGTCCAGTGAATACCGTCTTTGCTCTCCGCATAACAATAATAAGGTTTATGGCTTCCGGTATTCAGTTTTCCTTCTGACACAATAATGTGTGAGCCACGATAGTAAAGCCGATACAGATCGTCTTCCTGAATAATCGTGTGATACCCCGAACTGCTGCCTTCCCAGGGTTGATCAAACTTAATGACGACTTCGCGCGGAACCGGCTTCTGCAGACGAATTTCAGCATCACCGGAGATTTGATCGACCAACGCCTGTTCGATAAACAGTTCGCGCCGGTCACCGATATCCACGGGTGGGTCCGCTGAAACGGATTGAAAAGAACTCACAAGAATTGTGAGACAGAGCACAAACTGAAAATGGAAGGCAGTCACAGGCATGGTAGATACTCCTGGTGGGTAAAAGATTCCATTTTACGATACCAGATCACCCGCAGAATATCAGCTATAAACAGAAGAAACGCGTCATTTATTCCGCGAGCTTCAGATGCAATAAGGGAAACGGTTTCCCAAAGCCATCCAGATCAGATCGATGAGCCACTTCAAAGCCCAGATGCAGATAAAAACCTAAAGCCTGTTTGTTCTGCTCGTTCACATCAACCAGTTCGGCTCCCAGTTCATCGATCGCATATTTTACCAACTGACGCCCGATCCCATTTCCCCTCCAGGCAGGATCAATAAACAGCGCTTCGATTTTCGGAAACTCCACGCCGACAAAACCAATCACGGTTTGATTTTCATCACGAACACAGAACACGGGCATGCAATTTAAACAGGCATTCTGCACCAGTGGTTTCAACGATTGAATATGCGCTTCATCCAGAAAGTCATGCGTCGCCCGCACGGAGGCTTCCCAGACTTCCAGTACCCGGGGATGATCTTCTGATGTGATATTCGAAATCTGAAATGAAAGAGTCATAACAAATAAGAAAACAGATTAAGGGTTAGATGGGCGCGTTCTTAGCAAAATCGAGTCAACAGCTTACCCTGATTTAATCAATAAAAAAAGCCGCCCCGCTTCAGAGAAACAGGGCGGCTGATAAATAGTTCAATTAAGTATTTTACAGAACATCTGAGACACCGGGAGTCGGAATCGGGTAGAAACCATTTTCATCGGGAACCGTAACAGGAGTTCCTTCCCAGGAAAAATCGCTTGGCATCAGATTAACTTCAGAAGCCATCGCTTCTTCCCAAGTGACAGGCTTACCGCTGTAGGTTGCCAGGCGTCCCAGAATGGAAGTCATGGTAGATTTCGCACCATATTCGGCTTCATTGTAAGGAGTTCCATTATAGATTGCTGCGAACAGATCGTCGTGCTCAACCTGGTAAGGATTGGTCTTCTTACCACGATATTTCCATTTGTAGCCGCCAGTCGTTTCATACTTGGCACCACTGATATCGCAGGATCCCTTGGATCCCTGAGCGTGCTCTGTCACGCTGTTCCAGCAGTTCCGAATATGTCGGCACTGGCTGTACATCCGCGTGTCGTCGGCGTAGACAAACTCGACGGCAAAGTGATCGTAGATTTCACCGTATTTTTTGTCAGTTCGAACCTGGCGTCCCCCCATTCCATAGGCTTTGACGGGAAAATCATCTTTCAACCAGTTACAGACATCGATGTTGTGAATATGCTGCTCGTTGATGTGGTCACCACAGAGCCAGTTATAGTAATACCAGTTTCGCATCTGGTATTCCATTTCCGATTTGGCATCTTCACGGGCCAGACGTGGTTCCCAGACTCCACCACTGTTCCAGTAACAACGCATGGAAGTGATATCACCGATGGCACCATCTTTTAAACGCTGAATCGTTTCAATGTAAGGAGCCTGGTGATGGCGTTGCAGTCCTACTCCCACTGCCAGGTTTTTTTCTTTGGCTTTCTTGGCAGCTTCCAGAACTTTCTTCACGCCCGTCACATCAGTGGCAACCGGTTTTTCCATAAAGATGTGGACACCTTTGTTGACGGCTGCTTCAAAATGAATCGGGCGAAAACCAGGGGGAGTCGCCAGAATCACGACATCGACGCCGCTATCCAACAGTTTCTCATAAGCATCGAAACCAACGAACATCTTGTCTTCAGCAACATCAACACGTTCGGGGCGACCGGAAAACTGTTTCTGCAGATTAGTCAAGCTGCTGTCCATACGGTCTTTGAAAGCATCTGCCATCGCTTCCAGCTTGACATTTCCTTTCGTAGACAATGCCTGGGAAGCAGCCCCGGTACCACGGCCACCACAGCCAACCAGACCAACTTTAATGGTATCATCGCCGCTCGCGTGAACATGAGCTGCTGAGCCCAGTGTGGAAAGGATTCCAGTTCCCACCGCAGTGGCAGTTGTTACTTTCAAGAAGTCGCGCCTGGAAGTAGATTGATTGTTAGATTGAGTCATCAGAGGCCTTTCCCTAATCTGCAGGATGATTTGGTAAGATAGAAATATTTCTAATACACATATGCATTTGCTGGATCGATTGTTGATTATATTCCAGCAAATGCAGCTGTTTCACTATAATTTCAGATGTCGAAGCCGACGATCAGCGACCTTCATCAGCCGGGATCGCAGGATCGAGGCCGTATTTTTTCCGTTCTTCAGCGGTTGGCACTTTCAGAGGACGAACCACCCGGAAACCGACCATAATGGCATCAGTATGATACCAGATACTCTGAGGGATCTGTGGATCCTGAATTTTCCAGTCGGCACTGGATGCAATCCGGTTCGCACTGCGAAGTGCCTCAGGTTCATCATCCCATGATCCGCCGCGGGCGACGCGGGGATAGAGCGTCGTAGGAACATTGACTGGAAATTTCAACGTCCCCTTACCGCTCCATTTTTTATAAGCATCGGGAATATACTGATCCAGAACCCACTCGGATACATTTCCGTGGATGTCATACAATCCCCAGGGATTCGGCTTCTTCTGTCCGACTTTCTGGTAGGTGTCATTACAATTGGCATAATGCCAGGCATAGTCATCCAGGTTAGCAGCGTTATCGCCAAACGAATACGCAGTCTTGGTACCGGCACGACAGGCATATTCCCATTCCGCTTCGGTAGGAAGACGATAGTAATGCCCGGTCTTTTCACTCAACCATTTGCAGTAAGTTTTTGCAGCCAACTGTGTCATGCAGATCGCAGGATAACCATCGTGGCCCATGTCAAACGTCATGTCCGTGTATGGCTTGGTTGGACGGGTCACTGCGTCGGCTGCTTTTTCTTTTTCATCAAACTTGCCACGCAACAGCTTCCGGCGCTGGATATCGAGATTGAAACTCCAGATATCATACTCGTTCCAGGTGACTTCATGCTTGCCCATCCAGAACGGTTCAATTTTGACTTTGACCTGGGGACCTTCGTCGTCTTCACGATTTTTTTCACCGGCAGGACTTCCCATCATATATTCACCGCCAGGGATGGGAACCATGTCAAAAGTGACATCGGTATTCAGAATTTTTTCCGTATAAGGCTTCATCTCTTTTTCTGTTTTTGCTTCTTCTGCAGAAGCCATGGAGACAGAAAACAGGATCGCGGCAAGGAATGTGAATTTGCCTTGCATTAAGAGACTGTGACGACATACGCTAAGCATATTAGTTTACTCCGTATCGGTAAGCTGCAATCGGACTTTGAATCGGGATTGATAATGTCATACATTATTCAGACGTGCCTGCTGCTCTCCACATTGTCAGGCAATCAACAGTGCACGGATAGCGAAATTCTGAATCGGTATGAATTTCAGGAAGTACATATGGGAGTGCAGTGGAGAATCGTATTATATGCTACCGACAAACCAATCGCAAACAATGCCGCTCAAAATGCTTTTCAGCGTGTAAAGGAACTTAACAAACTGCTCAGTGATTATGACCCGGAAAGCGAGTTAAATAAGTTATGCCGGTTATCCGGCCCCGGAAAGCCGATCCCGGTCAGCTCCCCCCTGCTGGAGGTACTGAAAAGAAGTCAAGCACTCTCACGGGAAACAGCAGGAGCATTTGATGTTACCATCAGCCCGGTAGTCCGTCTCTGGAGAAGGGCCCGCAGACAAACCAGACTGCCGGACCCTGTTCGACTGGCTGACGCTCGCGCCAAAGTCGGTTACCAGTCCCTGAAACTATCAGAGCAGAAACAAACCGTCGAACTGCTGAAGGATGACATGCGACTCGATCTGGGAGGGATTGCCAAAGGATATGCAGCCGATGTCGCCTTGCAGGTTTTGAAAGAACGCGGCATCAACCGCGCCATGATCGATGCCAGTGGCGACCTCGTTCTCGGCGACCCACCGCCGGACAGTTGTGGCTGGAAAATCGGCATCTCTTCGTCAGACGCTCCGCAGGCAAAAATCGACCGCTTCCTTTATCTGCACAATATGGCCGTCGCCACCTCGGGTGATGCGTTGCAGCATGTCGTCATTGATGGCACACGGTACTCACATATCGTCGACCCCCGCACGGGCCTGGGTCTCACCGACCAGAGTCGAGTTACAGTCATCGCGTCCGATGGCACTACAGCAGACAGTCTCGCCTCCGCTATCAGTGTTCTCGGTCCTGTTGCAGGAATCAAACTTTTAAAACAGAAACCAGGTACTGCCTGCCTGATTTTGCGTCATGAAAACGATAAGATGAAGTCTTATGAATCCCCCTGTTTCTTCTGCTATGAGCTGAAACCTAATCAAGAATAAACTGGAACCGACATGATGCAGAATCTGGTCTATCTCAATGGCGAATATGTACCCGCGGCTGAAGCGAAAATCTCGATCTTTGACGGCGCGATCAGCCTCGGCATGACTGTCACCGAATCTACACGAACCTTCGCCCATCAGCCATTTCGCTTGCGAGATCATCTTGAGCGTCTCTACCTCAGTCTCAAAGCAGCCCGCTTCGATGCCGGCATGACGCTCGAAACAATGGAACAACTCACCCTCGAAGTCTGGGAGAAAAATCGACCACACTATCCCGTTGATACCGATGCCTGGATCATTCACAACATCACACCCGGCCAATGGGTTCCCTCCAGTGGACAGAAGCCGCCTGAGTCCAAGCCCACCGTCATGATCGTTACACTCCCTCTCGATCTCTCTTACTGGGCTGAATTCTTTCGAACAGGCTGTCATGCTGTCACTCCTTTCACTCGCGTACAACCGGCTCAATCCCTTGATGCGCGGATTAAAAACCGTAGCCGCTTCCTCTACACAATGGCCGAATCAGAAGTCAAACTGGTCGACCCGCTCGCACAAAGTCTCATTCTCGATACCAATGGCTTTCTCTCCGAAAATAAAGGCGGCAACTTTTTTCTGGTGACCAATGGTTGCATTAAAACGCCCAGCACCATCAACTGTCTGAATGGCATCAGCCGTCAGACCATCTTCCAACTGGCGAATCAACTGGAAATCCCCATCGAAGAATGTCAACTGCTTCCCTACGATGTCACCACCGCCGATGAAGCCTTTTTTACCAGCACTCCCTACTGCATTATGCCCGCCACAAAATTTAATGGCATCACCATCAGCAACGGCGAAGTCGGCCCGATCACCAGAAAACTGATCAGTGCCTGGAGCCAGCTCGTAGGTATGGATATCCAGGAACAGGCTCAACAATCGCTCTCCTGAACGGCGCCCCTGTCACAACTGCAGACCACGTAACCAGATGGTTCTGCACATGAAGTTACTTGCTCCTGACATTCACTTGTGAATATATTTTCTCTCACTGATGAAACTCCCCTTGACGCCTGCCCGCCGTTCGCCATCATTCCCGCTTAAATGTGAGTCGCGCGCGTGGTCCACTATTTTTGCACCTGATCATCACAAACCACTGAGAAAACCCGCACTATAAAAGTCCCCTGTTTCTGAACAATTTTGAATAAAAGCTGCTCAAACATTCTCTGTGGGTCGACACACAACGCCCCGCTATCACAACGGGGCGCCCCGGCATCGCCTTCCTGTCGGCACAGATCAGCAAATATCGCCACAACTTTTGTTGCATAAGCTCTTGACTCCCCCACGCCATTCGAGAAAATCCACCCCACTGGCACAACATTTTTTTCGTCTCCTTATCAATTGAACAACAGAGCTTCCATTCCGCAGAGCTTCTATTCAAAGACAGAATCACCCCCACACCACCACATCAATAGATAGGCCTGAATCAATTTCAGGCCGAGCGCAGCGAACAGAAAACAGCACATCATACAGATCAGCACAAGCCAGGCGAGGTGAAGTTCAGACATCACAACCAACTCTCGCCAATTGCAGCTTGCACTGAGCAGAAACAGTGCAAGCTGCTGAAATGAGGAGTCCACAAAAATACCTGCGGCATAAAAAAAGCCACGCTCTGGGAAGCGAGGCTAGAGCACATCACATTTAACTATAGCGTCTCTCAATCTAATGTACTCGGGCCAAACAGCCCTGGAGACGCTACAGTAAAACGGGACACAGTCTAAGACTGGTTTTTATTACATGCCGTTTAGGGAACTTTGACGTCTCCAAACAGCTTGAGTGCTGTTGCTCTGGAAGTAGTGTAGACCACCATGTCCTGGGAAGGAATCGTTGTTTTCCAGCATTCCCCCTCTGCATCGAGGAACTCATGAAACACCTGATTGGGCGCGGTGCTGTGTGTGACCACCACGTGCAGCAGACGTTTCTCAGTACCATCCTGGAACAGCGTGTTTTCAAAATCACGCGCCTCAAAGCGGATCGTGTCCACTTGAGCCGACCTGGGATCAAATGTGGAAATGACCCTGGTTTCATTTGCTTTCAGCGGTTGTTTCAACAACATCCGGTCGGCATAAGCCGGGCCCTTCACCCCAATCGGAAATTCTTCAGTTCTTGTCGCTACCCGGCCATTGGCTTCCGTCTTAATCTGCAATTGACCATCTGCAACACGCCCCTGCTTGCGCGTGCTAGCTAAGGGCGGGTTCTGGACCTGGTATCGAAAGGCGAGCACATCGCCGTCAATCGTTTCCTCAGTCTGAATCGTAATTTTAGAACGGGTATCGGAGGGAACACGCACTCCCCCTTTTCGGCGTGGCAGCGTAACATCGAAGACTGAAGTATGCTGATTAACGACAACCTGTTTCCCGTCCCGGTTGACTGTTTCGACTGCATCGTGAACATAGCCAATGTTCGAGCCTCCCACATAGATCATCCGCCATTGCTCTCGCGATTCCAGCGGTCTTGCCGGACGTCCCTCATTACCCTGTTGGGAATAAGCAGTGCAGGCGAAATGGGATACGGCCAATGTGAATACAAAAACCAAATTACGCTGCATGATAAGACCTCCTGATAGATCGTTGATAGACTATCTGTAAGATTGAGAACCTGGTTGCCTTTGGCAGTGGGCGGCCTGATTTATAAGTATCCAGACACTGGGCAAGTCTGACCACTTTACGTAATCCACCACAACCATTTTGCCTAAACCTATCATACCCCCCAGGATTTCGTGCTGCAACTACCTGAGTACAATTATTATCCCCGGGGCGACATGACCAGTGGAAATCAGAGAGAAAAGATCCGCCGCGTGTGCCCTTTGGGTAGGACTGTTAACCCCGCCCAAATGATCGCGTAACCATCCCCACACCGATGGCATCTGACACACTGAGATACAGCATTTTCAGCTGCGCAAAAATGTCGTACTGAGGCGATCGCATGCAACCCGGATATTAGAGCTGACTTGTTTCCTCTCGAACGGTTTCGGGAAGCATTAACACTGCTCCCAGGAAGAAACAGACCGCGCCTTGCAGTGTCAATGCCACCGACAGTGTCTCTCGCCATGTCGCAGCGGGTGCGGGTAATGATATCGCCAGGAGCGCAGAAATCATAAAGCCGATACATCCCAGCAGATTGATCAACACGATCCACCAGGACAGATTTCCCGGTTGCCAGGCCCAATAACGATGCCCGGTTTCGATAAAAGCCAGATAACCCGACGCCAGAAACAGAATCGAACCCCCGAAATTCGGAATCCAGACCAGCAGATCGGTCTTGAACCAGGACAGGGACGGCAGCATCGCATCAAAGGTATTGATGTTGAACAGAATCGTTCCGGCAAACTGCAGAGCACAACTCAGCCAGCCTGCGCTGGCCGGTTTCCAGCCAAACACTTTCCGACGACCCGGTTGTTCCTGTTCTTCATCGGGAAGTGCGCCTGAATTCGCTGCCTGAAACAGTTGCAGATAAGCCGCTGTTGTGAACGGGATCGAACCGAAAAAGTAGATCCCATTGACCTGAGAGGGAGCCAGAAAAAGTGCTGCCGCCAGATCAGGAGCAAGATTCAGAATACTGGCGATGGCAAACAGGGACGCCCCCACGGCAAAGACAACACCAATCCACCAGTTCAATTCGTGTGGCATCCACAGACAGCGGAGTAACAGCTTGCCGACCGCTTCGACCAGGCCGATTTCCCGGGTAACCAGTTTCTTACGATGTTTGCGCGAGAGCCATTCCTGTATTGAGCCATTCGCATGCCGAAACACTCGGTGCGTAATAAACGGAGGTGGCCCCTCCGACTTGACGCACTCCCATCCCTGTCTATTCTGGCGACGTTCTTCCATGACGGTTTTCTATTGGAGACAGATCAGCGAAGAATGATTGTGGATTTGATAGAAGAAAACGAAATTGATCTGTTTTCTTAGCTGCATGCATACCACAGGATCAGCAACTGTCTTGAAGAATATCAAGCGAAGAGAAGATTTTCACCCCCGATCGTGAGTGTTCTTCAAAATGGATTTGTGAGTGCGCAGTATTGAAACAGAAGGCAGAACGGAAAAGAAGTTCACGCAGATCATTTTGCCACACGCAGTAAGAGGTACACTTGCTCTCCCGATCAGGAACGCTTCCCTAATCGCAAAGGTGTTTTCGCCTCATAGAGTTTCTGGCGTTTCTGGTAATGTCGTTTGAGACGAAAGTTGCTTTCGCTCTCAATCGCATTTTGATTGTACTCCTTCGCCTTACTAAACTCTTTGAGTTCGGCATAAGCGGCTGCCAGTAACGCCATGTTTTCAGATTTCTTCTCGGTCAGGAGTCGGGCCGCCTGTCGGGCATGGTCAAAGGCCCGTTTTCCGTTCCGTGCCTTGTCATCCGCACTGGCAGCCAGCAGTAATGCGGCTTTTTGATGAGCAAAGTAGTTATTCGAATCCAACTGCACTGCCTGCTCATAATCTTTGATGGCAGCCTGATCCTTGCCCGTCGATTCCAAAAATTCGCCACGACTCATCCAGACTTCCGGCACCTGTGGTGAAAGTTCGATTGCTTTGTCAAAGTCCTGCAGCGCCAGATCACGTTTTTTCAAGGTCGCATACAGATGGCCCCGCCTGACCAGTACCAGGCTTGATTCGGGGAACAGTTCAGCCGCCCGGTTCAACGTCACCAGTTCCAGGTCGCGTTTCTTATGATACCCGTAAGCATGCACTCGATCTAACAACCCCGGTAACCCTGCCGGGGTATTCTCTGATTTTTTCGTGTCGGCAGGCTTTGGCTTGTTTTTCAATTTGAGCAGCGTAAATGCGGCCAGCCGGGCGGTTCTCTGCTCCGAATTCCCTGAATCTGCTGCCTGCTGCAGATACGGGATGGCCAGCTTGTGCTGCTTTTTCTGCAGTAAGGCTTTGCCGATGAAGTACTGAAAGTTGGTACGAATCTGCTGATTGGGTGGCTGCTGCAGATACCAGTCGATCACTTCGGCGGACGGAATGTCACTTCCGGTCAGAATCTGTTTGAACAACAGGATCTGCTTGATCTGCGGTACATGATAACTTTTGCCTTGGGAACGAAATTCAATCTGAATCGCTTTCGAGAGATATTCATCCCGCTCTTTCGTCAACCCTAGTTCGTCTGCCAGCAACGCAGCTATGATCGCCGGAAACGCTTCCGCCACGAAATCGTATTCCTCTGCGGAATAGTTCCAGACTTTCATCGCGGTCCGTGGGTTATTTTCCAGAATCAGATAACTACCGACCGCAGAGAGTTGACCATATATCAGCTGGTCCGCGATGAGAAAACGATTATCAGGCAGCGGCACGTTGGAATAATATTCCAGCACAGGCTTAAGCTGGTCTTGAAGCGGCCCGGGAGGTTCCAAGCCGTGAGCGCGGCACCAGGCGTGAAAATTAAATTGATTGTTATAGCGGAGCGACTCCTGTTTTCGCAGCTCGAAGGCACTGTCCAGATCACCCAGCAGTCGATGACACTCCGCCCCGATTCTTAACCCCCGACTGGAATTATTTTTCACTACCAGTTCAGCATAGGACAAAGCCTGCTGATAATCTCCCTGTCGAATATAATATTCCGCGAGATCAGCCTGCTGACGCCGCTTCTGCAGCGATCTTTTGTCTGCCAGTTTGAGCGCTTCCTTAAGCAGCTTCAATTCCAGTTCCGCGTTCTCCTGGACCCGGGCCAGATTAATTAATGGCTGAATATTTTCATAGGAAGGTTCCTGATTGTACATTGTCTGATAGATAGATTCGGCGCGGGGATAATCAAACCTGAGCAGATACTGCCGTGCAATCGCACGAATCAGCAAATCGGCATCAGCATAATTCTTGAGTAATTCAGTGATTCGCTGCTGGTTCTGCTCCCAGTTGTAATTCAGTTCCTGCATGATCGTATAAGGCGCATGCGGACTGACGGCTGTCAGATAGGGAACCCACTGCTGTTTTTCCGCTTCGGGGACTGCATGGTCAATCGCGTAAGCCAGTTCAGATATTACATGACCGGCATTGCGAATAAAGGTAGGAGACCGAACCGATTCCAATGGTTCGTCAGGCAGGCTGATCTGACGATCTCGCACCAGAATGGGATACGTTGCCGGCGTCCAGTATTGTCCCGGCACAAAACGCAATTCGGAAAACGCGTCAGTCGCGACCGCTTGCTGCCAGGCAAAGCTCTGCAGAAACGGTTTGAAGGGATGCTTTGCGAGCGACATCAAAAACAGATCGAGAATCGGGTCCGCATTCACAGCCCTCAGTTCCTGAATACGACTGATTAAATCCCAGGCCTGCAGCATCGTCAGTTCCTGCACTGTACTTGCCAGCATCGAAAATGAGGGCTCGTTTTTTTCATCCGGACTGGTTCCCATAGCATTCAGATCAGCCACGATGGAATCGCGACTCTTAATCAGGTTTGGCAGTTTGGTCCCGGTTCTTTCCGGCAGCATTCTCAAAACATTTTTTTCTTCAATATAACCAAATGCGTAGTTAATCAGGTCCTCGTTTGCATCATGAATCATCGCCAGACTCTGGCCATCACTGATGGTTCTGGGGCTGGTATAAAATGCCCGGGGGGAGCGGGAATCCTGTTCCAGATAGGCATCGACGGCTTCATTCTTCTGTTGAGATGTACCGAAATAAGTTACCTCTAACAGCTTGAGATAGCGTCGGAGCAGTTCATTCTCCGGGCTTAACTTCTTGCCTTCCAGAAGCTTTTTGTCGTATAGGCAGTGTGCTTCAATCACAGGTAACCACTGCGGAGATTCATTCAGCTTTGGCTGGAGAGCGGACGCCGTTTCCAGATCTTTCAGCGCCATCCGATCCAGGCCGACTAAGGTGCGCACCAATGCGCGGTACGAAAACGCATAGGCTTTGTGCGGACACTTGATCTGCAGTCGCTCCGCATACAATAACCCGCGTGCTTTGGCCGCCAGGGGAATCAGGCTCCAGTACTGTTCCGTCAACGTCCCATATAAAGCATAACTTTGCGCGAGAGTCGCCAGCCGCTCCGGAGACTCCCCCTGCTCGTTGATCTCACGGTGCGTATCGATCAGCCGGGTGAATTGTTGCCGATAATTTAATTTTTCCGGCTTGATAAACAGGGGCTGATTCCGTGAAAGTTCAGTCGTCGCTGCTTTTCGTTTCAGCGGGATGTAACCAGCCTGCTGCAGGAGGTCTTTAAACCAAGTGCGAGAGTATTCTTCTGCTAAGCGGGTTACATCAGTCAGCGGAGTGCGATTGGTCATTTTCAGATCCCGCTTCTCAATCAGCTTTTCTGTATCACCATCCCGCTGCATGACCTGAACAATATATCGATGCCTGCGGTTAATGGTGACATGCACATTGAAAACCGGAACATCCCCGGTGGCCCCCGGTGGCGGAAGCTGATCTCCCAGAGAAGCATCACGTGTCCGATAGCCCATTTCCTCGCGCGCCGCGATCAGAAAGGCTTGCCGAAACAGCTCGCGAACTAAGATGCTGGGCACCCGGACATTCACATCCTGTTTCTGCAGATCCAGATAAACGGGCTGTCGCAATGCCGCTGCTGACAGCTTCTGACTCGCCTCCAAAGTCGATGAAAACAAACCCGTCGCGCAGACAATACCGATCAGCAGCAGCCCGGCCCAGTTCATTCGTTTCCCAGCCATGGGCTGTTGAAAACAAACGCTCGAAAAAAGAAAACGAACTCGGTTAAAATGAGCTGAAAACGACATGCGAAAACCACCCTGAAAAATCACTGTGACGACTGCTGACTAAGAACCCCCAGCATAGCACACACCGGTACAGTATCCAATTAAAACCAGGCAGAAATAAGCCATCGAGTCATTTTTTCGGCGACGCGGGAAATCGAGGGCTTTTAAGAGATCAACTTCCAAGTCCATCAGACAATCAGATTCTCCAGCACTTTGCCCTCGACACCCGTCAGTCGATAGTCGAGCCCTTTGTGTTTGACGACCAGCCTGGTGTGGTCAAAACCCAGTTGATGCAGGATCGTCGCGTGCAGATTATGAATGTGCACTTCGTCTTCCACGGGATGAAATCCCAGTTCGTCGGTTTTGCCGATGATCGTTCCTGGTTTGATCCCGCCGCCGGCCATCAGCATGGTAAAACTGAAGGGATGATGGTCGCGGCCTTCTTTGCCGGGCGTGGAACCTCTCCGCACTTCCGTCATCGGCGTACGCCCGAATTCGCCTCCCCAGATCACCAGGGTGTCATCCAGCATGCCGCGCTGTTTAAGGTCTTTGATCAAGGCAGCACTGGGCTGATCGGTCATGTTGCAGTTGGTTTTCAGATTCTGATTCAGGTTCGAATGATCATCCCAGGTGGAATGATAGAGTTGGACGAACCGCACGCCGCGCTCAATCATCCGCCGCGCGAGCAGCGCATTACTGCCAAACCAGTTGGTCGTTTCGTGATTGATCCCATACATGTCAAGCGTTGCCTGTGACTCATCTTTAAAGTCCAGCAGTTCCGGCGCGGAAGTCTGCATGCGATAGGCCAGTTCATAGGAGGCGATCCGCGACGCAATTTCCGGATCACCAATCTGATCGAACCGCAGACCGTTCAGATCCCGAATCGCATCCAGACGATTACGCTGCGTGGTCTGGGAAATACCGTCCGGATTAGAGAGATACAAAATTGCTTCTCCTCGACTGCGAAACGTCACCCCCCGATACGTTGAAGGTAATATTCCATTTGTCCACAGGGAAGAACCGCCATCAACGCCTTTTCCCGAATTCGAAAGCAGCACCACATAACCCGGCAGATTCTTCGATTCGCTGCCCAGCCCATAGGTCACCCATGAACCCATACTGGGTCGATCAAACATCGTCGAACCGCTGTTCATCAGCATCTGGGCCGGATGATGGTTGCTGACATCAGTGTGCACCGTGCGAATCATACACAGGTCATCCGCGCCGCTTCCCAGGTGAGGCAGCAGGTCAGAAAACTCGATCCCGGCTGCACCATATTTTTTGAAGCGCCGCGGAGACGCCATGACTCGAGCCGTCGTTTTAATCAGCGCATCATTGATGCCTTTCAGAAAGGATTCCGGGACCGGCTGACCATGCAGTTTCTGCAGCTCTGGTTTAGGGTCGAACAGATCCATCTGACTCGGTCCGCCTGACATGAAAATGAAGATGACATTTTTTGCTTTGGGTTTAAAGTGAGGCGATTTGACGGCGAGGGGATTGACGGCATTGGAAGCTGACATCCCTGCCACAGACTCTTCCGCTAACAGCTGCTGTAGCGCAATTGAACCCAGGCCACACGCGGAGGACTGTAAAAAGTGGCGGCGTTTCAACTGAAGATGCTGCTCTGGTTCCCTCATCGTATTCAATCCCGTGTAATAAATTCATGCAGATTGAGTAATACACTAGCCACGACGGTCCACGCCGCCTCTTCCTTGGTGCACTTTCTCTTTGATGCTTCCGACTGATTCCACTCCTGCTGATACAGTAACTTTAATCGTTCCAGCTCTTGTTCCTGTGGTTCTCGTGCCAGACAAAGCCGGAAGGCATAGCGCAGTTGTTCCTCAAGATCACTTTGCTGTTCACGCAATACGCGCTGCGCCAGGTGACGGGCGGCTTCAAAAAACACCGGATCGTTTAACAGCGTCAAAGCCTGTAACGGTGTATTCGAACGATCGCGACGGCTGCAGCTCTGACTGGGATTGGGTGCATCAAAAATCACAGACTGTGCATACGGTGAAGTCCTTAAGGTCAGCGTGTAAAGCCCGCGACGATAACGCTCCTTTCCGGTACTGATGTCCCATGAGTTTGAACCGAAGCCTTCCATCACCACACTGGCAGGTTGAGGCGGTCGCACACAGGGGCCACCCTGTTTTTCTGATAAGAGCCCACTCACCGCCAGTGCCTGATCGCGGACCGTTTCCGCCGGCAGTCGCAGACTGACCTGATGACTGAGCAACCGATTCGAGGGATCCTGCTGGTGAATATCGGCCCGCATGCGAGCTGATTGACGATACGTGGCAGAAGTCACGATCAGACGATGCAGGTCTTTGACATTCCAGCCCTGACTGCGAAAATGATAAGCCAGCCAATCCAGTAACTGCGGATGCGAGGGCGCATCGCCTTGCGTGCCGAAATCATCTGAGGAGACTACGATCCCCTGCCCGAAGTATTCCTGCCAGATCCGATTCACCGTCACCCGCGCCGTCAGCGGGTTGTCCTTCGAGACCAGCCACCGCGCCAGGTCGAGGCGGTTCTGTTTCTGCTGCTCCATTGCAGGTAAAAAAACGGGAGTGCTCGGCTCGACCGGAATTCCGGGAGACTGAAAAGAACCTCTTAAATGCACAAACGCCAGTTGCGGTATTTGCATTTCCCTCACCGCCGGTGCCCGGGAGACGGCAGGATACGCTTTACGGAGTTCACCCAGTTTACTGGCGAGTTCCCCCAACTTGAGTTCTTTAAATTTGCCTCCATTGACCAGATGCCCCCGCCCCAGAAAATAATCGAGCAGATCGTCCTGCTGTCTCTGATTACGCTGAGCGGGTTCCATCTTGAGTATCTCCAGCCCTTCCTGCTGCCCTTCTCCGGTCCCTACGCCCCAGACCAGCCCCATTACTTCCCAGGCACGTGCCCAGTGATGATCGTCGGCCGGATGCATGGCGGCATAGAGCATTTTCTGCTCCCATTCCCGCTGTAGTTTTTCCAGTGGTTCACGGATCGGATCAATCAGAGCCTGGCGTTTCTCCAGGTACTCTGCCTGCTGCTGCAGACGTTGTTCCTCTCCCTCTAAGGGCGCATCGATATTGACTTCATAAGCGGAATTGAAAAACGCATAGAACTGATAAAATTCTTTTTGCGTGATCGGATCGTATTTATGATTGTGACAGCGACAGCACTCCAGGGTGAGCCCCAGCCAGACCGTGCCCATCAGTTTGGTACGATCAACGACTTTATTCACCCGGAATTCTTCGAGGTCGGCTCCCCCCTCGCGATTACTGAGTGTCTGCCTGAGAAAACCCGTTCCCGCGTGTTGTGCAGGTGTTGTCTTTGGCAGCAGGTCACCCGCCAGTTGCTCAATTGTAAACTGATCAAAGGGTTTGTTCTCATTCAATGAGTTCACGACCCAGTCTCGATAACGCCAGGCATGCGGACGGACCGCGTCTGTCAGATAGCCATCGCTGTCCGCATAGTGACAGAGGTCTAACCAGTGTCGAGCCCACTTCTCACCAAAGCGGGGTGAAGCCAGCAAGCGATCAACCAGTCGTTCATAGACTTCTGGACTGGAATCGTTCAAAAACTGATCCACTTCTGCCGGCGTGGGAGGCAGACCGGTCAGGTCAAGCGTTACGCGTCGAATCAATGTGGTTTGGTCGGCGGCTTCCGCAGGCGATATTTTTTCCTGTTCCAGACGCTGTAGAATAAAGTGATCGATTTCATTCTCGCACCAGTTTTCATTCTGAACGACAGGCAGTTCCGGATTGATGATCGGCTGGAACGACCAGTGCTGCTTTCGCTGTATTGATTTCGCACCGAGAACCAGATTTTCCGGCCAGACAGCTCCCTGTCTGATCCATTGACGAATCGCAGTGATTTCCTGCATGCTGAGTCGTTCGCCTTCTCCCTCGGGAGGCATGACGATTTCATCCTGATGCGTTCCGGAAATCATCTGTAAGAGCGGGCTTTGATCTGGCTTACCGGGAACAATCGCCGTTCCATAGTTACCGCCGCGCAAAGCAGATTCTCGCGAAGTCAGTGAGAAACTGCTTTCCGGCTGCTCCGAACCGTGACAGCTGAGGCAGTGTGTTTCCAGAACGGGCTGGATCTCACGCGTAAATGGAATCGCATCCGTTTTTTGTGTGTTGTTCTCTTTTTCCGCAAACGCGAACGAAAGAGACATCAGCAGAAGCACACAACCGACGCGCAGGTGAAGATTCAGAAAACCCGACATACAGGGAAATAATCGATCTCGCATCAAATCTCCTCTGCCACATAGGGAAGCCGGAACCGTTTGATCTCACTCGATTTAATATAACCTATCTTTTATGCGTTGAAAAGGACCGACTCTCCCAGCAGATTTTATTACCCCGGATACCAGACAGTAAAACACAGACAGGCTGGGAGAAACAGATTTTGCCAGCCTGTCTTTATTGAGTTCAAAGCTTCAAATTATTTTGCACTGGTTAAATCAAAATTGAAGGTTTTGTCTTCTTTCGAAACCCCGGCTTTGAGTGAAGTTTCTTCGCCCTGGTATTCTTTGAGTGCCGGGTTGGGACCACCATTCGACATCCGATCCACCGTAATTTTATAATCGCGGGGCGCGTTCACTGACATGGTATAACTGCCTTTGCTGTCCGTAATCGCAAGAGCTGGACCAACCAGCGGATCGCCGTCGGCGGGAACAAATGTGACTTCTGCTTCTTGCAGCGGTTTTCCATCCAGGGTCACAACACCCGTTATCTCTACAGCTTCACTGGGATCAACCATTTTCTGTTCAGAGCAGCCCAGGCTGATGAGACTGAAAAATACGGGGATCATCAGCATAAAACATCGATACGTTCTCATAGTTGTTTCACTTTTTCTAAATCATTCAATCAACGGATAAAAATAATACACACTGAGAACCCTTCAGTGTGTATTGAAAAAAACAAAATAGTTCACTCACAAACATTAATTAGGCACTTCCGCTATTTCTCCGCCCATCGGAGTACAAAGTGCCTGCCACTGACGGCCATCAATATTGTTACTGATGAAACGCACGGCTCCATCCATGAACCCACAATGCACGCCCCCGGTATGGGCACTGCCTACAGTACCCCAGTTTATCGTAGTACTGTAAGTCGGCACGGGATTATTAGGTGTTGATATAGTTCTCGTCGAGAATCCAATATTGCCATACCCCACAGCAGGGTCAAACCAGCTGCGCCCCATATTATTTTTATGGGAAGTAGGCAGGACGTAATTCAATCCTTTGGCAAATTCTGAAAAGGTGATCGTATTACTGGTTCCATCAGTCACATTTCGTAAACGCATCTGGGGAGCGTAAACAGCCCCGGAGACATCATCCGTCATGCCCCAGCGAGATGCGAAGATCCCGTTGGTAGTATCACTACCATGACGACCGCACAGCCCATAACCGTGATTGGCACTCGCAGTGGGATAATTGTGCTGTGCATAAGTCGCATCATCAATGAGGAGTGCACTGGGACAAATGAAGACATTTACTTTGGTGCGTCGTACCTCAGCATTGGCAGCGTTTTGTGGATCTACCGAGAAATCAATTTTGTTATATAGATTTGTCTGATCCAGGTAAGGCAACAACATGGTGTAAATGGTATAGGCATAGTTCCCGTTGTCGGTCTCACAACAGCAGGAAGTGGCATTATAATGGTTCACGCCACGGGGAATCACACCGGATGTCGTATCAATGTAGTTGTGTAACGCCAGGCCCAGTTGTTTCAGATTGTTGCGACACTGACTGCGGCGGGCGGCTTCGCGGGCCTGCTGAACAGCGGGTAAAAGAAGTGCAATCAAAATGGCGATGATCGCGATCACCACCAATAGTTCAATTAAAGTAAAACCACGTTTACGTCTCGAAGAATGAGGCATCACAATACTCCTGAAAAAGAACCGATTTAATATAGAAAGGTCAGTAAATAATTATTTAGTTCTCCAGTGGTAGCTGTTTAATGAGCGGAATGCTCAGATTGGATCTCTCAATTACATCAAAATACACTTATAAATAGCAATATTATTATCATCTCTTTTTACTAATTTTAGTTAATTAATAATTTGACCATTTTTTATTAACTAACCTGATTTTCTTAACCCTGTTTATTGGAAATGGGTTTCAATGAAAATTCTTCACCTTTAAGATCAGCATTCTGAATCCCCGGATTCGCATCGACCAATGCCCCTGTGAAACGAAAACACACGCCTGGATCTGTCCAGAGCGTGCGTTATCATCTGTTTTCTTGTACTAAGACAAAGAACCAGACTCAGGGAACCTGAACAACTTCCCCTCCCATGGGAGTGCACAGTGCCTGCCACTGTCTACCATCGATATTACTACTGATAAAACGAACCGCACCATCCATAAATCCACAATGCACACCACCGGTATGGGCACTACCCACCGTGCCCCAGTTGATTGTGGTGCTGTAAGTTGCCTTCGGATTATTAGGAGTTGCATCGATGCGTGTTGAGAAACCAACGTTTCCATAACCGGCTGTCGCGTCATACCAGCTGCGTCCCATATTATTTTTATGAGAGGTGGGCAGGATATAATCCAGCCCTTTGGCGAACTCGGAAAAGGTGATCGTATTACTGGTACCATCCGTAATATTTCGCAATCGCATTTGCGGATCTGCCACAGCACCAGAGACACTATCCGCAATTCCCCAGCGTGAGGCAAAGAGACCATTCGTGGTTCTTGAGCCATGCACCCCGCACAATCCGTAGCCATGATTGGCACTGGCGGTTGGATAGTTATGCTGTGCATAAGTCGCATCATCAATAACGATCGCGCTCGGACACATGAAGACCGTTACCTTTGTTTTCCGTGCTTCCGCATTGGCCGAATTCTGTGGATCGACTGCGAAATCAATCGTGTTATACAGATTGGTCTGATCCAGATAAGGTAGCAGCATGGTGTAGACAGTATGGGCGTAGTTCCCATTATCATAAGTACAACAGCAGGAGGGGGAGTTGTAATGATTCACCCCACGCGGAATCACGCCAGCTGTGGTATCAACATAATTATGTAATGCCAGCCCCAGCTGCTTCAGATTATTACGACACTGACTGCGTCGTGCTGCTTCGCGGGCCTGTTGAACCGCCGGTAACAGTAAAGCAATCAGAATGGCAATGATCGCGATTACCACCAGCAGTTCGATCAGCGTAAATCCCCGTTTTCGCTTCAGAGAATGAAACATAAAAAATCCTTAATTAAATAAAAAATAATTTTGATGAACTACAAGAGTACTAAGAATTCTGCCTCAAGAACCTCCATCGATGCATGCTTTGTGCGCTGAAACCAGCCCAGTAAAATATGGATTCAGGGAGATTTTAAAGTTAACTGTGGAATCCGCAAAATCGATGCCACAATACCAACCAGATAGCGAAAGCAGACTTTACCACCGGGACAATATGTTCGATCAGGCAAAAAGCATCGTAATATTATGTATACGTATCAATATTATATTGACGCAAGTCGATCGCGGGAGTCTACGTAAAATAGATTCATTCAGCCTGGGGAACTGGCAAATGCAGACAGGCAGCTCCACCTTGTAACCGCTGCACCCCATCAGATCAGACTATTTTGCCTTCAACTCAAAAGGAAATTCACCACCTGCCTCTGTGACTTTGGCGGTCAGTTTCGAATCGGTGAAGCTGCTATACATGGGTGGCAGTGCTTCATCAGCGCCAAGGTTAGCCGGTGGCTCTGATCCATCAATTTTGATTGGAGTTCCATCTGCTTTCAGGAAATAATTGATTACAACGCGGTACTCTCCCGGAGGTGCACCCGCGGCTCCTCGAATCTGCTGCAACGTGTATTTCCCTGACTCATCGGTCACCCCGACACATTCAATTCCTTTTGTCGTTCCCATCGGAACGAAGGTCACGGTAGCAGACATGATCGGGTTTCCGTTCAATGTCACGACTCCCGAAACAGGAGCCGTATCAGGCAACGATTCCGCGACCGTTGTTCCACCACACCCGGTTAATCCTGCTGTAAAAACCAGTAACAGGGAATAAAGACTCAGACGATAGTACATTGCTGTTTTTCCTGAAAATTCCGGGCTGCTCCGTTTATGCTATGACATACAGAATCAGTTCGGATTTAATTTGAAGCATCTGTCTGCAGTCCGGCTTCTGACTGATCTGAAACATCGGAAGCGACAGATTTGAATCTGTGAAATGATCCTCAAACGACCGGCTTACAATCAGAACTCTCCCAGCACATTACCGTCTGCCATACGGGCCAGGTTCTGTCGTGTGGTGGTATCGATATTCTCACTGATAAAGCGAACGGATCCATCAGCCAGTGTGAAGTGAGCGCCACCCGTATGCAGACTTCCCGCATAAGCCCAGCTCCCCAGTTTTCCCTGTGGCTGTTGCTGCGGTGAAGCAGAACTGTACCAGAACCGATTGATCGGATAAGAGACCAGGTTCAAACCGACCATCACGTGACCGCGATAACCCCAGGCATTGGTACCGCCGTTGTAAACATTGCGTGTCGTTTCACCGACCATCATCGTATTGCTGGTACCATCCTTGACATCATCCAGGCGGCATTTACTGTTGTCACCAAACATGCAGCGATTTGTGGGTGCTGTCCCGGACCAGTTTTCGCAAGAGTTATACGGAGTGATGGTAATGAAATCGTAATTCGTTTTGGCACCCCCGGTACCGGTATTCGTTGCTGAAATCCCATAGCTGCTTGTAGGAGCGGAAATAAATTCGGTTCCTGAATCAGAAGGACACAGAAACACAGTCACCAGAGTTTTGACGACGGCTGCATTTCCATTCGTCACAGGATCATCCCCCGCAGACAGAGTCCCTGGCCCCGTTGAGATACTGGAGTGTGTCGTGGCACAGCCACTGGAGTTATACTGATTATAGAGGTTTGACTGATCCAGATAGGGAAGAATCATTGTCAAACCAGAGGCCATCAACCGGGGAGTCGTACAGCGACCGATATGAGCTGGTGGCAACACCGAAAATGTTTCATGATAATTATGCAACGCCAGCCCGAGTTGCTTCAAATTGTTCTTGCATTGTGAACGTCTGGCTGCTTCGCGCGCCTGCTGTACGGCAGGCAGCAGGAGTGCAATCAAAATCGCAATGATCGCAATTACCACCAGCAACTCAATCAGAGTGAAACCGCGTTTACGTTGAACAAACCCTGACATCAGTATCTCCTGGAAATATATTGGATGAAATTAAATAATTTGAATCATTCCGTTCAGGCTGCCTGCTCAACTGCTTGTCGAACCTGCAAGGCTGCGACAATTTTGTGCTGAATTGGATTCTGAAAATCGGCTTTTTTCAACAAACCTTAATTAAGCAAAATCAGTGCCACTTTCTTTCTGGAATTCAATGAATCTTTTTTGAGTCATCAAACAATTCCATACCTGACAAGACACGTCCCGCACCTTATCATGGACTAATGAATGTCCCCCAACATACTTTCATTGAAGGTCAGATGATCTATGAAATCAGTTACGCTCGCATTCCTGGCTCTCACATGTCTTGTCCTGAACACTGCCCAGGCGGAACCATCGTTAAAAAAAACAGATCTGCTCATTGTGGGAGGAACCGAGTCCGGTTGGGCTGCCGCAATTCAAGCTGCCCGGCAGGGGGTGAAGTCCATTACGCTGGTCCTGGATGGGGACTGGCTGGGCGGACAATACACCGAACAGGCGCTGGCCTGTGTGGATGAAAATAAAGGTCCGGGGAAAGTCGGCTGGGGAGTCGACTGGCATCCCATGAAACGCTCCTTCCACCGCAGTGGACTGTTCAAAGAACTGATGGATCGCATCGAAGCCTTTAATACGGAAAAGTATGGCTCCCCCATGCCGGGTCGCCCCTTTCATGGCCCATCCACTTTTCGGCCTGCAGAAGCAGAAGCCATTTTTCGGGAACTGTTACAACCTTATATCGACAAGGGACAGGTCTCACTCATCACGCGACATTACCCCGTCAAAGCGGATCTCAAACAATCTGGACCTCGCCCCCGATTAACGGGCCTCTGGTTTGCGCCCATTGGTTCAGAACAGCCGGACCTGCACATTCAGGCGAGACTGACCATTGATGCCTCTGACTGGGGCGATGTCATTCAGGTCTCCGGTGCTGAGTTTGAAATGGGCGCTGATCCCCGTTCGCGCTACCAGGAACCAAGTGCCCCCCTGGACTTATCTGACTATCCTGCCAATGAAATGAATCCGATCACCTGGGCCATGATCGTGGAAGAATCAAATAGGGACACTCCTGTTCCACAACCCGATCACTATGACGATCGAAATTTTGTCCGCACTTCCAAATTGAGCCTGGCAGAAATGAAACCATTAAAATGGGATCGTCCCGTCAAACTGGGCTCGATACCGCATTGGCCCGACAAAGGCAAAGCGTCTCCGCGGCAGCTTTCCATATTTACTGTGCGGCGGATTGTAGATGGCCAGACCAGCAAAGATCAGCGCACCAGTATCCTGCTGAATTACATGCTCGGTCAGGATTACCCACTTGAGCGATTGCCTCAGCATGTCGTCACAGCACTTGAAGCCACCGAACCAGGCGCAGCCGAGAAAAACATCGTCTTAATGTCACGTCCACAGCGCCAGATAATTTTTGAGGACGCAAAACGGCATTCCCTGAGCCTGCTCTATCACCTGCAGAATTTTGTCCATGATCGTGCTCCCGACAAAACCAACAGCTTTCGTCATTTTCATTTGAGTGACGAGTTCGGAACAGCAGACCACCTGCCCCCCAAACCCTACATTCGTGAGTCCCTGCGGTTGAAAGCCATGTATATGATGCGCGAACAGGACGGGCGCAATCAGGATGGTCCTGACAAAAAATTCGCGCGCGAGCGTTTCTCGCAGGTCATGTATCCGGACGGACTGTTTGCCTGGCAGTTTCATTACGACTTCCATCGTACAGGTCGTGCCTACCTGAAATCAGAAGGAAATTCGGGCCCCTGGATTGACTATGAAAAACCGGGGCGTAACACCAGCCTGGTCAGTGACCGCAGTCTGTTTCCTTTAAGAAGCCTGGTGCCCGTCGAAATGGATGGCTTACTGGGTGCCCAGAAAAATGTGGGCTACAGCAGCATTGTCAGTGCGGCGATTCGACTGCACGATCAATGTGTCGCCATCGGTCAGGCAGCAGGCGCGACGGCTGCGATTTCATTACAACACGAGATGGCACCTCGGGAAATCCCCTACGATCGTGAAAAACTGGAACAGGTCAGGAATGCCTTATGCGGCGGATCAGAAACAGGCGTCGCCTTATTGATCTGGCCATACCGTGATCTGGCTCCTGCACATCCCGCATTTATCGCTGTGAACCGACTGGCGGCGCGCGGCGTTTTACCTCTGAAGGTTCGCGAAGTGGATTTCCACCCCGATGCTCCTGCGACTCTCGCATGGCGCCAACAGGTACAGCAACGCGCGAGTCAATCTGTCAGTGTGGCGAACCTCCCGTTTACATTCAACGAAAACATGAGTCGCGGAGAATTTTGTCAGCAGCTATGGAGTGGATTGAAAGACCTGCCTCTCCCACCTTACACCCGCAAGAAACCAGATGACGCAGATGCAGACGGCATCCTGGATCGGGATGATCCCACACCGTTTACGCCCGGTGAACCAGTCCAGTGGAAAAAAACCACTCCTGTCACTGTTGCAGATCAGGATGGCATTGTGAATCTTATAAAATCCCCCCGGGAACGCCGGATTAATTTCGCTGGAAAAAATCTCCCTCCCTTGTCTGGATTTGAAGCAGATCAGGGAGCCATCTTTAATCCGCAGCGCGGGTATGGCTGGCAGCGTGACTTGAGTCAGAATGTGCGCCAGCGCAAACAGGTACCGGAAACCTATCGTGATACTTTCGTGTTTACCCGCGATCATGACCGTTGGGAATGTACGGTCCCTAATGGTAACTGGCGGGTCACGGTCTGCGTCGGGGATGCAAGCCATGATCAGATCGGACAGTGGGTCTCTGTCGAAGGAAACCAGATCATCCAGGACCTTTCCACAACCGGCGGATCGTTTCAGGAAAAGCAAATCCAGGTGGAAGTCAGAGATGGTCGATTGACGATTGAGATCGGAAAATCAAAGGCAGGCACCAATACCTGCCTGAACTGGATTACCTTCGAACAGGTCACAACAGCCGATAAACCCAGATAATCCCACTTTGAAAACTCCACTTACCCTGACCTGAATTGTAGTTTTTCCCTCAGGCAATTCCGTTTAAAAACGTCAGAACCAGTCTCATCACGCCTATTTGTCCTTTATTTTGACCAGTCACACAGAATCGTATTGAACACATCAAGTCTTGACGATATATTTAATAAGATTAACAATATAAGACCTGATGCCGCTCAGACTTTGAAAATATCCACTGGAACTGGAATCGGAAATGAAGTTCGGTCCCCATTCGCGCACTCATTCACAGCATGCATTCACAGCGTTTAATCCGCTGGTTCCGGAAGGTTTAGTGCTGCAGAGTCGTCGTAACATGCTGAAAGCTTCCCTTGCGGGACTGGCTGGTCTGTCCGTGCCCGGATTGTTAAAAGCCTCTGATCAGTTGCAGTTGGCGGGAAAATCTTCTCTACCCAGGAAAAGCATTATTCTCCTCTGGATGACAGGCGGCCCCAGTCATATTGATACCTGGGATCCCAAACCGGATCGTCCCATTCAGAACCGTGGCCCGTTCGGCGTGACACAAACCTCAGTTCCCGGCATCACCATTACAGACATGCTCCCCAAGCAGGCCGCAATGATGGATCGCTTCACGCTGATTCGGTCTGTTGATCCCAAAATGAGCAGCCATCAACCCAACCAGGTGATGCAGACATCCAACCTGCTCGCGACTCCCCGTACCAATCGGAAAGGCGACCGGTACCCGGCCATGGCATCAATTGTGGCCAAGCATCACGGCGCCAATCATCCCGGTATGCCCCCCTATGTCTCATTCATGAAACACGATTCCCATATCGCCTGGGGCGGATATCTGGGAAAACAATACGACCCGTTCATCGCCAATGATGCAGCAGATCTGCCCGTCTATGACATGGTGGGCAATGATACCGGAAAAACTAGTGGCGGAAAAATGTTTCAGTTTGCCCCCGGGCTCTCCTTTGATCGCATGAAAAACAGGCGAGATCTGATGCTGCAGTTCGATCAGATGCGAAGTGGCATCGATCAGGCTGGCTCCATGCAGGCCATCGACAGTTATAGTCGCCGTGCCTATGACATGGTACTGGGACAACGCGTGCAGGACGCTTTCGATCTCAATAAGGAAAGCCCGGAAATCCGCGACCGCTATGGCAAACACCTCTGGTGTCAGCAGGCGCTGCTGGCTCGACGACTCGTAGAAGCAGGCAGTTCCTTCGTCACGCTGGACTTGAGTTACCATACCGCTTCCGGAACCTGGGATAACCATGGTGACAATATTCCCCCCTACGGCGGAATTAAAAATGGGCTCGGTCCCCTGCTCCCCCTGTTTGACCATCTGTTGACGACGCTGGTTTCGGATCTGGAAGAACGTTCTATTCTGGATGATACACTCGTAATCGCAATGGGAGAATTCGGTCGCTCACCCATTTCGGGAACGCAAGGCAGTACAGACGGCCGCAACCACTGGCCGGTCGTCATGTCAATGTGCCTGGCAGGCGGCGGAATGAACCACGGACAGGTCATCGGTGCCAGCGAGCATGATGGCAGCGAAATCAAACACCGCCCCGTAAGACCGGGAGATCTGGCAGCGACCATCTATCGTTACATGGGAGTCCCCCTCGATACTCACTACATTGATGATAAGGGCCGCCCCATTTTTGCTGTTGAAAATGGCGAACCGATTCACGAACTCTTCTGACCATACACACTTCTCATGACTCAGACCCAGTCTCTGATTTCGATTTCTCAGACTGCCCCGGTTCGATTGCAGACTCTCAATCACCATTTAATTCGATTGAAATAGCTCGAAAAACGAGCTGGTGAAACGGGACGCTCTCTGGAGCACATCAGATTTAAACATAGCGTCTCTCAATCTATTATACCCGGTCCAAAGGTCCCTGGAGACGCTACAATAAAACTGGATTCAGTCTAAAATAATTGAAATCCGTCGCTAAACCCTGCGATTCCCCGTTTGATTTTCCGGGAGCATCAGATAATCTGCATGCAGAGATCCCCGCTGCATACGCTGCGGATCTCGATTTCGCAGACCCTGTTGATATCAAACCACCCGCCGCTCTTTCAGAAATCAATCGGATTCCATGACCAGTTCCGCTGCTTCGACACCAGACCAAACTCTCAATCTATCCTCACAGGATTCGCACCTGCGCTGGTCTGTTTATATCCTGCTGTTAACAGTCACATGCGGACAAAGCCTGGCAGCCATCATGAACAGCGCGCCGCTGCAAAGCGCCAATGACCGTTCCCGCTGGTGCACGGTCTGGTCGCTGGTAGAAGAAGGCACCTACCAGATCGATGCCATCAACGATCGCTCCGGCTGGTCGAGTATTGATAAAGTCAGACATGAGGGTCACTTCTATTCATCGAAGCCCCCGTTGTTCCCGACCATGGTCGCAGGTATCTACTGGTTCATCAAAACCACAACGGGATTGAACCTGAACCGCAATCTGCACGATGTAGCCCATCTGATCCTGATCGCAGTCAATTTGATTCCCATGTTGATTGCGCTGCTGCTGATCTGCAGAATAGTGGAACGGTACGCAACAAAAATCTTCACACGCTATTTTGTGGTCATCGCAGCCTGTTTCGGCACGCTGCTGACACCGTTTCTATTAACCTTAAACAATCATTCCATCGCTGCATCATGTGCCGTATTCACGCTCTATCCGCTGATGCGAATCCTGCTCGACGGCGAACAGCGCAAACGCTATTTTCTGCTGGCTGGTTTCTTCGCCATGTTGACCTGCTGCAATGAACTGCCAGCGGCCTTGTTTGGCCTGATTGTGTTTGGGTTATTATTCCGAGCCAATCCACGTCTGACCTTACTTGTCTTTTCACCTGCAGCACTGGTTCCCCTGCTCGGCTTCTTCATCACCAATTATGCGGCGACGGGGGGCTGGAAACCTTTTTACATGTACTACGGCACCGAAAAGTATTTGTACGAGCACAAGGGAGTTCCCAGCTACTGGAACAATCCGCAAGACCTCGACCGCAATCTCGATTCCCCCCTGGTCTACTTTTTCCATTGCACACTCGGCCATCACGGCATTTTCTCACTCTCGCCACTCTATTTCCTCACACTCTTCTCCTGGTTGAGAATCAGCAAAAACAAAACGCATCTCCTGCGTCCGCTGTTGTGGATCAGTCTGACCTTAAGCGTGATCGTGTTTGGTTTTTACCTCTCACGAACGGACAATTATAACTATGGCGGGAACAGTGCAGCGCTCCGCTGGATGCTCTGGCTGACACCGTTCTGGCTCATCAGTATGATCCCCTTGCTTGATGAGTTCGCAGAGAAACGCTGGCTGAAAGGACTCGGAACACTCTGCCTGCTGGGTTCTGTTTTCTCCGCACATCATCCACTGCATAACCCCTGGCGGGCTCCCTGGATCTATACCATGCTGGAGCAGGCCGGCTGGATTGAATATAAACAACCCCCACCTGCCCTGAAACGCCCCTTGACGACCTGGCTGGCATCCCTTCCCGAGCCCACTCGGAAAACACCTGAACCCTTCGTCGAATTTTCCGGCCCTGCCAATGACGGTCGCCTGGTCAAACTCAGAATCAGTCTGCTACCATCTTCCGATGATTCTGTACGCACGATTCAGGTCACACACTCGATCGGCAGCGAGACACACGATACGAAACAATACACGATCAATGTCGCCGACTTTAACGCAGGAAAATGGCCACAGGAATTCCTGCGCTGGCCGAGCAAGGAAGTCAGTCAGACCGAAAAATTTGCTGCCAACCGCTTCTTCTACGGCATGCCTCGTCCCCGAAAGTACAATCCGGGTAAACTCCGTCACCTGTTTACCCCACTCCGTGAAGATGCTTTTGAATGTCAGTTGGCAGCCTCCCAGGTCTCCGTTACCATCGCCGCCAAAACAGCAGCAGAGCAGAAACTGCGGTATCGCAAAGACCTCTGGCTCTGTGACCAGATTCCGTTTGGAATCGCAAAACTGGAAACGTCAGTCTATGACGCTGATTCCAATCTGCTTCTCAGCCGACAGACACTGGTAGTCACTGACTGCAGCAGTCAGACCAGTCCCGCATCGGCTGAGGATCCTTAAGACGTTACTCTTTCGGAGCAGCAGGACCTGCGACAGGTTGCACCCACGCGCGTTCCACTTCACCAATTTCCGATGGATTTGGATGCAGTTTGGAGGACCGGACGATGGCTCTGACGTAAATTTCTTTCCCCGTCAAATCATACCCTGCAGAAGTCCCTTTGACCGATTTCAATGTCGCGCCGATTTTCTTGCTGTAACGTTTCGTCGTGTTTAATTCCTGGCCTTGCTTATCCAGAACAGGAATACCCCGCTGGGGATATCCTTCCAGCGTACCGATAAAATCGGTGGTGTAGGTCACCCCCTCTTCCGGATCGATTTCGACCTGAATCCCCTGGTCAGAATATGTCACCGACTTCAGTTTGACTCCGGAAGAAGCATAAAACCGACCGGCTTCCAGAGATTCGACCAAGGCTTCGGGTTCCAGCGTTTCCGACAGGATCACAACCCAACCCCGGCCTGGTTCACTCGCGCGGCTCGGAATTTTATGGTAATTGTGTCCGTCATCAGTCCCCAGTCCGTACATCATCGGCAGCTTCAGTTCTGCTAACCGCTTCGTCAGGACGATATCCCAGATCTGTTCCGTACTGGCATGCGCTTCATCCCCCGAATCATTCACACCGGGATGTCCGTTATAAACTTCAAAGAAGTTCTCACCAATTACTTTCATCAAATCTTCCGCTGTGACGCCATAATGAAAGTTCGGATGATTTAAATGAATCATCATTTTCTGTCCGGTTCGTTCCCGCTGCGATAGTAAGGCATTGGTGTTGTTCTGCATCACTTCATATACGCTCTTACCACCCAGCGGCGTCAGTAGGGAATGTACGTTGGTCGCGTTCATATGCACGGGATAATTTTTGTAACGATCCGTAACTTCCTCACTTTGAATCATCAGAAATTTACCTGGTTCTCCCAGTTTGTCCGAGACTTCCTCGAACGTGCGCAGGCGAACTTCAAGTTGACCATCCTTATTTTTTCGTTCTTCAACCCAGTCAGGAAAACGCTTCTTCAACTCTTCGTAAGCATGCAGCTTCCCCTTGTTTTTTTCAGGTACCGTCCAGCGTTCTGAATTTGAAAGGACGTTATGATCGGTAAACGACAGGAAATCATATCCATGGGACTTGTACCAGTCCGCAATCATTTCCAGATAATCATCTCCGTCACTCCAGAGTGAATGGGTATGTAAATTTCCCTTGTACCACTTCTGGTCCGCAGTTTCTTTTAACTCCATCGTTTCTGCGGCACCTGCCAGCGAACCTGCCAGACAGATACAGACCAGAAACAGCAGACAGACTGCCGGAAGACGAAGTGAAGGCCTGCAGGCAGAATCGTGTTGAAAATGATGCATGTTGATAGCTCCGAAGTAAAAGATCTCTCAGTTAAAGATTGTTTAACACTCAAAAACCCGGGGGTGCATTTGTAATCAGATCAGCCTGCAGTTCCAGCTGCTTATAGACATCCGGTGCCGCCACAGGCTTCAAAACAAAGCCGGCATTCACCAGATTTCGTAACGATACAGGAGAAGCCCCCCAGCGAACAATCACCTGTTTTCCCACATCCGATTTTTCTTCGTCCGGTTTTTCTGCTGCAACTGCCGTACTTTGTTCCACCGGTATCGCCAGATCCTGCGGGATCACCGCCCCCTGAACCTGTTTGTAGTCAATGTTTCCCCAGAGATAGAAAATCAGAAAGGTCAGTTCCAGCGGCGGTTCGCTTTTACTGACCAGCAGACAATGATCCACATTCTGAGTCAGTCTCAATTGATTTTCAAACTGCAGCAACCGCTCACCTGCCGGGTTTGGTTTGGGAACGGAATACACTCCATAGACAACATGGAGCGCGGACAGGGAAATGACCATCGCAATCTCCACGAGCCGATGCCCCTGCTCCTTTTTAAATCGATGGCTGTACCAGAGCACCATCACCAGTGACAATCCCAGCATGATCAGTTGTCGCAGAAAATGAGCTGAGATCCGGGGACTGAGCGTATCTGTTTGCGAAGCACTGATAAAGATGACTGCCAGGACCCCCACCGTAAACACCCCCAGGACCGTCGGGTAACTGACACGACGCAGCGCGATCTGCTGAAACTCCCAGGCGACAATGGCCAGCATCGGAATGATAAAAAACAGCTTCCACATGGCACGGGTGCTGGCATTCATCTCAGGTAAATATTGCACGCCCCACCAGAACAGAGCACCACTCAACACCCACATCACAATCAGTCTTAACCAGGCAATCTCCTGTACGTTCCCCTGGGGATTAATGACCCGCTTCAGGCCATGGAACAGCCCGAACACGGCGAACCCCAACAGGAACCCCATGGAAGAAATGATATCCCGTATAAAATACGACGGATAAAATTCCGTTTTCCAATAGAGGCTGATATTCGGCTGCCCCGGGCCGGCAAACCACTTACCCCAGAATCCGTCGACCTGAGATGCCACCATCAGTTCCCACCAGCCTCCGACTGCAAATCCGGTAAAGGCCAGGATAAAAAATGATTTCCAGATGCGGACGGCCTGCTTGATCACCGGTGCCTTCTTCTGTTCGCCCCCTGATCGGGTTTTGGGCAATTCCGCTGGATTCAAGATATAAAGCCCCAACATCAGCAGCACAGCCAGTGCCAGCGCGCCCCCCGAGAGCAGACACAGTCCCAGCGAAATCCCGCCACTCAATAGTTTGTAAGAGACTATTCCCGATTCGGAACGCAGATGTGTAACAAAGCCCCAGATCGTAAGCAACGCAAACAGAATCGGAAACGCAGGCGCTTCGATCAGTTGCACCTGTTTCAGTACCACCGGATGAAACGCAAGTAGAAAGCAGAATACCAGCGCATAGCGGGGATTACACACTTTCCTGGTCAGCCGATAGGCCACATAAAGCATGCCGGCCGTTGAAAAATAGGAAAACAGAACCAGTGAAGAAGACCAGTGACCAATCACAGACAGCAGCCCCGTGAACATCCAGCGTATCAAAGGGGGCTGTGAGATCAGGGCATTCGTGCTGTCCCCAATCAGTTCCGCTTTCCCCAGACACTGCAGACCAAACCAGGCAGAAAGTTCGTCGATGCGGTAAGAGTGAAAGGCCAGCAGGCCCGGCCCGAGTGCCAGCAACGCCACCAGAGGCGACATCACCGCCGCACGTCGCATCACCGGAAACAGATCCTGAGCAGGTTCTACCGATCGCTGCAACAGTTCCTGATCACTGATAATTACCAAGGGGTTATCCTTCCACGCATTCATGACCGCAGGTGGACTGCCACCCGCTGACACGATGCAAGATCACTCAAATATAAGTTTCATTGAATCAGCCTGTATTGTATCGCTCTTGAAAACCAGAGAACACTCTGCATACAGGAAAATACCTCAGATGGCAGACACCAGGCAGGGTTTAACATCAATCAAGACAACATGTTTCACCGTACACAAGAACTGCTCCTGACAAATATTCTGATTGTAATCCCTGAACTTAACCAGAACTACGGAACCGGTCGAATCATCACATTTTTTCTGATTTGACTCAAGACGGACTGTCGAAGTAACCAGCATGCGTACCCGCAGACAATGTGTCATTTTTAATCTCAGGATGAGAAACAGGTATAAGGATAGAATGAATTTTTAAGATCCTCTGAGTATTGGCTTCAATATGTCACAACACATCACCATAGATCACGCTCATCAAATGAGTGAACTAATCAAACAGGCGATTTCCACATCTGTACTGGTCGCCAACCAGAATGTTGAATATCAGATTGAACAGGAACAGGTTGTTCTCACGGGCATCGTCGGCAGCTATTATGCGAAACAGTTGGCCCAGGAATCAGTCAGCCGCATCCAGGGGGTCAGGCAGGTCCATAATCGACTGACGGTCACTCCGGATCAAACAGGTCAGCCGACACTCAGCACAAACTGAACTGACGGTAAAAACACAACTGAGAACGATTTAAGACTTTACGCTCTCATTGACATGTTTTTATGTATACTTTCCAGCAAAAAACATGACAATACATCAGGTTGCGCAGGCTGACCGTTGTCAATTCCGTGCGAATCTTGTTAGAATCCCCGTTCCCCGGCGTTTCTACGGGGAAATAGTCATTGTACGCACAGAGTTTCGGGGTGAACCCCCGACACGATAAAACCGTCATTACATACAAACTAAGGGACACTGGAAGACAATGTCTTTACGAAGATCTCAACTGGAACGTCAGTTACAAAACGCTGAAACCGCAATTGCCGATTACAGCAAGGTCCTGGACGAGCAGAAGCTGACTCCGGAACAACGCAAAAAACATCCGAAGTGGAAGCAGGTCAACGCCCAACGGCTTCAGATCATGAAACGATTGAAGTCCCTTAAAGTCATCGAAGATCGCGAAGAAGCAATCAAGCAGGGACTCGCAGCTTCCGAATCTTCAGAAGACTAGACCACAGTCTTCACGCAGAGATAACGACTCCCCATCATTTTGACGGAGTCACCCCGGAGAGGTGGCAGAGTGGCCGATTGTGCAGCACTGGAAATGCTGTGTCTCGGAAACGGGACCGGGGGTTCGAATCCCCCTCTCTCCGCTTATCAAACTGACTAAACGCGCTAAGCTGTTGATTTCAATAGCTTAGCGTTATTTTTTGCGCGACATAATAAACCTCCTGGTGCACAGTTGGTGCACACATTGTGCACAGGAGGTTTTGATGAGACGACGCAAGAAGTCTTCAAAACGAAAGCGCGTGGGGCGCGTTTCGTACTATCTTCATCACGGTGCCTGGTTTCTTTATTACCTTGAATACCAAGATGGAATAAAGGTACAACGACGTTCCAAAGTGGCTGAAACTGAAGACGAAGCCGCACAAATTGCAGCGCAAGTTAATGCGCAGTTGGCTTCATCCAGCCCAACACTGTTTTCATTTACGTCTGTCAGTTTCTCAAAACTGCGGCAGGCCTTTCTCAATCACCATGAAACTGTGGTGAGGTCCTCACCGGCCACGATCAGGCGCTATCGATCGGCAACGCAGCATCTTGAAAACTATTTCAATGAATGCCGCTCATCTGATCTGGCCCATTCCATCCGGGCTGATCATTTTGTGGCCTGGTTGAGGAAACAGAAAATTTCCCCTAACGGCCATCCTAATACGGCCAAACGGGCACTTCGTGATAAAGGGCTGCGTTTCATACTGGAAGTTTGCCGGTCGGTCTATATCTACGCCGCCCAACAACGGTTCCTTCCTCCTACTTTCGAAAACCCGTTCTCCAAGCTCAACCTGGAGCGGATGAAAATCGAAGATGCCAAACCCATCTTTGTCTTCGATGCTGAGGATGAATTGCGTTTCTTTCAGAATGCAGATGATTGGACATTCCCCATCCACTTTATTCTGGCCAAGACAGGATTAAGGTCGGGCGAACTGATCCATCTGCTGATCGAAGACGTCGATCTGGAAAGCGGATGGGTGCATGTACGCAATAAGCCTGAGTTGCACTGGAAAGTCAAAACCAGGCGAGAACGTTCTGTGCCCTTAGTAAAGGAAGCAGTCGCCGTCTTACGCAGGGTGATTGGCAATCGAACGTCAGGTCCTGTCTTTATCCGGCACCAGTTTGACGCCTTCAGTTCCCCTTTGGGGAACCTGGATCAGATGGCACTCCAGGAATTGCTTCAGCAGCGAATCTCGTATGCAGCCTCAGGGAGTGTGCTCACTCTTTCACAAACAGTGGAGGAGAAGCTCGCCAGATCAGTCTGGCGTGAAGCAGGCGTGGTACGATCTGAGCGTGTGCGGACTTCATTTATCCGTACCGCCAAGGCAGCAGGCCTGAAACAGTCATCTTGCCCCAAAAGCTGGCGGCATTCTTTTGCCACTCTACTTCAGGATGCCAATGTTGATCCGCTCATACGGCAGATCACACTGGGGCATAAACCGAGCGAGGACGCCCGTGGCGGCGGCCTGGGCATGACGGGCGTTTATACGCACACCCGTGCCACGACACAAAAACGTGAAATCGAACAAGCACTGCGTCTTTGGCCTCAGTCTCTTGCTTTTGCGAGGCAATGGGCCAGTTCTAACAAAGTGTGACTCTAAACATACTGACTTGCTTTAAACACATTTAAAAAAAAACTATTTAAAACGGAGTGATAAATAATGAGCTATAGAGAAGAAGTTGAACTTGTACCACGGAACGGTCATACCCTAATCGTTGGGATTGTCGCGCGAATTTCTGGATGTCAAAACCAGAAGGAACTCAGCCTTGAGGACCAGGTTGACCACGGAAAAGAAATTGCGAGGGAATATTATGACGGAGAGATCGATTTCAGGATCATCGCGACGACAGGAAAGGGGGAACGACTTGACCGTCCTGAGCTTGCCGAAGTTGAAGCCAGACTCACTGCTAACGAATTTGACTTACTGACGTTTGAGGATGTCGGGCGTCTGGTACGCGGAGTAACGGCTTGTTTTATTTTTGCTACTGCGGTGGACCAAAGTACTAGAGTGATTTCACCGAATGATGATATTGATACAAACCATCCGGACTGGGAAGCCAAAGTGATGGATGCATGCAAAGAGCATATGAAGCATAATGAGCATACATCACGCCGGATCAAACAGAAAAAAATGAACCGGTTTAAAAAATATGGCGCTGCGACTCCCTGCCCCATCGCCGGTTATATCAAACCAGATGGAGCCGAGACATTCTCAGACTGGTCTAAAGATGAGGAAGCTATTGAGTACCTCAAGGAAGGGTTACAGATACTGAGAAGGACACTGAATGGTGAAGCAGTTGCGGAGTACTTTAATGAAGTGGGATTTTCTCCAGGCCCCTATTGTAAAAATGAAAAATGGGACGGAAAAATGACACTTCGATACTATCGCAACTCGATTTTAAAAGGCTTACCAGCACGGGGTACTATGCATACCACTAAGAAGCATAAAACGGGCAGAAGAAGTTCTACTCTCAATCCAAAGGGGCCCACTTACCGTGAGGAACCTCATCTGGCCTTCTTCTCACCTGATGAAATTGACCCAGTCCTCGAAGCACTGGAAAAGAAGAATGCCCATTATAAGCGTAAGAAAAAAACAAACGGCGTAGATTCCAGATATCAAGTTCCCAAGAAACGAACACGGGCCTTTGGCCAGCATGCCACCTGTTATTACTGTGGCCATCATTACGTCTGGGGAGCCAATGGCATAACCGACAGTCTGATGTGTTCTAATTCGCGGTCTTGGCACTGCTGGAACTCCATTGGGTTTAATGGGCCTGAAGCCGCCCAGAAACTGCTGGGAGTGATCCTGGAGAGCCTTTCGTCATTGGAGGGGATTGATGCTCAGTATCAGGAGATCTTACAGCAGGCACAATCTGGTGGGCCTGAAAAACTTCGTACCCGTGAAAACAAGCTGAACCGGGCCGAGGAAGAAATTGAGCGTGAAGGTGAAAAGATCAAAAAACTGGTCCGAGAAGTCGAGAATTTTAACGCAGATATTCTATATGAACTGTCGTCAGAGTTGACCGAACGGAAAAAAAAGCTATCGCTGGACCGTGTCGCATTCGAGCTAGCAAAAAACCGGCAATTGAATCTTCCGAAATCAACTTTGGAGCTCAAAGAAATACTGCTACATCACCTCGAAGCCATCGATATTCACTCTCATGAATTCGGTGACTTGATCCGGGAACTGGTCCCTGAAATCTATGTCTACCAGGTACGCCTCATTGATGGCGGTCATCTGTTGCCTCGTGCAAAGATCCGCCTCAATCTAGCCGGGAGCATTCCCGATGCGGCGGCGTCTCCAGAGTTACAGCAGTTACTGACCCGGGAATTGACCCTGGATCTCTTTGAGCCTCCTCAACGCGAGTTGATTCGTCCAGAAGCCATCAGACTGGCTACTGTCGGTATGGAACAACGGGAAATCGCTCGTCAGCTGGAAGGTAAACCCACCCAGACAGCGGTCTATTACGCCCTCTTCCTGCATCGGCAGATGCAGGAAGAGGGGCTTTCAAGTCCGTATATATTTTTAGAAGAACCACCTGAAGACTACAAAAAACTTCGCAGGCACAAGAATAAGAAGTATTCGTTTCAGGTGAAGGCCGGTTATCAGCGACCTCCGCTCTGAAAATAAATAATCACAATATTTACTTTACCGACCCCGGCACTTTGCCGGGGTTTTTTAATGCGCTATCTGAAAGGAGCTGCTTTTGAAGTCCAGACAATCTAAATCAAAAAAGAGCCAAAATCATCAACCTGAACCAGCCCTGACGGGAAGCCCCGTTCATCGACTACTGCAACTGATTGCCAAATCAATCGTCAAAAAGTACGAACCAGACGACACAAAACGTGATTACGGTAAGACCTAAATTTTTGTCCTAAAAAATGTCATGATAACCAGGGCGTAGCTTAGCGATTATGAAAACAGTTCAAACTCACGATTCAGTCAGTGTGAAAGAATGATGTTCAAGCAAGATAACTCGACATTTAGTCCAGGGGACAGAAAGGAGATCGATGTTACAGAGACAAGATATTATGTTGATCAGAGCCGCTTTGCAGTTCTGGTATGAAGAAATGGATCTCGAAGATGTAAAAATCTTCGAGATATACGCTGGTGGCTCCCCGATAGAGCCACCAAGTAGTGGGGAAGACATCCAGCGGTTACGTCAGCAGCTTCTGACAGCACGACTACGGTATGCTGTGTGCCAGCATGATGCAACTTGCGTAAAAAGTCCCTGCCTGTTTATTACTCCAGTAGCAGCCAATCAGGCAAAAATTGACGACTCTGACCAACTGGGAGTCGTCCTGGTTGTTGACCCTGCGGTCTAAGCTCCCTCAAACCCCTTCCATTAGTTCGGCCAGGCTGATTTCGAGGGTATCGGCGATCCGTTCGATATTCCGTAATGAAAGATTTCGTTCTCCACGTTCGATCCCGCCGACATAGGTCCGGTCCAGCTCACACGCATAAGCAAAATTCTCTTGAGAGTAGCCTTGCTCTTTGCGCAGTTTGCGGACTCGCTTTCCAAATCTCATCAATATGTCTGCTCGTTTTGTCATATGAGCATTTAACACTTGACAATGACGATAACACCACGGATTATGAGTATCATTATTAAGTGTAAACTTGGACAATTAGAATACAGTGATTCAAAAGTATTCTTTACTGAAAGAGGAGATGATCAATGTTGCAACTATCAAGAAGAATCAGCTGCGCCATCGAAAGCAGGATTTCGGTGAATCAAATATTTGTATCTGTATGCGTGTTACCGCTGGCTCTAATGCTTTCGGGATGTGGTAGCGACAACACAGCAAGCAATCTCCCTAAATACTCGACACCCTCCAGTAAACCCTTGCCTGAAGAATACCGAGTGCTTGCTTCACACCTCAGTATGGAGATGAAATCTGATCCAGGCCATTTTCGGGATAATCACGAAATAGCAGAAATCATGGCGGAGGTACAGTCCGCCTTATTAGACTTACGTGAGATCAAATCAAACGATAAAGAGATTATGTATCTTGCTGATCAAGTCCAAAATGCGAATACCTTATTCTTGCAATGTATTAACAAATTGAACGCCCTCCCAAAGCCTCCCAATGAGGGAACACTGTTTGTAGGTTCGATGCTTGATGGATTCTTTGGTAATTTTTTGGGTAGTTATCACCGTGGCCTTGATGCAGAGGCGAAGCAGAATGCTTTAAATGTAGAATTACAGTCAGCTATTGCCGCGGTCGATCAACTTGAAGCAGCGCTACTGTTGCTTCCCAAAGTTGCTGAAAAATATTCGGCAACCTTAAGTGATTCGGCTGGTCGTATCGTAGTCGATTTTAATGAATCTTGGGGAAACTCCGGACCAAATGATTGGCTTGTACTTCAGAACCGTGGGGAATCACTTAAAAATTGTACCATTTTGGTGCAATTGACTGGGGCAAGCGGAAAGGTGCGAAAAAACGTACATTTCCTAGAAACATGGCCATCTAATACCAGCATGTGGGGGCGGTATCAAAGCGGAGAGAAAGTCTTGGGACGTACAGTGGAAAGGACGACTGTTAAGCACGTGCAAAAATTGGACATTACAATCTATTCACCGCAATTCGCAACGCAGATTCAATATGTTTATCAGGGAGCGGAAAAAGACAAAGACATTACACATATTTGTAAAGACTTGAGTTTTCAGGGTGCTTACCAACCTTACGAATCAGGGGTTATCTGGGATACACAGCGTGGTGCTCAATTTACCTTGAATGGAGTTTCATTTCTTCCAAAGTGTCGGGTTGATGTTGCGTTTCGAAAAGGTGACCAATCGAAAGGCTGGCACTGGAATCATGATTCCTGGATGAAAGGAGAAACAAAGACGTTTAATACACCAAAGGGAGGTTTGACATTCGATCCAGACAGGGTTGATTTCGAGGTTTCTTTTCCCAATACGAATTACAAATACAAAAAGACTCTCACTGTCGACCTTGAATCTGGGAAATGAATTGAACTCCAAAAATAACAATTAAGCGATTTTGTAAGAAGTCTGGAATCTACCAGCAGACGTATTACAAATGATTTTGTTAATACGGTGAATTAAGGATGGATAAGTCGGTTCCTGGCTGATTACCACGAGCGCATTTCAGATTGTCACTTTAAAACAGTGGAATCACCGACTATCTAAATTTTAGCATGAAACGTGTCATAATAAATAGGGGCACGGATTATCTATTCTGTATCAAAATCAATCACCGGTTTCAGATCGTCGTCATTTTAAAACGCCTCGCATTTCACAGGAATGCGAGGTGTTTTGCTTTTCACTCTGAAACCTCAACAGAAAGGAGCATTGCTTGGAAATTATTGTTTTAACGTTTGTCTCTGTCGCGCTGTTGCTGGCCGTTGTCGCTTTGATCAAAGAGCGACGGCTGCGACTGACGTTACAGGGAATTCTCAGACACCTGATTCATCGCTGGAGGGCACATGGAAAAACAGACGCTTCGAATCACACTAATTCTGATCCTGCTGACCGGAGCCAGTTGTAATTCAGACGAAAACAGTCGCGTGGCTGATCTGGCTACACAGCAACTGGAACGCCAGGCAGATCAAAACCGCCGGATGTCGGAACTGCAACAGGAAGTCGCTTCGGGTTCTCGTGAACTGGTGGAGGCAGATGCCAAGGCCAGACAGGAGATGACAGCTCTTCAACGCGAAATCCAGGCTGGGCAAAATGATATCGGTTTCCAGCGAGATCAACTGGAAGCAGAACGTCGCGAAATCGCTGACAGCCGAAACCGAGATCCGATCATTGCGGCTGCGATCACCAGGGTGGCGTTTGTAGTGGTCAGTCTGCTGCCCCTGTTGATTTGCTGGCTGTTACTGCAGCAGAAGGTTGAACCGACGGACAAGAATGAGATCACAGAATTACTGCTGGACGATCTGGTCTCAACGGAACCACGTCTGGTGCCACCTGCTAAATCAAAGCCAGACAAACGCCGATTAACGGATTTACCAAAATCTCTTGAAAACCCATCTACAGAAAAGGAAAACTGAAATGTCACATATTGTTATCATCCAAACAGAAGTTCGCGACGCCGAGGCACTGGGTCTGGCCTGCCACCGGCTTGAACTGGGCGAACCCGTTCACGAAACCGTCCCTCTGTTTAGCGGTGAAGCGACCGGCTACTGTGTTCGTCTACCGGACTGGCGGTATCCTGTTGTCTTCGACGTGGATCAAGGCCAGGTTCGTTACGACAACTTTGAAGGTCATTGGGGAGAGCCGGCGCACCTCAACAGACTACTTCAATTTTATGGCGTGGAAAAATGCCGCCTGGAGGCACGTCGGAAGGGGCATTCGGTCTTGGAAAACCAGCTGAGCGACGGTTCCATCAAACTTACCATTCAGATCGGAGCGGATCATTGAAAAAAATCGACATCATCATTTCTACCGTCGGTCAGTCCCGGATCGAAACCCATGGCTTTACAGGCTCCCGGTGCAAGGACGCCAGCCGGTTTCTGGAAGCAGCGCTGGGAAAGGTCTCCTCAGAAAAACTGACTGCCGAATACCACCAGAGTGTCCAACATCAACCCAACCATTTAACACAGGAGAATTAGCTTTCGAGAATCAACACATTCGCGTCTTACTGGATCTCATTCCTAAAACTTCCCTACAAGTATTCGAAAACTGTCATGACAGTTCCTTGCTACAGGAACGCGCTCCTGGCGTGGAAATCATCTCATGGCTGGAGTCGGTTGGCCAACTGGCTGAAACCGCTTAAGAACATTTCTCACTTTCTTTTTCTTCAAACCATCAAGGAAACATTTATGTTACTATCCGAACGACTTGCGGAGAACGTACGCGCCTGCTTTACCGGGATCTGGATTCAGAGCCATGAACATGACGAAGCTTTGCTGGAGATGACCCGACTCTGCCACAGCGAAGACTGGCGGTTACTTTCCTGGGACATTGACCGGGGACTTCAAGGGACGGAACTCGTTGATGACGGCAACACGTCAACCCCCGATCCACTGGCGGCCATCCACAGCTTAAACAGTCAGGCCGACCCGGATCATCCCACGCTTCTGGTCCTCAAAAACTTCCATCGGTTTATCAATTCTCCCGAAATCATTCAGGCTTTGACACAACAGATCAACGTCGGAAAACAGACGCGGACGTTTATTGTTATTCTTTCCAGTCTGGTGCAGATCCCCACGGAACTGGAAAAACTGTTTGTCTGCCTGGAGCATGAACTTCCCGACCGGAGCCAGCTACAAGAAATCGCCCACAGTATCGCTACGGAACTCGGTGAATTACCAGAGGGACCGGAACTGGAGCGAGTCCTGGATGCCGCTTCGGGGCTAACCCGTTATGAAGCAGAAGGAGCCTTCAGTCTCTCGCTGGTACGGCACGGGCGCATCGAAGCCTCTGTCGTACTGGAACTGAAATCTCAGACGCTCCTCAAAAGCGGACTGTTATCACTGCACCAGGGATCGGAATCGTTCGATGGTCTGGGAGGCCTGGAAGCCCTCAAAGCCTTTTGTCTGCAAGCTCTCCGTCCCCGGTCACAGGATGCAACAGTTGTTCGTCCGCGTGGCGTCTTGCTACTGGGGGTTCCCGGAACCGGTAAGAGTGCGTTTGCCAAAGCACTCGGAAAAGAGACCGGACGTCCCACGTTGACACTCGACGTGGGGGCTCTGATGGGTTCGCTTTTGGGGCAAACGGAGGAGCGAACACGACGAGCACTTCGGATCGTTGACGCGATGCAACCGGCTGTCCTGTTCATCGATGAAGTCGAAAAAGGACTGGGAGGTGCTGCCTCGTCCGGACAGTCAGACAGCGGAGTTTCCACGCGCATGCTAGGGACTCTGCTCAGCTGGCTCAACGACCACACATCTGATGTGTTCGTGGTCTGTACGGCCAACGACATTTCCAAACTGCCACCGGAGTTTGTGCGAGCCGAACGTTTTGATGCGCTGTTCTTTCTGGATTTACCAGGAGATGATCAGAAGCAGGCGATCTGGTGCCTGTACCGTGAGTTGTTTGGACTTACATCCGATCAGCCATTGCCAGATGACCGACACTGGACCGGCTCAGAAATCCGGGCCTGCTGTCGTCTGGCGGCACTGCTCGACATCCCTTTAACCAAGGCAGCTGAAAACGTGGTTCCCGTGGCCGTTACAGCCGCTGAATCGGTGGCCCGTTTACGACGCTGGGCCAGCAAACGCTGTCTGTCTGCCGAACAGCCAGGTGTTTTTAGTAACGACGAACGTTCCGGTTCGCGTTCGCGCCGGAACCTTTCACGCGATCCTCACAGAAACTAAACCACACTCTATTAAAGGAGACATTATGACTATGACTGCCATCGAAGATGTAAATACCCGCACCGATCCCATCGATCGGCTGCGAGCGACGATGTGTGCCACACGCATCAGTTTCGAATGGTTTGGCACACGCAAGTCCCTGACACGCGACCAGAAGACTCAGGCTGCCGAATCGTTTGGGGCGGAGGGGACCTTCCTGAGTGCGGGCAAGAAACTGCTCGATACGGGGCATCCCCGTTTCCGTGCCGTGAACGCGGTTCGTCAACGGGTGCGCTCGTACTGGACTTCGATCAGCCTGCCGTTTCCAGAACCCGGGATACGGTTATTGCGGCAGGATGCCCTGACTGCTTTCCAGGAACAGATGCACCAGTTTACTGAAGAACTCAATGAAGCTGTCTCACAACTGGATGAACAATATCTGTCTCTGAAGTCAGCGGCCCGGGAGCGACTGGGAAGTCTCTTCAACGATACTGATTATCCCATGACCTTGACTGGTCTGTTCGAGGTTTCCTGGGATTTTCCCAGCGTCGAACCGCCGGATTACCTGAGGCAGCTCAACCCGGAACTCTACGAACAGGAGTGCCAGCGGGTGCAATCGCGGTTTGAGGAAGCAGTCAGGCTGGCTGAAGATGCCTTTCTGGGAGAACTGTCACAACTGGTGTCTCATCTGACGGACCGTTTGAGTGGACAAGCTGATGGCCGGCCTAAAGTCTTTCGGGATTCCGCCATCGGTAACCTGCACGAATTCTTTGAACGCTTCCGTTCCCTGAATGTGCGTTCCAACGAACAGCTGGATACTCTGGTAGCCCAGTGTCAGGGGATCGTGCAGGGCATCCAGCCCCAAGAATTGCGAAAACGCGGTGAACTCCGTCAGCAGGTCGCTTCCGAGTTGTCGGGAGTCCAGGCCACCCTGGATGGTCTGTTGATTGATCGTCCGCGGCGTCAGATTATCCGAACTCCAAAATAAGGATGCCAGATGAAACTCATGATCTCGCCACAGGGGACAGTGCACTGCATTTACGCAGAAGCCATTGACCTGGCAACCATCGGTCGACTGACCATTTCACGTGGCTCTTATGTCGAACCGAATGTAGCAGGTCAGTGGCTCGTGGATCTGTCCCCCGTGGATGGGCCGCAACTGGGACCTTTCGCGCAGCGGAGTGCTGCCCTGAAATCCGAAACGAACTGGCTGGAGCAGCACTGGTTGCCGCCTACCAGTTCCTGAAAACTGATAATTAAATTTCACAACAGTACGCCCCGGTCTTGCAGAATCGTTTCTGCAGGTCCGTTTTTTTGTTTAAACACTTTCATTTCGAAGGAGACGACTAATGAAACAGGCAGAATTGAATCGGGCGGTTGCCCTGGCAACCGGCGAAAGCATGTCGACAGTGAAACGTCTGGGCTTTTTACTGGCAGAGCCCGATGAGGCCATTGATCCCGCAGCAGAGGAATCGGGGCCCTATGTGATCGACTGGGATGAACTGGAAACCAATCGACTAAATTCCGAACGACAAGGGGCGCACCATGAACCAGTGGTGGCCTGATCTTCAAACGAGCGAATGCTGTCGAACTGTCTTATGTGACCTCAGTGCTCGGTCGAATTCGCTGTCAGCCCTGCGGCAAACGATGCACGCTGGTCGCATCAAGGGACGGCGTGGTGTGAAGGGTAATACACGCCGCAGGAAACGACCTCGTAAACGATGGCCGCTCCCATAAACAAACATTGTGTGTTTTTAACCAAATTCTAATTGCAATGGAAAGGACTTTTATGAAACTTTTATTGATCAACAACGATGGCGGTGGTTTCGCTGATTATATCGATGTCTCCGCAGGAACGACTGTGGCACAACTCTTTGAACAACACATGGGGGATGCGGAAGCACGCGATTACCTGATTCGCGTGAATCGACAGCCCTGTCCCCCGGACCAGCAGTTACAGGACGCCGATCGAATTTCGATCACGCCGACAAAAATTGAAGGGGCGCGTTCCTAGCTTTTGTTTTCTCACAGGCTGTCGGGATTTTGTATCCGGCAGCCTGTTCTGGAATCACTTTATTAAAAAGAGGAGACAATGAAACATTTACGAAAACGATTCTGGCGGGCTGGTAGTAGTATTCATGACCGTCTGGTCTCGCAAGACTCCGCGACACAATTAAAACTCCCTTTCGAAGACTGGTGGAATTGTGACCGATTGATTCGGAAACGTCAGCGGGCACTACGAAGGGGGTGGAAATCTGCGGCTTTAAAAATGGAACGAGATCTGAAAACAAGTGTTACCCAGCTAATCCAACAGCTAACAGCACTACATACGGAGTTATCGTCTGATTCACCACAGCAGATCTCCTCAGTCAAGGAACTCTATGCAGAACTGCTGGCGTTAGAAGATGAATTTGGTGAACTGAAGTTGGATCTCCGTGCGCAGACCATTTCAGTTATCACAGAACCAATTCAACTAGAGGCCGTCTATCTGGGGCCATTTGAGATTTGTTTCCACTATGGAAGCCCGAACACTGATGGATCACTCCATTATCGCGTGATTGCCAGAGACCCCAATCCGGCGATCACTAATGACAGCGTCACACATCCGCACGTCCAATCTGAAGTCGTCTGTGAAGGGGAAGGACGGTTGGTAATAAGCCGGTCATTGGAACAGGGACGGTTGTTTGATTTTTTCACGATGGTGGCCAGCCTGCTGCGAACTTATAACCCCGACAGTCCGTATGTGGCGCTCAGTGACTGGGACAGTGTCGAATGCACGGAGTGTGCCGATGTGGTCATGGCTCACCAACAGACACGCTGTGAAAACTGTGAAATTACACTCTGTACGGAGTGTGCCAAGGATTGTTCGGACTGTGATTGTCCGTTTTGTCATGAATGTGTGACGCACTGTGATTCTTGTCACAGCTATTGCTGTTCGTCCTGTTCAAAACAGTGCATTCAATGTAATGCCGACTGTTGTCAACGCTGTTTACTTGAAAATGAAAGGTGCTCTAATTGTGATGCAGAAGAACTCGAAGAAACGAATGAAGAATTACAGGAAACCCATACCTCAGCAACAATCCCGGTTACCGCAATTCCGGTTCAGCCCGACTGCCTGGGCGAAACTGTTGTACCTGCGTGACTATGGAGAGACCGAAGTCGGAGGCTTCGGGATTACCCCGCAGGACGACCTGCTGCTGGTGCAGGATCTGCAGATTGTGGAACAGACCTGTTCGTTGGCTCATGTGGCCTTCGTCGATGATGCGGTCGCCAATTTCTTTGACGACCAAGTGGATGCGGGTCTCCATCCTGAGCAGTTTGGTCGGATCTGGATTCATACGCATCCTGGGGATTGTCCGTTACCCAGTCCGACTGATGAAAAAACCTTTGATCGTGTCTTTGGTCGATCCGACTGGGCCGTGATGTTTATTCTGGCACGGACAGGGCAAACTTATGCTCGGTTAAAATTCAATGTGGGTCCCACGGCTGAATATGAAATTCCGGTCAAACGGGATTACTCTCACGCATTTGCCGGATGTGATCCAGACCAATGGGAGGATGAGTATTTAGGTCACGTGCATCCGCAACATAACAGTCGTCTGATCCAGTCTGATTTTAATCGAAACGCAGACTTTGACTGGGAAGAAGACTGGCTCTTTGCTGCGAACGAATTGAAGGGAGAACAGATTTGAATAAATTAAATGTGACTACGGATCGTTTCCAAAGACAGAGCGATCTGATCCCGGCGAAACGGCTTTCCCAAGTTAATGCGACTGTCATCGGTGTAGGAGCCATTGGTCGTCAGGTGGCCCTGCAACTGGCAGCGATTGGGACGCCGCAAATCAAGTTGATTGATTTTGACACTGTGGAATCTACAAATATCACGACACAGGGATATCGGTGTCAGGATCTGGGACAGTCTAAAGTGGACGCGACGGCCAGAGCCATCCAGGAGCTTGGTGAATCGATTCAGGTGAGGGTGACTTCCGATCGGTTTCGCCCATCTGTGCCCGTTGGTCAGGCGGTGTTCTGCTGCGTCGATTCCATTTCCGCGCGGTTCGCAATCTGGCGGCCTGTTAGTAGAAAATGCGAGTTCTGGACAGATGGAAGAATGCTGGGAGAAACAATCCGGATACTGACAGCAACTCAGCATCATGGAATGAAACAGTATGAAGAAACACTCTTTCCACAAAATGAGGCACAGACCGGAAGCTGTACCTCACGCAGTACGATTTATGCAGCCAGCATTGCTGCCGGCCTGATGCTACATCAATTCACTCGCTGGTTGCGAGATATTCCTGTTGATTTTGATACCACCTCCAATCTTCTTGCTGGTGAAACATACGTAAAATGAAGTTTAAAATGAGCAGACATATTAGAGAAATGCAAACAGAAATGACATGGGATCTCGGGCCACCTGCAGTGGTGGCCCGAGATCCTTATTTTTAGCTATCAGAGAAGTGATCGAAAGTTTTCCAATTCAGAGCACAATTTCTGCAGAAATTTGAAACAGAATCAGTTCGACTAATGGCTGCAGAATCTTTCCTTTCTCAATCGAAACGCAAAAGAATGTAGGACAGTCGAACAAGAAAGGTGACGAAATATTCTCTCGATTCTTGAAATTAATCTTGGGTAAAGGTCACGCTAATTATTAGTCGTATCCGAAATGCCAGTACATGAGTACGTGGCCTTACGCGGTATGAACTGGCACCGTAAAGTACGCCAATCCGCCGGCGAGCCAGCCCGAAAACATTCCAACCGGTAACATTCCTGTGGCCACTCGATGCTGTATCTTATTCGCTCTCCATCACGCCCACAGTAAGAGGACGACGCCCCCCAGAAGAAATGCAATTGGAACGTGGACCAGTGCTGGATGCAATCCTCATGGTTTTAGGATAATATTATCCATAATGTCTTCCGCTTTCCGAAGAATTCATTTTGATCAATACTCATTACTTGTACAATTGCGCTTGTCGCAAACGTAAGGCGTTGCCAATGACGGAAACTGAGCTAAGACTCATTGCCGCAGCAGCAATCATGGGACTCAACAGAGCCCCCATTCCAAGAAACGGAACCAGTACTCCACTGGCAACGGGCACGCCAAGAATATTGTAGATAAATGCGAAGAACAAGTTTTGGCGGATATTGCGCATAGTACTGCGACTCAATCGGACAGCTTTAACAATGCCACGTAGGTCTCCTTTCACTAACGTCACACCGGCACTTTCGATGGCCACGTCCGTGCCTGTCCCCATCGCAATACCTACGTCAGCTTCAGCAAGTGCTGGTGCGTCATTAATACCATCGCCAGCCATCGCCACTTTACTACCTTTTGTCTTCAGTGCTCGTACTCTCGCGTTTTTGTCTTGTGGACTAATACCTGCTTCCACTTCGTCGATGCCAAGATTCTTGGCCACTGTCAGCGCAGTACGCTTGTTGTCACCGGTGAGCATAATAATTCGTAAGCCCAAATCGTGTAGTTCTTGCACAGCGTCGGGGGTTGACGCTTTGATAGGATCAGAGACAGCCAGTAGTCCGGCGAATTGCCCATTAACAGCAACGAACATCACTGTATGACCATCGTGCTGCAGCGCTTCAGCACGTTCTCGCATTGTCTCAATGTTACGAACTCTTTGATCGACAAGAAAGTCAAGTTTACCAATCAAAACGCTCTTGCCTTTAACCGTTCCTGATACTCCACTCCCGGTTGTGGAATCAAACTCATCAACTGCTGCCAAGTCAATTCCTTTTTCCCTGGCAGCATCGATGATGGCACGGCCTAGTGGATGTTCGCTGTTTCGTTCGACCGCTGACGCATATTCCAATAGTTCCTTCTCTGAAATGGACTTTGTAGGAATGCATTCGGTGAGTTTTGGCCGCCCCTCCGTCAGTGTACCTGTTTTATCAACGACAATCGTATCCACCTGCTCCAGGACTTCTAAGACTTCGGCGTCTTTGATCAGTACACCTTCCTGTGCTCCACGACCGATGCCAACCATGATTGACATCGGTGTGGCCAGGCCCAACGCACAAGGACAAGCGATGATGAGTACTGCCACAGCATTGATCAATGCAAAGCCAAGCCGCGGCTCTTCTGGTGACAACCATGCCCAAACAACAAATGTAACTAAGGCAACTAAGACTACTGCGGGCACGAACCAGCTTGCTACCACGTCAACGATACGTTGGATTGGTGCACGGCTGCGTTGAGCGTCAGCAACCATCTGCACAATTTGTGACAATACAGTATCCTCACCTACATGTTTTGCTCGCATTTGGAACGAACCAGTCTGATTCACCGTGCCGCCCATCACTAGATCGCCCGTTTGCTTCGAGACCGGAACTGGCTCACCGGTTAACATTGATTCGTCAATCGAACTCTTGCCGGAAATGATTTCTCCATCAACAGGTATTTTTTCGCCAGGAACTACTTTGAGAATGTCGCTCTCGCGAACTTCTTCTAATGGAAGCTCCTGCTCTTGCCCGTTAACGACAACACGGGCCGTTGGTGGTGCTAGTGATAAAAGTTCACGAACTGCGTTGCCAGTTCGACGACGGGCACGCAATTCAAGCACTTGTCCCAATAACACCAGGGTAATGATTACGGCAGCAGCTTCAAAATATACTGCAACGTGACCATTTTCTTTGAAAGAATCTGGAATCATCCCGGGCACCAGCAGCGCGGCTGTGCTATATAAATACGCTGCGCCAACACCAAGCGAGACCAATGTGAACATGTTTAAGTTCCAATTGACCAAGGACCGCCAGCCACGTTCAAAGAACGGCCAGCCAGCCCAGAGTACAATCGGTGAACTCAGCGCAAATTGAACCCAACGCGAAACAAGCGGTGAGAGTTCCAGTGCTTTATCGACCATTGGTAACATCGCCAACAGCAGCACCGGTATCCCCAAAACTACGGCGACCCAGAATCGTTGTGTCATGCTCCTAAGTTCAGTGTCGTCATCTTCCTCAATCGCGGTTACATACTTCGGTTCAAGTTCCATCCCACACTTTGGACAAGTACCTGGTTCATTCTGCTCAACTTCTGGGTGCATCGGACAGGTATAAATCGTACGAGTCTTTGCAAGATTTGGTTTGACTAATTCTAAGGCCATTCCACACTTAGGACACTCGCCTGGTAGATCACTTCCGACTCCTTTGCACATTGGGCAGAAATATTTGTGGGACTTCGCAGTTGCTACAAGTTTTGTTGTGGTGTTTTTTCCTCCCAGCTCTGATTCAAGATCACAATTTCCATGGCTTTTACCAGCACCGGTCTTCATACTGGAATGCTGATTGTCTGGAATCAGTAGAGCAGCCAAAGTCTGTTGCCTTTGGAATTTCTCTTTACAATTCTTACTGCAGAAATAGAATGTTGCTCCACCGAACTCACAATTTAACCCTGTTGCTTCTTCAACTTGCATCCCGCAAATTGGATCAATTGCCATATAACACGTTCCTGCTAGTTCATGTCGTTGTAATGTGTAAAGAGAGGGGCGCACATTCCCGGCTTCTTCGATATTGGATGCAACCTACTCGTGCTTTCTTCATGTCAAAGGACATTATTTTGAGGTTCTTACTACCTTTTTTTCGATTCTCAATTTAGACATGGTATGGGGGGATAGGTTGTTTTCTATTCTATATTTAAATCGCAACCAGAATTATTCTATGAGTACGTTTTTTGGACAAACAGATTACTTTATCTTGATGCAGAACAAGCGATTCCACTTCAGGAAGTAATTCTGAATTTCAGTAGAGCATTACAGATATTGCCCTGCGCTGTCCGTCTACGGCGGTTTCCACACATCGCCGTCGTGCCGACGGCCGCAACAACCTGCCCGATCATCTGCCTCGAGAACGGGTAGAGCATGACCTGACCGAATCCGAAAAACGCTGTCCCTGCTGTGACCAGAGGCGTCAGCGGATCGAAGAAATCAGCCACGAACAGCTGGAATTCATTCCAGCCAGCCTGAAAGTAATCGAGCACGTACGTTTCAAATACGCGTGCCGGGAGTATGAAGAACACGTGGCGCTGGCGGCGACTCCTTCCCAGCCGATTGCCAAGAGCTTCTCCGGGCCTGGTTTGCTCTCGACGATCCTGGTGGGGAAATACTCAGATCATCTCCCCCTGTATCGTCATAAATCGATTCTCAGCCGAAATGGCGTACAGCTCTCACGGAGCACCATGAGCCGCTGGGTACTGGAAACTGCGGAATTCCTGCAACCGTTACCGGTCAGGCAGGATTCAGCAGGTTTTGTGCTGGGCACATGCGCGACGCAAGTTTTATGATCCGTGGACCGTGAACGCTGGTGGCAGCGGCCGTCCATTATCTGTTAAGTCGCTGGTCGGGTTTTACGCGGTATTGTACGCAGGGAATTCTATCGATTGATAACAATCTGGCCGAACGCACCTTGCGTCCCAGCGCCATCGGCCGGAAGAACTGCTGCCAGACCAATGGTTAAAACACCACCCGGAAGCCCATAGTCCCCGACGACGATGAACTGACAGTGGTTCTACGCTGCGTTTAGTTACAGATGACTCTCAAAGGCATAGCTTTCGATGCTCGTTGACAGACCGTGTTTTCCTGAGACGATTATAGCCGTTCGGCGTTTGTCAGGTGCCAGCAATTGGAGTCGTGCAGGGCTTCCAATTGAAAGTCTTTAAACTGGGGATTGTCATGCACAAAGACCTGGGCCGACGACTTACGTTGAAAGAAGCCGAATCGCGAGAGTATGTTTGCGATCTCTTTTCGACCAAAATAATGCATGACGATCGTTTCCATACCGATCTGACGGCAGTGCTGGGTGAACGCCGCCAGTAACTGTTGGAATGATTTCTGGTCACGATAGAAAAAGTCCTGAATTCCCGCTGCATGGTCACCATTTCGGCCGGTTTCTCCAATCACATAAACCAGATAGCCCAGTAGATCCTGCTCACGGTTCTCCAAAGTCATGATCTGGTAGCGAGCCGACGGTTCATGACAAAAACGCCATTCCAGAAATTCGCGCGTGCGCTCGACCATGATAATATTGTGAGCATGCTCTTCATAAAGCCGATGAAACCGTTCATCAATCGTTGCGTCATAATTTACTTTGAGGCGATGCGACATGAATGTTCTGGATTCGAGAGAGTAGAGACGCAGTGCCAGATCAACGAGTGCTGCCGCTCCTTTTCTGACAAATCTGTTTGAGATTTTATTCTTGATCTTGTATTCACTGCGCAGCGGTTTGACCCAATGCTGGAAGGTGCCGATTTGTTTGTAGCGACATCGTTTAAAGACCGCCGCCGCAGTTTCCGTCATGCCGTACACAAAGTGAAAGTCGGTTTCAGGTAGGTGAGAGATTAAGGCACGTTGCAGTTTGAGCGCTGCCTGAGCCGATCTGTGTGCTTTATCGATGTTGATTGCTTCAGCCTGACCGACTGTGAACGGCTGGCCGTCATAGTTCATACGCCTTCGCAACATGCCGGTAGAACCAATAAGTTTGCCGGCTGATTCTTCCCGGGCCAGCCAGCAGAGGTTTTCACCAAATGGATTCTGCCGTTGAGACCAGTTAAACCACTGGGGGTCGTTTTTCTGAAAATTCCGATTAATCAGGGAAATCAATTCTTCCTGATCGTCACTCGGTTTGGCCTGGGTGATAGAGTAGCCCATGTTAATTCAGCCCGCTTCTGAAAATGAAAAATGCAATTAAGCCGTAGACAGACGTTGCTGAAGTCTAGGTCACGGGGACATAAAGTCCAATTAGCTCTGATCAACATGATTTCTTGTCTTGTTTGCATACTATTCCTTTCTTTGAAGTTGGCTTTCAAATTAAGACGGTAGAGATTGCCTGGAACATGCTAATCATTCATGAGATTCTACAGAGTGACCGGAACGATCTGAATCGCCAGTTGCGTGGACAGACCTCCCCCAAACACAGCTTGCTGGCGGAAAAACAACAGCAGTTCCTGCGTCCCCTGCCACAGCAGACATTCGAAGCCTGCCGGCTGGGACAGGCACACGCCAATTCCCTGTCGCTGGTCCGCTTTGATACCAACAGTTACTCGGTCCCGACAAAATAAGCGCATCGTCAGATCACCATCGTGGCCACCATCGCTGATGTGCGGCTGGTGTTTGAAGAGACGTTAATCGCCTGGCACAAGCGGGACTGGGGCCTGGAACGGACCTGTTTTAACGCGATCCATTATCTGATTTTACTGGAACGTAAGCCTGGATGCTTTGATCATGCCCCCCTGGAGCACTACCCGAGAGCCCTTCTGCTCGCATCCTGATTCGACCGGACACCTGATAATTGATCGTTTGCTATTAAAGCAGTCGATTCAGGAACTGAGCGAGCACCGGACCGTAGCGTGCCGCATCGTAATTTGATCGCAAGTTCCACGCCGCTTCGCGCAGTTGCGCAACCAGCGAGCGGTCAGCAAGCGTCTGTGCGAGTTCGTCTGCCGTGTCGAACTCTAACATGGGGTAATCCCTCACCGCCGAGTGCGTTTTTGACCAACTGCATTAGCAGCAATTCAAAGCCATCACGGTCCTTTTTTCGCAAGGTGGCGTAGTCATCTTCCAAGCCGACAATTGATCCATCATCGGCCACACCGACTAGTAGGTCACCACCATCATGGTTCAAGAATCCAGCAATCGTTTTGACAATCACTATCTCGAGAGCCTTATTGCACTTCTTCTGACGGTGGTCCCACCGCAACGAGGATTTGAACTCGACGACGTCACTTTCCCCCGAGGCGATGAGTAAGTGGATCGTCATCCCCAATTTCCGGTCCAGTTGAGAAACGAGGAGCAGTTTCCGCGTGATGGCACGCGCATAGAGCCCCGACCCCATTCCAAACAATCCTCCGATCAGTGCAAACGCTCCGGTCATCAGCCACATTTGAGGCATGAAAGCACTCCCCATCCGCGATACAACCAAGTGAAGAACGCCGGATTGCGTAAGTTCGGGATGAAATTCGTAACAATAGATGACCATTGTCACGGGATGCAAAATCAAAATTCCCAGGATAACACCGCTCAGTGTATGAACCGGCACGATCCACTTCAGCCGATCATGACGCCGTTCCGTTAGTCTTCCTCGGTTGTCAGGTTGCTCATTATGTGATAGCGCTGCTTCTCTTCGAACGGTCACCTCGGTAGCCATCTCGGTTGATGGATCTCGGTCGAATGTGTGATTCATTTGATTTTGTCTTCCTTGCCGATAAATCTTTACGTTGCTAAAGAGATACTAATGGTGCTTATACCAGCCGGACCCAAGAATGTCGTTCCAAGATGTTGTCTGGTGGCACTGAAAGCATTGATCAACACGAGCGTGTGGCCGGCTGGCGACGCGGGCTGAAATCATCTTGAAGTGCATCATGTAGTGACTGGGCGGTGCTTGGTGGCATTGCGCGCAGTCCATTGAATTGGGGGATGGGTGTCGGAATTCGGCAATCGTCCACTTGTCCGTAGCGTGGCATTGAGCACAGTCTTGGCCAAAGAGTTGGAAATGCTGGTCATCGTTTGAGTGGCAGGTGGCACAGTTGAGGACCACTTCGTCAGGCGTAATATTGGCGTGCGATGGCACCCATAACTTCGACCAAGTCATCAATTCGCTGTTGATATCATCATCTTTCAATTGACGCAAACCTATCTTGGCCAGCATCACGTGATCCATACTTGTCGCGCGTTTTCCTCGACCTTGATGCTCCAAGTGGCACTCTTTGCAGCTACTGATACTGGCATGGAACGACGTCGGTTGCCGTTGCAAAAGAGACTCGTTGTTGGCATGGCAGACGATGCATTTCGACGTCTCGATGCCGGTGAACGATGTGTGGCATGCGGCGCAATTGTTTTCCAGATGCGCATGAGCGGCCGACAATTGGCCGGGTTCGGCCAAGCGTTGCCAGGTGGAGGGTTGCTTCAGCGCAAATTCGCTCGACGTCATGATCCATAGGACGACGAACAAAATGCTTGCAACAATGTATATCCATTTGCCTTTCATATGTTTTTTCAGCCCTGCATTTTCTTCTGTCGCTCACGTACGAGCCTGATTTCCACTTTCAGGCGATCTGACTGACTGCTCAGAATAGCTGCCACGGAACCATTCCCGGATTTATGTTTCGCCTCGGCAATCTTCTCCAACTCACGCGCCAACTTCATAGATCTTTCCAGCAGCTTGATCCGCTCTTCATGACTAGTGGCGAGTTCGAGTTCCACCAGCAGAAGTTGCTGACGCGCCTGTACAACAGACTCCAGACCAGTTTTTCCGTTGCGATCAGTTTCTGTTTGTACTTTTACAAGTTGCGAAAGTACGAACTGACGTTTCTGCAAAAGTTTGACGATGGACTCCGCGGTTGCAGGTGTTGGTTCGTTGCCGGATGAACCAGCCGGCCCCGCGGTCAGAATCGTCGCAATAAAGAAGCCGGTCACAAATTGATTAAGTAGAAGCGTCGTGTTCATAGTTTCTCTCCTGGGAACATGTCAGTTAAAGGTTATGACTATATAAACCACCTCAGACCAAAATAGATCGCGAAGTACACATGCAGAGCCAACAGTCCGTACAAAATGAACGAAATTACGATGTGAAACTTGAGCCACTTCCCAAACCACATTTTAAATTCCTCATGGGTTGCAATGGCGTATTCGACATCGGCAATGGCTTCGGCCAAGCGGACTATTTCGCGGGGTGACGAAGCAGTGGTATCATTTGTTTGCAGCAAGGATTTCTCTGGAAGGAAGAATCCCGCAGCCAGTCTGGAAAAGAAGCCAGCGAAGGCACGGATCGTGAGGGTTTCCTGGGGACGATCCGCCAGCTCTTTCTTAGTGTGATCATAAATCTTTTCCAATTCACCAAGCTGGGCATTCTTCTCGCGGATTTCCGTTGAGATCTGTTTCATCAGGTATCGTCCCATAAAGCCGCTGAATACGACCAACAACATCATCGCCGTCAGAGCGACACCAAGTGGGCTTTCGTACTTGTGGCCGCTATGAATCACTACCAGGATCGGTCCAGTGACTCCCGCATAAATGTGCCATGCCAGTAGCGTCCGCATGGAGACGTACTTTGTCACAGCTTTCTTGAGCCGTTTGACTCGTTTGATGATCATATAAGCGAGTGGCACGAGCATCAGTAGCGCACCGGTCACACCAAATACCCCGCCCCATAAACTGCCAGCGAATCGCGGCGACTCGTGAAACGGGAATCCTAGCCAGGTGATGAGCATCAACACCACCAAACCAGTCACTACGATTTTTTCACGCTCTTTCATCTTCTTACACTTCTACACTTACATTGCCGGTTGATTTTGCTTGACAGGCAAGAATCATTCCGGCCTCTTTGTCTTCCGGTTCCAAGCCATCCTCGACTTCCATTGAAACTCTTCCTGATAGGAGTTTGACTACGCACACCCCACACGAGCCAACCCGACACGAGTATTCGATGTCAACATCTACGCGCTCGGATGCCTCCAAAACGGTCTCGTCCGCGTGAAATTGTGTTGACTTACCTGATTTGCTGAAGGTCACCGTTCCGCCTGTCTCAGCGATGTCCGTCTCAGCCGTCTTCGCTCGTTCTTTGGCCCGCACTTGTGGCTTCTGTTCGCCTCCGAAATTCTCGGTGTGAATGCTCTCCGCAGGCACTTTGAGTTCCACCAGCATTTTCTTGACTGCATCCATCATCGCAGCCGGACCACAGATGTGAATCCGTCTGGACGCAATTTCTGGCACCCACTCGGCTAGTAAGTCCCGCGATAGCCTACCCTTCCGATAGCCATCTATGTCTTCTTCGATGCGACTCATAGCAACGAAAACATGCAAATTCTCGTGTTGCTCCTGAAGCCGATTTAGTTCGGACTCGAAGATGAGATGCTCAGGGTCATGGCAGGCCACGATGAAGTAGATGTCACCACCCCAGACCATGTCCGTCAGTGCGCGGGTGACGCTCATCATCGGCGTGATCCCCACACCACCGGCTATCAACACAATGCTGTCTGTCTCTTTGCCGGTGAAGAAGAACTTACCACTGGGGGCCTGCACCTCAATCGTGTCGCCAACTTTTAATTCGTCGTGAAGATATCGTGAGCCCGCGCCATGCTCTTCCCGCTTGACCGTGATCTCGCAGTAGTAACCCTGGGTTGGAGACGAGGAGATCGAGTAACTTCGCCTGATCGGTTTTTCGCCGACCGGCAACGTGAGCGTGAGAAACTGGCCCGGCAAATAATTAAAAGGGATGCCGCCCCCATGGCAGGCGACCAACCGAAAAATTTTTACGTCGGGTGTTTCCTGGTTGATGCGGGCCACCCGCAACCGGCATAGCTTCTTCTTACGAATCGGCAGGAGACCTGCTGAGATATCTGGCCGATCAGTGAATTCCTCGTCGCTGGGGCAAGTCTCTTCCGAATCATTGCAACAATCGGCAACGGTTGCCGACTTATTGGAATCCTTCGAGGTTGCAGGATGCTCAGATTCAGTCAGTGAATCTGATGGCGGACTGGTCGAGGGAGAAACCCTCGTCGTACTGGCACCTTCGTTAGCCGACTCGGCTGTGGTCAGTTTTTCAAGCAGCGCCGAGGCACGACGCATCTTAAAGAAGTACATGGCAATCATGGCGGCAGCGAAGACACTCAATAAAACCATCACCCCTGTATGAAAGGGCGTCATGCCCCAGACCCGCCCCTCCGTCGGTTCCGCACCTGCAGGTGGCAGCAGGTTCATCTCGCGCTTAAACCATTGTAAAGCGACGTTGCGGGGCGCTTTGCCCTCGGCGATTGCACGGTGAGCAGCCAAACCACTTTCGAACTGTGTCAATCCCTCGCGCATCTTGGCCGTGGCCACTTGCATCACACCGAAATCGTCGGTCGGTGTAGTGTTGGCCAGTTCGTCAAGCCCAGCGGCTAGCAGTTTCGTGCCTTCCATCATCCGCTGGTGGGCTTCTTGTACGATCACAGCCCGCTCTTCCATGGGCAGGTCGGGCAAATCCATCAACTTGGGGTACAGTTCTTTGGGCTTGGGGGCGCCCATTTTTTCCATCATCCCACCCATGCCGCTACCCTTACCACCTCCCATCATTCCACCACCCTTGCCGCCCCCCATCATTCCTCCACCCATACCAGGACCTTTGCCCGCCGGTCCTGCTTTACCTGTTCCGGCCTGTCCCGGATGATGTTTTTTGTGCTCTTCGGGAGACACCTGCCCGTAGGTGAGCGACGTGACCATGAACGCAAGTCCGAGCACAGCAAGGAACGGCACACCGGTCCAAGGGATTACCTTAAAGTTCAGAATTAAGTCTTTGATCATGCTCTCTCCAGTCACTCTCACATCAGCTGTCATAGGGTCGATTAACTTACTCTGGTCTCGTTCTCATCTTTAATCTGAGACGATGCCGTTCGAGAAATATTGGCTGGTGCCTTGTGACTCAATCGCTTCGCTGATTCGGTTCAATCCTTGGGCATAGGCTGCTGTTCGCATATTGATTGCATGATTTGTCATCAGTTCGTATATCGCGTTGAACTCCCGAGCGATAATGCGCTGCAAGCGATCTTGTACTTCATCTTGCGTCCAATAATATCCCGCACGGTTCTGAACCCACTCAAAGTAACTTACTGTAACGCCACCTGCATTAGCAAGAATATCTGGAACCACGAACGTGTTTCGTTTGACCAAAATCTCGTCAGCAGCGTTTGTTGTGGGGCCATTGGCGACCTCGACAATCATTGGCGCCTTGATTCGGCTGGCGTTGTCAGCGGTTATTTGATTCTCCAGCGCGGCGGGAATCAGAATATCCACGCCCAATTCCAGCAGATCGGCATTGCTGATTGACTCGCCCGTGGCTGGATCATTTGTGGTACATTTACACTCGGACTCGACATCCCCACAAACGGGACAATCGCATACCGATCGTTCACTATAGACGCTACCAACCATCTGGCCTTCTTGTTTCAACTTGATGGCCCTTGGAATATCAAGTCCTTCGGCTCGATAGATACCACCTCGCGAATCGCTGATGGCGACGATACGGTAGCCGTCAGCATGTAGCAGTCGTGAGACGTGTTGTCCCGCATTTCCGAATCCCTGAACGGCAACACGGATGTCGGTTGGCTGCCAATCCTTCAGCTTCTCCAATTCCTTAATACAATAGTATGCTCCACGGCCCGTCGCGTCGTCACGCCCTAGGCTACCGCCCAAAGGAATTGGTTTGCCGGTGATCACAGCCGGTATACGTTGGCGATGAATCTTTGAATATTCATCCATCATCCAACCCATAATCATGGCGTTTGTATACACGTCCGGGGCCGGAATGTCAGTTTCTGGCCCAACGAAGTCTGCGACTTGTCCGATAAATCCGCGGCTCAGCCGTTCCAGTTCCATCCGTGAAAGTTGTTTTGGGTCAACAATCACGCCACCCTTTCCGCCTCCAAATGGGATGCCCACCACGGCAGACTTGCAGGTCATCCAGAAGGCCAGCGCCTTTACTTCATCCAGAGTCACGCCCGGGTGAAAGCGAATGCCGCCTTTTGTCGGTCCACGTGTGTCGTCGTGTCGGACACGATATCCTTGAAAAATCCGTAGCGAGCCATCATCCATGCGAACCGGTATTGAGACCTGCAGCACAGCCTTGGGGTGCCGCAGTTGCTCGATTGCCTCTTTATCAATTTTTGTGAATTCAGCTGCCCGATCAAGTCGACTAATTGCGTCCTCAAAAATTCCGTTAATTACCTGTTTGGCCATCGTTACTACCTCTTGAAATTATGACTGCTGTAGCCTGTACAAGGCTGAATGGTGACTCGGTATAGAGAGCACCAGTCTTCTATGGTTCCTTAGATGCTGCTTACTACGGCATTCTTCATAATGTAGTAGATTTTTTCTTCTTTAACGGCCTTGGCAGCACAAGCCCTCCACGGCCAGCAATATTGGAACCACTATCCTGTCCCAATTGATGCACGGCGCATCGTATATATGAAAAACGCAAAAACGTTCTCCAGTTCCGGAACCTCGTCATCACGCCATGAGTTCGCGTCCGTGGAAATTACCTCAGCACCGGTGAAACGGCATTTCGTTGATTGATTCGTGCTCAGCGGCTGCACCCATTTGCTGCGTAGCCGCTGTGCGGCGGGCATACCATTTCGCTGCCGGATAGGCAGTTAATCCGTGACTGAATACACTTAAAGCCACCGTCGCCATAGCTACTGCGAAGATCTCCTGCCGAGCAGGGACGGCAATTTCTTCCATCAGCACCAAAGCAAATACAATTGATGCAACTCCGCGTGGTCCGAACCAGCCGACAAACAAACGTGTTTCCAGTCGCAGCCGTGTTCCCACAAGGCTAACTGCCACAGGCAGCATCCTTAGCACAGTTAACCCCATAATACTGTAGAAACCTCCAAGAAATGTGATGTTGGCAAAGGCCTGTGGCAACAGGACGGCACCAAAAACTAGAAATACCAGCAACGTTAGTAACTGCCCTTCGGCCTCTGCGAATTCGCGGACAGCGCCGCAGATTACTCGCGAGACGTTTCCGATGGTCAGTCCTGCACAGAAGGCGGCAATGAAACCATTGCCGCCGACTAACTCGGCTGCACCAAAAGAGAGCAGTGCCAGGGCGAGTGTCGTGAGTTCGAGAAACGAATGACTGATCCACTCGCGCCGTGACGCATGCTCAATCAGTTTACCCCCGACGTAGCCAACTCCGATGCCGACCAGTGGACCAAGGCCGACTTGCATCGCGGTAAAGCGAACCCAATACGCGGTAGACTCTGGATGCTCAGCCACACGTGCGCCGCACAGAAAGATCAGAAACAGCGGTAGACATAGCCCATCATTCAAACCACTTTCGACGCTGATGCTTTGGCGAATTCGAATCGGTACTAATTTATTCGTAACCACAACATGGGCCAAAGCGGCATCAGTTGGCGCCACAATCGTCGCCAATACAGCGGCCTGCCAAAAACCCAGTTCTTGGAATAACAACCAAGCGATAAGGGTACCGAAAGCAATGCTAAGCGGCAGTCCAATCGTCAGTAACCGGACCGGCAGATTATGTTCCCTGTACAGCAATTTCAGGTCGATCCGCGATGCGTCTGTGAACAGCACGATGACCAAAGTCAGTTCAGCAAGTAAATATATTACATTGTTTGCCAATTGGAATTCGAGTAGGCGAAAGCCCGCATCTCCAATCAACAGACCGAATAAGACGAAGACCATAGGTGCTGTGACGACACTCTGCCGCAATCGCGTCGAAACAAGACCGAAGAGAATGATTCCCAAGGCGATAATGGTGACAGATTTTATATCCATGAGCGATTACCCGATGCCTCGCAGCTGCATTGAACGGTTGGGAAGTATCGGTAACAGATGGTTGTGCGGAACGGGTTCCCATTCTGGCTCGTCGTTGAGTGGCTCAGAGGCAATGATTATCGACGATGCTCGGTTAGATGGGCGCGTTGTTAAGACATTCAGAGTGATCTCGGCCTCGATGTAAAGGACGAATCGGCACATAGCGAATTTGACTCCCCACAGGGCCCTATACAACCGTAGGGCAGGTTGAAATTCTGCCCTACGGTGACAGCTTGGTGCAGTCCTGACCCTCACGGTCAGATTAAGTCTTAACTATTTCAAGTTACTTTTTGCCTAGTTAGTGATGGTGTTTAGAACCGCTGCCAGGCTTGGTAGCACAGACAAACATCGCGTCATCACCGCACTTCGAGCAAACATGGTTCACTTCTTCGTTCTTTCCTTTTCCTTTGCCGGTACCAACAACAGTGACACTACCGCCACAAGCGGCACATTTGTGCTTTTGGCCAATAGACAGCATTTTGACATGCGATTTGTCCTTAGTCACATGCTGGACCATCACATGCTTGCACATGCTACACGCCATGGCAATCGAGTCTCCCGGCTTCAGAGCTTCCGCCTCTGCTTGGGTCTTGATGTGGTTCATATGGACCGCATGATGCCCATGATGAGCATCATGTTTTTTGTCATCTGCGTGGGCTGCAACGGACCACCACACCATCATCGTAATGGCGAGTGTAAGTCCCGAAGTGATGCTAAGCTTGCTGATGAGGTTAGTTTTCTTTGTTTCGATCTGAGTAGCGTTCGATATCGAACGAAACGCTCGCGGCCGATGCACTAACCTCAAGTACTATTCGATCAATGCCATTTCGCGAAATGGGTCGATATTTGGCTCGTCCGAGAACTCAAGTCAGGGTTTCGAAGACGACGATTCGCAAACTTATTTTACTTCGATCTTTAACACCGACGCGAGTTGGAGACTCTACTTCACCACAGAAGTTTGACTAACTTCTGCGTGTTGGAGTTGACGCCAATTACAGTCGGTATTGGCGACCGGACGAGCATAACGTTCGCGGGAACCGGCGCTGGGGCGAAAGACATTGAATTCAGAACCTGCACGGTCGCGGCTCCGTGTCCAACTGTTTGTTATGCCCCACCACGGATAAAGAGTGGGTACTTCTTGAGTTCTGCGAATGCTGACTTCAGCGATTCAGTCTGGCATTGCTTGGCAATTGTTTTGAAGGTCTCGTGGTAGTAGCCATGTACCCATGCTTTCCGAATGTCGCGTTCGTCCAGTTCGTTGAATAGTATTTCGTCGAGCCATGAGCTGTCACGCGATTTGCGGCATGCGCATTCTTGAAAATGCCCAACCAGCTTTTCGGCCAAGTAAAGGCCCTCATCGAACATACCCATGACATCAGTGGTCAGATCCTCCAGCGGATCAATTTGTTCATCTGGAGTCTTGTACGTGATACGGTCAAAAGCGACTCGCGGAGGGTGAACAGTTTTTGGAAATCCGACGAATGCTTCAGCGCGGTATCGATGGGGGTCCTGTTGCTCATCAGCACCAACAACAATGATGGCGGATCCGAATCCGAAGATGTATTTGGTCGAATAGAACTTATGCATGGATGCTAGAGCTTTTGGGCATAACTATTGATAGACAGAATTTGATTCTGTCTAAATCTATCAGGGTTTCTGTCTATTATCAATTGACTATATATGAACTAGTGAAAACGGTTAAAATTATTCAGGGAAGACCGACATGACAGCGGATGTTGACCCTCTCCTCTCTATCAGGATCACGCAGCATACCCACTGCCTGTCTAAAACTAGCGTCGGTCCGACAACCCTGAGGCAGTTAAGCAATGTTACATTGCACAGGATAACTATTTCGAGAAACCTTGGTTTTTGACTTTAACGATTTGGGTGAAGTGGGGATTTTCTCATTAAGGTTTAATTCGCGTTCTCTGAAGAGAACCGGCTCTTAACCTTTATTGAGAAGTGGGGCAGCAAGTCCTTATACATCGTTTACTTAGAGCATTGTTGGTCGGCGGGGTAAGTATTGAAAATGCTATATTCTTACGATTTGAGCCCATTAATTAATTGTCAGGCTTACTTTGATTTAACGATTCACTATTTCTGGGGAACTTCAACGTTCTAATTGAGTCCGGTTTTCATCGCTACTGATGAATTAAAGTATTTTGATTTCGCTTGCAGTAAGATCATAATCTGTACGTGTAGATTAAAGGGATGAGATACTGAATTTCTAGCTATCCGCGAAAATGAAGAGTTAGACGGACGTCGCACGCGCCCTGAAAACTCATGCCTTTTTGCGAATTCAGACTTGCTGAAGTGACTCCGTTCTCAGCAATCACGGTTTAATCAAGATAATTTGCAAAAGTGTGAACAAGATTAGGGCAATGGCAACGATTTCTAGCGTAATCTGGTACTGTCATCTAGCCAGGGCATCCAAAAAATGCGATTTTAATGTCTAACCAACGGAGCTCGTTGTCCCGTTTGATGATGCGTTAATCAGTAGGAAACTGCGTAGGAAGTTTGATATTCTTGCCCTCGCAGGGGCAGCCACTACTGACCGCTCAGTGCTTGTCCACAATTACCGACTCCACCAACGCCTTGGTGGTATCCGACTCAGAAAAGTTTTGACGTACCTAAGTCATCTAAAGGAATACTGGAAATGATAGTCCTAATTCTTGCTAGTTCCCCATATCCCTGCAGTTTGGGGAGCATGGGAAATGTGGGCGTCGAAATAGTGGTTGTGCGAGGTAAAACCTGTAATGTTGGACGAGACCAGCACGCAGACAGACGAAGTGATTCACAAAAAATGATCACCTCAAATACCGAGTTGCTGTAAAGCCGTTGAAGTCGACATGACGATATAAAGGAAGACCATTTTGATTCGTTTTTGAATTTACGTGGTCACATTGATCACACTTTCTGGTGAATATTCAACGGAAACTAACCAGGACAAACCGCAAGTTGTTCTAAAATAATTTGAGTTTGAGATTCGGATGAAACTGATTCGCCTGTTTTTAATTGCCTTGTTATTGCAACCATGCCCCGTCTGTTGGGGACAAGGAATCGCCGCTGTGGGGCAGTGTGAAAATAGCGAGTCTGAGAAAAGTCTTTCGACTCCCGCCTGTTGCACCCATTTTTGTCACACTCAGGAACAACATCAGTCACAACAGCACGATCCTCAACATGATTGTCCTTGTGTATGTCATGTGACAGATGTGGTTTATGCTCAAACGGCCTCATCAATTCACTTGCGTGGAATCACAACACCTTTGAGCGCGACACTAGATGTCTATTGTCAATCTGTGCAAAATACGGTTGCTAAAAAGAGCAACGTTTCTTCTTCCAGTGTGTTTATCACAGCACCGTTGCGCATATAGATCTTCTTCCTCGGGCACGCTTGCCTCGGACCTTACCTCATTGTGTAGAGACACTTCTTTTCGCCACAGAGTTCATACATTGGTATAAGGATTGCGACAAAGAGCCTGTGTCACAGATTCGTACTTCGAACGTACGAAGTATGGGGGGGAATAGTCTGATTCTAACGTCATTATTGTGCAGAGGCACATTTTGTGTTGCGCTCCCAAAATAGCACATTGAAAAAAATACAATTTAGTAATACAGAACAAGGAGTACGATCTCATGTCAAAACTTTCTGAAAGCGTTTCGTTCAAGCGAAATGGATTTCCACTTTTAATTGCGTGTGCCATTGCCACTTCCTTTGTCACAGTCAGCAAAGCCCAGGAAATCACCAGGGTTGCCACGCTCAGCAAGGTGGAAACTTCCCGAGCCGCTGCGTCGAAGCAGAATAAATATACGTTTATCATGTTCTGGAAAAACCAGGATGATGCCACCAAGGCGATGTGGAACACTCTTCAGCAAAATTTGTCGGACAAAAAAAATAAGACCACTTTCGTCGCAGTCAACACCAACGATCCTGAAGAGCAAAACCTTGTCAAAGAATATGGCGTTTCGCGGGCACCAATGCCTTTGACGCTCGCGATTGCTCCAAACGGGGCGATCACTGGATCTTTTGTGAAAAATATTAACGCCGACTATATCGATCAGTCGTTCGTCTCACCAGCAAAGTCACGTTGCATGCTGACATTACAGAGTCGAAAAATGGTTCTATTGTGCGTGAATCCTGCCGTGAAATCCGAAACGCCGAAGGGTGTGAAGAATTTCAAATCGATCCCCTGTTATCGTGATGTCGTCGAAGTGGTCTCAGTCTCTTCACTAGAGTCGAGAGAAGCTTCGTTTTTGAAAGAGTTAGGAGTTCCACAACAGGATAATAACACCACAGTTGTGTTTATGGCGCCTCCTGGAGTGATGGTAGGTAGGTTCAACGGGAACGTGACTCAGCAACAATTGATCGCTGAATTAAAGAAGGCGGGAAAAAGTTGTGGCGTTGATGGATGTAAACACTGCAAAGAATAGAACACCGTAAATAACAAATCACACCTGATACAAAGGATTGTCTCATGACTATGAGAACGATAATATGGAAGGAACTGCGGGAACGTCCGACCGCTATGATTGCCAGCCTGTTGGCAATCGTTTTGAGTGTGACCGCTTTGGTGGCCATTCGCAACGTAACAATTTTCTCAGAAAAAGAAGTCGCCGGAAAGCTCGATAAGCTCGGCGCCAACGTGCTCATTCTGCCCAAGGGAGTCACGTTGCAAGATTACTATGCAGCAGACATGCATTCGGAAACCATTCCAGAAGAGCATGTGGCTGAGTTAGCACTCTCCGGTTTGACAGGTGTCGAAGCGATTTCTCCAAAGCTGTGCGTTCCGACAATTATTGATGGCCGGAATGTCATACTGACGGGAATTCTCCCCCAGGCGGAAATTCAGAAAATGACTTCATGGCAGGGTGGCATGCTTTTCAAGAAACATGCCGGTTGCAAAGCAAAAATCAATGTTGCCGATACAAAAGCGGACGCTCCAGAAGCATTGGCGGAACGACGTGCACTCCAGGAATTGAATGAAAACGAAGTAATCCTTGGAGCAGACTATGCGGCCGCGAATAGTTTGGCCCCCGGTGATTCGCTAGAACTTCTGGGGGAACAATTTTCTGTTTTGACAACACTGCCTGCGACTGGAACAGTCGATGATGGGCGCATCTTTGCACACCTGCATACAGTGCAACGGCTCACAAAATCTGGAGAAGTTGTCAATATCATTGAAGTAGTAGGCTGTTGCGAAGATGTAGCCAATGGTCTGGTTGCTGATATGCAAACCATTTTGCCAGATACGAAGATCGTTACCATCGCAAACGTGGTCGAGACACAGATTTCGATTAACCGGATGATGACAAACCTATCGTATCTGTTCCTGGCGATTCTGGTTGCCATTGGTGGTGCGAGTATGGCCAGCGCAAGTTTTGCCAACGTCATCGAACGACGTCGAGAAATTGGCACTCTGATGGCATTGGGCGCAACTCCCCGATTTGTAACACAGCTCTTTTTGGCGAAAGCGGTTCTGCTTGGTTTGGCAGGCGGAATTTCAGGATACATTGTGGGAAGTGTGCTCGCTGTGTTCCTCGGACCTTACTTTGCAGACGTTTCGGTTCTGCCCATTCCCAGCTTAGCCTTGCTGGCATCAGGAACGGCTGTTTTGGTCACACTCGTTGCCAGTTATTTCCCCGCCCGTCAAGCGGCGAATCTCGACCCCTGTCTCTGCTTCAAGGAGGTATAATTCCATGTTACAATTTGAATCTGTTCGAAAAGTGTATCGAAATAAACAGGACGAAGTGGTGGCCTTGGATGCCACGAATTTGGAAATTCCGAAGGGAGATTTTGTCGCGATTATTGGTCCAAGCGGCAGTGGAAAAACCACACTGCTTTCTATCTTAGGTGCCATGTCGGCTCCTTCAGAGGGGCGCATCTTACTTGATGGAGAATCCGTTTACGATTTACCGATCAATGCGCGGGCCGAGTTACGACAAAATAAAATTGGGTTTGTGTTTCAAACATTCAATTTAATTCCCTACCTGACAGCAAAGGAAAATGTGCAAGTTCCTATGTTGCTGGCAAAGAAGCATCATGAGCATCAGCAACAAAAGGCAGAAGAGTTGCTCGACAAGGTTGGGTTGAAAGACCGGATGCATCATAAACCCGCGGAATTGAGTGTGGGTCAGCAACAACGCGTTGCCCTAGCACGCATGCTCGCAAATGATCCGGGAATCATCCTTGCAGATGAGCCAACCGGCAACCTTGATCCTGAAACTAAAGATCAAGTCATGTCATTTCTGACGCAGTTCAATGAGGAAGGTCGTACGATTGTGATGGTGACGCATGATTTATCAGCAGCCGAATGCGCGAAAAGAACCCTGACTTTATCTCAAGGAATGATTCGCTCCGAACAGGAAGAACGATTGCTAAAATTAGCATAAAAACCTGCTCTGTACGTCACAATAACACCTTGGGCATTTTTAACTTATGAGAGTGTCCAAGGTTCGTTACGTGTTGTTTGTGAATTAAAGTGGGTTAATGAAACGAAATCAAATGAGGATTGGATATTTGACAATATAAAACTATCTCAATTTAAAACACAATGCCTCAACAGCAAGTTTGAAACGATCAGGAAGTCTTGAAGAGGACACGAGATCGAACTGGTGACGTGCAGCGTTATGATTGTCAGGAACGATACCCCTCGGACAAAGAAACCTCAAAGGCTCGTTCTATTCAACAAAAAGAAACTCTATGTATTCAATGTTTTCGAGATTCTTGATGGCGCGAGAACCAGCATGAATTATAGAAAACCTTTACTGCCGCCGTCTCACGCATACAGACTGCTTTCATCAACAAAAGATGGGTCTTAAATAAGTCCGATTAGTACTTCTGGAAACGTTTAGAAATGAATCAAAAAAGTCTTTCATTAGCGCCAAAGTGTTATTGAAAATTTTGTGGCGGTATTTCTGTGCCATTGACTAATTTTCATAGTTCGTATTGCATCGCCCTCTCCTTACAGCCCGTATAGCTTCGGCCAATGCTTTCCTCGATTGTTCTCCAACCAGACGTTTGACTTCGACGCCTTCGACAAATATCAACAGCATCGGATAGCGATCAACGGCGTACTTTTCAGTGATGAACGGATTTTTGTCGACATTTAGTTCTCCAACTTTGACTTGTCCAGACAGCTCATCAGCTAGTTTTCGGATTGTCGGTTTCATCCGGATGCAAGGCTGACACCACTCGGCCCACATATCAACCAGAACCGGCTGGTTGCTCATCAGAACTTCTCGCTCAAAGTTCTCATCGGTTAGTAACACAGGATCGACTCCGCGAATCAAAACAGACTTCTCGGGGGAAGGATCGCTTTGTTTAGTGCTACAACTGCTTTGAATAAGAGCAACTGCAAGGAGAGAGAAAAGGTAAACGTGTCTCATTCCGACGTTCCTTGAAAACGCAGCATTCTTAGACCGTTGGCAACCACGATGAATTCGCTAACCTCATGCCCCAAGACAGCGACGGGAAGCGTAAACGAACCCGACACCGCGCCGATGACCAGAACAAGAATGACAATAGTAGAAAGAATCAAATTTTGACGAACAATTGATTGATTGCGCTTCGCTAGCCTCAATGCATAGGCGAGCTTCTCCAAATCGTCTGCCATCAGTGCAATGTCGGCTGTTTCCAGCGCGACATCCGTTCCAGCTGCTCCCATCGCAATTCCAACACTAGCTTCCGCCAGTGCCGGGGCATCGTTCACACCATCACCAACCATGGCCACGTGTTGATATTCTGATAACAGTTCATAAAGTTTGGTGACTTTGCCATCCGGTTTCAGACTTGCATAGAAGCAATCAACTCCAGCCTCTTGGGAAACTTGTCTCGCCGTGCGCTCGTTATCACCTGTCAACATCACCACTTTAGAAATACCCATATCGTGGAGCTCCTCAATTGCCTGAGCAGTGTTCTCGCGAACGGTGTCTTTCATCGCGATGGCTGCCCAAGCCTGTTGATCATTGCCGACGACAGCAACCGTTTTCCCTTCGTCTTGTAGTCGGGTGATAACATCCATAAGTGAGGACAGATCGATGGCCAGATCGTCTTCAAATAGTTGTGGCTTTCCGACGTAAATGAGTGTTCCGTCAACGGACGCAGACGCTCCCGCCCCAGTCAGCGAGCGAAAGTCCTCAGCGGAAAGTGGCTGAATGTCTTCATTCCGAACAAATCCGACGATCGCCTTTGCCAGCGGATGTTGACTTAGCCTTTCGATACCAGCGGTCACTGCCAAGACTTTCGCGCGAGGTGGTGTGCCAACCTGATCAGACACCACACAATCAGTGACTGTTGGCTTACCGAGAGTGATTGTGCCAGTTTTGTCTAAGGCAACTACGCGAATTGCGGCCAGTCGCTCGATATACACCCCACCCTTAATCAACACGCCATGTCGAGCAGCCGTTCCGAGCGCTGCAACGAGTGTGACCGGAATCGAGATGACCAAGGCACACGGTGCCGCAGCAACGATGAATATCGTGGCACGAATCGCCCAGTGTGACCACGAAGTACCGTAGAGTAAAGGCGGCAAGAGCGCGATTACGAATCCGATCAACAATACTGCTGGACTGTACCAATTACCGAAACGTTCAATGAAACGTTGGCTTTCACCTTTGCGTTCCTGTGCTTCCTCCACCATTTCAATGATTCGCGAGATCGTATTTTCAGCGAATGCCTTCGTTGCTATGATTTCAAGTGAGCCCTCTCCATTGATGCTTCCGGCGTAGACATCATCTCCCACTTTTTTTTCGACCGGAACGCTCTCTCCAGTGACTGGGGCTTCGTTGAGACTGGAAGCACCAGAGAGGATTTCGCCATCGGTCGGGATGGATTGGCCAGGGTGGACGAGAAACATATCTCCAGATTGCAATTCCTCAACCGGCACCTCACGCTCATTTCCGCTTTCCAGAAGAAAGGCGGTTTTGGGTGTCAAATCCATCAATGCGCGAACGGCGGAGCGAGTCTTTGCCTCGGCGTAACCTTCGAGCGCCTCACTGATGGAATACAAAAAGACCAACATCGCCGCTTCCGCCGGTTGGCCAAGAGCAAAAGCTGAGACAGCCGCACTTGTCATGAGTAATTCTATGCCGACGCGCCACTCAAAGAGTAGATACTCGATTGCTTCGCGACCGAAATGGTAGCCGCCGATTAGAATGGCTGACGAATACAGAATTAGCGGTAACCAATCGGTTGACAGATAGCTGAGTAGCCACCCGCACAACAACAGGACACCCGCGACAACCGCCACAACCACTTTCGCATTTTTCCAAACAGGAGGTGGACCAAGCTGCTCGTCTTGCTTCTGCAGAGGGAAACCAATGTCGTCAAGCTTCGCCTTGACTTCATCCTGTGAGTATTTCTGTTCGTCGGCTGAAATAAGAACGCTACCCGAGGATGCCAGGATTTGCAGGACTTTAATATCAAATTCAGATTCCAAAGACCGCCGCAACCTTGCAGCGTCATGTTCACAATCTAAATTAGCAACTCGGAAACGATATTCTTTCATCTACTTGGCTTAAATTCTTTATTTAATTACCTACAAAAGGTTACGAAACGTATTTGTAAAAGCCGCTGGTGCCAGTGTTTTCTGGCTACAGCGGTCACTCAGTTACAACAATTTATTCATTCACTGCTTAGGTTTTGATGTGAATGTACCGCTGGGACCTTTAAGTTTAATTGGCTTTTTACCCGCTTTTTCGACCGCTTCCCACAATTGTCGCGGTGAAAGTAATGCTTCCGCCTTGGGTATGACAGTGGCGGACTTGGTCTTCAGATCAGTTTTGACGTTAGCAACTCCACGAATTTCCAACAGCTTGGCAGCCACGTTTCTGGCGCAGCCTTCGCAACTGAGCACCTCCAAGGTGATGGTGGTCTTCATTGTTTGGGTCGCTGCCCGGCTTTGACTAATCAAACATGCAGAGAAAGCAAACGTAAGTGCTACACAGAGATATACACGGTACATGATGAAATTCCTTTTTCCAAATTTCCAATGAAACGAAAGGGAAGAGTAGTAGATTTCGAAGTAGATTTGTGTGATTACATGATTGTCTCCTTGGATTACGAGGTTAGAACAATATTCGGTTGAGTAAAACATGGCTGGCTAGCAAGTGATCTCAAAGAGAGCACGGGCTAGCAACTCCGACTACGGGACATGCATATTCTTCTGGTTACGAATGCTTATATCACCTCTTACTCTCTGAATGCGTGGTTTCAACCAGTCTATTTGATTGCGGTGTCCGGCGATTTTCATCTTGCCTACAGGATTTCAAAAACGAACAGCCGCAAATGCAGTCTGGCTGTACGAGCCAGATCACCGCGAGTGTCGTAAAGACGTAGACGGCACGTCGCAGTGCCCGGCTCCAAACCGAGTTAGTCTAAGATTTGCCTGCATCTCACTCTTCAACTTCCGGTTGCGGCGGTTTGTTTCCTGTCTTGGCCTCATAGCGGGCAGCGAACTTGTCGAACCGTGCTGGACTGCAAATGAAGCACTGGGACTCGGGACGCTTGTGCTCTTTGCACCAGTCCCCGGCTTCCTTGAATTTTGCGACCAGCGACGAATCGCATAACGCGCACTCTCCTTCGGGGACGCCATGCTCCACGCACCACCAGCCACCGTGGCTGTGATCGACCTTGGCCGATGCCGGTGAACTGGCTTTACTATCCTGCGATGGCGCACTATCACTACAACCAATAAATCCAAAAACACTCATTACCAATAGCCCAAATAACAGGCCGCTTAAGCAATAATTACCCTGCATCAAATTCTCCTTTCGGCATCGCCGAATCATGGTAAGACCGACATCGAATCGGGCACACACCCAGCTTCTGGTTCGGTCGGTTTGTCTGGTTCAAGACAATGACCATCATCGTCTTCTCCATCATCAAAACTCTCCGTCGGAAGGTTGAACACGACGTAGAGCACTCGTAGTACTAGTAAGCTCATAACCATGGCGCTACAAACGCCACCGATTACCACGGTTGCCAGCGGACGTTGCACTTCTGCTCCCATACCGGTGCTGAATGCCATCGGTACAAATCCGAGACTCGCAACAAGCGTCGTCATCAGGATAGGTCGCAGCCTTGTCATCGCGGCTTCTTCGACAGCATCATCCAGCGAACGTCCTCGCCGTCGTAGCTGACGGATTGTGGACACTAGCAGCATGTCATCAAGCACGGCCACACCTGAAAGCGCGATAAATCCAACAGCAGCCGAAATGGAAAACGGCATATCGCGAATCCAAAGGGCAATAACACCACCGATCCAGGCAAATGGAACACCAGTAAAGACACGCAGTGAATCAATAATGTTACGATAGGTCATGTAGAGCAATGCGAATATCATCAGTAATGCGATCGGAACGACAATCAAAAGCCGCATCTGGGCGCGTTGCAGATTCTCAAATTGTCCGCCCCACTCAATTCGATAGCGACCCGCGGGCAGTTGAATTTTTTCAGCGACCACACGCTGTGCCTCTGCGACAAAGCTACCCAAATCACGACCGCGGACGTTCGCTTCAATAGTAATTCGACGTTGATACCATTCACGCTTAATCGTATTGGGACCTTCCACAGTCTTAATTGTTGCCAATCGCGACAGCGGAATTCGCTCTCCTGAAGGTGTAGCAACGAGAATTTCACTGATCGCTTCGGGATCGGCTCGTGCTGCTTCAGGCAATCGAATAATCAACGGAAAACGTAATTGCCCTTCATACACCTCACCAACGTGATTGCTACCAAGTGACCGGACTAGGTTCATGACTGTTCGAGCGGAAATACCATATCGAGCGATTTCGTTCTGCTTGACATGAATCTGAAGCACCGGCTGTCCCGAAACCTGCTCGACCTTCACATCGGCTGCACCATCGATGGCTTTAAGGGCGCGTTCTACCTCTGCCGCCTTCTTGACCATCAAGTCCAAATCGTCCCCATAAAGGATGGCTGCAACATCTGAACGGACACCCGAAATCATCTCATTCATCCGCATTTCGATTGGCTGTGTCATGGCGAGCCGGGGGCCGGGGAGATCACGCAGTTCTTCCTGAATCAGAATGGTTAGTTCTTCCTGTGTCTCTGCACGCGACCACTGCTCACGTGGTCGCAGTGTTATGAAGAGGTCGGTTAACTCAGTTCCCATCGGATCGGTTGCAACTTCCGCTGTACCAATGCGGCTCCAGACTTGCGCAATTTCATCAGGGAATTTTTCCTTAAGTATTTTTTCCATCTGCGTGTTGTATCGCATCGACTCTTCGAGATTGGTTCCCGCAAGTCGTACTACGTTGATGACGACGGCACCTTCGGACAGCCGAGGCACAAACTCTGTTCCCAGATTAGGAGCAATCAATCCAAAGACCGTGACGAGCAGGCATAAAGCCGATCCGATGACAACGATCTTGTTGTGCATCGTAAACCTCAAGACTGGTGCGTAGAGTCGTTTGAGAAAACGAATCAACAACGGCTCTTTCTCTTCGATTTTCCTTGGCAACATCAAACTTGCCACAACCGGCATCAATGTGAGTGACATAACCATCGAACCAGCAAGAGCCATGATCACAGTCAGTGCCATGGGCCGAAACAACTTACCCTCTACCCCTTCCAGAGTTAGAATAGGTAGGTAAACAATCATGATGATCAGTTCGCCGAACATTGTCGGCTTGCGAACCTCGATTGCTGCATCGCGAATGATTTCCAAACGGCTGCGTCCGTCACGATTATAAGCAAGATGCCGCACACAGTTCTCGATCATTACGACCGAACTATCGACCACGAGTCCAAAGTCGATTGCTCCCAGACTCAGTAAGCTAGCCGCGATGCCAAACCGTAGCATCCCTGAAAAGGCGAATAGCATCGACAGCGGAATTGCCAGAGCTACTATCAATCCAGCTCTAAGATTTCCCAGGAAAATGAACAACACTGCGATGACCAGCAGGCCACCCTCGAAAAGATTTTTCTGTACGGTGTGAATGACGTGGTCGACTAACTCGGTGCGATCATAGACCGTATTTATCGCCACCCCGGCTGGTAGCGTTTCCCTGATCTGTTCCAACTTGTCTTTTAACGCCCATGTCACTTCGTGACTATTCTCTCCCATTAGCATGAAGCCCAAGCCAAGTACTGCTTCGCCACGACCATTGGCTGTTACTGCACCACGTCGAATCTCATGCCCGATTTGCACATGGGCGACATCGCGTACACGGATGGGTACACCATCACGCGCCGTAATGACAACGTTTTCGATTTCCTTGAGGTTCACAGTACGCCCAACACCGTGAACGAGTAACATCTCACTACCATCGGTGATGGTCCCTCCACCGACGTTCTCATTGTTCGCTTGAATGGCTTCGGCAACTTGCTCGAATGTCAAATTATGTTTGATCAATAGGTTAGGATCGAGTCGGACTTGGTACTGCTTTTCGTAACCACCCCAACTATTGACTTCGGCGACACCCCGAACGGATCGCAGCTGAGGTTTCACTACCCAATCATGTAGTGTCCGCAACTCGGTCAGACGATTGATACGTTCTTGTTGGGAAACCTTTGAAAAATCAACACCGTCATATGTCAGTACATAATGAAAGACTTCCCCTAAACCTGTCGAGACTGGTCCCATTTGGGGACGCTGAATCCCTTCTGGAAGCTCAACCCTGCTAAGCCGTTCGTTAACCAATTGCCGCGCAAAGTAGATGTCCACGCCATCCTCAAAGATGACAACCACCTGTGAGAGACCGAACTTGGAAATCGAACGGAGTTCTTCCAGTCCGGGTAAACCACTAATGGCTTGCTCGACAGGAAACGTGATTTGCCGTTCGACTTCTTCCGATGCAAGCGCCGGAGCGATGGTATTGATCTGAATCTGAACAGGTGTAGTATCTGGAAACGCATCAACATCAAGTTGTTGTAACGAAAATATGCCTGCAGCGGCAAACACCACCGTTACCAAAATCACAAACGCACGATGTCGTAGTGAAAAATCAATGAGCCAATTAAGCATCCTTATTCTCCCTATTCCGCTACGCAGGCGCAGCCTTCGCCTAGGTTGTTCTTCAGTAATTGAGCTCGTAGCACGTCGCTACCAGCAGTAGCGATAACTTCTCCCGGCAGAACTCCAGAAATCACCTCCGTGTAATTATTATTTGATGCTCCTAAACGAACTGAGCGAACGTGGAACACTTTGGGACTGTCAGGGCTGTCGAAGTAATGTTTGTCACGGACAAACACGACTTGGCAACAGCCTTCCCAGTGGGATGTCCCGGTTGGAACGACAATCGCGTCTGGTTCTTGTCGCAGAATCACTTCGCCAGTACCAAATGTCTCATTACGAAGCCGTCCCTTCGGGTTCGGCAGCACGGCCCGAACTTGGACCATTCTGGTTTGTTGGTCGGTCGAGGTGCTGATCCAATCGAGTTTGCTTTCGACCTCGTGGCGGCTCCCGTCGGCACGGAAGCGGACGGTCTGGCCAATTGCAAGTTGTTCCATGTGCTCTAAGGGAATATTCAGCGTCAGCCACATCTGACTCATGTCCGCCACGCGGAACAAAATACGTGATGGGTCAACGACCTCGCCGGGTGTCACGGTACGATCAACAACCACACCGTTGATCGACGAGTAAATGGGAAGCAGGTTTGCTGTCCTAATTTCTGCACTCAACTTGGATTGGAATGAGTCAGGTATTCCTAAGAATCGTAGACGATTCATCGCCTCGTGTTCCGATAAACCTCGCAATATTTTGACATCCGCCGGTAAGCCGAGATTTCTGAGCATCTGTTCCGCGCTAACAACCTCTGCTCGCGCCTTTTTGTAGGCGGCTTCTGCAGTCAGCACTAATTTTCCTGGTACTATATTGCGAGCTTTTCTCAACCTCGAAACGTTCTCTTGCTGTAGTTGCTCTTCGGCGAGTGCCTTGAGTAGTCGTATTTTGACTTCACCTACCTGAGTAGCATCGACTATCGCAAGCAACTCTCCTTTTTGAACCCGATCACCAATATTTTTGTGCACGAGCCAGATCGTTCCTGATACGCGTGAGGCCAGTCCTGCTAATCGCGTCGGGTCATAAAGAATCTCACCGCTGCCGGACACTGACTCGATAATAGGTTGACGTTCGACGAGTTCAACATCGACCCCTGCCTGGCGAACTGATTCTACCGAGGCAAACTGAATTCGCGTTTTATAGACCCTGCACTCGCTGTTATTTTCCTTGCGATCACGAAGTGCAAGTGCATGGGCTGCACGCTTGAGATCAGCAGCAAGGACAACGGGCGTTTCCTTCAGTTCTGCAACATCAGGGTGATGTAACGGGCAATTGTGAACGCCATGTTCGGGGCACCATCCGTAGTCCGCTCCCCTTGGCATTAGTGTCGGATCGCATTCGACACATTTTGATTCTGGTACGCTGTGTTCTTCACACCAGTCCGCAACTGACTTTTTTGCTGATCCGGTTAACTCAGCGAATTTTGGCATTTTCCAATCGTAGTGGTGACCAAAGTAAAACACGACTGTGAATGTAGACAGCACAAATAACGGTCCGATCCCACCCAATATGACAGACAGAAGACGCCAGAACGGACCGACACGTTTCGCGTTTTCGGCTGGCTCAACCGCACGTCCGTTAACACATGACTGGGGGGGGGGGGGATTATTGGGTGGTTTTTGCACAGGCGCATCAATAAATGAGTGACTCATCGTAGGACTCCTACTGACTAAACGTGGACAAGCAAGGATGGAGGCAATCACAATCCAAGCGTTAACCAAGGGAATGCACGCCAGCCATAATCATTAACTCAACAAACAATCCAATTACGGACTGAAACGGAGTTACTTTTGCTAGCGAACGGAGGCAGCAGTGGCCTAGAGCAACAAAGAGGCGAAAACGAGGCGAATAGAACGCCCGTTATCAAGGCGAGGCAAATGTACCTCGTGGCGAATCGCGCGAACTTCTGAAAAACTCACGATTTGCATGCAAACTGGAGCAAAGTCGAGTGAAAGCTCAAAGTCCGTGGTCGCTGTCCGACCATTCAATTCGGGTGCGGCTTTGCAAACGCAACCGGAATCGCACGGAAACTTCGAGTCGCAAGGGCAGCCGAATGGCACAGGTGCTTGACGCTCATTGCTGTGGCATGGTCCAGAGTTAGATTTGGCGCAAGCACAGCTAACAGCCTCATCCTGAAGTCCACTACCAATCGCACTTTCGCCCACACAAAAAAGTGGGCAAAGTATCACACGGAATGTGATGAGCGTGATAATGGCTAAATGGAACATTACGAAATAGATCTGCCTTTTTAGATTTGGTGAGGAATCCCTAATTATTTCTGACAAATATATTGTATTTGGGTAAGGAATCCGAGTCAAGGTCATCGTAGAACCAAGCAATCCTAAGACCCAAAAGTTGCATCCTTAATGATGATCGTCTGCTTTTTCCCATTTTCTCCAGCAATTCTTTTCCAAAAACTCGTTTGGAGCGGGTAGTCAGATTCGTTAACTCCTCTCGAATCGGCCTGCGGCGGAGATAGATGAGGAGTTCTTCAGAAAGTCCCATTCTCATAAACTCTTGCATTAACAAGGGGTTAGTTCTAAGCGGATACCAAGCGCGTACACCCACTCGAAGTTGCCGTTCATTTCGATAGTCGTGGCGCTGACATTCCCGATTATGCAGGGTTTACGGCGTAGCAAGCATCTATAAAAAGCTTTATCCCGTGAATCTGGAGTCTTTGTTTATCTTGCACAATTCGAAAAACCGATAAAGGTAGAAGGACGTGGTTTGTCGAATTGCACAAGGAAGGATTGTTCATGGCTTCGTGGCAACGTAAGTTGATTTGCATCAGCTTTTCCACAGTAATTCTTATACAAGCTGTGATGCCATGCCGTGCGCTTACCAATATTTGTGCCAAAATCGTAAATAGTAAAGATACCACTTGTACCTGCTGCGACGATTCCACGTTCTCAGTTCGCAACCAAAGTGTCCATGATCGCTCAGATCAATATCAGGCTTATAAATCGCCAGCACCTTCAAAGAAAACCCCGCACCCACCATGCCCATTTTGCACGGGCACAGCAAATGTGGCACGAGTAGATACAACTGACATCGAACTCCGTTTGGTAAATATCTCCTTGCCAGTCAACCGAGACGCCGTGGCGTATGGCCTACAACCTTGCAAAAGTCAGCAGTCTCGCACAACTTTCACTAAATCCTTTTCCATCGTCGATACACTGGCAAAATATCTTGTATAGACTCCTGTGCAATTAATTATTTCGTTTGCACAATTTATCTTTCAACCAGTTGGTTGATTTCTTACAAGATTTATGGAGTCGGTTATGGAACGGATTCAGATATTTTTCAGATTTTTTTTTGCTCTGCCATGCATATTATTAGTATCGTGTGCCCACAATGAAAAGCCTCGGTACGCAGTTCCATCTACAGGGGTACAAACCTTGGAGATGGAAGAATACAAAGCACACAACAAACGTCAAAGTTCCACAGATATTGCGCCCTTGGTCCCCCCAAGTGATGCCGAAGATATATCTGCAAAGACAGTGGGCTACCTTGATTCATCAGATGATACAGAATTTATTCAGACTTCCGAGGTATCTAACAAATCTGACAGTAATGCTAATCTGGATACACTGATACAAACAACGTTCAATCCAGATTTCAATGCGATTCCACCAGCGCCTGGTGTGGGTGGCGACCAACTTGCAACAGATAAAAATGCCGATCTACAAACTACGGAAGTCGCATTGACGGTCGAAGAATTATTGCAGTTGGCGATGGCAAACAATCCTACCCTGCAACAAGCACTGGCTGTCATCAACAAAGCTCAAGGCATCAAAAAACAGGTTGGGCTTTATCCGAACCCCACAATTGGTTATCAGGGACAGGAAATCGGTGCTGATGGAACTTCTGGAAAACAGGGGGGATACATCTCCCAGACAATCGTTACGGGAAACAAACTGAGTCTCAACCAGGCTGTTGCAGACTATGATATCCAGCAACTTCAGTGGGAACTGGAGACTCAAAAATACCGGGTTCGTAATGACGTTCAATCACAATTCTTTGCATCCCTCGGAGCCGAGCAACGCGTCAAACTTTCTTTTCAATTGGAAAAGATTGCTGAAGAAGGAGTTGAAATAGCTAGTAAATTGTTTGATTCTGGGGAAGGAGCAAGACCAGATATTTTGCAGGCAGAAGTCCAACTCGGCGAAATTCGCATCATTCGTCAGAATGCAGAATATGATCACGAAGCTGCCAGGAAACAACTAGCGAGCTTGGTCGGGAGGCCAGAGTTAACGGAAGCTCCATTGAGTGATGTTCTAAACAATAAATCTACAGATTTAACTTGGGAAGAATCGTATCAGCAATTACAAACAAACAGTCCAGAGTTGCAAGCTGCCTATGCAAAAGTCAGTCGTGCTCGTGAGCAAATCTTTCGCCAGGAATCACAAAATATACCGAATCTAATGGCCCAAATTGGTGTGGCACGCGATAACGAAACCGGCGATGACATTGCGAATGTTCAGGTTGGTATTCCTCTACCAATCTTTAATCGCAATCAAGGCAATATTGATATGGCTGCTGCTGAATATCATCGCTCATTAGGTGATGTAGAACGACTACAGCTCTCACTCCAAGTCCGTCTCGCTGCTGCTTTTCGCGACTACCAAAAGGCCAAGAAGCAAGTGGAACAATATCAGCAGGATATTCTTCCAAAGGCTAAGGAAAATCTTGATCTTACGAGCCAGGGGTATCGTCAACAGCAATTTGATTTCCTGCGAGTTTTGACCGCACGCCGCACATATTTCGAAACGAATATTAAATTCATCAGATCACTTGTCGACCTACGCCAAGCTGAAGTTGCTGTTTCAGGATTGGTACTTTCCGGTGGTTTGAGTAATGTCCGTGATATAAGCCAGGGCGTTGGTGGAGTTGGTAATCGTGGGCAAGCACTAAGCGGTCAGTAGGGCTCCCCTGCTAAGACAAGAATATCAAGCTTTCTATACCGTTTCGGACAGACTAATTCATCATCAACTCGTGAAACTATCGCTGTTTCACGGAAATGTCGTAAAACGACCATTAAACCGTTTCATGTCACTTCGATTTGATCTGAAGTTGATCCATGCCAGTCCAACCGCTCATTTTTGTTCGCGAAAGTCGTCGTTTGCCATACAGTAAACGAAAACGAACCTTAATACCGACTCCATATTCGTCGGGAGAAGTCCTACGTTTTCTTGGAATCAGGTTTGCTCCATTGACTTTGGTTTGGGCTGTCGGCGCTTCGGCTGATCAATTTAGGATAATTGGATCAATGTCGTTTTAGATACGTTGGTGGGGATGACCGACGCAGTCGAACTAGTAGAAATCCGATTCTGGAAAGTCATTCTCGTCTACAAACAGGAATACCCAAATGGTCTTAGTGTATGGAATCGCGAAGTAATGCTCCATCGTGTCGAGGCGTTTCTGATCATAGTCGATCCAGTTTATAACGGCGCCAGTACCACTCCCTTCACGATATTTTGAAAAAGTTGGGTCTTGTCTCGCAAATCTCTGCATCTCACGCCCTTCAACTTCTTCACCTCGGCGAATCCTGTAAGCCCCGATTCGTCGAAATTCCTCGCTGGCCCATCCAAATTGTATCACGCCATCATTGATTGCGATGGTGGCGCAGGGAAAATCTGAGAGCTGAGTCCATCGAACAAGCATCCCAATCAGTGAGACCTGAAAACTTCGCCGAATTTGCTTAATTTTGTCAATTGTGGGAAAATTCGTACTGTTAATATGTGGCCGGAAGAGTCTTGACGGCATCAACAGCCCGCTCGCAAAGCAATCTGCTTGTTGCTCGATTAGTAAGTCCGAGACGAATTCTGTTTGGGATCCGTGGGCTGTGCACGTCGAAACCAGAATTTTACGATGTTCCTCGATGAAGTAGTGTCCCAACTCATGGCATATTGTGAATAGAACCTTCGAATGATGGCATCCGATATGCGGCCATGCGTTGTAACGGGTGTTATAGCAAATTAGGAAACGTGGCCCGATGTACTTAATCCGACCATCGAAAGCGTTCCCAAAGTCGTCTCCTACGGCATGGATCAATCTACGTTCAGCATGTATTATCCTAAGTGGATCAACGGGAGGGGTGTAAAATTCGTAGGCGAGAGCAATCCGTTCACCTTCCTCAGTGGCATGCTGACGTGCAGAGTAGATCTGTTTCCAATCCACACTATCAGCCATCGTTACCACCCTCACCATTATCTTCGTCCGCTTCCTCTGCTGCTTGTTGCTCTAACTCACGCAGCTTCTTCTGCAATTCTGGTGGAACGTCGTCTCCTTTACTCCGAAACATTTCCACCATTTCCCTTAAATCTGTGGTTGAATCATCATGCTGCACTGGTGTCGAACCCTCTTCCCTATCCCAAATCATGGGTTCCTGTCCGCGAATTTTTCGGAGCATTTGATTACTTTTCGATTCCGACAATTCGCACTTCCCCAACGCATCAAGCATCTCTTCAATGCCTTCATCGGATTCGGGACGAAACCCCTTGGGAACTAGGGATCTTCGGACCAGTTTGTCAAACATCTTCTCCTTGTCTTCGATAGTCATCTCCCGACTCCTAACCTTTCAAGGTCGTAGCCTCGTTTTTTCATTTCGCTGGTGATTGTATCCTTGGCTCTCTTCTTGTGCTGACGTATGGTTCCTGCTGGAATGGGAACGCCATTCTTATACTTTTTTCCCAGCTCGCGCCCTAGATCCGAGGCATCCAGCTCAAAGTCCCCTGCAAGCCCATACGCCCAAATCACCGCTTGCTGAATCTCAGAAAGCTGCTGAATTACCTGATAAAGGTCGTCACAAATTTGAGGATGCTTTATCTCAATTTCATCCAAGCGCGAGTCGGAATTATCTTGATACTCTTCAAACTGAGCTTGATCAACTGAAGATTCTAAGTTACGAGATTTCTGCCATTTAAGTCTTCCTGAAACTAGCTCGGATGCTACGTTGTTCGCTATTCGATACAAACACGCTCTAATACTTCGCTGGCCATCGAATTTATGACGCCATTCCCAAAAACGCTTTATGGCTTCAGCAATTACATCTGCCACTTCTTCTGCTGAGAGACGCCGAAATTCGTTTGCGATAGCGCGTTCCAAAGTCCCTGCATCATCCAAAACGAGTTGGCCGAGAACAGATTCATCATCATCCCAAGCCCGAAGGATGATATCTTCGTTCAAATTAGTTGGTTGGGATGCTTTATCCATTGAAGTCATCTCGTTTGATAGCCATGAATCCTCTTCTTATATAAGCGAATTTGCGTTACAGCAAGAAAAATCCGCTCGAATTTCAAGATTCCTGTAACGCCATTTCGCACTACTAGTAGGGAGGTACTTTTTTTCTTATACCACGAGGATGGTCCCCATTTTTAAAAAATCTTAAAAAAGTATCCTTATTTTGGCAACTGGCACGTTGTTATCGACTTCGGTCGATAATCTGGTTGTGAGAACACAAGTATTGAAGTGCATTCAAAAAGGAGTAGATATGAAAAAACTTGAAATCGAGATTAAATGTCCAAACTGCAGCCGTGTACTAAAGCAACGTCTTGATCAAATGAAGAATGGAAGATCAAAACGTTGCACTTGCGGATGTGAAATTGTTTTTGAAGGAAACGGTGGTCCAAGTGCTCAGCGGTCACTTGAAAAATTTGAGCGTGATTTGAAAAGAATTTTCAAATGACACTTGTTGACGACGAGTTCCTAACTACGTATTTCCAGTAATCACATCGAAGTAGAAATGTGGTCTTCGTTAAGAACTTTCATACTAAAAGGAGTTGAAAAGGTGTTGATTAAATTATTTATATGTCAAATGTGCGGCTACCGATTTGAGGTCAAGGTTCTTGACCGACAAGACCCTGACGAAAGGGATGTTCCCGGCTATCCGATCTGCTGCGATAAGTGTAGTAGTTCACGGGTGGAACCGATCCGAATTATTCGACGGGCCGGTTGAGGACCGATCTGCCGCAAAAATTAACCTTAATTATCTGGGTCTTTTGGCTTCATATCCAATACACCGAGTCACCAAAACTGTCGACGATATTTTTAAGATAGTTCCTATTGTCTCTCTTGTGTGTGACAAATCGCACATTTTTGACTCTCTCTTTCACAGGATGTTGTAAATGACTGAGTTATTTTTTTCCTATTCGCATCGAGACGAGGTCATCCGAGATGAATTGGAGACTCACTTGGTTATGCTAAAACGTCAAGCTGTAATCGAAACTTGGCATGATCGTCGAATTGTCGCGGGTGACGAATTCGACGGACAAATTAGTGAACAATTAGAGTCAGCCGATATGATCCTCCTTTTAGTCAGCCCTTACTTTCTTGCCTCGAATTATTGCTATGACGTTGAAATGACGCGTGCGATGGAAAGGCATGAACAAGGATTATCACGTGTAATCCCCGTGATCGTCGATCCTTGCGATTGGCATTCGACACCGTTCGGAAAGTTGCTAGCAACGCCTAAAGACGGTAGACCGATTTCTAAATTTCCAAATGTGCACGATGCATTTTTGCAAGTAACAACTGCCATTCGCCATGCAGTTCAATCCAATACAAAAAGCGGTACTATGCAAAAGATGCCAACTGGAATTGCCCATCTCATCTCGGAAAAACCACGGTCAAGTAACCTTAGGATAAAAAAGCAGTTTTCGGAACGTGACAAAGACAAATTCCGTGAGGAAACATTCCTGTATATTGCACGTTTTTTTGAAGAATCACTCAGTGAATTGGAGTTGAGAAATGATTCAATTGAGACAAATTTCAAACGTATTGATGGGAATACATTTACTGCAACGATTTACGAAGATGGCGGAAGTAAATCCGAATGTTCCATTAGTCTTTCTGGTAGCTTCGGTGGTAATAATATCGTTTACAGTTCTGACAAGTCTAGTCGAGGAAACTCCTTCAATAATATGCTAACTATCGTCGACGATGGCATGTCGCTTGGCTTGTCCGCGTCCACGAATCATGGATTTGGTGACCAAAGTAAGGATCAACTTACGCAACAAGGTGCTGCAGAGATTCTTTGGACAGTTTTGATATCACCCCTACAAGGTTAACAACGAAAGTCGAATAACGACAAAAGGAAATTTCTGAACCACTCCATTAAAGATAGTCCAGAATCTGACTATTTTGATGGTAAAGCGTATTTCACAAGAGCACTAAGCACTACTTGATATGATTGGAGGTGTTTTTTGTCGAAGCTGGATAGTTCCGTAAAAGTTACTCTTGGTCTTGCAAGCCAAGTTTATGACACCAATTGGAACGGTGAAATAATTAAAGATTCTGAGGAAGTTCTTGCCCAGTTAAATTCCACTATGGACATTGATAGTGAGCGTCGAGTTGCATTTAGCATCGTCGCTTCATTACATAAGCAAAAACTAAGAATGCCTGACGAAAAACACATTGGCGATAGGATTGGGTTTCTTACCAGAAAAGCTATTTCCAATTATTTATCAGATTGCTGCAGCATTGAGCTGTTTCAGATTCATAGAATCTCACTCATGGATTATCTTGGGAATCGACTTCCCCAAACGCCAAGAAATCCATCTGAATTTCTTGCTCCATTTCGCTGCACTATTACTACAGAAGTATTCAACTTTTTAAGCAGTCAGTATATCGAATATTCCACAGCTCGCGAGTCGTTTAATCATGCTGTTAAAGAGCTTCGTTCTCTAGCCGATCTTTCTCCTGCCGGACTTAAGCACCATAAGTCCGAAGTATACTCACTTCTTGATTTTATTGGAGAATCATTAGCTTCTGCTGAAGTTGGTCATATGGGAGGGTGGTACAAAGAAAAACAGTCTGGTATCTGCAGTTCATTTGAAGACATGTTTCGTCGAAAACAAGCCAATCATCCGGGTTACAAAAGCTCCCAAGATTATATCACTAGAACTTTATTCTCATATCGTGCCCCAGAGGTTTGGCGTGATCATCCACCAAGATTAAACGCGATTGATGATTGACTTATAGCATGACCTTGTAGAATTCGTAATACACAATCGATAAATTCAAAATGATAGACCGTTAGAGATGGTCGTTTAAATCTGCAAGGAGATCAAATGCAAGAAGTTCATGAACGTGTTTTTGTAACAAATGAAGAATCATGCCAATCTGGCTCGGCTGAATTTGCAGTGATACATGCATGCAAGACCCCATGTCATCAACTCGCAGTCGGGTATAAGGGAAGTTTGCCAAATACTCATCCGAACTATTTGGTTTTGGAACGGGAATATGATTTATACCTAAATATTATTGACCCTCCTGTGCCACTGTTTAAGCCTGACTTGTTTAGCAGCTTTATGACATTTGCAAATAAGCATTGGACTGAACAGAGAACAATTATTATTCACTGTAATCAGGGACAGTCCAGAGCACCATCTCTTGCATTATTGTTTCTCGCTAAATGCTTATGCGTAATCAACAATGACTCTTATCATACGGCTCGGGTTGAGTTTGAGGCAATCTACCCTATCTATAGGCCGGGGAATGGTATTGAAACTTACTTCGAAAAGAACTGGGGAAAGTTAGGAGGTGCTTTTTAACAAGAACTAGCATTGAAGCAACCACTTCAGAGGAATATTGGATGCGGTCTAGTTACTCCCAAAGTCCCAGCACCTGACATTGCCTTTGGCAACTCCACGAATTGATGAAGATTGCCGCTCTCAATGCCAAACATCTTCCAGCAAATCAACGTGTGCGATGTATTGAATAGAAGATTGAGCGAGGCGATGAAATAACCAGAAAAGTAACGTGTTACCAAGATAGCAAGTATGATCCTTCCAAATAATACAGAACGTCGCTTCATCTACAACGGGCTGTGTACTTGAATCTGATTTGGCATCTCCATCAAACTCCAAGTTACTTATCAAGATGGAAATATCTTCTTCCATCTGAGCAACGAGAGCTGCATGTGAGGCTGTCATAGATCTTAATGATTCCTGGAGTAGTTGTTTCTCTCTGTTCGTGAGCATTGGTCAATCTTCATAGCGTAATTCTAAATAGCTGAAAATTGAAAGAGGTGATAAACAGATTTTACTATAGGAATTGGACGATTGATTCAAAAATGTGAAGCTATTTACCCTTCAAGTTGATTGGGCAATTTCTGGCATCTCACAAGAATGCAATGATTGCCTTAGAAATTACCTTATAAATCAAAAAATTATCATGGGATTTAAGACCAGGCAGTTGCTCCTGACGCGATCGTCCCAATTGTTGCTTCAACAAAATCTTGAAGTATCCGTTCCTGTTCCAACCGACGTTGATTTTTCAGGCAATACTCAAATGCTTCCGCTTCCTGCTCGGTCAAATTGACGGGTAAGTCTGGCTTGGTCGGGTTTCCATTGACAACAGCGGCTTTATTCCTGTGGAGTGTCTCCAGATCCATCATGATACTTCGCACATGCGGGAAGATATTTCGTAAACATGATAAAATTAGAAAGCCCTCCACATCGATATCTCCCCAATAAAGTAACTGATTCTGATTCAGCCAACTCAACTCTTCCAGTCGCGTGACCGCGTTTCCTTCACCTCGAATGGCCAACCCACGTGGAAACGAAGGTAGTGTCAGCAGATTCAAGTTATTTTCAACGATAAATACGCAGGTGTTTCTAGCATCCAAGGCCGCCAGATAGCGCAACGGTAGCGAGAACTCATCAAATGGCAGATTCAATTCTTCAGATAACCCGGCATCAAGTAACCGCAGGGAGTGGTGTGTCTGACCATCTCGAAAGCCAAATCGACGTATCAATCTTGTCTCATTCACATTGATCGCGGACGCTGGTAGAAGTTTATCCAGCCATTGCTTTAAAATTGATTCATGCCGTTCCACAAATTTGGTGTCTATGGGAACCGGCAATTGTCGAATATAACAATCCGGCATGGGATGTGTGATGAGATACTGAGAAACTTGAATCAATCCGTCAACTGAGTCTGCCAGCTTCGCCAATTTCGACACTTCAGAGAGAAGCCAGTCCTCTAACTGAGGAAAGGCGAGACGCACCTTTTCGGCAACTGTTTGCGTATTGTTAAAATCTGCTCGTTTTTTTGCCAGACGAAGAAAATCATCGAGCGTATCGACAGTAATCGCAGTGGGAACTAGATTTGTACCGAGATCACGTTTCCGTATCTTCTCTCGATGCACGGTATAACCCCAACCACGCTGGTTTTTTGAATGCGAGAGCAATAACTCATGGGCAGCAAACGTCTCTTTAGTTTTTTGTGGGTCCAGCTTAAGTCGGACTCTCACCCGATAGGGGAAAAAGTTTTCAGTTTCCCCACATACCCAACTCTTTAAAAAACGAGGATAAGCCTTGATGACTTTATCTGCAATCTGATCAGGCGAAACTAATGGCATTAATTCCCTCCCTCTTCTACTTTGGACTCGGAGAATTTCGGGAACGGCTCTTAGGGGAGTCTTTTTGGACCTCATTTTGATATTCTTGTGCTGTCATACTGAGCAATTTTGAGCGGCTGGTGACCGCATCCTTGACTACAGATAAATAGCGATCCACAAATGGTTCGGTCACGCGGGCTTTGGCATCCAGCGGGGCTACGATCAGAAGCTGTAGTCCGAACTGGTCGAAGAGTTTAAGGGCATATTCTGCATTCTGATCATCAACTTTGGAAAACATTTCATCCACAACCACGAACTGAAACCGACCGGGAGTATTTCCGTCGGGATCTATATCAAGCTGGTAGGCTAATGCGGCAACCAGGATCGTGAAGGCGAGTTTGGCCTTTTCCCCACCAGACTGACCAGAACTGCCATCATAGCTGCTACGGGTTTCTCCTGTTTCAATGACAATTTCTTCTGCAACAAAATTATACCAGTTTCGGACATCGATTACTTTTTTTCTCCAGCTCAACATTTCTTTGTCAGACAGTCGCTGAACCAGGGATTGAATACGTAGAAACCGGGCTTCATTAGCTTCGGGAGTCTGTTCCAGTGATTCGTCGAGGCATTCTCGCAATGAACGCTTAAAATCCTCGATCTCGCGATCATTGACGTGCGACGGTTTTAATCGCATATATGTTGCCGGAGAGTAATTCACTTTCTTCAGTGCACTGTTCAGCTGATGGATTTTCTCTTCAATCTGCTTTTGCTCAGTCCGCAGTTCTGTGTTGAATAATGCAATTTCCTGGCTGACCTGATCATTTAACTTGTCTTTAAACTGCCTCTCGTATCGAGGTAAATCTTCCTCATGCACCTGCTCCAGCAATCCCAGGAAACTCTCTAACGATTCAATCCTGGCATCGAGATCGTCTGCCTCTTCCTTAAATTCTCGCAAGTATTTCGACATTACCTCAATCAGTTTTTCTTTGATTCGATCAAGGGGCTCTCTCAGCTTGTCAATTGTTTTCTGAGTTTTCTCTTTCCAGTCCAGCATACGGCTTTCCAGATTGTCGATTGCCAGGGTATCCGCCTTGAGCGAGTCAGCAATCTCCGGAAAATATTTCTCATGTAGCTGGTAATTTCCATTCTCATGCTGTTTCTTGATGTCAGCATTCGTATTTTCCAGCAGTGTCCTAACACGTGTAATACTATCCTCTAGCTTGGCATGCTGACCTAATTTTTCATCCCGCTCTGCACTGAGAGAATGTTCCTGTTCCTTCGCCTGCTCTAATTGATACTTGAGAACCTGTACTGTATTGTTTGATGTTTCCAGTTTCTTCTTTTCTGCTTTCAGAGTGTCAATCGCTGTCTGGTGACGTGCAATGTCGATCTGGTCGAAATCCGTAATTTTCAATACAAACTCTGCAGCCTGGCTGATCGATTGTAACTCCTCAAGCTGATCTTCCAGCGAATTCATCTGATTCTGTAAAGCTTCGTATTCCGCATTCAGTTCCTGAATGTGCCGCAAGACATACTTTTTCTTTTCAGCGTTATTCCAGCCCAATACAAAAAAGCGGGGATCGGTGGTCCGGTCTCGGTCATCTTTCTGGTGTCGCTTCCGATTGAATTTCACATGGCAGTTGGCCGTCAGAGCGTTTCGTGAAACCTGATCAAATTCGTCAACGCTGTCACAGCACTGAAAATTGTAACGCTGCTGAACTTCTTCTTTCACCCAGGGGGTGAGAGGGTGTTTTGGTTTTAATTGTAATTTGTGGTAAAGCGAACTGGCAGGAATTCGATCCCCACTGCCTTCAGCCACATTACCGACACAGAGATAGTCCAGACGCAATCCTGCGCCTTTAGCGTCAGTCAGTTTCTGCTTTTCAATGTAAGCCCTCACGCGAGTGTAATAACGCTCTGGTACCAACAAGCTGAGAGCAAACGGGCGCAGTACCATTTCAATGGCTGCTGTCCAAGAACGCTGATCGGGATCGACGGCGATTAACTCGGCTGCATAAGGCAATTCACTCTCGTTCAAGTTCAGATCTGTACAGAGCCGGCTGCGAATTGTGGTAAACCGAGGTGGTAAATTACTGCGCTGCTGTTGTAATGCCTCCAGTTCGGCGCGTTCTTCATTTAGCTGCTTTTCAACGGCTGATTTTTCCCCAATGGCAGTTTCGCGTTGTTCTTTCAGCGCACCTAACTTGGGAAGATTTGTTGACAGCAGCACCCGCAATTTGACTTCAGCCTGTTGAAACTGCTCTCGATCCCAGACTTCTTCAAGCACCCCACACTGTTTGAGAGAATTGTGATACTGATGAAAATGAGGCGTTTTCGTCTTCAGAAACACCCTTTCATTATCGATCAGTTCAGGAATTCTTCGTAACCGTTCGCCTCCAGCCTGATCAATGTCGTTTTTTAAATTCCGCACCGTTTCTCTGGTCTGCTCCAGTTCCAGAGTGAGTCGTTCTAGAATGGTTTTCTGAGTAACTTCCTTTTTCTCAAGCAATTCCAACTCCGGTTCAATCACTTGAAGTTTTAATACAGGAAAACAGGATTGAGAGGCTGCATACAGAAGTTGAAGCTGCTCGAGTTTCTCTGCTTTAAAACGGTACTTTTTTCCAATAGATGCAACCGGAACCAGAAGTTCCTGGGCTCTTTGCGCACGAATCAGTTCATGATGTGCATTACTCAAGTCATCAAAATGCTTCAGGAGCCCCTGGATTTTGTCCTGCCAGTTGGCTGCTTCCAGCATGTGGGATCTGATAAATGTATTCAGACTTTGAATATCTTTCACTGCGACTGTCTGGTTGAACATGTTGATAGCTTTGCTTCTCATCCCCGTCTGCTTAATGAGCCATCGTTGGTATTCGCCATAAGAACGCGTTGTCTGGTAACCACACTGTTTAAGATGTTCGCGAACTTCGTCCGACTTCTGAAGTCCTTGTAGATCGGCCTTCAATTCATGTACCGCGGTGGAGAAAGCAAATACGCGGTCATCAGAGCCGTCTGATTTCAAATACAGGATTTGAGTTAAAGTGAAGGAACGATCCAGTTGCTCGTCCTTAAAGACAGCTGAGATCGCCGTCAGCATATTTCCCTTTGGCCGGAGATAACGAGTTAAATTTCCCTGTAAATCATCAGTCGTACGGTCGTAGGCCCCTTTGATATAGCTTTTGGCAGTACGTTCCGTTTTCCTGGCACCGGCTGCCACATTGTAATTCCGGGTTTTCCCATCCACCAATAATGTGAGGATGGCATCCACGAGTGTTGATTTTCCCGATCCGTTGTGCCCGACCAGCAGCGCAGTCCGCCCCTGTGGCTCAAAGCAGAATACATTTCCATCTGAACTGTCAAAGGTTCCCCAGTTGAAGACCTCCAACTTTTGCAGCCGATAACCAGGACGATCAGGACGCATGTCGAATAAGTGCTGCATAGAAGTCTAGTCCTCTTTGCTTTCGGTCGCAGTGAGTTGATCCCGCAGACGTTCCAGTTCTTCGATGGGAATCCGCGCTTTCAATAACTTACGGACTTCCCATGAATCTGGTTCATCCTTAATACTGCCTACAAATTTGATATTTGCAAGTTGTTTCATGGCGGCAAGTAACTGCTTGCGTAATGTGACTTCATCCGATGCAGATGGAAAACAGGGTTTCCATAATTCGAAGAGAGAGTCTACCTCGACAACACAGCGTTCGTTGTCGAGATCTTCCTCTTCAAATTTCCGGTATTCCTCACGTAAGAGAACACATAGCAAGGTCATATTATATGTCAGGGGCGTTTTTCTGAATAAACGCGGTAGTCGATCATAACCTCCGGTGCGTTCATCGTCACTAAACTGACGGAGGTAGGCGATACCTTCTGTTCGGTCAATCACTAACGACAAGCCGATCTCACAGAAATAATCCGTTAAGTCTGATTCATGACTCAATAAAAGCGACCAGTGTTCCTCTTGTTCCTCATAGATTACGCCCTGCAGTAGCTGCACTGCTACTATTCCCCGTTCGCGGAATTCCGGTAATTCATTCATCGACGGCACTCCCCGAGAGACGCCCTATTTTCTCTATCTCAGAAAGAAAAACAACTTGCGGAATCTCATAGTCCTGGGTCCCAGACTCTGATGTGATTCTGACCAGATCGAAGTCGTTTTCATGGACCTCATGCCCGCCGTCATAGGCAAGTTGAATATATCCGAGTATTTCAAGCGGGCCGTTTTCAGGAGGAAAAGCATTCAGTAAATCAGGCAGTGGTACACGATCTTTAAACTCGATTTGACTGTTAATATTGGCTCGCATGTCGTCCCAGTCAAGCCGCTGCAGTTCGGCGAGTCTTTGAAAAACATTTAGTCGTTCAACGTCATCAGGTTCTTCCTGTTTGATTTCTATCGCCTCAAACTCGACTGGCGTCTGCCAGAAAGGACGCTCCATTCCGTTATACAGATCCAGTTCCGTAAAGACATTCATGGATAATTCAGAGGGAGATTCCGACTGACGCACTGCTGACGCATGGATTTCCCTTAGAACAGTTGCCAGACGCAGGCGTGTTGTGCTGATGCGTGAATCCAACAGACGTCGGAGGGTGGAATTCAGGCGTCGCGTCGTTTGCTGAACCCTCGAAGCTTCTTTTGAGAGGTTGCCAATCATACCTTTGACACGAGATTTTCCCTCAGTTTGAGAGGCAAGCTCATCCAATTCGTCTAACTGTCGGATGATCTTTTCTAGTTCATCTTGCTGAGACTGTGATAGCAGCATTTTAAAAAATGCCTGGAAACTGGCGCCCTGATCTTCTTCCTTAAGTCGATCCTCGGCTGCCAGCGCAGACCCTAATATCTGCCCACGAGAGTCAACTGCCTCCGATTGCTGTTTCTGAACATTTCGAGTGATGGATTTGAAAGATTCTTCGACGGCTCGAAAATCGCCCTGCAAGGAAATCAAATCGGCGATCACATCCGAAAAACGTTCGCGAATGGCGGTCGAACTATGAGTTGAGACGATATCGCCCGCCTCGATGGACAGAATTTCTTCATCAATGCGATCTCGTTCTGATCGCAAGTGATCAAGTCGCCGTTCCCGGTCAGCAGAACCTCGAATCACAATGTCAGATAAAGTTTCAATGATGCGGGTCAGGCGGGATTCTGTGCCAATAAAACCCAGTGAATGATCCATGACATCGGTAAGAAACTTCAGGACGTCTTCAGAATGCGGTGTCAGTTGAAATACGGATTCCGCATGTTGTGAGTCAAAATAGCGTCTCAACCAACGCGTCTCTCCGGTAGACCATTGAGCGAGATAGACGTCAGCCTGATCACGCATGAGCTCGGGTTCTGTTTCGTGAATCTGTTCCAGATAACTCTTCAAACTTTGCACAAGCATGGAATGTGGAGTTGCCAGATTACTTTCCACCTTAAAGTGCTGATTCAGAAAATAAATGACATAAGCGGCGTGAGTTGCGCGTAGCAACTTCGCAGAAGGGTTGGTTGAAAAAAATGTGATCAAATGGTCCAGATCCATTACTGCTGTTCCTAGCTGCTTAAACCTTCATTTTATATATCTACCTTAATGTACACTTTGCTAAGACGAAATGGCACAAGAGAGTTTCAAAAAACGTCAACGAGACGAGTATTTCGATGGATTCCATAAAATGGATAAGAGCTAAGGGTAGTAATGGTTTAGACTGTTGCATCGTAAGTCGATGCCAGTTTTCAATCTGGAATTTCAAAACATAATGGTATGTAGGTCTAAACTCGAATTGCTCTTTACTAATTACCTCACCTAAACATAACGATATAAACCAGTTGCAATACTATTTTCAGTTGTAGATTGAAACGCGGGCCAGGGAACAGTTTCAATTCAGACTCTCCATTCTTTTAACGGTTACCTAACGGATGCGATTCGAGATTTCACACAAGATCGAGGAACGTCATTTAATCCTCTTTGTATTGAGGCAGGTTCGCAGAACCAGACACTACCAGTAGATTTGAAAGACAGCGTGTTGACTTATGTCGCTTCGCACTTGAGCGAAGCTGGTAACTTCGTAACTCAGACTGGTGAAGAGCTGAAGCGATCTTGGCATGCTGTCGAGCTTTCACTCTTGGCAGCCGCTGGTATCAATGACCAGAAGAGTATCACACTCTATTCCAGTTGTTGTATTCCATGTGGTGATGGTGCAATCATTGTTGATGGTGATGAATGTGGTAAAGCAATTTCTGGTTGTATTTGCGGTAGTATTTGCTGCTGCTTCGCTTGTAACTGTATGTGAATCAATATTGGCACAAAGAATTACCTAAATTTTGGGCAAAAACGTGTTATAATAAATAGGATTATATGCCGCGTGTTAGCATTCAGGTGGAGCGGTTTTTCGGGGTACTCAACACGCGGCATATGATCTATTGGACTGAACCGCAGGGGCGTTTTCGACTATGGGGATTGAATGACCGCAGGGTGAAAACAGCGTTCTGTTTTTTCTGTGATTGCGGACGTTTTTTCCCGACGAACTCGTTCGCTCGTGTTTCGTGACAAGTAGCCAGGACAGGTTGTAGTTGCGAGGACGGTTGTGCGGGGACTCCCGGAGGCGGTGCCCGCTACCGGCGCAGACCTCGACCGAAACACTCCGCGAAAAGAGATCGAAACAACGAACAGATTCTCTTCCTGAGAGTTCATGATGTGTCACAGACCTCCCAGAGTTCGGAAGCCGGCAGCGAGGCACGTACCGCAATGGGAGCAGGAAGTCGCTCCCAGCGGGAGGGCAGTTCCTGCGACCTGTGGAGCGCGGCCTGGCCACAGGATGGACAGATTGCAGGCAACTCCCCCGCCACCGGGGAATCTTCAAGGGAATGTTTTTCGGTCGGAGACGCCGCTCCTTCCAGCAGTTCGCGGCACAGCGCGGTCTTTTCTGTCCGGAAGCGGTTGGCCAGAAAACCGTAATGCCGAATCCGCATCAGTCCGTCCGGAAGCACGTGCTGCAGGAACCGGCGGAGAAACTCTGTGGCGGCGAGCGTCATGGTCCGCTTCCGACTGCCTTGGGCATAGTCTTTATAGCGAAACGTGACCTGGCCGTCTGCGACGTTCAACAGCCGGCTGTTCGAGATCGCCACGCGGTGCGTGTAACGTGCCAGGTATTTGAGTACCGACTCGGGGCCGCCGAACGGCGGCCGGGCATACACGACCCATTCGGTCTGCACGGACCGGTTGAGAAGACGCTTGAAGTCCGCAGAATCGGCGGCGGAAGCCAGCCGCCCGGGGAATTCCAGTTTCCCCGCAGCAAATGCCTGCTTGAGCAGATCCAGAAACTTGCCGCGAAACAGCCGACTGAGTACGCGCACGGGCAGGAAGAAATCGGCCCGTCCCGCGACCCAGCGTGTGCGGTCGGGCGCCAGTCCGCCGGAAGGGACCACGCAATGCAGATGGGGATGCGGCATCAGGGTTTGTCCCCAGGTATGCAACACGGCCAGGAACCCGATCTCCGCCCCCAGGTGCCTGGGATCGGCGGCGACTTCCAGTAACGTCTGGCTGGCCGCGCGGAACAGCATCCCGTACATCAGCCGCGGGTTGGCAAGCGTCAGGTCCACCAGCAGGTTCGGCAGCGTGAACACCACGTGGAAGTAGGGCACGGGCAGTAGTTCGGTTGCCCTCCGCTGCATCCACTGTGCACAGGCAGAACCCTGGCACTTGGGGCAGTGGCGATTCCGGCAGGAATTGTAACTGATCTGTCGATGGTCGCAGGAGCGGCACGTTTCCACATGCCCGCCCAGAACCGCAGTCCGGCAGTTCTGCAGCGCCCGCATGACGCGGCGCTGGGCGACGGACGTGGTGTATCGCTTCAGATACTCCATTCCGTACTGCCGCACGACGTCAGCGAGTTCCCACCGGGGACGCGTCATGAGTCCTCCTGTAGCGTGTCTGTCTGGTCCTGCTCGTGGAGCAGTTCCAGTGGACTGCGGGTGCGGCCGATCAGGTGCGTGGAAACGTGCGTGTAGATCGCGGTGGTCCGCAGGCTGGCATGGCCCAGAAGTTCCTGGATGACCCGCAGTTCCGTGCCGGCTTCCAGCAGATGCGTGGCGAAACTATGGCGGAGTATGTGTGGCGTGACGGCTTTGTCCAGGCCGGCTTCACTGCGTGCGTCCCGGCAGACCCGTTGTACCGTTCCCACAGTGATTGGTTTGATCCGTGAAGGACCGAGAAACAGCCAGTCGACCGGACGGGCGGCCCACCAGTAGTACCGCAGCATTTGCAGTAACAGAGGTGAGAGCAGCGTATAACGATCTTTTTTTCCCTTCCCCTGCACGATGCGGATCACCATCCGCTGGCTGTCGATGTCACAGATCCGTAAACGCACTGCCTCGGAAATCCGCAATCCTGACGCATAGGCCGTCATCAGGATGGTGCGGTGCTTGAAGGAGTGCACCGCCTGAAAGAAACGGCGCACCTCGTCAAAACTCAGCACCTCCGGTAAATGCCGCTCGGGCCGGGGGCAGCGAATGTCGTGCACGATCTCTCCGCGATGGAGCGTGTTCCGATACAGGAACCGCAGCGAGGCCAGCACCTGCTTGTAGGTTCCCCAGGCGACTTGCCGGTCCTGGACCAGGTACAGCAGGTAAGTTCGGATGGCCTCCGGTCCCAGGGCTTCCGGGCTTTTACCGAAGTGCCGGGCAAAACGGGACACGTTGTCGACATAAAGAATGATCGTTTTCGGGGACAGGTTCCGTAGTTCCATATCCTCGATCATGCGCTGCCGGAGTGGAGTCATCACTGGACCTTTCGTGAAACAGAGATTTCAGAGACCGGGAAGGTACTGAAACTATGCCTCACAAAAGGCGGAAGCGCAAATCGGAATATTCGGAACAGGCCGTACAGACGGACCGGGGTGCCTACCTGTACTTTGCAGTCCGGGGGTACGAGCCCTCAGCGGAGCGATCAATCACGGCTGCCGGTCCCAAGCCTACCGCGAAGCGGTTTAGTTCAATACTAAGGATAGGGAGTGTTAGCTATTGTTGAGAAAATGAAAGCTAATAGTCCCCGGCTGAATGCTCGTTATCATCGGGTTTACCAGCTGGTTATTCTCAAAAACAATCACTCCGTTTCTGGAAGTGGGCTATCGATATCGACGGCCTTAGTACAGCGATTCAATCGGCGTTTAAGTTCTAGTCTGATTTTTTTGGTACTTTCTAATTTTCGATCCAACACAGTACTATCGAGCGCTTTCCCTTCCAAAAATTCTGTAAACGCTTCGTCAATTTTTTTTACCTTCTGATTGAGGCGTCCTTTGTATCTGGCTTTCAAACCACATTCTAGGAAAGTAAACATCTTCAACATTGTCGCAAATCTTTCGTACCCCCATTTCTTTCTTTCCTTGCTGTTTTTGTCCAACCAACCGTTAAGATGTTTTTTATGACCATACAACAGATGATGTTTTGCAATATCATATAGCTTCAGATCTTGATCTGCGAGAAGATACCAGGGAACGAAAAGAGTGACTCCCGATCCAGCAAAAACATCCTGTCTATACTGAGAATATCCAACTGGATTTGAATGCATTGGCAATGGTAGATAAGGGGTAGTTAATGTCTCCAGGCTCCAATCGTAATAAAACCGTGTGTATTCTGCATAAAACGGTCTTTGATTTGTTGGGACGGGAGTCGAGTCATTTATCATGTCCATAGTTGGAATATCTGGAAAGTTGCCTCGCAATTCAATCTGATCCCGCCACTCACAAATAAACTCCGACTTTCGAAGCTGGAATTCTGGACTCGTTACTAGCCAGCCTGCATAGCCTCTTTGCCGCTCCAGAGCTTGTAGCTTATACCTTTCCTGTTCTTTGAAATACCTTTCGATCATTAGATCAGAGCAGCCATAGCTTTTCATATCCTCAATAGTTGCTTCTTGTATTTTCTGATTGACTCGTTCCTGTTCCTCTTGGAATTTAATTGCAGCCTCACTCAATGGAGGAAAATACTCTTGGAGTAGGGGATAATGGAAAGGCTGTTTTAAATAGAGCCCCATACCAGCAATCTCATTCAAATCATACTCAAACTTGAGATCTTCTTTAGACCAGAGACCAGGAAGATGTTTTTTGATAGCTTTGATAAGGCCAGTTGGTAAAGAGTAAACGGTATCATCATCTAAGCAAAGCTGTTTAGGATAGCGATTTTTTAACTCTTCCCATGCTATAATATTTTCTACTGTGTTAACAGATTTTTGAGCCACGTAATATCTCCTTTGACTAAACTGCTAAAGTATAAAGGAAAAAGAACGGAATCTAATAGTTTAATCAGTATTCATAATCACAGAACCCTATTTACATCAAAATGAGGGAAACGAATTCCAAAACGTTTCCCTCGATTATATTCCATGTGCTTGCGATAGTTTTACCAGATCAAATAATTCCTTTTTAATTATCTGGTAAGTTTGATGCATACTGATAAACACAGCGATCGCGACAAGACGCACGAAACTGACGAAAGTCAGATAATAGATTCCCCTGACACCCAGGAAGCGACCATTCAAAAGTCTCAGTCAAATGGTCGATCAATGGTCAGATCGGCACTCATGGGAGGCCACACGCATGAAACCGGTGTCGGAGTCAACGTCCATATATGGGAACGAAATGGCAAAAAAATAGCGCGCGGCCGCTATGAAAAAAGGGCATTTGGAGAAACGCTCGGAGCAGATCCACAGGAAGCCAAATCAAAGCTGATACAACTGTTGCATAAGCTTGAATCAGGATCGTTTGTGCATCCTAGTGAAGCGCGAAAGCAGATATTAAAAACAAAAAAAATCCCCAATCTGATCCTACGCGAGCTAATGAATCGATTTTTGTCCGAAAAACGGAAACTCCGTGGAAAAACAACTGCTAACACCTATCTGAATCGACTTACCCCCGTACTGGATTTTGTAGAATTAATTCGATCCCGTAAAAAGTGGCCCACAGCGCAATCTCTCGATAGGGATTTTGCTATTGAGTTACGCGAATTTCTGATAAACCGTCAGGTAACAAGAAATGGTAGTGCAAATGCTTCCACAAAACCGATGTCCTTACGGCAAATTCAAAATTGCCTGGAGACACTAAGAATGGCTCTCAAATGGGCATGTAGAGCTGATGTACGCAATCTTCCACCAGAATTTGTCAATCCGATCTCCCCGGACATTATCGGAAGTACGCCCCCAAAAGACCCTCTTCGAAAGAGTAAAATTCCCCTTAATCGTAGGATTGAACTTTTAAATGCTATGGATGACTGGCAATTCATGTCACTATGCATACTTTTAGTTTTACCGATCCGTTTTGAAGACGTCTCTGGTCTAATCATCAGCGATGTGGACTTCGAAAAACAGCAGATTCGGTTTGGCAGCCGATTTAGTGGTTCTGATTTTAACAAAGGAAAAGTCACTGTTGAGATTCCTTTACCGAAAGAACTCATGCCTCTATTACGAATGTCTCAATGTGGGCGGAGTGAAGGACCATTTTTTCTGAACCGGAAATATGGCAAAAGAAAACTTTCAAACAAGCACTTGTTTAATACAGCCTCTGAGTTGAAACGACGATTCCAGGAAAAATTGTTGAAAGCTCCTAAGGGAACAGTTCAAAATGAACAGGATCAAAAACAGACGTTTCGCGACCTTCTTAAAGAATTAGGCGGTATCTCCAGTGCCTATATTGGAAAACAACTGCGTCAGGTGATAGGAAAAGATGAGTCAAGTAGACCTTATGACCTCCGCGGTTCGATTACACAGGAGATGAAAGAGGCAGGGGTGTCATTTTTAGATTTACGGTACCTGACGGAGCATACTGTGAAAGATATTTTGAATGACTATACTGGACTGAATCCTGAGCAGGAGATAGTGAAGTATTACAACAAGATCAGTCCCCTCCTGGAAGCGATTAAGGCACGCACGGAACAACTTCATTTATCTGAAATAAGTACTTGTCAGAGTTGTTTTAATGCAGTACAAGATACATTACCTGAAGGTGGTCAGGATGTTTAAATTCGGTTGGTGCACCGCTGGTGCACAATTGGTGCAAACACCAAACAGCTGAATGAAGTGTGTGGTTGCAGAACCGATAAAACATCGAAGTAAGCAACTGTTTTATTTTCAATGAGTTACGCACCATTGGGTTTATTTTTGTCGCGTTGAAATCAGCTTTGAAACCACCAAAGCGGAGAGTCCCCCTCTCTCCGCTTATCAAACTGACCAAACGCGCTAAGTTGTTGATTTCAATGACTTGGCGTTGTTTTTTGCGCGACTTAATAAACCTCCTGGTGCACACATTGTGCACAGGAGGTTTTGATGAGACGACGCAAGAAGTCCTCACAGTGAAAGCGCGTTGGCCGCGTTTCGTACTATCTTCATCACGGTGCCTGGGTTCTTTACTACCTTGATGGAGACCTACCAAACCGGTTGCAAGTCGCTGACTCAGACGAGGAAGCCGAACAGATTGCGGCGCAAGTCAACACGCTATTAGCTTCGTCCAGCCCTACTCTGTTTTCCTTCACGTCTGTCAGTTTTTCAGAACTACGACAGACTCGAATTTCCGAAATCTGATCATGTACCAGGGAATCGCTTACGAAATTCACCGCCTTACTCCGTTTCGACGGGCTCAGTATTTTCCCGAGGCCGCCTCCCGTAAAAGAGCTTTATCCAGTACCGACTCTGCCAGCAGCTTTTCGAGCGGGGAATTTTCCTTCTCCAGTTCTTTCAGGCATTTCAACTGATCCATATGCAAACCACCAGATTGTCGACGCCACTTGTAGTACGTTCGTGGTGGATTCCAAGCTTTTTAGACATCGGGGAAACCTCATCCCCTGGACAAGATGGACATCAGCTTTCCTGAATATTGAAATGATCTGTGCGGAAGAAAGACGCTTGGTAGGCATGTTTACCTCCTCCTCAATTGGTCCGGAATCCTGGTTTATATACCAAGTTCTGGTTCCGGGTAAGGCGGGGAAGGTCACCATATTGAACCAGGAGTTCCGTTTCCCGTGACCTCTTCGTTAGTGAATTCGATCTGTCGTGGGACTGAGTTCCGGAGGATTCTGAAACGCCGTCTGGGAATTCAGATTTTTTTGTCGAATATGTTGAGAAGCCTGCTCGTCTGTCAGAGCCTGAGCAGGTTCTCTTTTCGAATCAACTGCAGAAAATAATTCATACCAGGCTTTGTTAAGTGAGCGAGTCATATTACCGCTGAAATGGCTTCCTTGCCTTGAATGTGATAATTGAGCAGACTCGGCCCCAGTACGCTGACCATTATCACTGACTCCGTTCATCTCCGATTTTATCTGATCTCGCTGACCACTTCTGACGTACAGCAATCCATTGAGCAACGACTCCTGCTTTCGCCTGCCCAACAGATATTTATATATTAATCCTGTAGCGTGATTCATCTGAGCTTGAAGAGTCCCACATGGCGAACAGCAAGCAGATGATCTCTCTTGTATTAAACCGCAATACATTTCTACGGCAGATCATTTAATTTGAAATTTCCTGCTGATAAGAATGAGTTCATCAGGGATGCAGCTTGCTTCAGTGCGAATCATTTCATGATTCAACAATTTCTTCTCTTCCCCTTAGAAAGTCACTCATACCTCCGCCGCGGGAACCTGGATGGTAGAAACTCCATGTAAAGAAGAGGATAAACACTTGGGGATAATCGGCTTAAATTCTCATAGAACAAGGCAGATTACTCTCTAACGAAACGGTATACTGGTGGAATTGTGTATGCCAAATACTGAAGGGGCCATTTTTTCTATTCCAATTTCAAATCAGAAATCAAACATGGATAAAAACGAAGAGACTCCGGTTTCAAACTGGCTGGCTACCCTGGGTAAAGATCAGAAAGATGTTGTCCAGAGAATCTGGGATGAGTTCTATGAAAAATTGATTCGCTATGCGGAGACACGTGTCAAAACTTTTCCGACCTCCACGCTAGATGCCGAAGATATCGTGCTTTCTGTTTTCGAAAGTGTATGGGCTGCTTCACAACAGGGGCGTTTCGACTCAGTACAGAATCGAGACGAATTATGGTGGTTATTAATTGCCATGACCCACAGAAAGGCGGTGACTCATATCCGTCGAGAAACGGCCCAGAAACGAACCTCTCTACACGGTAAGTTGCCAGTTTCGATGAATTCAATCGAAAATTTTCAAGCGTTTGTGTCAACAGACCGTTCTCCGGAATACTTCGTGATCATGGAGGAAGAATATCAGCGTGCATTAAAAAAACTTTCTGATGATAATTTGAAAAAAATTGCGGTTTATAAGATACAGGGTTACACTCATGAAGAAATCTGTGAATTATTGGATATTTCCCCTGCAACAGTTACTCGAAAAGTACGACTGATAAGAAAAGTATGGAGTCATGAATAATTTCCCATATGATCCATCAGATGATGATCTTATAGCAGTCGCCATTACTATAGACCGTATCTGTGACAGTTTTGAGTCATCCTGGAAACAGGGCCGCCCCCCCGAGATTGAGAGCTACCTCAACGAAACCGCCGGGAAAACTCAGTCGATCATCTTTGCCGAATTAATCAGGTTAGACATTCATTATCGAAGTCTAAACGGTAACCTGATCTCTCTGGATGAATACCAGTCTCGGTTTCCCCAGTACAGTGAGATCCTGCAGGATTTTTCCTCGCAGTTGGCCGACTCACATCAGCAGATACGCAGAATCGGCAGGTATCGTCTGGAGAAAATAGTTGGCAGAGGTGCCTTTGGCGTGGTCTGGAAGGCCTGGGATGAAGAGCTACAGCGAATCGTAGCTGTCAAAATTCCGCGAAACCTTTCACTCTCAGAAGTTGAAAGAAACCGATTTTTCCGGGAAGCCCGCTCTGCGGCCCGACTTTCTCATCCGGGAATCGTTTCTATATATGACTTTGAAGAGATCGACGGGGCTCCCATCCTGGTCACTGAATTTATACAGGGATCGACCTTACGCGACTGGACTCGTCACCATGAAGTCGATTTTATCAAAGCAACCACCATCTGTCGTGATATTGCCAGAGCACTACACGCGGCTCATCAGGAAGCAGTGGTTCATCGAGATCTAAAACCGAATAATGTGCTAGTAGCTGATGACGGGCAAATTCGAATCACTGATTTTGGGCTCGCCAAACGCACCGATGTGGAGTCGACCATCGCGGTCCCTGGTGCCATCATGGGTACCTTCTCTTATATGAGCCCGGAGCAGGCTGATGGCAAAGCATCCTCGGCCGATGGTCGGTGCGATATTTATGCACTCGGTGTCATTCTATATGAATTCCTGGCAAATCGGGTTCCCTTTAAGGGAAGCTCGAGCCAGGAGATGATATCCCAGATTCTGCATACCGAACCGGTCCCCCCCCGTAAATGGAATGCAAGCGTCCCACGGGACCTGGAGACCATTTGCCTGAAAGCAATGAGTAAAGTCGTCAGTGATCGTTACTCTACAGCAGGTGAACTCGCAGCGGATCTGCAGCGATTCATTGAAGGCAAACCGATCACGGCACGCCGACTTTCACCGCAGGAAAAATTATGGCGCTGGGTTAAACGGAATCGATTATTAAGCGCCGCCTGTACTACGATCGGCCTGCTCCTCATGAGTGGCATGACTGCCATGATGGTGATGCATGATGACGGGAAATGGCAGGTGAATGTCCAAACTGATCCTCCGGATGCACGTATCCTGGTCTACCCTCGCGATCCGATCAGCGGGGAACCTGATACAAGCATCAAGTATGAAGCAGATGGTACCACCCCGAATACTCTGCGTCTGGCTCCTGGAGAATACTATGTGGTAGCGATCCTGGAAGGGACGCCGCGGTTTCACCACGTGTTTCGCAAGGTCCCTCCCCGCGGGGCCGAAACCCCCATCGGGAGTACCAAAAACCGGTTCTGGCAAAAGTCAGACCCTAATACGATCGATTGGCCTGAAATTATTATTCCAACACAATCCGTGCTGGATGAGATGGTATTGATTAAAGGAACCGAGAATGGCGTTCCAGATCTGTATGTCTCAACGAGAGAATTCACAAATCGGGACTACTTAATAATTCGCCCGAATACATCCTCTTCGAAGCCAGCCAGGCAATCACCTCTGGACCAGCCTTATTACCCCAAGGGACAGGATTTAGCCATTCATTTTGCTGAAGAAGCAGGTGGTCGATTGATGACCGACAAGGAGTTCGAACATATTGTTCAATCTCGCCCCGCGTATCCTGACCTGCAGAATTTTCTTCAGAAGGGAGCTGAATGGACCGCTTCACGGGCGACGCCGGAACAGATTAAATCATCCGATGTGGCACTAGAGTTGAATCCAGAATTTCGTACTTCCAATTTTATCGGTCTTACTGTCTTCCGAGGAGATATTTCTCACCAGGTTGGCAGCAACTTAAATGCGAAGCCAACCGCTTCATTTTCAGTTAAAGCAGCAGTTCGCTATGGTCGAAGTTCTGAGATTGGTTTTCGCCTTGTCCGTCTGGCTATCTCTATCCCTTCCAAAAAACAACCCCCGAAATAAGATCGCTCAGGAACCATACCTTGGGGGCTGTTTATAATAAGATATTATCTCAAGTCACTATTTAGATTTTATCTGATTCTGGAAGTCTGAATTTCTATCTTCAGGCTTGCCTTAATCTTTAAATCGGATCAGGAATTGGGAACCAGCATAATTGATAAAAGCGTATTCACGGCATTTACCTTCAGTACCATCAGCCAAGTAATAGTCAGCTCTTTTCTTGGTATAAGAATAGGGAAGCATTACTGGAATCTTGTCCGATTTTTCATACACTTCAAATCCATACCAGAAATAGTACGCATCAGATTGTTCGGTTGGATTTTCAAATTTCGAGGCACATACGAAAAATACCTTTGCATACTTTACACCCGTCATAGGTTTTCCAAACTGCAAAATACGTGTTTCTATAATATCGTAATGTAGCTTAGTTTCAGGGGGATAAAGATCAAACCTTGCTGTCGGACTAGCTGGCAAAGAATGCATATAGTGAGCGATGGGGGGTTCCGTAGAGCTATTTTTCTGGACTTTCTTATTTAGTACTAATGCTGTCGCGCATGAGCCACAACCACCTGATCCATCACATAATTCTTGTGGATAGGTTTCAGTTTCGTTGTAATCATCATACTCAATTACTGAGACAGCAGTAGCAGTATTACAGTCTGAATCATACTCATACTTATAGGCCATCCACATCCAGAGATCTCCACCAATGGGCGCGAGGCGAACCTGATTACAGACACAGGTGGTCAGCTTTGGCTCCTTCTCCTTCTCCTGGGCAATACTATTCTTCTCCTGGGCAATGCTCATCTTAGCATTACCTGCCAGGCAAAAGAACAACAGACAGGTTCCCATAAAAATAGTGAGTTTAAAACGGTTCATCATAGTTGGCCCTTTTCGTTTTGAATCATGCGAAACACAGGATTCTTTGTTCGGATAAATGAGTACTCTTCAAAGACAATTCCGGTTTCAGTTTTTGATTTCTGATTCACTCCTTAACTGGTTAAAATTCTCCGAGCACTTTCCCGTCGTTACGGGTACATAGAAGCTTTAAAGTCTCCAGATTCATATTTTCGCTCAGAAAACGTACTGAGCCGTCAGTGAGCAGACATTGCGTCCCTCCACCGTGAGCAGAAATCAAGGGGTTGTTAGGCCCCCCGTCAGTATGAATCCCTGGCAATCCCCCATCCTTCGTGCCGATGGGGTAGCGAACTGTTGTCAGATTAAATACAGGGAAGGCTGGCGTGAAACCACCGGGCCCCAGCAACAGCGGAGGCGTCCCGACATTCACAGTCCCAGCGGCCCAGCCACTGGGATTACCCGCATCCACGCGGATATGCACTCCAGATTTTAAAACAGTACTGGAAATTTCCCCCACCACAATTGAATTAGATGTACCATCTGTGATATCTCGAATCGCGACAGTTCGATTCGGAACGAGCACGCCTGTGGCTGAAACTCTGCCATCCAGGTAAGGCAAGCAACACATGGAATTTGATGAAGCGGGAAAGAGATCGTCTGAAAATGAAATCTTACTCCCTGAAACAGTGCCGGTATTTGTCGCGCCAGAGATGCCGGCATAATGCGGCATCGTCATATTGATACTCGGCAATAGAACACCGTTGACCCTCTCATCCAGTGGGCTGGACGGGCACAGCATGACCGTCATATTGACATCCGCTGTGAGAGCCGGATTCAGGGGGTTGAATCCACAGCTGGCGATATCATGGTTGTACAGATTATAAAGTGCTCCATATTCCAGATAAGGGAGCAAGCCAACCCACCAGCTGGAACCGAATCCCAAATTCTGATTTCTGACGCCCAGTGGAAAATTCTGAAAGGCGCTATGATAGTTCTGAAGTGCCAGACCAACTTGTCTGAGATTATTTTTGCATTGGGCACGCCTGGCTGCCTCGCGTGCCTGCTGAATCGCCGGAATTAGCAAGGCAATTAATATTGCGATTATAAAGATTGCTACAAGCAGTTCGATTAGTGAAAATCCACGTCTTTGATCAGGTGTGCTTATCATAACCAGTGCCCTTATAGTTGTACGCTTATCCACTCCAGGAATATTATGTGGTGTTTAGATTCGAATAACAAGGACTTCCCTGAAGATTTAACTGTGAGAGCACTACCTCTGATTCTTGGTTACAGCAGGTTTAATTCTGAAAATCCAATCTCGACTCGGGAACGATACTTCCACCAATTGAATACCGCAAAATAAATCGATTTCAGATCAACTCAGAGCGATTATTATCTATTTTTCTTTCAGACCTTTTTTTATGACATGTAATTGGTCCGCATGACGGTTCTGTTCTTAGAAGCCTATCTTCAAATCTGTCACTAAATTATTTCTCAAAATAAAGCCGTTATCCCAGGTAGATTAACTGTTTAGGTAAATCCTGTTTGTGCCTTTCATGTCCTGCAGTACGAGACTGCTTTATCACATCAGCATTCTGCTGGTGGTGTGCTACGAGACCCAGAAAATCTAACTGTTGAATAAGGGAGCTGATTTCATAATTGAGTACAGCTGCAGTCATCAGCACCATTAAGGGGGGGATGGCTTTACTCAAGCGAAATTCGATGTTGCCAGTCTTCAGGGATTCCCGCAGGTTTGATACACGTGAAACAGGGGAAAGCTGTCGCTTAACATTTTTTTCTTCAAACTATGATTTTCTATTTCATAATCACTAAATAGAAAGTAATTTTGATGGCTACGATTGAACCCAGACACATAATTTACGGTATTAACAAAGAAGCCTCTCCCCGAATGATCGAGATCCGATCATTTGATGGATCGAACAATAATGAGACGAACCCGAACTGGGGCATGTCCGGTGAGCCGTTGAGGCGCAATCGAACGAAACCGAATTACAAAGATGGGATTGGACAACTACGCGACGCCCCTAATCCTCGTAAAATCAGCAATGCGGTTTGTACGCCACAGTTTCCTCTCCCGGAACCGCATCCTGTCTTATCAAGCTTTATGTGGGCCTGGGGACAATTTCTGGATCACGAAATTGATCTGTCACTTGAGTCTGAGAGGCCAGAAACCGGCAGCAGGAATAACGATCCGGAAGAAGCAAATATCAAAGTCCCTGCCGATGATTCCGTGCTACCTAATTCAATGATTCCCTTTCGTCGCTCTCGTATCGCCGAGGGAACCGGAGTGAAAGGGATGCCACGTCAGCAGGTCAATGTTTTGTCTGCTTATATTGATGCCAGTAATGTTTTTGGATCAAGTCTGGAACGTGCGATCGCCCTGCGTGCTCTCGACGGGACCGGTCGGCTCAAAATGACGAAAGGGAAATTCGGAGATCTACTGCCGTTTAATACTCCGCACATCGTAAACGCCAGGGGTCCCCTGCGCATCAAGGAATCGCCTGATAAATTCTTCATGGCAGGCGATGTTCGCGCGAATGAACATAATATTTTAACTTGTCTACATACGCTTTTTCTCCGTGAACATAATCGGATTTGTGATGAACTCGCCCGTGATCGTAGTGCTCAGCTTGCACATGAAATCATGGTTCTTGGCCGGGACGAAGCGATTTACCAGCGTGCTCGTCGCTATGTCACCGCGCTGGAACAAGTGATTACATTTGAAGAGTTTCTCCCCGCAGTTCTTGGCCCAAAGGCGATTCCTGCATATCGGGGCTATGACGATACGCTTGACGCTTCGATTGCAAATGAATTTTCGACAGCCGCCTATCGGCTCGGTCATGATATGCTGCACTCGAAACTCTTGATTGCCTGCCCGTGCGGAGGAAATGAGCAGACTATTCGCCTGGACCAGGTTTTCTGGAAACCGGAACAAATCGTAAAGCGGGGAATAGATGGCTTTCTGGCAGGTCTGGCCCAAACCAGAATGGAACAAATTAACGCACAGACGATTGAAGATGTCCGTTCCAATCTGTTCCGCGTACTGAATGATCCTGATCACTCCGGCATGCTGATGGATCTGGCTGCAATCAATATTCAACGTGGACGCGATCATGGGTTGCCCACTTATAACCAGTGCCGAGTAGACTACGGGCTGAAGAAAATTCGAAACATGAAAGAACTGGCTAATATTGTCAAAGACGAAAGTCGATTCAATCGTCTCAAACAGGCATATGGCACTAATATCAACGACATCGATCTGTGGATCGGCGGGCTTTGTGAGTCTCCTGTAAAAGGTTCCATTGTGGGGCCATTGTTTTCAGAAATCATCAAGGAGCAGTTTCTGCGGCTTCGAAATGGGGATCGATTCTGGTATGAGAACCAGAAAGTCAGCGGCTTCACAACGAATGAAATCAAGAAATTGAAAGCCACGCGCCTGGCCGACGTGATCAAGAGAAACACTTTTATCACCAGGATCCAGGAAGATGTGTTTCGGGTCTCCTGATTCCCTGAGGCAGTTCGATCGTTGCGTCATCAGAGAATTACTCGCTGATCATGAACCTGCGATCCAGATCGTCACCCACACCGCAATCTCCAGGTATCAGTTTTATGGTATTCATCTTTTTCTGAATTGAATTAATACCGGATAATCGTTTATGGCAAATGGTCGAATAAACGATTTTTATAGCGACGTACCAACGGGAAACCCTGTGATTCATCAGCGGTCAGAGAATCCCCTCTTTCCGCATTCATCGCTTCATGAATCTGGTCCCACGCGAAGTGTTGGAAGAGTGATTTGCACGTCACGCAAATGTCCGACTGGCTATGCGTCTTGGCTGGCGACAGTCTAATAGTACCCGATGCAACTTTGCTCTGAGTTTCATCGCGATCGTAAGATCTGGGAAGTCATGACTTCGAGCACGATTGTTTGCAGTCCGTACTGTTTGGCTTTCACACGTTCGAGTATGTCTTCGATTTCGAACTGGTCGGACCGTTCCATCTGTCGTCCGGTTGAGTAGGTGAGCAGTTTTTCGATCAGACAGAGGGTGAACTGATCAAGTCGGTTTTCAAGCAGCACATGCTTAAAGCTGGCAAAATCAGTGAATGATTCTCCAGAAGGAAGTTTGCCTGTCGGATCGATGTTGGGACCGACTCCTTTTCCTTTAAGTTTGGGGTACTTGTCTCGCCATCGACCGATGGGGTCAAATGATTCAAGTGCGTGACCGTGTGGATCGATGTTTCGATGACAGACGTAACACGTTTGGTCCGTGCTGTGTTTTGCCAGTCTCTCACGAATTGTCTTAGCTCCACTGACATCAGCCTCAATAGCAGGCACTTCGTCAGGCGGAGGCGGTGGTGGAGTTCCCAGCAGATTTTCGAGAACCCAGACACCACGCGTTACCGGAGAAGTATCAACGCCATTAGCGCTGACCGTCAGCACGCCAGCCATGCCTAACAAACCTCCTCGCTGTTTGGTCTTTGTGAGCTTGACCCGCTGAAACCCATCATCCAATCGTAGCGTGTCTTTCTCTGGTAACCGATAAAGATCAGCCAGTTTCTTGTCTATAAAAGTGTAGTCAGCGTCCAGAAACTTCGCCACAGATCCGTTCTCGTCAAGCAGGGAGCGGAAAAATAATCGTGCCTCCTGTTTCATCGATTCAGGCAAGTTCTGAGCGTAGTATTCCCACGCAGCTTTACGTGGTGGAGGCAGATCACCGATTGTTCGAAGATTGAGCCAGCTGTCAAGAAAGCCATTGACGAATTCATTAGAACGTGGATCTTTAAGCAGGCGTCGAACCTGCTTATTTAATTCATCCTTTTCCTTCAAGCGACCAGAAGCGGCCGCGGCAAACAATTCTTTATCAGGCGGTGCGGCCCATAGAGCATAGGAAAGGCGGGAGGCAAGATCATACGGGTGCAACTCGCGTTCATCCTCTGGAGTGATCTCGCTGAGGTACAAAAACGAGGGAGAGCAAAGTATCATCTTCAATGTATCGAGAGCCGCTTGCCGTGGCGTAGCCTGCTCGGACAATCGCTGCTCGTAAAGGGCTTTGATCCGCCGTTGATCGGTTTCATGCAACGGACGCCGATAGGCTTTTTTCGCAAAGACAAAGAGTTGTTCCAGAGCATGATCTTCCTGAAACCCATCTTTCCCGAACACCGCGACTTCTTCTTTGCTGCCGACAGGTTCTGTAATCGGACCATGGATTTTAATTTCGCCGATCTTGATATGTGGCAGTGCCCCCTCGCGAAGGAGAGAAGTACGGCTGACGCCTGCAGTCGGATTTTTAAATTCATCTTTATAGCGTTTGTTGAGTGAGATGACCGAGGCCCGCGACTCATAAGGTCCGTTTGGAAAAATGAACCGAGGTGTCTGTCCCACTTCAAGCCAGACGCGAAAGTTCAACCACTCTGGTTTATCATCCGGAACAACATTGCTTGCCAGGATCGGTTCGATCGCCTGGGGATAATGAATATGTCCTTTCGTCACATCACCGGGAACAACGGCCAATTGAAATGGTTCTGAAAAGTCGATGCGGAATATTTTGGGATCGTAGTGAGTATCACGGTGCATGGCTTGCGCATGTACTTTAATATCATAAAGTCCTGAGACCGGAACACCTGCCAGGAAATCTTCGATGTGTCCATAGCCACCTTGACGCGTATCTGTATTGGGTTGTTCGTAGAGACATAGATATCGATATTTGAAGACACTTCGATGAGGCCCCGACAGTTCTTCATACTGCTTAAAATTATCAGTGAAGTGCCACGATTTGGGTTTCATCGCAGGTTTGCCAAGACGCGCCTCGACCAGTCGGGAGGCTGCCTGAAAATACTGATCCAACAGGAACCCGGAAGTCACCAGCGACTCACCGATATTGTCCATGTGCTGACTGGTCACTTCCTTCGGGAAGTCCGCAGTTAATCCCAGCGTGTCGACACGCCGGCCAAACAGAGTAGCCAGGGTGTTTTCATATTCGCGATTGGAAAGTCGACGCATGATGGTGCGCCCCCCAGTGCTCTCAAATTGGCTTCGAGCTTCCTGGATGCTATCTCGCAAAGCACCGATTAAAATGAGACGCTCTTCATCGGTCGGCTGGTCCGCGTCTTCTGGTGGCATCTTCCGCAGAGTGACCTGATCGATAATTCCATCGGCGGTGATCAGTTGCTGTTCAGATTTGATCGGTAGTGAGAACGATTCAAACTCGCGCTCGCCATCAGCAGTTGCGCGGTCATGACATTGAAGACAGAATTTGCCCAAAAGTCTGGTGACCGCCGGATTGTGTTTGTGCTGCGTCTCTTCCGCAGAGCAAGGCAACAGCACAGAAACACAGATCGTTATTCCGCAAACGGCGCGAAATGCTTTCATCCGGATCATCTCACAGTACTGCGTAGTCATCGTCAGGAATACCTTCCGGTGCTCGTTCCGAATGATTCCTTCTCAATGCCCATTCTCTGAGCAATATCGACAAAGAGATTACACAGCGGAACCTTGCCTGAACCCTTCGAGGGGGCTTTCTTGAATTCGCCAGTACCATACCCACCTCCAGCCAGAATGATTGGTAAGTCAGAGTTGGTGTGCGAGTTCGCATTCCCCATGCCGCTGCCGAACAGTACCGCGGTCGAATCCAGTAGGGTTTGCTCCCCGTCTGGTATGCCATCCAGACGGGTCAGAAATTTCCCAAATTGTTTGAGTTGATATTGCTCAAGAGTGACCAGGTGCCCGACCGACTCTTCATCATTACCGTGATGTGACAGGCCATGATAGGATTTATTAATACCCAGATGTTGTGGCAAAAAGCTGCCGCCAATTTCCAGAGTTGCGATACGCGTTGAATCCGTCTGTAACGCGAGAGCGATCAACTCGTAGAGCATGGGCAGGTCCTCAACGGTGTTCTTATCGGCCGGCTTGTCGAATGGGGGCTTCGGCTTAGGTTGATCAGCCCATACCTGGCGGAGCTTCAGTCGTTTTTCAACATCACGAATGGAACTGAAATACTCATCGAGTTTCGCTTTGTCTTCACTATTCACTCGTTTTGAAAGAGAACGAGCCTCATCGTGAATCGAATCAAGAATCGACTCTTGGAGTGAATTCTCCTTTACTTTCTGTGCCTGAAGTTTTTGTGAATCCGCTATGAACAGTCGGTCGAATAATTCCGCCGGCCCCGTAATCGGAGGAACCCGAACTCCTGACTTCGTCCATGAGAGTTGACAACCACCGTGGATACCGCCTTCAGAGCCGACCGTGAGCGACGGAAATCGTGTCTGATTTCCGACTTCATCAGCGATGAATTGATCAAGGGTGACGTTGCCATCTGTACGGTTCCTGGACTCGTGATGGAGCAATCCCGACAGAAATGTATGCACGGCAAAGTGACCACCGCGAAGTCCATGATCGAGTCCGCGGTACACCGTGAGCTGATTACGATTCGTTGCGAGAGGCTTGAGCAGCGGCGTCTCTTCAAACGCTTTGCCTGCTTTCTCAGGGAAAAAATGCTTCTGTTGAAAACCGAGTAAGTTACCAACGGCGACAAACCTTTGAGCACCTGCCCCCGCCCCGCGAGACTCGGTAATCGTTGAATTACCTGCAAGTGAGCCAGTCATCAGAGATGGCAGACCAGGCAATGCCAGAGATCCGGCAACGGAACGAATAATGAATCGGCGGCGATTGATTGTATTGTTCATGCGAGCAGTCTGTTCAATGACAAAAGGAAACTGAGAGCCCTATTAAAAAGTCTCGACGTTTGAAAATCGCTTCAAAAAGCGGCTATTCGTATTTTCAATACGTCCAGAGATTAATCAAGAGCCGGAATCTGACTATATAATATTACCCGAAACGGGGACTCAACACCATGGATCTTTGCAGCAAGTCACCCAAAAAACACCTGTGATCCGCGCTGTGAATCCGGCACAATTGTCGGCATTAGATTGATCAGGAAAACTTATCTAGACTTGTGGTTGCAGCAATAAGCTCACCAGAGAGAGAAAAACCACCATTCCAGACGCGTACGATCGAATCAAAGATGCGATGTCTGAAAAATTTACTGATCGGTGGGGCTATTTAACAGAATCGGTGTCTCGCCTGGTTTCTATCCTGATAATTTTAGTGACTTTGAGCCTTGATGGCGAAATTAGATTTCCTATATTGTAAAGCCCTCTGCAAAATTGCGTCTCTCTGCGAACAAAAGATCAATATATCCTGAGGATAACCGATGGCAGCGAAGAGTTTTAAACCGGTGAAGATAGGTGTCATTGGCTTGGGTCGGTTTGGGCGATTGCATTCATTGACGTTATCTCGGCTGGCAGAAGCGGAACTGGTGGGGGTGGTGGCGCGTCGGCAGGAGAGCCTTGCGAAAATCAGCAAAGAACTTCCCGATGTGCCAGGGTGGACCAATCTGACTCAGGCCATTGAGGAGTCTGATGCAGAGGCATGGGTTGTCGCCTGTACGACGCAGTCACACGTGACTGTCGCGCGCGAACTCCTCGAGCATGGCAAAGCAGTACTATTGGAAAAGCCGATTGCGGATCATCTGGAAGAAGCGGAAAGCCTTGCCCCACTGGTGCAGCCCGATTCCAGTAACCTGATGATTGGGCACATCGTACTGTTTAACAGTGAGTATCAACAGTTGCGGGAAGTTGCCCGCGAACGTGGCCCGATTTCTTATATTGATTGCGTACGACATCGACCGGCGAGCATCGTTGAGAACTTTCCAGGCGAGAACCCATTACACGCTGCGATGGTACATGACCTGTACGCGACACAGGTGCTACTCGATTGTGCGGAACCGGATCATTTCAGTGCACAATTTCATCGGACTGCTACAGGCGACATTGATTTGGCTCTGGCACAACTCAAGTGGAACGGCGGTCCGGTGGCATCGTTTGCTGCCTCATATTTAACTCCCGCAGGAATGCCGCCACGCGGGTTTGACAGAACTGAAGTGTTTGGTGTGGGTTGGTCTGCTCGCATTGAACCTAACCCACGACCGATCTCTGTCTGGGACAGTGAAGCATCCTGGCCCCTGGCATTGGAAGTGCGTGCCAACCCACCCAGCGGGATGATGGCTGAGGAGTTACGTTGCTTCTGTCGTGTTGTGCGTAAAATGGAAGCAGTGCCCACAGGAGCAACCTACTCAGATGCAATGCAGGTACAACGCTGGATGGAGAAGCTGAATGCATTTGTCTAACCTGCAGAATGGCGATTAATCCTGCTGCTCTCCAGGTTTAACAGTCGAGTCCCCCTTCCGCAGGTCACTCAATATCAATCGTAGGTAACTTCACTGCTGTTTGGTACGACATTCCAGATATTTTCGCGTGCTTTGGCTCCTGGGAATAGTCCATTACCTACGGCACTGAAACGCAGGGTATCAACGCCTCCTGACATGGCAGTTATAAGTTAATAGAGCAACGATTTCAGGATAAAGATAAAATCGCCGTTGGAAATCACAAACTGCGCACGACCAACCGGTCCTGGCTGAGGATACTTATTTTACTGAGTAGCTCATCATATTTATGGCATTCGTTTTTGCCTTAACGAATTAACGCCTGATAATAGACCTTAACGAATAACAGAATCAATCCATTATTAGAGTACCCACCCTACGGAAAGGCTGGCAGCAAATCAGCGTTCAGAGAGCCAACTCTTGCAATTCGTGATTTGCGAGCCATTGTTTTTGCTTCCACCTACTTGTCCTGTTTTTTCCTGTGCAGAAACTACTGCTGTGCGACCCCATTCAATAACAGGACCAGTAAACTACATCCCCCCAAACAGCAAGGTTCATAGTGACACGTCCTGTGATATGGCCAGTGTATGCTGAAAGGTGAAACGGCGGTAAGGCTTATTCTCCGCTAATACCCCACACAAAAACACGTCCCTCTTGTGTGCCAGCGATGATCCGCTTGCCTTTAGACGAGACATTGAGATCTCCTATCGATCGCGTCGGAACATTGAATTCTGACAGACGATCCAGTGAGCCGACATCATCAATAAACACGCCATTACTGAATCTTTGCATGACTAGAAATCGGCTATCTTGTAAGGAGGCTAGATGCGACACACCATTCCGACGCATAACGCTACTCAACTGATTTCCGGTGGAAGCATTCCACCGGCAGACCTGACCGTCTGCACCGCATGAAATAATTTCAGTTCCGTCTCCACTAAACACTGCAGCATTCACACTGGCTCGATGACCTTTAAACTCCGTAATCAATTTCCCAGTGCTTGAATCCCAGAGTTGAAAATGGCCTGGAAATTTCCAACCATGTTCATTGGTAGTACTGGTCATCAGTTTTTTACCATCAGGAGAATATTTAACAAAGCGAACAGCACTGTCATGGGGAATTGTGAACTTTGTCTTCCGTGTTGCAAAGTCCCAGATTTTGACGGTCTTATCTTCAGATCCCGAAGCAACTTGATTCCCATTGGGAGAAAAGGCAAGCGTCCAGATGCGACCTTTATGGCCATATCGTTTGTCAAGTCGTTTCATCTGCTCTAAATCCCAGAAGATCACTCCGGTCCCGAAACCGACCGTGACAGCCTGCAGTCCATTTGGTGAAAGGGCGCCCGCTGAAATTACCTCCCCATTGTCAAGCGCTTGAATTTTCTTTTCGTGATCGACATCCCAGATACAGAGCTGTCTGTCATGACCGCCAGTCACGGCCCGCAGTCCTGATTCATCGAGTGCCGCAAACCGCACATAGCCATCGTGACCGGAGAGCATGCGAGCCGGTTTCGGGGACTGCCAACATCTTATAACCTCGCCTGGAACGAGCGAAATCAGCAGCGACGAACTGTCATCGGCAAATTTCAAGTCACTGATCGGCCCTCCTGCGAAGACCGTGGACAGTTCCCGATATTTGACAAGATCAAATGTCTGAAAATATCCGGTGACCGTACCGACCGCCAGCACATGCTGATCCGAATTGAATGCAACAGACGTTATCCCCTGGTCAGGAAACGCGTCCGGCCACTTTGCGACCTCGGCTCCCACTGCCTGATCTTGTGGCTGCAAACTTGCGGCGCGTATCGTCACATTCCAGATCTGTTTACCCTGTTGAGTATCCCAGAGAATGAGTTCTCCCTGTCGATCACCGCTGATCAGCCAGCGGCTATCAGGACTGAATGCCAGTGCTTGAACAACACCATCATGGCCATTCAGAATTAAACGTTTGGATTGTAGGGCGACATCCCAGATCACAACAGTGCGACCTTCGCCGGCTGAGGCAGCCGATCGACCATCAGGTGAAAACGTCACCGCCCTGACCCGGCCTTTGTGAGCTTGTTTAGAAACCGGGGGAGAATCATTTCCTTGATTGATCCAGACCGTGTTCCCTACAGCATCACCTGCCAGTAACTGTTTTCCATCTGGAGCCAGTGCCAGTGATGTGATTGCAGATCCAGATCTGGATACGGGGATGCCAGATGTCAAAGAGGACGTCTTCAAATCCAATACCTCAACCTTGCCGACACTTGTGCCGCAGTAAATCTGGTTGCGATCAGCCAGAACCGTGGTCACATATTTTTTGTTGTTCATCTCGTCCCGTTCAGGGAAAGTAATTCGCTCCTTTACCAGACCGGTTTCGATGTCCGTACTGATGATGTTGTCTGCGACGTTCAGTGAGACAAGCATCCTGCCGTCCGAACTCAATCGCGGAGCAACGACCGGACCATGGGGTTCCTGTTTTTCTAACCAACGGAGTGCAGCCGATGAATCGCGACTGATTACCAGCAGATCCCCCGTTTCCGTCGCAGCGATCCAGGACCGGCCCTCCTGATCGGTCGACAGGGCGATCACAGAAGTCTCGAGTTTCACTTGTTCTGCTTGTTCGGATTTCGTTTGTTTTCCAAATGTGACTGTCCCATCCGCTGTCGCAAATGCAAAATCGTGTGACCGCGAGGCGACAGCGACGGTAGTTATTCTTTGTGATGGCTTCAATCTGTTTTTTTCAGGAAGGGTCGGCTGGAATGGGGGAGACATCGAATCTTTTCCCGTGGAGGCAGAAAGTACGTGCAGGCTGTGATCCGGGAATCGACAAAAGAGACTTTCTTCGTCTGCAGTCTGAAACCAAGTATTTTTCGGCAGTTTGACTTCATTTTTGAAAACGAGCGTATTGTCCGTAAAGTTGTACCAGCGCAGTTTGTCGTCAGTCCCCAGTGTCCACAGCCGATCTGATGCTACGAATTTGACATCAGAGGCAAAGCGACCCTCTCCATCAATTGCCTGGGAAATCAATTTTCCGGTTTCCACATCCCAGATGAAGAGCTGGTTATCGTGTCCCAAACTTGCCAGCCGTTTCCCGTCAGGCGAGAAGTCGAGTCCCCCGATTGATAATCGGTGCTGCACCATGCGTTTGCCCGGCCCCTCTGGTAACGGCTGCAGTACAACGGTACGATCCCTCGCTCCATAAGCCAGCAACTGAGAGTCTGGCGCAAATGCCACGGCTGTCACGCCCAACGGTTCATGGTACTCCTTCACCAATCGTCCGGACTGAATATCCCACACCTGTAACAGTGATCCTTCTGAATTGATGTGTCGACTGACGACGGTATATCGTCCATCGGGCGATACATTTAGCATTTCGACACGTGGGGCAGAATAAACAACAGCATCATGCTTCCCGTCAAAATAGCCGGGACCGACGTTTCGGGAAGTATCAGCCAGAGCAATGAGAGCCGGTGGGGAACTCGGAACATCATTTCCTGTTGGAGACAGGGTGGAATCTTGTGTCGCCTGGGAGACTGAGATTTGTTTGCTGGAATTCGCTTCCGGTTGGGGCTGTATCTCACTGGGACTGGCAGTCACCTTCGGCTGAGAAGCAGGCGTATCTACGTCAGACCCTGTGCGGTTACATCCCTGCAGGGCCAACAACCCCAGGATCAGGAATAGACTTCGATTGCTGATATGAAATCTCATGATTACCTCATGCCATTAGCTGATTGAACACCATTTTGGATTTTAAGGGACGTGTTATCACCACGAGTGACCCAGATGCGATCAATCATGAAACCATCATTTTCGGTTTCACCACTGAAAGAGATTTGTAATGGGACACGACCCAGCGACGGTTTGTCTTGGGTATAGGTCTGTAAACGAAATTCGGACAACGGAATGCTCACTGTCCTCCATTGACCGGGCTGATTCTGCCAGAGACTCAAATCGACGTAGCAGTAAGTCAAAACAGGTTGAGGATCTTTATAGGTTCTCGCGTGCAGATAAATGTGAAACCAGCCTGGGGGTTCAATTTTGAATGTCAGGTTGAGCAGGGAATCTTCGTGCCAGAAAAACAGCCCGGATGGGCTGAGGGGGGTCCGTATATTCTGAACCACCTGCTGGTTCTGCAGAATGGAAACGGATCTGATGGCACCTGCAGAATTTCTCGGAAGCGAATGACTCACCATTTTCCCCTCCCAGCCGACCGGGAGGCCACCTTCAAAATCGACACTCCATTCATCTGGGGGACGCGGCCAGTCCACTACGGAAAGTGGCTTTGAATCCATCACAGGCAGGAATTGCCCGGTTGATACCGACCTTTTTGATCTGTCAGAGTTCCGCGTGACCTGGACCTTGCCTTCTAATACAGAAATCTCGCTGTGCCCAGATGCTGAGAGCAACTCAAGTTCGGTTCCCAGGACTTGCACTTCTGCATTGGGTAAAAAAAACGAGAGTGGATGCCGGGAACTTTGGGGTGTCACTTTCGCGCTAATGCTTCCGAACGGAACACTGATTCCTCCAGTTGAGCGGGGACGTACGATAATCTCTGTTTCGGGTCGGATGCGAATCCTGGTCTGATCACTTAATATTAGAGTCGCCGAACTGCCATGACCGGTCTGCACGCGATCTCCGCTATGCAGTGGTTGAGGATTACTGCTGATTTCTTCCGGGGAAATCCACAAGATAGGCTGCTTATTTCGAATAATCCCAACCCGACCGGAAACACGGACTAATTGACCCGATGCATTCTGAGTTGATCCATTCCACCTCTGCCAGCCGATGACGGCCATCAGGATCATTACCACCGCAAGCGAGGTTTGCCACCAGCCCCTCAAGAGGCGGGCTGAACGAACTGGAAAAACCTGACGCTCTGGGGGAGACGTTTCTTCGGGTTCAACGTCATTCTGCCAGCGTAATTGAGTCAGTAGCTGACAGAAACAAACATACTCTTTACGAAATTCCTCATCGGCTTGCAGAAGTGTCACAAACCGTCGTTCCTGTTCTGCTGTCAGTTCGTCATCTGCCATTGCGTTGAGCAGAACCGACCATTCGTTCGGCTGAGTAAACTGACTCATGGGCGCGCCTCTGCAGCCAGCGTCCGCTCAATACAATGGCGTAATTTCTCACGTACGCGCCGCAAAGACTCGGAGACTGCCTTGGACGTTTTCCCAATATCGGTAGCTAAAGAATTGACTGCACCGTCTGGCTGATATCGCCGGGTAATCAAGTCTCGCTGAATCGAAGTGAGCTTTTGCAGGCACCCCTGCAGCGCGATGTTACGACGGTCATACTGCTCGGATTCAGTGCTGGCAGCCTTTGCAATCTCCTCCAGTAAATCGTCATCAAATGTCATGCCCCTGCGATCCTGGCGTGATCGATGTGCCAGAACCTGGAGACGGGCAATTGCAAACGCCCACGCGAAGTAATTAGTGCCACGTTCGTACGTCTCCCGTTTTCGCCACAAAATCACGTTCGTTTCCTGCAGAATGTCATCTGCATCTGTCGAATGCCCGACGAGAGAGAAAATGAATGCGTAAACCCTTCGTTGTGCCTGAGCGATTAACCGGACATGTTCCTCGGATTCCATTTTTGCCGCTTGATTGTCATCGTCATTCATTCTGGTTATCCCGTCTGTAAGGAAATGTACTCAGACTGGAATATCCCACGGCAATTTCCATGGATATTTGATTTTTATCTAAATTTTTCTGTTCCCAAAGGAAGGTAACAGGTTCTGGTGTGTCGCATTTTCGCTTCATAAATCTGCTTTTTTCCTTAATACAAGATAACAATATTTCTCGCATTCCGCATGGATCCGGAAACGTAGGGAAGGTCAGTTGCCAGCACATCAGGCGGTATATCCCTCCAGAAAGCACCAGAAACATCCCAGTGGAACTTTCAGCACCTGGATGCGAAAAAAGTATCAGCGAAAGATTTTTGTCGAAGGCAGTGAGATTCAATCCCTTTTCTGACCCAGTTGATTGACTTCTATAAGATTGATTGTAATCTAAGCGTGTCAGAATCTTTATTACACGTCTGTAATCATAAAGTCATCTGCATTGGTGAACGGTTAGAAGCTCATATTCAATTCGCTAACGTTCGCAGTTAACCATACACATTATTTCCTATGAGATTTTGTGATATCCAACATTTTTCTGAAAGTCTCGGATGCCTTCCTGGCTTATTGATTTGCTTGAAGTTGGAATAGCCATTTTTCTCGTGGCTCTAAATGGTTTCTTTGTCGCTGCAGAGTTCTCTCTTGTAAAAGTCCGCGGAAGTCAGATCCAAGAACTGGTTCGGCAGAATAAACCCTTTGCCCAGACGGCTCTTTGGTTAGTGGAACGTCTGGAAGACTCACTTTCTGCGTGTCAGCTGGGCATCACAATGGCTTCGCTTGGGCTAGGATGGGTTGGCGAACCTGCATTTGCCCGTTTACTTGAACCCGTATTTAGCGCAATGGGAGTCACATCACCGGCGGTGATTCACGGATTTGCCTTCGCTATTGCGTTCAGTCTGATAACGGCTCTTCATCTGGTGATTGGTGAGCAGGCACCAAAGATCTTTGCCATTCGCCATCCCGAAAAAATGGTACTCTGGTGCGCTGTTCCCATGAAGTTTTTTTATGTCTTCTCCTATCCATTATTAATCAGCCTGAACGGGATGACGGCAATTATATTGAAGAATCTCGGGGTTAAAGGCATTGGACATGATACACCTCATAGTGAGGACGAAATTCGCACATTGCTGAAAGAGGCCCACATTCACGGCGACCTGACTCGCAGTGAACATCGACTTCTGGATGCTGTCTTCGAATTCGACGATATAATCAGTCGCCGAATTATGGTACCACGAACCGATGTTGAAATTCTGCTGGTCGGCCAGTCGCTATCCGATTGTCTTACCCAGGTACGTCGTTCACGACATACCCGATTTCCACTCTGTGAAGGATCACTTGATAAGGTTGTTGGAGTCGTTCACATCAAAGAACTGATCAGACAGACGGAGATGGATGATCAATTTGACTTGCGATCAATTGCCCGCCCCCCCAAGACGGTTCCGGAAAATATGCCGATCAGCAAGCTTCTACGGCACTTTCAAGCGACTCACCAGCATATGGCATTCATTGTGGATGAGTATGGCACTGTTATCGGCATTGTGACAATGGAAAACGTGATCGAACAGATTGTGGGTTCCGTGCAGGATGAGTTCGACCTCGAAACGCCTGATATCGTACCGGATGGACCGGGTCAGTTTATTGTTCAGGGTAGCACACCGATTGATGTAGTGGAAAAGATCTTAAATATCTACCGCGGTGATGATGACGTTGACACATTCTCTGGCTTATTGATGTCGCGACAAGGTCAAATTCTGGAAGCGGGTGACCGTATTGATTTAACAAATGCGGTCGCTGAAGTACTGGAAACAAAAAACTCTCGAGCGGAACGAGTCCGAGTCACTTTGAACGAGAGCCCCGCAGCTGACAGACAAGAGTCCGGCGATTCTGCAGGATAAATGGAAGTGATGATGTAGAAGTACATCATCACTGGCAGGAATTTCGACAGTTCACAAGCTCAAGTCGTTGTCGAATGGTGGATGCCAAAACGGGATGCCTGATAAACAGGCTACCTGTGTGAACACCAGATCCTTGAGGAAGCAGGACGTCCAGAACCCATTACGTTTGCTTCGCTCTATTATGCTCAGCCCAGATACTCCTGAAGACGCTGCAGTGAATGATATCACTCAACGCTTGCGTTCAAAGATCCAGCCTTTGCGATAAAAAAACAGCAGCATCCCTGTCGCGACGGTTCCCATCGCGATCCACAATATTGTGTACGAATATTTGTAATGCAGCTCAGGCATATGTTCGAAATTCATACCGTAGATGCCCGCCATGAACGTTAATGGAATGAAAATACTCGCCATGATGGTTAAAATCCGCATTACCTCGTTTGTGCGGTTGGCAACCGCCGACAGATAGGTATTCATAAGACTGCTCGCCATTTCTCGATACATCTCGGCGACTTCCGACGTCTGAATACAATGGTCGTAAGTATCGCGAAGGTATATGCAGACATCTTCGGAGATAAGCCCGTGGTCGCCGCGAACGAGTTTATTGATCGCTTCACGTTGAGGCCAGATGGCTCGGCGCAGGTTAATCAGTTGGTTCTTGAGCCGGTTTAGTTCGCCTGTTACTGAGGGCGACGGGTTCTCTATCACGTCGCTTTCGAGTGCTTCCAAGTGATTTCCGATCACTTCCAGCACTGGGTAATAAGCATCAATGATCGTGTCGGCAATTACATATCCAAGATAGTCGGCGCCACTTTTTCTTATAATCCCTTTATTGGAAACCAGTCGCTTTCGAACGGAGTCAAGAACATCACCGGGTTTCTCCTGGAATGTGATCAGATAGTTTTTCGCGATCACCATGCTGACCTGTTCCATGTCTACTACTGGTTCACCGTTGCGTTCGTCTTTGCCCATTTGCACCATACGAATGACAACCAGCAACTTGTCGCCGTAAGGTTCGGTCTTAGGTCGCTGCGGAACGTTGACGACGTCTTCCAGCAGTAACGGGTGCAAGTTGAAGATCGTTCCAAGTTTGTTCATAACACTGCGATCGCCGAAGCCCTGGATATCTACCCAGGTCACTTCATTTTCATCGAAGGCTCCCTTCAATTCGTCGAGGTTCTCTACTGTTGACGTGCTGTGTGTTGACTCAGAATAATGAATCACCGATATCTTCGGGGGTGGTGCCTCTTTGGAAATCACCAGCGTTCCGGGACGTGCACCAATCTTGGGATGTTTCTTGCGAAATAGATTTGCGTTCATATGGACACTCAAATACTGGAGGAAGGTAACGCGTTAAGTGAGACAGACAATCAGCTTTCTGACACTTGGGTTTGCCGAAGTCAGTTTGTTACTGTTGCCCTTCTCCAAAGTAAGTCGCCAGCACTTCATCCCAACTCGGGCTGGATATCTGACGAAGTAATACTCGATTGACTGGCTCTCGTAAGGGACTGCCACTCGGCAATGCAAAGGCGTAATTCTGACGTTCAAATGTAACCGGCAATACGAATACTTCTCCCGAATAGTTCTGGTAAGCTTGATACTTCAGAATGGGCGCGTCATACACGACCGCATTGCATTTTTTGGCAACCAGGCTCGCCAATGCTGAATCCACGTCAGGATGTTTGGTGAACATGATGTGTCGTGAACGCAGATATTCCGCCGAGGTGGAACCGTCGACGGTCGCGACCTTAATGCGAGACAAATCTGCCGGGCCGTTGATCCCTGCTCGTAATTCGGTCACCGTTAGTGCAGATGTCACTGCAGCGGTAAAACCCGCAATGATGAAGAGGCCTGCGAACATCCAAACCAGGCCAATCATTCGGCCCCCTAGAGTTTTGGGAACTTTGTCTCCATAGCCAACCGTTGTCAGTGTGACCGCAGCCCACCACAATCCAGCTGCGATACCCTTAACCCAGCCTTTGTCAAATTGCTCTCGATTTTGTCGTCGTTCAAATAAATAGATGCCGACGGCGCTGACCAGCATTGCGAAGAACAGACCGGCAACAATGCGGAAAAATGTTTTCGAAAAAACAGCGTCGACGATCCCGGACCAACCGGAACGCCGCTGATTCGAGCCGACGGCAATCCCAAGACCGGAGGTATAAAACGAATGCGTGAAGTCCATTCGTTTCTCACGCTCGTAATTGATTGTAATCGCAGCAGCTGCCAGCTCCACTTCATTTTTTTCGACCGCAGTCAGCATTTCGGCCAGCGGGTACTCTTTGAATTCAATATCGATTTCGTGACCGGACTCATTTTCAAGGTCGACTTTAATCTCACGAAGAAGCGCAATACTGATGCCTGTCCAATTTCCTTCTTGATTCCGCATGGCGAACGGCGGCACCTCGCGAATCGCAACGATGAGTTTATCAGGAACTTTCAGCTGCACAGGATCGTCGGTATTTTTCGTTTCCAGCGTGCCATCTTGACCGCGCCCGCTGGACGTCATTGTTAACACAACAAGCAGGAAGAGGTGACATTGCCGGCAAGATTGAAAATACGTCATGTCATTCTCCCAGATATCGATACACAAGATCGCCCCACGCATCGCTCTCACGATATCGCAGAAGTTCTTCATTAAGTGGTTTGCGAAGAACGCTGTCTGCCTGCAACGCGATCGCATATTCCTGAACGTTGAACAAAACAGGCAGGACATCAATGGAATTGCTGAATTCTGTACTTGCCAAATATTTCAGCAGGGCAGCGTCGTATACCACCGCTTTAGCCTTGTTTTCATCGACCGCCAGGATTGCTTCTCGCGGTGTATTGTAACTCTGAAAAGAAATGCGACGTTGCTGCAGATATTCTGCGCTGGTACTCGACGTCACCGATGCCACACGGACATGATGCAGATCGGTCACCCGATCGATTCCCGAGTTGAGTTGTTGGACGGTCAATACGGAAGTGATCACCCCAGTCAGTATTGACAACAGGATGATACTGGCAAACATTGCAATCGTCGCCAGCAGACGCCCCATCTTGCTTGCCGGAACAATTCCCTTGTGTCCCAGCAGTAAAATCATGGACCACCAGACCCCCATGCCAATCCCTTGTCGACGTTCCCCTCCGAACATGGCTTCGTTTCGCTTGCGCTCAAACAGCCAAAATAGAAATCCACACATGATGACAATGCCGACCATACCTAGAATGAGTTTGACCAGGCGAGTCGATACGATACGCTGCAACACCATCCATGGACTGGTTCGGTCCCGGGCACTGACCGCAATCCCCAGTCCGGTCGAAAAGTGTGGGTGACAGAAATCAACTCGTTCGAGGCGTTCTGATGTAACGCTTATGGCAGCGACTGCAGCATCCAGTTCGCCTGCCTCCAGCTTCGCGAGCATCTCATCAAGAGTAAGTTCCTGAAACTCATACTCTAAATCCAACTCATTCGCCAGATGTTTCCAGAGCTCAATGCTGATTCCCTTCCACGAACCGTCTGGGTTCTTGATCGCAAACGGGGGGCTTTGTTTCGTCCCGACTTTCAGTACAACCTTGTCCCCGGCCTCAATCGGCTCCGTTTTCAAAGGTGTCGCTTCCTGGGACCAGAGCATTGATGAACTATTCAATACCGTAAGCACGATCGTCGTGAACAACACGGTTCGGAATAGCCAATCAATCATATTAATGTATCCGCGATTGCCGAATTAAGTCTCGCAGCAAACTCAATCGCCCGTTCTGCCGCAATTTCGTCGATAGCCTAGTGCTTTGTCAAGCTAGAAATTGAGGGTTGGGAGTGTTGTTTACATGCTCCGTTGTCGCACTCTCGGGATATCTATCAACCCCATATTTTAAAAAATGATACTCCACTAGTCCCACCTGCCATCACAGATCACATAAATCCCCGGCAAAGCGTCGGACACTTATCGATCTTCATTCCCGTTACGCTTCAACCCCAAGCTCCTGAAAGTATATGCACACATACACACACCTGATTGTTTCCTGACAAAATGACTAACTCATAACGAACGATCTTTGTAAATGTGATGAATCAGTTCGAAAATATCGTATCATACTTAGTTCATTGCACCTACCCCGACCTGCCCCCACGAATGACACCAGCCACAAGACTTAGTGTTCTGTTGTTTCAATAGCTGTTCTGTTCGCCTGCTGAAGCGGAGCGGAAGCAGGCGAACAGAACAGCTTCGCTTCCGGCACCGGGGCTCTGTAGCCCAGTGAACTGTGCGGCCTGATGGAGTTGTAATCTCTTCTCCAGCGTTCGACCAGCACCTTGGCTTCCCATAACCTATCGAAGATTTCCCCGTTGAGCAATTCATCTCTCAGTTTTCCGTTAAAGGATTCGATGTAACCATTTTCCCAGGGACTGCCTGGTTCAATGAATAAGGTCTTCACTTCGACCCTCTGAAGCCAGTCCCGCACCTGCTCTGCCGTGAACTCGGGACCATTGTCACTGCGAATATGATCCGGGACTCCACGACTTACAAACAGGTCGCTCAGACGTTCCAGGACGCTTTCACTGTTCAATCTCCTTTCGACATCTATGCACAGGCACTCCCTGGTAAATTCATCAAGCACGGTCAGCATCCGGAAGGCCCGGCGTTCCGAAACCCAATCATGTCCCAAGGCATCTCTTACGAAATTCACCGCCTTACTCCGTTTCGACGGGCTCAGTAGTTTCCCGAGGCGGCTTCCCGCAAAATGGCTTTATCCAGTTCCGATTCTGCCAGCAGCTTTTTAAGCCGGGCATTTTCCTTTTCCAACTCTTTCAGACGTTTGGCCTGATCCATCCGCAAACCACCGTATTCCCGCCGCCTATTATAGTACGTCTGCTGGTGAATTCCCAGTTTCTTGCACATCAGGGGAATGCTGACACGTAGGCAGTTGGCCTGTCAATCATAGCTTTTCAGAGTCCAATTGATGGACTGACGTGGACAAAGCTCATGGCCAGAATTAGAATGGCTACCTATTATCTCTATCCGCACATAAGATCCCCGCTATCCCCACCGTAGTCAAACATGTTAGGGTTCATTCCTGGAGTTGGTTATGCTTAGTATTTTTGATGTTTCCGGGAACAAATTCTGTAATCAGGTTTCGCGACGAAATTTCATCAAAATCGGATCGCTGGGTCTAAGCGGACTTTGCCTGCCTCAAATACTCAAAGCCGAGCAGCAGTCGGGTAAAACCAATTCTCAAAAATCCATCATCATGATTTACCTGCCAGGTGGGCCACCGCATCAGGACATGTATGACATCAAGATGGATGCCCCTTCTGAGATTCGAGGTGAATTCGCCCCCATCTCAACTAATGTTCCTGACATCCAGATTTGCGAACATCTGCCGCGAATGGCACGGATCGCAGATAAATGCATCTTTGTGAATTCTCTCGTTGGCTCAATTGGTCAACATGCCTCCTTTCAATGTATGACAGGACATAGCAATCGAAACCAGCCTGCTGGTGGCTGGCCCGAACTGGGATCTGCCCTGTCGCATCTGAAAGGCGATCCCCGGGCGACCTCACCTGCTTATGTGAATCTCTCACCAAAGATGCAGCACACCCCGTACAACTTTGGGAAGAACAGCTTTCTCGGCATGTCGCACACGCCCTTCAATCCGAACGGGGAAATGAAGGGAGATTTGACGCTCAACGGTATCACCCTGGATCGACTGCAGGATCGCAAACGCCTGCTGCAGAACTTCGATCAGTTCCAACGCGAAGCCGACAGCAGCGGCTCCATGCACGGACTCGATTCTTTCAACGAACAGGCTTTCGGCGTGCTCACCTCGGGACGACTCGTGGAAGCACTCGACGTTTCCCAAGAAGACCCCGCGATTCGCGAACGTTATGGAAAAGGAACTTCCCGCAAACAGGGGGACGCAGCCCCGCGTCTGAATGAACAGTTTCTACTCGCCCGTCGTCTGGTCGAAGCGGGTGCCCGGATAGTGACGCTGAGTTACAGCTTCTGGGACTGGCACGGCAGTAACTTCAAACGGGCCAAAGAGAATTTCCCCGATTTTGATCAGGCTATCACGGCCCTGATTGAAGACCTGCATCAGCGGGGCATGGCAGAAGACACCACTGTCATCGCCTGGGGTGAGTTCGGGCGAACACCCAAGATTAATAATAACAGTGGTCGCGATCACTGGCCCCGTGTCTGCAATGCGTTGCTTGCCTGTGGAGGCATGAAAACCGGTCAGGTTATCGGCACCACGGATCGGCTGGGTGGCGAAGCGCAGGACCGTCCCGTCCATTTCCAGGAAATCTTTGCGACCCTGTACCACAATATGGGAATCGACGCACAACAACTGACACTCCCAGACCACGCCGGTCGACCGCAGTATCTGGTCGATAGTGGGTACCTCCCTCTCCCTGAGGTCGTTTGACATACGGGAGCAGATAGTCAGTCCCATCAGTCATACAAACCGTCTGATTTCCACTGAATAAATTCCCCTTGACTCCCCCTCGCTCCCAGCCAGAATAAGCGTCTGAGTGAGTCGCGCGCGTGACCAGTTTACAGTGCACTGAAACACACACCAGTTGTTCATAATCTTCACTGCAAATGAGCCTGTTTTTTCCAGATTTGCACTGCCTGAAACCACACCCGTTCGTGATGTAACCCTGCGGGTCGCCACACATCGCAAAGCTTCATCCCGGCACCGCCTCAACATCGCAATAGATCGGCCCTGTATCAACCTGTATCGCAACATCGTTTCCAAAATCCTCTTGATCCCCACATGTCCTTCCTTAAGATTCATCCTCGAACAGGAAATCAAACATCCTGAAAACAATGCAACAGGCAATAAAACACCAGCCACAATAAAAACACCAGTTGCCATGATCAGACGACCAATAATACGATTGATATCGTGTACTCTACACTCAGAATGAAGCAGCCAACCAGATCTCTTTTTTCGTGTAATTTCGATTTTTTCGTAGTAGAATATAATCAACCGGGTGTCGATATTGGCTTGCCCAACAGTGCACATCTCATTCCCTCACACAACGAAAACAAAAGGCCACGGACGACACATCCGAGTACAACTTCGTCCCGAGTTCCATACTACTGAAAAGCCACACAACCCGAGAGATGAAAACAGGGCACTGCTTAACAGTGCCCCATTCTCAAATCCAGATCAACTACTTACTCTCAGGATCAAACCGGACTCCCATTCAGAACGAAGTCGGACAGCGGTTCATCCAATCCAGTTGACGTTCCGATAAATCCGAAGGAAATCGTACCGCCGACGGGAATATCAGAATTCCAGGATGCCCCTCGAATGACATACGTGTTTCCAACGTGTGAAACAATCTCGGCATTCCAGATATCCGTAATATCACCATCAAAGGTGAACTGCAGCATCCAGCCTTCCATAGGCTGGTCACTTTCATTCCGAATTTCCATCGCCCCCTGAAACCCGCTGTTCCAGGCATCCACGACATCAAAGTCCACCGCGCCCGCCGCAGCCGGCGCATCATTGTCCTGAATACTTCCTGTACCCACAGCAGACACAATGATGCCACCCACGGGCTGATTCAGTACAACCTGGAAACCTTCATTCGCTTCCTGTTCCACATCACCCAGGATCGGCACAGAAATCGTTTTCGTCAGCTCTCCGGGTTGAAAGATCAACTGACCACTCATCGCCTGATAATCTGCACCAGCGATCGCCGTTCCATCAGTGGTATGAAACTGGACTGTCACCAGTTCCGTTGTCGGTTGATCCAGTGATACAGTAAACACAGCCTGTGCACTGCCACTGTCCCCTTCCGTCACGCTCACATCGTTGATGGAAACCTCCGGAACAATCACCTCGAACTCTTCCACGGTGACATTCACCGTCGTACTGATGATGCTGCCCGAATCAGAAACCGTCGTAAATACGAAGCTGTCTGACCCCGAATAACCGGCGTCTGGTGTGTAAGTCAGTGTTCCGTTCTGATTGTTGACCACCTCCCCATGCGCGGGTTGCGAAACAGATTGCAGCGTCCCCCCTGCTCCTGGCGTTGAGGAAGGACTGATATAGTTCCCCGACATCACCAGCATGCTCAACATCGAAACTGAGTCCGCATAGTAATTCGAATGCGTCGTCGCCACACTGTCGAAGACAGAATTCATCCACGCCTGATCCCCGGCATCGGAACCGGTCATTGCAGACACTCCAACCGCCGCTCTGAAGAATGGATCGCTCCAGCTGTTGAGCGGCGTTCCATCCAGAGCGTACCCGCCCCGAATCAATGCTGGATCTCCGCCGGATGACTGCTGGAAGAATTCCGACAGCATCTGCGCCTGGGCTTGCGAGACCGCATCGCCACTCACTATCGCGTCGGCACCAATTCGCCAGGGCACACGCCCTGCGTTGTACCAGTAATGCTGGTCATTGACTTCCAGGAAGCCTGAAGGCGCAGGCGAAACATTCCCGGTCGTCGGATCGACAATCACAAAGTCCGGCACCAGTCCTGTGCCCGACTGCTGCTGCAGTTTCGTCATCACCGACTGAGTCGCGGCGATCACTTCATTCCAGGCCCCCGTTCCGGTTGCTGCTTCAAAAGCGCGGAAGTGTCCGTACATGAAATCGCTGGTACGCACAGACCACTGATTCCGCCCACCACCATCAGGATTCACCCAGTCCCCCAGCATCGGCAGATGACTGTCAGGCCCGATGTTCGAAACATACATCGCATCAATAATCGTAATCGCTTCCTGCAGATAGTTAACCGCGCCGTCACTCCCCCATTGTGCATCTGCAACGAGCAGAGCATAGGCAATATCGGCGTCCCCATCGAAGGCGCTACTGTTTCCGTACGCATCCGGTTGCGCCCAGTCCATCAGATCCGGATTCCCTTCGCTGGGATTGGCCCGCGAATACTGGAACAGACCATCGAAGATCGCCTGGGCCTGTGGATCGTATCCATCCATATGCGCCAGGACCAGCATTCCATATCCCTGCGCTTCCGATGTGGTCCGTCCCGACGCATCCATGATCACCCGGTAGCCGTTCCCCCCCGGATCTGCACGCAACCAGTCTGCCTTCCAACTGTCATAGTAGTTGCTCACAATCTGATCCAGCTGTGCCTGACTGTACTGGCTGGGAAATAACGTACCGTCCACATAGGTCTGCACGTGACTACCATAATCCGGATCGCCGCCAGACGAACCAGCGGAGATCGTTACCGCCGTCTCATAAGGCGTCGTCACGTTCAATTCATTCTCGGAAACCACTTCCTCATCGTCATTGGTAATAACCGTGGTCGCTGAAGACAAACTCGCATCCAGGGTTGCGCCAACCGGGCTGCTGAGGATCACATAAAATTCCTCATCCTGTTCTACCTGGCTGTCACCATAAATACGAACCGAAATCGTTTTTGAGGTTTCTCCCACTGCGAAGGTCACCTGACCGCTGGAAGCTTCATAATCTTCACTGGCCGTTGCCGTCCCGTTGGATGTCTGATAGTTGACGACAACCGTCTGAGTTGCTGTCTCAGACAATGAAATCGTCAAGGTAGCCGACACGGTCCCGCTAATACCTTCTGCGACAGTCGCTCCGCTGATGCGGACCTCTGGTATCACTTCCACAGGGTCTACGATGCTCCCCTCCAGAGGAACCGGATTCTGATAATACTCCTGCACCTTGGTAATCCACCAGTAATCGTCCGTTGGTTCACTGCCGATTGCATCGGTACTGATTCCAACACCGGCGCCAAACAGGATCTGTCGGATACCGGCGGCGCGCGCTTCTTCCATATGCGAACCCCAGGTGATACTGTTACCGGAAACGGTCAGCTTCGCATCACCCAGATCATTGGTCGAGAAATAATCCAGCCGATTTCCGCTCGCCGTAAACGTATCTCCCAGAAAGAATGTGGCTGCAGAATCTTCATACTGCCGCGTCGTGTTGTTCAACGGGTCAAACTCGCCATTGTCGTCATACGGATTCACCGCCTGACTGTCATTGATGTGACCGACGGGCAACTGCCAGAGTACCATTTCACGCTCGGTCGTTTCCGTGAGCGTCTGGGCGATCAGCAGGTAATTCTGCCAGTGATCGTTATTCCAGAACCAGGTACTGGATTCCGGATTGCTGGCTGCCCCGTTCTGCGCCCCCGCATCGAGCCCATATTTATCGAGCGAGATGAACCCTGCCCCGTAGCTGAGAATACCGGCGTCCATGTAATATTCGGCAATCAGTTCTGCTTCGCGGGCAATCGCTGCCTGCCCTGCTTCCATTCCCAGCGTATCCGTCAGATGCACAATACCAGTGCCCGGTATGGGAGTTTCAATACCAGGCGAAGCCCAGAGATTGAACTGCCAGCCAAACTCCACGTTCGGCGCAAAATGACTGATGGTATAATTGATTGCTTCAATCAACCCCGTCACCGTATTGTCGAATTGCGGATCAACGCCTTCCTGCAAGACTCCGCTGCTGTAAGCGGCACTCGTCACAGCCGAAATCGCGCTGGCAGACGTGCCGGCATTCTGCATCAGATAACCGATGAAATCCGGTTCCAGAATCATCTGAACCAGCTCATCACCCGCTTCCGTCCGAATGGTATCCAACGCAAATTTCAGGTCACGGAAATAGTTTTCCATGTACGACTGACTCTGGATGTGCTCCAGGTTGGTCGTATAGCTCTCGCCGCCATCAGGAATATTGTAGTACACGAACTGCGGGATCATTCCCAGCTTCATACTTTCGCGCACATAACTGCTCACGCGGTCCGGGTCCCAGCTCCGCCAGCCGGTAATCGGCCCGCCATTGAGATAGATATACCGCGAGTCAACATATTTTCCGGTCAATGAATCGCTGTCATCAAAATCCTGCCAGAATGCCAGATCGCCGGTCGTGTCTTCACTGACCGAACCGATGGTCAGATAATCGGGGAGTCCCGGCAGTGCTCCCTCTGCCGTACGTACGCGAAACCCGATATAACGATCTTCGCCGCTTTCGACATCGGTAATCCGCACCGACGACCGTCCTGCTTCAAGACCGGTAATCCGCAATGTATTCCCGTTAATGATCTCAGCGGTAATGGCGCGCGAATTACTGGTAGCCACACTGAACTGACTCGACTCACTGGAGGAAGCCAGCGTGTATTCATAAGCGACTTCCTGATCGATGGTGACCTGTAAGGCCTGCCCGGCACTGTCAACTCCCTCAATGCTGATCAGACTGGCACCTCCCGCCACATACGCGACTTCGTCACTCAAAGTGGCCCCGTTCGCATTACTGACTTCGACCTGATAGCGAAACACACCATAATCCCGATTCGTAATCAACAGACTGTCCGTTTGCGGGGTCGCGTTCCCTGTCAGATCTGCTTCATGAATCACGACGCCGTTTTCGTACAACTTCCAGTGATTCGCAGCCGAACCTGCCCATAGATTGAGAGTCACACGGTAACCGCCTGAAGCCTGGTCTGCCAGAACACTGACGCTCGGCTGATTCGGCGCATTCACCACAGGATCGGGGTCTGGATCCGGGTCCGGGTCGGGATCTGGATCAACGGGATTTCCACTCCCGTTAAATGCAAACCCGCTGGGCTCGCTGTAAGCACCTACGGCAACCAGTCCAATCGCCAGCGACTCACCTGCATCCAAAGTAGCATCCCAGCTGGGAGGCGTAATGCGATAGCGGCCTCCCCCCAGATTCTCGACCTCGGCGTTCCACAATGATTGTATCTCGCCACTGAAATCAAACTCCAGTTGCCAGTCGGTAAAAGCAGTTGCTTCGTCGTTGTTGAGAATCAGGTTGGCTGTTCGACCGGAGCCCCAGTCCTGATCCACTTCAAACTGCACATCGGGCGCATCTGCCAGTGGATGGGCGGTAAGCATCGTCCGCACCTCCAGCGCCTCAATCTGTCTCGCTGCCTGTGCTCGGGACCGCCTGGGAGTGCCGTGCTGTTGAATGAACCATTCCAGAAGTGTTGCGTAAAGTCGTGTCATCGCATCAACTCTGCGAACGCAGAGCCCTTTCAGTCTCTGCCAGAACAGTGCGACGCTTCAAGCTGAGAATCAACCTGAAAGTGAAGGAATGGATACGAGTCTCGGAGATAGAAATGCTGAGACGCGTTAGACTCCCCGTAACACTGTTTATCAAAAGGCGCGAGAAGAGACCGCAACACAGGCAGGCCACCACAGGCTCTCACACGCCCAGGATATCCTGGCGCGGAAGCTGTTTTGGCCCAGATCAAACAGCATTTTCCGAGATATTAAGATAGGATTTGAACCGGGAACCAATCCCGGCTCGGAACAGTTCGATTGTAACCATAGTCACCAGCCCCCTGTCCAGACCTGATTTGAAATTTATTGAAGACTCATAAAAGCAGCCGCCCAGAAAGACGTGTCGATCACTCAAAATCCATATGATCCGGTCAGTCGTGAAGTCCAGGAAGTCACTTTCGCGTTGAATTCACATGTGGATTCGTTTACGTTGGTGACTGCTTATCTGTGGAATTCCAGGTTACGTATCGAAATTAATCGGAAAGGCTTATTCGATGAACTTACCTTCGCGGTTCTCCCTCATACTGCTCTTCTTATTCGTCAGTCTCACCTGCCTGCAGAACATTTCCACCGCATCAGAACTACAGGCAGAAAAGACAGACGCAGATCGTCTGCAAGCCTGGCAGAAAAAAGGGGTTGATTATGCACGGATCATGTCCCAGGTGAAATGGACTCCCGTTGCCGAGGGAATGCCGCGCCGGAGGGGAACTTTCGAACCCGGTAAAGAATACACGGGCGTCCCCTATTCGAGCGTAAAATATGTGGGCCGTTATATCGGTTTTGATATTTATTTGAAGACCTTTCTGGCAGCCGTCGAAAATCCACACAGTGTGTTATACACCGAAAACCTGTATGGAAAGGTTGCCAATGCGGAATGCTACTACGGCAAAGTCTGCTCCTCTTACACCAGTTATGCCTTACAGTGCGGCGTCTGGTATGTCAGCCGCCTGCATAACCCACCCTATCGCGAAGGCGTCAGGCTGGTTGCCCCCCAGACAGCCCAGGCGGCACAGGTGGGAGACATCATTTTCACGCCTCCTCAACCAGGTTCCCACGTGGAAATTGTGACGAGAGTCACCAGAGACGCTGAAGGAAAAGTCACGCATGTCCGTGTGGAAGAAAGCCGTCCCCTCACGACCAAAACCAGCAACCGCTCTGCCTCGACCTTTAACAGTCACCTCAAAGCGCGAGGCAGGAAACTGTTTCGCATCACCGATCTGGATGCCTGGCGCGGCCAGAATAAAGCAGAGTCATTCCTGTTCCCCAACTATGAGGAAGACGCCAAAACCCCAGTTATCAACCGGGTTTTACTGCTCGATCGGGGAGACTGGGTTCCCTATTTCAAAGATCAGAAAGTAAAAATCAACATCATGGACAGAGACGACCAAGGCGTAAAAAAGCTGGTCGTCAAACGGGGGGATAAAATAGTCCAGGAAATCAACCAGCCTGGTAAAGGCGTGATCGAACTCGCGTTTTCCACCAGTGGTGATTATACCGCACACTGCGTTATGAACGATAACTCGTTGAGTCAGGCCTGCGAGTTCTCCGTCTGTGATCTCGACTTCAGTATCTCCGCAAAAACTGCCTCGAAAACGGAACCGTGGGAACTGCAGATCAATTCTGACAACATGAAAGTCATTATGGCACTGCTGGTAAACGAAGCAGACAGTTATGACTATCACAACATCTATGTGACAGAGCAGGATCGGCAGAATGGAACAGTGCACATTCCCGCCAATCTGATTCAGACCGCAGGCAAGATGCAGGTCTGGCTGGTCGGCGAAAACAAATATGGCAGGCTCAAAAAACGACGCGATATCCTCATACAGGATTAAAGTACCTCTGAATTCAAGTACCACTGAATTCAAGTACCACTGACAGAAATGTCACTGACACTGGCCCCCATTCTGACCTTTCAGAAGTACGCTTTTAAAAAACAGCTCTGGGCATTCTGTTCTCTTCCACAACTCGAAGTCAAGTCGACTCGTTTTCAGGAAGCCGTTTTTCAGCACGTCTCTATTACTCATACACTTCAAGTTCTTGGATATCATTATGCGTTCTACGAATCTCTTTCACTGTTGTTAATCCTCACCTTAGGCAGTGTCCAGTTTTACTGTTGCATCTCCAGGACTGTTTGGCCCGAGTATATTAGATTGAGAGACGCGATAATTAAAATGTGACGCGAGCTGGCTTCCGGATGTGGCGACCAATCTGAGTCGATCAGTAATCCCGCCGATTCCACTCCTGATTTAGAGTCTCTCAGAGCTTTACAGACCGCGATCAAAAATGCCTGCCAGACAGGTGACCAGTGATAATGCCTGAATGGACTGATCAGGTCTGAAGCTGTAAACCCATCGGCGTCTGCATCAACCGGGCCGCTTCTGCAACAGGTTAAGAACTCTTTGAATCCATGTCACGCGATACATGCAAATCAACGGCATGCGTCGACAGTCGCAGTTCGCGAAGCATCGCTCGTTTCTTGGTCTGATGTGCCTGCATTCTTCTTAAAATGTCATCGAGTGTTTTCACCGCCTGCAGCACATGCGGTCCTTTGTTGAGCATCACACATTCTGCCCGGTGTCCCATCGCAGCATCGGTGATTTCTGCACGCGACGGTATCCCTTCTTTCGCGAGTGTCTCCAGCACCTGCGTCGCCCAGATGACGGGAACGTGAGCCGCTTCACAAATCCAGAGAATCTCCTCTTGAACTTCTGCCATTCGCTCAAAACCACACTCGACCGCCAGATCGCCGCGAGCGATCATTACTCCACAGCAGGACGAACGCATCGCCAGTAGCAGCATGTCCGGCAGATTTTCAAAGCCGCTCCGTGTCTCGATTTTCAATACAATGGCAGGAAATCGACCTGCCTGCTGTTTCAGTTGCGCCTGCAGGAATTCCACATCCGCACCACGATTGGCAAACGACAACTCAACCACATCCGCATGTTGTGCCACAAATGTCAGATCTTCCAGATCTTTCTCCGTCAACGCAGCCAGACTGAGTTTGCTTTCGGGCAGGTTGATCCCCTTGTCCGGCCTGAGTTTTGAGCCCTGTAGACGCGTCTGTGTAATCCGCACTACCGCCTGCATACGCTCTACCTGTTCCACAATGCCGCCTATCTTGCCATCGTCAAACCAAATCGACTCCCCTGCATGCACATCGTCAAACACCTCGGGAATCGTACACCCGATTCGGGCCGGAGTCGTTACCTGCCCCGCCTCATTCCGGAGCGCATCACCACCTGGTTCCAGATCGCGGGTGACAATCAGCTGATCACCCCGTTGTAAATTGAGACAGTTTTCCCGTGCAGGTAATTCACCGACCAGGGTCTCGCAGTCTTCTTCTGGAGCCATCCCCCTCTCATGTCGCAACCTGGTACCGGGTATGAGGTACGTCGTCTGCACCGCTTCCACCCGGCAACCATCCTCACTGACCTCCGTCACCGTGAAACTGCGTCGGGAATCGCGGGCATCCTGCAATTTAATCTGATCGCCCTGCTGCAGACGTTTCAACCATGACGCTGCGACAGGCAGACTCGCATCTACTTCCTTCGGGGAGATCCGGGGATTCTCCACGGAGCTTAACCAGACGCATGCCGCCTCTGTCACCCTTCCATATTGATCGCGGCGAGGACGAATTTTGATGACCTGAGGTCCTGGTTTCAACGGTCCCGTGCGGAGTTTGGGGCCTGCCAGGTCCATCACAACCCGGCAGGACTTTCCCAGTTCCCGTTCGGCCCGCTGCAGATGTTCAATCATCCGCGACCAGGAGGCAGAATCATCGTGCGCACAATTGATCCGCATGCATTCCATCCCTGCCTGCAGCAACTGATACACCAGTTGATAATCGTCTGCCGCCTCGCTCGGCATGGTGACCATAATTCGCACCCAGCGCCCGGAGGTCGATGGCCCCAGCAGGGCTTCCGTATGTTCCACCAGCAGTCGCTCTCCGGTGGCATAATCGATTGAGTCCACATCCTGCGTGGGGAATTTCACAGATGACCCGATCAATTGCTGCAGAACGCACAGCACCGCATCGATGGTCGCCATCACATGCGACTCGGCCCGCCCCAGTGAAGAGAGCCCCACCGCAGCCAGTCGCTGTTGCAAGGCCCTGAGATCCCGATGCCGCAGCGTGAGATAATGTAACAGATTACGGGCACTCTCCCGATATCCCGGATACACCTCATCCAGAAGCGACTCTGATCGCGCTGCTTCCGCCAGGATCCCCGAGCGAATCGCAGCGAGTTCATGGAACATCGATTCATAGTCCGCGTGTTCCAGACGCTTCGTTTCGTCGTTCTGTTCCTCAGTCAAAAGACATCCTCTCTGAAAGACCCCCGGTAATCACTCCCGTGTTGAGTCGCCCCGGAAGCTCCTGAGACAGCTTCTACTCTGATCGATCTGCCGGTCCGCTCCTATAAACATTGAGCCACGACTTGTCAACTTCACAGAAAATTAACAAAACAAAGCCGGAGCGACTTCACAATATTGACCGGTATCAATGCTCAGAAACCTTCGAAAGCAGAACTTTGATGAGTTCGCTTTCTGTTTCCTGATGCCACCAGATGATGCAGAATGTTCCGTCGACTACTGCACTTCGCCGCAGAACCGGATTCGCAGATTCTCCACGACTTCCAGCCCCCGGGGCATAAACTGATTGCGTTTCAGTCGGCCTTTGGCTTCAATCGCCTTGAGATGATCCGAGACCCCATTGGTCGATTTAATTCCAAACGACTGACCAATCTCCCGCACCGTCGGCGCACACCCCATCTTGGCGGTAAACACACGAATAAAACTGATAATATGCTTCTGTCGCTCGGTTAATTTTTTCATCGCAGGGTCTCTGAATAATGGTACCTGAAATACAGATCGTTCCCGATCATCGCCGTGATTATATAGCATCACCGAATCAGAATGCTACTCCATCCCCAGATCACGTCCCAGCCAGGCGTCCAGAGTCACTTCCTGTTCCTCAACCTGCAGACAGTCCATAATATCCAACCTGACGCCTGCAAAGATATCCACCGCAGCCTCGGGGTTTTGTTCCGCGACCAGAGTTTCGATTAAAGCGATAAAATCACCCACGCGGATATCCGTCCAGAGATTGTCCGGCGGATCAGCAGTATTCCCCTCATGCAGAAGCCGATGCACCTCGTCCCGGGGAATTTTAATCTCAAACCGTTTTTCAACCCGAAACACCAGATCAAGCAAGTCGATTCCCATGCTGGTCTCACACGAACAAGGTTTACAGAAAAGACAGTTTGTGTTTTTGAATCGGTATTGTTAACAGAGCCACTCTTCAAACCCCAAAAATCATACCAGAGTAAAACAGCCCGTCAATAAATTCACCCCACATACAACCGGAATAACCCGCACAGTTTCCGCGGCCGTTCACACAATCTTCTCGCTTCCGCCGCTTTTCAGCAAAGTACGCGGACTCGCTTTTCCAATCTATGCAGCTCTCCAGTTCCCGCAACCGATAAAATAAGCATCACTGTTTCTGCGGACACGGTCTGCGCCTGCGCGTGCCAGACCGGATTCAGGGAAGATCCTCAGCAGCAGATTCGATCTCATTTTTCTTTACAAATACGGTCACAGACACAAAATCCCGCCCGATGGAACGACAGCAGGATCAATCGAGAAATGTGTTCCGACACCCCCGTCAATTACGACGCTGGTTGTCGCTGCTGGGATGTTGTCTCGCGCTCAGTGTCAATCCTCTGTTGGCACAGGAACCAGGAGCAGATGCACTCCCGTCACCGCTCACCGATTCGCTGCCGAGCGAAACGGCGTTCATCAGTCCCTTCCCTGTCTGTGACGCAGACACACTCTCCTGTGTGCCCGTCCTGGATGGGCACAGCGATTACCCGACCGGCGAACTGAGTGGCTTCATCCAGATCGACTCCGCGGCTTTCGAACAGTCGCCGGCGTCCATGGCAGCGTTTGGTGATATTAATAACCGCACCGCCGTCCGGCGTGCGCGGCTCGCATTGACAGGAGATCTCGGGACTGACGTCGGTTACAAAATGGATGTCGAGTTCGCCACATCCCCTCCCGCGGCACGTGATGTCTACCTGGATTTCCGCGACCGTCCCTACGCCGATCGCCTGGTTGTCGGGACCACGAAAGTCCCTTTCCAGATGGAAGCACTCACCAGTTCCAAAAACTTCACCTTTGCCGAACGGGCTCCCTTTTTTACCTTCTCCCCATTTCGGCAGGTCGGCATCTGGGCAGATGGCACACTCGAAGAAGAACGGGGTACCTGGTCACTCGCCGGCTTCCTCGTCGGCAGGGGAGGCTTCGATCTGAATCACAACGCCGACGGCCAGGGAGTCGCTGCCCGAACCACGTATCTGCACTGGTACGAAGACGGCGGTCGCAATCTGCTCCACACCGGTTTGAACTACAGCGTCCTGCAGCCGTTTAATAAGATGGTTCGCTACGATTCCAAGTTGAGCTTCTTCACCAACCAGGAACCGGGCATCAATTCATCAGGTCCCCCGCAACTCGTTGACACGGGTAATGTCCCCGCAGAAAGTGTCAACCTGTTTAACTTCGAACTGGCGGGTTCGCATGGCCGTTTCAATTATCAGGCCGAACTTACGTATGCCCTGGTCAATCAGATCGGCGGCCCCCCGCTGGTCTTTTACGGCGGTTATGCCCAGGCCGGCTGGTTCTTTACGGGAGAATCCAAACCCTACAATCGCAAGACGGGCGTCTTTGATTCCGTCAAACCGCTGCACAGTTTTTTTGACGGCGGCTGGGGCGCCTGGGAACTGGCCGCACGGGGCACCTTCCTCAATCTGAACGATAAAAATGTGACGGGCGGACGCATGAACTCCGCCGAACTGGCGGTGAACTGGTACCTGAGTGATCAGCTCAGCGTCAAATTTGATTACGTGCACGGCTTCATTAATAACGCGACCACTGACGATCTCCCTATCGATGTCATCGGCGGACGTCTGCAGTACATTTATTGAGGAAACGGACCCGCTGCGAGCTTACCCAAACAACTGTTTGAGAGGTGTGCCGCTTTCGATGATGGGGATTGGTCTGTCTTCGCGATCAGGCAGAAACAGTTCGGGATCAATGCCCAGTGACCAATAAATCGTTTTCGCCAGGTCTTCCGGGCTGACCGGGTGGTCCGCAGGATAAGCGGCCTCTGCATCGGAGGTACCATACACAATCCCTCCGTTGACTCCCGCGCCCGCCAGCAGACAGGGAAAACAATGCGACCAGTGTCCGCGTCCCCACGCCGCAGTCCCTTTGGGAGTTCGCCCCATTTCGCCCACGGCAACAACCAGCGTTTCATCAAGCAGACCCCGCTCTTCCAGATCGGTCAGCAGCGCGGAATACGCCTGGTCAAATCCGGGCAGCAGGTGATGCTGCAGATGATGGGCACTGCGATGCGAGTCCCAGCTGTAACCATCGGGGGCGTCCCAGCAGACGGTCACAAAACGGGCTCCCGCTTCAATCATCCGCCGCCCCATCAAAGTCGACTGACCAAACAGATGCCGCCCGTAGCGGTCACGCAGTTTTGCTGATTCCTGCTGAATATCAAACGCAGACCGCATCTTCTCTGAAGTCACCAGCGACAACGCCCGTTGCTGGATGCGATCATAGTTTTTGTATTGATGATCTTCGTGAAAATCCCGATTGGCCTGGTCAAACTGCTGCAGCAGACTGCTGCGACGATTCAATCGATCCAGGGTCATCTCTTCCTTCGTCGCCAGACCGCGAATCCGGAAATCCAGTTCCGCATCCGTGCAGTCACGAAAGTAGGGATTGTCTGCGGCATTGCGTTTGCGAATATCGGTGGCGAATGCGTTATAAGCCGACCCCAGCCAGCCCGCATGTTGTCCGGTTCGTTCCAGCCCCTGCAGTACTCCCAGTCGATTGGGCAGATAGACATAATCAGGCAGCGCACGTTGATGCGCATCGGGACTCCGCCGGGACAGGTATTCGACGACACTTCCCATCGCCGGCCAGTCGGTCCCCCGGGCATTGACATCGCCCCCATCGGCGGAAGAACGCGTCCACTTGTGACCCGTCTGAATGTAATGGCAGGCATTATGATCGTTATGCGGATGCGTCATCGTGCGGATCACGCAGAGCTTGTCTGAGATATTTGCGGTCTGAGGCAGATACTCGCTGATGTGCAGGCCCGGCGTGCGGCTGTCGATGGGATGAAAAGGGCCGCGAATGCCACTGGAGGCTTCCGGCTTCATGTCGAATGATTCCAACTGACTGGGACCACCAAACAAAAATAGAAATATCACCGACTTCGCCCGCCCGTTCTGAAACGCACCCGCAACTTCTTCCGCAGCCAGCACACCCGGCAGACTCAATCCGAATAAACCCGCTCCCCCAACCTGTAACGCCTCGCGCCGCGTCAGACCCGAACAAACCTGCTTCGCATATCCATTCACTGTCAGCATAAATTCAGCTCCGTTCGGAGTCAGTGACAATCAAAGGCATCCCTCGACAGTTTTTTTGAGCCGCTGTCTGTGAAGGATATTTGTGGAATGGCTCCAGTCTAGTGAATTCAGCGCAGAAGATCAATTTTTTTCTGTGCACAACCAAAAACAAAATACATACCTTCCACTGGTCTCTCAGTATCCACTCATGAAGACAGCAGATCGGTTGAATCTTCTTCCGGGTCGCGTGCCTGCTGACTCTGTCGTTCCAGCTCATTGTATTCACTGGCCAGGCTGCCTTCCGCTTCGGTGACGGTCTCCTCATCCTGAATGTCAACCGGCGAGCGGGATGGTGGTTGAGCCGGTTGTTGAGAGGGAGTTGCTTCTGCGCCTTCCTCTTCCTTCGCGGATACCATCGTCACAGGCACCCCTTGGGGAAAGATCACTTCCCGCGCGTCGTCTGGCATGGAGAATCCCCGTTCTTCAAACTTAGTCTTCACCAGCCGCATCATCGAGGAATTGACTTTCAACACACTGAATTTGTGGCCGTCGATCCAGTAATACAGACGCAGATTGACAGTCGAAGACCCCAGTCCCTCCACCAGCACCGTCGGTTCGGGATCGTCAAGCACTGCCGGATGAGATTCCAATATTTCTTTGGCGATGGATTGCGCTTCGTTAATGGGTACGTCGTAGCCTACCCCCACCAGAAAATCGAGTCGCACTTTGGGGTTCGAGGTATAATTCAGAATCTTGCTCTTATAAATAATCGAATTCGGTACCTGGATGTGATTTCCATCCATGGACATTAACAGTGTGCCACGCGTATTAACCCTTTGCACATAGCCCAGTATCCCCTCCACTTCAATCAGATCACCATAGCGAAACGGATTTTGCATACTGATCAGAATACTGGCGAGGAAGTTCTCAGCGATATCCCGAAATGCAATCCCGACGATCAGTCCGAACAATCCTGTTCCCCCCAGTACCGTTGCCGCCAGCCGCGTCAGACCGGCAATTTGCAACACTAAATAAATACCAAGCAGAAAGACCAGCAGCAACAGCCCTTTGCGAACCACCCCACGCAGCAGCTTATTCTGAAACCGGCTGAGAATCGTATAATCGGCAATACGTCCTGAGATAAACATCATTATAAAAGTGAACAGCAGAACCAGCAGCGCCGCCAGTATGATGGGAATGGACTGCACAGTCTTTCGCATAATCGATTTGACTGTGCCATAGGAGGCACTCAGGTCAAACAGGTCCGGCTGCCTGACTTCAATCCGGTTGACGACAGCGACAACATCCTGTGTATTCCGGGAAAGATCACCGGCCCATTGACGGTATTTTTCATCATCGGTTGATCCCGACAGAAAAGCGACCCCCTCATCAACTTCGACAAGAGGTTCTTCAAACCATTCTGTCGCTTTGAGAATGCGCGTCAGTCGCATCGAGATTTCGTAATCTTCGACAGCGGGCGTCACATTGACCGCTTTAGGAGCGGGCAGCGTCTCGGATGGAGGCGGTTGGACAGGCTCTTCAGGCGTCTTCTCCTGCGCAACACAGACGAGCGAGCAGATTCCAGAGACCAGCAGAAACACCAGCACTCTGCTAACAGTGATCATTCAACAACTCCCGCTTTCGATTTGAATTTCAAATTAAAAATCACTTCAACATCAAAAGATGATGCCACAATGCGGCCAGGTAAGACAAAGTACATCCAATACCAGCTTTTAAATCCGATCTTGTTTAACACAATTCAATTGAGAGTGATCTTTCAAATCAGAAAAAATCAGATCTATTGATTGCCCCTGCTGCGGTGGCAGGGGTATCATCATATGATACGGATCCTTACAAGTCACGGAACTGAATCCAGCCAGGGAATCTCCATGAAAATCTTAAGCATACTGCGTTTGTCCCCTCTTGTCACCTTCGCCTCGCTTTCAGTCAGTCTGCTCACACTACTACTCTCACAGTCACATGCAGGCGAAAAAACAGATGCTCCTCCCTGGGCAGTTTTGCAGCCGGCCCCCGATCCGCGTCCTCTTCCTCATACAAAACCACTCATTTACCCGGGCGATCTCAGCGAAAAAATGATTGCCGGTATCGACAAGTTCCTGCTCAAACAGATCGCGCAGGCAGCCAAGGAACGACCGAAGCTGTGGAGCCGGGACCTCTCTTCTCCGGAAGCCTATGCAAAATCGATCGCCGACAAACAGGCGGAACTCTCCGCCATGCTCGGCTTGACCGACCCACTTGTTACCGGACGCATATCTTATATTGGCGATTCTTCCGACCAGCCATCGGACGAATTCTCACTCTACGAAGTCAGTTGGCCGACTCTGGATGACATGCAGGGCACCGGCCTGTTGCTGGTCCCCAAAGGAAAGATTCACGGCGACATCGTCGCGATCCCGGAAGCTGATCAACTTCCCGAAGATCTGGTCTCTGCGAAAAACCCGTCAGACGCGTATGCGCAGCAACTCGCACGTTCCGGATTTCGCGTGTTGATTCCCACGCTGATCAATCGACAAACCAATCAATGGAAAATGAGTAACCGCGAATGGGCGCACCGCCCTGCTTTCGAACTGGGCCGTACACTCGTCGGTTATGAAACTCAGAAAGTCATGGCGGGCGTCAGCATTTTGAAACAGACTAGCGAGGATGAGAAACGCCCTGTCGGAGTCATTGGCTGGGGTGAAGGGGGACGGCTGGCGTTGTATGCGGCAGCCCTGGATCCGCGCATCGATGCCGCGGCTGTCTGCGGCTATTTCAGTTCGCGACAGTTTCTCTGGGAAGAACCTGCCGACCGGAATGTCTTCGGCCTGCTCAATGTATTCGGTGATGCGGAAATCGCCAGCCTCGTCGCTCCGCGTACGCTGATTATCGAATCGGGCATGTATCCCGAATATGGTTTCCGAACGACTGCCTGGGGCGAACTGGAAGTTAAGCAGGACGGTTATACCGCCCTGAAAGGCAAGCCGGGTCGATTGCTGGTTCCCGATAAAGACGAAGTCAAAACCGAAGTCGCGCGAGCACGTGAATTCACCGCCGCTTTAAAACCTCAGGCACCCACATTGACACTCGTGGATTCCAAAGTCCCTGTCTCTCAGGAAACACTGACGGCTTTGATTCAGAGCCTGGACTCTGATGCCAGACTGGCAGCGGTCTCCAAACCACTCGAACTCAAATCACGTGCACAGGCAAGCAAACGACATGACGAACAGTTGGCTGAAATCCTCAGACATAATCAGCGTCTGCTGCAGTTGGCCTACGAAAGCCGCATCGAATTCATGAAGGACCTTAAAACCGATTCGCTGGAAAACTTTGAGAAATCAGTGGAACCCTACCGTAAGATCTTTCGCGATGACGTGATCGGCGCCTTTGACCTGGAACTGCTCCCCGATAATGCCCGCAGTAGGAAATACCAGGTCGGCCCGAAGACGATCAGCTACGAAGTCGAAATGGATGTCTTCCCCGACGTCACCGCGTATGGCATTCTGACCTTACCTAAAGACATGAAACTGGACGGTTCAGAACAGCGGCCCGTCGTCGTCTGCCAGCATGGTCTGGAAGGACGTCCGCAGCACACGGTCGGCGAGGAAGGATATCGCGCCTACAAGTCCTTCGCCACGCATCTGGCCGAACGAGGCTTCATCACCTTCTCACCCCAGAACCCGTATGTTCTATTCGATCGTTTTCGCACACTGCAATTCAAATCACAGTCGATTGGGCGCACCCTGTTCTCCATCGCAGTTCCGCAACATCAGCAGATCACAGACTGGCTTTCGACACTGCCCTTTGTCGATGAAAAACGAATCGGCTTCTACGGAATTTCTTACGGCGGAAAATCAGCCATGCGAATTCCGCCGCTGGTCAAGAACTACGCCCTTTCGATCTGTTCTGCTGATTTCGGCGAATGGGTCTGGAAGAATGCCGCCACCGACCAGCGCTCGCTGCGATACAGTTACGCCAATAAAGGGGAATATGAAATCTTCGAATGGAACCTGGGCAGCACGTTTAACTACGCAGAGATGGCCGCGCTCATCTGTCCGCGGCCCTTCATGGTGGAACGCGGTCACTTTGATGGCGTCGAACCTGATGACCGCGTCGCCCAGGAATATGCCAAGGTACGATTTCTCTATCAGGCAAAACTGGGGATCGGCGATCGACAGGAACTCGAATTCATTAAAGGACCGCATGCCATTCATGAACAGGGTACTTACGACTTTTTACACAAGCATTTGAACTGGCCCCTCCCCAAAGATTCGAACTAATGAATCACAGACCGTTTTACTTGCCGACATACAAAGCATAAAACTTCGTCTCTGTGGAATGGGGAAATGTAACCCGCGCTGCCAGTTTTTTGTCGGCCGGTAACGGATTGTTTCCAGACCAGACAATCGGCGTACGGGTTCCCGGTTGCGTGACGCGGGCAGCATCTTTGCCGGAGTAACCGGTCAGAGGTTTGTCGAATTCATCGACCAGCTCCACCGTTAAGGGATTCTCTGTTGAGACCCCTTCCACATTCACAAACAGTTTGAGATCTCCCCTGGTTTCAAAGGGAGCCGTCACAAAGTGGGCTGAGCTGTCTTCGACCTTGGGCGAGAGGTAACCAAAACCGTCTCGCCTGAGGGTCGCCAGGCCAATTTCCATATTCTTGAGTTTTCCGCCGGTATCCCAATGGGAATACCACATCAGCGTCTTATCCCCCCGGTTGACGAACGCATGTCCCTGCAGCAGCGCGATATCATCCCACTCACCCTGCTTTCCTCGGGCGATGACACTATGATCGGGAACGGGCTCGCGGAAGTGAATTCCATCATTGCTGACGACCAGTCCCAGATCAATTGTCACTCCTTTGTTCCAATGTTCGCCTTTTGGTGGTTTCTGAGGGGCATCCTGCCACATCCCATATAAGCCGACCAGGACGTTCCCCCGATTCCAGATTCCCGCCCCCATATGTGTCTGCTGACCGGGTATCGGCGTCGCCGTCAACTGGCCCGGTCGAGCAAAGGAAAGTGCTTTCGCGCGGGACCAGTGATCAAAATCAGAAGACCGGTAAGCGAGCATCACCCGACCGACATCAGAACCGTCCATCCGCCAGGTCCAGGGCGAAAGCAGCTGACCATTGGCATAATAAAAGTTACCGAACTGATACAGGCTGGAGACTTCGAACCGTTCGCCCCCCGCATTCATGGGACGGTCACCAACAACATCCCACGTTAAGCCATCGGCACTGGTCGCGGCGACGAAAGCGCCCCAGCGACTTTCGTTCGGCCCGATTTTACTCCGCCCGCCACGCACCTCAGCAAACGGGGGATGTGCTATATAGACACATTTAAAACGGCGCTTGGGGTCAGGGTCATTGGCATCATACATCACACTCAGAAAATCATTCACCTTGGCCAGCGCGGGGACTTCCGACTTGATCAGACAGATATTGTTCTGTTTATTTCCATTGAATTCCACCAGATTGAGTTTGGGTTTCGTCCAGTGGATCCCGTCATCACTCTCGGCGTAACACATGGGTCGCCACCAGCCGGGCGCCTGGCCACTTTTAATCGCGGTCTCGAACATCCCGAGATACCACATGCGAAATTTCCCGTCCATGTACATCACGCTGCCATAGAGAATCGCATGTCCGTGATCGGGGGCTCCTTCCGGTCCACGTCGCAGCACGGGATTCGCAGGATGCTTCTCCGCCGTCACCGGTGTCAGCTGCAGATTGTTCCGCCAGGGAATCGCGTGGTCATCGAATGAGAAAAAAACCGCTTCATCCACTTCCGGACCGCGGTCCACTGAAACCGTCTGGGCGGAAAGCCCGGCAGATATTCCCAAGAGTAATACAATTAACAGACAGGCTGTAATGCATCGTTTTAAAGTAGAGAATGGTGAGGCAGGCATCGTTTCTCTTTCGTTTTTATTCAGGTTCATCAGGGAAGGAGAGTTCGTACACGTTCAGTTTCAAGTTCGTTTTCTGGAATTGTAGACTGTTTCAGTTTTGCCAGATCAGCGCCGAAGCCGGTCTCAGCAGTGACACTGCTGACCCACTTTGATTCCTGCTCCTGTCCGGTCAGCTGTTGAAACTGACCGAACTGTGTGGGAGTAAAGAATGTTTTATCAACTCGCAGGCTCTGCAGTTCATAGCAGTTTCGATCTGCCGTCCATTTGACATCTTTCCAGATCAGCAGTTCCGGGTTTAAAAGATCCGCTGCTTTGGCACTTTTAGTCAGATAATTATAGGCCGGGTTCAAAGACTGCAGTGCAGGAGCACTCACAATCAAAGAATCATGCAGGCTCACCTCACCACCGGTGGCCTGAAAGTTAAGCCCCATCAGCGTCAAAAAACTGGCGTTCAGCACACAATTACGGGAAACGCGGACTTCATTTTTACCGGCCACCCGACGGATGAAGACATTCTTCATTGTCAGTGAACAGGGCTGATCCGGATCATCGCGGCCCACCAGAGTCAATGTTCGCACCGCCGAAGAAAGTATGACCGAATTGGTCAGCGTATAGCGGCCTGTATCCAGAAAAAACAGATCGAAGCCCAGGCAGTCGCGGATAAAGACTCGGTTGTAACTGGTGCGGCTGGCTCCGGTGTCACAGATCCCTGTCGAGTTGCCAATTGAGACAAACCCATCCACACGGTACTCGGCTGTTTCGTGGGCACTGATCCCGTCATCACCACATTCAATCGCGCGGATATTCTCAAACAGCACATTTTCACAATGTCCGTGGATATTGAATCCGTCGTTATAGGGATGAGTGCAGGTCAGATTACGAATCACCAGATGCGCGTTGTGATTCTTTCCCGAACCACCAAACTGCACGCCGGCGGATCGTACCGGGATGCGAAGATTCTGCTCACTCAGCTGGGCTCCCAACGAGAGTTTTAAATAAAAGGCACCGGTGACCTGAGAACTCTTTTCTGCCCGTTCTATCTGCCCGGTTGGTGCTGTCTGTTTCACAAACGTCCATTCCCCCGGTTGCAGGTCTTCAGGCTTTTTGAATTCTTCACTCGGACCTTTCGATGTGCGGCCCATATGAACCATCTTGCCATTCCAGAGAAAAAACCAGCGCTGCAAAATTGCATCACTCAAAGCTGGCATCAGATTCTCACAGCGATACAGGTCCGGTTTGACTTCTGCCCACTGTGTCAGATCAATCGGGTCTGAGCCTTCCAGGGTCGCACCATGTCCATCAAGGATGATCGGCTTTTCGGGTGTGCCCTGCTTGCCATAAAAACCCGCGTACTCGTGATAAACCAGGGGCAGCAGGTGAATCGTGTCGCCGGGTTCCGCGATGCGAATTGCCTGTCGAATTGTTTTGAAGGGTCCCTCGATAGCAGCATCGTTCCCCTGGTCAGGGTCGACGTAAATGTCGCGGGCAATGGCAGTGTTACTGATCAGCAGCATCAGCACTACTGACAGATAATACAAACCGGCTTTATTCAGACTCAGAAATATTCGTCGCATGGAAACGCCCTGAAGAATTGAAAAACGAAACGTCTATTTTGCGGGAGGAGAATCAGGGGTTCCCACCCGTTTCAGAAACCAGTTCGCCGCCAGATCGGTTGAGCCCTCAGGAACAGTGTGCCCTTTCGGTTCCGCGATGACATGCAGATCAACGTGACTTGGCCCCCCCTTCTCCAGCCCGGCCTTGGTAATACTGCGAGCCAGTTCAATTGATTCGTCAGTCCCCACGCGAAGATCGCGATCGCCGATGACAATCCAGACAGGACGGCCCGCCAGTTGATCTGCCTTTCGAACCATACTCAACGACTGCACCATTTCATTTTGAGCCCGCGATTTGAATTCGTTTAAGACAGTCAGATCCGTCACAGGTGCAAACGCGGCAACTCCCTTCACACGCGGATCATGGGCGGCAAACTGCAATGCCAGATAACCGCCGCGCGAAGTCCCACACACGCCGACATAGTCTGGATTAGTCTGACCCGTTTTGATCAGGTGATCAAGCACCTGACTGAGCCGCCTGTTATTGTCAGCAACGAAGTCATCCCCCTGCTCACAACGATAGGCCCAGCCGCTCAAACCCGTTGGTTCGGGAGGACGAAATTCTTTGCCATGACAGGGAATATCTACTGAAACCAGCAAATATCCGGCTTCTGCCAACTGGTTTCCACACTGTCGAAAATAGGGACTTCCCAAGGTACTCTCCATCGTCCCCGCCAGGATAAACAATGTCGGCTTCGCCTGGTCGGGTAGCGGCCCCCAAGTCGCGAATACCGTTCCCTCTTTTGTTTTATGCAGATCCACAGCAGGCTCGGCTGCCGACAGATTCGCCGTCATAATACTGACAGCGAATCCCAGCCACAGTCCTGTTGAGAGCTTATTCATGATGTCGTTCCTTACGTCAAACCCGCAGGTAAGATTTCAAGTGGTCTTTTTCTGGTTTAACCAGTTACGTGACTGCATCTGCATCATCGTGCGGGCCCGGTTGGAATCGCGATCCTTAATCGCAGCCGCCAGCTCCTGGTGTTCCCAGATCATCCGCTCGCCCGTTGTTTCATCGGGTTGACATTCCTGATATACCGATTGAAAGAAATTCACCAGCACCCGCTGCATGCCGGCAATGAGTGTGGAAGAGGTCATTTGCAATAGCAGTGAATGAAAGGCAATGTCCAGTTCCGCAATCCGTTCAGGCTGATCATTGCGAATCGCGGCTGCCATTTCAGCTGCCAGTTCACAGAGCTGCTGGCATTGCTCATCGCTGCCGTTACGAATCGCCAGATCGACGGCTCCCATTTCGACTACATACCGCAACATCGAGAGCTCGGAAACATCCTGTTCCGAATCAAACAGGGAAGGTAACCCGAGTTGCAGCAGTCGCAGAGGATCAGGACGACGTACAATCAGGCCGATGCGTTTGCGGCCTTCCAAGAGGCCAATGGCCGTCAATCGGCTGACCGCTTCCCGAGCAACGGTTCGCGAAACCTGGTATTCTTCCGCCAGATCGGATTCCGTCATGAAAAACGCCCCGTCAGCCAGCCGTTCCGACTGAATTCGCTCTCGAATCCGCTCCGCCAGCTCGTCAGACTGGGTCACCTGATAGTTAATTTCCGTCGCCATATATACTATTTATTTTCTTATATAGACTAGATTTTTGATTTACAACAGATTTATTTATGATTAAATACTATCTATTCTAATTTTAATGTCAAATCAATTTTTGAGAACACTCATGATTTCCCTTCCCGATCTGGCAGAGTTGCGACGATATGATACCCCGACGATCTGCAACGCGATTGAACTGTTCGAGGTACGGTCCCGGACAGCGGGATATTTGAATCGGGAGATCGCAGCCTGCTTCCCGGAATTCCCTCCCATGGTCGGTTACGCGGTTACGACCACCTTTCGTTCCTCCGCACCAGCAGACAGCTCGGTTGACCCTGGAATTTCAGCCCGGCTGATCAACTCGTTTGCAGAATTACCTGGCCCCGCGGTGGTTGTCTTTCAGGATCTGGATGATCCCCCGGCAGGCGCCACGTTCGGCGATGGGATGTGCCTGACTTATAAAACCTTTGGTGCGGTCGGGCTGATTACATCCGGAGCCGCCCGCGATATTGATAATGTCCGCGCACTGGAATTCCCCTGTTTCAGCAATGGTATTATGAGCGGACACGGGTACTGCCACTTCGAAGCGACCGGCGTACCCGTAGAAGTGGGAGGACTCACAATATATCCCGGCGATTTACTGCATGGAGACTGTAACGGCGTAGTCACGATTCCCAGGGAGATCGCGGCGGCTGTTCCTTATGCCTGTGAGCAGTATCTCAAACATGAAGCGATTGTACTCGATCCCCTGCGCGAAGGTTCGGCAGATCTGCCTCGCCATCAGCGGGCCATTCAGGAAATGATCGCACGCCTCAACACACTGAAAGTGGAATTAAAGACCATGATAGAGTCCTGAAAACGATAATTTTATTTTTTGAACGGGTTTCAGCATGTATCATAACTGCATGAATATCATTTGGGTTCGTAACCTGACAGCAGTCACCATTCTCATTGGATTCGGTTCATCCGCAATCTTCACTGCTGAAACGGAAAAGTCTTCCATTGAAAAGATCACGCGGCATCTATACTCTGGCCCACAAACGAACCAAAGCACTCCCTCTCTTTTATATCACCCTGATACCAAAGCAAACGCTCAAAGCTGCTGAATTCTTCGAGAATGCGATGACATAATTCTCCGTTTCTTTTCAGGACTGATCACGATGTTAAGAATCGAACAACTGCATTTTGCTTTAAACCTGTTCCTCGTCTGCCTGCTGTCAGCAGTCAGTATCAGCCATGCTGAAGATGCGAAGCCACAGGCTCGAACACTGCTGCTTGTGGATGATCATCATATACTCTACCGTGCGGGGACCAGACGCGTTTTTTATCACGCGAACGTTTATAAAGAGAACCCGGTCGTCCGGGAAGATCAACCGTGGGAACTGGCAATTGCCTGGTCTTCCATTCATCGCAATCCACAAACCGGACTCTACCAGCTATGGTACCAGGCATACGCCGGGGGACGTGATCCGCGGAAAACGCATCGCTGCGTGGTCTGTTACGCTGAATCGGAAGATGGCATCCAATTCGCGAAACCCATGCTGAAACTGCATGACTTCAAAACAGACCGAAAACCCTGGGAAGGCACGTTTCCGGAAACCAATATCGTGCTGCTCGCATCTGGAGGTTACGGCGACCGCTATTGTAACTCGGTCCTGTTTGAACCCGATGAGACAGATCCCGCGCGGCGGTATAAGATGCTGTACTACGATTTCTCTGCGGATGACCAAAAACAGGAATGGCCTGGCTGGCATGCCGCCTTTTCACCCGACGGTATTCACTGGTCGAAATCTCCTCGCAATCCGCTCAACCAGACCGCCTATGGCGGGCGTACACAACAGCCTCTACTCGTTAAGGAAAATCCATATAAAGAACAGTGGGACAAGCGCAAAAAATTCATGCGCAAGCAATGGCTGCTGCCGCTGTCGATGTCCGATGCGGTCGACGTGTTTTATGATCCGAAACAGAAAGAGTACGCGGTCTACGGAAAATGCTGGCTGAACGGACCGGATGGAGGACTGGCCTGGAAACATGCGATGGCGCGTTCCCACAGTCAAGATTTTCTATCCTGGTCTGCTCCTGAAATCGTCTGTTCGCCCGATGATCAGGACGCTGCCAACACGGAGTTTCATAATTCACCCGTCTTTTTTTATCACGACTGTTACTTCTGCCTGAACCAGATTCTGCGGGCACGCGGAGAAACCGTTGGTGCGAAAGCTGACCTGATGCATATCGAACTGATGATCAGTCGCGATGGCATTCACTGGAATCGTCCCTGTCGCGAATTGTCGTTCATTCCACAACAGCCATTCTCCAGTGGAGGTATTTTTACGAATGCGACGCCTGTATTTCTTCAGGATTCGATTCAGTTTTATTACGGCGGTTATACCAGCGGTGCGATTGGGGGAGGTTCTAAGCTGACCGACGCCAGCCAGCAGAGCGGCGTGGGGTTGGCGACTCTGCCCCTGGATCGCTTTGCTGGAATTCGACCTGTTGAACTAAGTGCGCAGTCAACATTAAAAAAACCCCTCCGGAACATCGGCCAAATCACACTCAAGCCCCTGGATCTGAAAGGCGTTCAGGAAATCACCGTCAATGCAGATGCAAAAGCGGGACAGATTCAGGTGGAAGTGCTGACAGCAGAAGGCTTCCGGATTCCTGGTTATACGAAAGCAGATTGCAATCCATTAACGGGAGATTCTCTGGCGCATCGAGTCGACTGGAAAAATCATGCTCTAACGGAACTGCCTGCGGGCAAATATATGCTGCGGCTGCATCTGAATAATGCTGAGGTGTTTGCAATCACGTTACAGGATTAAGCTTGTTACAGTTGTCTTATGTTGATGTTTCCTGATTTGATTCCGGCAAACCATCGATTTCCTGCAGAAGGGATGCTGCTTCCGTCATCAGTTGTGCATAACCCTGGATATTCCCATTTCGTTGTGCGTCTCGTGCCTGTTCCAGTTTTTGCGCATACCGGGTTTCCAGATTTTTTCGCGGACTTCGACGCAACCAGCCAAACATAAGCAAACCTTCAAACAAATCAGAAGTAGAGAACATCTGAGTCAACGCCATATTTTATACACGAAAAAGCGACTTTGACCACTGCAGTTTTTTCGAATTAACACTTTAATCGAAACGATATCGATTATACTCACAAGAAGCGAAACTCCTATTTCATGAGAAGGAGTTGGCTTGTTCACGGATGCCCCAGGCTTTGAGCTTCCTTTGCAATGTACGGACCGACATGCCCAGAGATTTTGCGGAATGTGTACGGTTGCCATGATTGCGGCTCAGCGTCTGCTGAATTGCTGTACGTTCCAGTTCTTCCAGTCGAATGCCCTCGGGAATCACAATCCCCCCGTGAACCGCTTCTCCATTGCGTAACATGTCAGGCAGGTCATCCATCGTCAGCCTCCCGGACTTGGAAAGTACCACCATGCTTTCCAGACAGTTTCGTAGCTGCCTCACATTTCCCGGCCAGGAATGCTTCACCAGATACTGCTGTAGTTCAGAAGACAATTCCGGTCTCTCGCGCTGCATCTGCTGACAGATCTGGCTCAGAAAGCTGTCTATCAGAAGTTTAATATCCTCATTCCGTTGGCGCAGGGGGGGCAGTTTCAGATTGATCGCATTCAATCGGTAATACAGGTCCTCTCGAAAGCGGCTTGCTTCAACCAGTTTCTCCAAATATTGGCTGGTCGCCGCAACGACTCGCACGTCAACGTGTCGATCCTGGTTACTGCCGATCGGCGTGATCGTTTGATTCTCCAGGAGCCGCAGCAGCTTCGCCTGCGACTCAAGTTTAAGGTCGCCAACCTCATCAATAAACAGAGTGCCATGTTGGGCTGCTTCAATACGTCCACCACGAGATTCCGTCGAATCGGTTAACGAACCATTGATATAACCAAACAGTTCACTCTCCACCAGGTGTTCAGGAATGGCAGACATATTCACGGTCACAAATGGTCCTGCTGCTCGCGGGCCGTTGCGATGAATGGCCTCGGCAATCAGTTCTTTTCCAGTGCCTGACTCACCTGTAATCAGCACGGTACTATCTGTCTGCGCAACACGCCGGGCATCCTCAATTATTTCCTGCATCGCCCCGGATTGTCCCACTATGTTTTTAAAACCGTGATATGAATTTTGCAGGCGGGAGGAATTCGTATGAGGTGCTGTATTCCGCGTTGAACGCAGGCAGGTTATTATCGATTGAATCAGTTTCTCAGAATCGACGGGCTTATGTAGATAGTCAGTTGCCCCCTGCTTCATTGCTGCGACGGCTGCTTCGATATCATCCGATCCCGACACCAGCATACAGGGTGTTTCAGGTTTGTGACTTTTCCAGTACTGTAACTGTTGTAGATGATCCTGCTCACTCTGATCGATATCAATCAGGATCAGATCCACGCTGTGTTCGATCTGACGATTCTCCAGCTGAGAATGACTGACCGTAATAGAATGAAAATTATGTACGCTTAATATATCAGACAGAGTCGGCTTTCCTGCCTTTCTGTCTTCAATGATCAAAATTGTTTGTTGTTTCAACATGTTCCACTCCCTGATGTAAGTTTGAAAACTTTGGGATGTATGTTTCGCAAAGCTTGTGCCATTTCCGAAATCTAATGCTTTCTGGACTTTTACCCATCCATCGAGGCAGTATTTCAATCAGACTGAACGATCAACGACCACCTCATGCGACACTCTGTCCGATTTCCAACCCTCAGCGTTAAACTGACGTTCCCTGTATCAAAATAACTCTGGACAAAGCTGTTGGAACAGTAGTTTTCCCAAGGGGGGTCGCAGATCCAATCCCGGTTTGGAACTGCCTGAGCTTCTCTGAGGTGGAATACCGGAACGCATACTTGAGTCAGCTCAAGGGTATCTACCTGGACCCCTTTTTTGAAACGGAGCAGAAAGACAAGCTCCAGGGGACCTAAGCAGCATTATCACAGGCTGAGCCTGTTTTTCAGGGAAACGGAAGTCCCCTCGCTCTCATGGATCAAAAGCTGAACCCCGCTGGATTCCTCTTATGAAATCAGGCGGGGCTCTGTGATTAAGCAGTAGATCAGCTGATCAGGAGTGTTTATCGGACCTGCTTTCAACCAGTTCTGAATCCTGCTGTTTCAGGCTCTGCTGTGCCGCCACAGCCTGCTCATATTCCTGCAGTTGCTGAAACAGCTCGTGAACCCGTGGTGCCGATGATGCCTGTGATAGAGTTTCATACAGATCAATCAATGCCTGACGAAAACGAATACTCAAATCGGTCAACTCTTCAAGTGTCATTTCACGCTTGATCACGATCGAATCAATCTGGCGGTGGACCTCCTCGTCAGGGAAATATTGCAACCAGGTATCGAGCACACCTTCCGCGACACGCTTCTCATATGCTGAAAGCGCTGCCTGCCAGTGTAATTCATGCTGACGCAATTGTTGAGACAACCATTCCACAGAATCGGAATTCGCTTCCTGCGAAACACGATCCAAAGCCTGGCGCATCTGTCGATGAAATGACTCCACCAGCTCAAGAATGTCTTGTACTTTATGATATGCCATCGTCTTTCCTCCTAAAGATTATATAGAGATAGAATCTAATACAGCAACTTGTGTACCGGAGCGACGAGGAGAAGCAATCATCTATTTTACGCTAAAATCAAGGTCCATTCTGCCTGGAACTGATTGTATAACGCGCGTCCTGCTCGCTGACCACTCAATAGAAACTCGATGGCTGTGACGTCCGTGAGGAGGGAGATTTGGCTTTTTATAGACGACTTCCTGAAATCAGGGTAAACTGGAAAGATCAGACGTCGTTTCCATTTCGTTACTAAACTAACAATATTCCTGCAGGAGTCCCGATGTCGCATTTACCATGGAAGCCGATCCGCCTGCGCAATCTCGAACAGGAGATTGATCAGGCTTTTGATGAACTGATACATGGACAGTGGGGGTTATGCCCTCCCAGCGGAAACTGGCAACCGGAAATCGATATTTTCGAGACACTCGACTATTATCTGGTGGAAGCCGATGTCCCCGGCGTTGATCCTGATGAAATTCATGTGACAGTGGATCCGCATTCCCTGACCATTTCCGGCTGGAGACGGTCTGGCTGCGTCGAGCATTCTGCCCAGGGAGTCTGCATCGAGCGTCGACAGGGGAGTTTTGTCCGTCGTATCCCGCTCGACCAGGCTATCGACCCCTCTCATGTCAAACGGGAGAATCAGGCCGGCATCCTGCGTCTGAAAATCCCCAAACAGAAACTCAGCCCTCCTGCTTAACTGATGAACTGACTGGTGAGAATGATATGACCGAACAGACGAATTTCCGTGAACTGACCTCTGAAGAAGTAACATTAAAACTGGATCCGAAGTCGTTCGGTTTTAAAACAACACAGGAACTGGAGCCACTGACAGAAATTGTCGGACAGCCACGCGTCTTGAGGGCGCTGGAACTGGGAACAGGCATCAGGCATCCTAATTATCACATCTATCTTGCCGGACTCGTGGGCACCGGTCGAAACGAACTCATCACCCACGCGCTTCGCGAACGGATTCTGGATGATTCCATTCCAGATGACTGGATCTATGTCAATAATTTTGAAGAACCCGACTGCCCGTTGTCCATCAGTCTGCCCGCGGGTCAAGGGATCCTGTTCCGCTCAGAGATGGAATCGCTGATTGAGCAACTGCAGGAATCCCTGCCGAAAGCGTTCAAGGAAGAGGACTTTGGTAATGAAAAAGAAAAACTGCGCCAGATCTATCGCAAGCGTGGCGAGGAAGTGTTCGACAAACTTCAGAAACTGGCCAGCCAGCACGAATTAACTGTGCAGCAAATGCCTAATGGCGAGATCCTGTTTATTCCGCTCAAAGATAATCGCCCGATGACTCAAAAAGAAATTGAGCAGCTCTCACCGGAAGAAATGCAGGAACTGGAAAGCCACCAGGACGAACTGGTAGGTATGGCGGGGCGAGTTCTGCAGGAACAGCGGGAGATTCAGCGACAGCTCTCCGTAGATGTCAGAGAAGTGGCACGCCGTTTTGCCGTCCAGATAGTCGAACCGCTGATTAATGAACTCCAGCTAAAATTCAAGATCCCGCGACTCAAAGACTGGCTGGTGCATTTCAAGACTCATGTGATCAACCATTTAAACCTCTTTCGTGATCTTGCAGATATGCCACCCCAGGCCGTTGCGATGCTCGCGGCTGAAGGTGGTATCGATCCTGAACAGCGTTTCCTTGAATATCGCGTGAATGTTGTAGTCGACAATAGCCACTTGAAAGAACCCCCCATCATAGTGGAAGATGCTCCCAATTACCGCAATCTGTTTGGAACGATTGAACGCGTTGTCGATCGTGCCGGACGCGTCATCACCAATTTCACGCGGATTAAATCTGGCAGCCTGTTGAAAGCCAACGGGGGATATCTGATCGTCAATCTGATGGACGCTTTGATCGAGCCCTTCGTCTGGAAAGAATTAAAACGCACCCTCAAGAACCAGTCACTGGAAATTCAGGTTCCGGACCAGCTTTCCATGTTTACCCAGTCAGCAATGCAACCGGAATCCATTCCCCTCAAAGTCCGGTTGGTTGCGTTCGGTGAACCGCTGATTTATCACATCCTGTATCTCCATGATGAAGACTTTCGAGAAATCTTCCGCGTAAAAGCAGACTTCGACGACGAACAGGACCGCGATCAGGAGACCGGTCTGATTTATGGACGACTGGTACGCCAGCTTTCGGAGAAAGAGGGACTGCTGCCCTTCAATGCGCCCGCAGTCGCAGAACTGGTACGCGTCGGATCTCGACTGGCCAGCCATCAGAATAAAGTCACCTCCATCTTCAGTCATGTGGGAGACGTCGCTCGCGAAGCCAGTTTCTGGGCCAGCAAAGACAAAAAGAAAGTTGTTCAGCCGAAATACGTCCGCCAGGCCATGCAGGAGCGAATTTTTCGGTCTGATATGGTCGCTGAAAAGATACGGAGCCTGATCGCAGACGGGACACTGCTGATTCAACTGGAGGGCAAACGAGTCAGCCAGATCAATGGACTGGCAGTTGCAGATCTGGGGGATTATGCATTCGGACGCCCTTCCCGACTCACAGCCAGTGTCGGTGTTGGCACGGCTGGCATCATCAACATCGAACGGGAAAGCCGCATGAGTGGCAGTACCTACGACAAAGCCATGCTGATTCTGGAAGGACTGTTGCGCAACTTATACGCCAGCGAACAGCCTTTGACTCTCTCCGCCAGTATCGCCATGGAACAGAGTTATGGCGGCATTGATGGTGACAGCGCCTCTGTCGCAGAACTACTCTGCCTGCTCAGTGCCATCGCCGAAGTGCCCCTGCGCCAGGATATTGCTGTCACAGGATCCATCAATCAATGGGGAGAAGTTCAGGCAATCGGTGGGGTGAATGAAAAAATTGAAGGTTTCTTCGATGTCTGTCATGCCTATGGCTTAACGGGCACACAAGGGGTTTGTATCCCCACATCCAATGTTCAGAATCTCGTACTGCGTGATGATGTCGTACAGGCCATCCAGCAGGGCAAGTTTCATGTCTGGTCCGTTTCTAATCTCAACCAGGCAATCGAACTGTTTACCGGAATTCCCGCGGGAGATGCTTCCGAGAAAAAAAGTTTCCATGGCCTCGTGCTGGATCGACTCACCGAAATCGCAGAACTCCTGCTGGAACAGAAAATGACCGATACAGGCCGACTGCTCTGGATCCCGGGCACTCCCCTCGACCTCCCCTCTGATCCACGCCCCCCATTGCCGGGACAATGATTTTTCATGGATCCGTGCCGCTTCCTTCAGCTAAGGAACGTCCCCTGTAATTGCCCCCGTTCCACTAAATCATGCACCTACTGTTTATTTCCTGTGCAGACCATCTCTCAAAATCACATGAGCAGGCTTGCCTGGTTCATTTGCATCGTCTTTCGAGGCCGGCAGAAAGCAATCCATCGTAAGATGTATATATAATATATCTTACAGCAATTCACATCCCGGTCAGTTACAGGAAACACATCTGAGTACAACCGATAATTCCGCTTGAAATCCAAGCAGAATCTATATTTTAACTTTATTTTATAACAATAGTTAACAATGGCACCTGAATTGCATAAACTATTCAGGATGTTTGAAATCCCTCCTCTATTATCCTCACAGGAATCCTACCATGCCAAATCTCAAATCCCGTAAACGTGGCTTTACGCTGATAGAATTGCTGGTGGTCATCGCCATCATCGCCATTCTCATCGCTTTGTTACTGCCCGCTGTGCAACAGGCGCGCGAAGCAGCCAGGCGCTCCACCTGCAAGAACAACATGAAGCAGCTGGGGCTGGCGATGCACAACTACAATGAAATCTTTACTGCCCTACCCATTGGCACACAGACGGGCTCTTATCCTAACTGGCGTGTCGCAATTCTACCTTACATTGATCAGGCGAATGTGTATGCGCAATTAACCAGAGCCAATGGCTACTGGGCACATTCCGGCTTCCCCGGAAACACGGTTTTGTATTCCGTAAGATTACCCGTTTACAAATGCCCTTCGAATCCGAATGGGATGACCAATACCACAGATTTCACTCTGTCCGACAGTAATTCCGATGCCAGTCTGCAAAGTATGATCATCGACTACGTCGGAATCTCAGGCGCGACTCCCGACCCGGCGGGTCGCACAAATGTCTGTACGGGCGATGTCTTGGCCAGCAGTTCCAGCAACTGCAATACCGGCATGTTGATTCCTTACGCGAGCAGACGTTTTCGTGACTGTACCGACGGGACCTCGAACACCATCATTCTGGCCGAACAGTCCGGCCTGGTAAATGGAGTTCAGAAAAGTGCGAATGCACTGGGTGCCTGGCATGGCTGGGCTAATGCCAGCCTGTCAACCTGGAACGAGGGGACGACTTTGCCGAGTGCAGGCGGCTACTATTATGCAGCCGGAAGCACAACGGTTCGCTATCCTCCCAACGCGTACTGGAAATCGGGTGCTCCGACTCAAGGTGCCAGCGCCTATTCGGCTAATACCATCCTCAACTCACATCATGTAGGCGGAATCCATGCCGTTCTGACTGATGGGTCTGTTCGATTTATTTCCGAGAATATTGATATGGAAACACTCAGACAACTCTGCGTCCGGGACGACGGAAAAGTGCTTGGTGAGTATTAAACCAGTCTCCCCGTATTCCCTGACAGATTTTGCCAGTGTGCACTCTGTCAGGGAAAATTATTCCCAGTACACTTTATCAAATATTCAGCCTGAAAAATGAAATACACGATCCATAAAGCAGCTTGTAATAACCTCAAACACACACTGGTCATTAGCGGATGTGCCCTGCTATTCCTGTTGGAACTTTCCGGCTGCAGCCACACGCCCGGTGCTGACAAGCCTCGCGGCACTGTGATCATCAAGGTTACTAATGGAACCGATCCCGTTACGGAAGGTCAGGTCGATTTAGTCAATGAAGAGACCGGAGAAGGCGGAGGCGGCACCTTGAACAGCGATGGAACAGCCAGCCTGGAGATGGTTGCTCTTGGTTCTTATACCGTCACCGTGAATCCTCCCCCACAGGAACCAGTCGTACCAGGTCAGGCGCCCCCTGCGGTTAAGACTTATGAAAACATCCCGTCACAAGTACGTAAAATTAATACCAGCCCCTTAAAGTTGAAAGTCGAACCGGGATCCAATGAGTACGCCTTTGATCTCAAGCTGACGGACTAATCTGTTCGACCCCTCAAATCGGAGAAAGCCTATAACTTTACCTCATACGATCCTGAATACTGAGACTTGATCTATACGAATTGCACGCCGCCATGTTATGCTGAAGCAAAGCGTTATCACTCGATCTCAATCGTCGGTTGCTACACAGATCCAGAGAATGCTGAACGTAATTAAGCTTTCCGTCTAAATTTAAGGCCATGCTTAATTATAAGGCAAACATCTGAGATATCTGCTGTCTTTGTGCGCGATACTTACACGAGAGAAAAGTGTTGTATGGTAATTAAATCATAGATTCAAGTTATCAACGATTACTTGCTTAATACGGCACGCAATCTGCTTAATTTGTATTTCATAGATATCAGATTTACAGCAATTCCGTCTTAAAAGGCTCGTTGAGGAATCGTTAGATGAGGTTAGCTCCCTATCAGTACAGTGATATTTTTGATGAGATGTTTGCCCCCGATGGCTCTCCCCGCGCCAGTGGGAAGCTGTTTGTAGAACGCCTGCAGAACCTCACCGAAGGCAGCCTGCAGCAACGCCAGAAAGCCGCAGACATCTCACTGCAGAATATGGGGATTACATTTAATGTCTACGGACACGAAGCGGGCACTGAAAAAGTCTGGCCCTTCGATTTGCTCCCCCGGATTATCGATGCCGATGAATGGAAGACCATTGAAAGCGGTTTAAAGCAGCGTATTCATGCTTTAAATCTGTTTATCGATGATATCTACAACGACTGCAAAATTATCAAGGATGGAGCCGTTCCCGCAGAACTGGTCCAGACTTCTAAAACACTCCGGGCACAATGTAAAGGCTTTCATCCTCCCCAGGGGGTCTGGTGCCACATCACCGGCGTCGACCTGATCCGCGATCAGGACGGACAGATCTACGTTCTCGAAGACAATCTGAGATGCCCCTCCGGTGTTTCCTATGTCCTGGAAAACCGGGAACTGATGAAACGCACCTTTGCCCCGGTCTTCCAGGGGATGTCAGTCGCTCCCATTGAAGACTATAACGAACAGTTACTCAAAACCCTGTTGGACTGTGCCCCGGAAGGCGTGAATGATCCGACCGCGGTCGTGCTCACACCAGGCATTTACAATTCAGCTTACTTTGAACATACCTTCCTCGCCCAGCAGATGGGTGTCGAACTCGTTCAGGGCCCGGACCTGGTCGTGGAAAACGGATACGTTTTTATGAAGACCACCAAGGGACTGCGTCGGGTCGACGTCATCTACCGTCGCATTGACGATGACTTTCTGGACCCGAAAAATTTCCGCCCCGATTCAGCGCTAGGCGTCGATCACCTGATGGATGTCTGCCGGGCCGGTCGAGTCACACTGGCCAATGCCCCCGGTACCGGAGTGGCAGACGACAAAGCCGTCTATGCTTATGTGCCCGACATTATCAAATACTACCTGGGAGAAGAAACAATCCTCCCCAACGTGCCGACCTATTTATGTTCCGACGCCAGACAGCGTGAGCATGTTCTCAGCAATCTTGATAAACTCGTGGTGAAACCAACCAACGAATCCGGGGGTTATGGAATTCTGATGGGGCCGCATTCTTCCCAGGAAGAACGAGACAAAACCGCTGCCGCCATTCGATCCAATCCGCGCGAGTGGATTGCCCAGCCAATGCTGAAACTGTCGACGGTTCCCACACTGGTGGGCGATGAACTTCGACCACGACACGTTGACCTGAGACCTTTTGTCCTCTGTGGAAAAGAAATTTACGTGATGCCAGGCGGATTAACACGTGTTGCTCTGCGAGAAGGATCAATGATCGTCAACTCGTCACAAGGGGGTGGCAGTAAAGACACCTGGATCCTGCGTAATGGTCACTCTCATCCTGAGACAAACCATGCGTCAGCAGCTTTGGAGAAGTTTTAATGCTCAGTCGCGTTGCGAGTTCTGTTTACTGGTTAAGTCGTTATGTTGAGCGTGCTGAGAATGTGGCGCGGTTTATTGACGTCAATTATAATCTGACCCTGGGTGAATCCGATACGCTCGGCGACCAGTGGGCGCCCCTGGTTTATACCACCGGCGATCAGGTTCCTTACGAGGAACGCTACGGTGCACCGAATCGGGATAACGTCCTGAAGTTTCTGCTGTTCGATGAAAAAAATTCAAACTCTATTTTATCCTGTGTCTCCTATGCACGGGAGAATGCCAGAACCATTCGTGAAATCATTCCAGCCGTAATGTGGGAACAACTCAACCAGTTTTATTTCATGGTACGTTCGGCAGCGACGAATCCTGCGACTCTGGATCAGCCTCAGGAGTTCTGCGAACGGGTCAGACTGGCCAGCCACATGCTGGTGGGTGCCACGGAAGCAACCATGTCGCGTGGCGAGGCCTGGCATTTTTCACGCGTGGGACGGCTGATTGAACGCGGCGATAAAACTTCACGGATTGTCGATGTACAATACTATATCTTGCTGCCGGACGCCCGGGATGTCGGCAGCGCTCTGGACGTGGTCCGCTGGTCAGCCCTGCTCAGGTCAGCCAGCGCGTTGGCCATGTATCGACGGCAATACGGCAAAATTACGCCGGACAGTGTTGCCAACTTTTTAATTCTGGATACTCAGTTCCCTCGGGCAATGCACTTCTGCCTGAGAAAAGCTCAGGAGTCGTTGCGCTGTATCACGGGGAGTCACGCCGGAACCTTTCAGAATCTGGCAGAACAGCGGATGGGCCTGTTGTGTTCCAATATGGACTACACCAGCGTCGAGGATATTATTCAGCAGGGATTGCACCAGTATATTGACGGCTTTCAGAATCAGTTGAACTCAGTCGGCGAAGCGATTCATGAAGATTTCTTCATCTCGCAGCAGGCAGTGAGTCAGAGTCAAACTCAAACTGCTAACGAAAACAGCCAGTCTCAAACCAGTTAAGCACTCATTTATTATATTCCTGCACTTTTATCCTTCTTCTACGATTGATTGAACATCATGATCCGCGTCGCATTGAACCACAAGTCGATCTACCACTACGATCGTTACGTCGAGCTGGCTCCACAACTGGTTCGCCTCCGCCCTGCTCCTCACTGCCGGACTCCGATTCGCAGTTACTCGTTGCGAGTCACTCCCGTCCAGCATTTTGTCAACTGGCTGCAGGATCCACACAGCAACCATCTGGCGCGACTCGTCTTTCCGGAAAAGACCAACATGCTGCAGGTCGAAGTGGATCTCGTTGCTGAAATGACCGTGATTAATCCCTTCGATTTCTTCCTGGAACCCCAGGCAACCAACTACCCGTTCGAATACGAGCCGAGCCTTAGTAAGGATCTCCAGCCATTTCTGGATAAGATTGAACCAGGTCCGGAATTCACTGCTCTGCTCGCATCGATCGATCGTACTGAAATCAAGACCATTGATTTTCTAGTCGGTATGAACCAACGCCTGCAGAACATGATCAGCTACGTTATCCGTATGGAACACGGCGTCCAATCCCCCGAAGCAACCCTGAAGCTGGGCAGTGGTTCCTGCCGCGACAGTGCCTGGCTGCTCGTGCAGTTGTTCCGGCATCTGGGACTGGCAGCACGTTTTGTCTCCGGATACCTGATTCAATTGAAACCCGATATTGAATCACTGGATGGCCCTTCTGGCGCTTCAGAAGATTTTACCGACCTGCATGCCTGGACCGAGGTCTTTCTGCCCGGTGCCGGCTGGATTGGCCTCGACCCGACTTCCGGATTATTTGCAGGGGAAGGACACATTCCCCTCGCGTGTACTCCGGAACCACTCAACGCGGCCCCCATCTCGGGAACCGTCGAAAAATGTGAAGTCACCTTTCACCACGAAATGTCAGTCTCACGCGTTCATGAAGATCCCCGCATCACCAAACCTTATACAGATGAAGTCTGGGAACGGATCGACAGCATCGGACATCAGGTCGACAAGGCATTAGAAGCGGGAGACGTCCGCCTGACCATGGGAGGGGAACCAACGTTTGTTTCCATCGATGATATGGACGGGGACGAATGGAAAACAGCGGCTGTCGGCCCCACAAAACGTGGTCTCGCTGGAAATCTGATTGAATTGCTGCGCCAGCGTTTTGCTCCCGAGGGAATGATTCATTACGGCCAGGGAAAATGGTATCCCGGCGAATCGTTACCACGCTGGGCGCTAACCTGCATGTGGCGAACCGATGGACAGCCTATCTGGAATGACCCCATGCTGCTGGCAGCTCCGGAAGAAAATTATGACCACGAGATCGAACACGCGCAGCTGTTTTCCACGACGCTGGCAAAGCGTCTGGGAGTCAACCCTGATTATGTAGCCACCGCTTACGAAGATGCGATGTATTACATGTGGAAAGAGCGTCGACTGGCCGTTAACACCGACGTGATGAACTCCGATCTGGTGGACGAGGAAGAACGAATCCGTCTCGCACGCGTTTTTGAACGCGGTCTGGGAGCCCCCGTGGGCTGCATGTTACCCCTGATGCATCAGTGGTGGCATGAGAAACCTCGCTGGATGAGTGGTGCCTGGCCCGTACGTTCGGAACAACTGTTTTTAATTCCAGGCGATTCCCCCATGGGACTGCGTCTCCCTCTGGATTCACTGCCAGCTGCCAAACCAGGCGAATACACACCGACACCAGTTGTCCCCTTTGAAGCCACCGGTGATCTCCCTGAATATGATCAACTGCGACAGCAGTCTGCACATCACCAGGCCGCGCAGCATGTTACAGGCAACGTACAGCAGCAGGTGCTGCAACGGGTCGGCGCAGGTGGAGGCTTCGAATCACTGGACCAGGATCTCGATCAGGAGCCCGAAGCAGAAGCAACGCCCATCGAACCAGATGTGATTCGCACGGCGATGTGTTTCGAAGCGCGTGACGGCGTATTGTATATCTTTATGCCGCCTGTGGATCATCTGGAAAGCTACCTGGAACTACTGACGAAAATTGAGCAGACGGCAGCCGAGCTGGAAATTCCTGTCATCGTAGAAGGCTACCTGCCTCCCAACGACTACCGGCTCCAGCATATCAAAGCCACTCCAGATCCGGGCGTGATTGAAGTCAACGTACATCCTGCTAAAAGCTGGCAGGAACTGGTGGATATCACATCCGGAGTTTATGCGGACGCGCGCCAGTCTCGACTCGGCACAGAACAGTTTGATCTGGATGGGACCCATAACGGAACCGGCGGAGGCAATCACTTTGTGATGGGCTCCTACACGCCGCATGACAGCCCATTTTTACGACGTCCGGATCTGCTGAAAAGCCTGCTCGCTTACTGGCATAACCATCCCTCATTATCCTACTTCTTCTCGGGCCGCTTTATAGGGCCAACCAGCCAGGCGCCGCGGGTTGATGAAGGCCGCTGTGATGCGATCTATGAACTACAGATTGCCTTCGAGCAGATTCCTGAAAAAGGTGAGTGTCCTCCGTGGCTGGTTGACCGGGTATTCCGTCATCTGCTGGTGGACCTGACGGGAAATACACACCGGGCAGAATTCTGTATCGATAAGCTCTATTCGCCGGACAGTTCCACAGGCCGACTGGGTCTTGTGGAATTTCGCGGATTTGAAATGCCTCCCCACTGGCAGATGAGCCTGACACAACAACTACTTCTGCGGGCACTCGTCGCCCGCTTCTGGAACAAACCTTATCAAGTTGACCTGGTGGACTGGAACACATCCATTCACGATCGCTGGCTCCTGCCCCATTTTATCCAGCAGGATTTCGAAGACATTATTTCGGAATTAAATGAAGCAGGCTTTGACCTGGATGCCAGCTGGTTTGGACCACACTACGAATTTCGTTTTCCCCATATCGGCGAAATGCAATACCGGGGGATTCATGTAGATTTGAGAACGGCTATTGAACCATGGTATGTTCTTGGAGAAGAACCCGCCGGGGGTGCGACCGCCCGCTTCGTGGATTCTTCCGTCCAGCGTTTGCAGGTGAAAGTCCAGGGGATGTCCAACGGAAGGCACATTCTGCTATGCAATGGTCGCAAGATTCCCCTGCATGCCACGGGTACGGAAGGTGAATTTGTCGCTGGCGTCAGGTACCGGGCCTGGCAGCCACCCAGTTGCCTGCACCCCACGATTCCTGTCGACGAACCATTGGTATTCGATCTGGTGGACACCTGGGGAAATCGTTCAATTGGTGGCTGTACGTACCATGTCGGACATCCCGGCGGACTCAATCCGGGAACGTTCCCGGTGAACGCTTACGAAGCGGAAAGCCGCCGCGCTGGACGATTTTTTAAGATGGGACACACCGGAGGAACCAGTTCCATTCCTGAAGATGAAAAAAATGCCATGTTTCCGCTGACACTTGATCTTCGCCGAAACCGGGGCATGGTGTAAGATTACTCTAACTGAGTATAGGGTTTAGGAAGAAACCGGTTCCTGCTTTATTGGGAATTTGCCGCTTGCCTGACAACTGCATCCAGTCCGGATGCAGTCATACCCACTATTGAACCATCGCATCACCTTTAGGAATACTGTAAACCGTGTCCACACCGCCGCTCTCTGTGAACAACATTTTCCAGGGTTACACTCCTCCTGGAGGAGCGTACGATGAGTTCCTGCTGGACTCGGGGCAACCACGCCCCAACGTGAAGCAGTTCCTGGATACGATTGTGAAAATCGGTCGGGAGGAATTTGAACATCGCTGGCAACAGGCACAACGCACTGTCCAGGCAAACGATTTTGCCTATAGTGGTGTCGTGACCCCCAAAGACCAACCCCGCCCGTGGGAGTTGGATGCGATTCCATTTCTGATTTCGTCTGCCGAATGGGAAACAGTTTCCATTGCTCTGAAACAAAGAGCCCATTTACTGAACCTGATTCTGAAAGACCTGTACGGCAAACAGACTCTGCTGAAACAGGGGGATCTGCCAGCGGAACTGGTGTACTCCCACCCTGGATTTTTGCGGGCCTACCATCGGGACCAGTTGCGCAATGAATGTTTCCTGCACTTTTACGCTGCTGATCTGGCCCGCTCTCCTAATGGGAAGTGGTGGGTACTGGCAGACCGGACCGAAGCCGCTTCCGGAATTGGCTTCGCGCTGGAAAACCGCATTCTGACATCACGTATGTTCCCGGAACTGTTCCAGCAGTGTAACGTCGAACGGCTGGCCCCGTTCTTTATCGCTGCCCAGGAAACACTTCGCAAGTTGGCACCACAGAGCCTGGAGAATCCGCGTGTCGTGCTGCTCAGTCATGGCCCGACCAGCCCAAATTATTTTGAGGACGCTTACCTGGCGCGTTACCTGGGTTATACGCTCGTGGAAGGGGGAGACCTTGCTGTCCGCAAAAACCAGGTGATGCTGAAAACACTCGGCGGACTGATCCCCGTCGATGTCATTTTCCGTCGCCAGAACAGTCGCGATTGTGATCCGCTGGAAATGAAATACTCTAACTCCCGGCTCGGCGTCTCCGGACTTACGCAGTCTGCCCGCTCCGGCCAGGTAGGCATTGCCAATGCGCTGGGCAGCGGCCTGGTAGAATCCGTCGCCTTCATGGCGTTTATGCCTCACCTGTGTAAAGCGCTCTTAGGTACAGAATTGCTCATGCCCGGTGTTGCTTCCTGGTGGTGTGGTGACCCGGAGCAGCTAAACTACGTGCTGAAGAATCTGGAGAAGCTCACCATTTATCCCGCGTTTCGGATTCGCGGTAAAGACAATCCTTCGGTCGAGTCACTCAATCAGATGTCACCGAAGAAACTCACAGAACTGATTAAATCTCATCCTTCCGGATTTGCTGCCCAGGAGAAAGTTATCCGCTCCAGTGTTCCCATCTGGCGCGGACAAATCCAGCCTGCACATCTTTCATTGCGTGCATATGCTGTTTCCAGCGGTGACAGTTATACGGTGATGCAAGGCGCACTCGGGCGCACTTCAACCAGTCTTGATCCCCTGGAAGTATCCATTCGCAAAGGGGAAGGCAGTAAAGATGCCTGGATCCTCTCAGATGAACCTGTCGAACATGTCACATTATTGCATGAACAGGGCCGAACCATCTCACTCAAACGCAGTGGTTCAGAATTACCCAGTCGCGCCGCAGATAATATATTCTGGCTGGGGCGACAACAGGAACGGGCAGAAGCACTGGCACGATTATTACGTAGCATTGTTAATCGACTCAGTGGGGAAACTCGTTCTACCAGCGATCTGGAAGTCCCGGTGCTCCTCCGCTGCCTTGCTGATCAGGGACAGATTGAACCGGGCTATGCCATTGAGAAAATGCGCAACCAATTGCCCCCTATAGAGCATGTTATACCAACGGCAGTCTTCGATAAATCACATTCAAGTTCACTCCGCTCGATCGTGGATGAACTGTTCCGACTGGGCTCCATTGTGCGCGACCGGATCTCACTTGATACCTGGCGCATTATCCGCCGCATTGACAAAGGTTTCCAGCCCCCCCGCTACGGAACAACCAACCTGTCTGACGTGCTCACAGTTACCGATGACCTGATTACTGAACTGGCCGCCTTTAGCGGAATCGTCATGGAAAGCATGACGCGTACCCAGGCGTTTCGCTTTCTCGAACTGGGACGGCGTGTTGAGCGTTCACTGCAGATTATCAGCCTGGTTAAAAATTCGTTCGTGCCGATGCCTGAAGTCCAGAGTCCGATCTTCGAAACGGTGCTGGAAGTTGCCGACAGCCTGATGACTTACCGTTCCCGTTACCTGTCAAACCTGCAGTTGGCGGCGGTACTCGATTTATTACTGACTGATGAATCGAATCCACGATCACTGGTATTCCAGTTCATGCAACTGGCCAAGCATGTAGAACGACTGCCCCGTAATCGTGAGTTACCCGGATATACTTCCGAGCAGAGACTCGTCATGACACTGCTGCATTCCGTTCGCATGCTGGATATTCAGGAAATCGCTGATACGCACTGCCTGGGAGATTATGAACCCCTGGAAAAACTGATTGAAACCTGGGATTACCAGTTGCCTAAACTGTCTGAAGCAATTTCACACCGGTACCTTGTACACGCTGTTCCCTCTCATCAACTCTCAGACATCAGCCCGCAATGAAATACAAAATCACTCACACCACGAAGTACGCTTATTCCCAGGCGGTTCCGGTCTGCCACAACCTGGTGCACCTGGCGCCACGAGCGTTACCCTGTCAGATGTGTAACGAATTTCAATTGCTGATCCACCCGGAGCCTTTCAGTATTACGCATCGCAAGGACTACTTTGGAAACGATGTCTCTTATTTCTCAATCGATCAGGCCCACCTTGGACTAAGCGTCTCTGCAACAAGCCAGGTCTCTGTGATGGCGTGCCCGCTCATTAACGCCGCTGAAACGCCCTCCTGGGAAAACATCGTCCAGCAATTGAAAGAGGAACACTCTGCCGGAGTACTCGACGCGTATCAGTTCATCTTCGATTCTCCGGGGGTGAAACTGTTTCCCGACTTAATAGAATACGCGAAGGTTTCCTTTCAGGATAACCGCCCGATCCTGGAAGCAGTCCTGGATCTGACTACCCGCATCAATGAAGAATTTAAATACGACCCCCGGGCCACCAATGTGAATACGGAAATCAGCGAAGTCTTCGAGAAACAGCATGGCGTCTGCCAGGACTTTGCTCATTTCCAGATCGGCTGCCTGCGTGCGCTGGGCCTGGCAGCCCGCTATGTCAGTGGATATCTGCGAACCAATCCTCCGCCGGGCAAGCCGCGGCTGGTCGGTGCGGATGCTTCGCATGCCTGGCTCTCTGTGTACTGTGGAGAAAAAACAGGCTGGATTGACGTCGATCCCACAAATAACGTACAGACTTCAGCCGATCATATTACAGTCGCCTGGGGAAGAGACTATTACGATGTCTGCCCGATCCAGGGGACAATTGTCGGCGGAGGCGAGCATCGGATGACGGTCTCTGTCGACGTCGCGCCGGAAGAACCACAGCCAGACCAACCGACTGCCAATGACAACGGAAACCCAATCTGAGTCATTCAGGATTTCAAACCTGTCAAAGTCCCGCTACTGGAACCAAACTGGTCCGATTCGACTCCCAGCCGCTGCAACATGCTGACATAAAGATTGCATAACGGTGAATTCTGCTCCCGGTTGAACGCCAGATGCTGACCATGCCGAAATCCGCCTCCCGCCAGCAGGATGGGCAGATTGGTATTGTCGTGTGTATTGGCGTCCCCCATATTACTGCCATACAGGACCATCGTATTATCCAGCAGACGCCCTGATTCCCCTTGCACTTCCGTCAGTCTCTCAAATAACTGACGCAGGAGGTTCATTTGTCGCCGGTCCGCTTTTTCCAACTGGGCCAGATGATTCTGACGCATGCCATGATGGCTGAGGGTATGATAACCCGTGCTGCTTTTTTCATCATTCTGCAATTGAAAGACAGGAGTCGCGAAGGCATCTACCATTAAAGTCACAATCCGGGTCGAGTCAGACTGCAGCGCGAGTGACGCCATCAGCAGCATCTGCTCGAACTTATCAAACAGCAAGGCCCGATCGACGATATCACGCGGAAGTTCCTGTGCTATCTGTGGTTTCGGGCTCTGCTCCCATTCGCCTGCCGTTAACAGTCTCTGCTCCAGTTCACGGATCGAAGTAAAATACTGATCGAGTCGCCTGCGATCATTCAGTCCCAGTGATTTGCTGTATCTCTGAGTTGAATCACTGACAGCATCCAGAATACTCCCACGGCGTTTCAGCGCCTGCAGGCGCTGCTTCACCTTCGCATCGCTCCCCTGAATAAACATCTTGCGAAACAGGCGGGCGGGGCTGTCTTCTGCAGGCAGCAACACGCCATCCCGAGTCCACGACAGACTCCGGTTCGCTTTATCAATATTCACGCCCAGATTCAACGTGGCAAACCGAGTCTGGCGGCCCAGGTGCTCTGCCGCGTATTGATCGAGTGAAATCGTATTGCGAAACCCACTGCTCGTGGGATGCCTGGCACCGGTCAGAAAACAGTTTTCGGTCGAATGCCCGCCTTCGCACGCCGGATGAGAAAGACCGCTGAAAACCGAAAAATCTTTCGCATACGCCTTCAATTCATTCAGATAGGGAGACAGCTTATAGTCTGCACCCGATGTTTCCGGGAAGAATGGCTCAGGAAGTACTCCCAGGTTATTCGAAATCAACAGCATCCGCTTCGGAGTAGTTTCGTCATCAGAGGAAACAGGCTTTGTTTGAGCCCTGCATTCCAGTAACGGCAATGCCAGCGCGACCCCCGCACCGCGCAGAAAATGGCGACGCGTCAGTGTTGTTGTTGAATGTGTCAGTTGATGTTTCATCATCATGGATTACTCGTAAGTCAGGATGTTGTCTTATTCGATTTCAATCAGTCCGAACGCTCGCTTCCTGGGGAAGTGGACTCCCCAGAAAAATCGGGCTGCGCACCAGAGATTCCAACAGGTCGCGCGTTCGATAGCCCTGCGGCTGGCATTCATTCAGAATCGCTTCCACTACAGGTCGATCGGAGAACCGGACGGGAGTCCCCGTCGCATACACAACCAGTTGCTGCACCAGGTTACGTGCCAGTTGCCTCGGTTCCGTGACAAGCAGTTGCTTCAGTTCCTGAATATTTTTAAATGCGCTCCCATCACGCAGTGTTCCGCTGGAATCGGTCGGCCCGGCGACAAAATAAATATAATCATGTCCGGCACGATCAATGCCGGTCACTTTTTCGCCTTTTGCCAGACTGCGATAGCGGGTACGAAACGCTCCCATAACATCAAAATCTTCCAATGCAAAACCGACCGGGTCAAAACGGGCATGACAGGTGGCACAAGACGGATCCTTTGTATGCAGCGCCAGCTGTTCGCGAATCGTAGTGGCACCGCGGATGTCTGGTTCGACCGCGGGAACAGTCGGTGGAGGCGGGGGTGGAGGATTCCCCATAATCCGTTCCATGATCCAGGCGCCGCGAATGACAGGAGAAGTCGTGGTGCCATTCGCGGTCACTTTCAGAAGCGCAGCCTGTGTCAGTAATCCGCCGTATAAACTTGCATCAGGAAGAGAAACTTTCCGCATCCGTGAACCACTGACGGGCGGCAGTCCGTAATGCCGGGCAAGTCGATCATTCACAAACACAAAGTCGGCATCGACCAGGTCAGTGACGGGCAGATTCTCCTCAATCATCACCGTTACAAACGCACGGGTTTCTGCCGCCATCGATTCAATCAGATAGTCATCAAACCGATATTCCGGATACAGGCGGCTGTCCGGTTCATCGCGGCGAATGTCTTTCAGGGAAAGCCAGTAATCGGTCAGATTTGTCACAAAGTTCTTTGCAGAATCTGCTTCCAGTAATCGACGCGTCTGCTGAATCAGAATGTCCGGATTTAATAATTGCTTCTGCTCAGCAAGCTGATTCAGTTCGTCATCCGGGCGTGTGTTGCCCAGAAAATGCGACAACCGGGAAGCAATCGCATACTGACGCTGGGGAGAGTCAGATCGCGGTTCCGGTAGAAACAGAAACTGCCCCGAACACAAAAATGCCGTATAACCGGTCAGTAATGCTTCTGCCAGCGGAGTACCTGCCTGGAGCTCGTCTGACACTAACTGTTCGTAGATTTTGATTACATCTTCAGAGGTTGGCTCACGCTCAGTCAGTCGAATAAAACGTCGCAGCAGTCGTTGCGCATCCTGTTTCGGCTGAGTCGAAATCAGTTCAACAGCCAGCGTGCCTTCCTCCGTCGTTCGAATCGGTAATGTTCCATACAACCGTTGATGCGAAGGGGGAGGCCAAGCTTCAGAGTCCAGGGGCCCCGTAATTTCCAGCCATTGAAAGGCCACACCCGGATGACCTCCATCTGGCATTGGAGGAAAATCATAATATAAAGGCGCATTCGGTGGATTGATGGCACGGGGAACCGGCAGTCCCAGCAGACTGTACTCGAACGTTTCATTCTGCTTGAGACGAATCGTGGTTTCGTAGATACCGGTTTCTGGTTGAATATCGAAAGTCTCTCCCGTCGCACGAACGTCACCCGAGACATCGGCACCGGAACGCTTCCGCGCACGGAAATTCATTGCAATCGAATTCCAGGCCGGTCGGAGACTGAAGTCCCTTAGCTGCCTGACGGCTCGTGCTGAAAAGCGAATGCGATAAGCGCCCGGTTCTCTGGCTTTGAAGACATCGGGATAACCGTAATACGGCCAGGAGGCCGAGCGAAAAATCGCCAGCTCCATCTGGGGGTCGTGTGTGTTCTCCTTGCGCATCCGAGCCAGATCACCGCCTGACAGCGGAACCATCTGGGAATCCTTCGCGTAGAACATTGCTTCGCGACCACCAAATGTCTGAGCTGTTAAAAACATCCGCGTGGCAGGCAGACGGTGATGCTCCTGTTTCCGTGGCTTCATTCCCGTAGCGATCGCCTGTCGCAATGCCTGGTCCGCAGCATCAAGATACGCGTCCAACTGAATCCGGGACATGTCCAGAACTTCTGAAACTTTATTGCAATGGTGTAACTCACGATCCTCGGGTAGCAGATCGCGAATATCAAGATGCGGCAATGCCAGCACATCTCTTAGATTCTGCTCATACTCGTCTCGCGTCAGCCGACGTAATGGACCTCGTCCCAGGAGCGTCACCTCGGCAGCATCTGCAGTCTGCAGTGCTTGAGACAAAGTTTTCAGCAGGATTTCACGATCGGCTTGAGCCAGATCATCCTGATTGGGAGGCATCTCTCCTGCGGCAATCCGGTCGTATGCCTGGATCCAGCGCTGACGCAATCGATGATCATCCAGTCTCCAGCCGAGCTGCTGCAGATTCAAACGCCCCTCCGCAAGATCGTCATTATGACAGTCCAGGCAGGTTTTCTGCAGCAACTGTCGAATCATTTGTTCCGTGTTTGACACGGAACTTTCTTGACCCTGCGCGTGAGCTTCGGAAAAAGATATAAAAAACAGGCACAGTAGTGATAAACAGACGATGAATTTCCATTGTCCGCTATCAGAACAATCGCTCGCCGGATCATTGGGAAATGGAGGTAAGATCAATTTCTCCTCGCTCTGGCTTCTATTCAGAATGACTCGTAACTCCATCAATCACTTCCCGGACTTTTGAGCGCTGGAATCCAGTTCGAAGTCTAACTGTATATTCTGAGCCGAGGTTACTTCAGCCGTCAACTGGCTGTTTTCGTTATAAATCGCAGGGAGATACTGTTCGGTCTCTATAATATCGTACTTCTCGTAAGGTTTCCCTGTCCAGCGGGAAGCATGAATTTCAACCTGTTTCTCACCTACTGGCACAATAACAACGTACTTACCGTTTTGAATTTTCCCTTGTGCGGAATGAGTGGTGTTATCTGCGGAAATAAATGTGATTGTACCCTCAGGCAGTGGTTCTCCATCCAACTTGATGAAACCACTGACTTCAGACTCATTGGAACCGGTTCCCTGAAAACATCCCTGTATTGACAGAGCTAACAATATAAAGCAAAAAATCAATCTCATGGGTCATCTCCCGAAGTTGAGAAGAAAGATTAACCAGACGTGCTCCTGAGCGACTGCTGCTACAGACCACCACAGAACTGTAACGTCAACGGATTAAAATTCCCCAATCACTTCCCCACCAGCACGCGTCCCTAAAGACTGAAAAGTAGCACGATCAATATTTTCAGAGATAAAACGAACTGCCCCATCTGCCAGTAAACCGTGCACACCACCGACATGATAGCTCCGCGCAAAGGTGCGACTGTTCGCGGTACTATCGGCTCCACACGGCGCATGGGGGATATCCGAGCAGGCGATCAATACATCACCGACATTGGGATTCGGCGTTTCCAATGTCGTGAAAAAAGTCCCCATACAACGCGGGTTCATCAGTCGACCACGCACATCATGCTTGGATTGATCGGCAGACAAGATCAGCTCACTGGCCATAAGGGTCATTGAAGCACCATCGGTGATGTCGCGGAGCCTGGTTCGTGAGCGTGAATAAAATAGTCCATTCAGCGCTGTATAACTTCCTGCAGCGCCGAAATGAGTTGAACCCGAGCAGACCGCGTAGTTACCATGAAAACCCTGTGAGCCATTACTGGAAGGATCTGTCTGCCCATAGGTAATATTCTTGGGACCTGCTGGATCACTGGGACACATCATCATGGGGACCACCGCGTCTTTTTTGCTCCAGTATATTGCGCCTGTTCGTGACGGATTTTTCTGTTCCTGCATATAAACATTGTACAGAGACCCCTGTTCGATATACGGCAGTATCATGGGATACCAGCCAGTATTATCCGTCGCTGGACGTGGGGATCCCGGTAAATCACCATTCGTCGGATTAATCATCCCGAAAGGAAACACTTGAAAGGTTTCGTGATAATTATGCATCGCCAGTCCCAGTTGCTTGAGATTGTTTTTGCACTGACTGCGTCGGGCTGCTTCCCGTGCCTGTTGAACAGCAGGGAGTAACAAAGCAATCAAAATAGCGATAATCGCGATCACCACCAGCAATTCAATTAACGTAAATCCCCGCGTGCGGCGAAACATGAGCGTCTCCTTTTAAAAAATAAACCCGGGCAACTCCTGCATGAACAGAAAAAATGGATAGGAGCTGCACTCTTTGAAGTTGACTTATCTATCTGAAATGAAAATCGAATTCAGGTTGCTCAAGTTTTAAGAATGAATGTTTTCTGTCTCAGGAATCCCGCGAACAAAAATGCCTTCAACAGCGCGTTCGCAGGTCGACTTGAGATGCCGGGCCATTGCTGTGTCTGCCCCCTCCTGGTCGCGGCGGAGTATTGCTTCCAGGACCTGCAGGTGTTCTTCCAGAATCTGATCCAGATAGAGTTCTGAATCTTTCAGTAAGACGCGCACCATATGCATCAGCCGGTCATATCGATTCAGTTCTGCTTTCAGTCGCTTGATGCCGGCTGCATTTACGATTGCAGTGTGCGTTCTTTTATCAATATCAGAACAAAGCACGGTCCACTGATCATCACGATTAGCCTGCTGTAAGGCTCTTGTCTCTTCCAGCAGCTGTTTGATTTCTTGCAGGTCACTACACTCACAAGCGCAGCGGGCTGACTCGACTTCCAGGATACGACGCACGTGATACATCTCTCGTATTTCCGGTATACCAAAAGGTGCGACAACCGCCCCCCGGTTGGGAAACAGTTCTACCACGCCGATCCCAGTTAACTCGACAATCGCCTCGCGTACCGGAGTACTGCTCACACCATACTGCTTCGCCAGATGTTGTACTTTTAAACGGGTTCCCGCGGGATACTCACCCGTAAATATCGACAGCAGAATTTGACTGAAAATGTCCAGCCGCAAAGAACTCACCGGCAGGGGATGGGTCGAAAGAGAAGTCGTCGCGATCATAGACAGCCTCCAGAATATTTTTGATGTAAGAGATCTGACCGGTAATTCCTCTGGGAACTACTTTACAAAACCTCACATTCTTACGAATAATGCATTATGCATAATATATAATATCTAAATTAGTCTTGTCAATGATCAAATAAAAAAGGGAACATGCAATCAGTCGCATGATTCCCTGATTTCACCAGGTACGGATAGAAAACAGGCGTAAATACCAACGAGCTCTGTTCTTAAACTAAAGCGCATCACTTTGAACCATAGCGTCTGTCAATCGAATATACTCGATCCAAGTGGACCTGAAGACGCTACAGTAAAACTGGACACAGTCTAGAATCAGCGGTAGAAACGCTGCAGTGACAAGCGAAGTCAATTTGGTAGGAAGTGAACTGAGATCGAACGTCAGAAGAGATCAGGCTGCCTTGGAACGAGCCTCTTTAGCCTGATTATTCACAGTCTGAGATTCAACATGTAATTCCAGTTGAACTGCTTTTTTCTTCATCCGTTTGCGACGTCCCAGGCGATGGGCCAGATCCAGTGACCAGGGAGCAATCCGTTTCAGGTAATACAAGACGTAGGACACCCAGCCCACCAGGCATAACCCCTGATCAGCATAGATGGCTTTAATAGTTCTCTGCGCAACCTGTTGGGGGGTCGTACAGATCCAGCGCGGAGGTATCGGTGTTTTTTTCCCTACACGACCACAAGGAGCAGACTCGAATAACCGGGTGGTTACGGGCCCCGGACAAATGGACGAAACCCCTAGCCCCTGACGACTGTATTCCGCCCGTAAGGCTTCACTGAACCCTTGGAGGGCAAATTTACTAACCTGGTAAGCACTAAACCGAGCACCGGCAACCAGGCCACAAATACTGGAAACATTCACGATATGTGCTTCCGGGCGATCCAGTAACAGTGGTAGAAATTCGCGTGTGATCTGAATTGGAGCATGTAAATTAATTGCCAGCAACCAGTCCCACTGTTCTGCTGACATCGTATGCGTTGGCCCATAGAAGGCTACGCCCGCGTTATTGACCAGAAGATCAAGCTCCTCCCAGGTATCAATCAGAAACTGAATCTCAGTAGAAATCTGCACAGAATCTGTTAAATCGCAGATCCGGTAGTTCACTTCCACTCCGACCAGAGCAGCCGTTTCCGCTGTATCCTTCAGGCCTGCTTCATCAATATCCCAGAGAAAGAGATCGACTCCTTCTGCAGCAAGTTGCAGCGCGATTTCACGACCGATTCCTGATGCAGCTCCGGTGACTAATCCCTTTTTACCAAATAAATTCTGCATCTTTCACACTCCGCTGTCTGGTCTGATGGCTACCCGCGCAGGGAGTGTATGACATACTGTAAACTGGGTAAAGACGGTTCCCAACGATTACAATGGAAGAAGAGTAAGTCCTATGCTCACAGGTACATCAATCGATTTTCTGCAGAGGGACTCTCAGTAGAGCCTGGATCAGCTACTCATTGATCGCCGAATCGTCTTCGATCATTTCATGCAGTTGCCTGAGAACCAGATGTGGATCCAGATCCATTTGCCGACAGACATACTCAAGCGATTTCCCCTGACAGGACTGGTCAATTCCCAGAGAATCAAGCACACCTTGTACTTCCGGGTATTCAATCACCCACTCTGTCACGCTGGCTTCCAGTCCCAGATTTGTCATACCACGCAATCCGTTAAAATACAGTCAGAAAAGTCACACGAGAAATCATAACAGATCCCATTCAGAATCAAACAGGAGAATTGTCATACCTGCAGGGCATCACGTTTTTCCTGGATCAGCTGAATATGATGTGGAATATGGTGAGTAATTCGCTCCAATAAATTGGCAACACTGACTTCACCATCATGAGAATGCAGGCCCGTTCGCCGGAACTGCTCTTCGCTGAGAGTTTTCAGAATGCGAGCCATGTTCTGACGCACGACCGCAATTAATTGCAATTCCTCTTCCATATCCCGTTGGGCATACGCCAAACGTTCGGCAAACAGATTGTGATCGGCTCCTGGTATTGGTGGCTGATCTTCCGCGACGATCCACTTCATCCGATCGGCGTAAACCGGTTCGAAATCAGCAATATGACAGACCACCTGGCGCGTAGACCATTTACCGGGAATCGGGGCGGCGTCCAGATCTGCAGCAGACATGCCTGCAATGGCACGCCGTAGCGATTCCGGTCCTGCCAGGTACTCATTAATAAGCGTCGAAATTTGCATGATCGGCCCGAGCCAGGAAAAATGATCGTAAAATAGCCTGTCTGACTTTTTTAATCAGGCAGGTTCTATGACTACATTATCCTGTCTGAGTCCCGGAACTTCAAGCGGTTACCAATCTCCATGGAGCTGGGGCAATAAGTAAGACGCTTACTGGTTGCGAGGAGGTCGTGGTCCTCGCCGACCATTCGTCAATTCCGATTTCCCGATCCCCCCTTTGATCGTCCCATCAGGATTCTCTTCGGCGGTTTTTCCCAGTACGATATCAAAATTGGCAGCCAGTTCACCCAGTTTAGAATCGGGTAACGGTTTAAAATCAACCAGAATCGATTTACGTTGCTCCGGGTTTCTGATCTGTCGATAGACGCCATCTTCTTCATTGAGTTCATGGCCGTTAATTAACAGCTGGGTGGTTAAAATCCGCTGCCCGTTCTTACTGACGGCCACATGAATATGCGGTGTGCGAAATCCGCGCCCGGCCCGATAAGGAACCGGCTTGATGGTTCGGAAAAAATACTGCCCTTTCGAGTCGGTCATAAAGCGACCATACCCCTGAAAATTACCATCGCGGCCATCTTTGTTTTCGCCGCGCGTGTGGAGATAAGAGGCTTTACTGTCCACCTGCCAGATTTCTACAAAGGCATTCCGTAGCGGCTGCCCCTTTGCATCCAGAACCTTGCCCCCCAGGTACGTCACCTCACCCACAGCCGGCGTGAGCGAATTATTGATGATCAGCAAATCATTATCGGTATCGAGCGGAAGTTTATCTGGATAAAACGGGCCCTCGGTCATCGCGGGTGTACGAACCAACTCTTCCGCCATCAACCCGGGAGTCGTCAACGCCGCCATACTGAAGGCAGACCATTTCAAAAAGTTCCGTCGCTTTAAATCCGAAAGAGAGCTGCTCATCACATCATTCCTGTCTGCTGCGAGTGAAATAAGTTTACCTGTAAACTATCTTATCATTTAACAACAGTCGGTGTCGATAGTTTCGCAAAAAACAGGTTTTAAAGGCGAATTCAGCAGAATTAAAATGCCGCAGTCATGGCATCCATCAGATCAATATCGAAGGTATTAGGAATCGTCACCAGCAGGGTATTGTGGCCATCGTCATCAAATTTGATAGAATTTCCCGGCATATCACCGGAATTCTTTTTGATCAGCACCACATTTTTATCCCGAATCAGGAAAAAATGTTCCTCAAGCCCGTCGACGCCGATGGTCACAAACATCAGCACCCCTTTTTTCAATTTGACGGACTGAACCCGAGAAAACAGCGTTGTCTTGGCTCGGGGATGCTTCGCAGTCTGAGATTCAGCATGCTCATTCGTCAGTAACTCCATGTTCCCAAATTGATTTCTCTCACTTAAAAAAAGCAGTGAGACGCAAAACAGTATGATTATGATTGATGATGCGGTCGTGAGTAGATCTTTCACTTGAGCCAACTCCCGCTTTCGGTGCCCGCGAAAGCTCATGCATGAAATTCTATTGTTACTTAACAGAAAGAGATCACAAATCTCTTTCCCTGATCTTATCTATTGGACAGTTATAAGAGGTCAACAGGTGCAGGTTTTGTTCCTTGATTTTTACTTTTTTTAACAATCTGCAGTAAGTCGCTACACTCCCTTGGATTGGCTTCTGCGGCGTACATTCAGTCCTTCGCTGGTTTGCAATATTTATTATTCGAAAATTGAAAATTTGACCAAATCACCATCTGAAATCCACCAGCCCTACTCACTGCCCCGTGTGAAACTGGTAGAAACCATTATGTCTACTTGTAAAAACTTTTGAGAATCTCCTGCTTTCCAAATTCCCCGTAAACTACTCCCACTTCCTGCTCTCTGTTAAGATAAACCCACAAACCTTTGATTGAGGGATTTTCGTTTTGAACTGAAAACGGGATTCACACACCACAAAGTTGATCTTCTAATAAGGAACTGCATCTTGAAAACCCACCACTCACGCTCCATCCTGGCATTGCTGACCTGCCTCTGCGTCACACTGGGCAGCAGCAATCTGACATTCGCTGAACCGACCAAAGCACAACAGGCCGCAATCAGTCGGGCCAGCAGAGAAATGGCAGCTGCGGCGAAACGCTTTCTGGCCTCTCTACCCGAGGAAAAACGGAAAGCAGCCACCTTCAAACTTGATAGCAAAGAGCGAGACAGCTGGTACTTCATTCCCGATTTCGCCATCAAAGAAGATAAACGCACCGGCCTGCCCATGACGCAGATGACACCCCAGCAGCAGATTTTCGCAGTCACTCTGCCTGCGACGGCGCTCTCACATCGGGGTTTTCTCGAGATGAACTCTATCCGCGCGCTGGAGCATGTGCTCTTCGAGCTGGAAGGCAAAGACTACCGGAACCCTGAACTCTACTATGTATCAATCTTTGGCAAACCTGATTCCAAAGGAACCTGGGGCTGGCGGTTTGAAGGGCACCACCTGTCTGTAAATGTCACGATTGTCGATGGCAAGAAATTCTCCGTCACTCCTTCCTTCTTCGGTTCCAATCCCGCAACCGTCAAACAGGGGCCTTTGAAAGGTGTCGAAGTCCTCAAGGAAGAACAGCAGCTGGCGTTGAACCTCGTCAAGTCCTTTAACCCCGATCAATTGGCCATCGCCACAATCGACACAGCCGCCGTCGATAAAAAACTGCTGGCGAAAAGTGTGATCAAGGAAGTCCTGACCACCGATGATCCAGTCGTCGACAAAGGTCTGATTCAGCATAAAGGCATTCAGTACGCCGATCTCGATCCCAAACAGCAGAAAATGCTTCTGCGTCTGGTGAATGCCTACCTGGGTCGTTTCCGCCCCGAACTGCTCAAGGGAACCCGCTACCTGGGCAACCTCCGCGATGGCGACCACCTTTACTTCGCCTGGAGTGGCGGCCAGAAGCGGGGTGAATTCCATTACTACCGCATTCAGTCTAAGGTTTTCCTGATTGAATTCGCCAACACCCAGAACGACGCCAATCACGTGCACGCGGTCTTCCGCGAATTCGACGGCGATTTCGGTCGCGACCTGCTCAAAGAGCATTTTAAGCAGCATCAGAAATAATTCTGAAAGCAAGATGACCAGCAACAGGCCCGATGAGTAACTTTCATCGGGCCTGTTTTCTTTTCAGAGGGAAAACAGGCTTCTACAAATATTTTGTAGACTGGTTCCGCTCCAACAGTTACTTTACAGGAATGGACAATATCTCCCGAGATCCCGGTCAGCTACAGGACTCCAGGGAAAACATCCCTGGAGCGACCGCTGACACTTCAACTCCCCAACCCCGTCAGTTCGGCCGCTGGATTCGTAGCATCATTCTGATCACACTGGGTCTCCTGTTTCTGTTTTACTTTCCGGTAATCGGTGAAACCTATTTTCGTTGCGCGATCTGTGGCATGAACCATACCGAAAAACGAGTCACCGCTTTCGGCTGGCTCATTTCAGCATGGGAACGACCGACTGAATCCAGTGACTGGTATCAGGCGAATATAGAACCAGTTCATCAGCATGTCTGGGTCCGTGGTACTTGTGCTGAAGGCAAAAACGTTTTCGGCCAGACAGTATTAATGCAGCAAGTCTCTTCTCTTGCCTCGGGACCGTTCAGCTGGCTGTATCTGGGTAATTTCAAACTTATAGAATTCTATAAAGAAAGTCCGGACCCGGCTCAAGCCCGTACTCTACTGCTGAAGCTGGCGCACTTTGAACCTGAAGGCTCATCTGAAAGGAAAGTACAAGATGAAATCTTTTCACGATTGTGGGAATGGAGAAGCAATGAAATGCAAGAGCCCTGGCCGTTCGATGGGGGGGAGTTCCTGAGCCCAGATCAACCGACCAATCCTGATAATCCTCCATCCTCGCCAGATTGAAGAGACTTCATTTGTCTGTCAAACAGATCGGCCGAGATATGAAAAACCTCAGAGAAATTTTAAAAATCCCATTCCTGAGCGAACCTGTTCAACCTTCTAAAGCTCATCACATTTAACCATAGCGTCTGTCGATCTAGTATACTCGGTTCAAATAGTCTTGGAGACGCTACAGTAAAACTGGACACAGTCTGACCGTCCGCATACACACATCAACCTCAATCCACGGAAATTTAAAAAACACCTCTCCCTGGCCCAATCACAGGAAATCACATGCATCGAATCATTCGCGAATATCAGCCAGCAGACCTCGACGACGTTCTGGCGTCCTGGGAGAGTGCCACCCGTCTGGCCCATCCTTTTCTACAGGAAGACTTCCTGGAACAGGAACGCCATAACATTCCCAACCTCTATCTGCCCAATGCAGAAACCTGGGTCATCGAACATGAGAAACAGGTGATTGGATTCATTGCCTTACTGGGAAATGAAGTTGGTGCGATTTTTGTGAAGCCGGAATTTCATGGCACGGGAGCCGGCAAGGCATTGATGGATAAAGCACGAGATCTGAGAGGCGATCTGCAGGTCGAAGTTTTCGAAGCCAATGCCATCGGGCGTCATTTTTATGAGCGCTATGGTTTTAACCCCCTGTCTGAATCGACACATGAGCCGACCGGAAACCGATTGCTCAGGCTTCAATTTAATACCGCAGTGACTTAAAATCAGATCCAGCTTACCTTCAACCTGGAAGTGGATTCATGCCTGCTCACGAAAAAATCAATTACGTCGAATTCCCCGCCCGAGACCTGGCGGCAACCAAAGCATTCTTCGAGACCGTCTTCGGCTGGTCGTTTACCGATTACGGTCCGGACTACACCGCCTTCGCAAACGAAGGACTCGACGGCGGCTTCTTCAAGGCAGAACTCTCTTCGAACACGGAGAACGGCGCCGCGTTGATTGTATTCTATAGTGAGCGACTGGAAGAAACGCTCTCCAAAGTGGAAGCAGCCGGCGGCCAGATCTGCAAACCCATTTTTTCCTTTCCGGGTGGCAGACGCTTTCAGTTCCTGGAACCCTCCGGGAACGAATTCGCAGTCTGGTCAGATCATCTCGAGCAGTAAAATAGACAAAAACATTTTGGGAGAAATAACTGTAACTACCCGCCCTGTGGATTAAGCTTCTCGGAATTCGTCCGTCAGAAGTCTGGCACGATCTACCTGGGACAATGCCCAGCCCCCCTAATCCTCATATCCGTACAGTCCTTTCTGTATAATTTCTTTTGATAATTGCCTCCAGTCCATTAAGATGTGGTCCCATAAGCTACTATTTCGAAAATAGATTGTCGTACTTTTCCAAGTTCGGGAAGACGGCGCGAGATAGAAATCTTCCACACCTCAATCATTCCCTGAATTCACCAGAGTGAAACGAAAGGCTTTGTCATGAACTGGTATCTGGCGGTCATTAAAAAGTATGCCGATTTCGAAGGTCGCGCACGAAGGAAAGAATACTGGATGTTTATCCTGTTCAATATTCTGATTTCTTTTGCTATCGGAATCATCGGGGCGCTGCTGGGTAAATCAGGCGGGATTATTTCCGTGTCACTCTCCGGATTGTATTCTCTGTTTATTTTCATCCCCAGCATCGCAGTAATCGTCCGTCGACTGCATGATACCAACCGGAGTGGCTGGTGGATCCTGATCGGCCTGATCCCCTTCTTCGGTGCCATCATCCTCTTTATCTTCATGATTCTGGACAGCGATCCCAATGCAAACGCATATGGAGAGAACCCCAAGCTCGCTCCGGAACCGGAATAAATCATTGCCGCTTTCAAGCGAAACCAGTCAGGAAGAGTGTGAGCAGAAGCGACCGCTGAATCTCGCACTCTTCAGCGACATTTCTTCTTTTAATTCTTTTAATTTTCACCTTTGTGAACTGCAGTGGATTTTGTATGAACTGGTATCTCAAAGTATTGAAAAATTTTGCTACACTCGACGGTCGTGCCCGTCGGCTGGAATACTGGATGTTTACCCTGTTCGACGTGATCTTCACGGTCCTGTCGTTTGTCGTCGGAGCCGTCCTGGGGCGGCTGCTGAATCTCGACGAGGCCCTGAATGGGGTGGGGTTGGGCCTGGGACTGTGTCTGCTTTACCTGCTGATTGTCCTGATGCCCAAGCTCTCGGTGACGGTCCGTCGCCTGCACGATACCGACCGTAGTGCACTCTGGCTGCTGGTCTTTCTGATCCCCGGCATTGGACCGCTGGTTATGTTTATCATGATGATTCTGGAAGGAACCAAAGGTCCCAACCAGTACGGTCCCGATCCCAAAGCGACCGCTGAACCTGCCGCCTGAGACAGACTGTCGCCCCCCCCGTTATCCGGCTGGAAATCACCTTTTGCGTTTCATGAAAAAATAACGGAATCAGGACTGTGCAAAAGGTCGAATCAACGGTATATATCCTCCTGCAAATTCAACTTTCAACAACATGAGGTGCCATGTGAATTAAACACCGTGTGGACGAGGGGCTCCGATAAGCCACAACCTGCGACCACACTCCTTCCTTTTGTGTATTAGAGATCCGAAATGATACACCCCAAAACTGAGTTGAAATTTATCAGCAACGAAATCGGCTATGGCGTCGTTGCCACCGAATTCATCCCTGCCGGATCCATCACCTGGGTCCTGGATAAACTGGACCGCGAGTTCAGTTCTCTCGAATTCCAGTCAATGGAAGACATCTACCAGAACATCCTGGACACCTACTCCTTTCGCAATAACCAGGGAAACCTGGTCCTCTGCTGGGATAATGGCCGCTACGTCAACCACAGCTTCAATTCCAACTGCCTGACCACAGCCTATGACTTCGAAATCGCTATCCGGGACATTCACCCCGGCGAACAACTGACCGACGACTACGGCTACCTGAATATCCCCACTCCCTTTCGAGGCATTGATGAAGGGACACGACGCAAAATCGTGTATCCCAACGATTTGATCAAATACTACAAAGTCTGGGATAAGAAATTGCTCAAGGTTTTCAACCGTATCCCCCACCTCGACCAACCGCTGCAGGAACTGCTCACGGAAGAGATGTGGAATGAAATCGTGGCCGTTTCCAAGGGACATCAGGAAATGAAATCCATTCTGAATAATTACTATAACGACGAAAGCAAAATCGAAGAGCGGAAGCCCATTAAAGAAAAGAACACCGCCGTTTAAGTTTCTCATTCCCTTCGATCGGAGAATGATTGACACATTCCCGCTCATGCCCCAGACTTGAGGCATGAGCGATCTCCCCTTCATCCGCTGCCTGGGCTGTGAGTCCACCGTTTTCGATCCGACACGGGCTGCCTGCCCCGGTTGTGGACGCTGCCCCGTGTGCGGGACCAGGCGTTTTAAAACCGAAGTCAAAACCTGTCCAGACTGCGCATTACCCTACTGCGACTGTTGTGGCCGCTGCCCCCAATGTGCCGGCCTGAGATATTCCGAGATCATCACGCCTTGTGAGTGTGGTCATCCACAGGACGCTGAGAAACTGGCAGACCTGGTGCGCTATGAAGCCGCCGTGGGAGCCAGCAGACGACCGACCCCCTGGGGCTGTATTCTGGCCGCATTAACTCTAAGTGCCGTGGTGCTGCTGCTGATTTACGCCTCAAAAGGTTAGTCTTACAGCGCGGAGAGTCCTGGCTCCGTAGTCCGTTTTGTTCATTTTCGGCTTGAACTCTGCTTTTCCAGACTGATACGATACCCCTGCTTCCCTCATCAAGCGAGGGACGCAGCCAGCAGGAGTCCGGCATGTGCACTAGGGTACATTGCATTTAATCATAGTGCCTCTCAACCTATTATACTCGTTCCAAATGGCCTTGGAGACGCTACAGTAAAACTGGACACAGTCTATCTGTAAGGAAAGGTATCCTGGAGACTCTCTTAAATTCAACATATTTGAGCGCACACATTTCATGATCGCATCTTCCCCACTATTATGCTCGTCCTCTGGAGATCTACAGACGCTGGTATAAAATTGGACACATGCAAAAAAGGAGTTCTGAGATGAATGCTGAAAAACTGAATTTACCGGACAACTATCTACTCTGGCTGGACAGTCTCGAAGCAGAAGCGTATGCAGAATTTGATGAACGGGAATGGGAGATCGCCAGCCGCGAGGAACTTCAGGAATTGCTCGAGATCGATGATTACGAGGTTTCATACATCGATCAGGCCAACCTGTATGTGAAACTGATTCAGGATATCACCGGCGATTCCATGACCATGGATGAGGAGGGCAATCGAATCCCCTTCTCACGCATCGCGACCTGGCTGACCATCGGCTACGACAACGAGGACCTGCTCTGTGTAGACCCGGCTGATAACTTTTCCGTCTGGGGCTTCTATCCCAGTGAAGGAGGCGACGTCGAAAAACTTGCCGACAACCTGGATGAATTTCTGGAAGGCCTGGAACTGCTGGAGTAAGTCTGCAAAACTCTGAATAAACTGACATTCTTGCGGAAATGGATTCCCTATTCTTTTATGCGCACTATTGAAGACTTCCGAAATCGTCAACTGGAAATCCTGCCACAGGCTTTGAAACGCCCCACCATGTTTGGTGGAAATGCCCAAGGAACTGCGCTATTATTAAGTGTATTACTACGGGATCTCTGCTGGATCGAAGAACGCGAGCAAGAATGGGAAGGATTCAAAGCGACCGATTTGCGGGGCAGTCGCGGAGTGCTGGGACAATTCGAGTATCAGCAGTTTCAAATTCCAGACTACATCGCTGAAATAGCATCTGTTTATGCGCAGGTAGCGCACAAACTGGGATATTTTCAACCAGAACGAGTTCTGAATCCGGCAGAATGGAAATCGCTGCAATCCCTGCTCTCTGCTGATTTTTTTGAGCGAGACTGGACTCAGACGGAAATATACGATCGCCTGGGCCCCCCTTCCTGTGAGCATTTTAGCAGTGAAACCAGGGTCGCCTGCTATGCCCCGGAACCAGCAGCAGACTGGATCTTTTTTGATTTTTCGCGACGACTTCCCGACTCCAGCGACTGGTTCGAGACTCCGATCTTGAGGGATATTCGCAGAACAGAAAACCGATTTGAATTCTTGCCCTTCGCAAAATGGTGCCAGAAATTACATTAGAAAAGATTAAAACATGCGAAAACGTCTCCGCAAAAAGAAATATCTGGGAGAGTTCATCGAATGGGATGTTGCCGTCACTGTGAACATGATTCCCGGCGCAGACTTTGACACGTTTCTGGACGACTGGATCGAACAGGCTATCGAAGGTAATCATTGCTCGTTCGGTGGTTGCAGCATGCCAGAGCAGACCGAGGGGATCATTCAACTGGGAACAGCAGCAAAACAGCCCGAAAAACGTTTAGAACGCATTACCGACTGGCTTAAAGATCGCCCCGATGTCTTGAACTTTCAGTTTAGCCCTCTCTTTGATGGCTGGAATGGTCCGTTCCTCGATTCTGACGGTCAGGAAAATATTTTTTAGATTCAGGCTTGACAATTACAGACAGGTCTGTATATTTCAATCATGAGCAAAACAAAACGCCCCTCCAGTGCCCGGAAACGCATCGTCGAAACAGCCGAGAAGCTGTTTTATTCAGAAGGCATCCGCGCCGTTGGCATTGATCGTGTGATTGCCGAAGCCGGGGTGGCGAAAATGACATTGTATAACCATTTTCCGTCGAAAGATGATCTGGTGGTCGAAGTCTTGAAGTATCGGGAAGAACAGTTCGACCTGTATCTCAGACAACGGATGCTGGAACACCAGTCGCAGGGACTGAATCCTTTAAAAGCGTTTTTTGCTGCTTTAAAGGACTGGTTTCAGTGTGCTGATTACCGGGGCTGTTCGTTCCTCAACGCTCTGGCGGAACTGGCGGACTCCAATCCGACCGCAACAGATTTTTGTTCAGACCATAAACGACGTTTTAAGGAGCAGTTAACCGAAATCATCATTGAAACAGCAGGGCCCCAGGCCGCCTCCGTCGCGCCGGCGATTTCTGTTCTGGTCGAAGGCGCCATCGTCACCGCCGTCAGTGAAGGCAATGCCGATGCTGCCGGGATCGCGGAAGAAGCTGCTGAGATTCTGATTTCACAAACTCAATAAAGAACCGTTTCCTTTTATTTAGCCACTTGTATACAGACTTGTCTGTTTATAATGTTTTTGTTTCACTTTCCCGTTTTAGAGTAAATTGTTTTTAAGGAGTAGAAAGATGCCACGTTTAACCGCCGTCAATCCCGCCACCGCTACAGGTTCCGCCAAAACATTATTGGACGGAGTTCAGTCCAAACTCGGAATGACTCCCAACCTGATGCGAACCATGGCCCATTCCCCCGCCGTACTGGATGCCTATCTGAAATTCAGTGGTACCCTGACGGGTGGAGTCCTCTCGGCTCAACATCGCGAGCAGCTCGCACTCACCGTTGGTGAAGCGAATCAATGTGAGTATTGTCTCTCAGCTCATTCCGCGCTTGGTAAACACGCTGGTCTGTCTCCAGATCAAATTTTGGAAAACCGGGCCGGTGTCGACTCTGATCCTGCAACGACTGCCCTGTTGAAGTTCGCCAGAACCATCGTCGAAAAACGGGGTCTGGTCTCCGACCAGGATCTGCAAGACGTTCGTGATGCCGGCTTCGGCGATGCGGAAATTGCCGAAACAGTAGCGGGTGTCTCACTCAACATATTCACCAACTACTTTAACCATCTGGCGCAGACTGAAGTCGATTTTCCAGCCGTGCAACCACTCCCGGCAGACCTCGTGGCAGCCAATGCAGTGTGATCTCTTACGGGGACAGTTCGATGTAGAACTGTCCCCCTTTTTAATTCTTCAAATAAGGAACTTTACGATGAGAGTCCGAAAACAGATCAGTGTCATTTTGATTCTAATCTCCAGTAGTTTCAGCTTCCTGCTTCAAAGCAGTGCGGCAGAACCAACTTCCTATCCGGTCAAGCATCAGATTGTTCAGATCGAGGGTCTGGATATTTTCTACCGGGAAGCTGGTCCTGCAGACGCACCCACACTGCTGTTGCTCCATGGATTCCCCACATCCTCGCATATGTTCCGTAATCTCATCCCTGAGCTGTCCGACAAATATCATGTGATCGCCCCCGACTACCCGGGGTTCGGCTTCAGTAGCGCACCTTCCGTCGACGACTTTGAATACACATTTGCCAATCTCGCGTCCATCATGGAAAAATTCACCGAGCAGTTACAGTTGAATAAGTATTCGTTGTACCTGATGGATTACGGTGCACCGGTCGGCTTTCGTCTGGCAGTCCAACATCCCGAACGCGTCGAAACACTTATCATTCAGAATGGCAACACCTATCAGGAGGGTCTGGATAATCCGTTCTGGGAACCGATTAAAGCGTATTGGCAAGATCGGACTCCCGCACAGGGAAACAAACTGCGTTCGCTGCTCACCCTCGATGCTACCAAGTGGCAGTACACAACAGGTGTGCGTGACGTTAGAGCCATCAGTCCTGATACATGGGGACATGTACAACCCCTGCTCGATAGACCGGGCAATCAGGAGATTCAACTCGCACTGTTCTTCAGCTATGGCAGCAATCCCCCGCTCTATCCCGAGTGGCAGGCGTATCTGCGAAAGTATCAACCGCCAACACTGATTGTCTGGGGCAAGAACGACCAGATCTTCCCAGCTGCCGGAGCGTATCCCTACAAACGGGATCTCAACAAGCTTGAGTTCCATCTGCTCGATACAGGACATTTTGCCCTGGAAGAAGAGGGAACGACGATCGCCCGGCTGATGCGGAAGTTCCTCAGTCAACATACTGATACTGCTCAATGACTGTTCCACCAGGCTCCGTTGCTTCAAACACGCAGCCTGGCTTCATTCCCTTTTTGACCAGAAAGTAATCCAATGCCCGCTTACCCCAGCGATATCGCTTTCTCAGAGTCCGTAAAAGTGGTTCAGACACAAAAAGGTTCACGCACGCAGTACGCCCGGATGGAACAGGGGTCTGGCTGGCAGACAAAAGTGACGGAAGAACTAAAGGCATTTCTGTCGGAACTCGACATGTTTTACCTGGGAACTGCCAGTCAGTCCGGGCAGCCTTATATACAATATCGCGGAGGCAGCCCCGGCTTCCTCAAAGTCCTCGATGAAAGGACGCTGGGTTTTGCTGACTTTGCCGGCAATCAGCAGTTCATCACTCTGGGTAACCTCGCCGAAAATCCCCAGGCGTTTCTGTTTCTGATTGATTACGTCCACCGTCGTCGTGTCAAGATCTGGGGGACCGCCCGTATTGTCGAAGACGATCCGGAACTGCTTGCACAATTACACGCCCCGGCTTATCCTGCGCGGGTCGAGCGTGCCATCCTGTTTTCTGTCACCACCTGGGATATCAACTGCCCTCAGCATATCCACCCCCGTCTGCCGCAAGCGGACGTCCTGAAACTCGTTCAACAGTTACAGGCGGAAAACGAGCAACTCAATAAAGAACAGGCCAGACTTCATTTGAAAATGAAATCTGGCCCGTAAAAAGTAACTTCTGGAATCAAACGAGTTCAGGCAGATCAGTAGTTGTTGTCAGAAGCGTTTCCAGAACCGGTATTGGTTCCCACACCGCTCTGCGGGGTCCCTGTCCGGACGTCATAGCCCTTCAACGCATTGTCGATCGCAGAGTTGTTCGAGAAGGATGCGGTGTTACCTCCACCAAAGATGTTCACGAAGTAACCAGATTTCGAATTGCTGCTGGCGGTATTGTTACTGATCGTCCCCCCCTGGATCGGGGCAATAAAGTCGAAGCCATAGCCCTGGTTTCCAGTAGCGATATTATTGCTGATCGTACCACCACTGACGATATCGTCAAAATCAAAGCCGACATCCTGATTTCCGGTAGCCGTGTTACCGGTAATTAACCCACCCGTAATATCTTCAAAGTCAAAGCCGTCGTCAACGTTACCACTGGCCAGGTTATTCGTAATAGTTCCGCCCGAAACAGTATCACCAAATTTGATTCCGTTATCTTCATTACCAGTGGCAGTGTTTCCACTAAACGTTCCACCGCTGACCTCTCCAAAGAAGGCGATCCCGTTTACACCATTTCCAGTCGCGATATTATTGCTGATGGTTCCCCCACTGAAGTCATCAAAATCAAATCCTTCATCCCCGTTTCCAACTGCGGAGTTATTTGAAAAGGTTCCACCACTGATTTCATCACGGAAATAAAATCCATCATACCGGTTATTGCTGGCTATGTTGCCGGCGATCGTTCCGCCAGTGATATCTTCATCAAAGTAGAATCCGTCGTCGTTTCGTTCGGCGATATTCCCTGAGATCGTTCCCCCATTGATATCATCATAGAATGCGAAACCGGCGTAGGCATTATCCAGCGCCTGGTTACCACTGATCGTTCCGCTATTGACACCGTCAAAATTAAAACCAAATTCATCATTATTACTGGCGATGTTATCTGAAAAAACGCCCCCCGTCATCACATCGTCGAAGTAGAAGCCATCATTCCCGTTATTACGCGAAGTATTACCCGTGATGGTACCACCACTCACTTGCGTGATATAGAAACCATCATATAAGTTGTTCTCAGCAATATTATTACTGATTGTCCCCCCGCTGATTTCGTTTTCAATGTAGTAACCATATCCATTATTTCTAGAGACGTTGCCTGAAATGGTTCCACCGGTGAAGTTCTGAACCTCGAGCCCGTCGTTATAACCTGTTACGCCGTTTCCGGTGAATGTGTTATCTGTGATCGTACCATTAATATCACCATCCAGGTGCACACCATCTTCATCTGCACCGCTGATAGTATTGCGGTTAATGGTGAAGCCACTCAGATTGTTACCATAAATTCCATTTTCCCCCCCCGTGATATTCATACCCACGATGCTGGAACGATCTGCCATCGTGAAGACATCAATTGAAGTCAGCGAACCATTCACGGTCGGTTGCGCGCCATAGCTGAAGCTGGCGACAGCACCCGAATTACAACCGACCACATTCACACTATTGCCACCAGCCAGCGCGAGTTGACCCTCATTAAAGACAAAACCGGTGCTGGTATTGATCGTTCCTTTGGAACCGTCAAACAGCACGACACTGTCTGTTCCCGCGGCATTAAAGACGGCTTCCGCATTCACCGTATCCGCATCGATAAAGGTGAGGTCTTTCAGATCCTGACCTGTCAGTTGCAGCTTCGCACACTCTTCCGGTCCCCGGACCTGGTTCAAGACGATATCGAGATCACGGACAATCGGATTCACCATCCGACGCTGGAAGCGACTTAGCTTCTGACTGTCACCATTCCCCGGCAGTGGAATTCGCACGGTCAACAGGCCGGTTCCCTGGGAGCCCCGTACTTCGTCGTACTGATACTGTCCGGCCAGCACAACACGGGAACCATTCCCCAGCCAGGGGAGATCGAACATCCGGTACTCGACCCGGGCCCGTGGTCCTGTCATCTCTTTGAAGCCGGGGGCGGAGTTATCAAAGTAATATCCGCCTACGTAACCTCGCAGTTCTGCATCCAGATTCGATTCCGGAAACGTTTTCAAGAGCCGTCCGACTTCAAAATCGGTTCCCCAGTAAGCACGTTCTTCACCGGCCCGCATCACGATATTATTGCCACTCAGATAGGCGGTATTCAGCGAATCGGCCCGTTGCTGTTTCTGAGAAGGAACATAGCCATTCACCCGGAAATCCCACTCAATGCTGAGCAGTTCGAAACCAAAGCTACCCTGTCGAAAGATATTGCTGTACTGACTGCGGCGGACATCATAGAAGCCATACATCCCGGCAATCCACTGGTCGTTTACCATGCGGCGATAGGCCAGACCGAAGTTTCCTTCGGCAGAGGAGTCATCAAAGATATTCCCCCGCAGGTCCGCGAAGAACAGGCTTTCTTCATCCTGCGCCAGGGGAATAAACAGCAGCCCCTGCCCGTTATCATTCACACCGCCCGCCTGTCCTGTGAAATCAAAATAGGCGCGGTACAGATAATCTTCTTCCTGGATCCATTCCGGCTGATAATCGGGGACCGGATCCTGGGCGTAAGAAAATGACGAGAACAGCATCCCCAACCCAGTCAGCAGTAACAGAACCAGCGAACGTCTCAATAAGCGAGTGCGCATTTAACTCTCAATATGAACTTTCCGAGATCATAAAGTCAGTTTTGTAACGATAATAATGGTGACTCCATCACTTTCTTCGGTTCCAAGGAGGGATTCCATGCGGGTGAAACCTGTATTTCTGTGCCTCAGCTCCCCTGCTGCTCTTGCCACTGACGATCAGGTAAAATATACCGGTAATAAGGACCAGGAAATTCAACAGACAAAATCTTTTCATGTCCCGATCACAACATCAAGAACAATCGAGGCGATCATGACTTTTACTCAATTGTCCCAAATCGAAATTGAAAAAAAGGTGCTGAGCATCGTCTCCGAGCAACTGGGATTTGCTCTGGAGAAACTCTCACTCAACGATCGCTTAATTGAAGATCTGAAGTGTGACAGTCTGGCCATGACCGGACTCCTGATGGAGCTGGAAGACACATTCAGCATCACCATTTCTCATGACACCAGCGATCCTGCGCTGAAAGCAATTTTTACCCGCCAACCGTTCCGTCTCTCTGACCTGGTACAACTGGTCACCATCCAATTGGGAATCAAAGCTCTGCCCCGAGCCGACTGGTTTCGTCAACCGGCCATTGAACCAGGCAGGGGACAGCGAGTCTGCTTCACGCAACTGGACGGCATCTTGAAACAAGCCGCACTGACGGAGGCCGATCTGTTCGTTCCCCTGGAATCGACTGTCCCCTGCCCCGCCTGGCGCAGGCACATCGATGGCATGCGCTGTATCCGCATCCCTGCTGGCAATGTCATCCTGGGCAGCGATCTCCCTGCAGCAAATCCGGACGAACAGCCCGTCCATCAGGTCGAACTCGATGCCTTCCTGATCGACGCCGAACCGGTCTCGACCACCGCTTACTGTCGCTTTCTGAATTCCGTCGGCAAACTCCCCGACTCCTGTCTGACTGACTGGTTCGTTCTTGATATGGATGACGACCGCGACGTGCATATGCTGATTCAAAACACAGATAACGGCTGGCAGCCCCTGCCTGGTTGTGAAATCTGGCCGATGATCCTGGTTTCGTGGTATGGTGCGAATGCCTACTCACTCTGGGCCAACAATCGGCTCTGGAGCAACTATCGCGACGAAACCGGCGAAGCGGAAGGGAGCTACCTTCCCACTGAAGCCCAATGGGAATATGCGGCCCGCGGCGCGACCCCGCGTGCGTATCCCTGGGGCAACGACGCGCCCACCCCGGAAAAGCTGCGGGCTGGCCTGCATCGCCAGCAAGTCAACTATGAAACCCAGACGCTTCCCCTCTCCCCCGTCAACGAAACACTGGGCATGTCTCCCTTCGGTCTGCATCACATGGCGGGTAATGTCTGGCAATGGTGCCGCGACTGGTTCGATGAAGACTTTTACCGGCAACCCGGATCCACGCAACGTAATCCCTGCAATCACTCACTGACGCTCGTGCGCAGTGAACGGGGCGGCAGTTGGGTCGGACCGGACATCCTCTGTCGCAGTTCCTATCGCCGGGGACGTCCCCCCATCGCCCGGGGACGCTGCCTGGGATTCCGCTGTGTCAGCTCGGTACAGGACCTGCCTTGACTCAACTCAGATCGACTCATTGAGCGTCAACCCCTCCTGGGCAGCCCAGCGGTTTAAGATGTCTTTGACAGTTCCACTGGGATCGCAATTATTCTTGCCACTCGCCTGAAAGATGATCTTCTTCTGCGGATGGACTTCGATCGTCAGTTGACGCCGCCTGCGACGCCCTGTTTTCACTTTCATTGACCAGATCGTTGTACTACGGCCGATGCAAGCGCCGATATAATCAGAAACACAATGATTCATCCGCCGACTTTCGTTCTGGAACTGTCGGGGAGTCAGCAGTTCCTCAATACTCCAGACAGCATCTTCCTGCTCACAATGATAAGCTCTAATACTGCAGCGATCCCAGGGAAAATCCAGGCGGCTCACTCCCGGAGGTGGCATCATCCCCTGCTCAATCAGATCTGACTGCCAGTGAACCATATGCCGCCTGAGTGACATCAACGAACGCCCTTTGAGTGAAAACTGAGGTTGAACCGGAGTTTCTCCGGCACCGGGACCCCAGACTTTCTCCGCCGGTTCATATCGCTGTTGGAAAACAAAATTCACAATTTCCACAGTTTCGTCCACAGAGATCGGCTGATACTTAACCAGGAAGTGAATCACCGAATTCCAGAAAGGGGTATCATATCTCGGTAGAGAAAGCAAAGTTCGGGTGGACAGGATGCGAGCCAGACTGTCATCAGCGCCGAGTGCCCGCACCTGTGACCAGAAAATCGCAGTGTAAGGCCTCAGGTCATCAGGTGCCTGCATAAATTGCGCCGCCATTTTCTTCGACAGGCGTTGGCAGAATATATTCTGATATTTCCGCACACTCTGTCCACGTGCCAGATGCAGGTAGAGGTCCAGTTCCCAGCTTATTTCATGCTCATTCCACCAGACGGTTGTCATAAACTCGGGAACGGAATATTTATCGTATAAATGATGCACCAGCGAGCGGAACTGAACCAGGGAATTTCCCTTGGGAACCACCCAGTCCTCCGGGGAGCGAATCCAGGCAAAACCGCGACGCGCCATCCTGACACAAGCCTGAATAACAGCCCCCGCATTGACAGGATTAAGAAATCCTGCTTGTTGACCGGGTGAGAGCAGCGTCGTCCGCGAACGGATTACATGAATCAGTCGCCAGTATTTTTTCTGATGCGCACGTCGCATTGAGGCATGCTGTGCAATCAGCGCATCCACCCTGCAGGCAGCGTGGTTTTTTCTTTCTTGAGAAGTCATGATATGTATTCTGTTACCAGGAGTATTAAGCAGACTGGCGATGCGCAGGCATCACCCTGAAAGCAGCATCATTTGCGCACGACGCACCAATAATGCCTCACTTCAAATCGAACAGCTTAAACCTTTGTTAAACAGCATGACTTTCACCATTTCGTTACGAATGCCCCACTGTGAAGCGAGCAGAACCAGAAAACCTGATTTGTGTCTGTATTAACACAACAGCAAAACAATACTGCTGGAACAAATCTGTCAACGTTGACACCTCAGTGAAACCGAGGTTCGTTCTTTTAGAGGAATTCTTTCGTGCAGCCCCTGGATCAGATCCTGTTGATTCTCGACATCGATGAGACACTGCTTTATGCAGCAGATCGTCCGCTTGAGCGAACGCCGGACTGCCGGATCGGACCGTATGCGGTCTATCTGCGGCCATTTCTGACTGACTTTTTGAACCAGGTTTCCCGGCACTTTAGAATTGCAGTCTGGTCTTCTTCCAGTCACGACTATGTTGAGTCAGTTGTAAATGCGATTTTTCCGAGATGGATCAATCCGGAATTCATCTGGAGCCGCAAGCGCTGTATCACAAAATTCGATCCCGAATGGCACAATCATTACTACATTAAAGATTTGAAAAAGGTCAAACGGCACGGGTATCATCTGGATCGCGTCCTCATCGTGGATGACACGCCACAAAAAGTAGAGCGAAACTATGGTAATGCGATCTATGTCACTCCCTGGTTTGGCGATCAGAGTGATGATGAGTTGCAGTTGCTGACAAAATATCTGTTACAGCTTCGCGAGAAAACTAATCTCCGTCATATTGAAAAACGTGGCTGGAAAAATCGTTTTTGAGATCAGATTGAGAGCGAACCTCTCTGAACCTGCGGTGTCTCACTTCCCAAACCACTCTAATTCTCTGCCCCTCGGAGGTGTGCGATGCGATCCCAGGAATTCGACGAACGGCCTTTTTTTTGAAACGATGAGCAAACGCCGCACAGGTTTCCCGTCTGAAACACAAGTCAAACGGGGCACCCGCATCGTGCATGGCGACAAGCTGCTCGAAGAAAAACTGGGCCGTAACGATCTATGCCCCTGCGGCTCCGGTAAGCGCTTCAAAAAGTGCTGCCTCACGCGGGGCTGCTTTTGACGGCGTGAACCGCAATCACTTTTTCAGAGAATAATTAACATACGCCGCATTCACTCTGCGCGTGTTTTACAGTCGCTGAGTTCTCACGCGTGTCGTTTTCTGTCAGAATTGATGCAGATGTTCTCTGTATTCTGATGGCTGAATCCGAAACATCCCCTTCACTTTTGTTAAAGAGAGTCCGGACCGATGGGCAGTTCCCATGATCAATTTGTGAAATATCCGCGGACACCTCATCTGTTCGGCTCTACGGGGACGGCAGACGACAAACGACTGAGCGAACAGGCTTCGCTGCAGTTCATTGCCGATCCGTCTCTCATCGTAGAGGAAAAGCTTGACGGCACCAACGTCGGACTGCATTTCTCTCCCACCGGAGAACTTGTTCTGCAGTGCCGGGGGCACCTGATCAATGAAGGCATGCACCCGCAGTATGATCTGTTCAAACAATGGGCCATGGTCAAACGGCCGGTCCTGGAACAGATGCTGGAAGACCGGTTCATCCTGTTCGGCGAATGGGTCTATGCCCGGCACTCGATTCATTATCGCAGCCTGCCGCACTACTTCTTCGAATTTGATATTTACGATAAAGTACAACAGGTCTTTCTCAGCCTCTCATGTCGCCTGGAACTGCTTGCAGGCACCGGCATTGAAACGGTGCCCGTCATTCATACCGGCCCCCTGGCACGCAAAAACCTGGAGACGCTGATTGGCCAGTCCGCCTTTGACAGCGCCTTTGACAATCCACTTACGAACAACACGGACAATCTGATGGAAGGCGTTTATCTCCGCACCGAAGCGGGCGAAGCCGTCACCGGCAGATCCAAGTTCGTCCGTCCCGAATTTGTAGAAAAAATCAAACAGAGCAGCCACTGGCAACACCAGGCCATGGTCCCCAACCTGCTCTCGAAACAGGCAGATATCTGGTCATGAACTGGCAGACACTGACAACATCATCTCTGGAAGAGATCCTGACCTGGGCTGCCACGCAGTCCTGGTGTCAGGCGATGTCGGACTGCGCGCAGGATGCAGAGTGGCACGCCGAAGGGGATGTCTGGACGCATACCCAATTCGTCTGCCGCCAGTTGCTGGAACTGAATGAGTGGGCTGCCTTGTCAAACCGGGAACAGTCTATCCTGGTCTTCACCGCACTCCTGCACGACGCTGCCAAACCGCTGACCACGCAGGTCGATCCCGAAACCGGCCGCCTGCGTTCGCCCAAACATGCCGTAAAGGGAGAATACCTGGCGCGAAATGTTCTGCGCGGACTGGGCTGCGATCTGGAAACCCGCGAAACCATCTGCCGCCTGGTCCGTTATCATGGTCGTCCTGCGTTTCTGCTGGAAAAACCGAATCCGGAGCAGGAAGTGATTTCTCTCTCCTGGCTGGTCAACCATCGTCTGCTCTACCTCTTCGCTCTGGCAGATACCCGCGGACGAACGACCGATAGCATGTCGCGACCCGAAGAACATCTGCGGTTCTGGAAGATGATCGCCGAGGAACAGCACTGCTTCGACCAGCCCTACCCGTTCGCCAACGATCAGGCCCGGTTCCTGTTTTATCACTCGCCCGAACCGAACGTGCATTATGTGCCCCATGAAGAGTTCAGTTGCACGGTGACCATGTTGTCTGGCCTGCCGGGCTCCGGCAAAGACACCTGGCTTGCACAACACCGCGCTGATCTGCCCGTCGTCTCGCTGGATGACGTGCGCGACGATCTTGACATCGAACCGACGGACAACCAGGGAGCAGTCGCACAGTGTGCCCGGGAACGCTGCCGAGAACTGTTGCGCGACAAATCTGATTTCGCCTTTAACGCCACCAACCTGACTCGTCAGATCAGACAGCGCTGGCTCCGGCTCTTCACAGACTATGGTGCCCGTATTGAACTGATTTACCTGGAACCGCCGCTGGAAACAATATTGAGACAGAATCGCCAGCGTCCCCAGCCGGTTCCCGAAAATGTCATTTGCCGCCTGGCAGAAAAAGTCGAACCTCCCACACTGACCGAGGCTCATACAGTGACTTACAATGCACATTGAATCTTTCTCTACAGTTGGGAATCCAACATGCTGTTATCTATCACGACGACACACAAACCCGCCAGCGATCTGAGCTACCTGCTCCACAAACACCCGGACCGTTTTCAAAGCTTTCATCTGAGTTTCGGCAACGCTCACCTGTTTTACCCCATGGTTTCCGATGAACAGTGCACCGCCTGTCTGCTGCTGGACGTGGATCCGGTGGGAATGGTCCGCGGCAAAGGACGTCAGCAGTCGTTTCTGCTCGACCAGTACGTAAACGACCGCCCCTATGTTGCCTCATCGTTCATGAGTGTCGCCCTTTCACAGGTCCTGGGATCCGCGCTCAACGGGCGTTGCAAGGATCGGCCGGAACTGGCCAGCACGCCGATTCCACTCACGGTACAGATCGCAGTCCTGCCGGTGCGCGGCGGGGAAGGTTTTATCCGCGAAATCTTTGAACCGCTGGGTTATGAAGTCGCCATCCAGTCTTATCCGCTGGATGAACAGTTCCCGGACTGGGGTGAGAGCCCCTGCTATTCGGTTAGTTTGACGGGGACAAAGACACTTTCGGAACTGCTCAACCACCTCTACGTCCTGATTCCGGTCTTCGACAACCGCAAACATTATTTCGTCGGCGAGAATGAACTGGAGAAGCTACTGGAAAAAGGAGCCGGCTGGCTGGCCGATCATCCCCTGAAAGAACAGATCAGCCGCCGTTACCTGAAGTTTAAACCGAGCCTGTACCGTACAGCCCTGGCCCAGTTGGTCGAAGAGACCCAGCCCGAGCAGATAGAACTGGATATCGAAACCGAAGAGACAGCCGAGGACCTCCCCGACAAAGCGATTCCCCTGAACCAGCAGCGACTGGGCAGTGTAATGGCCGCCCTGCGGGCTTCCGGTGCAAAACGTGTGCTAGACCTGGGCTGTGGTGAAGGAAAACTACTGCGCGAACTACTGGCCGATCGACAGTTTGAACAGATTGTCGGTCTGGATGTTTCGGTGCGTTCGCTGGAAATTGCCTCGAAGCGTCTCAAACTGAAACGCCTTCCGGAGCGTCAGGTACAACGGATCAAACTGCTTCACGGCTCGCTCACTTACCGCGATCGTCGTCTCGAAGGTTTCGACGCCGCAGCCCTGGTTGAAGTGATTGAACACCTCGATCCGCCCCGGCTGGCGGCGCTGGAACGGATGCTGTTTGAATTCGCCCGTCCGAAAACCGTCGTGCTGACTACCCCGAATCGGGAGTATAACGTGATGTGGGAAACGCTGCCCGCCGGCGAACTGCGTCACAACGACCACCGGTTCGAGTGGACGCGGCCTGAATTTCAGACGTGGGCCACCGGCATGGCAGATCAGTTCGGTTACGCTGTCCGCTTCCTGCCCGTTGGTCCGGAAGACAAAGCAGTAGGTGCACCCACACAAATGGGAGTGTTTGAATTGAAGTCGCACACCGATACCTGAACGCCGTGCGTTCCTTTTAACTCGTTCACATACTCATCCATTCAGGAATTTAAAAACCAGTTTTCCTGCTTAACATCAGATTCAGACAAGTATCAATTAATGGATATCTCAATCCCCCAACTCTCACTCGTTGTACTCGTCGGTCCCAGCGGGGCGGGCAAAAGTACGTTCGCACAAAAACATTTTCTGCCGACCGAAGTCATCTCCTCCGATTTCTGCCGGGGGATCATCAGTGATGATGAAAATGACCAGAGTGTCACCAAAGCAGCCTTTGAACTGCTGGGGCATATTGTTTCCAAACGACTGGAATCAGGACGTTTGACAGTCGTGGACGCCACCAACGTCCAGCCGGAGGCCCGGGCGCAGTGGATCGAACTGGCGCGGAAGTACCACTTTCTACCGGTCGCCATCGTGCTCAACCTGTCCGAAAAGATCTGTCATGCGCGAAACCAGGAACGCCCCGACCGTTCATTTGGATCACACGTGGTCCGCAATCAGCGCTCGCAGTTAAAACGAAATCTGAAACGAATCCGGCGTGAAGGCTACCGTTATGTTTTCGAATTGAACTCAATCGAACAGATTGAAGCGGCCAAACTGAAACGAGTCCCTCTCTGGAATGACCGCCGCGAGGAACAGGGCCCGTTCGACATCATCGGTGATATTCATGGCTGCTGTGACGAACTGGAAGCACTGTTAGCACAACTCGGTTACGTAAGACAATCAACAGCAGAATCGACCCCACTCTGGGGCGAAGAACATTATGCGCATCCCGAAGGACGTAAGGTCGTCTTTCTGGGCGATCTGGTCGACCGGGGACCGCGTTCTCTGGACACGGTGCGTATCGTACGCAACATGGTTCAGCAAGGAACGGCACTCTGTGTTCCCGGAAACCATGACATGAAACTGCTCCGCAAGCTGAAAGGAAAAGATGTCAAACTGACACACGGTCTGGCAGAAACCGTTGCTGAGATCGAAGCGCTGCCTGCAGAGACGCGGGAGCCGTTCTGTCAGGCGCTGGCCAAGTTTCTTGATAGTCTGATCAGCCATTATGTACTGGACCAGGGAAAGCTCGTCGTCGCACACGCTGGTATGACAGAGGACCTGCAGGGACGGGGCTCGGGGAAGGTTCGTTCGTTTGCTCTTTACGGCGAGACGACAGGCGAAACCGATGAATTCGGCTTTCCAGTCCGCTATAACTGGGCCGCCGAATACCGGGGCGCTGCGCATGTGGTCTACGGTCATACTCCTATTCCCAATCCGGAATGGCTCAACCGAACGGTCAACATCGATACGGGCTGTGTGTTTGGTGGTCGCCTGACGGCACTCCGTTATCCGGAAAAACAGTTCGTTTCCGTACCAGCAAAAGAAGTCTACTGCGAATACGCAAAACCCATGTATCGGGATACGGATGCAGCAGCACAAACGGCCCAGCAGCAGCACGATGACCTGCTCGACTTGCAGGATGTGACCGGGAAGCGAATTGTCTCAACACGGCTGCAGCCGAACATTACCATTCGTGCAGAGAACGGCACCGCGGCCCTGGAAGTTATGAGCCGCTTTGCCGCCAACCCCAAATGGTTGATCTATCTTCCCCCGACGATGTCGCCGCCGGAAACCTCGTCGGAGCCGGGGCTGCTGGAACATCCCGCCGAAGCATTTGCTTATTTTCGCAACCAGGGAATCCCCCAGGTCATCTGCGAAGAAAAGCACATGGGGTCGCGTGCGGTGGTTGTCGTCTGTCGCGATCAGGAAACGGCCCGCCTGCGGTTTGGGGTGCAGGAAGCGGAACGTGGCATCGTTTACACGCGCACCGGACGACGTTTCTTTAATCAGCCCGAACTGGAAACCGCCTGCCTGGAACGGGTACGTCAGGCTTTGAGTGCCGCTGACTTCTGGAATGAGTTCCAGACGGACTGGGCCTGCTTCGATTGCGAACTGATGCCCTGGTCGGCCAAAGCCCAGGCGTTGCTACAGTCCCAGTATGCGGCCGTCGGTGCCGCGGGGAAAGCGGCCCTCCCCCCGGTCGTCGCTGCGCTGGAACAGGCAACAGCACGACTCACTACTGACGAAGCATCTCATGCTGAGGAGGTCGTAACCCATTTCCGCAACCGGCAGACCGCGATCGAAGAATTCATCCACGCCTATCGCCACTATTGCTGGCCCGTGGAAACACTGAATGACTTGAAACTGGCCCCGTTTCACCTGTTGGCCACTGAAGGGAGAGTCCACATCGACCAGAATCATCACTGGCATATGCAGACCATCGCACGCATCTGTGAGCAGGATGAGAAACTGCTGCTGGCCACTCCGTCGATAAAAGTTGATCTGACCGACAATGACAGTGTGCAGGCCGGAATCGCCTGGTGGTCCGGGTTGACAAATCAAGGTGGAGAAGGGATGGTGGTCAAACCCCTGGAATGGATTCAACGGGGCACACAGGGACTGGTGCAGCCTGCGATCAAATGCAGGGGGAAAGAGTATTTGCGGATTATCTATGGTCCGGATTACGACGCGGAAGATAATCTGTCCCGCCTGCGGAATCGTAATCTGCACCGCAAGCGATCTCTGGCGCAACGTGAGTTTGCATTGGGCATCGAAGCACTGGAACGATTTGTGAACCGGGAACCGCTGCGGCGGGTCCATGAATGTGTATTTGGGGTATTGGCCCTTGAAAGTGAGCCGCTCGATCCCCGGTTGTAAAACTTCACCACAGGCGGAAACAGGAAGTAATGCCATGACCAAGCGCGTCCACTATCAGCCGAACCTGATCTATTCTGAAGGCACACAGGTGGTGACGGTCCGGGATATTATCGGGCCGAACGGTCGTACGCAGCATCCGCGGGGATCGGTCGGTGTGGTAGTACGTGCGCCCCGGGATCTGGACCACTCCTATCGTGTCAAATTTCCCGATGGGGTGGAAGCAACGCTCCGCGCAGACGAACTGACACAACTGGCCCGGTTTAAAGAAGGTGAGATCGGCAACAGTGACATCAACGCCAGCCGCAGCGACCTGTTTCAACGGGTGATCTTCAAATGCATCATCGGCTCCCGCGCCTTTGGTCTGGAGGATGAGCAGTCCGATACCGACTATCGCGGCGTCTATCTGCCTCCAGCAGAATTGCAGTGGTCGCTGTACGGCGTCCCTGAACAGCTCGACTGTCACGAAACGCAGGAAACCTACTGGGAGCTGCAGAAGTTTCTGATCCTGGCTTTGAAAGCGAACCCCAACGTCCTGGAGTGCCTCTATACTCCCCTGGTCGAACAGGTCACGCCCCTCGGCCAGGAACTGCTGGACATGCGGGAAATCTTTCTGACGCGCGTCGTCTATCAGACCTACAACGGTTATGTGATGTCGCAGTTCAAAAAGATGCAAACCGATATCAAGAACCAGGGCCAAGTCAAATGGAAACATGTGATGCACCTGATTCGGCTGTTGATCTCGGGAGTCACGCTCCTGCGCGAAGGCTATGTCGTCGTCGATGTGGGACCACACCGGGATCAATTGCTGGCGATCAAGCGAGGTGAAGTACCCTGGGACGAAACCGAGAAATGGCGGAAGAGCCTGCACAAGGAATTTGAGCAGGCGCTGGAGCAGACCAGACTACCGCCCCGCCCCGATTATGAAACTGCAAATGAGTATCTCATCAAAGCGCGTCGACTGGCGACGCAGGAAATACTGCCATGAATGGAAAACAGACTGTCACACTCTTTCGACCTGTCGGTCAGCAGGAACTCGACTTGATACGGGCGTCCGGGTGGAAAGAGTTTCCCCCCTTTTATACTGGCAACCCATTTTTTATCCTGTACTCACGGAAGAGTATGCGATCATGATTGCCCGGGACTGGAACACAAAAGATCCCAATTCCGGCTATGTCGGCTATGTCCTGCAGTTTGACATCGAGTTTGACTTTTTAAAACAGTACGCGCCTCAGGAAGCAGGGGGTCGCGACTTGAAAGAATACTGGATACCGTCAGAAGATCTGCAGGAATTCAATCTACTTATCACAGGAACGATTGAGGTCATTCATGAATTTCGCCCAGTTCCTATAGAAGAATCACCATGAACATTGATCCTCGATTACGGAACCAGATCGAACAACACCCATATCCGCTACTGTTTGTGACCATCAGTGGAGCGCATCTTTACGGCTTCCCTTCTCCTGATTCCGATTACGATCTGCGCGGCGTGCATCTGCTGCCGCTGGAGACTGTCATCGGCCTGAAAGCAGGAGAGGAAACGGTCGAGCGTTCGCGCGTCGATGAGGGACTGGAAATTGATCTGGTCACGCATGACGTCAGTAAGTTCTTTCAACTGATGCTTAAGAAAAATGGCTACGTACTGGAACAATTACTCTCGCCGCTGGTCCTGCACGCCACACCTGCGTATGAAGAATTGAAAGCACTGGCTCCCGGTTGTGTGACAAAGTACCACGCCTATCATTATTTGGGATTTGCGGCGACACAGTGGAAGCTGTTTCAAAAGGAAGATCCGCCCCGGGTCAAACCCCTGCTCTATGTGTATCGGGTGCTGCTCACCGGTCTGCATCTGATGCGCACTGGTGAAGTGGAAGCAAATCTGATCCACTTGAACAAAGAGGCCCGGCTGTCCTACATCCCGGAGCTGGTCGAACGGAAGCTGGAGGGAACAGAACGTTCCACGCTGGATGCCGCCGACATGGAGTTCCATAGACGCGAATACCAGCGACTCGTGGGTGAACTGGAACAGGCGATGGAAACGACCTGTCTACCTGAAAAGCCGAGTTCGGGTGCAGCGCTGAATGACCTGCTGGTCCGGATTCGTCTGAGTACTCTCAATGGTTGAACTCCAAGATCTTCTGCCTGTCTTTTAAGAACCGGAAAGCTGGGGCCACCTATACCGGGAATGTATTGAGTGAATATCTCTTAGTGATGATCAGAGATACGCGAACCAAATGTGAATTTTTCAGACAAAATCTTGTATCGCTGATGTTCTGTCTTATGATGTTTTGATTCCCGTTAATCTGATCTGAAAAACAGGACTTTCAGCATGAAATTCAAATCGATTTTAATCATAGCGTTTTTCTTGAACCTGACTTTACCATTGATGTCTGCAGAACCAGACAAAGCTGCAACTGATAAAAAACCGCAGGGATTACAGTTCGACGGTAAAAACAGCTACGTCACCTTTCCTCACATCAAGCTGGAAGACTATGGTGAATTTACGATCGAAGCCTGGGTCAAAGACTGGTCAGGCCGGATCTGCTGCCAGGGAAAACAGGGAGACCCGGAAAACAGTCTCTGGATTTCCCTTCGTGCGCAAGGGCATTCCACTGGCTGGGAGAGTGACAACGGAATGAATCATTCTGTTCCCGTCGATCCCAATTCGATTGAAGGCTGGGACCATTTCGCGATGGTCTACGATGAATTTGAACAATCGCTTTACCTCAATGGGAAATTAATCCATCAGACTTCCGCTCCTGCTCCCGGCCCCTTTGATGAAAGCCGACTGTTCTTTCTGGGGGCTCAGGAAAAATGGAAAGATACGCAGACAAAACCAGCGGCCCTGTTCGGTAAAGGCATCATACGGCTGTTTCGCATCTCAAAAGTCGCCCGCTATGACAAAGAATTCGAACCTGAGGACAAATTCAAATCAGATGCAGAAACGGTCGTCCTGTTTGACTTTGCCAAACCAGATAAAGACATGCTGTACGATGCCTCTCCGAACAATAATAACGGGATGATCTTCGATGCCAAATGGATTGACCTCAAGCAGGATTAGACGGTGAACTGCTACAGTCTTTCAACGTCACCATTTCCGGTCCACAGCAGCCTGACTGTGCATAAAGTTCATCTTTCGCATCCGCTTCAAGCACCACAAAGACCTCCCATTTGTGCCCATCCGGATCGATGGCCCAGACCTTGTCCTGCACGGCATAACAGCAGGTGGTTGCTTCTTCCGTAACAGTCTGGATATTTGCAGCCTTAAACCGTTCGATGGCGGCGTGGACTTCCTCTACCGATTTGACCTGAATCCCGAAGTGAGCCGATCCCCCTTCTACTTGAACTGCCTCATCTGTTTCATTAAGTGTGAGATTGACGGATGGGTCCTGTGGCTCGTACTTGGCGTACCGGGCGCGTTCCTTACTGGGCGTGACTCCCAAGAGAATATTGTAGAACTGTTTTGACTGTTCCAGATCAGCAACGGTTAACGCGATGTGTACACGAAAGTTTCCGGGAAATTCGGCAGCTGATTTTTGATTCATCGTAGTATTCCTTTTTATGCAGTGAATTCAGTTATTTAGATAGTTTTGAATTTTGTCTTTGATTTCATCCCGTACGCGACGGAACATTTTCATTTTTTCTTCATCTGTACCTGTTGCATCTGCCGGATCATCGAAAGGCCAGTGCAGTGTCTGGGTCGCACCGGTAAACACGGGACACGATTCCTTCGCGTTATCACAAACCGTCACTACCAGATCGAATTTCTGACTGGTAAACTGGTCGAGGTGTTTACTCGTGTTCTCAGACAAATCAACATCCAGTTCGCGCATGGCTTCGATTGCGAGCGGATGCACGTAACCAGATGGCTTCGAACCGGCCGACTCAGCCTGCCATTCTCCCGCTCCCAGTGTTTCCCACAGTTCTTCTGCCATCTGAGAACGACAGGAGTTGCCCGTACACAGGATCAATACACGTTTCATTTCTTCAATTTCCTTTCATGGAGTTCATTAGTGACTGGCGACAGCAGATTCCAGAGCGATTTTTGCCATGCTGAGTTTATAACAACTTTCGAATTCAACACACAGTTGACACTCTTTCCATTGTTTGAAATCAACTTCAATCAGGCGATCAGAGTAAACAGGAATGACACCCCCTTCTGGTTTTTTCACTCTGACTGAAAAGACCTGGCCTGTGTTCGCTACGTTATCGTTCAAATGCAGAGTGTCGGGAAACATGCTTCCATAACAGTCTTTATGCTCTTCATTCATAATCATTTCATTCACTCACAGTATTAGCCGTCACTGATTTTAACGCGGCTGGATCGGAATTCGCCTGGTGTGGAAACCAGCTTTGAGTTCGTATACAAAATTTCACCAGCATCAACATCAATGGGACTTCAATCAATACTCCCACCACCGTTGCCAGCGCTGCTCCTGAGGAGAGTCCATACAACATGGTCGCAGTCGCAATCGCGACTTCAAAATGGTTCGAAGCGCCAATCAATGCCGTGGGGGCGGCACTTTCATAAGTCAGCCCCAGCATTTTTGAAAGCAGATAGCCCAGAGCGAAAATGACTACGGTCTGGATAAACAGCGGGATGGCAATCCAGAGAATCGTCATGGGATTATTGAGAATGGTCTCTCCTTTGAACGAGAACAGTAGAATCAATGTGACTAACAAGGCGGCAATCGTGACCGGTGTTAATACATGGAGAAATTTCTCTCGAAACCATGTTTCTCCCTTACTGGCAATCAGCCATTTGCGGGAAAAGAACCCTGCTACCAGCGGCAGAGCCACATAGACTCCAATCGAAAGTAGTAGTGCCTGCCAGGGAACAGGTAGTTTTCCAACACCCAGTAGATACCCTCCCAACAGACCATACAGTACCAGCATGGTTAATGAGTTGATCGCGACCATGACCAGCGTATGACCATCGTTACCCTTCGCCAGAAAACCCCAGACCAGTACCATCGCAGTACAGGGAGCGATCCCCAGCAGAATACAACCCGCCAGATAGCTCCTCCAGAGTGGGACTTCGAGCATCTTGACTCCTTCAACCAGGACGACCTTGCCTGCACCATATTCGGCTCCGACAGCAAGGTTGGCCCCAAAAGGCATTTTGACATAGTCTACCGCTTCCGGTCCGATGAATGTCAGAAACAGGGTTCCCAGGAAAAAGCTCGCAATGGCATACATGGTAAATGGTTTGATGGCCCAGTTGATAAACAAGGTCAGTCCAACAGGGCGAACGGCCTTACCCGCTTTAAGAACTTCAGCAAAATCAATTTTCACCATGATGGGGTACATCATGAAAAACAGGCAGACCGCGATCGGGATGGAAACAACGGGAGCATCATTCACATAGATAGCCATCCCATCCAGGGTCTGGGCAATCCCCGGTGCAACCTTGCCTAACACGATCCCGGCAATGATACACAATCCGACCCACAAGGTCAGATAACGTTCAAATAGACTCATATTTTTGGTCTCGATCGCCGGGCAGTCACTGGCACTACTCATTGTCGTTTTACTCCTTGTTCTCGAATTGATTTTCTATTACAGAATCGATGCTGTTTTCAGTGATCCACTCCAGTATCCGTGCTTCAATCTGATCTCTCACAATCCGGAATTTCATGAGTCGCTCCAACTCGTCGCCAGCATGATCAACCGGATCTTCAAATCTCCACGATTCTGATTGAAGTGAAAATGGCCACACATGAGGACAGGAACTCTCCGCTTTCTCACAGACAAATATGACCCATTTGGGACTCGTCTTTCCGAGATATTGGTTGAGGGACTTTGACTGCTGTCCTGAAACATCAATACCCGCCTCTTCCATTACCTGAACCGTCAGAGGATGGACTCCCTGAGGGTTCAATCCAGCACTATGTGCATCAAAACTATTCCCCGCATGCTGTCTCAGAAAGGCTTCTGCCATCTGACTGCGAGCAGAATTTCCAGTGCAGAGAAACAAAACCATCGGTTTACCCATCGATGTTCCTTATCAAATAAAACGTCCAGTAAGACTGTAAAATGAAATAGAGACAAGTATTGTCATCCACTTGCTTCGGCCCCGCCTTACCAGAGAGACACGCTATAAACAACATGGATCTTTCCTTCTACTTCATCAGCAATCAGCTTAATATCATGTATTTCCGCATGAAATGTTTGCCTTAACTCAAGCTGAAATTCTGTTTCTGAAAGGATGCGGTATGTGCCTCCGATCTGCTTGAGTAACCAAACACGATACACTTTCCAGGTCTGATCTGTGTGGATAGTCCATTCTGCTGTTCTGCTCCATTCGGTACGAGTGAGCTCTGGTGATGTTGCGTTTGCATCAGGTGGGAGTATTAATTCGTAAGTCTGATTCAGTGCCTTATTGAAACCGTTTTGACCGCGTGTGGAGGTCATCAGAAACAATAACGGGAACAGAATCAGGGCTGTAAATATCAAAAGGCCGAATCGACGCATTGATCAGCAATTTCCTTTCTCATCGACACACCCCGCATATTCCATTATGGCAATTTTGCCATATTTGACTTAAAAAAATTATTTTACTGACAGTTTACGACCTTCAAGATCCGTTAAGAGCACTGTTTCCATACAGGAGAAGAAACCATCCAGGCAACCACAGGTAACACGGTAGTAGCTGAGCGTCCCTTCCTTACGAGAACCAACCAGTCCGACTTCCTTGAGAATCGATAGATGCTTGGAAACAGTGGATTGATCCGCACCGACCTTCTCCGAGATATCGTTTACGCACATCTCCTGGTTCTGCAGCAGATCCAGCATCAGCAGCCGACTGGGATGTGCCATTGCTTTGGCAATTTTGGCACGTGCTTCATATTGTTCTCGGGTCTTTTCCTTCATGGCAATATCGCCATATTATACTTTTTCAGGTAAACTGTCAAGCGCTCAAAAGCGGTTATCGCTCTTTGAATCCAGATCTTCCAGAAACTGCTTCAACACCGGAACATGACTCTGCGCGGGCGCTTTCACGGCGGTCAACAGTGTGATCTGGGTCTGGCCTGCCTCGTGCAGTAACTGTTCCGCCAGCTCACCCTTTAAATTCAGTTCGCTCTGATATTTATTGACAAAACCAGTATACTGATCCAAATGAGCGTGGAACCACTTACGCAATTCGTTTGAAGGAGCCAGTTCTTTGGGCCAGAGATCAATCTCGGCATCCGCTTTTTTCACGCCGCGCGGCCAGAGTCGATCAGCAAGAATCCGATAGCCATCACTTTCGACTGGTTCTTCATAAATGCGTTTGATCTGAATTTTCGCAGGCATGAACTGGACCACTGTCTCAAAATGCGCTCATTTGTCAGGGACTTCCAGGCGGCAGCAGCCGAAGTCGAGATGCTGTTTCCCGGCTTTGCTGACGGCTGAGACTTCTGGATGCAGATTGTAGACTACGAAGCGGCCTTCCTTGCGTTTGGTCACCAGTTTCGCATGATACAGAATTCCCAGATGATGAGAGACATTGACGACCTCTTCTTCCAGTTGTTCGGCGATATCACTGACAGCCCGCTCACCATCTCGCAGCAGGTCTATAATGCGCAAACGAATGGGTTCTCCCAGCGCTTTTAACTTTTCTGCACATAAGTCGGATTGGAGCCGATCTTTAGACATAACTTTACCATCGCCCACAAAATAAAAGACCTCCCCCGTCCCATCGACGAGCTGATTGGCCAGGCAATCCGCATTTGCGGGGAATTTGATTCAGATTGTAGCAAAATACTTGTGTCTGGACAGCTCCAGAAATTTTCATTTCGGGTTTCACTCACAATTCTCGTATTTCCCGAATCCGGTTCACAAAACAGACACACCCGGGCTTTCTTCACTTTTATTTCTACACAATAGAGGGCTTATCATTTCTAATTTCTACACCATAATCGATTAAATGAATCGTAAGCATGAAACAGAAACAGGCTGCAATCAACTGGAAAGTCTGAGCATTTGAAGAACACCTCATCGAAGATTCGGCTGGGACTCTGCTGTCAGTTCCTTGAAGAACCGATCAAATTCCGTAATACCACCGTTAAAGCGAACAGCCAGATGGAACGTACCGCGGCACTGGAAAAACTGGCGCGGCTCTGCAGGGAAAACGCGCTGGCACTTCAGTCCTCGCTCGAATTCTGTGCCTCACATGGCATTGGCTGCTTTCGCATTAACAGTCAGATCCTGCCTTTGAAAACGCATCCGGAATGCGGATACGCGATGAGCGACCTGCCTGAAGGAGCAGAAATCGTCAAGCTCTTTCAGGAATGCGGCTCATTTGCCCGCGAACAAAATATTCGTACCTGTTTTCATCCAGATCAGTTTGTAGTGTTGAATTCTCCCCGCCCGGATGTCGTCACACGTTCGATTGAAGAACTGGAATATCAATCTGAAGTAGCAGAGTGGGTGAATGCGGACGTTGTCAATATTCATGGCGGTGGTGGATACGGCGACAAACCTGCGGCTCTCAAACGCTTTGCCAAAAATCTGAAGCGTCTGTCCCGCCGCGTACGCAGCCGCCTGACCGTCGAGAATGACGATAAGACTTATACACCGTCTGATCTGCTCCCCTTGTGTCAGGAAACAGGAATCCCCCTGGTTTACGATGCCCATCATCACCGCTGCCTGCCCGATGACCTTTCCATCGAAGCAGCGACTGAACAGGCACTCCAGACGTGGAATCGAGAGCCCCTGTTTCACATCTCCAGCCCCCTGGAAGGCTGGCAGGGTCCCAGACCAAACCGACATCACGATTTCATTGACAGCCAGGATTTCCCCCACTGCTGGGAGTCGCTTGAACTGACAGTGGAAGTGGAAGCCAAAGCGAAAGAACAGGCCGTGCTGAAACTGATGCAGTCACTCTGCACAAGAAATAAATGAGCTGCTGTATTTTTAAATTTTTCAGTGAACCTGAGGTTACGGGCAGTGTCTGTCAGAGCATGATGGATACAGCATACCTCAACAAGAAGTTTTTACGAATGGGCGCCCGGGTTAAATTCCAGGATCCACTAGCCACACGCCCTCGCATCCCACTTCGTATATCACTACTGGATATCCAGGAAGATCGACGGGGCGAGTACTTCGAAATCACGTTACGCAGTGAAGCAGAGCCTCAGGTGCTCGACCTGCAACCAGAAGATCGTCATTTGCTGCTGCTGATTCGCGAAGAGAAAGAAAAATACAAGTTTCTGTGTGGTCATGATGAACGTCACTGGTTTGTGGCGGCCATCCCCGAAAAGGCCCCTGTCGGAACTGTTCGTCAGGCTAAGGAGGCCTTGAAACCACATGTTGTGCGGGTTGCCCAATCACAGAAAAAATTGGCAAACAAATCCCGCAATCGGCGCAAAAATGCAGCATTTATCCGGCAGGGTGAATGGTTCTTTCTCCCAGTTTCAGCAGAACCGGACGAGGAGATGATCATTCTGCAAAACGAACCCCTGATGCGTGGCAACGGAGGCAAGGCACACTGGGCAGAATTTTGTGTTCGAACAGGCGGCGAGGCAGTGCTTGTCTGCAATCGATATCGATCCGGGTTATCTCACATTCAATACCAGAGACTGATCGAGAAGAACAGTAATGCTCGAACCTGGAATTGGAGGGCCATGCGGCGGAATCCCGAAGTCTATGTGAAAGGCCGGATTCGCCATCCCGATCATAAAACCATTCTGCTTCCGGACTGGCATCGTGTCGTCATGAATACAGAAACTCAATCACGCGCCATGCGGAATGTCGCGTTTCTTGATTAAACCGCATTTGCACTCAAGTCATTCAGACATGAGACTGGTCGATACCAGTCGCCCCGAGTAGTTTCAGATTCAGCGAACCGCCGCTGACCAGCATCTCATCCAGGGCATTCGTCACATCGGCGCTGGAAATTTCACCCGTCCCCTCGCGCTCGAGATGAAATTGAACTGCCCGACGCATCAGTTCTTTAATGAACGCCGCCGAAACGCCTGCCGTACGCATCAGAACCTCTTCAATCACCTCAGTACTGACTGTCACTCCTTCTGAGTAGAGATGGATCAGTTTCCGACGTCCATCTGTATCCGGTAGTGGAAACTCTATCGCCTGGTCGACACGACCTGGTCGGGAGGCTAGTGCAGCTTCCAGGGTTTCCGGCCGATTCGTTGTCAGAATAAACAATATTTCCGCATCCGGCTTTAAGCCGTCCATTTCATTGAGCAACTTATTCAGCAGAACTTCTTCACAGGCACTGTTCATATTTCTGCGATCGCGGGCAATTAGATCGACATCTTCGAGGACGACGATGCTGGGCTGCAGCAGTCGGGCCAGTGTCATGTATTCGTTCAGCATCCCAACCTGTTCGGCTGAAATTAAAAGAGTGGTATGCCCCGGGAGTGCCTTGGACAGATAATGGATCGTATGAGTTTTTCCTGTTCCGGGCGGACCGTAAAATAGAATCCCTTTCTTTGCTGACTGTTTGAATTGTGACAGCCGTTCTCGCTGTTGAACAAACTGAATCACATTCCGTTCCAGTAACTCCAGTGTCGCAGCAGGCAGAATCACCTGATCGCGAGCGACCTCACGCAATTGATGCACGGTAATCCCTTTGGACTCGCCGGAATAGGAATGCTGCAACTGTTCCAGAGAAAGTACTTTTCCCCGATACGATCTGGCCCGTTGAATGGCCTGCTCCAGATGCTTAAAGAATTCCTGAGCGATCCTGGTCCCCTCTGGGGAATTAGGTGTGCCGACCTGAAGCTCCACTCCGGTGACCTGACCATAATGATCGGCGGGTGATAGAAATGCCGCAAAACGAACCCCCTCTTTTTCCAGCAGCCAGAGCCCGATTTTAAGCACACGCACGGGCTGTTCTTCTCCGACACTCACTTCTTCATACTCGGGTGGAACCGTGACGGTTTCCGAATGCCGGTTCACCATCAGACAGCCTGCCAGGCTGATTTCCTGACGTCCGTATTCGCCACGTACGCCGCAAAAATGCCTGACTGTAATCCCCTCGGCAAACAGTTGATCAATCGCCATCTGCAGATCAGCCCTTACCCGCAGAGGAAAGGTGCGTCCTGTAAGTGTGATCTCGCTAGTGGGCAGAGGATGATAATGCTTTTTCAGCAAGGGAACCACAGAATCCTGATGAGATGTTTTTCGTCTGAATGCTTTCAAGACAGGAAATGTAATCCCCACCCCCAGAATCAAACCCAGTAATAACCAACCCAGATACGCCATCATTCACCTCTTTCTGAAGATCGGAATCACAGTGAGTGCCAGTCCTGCATGACTGAGAGCGACCAGTTCAGGTATACACATCTCAAACATTAACTTCAATCATTTTCAGTTCTTTTAAGCAGTACCTGCCTATCCAAACTGTCAGACTTAATGAATAACCCCATGCTGATCAGAAAAACCAGCCATTCGCCCGCTGCCAGAGAGTAAGTTGTCGAACCAATGCCCGTGAACACGAAAAAGCCGATGCTGCGGAACAGCACCAGGCAACCATGCACAATCACGCAGACGATCAGTGAATAACGTGTGACACCAGGCTGCCAGAGCGGCCACAGAAAGATGATTCCCAGCGCCAGTTCCAGTCCGCCGTAAACGACCAGAAATTCAGACTGGCCGGAACCAGATTCAAGTATAAAGCCGACCGAACGTGAGGTCGAAGCGGGATCCACACTGCACCAGAGTGACAGCAGCAGATAGACCAGGCCTACAACAGTCAGAAATATTCGAGTCATCAAGATCTCCAGAAACAGTGATTAATGGCCTGACAGCTTATTAGAATACGCAACCAGATGCGAACAGTCCACATCCGCCCGCCTCATGGCACTATTGGGCGGTCAGACCAACATGACGGTACACTAAACGAGTTGTTACGTTTCACCGGCTTCATCCGGACCGGAAACACCACTCAATCTGCTGCTGTGGATTGTCGCAATCGTCATGATTCTCTGGATCTGGCCATTATGACCAGCCACACTCTCTTTTAGTGATCTGAGTTTTATGCTCTGATATAATGACATCAGACAAAAAATTGATCTGCAATAGCGATTACGTCCCCAGCGATACATACCTTATCTCAATTATCAAGACAGGCCAGCAATGGTAGACAAACTGATTGCCATTACGATTGGCCTCTTATTTGGTGGAATGTTTCTGTATGTAATGTTCAGGGAACTATATCGACTACTGAAAGCTCATGTTTCTCCAGGCGCGCAAGGAAACCGATATTTTCGCCAGGGGAAACTGGAAGCTGCCATCGCCTCTTATAGTCAATTGATTGAAGAGCAACCCGATAATATCGAAGCTTACCTGTTCCGTTCGAGTGCCTGTATTCAGTTAAATCTTCTCGAGCAGGCACTGGATGACTGCAATACGATTACTGAACTGGCCCCTCAGAATCACTATGCCTTCTTAAACCGAGGTGCCATCTATGGGATAATGGATGAAGATGAAAAATGCATCGAGGAAATGACCGGCTGCCTGGAATTCAAGCCAGACCTGCAAGACGCCTTGAAGAATCGTGCCTATGCATGTTCCAGAACGGGAAAGATTGAAATGGCGCTAACTGATTTCAGCAGGTTGATTGAGCTGGAACCTGACAAGTCTTCCTATTACAGCGAACGGGGAAACTGTTTTCTCTCTCTCCAGAAATATTCTGCAGCGATTCAGGACTACACGCAGGCACTCCAATGGATCAAAGACTCCTGGGAACTTTACTCCTCGCGTGGCTATTGTTTTACCAAAATCGGAAAAGAACAACAGGCTAATGCAGATTATAAACGTGCCCTTGAACTCAACCCCTTTGATACAGCCATCAAACAAAATCCCGAAGACATCACCAGTTATCAACAGCGGGGAAATCTCTATTTCGATGCCGGCCAATATCAAAATGCGTTGAACGACTTTTCAAAGTTTGATGAAACTTCGGAATTAACAGCCGAGATACTGGTCTGCCGTGGTTACTGTTATCTGAATCTGGGTGAATTTTCCCTGGCAAAAGTCGAGTTCCAGAAAGCACGCTCTATGAACGCGTATGGAGATGCGATTAATAAGGCCCCCTTGAATTCATCCAATTTTCTGGAGCGGGGTTTCCTGAATTATTACCTCGAAGACTATCAACAGGCACTTGATGATTTTACCCACGCCTGGAAAATGGGCGAGCAGTCTGCGGAGTTGCTGCCATTTCGGGGGGCAGCTTACATGAAACTGCACGAATACACAAAAGCAAAACAGGATTATGAGACAGCCATTCAGAATTATCCAGATTCGCCACATGCTTATAATGGGTTGGCCTGGCTATTGGCGACCTGCCCCGATGAAACATTTCGAGATGGCAGTCGATCACTGGAATTAGCGAAACATAATTGTGAATTAATGATGACCCCTGAATGGAATGATCTGGGAACCCTCGCTGCCGCTTATGCCGCCACGGGGAATTTTGATGAGGCGGTTCGACTGGCAAAAGAATCACTGGCACTCGCACCGAAACACGAAAAAGCCGATTGCCAGACCCGACTGGAACACTATGAACGTAGTGAAACATATCTCGATCTTGATCCTTGATTCAACGCCAGCCGGCCCATCGTCTGGTTCCACCAGTTGCGATCACTCTCCAGAAATGCTATGAAGCCGGTTCCCTGATCGAATTCTCTCATATGTATTATTTCAGCAAGGATGCTCATGCGCCATGAGTGCAAACACGTTTTCTCCCGGTCCCACTCCTGACACCGTCAAAGCCGCTGATGGTACCATTCATACAATCCCTGTCGGCTGGGCTCTGTTGCCTCCGGGGGATGCCGGTTTGACGCGGCGGGTCAAGGCAGCCGGCGAATACTGGAGTGTACAGGAAAAGAAAGGACGGCGGACCTTTTCCCAGGGTATCTGGGCACCCGGTGAATCCATCGAACGGCTACGCGAAGAACTGGAAGCCGAACGCGCCACTCCTGCGTATGCGAAAAAGCAGGCTGCCGCCGCAGAGCGACGCGAAAAACTGCAGGCCGAATATGTGGAAGACTTCCATGAGTCGGTTCTCACTTTTCTGGCATTTCACCCTGCTCACGGGGAACTTGCACAACAGCTCGCGCTAGCCATTACCGCACACGCAACTCCGGTCGGCAGTGGCACCGTAGCACGCACGAAACGCATCCCCGTGGAACAGCGGGCGGAAGCCGCCGTCATCGCCTGGATGCGGCATCAGACAACCGCGTATGATTCGATGAACATTCCGCGTGTGAAAGGCAAACGCCGCGAAGTCAGACGTATGCTGGCACAACGCTCCAAAGAACTGTTGAACCACTATCGCAATCAGTCCACAACGCCTGCAAGCTGCCCTTTACTGCAGGCACTCTCAGACAAGACGCTCACAGAGAAGTCATGACCTGCGAAACTCGATTCAACCTATTTGCCTGAATCGAGTTTTTTCAGAAAGCATTCTTTCTGCGATCCTTTCAGCCAGGGCTTCCTGCAGGGTATCATAGGGGTAGAGTCATTTAACTTCATCCTCAACAAGCAGGGAGATTTTCAATGTACAAGCAACAGCTGATCGAAACGGCCAATTCACTGGTAGCCGCTGACAAAGGCCTGCTGGCAATGGATGAGAGCACACCCACCTGTCATAAACGTTTCGAAAAACTGGGAATTCCTCAGACCCAGGAATACCGTTTCGCGTACCGAGAATTGATTGCAACAACTCCCGGCCTGAATGAATCAATCAGTGGAGCCATCCTCTATGACGAAACGATCCGACAGCAGACATCTAAAGGAATCCCCCTTGTCAGTGTGTTGATGAACTGTGGCATCATCCCCGGTATCAAAGTCGACGCCGGGGCTAAGGCACTGGCTGGTCATCCGGGTGAAAAAGTCACCGAAGGTCTGGATGGATTGAGGGATCGACTGACAGAATATGCGCAACTGGGTGCCCAATTCGCCAAGTGGCGGGCCGTGATTACAATCGGCGCGGGGCTGCCGACCCCAGGCTGCTACGCAGCGAATGCCCATGCGCTGGCCCGGTATGCGGCCCTGTGTCAGGAAGCAGGACTGGTGCCCATCGTCGAGCCGGAAGTTCTGATGGATGGAGAACATACTCTGGATCGCTGTTTTGAAGTCACTGAAGAAGCGATCAGAAACGTCTTTCAGCAGTTGTATCAACAGCGTGTCCTGCTCGAAGGAATCATTCTGAAACCGAACATGGTGCTGCCGGGACTGGATTGCCCGACCCAGGAATCCGTCGAAGAGGTCGCAGATGCCACCATTGAATGTTTTCAGCGAGCTGTACCAGCCGCGGTACCGGGAGTGGCGTTCCTGTCAGGGGGCCAATCCAGTGAACTTGCCTCCGCCCGCCTGAATGCCATGAATGCGAAATATAAATCTAAGGTTCCCTGGGCACTGGCGTTCTCGTTTGCGAGAGCTATTCAACAGCCAGCGATGGAGCTCTGGGCAGGTAATGCGGAAAACACACAGGCAGCTCAGAAAGCACTGTACCACCGTGCCAAATGTAACCGGGACGCACGCCAGGGCAAATACGATTCTGAAAGCGATGCTAACAACGGATCCTGATATTCATATCACGGCGCCAGAATACTTTAACAGGAAGAATCCCATGAGAACGGGCCCGTATCGACATTATAAAGGGAATGACTACACAGTAATCGGCGTGGCGCGGCACAGTGAGACGGACGAAGAACTCGTCGTTTATCGTCCGGAATACGGCGAACGGGGACTCTGGGTGCGTCCCAAAGCGATGTTTCTGGAGACTGTCGACGTGAATGGAGAACTGGTCCCCCGCTTTGCCTATCTTGGATCGGCAGAGGAATAAGCGACATCACTCTCCAGCTGCCCAGATTCGTACGTCACCATCCGGTTCTACCTGTAAATGAATGACATTCGGGTGACAGCAAACGGGACAATCTTCCACATATTCCTGCGCGGCTCCTGCGGTCAGATCGACGGGAATCACGATTTCCTCGCCACAAGCGTCACAAATATAACTGGCTTCTTCCTGCATAATTTCCTCCTGAAAATGTATTCTACCATATTCGGCGTGATGCGGGTATAATAATCGCTGTCCCTACCTTGAGTGTGACTGTTTTCAAATAATTGAAGGCAGACTCATGAGCTGTGAGGACGATCATTCCAGAATCAATTTACTTCCAGCAAGCGGAGCATTGCCAGATGGCAAAAAATAAAATACAGAAAAAGAAGGAACGGGAAAAGCGGGTCGCCAAGAAGAAACTGGCTGAAAAGGCCACGCGGGCGGCTCAGGAAAAAACAACCGAGGAATCACAAAAGAAGATTCCTCAGCGTGCGCAACTGATGCGGTCAGCTGTCCCCAAAGCAGAGAATCCTGCCAATGCCAGCAAGAAGAATACCTTTACCCAGCGGCGGACCGGCGGTTGAGCTTCCCGCTCAGCACAGATCGGTTGTCATGAAGTCAGCACGGATGATCACCCCGTGGTTGCCGTTCCTTCTGGCAGGAGATCCGACATGCGCGAAATCATCCCCAATCTGCTATGGATCGGGAATACCAGGGATGCACATGATGTAAAAAATGTGCATGACCTGGGGATTTCAGCGGTCATTGATCTGGCTCTGGAAGAACCGGCAGTCACTTTGACTCGGGAAATCATTTACTGCCGACTGCCTTTAATCGATGGTGCGGAAAACCAGCCAGTTGTATTAAAAACGGCAGTCAAGACCGTAGCCCGTCTCATCAGTGAAGGTGTTCCAACACTGGTGGCCTGCAGCGCCGGGATGAGCCGTTCACCTGCCATTGTGGCTGCTGCACTGTCCCTGGTTCGCGAAACAGATTTTGTAACGGAACTCAAACGGCTGGCAGAAAAATATCCTGCTGATGTCGCACCGGGATTGTGGAACAGCCTGCAGGAATTACTGCAGCAAAAATAACAAACGGCCGGGATGCTACTGTCATGATCAGGCATTGATCATGGAGGTGGTGTTCCACTTGCAGGCGAGTATCGATTCTTCAATCTCATTCCCACTAATGGGTTTCGAGTAATAATAGCCCTGCCCCAGTCGACACCCCAATCCCTGCAGGAGCTGCAACTGTTCGATATTTTCGATGCCTTCTCCAATCACTTCCAGTCCCAGCTTTTCAGCCAGGATAATCAGAGCATGAATCAACAGTACTTCGCGGTCTCGATCGGACCTTTTGATAAACTCCCGATCCAGCTTCAATACATCGATGGGAAAATCACACAAACAGGATAACGATGAGTAACCAGTACCGAAGTCATCAACATCCAGCTTGACCCCCAGTTTCTTCAAGTCATTCAGGGTTTCAATGGACGCTTCGCGGTCATGCATAATAATGCTTTCCGTCACTTCCAGATGCAGACACTTCACCGGAATCTCGTGTTTTGCCAATGCTTCCGCCACAATGGCAACCAAGGTCGGATGCTCCAACTGTTTTCGCGATACATTCACGTGCAGATTCTCTGGTGCCTGGGGCCCCAGCGCTTTACGCCAGGCTGCCAGTTGCCGACACGCTTCATCCACCACAAAGTTGCCGATGGGAATAATCATGTCCATTTCTTCTGCTACAGAAATGAATTCATCGGGGGGAATCATACCGCATTCGGGGTGGAACCAGCGAATCAAAGCCTCGACACCTCGCAACTCTCCTGATTCCAGATCAATAATGGGTTGATAGAACAGTTTCAGTTCGTCCCGCGAAATGACATCGCGCAGCTCGTTCTCAATATAAAGTCGTTTTTGTGCTTTATCGCGTAAGACACGATCAAATACAATGGGGCGGTCCTGCTTGGCTGCTTTGGCTTCATACATGGCAAGGTCAGCATCGCTGAGCATTTCGCTGGCGGTCTCGGAACGATGTTCGCTGGTCACAATGCCAATACTGGCACTGGAATAAATGGTGTATCCGCCGAGAATATAAGGCCGCGCTAAAGTTTCCAGCAGGCGATTGGCTACCAGGATGGCGTCATCAGGAGAATGTAGATTTTCGAGGAGCACGACAAATTCATCGCCCCCCAGTCGCGCGGCCTGAATCGTATCGGAGGCTCGAACCGTTTTACGAAGGCGGTCTGCAATCGCCTCCAGAAGTTTATCGCCGACATCATGTCCCAGACTGTCATTGATCAGTTTGAAACGATCAAAATCCATAAACAGTAACGCAAAATGTTTACCCGACTTACGGTCAATGACTTTCTGAATGGACTCCAGAATCGAAACCCGATTGGGGAGTCCCGTCAGGGGGTCATGGTGTGCCAGATGCTGCAGTCGCTGCATCAGTCGCTTTTGCTCACTGATATCAATTCGCAGCGCCAGGTAGCCGTCGATCTTCCCCTGCTCATCAAACATGGGAACGATCGTAGTATTCACCCAGTACAGCCGACCGTTTTTGGCTTTATTACAGATCTCTCCGCGCCACGTTTTACCCTGACGAATCGTACGATACATTTCACGAAAAAATTCGTTGGAATGCTGATCAGAACGTAAAATACTATGATCGACACCAATCAGTTCTTCGCGAGTATAACCAGAGATCTGACAAAAGTTTTCATTGACGTCGAGGATCTTACCTTTCGTGTCGTTGATGGCCACAATACCGGCTTCATCAACGGCATCGCGAAATGCCTGCAGATAGCTTAACTCTGAATGAACGTCAGTCACTTTTATCGCCCCTGCTTTATTTCCTCAATCTGAAGGACACAATCATTCAGATCATCTCGTCATTTTCGTACTCACTCCTGAGCTGCTTCTTGCCTGCTTCATGTACATGCCACAGGTGAATATTTCTTCATCCTTCGACATGTTCTAAGTCTAGGACAGAATAAAAACACAATCGGTATTTTTACCGTAGAGAAGAGAGATCCCCCCATTGATCACGCGGTTCAACAGGGTTATGCAGGTTATGATGCCCGACAGAGATGATTGTGTGCAGGAAAACTGAAGTAGTGAACTCAGCCAAAAGAGCTGCAGACATGATAAAATAAGCCCGAAAGACTCTATGAAGTAGTGTCTTTCGGGCTTATTTATGAATCTACAGTGGAGCCGCTTTGTATCAGCTCGTCAGCTTACTCACCGTTTCTGCCAGAGTTTTCCCGAGGTGCTCCACGCTCTGCTGCAGCGAGGCGTCCTTTAACTGGCCTTCATCATCAAATGCCTGGGCTGCATTGGAAATCGCAATCTGTGCTGGCAGAACCGTAACCTGGATATTACTCAAGATTGAGCGAACATGGACCAGGCCCCGCAGGCCTCCCAACCCGCCCGGCGATGCAGAGACCAACGCAGCGACTTTTCCCCGATAGGCCTGAAGTGGAATTTCTCCTTCTGCTTTTCGCGAAACCCAGTCAATCACGTTTTTCAACAGGGGAGTAATCGAACTGTTGTATTCAGGAGAAGCAATCAGCAGTCCATCGTTCTCAAAGAACAACTGTTTGAGCTGTGTTGCCGCTTCGGGAGTCCCTTCTTCCCGTTCCAGATCTTCATTCATCAACGGAAGCGGGTAATCTTTGAGATCAACAACCGTCACATCGGCTCCCGCAGCACGGGCTCCGGCAACGGCGATCTGCAGAGCCTGTCCGTTATAGGAGTTCCGCCGGGTGCTTCCAGAAAATGCGAGTATTTTAGGTTGAGACATGCGAATTGATTCCTTCTGATTAGATGTATTAAGTTGATACGGGATCGAGCTTTTTACCGAATTGATTTTTTATGCCGCCGCGGGATCTGGCTGTGACCTTGATGCCAGAGCGTTGTCCAGACTCATTTTACCAGCCCCATTCGCCATCACAAACAGCATGCTTCCCATCAACGCCAGATTTTTCATGAAGTGGATCATCTGTCCCTGCTTTGCCTGTGCATCCTCAATCGTCCAGAAGTCATGGAAATAATAGGTGGCTAACACCAGAAACACGAACAGCAGGCCGGCTCCGAGCCGCGCCTTGAAACCGGCAATCAGTGACAGACTGCCTGCAATCAGAAACACAATCGCTCCCGCCAGCATGATTTTCGGCAGGGGAACACCTTCCGAAGCCATGTACCCGGCAATATTGTCAAAGTTGGGAATCTTATTCCCGACGGCACTCATAAAAAATATCGTAGCGAGCATGATCCGACCGAGCAGACTGGCAAGACCTTGAATCGGGTGTTGTGACATTACTTTCTCTCCTTGAATCAATTGATTTGGTGTTTTCATCGTAAAGACTGTTTTTAAGCCAGATCAAACAGCATGATCTCGGCATTGTCTGTCGCGGTAATTAATACCTGCTCCTCATCACTGACGGCAGCACCGTCACTGACATCCAGTGGCACATCGTTCAGACGGACCTTTCCTCGCAGAACCTGCAACCAGGCATGACGTCCCTCCGATAGTGAATGAGTCACTTCCTGTCCAGAATCCAGTTTCGACAGATAAATCCGCACGTCCTGGTGAATCTTCAATGCCCCCTGCTCTGCTTGTGGTGCAGCGACCAGCCGCAGTTGATTCTGCTGCTCGCTGTCGGGAAAGCGTTTCTGTTCATAACTGGGCTCAATGCCTTTCCGTTCCGGATACAACCAGATCTGATACAAGTGCACGGCTTCACTGCTTGACGGATTGAATTCACTATGAGTGATTCCCGTTCCCGCCGACATTCGCTGGAACTCGCCGGCGTGCAGCACTTCTCCATTCCCCATCGAATCTTTGTGTTCGAGTTCTCCTTCCAGGACATAGGTGACGATTTCCATATCATTATGGGGATGCGTGCCAAACCCCTGACCAGGCAGGACGACATCTTCATTCATCACCCGCAGGGCACGAAACCGCATGTGTTCCGGATCCTGATAGGTTGAAAAGGAAAACGTGTGATGTGTTTTGAGCCAGCCATGATCTGCGTGGCCCCGTTCTTTTGACTTACGAACCTGAATCATTGTGAGACTCCTGTATTTAATAATGAAAACGCAATATTAGTTTACATGTAAACTATTTAGTTAAAAAAATTCAACCTGCGATTTCAGTAATCGCACCGGACTTCCTGGCTTTCACCAGCAGTCGGCTTAATTCTTTGAGTTCTGTCTTCGTCAAATGGCCGATCAGTTGCTGATGCAGTTCGCTGAGCGGCTCATCGATTTCTTTTAATACGGTATCTGCTTTTTCAGTTAATGCAACATAGACAACACGTCGGTCGGCAGAACAACGTTTCCGGGTAACCAGTCCCAGTTTCTCCAGTCGATCAATCAGCCCGGTGATCGCGGGCACGACCTGAATCATCCGACTGGCGATTTCCAAGCTGGGCAACGGTTGCCCTTCTCCACGTAGAATCCGTAGTACATTATACTGGGAACAGGTCAGACTATGTTTACGAAACAACCTGCCGAGACGGTTCTGAAACTGATCGCTGGTACGCAACACATTCAAAACCGACTCGACCTCAGGGGACTCGAAGGCCTGCTTCTTTTTAAGTTCCTGTTGTAGTTGTTTGTGTGTCATGATTTGTTCCTTACGCATATACTTTACATATAAAATATCGTCACGTCAATATAGTTTCTGAAATTTTTCTGAAAAATATTCGGGACCGCGTTTTTCAGCCTTTTCGAAAGCAACGGACGCCCGGAATCCCCTTTAACTGGAGACGTCACGCTTGAGATTTGGATTCTGATTCATCTTGAGAGTCAGCAGGATGCCATTTAGAATGAAGTATATCTTCATGTCATACTTTTCTTTCCATTGGAGCAACACGCATGATTCCCATTCGTACTCTCAAAAAAGCGGGGCAGCTGAAACTGATTCTGCCTGGTTGTCTGTTACTGCTCTGTGTCGGAGGCTATTTCCTTCTGGCACAAACAGGTATCCTGCCCGACCGGCAGAATTCAGAAACAACTACAACACGAAATACAAAACCATCCCCCCAGTTGAATCAGCAATCGGGTGAATTGCTCTATCGCTTTTCCCCTCTTTCCAGTGATATCGTAAACATGATCGAAATCTGGAAGCAGGACGACAAATACCAAATAGTTCATCGCCTCAAGAATGGCAGTCAATACGTTCAGACGGTGATTCCTTCCGCAAACCTGAAACGGTTTACGCCGGTCAAAGCCAGGCGGGGAGAATTTTATCTTCTGACGCATTCAGACACGACCCTGGAAGCATGGGACAAAGACCGCCGCATTAACAGGTCATTCCGCGCCTTTGGCTGTTAGGCAGTTATCAATTCATGAAACAAGTAGTCCTGCTCACTGTCGTTCTTCTTTTGCTTCTGCCGGCACGGTCCGCAGAAGCGTGTGTAAACTGTGCAAATAGTGTGACTGATGTGAAGACGCCGTTTCTGAACTCACTGATTGGTGTTTTTTTCGGCTGGTTGTTACTCATGCTCATTTTCAATCGGCCACTCTCCACAGGAACCAAACGGTTTCTATATTTTGGTGTGCCGGTGTTCGTTCTGGGAATCCTGCTGATCATTCCACTGGGAATTGGCCTGCCTGTTGTTTTCTGCTGGATCATTTATCTGCTGTACCGGATCCTGCAGATCCTCATCAGAAAAGAAGAAACCATTCGCAAGAACCTGATTCCATTCGGTGTGAATGTGTTGGCGCTGACGGTTTCATTTATCCTGATTTTTGTCACGACGACACAAGCCAATTCCACTCCGGGACTAATCAAATCACTGGGAAGCGTTTCACCCTTTTATCCAGAAACCGTTCACAGTGTGATGTCGCGACTGATTCAGCGTGGCCCCGAAGTCGTCGATCCATTAAGCGAGACGTTCGAAAAAAACCTGGACAGAGACTATGTCAGCCCGTTCCTGCCCACGCGCATCGCCTACTGTCTGTCACAGATCGGCGGCCCCCAGGCGGAGGCTGTTTTGAAGCAGGTTGTAGCAGAAGAGATTGATCTCAGCGACAACGAAAACACTAAATGGGAAGCTGCCGTCTGCTGTCTATATGCCGATTGTGCCGGGCCGCGTGCCGTACCGGTTCTGCAAAAGCTCCTGGAGAACTCGGATGAAAAACAGCAGTTCATCCCCCTGTGTGCACTGGTCCGAACCGGTGACTTCACTGCTACAGAGACGGTTTTAGATCACGTCGATGAGTTGCGGAAACAGTTACAGCAACCCTTCACAAACCGCGGGTTTACAGCCATGATCAGACTCACACTGCAGGCGCTGGCTGAAGGACAAAGTCCGGAAGATCTGAAAGCCAGCCCCATCTATCATCGCATGATGCTCGGACTGAGACCCGATCACCAGACACAGACCGACATCGTCTGGAATCAACAGTGGGACGCGGAACTTGACATTCCCGCTCTGAACGATCACTGGTCTCAAATCCTCATACATTGAGTCACAAATGAAGCGGAGTGCGTAGCTGCCCTGTAAGTCTGACTGTCTTTACCGAAGCTCCGATTTGCAAACCCGGGTCACACCTGCCAAAATACGAACTGTCATTTTCTTTCCAATACAATTTGTCACTGCGTTCTCATGACGATTCGATTCAAACTGCTGATGCTTAGTCTGCTGCTTTTGAGTATCGCGATTCCTGTCATTAATCGCACCACAGACTGGCTGGAACGTGCTTCTAATGCGATGCAGGAGATCGCTGAGCTGGAGCTGTTTGCTGCTGCCTTCCTGGGTCTGGTGATCTTGCCTTTCAGGCACGAGTTCTCCAAGTTCACAAAGTTGATGCACCGTCTTGCTGTCAGGTATCTGGAGGCGATGGGAGACCACATCTGGATAGCTGTGAGCATTGCACTTGGCATTCTGCTGATTCAGATTTCACCTGATAAATCGGAGAAGCCCCCCTTAAGTCCAGGCATCATGCAGAATGTGTCTTCATCAAACATACAGTCCAAAGCAAATCTCAATTATCAAACACCGCCTGAGGTTAAGACGCTGAATCAGGAACTGTATCGCATCACGCTATTGAATATTCTCTATCAGAACAGCCCGCGGGGAAGCCGTCGCGATTCTGAAGTATTACTCAGGCTCATGGATGTCAAGCCTCCCAAAGCGACCACAGCTTTACGACAGGTCACGGTGATGGAGTTCATTCAACTCGAACAGGCGGCAGGCAGAACCATCGATTTGAGTGGGGCCTTTCTCAATGAACTGGATCTGAGTCAGAAAAATCTTCAGGCGCACGGTATCAAAGGGGCATTACAGGGGGCAAAACTCAGTTCCGCATCTCTGTACAAAGCAGATTTCACCGATACGGATCTGCAGGAAGCCGATCTTTCAAAAGCCCGCCTGACTCAGGCTCGATTCCTGGGAACCAACCTGATCAATGCAAACCTGGAAGCCGCCAATCTTCAGAGCGCCATTTTCTCGAGAGCAAGATTATCGGGAGCCCGTCTGCATCGAACTTATCTGGTTCAGACGTTTTTCAAAGGAGCCTATCTGAACGGTGCGCTGGTCGATTCAATCAACTGGATTCATGATTATAACGGCCTCAATCCTGAATATACGGCATTCAGTATCCAGTCCCATTCAGTGGTCAAACAACAGGATGTGGACGGCAATCCGGTGTATGTCATCACAGGCATTGATCCGCCTGTCGAAGCCAGAAAGCCTGATCTGAATCAAGACTGACTCAACTCACCGACTGGACATCGTCTTCCGTACCTGCCCAGTGGGGATCGTCCAACCCGAGGTTCATTTTGAACTCTTTATAAGCGGCAAAGATCACTGGAACAACAAACAGCGTCAGCAAAGCGACTGTCATACCGCCAATCACAGGCCAGGCCATGGCTTTGGCGACGTCAGATCCTCGTCCGGTTGCATAGATTACCGGCAACAGTGCAATGATCGTTGTGAAGGTGGTCATCAGACAGGGTCGGATTCGTTTGAGCCCTGCTTCTACCACGGCATTGCGAATATCATCGCTGTTCTTCAGACGTTTGCGTGTAAAGATCTGATCCAGATAGGTAGCCATCACCACGCCATCATCGACGGCGATTCCAAACAAGGCAATGAATCCCACCCAGACCGCAGTATTGATTTGAATGTCATTCACCGCCAGCAGAATCATGCCTCCGGCAAATGCGACCGGGATCCCGGAGAAGACCGCCAATGCGATCGGAAAATTACGGAACTGCAGGTAGATAATAAACAGGTTCGTTAAAATCACCAGTGGCACCACCCACATCAGACGGTTGTTTGCTTCCACCTGATTCTGAAAGGAACCCACTGCCTGCAACGCATAACCGGCGGGTAAATCTATAGAACCATCCTTCTGGGCAGCGTGCAGACTCTGCTCGACTGCTGCGACCGTTTCCAGCGCGCCTTCCTGTCCTGATGAGGAAAATGACACGTGTGCGACTAGGCGGGCATCTTCACTGTTAATCACACCTGGTCCCCAGGTCGTTTTCATCTCCGCCAGTAACGAGAGTGGAATAATTTCGTCCGAATGTGTGACGACAGGCAGGCGGCTCAATTCGTCGATCTGTTCGCGCAGGTTGCGTTCATAGCGCACACGGATCGGGTAACGTTCGCGACCTTCAACTGTGCGGGTGACATTCGAACCTCCGAGGGCTGTTTCGATAATCTCGTTGACCATCGCAGTCGACATCCCATACCGGGCTGCCGTTTCACGACTCACATCAAATTCGACATAAGGTTTCCCCAACACAATATCCGGGTTCACCGTGGAACCATTGACCTGCGGAATCTGTTTCAGGTGATCGGCAACGGCGATCGAAGCTTGCGCAAGCCCGTCCAGGCTGTCGCCGAAGATCCGAATGGCCATCGGCGCTTTGATACCACTCTGCAGCATGATCACTCGCCCTTCGATCGGCTGCAGCGGAGAAGCAGGTGTGACGCCAGGCAGTGTCGCGACCGCATTAATCTGTTCCCAGATATCTTTCGAGGTGACACCTTCCCGCCACTGCTCCACCGGCTTGAGCATGACATAGGTTTCAATCATGGCAGCCGGAGCGGGGTCCAGAGCCGAATCGATGCGACCGATTTTCCCCAGGACATTTTCCACTTCGGGAATCTCTTTAATTAACGCATCCTGCGTCTGCAGAACTTCCATCGCCTGTGAAAAGCTGGCAGCGGGATACAGGGTCGGCATGTAGAACCAGCTCCCTTCATCCAATGCAATCCAGTCATTCGATTTCAGCCCCGGAAACAGATGTTTGGTTTCAACCCAGCCCGGCACCTCGTTGGCATCAACCCCCAGAAAGCGTGCAACACTCTCAAACGGCTTCATCACTGTAGGCATGCCAATCCAGGCCCCCATCCCCAACAAAACGACGAAAGAAGGTAGTGAGAAAAACAACAATTTATGTCGCATAAAGAAACGGAGTGTTGGTTCATAAAGAAAATGGATCAGTTTCCCGACTGGATTTTCATCAACGGGCCGTAATCGTTCGCTTAATAACCAATAGGCACCGATACCCCCTGTGCTGGTAATTCCCAGAATCAATAGAGGTAGACTGATTGAAGTGAGATTCACGAGAGTCTGTCCCGCAGACCAGGCCAGACAGCCACAGACCAGCGCAAACATGACCGAAATCAGAGCCCGTCGACGGTGAGTCCGCTGATGTGATGCCAGAAACAGACGACTTAACAGCGGAACCAGCGTAATGGCGACAACCAGGGCAGCGGTGATCGAAAAAGTTTTCGTCCAGGCCAGCGGAGCGAAGAGTTTATAATCCCGTCCCGTGAGCATAAACACGGGAAAGAAACTAACCACCGTCGTCATTACCGCCGTCACCACAGCGGGAGCCACTTCTGCCGCAGCAGTATTAATCACAGTCAACCGCGCTGCTTTACCTCCCGGTTTCCCTTTGGCTTCCCACTCCGCCAACTGATCATAGATTGATTCAGAAACCACAATCCCCATATCAACCATGGTCCCGATGGCAATGGCAATCCCGGCCAGAGACATGATATTCGCATCAATGCCGAACACATTCATGGCGATAAACGCCATTAATACCGCAATCGGCAATGTAATCGCAACGACCAGCGAAGCTCGTAGATGTAACAAAAATAATAGAATGACAACTGCAGTAATCATCACTTCCTGTGAGAGCGCCGTGGTCAGTGTGCCGATCGTCTCATTAATTAATCCAGTACGATCATAGATCAGATCAAATTTCACGCCTTTCAGGCTGGGTTCTATCTGCGACATTTTGGCTTTTATCCCATCAATTACTTTGCGGGGATTTTCGCCAAAGCGCATTACCACTACTCCACCGACGGCTTCGGCACCGTTCAGATCGATGGCGCCACGCCGGAACTCCGGACCGAGCTGTACGCGTCCCAGATCACGAATGCGAATGGGCACCCCTTCGCGGGAACGCACCACGGTCTGCTCGATATCGCTGATGGCCTGACTGGTATCCTGATCGGCACCGATGAAGCCACGACCGCGAATAATGAACTCCATACCGCCCGATTCAACCGTTTTGGCACCGACATCGATATTTGATTTGCGAACTGCATCAATCACCTGATCCAGGGGAATATCCTGAAAGCGAAGTTTATCGGGATCAATTTCAATCTGATACTGCCGTACATATCCGCCAACACTGGCCACTTCACTCACGCCAGGTACCGCCTGCAGTTCGTATTTCACAACGAAATCCTGCAGGCTTCTCAAGTCAGCCAGATTCATGTCTTCGGGAGGCTCTAATACGTAATAGAGCACCTGCCCTAACCCGGTGGCATCCGGGCCCAATGTAGGAACAACTCCCTCCGGCAACAATGCAGCGGCAGTCCCCAGTTGCTCGGCAACGCGTGAACGGGCCCAGTAAAAATCAGTGCTGTCTTTAAAAGTAACCTGCACGAAGCTGTAACCAAACAGACTTTTTCCGCGCACCGATTCGGCATCGGGTACGGCCAGCATCGAAACAGAAAGAGGGTAGGTCACCTGGTCTTCGACATCCTTGGGAGAGCGTCCCGGCCAGGCAGTAAAGATGATGACCTGATTCTCGCCAATATTGGGGATCGCATCGATGGGAACTTCGCGAACACTAAACCACCCGAACCCGATCAGCAGCGCCGTCGCGCAGAGCATGATCAATGGTTCCCGAATACTGAATGAAATCAAGGCGCGTAACATGCTTTATTCTCCCTGGGGCCTTGATGAAGTTTTGTTTTTGATGTGTCCTGATTTTTCAGTCGGCTCGCTTTTGGATGATTTTACCGGAGCAAAGGTACTCACCAGTTTTCCGCAGTGCAGCATTTTGCTGCCGAAATAGGGGTTCAACAGTTTGTCATCATTTTGCAGCCAGTCCCCTTCCCCCTGCGGTACCATCGGACAGAAAAACTGGTAATAGGGCTGTTTTGCATCGGCGCCACGCAGTTGAGTGGCCAGTTTCACCACAGCGTGACTGATTGGCTTGAACTTTTTACGGGCCTCCTCAAGTGAAAGATGATGCAGATGCGCTGCGTTCACTGCCACCTGCTCAAATTCCTGTCGCATTGTCTGGTTGACTTGAGAATTCTGTGCAAGCTCTGACGCCAGTTTTGTTAGTATTGTCGCCTGTTGCTCAGAGATATTTTTATCTGCCGCGAACTGTTTCTGAATCGTAAAATAGACGGAATACAGGTTCTCCAGTCTCTGCCCCGGTTGACCGGTCAGCTTTTCCATTCTGATGGAATCGAACTGCAGTGGCTCATTTCGATAAGCTGGTTTCTTTTTCTCGGGAGAATATTTTACCGGGTCAATCAGACTGGGTTTTCCCGAGAGTTGCATTTGTGAATCAATCAGAAAGTTGCCGACAGTAGCAACCTGCTCCCCCTGTTTCACTCCCTCCAGAATCACGGCACGATCGCGTAACATCGGTCCGAGCGTCACATTCCTGAGCTCGAATCTCCCCGGTTCTGTTTCCACATAGATGACACTGTGATCCCCGGCCAGCAGGACGGCAGAACGCGGAACAGTAAGTGCGGCATTTTGGTCGACCGGCTGTTCTGAATATCCATAACGCGAAGTTGGCACCAGTTTCATACCACAAATCGGGCAGTCCCCCGGTTGATCCCGAATCACCTGGGGGTGCATGGGACTGATCCATTTCCCCGCCAGTTCAGAATCATATACTTTTCCCTGCGGACCAATGGGAACGGTAATCCGTGCTTTCGCATAATCACCGGGTCGCAGCTGTCCCTGTTCGTTACTGAACTCTACACGTACGCCAACCGTCCTGCGTGTCTTGTTGACAGTCGGGTCGATGAAGACCACACGTCCTTTCAGAATTTTCCCCGGAAGTGACTGCAGCTCGGCCTCGACGACCTGCCCGAAACGGATGCGGGACGCATCTTCCGGATACAACTCCAGCATCAGCCAGACAGTGTTCAGGTTCGCGATACGGTAGATGGGTTCTCCTGCTTTGATATATTTTCCTTCTTCGGCCAGTTTCTGGGTCACCGTACCGCCGATCGGGGAATAAATCGTGAGCCTCGATTCGGCTTTGCCGCTGGTCAGCAGTTGATTGATCTGCTCCTCGGTCATACCCAGCTCTACCAGTTTCTGGCGTGAATTGGTTACCAGTTTTTCCTGAACTTCACGTACGACAGCCAGTGCTCCGGAGGTCATTTTTTGCAAAGCATTACGGGCTTCCAGTAATTCGATCTGTGCAGAATAAAGCTCCGGGCTGTAGACAATGGCCAGGTGATCGCCTTTCTCAACTTCGACGCCGGTGTAATCAGCGAACAGTTTTTCAATTCTTCCATCTATGTAAGCAGCGATTGTCGCATGCCTGCTCTCATCGATTTCGATCGAACCAATCGTTTCGATGATGGAATTAACCGGCTCTGATTGCACTTCGGCAGTCTGAATGTTAGCCAGCCTGCGTTGAGTTGGCTCAATATTAATTGCCAGCTGATCGATATTGCTCCCGGATTTTGCAGCGGGAACCAGCGCCATACCACAGATAGGACAGCGTCCTGGTGTCGGCTGTCGAATCTGGGGATGCATGGGACAGGTATAGACAGAATGTTTGCCATCGGTGGAGGCAGTGACGCCTGCTGTCGGACCAGCCTGAATCCAGCCCAGACGCTGTGCCACACCGGTCAGCACAATCAACAGCAGCCCTACCGACAGAAACAGCCCTGCAGGAAGCAGTTTGCGCAACCACCAGCGTCCCGACCTGGCATCAGGGGGTGGAGGCGCATTACTGGATTTTAGCTCTGATTCATTTATAGAAGAACTCATCATTCCACCTCTGATAATATTTGAAAAGAGTAGCTGGCCAGTAACAGTTCACCAGCATTGGACCGTGCCGGAAAAAGCTGACCAGCCACTCAAACAGGGATTCACTTAACAAATCATCGAAAGACGATCGCAGATAGCGAGATTCCCGGCTTCAGACACAATCCAGGCGAGGTCATGCAAGCAGGAAGAGGGCTTAACAGACATGACACCACTGTGCCCGAAGACAACAGGGAGCGTGATCTGTGTTAGATCAACGCAACGCAGTACAGAACTTGTGCGTATTTTTGAGAGTGATGGGACGAGATGACCACGCCATCGTATTGAGACGACGGTTTCGTCTCTTGCGAAGAGTTCATAAAACAGCCAAGCTGCAGATTCAGGTCCAGCAACAGCGTTTCCTGAGCATGTTGCGATCTGTCTGGTAAAGCTGGTGAATCAGACTGACCGCAGGAGCATCCAGCAGCGTGAAATTCGCTATTCACTTTTTCAGTCTGTCTGGTATTCAGGTTACAACAGGCTTTGCGGGTTGGCTTCGCTACACTTGTCAGACAGCAGACACGACCCGTGTGCCCAGTCTCGGAATTCATTCGACAGCAGCAGGCAGACAGACTTGCCGGATATACAACCTGAGCGCACAGCATAAATGCTGTCATCCAGATCATCAATATGCGAAGCTGACGGAACATGAAAATATACCCGTAGAATTGAGTAATTGACCTACAGGAAATATATCGCCTGAGACAGTAGAAGTCCAGACGGATCTTTTACGCTACTCTTGTGGCAGCTCCGGAAGTGCCGGTTCAGCCGCGAGTTTGATATCCTGACCGGCAACGCGGCTCAACTGTGCCAGCGAGACAGCCAGTTCGCCGACAGCCGAATGATAACCGAGTTCCAGTGTGAGCAGATTTCGGTAGTCTCGGATCACGCGATCGAATTCCACAGCGCCGCGCGAATACGATTCCTGATCGGCTCTCAGCGTCTGGCGCGCCTGCGGCAGGATCGTGTTCTTATACAATTTTGCGGTTTCATCGGCTCGGCGGGCTTCTGCCAGTAATTCCGTAATCAGCGCATCATAGCGATCGCGGAGTTCGGCTTCGTTATCAGTCGAAGCGAGATGCTTCCAGGTCGCTTCGTCTTCGAGGGCATCATATTTGTCACGCCAGAGCGGAATGCTGACCTGCGCACCAAGCGACCAGGGATCCTGTCCGACATCAAAAATAGTAGAAGGGGGACGATTGTTATCTGTGAAAAAGTAATTCGCGGAAATTGTCAGTTCCGGGCGACGACTTAAGTGGGCCACCTCAATTCCCCAGCGCGATGCCTGTGTTCGTAATTGGGCTGCCTGGATTTCCGGCTGTGATCTCAATGTGGTCTCGAAAATCTCCCGGGCTGACATTAGAGGAAGCGAGATGTCCAACTCCGCAGGAACCGCTATCGGGAGGTCTGCATCGCGGGCCACCAGTCGATTGACGTCTGCCTGGACCGCAACTCGTAATTTTCGATACGTCAGTAACCGCTCTTCCAGCTTGCTGAGCTCCAGGGTTCCCAGCAGCACATCTCCCTGAGTGGCTGTCCCCGTGGCAATCTGCGCATTCGCTACGTCAATCAGTGACTGCAGCAGTTCCTGATTGGCTTTCGCAGTTTCGATCTGCTGATCGATCACATACAGCCGATACCAGCCCGTCCGTACTGCAGCGATCACCCGCAGGCGTTCTGCCAGATAATCTGCACGCACCGCAAAGGCTTCGAAGCAGGCCCGCTGCTCTTCCGCGTCTAATTTTCCCAGCCAGGGAATCGACTGACTGGCACTCAGGACAGCACGCTGTGAACCAGAGGCGGTCTGGATGGGAGCGCCGAATACATTCGTCCCCACTTTGGGGTCCGGCAGCTTATTCACATAATGACTGCGCGAAGAGGCTGCATTGTATTCCCGGTAAAGTTTCACCAGCCGCGGGTTCTGATCGACGGCCAGCATCTCCAGTTCCCCCAGGGACTGAGACAGGGGAGGCTGCTGAATGACCAGTTCTGACCGGGTTCCATCCGCAAATACACCATCGACTGCTTCAGCACCAGTCTGCACGATCTCCGCCGGAGATGCATGTTGCTCCTCAGCCGGTTCGTCAAATCCAATCGACGTACGCGCAACGGAAGTCTCAACGACTTCTGCGTTCGCTGAATCCGACTTCTGAACAGTTGCAGTATGCGAGGCACAGCCTGTGACGAAAACAGTCAACAGAATTAGACCGAAACCGCGGCTGAAATACAGGGGATGATCCTTCATCCTGAAACCTTACTGAAATCCATTAGATCGAATTCCCGCATTTCGGGAACTGATCATCAGTGGTCTGAAAAAATGGCACGGTCCAGAGAAAATGATCGACGTGAAGCACGGTCCGGCTGTGCGAGTAATGCCGAATTCAAGGACCGTATCGAAATTTTGACAGTGATTGTTCGGGTTGTATGGAACGAGTCGGTCAGGCAATGAGAACCTGAAACACCTGTTGTCTCCAGAGACAGGATGCTGAACAAAAGAGGAATATCAGACAAAAAGCAGGGGCTTTAATAAACAGTCTCTGACAAAATCAGAGCTTACAGGATTTAGTTAAAATTTGACGCTTTGACCAGACTCAGCTAAACTCCCTCTCAAATCAGTTATCATTGCAAAGACTGTCTTCCATCTTCGCATAAAGGGCTCCATCAGAATTGAGGGGCACTTTATTTATGCACTTCACCCGACAACAGAAAGCGAGAGTGATGAATGGGAATGCTCAAGGAATTTAAGGAATTTGCGGTTCGAGGTAATGTTGTCGACATGGCTGTGGGAATCATCATCGGAGCGGCGTTCAGTAAAATCGTCTCTTCGCTGGTCAAAGACGTCGTGATGCCTCCCATCGGTATGCTGTTAGGCAAAGTCGACTTCTCTCAGCTTTCCATTGTACTTCGTGAGAAAACCGATACAGCCGAAGCGGTCACCGTTAATTATGGTCTCTTCATCAATACGGTCATCGATTTTGTGATCGTCGCGTTTGTCATATTTCTGGTGATTCGCCAGATGAATAAAATGAAACGGCAGGAAGACCCGAAACCTGAGACAACCAAAGCCTGCCCGTTCTGCAAATCGACCATCGATCTCACAGCAACCCGCTGCCCCCAGTGTACTTCAGAACTGGTAGAACATGTTTAATGACGCCATTCTTCCAGCTTAGCACATCTAAGTGTAACCTCTTGTACAGAAAAATATAATTAGACGGTCTGTCTTGTTTTTTTTAGCAGGGTTTACATTGCCATTGCCTGAATTGACCTTTTATAATCATCTCGCGCCTTTTTTTCTAAACTTTAGATAACAATGAGATGAAGATGAAAAGACAGAGTCAAAGAGACGGATTCACGCTAATTGAACTACTGGTTGTGATTGCCATTATTGCCATTTTAATCGCTTTATTGCTTCCTGCAGTTCAGCAGGCGAGAGAGGCAGCACGCAGAAGCACTTGTAAAAATAACATGAAACAACTGGGGCTTGCGATGCACAACTACCATGACACATATCGCACCTTCCCAATCGGAGCACAATACCCCTACTATAAAGGTAACTGGCGATTCAGCTTGCTTCCTTATCTCGACCAGGGTCCCCTTTATGCACAGCTGACTAAAACCCATCCCACTTCAGCGGATGGATTTACGGGCGGATGGGGTGTTGGATATTACGGCACCAATTTTGGCATTCTGGAAGGCCTGACAATTCCCGTTTATAATTGTCCCTCAAGTGCACTTTCCAGCAACAATAATCCTTCTAATTACAACGACCAGTTAGGTCAGACTCACGATTATGTGGGGATCATGGGGTCTTATCCTGGAACCGGGTGTTCTGCTGACATCAGTGGCCGGGGAAGTGCGTGTGAAAATGGAATTCTTTTCTTTAACGGGCACACTCAAATTCGTGATGTTACCGATGGTACGTCAAATACAATTTATATCAGTGAGCAGTCGGGGATGGTGGGTAACCGAGACCTGCGGGCGAACTATCATGGAGGCTGGAGTGGTTTTTACAACACGACGCAACGCCCCTCACAGATCACTTCAAGCTCTCATTTCGGTGCAGCCGTCTCAACAATCCGCTACGCTCTTAACCTGGATACAACGAGCCCTCCCAACGGTTCCGCATCCAGCTGGCATTACAATACGATTCTGAATTCGTTTCATACAGGTGGAATTCATGTTTTACTCGGTGATGGGGCAGTTCGATTCCTCGGCAATAGTATTGACCTGGGAACCCTGCAGAAACTCGGCGCCAGAAACGATGGACTCGTTATTGGCGAGTTTTAAATCGTTTCTGCACTTGATATCGAAAACTTCCATCTGAATAACTAGGTTTATATACATTATGAAATCCAGCTATCGTAATTTTTTGTTGACTTCCGGTCTCAGTTCATATGTGCATCAATACTGCCAGATTAGACACACTCGGTTGAACTGCATTTTACTTATGACCGTACTAAGCGCGATTACAACGACCGGTTGTGGCTCCGGGGTAAGCGAAACTCCCCGTGGCGATATTTCGGGAAAGGTCACGTTTCAAGAAACACCAGTCACGGAAGGGACCGTCAATTTCTTCTCTGGCAAAACAGGGATTGCTGCGGGAGCCAAACTTGATAGTGAAGGCACATTTTCGATCCCAGACGGAATCGAAACTGGTACTTATTCCATCACGATAACGCCTCCTTATATAGAGGAACCCCCAGGTTTGTCGCCAGCAGAATCTAAACCAAAAGAGTTTAAAGAGATTCCAGCGAAATATCGCTCTGGTGAAACGAGCGGTCTGACAGCAGAAGTGAAAAGCGGAGCAAATCACTTTGAGTTCGACATGGTGAAATGAGTTGCCTGATGATTCTCCCTCCTTGTTTGACGGCAAGGGGGGATTTTTATTTCAGAATCGTCCAGGCAAGATAAAATAGACGTCTGTGACCATACTCAATTATGGAAACGGTTCTGCGTAAACAAAAACGCCATAAGCCACTTTAAAAAAGTAACTTATGGCGTTTTTTTATTTCAAAATAAGTGGACGATACTGGATTCGAACCGGTGACCTCCACGATGTCAACGTGGCGCTCTAACCAACTGAGCTAATCGTCCTGAGGTTAAGCAGGGTAAGCATCCATGAAGATATCGTCAAGTTCCAGAACACTTTCTGTAAAAAAAACTGCTGAAAGGCACAGTCCCGCGACCTGTGTGGCCGATCATACCAATTTGAATGGTTTCGCAGCATTTTATTGCATGAGAGCGAACATTGACGGCGGCATCTGCTGTCGAATATAAAGACCGTACCTCCTTCGAACTACCTGAGCAGTGAGCCCTTTGTAACGGCGACTGTGGTGGTTCCGACTTTAGACGAAGTTCAGAAAATCGCATGATTCAAATCAAATTACCCGATGGAACCGTAAAAGAGTATGCCGATGACAGTTCTGCTTTAGATGTCGCCCAGTCCATCGGCGAGCGGCTGGCCAATGCCGTCGTTGCTGCTGAAGTGGATGGAACCGTTTGTGATGCGTTCCGCCCGCTGAAAGACATCACTGATTCCGAGGAAATCTCGCTCCGCCTGCTGACCGAACGCGATGCCGAAGCACTTGGTGTGATGCGTCACTCCTGTGCTCACATTATGGCGCGCGCTGTCATGCGTCTGTGGCCTGGCATTCAACTGGCTTTCGGCCCGACACTGCCTCACGGTTTCTATTACGATTTTGGCCTGGAACACACCATCAGCGAAGATGACTTCCCCAAAATCGAAGAAGAGATGAAGAAGATCATTAAAGAGCAAGAGCCTTTCGAACGGTTCTCACTCGACCGGGACGAAGCCGTCTCCTTCGTCAACGAAATGGATCAGCATTCCAAAGCCGAACATATTCAGACTGGCCTTGCCGATCACGGGCAACTCAGTTTCTATCGCCAGGGAGAATTTGTCGATCTGTGTCGTGGGCCGCATATACCCAACGCCGGTAAAGTCAAAGCCTTCAAACTGCTTTCCATCGCCGGTTCGTACTGGAAGGGGGACGCGGGCAACAAACCGCTGCAGCGTCTGTACGGTACAGCCTGGTTCAGCAAGAAAGATATGAAGCAGTACCTGGAGCAGGTGGAAGAAGCCAAACGGCGTGACCATCGGGTCCTGGGGAAAAAGCTGGGGCTGTTCTCAATCAATCCCGAAGTCGGACAGGGGCTCTGTCTCTGGCTGCCGAAAGGAGCAACCATCCGTGCGGTTCTGGAAGACTTTATTAAAATTGAACTGACCCGACTCGGCTACCAACCCGTCTATTCGCCCCACATTGGACGGGTCGAACTCTACGAAACCAGCGGTCACTTTCCCTACTATCGGGATTCTCAGTTCGCGCCCCTGTTCGGTCATGATGCCGGCCAGCTGGTCGATTTCTGGGTACGAAAACTGGAAGAAGACAGCCTCTCCGCAGAAGACGAAGAACTCTTCTTCAAGTCATCACGGGTCATGAATTGTGACTTTGAATTTCCTCCCGGCGCAAGCCGTGAAGAAAAGCTCAAAATCCTTAAAGACTGGGAACACAAGCACGAACGGTATCTGCTCAAGCCGATGAACTGCCCGCATCATGCGGAGATGTATAAATCGATGCCGCGCAGCTACCGGGACTTGCCCGTACGCCTGGCGGAGTTCGGCACCGTGTATCGTCACGAGCAGACCGGTGAATTGAACGGTATGTTACGCGTTCGGGGACTGACCCAGGATGACGCACACATCTTTTGTACTCCCGAGCAGGTCGAAGAAGAATTCCGTGTCACCCTGGATCTGGTCAAGTTCGTGCTGGCCTCGGTTGGCCTCAATAACTTCCGCGTGCAGCTTTCACTTCGCGAGCCTGGCAGTGATAAGTATGTTGGCAGCGAAGAAAACTGGCAGCATGCGGAAAACAGCCTGCGGAAAGTACTTGAAGCCTCAGGCATGTCCTATAGTGAATGCGAAGGGGAAGCCGCTTTCTACGGTCCAAAAGCTGACTTTATGGTCTCGGACTGTATCGGCCGGGAATGGCAGCTGGGCACCGTGCAGCTCGACTACAATCTGCCGGAACGTTTCAAACTGGAATATACCGGTTCAGACAATCAGCCGCATCGTCCCGTGATGATCCATCGCGCCCCCTTTGGTTCAATGGAACGTTTCACCGGCATGTTGATCGAGCACTTTGCAGGTGCCTTTCCATTGTGGCTCGCGCCGGAACAGATTCGTGTACTGCCTGTCAGTGACAAAACGCTGGATTACGCGAACGAAGTCGTGGCTCAACTCCGCAAGAACGGATTCCGGGTTTCCATCGACACCCGCAGTTCGAAGGTCAACGCGAAGATTCGTGATGCCCAGTTGGAACTGATTCCGTACATGTTCGTCGTCGGCCCTAAAGAAGCCGAACAGACCGCGGTTGCCGTGCGTGACCGGATCGACGGTGATCTGGGACCGATGCCACTGGCGGAGGCGATTGCCAAACTCAAGCAGGAAGCCGACGAACGGCTCGTGCGACAGGTGGTCGAAAACAGCTTCTCCGGCATTGAAGGACAGACGGAGAAATCGAACGAGTATTAACAATCGAATCAGGGTAACCTCGGATCTTTTCCGGGGTTGCCTGTGAATTCGGTTTTCTCAGTAAAAGTTGCTGCACAGACTCCGTATTCCATCTCTGATTACTTTGATCTTTGACACTGATTCCGATATAAATTACTCTCCCGGACTGGTTCCTGCCCGCAGGTTCATTGTTCCGAGTGCACTCCGATTTCTGAATTGAATCAGAATCATTTCTTACTTTTACAGTGAGTTCAATGCCATGAGCCAGGCCGTAGGACAGCAGATTGAAGCCGACTTTTTTGCGAAATTCCCCACATCAGCAGAGATGTATCAGCAGGCGTGCACGCTGTTCCCCAGCGGTGTGACGCACGATGGTCGGTACATGAAGCCATTTCCGATTTATGTCGACCATGCATTGGGTGCTCATAAATACGATGTGGATGGCAATGACATCATTGACTACTGGAGTGGTCACGGCTCATTGATTCTGGGACACAGCCATCCCGCGATGGTCAAAGCGGTTCAGGAGCAGGTGGCAAAGGGGACGCACTTTGGTGCCTGTCATGAACTGGAACTGGAATGGGGCGAACTGGTTCGTCAACTGGTTCCTTCCTGCGAAATGCTGCGGTTCACCAGCAGTGGTACCGAAGCAACCATGATGGCACTCCGCGTCGCGCGCATTGCAACCGGAAAAACAAAAGTCATCAAGTTCGCCGGTCACTTTCATGGCTGGCATGATCTGCTGACCCAGGCTTCAGAGCCTCCTCACGATGACAAAACCTACGCCATGCCCGGTGTGACCAATGGCGTATCTGATGAACTGATCATCGTGCGTCCCAACGATCTGGATCTGGTAGAACGCGCAATCGCCGAGCATGACCCCGCCTGTCTGATTATCGAAGCCACCGGCAGCCGCTGGGGCGTCGTTCCCCTGGCAGACGGCTTCCTGCAGGGACTGAGAAAGCTGACAGAAGAAAAAGGCGTGCTGATGATTATGGATGAAGTCATCAGTGGATTCCGTGTCGCTCCCGGCGGCATGCAGGAAGTGCGAGGCATCGTCCCCGACCTGACTTCACTGGCCAAAATTGTCGCCGGTGGTTTGCCTGGCGGCTGTCTGGCGGGTCGTGCCGATCTGATGCAGGCAATCGCCTTTGACAATCCGTTTGGCCAGAAAATGAAACACCCGGGGACGTACAATGCCAACCCCCTTTCCGCGGCTGCCGGTATTGCTGTCTTAAAGCAGATCGCCGATGGAGAACCATGTCGCCAGGCAAACGAAAGTGCGGCAAAACTGCGAAGGGGCATGAATGAAGTCCTGACCCGCAAAAATGTGAACTGGGTCGTCTACGGACAGTTCTCGATTATTAAAGTCTTTCCCGGCTACGACGGACCGCGGCCCACCGATGATTCATTCGTGCCTTACGAGAACGACTTTGACCGACTGGACCGCAAGCATGATGCACAACTGGGGCACGCCTTCCGCTGTGCACTGCTGTTGAACGGTGTCGACTGGTTTGGCTGGGGTGCAATGACGACTGCGTCTCACTCGGATGAAGAAATCAAATTTACCGTCAATGCATTCGAACAGGCTATTGATGCATTACGCAATGACGGGTATATCGACTAGGGATCAAGTCAGGGAGTTTTGAGCGCGTGGAAGAAATCTGGAAACCAACGCCAGCACAGTTGGAACAGGCCATTCATAAACAGCTTCCCGACTTGATCGAACCCGGTTTAAAAGCGTTGTTTGTCGGCACAAATCCGGGGTTGTACTCCGCCGCGGTCGGTCATCACTTTGCCCGTCCCGGCAATCGGTTCTGGCCAGCCATGCATCGCGGTAAGATTACCGAGCGACTTTATTCACCGTTTGAAGATTATAAACTGCTCGCGCGGGGAGGCGGTTTGACCAATATCGTCAGTCGCGCTTCGAAGCGGGCGGATGAGCTTTCCCAAAAAGAGCTCGCTGAAGGGGCTGAAATTCTGACTGAAAAAGTTCACAAATTCCGTCCGCAGAAAGTCGTCTTTCTCGGAATTACCTCCTACCGCAAAGCATTTGGCAGGAATAAAGCCCGGCTGGGACTGCAGACCGAAACCATCGGAGCAGCGGATCTCTGGGTGCTCCCCAACCCCAGTGGCCTGAATGCCCACTACCAGATCCCGGAACTCGGGAAAATCTTTGCCAGGATGTGGAAGTAATATTCAACCTGTTTTACCTATATTACGCGACAGGTATTTTTTCCCCGCGGAAGCTTTCTTTCACGGGGAATTGATTGAATCCCGCGGAATTGTCTCGACGATGAATCTTTCAGGCATAGAGAGATGTTGCGCAGCAAGCGTCCGCATTTTTTGAGGTCTTTCGTACGACATCACTTTCGTTCAGGTTGGTTTATGTTTCGTCCTATCCGATTTCGCTGGTCTCGAATCCTGCTGATGCTGCTTTCAGTAGTCCTGCTGAGTCAGCAGGGGTGTGTGCATCGGAAGAAGTACAGCCTGTCGAGTATGTGGATGGATTATAACACGTTGAGAGCCCCCGCCATCTTCATCGAAAAGCGGGACCATTTCGCTTACAAGGCTCATCAAGTGTCATTATTTCACTGGCAGTATGGTGTCACACCAGGTCGCAACGTGAAATACGTCCGCCCCGATCTGGTGGGTGGTGACATGACTCCTGCCTCCCCCTACGATGCCGTGATGAACGTGAGTGGCGAAGGGCAGTCTTATCCAGGCGCTATTCAACCCATCCCGGTCGGTGCCGCTAACAGCAGCATGAGCGTTGATACGCCGCAGAAAGCCTCATCACATCAGAAACCACAACCGACAAAAGCCCCGATCAAAAAGAACGCTCGTTTTACAATCGAAACGATTCCGCCCCCTCCAGCTCCGCCGGTACCTTAGAGCGCATCACCTTTAAGGATAGCGTCTCTCAATCTCATATACCTGGGTCAAACAGCCCTGGAGACGCTGCTGTAAAACGGGACACAGTTTAGTCTTAATATCGACTAACGGGTGACCGGCGAGACGCGTGGCGTATAGACGGTAATCCAGATGAAGGGTTGCCCGCGTTCATCGATCACCAGTTTACGGGTGAGTCCGTCACGACCGATGGCATTGCGAATCAGAATCCCCCAGGTAGTTCGTTTTTTGGAGACAGTGACTTTGATCTGATCCAGATCAACCTCTTTCTTTGCAATCGTGTATTCATCGGCAATCATCGGAATACCTGATGCTTTCGAAGCCGCCATTAACACATCTCGTAGCGGAACGTTATTTAGCTCGACCGGAATCAGTTCAAAATAACGGGGTGCGGTCTTCTGTCGCGAGAGTTTCAGCTCCCAGCCAATCGGCCAGGGTGAGTCCGTCGCTTCCCAGGGAGTCACCCGTAGCTCCAGAGAACCAGCGGGTGTTCGCAGTGGATAGAACGCAAGGCCGTACTGTTTGAGGGCAATCGACAGCGCGGTCCCTTTGGCCAGTTTCTCCAGATCGGCTTTGATGGTGAGATCAGGAGAGACTTCTGCCAGTCGTTTCTGTGCATCGATGTCGAAGCGAATGGGCAGTGAATCGGGGAATTCCAGTTTTTCGATAGCCGCTTTTAACGAAAGACCCTGCACGCGGGCAGGAGATTCTTCAGAGAGTACATCAAACACTGTTTTGAATTGTGCATTCGATAAGCCCCAGAGCGGTTTGCTTTCGGGCGAACCTTGTGCTCCGAACGTTTTGAGTTCGTTGAGCCACTCTTTGAGTCGTCCCAGATCACTACGGGCAAAGCGATGCCCGGGAAACTGGATCTCACCATTCCGGGCGAGCGTGCCAGTCAGTCGAACTTCACGCAAAGTTCCTCGCAGATCCTGTTTGATTTCCGGTTTGTCGTCGAGCACAGATCGTCGAGTGCGAATCGAAATTCCCAGATCGCGAAATGTCTGCCCCCATTGCTGGGCAAACAGTGCCGCGCTGTTGTCTTCCATCAACAGGGTGACGGTCACCGTCGTTTTGATCGGTGCGCCCTGGAACTTTTCCTGCTTCGGAAAAGTAAGTTGTGCAGACAGCTCCGCATTTCCTGAGAAAAACAGTGCGAGCAATAGCAGCAGGTGTAAAAAGGGGAATGGTTGTTTCATATTCATAGTTCTGGCCGATGAAAATCAGACGGACTGAAAAGTGACTTCAGTTACTGAGTATAACAGACCCGCTCTGCTCTGATGAGACCAATCCGGGAGATAAACCGTATCCCGCCCCTCTCATTCAATCTGATTTCGACGGACTCTCGCTGCCGGAAACAGTCACATAATGCGGGGTAGACCAGGCAAGATGTCCATGGGCGACCATCAGATTCCCGGGAAACACGGGTGCATCTTTTTCCTGAACGATCCGCCAGTAGAACCAGTGCTGTCCGGGGGAAAGATTTTCGATCTGATGCGCAGTCTTGAATTCTTTTGTGCCTTTGCATTCGAACGTTTTGATTTCTGTACCGTTATGAATCAGGGTCGTTCTGACAATTGGACGTGTGCCGGTAGCCTGCAGGGTCAGTTCCACGTCTCCTGTTTCTGTGGTAATCGCTTCGCCCATCAGGGAGCCGTTCGCCCGGGTATCAACGAAAATACGAGAACCATTCGTGGCGAAACAGCGTCGTTTTCTTAATGCTTCAAAGATCGATTCCGCAGTCAGTTCTTCTGCATAGATACCTGTCAATGCGCCGCTGAGTCCCGGTGCGCGACGATGCGAATCTCCACAGGCAACAAATGCCAGCTTGCCGCCTTGATTGAGGATCCCATGAAACAGCTGGGGAACCTGTTGCATATAGTTTCCCCAGCCGGAAGTGAGTTCCATTCCGACTTCCACCGGATGCCCCGAGGGTTTGAAAGCCGGGTGCTGAGTCAGTGTGATTCCTCCCGCTTTTTCGACTTCGTAATTCAGGCGGTTAATGTCATTTTCGACTTCCATGAATCGAATGACCGGACCGCCGGCAGGAGGATAAATCACACTCCGATGATTGGGATAAGATCGATTTTTGTATGGGTGTGTCCAGTTGCCGGGGTCGGATAACGGCGCAGTCTTAACCCCGGGAATGCGGGACGTCCACTCGTAACCGGGGAGTGAGAGAAACTGTTTCGGTCTGGTAAACGCATTCGCGAAAAAGTTCCCCAGTTCGTATTCATACTGAGTTAACGGCACGATGTAAAAATCGTTGTTCGTGAAGACAACCACATCCAGGGCACCCCGGTCGCGTGCATAATAATTCAGTTCATCCGGCTCACCTTCCGCGTCGGACGAGAGATTGTTGTGACAATGCATGTCTGCCCAATACAGCTGATAGGTCTTTTCGCCTGCCTGAATCTGCTGGCGTTCAGTGAGTTCTTCCTGAATGGGAAGTTCAGTTGGTCGCCAGCCCTGCCATTCGGCCTGTTCGAAAGGCGTATGCTGATTCACATCACAGAGCAGACGATGATACTGGCGTCGTCCCCCCGGATAGACGTTGGAAGCCAGCGCGACGAATTTGCCACCGGAGACCTGGGCAGGATGCGCCAGATGATAGTCAACCTTCCCTTGGGCGAGCACTACGGCTGGCTGGAGTTGGTCCTGCAGGATTTGACGGCTGACCAGATCTCCGCGAGGCTGGGCTGTTGAACCACGATGATCTGATTTTCGTTCCCAGAGCAGCCAGATTCCGTGTTCATCGGCCAGCAGCATTGGTGTTGTGCGTCGCCCCAGATAACCACTGGTGGCGACCGGCTGCGGTTCGATTTGAGCCACCAGCCCTTGCGTCAACTCAGCGGCAACCGTGTGCCCTGCTGCGTCAGTGATCTGTCGCCAGCCGTCATCAGTCCGTTTTGCAACATGCAGCGTATGCCACTGACTGACGACACCCGGTCCTCCAAGCACGTCCTGCTTCTGTAACCAGGCGGCGTAGAGCCCCTGATCGGTGTTTAATAGAGTGGGTTGGAGGCAATGCATTTCAGTCGGCGAGATGGATTCAATCGGGCCTTGTCCGGCACTCAGATTGCGGCCGACCACACGATACTGGTTCTGCTCATATTGATCCCAGACCAGCCAGAAATTCCCATTCGGTTTGAACGCGAGTGCGGGCCGAAACGCATTTTCCTCCGTATCCGATTCAGTCCGGGGCGGCAACCAGCGAATCCCCTGCAGATAGCGGGTCTGAATCCGAAATCGTGACTGCTGCAGGCCGCTCCAGGCAACCGTCATGACATGCTCGGAAACACGTATCGCTGTGGGATGAATTGCCTGGTACTGCTTACCGGAAATGGAAACGGTTTTCTGCCAGACCCCGGAGCGACAGAGACGCCCCAGGATTCTCCAGCCCTCGGGCCGTTTGGCAGACCAGATCACCCACAGCTCTTTTTCATTCAAAGAGACCACCGTCGGATGCCCGTGCACGCTCCCCTCCTGACTGACCGTCTGCAGGGGTCCGGGGGTGCCATTGGCGGCGATGAAACGCAGCAGAATCTGATCGCGACTCTCTTTGAAGGCTGTCCAGGCAACACACGTCGTACCATCGGCCAGGGTGATCGCGGAAGGATGTGAATCGTAGGTACTGCTGTCCGTATTGATAACGGCATCCGTTGACATTTTCGAGAGATCATGAGATGACGGCTCTGCAGCAGACACTTCCGGAGTATGGTACATCAGGCTACAGAAGATAATCACCAATAAACAAGATTTACTGTTCACAGTTGTGGGCTCTTTCTTGGAAATCATGGTCTTGGTTTCTGCAAACATGATATCGTTATTCCCAGGAAATCATACCATGAACTATGAATCGTTACAAAAAAGAGACCGCATCCTCAACATCTAAACAGCGATTAATACAAAAAACAACCCGGACCTTGCGATCCGGGTTGTTAAATCGTGAATGCGGACTGATCCGTTTATTTCGTGGTTTATTTGTTGATCAGCGTTTTCACTTTATCAAGTTCCTGCTTGGCTTTCTGCAGGTTCTGTTCTGCTTCGGCGATGTCTTCCTTTTCAGCCGCCAGTGATTCTTCTGCATCTTTTACAGATTCCTGAGCGTCTTCTTTATCGGCTTCACTGGTTTCACTCAGTTTCTTTTTAGCAGCAGCAAGTGTTGCTTCTGCTTCAGTGACTTCAGCCTGTTCTTCTTTCAAAGCCTTTTCAGCTTCCATCACGTTTTCCTGTGCGTTCTTCAAAGCTTCCACTTTCGTTTCGGCTAAGTGGTTTCGCGCTTCAGTCACACGTTCTTCCGCTTCTTTTTTAGCTTCTGCAACATCTTCTGCATTGGCTTTTTTAGCCTGAGCCAGTGACTCGTCCAGCTCGCGCTGTGCTTCAGTCACATCTCTCATCTCTTCGCTGACTTCTGCAGACGACTCACGTTCCTGGCGGGCTTCCTGAACGTCTCTCATTTCTTCGCGGATATTCTCCGTACCGACGCGTCTGGTTTCATGCATCTCAGCAGTTGCTTCCTGTTCGGCCTGAGCGATCTGCTCCTGGCTTTCCATCTTGGCTTCGTCCACGTTCTGGCGGGCCTGCTCGATGGACTCGGAATTTGTTTCACAACCGACCAGTACCAGTGCAGCCAGTGCCGATGCAGAGCTTAGTTTCAAAAATGACATGTTTTTCTCCTGTAAATTGTTCAATTGTATTTGGCTGGGGTTTATTTGGCTGGGCTTCCCCACTTGAGCCTTGTGTGTATCTGGTGATATCCCCTGTGACTCACTTTGTTGTAAACTTAGTTATGCAGATTCTATGCCAGTATTCAGCAACACCTCAGAAACAGGGATTAAATACATTCAGGTTTATCAAAAGGGCATTTCTGACGAACGATCAGCGTTCAGTCAGGTCGTTTAGCGTACACAAAAAACCCGGTTTGCCCGTCTGCAGGAAAGAACGACTCTTGTCTAATATGAATTCCCGAAGTGCTTTCTTGATTCGTAATTTGACATACAATACGATTTCGAAAATCTGAACCGTCTCAGATCAGCCAGCGACCGAAACAGACATGATTTGAAAATGGACTGAACCACATGCGTCGAATCCAATTCGCCAGCCCCCTCATTCTGCTTGTTTTAATACTGTTCGCATCCCGGGCCGAGGCACAAACCACCCTGATTCCATTTGGCAAGCAAACCACATGGCGGTACCAGGATGATGGCCAACCGTTGCTCCCCAATTGGATTGAACCGAAATTCGACGATTCAAAGTGGAAATCCGGTACTGCACCACTGGGTTACGGGGAAGCAGATATCAGTACCACGATGAGCTTCGGCAGTGATCCACAGCAAAAAACGATCACGGCTCGTTTTCGGCATTCCTTTCAGATTACAGAACCCAGCCAATTCAAACAGCTGGTCTTCATGATTCGCAGCGACGATGGCTGTGTTGTCTATCTGAACGGGAAAGAGGTCCTCCGGCACAATCTCCCACAAGGTCAGATCAAACCAGACACACGTGCCCTGAAGCGATCGGAGGGGCTGGAAGAGCGTCTCTACCAGTATTTTAAAATCGATGCGGATCAACTGGTATCCGGCTCAAATGTGATCGCGATTGAAGTTCATCAGGTGGATCCCCGCAGCAGCGACCTCTTTCTGGACCTGGCTTTGCGGGGCTATCCTGATGATAACGCCTTACGTCCGAAAATGCGGGAACAGGCGCGACAGGCGACCGTCGATTATCACGCAAAACATTTTGTCGATCCGAAAATCAAGATCCTGGACGGTTATGTCGACGGCGGTCGTGGGATGAAGCTGGAGGAAACCGGAAAGGCGTTTTCCCGACGCGAGCTGATTATCGTCGACCGCCAGCGTGATGAGGTCCTCAAACGACACCTGGCATTCGCCCGCTCCGAAGAAATAAAAACGTTAAAGCCACTGAAGAGGGCAACACGTCTGGCCAAATACGTGGACCGGAATATGTCACTCGATAAAAAAAATCGCTGGAGTACGCCTGCGGTTGTCCTGCTGACCAGAGAATATGCCAATGAAGGGGTATTGCTGGGCGATGTAACTCGTCTTTGTGGCGCGGGTGTCTGTCGCCATCGGGCCCTGTTATTCAAACTGCTGGGCGACGAGGCAGGACTCGACGTGGCGCTGGTGCGAGGTAATTATGGTGATGCCAATCGCAGAGGGGGACATGCCTGGAACGAACTCTACCTGCCCGACGGCAGACGTTTCATCATTGATACCATGCAGCGCCGCATCGTCCCACTGGGATCGGACGGCAGCCAGGCCAGCAGCCGCTACCTGACGGTTAAAAACAAACCCTGGTACCAGAATTCGGAGCCCGCTGATTCGAAGCAGCCCCAAGAATCTGCGAATTAAAAGATTCGCTGCTTTTTAATACAGGTTCTTCTTCAGCACATCGAGCGGGTAGATCGTATCCCTCCAGCGGACGCCGCCGTTTTTGAGCGTGATATACGCCGACCGCCAGATGGCAAATGCGAGTGCCAGCGAGGAAAAGAACAAGAGCGGCGTGACGCGCAGACCGGAAGCGAACAGAACGGCAATCGTGGCATAACAGAGATGCAGCAGGCCGACGGTAATCAGAAAGCCGATCGTCTGCGACAGCGGAAACAGGAACGGGACGATAAAGGGGGCGATGAAAAACAGCAGAAACGCCAGCGTTGCCAGGGAGACCCAGAGCAGGGAATAGTGAAACGACGCGAACGAGTTTTTTTCGACGCCGGTAATCACACCCCAGGCGGAAGGCTGCCAGCGGACCTTGAGCTGTTCAATCCCCAGGTAAAAATCCTGCCTGTAATAATAGTTTTTGATCAGTTTGCCGAGTTTGATGTCATCCAGCACATCCATTTTAATGGCAGCATGACCGCCGACCTGTTGATAGACTTCGGTGCGGACCAGATTGAAGGCGCCGATCCCGATGTAAGCGAAGTGCCAGCGGGTCGGGACGAGCCAGAGAAACATACCACCGGTGAGCAGGAAACCAAAAAAGGTAATGAATGCCATTTCGAGCAGACCGCCCCGCGCCAGTTGAGGCAGCAGACAGAGGTGATCCAGTTTCTGATGCAGGAAGACCCGCGTCGCTTCTGAAATGGCCTTGGGATCGAAGATGATATCGCCGTCGGTAAACAGCAGCAGTTCGCCGGTTGCCTGTTTTGCGGCCTGATGCATGGCGTGCGATTTTCCCAGCCAGTCGGGAGGCAGATCTGTAATGTGCACGATCTGCATGCTGACGCGTCCCTGCTCTCTGGCGACCTGTGCGACCCGCTCCATGATCGCCCCCGTTTCGTCTGTCGAGCGATCGTTGACGGCAATGATTTCCAGATGTGGATAGTCGGAAGCCAGTAGAGACTTGAGGTTGACTTCGATGGTTTCCGCTTCGTCTTTGGCGGGAACGATGACAGAGATTGTAGGCCATTCTTGGGGAATTTCGGTATCAGGCAGACAGCGGGTGATGCGTTTGCGGATCATCATCAGTAGCGAAGGGACCAGCAGGACCGTCCAGAAGACAACGGTGGCGTAACCCCAGTAAGTGATGATCGATGCCTGCATCGTGGGTATTCTTTCGGTTATTGAATCCGGGTGGCCAGCAGATCCGTGATCATCGAGCCGATCCGTAAAGACGAAGTGGCTGCGGGAGACGGTGCATTTAAAACGTTGATCATGCGCTCGGATTCATCAATCAGAAAGTCATCCACCAGGGTTCCATCGGGGCCGAGCGCCTGGGCGCGCACTCCGGCGGGGGCCGCTTCGAGATCGTCTGCTTTGATATCGGGAATCAGTCGCTGCAGTTCACGCACGAATGCCGGTTTGCTGAACGACCGCCACATCTCTTTCAGGCCGGTCTTCCAGTATTTGAATGCCATTTTGATAAAGCCTGGATACGTTGCCGCTTCGAACAGATCCCCGATATTGATACTGGACTTCGTATAGCCTTCCCGCGCAAAGGCCCAGACGGCATTGGGGCCGCATTCGACGCCGCCATGAATCATTTTGGTGAAGTGCACGCCGAGAAACGGGAACTCGGGATTGGGTACCGGATAAATCAGCGCTTTGCAGAGATGTTCTGCCTCCGGTTTGAGCACATAGTATTCGCCACGAAAGGGGACGATTTTGGATTCCGGTTTCGAACCGCCCATCCGGGCTACGCGATCGCTGAACAGTCCGCCGCAGTTGATGACCTGCTTCGCGTTAAAGTCACCCTGCTTAGTTTTGACGGTGATTGAGTCGGCGTGATGCTGGATGCCCGTGACTTCGGCGCCGGTCAGAATCTGATTCTCTTTCTCTTGAATGCGTTCGGCCAATCGTGCGGAGACCTGTTTGTAATCGACGATGCCGGTCTCCGGAACATGGATGCCTCGAATGCCGGCAACGTGTGGTTCCAGTTCTTTGACGCGTTCTTCCCCAATCATTTCACAGGTGACGCCATTCTGTTGCCCCCGTTCAAAGATGCGATCCAGGGCAGGAAACTCCTGTTCGTCGATGGCTACAATGACTTTGCCGCATTGATCCCAGGGAATTTCTTCGGCATCACAGAACGCTTCCATCGCGCGTTTTCCTTCGCGACAGTTGATGGCTCTGAGGGACCCCGGTTTGTAATAGATGCCGGAATGCAGCACACCCGAATTATGTCCGGTCTGATGCTGGGCGACCTGACTTTCTTTTTCGAGAATCAGAATTGATTTGTCAGGAAACCGCCGACTGATCTGCCAGCCGGTTGCCAGCCCGATGATTCCCCCACCAATTATTGCAACATCTACTGTTTTCATGGATGACTTCTATACTCAAATGATCCACGGGGACTTATACTCAAATTTCAGAACATCATTCGTGGAGTCTCTCTCACCTTCAATGATATCATAACTTAGCAGGATCAAGGTTACAGGAAAACAATGGTTGAGCAAGTTCGCAGTTATTTAGAGCAACATCAGGATCAGGCCGTCAGTGAACTGATCGAATTCTTGAAAATCCCCAGTGTCAGTGCCGACTCGACCTTAAAGGCGGAAACGAAGCGCGGAGCCGAGTTTGTATTGAAACAACTGGAAGCCGCGGGCATCGAAAGCCGCCTGGTGGAAACCGCCGGACATCCGATCGTGTACGGTTCCTGGAAAAAAGCAGCCGGGAAACCCACCGTTCTGGTCTACGGCCACTATGATGTGCAACCCCCCGATCCTCTGGATCAGTGGACGACGCCCCCCTTTGAACCAGACATCCGCGACGGACACATTTATGCCCGCGGCGCGACTGACGACAAAGGGCAGATGTATACACACATCAAATCGGTTGAAGCCTGGATGAAAACGCACGGCGAACTTCCCGTCAATGTAGTCTTTGTCATTGAAGGCGAAGAAGAAGTGGGGAGCGACAACCTGGACCGTTTTCTGGCAGACAATAAGGATCTGGTTGCCAGCGATATTGCAGTGATCAGTGATACCAGTCAGTACGGACCGGGTATCCCTGCGATTACCTACGGACTGCGGGGGATTCTAGCCTGCGAAGTAATCGTCCGCGGTCCCCGTCAGGATCTGCATAGTGGCGTGTTTGGTGGTGCGGTGACGAATCCGGGCAATGGTCTGGCCAAAATGGTCGCGGCGCTGCACGATGATCAGGGGCGGGTGCAAATCCCCGGCTTTTATGATGGTGTGCTGGAACTGACACAGGAAGAGCGTGATCAGTTTGCCGCGCTCCCCTTTGATGAAGCGGCATTCATGAGCAATCTGGGTGTGAATGCGGTCGCCGGTGAAGCAGGCTTTTCTACACTGGAACGTCGTTGGGCGCGACCGACGTGTGATGTGAACGGCATGATCTCGGGATATACGGGGGAAGGCCCGAAAACGATCGTGCCAGCTCAGGCTCGCGTGAAGATCACTTGCCGCCTGGTTCCCGACCAGGATCCCAAAGCATTGACGCAAGCGCTGGAGCAGTTCCTGCGAGATCAGTTGCCGACCGGACTGACAATGGAATTCATCGACTTCCACGGCTGTCGCGGTCTGGTCTTTGATTTCAACAGTCCCTATATGACAGCCGCCCGCTCGGCTATTGAACAGGCATTCGGAACTGCTCCCGTGATGATCCGCGAAGGGGGCTCGATTCCGGTCGTAGAAACGTTTCAGTCGCTGGTCGGCGTTGAAACGCTGCTGTTGGGCTGGGGGCAGAATACGGATAACCTGCATAGCCCCAACGAACGCTTCTCACTCGAATCGTTTCGCCAGGGAACCCTGGCCAGTGCCCTGCTCTGGCAAGAACTGTCGGAAATTCAGGTGTGATACTGTTATTAACGTTTTCGCGTAACGCTTGCTCTCAAAGGGTCACTTCGCGAATCCATTGATCACTTCGATTGTTTCGCTGGCTACCCGGTTTGCGCTTTTTGGAATCATCCATCATTTCCGGATACTCAACGAAGACGGCTGCCAGTAATCGCTCCTGCTTTGGTATGCCCAGATAATTAAACATCTCTGGTCCCCCCAGTTTTCCGCCACTCGACCAGTAGTTTCCCATGCCGTGAGCGGTCAGCATGAGTAACAGATTCTGGACCATGGCTGAAGCAGCAGCCAGATGCTCTTCGTCGCGTGCCAGTTGCGTTTCACGGTCGATTTTTGAAGTTTGCTGCGATTCAAGGTCATAGAACTCCGGCAACCATGTCACAAGTACTAACGCGCTACAGGCGGCTGCCAACCGGGGTCCTTTTGAGGTGACGTTTAACTCATCACGGAGGTAAATCGCAGCCTGTTTTGCTTCCTCATGCCATAAAACATGCGCACGCCACGGTTCCGCTAAACCATCGACTTTCCGCGGATAGTGAAAAGGAGCCCAGCCCGCGGTCTTAATCGCCTGCAGTACGATTTCCCGATTGCGTTCTGCTACGTCAGCGGGAACAGGCCGGTGTGCTTCAATATCACAGAGCACTTTTTCCGTCCTGCGAGCTCGGATGATGTTTTCTACTGTCTCGGGTGTCGATTTGTCGGGCATTGTCGATCCTAAAAAGCCACTTCTCTTGGTAAGGCAGGCGTTTGTTATTTCCAAATGATGATCACTGTGCGTTGAAAGTGTATTTGACAGAATTTTCATCGACAAGTACAGCGTGATGTATTTGTCGATTGATGTTACTTTTCCTGCGTTTTCAACATGCTTGCTCGTTTCCCTTTTTGAAAACGCTACCGCAGGGCTGGGAATACTGGCCAGTGCCCTGCTCTTGCAGGAACTGTCGGAAATTCAGGTCTGAGCCTGTGTTGCTTTCTGATACAATTAATAATCAGTTCCCGATTTATTGCAACGTAAAACCGAAAGCCATGTCACCTGCCTGTAGTGCAAACTTGAAAAAAAATGATTCTATTTGAGTCAGGCGCACTACTATCGCGGATCGGGTCTGAAATCAGAGATTTGGAGTTCAAAATGGAACCGAATGCGTCTCAAACCGGGTTGATAGATAGTGAACCTTTTGAAGGAAAACCAGGAAATGGTAGAAAAAAACCGAAAAACAAGGATCTTAGATGGTACTGAAAACGACAGGGGTGGAAACTGTTCCCTATCTAAAAACGGTGCTACGCGCGCGACGCATAACTCGTAGTTTCAAAAAGAGCACGCAGGCGTCAAGTCGAAAAAATGCACTGCGCAGTGGTACCCTGGTTACGGGGAGCTTATTTCTACCATGCATGCTTCAAAAGGTATGAAACGGGGAGTATTGAGCACTCTGTGAAATGCAGAAATATGAAGCGCGATTTTAACGGGAAGATACATGAGTCTTCCACTATACTGCCTGCAGAACTCGCTGAGAAGTTTTTTCAGCCCCGCTCAGACCAGTTCGGGCATGAGTTTGTACTTATTGGTATCGACCAGGTAGCGAGGGCGTCCCTGCAGGTCGGTGACCGTACTGGTTTCGACATCGATGCCCAGGTTGTGATAGAGGGTCGCAAAAACTTCCTGGAAATGGACCGGACGGTCTTCTGCATATTCACCCAGTCGGTTGGTGGAACCGATGATCTGACCGGTCTTCATACCGCCACCAGCAACCACAGCAGTGGAGACACGGGGCCAGTGATCGCGGCCGGAGTTAGCATTGATTTTGGGAGTTCGTCCGAATTCGCCCCAGACGACGACGGTGACATCATCGAGCATGTCACGATTTTCCAGATCCTCAATCAGTGCCGTCACGCCCTGATCGAGCATCGGCATGTCTTCGCGACCGCGTTTAAAGTTGCCGCCATGCCAGTCCCAGCGACTGAAGGCCAACGTTACGCAACGGGCGCCCGCTTCAATCAGACGACGAGCGGTGAGAAAATCGTCAAGTAACTTGGGACCGCCATCAGCGCGGAGCTTGGACGTTCCTCGACCGTATCGATCGCGGAGTTTCGGATCTTCCTTGGAAAGATCAAGGGCGTTAGCCAGTTTGCTGGAAGTGAGAATGCCAAACGCCTGCTGGTTGAAAGAGTCGAGCCCTTCCATCATGCCGGACGCATCGACTTTGCTGCGGAACTGATCAAGCGAGCTGAGTACTTTTTTGCGGTCATCGAGTCGATCAAGGGTGATGCCATTCAACGTCATGTCAGCCATGCCTTCACCGTTCGGACGAAAGGGGGCGTGAGCCAGACCGAGGAAACCAGGGTCTCCTGCGCGCGCCCATTCCATATGTCCCATCTTGGGAGAGAGACCGAGGAACGGGGGAATTGACGGATCGACGGGACCATACTTTTTGGAAAGGACCGAACCTAAACTGGGCCAGCCTCCCAGGGGCTGGTTTCCAAAGCGTTGACCTGTGAGACACTGAAAAGCATCGTGTCGGCCATCCGAACCAACCATTGAACGGATGAAAGCGAACTTGTCAGCCATCTGCGCCATGCGCGGAAACTGATCCCCGATTTCGACACCGGGAACGTTCGTTTGGATTGCGTTGAATTCGCCACGAATTTCACTGGGGGCATCGACTTTAATATCCCACATATCCTGATGGGGAGGACCTCCCGGCAGGAAGATCATGATGATGCCTTTGTGGTTCTTCCGCTGGTTCGAAGAGTTCTCCGCTTGCAGAATTTGGGGAAGAGACATGCCGCCTAAAGCGAGACCACCAATCTGGAGAAAGTTCCGACGTGTAATCTGATCACAAAACTTAGTTTTTTGAGAACCCAGGATCTTGAACATCGTGTCAGGTCTCCAAATTCGAAAAGGTGGGAGGGCGAAGGCAGGCAAGTCTGTTTGAATCAAATCATTATGATTTGACTTCGAGCAGTCCTATTTAAAAATATCGGCGAGCCCTTATCTTAAAGTATAGACGATTTTTACTGGAAATCCAGCGCAGATTGCAAGACATGAACGATCCGTTCAGTATTTTTCTGATATTCAGACAGGTCCAGTCGTGGAATCAGGGGTAATTCATCAAATTTTGTAGGTGATGCCGGGGAACCCAGCCAGGCAATCAACGTCGCTTCCTGCGATGCAGATTCAGCGGAACCTTGTTCTTCCCAGCTGGAAAACTGGACTTGAGGATACAACTGCTGCAGATTTCTGATTAATGAAGCGGATTCTTCAGAAGGGAGCCCTGCCAGAACCATTTGAAAGGGTTTTGCCAGCAGACGCTGACGTAATTCCTGAATCGTGATCTGTTTCTCCGGATGAATGACATCGGCGGCGATTTCTGCCAGGGGATCCAGCACAAACCGTCGATACCAGCAAGCCGGATGCGGAACCACCAGTTCGTCTGTATGTATCTTTAACTGGTCATAGAGCAGCAAATCCAGATCGAGCGGACGGGCCCCCCAGCGTACTTCTCTGACGCGTCCCATTTCTGCTTCCTGCTGCTGTAGTTCGAACAGCAACGATTCGGGAGAAAGAGTGACGGAAAGATGGGCGGCGCCGTTCAGAAATGGATCGGTCGTCTGATCCCCCACTGGGGCAGTTTCGATCCACCGGCTGGTTTTGATGACAGAAATTTCCGGATGCTGAACGAGGTGTTCCAGCGCCAGGGAGAAGGTTTCGCGAACAGGGCCCTGATTTCCACCGAGCGCAATATAGCAGTCAGGCATAGCGATTCCGGGAGATTTAGATCAAAAAAAGATTAAAACTCCCTGCAGTTTAATGGAATGGCGAAGAAGTGCAATTCTGCAGAACGCAGACAGGATTCAGAAATGTTCGAGGCTGAATTGAATGCTGTTTTAAAAACAGACGATTATATGCCGTGATTTTGCATTTCCGTCGTCGCATTTTCAAACAGATCATTCGTGCGGGTTCCGATCGCGGCAATGGCGGCGATACAGACCATCACAATAGCAGCCAGCATCACAGCATACTCGACAGCGGTCGGACCATCTTCTTCTACAAGAAACGTTTTGAGATACTGCATGACTACAATCCTGTCAGATATGTGGCAATCTGAAAGCCACCTTCCAGATCATCGGACCGTCAAATGATGTGATTCATATCTATAAGCAGAGCCCGATTTAATAAATTATACCTCACGTTTGACAACCGATACCGAAAAAACTCATTCATCAGTCGGAAATTCCGCTGAATCGAGCGCTCTCTGGGAATTTCCCTGTCCGAATCAGAGGTTATATGACTTGCGGGTCTGTTCAGACTGGCATATTTGATGCTTCCCTGTCACAATAAGTGGCACAGAGAACTCCCGCATGTCTTTCATCAGACTGACACTGGAGTTAGGTTTATGCGAATTGTATCGCTTATTCCCGTTTTATGAACCTTATTGGACAGGATACAATTGTTATGGCCAAAGAAGAGGCCATTGAAGTCGAAGGTACAGTGACCGAGGCACTGGCAAATACACAGTTTCGAGTCGAACTGGAAAACGGACACCAGGTTCTGGCGCATGTTGCTGGCAAGATGCGAAAACACTTTATTCGTATCGTCCCGGGCGACAAAGTCGTGGTCGAGGTCTCCCCCTATGACCTGAATCGTGGACGTATTGTCTATCGAGAACGATAGTCACATAAGAGCTACTCGCTTCTTTCCCAGAATTCATCAGGGGTGATTTTACGCTCGTTCGTAGCATCCCTTGTGTTTGTCGTTCCAAGGGGACTCAAATCGAGTCGTCGTATTTTCCTTTGCCAGGCGTGCGTTTTCCATAACTATGACTGATGATGCAGCAAATCAGGATGCTCTCCCGTTTGTGCAGATCTTTACCGATGGTGCCTGCAGGGGAAATCCGGGACCGGGGGGCTGGGGTGTCATTCTGAGACATCCTTCGACCGGAACGGAAAAAGAGTTCTCCGGAGGTGAGGCGGTCACAACCAATAATCAGATGGAGTTGCAGGCGGTCATTTCCGGACTGGAACTGCTGAAACGACGTTCGCGCGTGGAAGTGATTACGGACAGCGTTTATGTTGCCAAGGGATCAAAGGAATGGATGCCGAACTGGAAAAAAAACAACTGGCGCCGGCGGGAAGGTAAGAGCTGGAAACCTGTCAAGAATGAAGAGCTCTGGCGGAAACTGGATACCCTGCTGGAGCAACACGAAGTCCACTTTACTCAGATTAAAGGGCACAGTGGTCATCCGGAAAACGAACGCTGTGATGAACTGGCAGTGGAATTTGCACTCAAGTTACAGAGTCAGTCTGAATACTAGAGCGTATCATATTTAACAACAGCGTCTCGCGTTCTAATAGACTCGGGCCAAACAGCCCTGGAAACGCTACAGCAAAACGGGACACAGTTTAGACTGGCTGTAGACCAGTTACTCCGATTCTGATTTTTAAAACTCGGCTCGAACGGTTGCAGAATACGATGACCGAATCTCCCCTGGAAACTCCTGTTCAATTTCTAAATGGAGTGGGCCCGGATCGCGGTGAACTGCTCGGAAAAATCGGAATCCACACGGTAGAGGACCTGCTGTGGCATCTGCCCCGCAGTGTGCTGGACCTGACCGATGTCCGCCCCGTCAACGAACTGGAAGAAGATCAACCCGCCTCCGTCTGTGGAAAGGTGGTAGACCTGGATGCCCGCACAATTTCACGCGGCCGTACGATCACTGCGATTCTGCTGGATTGTGGCACCGGGTTTCTGAAAGGAACCTGGTTCAATCAACCCTGGGTCATCAAACGTTTTTTCCCGGGGCAGTTACTGATGTTTTCCGGCAAGCCGAAACGACGCTCCGGAAAATGGGAAATTTCTCACCCCCAGTTCCAGGTCCTGGAAGAAGACCTGGATGATCCGCAGGGACTGATCTTACCCCGGTACAGCCTGACCGAGGGCATCAAGATGTACCAGATGCGGCGCTATATTCGCGCTGCGGTTGAAGAATACGCTCATCTGATCCCTGATTATCTGCCGGAGAATTTTCGCGAAACACATTCGCTGATTCCGTTAAGTCAGGCTGTGATTCAGATGCATAAGCCCCGGAACATGGACGAATACCATGCTGGCGTGCATCGTGTGATCTACGATGATCTGCTGGAATTTCAGCTCGCGCTGGCAATGCGCAGGCGACTGTGGACCTGCGTCGATAATGCACCGCTGCTAAAAGTCACTGCGAAAGTTGACGCCCGCATCAGAAGGCTGTTTCCTTACGATTTTACCGAGGGACAAAACCAGGCGATCGAAGAAATCAAAGCCGATCTGGCTTCAGGTCGTGCCATGCATCGCATGCTGCAGGCAGATGTGGGTGCCGGCAAAACCGCCATCGCGATTTATGCTATGCTGGCCACGATTGCCGGGGGTAACCAGGCAGTTCTAATGGCTCCGACAGAGTTGCTGGCGGTACAGCACTGGGAAACGATCAATCAGATTTTGAAACACAGTCGCGTAAAACGCTGTATTCTGACCGGTAGCCTGTCTCCCTCCGAGCGTAAAGAAACACTGCAGAAGATTGCTTCGGGAGAGCAGCAACTGATCATAGGCACGCAGGCAGTCGTCCAGAAAGATGTTCAATACCATAACCTGGGTCTGGTGATCATCGATGAACAGCACAAGTTTGGTGTAATGCAGCGGGCGCACTTTTCCAGCGATCAGAATACGCCGCACATGCTGGTGATGACAGCGACACCAATTCCCCGCAGCCTGTGTTTAACACAGTTCGGTGAGTTGGATATCTCAGTGAATACGGAACTGCCTCCCGGGCGGCAACCAGTGATGACGAGCCGCGTCTCGACCACTCCCCAAAGAAAAAAGGCCTGGGAATTTTTAAGAGCCCAGATCGATTCAGGCAGACAGGCTTATATTGTCTGTCCGCGCATCGATTCGGAAGATGAACAGAATATTCGTTCGAGTGCCGAGGAAGTGTATCGCAAACTGCAAAAAAGTGAATTGTCGACGGCTTCTATCGGGCTGGTACACGGCCAGATGGATCGTGAAGAGCGGTCAGAGATCATGAAACAGTTTCACCAGGGAGCGATTCAGGTGCTGGTCTCCACGACGGTTGTCGAAGTCGGTGTGGATGTTCCCAACGCCACCTTGATGGTCATTCTGCAGGCGGATCGCTTCGGACTGTCACAGTTGCATCAGTTAAGGGGTCGCGTCGGACGTGGCATCCACCGGGGAAACTGCTTTCTGTTTTCGTACACGGAAAGTGAAGACGCCTTGAATCGACTGGCAGTGATGGAACAGACCACCGATGGCTTTGAAATTGCCGAGGCGGATTTTCAGGCACGTGGTCCGGGGGATATCTTTGGAACCCGTCAACATGGTGAATTACCACTGCGGGTCGCTGACCTCAAACGGGACGAGGTCATCTTGCAGCAGACTCATGAGATCGCATTACGCCTCGTCGAGCGAGGTGAATTTGACCAGCCTCGGTTTGCGCCTTTAAAGGTTCGAGTACTGGAGCGATTCGGACAACTGATGGATCTGGGACAGAGTGGTTGATTCTACTCCGCCTGGATCAGGTTTGAACCCGGTTCGTGAACCAGGCGGCAAGCGTTCCATTGGTAATAACGGGAAACCAGGCTGCCTGATCGGGTGAAATCATATTGGTCGCTCCCATATAATGGAAACATTGCGAAACTCCAAACAGGCCCCCCATCACACAGGCACAGATTGCGATATTCAGGATCAAACTGCGACTTTCCTTACGTAGTACAAACGGAATCGATATCAGCACTGCGATCAGGTTCATGATGGGACGTGTGAGTCGGGCATGCAGGTCCAGTTTCTGTTTTCGAATCGATAAATCGCTGAAGGAAGGATTATTGATTCTGGCAATCAGATCCGGGGTCGAAATCAGCGAACTGAAATTGCGATTACAGAGTTGATCACAGCCGACATCCGTTACGATAAAGACCTCATTCGGCTCGGGGCCGGGCTGGATGATTTCCCTGGCAAATTCAGCGATCTCCAGATCCTGATAACTCGGAGATGCCTGTTTCAGTAACCAACCCCCTGGACGGGACTCAGTCTGTGACAGATACACTGCGAATTCAGATTTAACGGTAACGAAATCATGAACCATTGGCTTGGACAGAACAAACTCTGCATTTTTCATCTTCTGCTCGGTCAGGAAAACTTCCTGTCCGTTAATCATAATCCGGGTGCTGAAATCGTAAACCGGCTCGACAAACTGAGCCGAGCTTCCCATGTCTCCACGCTCCGCCTGCAGCTTATCCGCAATGGAGGGAATGATGACTTCCTGATTCACACAGATCACACAGTTGACAATAATCGTTGCTAAAGCCAGTGGTATCGCCAGTCGATACGTGGGAATTCCTGCAGAGAGCACGGGATTCAATTCACCGTGGCGCACCATCAGGGAAAAGACAACAACTCCAGCCAGCACGGAAAGAATCGGGCTGACCATGTCAAAAAAGATGGAAGATTGATAGAAATAAAACTCAAGCATAATCCAGAGCAGACTGTTCGATGAGCCCTTTTCTGCCTCAAGACCGGTTGATGAGACTTTTTCTGCCCCTGCCTGAAAGCCATCGACGTTCGTAAATCCGTCAAAAACCACGTACAGACCGTAGGTTGCGATGAACCCGATCACGAACACATGGAAATATCGTTTGAGCAAATAGCGGTCGAAGGTGGTAAACACGTTTCCCAATCGTTGTCTGTAACTGATCAAAGAGTCTGCCAAAGAGACTGGTTTCAGGGGGCGCGTATTACATCGCAATCGGGTAAATGGGTCAATATCAGGAAACAGCGACGCAACCAGTGTGTACATTCGCTACAAACGTTGCATTTTATAAGGTCCAGTTCCCGAAATGGGCTTAATCTCCAGAAAATCGGAAATTCCCAATAAAAGGCGCTATCTTAAGTTATTGGAAAAATTTGACTTATGTATTAATTTCTCATTTTGAAAGTTTCCAACTCTCGACATTTAATTCGCGTAGTGAATAATACTCGTGTGTAGCTTGAATGTAAAAACTGAAAATATCTGGTCATGTTTCCAAATTCTTTAGCCAAAATAAGAGCTATGTTTTGGGAGAATCGACTTTTGACGTTGCTCACCGAATATGATCTTTATGAGGGGATAAGAGAGTGGTACGAAAAGACGCAATAATCAGGTTGCACAAGCAGCTTCTGAATAGACGGGATGAGTTGAAAAAACTGGTGAGCGAGAGTTCGGAAGGTTCGTCAGGCAGCCAGTCGTCCGTTGAGGACAGTGGTGATGCAGCGATTCGTGAACGCCGCCAGGATCTGGAATCTCATCTGGCCGAGATCGAGTATAATGAGCTGATGCAAATCCGCCGTGCAATTGCACTGATTCAGGAAGGCCGTTATGGCCACTGCGAAAGCTGTAATAAAAATATACCGATTGCACGGCTTAAAGCAGTTCCCTATGCGATGTTTTGTGTCAGTTGTGCACAACAGCGCGAATCGATGGGTTTATCCACTCATGATGTTCATGGCGATTGGGAGAACGCATACGAATTCGAAGGACGGCTTAACGATCAGGAAGTCAGAATTCATGATTTAGATCTCGAAAAATAGTTTCCCCTTCCGATAATAAATGCCAGAGGGTTCCACCAACCTGTATTACGGTATTTATTCTCTCCTGAAATAAACTGCCCCCTCATCACTGAAATTCATTGTGGAGAGATCATCGCATTCAGTCTCGTGGTACCTTGTATTGCCGGTGATTGCTGTTATTCAGCCTGTCACTTGTAATCAAATCGTCCGGCACAGGCGAAGGATTGCCTTATTTTGCCGTAGCTAGGAATAGCTGAAACGCAAAAAAGATCCTGAGTCACGCTGAGAGATTTGCATCATGAAGAATCGATACCCTCTGGCATTCGTCATTGGTCTGGTTGTTTCTGTTTCGCTGTGGAATGCCTGCTTTGAATCGCCGCTGTCATCCAAACAGCTGGAAGCCAAAGTTCCTTCACAATCGAACCCCCGGCAGGAGCACTCCACACTACTCTCTTCTACTTCTCCCTTGCATGAAGGCAGCAGGCATCTGGCTAAAATAGCCAAACTGGCAACCCCCAGCGTCGTTCATATTCAGTGTGAACGTCAGACGCCACGTGGTGCTGTGGAAGAGACCGGTTCGGGTGTGATTGTCAGAGGTGACGGAACCGCCGGTTTGTATATTGTAACCAATCGACACGTGGTGCGCGATTCGGATGGGACCTCCATTTCCATCTCCCTGCATGATGGGCGTGTTATACATCCCCAGCAGAAATGGGAAGACAAAGATACCGACCTGGCGATCCTGAAAATCAATATCACCGATGTGAGTCCCGCTGACTGGGGAGACAGCGACAAGCTGGACATTGGACATATGGTGCTGGCAATGGGCAGTCCTTTTGGTTTAAGTGAATCGGTCACATTGGGTATCATCAGCGCCAAAGGTCGTCGTTCTCTTCAGCTGGGCAGCGGTTCAGAAGTTCTGAATCAGAACTTTCTGCAGACTGATGCCGCGATCAATCCCGGTAATAGTGGCGGTCCCCTGATTGATCTCGAAGGAAAAATCATCGGTATCAACACAGCCATCGCTTCGAATAGCGGCGGTAATGACGGGATTGGATTCAGTATTCCCAGTAAGCTGGTACGGCATGTGTTTAATCAGCTGGTGAAGTATGGTCAGGTTTACCGGGCTTACCTGGGTGTGCAACTCGATCCGGAATTCAGTGTTGCGACTGCCGGCCGATTAAAAATGGACCGCGTGCGGGGAGCCCGGGTCGTGAAAGTCATCTCAAACACGCCCGCGTCACGTGCCAACCTGAAATACGATGATATTATTCTCAGCTTTGGTGGCATCGATGTCCTCGATCAGAACCACCTGATCAACCTGGTCAGCCTGACTCCCATCGATAACAGAGTCAGTGTTGTCCTGTTACGTAGCGGCCGGAAAGTCAATGTCATGGTGGAATTGGCAAACCGTCGCATTCTGGACGAACTCGAACGGAAACAGAAAGAGACACAACAGTCTCGGCGTCCGGGAACATCGGCTTCCCCCATGAGCTTCCAGAAAATCAAGAAAGAGACTGCGAACGATATATTCTCAGGCCTGCAGGTCCATACCATGAACGCAGATCTGGCAACTCAACTGGGATTCGAAGCTGCCCAGACTGGTTTACTCGTAATGGATGTTGATCAGCGGAGTTCACTGTCAAACGCAGTCAAACTGTATGATGTGATCGAAGAAGTCGCCGGGACCCCTGTGAATAGCCTGAACGATTTTCGACAGGTACTGGAGAAAACCGAATCACTGGATAGCCTGGTCCTGAAAGTCTCGAACGGCAAACCGGGACAACCACATCATCAACTTGTCATCTGGAAGAGAAATTAAATCTCTGACAGCAGACTTCCCTGGAACCATCTTTGATGGAAGCGGTCTCTCTCAACCTGATTCGCTTCGAAAAAAAAACCCGGTCAGCAGATCACTGACCGGGTTTTTATTATTGAGTAGCCTGAGGCTGATTCGCTTAGTCTTTGTAGAAGCGAGTCAGTTCTTCGAACAGCAGAGGATCGCGGATCGAATCGCTGGCGAGCCGTGCCCGGAACCGCTGATTTCCTTCCACGGTACCCCGTACGATCACCTGGTACTGGACCGCGTCACCAGGGGCCAGGTCTCCCAGGGATTTGAAGACCACAACACCATTTTCAGCGATGTGCTGAGTCGGGCCGGTTGCAGAAATCAGATCGACACCTGGAGGCAGTTCGCAGGAGACAGAGACATTCTGTGCAGATTTACTTCCATCATTCTTAACAACCACTTTGTATCCGGTTTCTTTGCCGATTTCGACAGGATCATCCAGATCAGCAATTTCCAGAACCAGCTGAGCAGTTCCTTCAATGCGTGTTTGAATCTGAGCGTCTGATTTTACATTGTGTTCAGAGATGGCTCGTACGTGATGCACATAGTTACCTATGGTTTTGGTTTTCAATTCCAGATTCACACTGGCGGTTTGACCCGGTTCCATGCGGCCAAGGAACCAGCTGATAGTGGAATCTTCCGGATTGAACTGTCCGCCATGGTCGGCTTTGACGAATTCAAATCCTTCTGGAATTTTGTGTAAGACGCGTACATTGTTCGTAGCGGCTGCACCATCGTTAAGTGTCGTGATCGCGTATTGAGCACTACGACCTTTGTAGCGAAGCCCTGGACCATCGATGGCCACTTGAACTTTCGGAGCGATGACATTCACACGAGCCTGTGTCGCCTGAACCAGACCACCTTCGGCTTTTGCCTGCACTTTCACAACCTGCTCACCGCCCATCACAGCGGCTAAGGCCAGTCGAATGGTTCGGGTTTCACCTGGATTGAGCGAACCAACCTGCATCTGCAGATATTCAGCAGTCACATGCTCCAGTCCTTTAGGGATTTCTGCTTCGAGCACAACATTGTGCAAGGTACCTGTACCAGGGTTGGAAATGGTGACAGACTGTGAAGCTGGCTCACCAATCATGACATTGGTCGGACCTTTGACGGCAACCTGCAGCATGGGTTCTGCAACCATGAACGACTCAGTCAGAGCACTGGTTGAGCGAACCTTAGCAGCAGCAGTAATAGCACCACGCTGACTGGGAATCATTGAGATCCGGATCACTTTCGTTTCGCCGGCTTTCAGTGATTCAAATTTCCATTCCAGATGATCGCGACTGGAGCTGGGACGAGGCTCAGCATTGGTCAATCGAACGGAAACAGGAAAGAATGCTTCGACCAGCAGGTCCTGGGCAGTCTGCTTTCCTTCGTTTTTGATTTCCAGTTCGAATTCACACTCCTGTCCTACGTTAATTTCTGTTTTCTTGATCCATTTATGAGTCAGTTTTGCAGCTGCTTCTTCCGAAGTGGCACCCACTGGTTTCACAACAGTTTCACTCGCACGACGTCTGTGGGGAGTCGCGCTGATGGTAATTCCGGAAGGTTGCTCAGCTTTTGGTGCAGCAGCGGCAGATCCAAAAGGCAGATGATGTTTGTTTTCCACAGTCTTTTGGTCCGGAATTCGAGGAACGGAAAGACTGGGAGTCTGTGGAGCTGACTGACTGAACTCAGTTGGCAGGCGGAATGGATTTTCGCGTGAGTCCCCTGCACTGATCTGCTGAATTTTTCCCTGGGCAGACTTCTGGTTGCCCTGTTGAAATTCGGCATGAACAATGTTCTGTTTGTTAGACTGCTCTGAATTGAATGTTTCGATATGGTACTGTTTTTTACCACTTTTTGGTTCAGAATGACCAATCTGCTGGAACTGAGACCGGCTTGGCGCGGGAGTCTCTGTTTTTGCTTTATTATCCAGACGGCGATAAGGACGCTCCTGGCCGAACAGTTCCTTGTAATAGTTAGGAACCTGTGAGAGGCGGGCCTTATCGGAAGGCTTATATTCTGAGGACTGATTTTTTACAGCCGCGTTCTGACTCGGCTGAGAAATCGTGATCCGACCAGTATTCCCTTCAGGTGCTTGACCGGAAAAGTACTGACTGGACGACCGCGTAGCAGGAGCAGAATCGAAGGGTGACCTTGATTCCAAAATGCGATCATCGGCGGTGGCGATACTCGCACTCATTACCATAGTTGAAAATATCGCGAGCATCTTTTTTCCGCGTCGCATTTTGTTTCTCCTTACCGATTGGAATTTACTGCTGGATCGGAACTGAATTGAGGTTTGATTTGACATGAAGAGCTCTGAGAGCGGGAGTGTTCTGATAAATTGCAAAACGGTGTATTAGTTTTATCCATTTCTCTCTATCGGATCTGCGGGTCCAAGGAATTGAATCAGATATGCTGATTTTTTAAAATAAACCGGAATTGCAAGGTATTCCGGTTGTGACGATTGTTTCTTGAGACAACACTCCAACCGCAGCCAGTCCCACTTAAATACTTTCAGAAATCACACTTACCGTATGTAAAGAACCTGATTCTCGATTCATTTCGTGCCTGAAACAGTAAATCTGGAAACCAGGGAGTTCTGAACGCGACCTGCCCCCTGGATCCCGGTCAAATCAGGATTTCCCCGTTCTGAAGATTGACTCCCTGAGAGAACCCCTGAAAATGACGGTGTCGCTCACTGTTCTCGCACAGCAGAATTACAACCCTGAACCTGTAGACAGGATCATGAATCCACCTGCCCCCGAAATGAACCAGACAAGCCCTCGCGATGCATCAATCAAGGTCTATATGCTGGGCTGCGTCGATTTCGACTCGTTTCTCGCCCTCCAGGAACGGGCATTGCAGGAAATCAGGCAACAGGACACTGATCAGGCGACACTGTTTGTATGTGAGCACCCCCCGATCATTACCGTAGGCCGGGAAGGAAGTCATGCACAATTGGCCAAGTCCAGCCAGGAGTTTAAAGCGAGTCAGCTGGAAGTCCGCTGGATTAACCGGGGGGGAGGTGCCTTATTACATGCCCCCGGACAGTTAGCCGTCTATCCCCTGCTCCCTTTGAGACGGCTGGGGCTGGGAATAGATGACCTCCAGAACCGGTTAGTGCAAAGCCTGTTGCAAATGTCTGCGGAGCTGAAGGTTGAAGCAGACCCGCATCCGAATTCTGTAGATATTTTCGGTCGTTGTGGCCAGTTTGCCTTTCTGGGGGCTGCGGTCAAATCCTGGATTTCTTACTATGGTTTGTATATTAATGTCTCACCCGATATGAAATTACAGCGACTGATCGATGCCAATCAGCATGACCATCGTCTGACATCACTTTCAGCGACACTCACGCGGGAAGCCAGTATGAGTTCGGTCCGCGAAAGCATCGTCAGGAATCTGGTTCAACAGTTTGGTTATGAACAGACCCATATATTTACACGACATCCCTTACTGCATAGAGTGAAGAAAAAAGTTTATGTCCACCCTTAATATTCTGACAGACACTGCCCCCGAACCCAGACAGCGACTTCCCAAATGGCTGAAACGGCCTTTGCCCGAACCGGGGATGACATTCACGAGTAATGTGATTGAGGACTTGAAGCTGGTAACGGTCTGCGAAAGTGCCAAGTGCCCGAACCGGACCGAGTGCTGGTCACACAAAACTGCCACGCTGATGATTCTGGGAAATGTCTGTACGCGGCCGTGTGGGTTTTGTTCAATCGCCAAAGGAAAAACTGAAACCGTCCAGCTGGATGAACCCGAGCGCGTAGCTGAAGCAGCAGTGCGACTGGGGCTGGAACATGTCGTGATCACCTCTGTCACACGTGATGATCTGCCTGATGGTGGTGCTGAGCACTTTTATAACTGTATCCTTGCGATCCGAGAACGAATGGACGCAGACATCGAAGTCCTCACCCCTGACTTTCGTGGCGACCGGAAAGCCATCCATCGTGTGATTGAAGCGCATCCCGATGTCTTCAACCACAATACGGAAACCGTGCCCCGCCTCTATCATCGCGTCCGTCGCAATGCCGATTACCAGCGTACCCTGGATCTGCTGATTCAGGTGAAAGAAACCGATCCCACCATCATTACCAAAAGCGGGATCATGCTGGGGCTGGGCGAAACGCGAGAAGAAGTTCTGGAGGTCTGCGCGGACCTGCGGGCGGCCGGCTGCGACATGATTACCATCGGTCAGTATCTGCAACCCACGCCACAGAACCTGCCTGTAGAACGCTTCCTGCCTCCTGAAGAATTTGACGAGGTCGGAGATCAGGTCCGGGCAATGGGCTTCAAACTGGTCGCCAGCGGTCCCTTTGTACGCTCCAGTTACAATGCAGGTGAAATGGCGTCTGTCCTGGGAAAAGATTCCTGAATGTCGACACCGATCCTTGTTCCGCCGGTCAATAGTTCTCCTCAGCCCCTGAAAGTCAGTCTATGGCTGACGTATGAGGGTGAAGCAGTCGTTACCGGTGATCGAGTGGTCGAACTGCTGATCCCTGGTGTCACCTTTGACGTAGAAGCCCCCTGTACCGGTACGATCGTTTCTTGCGAATGCCAGGCGGGGGTCGAAGTCACAACCGGGATGGTGCTGGGCTGGATCGAACCACTGGATTCTGAAGCCGAAGCGGACTGAATAACGGAAACTATTTCTGAAAAGAGATGGGGATGAGCACGACAACCGAATCGATTCGAGGCCACCACTCAATACTGGAAATGCTGGATCGTGCGCTGTCGCGCAGCCGTCTGCCTCATGCACTGCTGTTTGCAGGTGCAGCCGGTATCGGCAAGAAGCGGGTCGCATTGCATCTGGCCCAATGCCTGTTTTGTCTTCAAACTCCCGCGGACGAGTTAAGCTGCTGTCAGACTTGTGACTCCTGTAAACAGATGGCAGCGGGAACACACCCCGATCTGATTTCAATCGAATGCCCGCCGGACAAAAACATTCTGCCTCTCAGTCTGATTATAGGCGATGATGAACATCGAGGTCGAGAAGGCGTCTGTTATGAAATGTCGCTGCGCCCGATGGTAGGAGACCGACGGATTGCCATTATTGACGATGCTGACAAAATGAACGCCGAGAGTGCCAATGCTTTATTGAAGACGCTCGAAGAACCCTCTGCAAACTATCTAATGATTCTGATTGCAAGCGAACTGGATGCCATTCTGCCCACGATTCGTTCCCGCTGTCAGCTGATTCGATTCAACCAGTTGGCGCTGGAAGATGTTGCCGCACTGTTACTGAACCAACAACTGGTTGAGTCCGAAGATCAGGCATTGCAGATTGCGCGCCTGTCCGAAGGATCCCTGAAAATTGCGAGTCAGCTTCTGGATGAGAATCTTCAATCCCTGCGGGAAAATATCACCGGGCTGCTCGGTCGACATCCGTTTCAACCGCAGGCATTTTCCGAAGCAGTGATTCAGGCCATCGATGACGTCGGAGGCAACACGGCCGCTCAGCGGAAAACAGCTCTATGGGTCATTAAATTCTGTGCCGATTTCTATCACCAGTCTTTACAGTTCGCCGCCGGTTACCAGACGAATCCTGCTGCAGGCAGTGTAGAACGTTTTGTTTCCGGGCTGCCTGGTCAAACGGAAGACCAGATTGAAACGATCGGAAATCTGCTGGGACGCATGCTGCAGACTGAGGAACAGGTCAATCAGAACGTAACCCTGCCCTTATGTATCGAAAGTTTAAGCCAGGACCTGCGGGGAATCCAGACGAAATAAGCTCCGTGCTCAAGCCTGATTCCGGAAACAGTGAACGGTTTTCAAATAAATGTGTTTTCCGGTGTTTAACTAGAGATTGCCAGATCAAGTCCGGGTATAATAAACTGATCTGAGCATTCCATCTGATTACTTATCTGTTACTGATTCATTCTGCACGATGGCTGCTGCATCCAATCTCAAATCGATGAAACTGTAATATATGAATACTGAAGTATCCGGCTATATCGTTCGCTACGGTTCTACCCGCCTCATCGGAGAATTCACCTGCAAAGGTCTGGCAGAGTTACCACGAAACGCGGCTGTCATTATCAAAAGCGACCGGGGACACGAGTGGGGAGAAGTCCTGTCGCCCGCAACTGAGCGAGTGAAATCTTTCATGAAAGATCGATCTGCAGCCGGGCGGATCATCCGTATTGTGACTGATGACGACTATCGCCAGCGTGATCAGAACCGACATGAAGAACGAAACGAATTTCTGGGATGCCAGGAACTGGTGAACGAACACAAACTGCAGATGCAGCTGGTAGATGTCGAACACCTGTTCGGCGGAGAACGTGTCATCTTCTACTATCTGGCAGAAAAACGCGTTGACTTTCGCGAGCTGGTCAAAGCACTGGCAAGAAAATATCGGTCGCGGATCGAAATGCGGCAGATTGGTGTCCGCGATGAAGCGAAGCTGCTGGCCGATTATGGTGACTGCGGAAAAACGGTCTGCTGCGGAACACATCTGACTGAAATGCCCCCCGTTTCGATGAAGATGGCAAAACTGCAGAAAACCTCGCTTGACCCCAATAAACTTTCAGGGCGATGTGGGCGACTGAAGTGTTGTCTGCGTTATGAATACGATACATACAAAAGCTACAAGAAGGAATTACCTCCTGTCGGCTCAACGATTATCACCAGCCAGGGAGAAGCGAAAGTCACGAACCAGGAAATTCTTTCCGAGAGTGTACAGGTCGTCTACTCTGACATGAAAAGAACGATCGTACACAAAAAAGACATCCTGGAGGTCATCAAAAAGAAACGCGGGGAAAACCCTGCCCGACAATAACGGCAACTCACTCAGATAACTGAAGGCAGTCTGAAATTTCTGAAAACGAGTAACTCGGGATTGATTTTCCAGAATCAGTGATCGATAATTTTCCAATAACTGCAGGGTTATACTATAAGAAAGTCTTGACCCGACCAGTCTGATTCGAAACACTAGCTTGTAGGAAGCTGAATGCGAGTGTTTTCAAGGCCATTTGAATCGGGTATAAATGAGTGGTGGCGCAGGTGATTCAATACCTGCGTCTCAGATCAGGAAAACTTCAGCGCCACTGTTATTAAAAGTTTTAGACAGGTATGGGTGAAAAAATGACATCTACCACAAATCTTTCCCGCCCCAAATTGCAATTTCACCCCTACGCCTATGACTTTATCTTTGAAGCACTCCAGCAGGCCCAGGAAATCTACTCACGTCAGGTTGTGCAGGAAGGTGAGCAGGAAGAAGCACATGTCTCCGGGCAGGAACTTCTGGAAGGAGTGCGAGAACTTGCTTTGAAACAGTTTGGTTTAATGACGCTGACGGTTTTCAAACAATGGGGTGTTCAATCCACCAGGGACTTCGGCAAGATGGTATTCGAAATGATCGAACATGGCCGGATGCGAAAAACAGAGAATGATCGCCTGGAAGACTTTGTAGACATCTTTAATTTCGAACAGGTCTTTGATGTTGAGTATGTCATCGACACAAGCCAGGTGTTCAATCAGACTCCCGCCAAAAATGTCTGATTCAATCTGTTAAGCAGCACTCTTTCCTCCACGGCAACTCCAGTTCTATCCGTGCCAACTGCTGCGCACTCAGGTGAGCAAGTTTTGTGTTAAACGAAGTTTGTTAAGTTACTGTTATTGCAATCTGACCTCCAGATGATACACTCCCCCGATAGAGTTTTCTTGAGTTTAACTAGCGTATTTTCAGGTTTACCATAGCGTCTCCAAGGCAGCTTGGAACGAAGAGAATTGTGCCAGCGACGCTATCGTTTAATAAGATGCGTTTAGTATTTTTTGAGCATACAAGTTACGTGCTGACTGTTGCCCGGAATCAATTGAGGTTTTGAGGTTTTACATCAAGATTTACAACGGCTAATTTAAATGGAGTTAACTCTAAGGATGAGGTTTTATCCCCGCGCTCGACTCACTCCCGTACGATTTCTCTCAACTCTCATCACCTCTAGTTTCGCCGCACTCTTTTATTCAGCCCCGCTGATGGCAGCAGAAGCTTCCGCTGACCTGCCAGTCGAAGCCGAAAACTCGACGGTCGTCATCAGCTGGTGTATCGCCATCGCAGGTGCCATCTTTGCTCTGTTCACGGCCTACCGCTTCTTCAGCTGGATGGTCAACGAGAGTGAAGGCGATGCCACGATGCGAAAAATCGCCGAGCATGTCCGCGAAGGAGCACGTGCTTATCTGGACCGGCAATTTAAAGTTGTGACCGTCTTTTTTGCTATCGTCTGCGCCCTGCTGGCATTCATGGCCTTTGGTTTAAAGACGCAGTCACACTGGGTTCCCTTTGCCTTCTTAACCGGAGGTTTCTTTTCTGCGCTGGCAGGCTGGTTCGGAATGCGTACCGCAACACTCGCCAGTGCCCGTACCGCGCATGCTGCCAAGGATTCATTAAACAGCGGCTTACAGGTCGCTTTCCGCAGCGGTGCCGTCATGGGCCTTGTGGTAGTCGGTCTGGGTCTCCTGGATATTACACTCTGGTTTGGTGTCTTGCACTGGGTCGTCGAAATGCCCCTGGCGGAAATCACCGTGACCATGTTGTGCTTTGGTATGGGAGCCAGCAGCCAGGCGCTGTTCGCTCGCGTAGGCGGTGGTATCTTTACCAAAGCGGCCGACGTTGGTGCCGACCTGGTCGGTAAAGTTGAAGCAGGCATTCCCGAAGACGACCCCCGCAACCCGGCTACCATTGCTGATAACGTAGGCGATAATGTTGGTGATGTCGCAGGTATGGGAGCCGACCTTTACGAATCTTATTGTGGTTCAATCCTTGCCAGTGGCGCTTTGGGTGTAGCCGCTTATCATGGTTATCCCAAAATGCAGATGATGTGCCTGCTGCTGCCGATGTGTCTGGCAGGCGTGGGAATCTTCCTGTCCGTCACCGGGATCTTTATGGTAAGAACTGAAGAAGGAGCTTCACAGAAGAACCTGTTGAAAGCGCTGGCTAAGGGAATCGACACCAGTGCCTTTGGCGTCATTGTCGCTGCACTGGCCTTGGTCTGGATCATGCTGGTCATCCCTTCTCAGTCTTCGGGTATTCCCGCGGACTCTCCACTACTGGTGGGTAATAAGCTGTTTGGTGTGTTTGGTGCCATTGTCTGTGGACTGGTCTCTGGCTGGCTGATCGGCAAGTGGACCGAATACTCAACCAGTGATGAATTCCGCCCGACTCGCTTTATTGCAGACCAGTCATCCACCGGGCCGGCAACAGTGATCATCGCAGGAATCGCAGAAGGCTTTTATAGTGTCTGGGTTCCCATTGTCGTGATCGGCGTGGCCATCATCCTGGCGTTTGGACTTTGTACCGGATTTGATTTTGCTAATTCTGCCATCTTTGCGATGGGCCTGTATGGTGTCGCGATTGCTGCAGTAGGAATGTTGAGTACCCTGGGAGTGACATTGGCAACAGACGCTTATGGTCCCATTGCTGACAACGCCGGTGGTAACGCGGAAATGAGCGGACAGGAACCGTATGTCCGTCAGCGAACCGATGCCCTGGACAGCCTGGGGAACACGACTGCCGCGACCGGAAAAGGATTTGCCATCGGTTCCGCCGCCTTGACCGCCCTGGCCTTACTGGCCGCGTATGTCGAAGAAGTTCGCGTCGGCTTCGAGCGTTGGGTCGAACACTCAGCGATTGTGGAAACCATTTCTGATGACATGACCAGTGCCTCGGCTCTGAAACTGAGCCCGAACTGCATCGCCTTACGAACCCCAGGCAAGGATGGTCTGGAAGCGAAACATAATAACCAGGGATTCCTGCTGTTTCCGGCTTTGAATGTCGCTCAAATTACTCCCGGCCGGGAAAAAATCACCAGCGCAGACGTCGGTTCGATTATTCGCGATCTGAACATTAAAGAACTACTGGAACGGGGAGAATGCGTAGACGTCAAGACGGCAACAGTGCCTGACTTCTCGCGATTTTATAATTTCTCTATCCTGAACCCCAAAGTGCTGGTCGGAATCTTCTTCGGCGTGATGGTCGCTTTTGTCTTCTGTGCCATGACGATGAAAGCCGTGGGGCGCGCTGCAGGAGCGATGGTGGACGAAGTCCGTCGCCAATTCAGGGAAATTGCAGGCATTATGGAGAATGAGGCCGAACCGGATTACGCGGCCTGTGTCGAAATCAGTACGGCAGCTGCGCAACGGGAAATGATCCTGCCTGCGATGCTGGGTCTGCTTTCGCCGGTCGTGGTGGGAGTCCTTCTGGGAGTCCCCGGGGTCGTCGGTCTTCTGGTCGGTGCCTTGACGAGCGGGTTTGCAGTTGCCATTATGATGGCTAATGCCGGTGGTGCCTGGGATAATGCGAAAAAGTACATCGAAGCAGGCGCACATGGCGGCAAGGGAACTGATGCGCACAAAGCCACAGTAGTCGGTGACACCGTTGGTGATCCATTTAAAGATACCAGTGGTCCGAGTCTGAACATCCTGATCAAGCTGATGAGTATGGTTTCTGTTGTCATAGCCGGGTTTATTATTCAATACGCACTTGAGTTATTTTAAGTATTTGAAACAGGCTAAAGGTCACAAAAATCAACACCGAACCTTCTCAACCATCTGATCCTATAGAAAGTGCGTCCAGTCTGGAACGTGCCTGTCTATGTGCAAAAACCTGCGAGGACTTCAAAGGCAAAGATATCGTCGTACTGGATGTCGCTAAAATTACGCCTTTGTTTGACTATTTCATTATTGCTACCGCCACCAATCAGAGGCAGAGCAATGCGATCGCCGAGGAAATTCGCATTCTAATGAAACGCGAGAGCACACGCCGTCGCAATATCGAAGGCAAGGACAGCGAATGGATCCTGGGAGACTATGGGGACATTGTCCTGCATATTTTCACAGAAGAAGCCCGGGAACTGTATGACCTCGAACGCCTCTGGGCTGACGCCAAAAAAGTGGACTGGCATTCGATCAGCCCGGATTCTAACTGATAGAACCGCTGTTTCTACCAATATCGGCTCACAGTCGGTATTCTGGGCGTAGATGAATCTGTGCCCGTATCTTTCCCGCAATCAAGGAGCCCGGCGTCTCTGCCCCGGGCATGTCGTATGAACATTCTCGCAGAACTCAGAAGCCGATTTGAACCTGTATTAACCGAATGGACGGATGACCCGTCTTCAGTTATCGAAATGCTGAAAGCATCGCAGGATGCCAAATTTGGTGACTACCAGGCCAATTTTGCCATGCCCCTGGCCGCCAGAATACCCGATTTGAAACCACGTGATCTGGCATCACAGATCGTGGAAAAAGTCGACCTGTCCGATTTCTGTGAACCTCTGGAAGTCGCTGGCCCCGGCTTCATCAATATCCGGCTCAAGCAGGACTGGCTGAATACTCAGACTCAAAACCTGGTGGCAGATGAACGACTGGGAGTCGTACCCGCAGAATCACCTCAGAAGGTGGTCGTCGACTTTTCCGCTCCCAATGTCGCCAAGCCTATGCATGTGGGACATTTAAGAAGCACCGTGATTGGTGACGCTAACTACCGGGTGCTGAAATTTCTGGGACATGATGTGGTTGGCGACAATCATATCGGAGACTGGGGTACCCAGTTTGGCATGATTATCTTCGGGTATAAACATTTTCTGAACGAAGCCGCCTTCCAGGAAGCTCCGGTCACCGAGTTGGCGCGTCTTTATCGACTGGTCAATCAACTCTCCGACTACCATGCAACTCAAATTAAAATCCCCCGGCAGCAGCAAGAAATTGAGCAGCTCGGATCAAAGCTGGCAACCCTGGAGGGGTCGGCTGATCCCGCCAACAAAAAAGTCCAGAAAGAAATCAAGAAGCTCAAATCGGATCTCGGTGAACGAAAGTCTGAACTGCAGGAAATGCAGGAGAAACAGACCCTGCTGGAGCAAAATGAAGACCTGCACAGTAAAGCGGTCGCATTTCCGAACATCGCCAGACAGGCCCGGGAAGAGACGGCACGACTGCATGCCGGCGATGCCGACAACCTGGCCCTTTGGAAACAGTTCCTGCCTCAATGCCTGGAAGCGATCCAGACGGTATACGATCGGCTCGACATCCATTTTGACATGTCACTGGGGGAGAGCTACTACAACCCCATGCTGGCCAATGTGGTGTCTGATCTCAAAGAGCGGGGACTGGCCGAGGAAAGTCAGGGCGCGATCTGCGTCTTTATTGATGGCTTTAAATCCCCGTTCATGATTCAGAAACAGGATGGCGCCTTTACCTACGCCACAACTGATCTGGCAACAATCAAATATCGGGCTGAAGAGCTCCAGGCAGACCGTGTGCTCTACGTGGTCGACTCCCGGCAAAGCGATCATTTTCAACTGCTGTTTGCTACCGTCAAACAATGGGGCTACTCAGACCTGGAACTTCAGCATGTCAGTTTTGGTTCCGTTCTTGGCGAGAATAAACGCCCCCTGAAAACCCGCGCTGGAGATAACGTTGGCCTGGAAAGCCTGCTGGATGAATCCATTCAAAGGGCTTACGCGATTGTGGTGGAAAACGATGAAGCCAAACCAGATGGCCCGGAACTGAGTGAAGACAAACGCCAGGAGATTGCGGAGATCATCGGCCTGGGTGGTATCAAATACGCTGACCTGAAACATAACCGGGACAGTGACTACATGTTCGACTGGGATAAGATGCTGGCGAATCGAGGCGACACAGCCACTTATATGCAGTATGCCTATGCCCGCGTGTGTGGTATTTTCCGAAAAGGACAGATCGACCGTGTCACCTTACGCGACAGACAAAGCTCACTGAGCCTGGTAGATGAAAGTGAACGGGCACTGGCATTGCAGATCAACCGCTACTCAGAAATTCTGGAAAGCGTCGCGATTGAAGCACGCCCCAATTATCTGACGAACTATTTATTCGAACTCTCAAACCTGTTCAGCACGTTCTACAACAATTGCCATGTGCTGAAAGCGGAAGAAGCAGAGGTTAAAACCAGTCGTCTGCTGCTTTGTGATTTAACTGCTCGTGTTATTGAGCACGGGTTGTCACTGCTGGGAATCAAAACCTGCGAGCGTATGTAATTCATTCCGCTAAGATTAGACTGTGTCCAGTTTTACTGTAGCGTCTCCAGGGCTGCTTGGCTCGAGTCTATTAGATTGCGAGACGCTTTAGTTAAGCGTGACGCGCTCCAGAGGAAATAAAAAAACGCATCCCGAACAGGAATGCGTTTTTTATTTTAATTACCCGGCAAGGGCTCGAACCTTGACTAACAGAATCAAAATCTGTTGTGCTACCATTACACTACCGGGTAATGTAAATGCTGTTATTTTAGACACAGTAGCCCAACTCGGGTTCACTGATTAACCAGTGCAGCCCGGCGAAGGAAGTGTATTGAATCTCTCAACTTCTGGCAAGAGTTTCTCAGAGAGAAAATCTGCTTCTTTGAAATTCACAGGACGCGAATTGTGCCTTCGCCTGTCTCAACACAATCCGCAGTTCCTGAAGTCGCTGTGAACATCCTGCGTATCGACTAATCATTTCGCAGTTTGAGATTGATCTCGGTCAGTTTTTCCCGAATTTCGTTGAGTGAAGTCACACCGAAGTTGCGGCTGGCCAGTAGCTCATCCGGGCTGCGACGCAGCAGTTCACCAATGGTACCGATCCCCAGGCGGGACATGCATTTTCTTGAACGTACAGAAAGCCCCAGATCGGAAATCGGTTTTTCGGTTGCAGGGTTGTCCGCCAGTTCGGGAGGCAGAGCAGCATAGCCGCCTTCAGTCCCCAATGATTCATGCAGGTTCTGACCGATATGCAGACCGAATGACGAAAGCATCTCGCGGATTTCATCGAGCGATGTCTGACCAAAGTTTTTACCGGCCAGCAGATCATTTTCGCTGACACGTGTCAGATCACCCAGCGTATGAATATCCATCGCGTGCAGGCAGTTGCGACTGCGGACAGACAGTTCGAAGTCGGTCACTGGACGATCCAGCAGTTGCTTCATCCGGGCTTCGTTGCGGGCAGTCTCTTCATCGTAATACATGTTGTCTGCAGCTTCGATGTCTTTGAGGTACATCGCAGCCATTTCATTGGTGGGATCTGCTTCCAGAATACGGCGGAAACAGAATGCCGCAGCGGGATAGTTTTCCATATCCTCGTACAACAGTCCCAGATTCAGGATCGCTCCCAGGTAAAATGGTGGACTGGAAAGTGACTGCTCATACAGGCGAATGGCATCTTCGTCATTACCACGAGATGCATTCTCACCCGCCAGACGGAAAATCGCCCGTGAATGGCGAGGATCCATATCAACGGCACGTTCGAAGTATTCGATGGCGCCGTACAGATCGCCTCGGTCCGAGCGAATACATCCCATCTGGAAAGAATATTCAGCCCGGCCGGCAGCATCCTTGGAAATCGTTCCCAGAACGGATTCCGCCTCATCCAGTTTTCCAACCAGACGCAGGGTTTCCGCTCGACGCAGAGAACATTCAATGGAGTCGTAACCCAGCTTGGATGCCGTTTCCAGTTTCTGATCTGCTTCGGAATATCGTTTCAGTGCGATCAGTGAAACAGCCTGATAAAAACAGGCCGTCGCGTTGTCTTGCACTTTTTCAAGCTGCGTGACTGCTTCTTTGTGTTTTCCCAAAAGATGCAGAGCAATGCCAGCCCGGGCACTTAGTCCGGCTGATGCCTGACCTTCTGAAATACTTCGGATCAGCGACTGCACTTCGTTGTTCAACTCTGCAACTTGATCGGAGCAGACAACATGTGACAATCGCTCTATGTCTGAGTAGCCTACACTTTCAGAGCTTTGCAACACACTTTTTACGTCAATTAATTCGTCGACACTCACACTATTTTCCTTTATTGCAGCAGGCGCGCAGATGGAAGCAGACAATAGAGTTTATTCACACAAGCTATTGCCAAATTTCATAAACCCGAATCTTACAATCTGTTTAGGGAAACGGCAACCATTAAGGCCTGTTTCACCTGTTTTCCGGCTGGCATTATGCACATTACAACCCTAAACCACCAAAAGAATATACATTTAAACACATATTGGTAATTACTGAATCAATGCCTGATATCCGCCATCACAGGGACTGCCGGGGATATGACGATTTTCCTGGACCAGTTTTCGGCCGGGATGATTCTGCAGCACTTCCTGAAGCAGTTCTTCGTTTTCGCGTGGGTCGAAGGAACAGGTTGAATAAACGAGCCTGCCTGAAGGTTTCAAATGCTGGAACGCCTGCTCTAAAAGATCGCGCTGGATCTGATTCAGTTCCTTCAAAGAAACTTCATCCAGTCGCCAGCGGGCTTCGGGTCGTTTTCCGAGTACCCCGGAATTCGAACAAGGCGCATCGACCAGGATCGCATCAAACTGGTTCTCTGACCATGCTGTTTCGTGTTGATTTGCCAGATGGGTCTCAATGCAGGTCAGCCCCAGTCTTGAGGCATTCTGTTCAATTTTCTCAAGCCGATCATGGGAGACATCAGTGGCGATGAGCGTTCCCCGGTTAAACATCAATTCGGCCAGGTGGGTCGTTTTCGTTCCAGGAGCAGCACACATGTCCCAGACCGTTTCTTCTGGTTGAGGTTGCAGCAGGTTTCCCGCAGCCATGGCTGACTGGTCCTGAATCGTAAATTTTCCTGCAGCAAACCCTACGAGATTTTCAATGGCGACCGGTTCTTCCAGTCGGATCGCCTGTGGTTCATCTCCCGGACTGACTTGAATTCCCTCTGCCTGCAGTTCCTCCAGCAGTTCTTCGCGGGTGGCCTGTAAGACATTGGTACGCAAATACAGATTATTGCGCTGATTAAACCACTGCGCCATCTGCATGGTCTGCTGCAGACTAAAACGTTCCAGCCAGTCTGTGATGACTGGTAACGGGAAACTGAAGGCTTTCGAAAGGTAGCTGGCTGAATCTGCGATCGGACTCGGAAACAGGCCGACCGAAAAACAGCGATAACGGTCTGTACTGAGCGGGATCGCATTGGACTGCGGTTCAGTAGCGATGTCTGCTGTCATCAAACGTGTAATCGATCGCAGGATGGCATTCACCATTTTTTTCCAGCGCACGCGATGCAGTTTACCGGCCAGTTCTACAGTTTCGGAAACAGCGGCGTGATCAGGAATCTGGTCCAGCATCACCAGCTGGTACACACCAATCTGCAGCAGAGTCCAGAGCGGTGCTTCCACTTTTTCACGAGGCCGAGTTAACTGGCTTTCAATAATCGTATCCAGTGTTAACTGCCTGCGAACTACGCCAATACTGATCTCCATGGCCAGGCGCCAGTCCGCTGAAGACAGGTCGATGCGTCGTTCCCACTGCTGCATGGAATCAGAGATGAACTGATCACTGCGGCGATATTCTTCCACCAGGAAAAAAGCCAGTTCCCGCGCGGAGCGAAAATACTGCGGAATCGGTAATTCATCAGCGTCTGCGGCTGATGCGTTCTGCTGCCAGACGTTTTTCTTTTTCACGACGACTGACCACACAAGCGTTCCAGGTCAGTAAAGAACTGGGGGTAGGTCTTGACCGTACAATCCGGATCAGCAATCACAATTCCGGGAACTTTCAAGCCAACGAGTGCAAAGCTCATCGCCATACGATGGTCATCATAAGTTTCTATGGTCGCAGGTTGAATCGAACCGGGATGAATCGTGACTGAATCCTCAGTTTCTTCTACCTGAATCCCCATTCGTTTAATTTCAGTGGCGATAGCATACAGCCGATCGGTTTCTTTATGCCGAATATGTCCCACGTTGCGAATGGTTGTGGCCCCCTCTGCAAATAAAGCCACTGCTGCCAGTGTCTGTGCAGTATCACTGATATCGTTCATGTCGACATCGATCCCGTGCAATTGTTTTCCCTGTACGGTGATACTGTGTCGCTCCTGTTTGACTTCACAGCCCATATCTTCGAGAACCCGAATGAAATTGATGTCCCCCTGCAAAGCATCCTGGTTTAAACCGTCGACAGTAACGCGGCCACCAGTAATCGCGGCGGCAGCGAAGAAATAACTGGCGGCAGAAGCGTCTGGTTCAATGTCATAGGCTACAGATCGTTGATACGTTTGTGGTTGGATTTTCCAGACCGACTCCTGTATGCGATCAATGGTCACGCCAAATTGAGCCATGACACCCAATGTGATATCCAGATAGGGCTTCGATACCATCTCCCCCTGAATAGTGATCGTAATGGGGCTTTGTGCAGCAGGGGCGACCATCAGCAATGCGCTTAGATATTGACTGGAAACGTTCCCAGCGATGGAAGTTTCTCCGCCCGGCAACCCGTGAGCTTTTACACAAACTGGTGGACACCCTGTGTCTTCTGCACAGTTAGCATCGATGCCCAGTTGTTTGAGGGAGTTTACCAGATCCTGAATCGGACGCTGCCGCATACGCGTATTTCCATCCAGTACAAACTCGCCTTCACCGGCAGCACACAATGCAGTTAAAAAACGAATACTGGTTCCACTATTTTCCAGCCAGAGCGAGGCTTCCTGCTTTGGAATTTTTCCGCCACAGCCTTCCACTTCAATGGAACAAGTCTCCGGATCGTGATCGACTCTAATCCCCAGGCGATTCAGACTTTCGATCATCACCTGCGTATCCTGGCTATCCAGAACTCCCGTAAGATGAGTCGTACCTTGTGCCAATGCAGAGACAATCAATGCGCGATTGGTAATGCTTTTGGAGCCTGGAGGTCTGACAGTTCCCTGAATGGGGGCTGAAACGGGAGTGACTTGGTAAGTTTTGGACATAAGTTAAGAGTAGTTAAGAGATTCAGAGAGCTTCAGAAATGGCTGGAACAGAAAACAGTTTCATGCCTACAGTTATGCCACAGCATACACACTTGACAATCAAATCAAAAGTGAGCAGCAAATGTGGAAACGCTCAGTCAGCTATTTTCAATAGCATCCGGCAGGCCTTCTGCGATGGTCGGAAAAGTGAACCTTACGCCCAGTTCATCCCGTAACCTTTTATTACTACAACGTTTATTTAATCCCGCTGCGCGCTCAGTGCTGTTGAATCGCGTCGATTTCCTGCTCATTTCCCCTGGAATAGCCGCCTCAAACCGGGGCTCAGGTGCCTTCAGAAATTGCGCCAGAGTGTTGTAGTATTCCTGCCTGGTAATGGGGCGACAGTCGCTGACCAGATAGCGGTCTTCCAAATGAACATTCGCATCGCATTTCTGGATTGTCTGAACTATATCTGACAGATGAATCAGGTTTAACCAGGCATCGGGACGCCCCGCCAAAGGCTCTCCGGCTCTGATCTGCTCCATCCGGGCCAATAACCTGCCTGGTCCATAAATGCCTGCCAGTCTGAGAATGACGGCCGTCGCCGCTTTCGATTGGGACACTGAAGTCGACAGAAAGCCGTACTGATCAAATAACTGTTCGGCTTCCAGACAAATCTGACCGTTTTCCCGTTCCGGTTCACATACCGAAGTTTCATCAACCCACTCCCCGGCGGACTGTCCATAAACACTCGTGCTGGAAAGATAAATCACTTTCTGAGTCCGCTGTTGAAGTACCTTCAATGCAGATTCCAGACCGTTCACATAGATCTCTCGCCTGGATTTGTCGGAGGTGCGATCGAAGCCGACGGCATAGAGCACTGTATCCGCTTCCGGTAGTTTCTCCAGTGATTCTGGCTGCGTGATATCTCCCAGAACGGGTTGGATGCCTGACTCCGTAAATTTGCGTGCGTTGTTTTCCGAGCGAGTCAGTGCAAAGACCTGGTGCCCCTGCTCCACCCATTCCCGGGCAACGGTCAGCCCGACATAACCACAACCAATAATCAGTTTTCGCATTTTTCAACCATTTTCTGTATCAGCGTTTTCCACGAATACGCGGTGCGAGCTGCTCTGCGTGTTGCAGGACCTGGCTGATCTGATTGTGTATCAGATCGTGTAATTCCAACTCAGAGCAGTCTGCTAATGACTGCTGTATTTGAACTTTCTGAGAATCCTGCCAGACCAGATCCAGTTGCAGAAAACGCTGCCCCATTTTCTGCAGACAGGCAGCGAGTTCTGTTTCTGTCAGGTCGTATCGCTGGAGAACCGACTCGGCAGAATCATGCACCCGCGTCAGTCTGGCCAGTGTACTTCCCTGAGTACGGTAAAGCTGTCCGTCAATAAAAGCGCGGCGGAGAAAACCATTCTGATCAAACTGATAAACCGGATCACTGCCAAAATAGAAAGAAAAATGACCGTTCTTCTTCTGCCCCCAGAACAAGGGGTCCTCTTGATGTTCCACCTGAAATTCAGCACGTGGAAATAAGGCCGTCGCTTCCCGCATCAGGTCTTCGCGGTCCTGTTCATGCAGAGCCATATCAGTCTCTTTTCTGAGTCAAATCTCGCCACAGCGGATTTCTATTCCCCCTGGAAATCAATCGAACAGATGGCTGACCGATTCATTTCGATGGATGCGGCGGATGGCTTCACCCAGCAGTGGTGCGATGGAGATCGTTCTCAAATTGGAAAGTTTGTCCTGATCGGGGATCGGCAGGCTGTTGGTAACCACGATTTCTTTAATAGGCGCTTCGCTCAGCAGCTTGATGGCAGGTCCGCAGAAGACTGCATGCGAGGCCCCTACATAGATTTCTTTAGCACCGTGCTCTTTCACCACATTAACTGCCCCGACGATAGAACCGCCGGTTGAGATCATGTCATCAAACAGCAAGGCCACTTTGCCTTCAATCGGACCGCCGATAATATTCGCCTGCTGTGTTTCGATTGCATTTTTGCGGCGTTTATCAACAATCGCCAGGGTGCCGCCTATATTATTGTTATGCTGCAGGGTTCGCTTGATACTCCCCTCATCCGGACTGACGACAACGAGGTCTTTGTCAGGAATATTCAGTGATCTGAAGTAGCGATCGAGTATCGGTGCGGCGTACAAATGGTCGACCGGGGTATCGAAAAATCCCTGAATCTGAGCTGCATGCAGATCCATCGCCAGGACACGATCTGCGCCCGCTTCGTTGATCAGATTGGCAACCAGTTTGGACGTGATCGGGACACGACCTGAGTCTTTCCGATCCTGCCGGGCATATCCGAAGTAGGGAATGACCGCTGTGATTCGTTCTGCACTGGCACGCCGACAGGCATCCATGAGAATCAGTAGTTCCATCAGATTATCGTTCACCGGAGGTGAGGTTGGCTGGACGATAAATACATCTCGACCACGGACATTCTGATTGAGTTTCAGACTGATTTCGCCATCAGGGAAATTTGATAATTCGACGGAAGCAAGACGAATTCCCAGATATTCTGCGATTTCTCCGGCCAGCTGGGGATGAGCTCGTCCACTGAGAAGAGTCAGATGATCATACATTGAAAACGATGCCTGCAGTAATGCAATACATAGGGTAGCGGGAACAATAGTGAGCAATGCCCGACACGAGCGGTCAAGCTTACATCCCTATTCACGCTTATCGAGTGCTAGAAGTCAAGCATGAGCTTTCGATTTCGTACGAAACTGCTCAAAAGCCGATGCGTGGGCATTTTTTACTGAAATTGACGAAGGCAGAAACAGGGAAAATCCTGTCAATTATTCCACAGCATCGCTTTGCAGAATCTCAGCCACTTCGGCAAGTTGCTCCTGTGTATTGACGCCCATAGCTTCCTGAATATCAAAGACGGGAAATGCCTTTACCGTTTGACCTGCTTTCAGCAGAATCTCAGCACAATCAGTCAGATAGTACTCAGCCTGGCTGTTATCAGGCTTCAGCTGTTGCAACGCGCTAAACAGCTGGCGTCCGTCGAATGCGAAACAGCCTGTGTTAATTTCTTCAATCGCTGCTTCTTCGGGTGTGGCATCTTTTTGTTCCACAATTCGCAGAAACTGGCCTCCTGTATCGCGCACGATACGTCCCAACCCCTGGTTGGCTTCGGTGATCGCCGTACCGACGACACAGGCAGCCTGATTTCCTGCCTGCAGTTCGAGTAATCTTGAGAGTGAACTGCCTTTCAATAAAGGAGTATCACCGGCTAAAACCAGCACGGGACCATCATGGTCCGCCAGGTTTTCGGCACTCATCATGACTGCATGGCCGGTCCCTTTTTGTTCTGACTGCAGGGCAAATTCGATATCATTGTGATGAGCGAGGGCCGCTTTGACTTCATCAGCCTTGTGCCCGACGATCACGACCAGTTTTTCACAGTTCGCAGCACGGGCAGCATCCAGAACATATTCGATCATGGGACGGCCCAGAACCGGATGCAGAACTTTAGGAAGCTCTGATTTCATCCGGGTACTTTTACCGGCAGCAAGAATCACAGCGGCGGGACGACTCACGATGGATTTCCTTTAATCAGCAATTCAATGGGTGTACGGCACAATTCAAACCATGACCAATGTCAGTCGGCATTCACTCAGCATGAATTGATCGTTTCGATTAAAACTGCACACCAAAACGGGCGATGAAACCATCTTTGATGTCAAATCCGCCACCACGTCTGAAGTCAGCTTCACGTTTCAGAATACCCCCTGCTTCGAGGAACAGAGACATGCAGCCATTGTCCCCACGTATACCGAGCATCATGACATAATCTTTGAATTCGACCTGATCGCGACCATTCACGCCGGCCCGCTCCACTTCGAATGCTTCAATATCATATTCGAAGGTACCGTAAAGCCAGACGCTCTTATCACCGACGTTACCCATGAAGCGGCTGACGCGCGACTTGGGGAACATGGCTCGAACTTCCCACAGATCATTGGGAGTCCAGACGACACCTGCATAAGGAATGACATAATCGCCGACCCGGTCCCAGTATGCGGCACCAGCGGCAAACATCCAGGTATCAGAAGGTCGGAAGAACAGAACGACACGAGCATCAAACTGCCAGGCATGTGAACTCAAACTCTTGCCAAAGTCAGAAGCCAAAGCAGGTGTGAAGCCTAATTGGACACTCCACAGACCATTGGCGGGTGTTGACATCTGCAAATCACTGCCGAAACGGTACCCTGCCCCTGGTAATGAGACGAACTGGGGACCATCCCAGCCACGGTAATCAAACTCGGGAGTCGCTGTAAAAATCCAGCCATTCCGGGTGGGAGTCGTATATTGCAAATCAACGTCTGTTTCGAACACAGCAAAGTTTCCGCCAGGTGCTCCCCCCGGTTGGACATAGGTTCGTGCCTTTGGCAAGAAGCCAAATTCAAACTTCGAAGACCAGCCAAAGCGATAAGGCTGCGGACCATTGATGCCTGCAGGATAGCTGCCTCCAGGCATGCCTTGAGCCGCATAAGGATCAATGCCGGCGCCTGGTGTCATAAATGGATCGTACCCCTGTTGTGGTGCTCCATACAGATTGCCTCCCCCCATATTCGGGTCAAAGGGCTGTGCATTTGGATCTATGAACTGGCCACCATTCGGAGGCACCGTTGTGCCATACGGAGACGTTTCTTCATATGTTGGCGGCGGACTTTGAGCACGAATTACAGCCTCAAAGTCTTCTGCGGGCGTATATAGAGTAGTTAATTCAGCCGCATTCAGATTTATGCTGGCGGAGAAAACAATGGCAAGACAAAGAAGGGAAGCTTTCAATGTTCAACCTGCAATTATAGGATTAATCAGTTTGCGAGCAGAAGCGCTCTGTCTGAATGGGGAGCCAGCAACACGCTGTGGCTAACTCTTCTGTGTTGGGGTGGTTTAGTGAGGGGATTTTCCAAATACAGGCAATTAGGTCAACATCAATCTGAAGGCATTCAGCAGTAAACTTGAGGAATAGTTTGAATTTTCCAGAGAAATTCCAGAGGTTTTTCTGCCCGTCAGAGGAGGGATCTGCGAATTTGAATATGAGGGCGTAACGCAAAACGATCGGAGCGAGGACCTTACGTTACGGGGAACAGTCTCTGATACGAGACCTGATGACGCGATTCATTCCGAGCGGGGAACAGCAATGTTCGTGTTCCTGCGTGCAATGAATCAACGCAGGTAAGCCTGATTTGCTTTCACGCCAGCTGCGTTACGACCGCCTGTGGGAGAACCGAGAATGCGGTGATGAGAGATGAGTGCAGTCAGTCCGAGCTTGATCTCTGACAGACACCCTCTTCTGGAGCATGTAGAACAGTTTCTAATCAGAGCTGAAATCCAAAGTAACGAGTCGGCTATTTGTGATAACCCAGGCTGGTCACTACTGAATGCAGTTCTTCGAAGGTGATAAAGCGACGGCGATGACGTAATTTGTACTGGTCGATCGCCTGGGCCAACTCGTTGACTTCCTCGTTTTCGGAGTTATACGAATTACTGAACTGACGTCGTTCATTCACTCCGTCTGGGCGACTGTCATCCCGACCTTGACGACGATCCTGGAAGGTAGCGGACTGTTGCTCGGTGACCTGTTTCATGAGATTGCTCCTTGAAGATTGACTTACCAGCCAAACCTTAAGTTACGTTTTCTGGTAATGTGTGAAATTTTGATCTCTGCAGGGATTATTTCTGTCATCCGCTGCCAAAAAGATCTACTGTTCTGGTTATGAGAATTATAGGAAATTTTCGTCAAAACTCGTTTTTTGCAGGGAATGGGGGAGTCAATCTCGGCCCGGAATGTTCCTGTCAGAAATACAATCGACTGAGTATTCCTGTCTTCTTTGGCTTACCCGGCAATTCTCGTTATATTACAAGTATTAGGATCATAGGTATTCTGCCTGTCATGCAGCACATGTCAGGAGGGATTCCGATCAACTGTAACGAAGTCTGAATTTCATTCTCTGAATATGAAAGATCAAAGTTTTATGGATACAAAAGTGGCAATCCTGGGTGGCGGTGGTATGGCAACCGCCTGCGCAACACTACTCAGCGAATCATCTGACATTGCAGTCTCCATGTGGGTCCGTAAACCGGAAGTGGCAGCAGAGATGCAACAGCACCGGGAAAATAAAAGACTGTTACCCGGAGTCCCTCTGGCAGAATCGATCCAGGTGACTTCTGATGTTGATGAAGCTGTCTCTGATGCAGATTATCTGGTGGTAGCGATCCCGACCGAATTCCTCAGGCAGGCCTTAACAAAACTCACCCCCCATTTAAAGAACGTCACACCGGTCATCAGTGTGATAAAAGGGATTGAACAGGAAACGTTTTTTCGCCCCAGTGAAATCATCGCCGATGTGTTGGGACCTCGCCCTGTCGTTGCACTGGGAGGGCCCAGCCACGCAGAAGAAATCGCCCGCCGCCTGCCTGCCAGCGTGGTCGCCGCCAGTGGTGATATTCAACTGGCGAAACAGACTCAGAAACTGTTCAGCACAGACCGGTTTCGCGTCTATACGAACGTGGATATTGTCGGTGTTGAACTGGCAGGTGCATTGAAAAATGTGATTGCGATTGCCGCCGGGATCTGTGATGGAGGCAAATACGGCGACAATGCCAAATCAGCGATCATGACGCGAGGCCTGGTGGAGATGAACCGTTTCGGTTCTGCCTTTGGTGCCGAACCATCTACATTTTCCGGACTGGCTGGTGTGGGAGACCTGATTACAACCTGTATGAGTCCGTTCGGCCGTAACCGCAGTCTGGGTGAACGCCTGGGACAGGGAGAAACACGCGAAGCCATCGTCTCCAGCATGGAGGCCGTCGCGGAAGGAGTGAACACGACACGCAGTGTGTATGACCTCGCGGAAGAGAAAGGGCTGGATATGCCTATTACCACAGAAATCTTTCGGGTGCTGTTTGAAGGTAAGTCTCCGGAAGATGCGACACAGACACTGATGACTCGCCCGCAGCGAGAAGAGTAAATCATCGCTGAGTTTTTTCTCATGGAATCACCGGTTCAAGCGACTCAACTTTTACTATTTAATCCCCTCGGAGTGTTCGATGCGATTTTCACGAATGACCCTAACTGTTTGCCTGTTATTCTTTTTAATGTCTGACTATTCTCAGGCAGAAACCTGGCCTCAATTTCGTGGTGCCAGCGGAAGTGGCGTCTCGCAGGAAAAGAATCTGCCGGAAAAATGGTCTGCTGAGCAGGGCATTCTCTGGTCAGTGGCATTGCCGGGGCGTGCCAATTCGTCACCTGCCATCACAACCAACCGCGTTGATGTCACCACCAAGACGGATGATGATGGGCTCTGGGTTTTGTCATTCGATCGCAAGAGTGGTCAGCAAATTCATAAGGTCAAAGTGGGAACAGGCTCCCTGGCGGCACCAGGTCCCCGGAATCTCTGGGCTCATCGTCATAACGCTGCCACGCCCTGCCCGATTTCTGATGCTGAGCATATCTGGGCCTTCTTTGGGACAGGTTTACTGGTCTGCCTGGATGTGGAATCGGGGGAAATCGTCTGGAAACAGGATATGGTCAAAGACTACGGGGCCTACGATATCACTTTTGGTATGGGGTCCACTCCCCGCCTGTGGGGTGACTTACTGTTTGTGACCTGCATGACCAAAGGCCCTTCATACGTCGTCGCCTTTGATAAACTGACTGGGAAAGAAGTCTGGAAACAGAATCGAAAACTGCCTGCTGAAAAAGATGGTGCCGACGCCTATTCGACACCCACGATTTTTCAAAATGGCAATCGGACAGAACTGCTGGTTTCCGGCTCGGATCATGTGAACGCCTATGATCCCCAGACAGGCAAACAGCTCTGGATCGCAGGAGGCCTGGATATTCCCAGTCCCTTTGGTCGTATCATTGCAGCCCCTGTCGCGAATAGTACTACCGTGATTGCGACTTCCGGAAATCCCGGTGGCGGTGGCCTGGGATATATCAAAGCATTTCAGAATGGAAAGTCAGGTGACATCACGCAATCAGGTCTACTCTGGAAATTTGATGTCGCGACTCCCGATTCTTCAACCCCGCTCGTACTCGATAACAGACTCTATATGATCAGTCAGAATGGCGTGGCCACCTGCCTGGATCTGAAGACAGGCGACCCTGTCTGGAAAAAACGAATGAAGGGGCAATATTTTTCTTCCCTGGTTGCCGGGGATGGAAAAGTCTACTTTCAGAGCATCGAAGGCCTCTGCACCGTTGTTGATGCGGCGAGTGGAGATATCATCTCGGAAAATGAACTGCCGGGCACCTTTTATTCCACACCTGCTATCAGTGAGGGTGTGATCTACCTGCGTTCCTTTGACCGCCTGTATGCGATCTCGGGTAAACCTTAATCAAAAAAACGCCTCTCAGTACCACTGCTGCGAGGCGTTTTTTTCGATCTGATTTGAGCCAGGCAGTATGATCAGGCGCGACCTGCCAGTTCAGGAATGGCGTTCCCGTGCATGACAATCGGTGTCGGACGACCTGAGAAGTCAGGTAAAAACGTATTGGCGTAATCAATGCCCAGATGCGAATAGATGGTCGCCAGGAAATCATGGGGTCCTACGGCACGTTCCACGGGGCCTTCCCCTTTTCCATCCGTAGCACCGATGATCTGCCCTGTCTGAATATTTCCCCCGGCAAACAACATTGAATTCGCATTCGGCCAGTGATCGCGTCCCGGCTGAGTCGTTCCCGCGCTGCCGCTGCCAATTCCCCCTCCCGTGCTTTTTGAGTAGGAAATGCGAGGCGTCCGACCAAATTCGCCTGCGACAACAACCAGTACACGTTTATCCAAACCCCGCAGGTAGATGTCTTCAATCAATGCCGTAACTGCCTGGTCATAGAACGGTGCCCGATATTTGATGGCGTCAAACACATGGTGATTAACGGCATGGTCATCCCAGTTTCGTACCCGACCACATAGCTTTCCGGAAAGTTCGGTCGTAATGATTTCCACACCCGCTTCCACCAGTCGTCGCGCCATCAGACACTGCTGCCCCCATTGATGCATGCCGTATCGCTCACGAATATGTTCAGGCTCGCGACTTAAATCAAAGGCATCTGCAGCCTGTTTGCTGGTCAACAGATTTGTCGCCTGGGCTTCAAACTGATTCATCGCTTCCATTGAGCCATCCAGATCCAGGTCGCGCCGGTACTGATCAAACTGCTGACGCAGAGAAATCCGCTTCGCCAGCCGCTCGGTCTGTTTGGCATCGGTCAGGCCAATATTGGGAACCTTGAAGTCAGGTGCACTGGGGTCGCCACCAATCTGGAAAGGACCGGACCCCGGTCCCAGGTAAGTAGGACCGGCAATCTGGAAGCTGTCGTAATTCGTGATGGCATTGATACCCACATAATTGGGTAAGGCATTGTCTGAATCGCGACGGAGAAAATTGGCAACCGACATAAAGTCGGGCAGTTTGGGTTTGCGTTTATCAATGCGATCCGGATCGCCTCCCAGAACCTGCAGTGAACCAGCCGGGTGTCCGCCACCAGTATGAGTGATCGAACGCAGGACCGTAAACTTATCTGAGATCTGTGCATGCCGCGGAAGCAGTTCGCTCAGCAGCAACCCATTGGTTTTCGTAGCGATGGGCGAGAAAGGTCCCCGATAATCGGAGGCAGCATCCGGTTTGGGATCGTAGGTATCCAGATGACTGACGCCACCACGGCACCAGACCAGAATGACCGCAGTCCGCTCTTTTTTCGGCTTCACCGGCGTCTTACCCTGTGATTCCGCAGCGGCCTGCAATTGATATAATCCGGGCAGAGAAAGGCTGCTGAAGCCTCCCAGGCCGATTCGCATGAATTCGCGCCGGGATGCTTCTGTTGGCCGTTGACTGGCCTGCCGTCTGTTCGATTGCTGTTTCATCTTATATAACCTGAAAATCAACCAAAATCACTTCTGGAAGTGGGGCGCGAACCTGCATTCGAGAGCGTATCACATGTTGGCATTGTGCCTGTCGTACTAACATACTCGGTCCCAATGCCTCTGGAGACGCTACAGTAAAAACTGGACACAGTCTGCTTCCTTATATCGGCAGTATAGCATGCGATCCCCTGCTCTGTCTAATATAATGAACAATACTTAGTATCAAGATTTCTTATACTATGAATCCCGAGGGGCAGCTTACTGCTGACGGCGAGGGGTATTTCCACCAGAACGATTCTTCGTCCCAGTGAGTCGTCTGAGCTTTTGCCTGATACTGTTGATGGCAACCGGAGAGGGGGAATCCGGATCGTATTCTGCCAATGGTTGCCTGGTAATCTGTCGCAGAAAATGGATCGAACTTTGACGGACAAACAAGGGCTGCCTCGCATCCAGGCCAGCAGAAAGATCGGCCAAGAGAGTTTGACCAGCTGGAATTTCGCCCCGCGCAACCTGAAACCAGGTTTGAATGGCAGGAGAGGCAGTATTCTCACCTGTATTTTGAGCAATCTGCTTCCAGACGGCTATTAAGTTTGCATTGTCTTTCGTCGTTAACAGCCAGTCGATGGCGGCTGTTCGCTGTAGCTCAGATCGGGAGGTTGTTGCCTGTAGAACCGCTGACAGAGGATCGAGGGCAATTCCCAGATTGACACCAGACTGTTGCTCAATCATTGAACGATCGGGCGAGATCTGCATTAGAGCAGCCAGCAGATCCTCGCTGTGATTTAATTCCGCGACAAATGTGGAATTCAACGGAAATGATTTTGCAGGACCTGTTCGCCAGCGCTGATTGCCAGAAAGTTTCAAAGGCACACTGATTCGCTCTGCTTTCAGCTTTAGCATCTGCTCAGATTTGAGAGTCAACTCTTCGCGCGATGTCGTATCGCTGAGGCGCAGAGTTCCTGAGAACACTTTGAGCTCACTCTGACCGGGCTCCTGTTGCACAAAAGCGATTGCCGAATCATCCTGTTGAATCTCCAATAACCAGCCTCTCGATTGTGTGTGATAATGAATGACAGTACCAGCGTAAAGTTGAGAAAAGGCAATCTGACCAGAGTGTAAATTCAGATCCAAAACGATCTGTAGACCATGGGCAGTACTCTGGTTCGCTCTTTTCAGCATCAGTTCGACTTCAGTGTCGGCGTCCAGTACAAACTCTGATTGAGCCCCCTTCTCTCCCAAAGAAAACTTCGCCTGCATCCAGCTTAAGGGAAGTGTGCGTAATTCAAATTGCGACCCTGCCTTCAGATGGGGTTCCTGTCCTGCAGCCAGAATTCCCTGCCAGTTAGAACGGGTATCATTGCGAATACCGGCAATCCCCACCAGTTCTGACCAGTCAAGGGAAAATGCATCTGCAAGCTGCAAACCTGCCATCTCAGGTTTCTGCGCCACAACAGGAGGTGACTGCAGCTTATGGTCGACAGCAGGAGATATCAGCGGTCGTTTCCCGCGATGCGGATCTGTGGGGACAACGACCATTTCAGGATCTGAATCCCGCTGATTTGTCTGTGTCGGAACAACAGGGACGGGCATCTGTTTATTCTCAGGACTGACTACGATTGAGTTTTCTTCGACTTCCTTAGATTGCCGATTCCAAATGACATAAGCAGGCAGAACCATGAGCAGCACCACTACCACCCCATAAATGAGTTTCTGATGCTTGATGGCAGAATAGGAATAGAATGGCAGATCCGAAGATTTCTCCAGGCGAACTTGCTCTGCAGGCGGCTGTGACACGACGGGTTGTTCATGATCTTCAATTGAGCCAAGATAGCTGACAGGCGAATCAAGTTTCTCACTTTTTCGCAATTCCTGATGGATGAACTTCGACATTCGCTGAGTGGTCTGCATTACCTGTTGCGAATATTTTTCGGGTATGGCTGTTGCAGACTCTTCAAACCGGTCAGCCTGGTAAGCAGCAAGTACTTCGCGGATCAACGCTCTCTCTTGCCAGCAAGTCGATTCAAACGACTTCTGCTTTTCGGGAGGCATGCGTTCTTCTATATAGGCGGCAATCAACTCCGCATTGAACACTGATTTTTCAAATGTACTTTCCAGTTCCAGTTTCTGTTCGGCTACCTGAGAAAGCAGCTTCCAGCGTCTGAGTAACTTTGAATCCGCCGCCAGTTGTTCACGCACAGTCACTCCTGCTGCCGGGGAAAGTTGCCCTTCCCGCAGTTTGATTAAAGTCAGAAGTGAAGGCGTCCCTGTTTTCATGATTTCCGGTTTCCCGCCTGCATAATTTTTTTCAGTCTTTGTTGTGCACGGTGTAACTTGGGGCCGACGGCATTCTCCGAAATCCCCAGTTGTCTGCCGATTTCTGCATAGCTTAGCTTCAGATCAAAATACAATACCAATGCCCGCCGATCCCCGTCCTTGAGTTGACTCATCGAATGCGCGAGGTGCTGCTGTTCGCTTGACTGGTCTTCCTGATTTTTTTCCGGCAGCGAATCCGGAACGGTCGCAATATCGAACTGACTGTCATTGGGACAGATCTTCTCACTCGCCTTCCGTTGACGACGCAACACATCCAGTGTCGTCCGGCGGACAATGACGGCCAGCCAGGTAGAGAGTTTACAGCGACCTTTGAACTGTCTCAGACTACTGAGATCACCCTGAAACAGTACCGCCATGACTTCTGCACCACATTCTTCAACCAGGTCGGGGCGAGCAGAATTCCCACTTTCACGACACGCGGCAAGGATCCGACTGACAATCAGTTTATGGTAGCGGCCGAGAAAGTCATCCCAGGATTGCTGATCCCGTTGCAAGAGCTTTTGGATAAACGCTCGCTCGTTATTTCCCACGGTCTCTTTGTTTCTGCCGGAAGTTAAATGAGCATTGCCTGACTTTCGAGTCTGCTGTTGACTTCGATCTCTGTCGGCTTGATGTACCTGCGGCGCACGTTTTGTCGGCACATCGCTGGGCGGATCATCAAGTAGAGAAAAATCGGGTACATTCATGCAGATTGTTTCATCATGGTATTTTCAGCAAAGAAAGAGAGGCTGTGTTTCCAAAGCGACAATCGTAGTGAGATTGAGAATCCCTGAACTGAAATAGAATCTGTCAGCTGCATGATTCATCTTATGCAGCTGACAGACCGGATACAAGAAATTGTTTTCAGCCCTTAACTGTCAATCGCATTCTGAATCGCATTTTTCTCGCGTTGCAGGATCAAACGAATGTCTGAGATTGCATCCTCACAGACCTGATTCACCCGCCGCGCCATCTCTGTTGCGCCCAGGTTGACGAGTTGATCAATGCATTCATTACACAGCCGTTTCATATATTTCGCACATTTCTCAGCGCGTTCTGTCGCTGACTCAATACAATTCGTCGCTACACGTCGCGCCGCCTGTTCCTGCCCATCAGCCAATAGTCGACGAATCTGATGCAGGCACTCAGCGGTCTCATCCGCAGCAGCACTTTCACAACGATCGATGGTCTGATCAACCTTTGCCACACAGCGGGCCGCCAGATCATCCGGTGCAGTGTGCGCAGATACGGTTTCCGTGACGAGCATCAGCCCCAGAACTGTCGTTAAAGCTAATATCAATTTCATCAGTGTTCTCTCCCTCAGGTTAAGCCAGACTGAGCCGGGCCCACAAACGGTCAGCATTTGATAAAACAGGATCAGAGTTGATCTTGTCGATATTACGGTTCCATTTCGGTAATCAAACAGGCCTGATCGTGTTTACCGTCTAAAGCATTAGTGGGACGAATGATTCGATCCGTGCAGAAAAAAGAGAATAATTGTCGAAAATCCTGGAGAGACCATAAAAAAACGCCGTCCCCGCAATGGGAACGACGTTTCTGCATCTTAATTTTGAGCAATATCTGCTTTAGTGAGCGTGTTTTTCGTCATGTCCATGATCGTGGTCGTGATCATGGGCATCAATCTCGCCGGAAAAGGATTTACCGTCGATTTCCAGAACCAGTCGGGCAGTCGTATCTTTTTCATCTAACAAATCGCCCAATGTTTTATCCTGCGTAGTGAATTTGGATGACTTGCCTTCCGGGTCTCCCTGTTCAGGAGCTGCGGCCAGGGTAAACTGCTGCCCTTTCCCATCGTGCTTGACATTGACCAGCACACTTTTGGCAGTAATGGGCACACTGGATTTGGCAGCACCGTCGAGAATATAAATGGTAATTGCACCACTTTTTTCATCGTGCACAAGCTCCCCATGATAGGCTTCTTTGCCCAGTTCAATTAATGAACCATGGTGTGGACCTTCACTGGGATGATCATGGCCGTGATCATGTTCCTCCATGGTCACATCTTCCGGAGCCGCTTCATCAAACGATTTCGTGCCCTGCTCTGTACCGGAATCACAACCCACAAAGGTCATTCCAAAGACACAAAGTATTACTGTAAAATAATTGGCAAATCTGTTCTTCATCGCTTTAATCCTTTTCAATAAATCAAATCCATGTTGTTACATGCAACTCGTTTCAATTACGTTTTCATTTTCTCCTGCTCACGTGACAGGATTCATCTGCTCTTCCTGCTCTTCAATCAACGGAATCTCTTCATTCGTTTCCGCCACAATCCGCGCCCCGGCTGTACGACCACAGCTCCAGAATAAAGCGGGGCGAATGAAAAATTCCAGAATCGTACTACTCAATAAACCGCCGATAATCACAGTCGCCACGGGATACAGAATTTCTTTCCCTGCCTCTCCCTGTGACATCGCCAGCGGAACCAGTCCAATGCCTGAGGTCAATGCCGTCATCAACACTGGTGCAAGCCGCTCCTGACCGGCCCTGACAATCATTTCTTTGGTCCAGCCCTCTCCCTCGTATTTCACCAGATGCAGATAGTGGTTCAATAATAAAATTCCATTCCGCGAGGCGATGCCACCCAATGAGATGAAACCCACCATGGCGGCAATCGTCAATGTCTGCCCGGTCACGACCAGAGCGATCACTGAACCAATAAAGGCCATCGGCAGGGCAGCCATTACCTGCAAAGAAAAATTCGCGGAACGAAACATTGTGAACAGCACCAGGAAGACGCCCAGCATCGAAACCAGAAACAATGCAGAAATCATCCGCGAGGCCGACTGCTGGCTTTCGAACTGACCACTATATTCAACAAAGTAGCCTGCGGGCAGCGATTCAATGATGGGTCTCTGCTTCGCCTGGATTTCATTCACCACATCGACCAGTCCACGTCCTGTGACATTACACTGTACAATAATCCGTTTCTGAACCTTTTCTCGATTGATCGTGTTTGGTCCAGTTGAATCAGTGATGTCTGCGACAGAAGAGAGGGGCGTGGTCCCGCCGCCCGGGAGATCAATTGTCAGTCGTTTGAGTGCCTGCCGATCTTCACGGTATTTTTCATCCATACGAATCAACAGATCGAAGGTACGCTGCCCCTGCAGTACCTGCGAAACCACCATTCCGTTCATAGCGGTTTCGACATACTCGTTCACATAAGCGGGAGTTAAGCCATACAGTTTTAATTTGTCCCGGTTCAACTTGATCTGCAACTGCTTGATTTCAACCTGAGGCTCGACCAGCACATCAGTAACGCCGGGCACACTTTGCATCGCGGCTTCCATCTTTTTCGCAGTATTTCGCAACACAGTCAGACTTTCGCCATAGATTTTAATCCCCACCTGGGCTTTCACTCCGGAAATCATATGGGAAATCAAGTGTGCCAAAGGCTGTTCCACTGAAATGACAATCCCCGGAATCGCCTCCATTGATGTGCGGATGTCGTCGAGCACCTGTTCGCGACTGCGTTCCGATTCAGGATCAAAAGTGATAATATATTCTGAAACATTCACCCCTTCGGCGTGTTCATCCAGTTCCGCCCGTCCCGTTCTGCGGGAAAAGGCTTGAACTCCTTTGATTTTCTTCAGCCGATCCATCACGGTTTCTGAAATCTCATTCGACTTTTTCAATGACGTTCCCGGAGGCAGCACCACGTTCAGTTGGGCAACCCCTTCGTTGAATGGAGGCAAAAAGTCTCGATCCAGCTGTATCAGGAATAGACCGGCTAATAACACTCCGGTGGTGCCCGCGATCAACATCGGCCCTGAAAAGCGAATACTGAAGCTGATGACATACCCGGCGATCCATTTCAGCAACCGCAGAAGCGGGCCATCCTGATGAACATGTCCTTCCGCTGCCGATCTTTCTTCAGGATTGACAGGCGACCCGAATTTTTTCCCTAACAGCCAGTAAGAGAGGACCGGAGTCAATGTCAATGAAACCAGCAGCGAAGACAGGATCGAAACGATGTAAGCGACTCCCAGTGGGGCAAACAGGCGACCTTCCATTCCTGATAGCGCAAACAGAGGCAAAAAGACCAGCACCACGATTGCGGTTCCGAAGACAATCGAATTTCGAATTTCACAACTCGCCTGAAACACTACCAGTAGCGTGTGTTTGGAATTTTCTGCATAGCGATTTTCCTGCAGGCGGCGGAAAATATTTTCCACATCGACGATGGCATCGTCTACCAGTTCGCCAATCGCGACAGCCAACCCGCCTAAAGTCATCGTATTTATAGACAACCCAAAGACGGCAAATACGATTGCGGTAATCGCAATGGAGAGGGGAATCGCAGTCAACGTAATAAACGTTGTGCGAAAATTCATCAGGAACAGAAACAGAATGATAACCACCAGGATCCCGCCATCTACAAGCGCATCGATCACGTTTTCAATCGAGCGATCAATAAATGATTTCTGAGAATAGAGTTCCGGCTGGATACGAATATCTTTGGGAAGCGAAGGCTCCAGATCTTTTAAGGCCTGGATCACATCATTAGCCACGCGCCGGGTATCGGCGTTGGGTTGCTTGTTGACGGTGAGAACGACCGCAGAGCCACCGGCAAAAGTACCGTCTTCCTGTTTGACAAAAGCAGAACTGTCACCCCGCTTGACCTGAGGACCTTCGATGACTTTGGCAATCTGCGAGAGTATCACCGGACGTCCTTTGCGGGTAGCCACGACGACCTTTTCGAGATCTTCCAGAGTCTGAATTCGCCCCAGCGCGCGCACCAGGAATTCATTGGGGCCCTGTTCATCCAGGTAACCGCCTGTCGCATTTTCGTTACTCTGCTCACAAGCCAGTCGCACTTCATGCAGTGTGATACCATATTTCAACAGCAATTGCGGGTCGACCAGTACCTGAAACTGTTTGCGACCGCCGCCCATGGTGAAGACCTGTGATACGCCGGGAATCGTCAGCAGGCGTTGACGGACGACCCAGTCCGCCAGTGTGCGAACTTCAAGCGGAGAGGTTTTTTCACCTTCACTCCACATGCCGAGCATCATGATCTGCCCCATGATTGAGGAAATCGGTGCGAGCTGCGGTTTCACGCCATCAGGCAGTCGTTCGGTGACCAGTTGCAGTCGTTCGTTGACGACCTGCCGATCATTGTAGATATTGGTCCCCCACTCAAATTCCACATATATAATTGAAATGCCGACTCCTGAAGAACTGCGGACCGCCTGCACGCCCGTCGCGCCATTCAAGGTAGTTTCTAATGGAAAGGTAATCAGGGATTCCACTTCTTCCGGCGCCATACCCGGCGCTTCGGTCATCACGACAACCCGTGGACGGTTGAGGTTCGGGAAGACATCAATGCCCATATTCACAGCCTGCCAGCTGCCAAAGCCGATCAGAAACAGTGAGAATGCCAGCGTGAGATGGCGTTGTTTAAGAGCAAATCGAATAATTGCATTTAACATGGTAGTTGTTCCGGGTAGTGACAGAGTGCATAAGAGACTTTAACGACCGAGACTGGAAAACAACTCAGTGAGTGTGTCCCGCATGCGGGTCGACGGCGCCGCCCGCCTTGTTCTTCAATGCCATCTGTAACTGATGTGCTCCTGCTAATGCAATTTTATCGCCTGGAAAGATTGATCCATCATTTTCGATGACCGCCCAGAGTTGATCCTGGTACAGGACATGCACGGGACGCCGATCGAAGTGATCTCCGTTTTCCTGAAACACGAACTGCTCTGCCCCTTCACTGGCGACCGCTTCCACGGGAAGCACGATCTGTTTCTGCCACGTTTCCACCGGTATGAGTAACTGCATTCGCTGCCCGGTCTTAAATCGCCAGGTAATGTAGCGGTCTCCATCTTTGCGAAAGGTATCGTGTTCAATCTGATTTGGCAGATTCACATAAACGGAAAATGTTCTGGTTTCGGTCTCAATCTGATTATCGAGATAGTCGATCTTCAGATCTTTGATCAGCTTTTTCGTTTTGTTATTTTCTTCCTGGATCGCTTCGACGGGCCACTGGTTTTCCAGGCAGCGTGTAATTTCATCTGTCTCCTGCTCAAATGCCTGACCTTTGATATACAGGTCACTGTAATCTGCCAGCACGCAGAGCGTGTCTCCGGCTTGCACGAACCCTCCTTTATTGACATCTAACGACTGAACCACCAGCAAGGATCGTTGCGAAGCGACTCCTTGATCGAGGGTCGCCGGAGCAGGGGCAGAGATACGTTGAATTTTCATATTCGGAGCGGACACTTCACCGGACTGATCATGAATCAGAGGCGCATAAACCAGATGCTCTTTAATCAGACGCCGTGTCTTTTTGATTTGATCCACTTGAGTTGCAGTAAAACCATGCAACAGGAGTGCCTCACGCTGAGCTTTGAGAATGGCTTCCAGTTTTTCTTTGGCGTATTCGCGTTCCAGCAGCACCTTGCCGGCAATGACGCCTTTATTGGTTATTTCCTGAATCCGGGCAATTTCCTTCAGTTCCACATCCAACTCACCCAGAGTTTTCAGATAGGCGGTTTGAGCCTGCACCAGGTCTTCATGGGTCAGTCGGATTTTGAACAGGGCGCGACCTGGTTGAACCGCTTCTCCCCCGGTGACATTCACATTCGTGATAATGCCCGTCATGGGTGCAACAACCTTAATCTGTGTCTTTCCAGGGCGTTCCACCACCATGGCGGGAATCGTAATGGTACGGGTAAACGATTTCAGCTTCACGGGGACCACTTTATCTGCCGTCAGGCCGATATTTTTCCGGGCCTGGGGTGAGAGTTCCAGCGAGCTGGTCTCATCGTGCCCCGCATGGTCGTGATCATGATGATCCTCTTCCGAATCCGGGCCAGCGGCAGCTTTCTTATCAACCTGTTTCTGACTGCTGTTATTTGCATAACCTTTCAGTGCAGGCATCCACTGCTGCCGGGTTCCCCAGAGTAGAAAACCCGCAATCACCATGAATGCGATTGACAATAACATTTTCCAGTTTTGATTTGTTTTTGAAATATTCATCACAGGCCTCAGATCGGGTTGCGCATAATTTTCCCGAAGTGTACACAAGGTAAATCGTGAGAGATCCGATTAGCAGAGAAAAGCGATCGCGGAAATCAGAATCCGGGCTTCAGTGCAAAATCGGAGAGACATTCAGAGAAGCGGGGTCTCTAGATCAACCAGACTGTGGTCAGTGACTGCGCGCGCACGCCCGGTGACAGAAAGACCGCAGCGGTGCTGAAAAAAGGCATATGATCAACGTACTGTTTTTCGCGAGCAGAGAATAAATCATCCCAGAGCGGCATCAGACTGATGAGTTGGGGAGATTCTTCATGTACCTTGACAGAAGTCCCTGCCAGATAAGAACAGCGACCTTCCTGACAGGGGTCTGAATCCTGAGGAATCGGTGTCTGCCCGGGTGACTGTTCAGCACACTTATCTGATGTGGCATGCGAATGTTCGTGCCCCTGACCCGCGTGATCGGCCTCATGCTGGCAGAGGTTCATGGTCTGACAGGTATCGTGTTCTGACGCGTGACAGTCGTGCGCATGATGCCAGCCACATCCCAGCACGGTGTGGGACAGCATTGAAATCAGCATCAAAAAAACTGTCAGATGTAAATACATGAAAAACCTTTAAATCCGTTGAACTTCAATTGAATCATGTCACTTTATCCAAATTGTGTCAAGCTCTCCCTTATAAGACGCAAATGAAAGACCATTCAGCACCATAAATCTGGTATTTTTGTTAAGTAGTTTTAAATTCGGACTTTAAGACATTATTCTAAAAGCGAATCGACGCGATTGAAGCGACTTTACTGTTGCAGTAACGATCCTGTTGTGATCAATCTGACTCTTGAGTTCTGGTAATCATGGGTTCCGTATCGAATTACGAATAGCTAGACTGTGTCCAGTTTTGCTGTAGCGTTTCCAGGGCTGTTTGCCCCGAGTAGATTGGATTGAGAGACACTATACTTAAATGTGATGCACTCTAGACTTGTAAACATAACTTAAAAATAAGATGCTGAAAGAACAGAATCTTCGAAGCGTTCTCACAATGAAAAGGGAGTGATTTGTGTCTGCGAAATATCGTGTGTTAATTACGGATCGTGCCTGGCCTGACTGTGAAGTCGAAAAACGGGAATTGTCGCGCGTTGATGCGGAAGTGATAGAAGCGCCTCCCGGAGCCGATGAAGAAACGTTAATTGAATGTGCCTCAGGCGTCGATGCCATTGCCACCTGCTGGGCACAGGTGACTCAGGCAGTCATTGATGCGGCCCCGGACTGCAAAACGATCGCGCGGCTGGGCATCGGACTGGATAATATTGATGTCGCGTATGCCACTTCGCTGAAGATCCCCGTTACGAATGTTCCCGATTACTGCATACCGGAAGTAGCCGACCATACGATTGGTCTGATGCTGGCCAGTTTGAGAAACATCGCCTTTCTACACCATCAGACAAAACAGGGAGTTTATAACCTCTCCGCAGCCCCACTGCCTCGCCGGGTTGGAACACTGACACTGGGCCTGTTCGGCTTCGGCCTGACAGGACAGGCAGTTGCAGAGCGGGCAAAGGCATTCGGCATGCAGGTCATTGCCACGAACTCGTCAGGTAACGATTATGGAACGGGCACCCGCATGGTTCCGTTTGAGGATCTGCTGGAAGAGAGCGACGTCATCTCGATCCATGCTCCATTAACCGACGCAACGCAACATCAGTTCGACGCGGCTGCCTTTCAGAAAATGAAGCCCAATGCGATCATCGTGAATACCTCTCGTGGAGCATTAATTGATTTCGATGCGTTGAAAACGGCGCTGATAAATGAGGACATTTCGGGAGCGGCGCTGGATGTCTTTGATCCGGAACCGCCTGACCTGTCTGACCCGTTTTTTCAGCATGACCGGATCATTGCCACACCCCATGCTGCTTTTATTTCCCAAGAGTCACTGGACGAACTTCGACAACAGGCAGCAAGTCAGGTGGCAGATGTACTCGTAGGCAAGCAGCCCAGCAATGTGGTAAATTCTGAGGTATATGAATAATCGCTACAGTCCGCAGAAGGATGTAGAAAAAGTGCATCATCGAGGCCGTGTATCCCACTGAGACTGCTTTCACATAAGCTAGGCTAAATATAGCTGTCCTTTATTTTTAGCTTAATAATGTGTGAAAGGTGAACAGATTCAGGTACGAATGGATGGAATCCGGTCAAGACGCTCCTCAACCTGATCCGCAGACAACCCAGATCAATTCACAGTCAGAACAAGGCTCGGAATCAGATCGTCAGGAGGAACGTACGCGCTCCGTAACAGAGATTGAGCGCCATGAAGCCGAGATGATCGCCCAATGGGATGCCGAAAAGATTCAGCATATGGAAGAGCTGGAAACTGAACTCCTGGAAAAAGAGCAGCTGGTCGAGAGACTCACCGTACAGTTGACTCAGGTCGCCGAGCGACTGGAACACAGTCAGCATACCAGCCACGATCAGAAGGCCGCGGATAACCACCGGATTCAGGAACTGGAATCGATTCGACAGGAAGAAGAGGCGCTGATCGCGGTTCTGAAAGACCGATTATCCCAGGTGGCGGAACAACTGGAACGCAGCCAGCAGAACCAGCATGAACTGACTGAGTCGGATCTACAGCGTCTGCAGGAACTGGAAACAGAGCTGCGGGAAAAAGAAACACTGGTCTGCAGTCTGACCGAACGCTTGTCCGAACTCGCAGAACAACTCAAATCCACGCAACGGGAAAAAGAAGAGCTGAGTGCGGCGGATCAGCAGCGGATTTTAGAACTGCAGACGGAACTCGAAGAAAAAGAACAGCTGGTTGTTATTCTGACGGAACGACTGGAACAGGTTGCCGAACAACTGGATCGCAGGCACCGGACTGGTGCCGATCGTGGTATGACCATTTCCAACGGAATTCCACCTGAGGTCATTGAAGAACAACAGAAACTGACACACGATCTGCATTCCATGCTCGAACAATGGCAGGGCATGGAGACGGAATCGGCCCTGACCCGGATTGAGCTGCAGATTGCTGAACTGAAAAAAGCAGTACAGGATGGTTTCCAAAAGGGACCTGCCGCCCCCTCACCTGCGAGCCTGGTTGACTACCTCTCTTCACCGACCATTCCCGGCAGCGAAGAAACAGAAGACTTTGAAGAAGAAATAGCAGCAGAAGAAGCTCCGGCTCCCGAAACGGCAGAAACGCCTCCTGATGAAGACAGTGCAGACTCGACTGTCAGTGGCTGGGAGGCCATGAAGCAGAAACTGATGTCAGGACAGGGAGTGGATGTCTCTACCGATCTTGCACGAAAAGCAGCCCCCACGCCGGCTCCCCCCAGAAAACTGGAGTCTTCTGCTGGTTTACTTTTAAATTCAGAATCGGGCAGTTCTGGTGGTCGCACGCTGGCAAGTTATAAACCTCCGATTCCGGAAGCCCCCGCTGAAATCGATGAGGAGTCTGCAACCCCACAACAACTGGTCGCGGCGATTCGTGAACGCGATCAGTATATCAGCGCGTTAATCAAACGCTTGCGGGAAGCAGAGACGGCTGTCATCCCCGTCAACTGGGATCAATTAAATAATGCCCCCGCTGATCTACTGGAACAACTGCAGTCATTGCATCATGATCTGGAGCACAGCCTGGGACTGGCCGAGGTGGAAATTTCGATTGAGCGCGCCCGGCTGTCACGCACTGAGTCGATGCTGCAGAACCGTGAAGAACAGATTCGTAAAAAAGAAAAGCAACTGGGTCTAAACCTGGAGCGCAGCGAACAAGAAGAAGTCCCGGCAGAAAAGCCTTTGAATGACGACCAGAAGAAACGCTGGCTTGGTTTTCTAAACTAAACTACGTTTGCCTTCATCAAGTCTTCATAATCCAGCCCCCCCTTCTGAACAGAGATCGCAGCGACAGATTGAGGCCGCTCAGAAGTATGAAACAGCCAGTGCCTGCCCCTCCTCATCTCTTGAAACTCATTATTTACCGTTTCAAATCCAACTGACTGTAATCCGACCTGATAATTCCTGCAGAATATTTTATTGAATCTCAATCAGCTGCCTCTGCCTCATTAACACAGACCGGTCTGTGTCCGTGCTTCTTGATATCTTGACGTCCGTTTGTCATCATGATCTCACGGAGTTTGCAAGCGGGCCTGCATTCCTCTTCCTAACCAACTTCTTATATTTATTAATGAATTCTGCTTGATGCAGACGGTCGGAGAGACTTTTGAATCAACCGCTACCAGAACGTACCGCTCCTCTCTGGATGCTCTCCCTGATGCTGCTGGTCTCCGGGAATTGCGCATTGATGTTTCAAGTGGTCTGGATTCGCGAATTGCGGCTGGTATTCGGAGCGACAACCGCATCCTCCGCTGCAGTGCTGGCCATCTTTATGGCGGGACTGGGACTGGGGAACTGGCTGTTCGGGAGCAGGATTGATGCCTCAGTGCGCCCCCTGCGATGCTACGGCCTGCTGGAGTTGGGTATCGCGCTGACAGTGGGGATCAGTCCTTTTCTGATTATGCTCGTGCGACAGATGTATGTGAATATGGGAGGTCAGGCTGCGCTGGGGCCGGAACTGGCAACTCTTTCACGCCTGGCTGCTTCCGCGATGATCCTGGCAGTCCCTACAATTTTAATGGGTGGCACTATGCCAGCTGCCGCTCGCGCGGTCTCAAATGCTGCCGACCCTCATCGTCGCGGCGTCGCGCTGATCTACGGCTTGAATACGATGGGTGCCGTCGCTGGAGCCGGGATTGCGAATTTTATGTTGCTGGAAGCGCTGGGGAATCGAGGCGTGCTCTGGTTTGCCTGTGGGATTAATCTGATGCTGGCAGTCACTGCCCTGCTGATCTCTAAGCGGTTATCACATGCAGCAGAAATCCAGTCGCAGAGACAGACAGACTCACCAGCGTCAATCAGCAGAGAGGATCAGTCACCTCAACCAGACCGATTGGGCATCGTCTGTCTCGCATCGGGGACGGTCGGTTTTGTCTTCTTTCTGATGGAGATTGTCTGGTATCGCATGCTGGGCCCGCTGCTGGGTGGCACGACTTATACTTTTGGGCTGATTCTCTGTGTGGCATTGCTCGGCATCGGAGTCGGAGGTGCTCTGTATGCTTTCATGGCACGGCTTGTAAAACCGACACTGTCATTTCTGGCGTTCGTCTGTACGCTGGAAGCGTTACTCATCGCGGTCCCCTTCTGGTATGGCGATCAGATTGCGTTCTGGGTATTACAACAGCAGAGTCAGCCTGTCGCTACGTTTCCAGCTCAGGTGTGGAACTGGTTTCAGATCGGTGCCTTTGTCATTTTTCCTGCGGCTCTGGTTGCCGGTTTCCAGTTTCCGTTGTTGATTGCCATTGCCGGGACTGGAAAAAACAACGTCGGTAAACATGTTGGCTGGACGTTTGCGGCAAATACGCTGGGAGCGATCTCTGGCTCGATCGCAGGGGGGTTCTTCCTGCTTCCCGCGATAACTGCTCCAGGACTCTGGAGACTTTCCATCTGTCTACTGATTATTTTGGGAGTAACCCTGCTACTGTATACTCAACGCTGGAAATCAGTGTCGATGGCAACTTCTGTTGTTCTGTCGCTGATCACGATTTTCATGATTACGGAAGCTGGTCCGACTGCGGTCTGGCGGCATGCCGGCATTGGAGCAAGACGTGCCAGCCTGGATGGGACAGGACCGAATGCAGAACAAAACTTTTCACACACCAAAAACCGACAGTGCATCTGGGAGGCAGAAGGACGGGAATCGAGTGTAGCCATCACAGCCACTGACAGCCTCGCATTTATCGTGAACGGTAAAAGCGACGGAAATGCCTTTGGCGATGCCGGTACCCAAATCGGTCTGGGACTGATTGGCCCCCTGCTCCACCCCACTCCGCGAACCGGTCTCGTGATTGGACTGGGCACAGGTGAATCCGCCGGTTGGATGGCTGCCGTCGAAGAAATGACCGCCGTCGATGTGGTCGAACTGGAACCCGTTGTTCTGGAAATGACGAAACGCTGTTCACAAATTAATCGGGATGCATTGCAGAACCCGAAACTCACACTGCATTTTAATGATGCCCGCGAGTATTTGCTTACCAGCAAAAAACAGTACGACCTGATCGTCTCCGAGCCCTCCAACCCGTATCGGGCTGGCATCGCGAATCTCTATACCCGCGAATTCTACGATTCGGTTGCGACCCGCTTGAACCAGGAGGGCCTGTTTCTGCAGTGGCTGCAGGGCTATGAAGTCGATGACAGTACAGTTCATATCGTGCTGCAGACTGTCAGGTCCGTGTTTCCCGAAGTTCAGATCTGGCGTACCAAAGCCCGCGACATGGTGCTGGTCTGTGGTAAATCAGCGCAGACATTTCAGTATCAGTTGGCATCGCTGCAGCAGAAATTGAAACAGCCCGTGATGGCGGAAGGGCTCAAACAGGGTTGGTCCGTGATTGACGTGGAAGGCATTCTGGCTCATTTTGTCTGTGGCACAAGAACAATCGACCAGCTCCTGGAATCACAGTCAGAGCCGATGAATCAGGATGACCGCAATCTGCTGGAATATGCGTTTGCGAAGACTGTTGGTAAATCAACGCGTTTTTCAATTCACGATCTCCAGGACCGTGCGGTCCAACTGAAAGATGACCTGCCTGTTTCGCTCGATAAAGAGAGCCAGGAGAGAGTCATCCAACGGCGGCTGGCGATGCAGCTTCGACTGGGTGGAACAGTTTATATTGCCGACTCACTGTCGGAAGCACAGCAAGCACGGGGAGAAGCATTTAACCTGTATCTGGCGAGACGTTATTTAGATGTCCTCGCACGTTTCCAAACGATTGAACCGGATTTGAGTTGTCCGATTGAGGCTCTGATTTACGCTCACACTCTGGCTGAATCAGGCGTTCCCGTTCCGGAAGAACTGCTGAAGAAAGTGAAACAACAGAATCCTACGGAAGCATCCGCGATACAGGCCATTTCCTCCCTGCAGCAGAAACAGAACAACGAAGGATTGCAAAAGATAATAGACACCCTGAGGTTAATTCAGGACAGCCCCTGGGGAAGTCGTCAGTTGCTGGATGCCATTCTGTTTAAAGCCGTCAGCCTGTGTGATGTGGATCCTGCTTACGCCGCTCCCCTGTATGAGCAGTTACAGAATCCCTTTGCCCTGCATCGCCTAGAAGATAATCGGCTGCTGGTGCGGTATCTGATCGCAGAAAAACTGGATCCACAGCAGATCATCGACTCGCTGCAAACCATGGAACCCAATGTTCCCTGGAAGGAATGGCTGCTGGAAAAACGAGTCCGGGTTTATGCCGCTGTGAAACATCCACTGACCGAACAGGCCAGAAGTGAGCTCTCACAGTTCAAGCGCGCCAACCATTGAGTCTGAATCTCTACTTCAGGGAATCTGCTTTCCCCGTTGATGTTTTTGCTGCGCGACTCCGGTTTTTTCCGCCCACTTCAGCCAGTCCGCTTTCATCTGAGCGACGCGTTCGGGGTATTGGGCAGCGAGATTGTTGGTTTCAGTACGATCCTGTTCCAGATCATACAGTTCCCAGCGATTGATCGTGCGGTCTGCGACCAGTTTCCAGTTCCCCTGACGCACGGCTTGATTATTCCTGAGTTCCCAGAACAGGGATGCATGTGGCTCACGTTTATTTCCCTGAAGAACAGGCACAATGCTTTTTCCATCGACGGGAAGAATTTTATGAGACTGGAATGTCGTCGGATATTCGGTTTCTGCCAGTTCAATACAGGTCGGCATGACATCAATAATGTGAGCCGGCTGGCGGGTGAGGGAATTTGCTTTGATCTTACCAGGCCAGCGAACGATCAACGGAGTTGAGATGCCCCCTTCATGCATCCATGTCTTGAAACGGCGAAACGGTGTATTCTGCGGAAAGGCCCAGCTCGGTCCACAGGTGGTGTAATATTCTTTAGGACCGGGAATCTGCTCTGGATTCGCTCCGCCCGGTTCACTGGCATCGGGTCCGTTATCGGAGAGAAACATCACAATCGTATTGTCATCCACGCCAGTCTCTTTCAATGTCGCCATCAGGCGTCCGATGTTTTGGTCCATGCAGTCAATCATCGCGGCGTAGACTTCCATGCGTCGTTCCTGCCAGTCGCGCGGATATTGATCCTGCTCCCAGTCGGCTGATTCCGGATCGCGGGCCGGCAGTTTCCAGTTGGGATCTATGAGCCCCATCTTCAACTGCCGCTGATACCGTTCATTGCGTAATGCTTCCCAGCCTGCTGCATAACGCCCTTTGTATTTTGCGATGTCTTCCGGTTTTGCATGCAGGGGATAATGCGGGGCGGTGTAACAAAGATGCAGAAAGAAAGGTTTGTCAGACTGGGAACAGGTTTTAATTTGCTGAAGGGCGTGATCGGTAAAAGCATCAGTCGTGTAAAAATCGTCAGGGAACTCGGTAATCCGCGTCGTGTTTTCAGCGAAGAAGCGGTATCCGTCGCCGGTGATCCCCCGTTTGAATTTGGGATCGCGATAGTAGGGATCAAAAAAGTTACAGCAGCCATCCAGCAGACCATAGAAATCCTGAAACCCGCGGTAAACCGGATGAGTTGATTCGGTTCGTCCCAGATGCCATTTGCCACTGAGTGATGTCTGGTAGCCCGCCTGCTGCAGGACTTCGGCGATCGTCACCATGTTGCGCGTCAGATGCGGTCGGGGATAGCGGGAATACAGACCTGTCACCAGAGAAGCCCGCGTCGTCCAGCAGACGGCGTTATTGTAGAACTGGGTAAACCGCAGACCTTCCTCAGCCATCCGGTCCAGGTTAGGTGTCTGCACTTCACCGCCATAACAGCCGATATCCGACCAGCCCATGTCATCGCACATGATCAGAATGATATTGGGACGTTTGTTTTTTTCCGCTGCCTGAACAGCAGAATGTGATACCGTCAACAACAGGAAAACCAGTAGCAGGTTGGCGCGCAACATCATCAGCGGGAACTCCCCCATATAGATCAACAGCTTGAGATTTCGGTTTCGGATCCTGTATCCATAATCGTGGCTGACTTCAGGTAATGCAATGCTTCTACAGGTTCTGAAACTCGGCTTTTACCGTAATGATCTACTGCTCTCGGTTTTTCGCATCCGGAAGAATCACACCTCATCCTTTTTTTTGCTTTGTCCCTCAACAGAGTGTTTGATATTGCGATAGAACTGGTACAATCGTGTTCAGTATGAACTTGTCTATTCATCTATTTGTCTAAAAACGCAGGAATTCACGTACATGTCAGCCACCGCACTGCCTCCGGAATCACGCAGGATCACGCCACAGTTCAATCTCGCTCTCTTTGCCTTTAATGCCCTGGCAGGTATCATCAAATTAGGTCTCCTCGCTAAAATGGGGCTCGGTGGCCTGATACTGACATCTTTTCTCGATGCCGTTTTGACGATCTGCATTCTGCTGATCGTTGCCTGGTTTCTGAAAGAGTTCTGGAGCCGGCTAATCTCCAATCTGTTTTCCCTGCGAAATATCGATTACCAGGAAGCCATCGCCATCGTACTGGTAATGAGTATGCTGGGGCTGAGTTGAGTAATGCATTTAATCTGTGAGTAGTTGCATGCCATTTTCGCTTAAACAACTGAAAGAACGCTGGCTGGCTGATTCCCGCAATCGAATCAGCCTCATCGTACGGCTGCTGCTGCTGGCACTCATTGTCACCATTTTTCTGAGTCTGTTTTATTACAAATACCATCTGGAACAGCAAAACTCGTTCACCCAGCGATTGATTGATGCCCGGGTCATCGTACGGGATACCAGCAGCATGAATCCTCCACTGGTACCGGATCTGCTGGTATCCTATGTAGGAAAATATATCCGCTATCGAGAGAGGTATGTTTATGAACTTGATGCCAGTAATACTGAGATTACAGATGACACGTTCGACGAGATCAATCTGCTGAATCGCGTCACCTGGTTGAATCTGGAAAACTGCAAAATCACCGATAAAACACTGGAACGTCTGCAGGAGTTAAAAGAACTTTCGAGGCTGAATCTGAAAAACACGCAGATCACGGATGCGGGGCTGAAGTATCTGGCCAGTTTGAAACAGATCGAGGTCATCAATCTGGAACAGACAGCCGTTACACGTGAAGCGATATTGAAACTACAGCAACAATTGAAATTAGCGCGCCCGAAAACTGCACCAGGCAAAATGCCTGTCAAAGATCCTGTCGTTTTGTTTTAATCAATATACTGATAGAGGTAGCTTCAGTTATTTCTAATCTCAACTCCCCGCAAAGATAAAATAAAGATAACGAGTCAATCCCGACAGTATCAGAACCGGCTGACAATCACCCCAAAGGCCAGTATGGTTTTCTCATATCCTTCAGGATTCCCTTTTGGCCCAAACAGTTTTCCATACTGCACCACAATGTACCAGTACCGTACTCAGATTTCTCATCTGATCCTCACTTTAAAGACTCACCAGTATCTGTTTTATCCCCCGGTTGTCCTTCCAGCGCTGCAATGCGTGTTTCCAGGGCTTTCACCAGAGTGGAGAGTCGATTGGCTTCCGCCAGAGCGCCTGCCCCCATTGAGAACCCCATCAACCCAAATATCCAGGCAAAGCCTTCCATTTTATCTCCTGATTGAGCAAACACTTCAATTGAAGTCGAGATTAAAATAATTGACTAATATCAGCAGGACAGCAATCACGAAAGCAAAGGCGATCGCCAGACCGATGGGAGTTTGAAAAAAGGATTCCAATCCCACCTGGGCGGAATACACGGTCTGAAACTCGAACCGGTAATTATCCGCGACCACCGGGTCCCGACTGAAGGGAACTTCCACCAGTGCATCGGAAATCAGTTTGTCCTGATCCTGTAATCGGATGCCGACAATATTGTGTATGCCAATCGGTTTCTTAAGTGTCCAGACCAGGCCTTCAACAGCCGAAGTATTGGGTTTGGCGCCCAGTTTGTAGCCAATGCGTTCCTGTGTAATAATCAGCAGTTCGTAATCGGGCAGTGCTTCTTTCTGTTTGATCAGCGGAATGTCATGATCGCGCGGTTCTGCGGCAGCATTCAGGGCCGTGACTTTGACCTCTTTCAGTCCTTCACTTTGCATCGCAGCGATGATCACACAAGACAGGACGCTGCCGATGATGACCAGACAACACACCCAGCTGATTATTTTCCAGGGAGAAATTGACGTTTTCACCGCGTGCGGGTCTGGTTGCTGCGAATCTGATTCTGGTTCGTCTGCCATCTGTTTTCACTTTAATTGGTTATCATAATTGCAATTTCATCCATGGATCTTATCGGTCAAACTGGAACGAGTACAGATCACACTCTACGAATTCGAACTTCAGGCAAACCGGCTGTCCGGCGAGTGCAGCCAGATCGGGCTTAGTGTTCCACTCTACGACGCCGTCAATTTTGTCACCTATCACCGGTCGACAGTCCTGCATCGTAAAACCGGAAATGGGACTGCCATCCGGGTTCTGAAGCTCTACTCTCAGACTGCCGGCGGCACTGGTGCTGAAGTTCAACTTCAACTGACTACCCGCAAAAATGAGTGGCTTCGTCAACAGGCTGCCTGGCTCTGAAGCGGCATTAACGGAGACGAAGCCATCAGTTCGCAACACGTAGCGATCGCCGCTGCGATGGTAGATCGACATTTCTGCGGGTCCGGTAGGCAAGACATTTAACGCCACGTAATTAGCACGATTCTTCCACTGTTGTGCATCGAGACCGGGCCTGATGAATGCGTGAGTGTAGAGCCGATTATATTTTTCAGAACCGGCGCGTGTCGTCATGAACAGAATATCGGTCGCGTTAACATCACGCTGATCGTACTCGGGTGCATCCCCGCGCCCAGGAACAAAGCGGGTCGGCAGAGCAATATAAATATGCGGTGCGCGGAAGTAAGGATGTGTCTGATTCGTATAAAGGTGCTCACCCGGTCGATTGGGATTCAAGGCAACCGGTTTGCTCCAGTGTTGAAAGTCGGGACTCGTCGTGCGGCTGATGCTGCGTAAGCGTTCGGGATCGGTCCAGGTGCGGAAGTAGCAGACGTATTTCTGCTCCGCCTCGGACCAGAACGCGACATTGGCAGAATCAAAGGCGTGCCGCCACTCGGGTTGATAGGGGATCACCTCCCCCTGCTTGGTCCAGTGAATTCCATCGGGGGAGACAAACGCGAACAGTCCCCGCCCCGCTTCTTTCAAACCACGCTTGTCACCCGGACCGGGATATCCGGCGAGGGCTTTATAACGCTCCGCAGGTTTCACACCCGTTCGCGTGTCGAGAAAAGGAGTAAAATTGGTCAGAAAAGGAGGCTGCCTGGCGAGGATCACATTGTTTGATTTTGTACCCGCGACTTCGTACAGGCCCAGTTCCGGAAACTCCCATTCGTGACCATCCTCGCTGACAGCGTAATGCACGGTTTCGCCGGGGTGCCCGGTATGTTTATCCCCCTGATAAGCCGGATCGGAGCCCCGCCACCAGGCTTGGAAGCGGTCACCGTTTTTGATGACCGTCATCATATGCCTGACAGGCAAAGGAGACTTCGGGCGTGGTGCTTTAACAGGATGATGCAGTTTCAGAGTGACGCCATCTAATTGATCCATCAACAAACGATCGACAAACAGTTCCCGCCGTGAACCGATATTAAGAGGTTCTGCAACGGCTTCATGGTGTAAGACGAGTATCAGTGCGACCGTGAAAATAGTCAGTACAATAGCCTCGGTAATCCGTCTCATCTATTACAAAGCCTTTCTAAGACCTTACGCCATCGGGAAAAACTGAACTCCCAGCAGGACAACGATAAACCCGACGATGCCCATCAGAGCGGTCATAGGGCTGATAAATTTCAGGGTTTCGCCTTCGGTCATGCCGCTCATTTTGCCGATGACCCAGAAGCCGCTGTCATTCATCCAGGAGATCGGCTTCGAGCCGCAGCCAATGGCGAGCGCCAGGTAGACCGGATGAAAGCCCAGTGTGGTGGATTCGGCGATGCCCCCCAGAATACCGACGGTGGTGATCATGGCGACCGTCGATGAACCCTGGGCGGTGCGGATGGCAGTGGTAATCAGAAACGCCAGGGTGACCAGCATCAGCGGAGAGACCTGTGGCAGTGATTCAATCAGAAAGCTGACGCCCGTCTGCTGCAGGACGCTGCCAAACGCGCCGCCGGCTGCGGTGATCAGGATGATGACGCCCCCCGTATACAGGGAGGTCTGAATCGCTTCCGACAGCGCTGACAATGAGGATTTTTTCTGGCGAATCAGTGTCCAGAGCGCAATGACAGTGGCGATGCCTAACGCAATGTTTTTGTTTCCCAGTGTGGTGATCAGGGTCTGCATCTGCTCCGAGAGCTGACTGCTGATCGTTTTAAATTTCAACAGTGTGGAACCGGCGATTAATACGACGGGAAGCAGAATTGGTAACAGCGATAACCAGAGTGGTGGCAGATCTTCTATTTTTTTTGTGGCGAGTTTCTGTAAATCTTCTTTGGTGACATCAGCCGAATCACGAAAGGGGAGTTCGCAGTGTTTGTTAATCAAAGTGGCGTAACCGAGCCCAAACAGCGCGGCAATACTGCCGACAATCAAGCCACCCATCATCATGGTGGCGATATCGACATTCAACTGCTCGGCAACAAACAACGGTCCGGGAGTCGGCGGGACCAGGGAATGGGCCATGGTGCCTCCGGTCACAATCGCGAGGACATAGAGCAGGTAGTTTTTACCCGTGCGGATCCGCATGGCTTTCCCCAGAGGAATGAGCAGGTAGAAGACCGTATCGAAGAAGACGGGAATGGCCAGCAGAAAGCCACTGGCCATGAAAGCGACGGGGGCCAGCTTCTCGCCGACAAACTGGATAGCGGAGCGGACAATGCGTTCGGCGGCACCACTTTCGAGCAGGCACATGCCGATAATGGCGGCGAGTGCAATCAGGATTCCGATCTTGGCACAGGTGGAACCGAAGCCAGCGGCAACGCGTTCGCCTACTGATTTTTTACCTTCCGCGATCGCAGCGTTGTAATGTGTGGGGGTGATGGCGAAGTCATCCAGGCGAATCGAGCGGATGGGACTGTCATCGCGGACGCTGAGTTCGGCGATGATCATCCGTTTGCTGCCTTCCGTGAACTTCGCTGTAACCCGTTCAACTTCGGTCTGGGCAATGGGAATCAGGGGAAAGTGGGGCTGTTCGGTCCCCATGATCATCAACATCATGCCGGGCTGCAGGCTACCTGCTTTTTCGATCTGGACTGCAAGACTGCGATTATCTTCGCCGACGTCAATGATTTTGAAACTGCTTTTCCTGAGAGCCGTTTCTTCTATCTGTTGAACGGGCGTCAGTACGCCTACACAAATGGCACCTGCCAGCAAAGCCAGAAAGGCGTGCAGACGGAAAAACAGGACGCCACCAATGACGATGGCTACCCCGGATAAAATAACAATAATGACCCAAGCGCTCAGTTCCATTATTCAACCAGTCCGGTTTTTAGTTCAGATTAAATTAATTTACGAAAATCACCTTTTTTTCGACACATTCAAAGATAAGAAGGGTTTAATAGCCAGTATCAGGGATTGCAGTCATGCCACCCGGTCGAATCTGCTCGAATCGCTCGGCCTGGATGAAATGACTGTAAAACAGGATACATTCTGGAGGTCAGCAGCTTTTGAGTCACTCTGACTCCTGATCGAAAACAGGAACCATTTCCCCGGCTCTTTTAACAGGTTAAACGCCATGATGAGTTTTACCCGGAAACGAACGATTCAATATGCCTGCTTTTTTCTCGTGACATTGTCCGTCCCATTATGCCAGTCTTCGGCATTCGCAGCAACAAAGAGTTCTGCACAAACGGATAAACGGCAAAGAGTCGATGCTGTTTCGATGGCAGAGAAGATCGATCAACTTCTGGAAGCGGAACTCAAAAAAGCGAACATCAAACCAGCTCCCCTGGCCAACGATGAAGACTTTCTGCGTCGCGTGACCTTCGATCTGGCGGGGCGCAAGCCTGGCACTTCGGAAGTGATCCTGTTCGGACTGGATGCGAGTCCCGGCAAACGGCAGGCTGTGATTGATGAACTACTCCAGTCAGAAGAGTATGGCGTCAACTGGGCACGCTACTGGCGGGATGTGATTTACCTGCGTGCGACTGATGCCCGGTCTCGGCTGAATCAGAATGAATTTGAAGAGTGGATGACCACCCAGCTCAATCAGAACAAAAGCTGGGATCGGATTACCACCGACCTGCTGACCGCGAGCGGCGATGTCCGGGAAAATGGAAATACTGCTTTGATCTTTGCCCATCAGGGAGACCCGGCCGAACTGGCGGCGGAAACATCGCGTATCTTCCTGGGAATTCAGATTCAATGTGCGAACTGCCACGACCATCCCACCGACAAATGGAAACGTAACAGCTTCCATGAACTGGCAGCGTTTTTCCCCCGCGTGCGGGTTCGTCAGGTACGCGATTCCACGCCACGGACTTTTGAAGTCGTTTCAATGAATCGGGGGACAGACAGCAATCAGTATGCGCAACGCATGAAGATGTTGCAGGACCCGACGATGTTGTTCCGATTCTACGACAAGAACCGTGATGGCAAGCTGACCGAACAGGAAGTTCAACGCACCCGGATGGCCCGCGGTTTTGAACAGATGGTGTCTCGTGCAGATAAAGATGGTGACAAGGCACTGACCGCGGAAGAAATCAAAAGTATCCCTGTTCCCGAAAACAGGCAGCGGTTCATGACCGAATACCATATGCCTGATTTAAACGACCCGACTTCGATGGGTAAAGTCGTCCAACCCGTTCTGTTTGTCGGCACCAAAGCACCAGAAGGACTGGACGATATGGAACGGCGTGAAACCCTGTCGAAGTTTTTAACGACGCCTTCGAACATCTGGTTCTCTCGGGCCATTGTCAACCGGCTCTGGGCCGAAATGCTGGGTGAAGGGTTTTACACACCCATTGATGACATTGGCCCGGAACGCAGTGCCGTCTACCCTGAAGTTCTGGACGCATTATCGGAAGGTTTCACAGCCAGTGGCTACGACCTGAAATGGCTCTGTAAATCTATTACCAACACACGGGCTTACCAGCGTGAAATGCAGAAGAAAACCGAACAGCAACACACTCCGTTCGCGGCACAGTCTCCTACGCGGTTACGCGGAGATCAGATCTTCACAGCCATCACCCAGGTATTCGGTGTGGATGATCTACAGGCCAACCGCAATTTCGGCAGTCGACGCTACCAGGGTAGCCGTTCTGCCCGCGGGCAGTTCAGCGCTTTATTTACTTATGATCCTTCCACTTCGCAGGACGAAATCACCGGCGACGTTCCCCAGGCATTGTTCATGATGAATTCAAAAACATTAAATCAAATGCTGGGAACCGATGGCAATACAAAACTGGCACAGATTGCCAGAGACTTTAAGGATAACAATGACGCCATTCAGGAACTGTATCTGCTGACACTTTCACGAGTGCCCAGCAAAGCAGAACTGAAGATTTGCCAGGACTACATTCAGGAAGCAGGCAACCGGAATGACGCGCTCGAAGATCTGATGTGGAGTCTGTTGAATTCCAGTGAATTTATTACTAAACGCTGAACGATTTCCAACAGACTTATTGTAACCAGTTCACTTTCCCATCAATTTCCCCCCTCAGTATGAGGAGTTCGTTATGAGTCTTTATCACCACCAGCAGATTCAAGCAGTCCGGGGCGGTTTTTCGCGTCGCAGCTTTCTTCGTAACGTCTCGATGGGAGCTTTGGCGGCTGGCACACTGAGCTTTCACGACCTGATGAGCGTCTCTGCAGAAGAACTCCGCAAACAGGGGCGTTCGATGATCCTGTTATGGATGTCCGGTGGTCCCAGCCAGTTTGAGACATTTGACCCGAAGCCAGGCACTTCGAGTGCTGGTGACAAACAAGCCATCAAAACTGCCGTTTCCGGAATTGAGATTGCCGAAGACTGGAAAAACACCGCAAAGGTCATGCAGGATATCGCGTTGATTCGTTCCATGACGAATAAAGAAGGAAATCACCAGCGGGCCACCTACCAGATGCATACTGGTTATGTCCCTTCGGGAAGTGTAAAACATCCGAGCCTGGGATCGAACATTGTCCGTGAAATCGGTGACCGCGAACTCGATATCCCCTCGATTGTCTCTGTCGGGGCAACGGAAGGGGCCGGTTTTCTGGGTGTGGACTTCGAACCATTTAACATTAACAACCCCGGTAACATCCCCGACAATGTCGCAGCAACCGTGACAGACAAACGCTACCAGAAACGTTTGGGGCTATTGGGCCGACTGGATACTGAATTTGCCAGCCGCGGCGGTGAATTCGTCGTGAAAAACCATAGCAAGATTTATAACAAAGCCTCTTCGCTGGTATTAAGTCCGCAAACCAAGGTGTTTGATCTCAGCCAGGAATCGGCAGAACTGCGTCGCCAATATGGCGAAAACAACTTCGGTAAAGGCTGCCTGCTGGCAAGGCGTCTGGTGGAAGCAGGTTCCACATTTATCGAAGTCCGTTCGAACGGCTGGGATAATCACGCTGATATCTCAGAAATTATTTCTCCCCGATCCCAGGAAGTTGATGCCGGGATGGCGGCGCTGATTTCCGACCTGAAACAACGTGGTATGCTGGATAAGACACTGGTGGTCTGGATGGGTGAATTCGGTAGAACACCCAAGATCAATGCCCGCGCCGGTCGCGACCATTATCCACGCGTCTTCTCAGCGGCTCTAGCCGGAGGTGGCGTCAAAGGGGGACAGGTCATTGGATCTTCGACCAAAGATGGTTCCGCAGTCCAGGATCGCCCGGTCGAAGTGACGGACCTGTTCTGTTCGATCTGCCAGTCACTTCAGGTAGAACCCCGTAAAGAGAACATGAGTCCGTTGGGACGCCCGATGAAAATCGTCGATGGCGGAAAAGTCGTCAGCGAACTATTTTCCTGAACTTCACCAAAGGACCTCTCAGTCCAGGCTTATGCTCCGGAAGCGGCTGCTTCACTGAGGGCTTTGGCCTGGGCTGCCGAGGTATCCATTGAAAGCGTGATGGTGACAGACCAGCGTCCCTCTTCATCCGCAACGAATTCCCAGTGTGGGATCACTACAGAGCTCTGATGGACGAGTTCGTACCCACCTTCCGACTGGCTGATCGTTTCAATCGGAAACGTCCAGATACTGGCCGGCGAGGAAAGATCCAGGGCTGCATCCAGTCCGAGCCATTCATCGACCAACCCGATACGATCGGTTTTTTCCAGATCGAGTTTTGCTTCGAGCTGCCCCAGTTGTTTGCCGAGATGATTGTAGTAATAGCGGTCACTGGCTCCGGCAGCCATACCCGCAAAGTTGAATTCGACGCCAAAATTCAGAGGAACGTCTGCAGGCAGGTGTGCGAGTTCGTAAGTAATTTCCAGCGAGCCCGAAGCGTTCTTCGTCAGGCCAACAGTTTTGGTAAGTTCAATTTCGTAAGGGCCAACATACCCTTTGCGAACCATCCGCACTTCGCAGTCCTCATCGGTTCGTTTGAGCGAACTGAGGTAAACGCCGTGCACGAAATCGCCGACTTCTCCACCGCCTTGAATGACCGTTTCCAGATCGACGCCTGGTTGGAAGAAATGATCAACCAGTGATTTACGGGGGGTATGATCGTACTGCAGTTTTTTCTCAAGACCGGGCTGCTTGAAACGGACGGCGTTATGAATTTTGCCGATATCTTCTCCGTTCTGTGCGCCTTCTTTCTGTTCAATGGCTGCCTGGCGAATAATATCGTGATACGGTTCAGGACGTCGATCGAGGGTCGCCAGTAAATTATGTTTCGCACCCCGCACATCCAGTTCATACAGATGACCGCCTTGCGCCGGTGCGAGATAACCGACCAGTCGATTGCTGGCCAGCCTGACTTCTTTACGGGCATCCAGATTGAAGTCGGCGACTTCCACTTCGAGCCAGTTGGCATCACGGTGTGTAATTTTTTCCAGCAGTGTGTCGGCAGAGATCAGATGCTTGTAAATCGCATTCCGCAGATGAGGCAGATACAGGCCTCCAAAGGCACCATGCCAGTAAGGGCAGTTACACTGTGCGCGGTAGAGTTCGGTACGGGCTTCATGCAGAGCGGGCAGGTCTTCTGCGTCGACGCCGGTCTCTTCCAGGCTCTGCAGACGATTGCTGACCTGTAACATCCGGGCATACATCTCATTGAGCTCGGCATATTTCACACGGAAGTTTCGCCAGAAACCGCCTCGCAAATAGGGTTTGAGTCGATCAAAGCCTTCCGTCTCAGCAAATTTTTCTTTGAGCTCGGCCAACTCCAACTGTCGCTCGGAGGAGAGCGCCCACTCATTCATTTCACGGTAACTGGCATCAGGCAGATAACAGCTTCCCAGCGGAGAGACAGTATCGACCGATTCTGAAAGTGTGGTGACTTTCAACCAGTCACTGTTTTGACGCAGTAAGTCGAGAAACTTTTTCAGCCAGCCATCGCGGTAAACATGATCGAAGGTGCCCGGCCAGGCGCCAAACTTTTCGCCGTCATCACCAAAGACCACGACCGAATGCGGATGATGGTCGGCAATCTCTTTCAGGTAATGAATTGTTTCGACGGGATCGGTAAAGGGAATCTGGTAGCGGAGCGTTTCGTTGTCGGGGAAGATCTTAAGCAGGCGGCCTTCGTCTTCCGAGAGATAGTAGCCATGCATTTTTTCAGCGCGAACGCCGGCAGCACTGAAGTGGGAATCATCCAGCAGGGTGAATTCCATGCCGGCATCGACCAGATCGGAGACGAACGACTGTTCCCAGACCCGTTCGGGTACCCACATCCCGCGGACGGGTGTTCCAAACAGTTTTTTCAGATAGTCGGAGTAAGCGGTAATCTGCCCGATACGGTCACAACGGGGAATACCAGCCAGGATGGGTTCATAAAACGGACCGCCCAGGATCTCAACCTGCCCGGATTCCGCCAGGCCGCGAACGCGATCGATGTATTCGGGATGCGCTTCAACGAGCCATTCCATCAGGCTGCCTGAGGTATGCAGCGAAAAAGGGATATCAGGGTATTCTGACAAAACGTCGAGAAATGGTTGATAGCTGTTTTGATAGGATTCTTCAAAAACGCCTTCAAAATTCCCAACGGGCTGATGGTTGTGAATGACTAATACAAGCCGAAGTCGACAGCCCATGGGCCGCATCCTTTCATCCGTGTAAAACACAGAACTTTCGATTACGCTGTAAAACGGAACGGTATCAAATACGTGGCGGGTCGCCTCTTTGCCTGCGTTAAGCGCTGTGCCAGCAGGACTTGAAACGATTCTGGCTTATCTTAAAGCCAACCTTTTTGTAATCATAGAGGACTTTTCCGGATAATAAAATCCAAGTCCCCTTAAAATCGACACTAACGATCTTGAAATACCGCTGGAGGAAGGTGAATTGTTAAAGCAGGTAAGCTTTCACCAGCTTGATTAACTGGGATAATTCATAACGTGAAACTCAACTCTCTATTTTCCTGCCTCGATTTTTTGAGTGATATCCCTCTACCTCCCACAGCAGAATGGAATATCAAGACAGTAAACAGGTTCAAAGATGCAACTGCTGTTTCAACTCCTCAACGGCCTGCTCGGGATAAACCGGGTTGATAAAGGCATTGGAGGCGATTTCAAAGCCCGCCAGGTGTGCCAGCCGCGGATAGACTCTCAGACTCCAGGCATAGCCGTCCTGTTCCCTGGTATCGTAGGGGGGCATCTGGATCACGTAATTGAGGTCGTGACGTCCGAGTAACGCTTCCAGACTGCATAACAGACGGCGAGTGATACAGGCCAGATCATTGAGTTCCTGATCGCTGGAATGGTCAAAGTGCGTTTTCAGAGAACGGGGAATGACCCAGGTTTCATAGGAAAAGCGACTGGCGAAGGGACAGATGATGTCGAAATATTTCGTGGATATCACCCGCCCGGAAAACCCGTCTGTTGAATCGCGGGTAATCGTATGAAATAAGGAACAGGCATGCTCCGACTGATGCGCACGAGCCGCCTGCACTTCCTGCTGGAGCGCCTGCGGGACCAGATGGCTGGCAAGGAATTGTGAGTGCACGTGCCCCAGTGAAGCCCCCCCCAGAATCCCCTGGTTTTTAAAGATGAGCGCATAATTCAGACGGGGATCATCTCGATGGGCGGCGACCCGCTGACGGTAAGCTTGAAACATATACTGGAATTGAGTCTGGTCGAGAGACGATGCATGAGTTTCAAACTGGGGACACTCGACGATGACTTCATGTACGCCGTACTGATCTGAATCAGAAACCGGAGTCAGCGCAGGATACTTGTTGGCAACCACACGAACATTCCAGCCGGGTTGATTTGCTTTTGTCTCCGGCGAGCGGATGGCAAACAGTTCGGGCGTTGTCTCGGCTTCTTTTCCTTCAGCAAACGGATCGGAGCTGATCTGTTCCTGCGTGGCGACATACTGACTGGCATTTCCTGAAATTTTCATGGGCCGCCGGGCTCGTTCCGGCGCGAAGATAGTGGTAAAGCCGGTAAGAGGGTCGGTTCTGATCTCTGACATCGATTCCTGGCGTCGTAATGGGATAGAAGAATTGTTTGACTGGTTGTCTTTTAATGGGTGGCAGAGACTGACTCGCTGTTTTTATTTCGATAACTGCTGGCCCGCTGATAGACAGACAGGTAGTTTTGAGCGCTCTGTTTCCAGGACCAGTCTTTTGTCATGCCATTCCGAATCAACTGATTCCAGAGTGGTTTGTCGTAGTAGACATCGATGGCTCGCCGCAGCTGTCGGTAGAGGACCGTCGCATCAAAGTGCCAGAAAGAAAACCCGTTGGCAGTCCCATTTTCCAGGTTTTCCTCGTGGGCATCCACGACGGAATCAGCCAGACCTCCTACTTCATGGACGATGGGCACTGTCCCATACAACAGGCTATACATCTGATTCAACCCGCAGGGCTCAAACTGGCTGGGCATCAGAAAAATATCCAGACCGGCTTCGATCTGGTGCGCCAGCGTTTCATCAAAGCCGATATAGGTTGCAACTTGATCCGGGAAACGTTTCGCAAGGTCAGAGAAGGCAGTTTCATGTCGGGGATCGCCGGTTCCTAAAAAGACCATCTGGACGTCAGTGGCCAGCAGGATTTCGGCAGCATCCAGAATCAGGGAGAATCCTTTCTGATCGGTCATCCGGGAGATTGCGCCTAACAGGGGGACATCCGGTTTTAGCGGCAGTCCCATGCGTTCCTGTAACGCTGCTTTACACTTTGCCTTGCCATCAGAGAGCGTTTCAACCGAATAATGCGCGGCCAGATGCGGATCGATTTCAGGGTTCCACTCGCTGGTATCGACTCCATTCAGAATACCGACCAGTCGTTCGGCGTGCGATTCGAGTACGCCATTCAGGCCGTAACCGAATTGCTCAGTGCGAATCTCTTTCGCATAAGTGGGACTGACCGTGGTAATCATATCCGAGAAGACGATCCCAGTCTTGAGCAGATTCAACTGACCAAAATATTCCATCTGATGCCGATTAAAATATTTCCAGTCAATACCGGTCAGCAGCATATCCCAATGCCAATACTGTCCCTGGAAGGCCATATTATGAATCGTATATACGGCGGCTGTGTTTTCGAATCCGGGCTGATGCTGATATTCAATTTTCAACAACGCTGGAATCAATCCGGTCTGCCAGTCGTTGGAATGGATGATGTTCGGCTGCAGGTTGAGCTGTGATGTGAACTCCATCACTGCACGACTGAAGAAGATGAACCGTTCACAGTTGTCCTGATAATCACGGCCATTTTCATGATAGAGTTCCGCACGATCAAAATAGCGAGATTGATCGATCAGATAGACGTTCACTTTCGAATCGGGAAAGGAGGCTTTCAGCAGACTGGCTTCCACCTGCTTGCTGCCCACAGGGATCATCACCTTTTCAGAGCAAGGTTCGAAATCGTCAGGAGAAAACCCACGTTTTGCTGTCGACTGGGGATAAAAAGGCAGAAACAGGCTGACTTCATGCCCTTCTGCTGCCAGCGATTTTGACAAGGCAGAGGCCACATCGGCCAATCCGCCTGTCTTGGCAAATGGAATCGCTTCTGAGCTCGCTACGACGATTTTCATAAATTCCCAATCTATCCGGATCTATAATCCTGCTGAATGTCTACAATGTTCTTTAGCATTCTATACGTTTTGAGCGACGGAAAGAAATGGATCTGCTCACGGGAGTCACGCTGATTCCCGGAATTCGTCCCACTCTTTCTGTGATCTCTTTGCATATATAAAATCATACATGGATTGTTTTTACGAATCAGGCTCAGACTGTCCGTGAGTTTGAGCTCTCACAGGTACTGGTTTTACCTGTTTGTACAGTAAAATTCGTTGACTTCTCGCTCAAAATAGCGAATGTGTAATTGCAGATCAATTTCAGTTTCGTGATAGTATAGCTTCATTGATGCGATGCCATCGAGTCTGGCATTCACATTTGAATTTCCGCATTCTGTTTACCACACATGGTAGTCAGTCAGAATCTCATATTGCAGCGAATCAGAAGCACGACACAGAATTTCCATTTCTACCATGAATGACCCATTAAACGTGGAGAATCAGAGCGAACCAGGCGACGCGATGCAGGATCGTCCGGCGGAAGCACCTGCTCCCCTGACGGCTCCCCGCATCCACCATGATGCTTATACCTGGGAACTACCGGCGGAAGAAATTACTCTGCGAATTCGGTGGTTCGGGCTGTGTGTCGGTTATGTACTGGTCAATTTTGGCGGAAACAGTTCTGCCATTCAGGTCCCCCAGTTGAACTGGATTCTGACATTAGGTGCGATCTACGCCCTGGCAGATACTTACATGAGCTTTCGAGGTCGCGTCTTTCTGGGTGAATGGCCGCTGATCATTTCGGTGATGGAAGCGTTGTTCATTGGGCTGCTCTGTCATTATGACGCCGGATTAAACAGTCCGTTTCGGTTTTATTATCTGTTATCGCTGATTGTCTGTTCCATCCGGCACTCGCCTCAGATTGCTTATCTGACACTGGGACTGCATCTGATCAGTTATTCGACGCTGTTATTTTCCAACCGCCCGTCAGACTGGGTCACACAGCTGTTGTTGATGATTGTCTGGATGGGTTGGGTCGCGTGGGCGAGCATCGCCTTTTCTCAACTGGTCAAACGCACGAGTATGGAGCTTTCGCTGGCCAACTCGCAGTTGAAGATGAACCAGGAACTGCTGGAAGATCGCATTGCCCGCCGGACCAGTGACCTGCAGGAATCACAGGCGCTGCTGGTCCAGCAGGAAAAACATGCCGCCTTCGGTCTGCTGGCAGCGGGTATAGCGCACGAAGTGGGAAACCCGCTGGCGGGAATCAGTTCCCTCGTACAACTGCTCAACCGCCATAATAATGATGAATATACGAATAAGCGGCTGGATGAAGTTGATGCCCAGCTGCGACGGATTCAGCGAATTCTACGTGAGCTGATCGACTTCAGCCGCCCGGCGACTACCGAGCGGAATCGCTGTCAGATTAATGATCTGATTACGGAATCGCTCAACATTTCAAAATACTACAAACGGAAAAAAGGTAAGAATATCATCACCCGCTTTGCCGAGGATCTGCCTGTCGTGCAGGTAGTGCGTGACCAGCTCGTACAGGTTTTCCTGAACCTGATCCTGAATGCGATGGATGCGACAGAGGAAGGGGAATCGATCGAGATTACGACCCAAGCCCGCGAGGGGCAGATTATCATCTCGGTCCACGACGAGGGGGAAGGCATCCGCGAAGAAGATAAAGCCAGGCTGTTTCAACCCTATTTTACTACGAAGGCCAAAGGAACGGGGCTGGGACTGTTTGTCTGTAAAAATATCCTCGAACACTCGAATTCCGGTACAATCGAAATTGATGATACAGTACAAGATGGTGCCCGGTTCATTGTCTCCCTCAATTGTGAGGAGTTAGAGGGAGAAGCAGATATTCCTCCCGGCCCGGCAAAAGAAATTAAATTTGTAACGACTTAAACTAAATGAAGAACAGGACGAACTCCAACGTGCAACTCAATCGATCCGTACTGATTGTCGAAGATGAAGAAGTCATTCGGACTTCGCTGGCGGAATTCCTAACCAGCGAAGGTTATGAAACCATGCAGGCTTCTACTGTAGCCAAAGCGTTGGAACTGGCCCGTGATCGAGATTTTAACGTCGCGATCTGTGATGTTCAGTTGCCTGATGGAGATGGTATTGAACTCCTGCGACGGTTACAGAACATCAAACCAAATATCTTCGTACTGATCATCACCGCTTATGCGACTGTGGAAAATACAATTTCCGCCTTCAAAGCGGGTGCCTTCGACTACCTGGTAAAGCCGGTCATCTTTGACGATCTGTCTCATAAGTTGAATCGCCTGTTCGAGTACCAGAAAATATTCTACGAGAACCAGATTCTTCGAAGGGAACTGGCCCGCAGCCCGGGATTAGAAGAAGTCGTCGGCAGCAGTAAGGCGTTGCAGAAACTGCAGAGTACGATTCGAAAAATTGCAGCGACGAATTCCAATGTGCTGCTGTCAGGTGAATCGGGGACCGGGAAAGAGCTGTTTGCCCGATCGATCCACTCGAATGGTCCCAATCGCGAACAACGCTTCCTGGCGGTCAACTGTGGCATGCGACCGATTGAACTGCTTGAGTCTCAATTGTTTGGATCGGCTAACAGTTCGCTCCAGTATTCCTCATCCGAGCAGATTGGCGTCTTTAAAAATGCTGATGGGGGAACCGTGTATCTGGATGAAATCTCTCAACTCCCGCTGGGAACGCAGGGCAAACTGCTGCGGGCGATCGAATACGGCGAAATCCTGCCGCTGGGGAGTGCCGAGCCGGTGAAAGTCGATGTGCGGCTCATCGCTTCGACTACCCAGGACCTGGCTGAGATGGTCAAGTCAGGTGAGTTCGAAGAAGACCTGTTTTATCGCCTGGATGGTATGAAAATTCATATCCCGGCGTTACGGGAACGTGTCGATGATGTTCCGGAACTGGTCGAATACTTCATTTCCAAGCACTCCCGTAAAATGGGAAAACGGGTCACCGGAGCGACCAGTGAAACCATTCGCACACTGATGTCCGCTGAATGGAAAGGAAATGTTCGTCAGTTGGATAATGCCATCGAACGCGCGGTGATGATGTGTGACGAAACTACGATCTGCCTGAACGACCTGCCTCCGGAACTTCATCAGAATGAACCTCCGTTACCCGATGTAGACGATCTGCGGCTGGCGCTCCGGCATTATGAGCGAATGCATATTACACGCGTACTGAAAGACAGCGCGGATAAACGGGAAGCGGCCAAGCGACTGAAGCTTGGACTGTCCAGCCTGTATCGTAAGATTGAAGAACTGGATATTGAATTAGAGTAGTCCCCGTTTCTGCAGAGACTCCACACCACGTTCAGTGGGTGAGTTTCGTTTTCGCAGCAATGTCTGCCTGCTTCGCCTGGACTTTTGAGGGAATAATATAGTAGTCGCTGTACCCGGGTCCCGAACCGTAGTCGTAGTCACCTAATTTCCCGGATTGAACGCCGTTCGCCAGGAGACCTGTGACTTTGATCCCATTGGTCTGGATAATCTGCTGTACCTTTCGGATCACGCCACGTCGGTTCTTGTCAATTCGAACAACGAGCAGCACACCATCAACGATGGAAGCAATCACCGATGGATCGCTGACGACCACCAGAGGCGGAGTATCAATCAGAATATAGTCGTATTCATTACGCAGCTGATTTACCAGTTCAGAAAACCCTCGTGACATCAGCATCTCGGAAGGATTCTCAGGCAACGTCCCCGCAGTCAGTATCGAAAGATGTTCGACACGGGTTTCCCGAATCGCAGTCTGCACATCGATCTCACCGGACAACACATCTCCCAGGCCAACAGAATTAACGAGTCCAAACAGTTTATGAATTGTAGGTCGCCTGAGGTCGGCATCGACAATCAGTACTTTTCTACCTGTTTGAGCAATCGCCAGCGCCAGGTTGGAAATGGAAGTGGTTTTTCCATCGCCGGGCTCAGCACTGGTCATCTGCAGCACTTTCGCGCCGCTGCGATCTGTTTTCAACAACAGAGAGGTCCGCAGTGAGCGGAACGCTTCTGCTTCTCGCGAGGCAGGACGATAGTAGTACCATAATGCGGGAGCAAATTCGCTTTCATCAACGGCTGCATCACTTTCTGCGAATGAAGGGACTTCTCCCAGGATGGGCAGATGCAGCTGATTTCGAATTTCATCGACGGACTTCATGGTCGTATCCCGCATTTCACGGAAGTAAGCAAACGCCAGGATCAGCCCGAGTCCTGCTGCTGTACCGGCCATCAGGAATTTCAACTGACGTTTGATAACCAGTTCATCTTTCACAGGTGCCAGTTGAGTCAGCGTGTACCCGCTGTTGCCTTGCGAAACTCTTTCAACGAGCAACTGTTTGAAAATGTTATCGCGCTGTGATTTGAGCTGGGCAATTTCTTCATTGTAAGATTGATCGACCACCTGGAAGTTTCCAATTTTCTTGGCCAGTTCGGTTTCCTGGTCGAATATTTTTGTCAGTTCCAGTTCCCGATTCTCCAGCTCTTTAAATTGCTGCTCCATGGACTTGAGATACACATTCACAAAATCCACGTCTTTGGTTTTCGCGACCTGAAATTCACCTGATTCCAGATTCTCTGCAGAAATATCGAGTCCCTGGCGGCGATAGAGATTGATGATCGTTTCAATACTGCGATTGACTGCGTCCAGATCGGGATGGTTTTTCTGAAAGTCGCGTTCCAGTCGATTCTTCTGAATCAATAATGGCATTAAATGCGTTTCCAAGGCAGTGCGGGCCCGGTCCAGCTGGCTGGTTGCCGGTGAAGCAATCTGACCTTCGGTTGTGTTTCCATTAGCAGCCTGTCCGCGGGTCTGTCCCATGAGAAACTGCTGCGCCAGCAGTTCGAGTGTCTCTTTTGATTCACCGCTGGCAATGGCTGCTTTCAGTGAATCGATTTTTGATTTGAGTTCCGTCAGTTTCAAGAGGTTCAGGCGACGTTCGTTATCAATGGATTTCACCCGTTCCTGATGCACATTGGTGCTGCCAGCGACAGCTGCTTCGGATCCGGGAGTACTCTCCCAGTAGAGCGGTGCATTTTCGCGGAATTTCTGGTATTCGTTTTTCTTCAGTTCCAGCTCAGTAGCAATCTGTTTTTCAGCCTGCTTCAACTGCTGAATAATGTCTTCTGTATTTTCCTCACGAACTTCATGCAGATAACGCTTGTAGGCGTCTACGATGGCCTGTGTGACGGCCTCGGCATCTTTGGCATTCGGGTTTTCATAGGTAATGGTCAGGATGTTGAGGAACGCACGGTCGTTACCGGAAATTCGTTTAACCTTTAGGGTATCGATAATATCCTGGGTCGGATCTTTTTCGCCTGCCAGTGACGGCAATTGATTGAGTTTGGCTTCTTTGACGGCCTCTCCGACAATCCGCGGACTCTTGATCACATCAATATGAGCCGTCAGTTCACCAAAGGTCTGAATTTCCCCATCCTTAATCGGTACCGGATTTTTCTGTGAGACCTGAATTTTCGTGGTTGCCGAAAAGATCGGTCCCAGCTTCATATAAGCAGCCTGCCCCAGTAACAGACCAACTGCCAGCCCCAATACCAGCAGATACTTACTGCGCAGCAGGAGCCTCAGGATATCCACACCAGGTCCGGAAGAGTTGATTTCTGCGTTCTCTTCCATACCGTCGATGGCAAAATCCGATTGCTGGTCCAGAGGTTGAAAGTCAGTATTCACGACAACGGGTCCTGATCAATAAAAATCTGCGGGTGCATAAATAACGTAACTAGTGAAGAATCAGTTTTTCAAAGCCACAGTAGGACTGATCAACAGCCGCCCAGACATTTTTTAGATTCGGTTTTGGCGGTACCTGCGTACCAGTCAATGGTTCTCCGCAGGCCTTCTTCGATTTCCACAACAGGTTCGTAACCCAGGTCACGTTGTGCGGCAGAAATGTCGGCCCAGGAATGTTTGACATCGCCTGTTCGTTCGGGCTGGAAATCGGGATCATATGGTTTGTCCAACTGATCACAGATGAATTTCAGCAGGTCAATCAGGTTCAACGAACTGCCACAGGCAGCGTTATAAACGTTCCCGGAGACTTTGTCCGCCGGTGCCTGTGAAGCCAGGAGATTTGCCTGTACCACATTGTCGACGAACGTAAAATCACGAGACTGCAGGCCATCACCGAAGATCATGGGGCGGCGTCCTTCCAGCAAGGCGGAAGTAAATAATGGAATGACCGCGGAATAAGGACTGTTGGGGTCCTGGCGGGGACCAAAGACGTTGAAGTAACGAATGCGGACGGTTTCCAGGTCGTAAGAATTGGCAAAAGCCTGGCAGTACAATTCGCCTGCCAGCTTGGCAGCGGCGTAAGGTGAAAGCACTTCCGGAGTCTGACCTTCGTGTTTGGGCATCTGTTTCTGATTGCCGTACGCACTGCTGGACCCGGCATAAACCACGCGCTGCACACCAGAGCGGCGAGCAGCATCAAGCACGTTAATGGTTCCCGTCACACAAGCTTCATGTGTATCGAGTGGATGTTCCACACTACGGGGAACAGAGGCCAGAGCGGCCTGGTGGAAAACAATCTCGACACCAGCGGTGGCTTGTTCGACGGCTGCCAGATCCCGCAGATCTCCCTGCACGAACTCAACATCGTCTTTAATGTGTTCCAGATTATGTAGTGCGCCTGTACTTAAGTTATCGAAGACGCGGACGCGATGACCGTCTTTGATCAGACGAGTTGCCAGATGAGAGCCAATAAATCCTGCGCCGCCGGTCACTAAATAATTTGTCACGATTGATTTTCCTGCATTGTTTTTGTTCGGTGGAACCCACGCGCTACCAGCAGACGCCTACGTCTGTCAGGCGGAGTTCCCGTAACCTGTACCTTCAATGTAGCATTCAATTCGCAAGTAATCCGAAATGAATTCCAAGGATTACTCTTCGAAATGATCGAATCCGATTCGAAGCATGCGTCTCAATGCATTATAAGCAGGTATTTCTCATACAACCAAAATAATCTGCAGGTGCCAGAATGTCGAAAGTGGCTGAAGGCAGACAGGCTCGGACAAAATAAGCCTTAATCGCTACGGGAAACGAAGCATGTAACGATTATAGACATTTTGCAGATTCTCACTGTTATCGCATGAAAATCGTACGAGACTGATCCAGAAACTTATTTTGCTCCAGGACCAAACGGCGAAAAGCGGGCGATCATGATGCCTGCGGCGACAGAAGCATTAAGGGAATCCACTATCCCGGTGGGGGTCAGGCGTGTGACAACATCACACTGTTCCAGGGTGAGTCGGCGGAGTCCTTTCTCTTCATTGCCTATCACCACCATCCAGGGACGATCCTGGGAGAAAGTGGACACGTCCTCTTCAGCATGTTCCGAGGTGCCCATCACCCAGACACCGGTTTCTTTTGCCTGGGTGATCGATCGGCTCAGGTTGGTTTCGACGGCGAACGGAACTGCTTCCATCCCCCCGGAGGCGACATCATAAACGGTCGCGTTGATGGGGGCGGAACGGTCTTTGGTCAACACAATCCCTCGCACTCCAAAGAAAGCTGCCGTTCGAAAAATGGCACCGATGTTGTGCGGATCCTGAATGCAGTCCAGCGCCAGCCAGAGACCGCTAGTTTCCCCGCCCTGCTCTGAAGCGGGAAAGAGTTCGCTGAGTACCGAAGGGTTCCGTGGTTTGACCAGAGCAACAGAACCCGCAGTCCGACGTCCCTGGTCTTCAGACTGGCGGCGTTTCATTTTCTGCGGGGCTGATTTTTTGATTACGACGGGAATCCGCTGGCTGCGTGCTTCATCGGCGACATCTCCCCAGTTCCCTTGCGCTGAACCTGCAGTGAGACGAATCTCAGTGACATCAATCGGGCGGGTTTGCAGAGCCGCCATTACGCTATGTGGATTTTTCAGCTCCAAAGCCACGAGAGCAGGTTCCTGAATCAAGATGGGATGTAAATAAGAGGTCCGACAGCCTGGACTGTCTACCAGAAAGCAAAGGGTAGGCACTGACAGTCATAGATTCAAGGAGTGCGCGTCTCAGAATGTTCGTTCTCCCCGAGTTTTTCCCGGGAATAAACCTTGAGATCGGATGTTTTGATGCGATTCATGCCGACAGAAGTATCATCCAGGTCCGTGAGAATGCCCTCCGGAGACAGGCTCATGCGAACAGGCAGGCGTGCGGTAAACGTACTGCCTCGACCAAATTCACTTTCCAGAAAGACTTCGCCGTCGAGTAACTTGGAAAGTTCGCGAATGATCGATAACCCCAGTCCCGTCCCTTCATAAGAACGGCTCATCGTATCCCGCGATTCGGAAGAAGATTTTCCCTGGCGGAATTTTTCAAAGATATGTGCCTGTTCATCCAGGGGGATGCCAATCCCTGTATCTTCCACAATGAGGTCCATGTGTTTCGGGTCCTCTTCGCAGAGTTTTGCTGCAACATGGACTCTGCCACCTTCCGGGGTAAACTTGATGGCATTGGAAAGGAGGTTATTGAGAATCTGCTGAATTTTGATGGAGTCCTGAAACAGAATCGGAATCTTCGGATCAATTTCGGAGGTCAGCTCAATATTCTTCTTATCCGCCAGGGGAAGCATATTGCCTACCCGACGTTCAATCAGATCAGCCACGGAAATTTCGGAAAGCTGCAGTTCCATTTTACCGCTCTCAATTTTTGCCAGATCGAGGACATCATTGATCTGAGCCAACAGGTTTTTGCCAGACATCTGAATGTTACTGACATAACGTTTCTGCTTCTCATTGAGATCTTTGGAATTTGCCAGCAGATCACTGAAACCGAGAATACTGTTCAGAGGCGTGCGCAGTTCGTGGCTCATGGTCGCCAGGAACTCGTCTTTGAGTTTGTTCATTTCATAGAGTCTGAGGTTGACCTGCGCCAGTTCGTCCACTTTGGTATCGAGGTCGGTATTGACGGTCCGCAGTTCTTCCTGCACGGTGACCAGGTGACGAAGCATGCGGTTGAAGGCATAGCTCAGTTCTTCAAATTCGTCTCCCGTGCGGATGTCGGCCCGCAAGTCCAGGTTGCCGTGTGCAATCTGGTCGCTGACATCCTTGAGGTGGAGTACCGGCTTGACAATCACGTAGCGAACGATCGCATAAGCGGCCAGCATCGCCAGCACGGCTGTCACGAGAGCTGAAGCCAGGTTGATGGCATTGTTCCAGTTCTGTGCCTGTTCGACCTTCTGTGAGGGAAAGCGAATATTGACGATTCCGATGAGCCCTCCCAGTTCCAGATCGGGATCATCGCGGAGTCGATGGCAGGAGACACAGGATTCCGTCGCGTGTATGGCACCGTAATACTGAAATTTCCCTTCCGCTTCATCGCGGTAAAAGATTTCGTTCTCACCCTGTTTGATGCGTTCCAGCGCTTCATAGCCGGCACTGTCGATAGGACGCTCCTTGGAATCCGCATTGGATGGATTCGCTTTAAAGACCGCCCAGCTGTAGTCGCCGAGATCCTTAGGCTTGACTGACTGCGCAATTTTTTCGATCAGCATACGGTATTGATCGTTCGATTCGGACCATTTCCAGTGTTTTTCCAGGATGATCGGCGCAACCAGTAAACGGGCGGAGGTAATGTTCTGATCGTTCAACACCTGATTGTTCAACCAGGTATTCAATGAAAAGCTGGCCGTAATTAATACGAGCAATCCGCCACCAAACAGGTAGCGACACTTGCGTTCGAGGTTGGTTTCCCCCAGCAGTTTTTTGAATGCACGATACGACATGGATTACCAGTGGGTATGAGATCCGAATCAGATGCTGCGAAATCGCCTTAACATCTCTCAGACGATCTTATTCCAAAATTGTCTGTAGAGAAAAGCATGATTCGTCAATTCTCCCCTCAAATCAGCGAATTTTCTCAGATTTATCATACCGCTTAGGGATGCAGCGTTACCTGATCGGGAAACAGCGGGTTGATATTGTTTATGACTGCAGGACCTGACAACAGGGACAGAAAAACGTAGAACGCTGGGCCTGGACAATTCGGATGATCTGCGCTCCCTTGCAGGACGGACATTTTTTATCTTCCTGACCGTACACGCGATGCTGGTTCTGATAGCCGCCCGACTGATTGAGCGCATTTCGATAGGTTCCATCGCCAAGAGTCGATCCCTCATAGCGAATGGCGGTTTTCAGAATCTGCTGCATCGCTTTGTGCAATGCTTTGATTTCTGCTGCAGACAACTGATCTGCTGTCTGTTCGGGATGAATGCAGCTCTGGTGCAGCATTTCGCTGGCATAAAGATTGCCGATTCCCGCGACCATTTTTTGATCCAGTAAAGCGACCTTCACGGCGCGGCTGGTCTTCGCCAGCCGCTGTTTCAGCTCGTTGACGGTAATCTCAAGGGCATCGGGGCCCAGTTTCTGCGGTCCCAGAACCGTTTCCTGTTCCGCCTGACTGAGCAGTTGAACCGTTCCCAGTCCACGTCGATCCCAGAACCAGAGTGATCGACTGGAGCGTCCTTTTTGCAGCAGCCACTCCAGACGCAGGTGTCCAGTATCGGGTGGGTCTGCAAGTAACATCAGTCCAGTCATCCGCGGTTCAATAACGAACGAATATCCATTCTCCAGATCCAGGATCACCCGTTTCGCACGACGCCAGACGCGGGTCACGGTTTGATTTAAAGCTTTTGATTGAATGGTTTTAAAGCCCGGCTTCATGGAAATGGGTTTACACGGGCAGTCACAGGTACGAAAGTCTTTAATTTTGCGACCTTCCACCGATTCACGGATTCCGCGGACCATGGTCTCAACTTCAGGCAGTTCTGGCACGAATATTCTTTCTAAAGCGATCGCAGGAGTTTTAAGGCGTTTCTGAATTTGAACGAAGTGTTTCTATTCTACTACTTGTAACTGTTCTTTGGATGTCAGAGCTGAGCTGAATTGGGAAGACCAAGAAATTTAAGATTATGCTTGACGTCAGGGCAAAGTTGGACGATCCTAGTACATAAAGTCCTTAAACTTCCCATCTTGCAGTACGTGCATATCCGAACTGCAAGTTTGTCCGTTAATAAGTTGTGCCATTTGGAGAGCGTCCATGCGCCCTAATCACCCTCGCGTCGGCTCCAGTGTTGTTTCAGTTCTGGCAACCGTTGTCTGTTTAGCTGTTGTTCTGGGAGTCACCTTTTATCTGGTGAATCCCCAGCCTGAAGTAACTGTGGAAAAAGTATCAGAAGAGTTTCAGGCTCCGGTCGAAACGCCGCTGGTCCTGGAAGCTCAGGAAACCGTCGCGGTTCCTCCTGTAGCGGAAACAAAACCAGTTGTTGAAATGCCACGCGTATCAACTGAAGAACAGGTTGCCGCACATCTGTCAGCAGGGGAATTCGGACAGGCGATTGAAATTGCTGAAACAGTGGCCAACCTGCAGGAACGTACTCTCTTACTCAGAATGGTTGTCAAAGCCCAGATGGACTCCGGTGACTTTATCGCTGCCCTGGGAACCATCAACCGTATCCCTCTGGCTGATGAACGCACGAAAGCCATGGGCGAACGGGCTCAGGCCATGTCGCTGGCTGGTGGATCTCAACTGGCTGACTTCACCGAGTTGATTGACCTGATTCAATCACAGACTTCAGGTGGGTGGATCGACGACGGATCTGGTGAAGGTTCACTTCGTCAGTTCTCCGCTGGTGTCCGCGTTGATCCTCACGGAATGCTGCATCATATCAGCAAACAGGAATTGAAAGGCGAACTGGAAGCCCTGGGTATTAAAGCCCGTAAAGCCAGCTTGAATAAGAATGTTGCCCAGAACAGCCAGCTGCGACTGATTTCTTTGACCCGCCTGGAAAAAGAAGTTCAGCAGTTGATTGAAGAAGGTCGTTCCCCTGTGGAAACGATGAAAATGCTGGCGGGATTGACCAAAGTCGAATATATCTTCGTCTATCCGGAAGATCAGGAAATCGTGATCGCCGGGCCGGCCGAAGCCTGGATTTATAATGAGCAGGGTCTGGCCTTAGGTGTAGAAAGTGGTCGTCCTGTGCTGCAACTGGATGACCTGGTGACCATCCTGCGAACGTTCTCAGACCAGGGTGAAGAAATCTTCGGATGCTCCTTCGATCCACGTGCAGAAGGTCTGGCACGCGTGAAAGAATTTGTCACTCAGTCTAATGCCCGTGGCCCCCTGAGTGCGGGTGCCGGCGTGCGAAATTATACAAAACAGCTCAAAGAAAAACTGGGAGTACAGGACATTACCCTGTACGGTGTTCCTGATACCTCGCGTGTCGCCCGTGTGCTGATTGAAGCAGACTACCGCATGAAACTGATCGGCATCGGTAAATTGGATGCTGGCAAAAACATCCCCAGTTACTTCGATCTGCTGGCTCAAGAGAACAGCAAAAGTGCTATGAATCTGGAAGCACTCCGCTGGTGGCTGACCATGAAATACGACTCGGTCCTGCATAATCCGCAACGCACTGCATACCAGGTCGTTGGTTCCTCGGTACTCTGCCAGTCAGAAAACCAGATCGTCACCAAAGAGGGTGAACGGTTACGGACAGGTCAGGCTGAAAAGCTGAACCGCGAATTCGCTGCCAACTTTACAAAACATTATCAGGAACTGGCTCGCCAGGATCTGGTTTATGCTGACCTGCAGAATATTTTCGATCTGGCACTGGTCGCCGCGCTGATGCGAAACGAACAACTGGCGAATCGTGCCGGCTGGGAAATGACTGCCTTTGCCGCCAATGGTGCTTATCGCCCGGCTGAATTCGAAGCAGCTCACACGGTGGATACCGTGGTCAATCACCGCGTCTACAACGGCAAAGATGTTGTCGTACAGGTTGCCGGCGGCGTGCGAGTCGATACGAACTCGGTTGTAAAAAATCAGCAGAACCTGAAAGTGTCTCCCGAAGTCGGAGCCGTTTCCGTTCAGTCCAAAGCCCCCGCATTGCCCGTTGGTCGCTGGTGGTGGGATCTGGCTAACTAACCAGAAGTAAAAACAGAACCAATTAAAAACCGCAGCCTGATACCGGGCTGCGGTTTTCTTTTTATCCCCCTGAAGATTCATGGCGCGTTACTTCACGTAACCTTTGATGCCGACCGGCTTCAGAGTCTGGGGAAATTCCCGTGGCTCGGAATGAGCCTGCTGCATGATCTGCTGCAGATCTTTGATTTTTTCGGGATGCTGTTTCGCGAGGTTGTTGTTCTCGCCGATATCCTGGCCCAGATCGTAAAGTTCTATCGGCCGATTCATACGGTTCTGGACGGCTTTCCAGTTTCCCTGACGAATCGCACGCGAGCGAATCTTCCCTTTGGTATATTCCCAGTAAAGGTATTCGTGTTTTGGCTGATTCCCATTCCCCAGCAATGTGGGCAGAAATGAGATGCCATCGATATCGACACCGGATGGAACCGTAGTCCCCGCTACCTGGGCCAGTGTGGGTAATACATCCCAGAACGCGATCTGCAGGTCTGAGGTTTTTCCCGCAGCGATTTTTCCAGGCCAGTTCGCAATGAAGGGCACGCGCAGACCTCCTTCGTACATCGAACCTTTATGGCCTTTGAGCGGTGCATTGCCGTTGAAGAAATCGGTCATCTCTTTCCAGGCCCCCCCCTGCCCGCCGTTATCAGAGGTAAAAATAATCAGCGTATTATCACGAATCCCCAGGTCTTCCAGCAGCGTGACAATTTCCCCCACATGATCGTCCAGGCGGGAGACCATGCCGGCAAACGTCGTCAGTCCATCCTCCGAACCAATATACCCGGGACGGGGATCCAGAATTTGAGTTTTGGGAAATTGACCGCGATACGGTTTTTCTGACTCTTCTGGCACCACCAGTTCCACGTGAGGAATGATGTAAGGCAGATAAGCGAAGAAGGGCTGCGTTTTATTTTTCTGAATGAATGCTTTGGCATCTTCATGAATCAGATCGTGAATGTAGCGACCTCGCTGATTGTTTTCGTTTTCCGGCAGCATGAGCCTGTTCTCATTCTTCCAGATCCAGAAAGGATAATAGAAGTGGGCGTGTACCTGCAGCAGTTGACCTGTGAAATCATCGAAGCCCTGCTGTCCGGGTCGGCCGGGAGTTCCTTCATATCCCAGTCCCCATTTGCCGAACGCGCCGGTGGCATAGCCTGCATCTTTGAGTACTTCGGCGACGGTGGTGTCTTCTGCGTACAGCAACTGGTTCAGGTCATTCGCACGCACGGCGGTGTGCCCGGTGTGCTGGCCTGTCATCAAAACGCTGCGTGAAGGCTGGCAGACCATCGAACCGGCGTAAGCCTGCGTGAATTTCATCCCTTCCGCTGCCAGCTTGTCGATCTGGGGGGTTTTGATTTTGGTCTGACCGTAACAACCGAGTTCTGCGTAGCCTAAATCATCAGCCATAATGAAAATGATATTCGGTTTCTGCTTCTCTGCCGCAGCTAATTTGACGGGAGCAAGCTGGCTCAGACTGCAAAAGACAGCCAGAAGTAATAAGAGTTGTCGAAACATGATGCCAGATCCTTTCGAAGTTTTTGATTCCGTGTTTTTTTGAAATATTTACACGCTGAATTCGTATTCAGAATGCTTTTTAAAAAATCGTTTGAGATTGGTATTGACCGATTCAAAATGACTTTCTATTCTCCCCGCACCATTGGCGTTCACGCTGATATTTAAAACATCAAACAAACCATTCCTGATAACATCACACCTCAGAATGACCGTTATCAATTCCTTTTTCAACCTTCAAGAATACACTAGTGTCCGCTGAGCGATTTCATTCACTCAGTGGAAAGATCGAATGCCAAAGGCACGGATGCTGTGGCATCGATCTTTTTTGAAGCTTTTAAAAGGGAGTGTTTTATGAGGCACGTCTATCAGGCGTGAAAAGACAAAAGCGTACAATCGCCTCCCGGAAGTAGTACAAGTCCTTCCCCCCCCTGGGCTACTGCTTCCGGGAATTTTTATGCGCAGCGCCTGATGCCGGCGTAACACCGGTATCAGGCCTGAAGCATGCGGTCAGGGTTCAACCTTCGCGGGGAACCCATCCATTTTGCCGATGACAACGATCCCGGATTCAGAAACCGCAAAGCCACGGCTTTTATCTGCTTCCAGGTCGTAGCCGATCTCGCAGCCTTTCGGAATGGATACTCCCTTATCGATGATCGCATTGCGAATTTTCGCATGCCGTCCGACATTCACGCCCGAGAACAAAATCGAATTATCGACTTCTGCCCAGCTGTTAACGCGGACATTCGAGGAAATGATCGACTGGCTGACGCGACCACCTGAGATAATCGAGCCTGCGCAAACCATACTGTCAACGGCCTGACCCACTCGTGGTTTATTCCCCTCACTCTGGGCAAAAACGAACTTAGGTGGCGGATCGGGTGGCTGATAGGAACGGATCGGCCAGGTGTTATCGTACAGGTTTAACTGCGGATGCACCGAAACCAGATCCATGTTCGCTTCGTAGTACGCGTCGATTGTTCCGACATCGCGCCAGTAGTATCCATCACCGGTGTTTTTATCCTGGAAGGGATACGCGCGAATCAGATGGTCGTCAATAATCGACGGAATAATATTCTTCCCGAAGTCGTGTGAACTGTCGAGTTGGGTGGCATCGTAGCACAGGCGTTCGAACAGAAAGTTCGTGTTGAAGACATAGATGCCCATCGAAGCCAGGCTTTTGCCCGGGTGATTGGGCATGGGAGCCGGGTTGGCCGGTTTTTCTTCGAACTTGACCACGCGCATGTCATCGTCGACGCCCATCACACCAAACTGGGTGGCCTCCTCGCGATCAACGGGGATGCAGCCGATGGTTACTTCCGCACCGGATTCCTTATGGTCGCGAATCAGTTTGGAGTAATCCATTTTATAAATGTGATCGCCGGAAAGGATTAGAATATGTTCCGAGCGGGCCCGTTCGATGGTGTAGATATTCTGGTAGACGGCGTCCGCGGTTCCCTGGTACCACTGTTCGTCGATTCGCTGCTGAGGAGGTAAAACATCGACAAACTCATTCAGTTCCCGGCAGAGGAACCGCCAGCCCAGATTAATATGCCGGTCGAGGCTCGCTGCTTTGTACTGGGTCAGAATCAGGATCCGCCGCAGTCCGCTGTTAAGGCAGTTAGAAAGTGTAAAATCGATGATACGATAACCGCCGCCGAATGGTACAGCGGGTTTTGCTCGATCCCTGGTAAGCGGTTCCAGACGTGATCCCTTACCACCGGCCAGAACCAAGGCCAACACATTTCGCATAATTGTTCCTTCCTCAGCATGGAACAAGAACCTCGCGGACTCATTCCCTGATCCATCAATGTATTCTAATAGAGGTACTTGAAGCGCTTCATAGAACATTTCGAACAAACCCCACTCACAGACTGCCCGTGAAGGTTTGATTCCCTGCGATATGAGTTCTGCGAACGCTCTCTCTATGTTGTAGCATGCTCCGGCGATGAAAGGAATTCAAAATACAACGTTTTGCGTAAGATCTATTTTCTTAGGTTTCCTGGCTCCGTCAGTTTGGCAGCAGGCGATGCAGGTCTTCCTTTTGACCGTTCCAAATTAATGAAGTTCCGATAGTTTTCCGGCTTGCGGCTTCTCTCGTTCTATCCCCCCATTTATAATCGGCGGCATGAAACTCTCACCTTGATTGTACGGAGAACACAGCCATGGATACCACCGACGAAAAACTCACCAAATCGTTTTATGACCGGATCAGCCATTCTTATGACACAATCGCCGATTCCAACGAGCATGTGGCCCGGGAAAAGGGTCTGACGGCGCTGGCGATTCAGGAGGGAGAATCAGTTCTGGAAATTGGTTACGGCACCGGACATTCACTGGTGGCACTGGCAAAAGCCGTGGGAACGACGGGCAAGGTGAGAGGTGTTGATATTTCAGACGGCATGAAAACCGTCTCGGAAAAACGGGTCTCAGACGCCGGTGTAGCCGATCGCGTGGAGCTGGCAGTCGCCATTACCCCCCCCCTCCCCTTTGACGACAGCAGCTTTGATGTGGTTTCGATGAGCTTTACACTGGAACTGTTTCCACTGGAAACGATCCCGGCGATGCTGGCAGAAATCAAGCGGGTGCTGAAGCCGGGAGGCCGCCTGGGCGTCGTCTGCATGGCGCTGCCCAAAGAAGGAGAAAAAGACAGCTTCCTGGAAAAAACCTACAAATGGATGCATCAGCATTTCCCGCACATCGTGGACTGCCAGCCCATCAATGGGGCGGGTTTCCTGCAGGAGGCCGGCTTTACCCTGACGGTGGATGACACCATGGAAATCTGGACGATGCCCGTCGCCATACTGGTTGGTACGACTCCTGCCTGAACCATCCTCATTTTTCGTTTACCATTCCGGCTGGACAGGGGACTGTATTTCATATGCCCGTAGAGCAACGGCAATCTGAGCCGGTTCCCACGTCGGGCTCAAGCTTTCAAAAACAGCTGAGCCTCTGGGACACAGTGAACATCATCATCGGAATTGTGATCGGTGTTTCGATTTTCAAAGTGCCCAGCCTGGTCTTCGGAAATGCCGGTTCGATCGAAGCCGGCTTTGTAATCTGGGGGCTGGGAGGCCTGCTGATGCTGGCCGGGGCGCTGTGCTACGCCGAACTGGCGTCGGCCATTCCGGAGACGGGAGGCGACTATGTCTTCCTGTCGCGTACTTACGGCAACGGAACCGGCTTTCTGTTTGGCTGGGCCCAGTTCATCGCCATTAACCCGGGCAATATCGGCATCATGTCGTATGTCTTCGCTGATTACGCGATTTCGTTTCTGAACGCCTCTGGTTATGAGATCCCCGAGGGCTGGTCAGTTATCCTCGCAACGGCTTCCGTCTGTATTCTGATCTTGCTGAATCTGCTGGGGCTGATGGTCGGCAAGTGGGCGCAAAATATCCTGACACTGGCAAAAGTCATCGGTTTGGCGGCGATTATCGTGAGCGGCCTGTACCTGGGACTGCAGGGAACTGGTGAAACTGCTGTCGCACCAATAATAAAGAGCCCGGATTCAAAACTGCAGTTTGGCCTGGCCATGGTGTTTGTGCTATACGCATTTGGTGGCTGGAATGATGCGGCGTTCGTCGCAGCAGAAGTCAAAGAACCTGGTAAAAATATCCCCCTGGCCCTGATCGCCGGCACCGGGGGAATCCTGGTTATTTACCTGCTGATCAACTTCGCCTACCTGTGGGGGCTGGGCTATGCAGGGCTACTGAACTCCTCGACGCCAGCAGCAGAACTGCTGGGCAACGCCTGGGGAGATAACGGCACGAAAATTATCAGCCTGATTATCATGATCTCCTCACTGGGTGCCATCAACGGACTAATTATTACCGGTTCCCGTGTGAACGTGCGACTGGGCATGGACCACCGCTTCTTCGCGGTTCTGGCTCGTTGGAACCAGCGCGTGAACGCTCCGCTCTATTCGTTGCTCTCCCAAGGCGCGATCTCCATCGGCATGATTTTGCTGGTAGGAACGGAATCAGGCCGCCACCTGATCAATGCGCCGTTTACACTGATCCATGGCGACTTCATTAATTGGGAACTGTATCAGGACGGCTTTGATACCCTGCTCGTCGCAACGGCTCCCTTGTTCTGGACCTTCTTTCTGTTGACGGGCTTGAGTCTGATCATCCTGCGGTACAAAGCGCCGCAGATGGAGCGACCGTTCCGCGTTCCCCTGTATCCCGTCACGCCGATTCTGTTTTGCCTGACCTGTCTCTACATGCTTTACGCCAGTCTGGATTATGCCCGCGGTCTGGCTTTGCTGGGCCTGATCCCGGTGCTGATCGGCGTGCCTCTGTACTGGATGAGCCATCGGAAGCCATCCACCTGACAGCATTTCCCGATTCGTAATCCCGCTTTGTAGATGGCTCAAGATGCTGGTGTGAGCGTTGCGATTTGTTTACTATGGATACTTGCCTGAATTTAAAGCAGTCTTCAATTAATTATGGATCAACACCATGAAATCACGCGCCCCTCTGATATACCTCGCCGCTCTGTTCCTGATGCAGACAGTTGTCTGTTCCGTCACTGCTGAAGAAACCAAAACCATTGCACCGCTGGAGCTGCCAAAGGTCGACGCTTCATTCGAGCCGCCGTATTACAGCACCACCTACGAACAACCAACCGATCCAAAAGAGGGGCAGCTGCAGATTGGCGTGACCTATACGCTCTGGATTCCGCAAGGACTCAAGGAAGTGCGGGGCATCATCGTGCATCAGCATGGCTGTGGTTCGGGTTCGTGCACAGGCAGCGTCACGGCGGCTCACGACCTGCACTGGCAGGAGTTGGCACGCAAGAACGGCTGTGCCCTGCTCGGCCCCAGTTTTCATCAGGCCAAGGAACAGAACTGCCGCCTGTGGTGTGATCCGCGGAACGGTTCGAACAAAGTGTTTGTCGAATCACTGCAGAAGCTGGCAAAACTGTCGGGGCACCCTGAAGTCGCCACCGCCCCCTGGTGTCTGTGGGGTCATTCGGGAGGCGGGTTCTGGTCGAGCCTGATGCAGATGCAGTACCCGGAGCGGATTGTGGCGATCTGGTTTCAATCGGGAACCGCGTATGGTTACTGGACTAATGACGAAATTAAGGCTCCCGAGATCCCTGATGCGGCCATGCAGATTCCGATGGTGGCCAATCCGGGTCTGAAAGAGAAAGAAAACAAACGTTTCAGCCGCGCCTGGACGGGCAGCCTGGCGATGTTCAAAGACTACCGCGCCAAAGGGGCACCGATCGCTTTTGCCCCCGATCCCCGCACGGGCCACGAAACCGGCGACTCACGTTACCTGGCGATTCCCTTCTTCAACGCCTGCCTGCAACTGCGTCTGCCAGACAAAGTGGGATCCCCTTTGAAAGCTGTAGAGATCAGCAAAGGCTGGTTATCTCCGCTGCTCAGTGAAACCATGCCGGTCCCTTATGACCAGTTTGAGGGAAACAAAGCGGAAGCCAACTGGCTGCCCGACAAAGCAGTCGCGCTGGCCTGGCTGGACTTCGTGAAGACCGGCGCAGTCAGCGACAAGACACCGCCTCCCGCACCGACCGACGTCAAAGTCGATGCTGCGACTGGCACGATCACCTGGAAAGCGGGCACCGACTTCGAAAGCGGCATCCAGGCCTTCCTGATTGAACGCGACGGCAAACAGATCGGGCAACTCCCCGAAAAACTGACCAACCGTTTCGGTCGCCCCCTATTCCAGAACATGAGCTACGGCGATACCCCCGTGCTGCCGCTGCAGAAGTTTGAGTTCGTCGACAAAACCGCCAAACCAGGGAAGACGTATCAGTACAAGGTGATCGCGGTGAATACCGCGGGAGTGAAATCGAAGTAGTTTTTTCTTCCATGAAAAACACGAAAGAGTTGCCAGTTTTGAAAAGTCTACTCGCAATCCGACGGATTGATTTCGTAGATTGAAATTGACAGATCCAGAACCAGCTTACTTCAAATTCATTTTCGTGAGCTTTCGTGCTTTTCGTGGTAGTAAAATGAAAAGTGAGGTGCGACGTGTTCATCTGCAGGCTCTCAAGTTACATCTGGTAGAATTCATCCAGGACGGAAGCTTAAATTCCCTCCCTGCTTGTTAAATGTATCGGGTGTGATGTTGTCACAGCAGTCTGTCACTGGAAGGCATGTTGCAGCTACGACCTCCTGCTCGCTGCGCTCGGCCCGAATTATATTCGGGCTTACCCTTTTTTCTTTGTTATCAACCGTATGGTTTTAGACGCGGTTTATACAGACTTCGGCGTTCAACCGGGGCTACGTCCCTGCGGCTAATTATGTTTGGTCTATGGCTAAGAGTGGGAACACCATGCTTAATATTGGCACTTTCATTTTACGGTTGCTTGCGACAACACTGAATTCTATTTGGGGCAACCCGGTTTCTGCCTGGTTCAGGATCTGCATCAGAGGTTGCCTTGTTTTTGTTGATTTATTCTCTGGAAGGACAGGCAGGAGTCAAGAACGGATGAAATGGTTTTTGTGGCGATGGGTGACGACAGGGAACCGGTGCCTGGATGAGAACTGGTTAGTTCGCTGTGACAGCGGGGTGAAGTGTGTCGATCCGCAGTCTGTTATGCGTTGTTATTTTTCAAATCGTGCTGAAACCAGAGGGTTTTGTAGTGCTGATCTTCGCAGTGGTTCACGCGGTTCACTCGATTTTTTTGTGCCAACGCGCGCGACACACTTTAGAGCACAAAGGATGCGTATCGACGGGCAGCAGTCAAGGCCGGTTTCTTCAGTTGTGGAACGGATACGCTGTGTGCAATTTATTCACCGGGATATTTGTCCCAGCGATAAGCCAGCTTGGAATTTTTCCAGAAGACTTTGTCGAGGGCCGACTGACCTTTGTCCTGCAGGTAGTCGACCAGGATTTTCTGCAGCGTGACATAGTCGGCGGCCCGTTCGGAGACCGGCCAGTTACTGCCAAAAATCATGCGGTCGACTCCAATGTTTTTCCAGATGACATCCAGGGTCGGTCGGTAATATTCGACGTCGGCAGGGACGGCATCGGGACGGTGACGTGATGCTCCCTCGACCAGGGCCGAGATTTTGATGAAAACCTGCTTCTGATCGGCGAGAGCTTCCATGTATTCTCTCCACCGCAGGTCGATCTCATCCCCTTTGATAGCGACGTTACCGATATGATCGACGACAATACGCAGATCAGGAACTTGCTCCGCCAGCAGACGTGCTCCATTCAGAGTCACCGGGCCGCCATTCAGGTCGACCTGCAGTCCCTGGTCGGCCATCAGTTTCAGATCATCCATAAACTGTCGCTGTTTTAAACCGAGATCGAGCAGATCGTGATTAATACGAATGCCCTTATAGAGCGGATTTTTCGAAAAGCGTTTGAGGTGCTTACGAAAATCGGGTTCACCCGGAGTGAGGCGACCGACAAAGCCGATGATGACGGGATTGTCTTTCGCCTGGTCGAGAATCCACTGATTGTCTTCGACCAGCTTACTGGCTTCCACCACGACCGTGGCATTCACGGGCTGGTACTTTTTCAGTTCGACGAAGTCTTTAGGCAGGACTGTTCGATAGAGGGACGAACCTTTCCTCGGCCAGGGAACGCCTGCGGGACGAGTGGGATCGTAAAAGTGGGTATGGGTGTCGACTACCTTGGCCGGCAACAGCGGTTTGGCAGCAGCGGCTTCACTTCCACTGAGATTCAACTGCGAGGCGAGTAATCCTGCGGAAGCAGTTTTGAGAAACGTACGACGGTTGAGCGATGACATGTCGAGAATCCTCTGGGCTGGTTAGGTCTTATCAGACCTGAAAGGCAGGGTTGATGAACCATTAGTTACATTATGTTTATGTCGACGCATTACAGGATATTCTCAGTCGATATCCAATTCTATCTATTTTCACAAAAACTTACTCGATTTGGGGGGGATTTTAAATCGCACTTCCCATTGCCGGCTCTTTTTGCTAATTTTCACGCACTGTGTATCTTTACTTAATTTCGTTTTGGGACGCTTGTTGCCAGGAAAGGCGACAGACACAAGCAACGGATTTGATTTTGTGATGCCCCCAGCTGATGATCATAACTCAGACCTGAATCGCCGCGCGCGTGCAGACGCCGCGTCTGCAGAGAACGGACGCGAGGAATCTGATGAGATCAGCACAGCGAATTCCAGTGAATCGGACTGGTATTCCGCAGAGATCGAAGACGACGCTGTCGAATACGACCTCTCCCTCAAGTTTGAGGATTACGCTCCCGCCTGGTTAATCAAGTTCAAAGCTCTGTTTGGTAGTGCTCCGGAGTGGTCAGTTGCGTCGACACTGGGCGCGATTGCCATTATCCTGACGATCCTGCTGTTACTGGCGATGCCCGCTGACGAACCAGGTGAGATCGAAGTAACGGAAGAAGACACTCCCGTGGAAGTAGAGCAGGCGGAACCAGAAGAGGACAACCTGATTGATTCACGGATTGTGCTGGAAATTCCTGCTGTAGATGGATTTGTGCTTGCAGAAACGGATCCGCTGTATGTCTCCTTTGGGGAACTTCCGCAGCATATTGCAGCGACCCCCGCACGCGATGAATTCATGTTACCGCGTGAGCGACCAATCATACTGCCGGATTTCGAACTGCCCCCCGAGCCGACAGCCGCGGAATCGGAGCTCACTGTTGATGTGCAGAGAATCCGAATTATCGAACGTGAAATGCGAGATCCGGGAATAGACGAGCCATTTCTGGTCGAAGCTGTGGTTACTGCAGGGGACCTGGTGAGCCAACTGGAACCAGGAGACCGGTTTCTATTTGATGAAAGCTGGACCCTGGTCAATCTGGATCGCACCCAGGCACAGACTCGGGCCACCATTCGCCCCACCCTCTATCATGAACGGATCACGGGCAACAAACATTTGCAGGTCGGTCAGGAACAACCTCTCGAACCAGTTTTGAGGGAGTCCGTTCGTCCTGAGCCTGGTAAGCAGGAAGAGTTACACGTCGAAATCAGAAAAACGATTCCCCAACAGGGAACGGCCGCTGATACGCTGACCTATTCGATTCTCGTAAAAAACCGGGGCACAACAACCGCATTTGACGTCGATGTGAATGAGACACTCTCCCCCGCCGCGAGTCTGGTGGACCTGACGCCACCGGCGGAAGTCAATCAGAACCAGTTAAGCTGGAAGATTGCGCGGCTGGAGCCGAATGAGGAACGGGAGTTGCAAATCCAAGTATACCTTGCGGAAGAAGGAAAAGTGGAAACCAGTTCGCTGGTGACACTCGTTTCGAACGTGACATCAACAACGGAAATTTCAGCTCCGTCGCTGGAATTGAAGATCAAAGGACCGGATGTGGTCGCTGAAGGAGAGGTTTTTCCGCTGGAGATCCTGATAAGCAATCGAGGTCGCCAGAACCAGAACTCGGTGAACCTGAACCTGGATCTGCCCGAGGGATTGATCCACGAACAGGGACGACAGTTATCATTTCAGATGGATCAACTGGCCGCCAACGAAACGCGAACCTTGCAGGCACGTGTCAGAGCAGTCAAAGCAGGCAAAGTCACTTCACGGGCATCTCTGTCTTCTGACAGTCTGCCTCTGGATGAAATGGAACTGGTTCAGAACGTGATTCTCAAACCAGCTACGCCGAAACAGCCGGAAACCAAGGTGACTAAACCCGCGACTACAGTCATTCCTACGACACCTGTCACGCCCACTCCACCTGCTGCTCCCGGACAGACCTGCCCCTGTCAGGTACCCGTCTATTATTATACGGTCCCTTATCTGCTGCCATAATTGATACGGGAGTTGAAGTCTGCTCTCGAATTCGGTTAGCCTGTATCCAGTCCCCTTCCTGGTATTTATCCTGCTAACCAACGATGTGGAGAGAACCCGATGCGCGTGCCCACTCCTGTTCGATTACGATTCCTGAGCTACTGTTTGCTTTTCAATCTCACGCTTTCTGTTTCCCTGCCAGAAGCAGACGCTGATCTCCCGGATCGGAAACAGGGAGAGATGGCAGGCGAAGTGGATACTGATTCCGTGATCTTACAATCTCGTTTAACGGCAGAGAACCTGGACCAAAGTGGAGATCTGCCGGGCAGTGCAGGTGTGGGTCGCTTTGAAATTTCGACTCACAAGGGTTTCACGGACTCCAGTCATACAGACTGGCTGACGGCGGAAGCTGATCATGACTACATGCTGAAAACCCTGGTAAAGGATCTCAAGCCGGGTACGCGCTACTATTATCGTCTGCAGTATGGCCCCAATCAGCAGACGACACAGCACGGGCCTACCAATACCTTTGAGACACTGCCTGCTGCAGACCAGGCGAAAGAGATCAGCTTTGTGGTCGTGACGGGCATGAACTTCAATGCCTTTCATCATGGTCTGGGGAAACGTCCCGCTTACCAGGGGGACGACAAAGAGCTGGGTTACCCGGCGCTGCTGAGCATTCTGAAGTTGAAACCAGACTTTTTTGTCGGCACGGGTGACAATGTGTATTACGATCATCCAGCCAAACCCGCTGCCCAGACACCTGCAGAAATGCGAAAAAAATGGCATGAACAGTTTGTGCAGCCACGCTATGTCGATCTGTTTTCGAGTGTACCTACCTACTGGGAAAAAGACGATCATGACTTTCGCTATAACGACTGTGATCTGACAGGAAAACGTGAACCGAACAATGAGCTGGGGCTGCGCATCTTTCGGGAACAGGTTCCCATCGTTGATCCACTTGCCACTGATCCCATCACTTACAGAACGTATCGCATGGGAAAACTGCTGCAGGTCTGGTTTACCGAGAACCGGGATTATCGCAGCCCCAATCGTTCCCCCGATGGACCAGACAAAACGATCTGGGGAAAAAAACAGCGTGACTGGCTGAAGGAGACTCTCAAAAAGTCGGACGCTACATTTAAAGTCTTGATCTCTCCCACGCCGATGATTGGCCCGGATGGCAAAGGAAAAAAAGACAATCACACCAACATCGGCGGGTTCCGTCATGAACGAGATAACTTTTTCCAGTGGCTGGATCAGGAAGGTCTGAACCAGCGGGGCTTTTATCTGATCTGTGGTGATCGTCACTGGCAATACCACTCGATCCATCCCCCCGGGATCGAAGAATTCTCAACCGGTGCGCTGGTGGATGCCAATTCCCGCCTGGGAGTAAAACCGGGAGACAAGAAGGGTACCGATCCGGCAGGCATCGTCAAACAACCCTACACATCTCAGCCGGCATCAGGTGGTTTTCTGTATGTGAAAGTGAAACCGGAAGACAGGGGGCAGAAAGCGGAATTGCAGTTTCGTTTCTATGATGAACAGGGAAAACTGCTGCATGAAGTTCTGAAACAACGCCCGGTTAAATGACAGGCGTGTGTTCTTCAGTCCGTTTCCCGATTATCGGCAAACCCAATATTGCAACCGACACAAGCGGTTCGGTAGCATGGAGTCACGCTTACTGGAAGTTGCAGGGCAACGCCCTGGCCTTACTGAGAGTTCAAAATGAGATTAGTTACAAACTGGATTCAGAATCTTCTCTTTTTAATTCTGCTCCTGATTTCCGTCCCCACCAATCTCCTGGCAGCCGCTGAGGAGACATTGGGAGAAGTCAGCATCACGGCAGAGAAACAGCCACTCGAAAACGAACCCGTCTCTGTGGAACTTCCCGAGTCCGGCTTCACGGCGGAGGAGGTCTACCTGGTCGAAGCAGCAGACGGGGACATGACCGAGATTCCCGCTCAGATTGAAAAGCGAAAGCAGTCTGCAGATCTACTCTGGTGGATTCCGCCTGGTAAAACAGCCGCGGGTAAAACACGCGTGTTTCAAATCCGAGCCGGTTCTGCTGCCCCGCAGCAGGCGCTGACGATCAAAGATACCGACAAAGCCTATCAGATATTAATCGGCGATCGTCCGGTATTGAATTACAATTATCAACATAGTGAGCCCCCCGAACCACTGGACCCTTTGTATGGGCGTAGCGCGCATATTCATCCCCTCTGGACGCCTGGTGGAATGATTGTCTCAGATGAATTCCCCCCGGACCATGCTCACCAGAGTGGTCAGTTCCTTGCATTTACGAAAGCCGTCTTTGAGGGACGCCCGACCAACTTCTGGGAAATCAAAAGCAAAAAAGGGCGGGTCCGATTCAAAAACCTGGTCTCAAAACAGACAGGGCCAGTCTATGCAGAATTAAAAGTAACCCAGGAACACGTAGATCTGACAGGCGAATCAGAAACCCCCGCTCTACTGGAAACATGGACTATCCGCGTGTGGAATCAACCCGCGAAAGAACCCGCCTATTGGATGTATGATATCACTTCGGATTTGCGGTGCGCGACCGAATCACCGCTGAAGCTACCCGAATATCATTACGGCGGCATGGCCATTCGCGGAGGTCGGGGATGGACGAAAGAGAACTGTGAGTTTCTGAATTCCAACGGCAAAACCCGGGCGAATGGCAACCATGATCGAACCCACTGGTGCGATATTTCCGGCAGAACGGAATCGAGTACTCCCTGGAGTGGCTTTACAATTTTAACCCACCCCGATAATTTTCGCTTTCCCGAACCGGTAAGGATTCACCCTTCCATGCCTTATATGGTATTCACGCCCTGCCCCCTGGGAGACTGGGAAATCACTCCGGGAAAACCACACATCAGCCACTATCGGTTTCTCGTGCATGATGGGCCCGCGCTTGTCCGCACGGATGCGATCTGGCAGCATTACGCGAAACCACCCAAAGCGAGCATTCACTTAGCTGCTCCCTGACTGTTTGACATCTGAAAGAGTAATCTATGATCTGGGACTTACACTGCCATCTCTCCGGGGTGGAAGGCAAGACCGTCGATGAGCGTATCGCCCAGTTGATGGTCTATGCCGACCGCATGGGCGTGGAGCGACTCATCTTTTTTATGGGCTGGCCGTTTGCGACTGATCCTTCGCCGGAGCAGTTTCGCAAGCAGAATGACCAGGTACTGCAGGCAATCAGCCACTGGCATAACCGGGCCTTCGGTTTTGTGTATCTCAATGCGAAGTACGTGGATGAAAGTATCGCGGAACTGAACCGTTGTGTGAAAGACGGTCCGATGATTGGTGTCAAATTGTGGGTTTCCAGTCGCTGCAATGATCCAGCCATTGATCCGATTATCAAACGTGCTGCCGAGTTGAAGGCGTTAATTTATCAGCATACCTGGTACAAAGCCGGAGGCAATCTGACCGGAGAGTCGACTCCCGGTGATCTGGCGCTGATGGCGAAAAGGCATCCCGATGTCCCTCTGATCTGCGGGCATACCGGAGGTGACTATGAACTGGGGTTGCGGGCGATCCAGGATTCACCGAACGTCTATGCAGGCATTGGTGGTTCCGACCCGACCGCCGGAATCACGGAAATGGCGGTCCGAACACTGGGGGCAGATCGTGTTCTGTATGGCAGCGATATCGGCGGACGCAGTTTTTCTTCACAACTGGCGAAGGTCCAAGGGGCCGACATCCCTGAAGTTTCCAAACGACTGATTCTGGGAGGCAATCTCAAACGCTTGCTGACTCCCATTCTGAAAGAGAAAGGGATCACGGTATGATTTGCGATGTGAATGTGTATCTCTCCCGCTGGCCCTTTCGTCGTCTGCCATGCGACACGACTTCGGAACTGGTAAGTAAACTGAAACGTAACCAGATATCCCGCGCGTATGCCGGCAGCTTTGACGGGCTGCTTCATAAAGACATCCGCACTGTGAATCAGCGGCTTTATGACGACTGCAAATCACAGGGTGCTGACCTGTTGCTGCCTGTGGGAAGTATCAACCCCACGCTGCCAGGCTGGGAAGACGATGTCAGCGCCTGTCACGAAGAATGGAAGATGCCCGGTATCCGCCTGCATCCCAACTACCATGAATATGAATTGAGCAGCCCGGAAGTGAAAAAACTATTCGCGCTGGCTGCTGAACGGGGCCTGTTTATTCAGATCGCAATGCGGATGGAAGATGACCGCACACATCACAAACTAATGCGAATTCCCAATGTGAATTTTGAAGCGCTACCAGGATTGATGCAGGCACAGGACAAACTGCAGGTCACAATTCTGAACGGCATGAAGTCACTGCGGGGGGCCAACCTGACTCGACTGACGAAAAACCCGAACCTGACAATCGAGATTGCCATGCTGGAAGGCGTGGGTGGGATCGAGAAAGTCATGCAGCAGGTACCTTACGAACAAATTCTGTTTGGCTCCTACTTCCCCTTTTTCTATCTGGAATCCAGTCTGAATAAACTCAAAGAGTCGCAGTTGGGAATGGAAATCGAAAAACAGATTACCTGGGAGAATGCACAGAAACGGTTTGCAAATACTTAAAGTTGTTGTGACTACTCGGTCCATTCCAGGTAGGGATCGAGTCCCATTTTATGGAACATCTCGATCCGATTCTTTTCCTGCTTGAGCATATCTCGACGCTGCTTCCGATGCAGCTTTTCCAGGAAGTTCTGTGTATTCTTGAAGAACGACAGCCAGCCTGCTGGAAGTTCCCCGTTCTTGTCTGCCTTGGCAGATCTTGCAAGTTTCTCGATCTGACTCATTTCCAGGCAGCGGAGTAATTCGTCTTCCAGCGAGAGAAAGAACTGATAGTGTCCGGGATCACCCTGCCGGGCAGATCGACCAATCAGCTGGCGGTCGATGCGGGCGGAGGTATGCATCTCGGTTGCAATCACATGCAGCCCCCCATTCGCACGCTCTTCATCCTTCAGCAGAATATCGGTACCCCGCCCTGCCATATTTGTGGCGATGGTCACGCGAGCGGGCTCCCCCGCTTTTCGGACGATTTCGGCTTCCTGTTCGTGGTATTTTGCATTCAGGATCTGATGGGGAATGGCCTTCATCGCCAGCAGATCGCCGAGTGCTTCTGACGCTTCAACTGAAGGCGTACCTACCAGAATCGGACAGCGTTTCAAGCGAAGACGTTCGATCTCTTCCACGACAGCCAGACGTTTGGCCTGCATCGTTTTGAAGACCCGCGCCTGGCTCCCCTGGCGAATACAGGGGCGATGCGTGGGAATTGAAGTCACGGAGACTTTATATGTTTTACGGATTTCTTTTTCCGCTAAAGCAGCAGTACCGGTCATGCCCGCCAGGTGTGCGTAGTTCTGGAAAAAGCTCTGCACGGTGATTCGAGCCGCCTGCCCTGTAGCTGCAGTAATCGGAACATGTTCCTGTGCTTCGATCGACTGATGCAGTCCATCCTGCCATTTACGACCATCCATCATACGACCCGTTGATTCATCGACAATCACGACTTCATCATCGACGACCACATAGTCCCGGTCTTTCAGGAAGCCGAATCGAGCTACCAATGATTGCTCAACCTGTTTATAGATGCGTTCGGTATCAATCGAATCCAGCAGAGAAGGTTTCGCCATCAGCAGAATTTTGCGACACCCCGAGTCCGTAAGATAGGATGAGCGTTTTTTGGGTTCGTAGACATAATCCTCTTCCGGCTCAAGCTGATGAGTGGCTCGATTACTCCAGCGGAACAGATTCACGGAGGCAGCGTCATTCGGCTGAATCAACCCGATAATCAGCGGGGTTCTGGCCTCGTCAATTAATACGCTGTCCGCCTCGTCAATTAAGGCAAAATAGTTGCCACGTTGAACCAGTGGTTCTTTCCCTGAGTTTTTATGATTGGTAATGGCCTGTTCCAGCTGCCCGGGGGCAGAGGCTCCGATACGGATCCGATCGCGGAGGAAATCAAATCCCATTTCATTCGCAGTACCGTAGGTCACATCCAGACTGTAGGCAATCCGCCGGTCTTCGTCTTCCATATCTGACGTGATACAGCCCACGGAAAGACCCAGCTTATTGAATACCGGGCCCATGGTTTCCGAGTCACGCTTGGCAAGATAGTCGTTGACCGTAATAACGTGACAACCTTTTCCCATCAGTGCACGCAGGTATGCAGGCAGAACGGCCGTCAGCGTCTTGCCTTCACCGGTCTGCATTTCGGCAATGCCTCCTTCGAACAGGGCAATCCCCCCCATGAGCTGCACGGGGAAGTGCTCCATCTTTAAGGTCCGCCAGGCAGACTCCCGTGCGAGCGCATATGCTTCCGGCAGAATTTTCCGGAGAGGCTCACCAGATTTCGCACGCCAGCGTAATTCCAGCGAGTAGCGTTCCAGTTTGTCGTCGGTCATTTTCTTCAGCGATTCACAACGCTTCATAATCTGACCGGCGGTCGCACTCCAGCGGGAGAGACGCGATTTCGCCGGGCGAAAACCTGTCTTCATCCAGTGATAGCTGTGTGATGCAATGCTCAAACTGCCTCCAGGAACGGAAAATAAATAACCAGAACGAGGACACATTCAAACTCAATCGTTCGATGTGTCAGGAAATCAACGGACGCTGCTTTCAGCATTATGACGCTCAAAACACGGAAAAGTAACTTAGGAGCCCCACTTCCCGTTTCCTGTAGTGAATGATCACAAATCTGTCGGCAGGTAAGCAGCAAGAAACACTTAAGCCATTCTTATGATATGACTTACATTGGATCTCACAACATATTTCGAGTGTGGGTTCTCCTTATTTTAATCAGTCAGTGAAGCGACAACAAAAACTATTTTCTTGATTCTCACCAGACAACCAGAAAATGAGCAGAAGCAGTAAGTTCTTACAGTTTGTTGACTTATTTAAACAAATCACGTTGTCATCCCTACCGTTTTGTTAGATTTTTTACCCCCAATCGTCAATTTCGGTGCAGATCGTTTTTTGCGTATGTCAAATATAAATAAGTCACCCATTACGTACATTTCCTCTAAACATTGAAAACATTTCAATTTCCCTGTTTTGTTACGTATGGCTGCCGCTTTAAAATCATTAACTGAACAGTCAGGTTCGTTTCTATACAAATGGAAGCAGCCTGCCTTTGAAACAAGTTCGACAACAAAGATATATGTAATATAAAGATACCAGTTTAATGATCTCAAAACTCATCGATAACCTGTGGCGTCCGCGACGAAGTAAACATCATCGTCGGCTGAAAGCCAATACCGTTCCTCTCGCAGCCACAGAAAAGCTGGAAGACCGCACACTGCTCAGTGGTCAGGACCTGGTTGCTTTCGCGCAAGCGCTAACAGCTGCGAATGCAACACTCTATGGAGCCGCCTGGCAGGCTGAGACCACCGAACAAAAAGCGCTGCTGGAAGATGGGGCGCAGTTTCTGCAGTTTGTCGAAATCACCGATGCCAATCGTGATTTAAACGCCAGTGCGAGTGAAGCAGGAATCAGTGATATCAACTTCCTGCAGCCCGTCTGGAAACTGAATGATGGAACTCTGATTGATGGCAGCACGATTAATTCCGTGGCAGACCTGGCAGCGGCAACCAGTGTTGCCATTCCACAATCAGACGATCCTTTCCTGAAAGCGATTGCCGATCAGAATTTTTATTCCGGAACGGCTTTGCATATTGCCCTGGATGGCTACGACTCTGAAAATAGCGACATTCTCTATACGGTCGATTCCAGCAATACCGATATTTCAGCACGGGTCCTGGCTGGTAACCGCAGTATTCGCATCTCGGTGGAAGGCTATGGCGACATGGTCTTTGAACTGTTTGAAGGTCGTGCTTCCCGTGCTGCGGAACGGATTATCGAACTGGCCGAAAGCGGTTATTATGATAATCAGATATTCGACATGATTCTCAACGGCATGATCCAGGGAGGCGATCATTCAGAGTCGGGGCTGGTCGACTCCGGGCTGGGCTATTTCGACGATCAGTTTCACCCGGAACTACAACATGTACAGTCCGGCCTGCTCTCAATGTATAAACCAGATCCCAACCCTGATACGGGGGAAATAGCAAACCGCAAAAGACCGACCACAACTGATGACCAGAACGACTCGCGTTTTTCGATCACCGGCGGTTACTCTCGAGAGTACGATTTCCAGAATACCATTTTTGGTTTTCTGACTGAAGGAGAAGACGTTCGTCAGGCGCTGAGCAATATCTCGACCACCGATGATATTCCGGACTTTACGATCAAAATCGAAACCGTCGACGTCTTTTCTGACCTGGAAAACGGCACGCTCGTATTGACGGCGGCGGAAGGGATTACCGGAACGAGTACGATTACAATCACAGCCCAGGACCAGGATGGAAATACCACTCAACGTACCTTCCAGGTGAGTGTCACCCCCGATTCATTCGATTTTCACTATTACTATGAGAATGCCAATCCTTACCTGGAAGACATCCCTGACCTGCAGGTGATCGCTGGCAATACGATTCAGTATCAACTGGTCGGCACTGACATCGACTTGAATACTGAGAACGGCAACGCGTACTTTCTTTACTATGACCAGGCAGCATTAACCGCAATCGGTCGCGAACTGGCGCTCCCTGTCGCCGCCCCCGCTGGTCTGAGCTATTCTGTGAACATCAACACCGGCTTGCTTACAGTCACCCCCAATGCTGGTATGGCCGCCGGAATCTATGAGATTACCGTTGCTGTTGGCTTCCAGCAGACCCCGCTTAACGATCCCAATTACGAAGCAAACTTCCGCGATCTACAGGACTACCAGGTCGTCACAGTCATCGTAGGCATACCGCCTGTGGCCAATGATGACTTTTTTGCCTTGCAGGGTGATACTCCCGCGCCCATTGATCTACTGGCAAACGATACCGACATTGATGGAACCGTGGACGAGACTTCAATTGAAATTCTCCAGCAGCCCGAGCACGGTACTGTGACCGCCAATACTGACGGTACCGTCAATTATATTGCAGATGGCTCGGGTTACATGGGAACGGGGTCGTTTACCTATCGCGTAAAAGACAATCTGGGGATGTACTCCGAACCGGCAACCGTAAATTTCTCGATCGCACCGGAAGGAGTGATCCTGGTCACGACAGATCTGGATAATTACACAGCGGATCAGAAAGTCTCAATTAGTGAAGCATTGAAGGCGGCGAATGATGATACCGCTATTGATGTGACCCCCCAGGGGAATGGGGCAGACATCATCATGTTTGACCCGGCCTTATTTGAGGGACAGGAAAAAACGATCCACCTGACTTCGGCACTCTTCATCTGGGATGACGTCTCCATCATTGCACCGACGTCGGAAGCGGGTACTCCTTTGCTGACGTTTAATATGGCCTCGACGAAGCGTCATTTCAATATCACAGATAATAACGAAAATATTCTGGAAGTCAGTCTGCAGAATCTGAAACTGACGAATGGGCAGGGAAACGATGAATTTGGGGGTGGGGGTTCGATCTTCAATGAAGAACACCTGGTTCTGATCAATAGCCAGCTGGTGAATAACCAAACCGAAAACGGTTATGGTGGTGCGATCTATAACACGGGAACCCTGGAAATCAGCAACTCCTTTTTTCAGTCCAATTCCTCGCAGTACTCTTCAGGGGGAGCCATCGCCAGTATATCCGGATCGGTCACTTTGACCGATACCATCCTGGATGACAATTCCGCAGATGGTCTTGGGGGCGGGATCTATGCTTATAATGCCAATGTTTCACTCGTCGACAGCACACTCTCCCTGAACTCGGCAATGATCGGTGGGGGAGGCGGACTCTATCAGTTTAATAGTGAGCTGACCATCAGCGGTTCCGTGTTTGTCAATAATGATTCGCAAAGTCAGCCAGGCGGCGGTGGGCTTTATATTGAAGAGGCCACAACTCTCATCACCGGTTCCACCATTCATGGCAATCAGAGTTCCGGTTCTGCCGGTGGCCTGGTCCAGTTTGGGGGAGACCTGACGGTACACAGTAGTACGATCTCAGAGAATTCGGCACTACTGGGAAGTGGTGGCGGTATTTACAATGGCGCCTATACTTCACTTATTATTAACAGCACCATCTCCGGAAACACAGCGAGCTTAGATGGTGCTGGAATCTACCTTTCTGACCCCCTTGATTATGTCAGTACCGCCATTCATAACAGTACCATCGCCGATAATCATGCCGGCGGTAATGGTGGTGGACTCTATTCTGCCGGTGATAGCACCCCCTTGAATAACAGCATCATTGCTGACAATACTGCGTCAAACGCTGGTGCAGACGTGTATGGTTATCTGTCGGGCAGCTACAGCCTGATTGAAAATACGAGTGGAGTCGACACATCCGCGACGACGAATTTTATTCTGGGGCAGGATCCGTCGTTACTCCCACTGGGTGACTATGGCGGGCTTACCCAGACCCATGCCTTGAACTCCAGCAGCATTGCGATTGACGCGGGAAACCCTGCCTTTGATGGCAGTGCTTTTGATCCGGCACTCACTCTCGACCAGAGAGGTGTCAGCCGCGTTATCGACAGTAATAATGACTCGACCGTCCAGATTGATATCGGCGCGTTTGAAACAGAAGGAATTCAGGGGAGTGCCGACCTGACGGTAAAATGGAAGGCGACCAATGTCGGTACCTCCGGCCAGACAGTATCTCTTCCGGCCAATGCCAGTTTCATTGATGAGTTTAATCCGGTTATTGTCGAAATCTGGGTCAGCATCAGCAATTCAACAGACTACGGTCTCGTCTCAGCCCAGGTCGATTTCAGCTTCGATGCGACGTACCTGACGGCGGATTCGATTGTTTATGGCCCTGGTTTTACATTGAGCCAGACTGGTAGTATCAACAATGAAACAGGCACCATCACCGGACTGGGTGCGACTACAGACCAGCCTGACTATGGGGCTGAAACACTGGTCCTGCTGGCACGGGTCCGTCTGACAGTCAACCAGATCCCTTTAAATGCAGACGGGGAATACATCCATCCGGTCGCCAATCTGAACTTTGAGATTTCGAACAGTACTCTGACTTCTTCACAGGGAGATGCTACGGTTACTGAAGGATCTGCCGTTGATTTAACTCTGGTTCCGGCACTTTATGATTTGAATGATGATGGAGTCGTTAACCACCGCGATCTGATTACCTTAATCGGAGTTTATAACAAGGTCCCCGGAACACCTAATGCAGAGAATGCCTGGGCTGCTGACTTTGATCGATCTGGCAAAGTCGATTACCGCGATCTGATCCTGCTGGTGACGAACTACGGAAAGGTCCAGGGTAGCGGAAACTTGTCATCTTATCCTTCGAATTATTCAGAAGTCTGGCAACAGGACCTCCTGGTGACATCGCAGACTAATATTGAGGAATCGAATACACCGCCCCTTACCCCGGAAGAGGCAGAGCCGGTTCTCGAAGCGGCGAAACAGCAACTTACTGACGTGTACGATGATTCTGTCACCGAAACACTCTCTGATGTGAAAATCGAGATTGTGGAACTGCCTCAAAATCAATTGGCCAAAGCGGACGCGGCAAATAACACTATTTACCTTGATATCAATGCAGCTGGTTGGGGCTGGTTTATTGACCAGACTCCACTGCTGAATGAAGAGTTTGAGGCATCAGCGGCCGGATTATTTGATGCCAAATTGTTCAGTAACGCTTCGGGACACATCGATTTATTGACAGTGCTCCTGCATGAACTGAATCATCTGCTCGGCCATGAACACTCTCCTGACAGCCCCCTGATGCAAGCAGAATTGAATCCTGGAGAGCGAAAACTTCTGACAGGTACAGATCTTGAAGCGACAGACGACTTCTTTGGCGGTTTTCAGGCCACCGACTTTAACGGGATCAATTGAACATCTAATTAACTTGGAAATCACCCTTAACTTTGGTGAGATATTTCAGTCTCAGACGTCCAGAACGTAACAGATACTCCCTGATGGCGGGAATAGCCGCTAAAACCAGTACGAACGACCTGTTTTCAATTGATCTTTTTTATCTTTTGCTTGACATACATACTTTTGTTGCTGCACAATCTATTTTGAATCTACCCATTTTAACAGATAAGTAGGTTCGTTGATTTTTGTCAACTACTTTCGTGGTGCATTTATCTTACGCAAAACACCGCGGCAGATAGTTCTAAACAATGATAAATACTAGAGTTACCCAGACTCTTTAAAGACACGCGACTCGCTGAAATAGAGTTTCCTGTTTTGGCATGATATGGAAAGATGCAAATGATGTTTACGAGAACTAAACGTCGTCACCAGCCTGGTCGAATCAGTTCTTTTCTCAATCAGCTCCTCAAAGGGCGCAATAAACGATTGAGAAATCAACGCGTGTATTCCTTGACCAACTCTTACTCAACCGTAGAGTGCCTGGAAGACAGGACCCTTCTATCGGCTGGTAATGCTTTGCCTGACGAGAATGGCGATGGCAGCTCGCAAGTCGGACGTGCCGTTCCGCCGCCTACAATTCTGGTTTCGCCACTAACACAGGCTGAACAAAACGCAGCAAATCCGACATCGGAAGAATCTAAACTAAGAAGCAGCCAGGATAAGGGACAGGTCGACAATCCTGTTGACTTTCGTTCTTTTTCAACAGACGAAAACGAAGACTTTGATACCTACGGCTTGAACGATACGCGGTTCACGGCAGAAGCGATTACAGGATTCGGAACAGGCACTGGTGACGACCCGGAAGTTGATGTGGCTGGATACCTGGCTAGTGGTGCACTGACACAAACATTATCTACCACTGATTTTCCAGAAGACGATGGTTCTATTACCCTGGCCAATGATTTGAATGGGGGTCTGGGAGGTCAATTTCAGCTTCTGGGAGCCACTATTGGTAATGGTCCGCATGGGACTGCAGGAACCGGTACCGGTGACTACGATTTTTATCAGTTATCCGGACTCAAAATGGGCGAAATCGTTACCATTTACGCACAGGATCCCACTCAATTCAACGGTTTGGATCCTATTGTCGCAATTTACGACAGTCTTGGTAATCTGCTCGACAGCGACGATGATAGTGGAAACTTCTTTGATAGTTCCCTGGTCTTTACAGCTCCCATTGATGGCGATTACTATCTCATGGTCGGGGGATACAATCCAGGTATAGCCGTAGGAGACATAGGCTTTCCAGGTGACCCCTTTGACCCTACCAGTGGGGGCGGTGTAGGATCCTATCCCAGGTCCGAAGGAACGTACAATCTCTTCGTCAGTTTGAACGCATCAGACGTCGATTACTATGCGGTCGAACTGACAGAGGGTGATATTCTGGGGGCCAATGTCTTTGGTGCCGGCCAGACAGTCTCCCTGTATGACACTTCAGGAATTTTGCTCTTCGAATCATCTCGTTTTATGAGCGATCTCTATCCTGAAGACAGTCCCTTACCTGGAGACGGAAATGCCTCTGGCTCAATCGTCGCAGCAACGACGGGAACATATTACGTCTCAGTCCGAGGAAATGTTGGCGAGTATGATCTCCAATTACGAGCATTCCGTCCTGAGTTAGAAACGCAACTGATCGGTACCGATTCAGTTCAGACCCTCTACCTTGACTTTGACGGTGCCACAGTAGACCCTTCCATCTTCTATGATTTTTTACCTTCCTCGGATGCGATACTCTCGCCTCTCAGCGCATTTCTCACTAACTGGGGGCTGACAGCAGGCGATGAAGCTGAAGTCATAGAAGCTATCAGGGACAGGGTGATCGCGAACTTCCTTACCATTGGAGAGGATGGAAACAACGGCGAATACTTCGATCCTGACACCGGTGCCGTCATCGGTTCGCCCGGTGATTATGGTATTCAAATACTAGACAGTCTCGCATATCCGGGACTGGATGAGTTTAACACGCCGAATTTCAGTCGCATTGTCATTGGTGGTACGATCAATGAACTGGGGATATCCACCCTCGGGATTGCGGAATCGATTGATGTCGGTAATTTTGATACGACAGAAACTGCTGTCGTTCTACTCGATTTACTCAGTAGTACTGACCCCTTTTTCGCCGGCGATTCGCTGAATTTTGTTTCCCTGGCTCCTGCTTCCACAATGATCGATTTGATTGGGGTTGCGGTGGGAAACATTGTCGCTCATGAAGCAGGACACTTCTTCGGTCTGTTTCATACAGATAACGAGAATGAATCCATTCAAATTATTGACCAGGGGGGAGTTGGTGCTGCGGTTTATGCTGGCGTGGGAGAGGATGGCTTCTTCGGAAGCGATGACGATGTGAATGTGGCATTTGGAACCGATTACCTGATTTCATCAGAATTTTTTAGTGGTAGCCAGGACAGCATCAACACTTTAGCGTTTGGATTGTCGACCGGTACAAGCTTTGGCCTGGATTTTGGAGATGCCCCCGATTATTACCCGACCTTGCTTAACGACCCGAACTATACCGAAGGTGGTGCCCGACACAGCCTTGAAGGGGGATTGACCCTGGGTGCCTCTGTTGACCCTGAAACTGATGGCCAGCCCAGCCTTGACGCTCTGGGAGACGATGATAACGGCGTAACTGATGATGAAAATGGCGTGATCTTCCTGGATGCCTATAACAACGAAACCACACGCATTGCAGCCGATGCTGCGTTTGCTGAAATTGACGTCACCGTTTCCGGAGATGGTTACCTGCAGGGCTGGATCGACTTTAACCGGGATGGTATCTGGGATGACAGCGAACAGATCGTCACAGATCAATTCGTAACATCAGCCTACGTAAACAATATTTCCTTTGCGGTTCCCACAGGATCCGACTTCGTGCTGGGGGAAACCTATGCCCGCTTCCGCTTGAGCACACAGCTTGGCCTGGGTGTGGCCGGACTGGCGCCGGATGGGGAAGTAGAAGATTATAAGATCACCCTGACGGAAGCTCGCAAAGGTGAGATCTATTTTGTTCCCACACAATATGAAGCCGGTGACCTGGTCAGGATTGTTCTCACCGATGGTGACCTGTATGGCGCTGGGACAGTCAGTGTCACCGTCACATCTTCTGGCGGCGATTTGGAAACCGTCGTACTGACTGAGACTCCGAACAGTTTTGGCAGATTCGAGGGAACAATTCAATCGTCGCCGGGGACACTCGTTAAGGGAAACGGTGTACTGGAAGTCATCTTCGGTGAAACCATTACCGCTGCCTACGCAGACGCTGACACCGGAGAAGGTCAGTCGGGTGGTTTTCAGGGTGAATTCGTCGAAGCAGGGACCTTAGACAGTCCACGTGGATTGATATTCATGTCTGGCAGCCCGAGTGGGGATGAAAACCTCTTTGTCAGTAACGGACTTGATGACTCAGACACTACAGACGATGCCGTAAAGCGGTTCGATGGTGATACCGGAGAATTTATTGGTAATTACATCGATCCAGGAAGTTTGGATGTCCCGAATGGTCTTGTTTTTGATGAGAATTATCTGTACGTGACCAATTCAGGTTCTGGAGAAGTTCTCATCTACGATCGATCTGTTGACGATTCACTGATTGGCGCTTTGATCGACGTGAATACTGACTATGGTGGAGAAGCCCCATTGGTAAAACCGGGTTCCATTGTCAGAAACACCGACTCCAGTAGCGCCAAGTACCGTCATTTTTATATTGCCGATACTGAGTTTCTGGGAGGACGTGTTTTAGAATTTGATGCTGCTGGTGATTACGTCGGAGTCCTGGTAACAACTGCGGATCTGAATTTCAGAACTCCTTCCGGGTTAGCCTTCGATGAAGAAACTAATACATTGTTTGTATCCGTTTTGGAAAATCATGAAATTCTGAAAATTGATCTAAGCGCAGTTACTCCATCAGTTGAACCGTTCATTGCTACGAGAACCAACGGCCTGACGAATCCTCGGGGATTGACAATTGGAACTGATGGAAACCTCTATGTTGCCAATGGTGGTACAGAAGGCGTTCTGCGATTTGACAAAGTGACAGGTGCCCCGGTTGAATCTGGCAACTTTACTTTCGGAGCGGATATCCAACTGCCATACAGTTTGACCTTTGGACCTGATAACAACCTGTATGTGGTTGACTTTGATACGGGAGCCGTCCTGAAATTTGCTGGTCCAGACGGAACACAGACTCCGGAAATCAGAACAGCAGAAGCAGACATAATTGCTAACTTTGTCGATTTTGGCGATGCCCCTGCCTCCTTCCCGAACCTGACCACTGATACCGATGGCGAAGGGGCACAGCATGCCATTAACAATAACGGCCTGCACCTGGGTGCTAACGTCTCAGCAGAGTCAGAGAGTCTGGAATCACCGGGTGCCAACTTGGACACCTACGATGACGGAATCTTTTTGAGCCCGATTGTTGCAGGGGACACTGCAGTGACGGCAACGATTCTCTCTTCAGGCAGCGGTTTCATTGATGCCTGGATCGACTTCAATAATGATGGTGACTGGGATGATGTCGGCGAACATATTCTGAGCAGCTATGCAGTCGTCGCGGGAAGCAATGCCGTTTCAATTGACCTCACCAATGCCAATATAGACATATCTGGTAATCCGATAGAAATCGCCGCTCGGTTCCGACTGAGTACCGCTGGCGGGTTATCCACAACGGGCAAAGCAGCTGATGGTGAAGTGGAAGACTATGTCGTCACAGTTCTGCCTCAAGGTACCACAGGTATACTGCCCATGGACCCGAATCGCCCGGGTCAGACGGCGCTGTTCATTACCGGTACTCAACACGATGATAATATCTTTCTTTCCCAGACTTCGGGAACAAATATTATCATGGTGAAGATTGGTGATACCATTGTGGGTGAATTCGCTCCCACAGGCGGTGTCTATATCTGGGGGCTGGGTGGAAATGATACCATCGTTGTCGACGACACATTCTACAACCGGGAAACCATGATTTTTGGTGGTCTGGGGAATGACTTCCTGCAAGGCGGCTGGGGAAATGATGTTCTGGTCGGCGGTGCTGGGAATGACGTGCTGGAAGGGGGACCTGATGGGTTCGACATTCTGATTGGCGGTACAGGTTCAGACTACATCCGCGGCCATAACGAATATCTCTATACCAATTACGGCTCGAACGGCGACATCATGATTGGTGGTTCTACCGTTTACGATAACGGTCTCGCACAGCTGTTTGCAATTTACCAGGAATGGATCTCGGCTGATCCGTTCGGCGATCGCATCAACAGTATTCGTACCCGTGTGCAAAATTCAGCCGCAGGCGTGAATAACATCAGACTCGACAGTACGACCGTCTTTGATGATGGCGAACTAGATCAGTTATACGGCGCCGTTGCCCGTGGCGATGACTGGTTCCTGCTGGATCTGGGACTGGACATCAACAATGCAGGTGGGAATGATATTCGTGAATAATCTCACCTGAATTCGTCAGCTGTTGTCAAACGCTTTCATTAAACAGCCTCTCTGAACTCATTCAGGAGGCTGTTTTTTTATCGTCCAATAAAATCACCAGCGTTCCACCGGGCCGTTAGGCGTTTTAATCAATGCGGTCGGAACCGAGGATTCCCGCTCGCCATGTCGCCTGCGAATCTGTTCGAGGATGTCCTGAAACTCATCGTCTGATTCCAGCCTTCGTAGCCGGTCTTCCAGATCTTCGGGAATTCCCAGGCGGACTCCATACCAGGCAGCAAACTTGCGAATCAAACGACAGCCAAACAGCTCATGCTGCTGAAACATCAGGGTGAAGTGACGTTCCAGAAATTGAATCTGTTCTTCCCTGGTCGGTTCGGACACTGGTTCGTCACCGCGGACGGCCTGGGCGATCTTGCGAAAGATCCAGGGGTCCAGCATGGCTCCACGACCGATGGAGACCGCTTCACAACCGGTCTGCTGTCGCATCCGAAACGCATCTTCGACCGTACAGACATCACCGTTTCCAATCACGGGAATCTGCTGAACGGCTGCGACCGTCTGCCTGATTCCTTCCAGATCCACGGTCCCACCAAATCCCTGATTACGGGTGCGGCCATGAACCGTAATCGCCGCCACCCCTGCTCGCTCGAATTCTCGCGCCAACAGTGGCGCAGTAATCGAATCGCGATCCCAGCCCAGTCGCATTTTGACGGTCACCGGTATCGAGACAGCGTCGACGACTTCCGCAACCATCTGGCAGGCTGCATCCGGCGCACACATGATGCGGGCGCCACCTCCATTGCCATTTATTTTCGCCATGGGACAGCCCATATTGAGATCAACGGCGGCATATCCATGCTGTTCCAGCCAGCGTGCTGCGGCAACCAGCTCGGCAGTGACGCCCCCAAAGATCTGAATCGTCAATGGCCGGTCGGCAGGAGAAGTCGTCAGCAGCACCTTCGATTTGCGACTGCCTGACAGCAAATGAGAAGCGAGCACCAGATCCGTAGTACAGAGACCGACGCCCCCCAGTTCACGGATGGCAACCCGGAATGCATGCTGTGTGTAACCCGCCAGGGGCGCCAGAAAATAACGTGTAGCGAGAACCCGATCCCCGATCTGGATTTCCGGGGCTTCCGTGGTACTCCACTGGATGATTGACATAGGCTGTTTTCGAGCTTGTGACTTATTCAGTTTGTGAACGATTCAACATTTCGAACACCGTTTCCAGGGGCAATCCTACAACATTCGACAGGCTGCCTTCAATGCGGTTCACAAAAATACTCCCGGCTCCCTGAATCGCATACCCTCCTGCCATGCCGCGCGACTCCTGCGTCGAAAGATACCAGTCCAGCCGCGCGCGCACATACTCCTGATCGTGAAAAGTTACCTCTGTTTCTGCGATCTGCAACATCACCTGCTGCTGGTACCTCAGGCAGACACCAGTCAGTACCAGATGCGTTTTCCCTGCATAGTGATTCAGAAACCACTGTCTGACCGTTTCCTGCCAGTCAGATTCAACAGGAGGTTGTCCCAACACGACCAGATCACCTGCTTGGCGCTTCACGACACCGATTGTATCTGCCGTTAAGATCGGAACTGAGGCGTCAGCCTGTCTCTGCTGAAAGACATCGGTATTTTTTTCAGTACATATTGATATCAACTGCTGTTGTATCGCATCCCAATCGTGCAACTGTTCGAACCCTGCTTCCTCCGGGTCAATGGGTGGCATGACTTCAATCTGAGTCTCTGGCAGAAGCTGTGTGAGCAGTTCTTTGCGGCGGGGCGAACGGGACCCGAGAATGATTCGTGGCAAATTCATGCAGCTGTTTCTATTGATTCAATTTACGAAAGAAAAATGAGTGTCAGAATGGTCGCAATCACTCCCAGGATTCCCAGCGAAACCCACCAACGGGGACGTTCGCTGAAAGGGTGAGTATCCACGCCTATATATTCTCCACATACAGGACAGGCAGGAGCCTCTTCATAAACGTCTGCTCCGCAATTGGGACACTCGATGGTTGAAGTTTCCTCATCGAAATCCGGTTCGTCAGTATAATCGGTATCATAATCTGACTCCCAGTCTTCCTCCATGCTCTGGTACCTCCTGATATTCAGTTCGTCTTCAACAGAGAGTAATGTTCAGTTACTCCACAAGAATCACAGCAATTATTTCTACGATGAAATCAATCAGACAGAAATGCAGGACCAATTAGAAAAAAGTATATTTTTCTGCGTGAGATTCGGTGATTTTTCGGTATTCAACACTGGAACGACAGTGTTGCAGAGTTGAAATCAGTCCTGTAGCCCGCCTTCCGAATTCTTTCATATCGGTACTCATTGATATCGACTCCACGAAAGAGTACCAAAATACCCGCAGTCTATCATTTTGCAGGCCTCTGTGCGTGCATTCTATTTTAATCCGATTCACAATATTAACGACTGGAGAGTCAAGATGCAGCCTCGGAGCAAATCCGCACTGGTTCACAGAACCGGTTTCACCCTGATCGAACTTCTTGTTGTGATTGCCATTATCGCAATCCTGATCGCACTATTATTACCAGCCGTCCAGCAGGCCCGGGAAGCTGCCCGCCGCAGTACCTGTAAGAATAACGTGAAGCAGATGGGGCTGGCGTTGCATAATTACCATGAAACGCACCGTTGTTTTCCTCCCGGCTGGACGCAACCTTCGACTTCAGCTTCCTGTCAGCCCAGTTCTGTGAGCACCGGAGGCTGTCTTCCCGGCTGGGGTTGGGGAACCATGCTGCTGCCCTTCATCGATCAAGCCAATATGTATAACGCCTTGAATGTGAAAAGCACTCAACTGGTCGTGACTCCCTCTACAGAATCAAAAACGACCATCCCCCTCTTCCGCTGTCCTTCCGACAATGGCAGCCAGTTGAATTCTGATCGAGGTGGGCACGCGACCTCCAACTACAAAACCGTCTACGGCAGTCGAGGCATCGGCACCTCCATTAACACCAGCCCTCATAATGCAGCCGGTGGTAATGGATCTTTCTGGTCGAACAGTGATACCCGACTGCGTGACATTACAGATGGCGCCAGTAATACAGTGCTGATCGGCGAAACCGCACGGGGACGCGTGGGCTCAATCAACTACAATGGTGGTATCTGGGTTGGTTACTACGATAATGGCAAAACCGCTTCGGTTGTGTGGAAAACTGAAAACCATCCTGCCTCTCTTATTAACGGCACTTTAGCCTGGGCTTTCAGCAGTCAGCATACGGGTGGTGCCCACTTCCTGCTGGGTGATGGTGGTGTCCGGTTCCTCAGCGAGAATATTGACGGCACAACATATGAGAACCTGGGAAAAATCAGCGACGGCAATGTGATCGGCGAATTTTAATTTCGGCTGATTTCGATTCATATAAAAACCAAAACTCCCCGGTCCTGTTTTAACCGGGGAGTTTTTTGATAGATCCCTTTACAGATTAAAGGATGAATTTGCTGAGGTCTTCATCTTCAACGATGGCATGTAGTTTCTGTTGCACATAAGCAGCGTTGATTACAATCTTCTTGGTTTTAAGATCGGGTGCTTCAAAGCTGACTTCTTCCAACAGGCGTTCCAGAATCGTGTGCAGCCGACGGGCACCAATATTTTGCGTGGTCTGATTCACCTCATACGCAATTTTTGCCAGCTCTTCCAGACCATCCTGTTCGAACTTGATCTTCACGCCCTCTGTTTCCAGCAGAGCCTGATACTGCATCGTGATCGAACTGGTGGGCTCGGTCAGGATTCTGAGAAAATCATCGCGCGTCAGTTCCTGCAGTTCGACACGAATCGGAAAACGTCCCTGTAGTTCGGGCATCAGATCCGAAGGTTTCGTACGATGAAAGGCACCGGCTGCGATAAACAGCATATAGTCTGTTTTTACCGAGCCACTGCGAGTCTGCACTGTGGTACCTTCGACGATCGGCAGCAAGTCGCGCTGCACACCCTGGCGGCTGACATCACCGCCTCGACTGCCCCCTTCTTCTGAAGTACAGATCTTGTCGAGTTCATCGATAAAGACGATGCCGCTGCGTTCCGCCAGTTGCACGGCTTCTTCGGCAATGGCATCTTTATCCATCAAGCCTTCGACTTCCTGCTCGAGCAGCACGCCGCGTGCTTCCTTGACGGACATTTTACGATGCTTGCTCTGCTGCGGCATAATGCGTTCAAACATGCCCTGCAGATCCACGTCCATCTGGTCCATGCCCATATTGGAAAAGACCTGCACGGGGGAGCTTTTTGGATCAATCGAGACTTCAACCTCTTTCTCTTCCAGCGCCCCCTGGCTCAACATTGTGCGAAACTTATCGCGTGTTCGTTCGTAGCGTTCCGATGCGTTTTCTTCCTTGCCTTCTTCGGTGGATTCAACATAGGAAGCCTCCCATTCCGGACGGGGAATCAACAGGTCCAGCAGGCGTTCTTCGACACGGACCTTGGCTTTATCCACCAGCTCAACCCGTTTCTTTTCACGAACCAGATTTTTCGCCGAGTCAACCAGATCGCGAACCATGCTTTCCACATCGCGTCCGTAATATCCGACTTCAGTGTACTTGGTCGCTTCAACCTTGATGAAGGGGGCGTTGATCAACTTCGCCAGCCGTCGCGTAATTTCCGTTTTCCCAACGCCAGTGGGCCCAATCATGATGATATTTTTGGGCGTAATTTCGTTTCGGAGTTCATCGGGAAGCTGCTGCCAGCGCCAGCGGTTTCTCAGCGCGATGGCGACAGCGCGTTTGGCGACATCCTGACCGACGATATGTTTATCCAGTTCCGCGACGATCTGTCGAGGTGTTAACTCTTGCACTGCAGCTCCTCCACGATGATATTATTATTCGTATAGATATCGATGTCTGATGCGATTCCCAGTGATGTTTTCACAATTTCCGCAGCCGACAGCTGGGAATGACCGACCAGCGCCCGGGCTGCTGCGGTAGCATAGTTGCCTCCGGAACCGATGCCGATGACTCCGTCTGAAGGAACAACGACATCGCCTTGACCGGTAATCAGCAGGCTGTGTTCGTCATTAACAACGATGATCAGCGCCTCCAGTTTTCGCAACACGCGATCGGTCCGCCAGTCGCGCGCCAGTTCAGTTGCAGCCCGAGGCATATTGCCTGGATAATCACGGGCTTTAACTTCGAAGCGTTCCAGCAGGGAAAACGCATCGGCAGTCGAACCCGCAAAGCCACACACGACCTGACCGTCGAGAATCTTGCGAATCTTGCGGGTGTCACTTTTCATTACCGTGTCGCCGTGGGTCACCTGTCCATCTCCGCCGATGGCAACCTGACCGTTATGACGCACTGTTAATATCGTTGTGGAACGCCATTTCTTTTTATCTTTGGAACCCATATCTCTGATTTCGTAAAAATATTTTCTGATGATTCAAATCTTGCCTCTTAGCGGCAAGACACCATAGAACAGTCCAGGTAGACATGCAAGCTTATGCAGAATGATTCAACGCTCACTCCCTGTTCATTGTAACGTGTTTCAGGTGTTTGGAAACACGCAGTTTAGAATGCATTTAACCCCGGATCCACAACCTGCGATCATAGTCTTTCAGATACACTTTTTTCAATCGCAGCTCGCTCGCATGTTTTTTGCCTGATGGGTTCACAAACGAATTCCACAGCGGTTGAGATCAGAAAATCATCCATTTCGCGGACAGAAACTTAGCGTGAAAGCAAGGAAGATTCACGGATTCCCTCCCTGTGTTCGCTCATGCCTTGAAGTCAAAAGATCGGGTTCAGGATCATTTTCAGCTAATATATAAGCAGTCTTCACCGCCAACATCCAGGACATTATCCCCCTTGATGACAATGCCCGCTCCGTGTTCTCGGTCCCACTTTCAGCTATAAGAGAATCCGACGGCCGGGGTATCCCCATTATACGGCCAGCGTATCGTTATGTAGTTGATGCACAGCATGCCATCTAGCGCTTCCTTTTCAGTTAAGACTGGCATGTTCGCAACCTACTCTGGCCCCGCCTTCTCATATTGAGGCCTGGTTTCGTAATAATACCTAAATCACCCGGTGCACACCAGTTCGGCATAATTCGTATTCTCGCCGACGATACGCTTCCATAAGTCAACTTGAAAATAGTGAGGTGGTACTCGCTCCTCATCCTTCGCCTCTACGTGGACTTCCATTTCCCTCCCGAGTGAACCAAGGTCCGCGACATGACCTGACCAGTAGAACTCGTCCCACACTAATATCACATCAGCAAGCTATGTTGGTTTGTAATTCATACCTTTGACTAACGCTTGAATTAAGCTGCGCCACGAAGGGGCGTCGGTTTGAATTAATTTTGTCAGGCCACACCTTCTGCGCCATGCGCGCGGCCCATGCGATGGCCTCCTCGCGCGACGGTAGTTCGAGTTACGTGAAGCCGCCATTGCGCGGAGGCGCCCACGAGTATCCGCCTGTGTCGAACGTGCCATCGGGTACGACCATCGCTGCGCTTGGAAATGAAATCAGGTATTTCGCCATAGAACTCTTTCTTTAGAAATGGAAGACAGTCGTGCGCGATGTTCTTTGCCGAACGCTGCACTCTGCGGAAATTTGCGAGCGCCAGCGATTAAATTTCCGTAGTAGCGCTTTGTCAGGAGCCATTCAGCCACCCTTGCTCTACAGCATATTCTACCTTGGAAATAAACCAGCCATATATTTCGTGATTTTCCTCCTCAATAAATTGATGCATTTTCAACACTTGATCCTTGTGTATTCCGTTATTTTGCCATGATCGACCTTCGCTAGAGATGTTGTGAAGAAAGGGCAACAAGCGATCAATCACTTTTAAGAGTTTCGCTTCCTTACTCTCTCCTGCCTCTTGCTCTTCCCAAAGTCCGATGATATTTCCTACAGGATTTCCTGGGTGCAATGCTATTTTTTCTACACATTTGCGTTCTTCAATATGTGCATCACTTCTATTGGTACTGTAAAGAAAAGTGTCTCCCGCTTCGATTTCACCAAGATCATGGAGCAAGGCAAGCTTGATGAGCTTCGAAATGTCATATTCTTCCTGAAACAATTCTGCAAACGCCCAGCAGGCCATAGCTAAATGCCATGAATGCTCAGCCGAATTTTCCAGACGCTCACCACCATTGATGTAGGAGCGGCGATTTATAGACTTCAAAGCATCTAATTGAAGTAAAAAATCAGAAATCTCTGAGATTCTCTTGGACAATCCTGGCCTCCTAACTTGTATCTCTACGATGTTAATAAATGGTTCTTTTCCGTTATTGAGATCGCATAACACACAAACACGCTCTGGGCGGGAAGAATCGCTAAGCCATTCATAATTCGGGAACCACTAGAACGCGTCTCATTTAAGTATAGCGTATCTCAATCTTATATACTCGGGCCAAACAGCCCTGGAGACGCTATGGTTAAATGTGATGCGCTAGAAAGTCTAAATTAAAAAACCCTTCTTCACGGGAAGAAGGGTTTGATTTGAACAAGTGTTTTATCGACCGTTGTCCTGTCTGCGAATCAACTCGTTTACGCCAGAATTCCATGGGCGACATGACCGGCGACATCGGTCAGGCGGAAATCACGGCCGGCGTAACGGTACGTCAGTTTTTCGTGGTCCATCCCCAGCAGGTGCAGCAGAGTGGCATGGAAATCGTGGATATGCATTTTATCTTTGGCTGCATAGTACCCAAACTCATCAGTGGCGCCATATTTGATTCCGGATTTTACGCCACCGCCGGCGAGCCACATGGTGAAGCCTTCGGGATTATGATCGCGTCCATTCTTCCCCTGGGCTGTCGGCGTTCGGCCAAATTCGCCTCCCCAGACGACCAGGGTATCTTTCAGCAGCCCGCGTTGCTTGAGGTCTTTCAGTAACCCGGCGATTGGCTTATCTACTTCTTTGGCATTTTTACCATGTCCTTCAAGCAGATTCCCATGTTGATCCCACTGGACTTTCTGATCGCTGTGTGAAACCTGAATAAAACGCACGCCCCGTTCTGCAAAACGACGGGCCATCAGGCACTGTCGCCCGAAATCAGCGGTTTTCTCTTCATCCAGTCCATACATTTTCATCGTTGCTTCGGTTTCGCCTGAGATATCCTGGATCTCGGGTACTTCTTCCTGCATACGGAAAGCCAGTTCAAATGAACCGATGCGGTCGTTCAGAATCTGGTTGGGGCCGGTCTCTTCCTGGTGCATGCGATTCAGGTCGTTGAGAAAATCGACCTGTTTGCGCTGAATTTTGCGAGAGAGAAAATCGTTTTTGATATATTCAATCTGTGCCTGTTTGGCGGCGACGGCAGCATTCCCCAGCGGCGTTCCCTGGTAGGGTGCGGGCAGAAATGCGGAACTCCAGTTCTTCACACCGCCGTGCGCGAGTGTCGGGCAGATGGTAATGAAGCCGGGCAGGTTCTGGTTTTCGGTGCCCAGTCCATACGTCACCCACGATCCCATACTGGGTCGTACGAAGGCATCACTGCCGGTATGAAGCTTAAGCAACGCGCCCCCGTGGGCTGCATTGGTACCATGCAGTGAGTTGATGATACAGAGATCGTCCACGCATTCTGCCACATTGGGGAACAGTTCACTGACATGAATGCCACTCTCGCCATACTGCTTGAACTTCCAGGGCGACTTCAACAGGTTACCCGTGGGAGCGAATTGCACCCGGGGCTTATCAAAGGGAAGTGGCTTGCCGTCATACTTCTGCAGTTGCGGTTTGTAATCGAACGTATCCATGTGGGAGGGCCCCCCCTTCATGAACAGAAAGATGACCCGTTTGGCCCGTGGCGTGAAATGGGGTTCTTTCGGTGCGAGGGGATCTTTTGATTTCGAAGCCTGCACTTCATCGTTCAACATGGAGAGTAAGGCGAGGTTCCCGAAACCGACGGCTGATTTTTTCAGCAGTTCCCGGCGGGAATATAATGATTGAGGTAGGATACTCATAACGTGTCTCGTTTATTATTGAACAGTTTCAAGTTGATTCTGGTTTTTACATTCTGCTTGACTGAACCCGATTACCGGAGATAGATAAATTCGCTTGATGCAAAAATAGACTGACAGAGCACCTGCCAGCTGCGGGTGATTCGTTTCTCGGAATCAGCCTCTTCTGCCTGCAGTTCTTTTTCCAGTTCCTCCAGGAAGTGCAGAGACTTGCTGACTTCCATTTCCGTCGGAGGTCGTCCAAAGGACTTCAGGAACAGTTCCTGAATCTTCTGTTCGGGTGATAAGGCTGTCTGATGCAATATTGTTTCCGCCATGCGATGCGATGCTTCTTCAACCAGTTCACTGTTCAGCAGGAACAGAGCTTGAGGCGCGACCGTCGTTGAGGCACGATCACCGTTTAACACACTAGCGTCCGAATAATCAAACAGCATAAACATTCCATACAGGTGATTGCGAATCACCGGCAGATAAATGGAACGCCGATTGAAGTCATAAGTGACGCCGTCTTTTGATTCGTGATTGAATACAAAGGCACGGTTATCCACATTCAGCAGCGAGCCTCCCAGGGCGGGATCCAGCCCATCACTGACGGTGAGAATAGAATCACGAATCGATTCGGCATCCAGGCGGCGGACATCAACACGCCACATCAGCTTGTTATCCGGATCTACAGCCGCGGCTTGTGAATTAAATTCGCTGCTCATCTGCCAGGTATTTGACAGTAGAATCAGACGATGCAATTGTTTCAGAGACCAGTCTTCTTCCATCAGTTTGACGGCCATCCAGTCCAGCAGCGGTTGATTGGTGGGTTTGGCCCCCAGTTTTCCGAAGTTATCGGGTGTGGCAACAATCCCTTTTCCGAAATGCCAGCGCCAGACCCGGTTCGTTATCACGCGTGACGTTAAGGGATGCTGCCTGCTGGCCAGCCATTCTGCAAATTTGAGACGTCCGCTCTGTTTTTCCGGGAACGGATTCTGTGGTTGCTGACTCAGTACCACGGGTACATGACGCGGTACGGTTTCGCCTAAAGTCAGGTGACTGCCGCGAATATGAATGGGAACATCAATGGTCTCCCGTTCGGCTGCCCCGAGAGCTGTGGGGACTTCCGGTCGTTCTTTTGTCAGTTTGGCGACCTGATCCCGAAATGTTTTGAGTTGCTGTTGTGCTTCTTTGGAGTAGGAGCCTTCGGGCTTGGCAGGAAGTTTGAAGTCTTTCCCCCCTTCTTTCACCAGCCGTTCATTTTCGGCTTTGACCAGGGCAGCAATTTTATCATTCTCGGCTTTGATCTTCTGATCAAAGTCGGACTGTATTTTGAGTTCGGCATCTGTGGCCAGTGAATTCTCATGCCAGCGGGCGACCTTGTTATAGTGCTCCATGATTTTGGTGCTTTTCAGGACACCGGCCAGGCCATAATAATCGTGTGCAGAAATGGGATCAAATTTATGATCGTGACAGCGTGCACACCCCATGGTGAGCCCCATCATGGAAATGCCAATCGTATTGATCTGTTCGTCAATGATATCCATTTCCATTTTGACGGCGTCCACTTCAGCCAGCACCTTGGGACCCAGTGACAGGAAGCCGGTCGCGATCAGTCTCTCATTGCGCTGTTCCACATTTTTCGCCGGTTCCATCAGATCGCCGGCCAGCTGTTCTTTGATAAACTCATCATAAGGTTTATCTTTGTTGAGCGCATTGATGACGTAGTCGCGATACTTCCAGGCAGTGCCATAAGCGATATTTTCATCCAGGCCGTTGGAGTCGGCATAACGGGCGACATCCAGCCAATGACGTCCCCAGTGCTCGCCGTAATGGGGTGAAGCCAGCAGACGATCAACGACTTTCTCAAACGCATCGGGAGAAGAATCACTCAGAAAGTTGTCGATTTCCTGGCGTGTCGGAGGCAATCCGGTCAGATCAAAGGTCGTCCGTCGAATCAACGTACGTTTGTCTGCAGGACGCGCGGGTGTCAACCCAGTCTGTTCCAGTTGATGCAGGATGAACTGATCGATCGGATTTTTGACCCACGACTTCTGTTTGACTTCAGGCAGGGTCGGCTTTTTCACTGTCTGAAACGACCAGAACTCACGTTCTTTTTCCAGATCGTATTTCCCCTTATCGCTGGGTGCACGCAGCAGACTTAAATCTGCGTTTGGATAGGGCGCTCCCATTTTGACCCAGTTCGTCAGGTCATTAATTTCCTCTTTACTCATTTTCTCATCGGGAGGCATCTGCAGATCATTAGATTGATAGTTCACTGCAGTAATCAACAGGCTCTGTTCCGGTTTGCCGGGAACGATCAATGAACCCGCCTTGCCCCCCTGGGCGATGCCTTTGAACGTGTCGACTCGTAAACCGGATTCCTGCTCATCTGCGCCATGACAATCATAGCAGTGCTTGATCAGGAGGGGACGAATCTTCGCTTCAAAAAACTGGATCTGTTGCTGGTCGGGTTCTTTCTCGGCCGCTTGAAGTGGAGTGACACTCAACGCAGCGAGTGCGATTAATAATCCGCATGAACCCTGTGTTACGAAAGTACAGAAACAATCTCGTAAACGAGCAGACATCTTCATGATTTTTCCCAGCAGTTTCAGGTAGGAACCACAAATTGATATTAGCGGAGCGAGAGTCTCTCACACCAATAATGAGCGGCTATTGAGTGAAGGTAAGAACTTTTGAAGAATAAGGTTATGTCTTACCTCTATTATATGATCTCTGGTCCATAAGTCAGCAAAAATTAAGACTTAAAACTATTTCTCAGCGAGTTTTTAAATATTCAGCAGCCATAAACCACCTAATTTCCAACAAAACTTCTGGATAAAGCGTGGTTCAATTCGCTCAGGAACGTCTCCACGTTTTCCATCGTATTATAACCATGCAACGCCACACGGATGCGTCCGGCGTGGTACATGGGGTGAATTTGTTTACTATGCAGATGCTGATAAATGCGTTCTGCTTCGGGATGACGAAAGGCTATTATTCCAGCCAGATGCTCAGTACTGGGAGGCGAGATCAATTCAACGGAGGTCTCTTTCAGCCCTGCGAGACAGGCTTCGACCAGTGGTGTAGTCGCGCGGTTGATCTCTTCAACGCCGGTCGAAGTAATGTAGTCCAACGCAGCCCTGATGGCATAGACGGCGGGGTAATTGGGCATGCCCACGGTAAAGCTGGCAGCGCCCGGCAGGCTTTCCGCTTCTTCAAAACGCTGATCTCCAAACGCGTCTTTCAGGTTGAACCAGCCGCCTGCAGGGACCGTCCAGTCCCGGGCTTTTGCAGAAGGAACTCCAACCAGTCCGCCACCATGAGAAGCGAGAATCCATTTATGGGTACTACTGACAATCAAATCGATATCAGTCAGATCCAGGGGAATCCGCCCGAGAGCCTGTGTCACGTCCAGGGCGATCAGAGCAGAAGAGTTTGCACGAATGGTCTGGATCACATCCTGTAGAGGAATTTTATAACCATTGAAAAAACTGACCAGCGAAATACTGACGACCCTGGTTTTCATACTGAGCAGCGATTTCAGATCTTCGAGGTGTAACTCCCAATCACGAGACTTCCAGACCTTCACGGACGCCGGACAACTCTGCTGCAGGCCATAGGTATAACTGGCAGGAAAATCCAGATCGCTGACAATGATTTCATCACCGGTTTTAAGTTGCAGTGCCTGGTATGCGAGATTAAAGGCTTCTGAGCTGCAGGAGCAGATACTGACTTCTTCAGAACTCAAACCGTACATCTGAGCCAGCAGTTCTTTTGCTGCGTCCCACTGAGCTTCATGCAGCTTTCTGCCATCCATGCCCAGCAGTTTATCCTGAAAATACTGCTCAAATGCATTTCCGACGGATAGCGGTGGAATCCCTTCCGCGGCCGTATTTAAATAGACACGGTCGCTTAAACTGGGAAAGTCCTGATCGCGCGTTGCCTGATCCAACATGAAAACTCCGTTCGATTCACTCGTTAAGTTGACTTGACGCCATGAGCAGGGGCATCCTGTTGACTGATCATTGTCGGCCCAAACTCACTTGAAATCGCCTGTGAACACTCCAGCATGGCAGAAGAAATGCGGGCACTCTCATCCGCTTCGCCCACTCGCAGAATATGTGATACGCATAAGACTGCCAGCAACCTGCCATCCGCGCCGAGTATCGGCGTCGCTGTATCCTGAACACCGACAATCAGCGTACTTTCCATTGTGCGGAAACCGGACTGCCTGATGCTGGCGAACTCACTTTCCCACTCTTTGATCTGCTCTGCCGGCTGATCGGCCTGCTCCCAATATTTCTGTCGCTGATCGGCTGTGTGAAACGCCAATGCGACATGGCCGCTGTTGCGTTCGTGTAATTTGAAGCTGGCACCGATGCGGACTGCCAGGGAAACGTCTGCGTCACAATCCACGCGGGCAATGACCAGCATTTTATTGCGTACGACGAGATTCAGATGACATGATTCATTCAGCTCGTTTGTCAGCGATTCCATGTGAGGCGTGGCGCGGGCAATCAGGGCTTCGGTGCTGGCATGTTTGGCACCCAGCTCAAACAGTTTAGTACTCATGCGATAGCCCTGATTGGCATCCCGGATCAGGTAGCCTTGCTCATTCAGGCAGGCCATGACCCGGAACAATTCCTGTTTCGTGCGTCCTAAACGGTCTGCAATGTCCGTTAAAGAGAGCGGCTGGGAGATCCCGGACAGCAGCTCCAGCACTTCCAGACCCTTCTCCAGAGCCGGTACACGGTACGATAATCTTGTTTCGGTGCGCTCTAATGTTTTACTCATGAAATATGATTTTACATATAAAACAGTGTTCGTCAAGCACGAAATTCGAATTTATAAGTAAGACTTATCTACATAAAACAAAACACCTTAGGTACCAATGGCCTAAGGTGTTTTGCTGGAATTCGTCTGGAGATATTACTGTCTCGGGGTTCAGGGAACCGTATTGACGAGGTCTTCTACGAGTTTTTTGAGAACCTCGTGCGTCACCTGCAGATCGACCTGGGTACGCCCGGTCTGACCTTTCTGGGATTCGAAGCGTTTGAGACTGAAATTGCCATTCGCGTGTGAGGACAGAATCACCTCATAAAACCGGGTACCGGCGGGCTGCTGATCGGGGGGAGTCGAGCGAATGAGCACCTGACCTGCATCCTCATCGTATTCCAGCGGACCGATATTCTCGAGCAGATAGGTGATCCGCTGACAGAGCTTCTGCCCCCACTCTTTGAGCTTGTCAAATGTGGCCTGTGTCAACGCAGGGACATTAACGCGGATTTCCTGAAAGGAACAGCTCATCGTATCTACCGAGGTAAAATCGAGCATGACTTCGATCTTACCTTTTGCAGCGAGCGTGACCGTGCGAGGCTGAGCCGAATGAAAGCCGACCAGTTGGATCAGTTCATGATTGAGTTGATTTAAAACAGTCATAGGGAAATCCTCCCGACGAGGATCTTAATTTTTTTCTTTGGAATTCGTGGAGTGTTTTTTGCCATCGTAGCTCAAAATCGTGGGGCGATCATCGACGACGGTTTCAATATTTACGGGGCGTTTCCAGATCGCATGCAGGTTAACCAGGGTGTCCTGGGCATAATCAAGTTTGAGCTCCACTCCCAGGTATTCATGTTCCAGGTAGAGTTCACCCCGGTTTTTATAGTTCGCATCCTGCACATAAATCACCGGCCGGCCATGATTGCTCAGGCTGTTCAACAACTGCTGCTTGATCTGTTGAAATTCTCGTGACTGAATTTCATAGGTCTTATTGGAATCGTTAAAGGCAAATGAAAACATTTTCTGCTTATAACAGAACTCGGGAGTCAGGAAGGTATCGATAAACGTAATATCGTTATGAATCCGTCTGACTTCAAAGATCTTTTCGCGACCTAAGCCCAGGTCCTGATCCCAGTGCTCCTTCTGATACATGTCGGTGCAGTTATCGTATTCCGGGCCGAACTGTCCTTTATTCCAGCGTTCTTCAATATCCTTGAGCAGTTCAATGCCCAGTTTGTAGGGATTCAGGCGATTCGGACTGGTGGCCATTGTGCCACTGTGATGGTCGGCGTAGTTAATGAGCCCTTCATCAGTCAGACCGTGCCTGGTCATGATGGTGGAGTGCCAGAAGCTGGCCCAGCCTTCATTCATAATTTTGGTCTGCCCCTGGGGCGCGAAGTAACAGGCCTCATCACGAATGATCGTCAGCACATCCCGCTGCCAGTCTTCCAGGGGGGCATATTGAATCAGAAAGTACAAGACATCCCGCATCCGCTCTTTGGGAAACTTGAGTTGGTCTGAGAGTTCCCGCGCTTTCTGCCGTTTCTGGCTGGCTTCTTCCTCAAGTACCTCTTCGGGGTTGATGTACCGGTCCATATAATACTTGGCCGGGAAACGTCCGCCGGTACTTTCGCTCTCTTCTTCTGTACGTTTCTGGGTCTCTTCCCTGGTTTCCGTTTTCTGCGTCCTGCGGATATGGGGAGCATACGGGTCGATCAGACTTTCCAGAGACAGGCAGGTATCGATGAATGTTTCAACCACTTCATAACCATGATTGTCTATGTGTCGATTCATGCGGGTGGCATGGTTGGCCATCTGGTCCAGCATTTTTCGGTTCGTCTGTGAGAACCAGGCATTGTTCTTAAAAAAATCACAGTGACCATAAACATGGGCAATCACCAGTTTCTGGTCGGTGATATCATTGGCACTGAGCAGATAGGCGTAACAGGGATCAGTGTTGATCACCATTTCGTAGATTTTCTGCAGCCCGTAAGAATAACCTTTCATCAACTCATCGTACTGTGCGCCAAACCGCCAGTGCGGATATCGAACCGGAAATCCACCATAGGCGGCGAACATGCTCAGCTCTTCATAGTCCAGGACTTCAAAGATGGTCTTGAAGAAATCCAGGCCGTAATCGAGCGCATGCTGTTCCATCTCCTGCTGGATATCGCTTAACTCTTGCGGTAAAGGGCGGTAAGTTGTCACTACCATAAGGTCCTCCGTCAGCTTCTGTTGTCAGTATAAATAATACGCTGACTGGCTGCTGTAAATCACAACAGTATTTACTTGCCTGTTCCCAGGAATGTTTTGATGGAACCGTAAATCGCTTCTTTATCATCAATTTCCGAGAGGATCAGGTTGTCGAACTCCTCTTCCACTTTGCGGAGTTCTTTAATGAAATCACCCGATCCATAGGGACTGCGGACCTGCCCGTAACAGAACAGGTTACAGATCGGAAACAGATTCTGTTTGAGATTTTCGATACAGTCCGAATTATCTTCGCCCCAGTTGTCTCCATCCGAAAATTGAAAACAGTAAATATTCCACTGGGAGGGGGGAAAGTCGCGTTTGATAATGTGGTCGGCAGCCCGGTAAGCGGATGAGATACGCGTCCCGCCGCTCTCTCGAACGCGGTAAAACGTATCCTCATCCACTTCATGAGCCACGGCATCGTGCACGACATAACGGCGTTCAATACCGTCATACTGACGCTTGAGCCAGGTATCGATCCAGAAGGCTTCCGTGCGAACAATTTCTTTCTGCACGTCGGTCATCGACCCGGAGACATCCATCATATAAATGACGGCGGCATTCGTATGCGGCTCGGTAACGGTTTTCCAGCTGCGAAAGCGTTCGTCATCTTTTGTGGGAACGATGAAGGGATCTTTGGGATCGTAATTATTCGTGGCGATCATCCGCCTGAGTGCCCGTTTATACGTGCGTTTAAAATGGCGGAGGGAATCAGGGCCTGTCGGACGAATCGAAGTATAGCGGTCTTTCTGTGATGTGAGAGCGTCTTCCCCCTTGGGTTCGATCCGCGGAAGTTCCAGTGCCTCGCCTAGCATGTCGGCGAGTTCTTCGAGCGTTAATTCGACTTCACGAATATGCTGCCCGCGTTCGTTGCCGGCCTGACCGGGACCATCGCCGTCCCCTTTGCCGCGACCGATGGGCTGACCGACTTCACCTTCTCCCTGTCCGACACCACCACTCCCTTTTTCACCATGCTGGAAATGGGGGATCTCGATATTGGGAACAGGGATACTGACGGTCTCGCGGCCTTTACGACCAATCATTTCACCATGATTGATATATTTCCGGAGCTGTTGTCGGACCTTCCCTTTGATAATTTTATCGAACCGTTGCTGGTCACGATCAATTCTTCGCACCATGGTATCGAGCCCCTTTCAGAACAGGGAATCAGAGTGAGTCGGTTCTCATTTAATTCCTTCTTATCCTGGGTTAGTTTCATTCGTATTAAATAGAATCATGAATCAGGCAGCGTCGCTGTTCTTTTTCGTATCGCCGCGAGCAAAAATGCTGGCGACGTACTGCAGAACATCGGTCGCGGACTCTTCGTCGTAACCGTAATTTCGGATGAGCCGCGCTTTGACGATGTCGATCTTTTCCTGCGTTTCGGAATCGACGACATTCGAAACCAGGCTCGTCAGTTTGATCGTATCTTTCTGGTCCTCGAACAATTTCATCTCGAGGGCTTTCTGCAGACGATCATTGGTTTTGTAGTCGAACGATTTGCCGTCCAGTGACAGGGCACCAATGTAGTTCATGATTTCGCGGCGGAAATCATCCTTCCTGGTGTCCGGGATATCAATTCGTTCTTCAATGGATCGCATCAGGCGTTCATCCGGTTCTTCGTACTCGCCGGTGAATTTGTTTTTCACGCGTTCTTTCTGCGTGTACGCCTTGACGTTATCGAGATAATTGCCACACAGTCGCGTGAGAGCTTCCTCGTCGGCGGCGATCGCACGCTGAACTTCGTTCTTCACGATATCAGTATATTCTTCCTTCACAACAGTGATGAGCTGACGGTAATGGTCACGCATGTCATCATTGGCAATCAACGAATGATGCTTGAGACCTTCTTCCAGTTCGTTGAGCAGCATGAACGGATTCAGGTTGGAACTATGCGAATTCACCACCAGTGCATTGGAGATTTTGTCCTGCACGTAACGGGGTGAAATTCCAAACAGACCTTCCGACTTGGCTTCCTTGCGAAGCTGCTCCACATTCTCAGTAGTGAAGCCGGGCAGGGATTTTCCGTTATACAGGTTCATTTTCTGGATTAACGTCAGTCCGTGATGTTTGGGAGTTTCCAGTCGTGTAAGTACGGCCCACATCGCAGCGATTTCCAGTGTATGCGGGGCAATGTGTTTACCACGAACCCGTTTGGTATTGTAGTCCTTCTCGTATATTTTGACTTCTTCACTGAGCTTCGTGACATACGGCACATCAATTTTCACGGTACGGTCGCGCAATGCTTCCATGAATTCGTTGGACTGCAGTCGGCGGTATTCCGGCTCATTCGTATGGCCGATAATGACAGTGTCGATATCGGTCTGTGCGAATTTCTTCGGCTTGATTTTGTGCTCCTGTGAAGCCCCCAAAAGGTCGTACAGAAACGCGACGTCCAGTTTGAGGACTTCGATGAACTCAATCAGCCCCCGGTTGGAAACATTAAATTCACCATCGAAATTAAAAGCACGCGGATCACTTTCACTGCCGTACTGGGCAATTTTACGATAGTTGATATCACCGGTCAGTTCGGTGGAATCCTGGTTCTTTTCGTCTTTCGGCTGGAAAGTACCAATGCCGATCCGATCCTGCTCGGAGAAGGTAATGCGTTTGACCACGATCTGATCCATGACTTTGGTCCAGTCGCCATTGGCTTTTTCAAGCCGTTCGTTGAAGATGAATCGACTGAGTGGGCAGACTTCCCCTGTAATCTCTACTCCGTAGCCAGCATCTTTGTCGGGATCACGGCCGGCATTCAGATAGTCGCAGATCTCCTGACGGTTCTTGAGGGGGACCAGCTGCAGCGGATCGCCGTTCATTGGATCCCAGAGAATTGAGCCATCTTCTTCTTTCCAGCCGAAGCTGTAGACGGCACCGTCTTCGGTGCGGGAATAACGTTCGAGCCCCTGCTTGAGCAGACGGGCGATCGTACTCTTGGAACTCCCCACCGGGCCATGCAATAACAGCACGCGGCGTTCGCTGCCATACTTGAGAGCAGCCGACTTGAACACATTGACCAGTTCCATCAGAGGTTTGGAGAGTCCGAAGATGCCATCTTTACCCTCGTTGACGGGATCGTCAAAGAAGCGATACCGGATCAGGTTTTTTTTGCCTTCGACCGGGTAGGTTCCATAGCTCATGATCATATCATAAACACGCTGGAACGCCGTTCGCGTCACCCGGGGATCCTGTCGAACAATATCGAGGTACTCTTCAAAAGTCCCCTGCCAGTGTTCCTGAAGAAATGAGTCCGCATTCAGCTGACTCGAGATTTGCTTTAAGATTGATCGACCATTTTCCATGGGAATCCTCCTTCTGGCGTTACGAACGGCATTGCTGCCCGTCGATTTATCAGCCAATAAGTTCGAGGTAATTTGATAAGGGAAATTTTTCTAAAGTGCGAGAGCCTTTCACTAGGTCCAGAATATTCAGTATCAAACAGACACGCATGGCGCAGGGATAGTTCCCTCATTCAAAATAAAAATGAACTGAGGTTGTTAAAAGACCGTCCATGGCCAACACCTAATTGTAAAAAGTGGGATTATCGTGTGGACGTGGCTCGAGCATTTTCAAGGCATGCCACACAGGAATGTCAGGGGCCTAATTTTATGTTTCGAGCACTACTATTATTTCCCACGTCTTAATTTGAGACAATACCAATATTCAAGTCTGTGATTTTGGCTACGAAAAACGAACGCATTTGAAAGACATTAAGTGACTACTTGATAACCAGTTAGTAAAACATACCAGAACACGAACTGTTTCCGCGAATGCGCGGGAAGAATGCCTGAACGAACTGGTTCTTTACGAATTAGACAGGCTGGATTTGGATTCTTTGATAAATCCTGCGCGACTTCGATCAGCACTATTCTTACGTAAAATACAGTGTAACCAGAAAAATATTTTTTCGTTTTTTGTGGTAACGTTCATCAGGCTGGCACAACCAGGAGTGTCCACTTAGCGCTTGAGTAGAGAATGGATCAGTCTGATAATGCGGTCTTCGAGACCAGGCTGAAACGGACCATGAATGCCGAAGTACTTCATGGCTCCGCCTCCTTCATATCCCCCCTCTTTCAAAACCCGTTCCGAGGGGACATACGCGAAGACTTCGTTACAGTAACCTGCAACCCAGATCTTTCGATCCGCGAATTCCTCGTGAAGCCGGATGGCATAATCAATTACGGTTTCCCCGCCGAGCCCGATAAGTGTCAGGTCCTTGCCAAACTCAATCACCTGGACTGAGAATGGATATGAGTCCGGAATTGAACCCTGCTGTTCCAGTTGCTTGAGCAGATGATTGGTGAGTCGCTGAGAATAGATGTCCCCCTGCCCCTGTTGCGCCAGCAGCTCCTCGCGCGAAGGTGGTTTGACAAAGAGTAAATCGGTTCGCTCAAATTGCACTTTCAATGGTCCATGAAGTGGCTTCAAAGGCGCGGCTAAAGCCCGTGTGACTGCTGAAGCCAGCGAACGACCATGCTGCTCGGCCAGTTCCCGGGTGCCGCGCGGATCGGGATTGGCATCGCCGCCACAGCCCAGCATAAACAGGGCGGTGACACCGGGATACTTTTTTTCCAGTTCAATCTGGGCAAAGCCGGCGTAGTCTCCACAGAATTCAAAATATGCCAGCGTGGTATTATGACAGGCATAGCCAAACAGAACCGCCTGGAGCTCCCCTGCAGGATCGCTGATTTTCAGGACGGGCACCGTATGATCAACAGGGCCATCCGGATTGATGCGACCGCGACGGTTAATGGCAAAGGTAGCACGGTCTTCGCCATAACTTAGTTGGGCCGGTTTCAGAGACTTACTGGCAGAGATGATGACTTTGACCAGCTTGTCTTCTAGCACCTTGGCATAGTCATCAACGTCTTTCTGCTGAGCAGGGCTGAAATCATAAGCCAGCGGTGCACAACCCCGCACGACGGGTGAGCAATGCGTGTGGGAAGAGTTGAGCAGAATCTGTTCGCGGGTCATCCCGGTCTCGCGGGCCACCCGAGTCCCGACGTTATCTGAGAGTTCACGCGTCAAACCGATCAGATCAGTCGTCACTATCGCAGCCCGGTTTCCCTGTCCGTCTTTGAACACGAGTGCCTTGGCCCATAAGGGATGTGTGGTTCCTTCAGCCGGTTTTTTGCGTGACGCATAGCCCGCCAGCCAGATTTTTTTGGCGGGCGTAATGTCGCTTCGCGCCACGCCAACCTGCCAGTCTGCGGCAGGGAGAGGAACCTGAAAACAGACAAGCAGCATCGCCAGACAGGACAGGATCAATTTTAACATGCAGTCACCTCAGCGTAGTGCACCAGAATACTTTCTTTGGAACGGCTCACCTTCCTTAGAAAATTCGCCTGTAATTTATCCTAACATTGTCTCAGCAGAATGCGAAGTCTGGCGGGCTCCGGCATGATGTTGACAAACCCGGCTCTCAAGCTACCATGTCGCCAGCAACTACAGCCTGCAGATTCCTTTCAAGATGGAGAGACACCATGGATGAGTTTATCGCCCGCCTGCCCAAAGCGGAACTGCACCTGCACATCGAAGGGACGCTGGAGCCGGAACTGGCGTTTCAACTGGCAGACAAGAACCGGATGAGCTTGCCGTTTGACTCCGTGGAAGAAATGCGGGCGGCCTTTAATTTCAGTGACCTGCAGTCATTTCTGGACCTGTATTATGCTTCGGTGAGCGTCGTCTGCAGCGAGGAAGATTTTTATGAACTCACGATGGCTTATCTGAAAAAAGCCGCTTCTCAAAATGTGAAACATGCGGAAATCTTTTTCGATCCCCAGACCCATACCGCCCGGGATATCCCGATGGGAACCATCGTCCATGGAATCTCGGCGGCTTTGAAAGACGGGCAGAGTCAACTTGGCATCTCATCCAAGCTGATCCTGAGCTTCCTCAGGCACCTTTCCGCAGAATCAGCCATGGAGACACTGGAGCAGGCGGCGCCTTTCCGCGATCAGTTTATTGGCGTGGGACTGGATTCCTCAGAACTGGGACATCCCCCTTCCCAATTTGTGAAGGTCTTTGACGCGGCCCGCCAGCAGGGATATCGCGTGGTCTGTCACGCGGGTGAGGAAGGTCCGCCGGAATACATTACCGAAGCGCTGGACCTGCTACATGCAGAACGCATCGACCATGGCGTGCGCTGCATGGAAGACCCGGATCTAGTCAAACGACTGGCCGCTGAACAGATCCCGCTAACGGTCTGCCCGCTCTCCAATGTGCGGCTGTGTGTCTTCAAGACCATGAAAGAACACACCCTGAAACAGATGCTGGATGCGGGCCTGTTGGTGACCGTCAATTCCGACGATCCCCCCTACTTCGGCGGCTATGTGAATGAGAACTTCGCGGCGATTCAGGAAGCCTTCGATCTGTCACCCGACGACCTGATCAGACTTGCCCGGAATTCGTTCGAAGCCTCATTCCTGAACGACGAGGAAAAACAGACCCTGATCGCCGAACTGCCAGCCACATCGGTCTAATCCATTCTCTGAATGATTCTTACTTGAGTGTATCCAGCACCTGATTCAAGTACTGCTTCACCTGGGGATCGACTTTCTCATACCCTTTGTCTGAACGAGGTTGTCCCATTGCGTGACGCATGGCGTTGTGCATCAGGTAGCGGCCAGTATCGGTTTTCATGTGAATCGCATCGCGGTAGATGTCGGTAATTTCATCGAAAGGCGCTTTGTTGTTTTTGATATCCGTATTCACCTGGTCCAGCAGATCGATGGCATGGGTCTGTTTGAATTTCCGCTCAGGGTATTTTTTCTGCAAAGCCGCCAGCAACGCCTTGATATAAGCGGGGCTGTGCTGCATTTTCCCGGAGACCTCTTTGCTGGCATATTCTTCAGCGCGGGTCTTACTTCGCGCCCAGCCGGTATGAATGATAAAGACCGCTTTGGGCTGCATTTCCACCCATTTGGAAATCGTGGCGAGATCTTCGTCCAGCGTGGCGCCGTAGTGTGTCTGCACGGAAATCAGATCGTACTGTTTTTCTTTCAGCGCCTGTGCCCAGAGCGTGGAAGTTTTAACACAAGGCATTTCCGGGTGCGCCATGATGTAAGGCAGACTCTTACCACAATCGACGTGCCACTGCACATCCCCCTCCAGCAGCGAAGGAGCGGTGTCCCAGGTCAGCGAATTTCCGATCAGATAATAACTCTTGGCTTTGTCTTCCGCCTGGAGTGGCACATCGGTCGAGATCAAACAGAGTGTGATGAAACTGATAGCGAACATGGGAAGCGACTTGAGCATCTGTCCTGGTCCTTCGTCATTATGAGGAGTGAGTCACAGAAGTTACACATCGTGAGATTAAGCACCCCCGGCAGGGTTCGAACCTGCGACCTATGCTTTAGGAAAGCATTGCTCTATCCAACTGAGCTACGGGGGCTGAGTGATCCTAATATAGTAGGGGTTCAGGGCTTTCGTCAAACGACTGCTCTGCCGGAATTGAGAGTGACACCAAAAAGGGAGGCCGGGTGCGCCTGCAGTGTTCATTTCATGGGTTCGGCTTTGACGTAGAGCTCTTTGGGAGCGGTCTCGTAATACTTGAACATCGCCGGGCAGATCCAGCCTTCCATGTCGGAATCGGAGAAGCGGTAGTAGTTACCCCCTCCATCGCCGCGAAGCCAGACCAGCTTTTTCTGATACTGGGGGAACGGTTTGGCCGAAAACAGCAGGCGGAAGCCTTGATCTGCATCGGGAATGTCTTTGACGATTACATCAATCATCTCCGGGACGCCGGCGACAAACGGTTCCTGCAGGAGACCAGCGGAACTGTCGTCAAAGACCCACGTCCCCTGATGTCGATACGGGGCAATGACCATGATCGCATTCTGGCGGGGCAGATTGTTTGCAAAAGGGAGCAAGTTGAACTGCCAGGCGATGCCGACCACGATCAGGATCATCCCAATCGAAATCAGATACATGCGACGCCAGTGAATCCGCGGTGGATCGGTTGTCTGAGCTATGGTTTCTTCTGTCATCGGAAATTCCTTTGACGGGATTTATCAGTTACCCGTTTCTATCAGTTTAACCGATTGTCCGCCGAAAGCGAAAAAATTGTCTCTCGATCATCTGATTGCCGACATTAATTAAAGAATGATATCTTAATTTGAGGTGGATCAGAAAACGTGGCGAAACGTAAGTCAATCGAACCAATCAATGTGAATCAGTGGATCGCGGCCTTTTGCGGGATGATACTGGGGCTGTTACTGGAAGCGATTATCGGCGGTTATTCCTGGATGGAAACCGGACCGATGATCCGGTTTCAAAGTGGTGTCCGTCTGCCTGTCATTGGCCCCATACTGGGCGGGGCGCTGGCTTACCTGTTTGCGTTGCGGTTCGGCGAAGTCAAAATCCGGGGTATGTTGAAGTATTCGATTGTCGGAGCGATCGTTGGCCTGCTGATCGGCTATTTTCTGGGTGCCTGCGTGCTGGCCCCCATGCTGGCACAACAGGATCCGTATTACAGCTTCCTCAGAAGTAAGGTCACCGCCGGTTACACACGGTATTTCATCTTGAATGGCATGCCTGTGTGTGCGATCATAGGTTGTGTACTTGGTATGATCTACAGTGTGAAACTCAAACGGCGTTAATGAAATGGCCCGTATCCTGAAATTAGACCAAAGTATTATCTTCAAAAGAGTCTCGATTTGCGGACTGGGAATCTTTCTGCTTCTGTTGACATACGTGTTAAGCATCGGCCCGGCGTATGCCTACCTGATCAATCATTTTGGCAACGTCTCTGAACATACTTCTGAACGGATCACGTCTTTCTACTCGCCAATCTATTACCCCTGTCGTGCTGACAAACCTTTTTTTTATCAGTTCAACGAGTATATCATGTTCTGGACGAAACGACTCTGACAGAAACCATGTCAGCCAGGTCACAGTGTTGTCCCTTGACTACCAGTTGTATTCAAATCCCACGCCGGTCACCCCTGACCAGGAAATCGGATAGACACTCCAGTGGCGATCCGGATTTTGTGTGGCATCGACGGCGTTGGTGGCGATCCACGCCATCCACCAGCCGAGAAATACCTGTGAGGGGTAATGTCGATTGTCATTGATGCGGGAGAGAGGCACCAGCGTGGATCCGGCGTAGAACGCCAGTTTGAGCAAAGGTTTATCGGTCACTTTGGCGGCAGCCAGAAACGGGATGGCCCCCATGAAACTGTGGCCGCTGACACCGTTATTATCCTGGAAGGGCTTCCACTGTGCATTCGCTGTGGTTTCCCCCGGCCGCGAGGCGCCGGTGACTAACTGCATGGCCAGCATGGGAGGCGTACCAACGATGATCGCGCGAAGCGAGCGTTCCCCCCATTCACCGGTTTGATTCACAAGCGGGATTTTTTCAAACATGGCGCCCGCTACCCAGGCAGCAGCAAACAGCGGAATAGTGTAACGACCGTTGCCCAATTCTTTCTGCGCATGTAATCCGTGCAACCATTCATCGGACGAGGCACTGAGTACACTGGACTGGCTATGATTTTGAATGCCACCATCCAATGAGGTATTTGCCATAACAGCGCCGATGCCGAATCCGCCTGCCAGCCAGGTCAATGACTCTTTCGAGTAATAATTCGCATGATCCTCTTTCACTTTGCTCCAGAGTATCAGCCGCTCACTTGCCATTTCCGATTCGAAACTGGGATTCACACAGCCAAAGTCCCCCAGAGGTTCTTCAGACAGAAAACCAGTCACAATCACCGATGCCGGCAATCCAGCGGACAATGCTTCATCGGCCTGTTCATATTCAGTCAATACTTCGCGGGGTGGATCGCCCCAGAAGGAACCTGCCGAGGTGTCCCCCTTCAAGACAGCCAGTCCGAACTCCTCATCCGCTGCAGCAGCGGTTGGCTCTCGCTTGTGCTGATCACCCGGCGTGACATTGTGTGAAACCGCTTGTGAGCGCTGCAGCGTCGAATTCAACCATTTCCCCCTGGCAGAACGGTTTGTCGAAATACAGCCCGTTAACACAGACAGCGCAAGCAGACACACGGACAGCAGAAAAATGCGTCCTGAGATCAGGCTGCCTGCACAGTATGTCTGTAATTTCAGCGTCCGAGTTTGATTCATCGTGTGTTTTAAGCAGAGATGTGAGGTGTCGTGACAAGCGAAGTAAGACTAAGAGAGGGAGTGTGAGGAAACGAGTACCAATCGTCGCTCAAGTGAAGGTGCGAGTAAAACAAAGTTGCTGTAGCGCTCAACAACACTCAGGAGTCAGCGCTTCACTCCGCACCAGAGATCCAATTGTAGATTCTTGAATTACATACCTGGATCTTTCTGCTGGCTGTAATGTGGGTCGGGATACCAGCGGTCGGAATAATATAGTTCAAACGCCGCCTGGAAGAATGCAACGGCATCGTGCAGCATCTCCTGATCAGGACTTTTCTGTTGATTGAGTTGATGCGTGATCCGATCCAGCTTAAATCCTGCTGATCTCTTCCCGAAGCCCAACACAACCATGCGATTTTGCGAATCGAGCAAAGCGACATCATGGTTATGCTGCATGATGGCCCGCCCTCGTCTGGGATCTCTCTGCAGGACATCATAGCCAAAAAAAACCGAGCGATAGTCGCTCCCCAGTCGCCCCATGATGGTCGGGGCAATATCCAGCGAACAGGCCAGCGTACTGCAACGGGTTCCCGCTGATTTCTCTTCAGGTTGAATCATCAAAACCGGTACGCGATAGGAACTCATGGGGAACAGTTGGCTGCCGGTAACACGGGCTCCGTGGTCACCCATGACAATAAATATGGTATTCTGATAGAAATCATGTGAGCGCGCTTCACGAAAGAAATAACCGAGTGCCCAGTCTGCATATTTCACCGCGTTCTCTCGTGACTGCTCATTTTCAGGAATGCGACCTTCTGGGTAAGTATAAGGGCGATGATTGGAGACCGTCAAAATGCTGGCAAAGAACGGCCGACCGGACTTATCCAGACCGTCCAGTTCTGTCAGAGCCTTACGAAACAGATCCTCATCGCTGACCCCCCAGGCATTCGCAAAGATGGGATCGTGAAAATCTGCCTGTTCGATAAAATGGTTGAAACCATTGGCTTTCATGAAAGAACGTACGCCATCAAACAACCCGCGTCCGCCTGTCATAAACAGTCTCTCATAGCCTCGACCGGCGAGCACATTTGCCAGTGTATAGACATGATCCGAATGATCCCGTTTGAGGATCGATTCGGTCGGAATGGGAGGCAGGGAAGTCATCACCGCTTCCAGAGCCCGCGCGGTCCGGTTTCCCGTTGCATAAAAATTATCAAACAGCAGCCCCTGTTTGGTCAATGCATCGAAGTGGGGAGTCAATCCGCGTTTGTCTCCCAGCACTCCGATGAAGTCAGAACCCAGGCTCTCCTCAAGAATTAAAACGACATTATAATCCTGCTCAGGTTGCCCCGTATGAACCACACGGTCAACAGGATTATTCGAGGACTGTTTCAGGTTGTCTGAGTCGGCGACAATCTGTTGCCTTAATCTCTGTTTGACTTCTGCATCAGCAATGGTCATGTAATTTTTGTTGAAGTCAAAGCGACAGGTCCAGGCGTAATACACAAAGCTGTATAAACCGTTCCAGGAACATTCATTGGCAACCCGGTCTCGCGAGATCTGACGGCTCCCGGCACTGGTGGATGACCAGAGAATGGTGATGACAGCCAGGCAGCTGAAGAAAATTCCATAACGTTTCTGCCAGGGCATGGATGTCGCGACCTGTGCATGGAAATTCTTACGCAACAGAATCCAGCCACTGCCTCCACAGAGTCCCACCATCGCCAGCAACTCGATCAACGGGTAGGATTCCCAGATGTTGCAACAGACTTCGGTGGGATAAACGATGTATTCAAAGGCAATGTAATTCAGCCGCGACTGAAATTCGTCAAAGAAGACATATTCCGCAATGCAGAAAAACGGGAGAAATAGAAATGCGATGAGCCAGGTCAGATCCAGTAGAAGACGATTCATTCGCCCCTTCAACCTGCGTTCTGACAGAAATGTGATATGAATCAACTGCGGAATTACAAAACAGAGCGACACCAGAACATCGTACTGCAAACCCACAAAAAACAGCTGAAGTTCCTGCCAGATCGAGACCTTGTCCAGACTGGTATAGGTTACGACCATGACCGTTCGCAGTAAGAACAGATAGCCAAGTGTAATGACAAAGATCGTCGCTAATACGCAATAACGTCCCGACCAGTGATGAATCGAAGCTCCGATAATGCGAATCGTTGACAGCAGACCGGAATCCGTTCCGATGCCCTGCACTGATCCTTCTGTTTCCTCAATTTTGTTTCCTGACAGATTTAACACCGGTTCTGCAGGTAAGACTAACTTAGACATAAACAATCATCCTTTTTGTAATTTCATCCCTGAAATCAGCAGATCGAATTCCGAATCTTTTAGTAATTAAGCTTAAAATTTTTTTACTCTGTGCAGGAAACGATGCTCAGCCTGGCCTGTCAGACAGCCCCGTATTCCTAATCTTTTAGTAGTTCCCGGTAAATTTTTTTCTTATTCGCGACGCGTCATCTGGTGTGCTCTGGATCGGATTGTTAACGGCTCTCGCTCTATCAGAAGTTCATGCAGTTCGGTATGGCGGCTGTAGACATCGAAATCGTTGGGTGAAAAACCAAAGTCATGCAATGCGCCGGCTGTCCAGGAAGGCCAGGGAGACCAGTTCGCACGTGGTGAAGCGAGCACATCAACGGGCAGCCAGATCATTCCTATCAGAGCAGCGACGAATACGAGACTGCCACTGGCCTTCGTTCCAGAGATTTCGAAAGGGCGAGGTATCCGATGATTTCTGGCAATCTCAGTTAACCGGCGGGCACGATGCGCGATAATACTTTTACCGCGACCGAACGCCAGGGGCGTGGGTGACTCATCCTGCTGCGAAGCTCCATACTCAATAATGGTTAATAAGGTTCGCAGGTACTGCGCGATTTCCTGGGGCGAATCGATGGCGGCTTCGTCGCAGGCAAATTCACGCGTGAGCGAGGATTCCTGAGAGGCCCACCAGATCATGGGATGAAACCAGAAAATGGTTTCCACCAGACGCTGCAGGAATAACTGCAGCGGATGCCCGGTTTTCAGATGTTCCAGTTCATGGCGTAGAATGAAATTGATTTTCTGGGTTTCAAATTCCAGCAGGTATTCCGGTATCACGATGTAAGGTCGATGAAACTGAGAACAGAATGGCGTTTTCAGGCGGTTACTGGATAAGAGTTTGACCTGTGATTTAATATTACTTTCGGTATTCCCGTTCACGACATTGAGATTCTCCGCAAAAGCATACTGTTTCGGATCAACAGCCCGGCAGGTTTTCAGAAACTGGTTAACCTGCAATGCCCGGTACAGGAAAACCAACAGTGAGAGTGTGGTTCCTGCCAGCCAGACAAAAAACAGGACGCGCCCTGTCTGCATTTCAAGACTGACGATCGTAGAGGCATTCTGAGAATCAATCGAAGCCCAGGGCTGAAAAAATCGCGGATGGGGAAACAGAACGGCCACAAACATCAACATCAGCAGGACAACATAACAGACTGTCCAGAGACGGCACTGCGCGCGTTCGCTGTTGACCAGCTTGCCCAGCCAGTGGGTGGTGATGATCACAACTGACACCTGGACGGAAAGCGATACGACCAGTTCCAGAAACTGCGTGGATGTCATGCCTCTTTCTCCAGAGATTCGATCGCCTGTTTCAATTCTTCGATGTCTGATTGTGACATCGAATCACTTTCGACCAGGCTGAGCACGAATGACTTGACGGAACCGCCAAACAGTCGCTGGGTCAGATCGGCGGCCATACTGTTGCTGATCTCTTCGCGGGAAACAGCGGGTTCGTAAACATAGGCGCGACCTTGCTTCATCCGGTGAACGACGTCGCGCTGTTCATCCAGAATCTTCAAGGTGGTCATCACGGTCGTATACGCCAGGGGGCGTTCCAGTGAATCCACAACATCCTGAACCGTTGCGCGGCCTTTTCGCCAGACAACATCCATCACTTCCAGTTCGCATTTGGTGAGATGTAATTTCGGCATCACACATTTCCTTTCTTTCGATTCGACTTCAAACAGGTCATCATATTAGAAGTCAATCGCAGCGTTGGCGGGAATACGCTTTTTGTATTAGCTTTTTTATTGGGCAACTCTGCGCGAAAGTTGCTGGTAGGTATTTGTATCGAGTGACTCTGAAAGCAGGCTGACATGCCCGTCTGCCCAGAGGAAGTTAACGCCGCCGGGATGACGGCTGGAAAATTCACATTCATCACAGACTTTACAGTTTGGTTTTGTCATGGCACTCCCCACCAGGCGGCAGGCAGCATCTTCGCCGAATGAATCCACTCCCAGCCAGGTCGAAGGGACCATGGACATGGTTCGTTCGCCGACGATGATGGTTTGGGTCAAACCACGCTGCAACTGAGGAAAGGAAACCGGTACCGATTCACAAAAAGTCCCGTCTCCGACTGGAGCAGGAATACTGTCATCGGCTTCCAGGGTCCCGAAGACGCCGACATAACTGGCGGTCGGCAGCTTGAGAATCGGAGTATGCGAAACTGACAATGCATGTTCTTCATAGAGCATGAACGTCGGATCAATAATATCAGACGGACACTGAAAATTGGCGATCACAGTTTCGCGGGCCGTCGTATTGGAAATATGAGACAGCACCTGACTGCGATCGACCTGTTCGTAAATCGCACGCTGTTCGAGATAAGGCAACAACGGAACAGACCAGCTATAAGCTGAATGATTTGTACGCTCCCATTGCCAGCCGGCAGGCAGACAACGGTAGCTGTCGTGATAAGAGTGTAAAGCCAGGCCGATTTGTTTCAGCTGATTTTTGCATTGCAGTTGCCGGGCAGCTTCACGGGCTGAGTTGACCGCAGGCAGAATCAGGCTCACCAGGGTCGTAATAATGCCAAAGGTGACCAGTAATTCGAGGACTGTAAACCCAACGCGATTGCCAGTTGCACGGCAGCGATTGCGCATAACCGACACCCTGCTGCCACCTTGATAACAGGAGGGCCGATGATGCACGCCGTTCCTGATACCAGTCAATCCCTGATGCATGAGTCAAAATCCTTTTCTGTCGAGTGATTTCACTCGGGAAACGCGTTTTACTAATCATTTAGTTTTTTGTCAAGCGGTGATTTTTCATCCTGTGAAAGTCATTTGGCACTCAATCCAAGTCCGTTGAAATTTCTATTCCCCACTAATTTCAAGCGAAAACAATTTCCTGGTTGTTGACATTACTTGAACTACTGCCCAACATATCATCATTCGTACATATCACCATTTTGAACAGATACCTTCTGTACTTCCAAGCCGTTGGCGAAATAAGAAAATCGATTCCATGATTGTTATATTACTTGATGCTGTCGCCTTGATTCTGATTTTGAAAATCATGGATGACGCGGATGTCAGTTTATTCACTGCAATTCTTGTGGCGCTGGGCGCCGCGATTGGAACCAATCTGCTGGCATATGGCTTGGCGATGGCCATCGGTATTTCTGGAATTTTGGTGGCAGCTGCCGTCGGGGCTGCCTTAGTGGGTGTGCTGGTTTCTGCCTTATTCGGGATTGAAATTAAACGCTCTTTTACCATTGGCGGCATCTTCATGCTTGTTCATCTTAGTGTGAGTTTCGGTTTGGGACTGTTATTCCGATAGCATAATTCCGGCAGGTTTCCCTGCTGGAAAAGAGCACGAATTCAGTTAATCACACCCCGGCGGTTTAACAGGTTTCAAGGTCACGTCTTTTTCTCAGTCTGTGTTATTGCTGCTTCTCATGATGATTAATCTCAGCTGCTCTCAAAACGAAGCCGATCCCCATGAAGCGGAAGCCAGAAAAGCACGTTCCCTGGAAATACTGAAAGCGGAAAACGTACCCGTGATCGCACACCTGCCTACCATTGAAACAGCAGCCAACTCGACACGTCGGACAACAGAGGAAGTTGCGGTGCGTGCGATGGCCTTATGCGTTGTGGCAGCGAAAGGGGAGGGGCTGGAACAGGAAACCGTTGACCGTCTCATCAATGATTTTGAACTGACGAACGCGTTTACTCCCCTGGAAAAAAAGTTCCTCTCTGCCTCGAATCCTGACGAGCACACTAAAACTCAGTTCGTCTGGCGCTATGAAGACTACTGGGTCCTGCTCTGGGCGCTGGGTTTTGTCGACGAACTCAAGCGACCCGATGGCATTTGTGATGTCGAAACAGCGATTACATTTCTGCGTGACAATGGCCGGGAGGGGTTCCTCAAAAAAGCAAAGCTGCGTTCCCAGGGTGAAATTCTGGACGCCGCTGACCTGATTTATCGTTACCACTGGGCCGTTGTGGATGCACGGATCAACCAGCGTCCTGCCCCTGCTAAACTGGATGGAGGCGTTGTCATGGAACGGCATTACGTATTAAACTGGATCACTGGTCGTGGTGGACAGACCTGGGATGACATTTCTACAGATACTTGATTTTCCGGAACTTCGTCCACACAGGATTCCGATCGGGATTAACCACCGCTGTCTGAGATTTTGTAGATAATTTCTCTCCCTCCCCTGCAATTCCAGTTTGATTTGCTTTTTCCCGAATGTGAAGCGTTTTTCAAAGAAGTATTCATCGATCGCTCATGATGTATTAACAATTGATCGATAGAGTACTGCCAACATCAGGAAAGGGATTCCGCTCCCTGTTCCTGCTAAAGGTCAGTCAAGACCCACACCGGCATTACCCCGCCTGCGAAAACGAAAACGCTCGCTTACATTTTATTTCTTTTTTCACATTCAGGAGAACAGAAAATGAAGACGTTACGTCCATTTTCTCCGAAGGTTACCGGTACGTCCCCACGTCCCTCACACAATCGAAACGGATTTACCTTAATTGAGCTGCTGGTCGTAATTGCCATCATTGCGATTCTGATCGCTTTGTTGCTGCCTGCAGTTCAACAGGCGCGCGAAGCCGCCCGCCGCACTCAGTGTAAAAACAATCTGAAACAGATTGGACTGGCATTCCACAACTTCCACGACGTCCATGATCAACTCCCCAATGGTGCCCGTGACGGCGCAGGCACTTCGTTTGCCTGCTGTAACGCGCGTGAACGGGAAGGCTGGAGCTGGCTCTATCATATTCTGCCTTACATGGAACAGTCCAATGTGTATGACCTGGGTACCGATGACGATCCGGTGGGCACATATCCCCTCGTTGGTCGCAAAGGAATTAAAGCCTACTACTGCCCTTCACGCCGCGGTCCAAAATCTTACAGTGGCTACTATCGCAGTGATTATGCCGGCAACGGCGGTCAGCGTTCCGGGGGAATTACCAGTTCCGTCAGTACGGGTAAACGTGGCGTCGTCGTACAGACCACCACACGCCAGATCCGCATCAACGATATTCAGGATGGTGCTTCCAACACAATTATGGTCGCAGAGAAAGCATTGCACCCGGATCGCCATGGTGCAGATGGCGGTGACAATGAACCCTGGAATAACGCGGGCTGGGATGAATGTGTCATCCGCCACGGAGCCGGGATCACCAGTGCTGGCGTTGAATATGGCCTGACACCCCTGCCTGATGTTCAGGCTCCCACCAACACCGTCGCTGTGGTTGACAAAGGTGGCGTCAGTTGGACGAACTGGCATCCCTTCTTTGGATCTGCCCATGATGGCGGTATGAATGCCTGTCTGGCGGACGGTTCCGTTAGATTGATCAGCTACAATATTGACCATGAGGTCATGCGACGCATCAGTCTGACTGACGACCGGGAACCGATAGATAATTTTTAAGCAAGCTGTGTGGCCTGCTCAAGCATGATATCGTGAGCACGCAGGGCATCTGCCGTCTTCCCCCCGGAGACGAACGATGCCCTGCTGTTAACGACGATTATCCCGAAGCGCTGATTAGAATATAAATCCCATTAATTGTTAAAGAGGTTTACCTGTGAAACTGCTGTCTTGTATTTTAATGTTAGCTGCCTGCTGTCTACTCTCCGCCTGTGGTGGTAGCGAAGATAAATTGGATTCCGGCGAGATCACCCCCGATGTGAAAGCCCAGATGGAGAAAGAAAAACAGGAAGTGTTTGAGTCGGAATCAGCACATCGTGAGCAGATGCAACAGGAGGCGAAAGGGAAATAAGCGGATTCTGGGCCTTACTCACGCGTCGTTACCGGTTTTCCCAGTCTCATTTTTAACGTCGCATCGCTGCTGCGTAGCGATCCATAATCAGATCGCAGTCCAGCGCCTGCAGGCGAGGCAGTGAGAGCTGGTAGAGTTGTTCGGATTCCTCTTTTTCCTCGATTTCTGCCAGGGAGACTGCCAGGTAGGCGCGGTTCAAATCGACAATCTGCTGCAATAGTGCCTGGCTGGGAGCCAGGGGAACCAACTCGGTTTCGCATTGACGAAACAGGGCTTCTGCCGCCCGGTAATTGCGAAAATTCAGTTCGAGCACGCCTTTGAAATACTTAAGTAATAAGGCCACCAGATCATTCAGATGCATCTCTTCCGCTTCCGCAATCAACTCGGCAGCCAGGGGACTATCCCGGTTGGTTTTCGTCAGGGCATATGCGTAATCGATGATGACCGTCGGGTTATCGGGAGCTTCCTCATAAGCCAGGCGCATACATTCAATGACTGCATCATAATCGTTGGTGACTTCATAGAGTTCTGACAGGCGCCCCAGATACATCCAGTGGGGCACTTCGTCTGACGCTTCGTAGGGTTCCATCATGTCCAGCGCTTCATCGAAACGATCCAGTGCCGCCAGCGCGACGGCGGCACGCGCTGAGAGTTCGAAGTCGGGAATTTTACCGCGCAGACGATCAACCTGATCGAGGACTTCTTCCCATTGTCCCCAGGAAAACGCATGCATCAGTTTGTCATATTTGCGACCGAGCGAATAGTAGGCATTCCAGAAACAGATGGGAATCGGCAGCAGAAGAAACCCGAGCATCACATAATCTGAAACGCCCGGCCCGGAGTCCCGATTCCAGCGAAATACGGAGATGCCTATAAAGACAGGTATCAGCCAGCGCAGTTGCCAGTAACTTTTACGTAGATAAAACAGGAACAACTGAAAGTTGGTCAGATACTGCAGTTCGACCAGATCAGCGGCCGTCAGATTTTCGTCAACTTCCGGTTGCGGCCCGAACAGGTCGGTGGTGACCGCATACACATCGTCATTATGCAGAACGATATCTGTCAGCCCCTGCTCTTCACACTCGCGAGCGGCGTCCTGAGAACTATCCGCTTCCATCCGCCGCGTTTCCCGCTTGCCGTTTTCATTGGTTCCACTGATTAAAAATACCGGCATGGCAGATTTTCTCCATTTCAATCCTGATGATTTGCTGATTGAATCCAGCAGTGCTCTACTGACAGACAAGCACACGAGAGCGGACTGGCAGCCTGTTACATCATGAACAATTGAGAGCCTTAATCCTACCTTGAAATTCAAAATTTCATATGGTACTGAAAATCCATTTTGACCTTATCAGAACTCACCTCCAGAAATTGATTGTGGCGTAAAAAAACGCATCGCCGATTAAAAATCAGGATGCGTTGAATGTCAGCTGAATACAGTCGTGATTAGTCAGGCACGACGGGAGAAACAAAGTCGGCTGGTTTGAAGGTTAATACGGAGCAGTGAACTTTTTCCAGCATGCGTTCGGCTGTATTGCCGATAAAGAAACCGCTGAGCCCGGCCCGGGCCAGGGTTCCCATGGCGAGCAGATTGACTTTATTTTCTGCGATGAATGCGGGAATTGCGACTTCAGGCGAACCATCCAGCACATGCACCTGTACGCCATAAGATAGCGTGCGAAAATCTGTCTGAGCCAACTGTTCATTCAACTCGTTTTTCACTTCATCCAGAATATCTTCCGAGCATTTCTTCAGAGTCTGTTCGTTCACGCCGAGCCCTTTGAGGCGCTCGTCAAGTCTGGTATCGATGGCGTGTACCAGGTGAATTTTCATGTCGGCGACTTGAGCGGCATTGACCATGAAGTTCAGGATGTCGGTGCTGACTTCGCTCATATCGCTGGCGACGACGATCTCCGGAACATCCGGTTCTTCATCAACCTTCACGGCATAAACGGGACAGGGACACTGACGGAACAGGTTCATGACCGTGCCCCCGAACAGACGGCCGGTAAATCCATGCGGACGCGTTCCAACCAGAACCATATCGTGACTGTTTTTGATCACTTCCAGAATAATTTCACGCCAGGGAGGACCAAGGGCTACCTTGGAAGAGCTGTCTACTCCCTGCTCTTTTGCCCGTTCAATCAGAGTCTGCATCACCGCTTTCGCTTCATCGGTCACGTTCTTATGCAGGTGATCTTTATCTTCCTGGATCAGATGCTTGGTATGAGCTGACAGATCAATGGCAGCAAAGAATTCCAGTTTCGCATTGAACATGCGGGCGATCCAGATGGCACGCTCGACTGCTTCAGCGGTCTGCTCATTCAGATCGGAAGCGACGAGCCGATCCGCGTGGGTCAGATCGACACCGACTAAGATTGAATTGATTGTTTGCATGGTATGATCTCTTGATGCTTGCGATACGTAATTCGGTACTCTTAAAACTATTATGACAAAAGTGAGACGCTGTTCCTAGCCTGATTCCGGGTTTCTCAAAACGAACCCTCATGCATCTTTAAACACTATACCTGATAAATGCAGTGATACAGAAAGACAAATCGGAAGCACCTGCTGTTTTCTGACCTGGAAGTAGGAGTTATGCAGATAACAAGACTCGAATTGCAATTACGGAAGACTTTGGATCAAGCTTACGGCCGTTTACTGTTTGGGCTTCTGCATCAGCACGATGAACTCGTGGACTTTATTCACACGAAAAACAGAGGGGTACCCCAGTGGTCTGAGATTATTATATTCGGCCTGGCGATTCCAGATGATCAGATCGTCGTAGAGAAAACCGATCTCCTGCAGGCGAGAGGCGAGATCACTGTGAAAGGGAAAAAACTGACTGCGTTTGCGCAGGTCCATGACGATGGCACAGCAGTAGGCACCTGGTTTCAGTGCCGTTAATACCTGGGTGAAAACACGGTTCAATTCATCCAGAAACGCATTGTAATCTTCGATGACACCCAGATCCTGATCATGGTTCCCATAGTGACGAACCGCCTTATGGTCTGCTGAACGGCGCTGGTTCAAGACATTCCAGTAAGGAGGGGAGGTAATACATAAATCGACGCTTTCCGGTGAAACGTGTTCTGCTAAATTGAGCGCAGAGCCATGAATGATGCGTGATCGACATTCGGTCTGTTCGTCGCCTTCAAGACTCAGCGCCGTGAGGCGTTGCCGGGCCACCTCTGCATAATCCTCTGACAGTTCCAGTCCGATACCGATCTTACCCATCTTTTCTGCGGTAACAATCGTACTCCCCGAACCGGCAAAAGGATCGAGGATCACTTCCCCCTGCAAGGGGAGGAACGTCTCAATGAGTCGTTCGACCAGCATTTCCGGGAAAATCGCAGGGTGTTTGAGTCGGACTTCCTCGAGCGATTTACGGATATCACTCCAGACACTGATCGAATTCTGAATCCAGCGTTTGCCGTCCAGCGCATTATAATGTGGAGGCAGTTGTCTGGTGCGTTTCTTTTTGGCTGGTTTATCAGAAGTCGACACGCCGAACAGGGTCTCCTGTGAAAACAGTGACGGTGATTACGAAGTTATGATGTCGCTTGTGGTCCATCAATCCAGTATTGACAGGTGGCCAATGTCAGGAGAGCACGCCAACGAGCGTGCGTACCATTTTAGCCAACGTGCCATTCCAAGTCTGATAAGACACCAGAGTACTAAATCTACAGACTTTGTAAATAGGCATTCAGGTCAGCCAGGTCGGCCGGCGTCAGATCTTTGAGCAGTCCTTCCGGCATGAGTGAGCTGCTTTTCTTGCTTTCAAAATCAATTTCGTCGGCCTCAATGCGTGTTGTCTGGTTATTGGAATTCCGGAGCGTCAGACCATCGACAGAACGATAAACGACCAGTCCGGTATAAACTTTTCCATCTACAGTCCCGATGACGGTGGTCTGATAGCGGGGAGAAACATCCCGGTTGGGGGCTACAATCGCAGTGAAAAGGTCTTTACGGGAGAAGCGTTTCGCGACGCCAGCCAATGCGGGCCCTAATGCGCTGCGATTGCCATGACATTGGATACAGGCACGTTTTCGGAACAGCGCGGCACCACGTTCGCTGCTGCCGGCATCCCAGTTCACCGTTTCCAGCATGGCATATAACTTTTCGGTTTCCTCACCTCCCAGTTTGAGAATGCGGGCATAAACTTCAGGATTCTGTTGAGACAGCCAGTCTGCCCAGGCCTGAATCAGAGCCCGCTGCTTTGTGAGGTCAGCGACATCCGCAGGATCACCGATCTGCTGTCCGGTCCATTTCTGTAAGAGCGTCACAATGCGTGACTGCAGTTTCTGCTCCCGTTTATCGTTTCCCATCCGTCGCAGCGTGGCAAACAGACGCACGGTTTCTTCCGGCGACTGGGGAGACGCCAGTTTTTCCAGAGCTGAAACGCAGGCTTCCAGAACTTCGATCTGCGAGGAATCCAGCCCTTCGAAGAATTTGTCGCGATCCTGCTCTTCCGGATTGGCAGACAGGACCGCCAGCACAGCGGGCTGCAGTGCGAAATCTTCGTAGAGATCTCGAATCATTTCCCGATGTTCGGGTTTCTTCGATTCACCGAACAGGAACACAACATCACTGCTCCAGAGAAAATCGTCATCTGCTTCAATTTTTCGTTCAAAGGCTGCAATCGCGGTTCCCAGAAACTGTCCGGGCAATTGGCTGAGAAACAGCACATGTCCGGGCAATCCAAAGCCGGGCTGTTCCACAATCTGACGGGGCAGGTCAGCGTCAATTTTCACCAGCTGTGTGTAGAGTTCTTTAAAGCGATCATCCCAGTTCGTATCCTGTGGCAGTTTGAGACGGATCAGTTTCTCATCGATGGAGACCAGTGACTTGGCAATTTTTTTCGATTGCGCGGTACTGCGGTCGCTGGGAATCCGAGCCGCGACGATCAGGTAATGAATATCGGTCACGGGATCGGAGTCGTCGGTGATTTTTTCCAGGATGCGATCCAGCAGACTCGGATTGTAGGGAGCGAGCATCGACAGTGTCCGCGCCAGCTCATAGTCGAGCACTTCATGACTGCTGGGAAACGCGTCCATCAGGCGGATCCGAATGGGATCGAGCTGTCGTTCATATTCTGCCAGGTCAACGCCGTTCGCATAGCCGTCAAAGACCGCGGCCATTTTCGTCGGTGGGCCCAGATCACCCAGGCCCAGTTGAATCAGACGCAACGCATCCAGACGCAAGTCGGTCTGGTAGTCGCCTTCGAACACAGTGATTCCGGTACGAACCGCGAGAGGCACAACGCCTCCCTGTTGAATAATATTAGCATATGCAAGCGTGACGAGCGCTGCTCCTTCCGAGGCTTCAACGCTGTCTGATAGTGATTTGAAATCTTCAGTATTCAATGTCGCTGCCGCCTGGGCCGCCGACTGCCTGACATAACGGGCCGTCGCACCCAGTGTTTTCTGCAAACCCTCCAGGCACTCAGTCTGATCAATCTGATCCCCCAGTTGCATCAGTGTTTCCAGAGCAAAACGCGCGACAAGTGGCGAATCATCCTGCAACAGTTCGTTCAACCATTTCGCTTTGTGTTTGGACGGACCAGGATAAGCGAGTGACCACGCCAGTCGGGCACGCACCGGTTCCGATTTGTCCTGCAGCAGTGGTTCAATCAAGGAATCCGATACACCTCCCAGCAGTTCAGTGATGATTTCAATGGCCCGCACGCGTTGTGCATCGGGGCGACCTGCATTCAGGGCCGCTTCCGAAAACGCTTTCGGCTTAATGGTTTTCACCAGGGGAAACCAGCTCTCGCGCGACCAACTGCTGAGAGGCTGCGGAGCCGAGAGGCAGGACTCCAGAGCGGGAGACGTTTCTGTTTCGTGACTGGTAGTATCCGTGACGGCATCTTCAGTCAGGTCTGGTTTCTGTGCCTCAACCGGCGCCGTGTATTCGATTTTGAACACAGAACCACGGGTACCGCGTCCGCCCACACTGACATACAGGCAACCATCGGGTCCGACAGCGAGGTCAGTTGGCGCGAAGCCGAACTGCCCGACTCCCGTGATAAAATCAATGGGATCACTGGCATAACTGCCATTATAGTTTCTCATGGGGATTGCATGGACGCGACCGAAAGTCCAGTCCGCAACGAAGAGTGCGCCCTGATATTCCTGCGGGAATTGTCGCTGCTGATAGCAGCTCACACCAGTAGGAGAGCCGCGATGAAACGCAGCGATGGCTGGTGGCATATCCAGAAATGAGTCGGGGCGTTTCCAGCTGCGACTGCGCCAGCCCGCATTCGAACCGGGCAGTACATGGAATACACGCGTGGGCCGATACCAGGGGAGCGAAATATCGCGCTCGCCATCACTGTCGTACGTGAAAACATCGCCGTTGGCATTGAAGGCGAAATCATATGCGTTGCGAAAACCGTCTGCAAGCACTTCCCCTTTTGTCAGATCGGGACTGAGCCGCATGAGGGTTCCCGCATATGGTTTTTTCACAGGTGATGTTTTGCCGGTGATGTATTTTTCATTGATGCCTGCGGTATTTCCCAGGAGCAGATACCAGTAACCGTCGGGACCTCGTTGAATGGAATGCGTGTTATGTTCGCCTCCCGTACGAGTCCGCAGAAACACATCGGGTTTGCCGTCAGCACGATCGTCTGCGTTCTCATCACGATAGCGGATCAGTCCCGCGTCACCCGTACAGAGTAGATCCCGGCCGAGAAAATACATTCCCTGGGCACCGGTGGCGGGGCCATCTGCGTACTGCTGAAATGATTCCGCAACACCATCTCCGTCGGCATCAATCAGAATACGAACATAGCCGGGACCGGAAACGACCACCCGTCCCAGTGAATCGATGGTCATGGAATAAATGTCGTGGGCCAGATCATCGTCGGCATAGAGTGTGGCGCGAAAGCCTTCCGGAACTTTCAGCCCGGAGAACTCTTCGGCTGCTGTAGAGGTATTCAGCCTTGCAAACAACGGTCCCGTCAAACAGACCAGTAACAGAATCAGGCGCTGGCCTGTCAAACACGTTTTATAAAAAGGCATGGGACCTCAGATAAGTTAAATAAAACACTTTGGTAGATGAAGTTCAAGGCGAGTCAATCATCAGGTCAGGAAAGGAACCTCCCCTCATCATAGTGCCTGAGTGCAGGTCAAGGCAATCCCGCTACTTTAGGTCGGGAGACATAGTGGAAGGGAAGCTTATTTACCGTTATTTACTAACTGTCCAGAATTCAGGTAGATTTTCCAACGTCTCTGCCACGATGTTCAGAATCGCCTGTCGTTCCTGAACAGGAAAGGCGTCGGGATCGACGTCCCAGGAGTGTTCCAGCTCCGCAGTGGAAGCTGTCAGAAATGAATAGATGTTCTGTAAAATCCTGTGCCGGGCTGCGGCAGGCATTTTGTTGAAACTGTCAGTGTAGATCAGATAACTCAACCGATAGCGAAACAGTTTTGTCTGCAGATCGAAGTCTTTCAAAGAACGCCCGCTGGCATCACGTTTACCTGCTTTTTCAAACGAAGTCTGATAGTCGGTGGTTCCCTGTAACGGCCCTGCCAGTTCTGCTTCATCGAGAAATAACAGATAGCGCACCAACTGCTGTTCCACATCCGATCTGAGCCCCAGTTGCTGTTCCATGCTGGCGCGGGTGATCAGGTTATGTCCGTGGACCTGATGATCCAAAATCAGGTGTGCCACCAGATCTGAATGCGGATTCAGATATTTCGAAGTATCGACAAACTGATCGATGTGTTTGAGATTCGACCGGAGTGCCGGATTGGTCCTGGCTTCTTCGATGGCATCCCGGTTAAAGAGATTGCCCAGATGGGTCATGTCGGCGTGTGTGCCTGTGACATACCAGCCTCCCCAGCGTTTCTCCAGCAGTTTGTCGTGGGAGATTTGCGAGTAGCCGGAAATCGGACGGCCGTGTTGATCAGTAAGAAACGAGCGGACGAGTAACCCGGGAATCCGCAGACTCGAATCACCGCCATGGCAAGCCAGGCAACGTTCTGAACGTATGAGGCGAGGTTTTTCAGACGCTTTGACCGCGAGTTCATAAAAAATCGTGCCCTTCAACGGGTCGACCGAAGCAAATTCCATCTTCTCCGCACCGGGTACCCAGCCGACATAGACATCGTCATTAAAATAAACAACACGGGGATTCTCCGGATTGATAATTCGCGGATTGAGGGCCGTCTTGGAAAAGACCATCAACTGTGAAGACTCGGATATCTGTAAGGCTTTGAGAATATCTCGCAGATACCCCCACTGCGGATCGTAGTTCAGTTCCAGTGTCCGGGCAGCCAATGCCTGTTCCAGCTTCGAGGCTGGATCGGAGTGCTCTCCGAGTCCATATTCGACGGGAGGCAGTCCAAAGGGGATCGGGTCCCTAAAATCAATCTGCTTCACGGGTTCAGGTGGTTTGGGGGCTACCAGCGGTTCTTCTGCCTTTGACAGTGAGGGAAAAAGCAGCAGCCACAGGCCCGTTATCATTACCGGTTTTGTCATGTCAGAGAATCTACAATTGATCAAATAACTTTGATGGGTTAAAATGGGTAATGCTATACTATAACAAGTTTTCCCCACCCGTGGCGATAAAGCCCGTCCTCCATGATACCAGAATCTGTTTGCAGTCAACAGGTTAACGATATGAATCTGAGAAAGATCAGACTGCCGTCCATGGCAGAAAAAAACTGCCGGTGTTGACTCCGGTTTCCTAAATCCCTATGAATCTGTCAGGATTTGTGACTTACTTCACAGAAGAAAACAGTCCTGCACCCGATATAATTAAACAAGTTGGCTTACGGGCCCGTTCGTCTTAAATCTGAGTTTTCTGGAAGGGTTTCATTTTGAAAACTCCCCGCCGCTTAACCGCCTCTATTTCTGTACTCACTGTTTTTGCTGCTCTGATTTGCATGCCGCTTACTGTGCAGGCTCAGAATGACAATCTGGCTGATTTTTTTGATCAGAAGAAAGCCGCCGCAACTGAAGCGGGCGTCAAGACAGAGATTAATGTCAGCCTGCTGCCCCAGGATGCCAAAGCCGGTGATACCGTCACTCTATCCATCGCGGTGATTCTGCCGGAAGGCGCCTACACTTACTCCACCAACCCGACTTTTGGCGGTGCGACCAGATTTAAAATTGAGGATGTCAAAGGTCTAACGGCCATCGACCAGCATTTCAACGCGGACCATCCCCCCAAGACCGTATTCGAACCACTGTTCATGAAGGAAGTCGAAAAATATACGAAGCATGTCATCTGGAGCCGTCGTTATAAAGTGAATCAGGATGTGACCAGTCCGTCCCAGGTGATCATCAACGGGCAGATGGACTACCAGGTTTGTAATGCAGATCGCTGTGTCGCGTTACAGCATCCCTTCAGTGCCATACTGACTGGTAAACAGGAAACGGCACCGCTGTCCTTCACCCTTATTCCAGAACGGCGATCGAAACCTGATCCGGTGGAACTGAGTTTTGCCCTGACGCCGGTCGAATCCAGTCCGGAAAAACTGGTGCAGTTAAAAATTACAATGAAGCTGGATAAAGGCTTCCATACCTTCGCACTCGATCAGGACAAATCGCAGGCTGGTCTGCCGACCCATATTGAGCTGTTTAAGCTGGAAGGTTTGAAACCGGTTTCAAAAAAGTTCGCCGTCACTCCGGAAACGAAGCAGGAAACTCACGGAGTGTACAACCAGCGAACCCATTACGACGAAGTGGTCTGGACGCGTGAATTTGAAAGATTGCCTGATGCGAAAGCGATTGGCGTCGAAGGCAAGCTTAAATATCAGATCTGTAATGAAGGCAGCTGTCGTCCCCCGCTGCCTGTCGATTTTCAACTGGGCAGTCTGACCAATGCCCATCCGGTCGCGATGTCTTCCCTGGAAGAGCTCAAGGAGTCCGACAGCGATGATGAATTCCAGTCTGTTGCTGAAGGGCGTGATCAGTCTCTTGCCTCGTACCTGTTTTTTGCCTTTCTGGGTGGCTTGATTCTGAACGTGATGCCTTGTGTGCTGCCTGTGGTCGCGATCAAAGTGATGAGCTTTGTGCAACAGGCGGGAGAGAGCCGCACGCGGATTTTTGCGTTAAACATCTTTTATTCCCTGGGGGTGCTGGTTGTCTTTCTAGGCCTGGCTTCACTGGCGGTCTTCGCAAATCTTGGCTGGGGGGGCTTGTTTCAGAGTACCAAGTTCAACGTTATCATGGCCTGTATCGTGTATGCCATGGGCCTGAGCATGCTGGGTGTGTTTGAGATTCCCGTTCCCGGGATGGTGGGCTCCGTCGCCGGTGGTCAGCAGAAGGAAGGGCTGACGGGGGCCTTCTTAACAGGAATCCTCGCCACCCTGCTGGCAACTCCGTGCAGCGGACCGTTCCTGGGAGGGGTGCTGGCATGGTCCGTAAAACAGACCCCGGGTATTACTTACCTGATCTGGCTGGTGATGGGACTGGGGATGGCGTCCCCTTATATTCTCTTCAGCGTGTTCCCCAAAGCGATTAACTACCTTCCCAAACCGGGAATGTGGATGGTGCGGTTCAAGGAGTTTTCAGGAATCGTACTGATGGGAGCGGTGATCTTCATCATATCTTTTCTGGATGAATCACTGACGATCCCTGTCCTGATCATGCTGCTGGGCATCACAACCGGTCTGTGGATGATTGGCAGCCTCTACACCCACAATTCTTCAAGACAGAAGAAAATGACCGTACGAGCATCCGCGCTCCTGCTCACTGGTGGTATCTGCCTGTTTGGATACAGCATGAGCCAGAAATCGGCCAACGAGCTTCCCTGGGTCCCCTTGAACGTGGCAGAACTGGAAAAATTGAAAACCGAAAATAAAACGGTCCTGATTGACTTTTCTGCCAAATGGTGTCTGACCTGCAAACTGGTAGAAAAACAGGCTCTCAATACTCCAGAGACGTTGGAAATGATTAAAAAACACAATATCGTTCCCATATATGCCGATTACACAGACTACTCTCCCACCATCAAAGCGTTGCTGGATGAATATGAAAGCGTCAGCATTCCACTAACGGTCATTTTGCCGGCCAATCGCCCCGATGACCCCATCATTATTCGTGACTTCTATACCCAGTCAACGCTGTTGAATGCGCTGAATGAAGCCGTCGAGACACCGCCTGCCAAGAAATCGGTAAAGCGGGAAATGGTTTCCACGGTTGCACACTAAACGTGATACAAATATGTGACTCTATCCTGGGCGGCACTCTTTTCGAGTGCCGCTTTTTTTAGTATGGTATGTTTCTTAGTTGAACCTGCCCCTGCCTCGATGATCTGGCACGATCCTGACCGGCGTTCATTCCTAACTGGCATTGAGAAAAATCATGCAAGATAACGCGCCTACACCCGATCCGGAACAGAATGACGAGATTGTGATCGCGACGCCTCGCAGATCGACCTGGTCGGAAATGAAGACCGCCGAGGACTGGTGGGCGATCTGGATTGGCGGGGGACTGTTGCTGATCTGTTTTCTGGCAGTTTACCTTTCCCTGCCTGCTGACTTTTCTGAGCAATTGAAGGCCGCAGAAACGACAGGAGAAAAAGTAAGCGTGCACAGCCCGCTGAAATCGTGGCTGGGCAAACCGGGATCGTGGACACAGAACCCGCTGGACTCACTGTTTCCGGCTGAGAAAAGTAACCTGATCCTGCCGCTATGCGTGGTGCTCCTGATCAGCCTGGCTGGATTTTCGCTGGCGATCAAAGTGATGGGGCAGACTGTCTCAAAATTTGCTATCGGTTTTATCGGAGTTTTCATTCTGGCTGCCCTGGCTTACGTTCTGACAGGTCAGGTCGTGGTGAAACAATACAACCTGGAATATGCGCTGTGGGCGTTGATGCTGGGTTTGATCATCAGCAACACCATCGGGACACCCGGCTGGATGAAGCCGGCTCTGAAAACGGAACTGTATATCAAAACCGGACTGGTGGTGATGGGAGCCAGTGTATTATTCAGCCGGTTGCTTGTCTTGGGGCTGCCTGGAATTTATGTTGCCTGGGTGGTGACGCCGGTGGTTTTGATCAGCACATATCTGTTCGGGCAGAAAGTGCTGAAGATGGAATCGAAGTCACTGAACATGGTGATCTCGGCTGATATGTCGGTCTGTGGCGTGTCTGCGGCCATTGCCACTGCTGCTTCGTGTAAAGCAAAAAAGGAAGAGCTGTCATTTGCGATCGGACTGTCACTCACCTTCACAGTCATCATGATGATGGTCCTCCCGCAGGTCATCCGATTCCTGGGACTGGACCCCATTCTGGGTGGTGCCTGGATGGGGGGCACGATTGATGCCACGGGCGCAGTAGCGGCAGCAGGAGCCATGCTGGGACCGGAGGCTGAACAGGTCGCTGTGACCATCAAGATGATTCAAAATATCCTGATCGGCGTGACTGCCTTTGGAGTTGCTGTCTACTGGGTGACCTGTGTGGAAAGTAAAAAGGAAGATTCCCAGATCAAGCCTGATGCGTGGGAGATCTGGTATCGTTTTCCCAAATTTGTGCTGGGTTTTATTATGGCCTCGGCCGTGTTCTCACTCCTGTATAGCATGCTGCCGGGAGGCGATCTGATCGTGCCAGCCATGGTGAAAGAATCGTCCAAAGTTTTCCGGGGCTGGTTCTTCTGCCTGGCGTTTGTGAGCATCGGCCTGGAAACCAATTTCCGCGAACTGGCCAAATTCCTCAAAGGGGGCAAGCCGTTGATCCTGTATGTCTGCGGGCAGTCGCTGAACCTGCTGCTGACACTATTGATGGCCTGGTTGATGTTCTCGGTCTTTTATGCCGACGTCGTGAAAGACGTGTTCAGCAAGTAGAGAACACGAAGCAGTGCCCGGTGTTTATCTCCGAAGATTGATGTGGTTGTTTTATAATAACACTTCGCAGAGATAAACTGCGTCCAAGCAGTCCAGCAGCTTGAGAGATTCAGTCTGTCGGCCACCGAAGACATACTGAATCAAACGATAACCGGTTTGATTCAGTATTCACCAAGCTGGTATGTGAAGACGGAGTCAACGGATACTTCTCGACTGGCGCAAGATTGGTGAAGCTATGGTTCATCACAGGTGTCACCCAGGTGTAGGTGTGTCGCAAAACTGGTCATTTTAAGGTTCCTTTTGACAGGAAAAAGGGTGTTGATCGTGAAGTCTTTTCGTGGCTGTTTTTCAAATTCACTTCAAACCAGCGGGTTTTATAATGACCGCATTCACAGGGAGCCATCCATGCAGCATGCGAGAAAAACGGCCAACGCGCGCGACGCTTAGCAGGGAGTTTCGAGATTGGCGCAGCAGGGTCAAGTCGATTTTGAGCATGTATAAAAAATTACCCCGACGTTGAACGCCGGGGTGGTGAGCGATGATCAGGAGTGTCTGATTATGACTGCTGCATTAACCAGACCAGGAGTCCTTTGGCCAGATGCTTACGGTTTTCAGCCTGTTCAAAGACGATGCTGTGTGAGCTGTCGAGAACCTCATCAGTAACTTCGAGTCCCCGCTTGGCGGGCAGGCAATGCATAAAGTGGCAGTTCTTGCCGGCCGCGGACAGCAGGCTGCCGTTGATCTGGTAATCGGCGAAGATCTGTTTGCGTTTTTCCGTTTCCGCTTCCTGGCCCATACTGGCCCAGACATCGGTGTAGATGACGGTGGCATCCGCGACCGCTTTACGGGGATCGGATTCCAGTTCGAGTTGAACGTTGGGGAACTTCTCTTTCAAAGTATTAACAAGCTTCGAGCAGAGCTCAAATCCGGAGGGAGAAGACACCACGAACGGAACATTCAACTTCGCACAACAGTTCGCCAGTGAATAAGCGACATTATTTCCATCACCCACATAAACCAGTTTCTGCTGTAACAGATCGCCGGAGATTTCCTGCATTGTAAACAGATCGGTCAACGCCTGGCAGGGGTGGCTTAAATCAGAAAGCGCATTGATGACAGACGCCTGGGAATTGGCGGCGAACTGCTCGATCAGCTCATGCGAGAAGGTTCGCAGTGTGACCACATCGGAATAGCGGCCAATAACCCGCGCGACATCTTCAACAGACTCGCGTCCATCCAGGCCTGCCTCTTTACATGAAAAGAAACTCGCGCCGCCACCCAGTTCCCACATCGCGGATTCAAAACTGAGTCGCGTCCGCAGAGATGGTTTCTCGAAGACCTGCGTCATGGTTCTGCCCTCTAGTAACTGGGGGCGTTCGCCTTGGGCTCTTTTATCTTTGAGCTCCTGCACCAAAGAAAATATCTCGAGTATTTCTGACGAATCCAGATCGTGTAAGGTAACTAAATGTCTCATTCGATTTCTCAATCAATGCCTTGTTAAAAACAGGAATTCCTGTTCGCTTCTTAAAATAAGATTCGAACAGGAATCAGTGAAAGGTCAATAATATCCTGGAGCAGAATGGCTGGTGTTATTCTTCCTCGGCCATTTCGCGTAAGACAGTCGCGATGATTTCGCAGCCTTCTTCTACCTGTTCCGCGGTCACATTCAACGGCGGGAGCAGGCGGAGTACGGTATCATGCGTGGAATTGATCAACAGACCACGCTCCATACATTTTCCAACGGAGGGGCCAGAGGGAATGTTCAAATCAACGCCAATCATCATCCCCTTGACGCGGACTTCGCGAATGATGGGGAGTTCGGTCTGCAGTTGTAAAAAGAACTGACGGAAGAGATCGGACATCGTCTGGCAGTTTTCCAGCAGGTTCTGCTCTTCGATCATCTGGCCGGTGGCGAGACCCGCTGCCATCGCCAGGGGATTTCCGCCAAACGTGCTGGCGTGCATTCCCGGTCGGAGACTGGGAGCGACTTCCTCTGTTGCGATGAATGCTCCTGCAGCAACACCGCCGGCAATCCCTTTGGCCATGGTCATGATATCAGGCTGCACGCCCCACTGCTGGTAACCAAACCAGGTTCCGGTTCTTCCCATACTGGTCTGCACTTCATCGAAGATCAGCAGGCAGTTGGCTTCGTCGGCGATTTTCCGTAAACCGGCGAGGTAACCTTCATCGGGAATATTGACACCCCCTTCTCCCTGAATAGGCTCAACAAGAATGGCACAGGTTTCATCGTCGACCAGACTGGCTACGGCTTCCAGATCGTTAAACGGGGCATAGCGAAATCCGGCGACTAATGGACCGAGGCCCGCGTGATACTTAGGCTGCGCCGTTGCTGTGACGGCGGCGTAGGTTCGACCGTGAAAGCCGTTTTCGCAGGTGATGATTTTAGGACGCTTCCCATCGAAGTGCAGCCGCGCCAGTTTAATGGCTCCTTCGACGGCTTCGGCACCACTATTACAAAAGAATGCTTTACCGAAACTTCGCGTGCAGAGGAATTCGGCAAACCGTCCCTGTGCTTCGGTGTACCAGGTGTTGGGGACGTGAATTAATCGCGAAACCTGATCCTGAATCGCAGCGACAACCGGTTCGGGACAATACCCCAGAATATTACAGCCCCAGCCGGGAAACAGATCAAGGTACCGTTTGCCTTCTGCATCCCAGACATACGAGCCTTCGCCGCGCACGAGGCTGATCGGATAACGACCATAATTGGGGATCACATATTTGTCGAATAGCGCAATCGTTTCCTGACTGCTGGCATGCCCCGTTACTTGCACTGTTGTACCTCGTTCATTCTGGATAAACCACAAATTCACAATATCGGTTGAATAGAAAGGAATTCTGACACTAATTCCAGAACTCAAGTTCGAAAAAAGATCAAAGTTCTTATAAACCGCTCAAAACGCAATCGTTCTGTCCGGCAAAAACGGGGACAGAAGTCAGGTAGAAAGAAGCCGGAGATTATAGCAAAAGTCTCGTCTCTTCGCAGTAATCTGAGGAGAAGATTCCGATTCCTCACGAAATTTTCATTCGAACCCAACCTGTTGTCAGAAAAGGTCTTTTGGCATTTCCGGTTGCTGAGTCTGCCTTATTTCTGCTGAAGTAATTCCGCAACCTCTTTCGCAAAATAGGTCAGGATGCCATCTGCGCCAGCACGTTTGAAACAGACCAGGCTCTCCAGCATTGACTTTTGACGATCAAGCCAGCCGTTTTGGGCGGCAGCGGAGATCATGGCATACTCTCCGCTCACCTGGTAGGCGAATGTGGGAACTTCATATTCCGCTTTGACACGACGAACGATGTCCAGGTAGGGCATCCCCGGTTTAACCATCACCATATCAGCACCTTCACTGATATCCAGGCCGACTTCGCGCATTGCTTCATCGGAGTTGGCGGGGTCCATCTGATAGGTCCGTTTATCTCCCGATCCCAGATTTGTACCGGAACCAACGGCATCACGGAAGGGACCATAAAAGGCGGACGCGTATTTCGCGGCGTACGCCATGATCTGTACGTGCTGATAGCCTGCTTCATCCAGGGCTTCACGAATGGCACCGATCCGGCCATCCATCATGTCAGAGGGAGCAATGATGTCACACCCAGCTTGCGCCTGTACGACAGACTGCTTACACAGGACTTCGACTGATTCGTCATTGACCACGTACCCCTCCTTGACGAGTCCATCCTGCCCGTGGCTGGTATAGGGATCCAGAGCCACGTCACAGAGAATTCCCAGGTTCAAATTCTGTTCTTTCAGGGCCCGGACGGCGCGACAGACGAGATTTTCAGGGTTAAATGCTTCCTCGCCCTCTTCGGTTTTCTTCGAAGGATCGGTCGCGGGAAAGATCGCGAGAGCAGGAATTCCCAGATCAGCGGCTGCTTTGGCTGCTTCCAGCAGATGGTCGATGGTCAAACGCTGTACGCCCGGCATCGAAGGAATATCTGTTTTCTGGTTCGTCCCATCCTGAATAAAAACCGGCCAGATCAGGTCATTCACCGAGAGCTGATTTTCAGAAACCAAGCGTCTAGACCAGTCTGTACGGCGATTTCGCCGCATACGTGTATGAGGAAACATAAAAAAATCAACCCTCTGTCTGACAAATTGCATTGATCGGCATATAAATTATACGCGCGGGATTTCAGATTATGGTCGATTTCCGGTTAATAATAAAGCAATATACGATTTTTAAATCTGCTTGAGACTTGAGATTAGACCATTGCAATAGGCAGGCAAGTTCAATACTGTATTATTTAGTAGGGTATGAACCCTCCCACCTGAAGAGCTGAGATCACAGACTTCGAAAGCAGAGTCTGCAATCCTACATCAGTGATACCACAATTCATAAACGAACAGTGAGGATCTTCTATGAGAAGAATAAACATGGTGCTCGTCGGCTCCGTTGTGCTGTTTCTAACCGCCTCTCTTGCAACTGCAGGCGACTGGGCACATTGGCGTGGCCCGGAACACAATGGGATTTCTCGTGAAACAAATCTGGTTGCCGACTGGAATCTGGACGGCAAAAACATTTTGTGGAAATCCGATATTGGCGGTCGTTCCGCCCCGATTATCTTAGATGGTCGCGTTTATCTGAACTGTCGCACGCACCACGATGTCACTGACCCGGTAGAGAAAATTCATGCCCGGGAACAGGTCGTCTGCTGGGATGCCAAGACCGGTGATCTACTCTGGAAAGATGAGTTCAATGTTTTCCAGACTGATATCCCCTCGCCGCGCGTTGGCTGGGCCAGTATGGCCGGTGATACGGAAACCGGAAATGTTTTCGTTCACTCTGTCAGCGGTCTGTTTCGCTGCTATTCTCCCGAAGGTAAAATTCTCTGGGAAACCTCGCTGGCGGAAGATTACGGAAAGATCTCCGGCTATGGTGGTCGTACTCAGACTCCGGTCGTTGATGAAAATCGTGTGATCGTCAGCTTTCTGCAACTGAACTGGGGCAAAACAGCGTCCCCTCCACCAAAGCAGGCTTACTACGCGTTCGATAAAAAAACCGGCAAACTTCTCTGGACTGCTGCTCCCGGTGGTGCTCCATTAGACACAAATTATTCCGTACCCATCGTCTCAGTCATCGATGGTACCCGCATGTTGATTGCCGGCAATGCCGATGGCGGCTGCTATGCAATGAACGCGAGAACCGGTGAAACTCTCTGGGGCTTCCAGATGTCCAAGCGTGGCTTGAATACGTCACCCGTAACAGATGGCAAATACGTTTACATCTCACATGGAGAAGACAACATTGATACCGTCGACTTTGGACGTGTTCAATGTATCGACGGATCTTTGCGTGGTGACATTACCAAAACTGGCAGTGTCTGGCGTGTCGATGGCATCAAAGCCGGCTATACCAGCCTGCTGGTGAAAGATGGCATCCTGTACGTAGTGGCTGACACCGGTCGGATGTATGCCTACGACAGCAAGGACGGTAAAGAACTCTGGACCTATAACCTTGGAACCGTCGGAAAAGGATCTCCAGTCTGGGCGGACGGAAAGCTGTATGTCATGGAAGTGAATGGCAACATTCACATTCTGAAACCCAGCCGAGAAAAATGTGAAGAACTTTCGCACGTCCAACTGCTGGCACGTGTTGATAAAGGGATGGATGAAATTTATGCATCCCCGGCCATTGCCGACGGTCGCATCTATTTTGTTACTCGTGACAGAACAATCTGCATCGGTGATAAGAACAGAAAACCAAGCAGTGATCCCGTGCCTCCACTGGCTGAAGAAAAGCCGATGCAGGACAAAATTGCTTCCATTCAACTGGTCCCTTACGAGGTCGCTGTGACACAAGGGGAAAAGATTGACTATGAAATCCTGGCTTATGATGCGAATGGTCGCTTTATTAAAAAGGTCGATGCCAAACTGACTCCGGGTCCTGGAATGGAAGCGGTGAAAGTGGACGGCATGAGTGTTACAACTCCCTCCGATCTGAAAGCACCTGCTGCAGGTACCGTTTCTGTCAAGGTCGGGGATGTAACTTCCGAAGCACGGATTCGCGTGTTCCCACCACTCCCCTGGAAATTTGATGCCCAGGGATTGAAAGGCAAGCAGGTTCCCCCAGCCTGGGTCAATGCATTTTTGAAACTGCAACCTAACGAGGTGGATGGAACAACGGCGTTCAAATCCAGCCCCGGTAAAGGTCGTCCCAGTGCAAACATCTGGCTCGGGCCATCAGATATGAGTGAACTGGCTCCCAAGGGATACACCGTCCAGGCTGATGTGTATCTCAAAGAACAGAAACGTAAGCTGGCCAGCATGGGTGTGACTGTGAATCGATATGACCTGATTCTGAAAGGGAATTCCAGTAAACTGGCGATTCAAAGTTGGGCTCCCCACAAACGAATGGCAAAAGAAGTTAAATTTCGTGCAGACCCGGACACCTGGTACACTATGAAGCTGAAAGTCGATATCAAGGATGGTCAGGCAGTCGTCAAAGGGAAAGCCTGGCCGCGCGATAAACCGGAACCCGATGAGTGGACCATTGAAGCCACTGACCCCCATGCAAATACCGAGGGCAGCCCCGGAATTTATCTCTACCGTCTCGCCGATGGCTACATCGATAACATCATTGTCTCTGAGGATAAATAATGAAAAAGTCTTTAATTCGATTTGCCCTGTTGAACTCACTTGCCTGTTTCGCAGTCATGACAACAGGTTGTGAATCCAGCGACACGAAGCCGTCTCCCCAGGCGAAAACCGAACTGGGTGGGTCAGCTCCTCTGGAAGAAGCAGGTTCGACCACGGTTGACGCAGGAGTAGATGTGCCTGATGCTGAACCTGATATGAAAAAGTCCGAACCTAAACTGGACTTAGATGGAAATCCGGTAACACCCAAAGCGGATACTCCGGAACCGGCGAAGCCTGAAGCAGATCCAAAGCCGGAATCAAAACCTGCTCCTGAAGCAGAGCCTAAACCAACTCCTAAGGTAGAAGCCAAGCCGGAAAAGACGTCACAAACCAAAGCTGAACCTGCCGGTAAAAAAGTTGTAGCCGGCGACTGGCCCATGTGGGGTGGTGACCACACTCGTAACATGGTCAATAAAACCACGGGCCTTAATTTGAGCTTCAAACCTGGTGAAGGTGAAGAAAAAGGCGAAAATGTACTCTGGGTTTCCAAGCTGGGTTCTCAGACTTATGGTAACCCCGTTGTGGCTGGCGGACAGGTATATGTCGGAACCAATAACGGGGGAAAATACCGTCCCAAGTATGAAGATGACCTGGGCGTGGTACTCTGCTTTGATGAAAAGACCGGCGAATTCAAATGGCAGTTGTCTCGTGAAAAACTGCCTCAGGGCCGCGTGAACGACTGGCCGGAACAGGGAATCTGTTCTGCTCCCTGCATTGAAGGCGAGCGTCTGTGGGTCGTCACCAACCGTTGTGAGCTGATGTGCCTGGACGCAAAAGGCTTTTATGACAATGAAAATGATGGACCTTACAAAGACGAAAAAGAAACTGACAAAGAAGACGCTGACATCATCTGGTCACTGGATATGATCGAAGACCTGGGTGTCTTCCCGCATAACCTGGCTACCAGTTCTCCTGTTGTGCACGGCGACACGGTCTTCCTGTTGACATCCAATGGGGTCGATGAAGCACACCTTGAAGTGCCTGCTCCCCGTGCTCCCTGCTTCCTGGCAGTCAATAAAAACACGGGAGAAATTATCTGGGAAGACAACACCCCTTTCGATAATATTCTGCACGGTCAATGGTCCTCACCTGCAATCGGTGTCGTGAATGGCAAAACACAGGTCTACTTCCCCGGTGGAGACGGCTGGCTGTATGCCTTCACTCCCGAAGGTGACGGAGAAGGCAATGCGAAACTGATCTGGAAGTTTGACCTGAATCCGAAGGATTCCAAATGGGAACTCGGAGGTCGAGGAACCCGCAACGCCATCATCAGTACTCCTGTTTTCCATAATAACAGCGTGATTCTGGGCGTAGGACAAGACCCTGAACATGGTGAGGGAGTCGGTCATATCTATCGGATTGATGCGACGAAAACGGGTGACATCAGCCCTCAGATTTCAGATGGCAAAGACGGCTGGAAAGATAACCCGAATTCCGGGAAGATCTGGCATTACGGTGGGGAAGACGTTGATGGTAAGCTGACCGGTAAAAAAGGTGACCTGCTGTTCCGCCGCACCATGTCGACTGTCGCCGTAGATGATGGACTGGTCTACGCTCCGGACTTAAGTGGATTCGTGCATTGCCTCGACTTCGAAACCGGCAAACGTTACTGGGAATATGATATGTTTGCCGCCTGCTGGGGATCTCCCATGGTGGTGGATGGCAAAGTTCTGATTGGAAATGAAGATGGAATGCTGATCATCCTCAAAGCAGGTAAAGAAAAGAAACTGCTGGAAGAGAAAACATTCAATTCTTCGATCTACAGTACCCCCACCATTGCCAACGGGAAAATGTATGTCTCTGATCGATCCCAGCTCTATTCGATCAAAGTGACTGACTAATAACTGGTTACAGCCTTTCAGTCTGTAATAAATCACCGAAGTCTGTTCTCAGCAGACTTCGGTTTTTTTGTGCGCCGCGAATCCGGTTTTGACACAAACCCGTTTTTCTGATACACCCCCCTACACCATTTTTCTGGCCAGATCAGAGCAGGTCTAACCGACGGTCTCTTGTACGTAACGGGTAAATTTTCCTTATGTCTTCTGCTATTATTGTCATTCCCTGTTTCAATGAAGAAACACGACTGGAAGTACTTCAGTTTCGGAAATATGCATTGGCACATCCGAAGCATCAGTTTCTATTTGTGAATGATGGCAGCAATGATCGCACCGCGTTGATTCTGGATGACCTGAAAGCAGCAGTACCTGAATCATTCAACGTACTGCATCTGTCTCAAAATCAGGGAAAGGCTGAAGCTGTCCGGCAGGGAATGCTGCAAGCCTTTCAGTCAGACGTGGATTATGCAGGCTATTGGGACGCAGATCTGGCGACTCCACTGGAAATGATTCCTGATTTCATACATCAACTGGATCAGGTTCCCCAACTTTCTCTGGTGATTGGTGCCCGTGTCAAGCTGCTGGGCCGACAGATTGAGCGGCAGCAACTGAGGCATTACCTGGGGCGCGTTTTTGCAACAGCCGCATCCACAGTATTACAACTACCCATTTACGATACGCAATGCGGGGCCAAACTCTTTCGAAACAGTCTGCAAAGTCGTACTCTGTTTTCAACACGATTTCTAACCAACTGGATTTTTGATGTAGAATTACTGGCCCGTTCCCGACAGTTGGAAAAGTTTTATCAATGTGATTCACTGGAAACCACGGTATATGAACTACCTCTGAACCGCTGGCAGGATGTGGCTGGTTCGAAAGTCAAACCACATGATTTCCTGAAAGCCTTCTTCGAACTCTGCTCTATCTACTGGAACTACCTGCGACCTTCAATCAAAAAACCATTCGCCACATTATCTGTTCAAACCGGTTCAGACCAAATCCGCAAGGTGGCTTAAACCGCTTCAGTCGGTGTGATAGCTATACGCTATAAAGGCTATAGGCAATCATGGAGTTGATCGCTGATATCACAAATAACAGCACTGCGACCATCATGAACATCCAGTTGCGCAGGCTTGCCAGATAAATCATCATTGCGACAAACAGAATGGAGATCAGGTACATGCATGCCAAAGCCGGACCATCCGAGAGATCATGAAACCATGTTGCACGTGGCAATATACCTGGTAATGCAGGCCACATTTTAATCCAGGTCCAGCGATAGGAGGACCAGCTCCCTTTGCTCAAAATCAACCATGAATAGGGATAGTAAGTACAAAACAGAATCACCGGTACCACGACTTTGAGGGAAGGTCGTCTCACCGGTTTTTGGGGTCTGTCAGGCATGATGGATGTTGAACCAGCTACTGCAATATCCACATTTCACATCGCCGTGAGGTGAGACATCGATATTATCAGACAGTGGTGCATTGCATTTAGGACAGGTATAAGATCCCTGACTGGAATCCTGCATTGCTGAACGGGTTGATTTCGATCTCCCTTTTTTAAGGCCCTTGCCTGTCAGAGCACAGTACGCGGTGAAGCCACCAATCACGATGAAGGGGATCGCGATGAATGAAGCAAAAACCCGAAAGAACAGAGGTGGTGAATGGAAACCACCGAAAGGCTGTGACCACATAAACCCAAGTGCCGTCAGGCCGATGCCTGCAAAGACGCAGCCAATCACTACTCCCACGAATCGGGCTCCTGCTGCTATATTTTTCTGCTGGTTATCGAATTCGTTCATCTGAGTCCCAATCCCGTTTCGCCGAATGAGTATGCCTCTCTCACTTTAGTCGACTTTAATACCTTCAACCTTATTTTTGAAGGCAATATCCTGAAGTAAGGCATAGCGAACAATGTTCAGAGCCAGATTGACCGCATCTTGGGGGACATAACCCGCACACGCTACTGATGCCTGCTGCTCCAGAGCACAACTAATGTCGTACTTACTGTAAATGACTGCCAGATGCCCGTCGATCTCGATCCCCTCCAGTAAAGGCTCTACGATGACGGTCTGTGCTTTCAGCGGCTGATTGACATCGTCGACTTCCATCTGACGACGCCTGACGCGTCGGACATCAAACCCCGTCTGTTCTGAAAATAAAGGATGTTCAACAGGGATTCGCTTCAACTCGCGGGTGGGAAACATTTCTCGAATCATCTGGCGAAAACTCTGATCAAACGGTTGTGAACCACAACAGGCATCAGCAAACAGAACGGCGCCATTCTCCAGCGCCTGTTTGATATTCGCCAGTTCTGACTTGGACAGACTGAACTGGCTTCGCCCGTGCATATAAAGCAAGGGATACTGCATCAGATTGGGATCGCTGGCTGGCAGACTGGGAGTTTTCGTAGAAGCAATCATCCCCGCCTTCTGATTCAGCGCTTTCAACAGGTTACTGAGGGCACGGGGTGCCGCGTCCCAGGTTCCCGTGTGGCGGATCTTGGCGATCTGCAGGAATCCACGTTCAATCTGATTCTGCATGCCGTCGTTATTCGCCAGTTCTTCCTGGTCCAGTTTGTTCGGCGGTTCACGACCTGTCGCATAAGCAATCACATTAGTACCGATACGGATTGCCCGGGTGATCATCGAAGTGGCTTTGACCGAGCGATCTTTTGACGGGAATCGCATCCACTTGTCCCACAGACAGGCCAGATCGTCTGGGCAGTAAATAATCGAAGTGCGGCAACCCACGTCCACTCCATACAACTCAACACTTTCTGCATCCAGCAGATATTCACAACGGAAAACGGGATGTTCAGCAGTCAGCCGCTTCAACTGCACTTCTCCCTGTGGGTACATTTTTCTTATCAGCTCGCGGAATCCCCTGTCAAACCCTGCTCCGTTACAGTTATCAACGGCAAAAATAAAGCCCCCCTGCTCAACGTACTGCTTAAGGATCGCGACTTCTTTTTCATCGAACTCCGGATCATCCAAACCACTGAGAAACAACACCGGAGCCTGTCTAAGTACGGAAACGCCGGCCCCCTGGATCGCCAGATCCAGATTGACGGTTTGCCAGGTAAGTAGTTTTGGCCAGTCGGGACGGCCGGACAAGGCATCGGTCAAATTCAAAATATCATTCTGATGATGATTCCAGTTGGGAAGTGTATCCGGCTTCTGCTTGACCTGCGCGTCGGAATTGTATTCCAGTTTATTAATGAGAACCGGCGCTAAACCTTTGGAAAGAAACAGTAGTACAAAACTGGTTCCCAGTACGGGATCACTTTCCTGGCCAGCCCCTTTCCAGGAGCCATCCCGGACAGATTGACGTTCTGTAAGAAAAGCAGCACCTTCACGGTACCAGTCATGTTTACCAAAAAAACGTGTTCCACTCAGTCGTCCAGCGCGTTCAAGTCCATATAGATAATACAGCAGCCAGGAATTAACTCCGGGATTGCTGCCCACCGAAAAGTGATTTGTCATCCAGCGAATGGCACGATCAATCGACTCATCATCGTCTTTATTAACGCAACAATTGGGGGTTCCATCCGGATTGATCTCTAATTCATCCCCCAGCATGGAATTTACAATCACCATGGTCGCAATTCCTGCAACGGTCATACTGCCCCGACTGGCTCCGACTTTTGACTGATAACCCCAGCCACCATCTGGGCTCTGCTGAGTCCCCCAATACTGTTTGATCAGTTTCCAGGTGCTGGTACTGACGGGAACGCCGGCATGGACTGCATCTCTCAGCGCCAGAACGGCATACTGACTGTTACTGCGATCAGCGGAACCACCTCCCCCGATGGCCATTCCAGGACCATATCCCCAGCCACCAGCATCCGGACCTGTTTTGACCTGGCTTTTTTCGAGCTGCAAAACCAGCGACTGGATTAATGTGTGATCACGTTTTCCGTCTTTAGCAGCGGCCAAAGCCATGATCATCAAACCGGTCTGATATGTTCCCCGAGGATCAGGGGCACGCAACGTACGCAGATACTTCAGCCCACGCTGCACGGGTTCATCCTTGGCTGTCATGCCACTATTGATGATCGCCATCAAGGCCAGGCAACTGACACCGACTACATGACTACCACCGCGAGTCGGCCACGAACCATCTTTATTCTGATTTTTAACCAGAAAGTCACGCCCCCGGTCGATTGAATCGACGACGGCCTGAGCTGTCAGTTCCTGGGCAGACACAGTCGCGTAAAATGGGAAAAAGACAGAAATGCAGATGGCACCTGTCATCGTCCAGCGCAACGCCCGGTGCGCTCTTCGAGATTGCAAACATTCCATCGCTCTTCTCTTTCGATGATCTCAATTCTTTAAATCGGTAAAAAGCAGTCTGACAGGAACCCGATCTTGACGCAGATTCATTTCACGTCAATCAATCTATCTCGCGGCCTGCGCCCTTCCCTGCCTGGTAGAGATGATTCGCATGCTATTATAGTTTAAGAAATCTCCCTACTTACCACTTTTGTCCGTTTTTTAATAATTCCTGCACTTTTTCAGTCGTTTTGTAGATTGTAGCAGAATTGCCTGAGCAAGTCAGGACTCTCTGTTTCTCTTGTCATTTAAGAAGAGTATAATCAAAATCACTGGAATTCTGTTTCCACATCCATACGAACTGAACTCTGGTTGCTAATACCAGAATCTGAACGAAACCGGAACAATCAGTCGAGATTCTTTACTAGAGAGAATGGGTTAACATTGGCCAACGAAAAACGCGATTACGATGATTTTCTGGAGAAACTGAAACGTCATCACGACGTCATGGTGGAAGAACTGCACAAAGTCATCATCGGGCAGGACGACGTCATCGAACAGATTCTGGCTGCGATTTTTACCGGTGGGCATTGTCTGCTCGTAGGTGTCCCCGGCCTGGCAAAAACATTACTGGTCAGTACGATCGCCCGTATTCTGGACTGTGAATTCAAGCGGATTCAATTCACCCCCGACCTGATGCCCTCTGATATCACCGGGACGAATGTGCTTGAAGAAGAGGATTCCGGCCGCCGTTCCTTTCGCTTTGTTCAAGGCCCGGTTTTCACCAATATTCTGCTGGCAGACGAAATTAACAGAACGCCCCCCAAAACTCAGGCTGCTTTACTGCAGTCCATGCAGGAACGCGAAGTCACGGTAGGTCAGACAACATACGACCTGCCTGACCCGTTCTTTGTCATCGCCACCCAGAACCCGATTGAACAGGAAGGGACCTACCCGCTGCCGGAAGCACAGCTGGACCGCTTTATGTTTAATATCAAAGTGGAATACCCCAACCTCGAAGAGGAAGAAAAGATCCTGGCATCGACCAGCCAGAGCGAGAAACCTGAAATTCGAAAAGTCCTGTCAGCGAAATCGATCGTCTATCTGCAACGCCAGATCAATATGATTGAGGTCGGCCCGATGACGATTAACTATGTCACCCGACTGGTAAGAGCGACACGACCTTCAGATGGATCGGCTCCCCCTTTTGTAAAACAGATGGTCGACTGGGGCGCGGGACCACGAGCTGGCCAGTACCTGATTGCAGGCGGTAAAGCGATTGCTGCCATGTCTGGCCGGGCGAGTGTCTCACTCAATGATATCAGACGGGTGGCAGTCCCCGTTCTCAGACACCGTATCTCAACCAACTTCCAGGCCCAGGCAGAAGGTATGGTGACGGAAGACATTATTGCCCGGTTACTGGAAGAGATTCCCGAACCCAATATTCCCAAGTATGAATAAGTGAGTCATCACTCAAAATTCAGAGGGACAGCAAAACGGAGTGCTCAATGAGCAGTCAGTTCTGCAGAGTCGTTAAGTTGATGCTGCAGGACTCTCTGAATTTTGGCCCGTAAATTCCGAATTTTGATCGGCTGAACCAGAATTCGTGAACGATCCGTTTTCTGAAGTGTTTTTTTCACGCTGGCATTTTTCTCAGAGAGCACAAGCACAGCAGCGAGATCAGCATCCATCGCCAGAGAATTATTGAATGCATCCACAGCTCCTTCTCCGATTGAATCTTCCATGAAGACCACGCAGTCAGGAGCATTTTCCTTGATGCGGTTCATGGCCCGTTCAATGTCGCTGAGAATCAGGACCCGATAACCATGCTTGGTGAGATACTCTCTAAGTACATCCTGGTGTTTGACGCGGTTCTCCACACACAAAACCGTGGGGGGAGCGATCACCATTTTCAATTCCTGCTCAGCAGACGCTTTCACTTCTGCCGACTTATCCGCTGTTCCAGCCTCACCTAGTTGGGCACGCACTTCCAGCAGATCCTGAATGGCCTCGGTTGCTGACTGATAACGTTGATCAGGCTGGTAAGCCATGAGTTTTTCCAGGACGTTTACAATCGGCGCTGGCAGATCTGGTTCGAGCGAAGTAATTGACGGTACCTCTGAATAACGTGAGGGCCGCTTTCGCTCTTCGATATCTTTTGTTCTGGGGAAGGGTGGCTTACCACAGAGCAGTTCATAAAAGATCGTGCCGACAAAATAGAGGTCACTGCGGGGATCGTTGCGTGGCGCTCCCGTCGATTTCTCCAGTGTTCCATATTCAACAGCGCGCTGATGTGCTTCCCCGGCACCACTGGCGTCGTCTTCGCCTGCCAGTCCAAAGTCAATCAGTTTTGCGACTCCCTGAATTGACATCAGGACGTTGGTGGGTTTCATATCTCGATGTGTATATCCCAGGCGATTGGCATACTCCAGTCCTTCGCAGATATCGACGGTATAATTAATCGCTTCGACGGGAGATAACTTTTTGCGGATCGTAATGAAATCGCGCAGGTTTCCACCTTCGACAAATTCCATGGTAAAGTAGTGCGTATCGTCCTGAACACCTACGTCATAGATCGCGACAATATTTTTGTGTTGAAACTGCTTACAGACTTCAGCTTCCCGATGAAACATTTTAACCGTTTCAGGATCTTGAGCCCAGCGCTGCCTGAGTACCTTAACGCCGACCATGCGACCATCCTTCACAGAGGAAGCCCGGTAAACGCGGGCAAAGCTCCCGGAAGCATTCTGATACATGAGCTTGTTATCACCGAGAACCAGTCCATCGAACTCTTTGTTTTTGAGACGACCTGCCTGAAATGAAGTGATGAGATTCTTACGCTCTAACAGACGTATGAGCTGATCATCATCGGTTGATTTTTCTCGAAGCTCCTGGAGACAGGAATCCATATCCTGCTGTGAAACAAGTCGCATGCTGACTAATTCCACACTGAGCTTTTTCTTTTGTGACTTCTTATTAAAAAAAATCATTCGCGGTCCATGATCTGCAGATGCACACCAGGCAGTATACTAGATTTGCTGTAAACCAAATGGAAACAGAACAGGGAGTTCAAATTTGATTTAGCTGTTCTCTTTTGCGAAAAAGAAAAAAATGAGTGCCTCGTTTACATGAAATCCAGTTGCCAGATATCATCTCTGAATTGAATGAGAGCCAAAAATATAATAAAACAACGGCTCTGAAATAGATACAAAATTCCTAATATGAATTTTTGAAGTAAGTACGGAGAATAACTAATTATAGCATCCACATTGACACAGGGGAATCAGTGAACACGCGCGCAGAAAATAATTCTTGAATTTCAGGCATCGGATCGAGCGTATTCGTTCTAAACAGAACAGTTTCAGGAATTCACCAGGAGTGTCCCGTATTTAACTGCTCCGCTGGCGAGCGTTGTCTGGATATTCATCCGCGAGCCCACTCCTTCGTAGTGGAAGAGAATCAGATCGGCTCGTGAACCAGCTTCCAGGCTGATTTCCTCAAATCCCAGCAGGCGAGCAGGATTGAGACCTGCCATATCCAGAGACTCCTGCAAAGTAATCCCTGCCATGTCAATCGCGGTCGTCACACAGGCATCGGTTTCCAGACCGGAACCAGCCAGTAACTGTCGCTGGCCTGCAATCACGATCGGACCATCTTCCAGAACTTCCATTTTGACCGAACCTTCTCCATAAATCCCGGGAGGAGATCCTGCCAGCCCGGAGGCATCACAGGTAATGATGGTATTCTCGACACCTTTGGTCTTAATAATGGTCCGCACGACACTGGCGGGGAGGTGATGTCCATCAGTAATGATACTGGCCATCAACCGTGGTTCGCCTAACTGTTCCCAGATATAGTTGGGATGTCGACGCAGTGTACCATGTGCCCCATTTCCGAGGTGAGTACTCAATTGAGCCCCGGCATCAACTGCCTCCATGATGTGTTCCGGCTCTGCAGCCGTATGACCAATCGAAACCACGACACCGGAAGCAACTGCTTTTTTGATAAAGGGAATCGCATTATCGACTTCGGGAGCCAGTGTGATCAACCGAATGCGATTACCGGAAATTTCCTGTAGCCGACTGAACTCATCCCAGTCTGCAGCGCGCACCTGATCGAGTGGATGTGCACCACGAGGACCCTGTATAGGTGAAATATAGGGACCTTCCAGATGACAACCGGGAACCATCTGCTGCACCCAGGAGTTTTCTTCACATGCTTCACGAATCGCAGTAAATCCACTGACATAATCTTCGAAGGAACTCGTGATTAAAGTAGGACAGAGTCTCGTGATACCATACTGATAATGCTTCTCCAGTACCTGACAGACTTCTTCAGACGTGAGCCCCGGTTTATTAAACCAGATTCCACCATACCCATTTATCTGCAGGTCAAACATCGCAGGCGCAATAAACGGCAAACCCGCTGCTTCAGAATCCGGGAGCAGTTCAATCGATGAGATTTTCTCTCCCTTGATCTTGATACAGACTGCTTCATAGGTATCGTATCTTCGTCCAACTAACTCCATCAATTGCCTCGAGCTCTTAAACAATTTGAATCAGAAAGCCTGTAAATAAAATGAGCAACTATTACAGGATTATTTAAACTTAGAAAGTATAAGAATTATACTCCAAAGTCAAAAAAAGAATTTTGAGAACACTGCCTTATACCATGAATTTCATGCAATTTACAGTGTGAGATTCAATGTTTGCGTACTATGAAAAAATTCCCTGTATTTTTTGAGGAATCGGGTGTTTTCGAAAGATAGAACGAGTAAAATTACGAGTAACACAATTTTGTTCACTAAATCCGCTGCTCCCACGGAATTGAGATAACTTATGTACCTGAAAATGGCTAAACGCGTTCTGATGGAGACGGATAAAAGACTTGTCTGGAAACTGGCTTACAACTTTGGCTTCAAAGGCGCCCTTTCCGTACACAAGCACAAAAAACGCCTCAAACGGGGGGAATTCTTCCCTCCCTTCCTCTATGTCTCGGTCATTAACAGTTGCAACCTGCGCTGCCAGGGCTGCTGGGTCGATGTCGCCGCCAAACAGGAAAAAATCGACGTCGAAGCCATGTCTCGGCTCATTCAGGAAGCCAAAGAAATGGGGAACTCCTTCTTTGGGATCCTTGGCGGCGAACCCTTCATGCACCCCCAGCTCCTCGAAATTCTCGAGCGTCATCCCGACTGCTACTTTCAAATTTTCACGAATGGGCAGTTTATTACCGATGAAATTGCCAAAAAACTTCGCAAGCTGGGAAATGCGACTCCCCTGATCAGCGTCGAAGGCAATGAAATCATCAGCAACGAGCGCCGTGGTCGAAATGATGTCTACGCCAAAACCATGCAGGGCATTCAGAACTGCCTCGATAACAAACTGCTCACAGGCGTCTGCACCAGTCTCTGTAAAACCAATATCGATGACCTGCTCACCGAAGAATGGGTCGACAAACTCATCGACATGGGGGTCATGTATTGCTGGTACCATATCTATCGTGTCGCCGGCCCCGAACCGAATCCCGAACTCGCGCTCTCTCCCGAAGAACAACTCCGCGCCCGCAAGTTCGTCGTTGATATCCGTGCCCGTAAACCAATCGGCGTCATCGACGCCTACTTCGACCACGACGGCACCGCCCTCTGCCCTGCCGCCACCGGACTCAGTCACCACATCAACCCCTGGGGAGATATCGAGCCCTGCCCGGTCATTCAGTTCGCCACCGACTCCATTCATGATCGGTCCAAAACGCTCAAAGAAAAATTCATCGGCTCGGAATTCCTCCAGGACTTCAGGCACGTCGTACAACAAAACACCCGGGGCTGTATCATCCTCGAGCGTCCTGACCTGCTCGAAGACCTGATGAAAAAACATGGCGCGAAAGACTCCACCTTCCGCAAACAGGCGATGCAGGAACTGCAGAACCTGGAAACACGCACCTCTCAATACTCGCCCGGAAACGAAGTCCCCGAGAAAAGCCTGGTCTACCGGATCGCCAAGAAATTCTTCTTCAACGATTTCGGCGTCTACGCCGGCACCGATCACAGCCAGACCTCCGCTCCAGGCATCCTCGCGGCCCGTGATACTGCCTCTGTTTCCTCGAACGACGATCCGCCCAACTTCATTCCCCTCGAAGCCATCAAGAGTGATGTCTGAGATCGCAGTTGCCTTCATGATTGACTCCTGATATTTCTGCGCCCCTTTTGAGCACTCATACGCTTTTGAGCACCCACGCTGAATAAACTCCCCTTGACGCCTGCGCGCCGACGACGATAAACGTTGACCTGTGTCGCGCGCGTGCTCAGTTTACAGTGCACTGAAACACGAGCCACTTGTTCCAGGTCTTCACTAAGAATAAGCCTGTTTTTTCCAGATTTGCACTGCCTGAAACCACACATGTTCGCAATGTATGCCTGCGGGTCGCCACACTTCGCACCCCATCATCCCGGCACCGCTCTGGTTCCCCCAGACATCGCCCCGGTATCAACCTGTATCGCCACATCATTCTGAATATCCTCTTGCTCCCTTCAGACCATTCCCTAAGATGATCCTCACACAGGAAAACAAACCCGATTCCCCCAACCCCAAGCATGACTCCCTCCTTTCGTGTCGTTTCGTGTTTTTCGTGGGTCGAAAAATAAAATGGCGGGTAAGCCCGGATGCACATCCGGGCCGAGCGCAGCGAGCAGGAAACTGACAGATCGACTTTCAAAAGTAATCACCAGTTACCGACCCGCCAGCAAAATTGCAGGGGCTGCCCCATGTGTCAGCCCGCGGCACCAGCATCGATTTCACAATCAAAGCTCAACCCGTCCCACACATTCTACCCGATCTCACTGCAGCCAACTGAGATGAAAATCCCGCATCACTGAAAACCAATCAAAAACAGAAAGCACAATTAACCGCACGGCGTTAGCCTAATGGCACTTACTTTAGATCAGTGTGTTTCAATTTCTCTGGGGGCTTTTTTCTTTTTTCGAAATGG
>NZ_JBLXFK010000004.1:0-491104 GCF_048262075.1 Gimesia sp.
CAGTTCGAGAGAATATACGCTCAACAACTGGCCGCATAATTCACTTTTCGGGAGTCCGCCAGTCTTGGGCCATCGCAGTTGTACTTTTTCGCTAGGTTGTTATAGCAATAAAGTATGTGGTACATTCGTGCATTCTGAATCGAGCGTATTCATTGAGTTTCCTTCTGTTTGGAGTAAAAAAAAGTAAGAGAGTGGACTTTAATGTCTTATATGATTCAGACTCAGGTGTGCGATTTAGAATCAATCTATAATTACAGCAGTAAACGATTTATTTATGATTTCAGTTAAGTGCAATGTTTTTAAGATCTAGAAAACAAGTCGAAGATAGAAAGGTGATGACTAATCCATTGAGGGATAAATCTTTAAATCTTATGCAGTTAAAAACCTTAAAGTGCCGAATTTAAATACTGTTTATTTATAAACAGTAAATAATACAAAGATGTTGAAAGCAGACCTCTGATCAAAACGCCCATGCTATTGAGAGAGGAAACTGTACACAACTCTTTAGTCCTTGGGTTTGCCTATGAAAGTTTTAATTGTCGACGATATTGGATACTCATGTCATTATTATGCGCGACTCGTCGAAAAAATGGGCTTCACTGCAATTACAGCTTCTTCTGGTTATGAAGCAATCAAATTACTGCAGACCGATAATGAAATTCATGTGGTCCTGACCGATCTGATCATGAGCGGTATGGACGGCGTAGATTTGTTTCAACGGGCACAGCAGGTAGAGCGATACTCAGACAGTGGTGCAGTAGCGCCTCCGCAGTTCATTTTAATGACAGCCGTCAGACCTGATAAAAACCCACAGGATAAAAATCTCCAGAGAATCAAGCTGGCGAACGAACTCGGTTTTTCTAAAATCATGTTTAAGCCACTCGATCAGAATGAATTAAAGCAAGAACTAAATGATATGTCACTGAATGTGATTCATTCCACTGATAGTGAAACAGTTCTGGACCTTTATTCGCCGACTCAAAAAGTCAGGCAGTCAGTAAAAGAAATTGTAGAAGCAGATAATAAAGAGGCGGCTTCGGAGTTTCTTAAAATCCTGCTGGAGGAAATTGCCAACTTAAAGAAATATCTGAAAACATCCTGATCATACCTCACCTCAACTTCACTGCCAGTTTATGATACACCGGTTGATAAACGGTTCTCATCAGTAACAGATTCAATTTCTATATCCAGTTCAACGCAACCCGGAAATATTATGGCTAAATGTGATCAGGGTTATCTCTGTGTGATATGTGGTGAGGAAGTAGAACACATCGAAGTTAGTGGACTGTATCTACGCTACATCATTGGTGAAGTTTATGTGGAGGAATTACAGGCCCAACCCGAGCACCACATTTCCTGCAATCCCGTTTTGGCTCAGTTCATTGTAGACAAGGACTTCGAGCCAGTTTTTGTTGAAGGCCCTTTCGATAAACGGGAGCTTGATCCCGAAGAAGTCAAAGAACGAGAATCTCTGGTCACCAGGGGCTGGAAAAGACTGCTGGAAGTCAAAAACAGACAACTTTCCATCAGCGAATTCCCACTGGACTGATTCAAAGTATTGACCTCTGAATGTAAATTGATACGGAATTGAGTTTCCGCTGCATTTTTAACACCTGTCGTTCTGAGCAACGACAGGTGTTTTTTTTATGTGTATTCCAGTTGTGTCAATCGCGCCTTTCCTGAAAATCACACCTTCTGACAATTCTGGGGTTGAGCATTCATGGGATCATCATGGCTGAGTCAAATCGAAAAGGAATTTTCATTCCTGCGTGGGTAATTGCGTGCATCTTTTCGCCGATCGTTGCTGGTGGCGTAGGCGCGATCACCTGGACTGCAAAAACATTGATCGAACACAGCCACCAACTGATCGAGATTGATGAAAAACTGGATTCAAATAAAGAACTGTTAATCGAAATGGTAAACTCACATGAGAGGCGGATCAGCCGCATTGAAGACCGTGTATTTGGAGACAGGCCATGATCGAACTCAAGACGGCTGATTTTCCAGAAGCGCTGGTAAAACAAATGGAAGGACCAGAACCACCTGAGTACTTCGTCTCCAACGGTTGCAGTTACTCACCAGACCAATGGGGAGGCGTTGATATCAGACCTGCTTGCCACTGGCATGATTATGCCTATCAGCGCGGTGGTTGTAGGAAGGATCGGGAGTTGGCGGACGGTCAACTGTATCGGAATTTGAGGCGCTGTGATCTGGGAAAGTTCATGGCAAACGTTTACTACCGTCGCGTACGGTTGTTTGGGGTGGTGGCATTCAATTGGGCAGAGGGGAAAGTGCCCAATAACCCCTGGCACTATTTTTTATTATTTTGGAGTAGATATATCCAATGGTAAAAACACTCACAACTCTATTTGTGCTGATGATAACTTCAATTGTCCAGGCTCAGGCGTTGGCAGTCAGGACTGTTGAGAAGCAATGTCACCAGAACCGCTGTCGACAAATCACCGGTATCGGAACATGTGCCTATATCGGGAATATCGATGACAAATCGATCTATTTAACAGCCGCTCATGTGGTGAATAATACCCAGAGCTTCAGCGTCGGCTATGGTGGAAAATGGTGGCCTGGCCGTGTTGCCTATTCGAAGTATGCAGGCGAATATGATTATGCAATTATCGAGACCAGGAGAATACCGGCTCAGAAGAGCTTCGAGGTTGCTGAGTGGTTACCAGAAAGCGGCTCTAAGGTAATTGCCTACGGTTACTCAAAGGGGATGTACAACCTGGGTGCCATTCGGTCGACAGTTTTCTACAAGGGAAGCAGCAAATGTCTTGTCAAAAAGGTCGACTACGGTGATTCAGGCGGACCTGTTCTGTCAAAGGGTGAGGTGGTCGGAATTATCAACTCAGTCGACGCCACTGGAAATGCAAGCGGCTCAACATATTTCACAGATGTAAAGTCTGTAGTTCCTGTGATACGTAAGATTTACGGTAGGTTACCAAAATGTTTTTGTAGTCCGGTTGCTGTTAGGCCGGTGCCAACAGCACCAATTGTACCCGACGTGGACAGAAACGGCGCCCTGGTATCTGCGCTGCAGGTTGAGGTGACCAAGCTGAAATCGCAGCTTGACCAGCTATCAAAGACTAAAATTCCTGTCCAGATTATCGATGCAGACGGGAAGGTGATTACAGAGCAGAAGTATCCGCTTGGTGATCCTATCAAGCTACGTTTTAAGGCCGTTAAGAAGTGAGGCTGCGTTATGCCAGACGGCGGAATTATTGATGTTGAAATTCCCATTGAGGGAGAAGGAGAAAAGGAGATGGCTGTGGATTTATCCGATAACGTTGCCAATCATATGCTGACGCAACTGATGCAGACCGGAACTGTCGCGCAGAATAACTTCGTGACCGTTCAGAAGGTGGTTGATTATGACTACCTGGAAAACAAACGCATGGTGACCCTGGACGAAGCCGTTGGTATTCGTGAAGTCGCTGCAAAAACCACTCCCGGTGGACCCGCTCAGGCAACCTGATGACTGACCCATTGGAAGAACTGATCAGACAGAGTGTTGAATTCCACAACAAGCTGATCGAAGAAAACAACGAGCTTGACCGGGCGTTCCGATCCGGGACGTTCGGCGAGCTTGTTCAATCATGGAGTAAAGACGATGGCGGAGGATCTGAACTGGAAAGAGAAAATAGCGGAGACACTGTGGAAGGTCAAAACGGGGGAGAGAGCGGAGGGGCTGAGACAAGCGGCAGTGAGGTTCAATAACGTGAATTCCCACATACTGTCCACCCGCGAAAAACTCTATGGAAAAGAGGTCACAGACAATAATCGTCCAGAGGGCGAAGAAATGCACATTGGAGACGATAACAGCGTGATACACCAGTACCTGCCATCACAGCAACAGGGTAGCATAGTCGGCTCACTGGCAAAGCTGGCGATGGGAGCAGGGTTGATAACAATGGGTGTGGGAGTGCCGATTGGTGGGTATCTAATTGCAGATGCGCTTGCGAATTATCCAGCGTCAGCAATTGAGACAGATACGAACACGGAGTACGAAGTCACTCTGGAACCATAAGCGGCACATCCCAGGTTCACTACGCTCACTGCTGCATGAATGCACCCCAAGAAAAACTGGCATCATCTTTTAGAATACAAAATGTGGATTGATGTGATCGTTCTTACAACCTGAATTCTAGATCGCATCACATTAAAACATAGCGACTCGTATTCTATTATACTTGGTTCCAATGCCGCTGGAGACGCTACAGTAAAACTGGACACAGTCTAAAAGGAGAAACAGATGCCTCAATTTATTGTTTATGTGTCAGGGGAAGACAGACAACATCCTGTTAAACGGCTGGATCGCGAAGCACAGACACATGTTCTAGCGGCAAAAATGGTGGAAGCAGAATTTCCGGATTTGTTTGTAAGTTCTGTATTGGAAAAACATGAGCCTATTTCAACATGTGCCAGGTGTGGCGGACCTGTGTTTAAAGGCGATTTTCATAAAGACCAGATTCGGCAGCGAAATGGAACAAATCGATGTCTGGACTGTTTGTAGCATTCATAATCAGCGGGGAGGAATTAATTGAAAGATCGAATCAGCAGTTTCAGGCGCATCAAGGCATCTCTGTTAAAAAGAAATACCAGGAACTGGCGTGAACATACAGAATCACAGGAATCGGCATTACGTGCCATACTAAAAGAAGTCGGATTTGCTTCCGCATGTCTGGTACGTGACTGTAAGAATGGAACTTACGAACTGATTGACGGGCATTTACGGGCTGATATAGCAGAAGATGAAAAAGTTCCCTGCCTGATTTTGAACGTCACTAAAAAAGAAGCTGACAAAATTCTAGCAACATTTGATGTCGTCACTTCCATGGCCAGAACCGATCAGCTTGCCCTGGAGCGTCTGATCGGATCCATTTCGACCGAATCTGAAGCAGTACAGAAGCTTTTTGATTCCATTAAGCTTAATAATCTGGAATTACAGCAGATGTATGGGGCTGAAGACGAGACTCAATTGCTGGTTGATTCTTACAAAATACTGATTGACTGTCAAAATGAGCCTGAGCAGGTTGCTTTATTAAAGCGATTCAAAAAAGAGGGGATCACGTGCCGCGCCTGGATTTCGTAAAGAAAACGCGGATCATTCGCAGTCCGCGAGTCATTCAGCTGGAAGGTATGTTTGGTCTAACGTCTGAAAAGACCAGCAGACAACAATGGACGGTCGATATGCCGATCGAAAAAAGTGAGTGGCATGTAGGTCTGATCGTCGGTCCGTCAGGTTGTGGAAAAACATCCATCGCCAGTGAATGCTTCAAAAATGAAATGGTCAGAGATTTTAACTGGTATCAGCAGAAAAGTATTATGGATTCCTTTCCGGTAGAGATGGGGATAAAAGAGATCACGACTCTACTCTCTTCGGTTGGGTTTTCTTCTCCTCCCGGCTGGTTAAGGCCCTTTCATGCCCTGTCCAATGGGGAGCAGTTTCGAGTGTCTATGGCGAGAGCAATAGCTGAACTACCCGGGTTAGTTGTCGTAGATGAATTTACTTCTGTCATTGATCGGACTGTTGCAAGAATTGGAAGTTGTGCCATTGCCAAAACTGTTAGAAAACGGGGACAGCAGTTTGTTGCCGTCAGTTGCCATTTTGACATTATCGAATGGTTAGATCCAGACTGGATCTATTTGCCTGCGACCAATGAATTTCAATGGAGGTCTGAAAGGCAATCGCGACCTCCTGTTACACTCGAAATTATTAACGTGCATCGAGATGCTTGGAAATTGTTCCGCAAGCATCACTATCTAGATTCTACCATACAGAAATCAGCAAATTGTTTTGTGGCATTAGTCGAAGGTCAGCCGGCAGCGTTTACTGCGGTCATTCATTTTCCGCACAGGCACTCCCCTTCCTTTCGTGAACATCGTACCGTATGCCTTCCCGATTTCCAGGGAGTCGGAATCGGAAACGCACTAAGCGAATACGTAGCCTCTCTTTATTCCTGCAGGAAAAGATATACCAGTGTAACAGGCCATCCGGCCATGATTCAGCATCGAGCAAAATCAAAGCATTGGAGGATGACGCGTAAGCCTTCTGGTGTCTCTCGGCAGAAGGGATTGGAATTAAACAGAAAACGCCGCATCACATCCAGTCATGGGAGAATGACTGCAGGATTTCTTTATTGTGGCCCCAGACGCGAGAAGGAAGCCCGGGATTTTGGTTTGATTTGATATCCTCACCAGGCTGCGCAGCGTTTCCAGGCTGAATGTGTTTGAAAAGCTTCAGCAGCTTTTACTCCAGATTGCGCGCCACGAGTACTGTATTGCTGAACCATCAGTTCTTGTAGAGGGGAGAAACTGGAATCTTTCCCACGCTGCAACTGGCTCTGATGACATTTTAACATGGAAATTTTCGTTTCCACATAATCACTAACATCAATATAAAAATGAGGATCAAATGAAGTCATGTTGACCGTATCCATCCACCACAGTACAGGTGGTTTTGCCAAGGCAGGTGAATTTGTTTTATTACCAGCTGAAGCACTAAACCAGGTGGCCGCTTCTGTGATCACCGAGGCTGCCCGATGATCCGCATGATAGTCTGCTTGCGAATGACATAACACGAGTGTGGGTGAAAACTGTCGCATGAACTCGGTCAGCATTCTGCGTAATTCAAGATTATCAAACAGGCCACCGTCCGGTTGTTCTCCAAAAAACAACTCCGCATCAATTACTTTGACTGCAGACTGCATTTCCTGCTGTCTCACCTCTGCCAGATTTTCCAGTGGAGGGTCTGGCTGTCCTTTATCTCCCTGACAGAGCACACAGATTCCAATCATGGCACCTTCCTGATGTGCACGTGCCAGTGTGCCAGCACACAACAATTCGGCATCATCCGGATGAGCAACCACAGCAAAGATTCGTTCCTGTCCGAAATTCAGTTTCATCGATATTTTACTCTCAGAAGATTATTTCCAGTTCAATTCAGCGAAGGCAGATATCAGGAGGGTCTGCTACATATTCTGTAACGGTTAGAGAGACAGCGGGGTGTGTGCGCAGCAACGATGCAGGGCAGGCACTGGTCACAGGGCCGTGCAAGACTCTGCGGACAACAGAACTTTGCCAGATCCGATTGCAATAAAAATGTTGTTCTGCTGCGGACAAAATTTCTTTCATACCAATCGTCACAGCCCGCCAGGGAATGATCGATATTTCGCCTCCCACAGTAACAGAATTGATGGTACGGGTCTCACGGGTTAAATCAAGATTCCGAGTAGGCAACTGTGCAAAATCTTCTGCGCTGACTGATTGATCTCCGTCTGGAGGTTCATTGAACGCGATATGCCCATTGATTCCGATTCCACCAAAGCAAGCATCTACACCTCCCCTCTGATCGATCTTTTTTTGAATGGCTCCAACATCATGAGGATCTGGGCAGATTCGATTTTCAGGCAAGGGGGCCAAGTCGGGGTTCAGCAGATCATAAAACTTTCGATTCATATAACCACGAAAACTGAGAGGATGTGTGAGATCGATCCATTGGTCATCATCTGTCAAATATTCGTCCATGTTAATCAGCATCACATCCTTAATCGAATAATGTTTCTGATTCAGTAGTTCAGCCAGGATGGGATATTGATCGACGGGGCCCACTGGTACTATGAGTGTTGCCGGTTTTCCCTTCACTTCTGCAGAGTCAATAATTTGCAGCATGGTTTTTGCCATATGCTGTGCAATATCCGGCATATCTTTAACAACAGAGAGCTTGACAGAAGTTCCCGTCGCCAATTCATTTCGACTAATCTTAAGATAATCTGGAAAGTGAGTAGTCATAATATTTTCTGCGATTTGTTAAAGAAGAGTATTAATTCTGGTTCTTTCAGCAATGATGACTGGTTCATTACCTGCCATATTTAAAAACGAAGATATAGAATACTGAATACAGTAGAATTTATAATACCAACACACGCTCACGGAATCCTACTCTCGAGTTCCTTCAGGCACCATACATTAAAATTTAAGCCATTTTATCCTGACTAAAGGAATACACAATGAAGTTGTTTCTGGATAGTGCTATTATAGATGAGATCAAACATAGCCTTGAATATTGGGACCTGGATGGCCTGACTACGAACCCCAAACATATTAAAAATTCAGGTAAGCCATTTTTTAGAGTGATCGAGGAAATCGCAGAACTGTTTGCTGGAACAGATAAGCCAGTCAGCGTTGAAGTCGATCCACATATTACTGACTGGGAGCAGATTGTAGAGCAGGGAACAAAGCTGTCGAAAATGTCTCCAAATTTTGTCGTAAAAGTCGGCGCCAGCGAAAGTGGATTTAAAGCTATCCGAGAGTTGACTCAATTGGGCATCAGGACTAACGCGACATTGATATTTTCTGTTTCTCAAGCCTGGCACGCTGCGCGTGCAGGTGCTTGTTTTATCAGTCCGTTCATCGGCTGGAAGGAAACATTCGGCGATTCGACCACGACGTTTATTCATGACGTTGCTGAAATGCTGGAATGTCACGAGTATGATTCGCAAATTATCGCAGCTGCCATTCGGAACAGTTGCCAGATCGCAGATGTCGCACTTGCAGGTGCTCACTGTGTAACTGCCGGTCTGACGGTATATCAGGAGAGCATGCAGAACCCTTACACCGTTCATGGAGAAAAAGTGTTTCAGGATGCCTGGGATGCAACGCCATCCGACCAATAGGGAAGACCCTAAATTTAGAGTACAAAACGTCAAAATACCTATTGATAGAAACTCGGGATGTAGCATGAATGAGCTTACGGGGAAATACTATTTTGCAGTTCCAACGCGATTCCTCTACCTTGGATTATGTCTCTTCATTTGCCAGTTTGTAGAGTTCTCCCATATGGCGTCTGGCGCAATCAAAACGGAGAAACCGAATGTAGTTATCATTTTCACTGATGACCAGGGATCGGTTGACTTGAACTGCTATGGCGCTAATGATCTGCAGACGCCTCATATGGATTCAATTGCTCGGCATGGAATTCGTTTCACACAGTTTTATGCATCAGCACCAGTCTGCTCCCCTTCTCGGGCGGGCATGCTTACAGGCAGGTTTCCTGCAAGAGCCGGAGTTCCTGGAAATGTATCTTCACATCACGGTAAGAGTGGTATGCCTGCTGAGCAAGTCACGATTGCAGAGATGATGCAACAAGCAGGATATCAAACAGCTCATGTCGGAAAATGGCATTTGGGTTATACACCAGAAACGATGCCCAATGGACAAGGATTCGAGACTTCTTTCGGGCATATGGGCGGCTGTATCGACAACTACTCGCACTTCTTCTACTGGAACGGTCCGAATCGCCATGACTTGTGGGAAAACGGTAAGGAGGTCTGGCATGATGGTGCATTTTTTCCTGACCTGATGGTAGAACAGTGCCAGAAATTTATCCGTCAGGCCAGCGATAAACCATTTTTTTTGTATTGGGCCATCAATGTTCCTCACTATCCATTACAGGGAAAAGAAAAATGGAGAAAAGCGTATGCTCACCTGTCGTCACCGCGTGATAAATATGCGGCATTTGTTTCAACCATGGATGACTGTATTGGTGAAGTGCTAACAACACTCGACAAATGCCAGCTTCGAAAAAAGACGATTATTATTTTCCAGTCCGATCACGGACACTCTCAGGAAGAACGAACGTTTGGAGGTGGAGGCAGTGCTGGCCCTTATCGGGGAGCAAAATTCAGCCTCTTTGAAGGAGGAATTCGCGTGCCGGCCATGATCTCCTGGCCGGGTACCATTGCTGAAGGAGAAGTGCGCCATCAACTGGCAACTGGATGTGACTGGCTGCCAACCATTTCGGCTTTAACTGGCGCACCACTGCCAGCACATCAACTGGATGGCAAAAATTTAAAGGCAGTCATTGATTCTGCAGATGCAAAGAGTCCGCATGACAACTTTTACTGGCAGATCGGTAAAAGTTGGGCGATACGCGAAGGTGAATGGAAGTTATTGGGGAATCCACGTGACACTAGCCAATTGGTACCATTGGGGAAAGACGATCAGATATTTCTGGTAAATCTTTCGAAGGATATTGGTGAAAAAAACAATCTTGCTGCCCGGTATCCAGAAAAAGTAGATCACCTCAGGGAGATTTATAATCAGTACCAGAAGTCACTGTCTGAATAAAACTGACGTTTACAGGAAATGGTTCCAATATGAGTCTCTCAGAAAAGAAACAACGGGGTTTTCAATCACGAGCCATACGTGTCGTGTTGATCATCGTTTTTGCTTTGGTGATCTATTCTGTCAGGCAAAATCAGCAGACGCCTCCCGACAGTATCAGCAAGGAGTCTGTCCAGGCACATAAGCAGCGTATCAACCAGGATTTCGAAAAAAAAACAGGATTAAAAGCTTCTTCCGTCTTGAAGCAGGGGCCGACACAGGAAATAGATCAGTCGTTCGACAAAACATCTGACAGCCAGCTTATAAAAGAACACGTCCCATCTTCGAATGCGACGAGTAAAACCATTGAGCCAGAAATGCCTGGACTGAGCTCAAAACAGACACCTGCTAAATCCAGCCGACCGCCACCCGCTGGGAATGAAAAGGAGTTGAAATCTAAGCCGGAACTGGGACAACTTCGTGATTTAGGGAATAAAGTCTGGGAGTCTGCTGCTGGGCTCAAATATGGCCCTGGGAGTCAGGAAAAACATCGTTTATTGCATGTGATGAAGCATGCAGAAGATCAGCCAGATCGTCCGGGCAAGCATGGTGTATTTGCTGGTGCTGGCGTGAGAAAAAATGTACTGGCTTTGATTGATGAGGCATATCTCAAAGCACTTGCTGGAGGTAAGAATGTCGACATAAAAAGAGAGGGGACACGTGTCGTTTACACTGTCGATATGAGGCGTCCGGTGGGCTATGTGGGAGGTCGTGTTGGTAATCAACAAGGAAAGCCGAAGGCCTACAAGATACGGATCGTCCTGGATGGACCCAATCTAATTACAGCATTTCCCTTATAAAGTTTTAAAACAAGGTTCAGTTCATGTACTACGTAGGGATTTGCTCTTTCTGCGATCAGGGCGCACTCGGAATACGTATTTGCAGCAATGAAAAACACGTTCTGATTCTCTGTGATGAGTGTGACGCAGTCTGGAAATCAACAGATCTCACACAGAAACCTTCTTTTCCTGAACAACCCGATCTGCCCTGCCCTTGTTGTTCAGGAAATTTAATGCTTCCTCCCGCTCACTGGGCCAGCTTTGGAGAAATCTATCAGAGAGGTTGGATTTCGAACGTAAAGGGTCAAACCACAGATTGACTGGCGTAGTGCCCGGAATTCAGAATACAATTTCCAGAGTCTGATTTTCTTTTAGAACTCTGGACTTGATTTTGATCGTATCGCGTGTTGCAGGGATTTTTGATCCTGGAACTTTAACAATTAATTGTGCGACACGATTTTTAAGAGGTAGATAATCCCCCTTGTTCACCGGTCGAATTTCGCCTGCAGTATTGGGGGTAAAGGTGGAGTTCAACCATCGAGAGTCCCAAGGGATCGCCTGGCGGTGGTCATCAGTTCCCAGCACGAGTCCAGAGAGATCAGAGGCGCGATATCGTGTTGATTTATAGCTGGCAGGAAGTTTAACCTGGATGATGATCAGATAGTCTTCATTTAAATCTGGATCTTTGGGAACAGTCCAAGCCGTAAAGCTGCCAACAGTCACTGCATTTCCCATCGGCTTTAATTTAAAATCTCCTCCTCCGTCACCGGAACCATCCCCTTCAGAATCACCTGTCCCTTTACCAATATGAGGAGAAAAATCATCCTGAATTTCTTCGACAGTATTTTCATTCTCACCCGTCATAGTTTTAACTGGTTGCATGATGTTAAATTCTGTTGTTTTGCCACCGGCGTCTTTGATGCGGGTATCCAGAGGACCATTTAAGGAAAAGTTTTGATCTTCCTCAAGACTGGCAAGAGTTGAGATATCATCATCTCCCTTCATTCCTCCTACAATGGTAATGGCCATCAGGGTCAACACTGTGGAATGAAAAAGTAAGGAAATCAGGTAACCCGTTGCTGTGAAGCTAGCTAACCAGATTATGATTTTCTGTTTCAGTGAGAAAGTCGTTTCATCATTGTCTGGATATTGCTCAGACTGGCTGGAGACCGGGCGTTCCTTTAATGCAGGGGCCTGGGTTGATGATGAGTCCACACTGAAACGAGTAGCGGACCTGGATTGGTTCGACATGGAAATCGTCGCTGACTGGGAACAGCCGAGGGTGGCATCACCTGTGCCATTGATACCAGTCGGCTCTCTTTGGTTCAAATTCATGAGGCAATCCTTCCTCTTAAAATCAAGTGGATGAGGATGGCCCAAAAGGTTACACAGGGTGATAACCCATAACGTTCAATAACGTATAATTATATAACAGATCTACCAGAATAGAATGTTTTTTTCTGGAGAACATCAGGTTCACTGATGAGGTATGGTTTTACCAATTCTGTGATACATGGTGTACAGATTGGTGCTCACTGCTGTCTGAACATGAAAGCTTTTTGAATGATCGTATTTGATCAATTGGTCTGATTAAACAAGAACGCGATGTAATTCCTGAACAGTAGTAATTCCATCGAGCACTTTGGCTTTCCCGGATCCTTCCATGGTGGTCATGCCTTGCTCGGAAGCCAGTTTGAGGATCTCCGATTGTGTCATTCCGCGGAGAATAGCATCTCTTAACTCTCCCCGGATTCCCAGTGTTTCAAATATCCCAGTTCGGCCCAGGTAACCAGTTTGGAAACAATGTTCACAGCCAGTACCCTTGGCAATTTTTGAATCAGACAGTTGATCAGCATTAACTCCCAGGTATTCACAGGCACCGGAGTCAGGTTGATAGGGAGTTCGGCATTTTTCACAGATGCATCTCACCAGGCGTTGTGAAATAATCCCCTGCAGACTGTCAGTGATAAACATGGAAGGGATGCCAAACTCTCGGAAGACATCTATGGCAGCGACTGCATCATTAGAATGCAAAGTGGAAAGCACACGAATACCCGTCAGCCCTGCTCTCACAGCGATATGCGCTGTTTCAGAATCACGAATTTCTCCCACCATAATCACATTGGGGTCCTGGCGAAGCACGCCTCGTAATGCTTCAGCGAAACTGAAACCGATTTTTGGGTCGATCTGGATCTGGTTCACACCTTCAATTCGACGTTCCACAGGATCTTCAATGGTTGCCAGACTCATCTCAGGTTGATTGAGATGGTCCAGACAGCTGTAAATAGTGGTACTTTTACCCGAGCCAACCGGGCCGACACTCAGAATCATCCCATAGGGAGCCTGGCAATATTTAGTGATCTCGTTTGTCTGTCGTTCGCTAAGGCCCAGTTCACTGAAATGGGTAAAGCGTTTATGATCAGGCATTAGTCGCAGTACTAGTCGTTCGCCGTGAATAGTAGGGCCAGATCCCACACGTATATCACGGCGGTTCTGTAGTGTCTGGTTATTGATGTGACCATCTTGTGCCAGTCGCCGCTCAGTGATATCCATATTTGCAGCTAATTTTAGCCGGGAAATCACTGAAGCAGCTGCCTCTTTGGGTAACTGAATGATGTCATGAAGCATACCATCGACACGTAGTCGGAGACGTAATCCATCATCCAGAGGGTCCAGGTGAATGTCCGTTGCCTGTAACTGGAATGCTCTTTCCATTAATAAATCAACAAGGGGACCCGGACCTACAACATCAACCAGTTCTCTCAATTCTGCCTGAAGTGCCTGCTGGCGTCCTTCTTTTTTATTTTCGGATTTTGCTGATGAATCTGACATGGCTCAACTCTTTCTGTCTGACATATAGTATTCAATATGATGTCTGATGAGTCTCTGTTGTGACAATTCCGGGTTCAAATCAATTTGAATAAACCCAGTCCACCTACAATGAGGCTGCAGATAAGTACGACCACACCCAATATCCGCAAATTTTTTCTGCGATCAGTTAGCGCAGTTGCTCCCAGAAGAACACCTGCAACTGAAAAAGAAATGGTAGCCACTAACGCCACCTTAGGATCAAGATTGAGTGAGTCACTCACATATAATGCGAAACAGGTCACAGCAGAAAGGACGGCCACAATGCCTAGGAGAATAGGCATAGAGAACGTCCGTCTGCGGTCGATCCGTTCCTGTTTCATGGCTTGACTTAAGTGCTTAATGGCTTCCTCTTCAGTTGGAACGATACACCAGACTTTTTTCAATCCGGAGATATTGAGAACTTCTTCAACCATTTCATTTTGATTGAGAATGGCGGTTTTCCCACCCTGTTCATCAACCAGCTTCCAGACTTGAATTACGACAGCAACCAGAGAACTGCTGATATAGCTCAACTTTGATAAGTCAATGATGACTGTGGGATTTTTCTCCTCTTTCAAGACCTGCAATAGAGAATCGCCCAGTGTTTCCAGCTCGTTCCAGGCTGAATCATTTAATCCAGGCAGTAACTGGACTTTGAGATGCCCGTTAACGTTTGTGATATGATAGGGGACTTCCCGGGTAGTCATATAAACCAATCTCCAACTATTCTCGATACAAAGTGTATCTGAAGGCCCAGCATTAGATTAAAGTCTTTTCAGCGAGTACTGGTTAGGTCGTACTATATGCATTCGGCAATAATCATCGCATCTAATTCAAAATACCAATGCGGCTAGAATTTACCTATCTAAATTTGGACCAAAGTGCAGGATTTACTAAGTATTTTAGATGAAACGAGTTCGCTTCATCACTTGTTAATAAAATCAAATAGTCATCTTTATAGTCACGAGTTAGAAGTGTGTTCAATAGTTCATTTTGATAGGGGCTGTTTATCTTTATATCAGCATCGAAACCACCAATTGAGCCCCTCCCAGATAGTGAGGCTGAATATTTCACTGGAAGTTGCTGTTATGTCAAGTTTTCTAAAGGTAGCGATTATGTCTGCAGGCCATGTTAGAAAGGTCAAACAGTTAAATACCAGACAGTTAGCTTAAATTCAGTTTGACTATGCTTTTTGGGCGTATTTATAATTAGGAAATAACCGATTTCACAAAATAGGTTGTTTTTACGCTCAGGTTACCTGTAGTATTTAATCAATCATTTCGTCTGAAAACAATCTCTTCAGCGCGTATCAATTATCTGATTTTTGACTCACGTAAATCAGGCATACTGCACTGAATGTTCCCTGAAATGACTCAATTGTTTCTATTCTTATTCCGCTATAGGAATAAAGTGAATAGCTTAAGCTTAAAAGATAACGCATAATAAATATAGAGAAACTAAGAGTAGTTCAGAGTCTTTTAGTATGACACAGGAATGTATCAATGACCCTTTTAAGTAAAATCCTGTTAGTACTGGTTCTTTTTGCCAGTATCGCATTTATGGGATTTGCCGCAGTCAGTGCTGTTGGAGGCCCCAACTGGTCCAAAGAAAAGGACGCCTTGACTGATTATGTATTTGAACACCAGACTGGTGAGAATCCGACCTGGTCTGTGAAAACCAGAAGGGGAGGTGAGCAACTTTCGACTTCTCCTGTTTTGGCAAAAGTCATCGTGGCCGCGCAGAAACATAAGCTGCAACAACAGAATGAAAAGCTGGACAAGGTCACGAAAACAATCGAACCCCTCAAGAAGACAATCAAAAACTGGGAATTGATCAATCAAGTCGATCGAACTGCGATGAAAGATAAAGCAGCCGAATTGAAACAGAAGATGGTTCAAGTTGATCAGCAGGTCAACCAGCTTGCGAATGAAGGTATTAAAATTGGCCAACAGACTCTAGAAGTGAATCAGGAAGCTTCCGAACGCAGAGCTGATGTATTTCGGTTGCGAGATCAGATTGATGAGATTCGAAATGAAAGATTTCTAGCGAACCAACAACAGAAAACTCTGCGTGATTATATAGATCGAATTCAGGGAAAAATACAGCGGCTACAGAGACAGAAAGTGTCGTTGGAGAAAGTCGTGATGGCTCCTGAAAATAATGTCGAAGAAAAAAAAGAACTTTCTCAAAAGTAAAATACTCAGTTTCTGCTCTCAGAATTAAAATATAAACTCGTCATTAAAATAAATATCAGGAGCGATTAGATGTCGTTTGTCGGCAAAGTACTGGTCGTCGTTCAAGTTGTACTCAGTATCTGTTTTATGGGATTTGCAGGGGCTGTATTTACAGCTCAAAACAATTGGCGCAATGAGAGCCTTAAGCTCAAAGACAATGTAGCCAGTCTGCAGAAAAGCATGAACGAATTAGAGTCAGAGTTCAGCAATGAAAAGACTGAGATGACTAAAGAGCTTAATAAAGCTCAGAGTGAAGCAGAAACGGCGAAAGCTGAAAATGAAGGATTACGTGCACAGGTTAAAACCAAGCAAACCGAGCTTGATACTGTAAAAGCGGAACGTGATACTTCTGTTGCTCAAGCAGAAACAACAGGCGAAGAAGCAATGTTTCGGCGACAGGAATCAGGTCGTCAACGGGTAGTGAATAAAACGCTTCATGATACCGTGAATGAATTACGTGGAAAAATTAAAAGTCTTGAGGATACAATTTTTACACAATCAATTCGTGAGAAAAACCTGGTTACTAAACATGCAAAAGTTGTTGATGAACTGAACTACTTAAACAAGATTGTAACCAACCTGGGGGTTGATCCAAAAGACCCTGCAATCGCCGGGATGCAGTCTCCGCCTCCGGCTGTTGAAGGGCTGATCATCAACACTAAGAAAGATAGACGAAATGGTACCCGGTTTGTCGAAGTTTCCCTGGGTAGTGATGATGGCCTCAGCAAAGGGCATCAACTGTTCGTCTATCGTTTCGGAAATGAAGCGAACGGGAATCGGCCCAAGTATCTGGGTAAGATTGAACTGGTATATGTCGATCCTGATAAAGCTGTCGGGACTGTAATAGACGCCGCTAAAAATGGTGTGATTGAGAAAGGTGACCATGTCAACTCGAAACTCTAAATCCAAAGGAAAAGCCAGTACCGGTGATGCGGCTGGTCCCAATATCTATGTAGGCCTGTTAGTTGTCTCACTTTCTGCATTACTTGCAGGAATTATCTTTCTGGTACTGGAACTTCAGACCTACAACTGGGAACTGGGTGGTTAATCATCACCTCTTTACTAAATCGAACAGAGCACTGTATCAGTTTCAGATACAGTGCTCTGTTTTTTTGGGGTACTGATGATTTTGGGTTATTGAGATTCAATTTCATAGTCAGCAGATTTCCAACCACTGAATCCGCCATCCATTGAGATCACATTGGTGTAACCCATGGTTTGCAAATTATCGGCTGCTAATGCTGAGCGAAACCCGCCACCGCAGTAGAGAATTAAAAGTGTGGATGTATCTGGAACCAGTTGTTCAATATCTCGTTCAATAATTCCCTTACCTAAATGAACCGCGCCAGGGATTCTACCTTTACTAAATTCATGGTCTTCCCGGACATCAATCAAAATGAATTTTTCTCCTTTATCGCGGCGTGATTTTACATCCTGTACCGTGCATTCAGGTACTCGTGACTTGGCAGAATTCACAATATCCAGAAAACGAGGTGAATGGTTTTTTGCCATATCAGTTCCTTTTGCGCGTCTGGTGATTATCAGAAATTATAATAGACTCTCAACAAGATGATTTCAGGTTTATAGACTGTCGGAAAGAAAGTCATCCATCGCCTGATTCACTGCATCGGGAGCCTCCATGGGGGCCATGTGGCCGACTTCACTCACTTCAAAATATTTTGAATCTGGCACTTGAGAACACATCTGTTTCATTACCTCAGGGGGAGTTAAGAGATCCTCACTCCCCACGATGAACAAAGTCGGAATACGAATGTTTTTGATCTGATTCGAAAAATCGGAACGTGCTGCCATGCCTTTTTGGCTGGCGGCAATTCCCTCGTTGTTTGTCGCTTCGATCATAGAAATAAGGTACTCAGAAATATGTGACTGCTTTTGTAGACTGGATTCACTGATCAGGTTCGGAATCATAGCTGTTGAAATCACTTCAGGGCCATGCCTGAGAACCAGATCAGCCATCTTCAGGCGTTGAGTGATACCTTCTTCGGAATCGGCTTCCGCTTTAGTATCACATAGAATCAAGGTGCGTAATCGATCAGTAAAATGTTTCCAGAATTCCCAGGCAATATAGCCTCCCATGGAGAGCCCGCAATAGGAAACAGGATCTTCTATATTTAAGACCTGCAAAAGCATATCCAGATCCCGAGCATGTTGTTCCATGGTTACAATACCGGTAGAAATGTCTGAATTACCAAATCCACGAAGGTCGGGAGCAATTACCGTAAAACGAGATTGAAAATACTCAATTTGTGGAAGCCACATCTGGTGGCTCAGAGGAAATCCATGCACCAGGAGCAGGGGAGGCCCAGATCCAGCGATCAGTGCCCGCATACGAATTCCATTTACTTTTTGCTCCACCAGTTTCTGATTCATGTTCCTGTCTTTCGGTTTCATCATTCCAGAATCATTGGCAAGCATAATTGAATGAAGAAGCCACTTTTAGATTAATTAATCTGATTCAAAGCCCGTTGTATTCCCTCCTCGAGAGACTCGGCTGATCTCGAATCTTCATTCCAGGCAATTTTTCCATCCGTGCCGATCACCCACACTTGGGGAATGAACTCTGCCTTAAAAGCGGTCAGAGAATCATAGGCTCCATATCCATTAGGCCAGGTAATTCCTGTAGCAGATAACCATTCTTTAATCTCGGGAAGAAGCTCTTCGTTATCAGAAGTAAGGCCGATAAAAGCCACCTGATCATCCTTGAATTTTTCATAGACCTCAACCATATGTGGTGCTGCCATGCGACATGGGCCACACCAGGTTGCCCATGCATCGACTACAATGACTTTTCCATCAAGAAAGTTATCCTGATGCGGATTGCCGTTAACCCAACCCTCTGCATTCAAAGGAGGAGCGGTTTCTCCTACGTTTAACAATGATAGATTTTGTGAGGTTCGCTGGTTTCCGGTCAATCCGTAACCTAACCAGGCGGTGAATAGAATCATTCCAGCCAGGACCAGCACCAGTGCGATCACGAAATCTTTTTTCATACTCTGATTAGTCATCAAGTTATTTTCCAGCACAATGGTTTTATCGATTACAGATTATAGAGTTCACTATATTTCTGTTTAAGTTGAGTCATTAAGGGCAAATGTGAAAGTGTTTCTCCTGTGACAACTTCGACAAGTCGATTGGCACGATACCGCTTGCCGTGTTTATGGATATTTTGGTTCAACCAGTTTTTGAGAGTCGAAAAATCGCCAGCCTCAATCAACTGGTTCAGGTCACCCAGTTCCTTATTTGCCGCCTGATAGAAGTGAGCTGCATACATGTTTCCCAAAGCGTAAGTAGGAAAATAACCTATCAAGCCAGCACTCCAGTGGACATCCTGCAAGCATCCATGTGCGGGAGAATCTGGAGTAATATCAAAGTATTCCTTGAACTTTTCATTCCAGGCAGACTCTAAATCAGCCGGTTTTAAATCGCCCGAAATCAGAGATTTTTCTAATTCAAAACGTAACATGATATGCAGGTTGTAAGTGACTTCATCTGCTTCGACACGTATAAATGAGGGGCGGACATCATTGATCGCGCGATAAAAATCTTCGAGGGCAATATCTGATAATGCTCCAGGAAACATTTTCTGTGCAGGTTGATAGAATGAGTTCCAGAATGCTCGGCTCCGTCCGACCAGATTTTCCCACATCCGCGACTGTGATTCGTGAATTCCCAATGATGTTGAGTTTCCGGCTGGGGTACCAAAAAATTCCTTTCGCAGACCTTGCTCATAAATTCCATGCCCCGCTTCATGTAGTGTTCCGAAAAAGGCACCGGGAAAGTGATGTTCGTCATACCGAGTTGTCAGTCGACAATCTCCAGGGCCAATACCACTACAAAAGGGATGTGCCGCAATATCCAGTCGTCCAGCTTTAAAATTAAACCCAATTTTTTCTGCAGCATCGAGACTAAACTCACGTTGTTTATCTATAGGATAGCTCCTGGTCAGAATTGAGATATCAGGTTTCACTCCGGAATTCTGGATCTCTGCAACCAGTTTGACAAGTTCGTTCCGTAAGGGGAGAAATGCCTGCTCAATCAACTCAGAAGTCACACCTGGTTCGTATTCGTCAAGTAAGGCATCATATGCCTGATTTCCTTCAAATCCGATTGCTGATGCCTGCTCACGCTTCAGATCAATCATCTGTTCCAACCAGGGTAAGAAGTCGTCGAACTTGTTTAGTTTCCGTGCTGAAACCCAGGCATGGTGGGAGAGCGTTCCAACCCTGGAAAGCTCTTCTACCAGGCGACGAGGAAGTTTTGTCATGCGGTCATATTCATGGCGCGATTCTCTGATATTTGCCTGTTCGTACGAATCTTCATCCCATGCAGAATTTGATTCCAGTTCTTCCAGGAGATCTCCAATTTCAGTGTTGGTCGCCTGCTCATGGACCAGTCCAGCCATTAAGGCAAGTTGATTGGCGCGATGTTCAGCACCTTCGGGGGGCAGGCAGGTCTGCTCATCCCACTCCAGTACCGCTGAGCAGGATGCCAGCAAAGAGGCTTGTTTGAGTCTGATAAGAAGTTGTTCATATGCTTTTGTAGAAGTATTCATTGATTAATATGTTCTGCTGAGAAGTGTTTCGGTTCGGTAATTCAATTAATATAGGTATTTCTCATGTGGGTGCCAGCTCTTGAACTTGGCATAGAGACACTGGTCTATTTTTCAACCAGTCGGTTTTTGCTACAGATCAGTTTGGAGTGCCTTCATCATCGTAACGCCCTCCCATCTGGTAGAGCGGTAAAAACCGATAGTAAACTTCCAGACAAAGTGTACTCAAGGTCGTTGAGTAGAGTCGTCCACCATATGGTCCCCAAGGTGGGCGGGGGTCCCAGCTTCCCGCATTTTCGCCTTGAGTATTTTGTTCTGAAATCAAGAGTTCTCTCAAGTCTTCATTCCATTCCCGCCATGGATTTCCACCATATTGATACATAGCCAGCGTTCCATAGTACCAGTAGTAAAGATTGTGTTCCGAACGACGCGGTGGCCGATCAGAAATAAACTGCACGGCTTCACGACACGAAGGATTATCGCGGCGAATTCCCAACATTTGTTTGCAGAACAGGGATTCTGCTGTCATCGCGGGAGTTGGGGGTGTAGCGGGCTCAACCAGCCGATAGGTGGCTAAGCCATCATTTTTACCCATGCTGCGATCTTTGAGAAATTTAACCATCAGTTGTTTGGTATTAGAGGGAATAGGAATACCGGCAATTTCAGCACTCTTCAAAGCCATCAGTTGCCAGCCAAACATACTCATATCACTTTTCTGACCTTTGACATAACGCCAGCCACCATCATATGGGTTTTGATTCTCAACAATATAAGCGACGGCCCGGGCGACACTTTCTCGCAACTGCGGATTTGATTTTGGATCGTTCTGTAGGCCATAGGCCTCTGCTAGCGCATAAGTCGCCATTGCATGTGAGTACATGCGGGCATAATGAGTTGCTTTTCCACCCAGAAAACCATCGGAATTCTGTTGTTTGATCATCCACTGAATCGCGCGATTTAAGTTCTCTGCATACAGGCCTTCTTCCTGTGTATAACCTGCACCTAGAAATGCTAGTATTGAGAGAGCTGTCAGACCTGCATCTGCCTGCACTCCTGCATTGCGCCGATCGATTCCCTGTTCATCAATTTTGACTTTACCAGCGCCAAACCGATTGGCATCCCAATATCCCGCCCGTTCCTGATGATTCGCCAACCACTTCAAACTCGATTCAACCGCACGTTCCGATTCTTCCGTACCCCCAAATTTCTGAGCGATTTCTTTTCTCTTTGATAAATTTCGCAATCTGTAAGTTGCTGGGATATTGGCCTTGGTTCGATTGGAAACAGCATCAAAGTTAGGGCGCAGGGCATCGGGTTGTGGCCCTTTACGACTCAGGGTGAGTGGTAGAGTGCTTCGTTCCGCAAGTAATCGATCAGAATCAGGATTAGCTTTTCCCGATGGTGTTTGAGGTGCAGAACGTTGAATCGTCCCATCAGATACGGATCGCATAGTGCGCGACTTTCTTCTGGCAAAACGAGGTTCTGTCGGTGCGACGTTTGAGCTTGTTTCACTGGGTTCTGTGGCTTCCACCCCTGTAGTATCCATTTTCAGATTTGATGGTGCAGGACCGGATCTCTTCGAGAGCATCGAATCAGTTGCATTTCGTTCTAAAACTGACTGAGGATCCGTTTGCGCATCTAGAGCCAATGTCTTTTTCTGGGCACTAAAAGAAGGCTGTATGCGATCAACGGCTCCTGGAGTTGATTGACGTTCCAGTTGCTGATTGAACTGACCACTACGGATCATTTTACTTCGAGTATTCGATGTCGATGGTACCGAGACTTCTGATCGTGATTCAGCGGTTGTATCTGTAATTTCCAGAGGTGCCTGAGACTGTATGCGTTTCTGACTGACGCTTTCAATATTCACTTTCGATGGAGTAACCGATAAGTCAGACTTCGAAACAACATCCGGCATCGGCATTTCTGATATTTCCGGAGGTTGTTTTTTCTCTGGTGGAGCAGACAGGGGAGTAAACTCGGGCCGGCTCAAATCGACGCGGGATAATTCCTGTTTTTGAGGGGGTGTCAGTTTTTCCCAGACAGGTGAATTGCCTGACTGCTTATTTTTTATCGTTTCTGTGCTCTCTGCAAGATTTAGTGTGATTTCATTTTTTTCCTGTACGGCCTCTGTTTTAGCCACGGATTTTGGTGCCTGATCCGGCCAGAACGATACAACTCCGAGTGATAAAGACAAATGAACGATGATTGAGAACAACAGCGCTTTTGATGAGGCATTTCGATCACCCCAACGCGTGACCAGCATCGAAAGCAGATGAATTGATGCGAACACCGCTGCTAATATTAAAAATCCCCATAGAATCTGATCGAAGGTAATATCTCGACCTGCCAGGATTTTTTCGATCAAATTATGAATGCGATTGTTCATGTTATGAATCGTCACTTAATCGATTTGCCAAAGAGACAGAACGAATTTTGACCCGATGGCAAATCTCCAGGATATTCATCACATTTTGATAAGGTCCTGTCGAGTCTCCCCGGATTACTACAGATTGTCCCGGGAAATTTTGTATCGAAGTTTTCAGGAGAGATTCCAGTTCTACCAGACTTTTCTTCTCACCGTTAATCGAAATATCACCATTCTGTTGAACATTTACAATGATGTCATCGGGCAGATTTGTTAAGGGTTTTGCATCAGTAACTGTAGGAAGCTTAATGTCGTACTGGCGCTCCATCTCTGTAAACTGCGTACCAACCATGAAGAAAATGATCAGTAAGAAAACGATATCTATCATTGGGGTCAAATCGAGCTTTGGCTCTTCGACGGTTCCCGTTTTTAAGGGCATTCGTAATTTCCTGAAATTGAATTCATATACCTCACCACAATTCCACGAATAAAAGCTTTCCGGAATTTGAGTATGGGATCGTGTCACGAAGTTAGTTCGGACCGATTTTCTATATAGTTGAAACACCGAGGAATTAAGGGAATACTCTCTTCAGCATTCGCTCTGAAAGATCTGATTATACTCTATTCCAAGATTCGATTCTGTTTCAACATCTGATAATATTCCAGCTTCTACTCAGGTTTAGTACCTTTTATCACTATGGAAACGGTTACCCGTCGACTTTAATAGCATTATTACGAATATTAAGTAGCGCGCGGTTAATAAGTTTTGAGGTGCTCCAGAAGTCACATGTCGGTCAATATAATCAGAAGTTATTTTCTTGTCAGATGTTAAGTAAATTCATACACAGGACGATCGAAAATGTTTCTGCCGAGAGGCCATCTTATTCAGAGGCAGTCTCTCTCAGTTTCAGTCAAATCAGTCAATTTCCAGGTAAATCACTTTTACTCATCAATTCGCTAAGCCTGGATGCACCATGCGTAGGAATCGCCTGGCTAGGGTATTTTTCAGTATTGTATTCTACTAAAGTTGAATTAAAGCATTATTTTATCTTATTTAGTGTAACCTGGTTAGCCTATTTGGGAGACCGTTTACTGGATTGTTTGCGTATGCCAGCCGTTGCAATGGAAACACCGCGGCATCATTTTACATTGAAATATTTTCGTCCATTACTGGTCTGTTGGGTGTTACAGGCATTTTTTTCGACGATCTGCTTATTCTATTCACTGACGATAAGAGAACTGAATTGGGGTTTCAGCTTACTTATTGTCCTGTCAATTTACTTCCTGAGCTGTTTTTATTTCCCCAGAATTGCCAGGGGGATGTTCCCCAGAGAACTTCTGGTAGGCATTTTTTTTTCAATTGCAACTCACTTCTTTATATGGACACAAAACCCTACCTGGAATTATGAGTTTCTATGGACATTTTTTGGCTTTCTTGCTTTATGCACACTGAACTGTCTTTGTATATCCCGCTGGGAATATCAATCTGACCGACAGGCAGGGGAGGTCTCTTTCTTTACAAGGCATCCCGATCAAATATTTCAAGTTCCTTATTTGCTGGCTGGCTTCCTCATATTCCAGATAATCATCTTTGGTTGCGTGATCCCGATGAATCCTCTACCAACGTTTGAATTATCGATGCTCTCAAGCAGTTTGATTTTATTGATACTTGATCAGAGTTCGATAAATTTTCGGCTTAAACCAGTATTAGCAGACTGTGCATTACTCACACCGTGTATTTTTCTGAGCTTCCGGATATGAATTTTAATCGAATTGCCCCCTGGTTTGGGCGATTGGAAAAAATTGTTTTCCGGGATCAGATGCAGCTCTGTAGAACTGCGTTTCTCTCCGAGCTACCTGCGATCAAAAAAGCTGCTCTGATTGGAGAAGGTAATGGAAACTTTCTGATTCAATTTCTCTGTCACTGTAATTGTGAAGAAATTCATTACATTGATTCTAGTACGCAGATGTTAAATCTTGCTCAAAAAAAAATACAATCGCACGATTTTCCAGGGTTGGCGAGAATCGAATATTACCATCTAGATTTATCTCTCGATGGAATGCCAGATCAAAATTATGATTTGATAGTAACTAATTTCTTTTTGGACGTTTTCAATGAAACAACCCTGGACAAGGTGGTTTCAAAGATTGCCTCTTCCTGTACTCAAGATGCTCATTGGTTATATGCAGATTTTCAGGTTTCTGGAAATCGATTTCAGCGGTGTCGCGCAATCGTGTGGGTGAAAACAATGTATCTATTCTTCAAATTAGCTGCTGGTATTGAAACAATGAGTTTAACAGATCCTTCAACACTGCTTGATCGAAATGGTTTTCAGATTAAAGGGTCCACGGAATTTGATAACGGATTGATGCGTGCTGAATTAAGGCAACGAAAAAATAAAGTGGTCAGTGATTCTGAATTATTCTGATAGTACTTTTAGAAATGAGAAGTCTATGGTGCATATCAGTAGAAAGATGATCTGAAATAGTGAAGAGATGCCTTCTATGTGAACATCGGAAATTACAATATGATAGTCTTCTAACTTTCGAATGATCCAGTACATTAATAGTGCGGCTGCAAACAAACCTGGTGCAAAACGTCCTGGAGAAAACCAGGTTCCTGTAAGAAGCAGTGGAATTAAAATTAAACTGGCATAACCTAGCTGTTGTGTTGTTAATGGAGTTTTTGGGTTTGCCCATCTAGCTGATTCATCATGTGCTTCCACAAAGCAGATAGAGAAGGGAATAAACCATACTCCCAATGTGATGGAGATCATAATCAAGATGCAGGGTTCCAGGAGTGTGGCAGAGTCAGCAAGTAGATGATAAAGAAGTCCCATCCTCAGCAGTGTTAATATAATGCTCAGAACAAAAATATTGCTGGATGATCCTGCTGAAGATGTAGGGAGAATTAAGTCGCGACTTTGTGGGATTGCCTCAGGAGTGAATGTGCGCAGGCAAAGCAATTCCAGAGAGCCCACTATGAGAATGGCTATGTATAATGGCCAAAAAAACTGGACGATGATTAACAGACCCGTAAGCAGAATTGCTAAAGTGATACCAGCGGTTGGAAGAAACAGTGTGCTTCGTTTCCTGATAATGTGTTGGCGATCTAACTGAGGACACATTATCGGAATGCGAATTAAGCGCTGCAATGATTCAAAATAAGCGAAGAGATATTCTATCCAATCGGATTCATTCTGATTGGTGGAATTTGATTGGTGATCATTGAAGGACGAATCTCCAGAAGAATTTGTGACATTCATACTAAAATAGAGTTCTCTCGCATGAGATTGTTCTGAGAGGTGAGAGTCCGATCCACAAAATAGAATATAATCATAATGATCTTTTATGAACTGTAAAGCTCTGCGCATGCACAAGGCCCTCCAGAAAGAAGGGCCTTGTAAGTAAGCGGTTGATTAGTTGTTACTTCGTTGCGTAACGCAGATCCATCAGCATCTGTGTAATACGAACTGCTGTTTCCTGGAGTTGGTATTTTTCACGAGTTTCGCATCGCGAAATTTTGTCGTGAACCTGGAACCAGCTTTCAAATAATTCTGAACTTTTTGTTCGGACCAGCGCTGTCGGTGTTGGCCGCATCAGAATGAGCCGATGTAGTTCATGGGCTGTGTTAGAGAAGTCACGAATGGAATTCTGAGTAGATTGTCTGAAAGAAGGAGACTCCGTTGACAGCCACTGCTCTGCAATCACAGAGAGCTGAGTACTCTGAGTTTCCAGGGAAACAACGAGCTTCGCCAGATCAATACTTTCAGAAGGCTGTTCGATTCGCAGGGAAACCCGCAACGCATTGATTGAATTATCAACCTTGTCCAGCAGTTGAAGAGCAGCCGGGCTTTCAACCGTGTGGAACATGGCTGAGAAGTCTTTCCATGATTGTTCAATATAAGAGAAAGAGGTAATCAGGTTGTTCGTGGATTCATTATGGTTGACCGTATCAATCAGGTTTTCGACGGTTCCATAAAATTCGTCGGAAGTCGCAATATAATTTGCTGGTGGCAGGCTGATTAACAACCGCAGAGTCGCTCTGCGATAAAATTCATCAACATCACGTTTGAGCGCTTCTGTCAAGTGAGCGATTTCCTGCATATTCGCTCCATCTTGAGGTAACCACAGCAATTCTTGAATGGAGCGGTCTTGTTGAACGACTCGTTGAATTCCACGACTTAAAATCCGATTGTGATAGGGACGCAGACGGGTTGCAAACGAATTCCAGGAATCACGAAAAGCCAGGTATTCGCGTTTGATTGCATCATAGCTTTGGCGATCGATAATCAAGTTGGAAACCTGAATCATGCGTTGCTCTACTTCTTGGCCGGCTCTAACCAGCTCAAATTTCTGAGGTTCACGCGAAAGTTCAATCTCAATATCTTCTACAAGAATTCCAAGGGCATTTGATAGTGCCGAGGTTTGAGTTAAAAGTTCTGTTCGTTTCAGTTGAGGGCCCGTCTGAAGTAAATCTCCCAGCTTACGGTCTGACAGATTCATTCTTGCAATCAGGCTCTGAGATTCCCGGTCCAGTCCGCGTACATTTTCCAATTGAAGAGAGACAACTCTCCAGAGTTGATCAATCTCACCATATTCAGCAGCGATTTGATTTAAATCACTGTTTCGACGTACTCGATCTGCAAGGATTGAAGCACGAGCTCTTACTTTGAGGACATCTGCAATGTACTCTCTGACTCCGGGAACCTGATACATCACTCGATTCAGGCTGAGAGCAAGCGCGGAGCTGTCTTTGGAGAATTCTTCCAGAGTCTGGCGAACCTCATTGATATTGATCCGAGATGCATTCAGTTGCGGAGTGGGAGGGAGATCTAAACCAGAAGGTTTGTATTCCCGATCACGAGTCGCTAGCTCAGATTTCTCTAACAAGCGAAGTAAATCATTGACTAATTTACTGTTTCCATCATTGGGAGATTGTGCCTGGGCGGTTTGATTTAAGCAGGTTAGCGTGAGTCCGGATACTAGAAGAATAACGATAATCTGGGGACCAAAGGACTTAAAGTCCTTCCGAATCTTGTGATTACTAACAGCGTGGCGGAAGCGGGAATACATTCACACAATCCTTTCTCGTGAATTCTACGGCTTGACCAACAAGTGCCTTCCTTGACGATCACTTAGTCGATGTTGTGTAAAGACCGAGCATGAAATGAAGCTCGAAACAATGGGCCCTGTCAAAAAATGGACATTTGACAAAATGTGCCAGAAGTTACCGGGGAAGATGCCCTTTAGAAAAAAGAGACTCCAATCGCTCTGTTCCAGCATATCAGGCGGCGAAGTTTACTGGTTTTGGAAATTACGTCAAGACCATGCTCAGATGTAATCCCCCCTTACTCTTGATGGTCTCAGATTCCTGACTCAAATGGAGACTGTAGTCGACAGTATAAAACTTCATGTGGGGCTTTAGGGGGATTGGCGTGAAGGTTTCTGGGTGGGGTGTATTTTTAGGTTATTTCGCGAGTGAATCCAAATTTAGTGTAATCATAAAATGGACGATGAATGGTTTGATCCATTGTAATTATGGGGACGTTTAGCTGTATGTTGTCAATGTTACACTCTTACGCTTGGGTTCGTATCATTGGCTTAAATAGATAGAAAACTATAAGTGTAATAATATTATAGAGATAAGGTGGTCGTTTGGTATGTGGAAATTGTTTGGCACGCTGAATGCTATAGTTTCTAAACAGCCACTTAAACAATAATCGTGTGACATCACTATGATTCTTTTATGAGATGGATATTGATGATCAACAATAACAGGAGAGTTTGAAATGTTAGTATTAACTCGAAAACGAGATGAAGTGATTCAAATTGGTGACAATATCGTAATCAAGATTTTAAAGACAGGTAAAGGAGCTATCAAAATAGGTGTTGATGCTCCCGGTGATATTCGAGTGATCCGAGGTGAGCTACTGGAAACTGAGAAGCAAACAGAGCCCGTAGAGTCTGTCGGCTCAGTTCAAAGTAAACAGGGCTTAAATGCGCAATGTGCATAGCAAATTGAAATTGTGGAACGGGGCATATTATGTGAGCCGTTATATATATCTATTAAAAAATCCGTTAAGCCATCATAGAGGAAGTTGATAGGCCGGACTTAATAACCGCATTGCGGTTGATTTCGGAGGGGATCATGAACCGATCACAATTTAATTATACACAAACTGAAACCATCAATTCTGCGCGACTATTTGTGTGGAGTATGGTGATTCTACTGACAGCTGTTTTTCTGTCAGGATGCACTACACTATCTCACGCTGCAGAATATGACCCATATCAGAATCAGTTCAATCAAAATGAATCTGGCCATTCATTTGAACGTGACCATTTTAATTATGGTCAGGATTCACTTGCACCTTCTCATACAAACGGTCGCCGTCATCAAAGATTTCGCCCTGTATCAGATGAAAGTCGATTCGATGAATATGAACACAAACTGAAGCAGTTGTTGTCAGAAGAACCTCAAATTTATGGACGTCCTGGAAAGCAAAACAACTCTTTCTCCAGAGATCGATTTGATGCCAGTCAGAGACGTCAAAGCCGAGAGAATATTGATAGCAATATCGATAGTCAAAAATTACGCGAGCTGATTCGAGAACTGCAACAGAGGAGTATGCCGCAATATGACAGAGATCGATACGAAACAGAATTCCCCAGACAATATCCTGTTGACCCAAACCAGGAACTGAGAAATAAAATATCACAACGATATTCCAGCGACTCAGTAGTGGGAACCTTACAGAATCTGGATCCTCAAAGAGCTTATTCGTTTTACCTGGAAGTGAACCGTATGATCGATTCACGTCATGTCCAGCCGCCTTCTTACGATGTTAGAACCAGAAAATCACTTCAAAATCTGATTTATGCCGTGGAAAACCAGAATTTCATAAATGCCAATCGAGTGGCAGCATCACCAGAACAAATTCGTATGGCACAACAAAGATGGCAGCAGCTGATGAATCAGAATCCTGCTCAAAATGCACAGGACTCAGTAACTGTAATGCGTCAGGCTGCTGACATCGCAGGAAGTCTATTGAGAATGCAGGCAACGTGTGTGATTTATGAATTTGCATATGGTTCTCTGGAAGCTCTTGATAAACACTCCCGTTTTGAATTTACACCAAGTTCCTCAGGTCCCCGCGTGGATGCAGGGGGTAATAGTGTTGTAGGTGTGGGGGTTCAGTTGAAGACTCATCAAGAGGGAGCTGTTATTCTAAGAACGTTGAATGGAGGAGCAGCACAAAAAGCGGGACTGCAAAGAGGCGATGTGATCGTCGGGGTCGATCAGAGAAATCTATCAGGTCTTTCTCTGGACGATGTAGCTAATCTGATTACCGGTCCAGTAGGTTCCTCGGTTGCTATTGATGTTCGAAGAGGGGATAGAAACGCCAGAGTGAACCTGAATCGCCAGCCAATTCGAATTACCAATATCAGTGAAGTCAAAATGGTTGATGCACAACAGAAGATAGGACTTATTCGGCTTGAAAAATTCGGAGAGAGTGCCGTTCAGGAGTTAGATCGAGCTTTATGGAGTCTACATCAACAGGGAATGAAATCTCTGGTATTCGATCTGAGAGGAAATCCTGGTGGGCTACTGACAGAAGCCATTTCGATTTCAAATCGATTTATTCCGTCAGGCAAAATCGTTTCAACACGGGGACGGAATCAGAGTGATAATACGATTGAATCAGCTACACATGATCAAACCTGGAAAATGCCACTTGTCGTTTTAGTTGATGGTGACAGTGCAAGTGCCAGTGAAATATTTGCTGCTGCTATTCAGGAAAATCGACGAGGGTTGGTTGTTGGTAGAAAAACTTACGGTAAGGGCACCGTACAGACTCATTTTCCATTGCAGTCTGTTGCCGGTACTTTCTGGTTAACCACAGCCAAGTTTTATTCTCCAACGGGTCGTGAAATGGCGGGCGTTGGAGTAAATCCGGACATAACCGTTAGTATGAGCGAACGTGAGCTGGAAGAAATAGGACCCATTGACCGGGACCTGAAGGCTGGTGTCAGCGCTATTTTAAGTCAAAAACCAGGTGAACTGGTAAATAATATGTCTGGCAGACCGCAGGGCCGACCAGCACAATTTCAGTTTTCAGGCTAATTTTGAGGTCTCTGGAGAATCAAGTATTATCTTGATCCTGATAAAATAAAAGCTCTCGTATTTTACTGGATTCGATACAAAGCAGATTGCTTTTCCGGTTGGCCCGGGTATCGAGCTTAGTCAGATGCGAGAGTATTTTTTATCAATAACCAGACCTTCAAAATCGATGGTTTAAGTAACTGAAATTTGAGTTTTTATGATGAAGTGTGAAATTTCGCGAGATATCCAGGCAGCTGTCAACCTGATTCAAGATGGAGAGTTGGTAGCTTTTGCTACAGAAACCGTATATGGGCTTGGAGCCAATGCACTGAATCCGGAAGCCGTTGCACAAATATTTGCTGTCAAACAAAGGCCGCACTTTGATCCGTTAATCGTACACATTGCGGGCACTGGACAGCTGGATGAACTCACTACTGGATTATCATCAACTGCTGAAAAACTGGCATCTACATTCTGGCCAGGCCCATTGACATTGGTGTTGCCGAAAAAAAAAGTTGTTCCCGATCTGGTGACGTCCGGACTGGATTCAGTTGCCCTACGTATTCCTGCTCACCCGGTTGCCAGAAAGTTACTGGAATTAACCCAACTGCCAATTGCGGCACCAAGTGCAAATAAGTTTGGACGTCTCAGCCCAACCCGAGCTGTCGATGTCGCTGAGCAGCTCGGCGACGAAATTAAACTAATTCTGGAAGGTGGACCTTGTACCGTTGGGGTAGAATCCACAGTCATTCAGTGCACGGGGGAGGTGCCTGTTCTACTCAGGCCTGGGGGAATTTCACTCGAAGAGATTCAAGCTTGTATCGGTGAGATTCGGCTGGCAGAAATAGAAGATTATGCCGAATCAAGTTCACCAGTCAGTCCGGGAATGTTGCCAAAGCATTATGCTCCAAGTACTCGACTGATCATCGTTGATCATCTGGAACAACTGCCTGCATCAGGCTCACTTGGGGTCTTGAGTCTTTACCCCCTTGAGCAAACAGAATTCAGAAATTACGAGTTTGCAGCTCAACAAATATTATCTCCTACGGGAGACCTGAATATGGCTGCTGCAAATTTCTTTGCAGCACTCAGAAAATTAGATGTGTCTGGAATTGATCAGATAGTTGCCTTAAGGCTACCGGAGTTGGGATTGGGAAGAACAATCAATAATCGTCTCGAAAGAGCGGCAGCATCTTAATTAGAAGCTTGTGGTCTCCTGTTTCCGATATCTCAAAATACACTGGTTAATTGTTGCAAAGAATTGATCTTTTTGAATTGGTTTTGTAGCGTAACTGTCACAGCCTGCTGCCAGACACTCTTCACGGGCACCACTCATGGTATGAGCGGTCAAGGCAATAACAGGATATAAATAACCCTGTGATCGGAGTTGTTTCGTGGCTGCATATCCATCCAGTTCTGGCATCTGCATGTCCATCAGTATCGCGTCGTATGGTGAGTTCGCATCCAAAGCTTCTAGTGCTTTTTTGAAAGCAATCAAGCCATTTTCGGCTATTGTGACAGTATTGCCAGTTTTTTCTAACAGGTAACGGATCAGTTTTTGATTATCGATTCCGTCTTCAGCCAGCAGAATGTTATAATTCATCTCCGTGAAGTTAGATTCAGTGGTTTGAAGAAATGTATTTTTGCATTCAGTATCAAATGTAGTTTGGTCGACAAGCTCCTGCTCCTGGCAACTACCCGTTTTGACAGTCACTGAGAAAGTGGTTCCGTGACCATATTCACTTTTAACTGATATTTCTCCACCTAGAATATGGGTCAGACGCTTGCAGATTGTCAGGCCCAGTCCTGTCCCTCCATATTGCCGTGTAGTTGAGGAATCTGCCTGCACAAAAGGCTGAAATAGACGCGAGATTTGATCACTTGTCATTCCAATTCCGGAATCAATCACATCAAATTGGATCACGGGCTCATTCGGATCAATCGATGATGCTGCGACAATCAGTTGTACCCGACCTTGTCTGGTAAACTTGATTGCATTGCTCAACAGGTTTATCAGAATTTGACGAAGTCTGACAGGGTCGCTCTGAATCCATCGGGGAACAGGTCCATCAATCTTGACGGAGAGGTCAAGTCCTCGGTCGATTGCTCGAATTTCCATTAACGTTTTTACATCGTCCAGCAACTCAATCAGTGAGCAATGAATGGCTTCTACTTCCAGTTTATCCGCTTCGATTTTGGATACGTCCAGAATATCGTTGATCAATTCCAGTAGGTACCCACCGTTTTTCTGAATTGTATCAATATGTCGATTCATCTCTGGGTCAATATTGCGCTGTCTCATAATTTCCGCAAAACCCAGAATCGCTGTCATTGGTGTTCGTATTTCATGACTCATGTTTGCCAGAAACGAACTTTTAATATGACTTGCTTTTTCAGCATCCTGTTGTGCAATGACCAGATCTTCAACCATGCGATTAAAAGCTTCGGCGAGCTTGCCAATTTCGTCTTGTGAATCAATAGAGATACGGTGGGCCACATTACCTGATGCAATAAGTTCTGCACTCTTTGAGAGTTCCAGAATTGGAGAGACAATCCCACGCGAGATCATCCAGACAAATAACAGGCCAAAAAATGTCCCCAAACATGTTAATATTCCGATTACCAGCTTCGCTGACTGGATTGATGAATCCGCATGATGAGTCGTTTTCACAGTTTTAAAATGTATCAGTGGGTGAGCCTGATTCTGTAGTAAAGCATCAATCGAGTCCAGATTCTGTTCGAAAGTACTTAATAATTGATCGATTTCATCAGTGATCTTGACTAATTGATTTCCGTAAGCAGTTGCCTCTGTGAATTTATTCTCAATAATCTTTAACCTCTTAAGCTCTCCACGATTCGAAATAATATCCAGATATTGACCTTCAAACTTTTTAAATTTCTCTTCCGCGTCAAATATACGTGAAAGTAATGTTTGATTCCGATTTACTATATATTCTTCGATTAAGCCGAAAGCGATATTCAGGTACTTTTCCATATTATAAGTCGCTTCCGCTTTTTTGATTCCAACATCAGACTGATCGTCATTTGACTTCAGTCGCTCGCGGTCTATCAACTGATTGATAATGCTGACTTGGTTTATAAAAACATTTAGAGCAGCATCACGTCTATCGGTGAGATCAATAACTTGCGAGGCCCTCTGATTATATTTTTCGTAGAGCGACGCGATCTTTTTTCTTAATAGAAGTTCATCATTCGATCTTGCCAGTCTCTGATAACGCAAATAATTATCTGTAAATCCAACTTGAGAATTTGTCAGTTTTAGGAGATGTTTCTGGTTTCTGTCACGAACGTAATCTAAAACTGAGCGGGCGATTTCTCCGGCTTTGATCTCCATTTCGAGAACGGATTCTTCGAGAGGTTCATCTACATTTACGAGTTGGGATATGTCCTGGTTTATGAGTGAAATCTGGAACCAGGTTACCATTCCACTGACAACCTGAATCAGTACAAGCAGACCAAATGCAAATTTGAGACGATCTGCGATCGACCATTTTCGCAATTTGGAATCGACTATGGAAAATGGCGTAGAGGTTTTCATTAATTTACTGGAGATATGAATTACTAGACTTGGATTCAGAATTAGAAGTGAAGCAGGATTATTTTCAATCAGACAAATTGTCTGCAGAAAAGTCTTCTGCATACCAGGTAGAGGCAAAAACCTCCTTAAAACTTTATGCTAAAAAAAAACGTGATGATTTAAGATATCTAAATCATCACGAAAATATGGAATATGATTTGGGAAAATATGATACTTGCAGATTGAAGTGATCGTAACAGCCAGGAATTGAATCAGATGTAGATAGGGGGATTGATTTGCAGACGAGTTCTCAATGAAAAAAAACGCCAGCACCGTTCAGAGGGGGGTGAACGATACTGGCGGTCAACAAAAATCTGGTTTTCTAATTGAAATACTGTTGTGATCAGAATCCAGACAAATTATTCGGCAAAATAAAAATACAGGAAACAGATCGTATCGGCCTCAATTTCAACCAGATAGATTCAAAGTTGCTTGCTCTTGAGAGGTAACTTAGTCGTGTATCTGATAAATTCCAGCTAGCACTTCACTAGATAAAGTTGTTATCAGGTCAGTATAAGTTATCGTACTGTTCTTGAGGTAATCCCCACAAGAAATAGAAAATCGACTTTTAAATCGATTGTCAATGATTCTCGGATCAGTACGGAGTTGACGATTATGACGATGTTTTGGTTGTGGAACTCGCAGAAGACAAGCTGACAAAATATGCAATTTATATTCAGGCGCGCACAAGGCAATGAGATCTGATTTCAGTTGCTATTTCGTTGAGTGGCAGAACTTTATCGGCCAGTCCAGAACCAACGACGGCAGCGGGCATTCCCCAGACCACGCTTGATGCTTCGTCCTGCGCAATAATCGTGCCACCAGAGCGCGCAATATCGAAACTGCCTTCGATTCCATCCTCTCCCATACCAGTGAGCATGACAGCCAGTGTGGCATTTCCAAAATGTTCTGCAGCCGACCTGAATAGTGGATTTACAGAAGGTCTACAGAAATGTTCGGGTGGGTCTTGATTTATTAGTGTAACTTTTTGTCCATCTCTTTCGCCAATAAGAAGATGACTGCCACCGGGGGCTACATACGTTTTAAGGGGCTCTAGTGGTTCATTGTGTTTGGCTTCGACGGTTGTTCGACCGCTGTCTTTTTGAATGTGTGCGGCCAGGATTTCTGTAAATCCTGGGGGCATATGTTGTACAATGAGAATCGGGATAGGTAAGTCGATGGGAATCTTTGGTAATAGTTCTGCTAGTGCTTTAGGACCACCAGTGCTGGTTCCTATAACAAGGACTTCCGGTTGTTTATAGAATTTGATATTTTTACTGAATAAAGTCTTTGTCTTTGTTTCATGATTCTTTGTTTTATTCTGAGTCGTTACATTATTTTCAGTGTCGGATATGGTTTTTTTGAGTGCTGTGCTCTTTGAACCAACACCTTTAATCATCATGACCAGTTCTTGGGAGAGCACACGAATGCTTTCCGCGGCACTGGCAGTTTGTGGCTTTGCTACACATCCGACAGCACCAAGAGAAAGCGCTTTAACAGTCGTTTCTGCACCCTTAGAGGTTAGGCCACTCGCCATTATGACGGGGATGTTAGTAAATCGTTTTTGAATTTCCTTTAATGCCGTCAATCCATCCATCACAGGCATTTCAACATCCAAAATTACGACGTCAACTGGATGAGACTTCATCCAACTTAAGGCGCATTCACCATTCATTGCCGTACCGGCAACGATAATCTCAGGATCTTGTTCAAGTGCTCTGGAAATCAACCCCCTGATTACAGCTGAATCGTCGACTATGAGAACGCGTATTGGGTCAGATGACATGGTAACTTCCTTGCGTTTAACAAACTCAAATAGGTTTGGTGCTTATTAGAGGGACCGTAGAATTGCTTATTCTTGTTTCAGCCATATCCCTCTTTATAGGATAGGTCAGATAATTCACGCTCGAGAAATTGTCATTCATTTTTTTAAAACTATTTGGTGACAGGTGCTGGAACAACTGCTTTCTTCGCTATAATCCGATTGTCGGGAAGAGATCTTTCAATCTGTATTTTAATGTTCGCTGGTTTGCTCAGTCAGCATACTTCAGTATAGGAATACCCATGCCGGTTCATCCTCAAGTAGCCCAATACCTGGAAGAAGTTTCAAAATTAGCCTTACCTTCTTTCGAAGAAATGACTCCGGAATTCATTCGTAGTACGCTCACTCCCTCGCCGGATCCACATATTCCAGCCAGTAGCATTGAGGATCGATTAATTCCAGTAAATGATACGGCGCTACCAATTCGAATCTATACACCACCTGAAGTAATAAGAAGGGGAGAATTTCCTGTTCTTGTTTATTTTCATGGTGGAGGCTGGGTGATGGGTACATTAGACGCCTATGATGGCTTATGTCAGGATTTAGCCGGCATCGCAGGCTGTAAAGTGATTTCTGTGGATTATCGTATGGCTCCGGAGTTCACCTACCCGGTTCCATTTGAGGATGCTTATTCAGCCACTGAATGGATTTCAGTACATGCAAAAGAGCTAGGCATTGATCGCAATCAAATAGCAGTAGGCGGTGATAGTGCCGGTGGGAATCTTGCCACTGCAGTTGCTCTAAAAGCAAGACAGTCGAAATATTTGAGCCTGGTTTTTCAGTTACTGGTTTACCCTGTCACAAATTACCAGTTTGATACAGAATCATACCAGAGTTTTGGAACTGATTACTTTCTTACAAAACGAGCGATGGAATGGTTTTGGGATCAGTATCTGCCTGACGAATCTGCGGGTAGGGAAATCTATGCTTCGCCACTCCGCTGTAAAGATCTGGAAGGGATGCCAGACGCTCTCGTAATTACCGCTGGATATGACCCACTTTATAGTGAGGCGGTTCAGTATGTTGAAATGTTGCGAAAATCTGCCGTGCATGTGGAACATTTAAATTATGAAGACATGATCCATGGTTTTTTCAGGCGATCCGATTTATATGAGCGTGCTTTTGAGGCGGTGCAAGCTGCAGGGCAAAAAATGAAACAGAGATATTCTCGCATGTAAAATTATAGTGAAGCATATTATTCTTCTGCAGCAATTTGATGGATGCGCCCCGCTATCAGGATTTGCAGAATGAAGCAGCAAATCAGGCTCAAATAAAATGCAGGCAGCAGAATACCAGCTTCTCCGACAGTATCTTGGAACATTAAATAGAAAACATGTAAAAGGGGGGTCGCGCAAGATTCCACTAGGATAAATGTGCCAATCGCAAATGCCAGTGCTCCCCAACGCACCACTAGAGAATAGTATGTTAATAGATGTAGAAAAACACAGAATTGGATGATCACCAGAGGAACCAGTGAGTACAATCCAGAGCTGGTAAGATAAGTGATACTTTCAGGCACGATTAATATTACCAGGATGATAGTGAGGCTAACCGGTGTCAGGGAAAGTAAGATTCCACCCACTTTCTCATAGGCAATCCGAAACAGTGAACTTGGCAAAATAGACAGGAGCGGAATCATTTTTTGAGTGCGCTCTTCTCGAAAGATCCGTGAAGTATAGATTGTGCACTCCACAACAAAGCTTATGAACAGCAACAAGAGAGAGGCACTTACCAATTCCTTCCATGTGAAGGTCCGAATTGATTTAGAAGTGGTATATTGATCGAATAATATTCCTCCACCTACCACGATGGTAATCAAAGCTGGATACAGAACCAGCTTCAGTAGACTTGCTTTCATTCCACCACCTGAGAACAGGTACTCTTTCCAGACAAATGGATTTGTTCCGGGCCGGGAATTCATAAAGCGTTTGATCGCTTGTTTTTTTCTACTTCTGGACTCGTTGATAGTTGTTCTGTCAGTACAAAAATCAAACGCGAACCAGGCAGTAATAAAGAACAAAATACCGAGTGAAACATTACTGATGACTTGCGTGCTCAGAATAGATCCTGAAAATCCTGTTGTCAGAATGTGCTTGATTTGTTCAATCACAGAATGTTCTTGACTGATTTCATATAGATACCTGCTACTCATGGAAAATGAATCGGTTGAAATGAGGTATCCACGTGCTTGAAGATTGATAGTGAGATGATATTGAAGAGTTGGAAACAAGAAGTAGAAAAAAAGTGCACTAAGTACGAGGGCAATCGCTTCGCCAGACCTTTTAGCATAGACAGAACAGAGTAAGGCAAAGTTGGAAATCAGAATTATATAACCAATCATAGCAGTCAGTGTGGCATATATTTGTAGTGGAGTGATTCCTCCTAATGAAACTGAAAGCAGTAAAAAAGGTAGTTGTCCCATTAAAAGCAAAATCACTCGTAATGCTCTCACACTGGATTTTCCAGCTAGTAGTGCAAGAGTATTGATGCCGGCCAGCTTTAAGAGAGGCAGCGTTTCTTCTTCTTTTTCTTCCGTGATTGCCGTGGAGAAGAATCCAATTCCAGCCAATGTTACCAGCCAGAAGTTGAGCCAGATAATTTTAGAGAAAAAATCCAGACCAGGTGAACCAACACGTGAACTGGTTAACCAGGAAGAAAAGAGAATACAAAACACGATTCCAATACAGGCAAAACGAAGCAGGTGTGTCTTTTTCTCTTTCGTATCTTTCTTCAGTGCAAAGCTGGCAAAAATGAATGTACCTTTCAAGCCTCACCTGTTTCCTCAAGTAAATTAAGCGTACTTAGCCGCCATGTTCAGACAATGGAATATCAAGTGAATATAAAATCAGACCCTCTTTCTTGAAGATGTACGGTGTCTCAGGAAATAATGAGTCTGGGATCTTAGCAAATACGAGTAGTTTTCCTTGATGATCCGGCCAACTGATATCCTGATTTATCTGATCTGATGAAACATTTAGTGCCTTCTGCACAAGTAGTGGATAAAACCGTTCAAAATCAAAATCTTGTTTTTTATCTGTTGATCTGACAAAAGGCAATAAACCCCTTGGTCTGATATATCTTGAATCGAGTAGTGGGTTTTTTGTTAGTACAGGGAAAAGCCTTCGGGATTTCCCCCGATAGATCAATTGATGATTTTCCATTTGTAGTTCATAGATTTTTGAACCAAATACAAACTGAGCCTGTTCAATCTGGCTGGGAAATTCTTTACCGATAACTAGCGAGAGTGTTTCCAGTCCGGACTCATTAGCAAGAAATGAGACTAAATTTGTTTCAAGAAACGAATTTGAAATTCTAGCACGATGGAAAAAGGTTCGAAAAGAATTCGGGGGAATATCAACCTGTATTTGTCCATTAGTTCCACTGGTGGCAAATCCATTCACTTTGAAATAGGGCTGACACGTTGAATAAATATGTGATTCGCCGGAATGGCTGATTTTAAAACTTCCACCAGATACAATTCCCAGGCTGGACCATTCAGAAATATTTGTTTTATGATTCGGGAGGCTCTCAGCAACAATCAGAGAATGAATTTGAGAAGTCTGATTCGTACTATATCGTCCAACAATTAGGAATATGAAACAAAACAGAAGCGTACTCAAACCATAGACCAAATAAAAAGTACGATTATGTTTGCAGTATTTAGTGATCAGATAATAAACTGGTCCGACAATTATTAAATAAATAAATGAAAGCAGAAATATTAGATACCAAATTTGTTTTGGCTTACTGAGTTCTGTTAAGGTTGCCAGCAATTCTTCATCAAAGTTCTGTTCAAATGCATTCCCGTATGTAGAAGCAGAGTATGCGACATCCGTCTCTGATGCTTGATAATTATTCTGCATCCTGTTTTTCGGAGTGACTGAATAATGCTTGTTTGTGTTTATGGTTTGTCGTAACACTGCCGGTGAAAGATCACTCAACTTATGTTGATGGAAATAGATGACTCCATTTCCATAATATATAGGAGAAGCATCTCGTTTTATGGGATCATATGCTTCAGGAAATAATAGTGGATCACCATTTGAATTATTAAACAGGTGCAAAATTCCCCCGGAGTAAATCCATTCCATAAATGCTTCGCGTCTTGTTTTTTCCCACTTGGGAATGTGATCTAAGATCACTTCCTGCAATGTATCTGTAGCACCTGTAACGGGAGGATAGAGATCCTCCGGAAACTGTTTTACACTTGGAATCACATGGCTCAAGCTACCCGGAGTAACCAGTTGAATAAGCGATTTATCAGGCACAGGTAGAGGGGCAAGGAAAGTTTGAGAATGCTGTATGTCTGCCTGGTGCCAGCTTACTCGCCAGTTGCCATTAAAGTCAGTAAAGTAGGGATAATACTGAATCCATTTTTTTTCAAATGGTGCTATATAAGTGGTTGCTGAAAGGGCAATATCAATCTGTTGTCCACGAAATGTTTCCTGGTGAAATTCAATTTCACCTTCAAACGGTTCGGGATCAGGATTTTCTACCAACACTGTCACTGGATTAATGTGATATCCAGTCGGACGATCATTAAATCCCCACCGTATCTCATGAATTTCAAGTGCTTCGGCCACCTGCTCGTTAACGACAACGAAAATCAATAGCCCGATTAAGCATTTCAGGTATGAATTAGCGGAATTCATTATTTAAATTCTAATATTCTCCGAGCAGATTCGAGTCGTGTCGGTTGGCAAGGTTTTTGAGAATTGTAGTGTCGGTCAACTGACTGATATATTTTACAGACCCATCTCCAAGACAAAAATGGGCGCCTTCAGAATGGTAGCTTGAAAATCCCCCTACCTTCAGTAGAGATAATTGATCTTCCGTGGTAAATTCATCTGAGGCTTCTGAAAAAGATTCTATTTCATATCCACCCATGCCATCCAAATCGTGATTCTCTTCAAAGGAATAACGACCTCTACCACCATAGTTGGATCTTATACTAATACGATTCGGTGCAGACGTACTGGAATTAATATTACTTCCCATATTCCTGAGTGTTGAAGATGTTCCAGACGTCCAGCTTAAAAAACCGCCGTCACTGGCCTCACCAATAAAAATCGTATGTGAGCGACCATCTTTTAAATCTTCTTCTCGAATACTGCTGTTTAAAAACAAAATACCATTATTGTTGATATCTATTGGTGATTCTGAATCATTCTGACAGCCTGTATAATTGAAGGTGTCATTTGGATTGGATGGACAATAAAATCCAGGTATGAAATGGTTGACTATTTGGCGATTTTGGAGATCGTAAACACCGTATTGAAAGTCATAATTAATGAATGCTGTTTTCTCGTCTAATTGTGGCAATATTTGAATCAACCATCCTACATGATATCCAACTGGCTGATTCAGAATTGGGCCAGTTGAGTTAACAGATCCAGATGGGAGTACCCGATGTGCCATCTGATAATTTTGCAGGGCCAGACCGATTTGCTGAAGATTATTTTTGCAGGTCGTTGCCCGCGCTGCTTCCCGGGCCTGCTGCACTGCCGGCAACAAAAGTGCAATCAGTACCGCGATGACCAGAATCACTGTGAGTAATTCTATCATGACAAATCCAGATTGTTGTTTCGCATTATCAATAAATGATTTCATGTTACAACTACTCATTTCGGAAGAAATGTAATACAGGTGCCGTTGTAATGCTCTAAAACTCTGAGAGGAGTTGACCATCGTGTCGATTTGCCAGGGCTTCATAGACAGACTGGTTTATATTCTCACTCAGAAATCGAACTGATCCATCACCAATTCCAAAATGTCCACCACCTGTGTGATAGCTCGAAAAACCACCTACAAAGGAGTTCTTAGGATCATCATTGGTCTTCGAACTGTTAGAAAGGATGGTTTCATCTTCTGGAGCGAAGCGTTCTTCAAATTCAGCCCGTCCTGTGAATATTTTTCCATCATCTGAGTTAATGAAGTTGCCGGCATTTCTGAGAGTCGACCGAGTGCCTGAAACCCATCCTAGTTGATTCCCTTCTATAAATTCGCCGACGAACAAAGTTTTGGAGCAACCATCCAGAATATTATCGAATCTGACACTGCTGTTAAGAAAAAAGACTCCATTGTTTTCGACACCAATCGGTGCTTCAACATCATTTTGAACTCCTGCATAACAGTGTCCCTGATTCGGGTTGGACGGGCAATGCAATGTTGCAATACGATAACTGGCGACTACTTTGTTAACAGGGTCATATACACTTTTATTAAAGTCAAATTTATTAAAGGCAGTTCGTTCATCCAGATAAGGTAAAATCTGTAAAATCCAGCTGACATGATACCCCTTCGGTTGATTTATGATCGGACCAGTGGGGTTAATTGAACCTGGAGGAAGGACATTATGAGCCATCTCATAATTTTGTAATGCTACATTGAGTTGTAACAGCTTGTTTTTACAGGATGATCTGCGCGCTGCTTCCCGTGCCTGCTGAACCGCCGGTAGCAGCAGGGCGATTAAAATGGCAATAATTGCGATTACTACCAGTAATTCGATCAGGGTAAACCCCCAGCGTTTTCTCTGGTCACAATCAACATTAGGTGATAAACAATGTTTCATAACGGTTCCTTCATTTCAGTTTCTCTTATGTGAGAAGGAGAATTAATTCTCAATTGCTGTATTTGAAAACTGGACAGGCCATTCACGAATAACGCGAACTCGTTCGACTGCCTTGGCAGGATAGCTTGCTTTAGTTCGAATCAGAATGGTGCTATGATCTTGTTCTGAATCTCTATCAATCTCGATGACCACCTCTCCAGAAAAAGTGCCTCCTATTTCTTGAGGTGATATTAACCAGGTTTCTCCTGAATAAGTCATATTTTCATTGAGTTTTCTGATTGTGCGTTGTGCCGCAGCCTCAGCAAGCCAGGTCGCCTGTAAATGCTGTTGTGATTTTTTTAATTGATTGAGTTCAATTGAAGTCTGCTTTAATAATTCACCAATGATAGCCAATGTGAGAATAAGACAAACTAACGGGATGATGACTACGGCACCCTTTCGGAGTGGAAACTTTGATTTAGAATTCTGGGAGAATACAGAGTTTTGATTAATTGATTTCATATTTTACCTCAAGCTTATTGCTCGACTCGCATAGCGAATGAGTGCTTCTGGTTGACCACGGCCTCAAAATCAAAATTTCTGAATGGTAATTTTATCGTATCATTTTCAGATGATTCATCGGGTGGAATTATTATTTTAAGAGAAGCAATCTGCCGCTGTTTAAGATTTTCAATATTAAATTGAAGCCGCAATTCTGTAATCTGATATTCGTTTCTTGAGATTGACTGATCAGAAAACGTTTTTTCACGGATAATGAATCTCCCATTTCTGTTTTCACCTGCTGAGTAAACGATGTTACTACCGGCATCAAGATTCAGCTTTAGTATTTCAGAATTATCTTCTGTTGATATTGAAGCTTTTCTGGCAACTGCGACGTCTTCACGAAATTGATTCGACAATCTCTGCAGGTTAAATGATTTCTGGATTCGGGCAGTCCCTTGTAGTTCTGCACGCATCAGAAATGCCAGCATTGTTACTCCAACAGCAAAAATTACTGAGATCAGCGAAATCATTAACAGCATTTCGATCAGGGAAACGCCATGAGGTATCGATCTTGTAAGCTGATTTATGCAATGTTTACTTCTTAGTATTTTCATTTCATACTCTCCATCTGATAAAACCAGAGCGAAAGTAATAGGGGATCCACCAATTCACCATATGGGTTTTGCCATGATAACCTTATACGAACTTGCTTCATGGCAAATGAATTTGGGCTTTCTATCAAGTCGATGGTGAGTATTGGATCTTTTAATGAAAGACTTTTGGTTATCTGTTCTTCGTACAAATCCAGTTTTTCTGGGGTAAGACTGTTCCACGTTTCTGAAGCATTCAATCGTTCTGCCAGATTGGCTAGTGTTGTGGTTGCCAGAAATTGATCATTGATGGACTTTCTTTGAAGATTTACTACACGTAATGTAGGGACTGCGATGGAAACAGCGGTACTGACTAGAATCAGTGATATGAAAGCTTCAAAGATGGTAAAGCCTGCACGCTTTTCCCACTTCGAATTATTATGATGTTTTGAGATCATTGAGCCAGCTTTTCAACTGAGGTCAAAAATTAATTGGATCATGGGGACAAACAATGCAATTACAAAGAGTCCCACGACTACTCCCAGACTGCAGACAATAACTGGTTTTAAGAGATCTGCGAGCACTTTCAGTTTTCGAGTTCTACGTTGCTCTATCGAGAATGCCAGTGCTCTTAACACTTCCGGAAGGTTACCAACACGCTCAGCCGTGTCACAGAGTGCCGCTTCAGAACTGGATATGAATTTAGCATTCTGCAAAGATGTCCAGAGGTTTTCACCTTGAATGACACTGGTCTGTACAAATTCAGATCGCATCCTGACATCTGCCCATAGATGATATCGGGAAGCTGAGTTTAGAGCGAGCTGAGGTTGTTGCTGTGCTGAAATCGATTGAGCAATCTGTCTCAGGCAGTCAGGTGTATTTAAACGTGGAAACCAGGTTGTAAAGAACGGAACTCGTAAATTAGACCAACCGTAATAATTCCCAATATGAATCAGAATAAGTAACGTGAATGGCACTGAAAAAATTGGTAAGAACAGGAAAAAATTGGCAATGATAAACTCACTAAGATTTATCACGGATAGGGTCATTGGCGGAAGAGCTGTATCGAAATCCAGGAATATCTTTTTGAACTTCGGGATGATCCAGAACATAATAAATCCAGCAATCGTGAATAAGATTGTTCCGACTACTGTTACATAAACAACGAGATAAGTACCGCTGGAGTCTCCCGATTCGTTCTTTAAGAATTTCGAGGTCCGTACCGCGGCATCCCGGAGTGCTAAGCTCAAGGCATTACTCTCTTCTCCGATGCGAATCGATACAATTGCAGATTGAGGGACAAGACCTGGTGTCTCCGACAGGGCGGTTGAAAGGGAAACACCTGAATAGAGCCTACTGCTGAGTAATTCGAGTTTCGCTCTATACTTTCGTGGTCGCGTTTCTGCATAGGCATCAACTTCAGGTCCCAGGGGTATGTTTTTTTCAACACACACTGTTAAAAGCCAGAGTAATTCGGATTCATTAGCCCGATTATTGAGCGAAAAGATATTGAAGATCGAACTTAGCAGTATGCATGCTAATAATAATGGTAAAAAGGATACAAATATTGGCAAGAAGACCAATAACGGGAGCCCTAATAAAATCCATCCCAAAATGCGGATGGATTGAATCTTCATTTGCAGAGGCTCTGGCAAATGGTAGTCATCTCCCTGATTCAGAGTGGATGCTGCACGAAAGCACTGATATTCCTGATAGATAGAAACAAAGTAGAGAATCAGGCTGGGCAAAATTAAAAAAAGAGCGCCCAGGGAAGACTGCTGATTGAAAAGCACGACAAGAATGCTGATACAAACCAACCCAACCCCGCAGAACATCATGAAAAGTGAAAAGAGTATCCAGCAGACTCTGATGAGAGGGTTAACGCCCTGATGGCCAAAGTCATTTATTCTCCGAGCAAGCAGAATCGAGGAAATTCCTGCAATCGGAAAATAAGCAAAATATGCCAGACAGAAAATGAGACCGAGCGATTCCACTAACGATTTATCTTTCTAGTAATTATGAGAGAAAATTAAGAAGTTTGAAGAGAGGCAAGTAGATCGCGCCTATCGGGAATATCACAATAATTAAGATTCCGGCTAATATGATTGGCTGTAGCGCAAAAACCAGTGATCCAGTTTTCATATTTGCCTTGGCCTGGAAAATGTTGCTGCTGGCGCGTAAAGAATCGATGAATATATCCGGACGATCTTGCCATCGAAAAATATGCACAAAGTTTTTTGAAAAATGAGAACTTTCTGAGGAGGCTTCTGAGAGACTCAAGCCTTCTTTCGTTCTACTTTTCAATAAATGACAACCCGCGATCAGATTTGGGTCTTTTGTTATTTTTGCAGACAGTTCGATGGCATCGGGCAGATTTATTTTTGCTTCTGTCATTGTTGCCAGCATGCGACAAAACTGAGCATTTGATGTGTTGCTGAGAATACCGCCAAAAATGGGAATCTTATTAATCAGCCGTCTGCGAATAGACTGCAATTTGAATAAATCAAAACTGAACCAGAATACTATAGAAATCAGCAGAAACCAGCCCAGTATCTGAAGACCATACTCTGACAGTACATCTGAGATATGAAAAGCCAGAACGGACAGACCGGGTAATTCGGTTCCAAAACCTTCAAAAATTGATTTAAAGTTTGCAACTACAGTAACCATCAAAAAATAAAACAGAAGAAAAGAAACAGTAATTAGAACTCCAGAATAGAATAGGGAGATTTGTATTTTGTGTCGGGATTGCGTGAGGTACCGTTGGCTTTCGATATAATCTTCGATAATTGATTCCAGGTGTTTTGTTTGTGCTCCCGCAAGAATTAGTGATTCCAGATGATGTGGCACTGAATTCAAGTGTTTATTAAAACTATCTTCAGGAGTGATGCCCTGCTCCAGATCATTGGCTATATTTTGGAAGATACGGGATAACTGTCTGGAACTTGTCTCCTCAGCCAGTGTCAGCAGGCAGGCAGAGAGAGGAATTCCATCAATTTTCGGTTGAGAAACTTTAGGCAAAATGTTGACAAACTCTGAATCTTCATTCCAGACAGCCTTTCCAAAGTCAGAAAGTTGCTCACCAGAAAAGTCCTCAATTTCCAAAGGTTCTGCTTTCTCGCCAACGACATTGTTTTCTGGTAGTAGGAGGTCTACTTGCAGGATTTTTAAACCTTGTTCCATCAATTTAATCCGTGCGGACTCATCACTCTCTGCATCAATTACCCCTTGTAGTTTCTGTCCCTCTTTGTCTTGGCAGGTATATGAATAGCGATTCATTATAGTGTGGGACTCCCTAGCATTTTTAATAACTCGATAAAAGGCAGGAACACGATAATGGCGTAACTGGCTGTGATTCCACCAGCAACAAAAACGAGTAAAGAGACTGGAATAATTCGTTTCGCCCAATCTATACGATTATTAACTCGCGTTTGATATACGCGTGAGATTTCAGAAAAAATTCTGACAAGATGATTTTGATGAGCGTCCTTCATCAACATCTTTTTTATAAAGGACGGATAAAAATTACTGTCTCGTATTACATCTGGTAATGAAGTCCCACTTTTCAGTTTTTTAGAAAGTATTTGTGATTCAGCTATCAGTTTTGAATTTCCGGTAGATTCAGCGGCAAATATCAGTGAATCATGAAGAGGAACTCGGTATGAAAGCAGGATGCTGATCATTTTGGTAAAGGTCGAAAAATTCATTTCTAGTATCAATTTCTGATACCCTGGTATCCAACCATAGGCAATGATTGAAATAACACTCCCGAATAAAGAATTATTTTGTTCTCTTGTACTGAGGAAAGAGAACCGGTTCACTTTCCAGCTGATGATCAAAATTAACAATATTAAAGGTACAATGAGAAACCAGCTCTGGTAGAAACCAAAAAACTTTGATACTAAATCCATTAACGGGGTATTAGGCAGATCGAACATCTGTTGTATAACAAGTAGTTCCGGAAAGATGATAAAGCAGGCAAATAGTGAAAGTAAAAAAGCCATTACCAGAACAATGCCGGGGTATAACAGGGCCATACCAATTTCCTGACGGAGTTCTATCCTCGATCTGGTAAAACTGGTGTAAGCAGACAAAGCTTCTGGTAGTTTTCCCATTCTTATGCCGGATTTCAGCAAGGATATATAAGAAGGGGGTAGTTCCCATGAACCTGATTGGATGGCTTCTTCGAGTGAAGAACCACCCTCAATTTTGAGCGCCAGTTGTTCGGTAAATTGTTTTGAATCTCTGCTTAGGTGCCTGGCTGCATTTCGCAGACCTTGGTCAAGTGGTATGCCTGCCTGAATCATCGCGATCAACTCGTCGTTTAAATCCACCAGACTTTTGATCGAAATTTTCTGTAATTTTGTGTTATCAGACTTCAACATACGGGTTGGATTCTTAACTTTTGGGTTGTGTTGTGGTCAGGCGTTCATTTTACTCCGTCGGTTAGTCTTTTGCCATCTATCATTTTCAAAATCATCCAAACAAGAAAACCGGGCTATATATAAGTTGATAAAGGAATCACCGATTTCCGATTCACCTTACTAGATACTCGCTGGAGCAATTTTTGTTCAAAAGATTCATCCCGTCGTACGATAGTCTCAGAGCCGATGGAAGCAAATGATCCATCAGTAAGTTGCAATTCCAAATTCCTTGCCACGATCTCTTCAGGATTACAGTTTACAGAATCCTGAATGCAAATTAAAAAGGAAGGCATAGAGTAGACTGAGTATTAAATATCATTAAACTCCTGGCGTAAGAATGTTTTTAACGATTTAATTTCAATTCTGGAAAGTGTCTCTTCAATGATTCGAACAAAAATAAAGTCGGCGCTGCATACTTCTAAACCAGGAGAAACGATTAAAGTTTGTGGCTGGGTTCGTACGCGTCGAGATTCCAAAAGTGGATTTTCTTTTGTTGAATTGAATGATGGCAGTTGCATGGCCAATCTGCAGATCGTGATTGATCAAAATGTTCCAGACTACGAAAAACTGATAAAAGATGTCACCACTGGCAGTAGTCTTTCGGTAACAGGTAAGGTGATGGAGTCACCCGGAAAAAATCAGAGAATTGAATTACATACAGAGTCATTCTATCTCTATGGCACTGCTGATGCTGAAACATACCCCCTGCAGAAAAAACGACATAGTTTTGAGTTTTTGAGAGAAATTGCTCATTTGCGTCCCCGCACTAATACTTTTGGTGCGATTACAAGAGTCAGGAATGAAGCAGCAACTGCCATCCATCGTTTCTTTCAGTCGAGGGGTTTCGTCTATATCCAAACCCCTATCATTACTACCAGTGATTGTGAAGGTGCAGGTGAGATGTTCCAGGTGACTACTCTCAATTTAGATCGACTGGCTCAAGCCCAGACAAAGATCGATTTTTCGCAGGACTTTTTTGGAAAGCCGGCATCTCTGACTGTTTCCGGACAATTGGAAGCTGAAATATTTGCCACATCCATCGGTGAATGTTACACATTTGGCCCCACTTTTCGGGCAGAGAATTCAAATACGACTCGACATTTGGCAGAGTTCTGGATGATTGAGCCTGAAATGCCATTCTACGATCTGCAGGATAATATGGTGCTTGCAGAGAGTTTTGTAAGAACTGTTATCGGTGATGTGCTGGAGAATTGTGCAGAGGATATGGAATTCTTCAATCAAAGGATCGACAAAACAACTCTCGAGACCTTGCGAACTATTACTGAAAATGATTTTATTCGCATCTCTTATACAGAAGCGATTGAGATTGTGAAATCCAGTGGAAAAGAATTTGATTTTCCCATTAAATGGGGCAGTGATATGCAGTCTGAGCATGAGCGGTTTCTGACAGAAGAACATTTTAAGCAGCCAGTAATTGTATATAACTATCCCAGATCAATTAAACCATTTTATATGCGCTGCAATGATGATGGCAAAACAGTTTGCGCTATGGACGTACTTGTGCCAGGAGTCGGAGAAATTATCGGCGGTAGTCAGCGGGAAGAACGTTACGATATCCTGATAGACCGAATGAAAGAAGGTGGCTTGGACCCAGAAGAATACTGGTGGTACACCGATTTGCGAAAATATGGAACGGTACCACATTCAGGCTTCGGATTGGGTTTCGAGCGACTTATTCAGTTACTTACATCAATGACTAACATCAGAGATTGCATACCATTTCCAAGAACTCCTAAAAATGCAGAGTTTTAGGATATTCAAATGTCAAAATATTAAGGGTTTAATAAATACTTCTTAAACCAATTAACGACAGCTTGACTTGCACGGTTTTGGTCTTTTCCCTTAAAGCCGTGCGCGGCATCCTTTATCACGATTAGTTCTGCTGGAACTTTTTGTTCCTCGAATTGATTCATGATATTACTACTATGAATAATGGGGACCAGTTTATCTTGGTCTCCATGTATTAACAGTGTTGGTGCATCATCTGGAGTAACGTGAAGTAAAGGCGAAAAATCATCCGCCAGATCCGCTTCAAACTGCAGTGCTGGGAACCGATGATAATAGGTTGAATTTTCATTCACAAATTCTCGTATATCTGTCGGTGGATAATAAGCGGCGACGGCAGCTACCCGATCACTGTTGTTTAAAACAGGGTCTTTTGCATTAGGATCGCCTTGATCAGATGTCGTACCGAGCATTAAAGACAGATGTCCGCCCGCGCTACCTCCCCAGACGCCGAGTTGGTTCGGATTAACCCCATATTCCTGTGCGTGATGTCGAATAAAACGGACACTCCGACGAACGTCTTCCACGACTTCCGGGATTTTAAACTTCGGGCTGCTGCCATGTCTGACACAGAATACGGTGAATCCCTCATCCAATAGTGGATTAAACCAACCCAGCATGTTTTGTGGTTCCGTCCAATTTGAGTACCAGCCACCACTTACCATAAATAATACACCAGCCCCATTGGGCTTCTGTGGTTGGAAAACATCAAATGTCAGTGCCAATCCAAATTTATGGCCATAAACAACATCGGGAATGATTTTAACTTTTTCATCAGCACCAGCCGTGTATCGGGGGAGCAGAATCAGAACCAGTAATATACAAGCTATAATAGTTTTCATAAAATCTCTCCAGAATTTGTTTTCTTGCAAATGACATCATGCAAGAGTTGTTTTGAAATACAATCTTAGAGCAAAGCAGGTTTCAGCTCAGCAGTAGCGAATAAGAGTTGAGTGTTCACTTGGAGTCAAAATCTTATCCATAGATTATCTTGACCATACTGTGACAATAGCAAGGATATGGTTTCAAATTTAATTGAAACTGGCTGAGATTGAATCGGAAGTCTTTGTAGTTCATGAAAGGCTCCCTTAAATCCTGAAAATGAGGAATGATCTACGAAGTATTTACTTTTGCGATCTAGCAATTCAAACGTGAATGATCTGGAATCCATTCCGGTGGAAATACTGATTGAGCTTGAACGAGTTCAACGTTTTCATGGACTACAGCAAGATGATTCAGAAATCGAAACAGTAATTCGTCAAGCTCGATCTGGACAGATCCGACCTTATGTCGAATTACAATGGCCTGATGCAGTTCTTGATGACTGGCAGTGGGATATTCTTGAATCCTTATTTGACCTCACGATTCGCCGAGTATTTGTAAAAGGGAATACCGGTTGTGGAAAGGGGGCCGCAGCAGGAATTGCCTGTTGTGCCTACTTTCATATCTGGAATGATGCAAAAATCATTATTACCCGAGATACTGTGAGAACAGCTCAAAAAATTGCATTTGGTGAGGTCGATAAATGGTGGCGAAAAATGCGGTTCAAACCACCGGGAAAGCTTTTGACTTCAGGTGTATTTGATACCAATCAGCATTCTATTTCACTGGCGAACCCGCAACATATTGAAGGGTTTCGTGGTGCACATTCACCACATGTGCTGTTCTGGTTTGATGAAGCAACCGCCCCCAATCTGGAAAATAAATATAAACTGGCAAACACGCAGGCCAAAAAATTCCTTGCGCTATCTAATCCATCGACCCTCTCCGGTACGTTTAGAGATTCTTTTCCAACTGTGGATCCTGATAGAACTCAGACAATTATAGATCAATATGGGAAAACTCGCTGTATCACTGTCAGTGGCTGGGAATGCACAAATGTGAAAGAAAAGTGTCTTGAGCAACCTGTTGCGCCGATTGGTGGGATCAAAATTGCGGACACTTATTACACACATGGAAGCCCCATTGCAGCAGATGATTTCGAACGAGTTCAACCTCAAATTCCCGGGCAAACCTGTTACGACGAATTTATGGCACTACTGAATGATGCTGATCCTCTAATACGTAATGTATACGCCTTGGGAAAATTCCCCGATCAGGATCCTGATAAACAGGTTATTTTACCAGACTGGTTGATTAAGCCAGTTCAATTCTGGTCTCGATGGAATCGCTTATATCTAAGAGCCCAGGAAAAACCTCATATATTTGCATCAAAACTGTTAGAGCAAATTTTGCCAGTAGAGGGTTTCGGATTGGATGTAGCAGCGTCACGATATGGTGATACTTCAGTATTAGCAGTGGGAGGGCGATATGGGATTCGGGCAGTTCACGAGTGTCAATTTTCTGATACCCAGCAGACGATGTGCTGGGTATTGGAAACGGCAATCTCCTACGGGATCGATTTGAAAAAGGGAGTAATTCCGATTGCCATTGATTGGGGAGGCGGATATGGAAATGCGGTGGGAGACCCATTGAAAAAAAGAAATGTGCATGTCATTGAAATTCACGGCAACGCTAATAGTAATGTAGACTCAAAAAAATATGCCAATAAGCGGGCTGAGCTTTATGGTGAGACAGCAAGAAGGCTTGACCCTGCGGGGGATTTTCGCATGATGCCATTTGCTCTGCCCGATAACCAAAGGTTAAAAGCTGAACTTGTTGCACCTGAAAAAATATACGCCGGCCATGATGGCGAAAAATTCTACATCACACCCAAAGGGCGACGGGGTTCAGATGAGAGCTTCAGCGGGAAAACGCTTCATGAAATTCTAGGGAGATCACCCGATCGAGCAGATGCTGTCGTCTACTGTCTGTGTGCATTGAGAAATCAGCGTCGTCGTCAGTTGATGGTCGTCTGAAGATCCAAATGACCACTCATCAAACAATTCTCTGAATTTGGGAAAGACTCTAATGTGGAATCCATTGAAACAATTTACAACGCGTTTTAAATCAAATCGATTTGCAGTTGCCCTGCGTGCGGTGCTGGGAGCGGGGCAGCCGGGTTCCTGGAGTAGTGATCATAAAAGGGAATCCGATCAATATTCTGGATGGACTTTTGTTGCGATCAGGGCTATTTGTCTGCAGGCAATGCAAGCATCAGTTATGGTCTATGATGATTCAAAAAATGGTTCTAAACAGAAAAGGATCAAAGAAAAAGTTCGAAATAAAAGCGGATATTCTCAGTTCAAAAGTTTGTATGCGGGTGAATTTGGCGCTTCAGATCCTCTCTCAAACGAACACCCGATTTGTAAAATATTAAAGCTTCCCAACCCGACTCAATCTGGTGCTTCGTTTCGCTATGAACGTGTCTTACAGCTTCAGTTGACAGGGACCAGTATTGTCTGGAACGTGCCTAATCAATTCGGTAAAACGGTGCAGAGATATGTTATTCCAACTGCAATTGCTACCCCAGTACCCCCAAGTCATAAATTTCCGGAGGGAGGATATAAAATCCAGGCACCCTCTCTCAGATATTTCAGTGAGTCAAATGGTAATTCATTTACAGAAACGAATATGTTTCATCAAGTCGTAGGAAATGTGATCCCAATTTCTCAACTCCAAATATCACGTTGGCCTCACCCGGTGTATAAAGATGATGGGCAATCTCCTGTGAGTGCAGGAGCAAGGTGGTTAGATTCAGCCAATCAGATCGATTCTGCTCGCTGGGCTCAAATGAATAATGGGGCAGATCCTTCGATTGTCGTTACATGTGGCAAAGACATGAATCCGACCAGAGAAGAACTCGAAGCAGCGGCTGCGATGTTTGAACAGAAGTATGGAGGAACAGAAAATACAGGGAAGGCCATATTTACCACGGGTGAACAGGTCGTTTCACTAACTGCAACTCCTCGAGAAATGGATTACAATTCTTCCTTCATTCAGTTCAGGGATGCGATTCTTGCTTTGCATGGCGTTCCGGGAATTGCTGCCGGTATCTCGGATGGGGGGAGTTATGCGGCTTTTTATGCAAGTCTGAAACAGTTTATCTGTCTCACGGTTCAGCCAATACTGGACTTGTTGGCAGAAGATGATACCGAGCATCTGGCTCCACAATTTGGAAAAAATCTGACAGTAGAAATAGAAGCAACCCATATCGATGACCCGGACCTACTTGAAAAACGACTGGCAACAGATATCCGCGCCAAAATTATTAAAGTCGATGAACTGAGAGCGATCAGGGGGCTGCCTCCTCTGGGGCCAGAGCAGGGTGGCGAACAACTGATCAACCAGGGTGATTCAAAATTTCAGCAAACAGAAAAAACTGACAAGCTTGATGATGATGCAGGAGCTCCCAGCCTGCAGAAAGGCAGAGTTTCAAAGAATAACTTGAAGCCTGTTAATATTTTCTGAAAGAGTGAAGATTCAAAATACAAGGCAATCAATGCCTTAGCTACTGGTGAGATTATTTCTGCTTTGAAAACTAGCAATCAGATAACTGACAAGACAACCGCTGGCAATATTTACTATAACCGCAGCGGGAGCTATCCATTGAAAGCTGATCGGGTCGGGTTCGTTGGGACCCATAAAGATCGGTCCAGAGAATGCAATTAAGATTGCAGTAGTCGTTCCCAGAATCGCCCCAACAAGTACTCCTGCCGGCTTGGAATAGGGAATGAACAGAGCGAAGAAAAACAGGCAAAAGATTGGTGTAGTCAACAAATTCGCTGTTTTGTTTGTTACGGCTGTTATATTTCCCGGGATACTTCCCATTACAGAGCTGGATAAAACCACGATGGTACCAATACCAAATGCCAGCAGCCGTGCTGTAAAAACATGGCCCTTTGGTGTCTGCGGAGATTTGTCAAACCGATCTAGAAAGTCTGTCATGACAACTGCTGTGATCGAGTTAACTCCGGAATCAATGCTGGACATGGCGGCAGCAAACATGGCTGATACAACACATCCAGAAATTCCAACAGGAAGATGATGTGCTATATAGTGCGGAAAGAATTTGTCGGCATCTTTTTTAAGGTCAATTCCCGCAGGGATTTCATTTGGAAATTCTTTGAAGTATCCCAATAAAGCAAAGCCAACCATGGCTAATGTCAGTGAAACTATAACAGAAACACTTAATTGAACTGCCAGGGACTTTCTGGCTGCCCTCGCATCTTTTGTAGACATAAAACGTTGTACAGAAACCTGGTCACCACATGAAGTCGCGACATACCAGACCAGAATTGAAAGAAACGTTCCAACATAGGTTACACGTGTTGCCGGATCGAAGCTGAAAAAAGGTTGAGTATCCCAGTTTTGATCCCATTGTGTTGGGAACCAGCCAAACCCCCCCAGATGATATGTGATTGTAGCAATGACCAGTAACGCGCCTCCAAACAATAAAATTGTCTGAATTAAATCTGTTATCACAACTGCACGCAAACCACCCAGCGAAGTGTAGATGATTGCAACCAAGCCTGTGCCCAAAACGATATAGGGGATCCATTCTTCGCCAACATTGAGCATGGTTGTTATCGCTTTGGCTGTCAGATAGACCAGCAACGACATCCAGATCAGTCGCAAGCAGACAAACATAATCGCTCCAAGGAGACGAATACCCAGTCCCAGTTTTTCTTCCAGTAGTTCATAGGCACTCGTGACTCGCTGTCTCATATAAACCGGGATCATTACAAATCCAACGATGAGGAAGATAAAAGGCATCGCGAGATCTTTAATCAGATATACTGGACCTTTTCCCAGGATTTCACCAGGTGTCGAGAGATAAGTGATTGTGCTGAGCAAAGTGGCAAATAACGAGACACCAATTAATATGGGATTCATCTGCCCGCTTCCAACAAAGTATTCTGACGTATCCTCCTGTCCTCGACTGAAGTACCAGCCCAAAAAAATCGTTGAAATTGCATAAATGGCGATGATCACCCAGTCGAGCGGATGTAGTCCGGTATTGACCGCCAGAGGTTCGGGGAGCGACTCAGCTGCAAAGATAGGGCTCTCAAGAAAACAAAATATCAACAGGGGCAAAATGAAAAATAATGATTTCAAAACTCTGTTTCCTACTGAGTTGATTTAGATTCCGGAGCTGCAACTGGAGACAAGTCTTTGACGTTGAGAAATAGAAATATCGGAATTTCTATCCAGTATGCTGATAGAGACTCCCGATTTCAATTCTGTTTGATCTAAGTTCGTAGTAAAACCTACTAACCTCAATTATGCTATTTAGATAACAATCCGTCTGGTTATTTGACCATTGCCGGACATCCTGTAATTCTGTTAAAGCAAGTTGAACAATAAAATGGCTGATTCAAATAAAATTCAGTTTAGCAAGAAAAGAGCCTGGAGCCACGATTTACCGATCAGTTATCTGATGCAGCAGGGAGTGGAAAATCCGGGAGTGCTTTCTCTGGCGGCTGGATTAGTCGATCAGGACAGTCTGCCTGTTTCAATTACTCAAAGTGCATTTGAGTCTCTGTTTTCAAATCCCAGATCTGCCAGGGAATCGCTTCAATACGGAACAACTGCAGGTTCATTATCACTTAGAAAAATGCTCCTGACTCATCTAACCAATCTGGAGCAGAAATCAGCTGAAGAAATGGGGATGACAGTAGATAATTTCATTGTCACAACTGGTTCGCAGCAATACCTGTCATTGTTAGGTGAAGTGCTGCTTGATCCGGGTGATATTTGTCTGGTTGCAGCTCCGACATATTTCGTTTTTCTGGGTGTATTACAGGGATTAGGAGCACGCATTATATCTGTTGATACAGATGAATCTGGGATGAAGATGGATTCTCTTGACACCACACTGGAAAGGCTGGAAGTTCAAGGCCAGTTAAATAGAGTGAAATTGATCTATCTTGTCAGTGATTATGAGAATCCATCAGGAATATCACTTTCGATTGAGCGGCGAAAAAAAGTGATAGAAGTTGCTCAGAAATGGTCAACGCGACATCGAATTCATATTTTAGAAGATCTGGCATATCGAGAGCTCTGTTATGATGGGCCGGTACTGCCTAGCATCAGAAGTTTTGACCAGACGGGTGAAACTGTTATTCTTACGCAAACGTTTTCAAAGAGCTTTGCTCCTGGGTTGAGAGTTGGGTTTGGAGTAGCATCGGAACAAGTCTGTGCGGCAATTTCAGATAAAAAAGGCAATGATGATTTTGGCTCTACTAATATGAGTCAGCATATCTTAGCAAATGCACTTCGTGAAAATTTATATTATGACCACGTGGAATATTTGAGATCCGTATATCGTGAAAAACGAGATTGTATGCTGGATGCTGCTGAGACACATTTCTCAAAACTGAAGAATGTGAATTGGATTCATCCAGGAGGTGGCCTTTATGTCTGGATGACTTTACCGGAATCGATAGAGACAGGATTTGAAAGTTCGCTTTTTCAGAAAGCGATCCATGGTGATAAAGTCATGTATGTACCAGGTGAACTGTGCTATGCATACGATCACGATCTTGGTTGCGATGAACAACCTGCCATACAAAAAAATCATATGCGGCTCACTTTTGGTGTGCAGAATACTCAAGGAATCCAGGAAGGAATGAAGAGACTGGCAAATGCGGTCAAATCATTCATATAAAAGGGCTTACGGGTTTTGTGAATACATAGGTCTCGGCAGGTGTATTTGGTGAATTTTGGAATGTGTTCAAGCGACTTTGTCGATTGTGACGATAAGGCAGGCAGGGTTTTATCGTTTGATTCGTGATAGAGTTGTTCCGATGTGAAACGCATCTCGGCTAATAGTTTCAAACCATATCTCATCATCTCACGGGGTTCTTCTCAGAATAAGTAGTCAAATGGGTATTTGTGATTCCTGCCATTCCGGATGTTGTCGCTCTTTTGCAGTTCCAATCTCTGGTGCAGATATTCATCAATTTACTCATTACCAGAATAAAAATTTCTGGGACTTTGCATGCCGATGGGAAGACTCAGAGGGATTGATTTCTCGAAATTTAGCCCCCCATTTCTTTTTTGAAGATGCACATGATGTACCCTTTGTCATTTGTTTGAAGCATATCCCAAGTGTTTCATTTCCGGGTACAACAAAGTGTCGGTTTCTCATGGAGTGTTTGCCTGATGAAGACCATCCAAAAGGTTTAGGGCGATGCAGTATTTATCATTCGCGACCGCATACCTGCCGCAGTTTTCCTGCAAAGCTGAATGATGATAGTGAACTGGCAATTTTATATGAGATTCCCTCAAATGGCAGGGATGGTGAACCTGCATATGACCTCTGCCCTCGTCAATGGACTCCTGCAGATTTAGAACCGAACGAAACGATTCAGAGTTTGGTTGTCGCAAAATATGAAATGACATTTTTCCAGAAAATCGCGGCTGTATGGAACCAGAATCCTGGTCCATGGAACTCTTTCCCGGAGTTTATCAATATCATTTATTCAAACCGCATTTCTTCTGGTCAAGTCGGCAATCCAATTCAGGATCAGTCATCTGATGATGCCGAACCGCTGTCTAAAGCAGCATAGTTCATGAATGCATTAACTGAGATAACTACTAACTCAGTCACTCATGCTTTAGATCTCTTATAAATTCTGCTCCGGATACTAGCGGTGTAACCCGTAACTCAGAATAGTCTATTCTTATTCAAATTGAGAATTATTATTCCGGTAGAGCAGAAAACAGAGTCTCCGAACACATATGATTGAACTGATTCGTCAGAGGTCAAATTTCTTACTGAAAATTGAGCAGTTCATTGTAAATCAAAAAGACAAAATTGTTTTTTTCGTGTCTTGACCCCTGTATGCCGAATCTTAAAACACTGCCCTGTCGCAAACATGATATGTTTCTCAACGGGGCAAACAGTGAATTCCAACCAGATTACAAATTCTTTAGAGTCTCTTCTCAAAAATCGGCAGCAGAAATTTGGATCTCTCTGCAAGATTGCTGGTAAAGCTTCAGAGCTATCGCTGGCAAGCCAGGCACAGCCAATGATCGATGAAAGGCTGATGTCTGCACGGGCAATCATTAACACACCTCGAGAGGACCGCGAAGGTGATGTTATTAAACCTGCCGGGGTACAGCTTGAGAATTTCCGAAATAATCCAGTTGTTCTCTGGGAACATGGATTAGGTGAAATCACAAGACCGATCGCAAAATGTCAGCATCCGGATGGTCGTCTGGCAATCGAAGTAGACCAGGAAAAAATTACTGCGACATCTTACTTCACTTCGAAATCTCTGGAGTCGCTACAAATATTTCATCTGATCTCTGAGGGATTAGTCAGAGCAACCTCAGTTCGTGCCCTGCCAATTAAAACATCGACCAGGAAAACAGCAAATTCTGGTATCGGAATAGTCTTGGAGCAATGGGAATTAATTGAATGGTCCTGGGGCGCGTTAGGAGTCAATCCAGATGCCATTGCAAGAACCCTTGATCGAGGAACAATTGAAGGACACAAAATAGTTGAGCCTCTAAAAAAATCACTGACAACAGTGCTCCCTCAGAAGAAACATCAAATCCCTGGTTGGACATCCACAGGTACTGACCATTCAGTAGAGAGGGAGTCTGAAAGTGATGAAATGCAAGCTCCAACTAAGGTGCCTGTATACGATGAGCATAAGCGATCAGCTTTAAATCCAGAGAACGATTACGATTTGGAAATGTCCGTGCCTCTAGGGGCTCAGATTTTAAAATCGATTTCAAGCTGTTTCTTAGATCTGAAAAAACAGCTGAGAACTACTTCAACAGTACTAGAAAATGAGTGCATAAGGTCCTTTTTGGAAAAGCTGTTCCTGACATTAGAGAGTGAACAGGAGAAATTGGACAAGACGTTTGCAGAAAATTATTCCCAGCTAAATCTTAAGGATAAAAACTCAGAGGCGTGGGACAGGTATGATAAATCAGGTTCAATTTTTCAATTAGTCAATTCTCCAAGAGTGAGTGAGATTGCTTACCGATTGAACCAAACCGGTTTGAAAAAAACTCCTGAATCAGCTTCGCAGATTCAGGAGTTTTCAGACCTCCAATGCCAACAAATTACAGACATATTTAAACAAGCAAACCTGTTGTCTCAACAGAATTTATACAGTGATGAGAGTCGACTGTTGGAGAATGTAGAAGAACTCTCGCGAGTAGTTCGCGAATTACAGCAGAAACTGTCCAATCTGCTACCTCAAACCTGATGTGGCCGCAAATGGCATCAATTGGAAATCAGATCTTTGAACCGATGTGAAACACTTAATCCGAAAATTTATTAGCAGAAAGGGCATTCTATGTCTGAAACACTCGAAGAAAAAGTAAAGTCTCTCTCATCAAACATTGAAAATCTCACTAAGAGCGTCGATCAGTTGAATGGTCCTGATATGAGCGGGATCCACCGGGATGAAGAGGGGCGTCTGGCAGGATATTGGGAGCAGGAGAATGCTCAAGCTGACCATCAGGCTTATCAGAAAACGTATTCATCCTCGCGCAGACGATCATTTCCCAATGGATACAAGCCATTTTCAGAATTCCAATCGTTTGGTGATTTTATCCGCTGCGGATTTAAAGACCGTAGTGAAGTGATTACCAAAACTAAAAAATCCTGGGGAATGTGCAAATCAATCCAGGGAATGTCTGAAATTGTAGGCGCCGATGGCGGTATTGCTGTTTTACCAGAGTTCCATCAGGAAATTCTGACACGAATTTATGCGAACGATATTTTCAGCCGCACAGATCATTACCGTGTAGCAGGGAATAATATGACATTCCCGACAGATTCAGAAACAAGCCGAGTGGACGGCACTCGTTCAGGTGGATTACGAGCTTATTGGGTTGGTGAAGGTGACCCGTTAACTGGTTCCACACCGAAACTGGGTGAAACGACATTGAAGCTTAACAAGTTGGCAGTGTTAGTTTACCTGACGGAAGAGTTAATTAACGATAATGGAATGGCTCTCGAGTCTTATGTAAATAAAAAAGTGACTGAGGAAATGGAATTTATGTTAGGCGAATCCATTTTCAATGGAAATGGTGTCGGAAAACCACTGGGAGTGATGCAATCTTCTGTAAGAGTGACAGTTCCGAAAGAATCTGGTCAGGCTGCAAATACTATTTTGGCAGAAAATATATTGCAGATGTGGAGCCGCATGAAAGCATCTTCACGGATGAATTCCGCCTGGTTTATTAATCAGGATACAGAACCTCAACTACACCAGATGAGTCTGGGAGTTTCGACTGCAGGCGGACAGTTGGTCTATATGCCCCCAACCGGTCTTTCTGGAGCTTCTTATGCAACTTTGATGGGACGTCCTGTGATTCCAACAGAGTTCAACGAAACACTGGGAACTGAGGGAGATATCCTCCTGGCCAGTCTGGATGACTATATCACAATCAGTAAAGGTGGTATTGAGCAGGCTGAGTCGATGCATGTTGAGTTTCTAACGGATCAACTGGCACTGCGATTTATTATGCGAATTGATGGAAAGCCTTGGGAGACTCAGCCATTAACTCCCTATAAGGGAACTGCCACTCAGTCAAGTTTTGTCACACTGGCGACTCGTGCGTAATTTTGCAATGGCAGAGAGCAGTAACTTTTCTCTGCAGATCTTTCTTAATGCAATCAGAATCAATAAGGAACTCAAATAATGTTCAACAAAGAATTTTTAGAAAGTCACGATATCATTCCTGCTTTCATGCCTGTCGACTTGTCGGCGGATGTGAATACAGGAGACAGGGTCAATCTTCAGAATTACGATCGTTGCCTCTTTGTTTTACTCGCATCGATTGGTACTGCAGGAGACGATCCGGTGATCTCAGCACAACAGCACACTGCTGCAACTTCTGGTTCATCCAAATCTCTTAATTTCAGGCGGGTTCGACATAAAGTCGGTGCTACGGATATTGATGCCACTGGTCAGTTTACACTCGTTGAGAATTCGGCGGCATCCAGTTTTGATACGGATTCTATTGATGGGGCGGAGAATCAGGCATTGATCGCTATTGAAGTAATGTCCAATGACCTGGATTCAGATAATGGCTTCACTTTTGTTTCATTTAATGTAGCTGACGTAGGATCCAATGCGCAACTTGGCGCTGGAATTTACATTCTACAAGGGGCGGGCTATGTCAATGAAATTCAACAGTCTTCCATTGCATAGTCATTAAAATACTACATCTTTGACAGTTAATGGTTTACGGAAAGAGTTTCAATAAATAGCAATTAAACTCAATCAGCCAGTGCTGATGATTGATTTCAAATATTTATTCGGAGTTATGATTTCCAATGTCACTTACTACAAAAGCCGTTCTTAAGACGCTTCTTGGAATCAGTGATGCATCAATGGATGAGGTGATCGATTTACTGATCCTCCAGGCCGATGCGATCATCAAAGGGTATTTGGGACGGGAGATCGAACAGGCGACTTACACAGAGTACTACAGCGGCTCTGGCGACCAGGTGATTATCTTAAACCAAACCCCGGTTCGATCCATTACATCGGTCAACGAAGACCGTGACGGCTATTATGGGGACGGCACGGACGCTTTCCCCACCTCTACATTGCTGGTCGAGGGTACGGATTATGTGCTCCGCAAGAACGACGCCACCGCTACAGAAGTCAGCAAAAGCGGGATCCTGTACCGGATCGGCAAAGTATGGCCGCGGCCTTATTCGCGCCTCAGCGGACAATTAGTGAATTCTTCTGGGTTAGGGATGGGGAATATAAAAGTGGTCTACACAGCAGGATGGGAGGCTGTTCCCGCAGATATTCAGTTTGCAGCCAATAAGTTGGTAACTTCCATGCTTCAATCGAAAGAAATGGCGGGACGTTTAAATTCCGAATCGATCGAAGATTACTCCTATACACTTTCAGGTGCCGAAGATGAATCTAGAATGCTGGACTCTGTAAGAAGCTCGCTGGCTCGTTACAAGAAAGTGGTGATCTGATGGTAACGACTCAACAACTGGACTATCTATATCTGAAAATGCCTGGTACCGAAGCGGTGACAGTGACAATAAAGCGGGGCGTGAATAACGATACTACCGCAACGACGTCCGTTTCTCATGCCTGGATGCGAGACATCTCTCGGGATGATATAGCTAAGGGTCTGGTAACCTCGGCTCATGAAGGCATTGTCTGGAATATTCCCAATGTCTTACTGGCCGGAGCTGAGATCGAAACAGGCGACACGATCACCGATTCGAGCAGTGTGGTCTGGATGGTCATGTCAGTATCGCGGTTGAGACTCCGCACTCATTGGCGATGTATTTGCCGGAGGCAAAAATGACAGCGATTCTGGAAGACATTCTGACAACCGTAAAAACTCAGATTGAAAGTCTTGATTTATCCGACATAGTCGACGACTCGATCATCATTCAGAAAGTACCTTCAACACGGAACTTCCAGAGTTCAGATTTTCCTGCAATTCTAATTGCTCCTGGAGCACCAAAACTCAACCCCGCTAAGGGAACAAATTTAAGAGACCAGATCGAATACCAGGTAGGGGTGTTCATCGTCGACACAGATCAACAGAATCAGACTTTAAATAGAGAGAAGTATCTCAACTGGTATGAGAGTATTGTCAAAAATTTTCGCACCCCTCGTTTGTCTGGAGTGTCAACGGTAGTTAACAGTTATGTCGCCCCTGGCGCGGTTGTCGATCCGAGTTGGTTTGAGGCAGGGGAATATCATGCAGGGATGACCCTGTGGTTTATTAGTTGGGAGTCAAGAACATGACACATGAAATCGAAGTCAAAGACGCAGAGTTTTTAAAAATTTCTACTAATATATATGGTGGATTAAGGTTCAAGACTAATAAGGAAACAGATGCAGTCAAGATGTATGCTGACCAGATCAGTACCGGGCGTCAGACTTTTTCAGACAAAGAGGTTCGAGACATGCCTGGATTTAAACTAATTAAGGTAAAGGATGTTACAAGATGTCTAAAACCATCACAGCTAAAGAGCTCGGTGGATTTCTCTCCGGTATTGTCCGCAGATTAGAATCCCCACAAGCATCGAAGGTCCTCAGTGAGTGGAATGATGAGCTTGCCGGGGATCTGGCACAGGGATTCTTAAACAGTCATTCACCCGACGGGGTGCCGTGGGCACCATTAAAGAACCCACGACCTCCAGGGCACAACCCCGGGACGAGACCGTTGATTGACTTTGGAGATCTGATGCGAAGCGTAGTTTCAGATGGTCAAGGCCATATAGAAATTGTCACAGAAGACTCCACAACATTTGGGACCAGTATTTACTACGCCAGCGTTCACCAAGACGGAAGAAAAGACGGATCCATCCCGGCCCGGCCATTTCTCGGCTTTCCGGACGAATCATTGGACAAGGCGGTTAAAATGCTGTCTGGTCACTTAATTACAATTATTGACGCGATTTAAAAGGGTAGACTTATGACATTAGGAATCGGAACATTCACCCGCGTGGCGATCGATAGTGCATTGCCGTTTGACACCAGTTCAATTCCCATTGAAATAGTCGGCGCTGAGTCGCTCGTTGAATCACAGACGATAGATGAAACTGGCGGAACGACTGGCACAACGGAACATATCTCTGAACGTACGAGGTTGGGGCAGAAACGTTGCTCGGGCTCGATTCGTGTGCCTGCAAGCAAGCTGGCATTGGACACACTGCTACCATTGATTCTGGGGGCAACGGAGAGTTCTGACGAATTTGCACTTGCGGATACCATTCCTGAATTCGTCATGATGATCGACCGCGACGAAAAAGTTTACACATACTCTGGTTGCCGGATTGCCAGAGCGACCTTCAACGGTTCATCCGGGCAGATGGTGATGGTGGATCTCGATATTGAAGCAGAAACTGAAACCGAAGGTGCTGCTGGATCCTTTCCTGCATTGGCCACACCAACCGAAAGCCCGTATCGCTTCGAAGATGGCGTTCTCACTCTGCTGTCGGAAGAGCGTGAATTCAATGAGTTCAGTCTGGTCATCGAGAATCAGCTCGATACAGAGCGGTTTGAGAACTCGCTGACACGTGTAGATATCCCGTTACTCGATCGCATTATCACTCTGGGGACAAATCACCCGTGGTCTACGGCGAACCTTGATCTGATTAAGCAGGATCTTGCAGGGGCAGGCGGTTCTCTGGTACTCACAAATGCAGAAACCGACGATACTTTGACGTTCACCTTAGGGGCCATCCAGTACCCGACTCGTACCCCGGGGACCACGAAAGCACAGGTCACCAGGCTTCCGCTGGAAGGTATGGTGCGCAAGGCCGGCAGCACAGCCAGCCTGGTGATAACAAACGCAGCAGGTACGTAAGTTCATTTTACGACTAGTCTTATTGCAGTACAAAGGCAGCCAGACGCGGCTGTCTTTTTTTATTGTTTGCATATAACGATACAATATTGGTACAGTGGACGCATGTGTTTTATGGTGCTTGGTTTAGATATGAGGGTCAACATGAAACGACTATTTGCATTTTTAATTACGTTCTTCGTAATGACATCTTTTCTGATTGCTGACTTTCCTCGGATGACTTACTCGATAGGATTCCGAACAGTAACAGTTCAGGACTACAAGAAGCACCTTAAAGAATCAGGGGAAGAGATCCCCATCTTTCCCCCCAGGACGGGGAATGCCGTAATAGCCGGAGGTGTCCAGAAAGGGTCTCGCGCTGATATCGCGGGGCTTGAGAATAACGACCTGATCCGAATTATTAACGGAAAGCTGCTTCGGACTCCAGATGAAGCAGATGAGATCTTGAAATCTGTAACATATAAAGACAAGCTGGAGTTGGGAGTCATTCGGAGAGGGAGAGATAAGTGGGAGCGTCTGGCGATAACGATAGAAGCGTTGAGTGAAGAGGAACACATCGAACGATCTATTGTGGGGTCGAACCCGGTTAAATACAAGGATCACTGGTATTCGACCAGGAGGCATAGAGAATCTCCTGAGAATTATGGTTCAGGAGATATTAATTTGAATATAGCTGTGGTTGACGATAAACCAGAGTTTCTATATCTGTGTATCGGAAGGTTAGATTCCGAAGATCTGTTTACAAGAAAATATACAGTTAAAACAGATGAAAACACATATGAGTTAATTGACTTGCCACCAAATGAAGTGAAAGACATTAACAGCAGGATAGATGCGCTTCTGATTGCAGAACAAGCCAAAGTGAAAGATATAATTGATCATATAAAAGCAGGTAAACCACTTCTTGAGGATCAGGTTCGATTGCTGGAAAAGGCTTGGATTGGCTCTGCCCGTACAGGGGAGTATCGTAAGTCTCAGGGCGGGTTAACAAAGCTGGTTGGATTCGAAAAAAGTGAAACGTCTGACACTAAGCGATATGAAAATGAGAGGTACTGGGAAACTTACGATAAAGAAGTTTCGAAATCACAGGAAAAGATGATCTTGGATATTGCTACCTCGAAAACAGTCACAATCAGATATTCAGGTACTAAGTTTTACCACGAATTAGAAATTCCCTCCGAGGTCAGATCAAGAATGGAACTAGTAATGAAGAGCTTTAAAAATTCAGGTGGAAAGCTCTTTGAGTAAACTCGTGACTGAATTCCTCAAAACCCTTTTTGACACCAACCAATCATTTCACTTCAGCAGATGTTATCATCCGCTGTACTCTGATTAAGGGTGCATTTCAGGTTTAGTCAAGGGGGAGCAAACAATCTTCTCAGCCCGTCCGCCCGAGTTTGTTGCGAACGCGGAAGGGTATAAGCCCTGTTTTTCCGGACTTTCTGAGAATCCAAGCAGCAGCGTAACAACGTCAGCAGCAGCGATTGCTGATTTTAATGCAGCTCTCATCAATTCCTCATCTGGCACGTGGGATGGGCAAGGCGGTCCGGGTGACTCGGCATGGGCGATGAATATTGCTCATTATTACGGGGAGGGATGGCGTGTTCTTTTCTCAGTCAAGGTTCTGGGTTATCACGAAACACTGAGAGACGTATTCGGTAATGATGGGACAGTCCTTTTCCTTTTCGGTGCTGTCTATAAATCTTCAGTTAATCGCTGTTTTATAGATGAGGACACAAGATTTAACCGCACCTCTGTCGGGTTCAACATTGTTGACAATCCCTCTAATTTTTTCAGCTACCTGGACGATATAACCGACCCGACAACTCCTGAAGGGAACCCGGTCTATTACCCGGAATACGGAAATGATATTGCTGCAGTCGCGGAGTTGCAGTTGCCTGCGTACATCGATCTAAAACACGTTGACATAAACTGAGAAGTCATGACACTGACCACCGAAGCAAAACAGCAACTCTGTGACGGCTGTAAATTTAAACGCAATTTTCTCTGCCGAAAACACGGCGATGAAATCCGGCGACTGGTTAAGTCACGCGCGACCTGTGAGGGCTGGGGGAACGCAGAACCCGTGAAGCCTGCTGCACGCTACGCTCCCGTCAAAAATCTGGCAGTAGTGTCTTGTCATTTCAATCCCTGTGGATACAAACTGCCTGTGCGCAATGCTTACGAGTACCTGGATAGAATTGGCGTACCGGTCACGATGGTGGAGCTGTCTTTTGACGGACGGTTTGAATTCGAGGCACAGCACAAAATCGTTGGTGATCTCACAAAATCGTTTATGTGGCAGAAGGAGCGTTTGCTCAATATCGGAATCCAGTCGCTTCCACCTGAAGTGGATGCGGTCGCTTGGATCGATGCCGATGCTCTCTTCCAGAACCCCAACTGGTTTGAAGATACAAAAAAACTGCTGGAATCGTACCCGATAGTGCAGCTGTATGAGCGAGTGGACTTTCTCGGGCCCGATCGAAAGGTTATGAACCAGACGAACAGCTGGGCCTACAATTGGAATCATGGTCTGAATGGGGAAACATTCGGAACACCGGGATTCGCCTGGGCAGCCAAACGTGAGGCGATTCCCTGGGGCATCTACGATAAAGACATCATTGGCGGCGGTGATTGTCACGCCGTTGCCGCATTCGTCAAAGAACGCAAGTGGGTGGAGAAACAGTATTCATCTCTGAAGCGTCCTGCGGCGGACTTTGATGCATGGAAAGCGAAGCAGTACCCGTTAATTGAAGGGCGTATTGGCTGCGTTCCAGGGGCGACGTACCACCTGTATCACGGAACCCGCGAAAGACGCCAGTACGGGGATCGGCTGCAGATCCTGCGGAATCACAATTTCTGTATCTCTGATATCAAGATCGGAGAAAACGGGGCGTGGGAATGGGCCTCTTACAAGCCGGGGCTGCATCAGGATATCCGCGATTACTTTTTGAATCGGGAAGAGGACTCATGACCTACTGGGATGGCAGAAAAGATCTGAACTATTACAGCGTGGTCAGGGAGTGGCTGGAGCAGCTCGATCACAGGTCAATCATCGATGTGGGTTGCGCTGATACCCCGGTGGTGACCTGGGGGAAATTTCACAGGCGAACGGCAATCAACAACCGGGAGTTCCCTTTCCTGCATGGCGTGGAATGCATCGAAGGCGACTGGATGAAGCTGGATCGGGAAGCCGATGTGATCACCTGCCTGCAGGTAATCGAGCATTTCAAGACAGACTACCTGAGAGGCTTTGTCGAAAAGATAGTCAATAGCTGCAAGATTGCCATCATCAGCGTGCCGTATATGTGGGCTGCGGGTTCATGCCCCGGTCATCATCAGGACCCGATTGACATCAGGAAGTTTTTAGACCTTATGAAACGAGAACCGGTCAAGTTGGAAATCGTCACAGACTCCAGCTGTCGCCGGCTCATAACCATGTTTGAGTGTGAATAATGGAAAAGCAGAACACTGATTTTTACAACAAAAAATACGCCGCTGGTGACTTCATCTATGATCCCATGACAGAGCGGGCCTGGCTGGAAAAACACATCGTCACCCGGTTCGGATTGACGCTCGGGAGTAAGGTACTGGATCTGGGCTGCGGAAAGGGCCTACATGCTTCCCTGCTGTCGAGTTTCGGTTTACGGGTCTTCGGCGTCGAGCCATCCCTGCAGGGCGTTGTGGGGGCAATTGAGAGGGGTTCCAAGGCCATATTCATCAGAGACAGTGCGTCAGCTCTGGGGCACTACTTTGACCAGGATTATTTCGACCTGATCTATTGCCGGGGAATGAGCTGGTATCACCGGGAATTAGACCGGCTTTGCCCTGCCACGGGAGTCGATGTGCGGGAAGCGACCGCAGAGTTCTTTCAATACATCAAACCGGGTGGGCTGTTCGTTTTGCAGATCTGTTCTGACTTCTCGGGGAATAATCTGGATAAAGATGCCTACAATAACCGACTCTCAGATTACGTTCAGCTGTTTGAACCACACGGGGAGATTGTTCACAAATCGAACTGGACCGGGGTGGATCTCACCAGCGATGATCAGGCAGCAGAAGTGAAAGGTAATCTGGTCATTACTACTAAAAAGTAATATAGAAGGAGTTCAATTAGTTGAGATGACATTGATTTTATAATTAATCAATTGTGTTATCGAGAAGTTACAAACTCATTACTACAATCTCCTGTTTCTGAGATCTAGCGCATCCCAAAATTAAATGAAGATCTAACTCTAACATTGATTGCGGGAGTATAAAGTGATCTGATTGAGGATGTGCCTTTCGATCCTGATCCAAATCAACTAGCAGCAGTCTGGGAAGCAATAGGAAGAAGGGATCATATCTACCGGGTATCCATTAGTACGAGATAGAAATTTAATGTCAGTGAGCAGGAGTAGCCGTTTCGGGAGATGGTCTTAATCAAATAAGGTTTGTAATGAATTGATTATATGTTCAATTTTCTGATTCAGCGTCAAATGATTTATTTTGTAAATAAAATAGATCACTTCGCATGACATATTTAATTTCCTCATCAGTTACAGCTAGACCAGAATGCCATAGGTCATGTGCAAACAGTAAGCAGCGTCCTGATTGAGGTTGGACTTTGATCTCATTTTTGCGAAAAATTGTTTCGCCACCCTGCTTGATTGAATTCAAGTAAATTAATACTGTGAATTGCGATTCGTAGTTCGAATATTTTTTAATTCCATCTTTATGAAAGTTAAATCTTTGTTTTCCCTGATATCTATAAAATCTGATATAGGGACTCAGTCCTGCGGGGTTTCCCAGCTCTGATGAAGGAAGAGGGTAATTTCGGAGTTCATTCCAGAGTTTATCTGCGAGTTCCTGAGATTCGATGTCTGCGCGTTCGTTTGTCCGAATTTGATTCGACTGCTTGCGAACTCCGTAGAAATCTACATCAGCCAGTTCATAGCCAAGATATTCGCTGTAGTTAATGTAGCTTTCACATTCTTCGGGAGTGAGAAACTGATCAATCATTAAAATCTGAGGATCCAGCCAGTTAACGATTCCGTGCATTGAGAGGCCTAACTTAGTTCCCAGCCTTTACGATACTCACGGCGGATATATTGATCGGATTCCGGAGCGTTCGTTGCCTTCATGGCCTGAGTGTCCCAGTGCAATTTTTTACCTGTTCGATAAGCGACATTGCCCAGGTGATTCGCTTCGGTCAGTAATCCTGCATACTCGAAATTGCAGGTTGTCGGGGCGCCCGTTTTACAGGCATGAATCCATTCCGCATGGTGACCCAGAGATTTCGGAATGTATGGTTCCGGGGGTTTGAAATCAGCGAATTCTTTTTCTGGTAATAAGACATGCTTACTGTAATCTGACAACAGCATGCCTTTCTCACCGACGAATAAAACGCCGTTTGCCCATTGTGGGATTTTGCCTTCTTCCCAGAGTTGGGGTTTGTTCGTCCCCTGGTACCAGCCCACTTTTACGGGGGGCATGTCGCCTCGTTGACCGTATTCATAAACGGCCTGCATTGATGCCGGTGCGATTTCTTTCTGGATCGGCGGTCCTTCCGCTTCAATTGTGAGTGGGTAATCCAGCTTCAATGCCCAGAATGGCAGATCGATCCAGTGGCTGCCCAGGTCCGACATGGTGCCATTACCAAAATCCCACCAGCGATACCATTTGGGACCCGGGAAATAAATATTATTGAAGGGACGTTCTGGAGCCGGTCCTAACCAGAGATCCCAGTCCAGTCCTTTCGGAATCTCATCCGAATGGCTTGGCCTTTTTTCCGAGTAAACAAGATTTTTTGCTGCGCGGGCCGCTTCTTCGGAAGGATGCCAGCCCCAGGCCCGTGACACCCACACGTGGGCTTCCTGAACGGGGCCGATGGCGCCGGACTGAATCAGTTCAACGACCCTGCGGTAGTTATCTCCCGCATGAATCTGGGTACCCATTTGCGTGGCAACATTCGCCTTCCGAGCCGCTTCCCGAATGACGCGGGCTTCCCAGACACTGTGAGTCAGTGGCTTTTCACAGTATACATGTTTTTTCAGCTGCAGTGCGGGAAGAGTGGCGAAGGCGTGCGTGTGTTCGCAAGTGCTGACAACGACGGCGTCGAACTGGGCCGGGTGATCGTAGACTTCGCGAAAATCCTTGAACTGTTTTGCTTTGGGATGGCTCTGTGCGGCGCGAAACAGATTCTGTTCATTCACATCGCATAGAACCGTAATATTTTCAGATGAGACCGATCGGAGATTACTGCCGCCTCGTCCTCCCGAGCCTATAATGGCGATATTCAGTTTTTCATTCAGATTCGTTCCCCGTACGATGGCGGGTGCCCCAAAGCCAATTGCGGCGGCCGCCGATGCAGAAGTTGCCAGAAATCGTCTGCGGCTTATAGAAGAATGAATCTGGTCTGCATTTTCGGGTTGATCTTGCACAGGATGCCTCCACCTCTGAATAGAATGGCCTGAATTCCGGGGTTCATTTTTTAAACTATCTTAAACTATGGCAAGATTCAGTGGGCAAGGCAAGACAAAATGAAAATCTCGAATGAATTCTACTGTGATTAAGAGTGGTCCAAGGTAGATCAGTCAGTTGAACATTGGGGACAATTTCCTGAATGGTCCAACTCTTCACTGAGGCAGTGCTGATGACAGTCACTACATAGATCCAGTTGTCCTGGATATTCCTCCAGAAGATTCAGGTAGTCGATAATTTGTGATCGAATCTTTGAGTCATGACTGAGCTTTCTGCTGAGAACCAGTGTTTCATTGATTAACGCAGCCTGATCTGTGGGAAAGGTCGTTTGGCGTTGTTCAGGTTGCCTGCTGCCGCGTGAAATCTGACCTGCTAGTGAACTGCTTTCTACAGACCAGAAGTGCCCGGCTCGCCATGTTCCTTCAATTGTCTGTTGCAGATAAACTTCGATCCGATTTGTTTCCGGACCGGTAACGGGAATGCGAATGATGTTGATGGTTGCGCTTGGCTCTGATTTGGGATTGTGCCGGGCTTGCGCCTCAGGTTTTGTGATCGTTACTGCTGCCTGCATCATACGACAATTCTGATTGAGAAACTTCATCAGTTGTTTACGGCTGGAATGTCGTTCCTGTTTAGTCTGTTTGAGTTTGAGCCGCAGCTGTTTCAGTGAATCGTCTGCTTCATTGAATTGAGTAATCAATTCTGACAGCTGCTGTGTTATTGCCTGGTTGGTTACTTCATTTACACTACTGGGGTCCTGCACGGTCTCTGCCTCCAGGAAATTCATCGGCTCACAGTGATACCAGCAGCAGTAGGCTTGACGCCATAAATGCCAGCCTGTGGTATCAAACAGATAAGGGTTGTCAGTGATTGGCACTTCCGCTTCACAGGCATTGATTGCCTGTTCGATAATTATTTCTCGGGAGCCGGATGCCAGTTCCCCTTTCATTTCCAGCAATTCACGCTCCATGAAATCTGGGAGCGATGCAAACTCAGCCTGATATGCTTCGTCTGCTTCTACGCCGGCATTAATCCAGGATTGGAGCGATTCAATTTGAGCAGGCGCGAGCTGTGCCACACGTGATTGAGAGAAATCAATCCCCCATTCAGTAAGTTGACCGCAGATAGTGCGACAGGTGATTTCATTAAAATTGGTTTCTGTAAACTGGTTTTCCATGGACGTACTTTCCCTGTAATAATTACATAGTGAATTAGTTTAGAATGTGTCAGTTCGAGAAGGTCAGAGACAGCTCACTGCATAAGTGGCTGTCCCCTGCTGACACTGAGTTAAAGCGAGGCGTGCTGCTTCCGTCAGTATTGTGACGGGCAGATAATCGCCTAGAATCTCAATTGAGATTTCATCTGGCAGCAGGCCTTCCTGCTTCGGAATGGTTGTTGAACCATAGGGAGTATGAATCACTTCCCAGGTGGTCTTGTTTTCCAGTTCGGTTACAGCCTGTTGTTCCACATGTTTCAGGTCTTCCCATGTCTGCTCCGCCAATGAAAATGCCTGTTGACTATGAATATTAGACTGATGCCAGAATTCAAAAACCTGGATCATTTCACGCCAGCCTGCGATAGCCGCTTCATAAGATTGTGCCATCGCCTGACAGACCTCTGCTTCTTCCAGATCGCCTTTCAAGCGTTCCAGCTTCGACTCTTCCTGATTCAATTTGCGAACCAGCTGTTGAACCTGCTGTTCCTGTTTCACCAAAAGTTCATTGCATTGATGTACATCTCTTGAAGATTCTGCGGATGTCAGACCGTCGTATTCATCTTCGATCGTCAGCAGATTGGTGTAACTGTTTTTTAATGCTTCTGGAAATTCTGCTACAGTCTCTGCGTTATCCATTCCCGTTTTTGATCTTCCATTAAATGGTAAAAGTTCGGCATTTTTGTTTGATTCCGGATTCAGATCCATACGCGTAAACCCTCCAGGTATGAAATTATTATTGCCAGCCATGTATTGAGTCAGGATTTTATTCGAAGCATTTTTCCATGATGCCAGAACACTCAGAGGTCTTTCCGAATCTCTCCCATCGTGTCGGGGGCAATCAGTTCCAGTGTGACACTCCGGTCTTTCACGCCGACACATCCGACATAGATCTCCCCAAGACAACCGGCTTCACCCGGAGTGAGTGTAATCATGTGTGTGACAGGTTCTGCGATCAGGGTAATTCCACGTGAGAGATAGTGATCACGTTTGATCCAGCCTTTACGTTCCAGGGCGCGTAAATGACACATCACACCATTTGATGATCGAATCCCAAACTGTTCTGCAATCTCCCGCACTGTGGGAGAAAGGCGTTGCTGGGTGATTTCCTGTTTAATAAACGAGTAGATGTCCTGTTGTTTTTCCGTCAACTTTTTTCGCATCGAATTGTCTGTGGTCTGCATTTGTTGATTCCCTTGTGTACTGGTGAAGTGCTGTGCGTTACGTGGGAATTATAGCGGGAAAAAAGCAGTCTGTTTTAATCACTGCAGGCATCAAAACAGCCAAACGATGTATACCGCCAGTTCGCGACGAAAACAGTTATTTTGCGAAGTCTGCCGCCCGAAGCTGCCGGAATAAGATGTGTTTTTTTGTTTTTTCAGCGTGCGAACCTACAGTGAAACCAGGACATGAGAAATCCACTCGCAAATGCAGTTCATTTCACACAATCAAATTTGCACACGACCACTCTGGGTGTTGTATAGCTGAGAATCTCATGAATTCTTCAGAATCCTGTTTGTGTACATTATTTACTTTGTTTACAATGTCAGGTCCTCGTTGCAAGCTTACCCGGGTACCGTCATCCATTGACTTATTTCCTGCCTGATAAAGGTGTCTGCTGTGAAACTTCTATCGAATTACAAATCGATCTTAAACGTTGTTGTTGTCGTGTTTCTTGTTGGGAATTTCCCATTAGAAAAAATCACAGCGGAAGATCTGCCCCGCGTCCCAGACGGATTCAGCATCGAACGGGTCACCAGCAGCGAGCTAACCAGATATCCGATGATGGCAGGATTTGATAATCGCGGGCGGTTGTTCATTGCTGAGAGTTCGGGAGAAAACACACGCGCCCCGCAATTGATTAAAGAACCTAAAAGTACGATTCGAATGCTCGTCGACCAGGATGGCGACGGACGCTTTGATCAGAGTACGGTCTTTGCAGATAAATTAACTCTGCCGATGGGGGCGCTCTGGCACGAGGGATCCCTTTATGTCGCCAGCCCTCCCAATATCTGGAAGCTGACGGATCATGATGATGATGGGGTGGCGGATGAACGGAAAATCATCGTCGATTCGTTTGGCTTCTCCGGTAACGCTGCCAGCATCCACGGATGTTTTCGTGGTCCGGAAGGACGGCTCTACTGGTGTGATGGCAGGCATGGTCATGAATTCAAAGACAAAAATGGAAAAGTGACGAGTAAAGGTCTGGCTGCCCGGATCTTTTCCTGTAATCCTGATGGCTCCGATATCCAAGTGCACTGTGGAGGTGGGATGGACAATCCGGTCGAGATCGACTTCACCCCCGAAGGAGAAATGATCGGTTCGGTCAACATTCTGATGACACGACCTCGCGTGGACTGTCTGGTGCACTGGATGGAGGGAGGCGTGTATCCTCACTTTGAGGATTGTGTCGCTGAATTCAAACGCACGGGAGATCTGCTGGGGCCGATCACCCGCTTTGGTCACGTCGCCGTTTCCGGGATGTTACGTTATCGCGGTTCCCAGTTTGGACCGGAATATCAGGGCAATATATTTACGACGATTTTTAATACACACAAAGTCATTCGTTCCCAACTGGTACGCAACGGAGCCACGTTTGAAACCAAAGAAGAAGACTTTCTGGTATCAGATGATCCCGACTTCCATCCCACTGATATCATCGAAGACGCTGATGGCAGTCTATTAGTCATTAACACTGGTGGCTGGTTCCGTATTGGCTGTCCGCAGTCTCAAATTTCAAAACCAGACATTCATGGTGCCATCTATCGTATCCGGAAGACAGGCACACCCGAGCTCAAGGATCCATATGGATTAGCGCTGGACTGGAAATCATTGTCACCTAATCGCAAGCTGCAGTTGCTGAATGATACCCGTCCGTTTGTGCAACAGAAGGCGATTGAAGAGCTGGCCGGGGTTGGTGATCTGGCTGTGCCCCAACTTGCGAAAGTCATCGATTCACCCCGTGGTTCCTTTTATAATGACACCAGTAAACGTAATGCGGTCTGGACATTATCGCGAATCGGAACAGACAAAGCAGCAGCAGCAATTCAAGGTGGTTTGAATTCTTCCGAGAGTGTGCAAATGACGGCGGCGAAAGCGCTGGGGACGCTCCGATCTTCTCAATCCGTTAATGAATTAACTCAATTATTGAAACAGAATCATCCCGCTGTGCAGCGAACTGCTGCAACGGCCTTGGGGCGCATCTGTGAAGCGGGCCGACGTGAAACTGTATCGAATGAGCAGTTGCAGCCGGTTATTGATGCTCTTTTTAATGTAATCAAGTCCGGTTCTCCAGATCGAACATTGGAGCATGCCCTCATCTATGCTTTGATTCGGATTGACAACCGCGATCTGGTTCTCAGAGGTTTAAATGATTCCAGTCCGGCTGTCCGCCGCGCGGCGTTGATTGCTCTGGACCAGATGAACTCGGGTAATCTGACCCGGGAACTGGTAACCCCCCTGCTGGACACCGATGATCCGGCTCTGCAGAAAGAGGCTCTGACGATAATCGGAGAACATGAGGGGTGGGCCGGCGAAACTTTGACGCTGTTGAAAACCTGGTTGAGCGAAGCGGAGCTGAGTCCGGAGCGGGCTGCTGTACTGCGGGGTTTTCTGGTCGCGCAGTCTGCTGATCCCGAAGTGCAATCACTGATTGCTCAGTCACTGACGAGTGATGAAACATCAGAGCCTGCCAAGGCGATTCTGCTGGAAGTCATTCAGCGTTCTGCGTTGAAAGAGTTTCCTGTCGCCTGGCGTTCTGCTCTGGAGCAGGTTTTGAAGACAGACGATCCGGAGTTACAGATTCTCGTCGTCCGGATTGCTCAATCACATGATCTGCCTGATCTCAATGAACAGTTAACGTCATTAGCGCTGGGTGTGAAACAGCCTGCCTCACTACGAATTGAATCATTATCTGCTGTCGGATCTCATTTAAAAAGTATCGATCAGGGTACGTTCGATTTTCTCATGTCTCGCATGAATGAAGAGTATCCACCTCTGGATCGACTGGCGGCAGCGAGAGCATTATCGGGTTTACCTCATTCCGCCGAACAGTTGATCCAGTTGTCTAAGCAACTGGATTCACCAGGGCCACTGGCTCTACCGGTCCTGTTGAGAGCTTATGCGAAAAGTGTGGATGAAGGGGTGGGGCAGGCATTGATTACCGGACTGAATGGTTCATCCGCGGCAACAAACTTGTCGGCAGACGAGCTGGCGAGCCTGTTGCAAAAGTATCCCGAATCGGTCCAGCAGGCAGCTACACCGCTGTTAAAAAAACTGGGGGTTGATCTGGCGCAACAGAAAGCACATCTGGAGTCACTTAAGCCACTTCTTACAGAAGGGCGTCTGGAAGAAGGCCGCAAAATATTCTTTGGTAAGAAAGCGGCCTGTTCAGGCTGTCATGCGGTAGAGAGTACTGGAGGCAAAGTGGGGCCCGATCTGACAAAAATCGGTGCCATTCGTACCGGGACGGATCTGCTCGAAGCGATCGCTTTACCCAGTGCCAGCTTCGCGCGTGGTTACCGTTCCTATCTGGTGGTGACCGATGCCGGACGTATTTATACGGGAGTCATCAGTCGCGAATCGACGGATACTGTCTATCTCAGGACCGCGGATCTCTCTGAAGTACGGATTGCCCGCGATGAGATTGAAATAATGAAAGAATCGCCAACCTCCATCATGCCGAAAGGCCTCGAGCAGCGTCTGACACAACAGGAAATCCGGGATTTACTTGCGTACCTGCAAAACCGCAAGTAAAGTAGAATCAATCTCCTGATTCCTCTGATTCCAGCCGTTAAAGGTGCGCTATGTTTAATGGTTCTTTAGTAGTTCGTTGTCTCTCCCTCTCTGTGTTCCTTGTTTTCCAGTGTGTAGTCTCAAATATACACGCCGCCGAACAGCAGAAACGACCGAATATTCTGTTCGCCATCGCTGATGACTGGGGTTGGCCACATGCGGGCGCCTATGGCGATCCGGTCGTGAAAACGCCTACCTTTGATCGACTGGCACGCGAAGGTGTGTTGTTTCAGAATGCCTATGTTTCATCACCTTCCTGCACTCCTTCGCGAGGAGCGATTCTGACCGGTAAATATCACTGGCAGCTCGAAGCGGGCGCGAACCTGCACTGCATTTTTCCTGATCAGCTCGAAACGTATCCGGAAATACTCAAAGCACACGGTTACCAGGTCGGTTATACCGGAAAAGCCTGGGGCCCAGGGCGCACGGAGACTGCCGGTCGCGAACTGGCGGGAAAACGCTTTAAGAGTTTTCAGGATTTTCTGCAGCATCAGAAACAGGGAGAACCTTTCTGCTTCTGGCTGGGCAGCAGTGATCCACATCGTCCTTATGAAGCGGGGACCGGGGTGAAAAGTGGAATGGATCTCTCCCAGATCAAACTGCCGGCCTGCTTTCCGGATGCACCGGTTGTCCGCAGTGATGTTGCCGACTACTACTTTGAAGTTCAACGGTTTGATAAACTGGTGGGCGATGCGCTGAAGTCACTCGAAGAAAAAGGCGAACTCGATAACACCATCGTATTCATGACCGGCGATCATGGCATGCCGTTCCCGCGTGGGAAAAGTTGTCTATATGATACGGGGACACGTGTGCCTCTCGCGGCTCGCTGGCCCGAAAAAATAAAGCCCGGCCGCTCGGTCACCGATTTTGTCAGCCTGATTGATCTGGCACCTACGTATTATGAAGCAGCAGGGGTGAAAATCCCGATGGATGTGACCGGCCGCAGTCTGATGAATGTCCTGACGGATTCCCAATCAGGCCGAATCGCTGACAACAGAGACGAAATTATCTTCGGTAAGGAACGGCATGTCCCTTCACAGGAAGCACCCGATATGGGGGGCTATCCCTGTCGGGCGATTCGTACGGATGATTTTCTTTACATTCACAATTACCGCCCCGACCGCTGGCCGGCGGGCACACCCGATTATCAGCACGCGGCTATTCCCGGCACCTGGTATGGCGACTGTGACAATGGCCCGACCAAGACCTATATGGTGGAGAATAAAGATAAGGATGCGAATCATCGTCGACTGTATAATCTTGCATTCGGAAAATTACCGGCGGAAGAACTATATGATCTACGAAACGATCCCGATCAGTTACAGAATGTCGCTGCCGACCCGATGTACCAGATGATCAAAGCGAAACTGGCAAAAGAACTGCAACAGCAGTTGGTGGCCACCCACGATCCCCGCGAGTTGGGGCAGGGGGATGAACTGGAAAAGCATCCTTACCTGGGCGGCGGTCCAAAACATCCCAGTCTGGAAACCAAACGAAAAAAACGGGGCAAGAAAAAAACAGTCAGGTAGCTCTCCATTAAAATCGTTTGTTATTTATACGCAGCCGGAAATCAATTTCTGCGAAGATTTTGTCCGCATTATTTTCAAGTGACTCTAGCGTGATTTGCATCGCTGTCCCACCAGTAGCACGAAACGCACTACAGTTGACTTCCAGGTCATCCAGCAACAGGGCATCGCTGAAATCAAGCGCATGAGACGAAAGCCAGTTTGCGAAAAAGCGTTGGGGATCTTCGCGTTTTAACATGCGTTGTGTGCTGGAGCAGAGTACATCATCGAACAATCTGGCTGTTGTACTGAATGTTGTGGTTTTTGTCGCTCTCAATCGCGTCGACGTCTGTCTGGCCTTTAAAATCGCATCATGAAAACAGTCCATGTTGTCGGTCGCCAGGACGATGGCTGTACCTGTCTGTTGTGCTGCCTGTAACAGCGGAGGTAATTGAATGTTAACCCGCATCAGTTGGCAGTCGTCGACTGATTTACGTGTCAGATAATCACGTGGGAATTCTGGCTCCAGTTCAATCTGCAGTCCATCTACGATCTGGCTGGCTGTGATGTCTCCCCGCATCCAGTCTCGAACGAGATCATCATTTTTCTCAAAGAGTTTTTTAGCAGCTTTCGAGAGCGATGAGTGGAGTGGATGTTGTTCATTCTGAAGGATGGATATCCAGAAGGGATCGTGTGAGAGTACTCCATGCCAGTCGACGAAGATCACCTTGTTCCAGCGGGCTCGATCTTGTTGAAACATGATTGGTTTCCTGCCACTTCAATCGAGATTTTTTGGTTTCTGATTAGGGGGCTCATCGGAGTGAGCAGCTTGGTAGAGTCGGTCAATGAATTCATCTGTCATACCAGTCTCCCTGCGAGCTTCGCGGTTGAACGTATCTCCTACAGAGAGGGCAGCGCGAATCGGCCAGTGCAGGTGCTGTTCGTAAGCTTCCCAGTCTGAGAGATGCTCGGGCTTTAACTGACGCAACCAGTGCAAACCAAAGGCAACGTGTTGGATTTCATCGCGATAGACGACCTTCATCAAAGCGGCACTCCGCTGATCGCCGGCATCCAGAAAGTATTGCTCGAATTCGCCAGTGTGATCCAGGTTGCGTCCTTCAAAAGTCAAAGGCAGGCCGGCCAGGTAATCAAGCAGGCTTTCGTAGCTGAGGGCCTTCTTCCAGATATAACAGTTCACAGGCAGATCGCCAAATTCCAGTCCCAGGATGGAGGCTCGTTCTTTATGCATACGGGTGTGCCGTTGTTCGTCCGCCATGATGGCGCACATGCCCTGGCGGAATTCCGCTGGTGCATCGGGAAAGGCGCACAGAATATAGGCCATCACTTCCAATGCCTGCAGTTCGTGGTTCGCCATGATGTGATGCGCGAGCGCCCGCTTTTCCTGCTCCACCAATGCAACTGGTTTCGGCATAGCGGGCGCGGTACGAGGGGCAGCGAACTGCAGATTCGCCGGACGCATCGGTTCTTTGACGCGCAGCGGTTTTCCCGGGTGGTTGTCTGTTAAAATCGGAGGGGCGGGTTTCAATTTCGCTTCCAGTGAATCACTGAGGAGAACCCGTTCTGCAAACTCGCGAATTTCCATGCTGATCAATGCTAGTCAATTTGTTGTTGAAGGAGTGTAGCGGGCACGAAAGAGGGCCACACAGCCAGTCACTTTCAGTTCCACGTCAGTATAGCGACTCTGGAGTTGAGATTGTAACTCCTCTCGACTGTCTCTGCCGTTAGTGAAGATCTTTTTCTCATTGTAGAAGTTCATTAATTTGCGGGCGGACAGGCTGCGAGGAACACCTATTGCCAGAATAGTCGATCCCGAGATAATCGCTCCCGGGTTCAACCACTGATTAAGATGATCGAATAGAGTCGACTTCGAAGTCAGATCGCCAGGCAGGCAATGTAACAGATAGTTCAGGCTGACCGAATCGAATCTTTGTGGCTGCTCGGGCAGAGATTGCAGGATATCTGCCTGATAAGTTTCTGGAGTATATCTGCCGGCTCGACTGGCGGCGGTGGCGAGGCTGTTCGGATTCAGGTCGAGCAGGCCCAGTCTGACGTTCGAATCTGGAAATGTGCAATGATCCAGATAGTAACCAGTGCCGACCCCCACATCCAGATGATTGGCGGTCAGGCCCTGGTTCATCCAGTTCAGAATATTTCGGGTACGACATTTCCAGATCAGTGAGTTGGAAATGCCCAGGACCCAGAGATCGTAGATTGATAAAATACGTTTAGAATAGACGGCCTGGCCAGCGGCGCTTGCTTCGGATGGAGAATTCATACCGAGATGTTAATCATTTTTACTTGGATTGGGAATCGTAATCATCCCATGGCACGAACCAGGTAACCTCCAGGCAGGCGTTTGACCACTTTGCGCATTTCCAGAATCGTCAGTGTGGAAAGAATCCGCGAGGAATCGAGGTGACTCGACTGAACGATTTCGTTGAGATGCTGTGGCTCCAGCGTGACCAGATTCAGAATATCACGTTCAAATTCACTTAACGAGAGCTCGCGTGGCGTATGGACTTCCCGGTTCTGCGCTGTCATCACCGGTGTCTTCGCCGGGCCCAGTCCTTCCAGGATATCATCCACATCCCGGACAAGCATGGCGCCATCGCGAATTAAATCGTGACAACCGAAACTGGCGGGATGATCAATGCGACCGGGGACTGCGAAGACTTCGCGCCCCTGTTCATAAGCGTGTCGTGCAGTGTGTAACGCTCCACTTTTGCGACCCGCTTCGATGAGGACCACGCCCATGGAAAATCCGCTGATAATACGATTACGCTGAGGAAACAGGCCGGCGACAGGCGCCTGATCCAGGGGGAACTCGGTGACAATGGCTCCCTGACCGGCGATTTGTTCCGAAAGCTCCCTGTGCTCGGGAGGGTAAATATGAGCCAAGCCGGTCGCCATGACGGCGATGGTTCGTCCCCCCGCTTTGAGTGCGCCAGTGTGAGCTGCCTGATCGATTCCACGGGCGAGACCACTGACAATAGTAATCCCGGCGCGTGCCAGCGCAGCGGCAATCTTTTCTGCCTGCTGTAATCCGTAGTGGGTGCATTTGCGTGAGCCGACAATCGCGACCGCCAGTTCGTCTTCCGGCAGCAGGCTCCCTTTACAGTAGAGTAACGAAGGGGGATCGGGCATTTCTCGCAGGAGTGAGGGATACTCGGCAGACTCTTCAAATAAGATCTGGTAACCGGATTCGCGACAGCGCCGGAGTTCGTCTTCCGCCGTTGATTTTGCTTCGCGATAGATGATGGCGTCGGCCAGTTTTGTGCCTATACCCGGGACGTTCAGTAATTCCTGGCGGGGGGCATTCAAAATTTGAGCCGGGCTGCCAAACTGGTCCAATAACGTTCGACGAATTCGCGGGCCGACTCCCCGAATCAGATTTAACTGAATCATTTCAAGTAATGGCAGATCCGAGGCCTCTATTGACTCGCCCATAATTGCTGAACCTTGAGGAATGGCTGTGGTGATTCACGAACGTACATGCTCTCAGAAAAGTGATGAAAAAACAACTAAGATCAGCTCTCATTTCCGGGGAAGCGACTGTTCACACTTGACAGCAGCCGCCTGCAGCCTCTAAACACGAAGCACACCATTCTGAACTCCGATAAGGTCAAGTAAATGCTGGACAAGATCTTCTTTATCATTGCCTGCATCATCATTCCCGTTTTATGGGGCGTGATTGTGAACTGGATCTTCAATCAATGGCAGGATCGCTCGAACAACAACTCAGACGACGATTACATTTTCCCTGATTATCAGATCTGAGGCGGCGGCGTTATGGGTTTTGGATGGATCGACTTTTTTCTGATTTCCACTGCGGGAGGCCTGATTGGCTTCCTGGCGGGAATGTTCGGAGTGGGGGGAGGATTTCTGCTGGTTCCTATTCTGAATATTGTGCTGGGAATTCCCATGGAACTGGCTGTGGGAGCCAGTGCCTGCCAGGTATTGGGGCCTGCGACGACTTCGCTGCTGGCACGGAAGATCAAAGTTCGAGATCTGGCTTTTCCTCTGGTGATTACCGGGGGATTGTTATTAGGTGTCATTGCCGGAACAGGGATTCTGGAACACGCGAAATCGTCTGCTTCGGTTCAACTCAATGGCAGGAATATCATTGTTGCGGATCTGGTGGTATTGATTGCATATTTTCTGATGTTGACCGGACTGGGGGTGCTCTCACTGCGGAGCGCCCGTCGCGATGATTCTGAATTGAGCGGCACGCTGTTTATGGATCGTTTTCAGGTTCCGCCTGTGGCCCGATTTCCAAGTTTAGTGGAGGGCCCCCTTTCGATTCCGGTCATCGCCTGGTTTGGTCTGGCGCTGGGACTGGTCTCCGGTTTATTAGGGATCAGTGGAGGCATCCTGTTATTTCCCGTACTGATTTTCGGTCTGGGGATTCCGACCCATCGAGCGATCACCTGCAGTCTGGTGATCGTCTGGATCGTGGCATTCCAGTCAACGATCGCTCACGCCTGGCATGGCAATATCAGTATCATGATAGTAATCGCACTCCTGCTCGGGGGAACGGTGGGAGCCCGGCTGGGGTCGGATTTGAATGCACGGCTCAAAGGGCTGCAGTTGAGACGGCAGTTTGGCTGGTTATTACTCTCTGTGGCTCTTATGATTGGGTCGCGGCTGGTGTTTCTGCTGGCAGGATAAAACATCGTAAGTGGAGATGAGAGAATGGTAAAAAAATCCATCCTGTTTTTAACGGGTGACTATGTAGAGGACTATGAAATCATGGTCCCGTTTCAGGCTTTAACGATGGTGGGATACCAAGTCGATGTGGTCTGCCCCGATAAAAAATCGGGTGAGATCATCCGCACATCAATTCACGATTTTGAAGGCGATCAGACTTATTCTGAAAAACGGGGACACAATTTTACGTTGAATGCCACCTTTGCTGATGTGAATGCAGACGATTATACAGCTTTGCTGATTCCCGGCGGACGGGCGCCGGAATACATTCGCCTGAATGAACGCGTGCTCGAAATCACACGGCAGTTTGCGACCGCAGGCAAGCCGATCGCTGCTATCTGTCATGGGCTTCAACTGTTGGCTGCCGCTGGTGCATTGAAAGACAAAAGCTGTACGGCTTACCCGGCGTGTGCGCCCGAGGTGACTCTCGCCGGAGGCACGTTTGTGGAAACGCCCATTGATGGCGTCCACGTGGATGGAAACCTGGTTTCCGCACCTGCCTGGCCGGCTCATCCGCAGTGGCTGGCGGCGTTTCTGGGAGTGCTGGGAACCAAAATCGAGTTGTAATATTCGTGACACTGAAGTATCGGTATCACTTTTAATCGGGGAGAGACGTGGATGTCGTGTTGTTCTATTAACTGGTCGACCATTGGTGCAGCGCTGGGCGGACTGGCGGTGATTTTCGGAGCCTTTGCCGCACATTTCCTTGATGGCTATTTTGCTGAGGAATATGCCGGGCAGGTAAAAAAAGTGACTGGCGTGGAAGTGCCGACGGCGCAGAAATATCTGAACGATTTCAAGACCGGCGCGCAGTACCAGATGTACCACTCTATTGCTTTGCTGTTGGTCGGATTTGCCGGGTTGACTTCGCAGAAGAAAAAACTGTTGAATCTCGCCGGCTGGTGTTTTCTGCTGGGGATCATTTTTTTCTCTGGAAGTCTTTACGTTTTAACACTCAGTGGTCAGACTTTCTGGGGAGCCATTGCCCCGATCGGGGGAACGCTGTTCATTGTCGGCTGGTTTTCTTTTGCTGCTGGAATCTGTTCCTGTGGCGGAAATTCAATCGATGTGACAGGTCCCGAAACTCCTGCCTCCACCTGATACCTGATTTGCAGGACCATCATAATATAAAATGATCGACTACGATCATTCCCACCTTCTTTTCAGAATGAGAAACCTATGCTGATTTTTGATGCACACCTTGATATGGCCTGGAATGCCTGTGAATGGAACCGGGACTTGGAATTACCCGTCAGCGACATTCGCAAGTTTGAACGTCAGTTTGAAAATATTATTCCCGGCGAAGCGACGGTTTCCTGGCATGCCCTGCGTCAAGGGGGTGTGGGGATGACGATCTCCACACTGCTGCCACGACTGCATCGAAAAGATGCGGCGTTGACGCATTACCAATCGAGAGAAGCCGCCTATGGTGTGGCCATGGGGCAGCTGGCTTATTACCGGGCGATGGTGGCGAAAGGCGTCTTAAGAGAGATTCCCGACAGCAGCACTCTTGCCAGTCATGTCGCTGAATGGGAAGCCAATGAAACAGCCGCCCGCGCGGAAGGAAGTACGATTCCCATTGGTTTCATCCTGAGTATGGAGGGGGCACCGCCAATTCTGTCTCCCGAACAGATTGGTGACTGGTTTGACGCAGGCCTGCGAATCTTAGGACCCGCTCATTATGGTCCCGGTCCCTACTGTTTTGGAACAGGCAGTGAAGGGGGGCTCAAAGAGCAGGGGCCTGCGCTGCTGAAAGAGATGGATCGGGTGGGTATGTTGCTGGATGTGACACACCTTGCCGATCAGTCATTCTGGGAGTCGCTGGAAATCTTCCAGGGACCCGTGCTTGCCAGCCACCACAACTGCCGGTCTCTGGTGAATGCCGACCGTCAACTGACGGATGAGCAGATCAAAGCGTTGATCGAACGCGGTGCCGTAATCGGTTGTGCCTTTGATAACTGGATGATCAAACCGGGCTGGACGATTGGGGTTTCTGATCCCAAAACCACTTCAGTGGAAGATATTGCCAATCATACCGATCACATCTGCCAGTTGGCAGGAAATGCAAAGCATTGCGGCCTGGGAACGGACCTGGACGGCGGTTTCGGAAAAGAACAGACCCCCCACGATCTGGATACGATCGCCGATCTGGGAATGTTCGCCGGGATTCTGGAAAAACGGGGATACAGTTCAGAAGACATCAAAGGCATCATGTCACAGAACTTTGTGGATTTCTTCCTGAAGGCTTTGCCACAGGGCTGAGATTTTCAGAAATCAATAGAACTATTCACGCTGTATCCTGTTGTTTATCAATGGGATACAGCGTTTTTTGTTTTTCAGGCAATCTTTTTGAAAAACTTTCAAGAACCAGGAGTGTGCTGCGAATAACTCCCTGTGACGTGGCCGATCGGTTTGGCCTACTGTTCCGAATCGAACAATTGTTGTTGTAATGAGGGAGTCTGGACAATGATATTCATGTGTAAGAAATTTGTGATAGGTGCTGCAGTGCTGGCCACGCTGGGAACCTTCGTCTTTGGCCGCGATGTGGTGAGTTATGTGAAAACTGCCGGCAATTCTGTCAGACAGGCGGTCAAGTCGGAAGTTCCCGTTGATTTTGAAGTCGACCGGGCACGTAAAATGGTGGAGGATCTGGTGCCGGACATTCGTCGTTGCATGCATGTGATTGCAGAGCAGCAGGTAGATGTCGAAACTCTGCAGGGTGAGATTCATGAAACAGAACTTGCCATGAAACAGCAGAAAGATGCGATGTTCACACTGCGAACAGATCTGGAGTCAAACGAGACCGAATTTGTGTATGCAAGTCGAACCTATAGTAAAGACGATATCCGCAGTGATCTGTCACAGCGTTTCGATCGGTATAAAGTTGCGACTGATACCTTGAAGCGAAACGAACAGATTCTGAAGGCACGTCAGAAGGCTCTGGATGCCAATCGTGAGAAGCTGGAAAACATGTTGTCTGCCAAGATGGACATGGAAGTACAGATCGAGCAACTGGAAGCACGTCTGAAATCGGTCCAGGCAGCAGAAACAGTCAGTAATCTGGAGATTGATAATTCGCAGCTGACACGAGCCAAGAGTCTGATTAAGGACTTGAACAAGCAACTGGATGTCAAAGAAAAGATGCTGGATGCAGAAGGAAAATTCACAGGACTGATTCCCGTCGATACCAAAGTGGAAGAAAAGCGGGATGTTGTCAGACAGATGGATGAATACTTCAAAACCAAATCAGGCGATCGTGTTGCTGTTCAGTAAAAACGACTGAAAGATAAACAAATTGGCGCGAGTGGTGGCAGGTGGTTCTTGTATTCGAGTAGAGCCGCCTGCCCCTTGCCAGTTTCTTCTCCAGATTAAAATTAAGAGATCCCTGGCAAAAACAGATTCTAAGCAACCACTTACGGATCTTATTCGTTAAAATTAAGAGTGTATCGTTTAGCAGCTTGTGCCTCTCACTTCCTGATTCAGGAGACTTACCTTGGGCTTCTTTACTTCATCATCCAGACAGGATCAGTCAGCGAAATCTACCGCTGGTGTGAGCTATCTGCTGTGGATTGATGGAGTCGGCACGTATCTGGTCTACTTACCCGAGACACTGAGAATTGGTGGTCCAGGGGAAACCGGTATGGCGAGCAGCCTGAGTTCTCAATGGGCTGATTTAGCATTACTGGCCAATCTGTCTCGGCACCATGCGTCGATCTCCCGTTCCGGAGAGAACTATTTCCTGGAAGCTTTAGCTCCCGTTTTTTATAATCAGCGGGCGGTGAATGATCGGGTCTTGCTCAGTGATCAGGCGGCGCTTAGACTGAATACCGATGCAGTGCTCACTTTTCGACAGCCGACCGCGTTGAGTGCTTCCGCCTGTCTCGAGTTCACAAGCCATCATCAGCCACAACAGCGACTGGATGGCGTCGTACTGATGGCGGAAACCTGTCTGCTGGGAGCGAGCAGTGAAAATCATGTCGTCTGCCCTCACTGGCCGGGAACTGTGGTGCTGTATCGACAGGGAAATCAGGTCATGTGTCGATCCCGGCTGGCAATTGACGTAAATGGGATGTCTGTTTCACAGGGAACCGTTTTAACCCCGGGTTCGCTGGTGACTGGTCCTGAAATACGTTTCAGGTGGGAGGTTGTCAGCTAAACGATTTGGGGTATTACTCGCGCTAACCGGTTTGTGTTATAAGAAAGTTAAATTCATGGATTCAATGATATTCGGACTGCTGATTATCGGGATCATTGCGCTCTTTGTCTTGCAGTTGGTGATGTGGATCTGGATGCTTGTCGATTGTCTGCAAAACGAACCATCGACAGGAAATGATAAAGTAATCTGGGTACTCTTGATGGTGTTTCTCGGGATTCTAGGGTCTTTGCTCTATTACTTCGTCCGTCGTCCCCAGCGGATCGAAGAATTTGGTCATTAGATTTACAAGTAATGCTTAGCCTGACGTTCCTCAGAGGCGATATTGATGGAAAAGAAAGAGTAATACAAATGAAGAGCCCGTTTCCAGGAGATCCGTTTTAACCCCGGATTCGCTGGTGACTGGTCCAGAGCTTAGTTTTTGCTGGGATATTGTCGCTTTATTCGAACAGGGTTTTTTACTCGCGCAAATGAATACGTGCCATGATGGAAATTGGAATTATGATGTCGATTTTAGGTTTACTGTTTTTTTTAATTTCAATGGCTCTGAGTCTGCTGTTATTTGTACTCTGGATCTGGATGCTGATTGACTGTGTGAAATATGAACCATCAACCGGTAATGAAAAAATTATCTGGGTGTTAGTCATTGTCTTATTAAACGGGATAGGGGCACTGCTTTACTATATCATTCGTCGACCGGAACGGATTAAACAGACCGGTCAGTAATCTCAGGAAAAAAATGATCCACGGACACTTTAAGAACGTTATTTAAATAGTTGAGAGTTGAATCGTAAACCGTACAACTGCCATGTTGTTTAACGGATGGAATGGAACATGAAATTCACCTTTGCACCAGAATCGAAACCTTTAGAAGGATTTACGATCAAGCGCGCCATCGACCGGGGCGGATTTGGTGAGGTGTACTATGCACTGAGTGACTCGGGCAAAGAGGTCGCCTTGAAGCTGCTGCAGCAGAATATGGATATTGAGTTGCGCGGTGTGACGCAGTGCCTGAATCTGAAGCATCCCAACCTGGTGACCATTTTCGATGTCAAAACAGACCGGGACGGCGACCACTGGGTGGTTATGGAATTTGTTTCCGGTCAGGGCCTGGATAAGGCGCTTCATCAGTATCCTCAGGGGATGCCGATGGAGCAGGTCCGCTACTGGCTGTCGGGCATTTCGGAAGGACTGTCTTACCTGCATAGTCGCGGACTGGTGCATCGGGATTTGAAACCGTCCAATGTTTTCCGCGATGGGGAGACGATCAAAATTGGTGACGTTGGTTTATCCAAATTCATTACTCACAGTCGGCGAAGTGCCAATACTCAAAGTGTAGGCACCGTCTATTATATGGCGCCCGAAGTCGCACGCGGCCGCTATGGCAAAGAAGTCGACGTGTATGCTGTGGGTGTGATGGTTTATGAAATGATCACCGGTGTGGTTCCCTTCGATGGAGAATCCACGGCGGAAATTCTGATGAAGCATCTGTCAGAAAAGCCGGACCTGAGTCGTTTACCAGTACATTTGCAGGCGGTCATGGGACGTGCTCTGGAAAAAGATCCTCAAAAGCGAATCGGCGACATCAAAACATTCAAACAGGAATTTGAGCGCGCGATCTTCCAGCGGAATTCTTCAATCGAAATCCCAGAAGATTCATTTGATTCACACCCGGCTACGCCTGCAGGTATCTATGATGATTCGACTGTTGATTCCAGCCACGAAGACACTACCCATGTCAAACGGGAAGTGAACTCTCTGCTGACGCTGACACCGATGCTGATTCTGTTTCTCTTTCTTCTCATCGGACTGATGGGAGCCACGATGGCCAGCCAGGGGGCCGGTTTTAAACAATTTATTCTTGGTCTCCCTCTCATAATGCTTTTCTGTGGAGGCGTTGTCATGGCGGGTGCGTTCGGGCGACTGTTTTTTACCAAAGGAATTGCAGCGATTGTGAAGGGGCCGCCGCCGATCAGCAATTTATGGGATAAAAATCAGAAGACGCACGAGACGCAGAACTATGATCAATATCGTGAATCCCATCTGGATAAGACGCGAATCATAAAAAAAGAAGAAGAACGAAAGAAAGCAGAAGCACACCGCCAGCAGACACATAACCAGCAACGACAGAAACCGTATTATTCCCGTGTATTAACACCGCGCACTCCCCGCGCGATTTCGCACCGGACGCGGCTCTACAATCTCTCGGTCTCAATGATCAAAGCAGCGTTCTGTACGCTGGTGATCGTCGTGGGACTGGTCTGTTTTACCGATGGTTCTTTTTTTCAGGGAGCAATGGGCGATATGTCCCGGGGGGTGATGAGTGGAAACAATTACGCGCCGTTCTGTCTGTTAATCTGCGGCACACTCGTCGCTGCCTGGAGTGTTATCGCTGTCGCGAAGCTGACCGAAGGTAAAACCTATGATCAGAGCACACGCCGTATCATCTGGCTGACGACCGGAGCTGTTGTCGGAGCGATCATCTATCTGTTACAGACAGAAGTCCTGATGACCACCATTGGTTCGGCACGCGAGGATTACCTGGGATTGAGACCACTGTTCGATGCCGTCGGCCCGAATTCACTGGTACTGGTGAATGGCCAACCCAGCCTGTTCAGCTATATCATCTTCTTCGGTATTCTGTTCTGTTTCCGTCGCTGGTGGTGGCACGCCGATTCATTTCGTCCGCGAAAATTCCGAGTCTTATCTGTGCTGATCACAGTCTTTACCGCCTATATCATTACAGCCATCTGGGCGTTTCCGATGGTGCCGGCTTTGTGCTGGGCAGCCATTATTTCCAGTGTTGTGCAGCTCTCTGCGAGCTGGATTCCACCGGAACTACGCTTTATTGAAACGAAAGGGGGCGCACTATGATGATCGGAATACTTGAAATGCTGATTTTGGCAGTCGTGGTCCCAACCATCATTATTGTGGCAGCAGTTGTGGTCCTTTATCTTTCCAAGCAGAACGGTTCGCGGCTGTTCGTCCTCGCGGGTCTGATGGGAATGGGATTTCTTTTTCTGTTATTTATTGGTCTCTCTTACAACCGAGTTGAGGTAATGCCTGCGACTGAAGTTGCCCAGCAAGCGGCTGCAGTCTCGCCGCAGGACGTTGAATATCGTGTCCGTCTTAAGCCGAAAATGAAAGGCATTCAAGCCGAGATCCCTCCGGCTGCGGGGGAGGAGCGAATTAACTGGAATCAACCCCTGGTGGCTCTCAAGCCCTTTGAGCTTCAAAAAACCGTTGAGAACACTCCCTCACAACAGAAGGTTGCTGAATTACCGGACTGGGTGGTCGCGGGAGTCAAATCAGCGGTGCTAGAGGAAAATAATTTGATAAATAGCAGCCGACCGGTATTTCAGTCCGGGCTGTTTGCGACCCGCGAGGAAGCACTCGAAGATGCTTTAACGAAAGCAAGGCAACAGATGCAGACCAATCTGATGATGCGAGAGCCCTGGTTGAAAAGCTATGTGTGGGAACTGAACCCGGACCTGTTTCGGCAGACCGCCTACCGCCGCCCTTACTTCCAGACGGTAGAACATGATTTTGGTGATGTGTTGAAATCAGGAGAGCCATTCAAGCAGGATATGTTCCGGGCGTATGTGGAAATTGATAATACACCTGCCGTGAGACATCAGTTACTCGCCCGCTGGAAGCAGAACATTGGGAATGAACGTAGTCTCTGGGTGGGAGGGGTTTTTGGTCTGATCACATTGATGTGTGTAGGATCCGCCGTTTATTTGAGAACCAGGTCGGATCAGGCTACAATCCAGTCGTCTCACTAATTTTTCTTCTAATCAGTCTGTGATGGACTTATGCCGATCGACGAAGCCGACCAGCTACTGGTCTCACAAATCAAAGCCGGTGATGCGGAAGCCTGGTCCGAACTGATTGCCAGATATGAAGGTCGGCTGCTGGCATTTGTTAACAGCCGCCTGCGCAATTCATCGAGCAGCGAAGATGTCGTCCAGGAAACATTTCTGGGCTTTCTGATCAGCCTGCCCAATTATGATCCTGGGACCCCCTTGGAATCATTTCTGTTTGCCATTGCTTCGCATAAACTGACTGATTTGCTGCGCAAGCAGGGGCGGCGACCAACAATACCGCTGTTTCCGGATGAAAATGGCGCGCGGGAAAATCATCGTGAACCAGCGGGCCGCGCGCGGGTGGCTTCCAGCCTGGCACGCAGCAAAGAACGCAAATCCAAAGAAGAGCAGATCATCTGCGTGAGTTTACAGGCGCTGATAGATTCCTGGCTTAAGAATGGCGAGTTCGAGCGGCTGCAATGTATCGAACAGCTGTTTGTTTCAGGGAAAGCAAATAAGGAAGTCGCGCTGCAACTGCAGATTACAGAACAGGCGGTCGCGAACCATAAGCACTTCGTGGTTGGCAAATTAAAAGACGCCATTAAAACGGCCCAGATTCATGATACAGATCTTGCCGGGCTGGGACTGAATTAAGCCAAAACGAAATCGCGCAGCAAAAAACCTCGCCTGATCATCACAGGACGAGGTTTTAATCTTCTCAGGTCAGCTGCGACATCAAATTAGAACTTGATGTGCTTGCGTTTTGCCTTGCGTGCTTTGGCACTGGCAGGACGGCGACCGTGATTTGCTTTTTTCAGTTTTCGCTGTGTTTTAGCCATGACTTTATCCTTTATGGTCTTCAGATATTGCTCATCGAGACCACACGTTGACTGATGGGGTCTGCAGAATATATCGGTATCGGGTCGGGTATTCTAGTCGAACCCTTTGATGAAAAAAAGCCATTCAATCAAAAAACACCGTTCTCGAGTGGATTTCTTCGGCTTTAGTTAAGAATTTTAGGCTCAAAATCAAATTGTGAGGCCTCAGGCATGTGGACTGTTGTTCTGTTTCTGAGTAGCATGGATGAGATCAACCGGATACTGGACAAATACAACGTCAGTTTAACTGAAGAAGATCATCATGCTGGCCAAGCTATATACCTACTCGCTGTTTGGCATCGATGCCAAGCCTGTGGAAGTGGAAGTCGATATCTCTCCAGGGGCAATGCCGAAGACGATTCTGGTGGGACTGGCTGAAGCAGCCGTCAAAGAGAGCACGCATCGGATTGAGCGGGCTCTGGTCAACAGTGGCTACAATCGCCCCATTGATCGCATCGTCATCAATCTTTCTCCCGCTGACCTACCCAAAGACGCCGCCTCGTTTGATCTCCCCATTGCCTTGGGCCTGCTGACTGCCAGTGGGCAGCTGGTTTCAGATCGCTTTCAGGATTACGCGGCAGTAGGCGAACTGGCATTGGATGGCACGATACGTCCGGTCCGCGGGGCTCTCTCGATGGCGCTGTCAGCGCGTGAGCAGGGCAAACAGGGTTTGCTGGTTCCCGTTCAGAACGCAGCAGAAGCAGCCGTCGTGGATGGTCTGGACGTCTTCGCAGTCGGGACGCTGGCGGAGGCCGTCGGTTTTTATACTGGCAATCTGCCAATCGAAGCGGTTGAATTCTGCTGGGAAAATGCGCTGGAAGAACATGGCAAATACGATATTGACTACAGTGATGTCAAAGGACAGGAATACGCGAAGCGGGCGATCACGGTTGCAGCAGCCGGCATGCATCATCTGCTGATGATTGGGTCTCCAGGAACGGGAAAGACCCTGCTGGCTTCGCGGATCAGTACGATACTGCCTCGACTGTCCCAGGAAGAGAGTCTGGAGACAACACGCATCTACAGTGCAATGGGACGGCTGCCCAGTGATCAGTCGCTGGTGATGCTCCGCCAGTTTCGTACGCCTCATCATACCATTAGTGAGGCAGGACTGGTGGGAGGCGGGTCGACGCCTGCACCCGGAGAAATCAGCCTGGCGCATAATGGGTTCCTGTTATATGTCTAGCAGTAGTAGTACGAATTTAAAATTATTCAGCAGAATTTAACAAATTTAGAAAGTAAAGAGAATGTTGTGGAAGCAGAAAAATTAGAACGCTAACATGGTCCACTATAGTTATTTGAATTACCTAATCTATAGATGAAAAACATTACCCCCGACAGAATTATCGGAAGCAGGGAAATTACTATGCGGTCGAGCTCAGTCGAAGTCTTGAACATCTCCGAAGACGGTGGGAAGTTTGTTTGCCAAGTTGAGAGATTCAGTGTTCCTAGTGATTCTCATGAAGTAGTCCTAAGCTGGAATGACACTAAAAAACGGCGTGGCTTTGTTTCAATAGGTGATGATGTGGCATTTGTAAAAGCATCCCCCGGCGATGTAGATCATCAAATTGTACCAGCAAGTCTGGACCAACTCGGAGACAACGAGTTTGCTTGGCGTGATACAGCACATCGTGGAAGTGTCATTCTGATCTTGATTCTACCGACTGACTACATAATTCGGGAAATTGGTTATACCTCGCCTCCTGCAACCCGCTTCAAGGTTTTTGAGAATCGATTGGCATTTTACTGGGACATCGGAGAAGAAACGACTGATCTTCGTTGGAAAATGACACGCAAAGGAAATCGAAACTTGGAAAGGCTTTGTGGGGAATTGAATAAAGCAACATTGGAAACTGAAGCCGAAAAAAAAATTGACCAAACGAGCGAAATAGCCAATGGTTCACTATCGGGTGACAATCCAGATGCAGGTGACAATCTAGTTGCTCATTATATCCCTGAACTTTGGGAAAAAGTCACCGTTGCTACATTAGCAGCCGTAGTCTTACTAGCTGTATTATATGCTGCACTTCAGCAGGATGAGATTCCAGCTAGAAATTTTGCATTACTTCGAATCATACTAAGCTTTGCAATGGGAGTGATGGGAGGCGTTATCCCCGGTTTTCTTCATGTCGATCTTTCATTTTCCGGTTCGATCATTCGGGCAGGAGGTGGGCTTGCGCTTGGCATTGTCACGTTTTTTTTTACTCCTCAAGTTGTCCCAAATGATCTATCATCTATTAACAAACAGGTTCACTCGATCAAGTCTAAATCATCCTCTCCAGAGGAGCCAAATCCAAGTCAAACGCTTGACGTATCTCCTACTGAAAAGCAGGTTTCTTCAAGGACCTCTGAGCCACCTCAGAAGCCAAAACCACGCCAAACGACTGACGCACCAGCTACAAATAATATTCGACGTGAGCCCGTGATATACACAAAGGAGAAGACAGAAGGAAGCACTAGGGTAATTGGAAACGTAAAGGTTATTTCTGAACTCAATAGTTACACATTCGAGATAGAAGTTAAAACACGAAAAACCGGTATCTCTGGAACAGGTAAAGGCGTAGTCGAAGTTCAATTGCTCGATAATAACTTCCAACCAAGCCCTCCGATCAGCGTGCAAAAAACTGTTGGATCTGATCTAACAGGCAAAGTAGAAAAATCTAATTCCAAAACTGTTTCAAATATTCCTGCCGATAAATTTTACGGTTTGATTTGGGGGATAAAGACGAGCGATTCAATTGGATTCCCGACCACAATCACCGAGTTAAATAGCTTTATTAAAGACGAATTCGGTACTGTTATTGACGTTAAAGCAGTGGTACAGACACTCCGAAATGGTGAATCTAAGTCATTTGGTGATTTCAGTGTCCTGCGAATGCCATAGTTAGAGTCTGTCCTTGTTGTAATTCTTGAAGAAATAGTATGAATTTAGTTTTTGACTTCAATAAAATGAGGATAAATCAAGAATGCAATATCAATGTCCTGAATGTGGTGGTAGAAGTTTTGATTTTGATCATGGGAAACAATTTTTTCAAATGGGACAAGGTAGTCAGTATTCCCATCAAGAGGGAAAGCAAATTTGTAAAAAATGTGGATGGTTTCCACAGTCAATACCAGAAAAGCAAACTTCAGTTGAGTTTAAGGCTACAGTCGAATCTTTAGATAAGAATAATATTGATGATGTAATTGAAAAAGCCAATTCTGATTTACAGAATGAGTTAGCGATTATTGATCATATTAAAATTACTGAAATAATTCCAAGTGATATGAAACCAACTATTGGTGCAGGATATAAAGTAGCTGTTAGTGGTAGTGTCCACCTCACAAGCAATGATGAGTTATCAATAGATCAATTGAAAGCTGCTGGAGGAAAAACTTTTGGTGATTCATTCGAATTACTTGCGTTTCCTTAAAACATTTCTGTTTCATAAGGTTGCCCATAAACAAACTCGCTAAGCACGCCATGGTAAATGTATTACATACCTTTACATTTCCAATATTTTTTTCGTTTAACGTCACGAATATTGATTGTGCGTCCATCACGACCATCCTCATTTGAGCATGAAAGGACACCGGCAAAACCAGCAAAAATCCTCATTAAAGGAGATCAAAATGCTGGTTGCCAGACTGTTCCTCATCTCCCCGCTGTGGGTGGCGTACTTCTTCCATGAAATTCACATGGGACCGATGCACGAGGAGATGAGCTTCTCCACGCTCCTGATCATATCTGTGGTCGCCTACCTCATTCTGTCTTGGAAAGACAGTGGGCGGGCACCTCGGTCAGCAATCTCTGTCATCATGAGAAACATGGCGTTGACCTACTGTGTTGTATGGTCATTCCTGCTGCTATTTGGGGCTGGTTGGTTTTTCTGGTACATGATTAGCCACGCCACGCTCTGGTTCATTTTATTTTGGCAATGGGTCGCTCATACAATCGCTCATCATTTAATTTACCCCTATGCGGACCCGAACTACCACTCCTTACGCAAAGCAGGGTGGCATCCCTACTGGGACACAACTATTTACAATCATGATACTGATCTGATCAAGGATGGTGGATTTGAGGAACCCGAGTACACAGGGTTTGTGCCGCCTCCTGATTGGCGGTTTCAATGTCCTGTTTGTGGCGCAAGGCAACAAACCAATTTCGGCGTGTGTTGGAATTGCAACTACGGAGAGGACGGAGACGAATCAGCCTACTACGAACGTTGGGGAAATTGACTCGAAACTGTAAACTCTAATTGACTCAAAAACCAATACCATCCCATATTTTCTTTCAATAACTGTGGATGGCGCTGGCTCCTCACTGTATATTGATACACGGATGCTTCGACAGTCTGCCGAAGCTATTAAAAGAAAACTAAAGGAGAATTATTTAACGGCCTGTAATGGCCAAACTGACAATTTAATGACGTGTAACGTCAGATACTGCTTCTCCACAAATCGCCAACCTGAGTCAAAAGACTCTTGAACAATCGAAGCAGCACTCGGACGGATGTTCCTTGAAATGGGAGCACCGGCTTTGTGTTGTTCGATTGTGCGCCTTGGCGGGCGTGTGGAGAGCGACCTCGGTTCGGTGCTCTCTTTTTTTGTGCGCTGCTGATCGTGGTACAGGACACCGGAAAGACGGCAAAAACCGTCCAACGCACAAAATTTGGGAGAGCACAATGGCGCAAGAATGGTACTACACGAAAGAGGGTGAAAGGCAAGGTCCAATCACTTCCAAGCAGTTGAAACAACTTGCTGTTTCTGGCGAGATTCAACCGACCGATCTTGTCTGGACAGAAGGTAAAGACGATTGGAAGCCTGCGAGTATTGTAAAGGGATTGTTCCCTACAAAGCCAGATTTGCCAAAGCCACCACCGGTCCCCGGTTCAACGAATACGGCCCCTGCTCTTTGCGGAAACCGAAAGAGCACATTGCCTCTCGTATTCCTAACGGCCTTGATCGTGTTGTCGCTGCGAGGAAACATAACGGCTCAAGACGTGTTTCAAAAATGGCCACGCCCATCAGAGGTGTCTGTATCAACTGGTCGCAACCAAGTGATAATTCCACCGGGTCGTGGTGGTGTGTCATACTTTCCAGATGAAGCGATTTGCGTGCTAAAAGATAGCCCTTTAACCTTCACCATGGTCTGCGGCGACTCCACTTATGTTTGGTCGGGAACGAGCTTCACAACTGCCATCCCGGTTGGCAAAGTTCTTTCGCCGGGACCAGCAGGTTCTCCTGACAATCACTACGCAGGTATTGGCGGTATTTTCCACAATCAAAAACGGAACAGGGTTGTCGGATTCTATCATGCCGAGGACAAGGAAGGTATTGGTAAAGTCAAAGTCAATGGCGTTCAGGGATTCTATGGGGCTGTTTGCGTGGGGGAAGTGTCGGAGAATAGCAGAGGTTTCAGTAAGCGGGGCCCGTGCATCACAGCCGACAAGCCCAAAGTTCTTCGTGGCTGGGAGACAGAGGGAGGCCCACCGGAAGCATGGAATGCACAAGGTGTTGGTGAGCCCACTGTGTGCATCGATGGGGCAGAGGAACATTTACTCTGCTACTACACTGAATGGAGCAATAGACTGAAACGAGGAGTACAAATTTGTGTGGCCCGCAGTCCCATTGAGAAGGCAGGGCTCCCCGGATCTTGGATAAAGTTCTACAAAAATAGTTTCTCCGAGCCGGGGCTGGGAGGTCACGACACACCTGTTATCTCAGCGGGAATGCAAGCTGACACTTACACCCCACACGTGCAATTTGTTAAACAGTGGAATCGTTATGTCATGGTCTTCGGAATGGGAGTGCAATCAGATATTCAATCCCGCCCTATGAAGGCGACCCAGAGTGGACTCTACCTTACGACATCAAAAGACGGCGTCGATTGGACCAAGCCCGTTCAGATCGAGCGAGTCTTCGCATTTGTCATCAACACGCAAGAATGCAAGATTCATCCGACTCTCGTGGTGTCCCGTGTTTCTGGAAAGACACTCACGGGGCTACTCCTTTACGGTTACACTCCTAAATGGCCGGGAACACCGCATCACTTAGGCGGCTGTCCAATCAAGATTTCATTGGACAGAGACAGTACCACAACATCAACACAGCCAACCACTCCCAAACCACTCGTGGACCTCGAATCGCTTCGGAAAATTGTAAAGTCAGAAAAAGTAAACGCCAAAGGCGAAATTATCAATCTGGACCTGACGGGGGTTTCAATTACCGAATCCCATCTCGCTGCCATTGGAACACTTCAGTCCTTGCAATCATTGAACCTATACAAGACGAACCTGACGGATGACGGACTCAAAGCTCTTGCCAAGCCCTCGAATCTGTCTTATCTGGCCATTGGGCGCACACGAATTACAAGTGATGGCTTACGCCATCTCACGGGACTCAAAAAAATCAAGGGGCTTCGTATCAATGGAAACAAAGGCATCGGGGACAGTGGAGTTGAACACTTGACAGAGATGAAGAAATTGACGGTACTCCAGATCAATAACACGTCCATATCCGAAGCGGGCATCCAGAAGCTGAAACGAGCACTTCCCAATTGCAAAATAATTCACTGAAACTCGTTTAGTTTCAAATCGCCACATGAGTTATGTCGTTGTCCGTAACATCCCGAAGTCCATCGGCTGCAACACTCCGAACAAACGAATTTTCATCGTTTAGCAGTCGCCTCAATGAAGGAACAGCTTCTTTGGCGATCTTTCCGAGTTGCCCCAACAGCCATGCCGATTGGCATCGGATGCCAAAGTCGTCGCTCTCCAGAGACTTGAGCAACACCGGCACAAGTTCTTCGGATCTGGTCGGGTCGATCATCAGTATATGCCCCGTTGCCGACACATGACTGAACTCGTCATCGCTACCGATCCATTTCTCCAGAATTTGCACAGCCTTTTTCGCCTTTTCGCCGAATGACGCCACAGGTTCAAGGGCACACATTCTTACATTGCGGTCGGAATCTGTTAGTGCCTCGATCATGGCGGGTAAAGCGGGCTCGGTATCGCCGTCGAAATGTTCGAGTATTTTGAGAGCGAGGATGCGAATTTCGAAATCGGGATCATTGAGAGCTTCAATGAGAGCGGGGACTATCTCATCTCCGAAGGGTTGAAGTGCTTGCTCGGCGTCGAATACCCGGTCGGGATCAGTCCGATGGGCAAACGTGCGGAGTAATTCGATTATGTTGTGGTTGTTATCCATGATAATATCTACTCTTCCATGCTGCAAATTTATCCACGCTCGTCCCGAAGCTGTTCTCGTACTTGCATCAGGATTTGCCCAAGCATGTTTTTGCCACTTCCGTTGCCACCATCTCCCCAGTAGGAATCGTTTGATGTATGTTCTACGATTTTCGCATCGCCAGTCGAAATGAGCATCTCACACAAGTCTTCGCATTGTTTAAATTTTGCAAGTACCGCTTTTCGCATAATCGAAATTTTGACCGACTCCCAGTCTTTTCTCAAAGGTCGTTTTCGACTCCGGCCCATGCGAGCGGCGATCATAGGTGATTTCGCCTTGCGAATTGCTTCGAGGTGTTCATCACCAACGAACTTTTGAGCTTGAAAGTAATGCTCGGACGAGGGCCACTTCTTGCCGTCTATTCGTACCGGAAACGGGGCAAAGTTCGAAAACTCGCCGTACTCGTCTCCAACGCTGTAAAAGTTGATGGTATTGTTGTCGGACATTCTTACTTTCCAAGCTCAAGAGCCATGTCGATAAATGGCCCCACTGATTTTCCAAAAATTGCTATTCCTGCACCATGAGGGTCAGGCAGGTTTAGATGCCCCGCTGCCATTCCGTTTAGTGCAAAATCAAAACCCTCAATGTTAATGATACAAATCAGAGAATTACGACATTCAAGGGTCACTTCTTCGGATCGAAACGGCCATTCTCCCGGAAAATCGGCTTTCATAATTCGTTTCTTCGGCCAGTTGCTGGCTTTTAATTCTTCAGATGAACGTCGAGTCCAATTCTTTTGATCTTGTTTTAATATTTTGACAGAGCGTCTGTAGTCCGTGTTGCCAAAGTCTTCATCTTTCAGGTTTCTGAAAGATGAGTAAGTCATAGAGAATCGCTGCAATTTGGCACCGTGATTGCCAAGCGTGAATTGCATTGCAATTGCTCGAAGGAACCGTTCTAGCTTGCTGATGATTTTGCTATGAACACGAGGGTAATAATCTCGGTAAAGTAATTGCATGTCGTCTTCATCAAGGTACGGAGTCTTATCCTCAATGCTCGCTTCTAATTCTTCCCATTCGTCCGTAGGGTTGATGGGAAGTTTTTCATTTCCGGTGATAACATCAAGATTGTAGTAGCGTGCTTTTTTTCCAAATTCAGAGAGTATATGAATTATTTGATGTAAGCTGGAATCTCCCTTTAAGTATGCCAAATCTTCTTCAAGTAGTTGGATATTATGAGTATTGTAGAATTCTGTATAAATCTTGTGATTCAGAGATGATAGATCGTGACCGAGGTCTACAAGGAATTTGAAAGATGGATAACTACCTTTCCGAGCTTCATACACTAAGCAAATAAAACACTTCATTAACCGCTCTAAACCACTGGCAAGCAACTGGTGTGGCAAATGGTAGAAATCGTTCTCCATATCTATATCTTGAAGATCACCTAATCCTGCAATAATCAACTTGTGAGATGATTCCAATTCTTCAATTAAACACAAGTCTTTAATCATTTTATTCATCTAAACCCTCCGAGAATGCAACGTCCTACCATACTGACCGATGACATACACAACTTGAGTGCCGTCCGAGAAGATGAGTTTTGGATTTTGATATACATTGGAAAATAAATCTTTTATTGGACGAAGTCGTAGCCGATTTTTATTGTTGCTCGTATCCAACGTATTCTGATCCATCCTCACTGATGCCAGCCCAAACGCTGCGTTCCTGCTTCAACCGAAAGTGCTCTCGAATTGCCGACTGTAATACCTTTTCAGGAACACCTGCACGAACTAAGAGTAGAATTCGGATCATTAGAGCCAATTTCTGAATTCCCCAGTGAAGTTCTCTTCCCTGAAGAATTCGTCCCCTTGCTTTCGTTGAATAATGGGTGTAGTGGTTCCGGGTCTTCACGACCCCGGCTAAAAACATTTCCTTATCGACCGCAAATAGTTGCCATGTGTCATCTTGTAGTTCCCCGAGAAAGCTCCGCAGCTTATCTCTCAAGCTGCGACCGTTAGCCCACTGCAAGCTGTTTTTGATAGAGTTCGTGAGTTCTTTTGAAATCTCATTTTTCACTGATTCCAGCATATTTTCTCGAATTATTTTGAATTCTTCCTCTTCAATCACTGTCACGTGTGCGGCCTCATTGGACAGTACCTCAACGGCTTGAACTAATGGAAGAAACCGAAACTCTATAAAATTCGAGGGACGCCGTTCGCTCGAAATTAGCATTCGGCTTGCACGCTTGATATTATCAGTCGAATTCATCCAATTGCGAAGCACTGTGGGGAAGCTATCTTTGATCTCGATGTATCGAATGAGGAAATCGTGTGTATCATAGCTCTTGGACTCAACTTCATGCCGAGGATAAAAGACGGAAAGTGGCTCATCGTAAGATGGGCGATAAAGCATCGTTCGACTTGGCATAAGAGGTCCACCGTAAACAACAGACAATAAGTCTACGACATCGGACGAGCGGCTCAGTATTTGATAGAATGTTTGTGGTTGCAACAGATCAATCTCAAGGTATGTGTGGTGTGAAATTACTGGAGATGAACCTAACGGTAAGCCGGGAGGCGTTACAGCATGAGTAAAGCTCACTCGGCAATCTGAGCTTTCGATTTTATACTGTTCATCTTCAGGAATTGAATAGTCAAGACTTATGCTTCGAGGTAAGTCTTTCATGTCTATATTAAATGGAGAGACTCCAAGCCAGATATCCAGACAAGGTATTTCTACTCGGCATTTCGAAAAGGTCTCATCGCTGGAACAGAGATGGGCTCCTTCAACGATTGCTCCACAACCCAGTTGAGATGAGCGAAGCTCAACTTTTGATCCCGGTCGAACAGCAAGAGTTGTAATGTCAGGCTTCCACTTTGTGTAGAACGGTTTCAGCACTGTAATGGCCGTGTTGTCTTCTAATTCCCCATGAATCAGTGAATACTCCAACTCGTCCGGCTTAGCACTGAATGGCGACTCGACTGTGGCTTCACTCAATCCACCGTAGAGCGAAAGGGTCAGATCCCCTTCTGTGTAGGAAAGCTCACCTGCAACCTTCTTGTTGGTGTTTGGCAACCACCAGTGGCCTTTAGTTGTAAAGTGTTCGGTCTGTAAGTAACTTTTTTTGGTCATGCGTTATCCCCCGTAAAAACTCCCATCTGTGTCGGCGAACAGCCATTTTCATCCTCTGAACCTATGGGTAGAAACCACACGGAATACCGATGCAGGCCGGCGACTCGGTTTGTGTGTAGTTGAAATGGTAAGCAGCGTTGATAAATCATCCCTGAATCATTAGTTCAGAGTACAGCAAACCCACTCGATATGGAATGTATCGAGTGGGTTTGGAAATTCAGTCTCTAAAAGAAGTGGTCTCGGGTCACGTCGTCAAAAGCGGCCTGACTTGAGGCAGCACTTTTTGAATCGCTTGCCAGAACCACATGGGCATAGATCATTACGACCGAGCTTTTCTTCCAACAGCTTGTCGCCGTGAACGATGCGGACACCCCGCTTCACTTGCGTTTCAGATGGGAACCCTCGACGACGTTTACTCATCGTCTCGAAAAAATGGTTGTTCGTTAAAGTCTCGATTTTGCATGGCGCACCTTCCTTTCGGGTTTGGGACAAACATGACGTAAAGGACACCCAGATATCTACAGGGTTCGTTAGAGTATTCGATATTTCATTTAATCTGGACAAATCGAACCCAGTGAGCGATCATCAGGATTGCATATTCAGGGAAAACAAAAATGCCATGTCGGAGTGAAATCAAAAAGAATCAATAATTGAGGAGTTTTCATTAAATGCAGGCTTGGTATTTGGAGAGGCGAAAAGAGATTGAGAAAAATTTTTCACAAGCAAACCAAGTTGAAAAAACGGAATTCAATGAATCTCCGAGTAGAAAATACTCATTGGAAATTATTACTCACGACAATGGCCCGAACTCATGGAAATATTCGCAAGGTATCATAAAGAATATCCAGACAGACAGCCTCATTGCGGATGTGAAACGCAACTATGGTCGATTTCCTTTCTCTTGGTGTGAAGATCATCCCACAGGACATGATTATCTTGTGTGCGGAGAAGATTATCAGGGACAAACAATAATTGAATTAGATACTGGTAAACGTGTAGACAACACTGAAGATGGGTTTGGATTTTGTTGGGCTGCTCACTACCCTTCAAATGATGGTAAATACATATTCGTCGATGGTTGCATCTGGGCAGGCCCTTATGAATTGATTCTTTTTGATTTCAGCAATCCGATGGAATTTCCATATCGAGAAATTAAGCGTTGGCCTGTTTGGGAAGTACATGGTTTTCTCCCTGATGGCTCATTTATGTTTGAATATAATACTGAAGTTCGAATTAGTGACGGAAAACGCCTTGATGAAATGACCGAGGAAGAACTCGATGCATTCGAATCTACCGAAGGATACGAAAAGTTGTGTCGTGATATAAAGATTCGAATAAAATGGAATCCTGATGGAATTGAGAAAGCGAGCATAATTGATCAATGTCAATGAAAGAGTTCATTTCCTGTTGCTTATCACTCGTCTCCGCACAAAGTCACTGTATTCTCCCTTCATCGGCAGGTCAAAATCTAATTTGATTAGCCGAGAACGGCGCAATCATACCAGCCATATTTTTGCGGCGGCGATTTTTTCGAGATTCAATTTGCGCCAGTTTTTAAGCGTGCGCAGACAAAGATCAAAACTCTTCAATTGCAATAAATGAGGGTGGTGACGTAGTGGCCGTGGGGCAGATACCCCGGTCGAATCTCCCCACTTTTCGAATCCGAGTTTCTCGAATTCATTTTTTGCAACATCGGATCGAAATAGGTTTCACATTCTCAAGTACCTCTGCACAGTCCTTGTACTCGTCCCGAGAGCATTTGCGATCTCACCAATCTTGAGTCCTTGATCTCGCAGCACTTGGGCACGAGCAGGCTTGGCTTTGGTTGTTCCCAGTTTCCTCCCCTTGTAAATCCCTCTCTCCTTCGCCACCTCAACTCCAGCCATCTGTCTTTGCTGGCGGTATTCGAGTTCAATTTCTGCGAGACCCAGCATCACGGCGGCAATCATCCGACCCACTGCTCCGTTGAGTTCGATCATTTGAGTGATGACAACAATCTTCAAGCCACGTTCGCACCAATCGGCGAGCAAGTTCACACCATCTTTCAAGCGACGTGACAAACGGTCCAACTTCCATACGATGACAGTCTTGACCTTACCCGAAAAGATGTCGGCTTGCAGCCGTTCGAACTCGGGACGATGAAGAGTCTTGCCCGATTCCTTATCAATGTACCATGTGACTTGGCTTTCATCGTAGCCATTGGCCTTGAGCCATTTGCTAATCTCGGAGACTTGACTGTCGGCTTTCTGACGAGCCGTGGACACTCGGCAATATGCAGCGATCATGGGAAGTCCTTTGGTCTCATTGAGGATGACAAAAAGGTTAGAGTCATTTTGTCGTTGTTTTGGTAAGGCTGAAAACGCCTGAAACATGAGGTTTCAAAGCAGGGAATTCGAGAGAACCCTTTTTGTCACATTGCCTCTGTGTTGGTCCTCTTTGGCTTGATGTTATTTCCGGTGTCCGAAAGGTGAGACTCCCATCCTTGAGAGCCTCACCACCCACGGACCTATTCCGGGGAGAAACTGTGGTACAGCCTCGGCGAGTTCTGAAACAACAACGACCCCTTCACACCATCGGATTTTTGGACAATTACATATGGTGCGAGAAAACCAATCACCGTGAACTCAGCTTGGAGTTCGGATGTGTCGTAAACTCTTCCGTGCTTTGATTCCAAGTATTCTCGACTTCCCGGATTTGCGTTGATCGTTTCAGCTTGAACTCTTCGTATCATTTCAGTTGGATCAGACATTTTCGTTCCTTTAATTGATTGAGTTGTTGTTTCCACAATCGTATTGCCGGTGTCCTACTTGCTGCTCATTGACATTTAGCAGCACGACGAGCAAGACGTTTCTCTGTGGATCGCTGATGGTGCAGGAGAACCTGCTCACGCCAACTGACATTGCCGCCGTACTGTTCGATGGGAACCATCTCCATATATATTTTGGGACAGGAGAAGTAGTACGGTCCCATGGACTCCTCTATGTCCTTGTAACCCCAACCGTTGCCGTTTTGATGTCGCAATAAGTCGCACTGAATCCAGCGTTGTTTGGGACTGGAATCGGCGTCATCTTTGATGAAAGTGCGTTCCCAAACACTCCAAAGTACACCCGAAAAACTACCGCCCCGGTAACAGTGAGCAAGGCACGTGCTTGTGATGACAAGACCGTCAGGGTTGATTCGTTCCCAACCTTCGGTTCGTTCTGCAATCAATCCCTTTCGAGTGTTGCCATTTCTGAATAGCCATCCCATGTTTTTCTCCTGTGAAGAATGTTGTTGATTTTGACATAGGAATTGCCGGTGTCCCAAATTGAGGCAATCGTCAATATTCTTCCGGTAGGAGTAAAGTGGTTGCGGATCGATGACCGTTACCGTCTTCGGCTTCTGTGATAATCCACAGCTTGACACCGTTTGTTGTCTTGAAAGACGACAGAATCCGGCTCCCGTCTTTTAAAGCTTCGCCATTGAGTTCGTGGTCTTCGTCACAAAGATCGCCCTGCTCAAGCTGTAAATGACGTTTAAGAAACTCATTTGGTGACTGACTACTCGCTTCGAGAGCTTCCATGGCTCCCGGCGTGGCGACTACTTGTCCTAGCTTAAATTTTGGACTGGTCGCTTTGCTGTTATGATTGATCATGTGTTTTCCCTCTTGGTGAATGTGTTTGATTTGCCGAGATTTCCGGTGTCCTACCAATCCTCATCGTTATCGTAGAACCCGAAGTATTCATCACATTGCTCGAAGTCTTCGAGTTCTTGTTGCGCCAACATTTCATCCCATGGTTCGTCGAACTCGGGAAGCTCCGAGAACTCATCTCCGAATTCATCAGCCGCCAGTTCATCAAGGATATCGCCATAGTTTCCGTTCAAATGATCTTCCATGAATTGATCGAGATAGTCGTCCATCCTGTTGCTCCTGTGATTGAGTGATTGGTTGTTTGATGGTGGGCTTGCCGGTGTCCTGTTAGCTTAATCCCGGTGACAGAACTTGGTCGGTTTCACACCGTCTTTGGGTAGACCTGCACCGAAATACCGGCATGGGAACGGAGAATCTGTTCCTTCAGCCCCGTGGATCATCAGATGGTCGAGGTCGATCACCTGACCTGACGGCCCGTAGTTGCAGGACTCGGCGTCGTAGTCGGCCAGACCATCATCAGAGACAGTAATGTTGTGACCGTATTTTTCGTTGCCTGCGAGTTCGTCTATGGCGTCCTGTACGGTGTCTGCTTCGACGATCAGAAACAGTGGCCAATAAGATCCCCCGATTTCGACAAGCCAAGTCTTGCCAAACCAGTTGCCCGGATTGATTACTGGAATGTCTTTGAGTTCGTGACCGTTGAAAACCGCACATGATTTTACCTCGCTCATTGTTTGGACTCCGTTGTGAGTTGGATTGTTGTTACAACTCACTTACCGGTGTCCTACTCTCCTTGTTCAGCACGGAGACGCTGGAGACAACGATAGAAACTGGCTCTCGATTTGCTCGTTGCTTGCCTCCATGCCTTCTCCTGCTCTTGCACGCTGCCGGGATGTTTCTGAATTGCGTTTTGCAAGATCCGTAAATCCTTAGTTTTGCTATCGAGACGCTTCGTCGATTCGTTCTTTCGTCCAAGAGTCTGCAACTGACTTTTGATCATTGGCTTCCAGTCGATACCTTCGCCACGTGCATAAAGCAGCTTGCGAAGCGACGGTCCCAGTAATCTCATCGAAAGTTGCCGGTCATCCGCATTCTCGGCGATGTAATCGATCACCATGCCACAATCTTCGGGGGTTAGATGTTGGAATCCCTTTTTCGAAACTGATCTCATCAAATCAACCACTTCTTCATTTGTCGCAGAAAGCTCAAAAATGTCACATCTGGAGAGGACTGCCTTGAAAGCATCATTTTTTTTCGGAATGACGTTGGCGGCGAAAATGAATCTTGCTGTTGTTTCAAAAGAAGAGGGAAGGTCGCTCGGCAACTGGCTCGAACCGTATGTTACGACTCGTGGTGATCCCCAAAGCGCACTTCGCAACAGTCCTAAGTGGGCCATGGAGGAAAAAGCTGAATCTACGTCATCCATGAAGATGACTTCTTCACTCCGATAGCGAAAAAGAATTGAGTAAAATGCTAACGGCGTCACATGGCTATTTATTAAAACTGGTTCGATATTCTCTTGGTCCAAAATTTGGAGAATCGTCCGGCTTTTCCCAAGTCCACCTTGGGCACCAAAAACGAAGAGAGCATGATTGTGTTTGCGAGCCACAAGCCGCACATGATGCGCCAAAAGTTGTTGTCGCTCTTCAAGAGCGGTTATAGGTTTTTCAAACGTGGGATTTTGGAAAAATGGAATCTGGTCGTTGTTGTCATTCGGCATGTTCATTTCAAATTCTCCGTTGCGAAGTTGATTGTGTCTTGTCAGTTCTCTTGCCGGTGTCCTATACACCGCTATGTGCGAGTACACATCATTTTCGGCTAGGATTTCAGCGAAGTAATCAGCAATTGCCATAGCGAACGCCAGTTGATGGAGAGAAAGGACGTTGAAATACTTGGGAAAAAGGAGCGCTAGAGAAAGCCAAGGCACGAGCAGAAGAGTAAATCGCAAAACGACAAACCCCCGTCATAACTCGTAATTGGGGGGAAGTTTTTTACGTAGAGAATATAACATATTGACAAACTGTGATATGTATGCCCAAAATGGGAGATTATGTTTCACATTTCCTTGTTTTAGAAAGGTTGATCAGACGCTTTGTATTATCGATAAAACCCGCTCGCTAAGGAGACGATATTATGCTGAGTTTGAATACGAACAGAGGGCACCGTGGTTATGATAGCCCGATTGGTCAAGCCTTTGCACAAGACTGTGATAACGCAAAAGGTTTAACACTACCGGACTTGCCACGAGTAAGATCAAGTGCAGTCGAGTCGGAAAAGGCTACTAGAAATAAATGCGTTGTCTCGATTTGGCTTGGAGGCGGTCCAACCCACATTGAATCATGGGATCAAAAACAGAATACTCCGAAGGACTATCACCCCGTGCAGAATCGAACTGAAGTATCCGAATCTTCGGACTGCATAGAAACCGGAGATGTAGGCGTTAGCGGAGAAGGCTCTGGAGAAGAAGGTGACAACGGTGGTGGAGGCGATAAAAGTTCTGAAGGAGGTGATGACGATGACGGGGAGCCGCCTATATCCCTATTGCTCCTATTCCTCGCATTTACAATTCTTCTAAACGTAACGCCGTCTCTCTTCCCGCAATGGGAACAACACTTTACATCACTTCTGCAAAATCTTGCAGGCGCACTCGGTGGATTAAGCCGATTTCTCTTTTTTTATTCCCGCCGATACTACAAGAATAATTTTGTTCGACGTGCAATTTCCGATATTGTCGGTGGTGCGTTCGTTGGCACATTTCTTAACGATTTGTTTCCAACCAAGGTTGTACCAGAGTCAGTTATCGGATTTTGTATCGGGTTTTATTGGCGAGATGCAATGTCAAAAATAAGAATTGATACCATTAGAAAATGCTGGATTTCAATTCCAAAGACGTTGAGAAAGGTTGCTGATGCCATTGATGGCGGTATACTATAAACTGATCAGCCCCATGATTTTTCATGGGGCTGATCAGTTTCCTATGGAGCGAAAGCGAGGAGGCAACTTCATCTACTTCCCCGCTTAGCAAGTCACACCACGATTAGTGGTTCATACTCTTCGGCGTGCGTTGGACTGAAGGACAAGAGGTAATCAGTAACCTTCGACGCTTGTGTGCTCGCACGGAAGATGAAGCTCGGATCGCTCTCCAGAGCCATGAGCCAGTGCCCAAGATATGCAGCGTGATTGTCCAACCCTTCAGTCAACGGAATGCCCAATTCAGAACAAACAAAGCATGACGACATTTCAGCGATTAGTTCGCCCATCGCATAAGAGTTTCCTTCTTTACTGCGATCCCAATCGAGTCGGTCAGGATGCTCTGTCCAATGGCACAATTCATGGAATAGAGTTTCATAATATGCAGGACCGTCAAACTGGTGTTTGTGCGGCATCTGGATCACATCGATTGCTGGATCATAGAAGGCTTTGTTCCCGCCGTGCATGATGCCTGCACCAGTGTTAGAGATTAGTTCATCAGCTTCTCGAAACGACACTTCAGGATCAGTATTGTCGCAAAAACCGACTCGCAGGTGATCCAGATGATCGCCTTCAACCTGATTGATGTTGAAAACGGTGAATTGCCGCATGACGCAATAATTGTCTTCGACCTCTTCGCCCTTACGATTGGTCTTCGTTTTTGAAATCGGCTTGTAGAGAACGACTTTCGCACCCCATTTTCCCTTGGGAACACCCGATGGTCGTGCCATCACTTGTCCGCCAATGGACTGCCACTGCTTGTATGTAGCGAAGAATTTACCGTGACTCATATGATCTCTATTGTGCATTCCGAGAAGCAACACATTGATGCCGTTGTAGGGTTTCTTTGTGACAGCATTTGTCGGTCTGCCGCAGCATGGGTCAGAAGACCATGGCTGTTTCCAAGGTGCGATCCCTTGCTGTAAAGATTTGATAATCTCGTTTGTAATCTGCTGGCGAAGTTCTGTTTGGCTTGGCATTGCGTCGTCCTTTGTGATGGGATTGGGAACGACGTTGTTACCGGTGTCCTTTATGCCGAGGATGTGGTCTTATTTTGCGGTGCTATGGCGGCAGCAAATCTAGTCTTGCCGGTGTCCTATTACTGCCGTGGCGAGCAACTCGGGAATCGCATGAGAATCGAGAAAGAGGCCGCTTGTCGCAAACGCTCAAATGAGAATTTGAACCGATTTGGGACTGAAATGGGGCTTTGAGGCGATGGAATGTGGAGAGAATATGGCTATATTTGTAGTGTCTTACGGTACGGCGCAGGTGAAGGCGGCGTGGTGAGTCTCAAGTTTCACGTTGTAATGGAGTGGGCTCATACTGGAGTGGTAATTTATTTCTTTACACTTTCGTAAAGATTGTTTGAGACTACATTCTTAAGCAATCCTACGCCCCCTGCTGATTTTCACGGTCTTCGCCACGGTGGGAGCAATCCACTCTCAAGAGCGTTAATGATTTGATTTGTAATTTCCGTGCGGATTTGTTGATTGTTTGACACTGGCCGTTTCCTGATAGAGGTTGTGTTGACTGCTTGCTTTGTGGGTGTCAGCCAGAATTCTGTGTCGTAGAGGGGGCTCTCAGTGAGAGTTGAGATGGAGGCTGGCATGGGTTTTATGAGACTGATTCAGGCAAAAGCGTTCGCAGATAAAAAACTATAATTATAAGGTTAGAATGAGATATGATGGATGTCCGATGTATTGGAGTCTCAAATTTCAATGAGATCAGGGAATCAGAACATGTGCGGAAAATGAAAGACAAAACGGCTATGCTATTTATTCAGTTCGTGACAGAACAGGTGTGAAACTGAAACCTGCTCTATCATAGATGAACTTAATCATTATATATTGAAATTCAACCTTAACGCCCCAAATCGTTCTGGTTCTTGACCTGAATCTCCCCAGCCATACGCCTATATTCCATTGTCCCAGAGGCGGACGGTTGCGTCTACCATGATTTGAAAGCCGCAGTCACGGGCTTATCTGGCATAGAAGTAACATATACAGTACCACTCGATACATTCCAATTAAGTGTAACTGGTGTACTCTACACGGAGATCTCCCTATCATCCCCCTCTCTGAACATGGTGGCACCAACGTCTGGCTATATCATCGCTCACCATCTTGTATATTTTTAAACTGTGATAGGGAAGCGAAGCCTTATTACGGTAACAGTTAGACCTCAACTCAATCCGATCATTCTCTCTCTTGGAAAGCTACTAGATTATCGACGAGAATACTCAGGTTGAAATTCTCCCGAAACAGATGGTGAACTAAGAAGAGCCGAATGCTTCACTTTTGAAACACTTGCGATGCTGTAAGTTGAGGTCGTCGAAACATGTGTATTCTGACCATTTCACACAGAATATCTAATAAGACATTGAGGTGATGGAAGACAGTCACTTCGTTTCCATTTTTGGTACAATATTTTAGCTCACCGATTATTTTCGTGTAACAATTGCAGGCAAGTGTCACATATATGTCCTGCCATTGCTCTTTGGGTGGTGGAAAAGTACCGAGGTATTCATCAAGTTTCTGCCTTATATCACTTTCAGATATTTCACTAGTCACAAGAGAGAACTGTGACCCCCGTACCTGAAATGAAACTGCGTAGTTCCACATTGCAGACAAGGCACTTAACGCAAAACACTCGTGTGGGACAAGAGTTGTATTATTACTATGATAGGCGTGTACGAGGTTTGCATGTGATGCAGAAAAAGCTTCACCAAGACACAGAGCGAGGGTGTCTTGGCTTGGTGAATTTACAGCGGCTTCACAGTTGATATCAAGTAGGTATTCATTCATGAGGCCTAGCAGCTTAGGTCCGTGGTCACGAAACTGTGCAAAAGTGTGACACTGAAAGGGCGGCGGTTCAGGAGGGTTGGGTGTTGGGTCCAGATGCTCATCATCAGGTGGTTCTCCACCACAAATTAAAACTGTAATTCCCATAATTGTAGTAACCTTTCCTGTTAATATTTTTCTCTATACACTCAATATATAGCATTTCTTTAATTCAAGTATTTATGTGATGACTATACTACTTCCTGTGCTGAAAATAGTATTGCCGGTGGCAAACATCAGACAGTGTATGCATGAGCATATCGGGTTTCAAGTTTATTTTGTTAAGTTTCTCATAAAATATTATCGCTGAAATTTACAATTTGCCGTAATCACCGATCTCTTCCATATCAAAGTCAACTTTCATTATTTGGCATGATTCCTTGAGGGCCTGTGAAATGCGAGATTTAGGCCATGAGGCTGAATGATTTTGAAGTAAAGCTGATACCGAGAGAATACGATACTCTACCTATAAGTATTCATGTCGATATGCAAGGGGCGAATCGTTTCATCTGGATTGTCAATTTGCTTTCGAGGAAAGGGTGACATTATTCGCTGAAAGCGATGTGCCGATGAAGTGAATTGAGACATACTTACTTTTCATCCTTCACAACCCTCTCATACTGCTTTCCACTCACTCGAACATACAAAACCGAACCCAACTTCATCCGCTCCAGATTATTCTTTAAATCATGCCCACCTCCCAATACAATTACTTTGAGCCCATTCCTCTTCATTAAGATCTTGATCATCTCATCTTCACGTTTCTCTTCTGCCTTTTCATCAAATTGAATCTTGCCATCTTTTCCAATTGGATTAGCCGCTTCAAAAGCTTCTGCGTTTTCAAGAGGCACAACAGTTTTCAATTCATTTGATATCAACAACTGAGCGGCTGCTCCCATCTGTAAACAGTCCCGCCTGTACTGCTCTTTAAAGAATAGATCCAAAGCACCATCACCTTCTGGCACTTCAAATTCCCTAAGCGTTTTGATGAAGCTGTTGAATGCACTCAGGTTCTTTTCAGTGAGCCCTTCCATATAAACAGATCGAACTTTGTGTTTCTTAATCAAATATCTCACGATCTGTCTCTGTTCTTTCTGGATCGCTTCCACATCATTCAGAAATTCAAAATACCGCTTATCGATTTCAGATTCTGATAATTTACTATCTGATAGATCAGCGGCATAATCTTCCTTGGACAAATAGTGCCAGTTCAGCAGATGAATGATGATCTGTTTGGGTTTGGTTTTGATTGGTGTGGATGTGACAGAATGGACTTCGGGGAGTTTACGGAGTTCGGAGATGAGGTTGGAATCATCACAGAATGCAAAGGGGGCTGCAAAGTGCAGGCATAAGAAGATGGAGGCACAGTGAGAGAGTTTGAGCATTATTAGGGATTAACCCAAGAGGATAAATATAGTAGAAAAACAGCAGTCTGTGTGCCTGCTCCAGACGGCTGGTTTATTATACTGGTTTGAATGTAATTGCAAACAAATAAATATTAAAAGAACTCCGATGATCTTCCGCCTCTCCCAAAAGCTCAATCAGAAAATCAAAACTGGAACATTAGAAGCCCTTCCCTTACATCAGAATCCATTCGCAGACTGGTCGTGCCACATTTTTCCAGCAAATCGTCGTCAGTACATTTTACTGAGTAATACAAAATCACTGTACTCGTGCGTGATGCCGGCAAAGGGAATCACAAATCAAAAATACTTTGTCGAAGGTGCTTTGAACTGTATTAGAGATTTCACAGCCGACGATGCCAATCAATGGGCGTTCAGGAAATTTATCGCTCCAGAAATTGAAACAGTTCAATTTTCGAAATCCTTGAACCGATCTGTGACAAGCTCGATGAATCAACTGGTGGAATGTGCTCAGATCTTGCTGGTTGAAGATCAAATGCCACCACATGAAGTGGGCTTTAAACTGAATGACTTTTTACTATCAGCAATTGCTGAGAAAAAGTCAGATGGATATGGCAGACCAGAAGATGCATTTAAGAGGATGGTGGAATCGAGAAAATAGAAATAGCTGATTTGGGCGTGAGAGAAGTTGATGAAGCGGATGATCTCACAGAATGGTTTGGCCTCTGCTTCACAGTTTTGAAACAGCTTACATACATTTCTAATATTCAATCTTGTGTTCAATCTTGCAATCGGGTATTGCTGCCTTCAATTTCATCACTCCCTCTTTTGTGACTTTAGTTCCTTGCAACCATACTTCCATTAAATTGGTCAGCCCTTTGAGATGCTCAAGTCCTGCATCTGTGACGTTGGTGTATGAAAGGTCCAATGCTGTCAGTTTGCTCAGCCCTTTGAGATGTATTAGTCCTGCGTCACTGATGTCGGTGCGTAAAAGGTTCAATACCGTCAGATTGGTCAGTTCTTTGAGATGCACAAGTCCTACATCACTGACTTTGGTGAGTGCAAGATCCAATGTCGTCAGTTTGGTCATCCCTTTCAGATGTATAAGTCCTGTGTCACTGATGTTGGTGTATAATAGGTTCAATCTCGTCAGCTTGGTCAGCCCTTTGAGATACACCAGTCCTACATCGCTGGCTCCAGTGAGTGCAATGTCCAAGTTCGTCAGGTTGGTTAGCTCTGCAAGATACACAAGTCCTGCATCACTGACTTTGGTGCTGTAAAGGTCCAATGATGTCAGATTGGCCAGCCCTTTAAGATGGACAAGACCTGTGTCACTGACTTTGGTATCTGAAAGATCTAATGTGGTCAGACTGGTCAGCCCTTCAAGATGGACAAGTCCTGTATCAGTGATTCGGGCGAACTCAAGGTTCAATGTGGTCAGACTGGTCAGCCCTTTAAGATGGACAAGTCCTGCGTCACTGACTTTGGTGTTTTCAAGATTCAATGTCGTTAGATTGGTCAGCTTTTGAAGATGCACAAGTCCTGCATCACTTATGGTGCTGAAAGAAAAATCGACTTCAATGCCATTGCCCGTGTCATCACGATGAATTATTCCTCCGAGTGCCTTGATCGCTTCGATTTCCTTCTTTTCCGAGTTGATAGAAGGTTTCGTATTGGTAGCGGGTTCATTGATGTGTCTGCATCCGCTACACAACAGAAGAAAAATGAAAGCGTTGAAAACACAGTGATTGTTCATTGAGGAGAAATTCTTCATCGAATGACCTTCTGATGAAATAGGAGATGCTCCGAACAAAGAAGCTTATGCTCAATTCTGGACTTTGAACACCGCTTTGTCGATATGCTATTTTCAGTAATAGTCATCACCCTCCACACCTACCACATGCTTTTCCATCGTTCGGCCCACAAGTCCGACCACGTTTCGTATTCTTAAAATATTCGCAGTTCTCGTTGTGCCTCACATTGGAAGATGTATTCAGCCAAAACATTGTTGCTGGCGTATTGTTTGGACTTCTTTTTCTGGCTCTATATTCCCACGGAGGCAGTGGATTGGCATCAGCCCATAAACCACGTTTCGCCATACGTGCTGATGTCTCTAATTTAGCCAGTCGTTCTTCGTCATTATATTTTTTGTAGTGCCATGCCCATCCATCCTCAATCATTTTAGCATTGGCGTCTACATCTCTCACCATAATGATTCCAAGGGTGCGACCATATCGGTCCTCCCCTGTCTTCTTTATGGTTACGGTTTTCCCGAAGACCATCTTAGATAATGCCTGCTTGGATTTTGTCCCAAAGCTCTGGCTCGATTCGGGGGCGTCAATGCCCTCCAGCCGCACTTTGACAGTCTGGCGGTTGACCAGTACCTTGATGGTGTCCCCATCCGTAACACCGATCACTTTTCCAGTGAGAGTGTCAACAACCTTTGGTGGGGCTGCAAGGACAATCCCAACGATGAGCAGAGTCACGATGGCTGTGAGGTAACGCATGTAATTCTTTCTTATATCGTGGATCGATGGAGCTTTAAATATTACCCGAAGCAGTCTTTTGTTTTTTAATTTGTTCCTGTATCTCTTCTACAGTCAATATCTTCCCTTTGCTGCGATGAGCCATTCTGTGGCAGTTCGCACACAGAGGAACTAAGTCTATGTTTGGATCAATTTGCTTTCCATTTAGTTCTGTGATTGAAGTAGTGTGATGAATTTCAATGTATGATTGAGCTAATTCTTGGCCATAGAATGTATCAAAATTAAAATCACAAGCTTTACAAACAGGGTCGTGAATTTTGATGGCGGCGTCACGATTTCTCTTACTTCTTTCATAGGTAACGTGTAACCGTAGCTTCCTCAGCCCTTCCTTTTCGCCTTCGAAAATTTCAGGATTATATTCATCTATTATCTGGTCTATCTGAACTGGGAGCTTATTAGAAACCGAAAAAAGAAACCGGCTGGGACTAGTTGTTTTTATTTCGCTTTCAACAAGAAAGACTTGTCCATGATAAGTGAAAAGTGACTTTTTTTCAGACCGATAAAAAAGATGCACTTCATCTTCATGAAGAGTATTCATCAGTCGAAGGTCATTGCCATGCTTTTCTTCACCGTCCATCCATAGAAGCTCACCATCAAAGCGATTGTCGTACTGTGTTGAAGTTGGCTGGTGCTTTTCTGACACAAAGAGGATGATTGTCTTTTCATTTGCCGGAGTGACAATCCCTCGTCCTATAGCATGGAAGTCTTCGTATCCCCATAATGCAGCAAGTTGATTCCTGTCATATCTATAACCTCTAATCAACTGAGAGAAGTCTATTTGTGCCTCGTCGCTTTTCATTCCTATATTTCTGAGATGTGCTTGCCAAAGATTTTCAACTAAGTGTCCTTGATCTGTTGGGATTTCAACGCCAGATGCCTGTAGTCGGTCCCACGGAACATCAGTCTTGATCACTTTCAAATCATCAACGCTAAGCACATCATTTGGCATGACGATATTTTCAAATCGACAATCAACACAATTGCCTTCCTTCGTCGGGGCTGAAAAGTGTTTATCAAGATAGACACCATCGGACGTGATTATGCCAGAAGCAATTATTCCCCTGTTGTCTTTCTGGCGATACAGAAAAACACGATCCCCTAAATCGGCATCTTTTCGATTACCAAAACTCCATTGTTCATCGACTGGATTATTGTTTTTTGTGCTCTGGACACAGGAATGAATATCTTTCCATTCCCATTTGTGAGGATGCCACGTCAAGATGAAGTAACGCATATGAGATGTTTTCATTTATTGAGAAGTAAAAATGATTGTCGAATCAATTAGCTATGCTTTTCTCATCGAAGATCAATTTTAATCGATTATCGTTCGAAATATTGACAAGGTGATTGTTGATGTCAACTGATTGTGATTTTGTTGATCCAATCAACCCAGTTTTTACTAATTCTTGAAATTGTTTGTTATTGAAATGAGGGGCATTATTGACGGAAAGCCCCTTCTGATTTGAGACCATATATCTCCAAATACAGAGAGGGTAATAAACCCCCAATGGAACTGAGTGGAGTTTTGAGATTTCTCTCTTGCATAGTTTTATGAAAACAGGACATCTACAGAGCCTCGCAGAGCAATCATCAGCTAGTTGTAAATTAGGACAAGAGTCTAAACCGGGAATTGATTTCATTCGTTCAATTTCAGAATCATGACTCGCATCACTGCTTGGATAATATTTTCCTTTCGGTTTCTGACATTTGTACTGAACGAAAACTAGCCGTCTGTCATCGAGAAAATTATAAATGAAGTCTACCCCCAGACACTCTTCGATTTTGGTTCGGTCAACCTTATGTAGATAAAGTTGACGTCCATTATGTTCGAAAAGGTGTTTTCCATCTGGTGTATTGAGGATCTTTTCACCTCTGTGGAATATATTTTCTATGTCAAAATCTAGAATCTGGTGCTCTCTTAATTCTGGGACATCTTGAGGATTCAAACCAAATAATTTTAATGCAGTCTGGAGAGCATCTGAGGATTGAACTTGGAGTTCTGAGTTGGCGGGAGGTCCCTTGAAAGAAAAATATGATTCATCAATTGTGTTTTTATTGCTGTAAAGTATTGCATTCTTAACAAGTTCTATCTTTGAGTCTGGTACTACTATTAATTGACGCATTAAGAGCATGTCGGAGACTTTGTCTTTACCAGACATGTCTAGAAGATCTTTTGATTCTGGATAGACAGAATTGAATATTCCATGACTTACGAGGTGTATATTTCTTACATCATAGAGATGGATGGTCATCCCGATATCGGCAGGCTTTGTTGTCCGACTGATCTTGCAAAGTAATGCTTCGTTTTCTGTATCCCGAAAAAACCAAACCAAAAAAGAAGGGACGTCTACTTCCTGATCTTCTTCTATCACGAAGCTGAAATTTCTCGATGGAAGAGTGTCTCTTCCCTCATTAAATGTTCCATAAAAATAAAACTGGGCAGTCATTATTTGTCTAAACCTTCTGCTAATCAAATCAATCTCTGGAATTTCAGTATGAATTCGAATTTAGCCGCTGGAACTATCCGTTTTATTAAGTCTGTTCTCTTACTCAAGCGGTAAGGGAAGCAAATATCATCTTTTCTTTTCACGAAAAACTGGTTCAACATTTCTACATAATTGTTCTAGCTGGTGTGCGATCTGTTGAATTTTGGTTGGATCTAATATGACACGATTACCTACAAAGAACTTCTTGGGATTCTTTGGATTGATAACATATACAGATCCCCGTCCAATCCGTTGTTTGATATACCAACCGGGAAGAGCAAGAATAGATTGCACCTCAATCTGACTACCAACTGACGATGTTAGATGTTGGGAAAGCCAATGAGATTCTGTTTCAAGTTGCTTTGTAGGAATAGGATGTTCATAGTCAGGAAAGCATAGAGAATTCTTTTGATGATCAATAATTAAATCAGCTTTACCTTCACCAACTTTTGGTTTACCTCGCATTTTTGTGTTGATTGAATAAACTCCGCTGGGGCTGACCACTACATGATCGATATTTCCATAATCAAATTGAATGTCATGGAAAACTCGACAGCCACAAAGCATCAACTGATTGAGTTCTTCACCAGTAAACATCTCGCCCTGTAAACCAAGGGCATTATTCTTTCTTTCTGTTAAAACCTTTGTGAGTCGATATCCCAGAAAGGCAATAGCCACCAGACTTACGATGAGCATGATAATCGTGCGGGGAAGTGATTCTGGAACATCACCAAAATAGGATTGACTTACATGAAGTGAGTAGAGCAAGAAAGGGATTAAAAGCATAAGAATAAAAGAAAACGAGACCTCATCATTGAGTTCATTTACTTTCTGTTGAAGTGAGTATCCGGGGGGACGCATCAAATCCTGTGTCAGCGGTGATTGTCGGTGCTTCCGGTCTTGTTTTCGCTTCCATACGTAGGCAACAGCGACCATCACGCCTATACCGCAAAACATCAGAAGTATGGGAATAAAGGTTGAATATAAAAATGACAACATTTCTTATGCCGCTTTACTGTTTATCGTTGCTCAGATCTAAGAAAATCCCATTTCAAACCGTCTAAAAAGACGCAGATCCAATTATTGAACAAATCTCCATGTTTTGGTACTCTGGGAAATAAGTGTGTCCGCATTATTTAAAAATATATCACCAAAGACCAACCACTTATGTCTAAGCAAAAACTGACGTTAGCACGGCTGGAGCATATGGTCTTCGCTGCCTGCGACATTCTCCGGGGAAAAATGGATGCCTCAGAGTATAAATAATTCATTTTCGGGATGCTGTTCCTGAAACGGCTGTCTGATCAGTTCGAACGTACTAGTTTATAATTGGGGGTTGGATATGAAATCTAAGAATGTCGCTGAAAAATAGTAGCGGATTAGTATTCTGCCAGAGATTTTATACTGGGATTTCTTTCTGGATTGCACAGTCGATCATAGGATAAATATGTTGGTGTCGGAGCGATGTAGCAAATTGAGGACTTGGTAAATGTCTAATGAAGTTGATCGAGAATGGCAGAAAGAAAATACGGAAAATGGTATCCGAACAGTTACTTTTGGTTCTTGGATGCAATTTCAAGAATATATAAATACGCAATTCATTCACGACTCTGAGTACGTTTTTCGTGGACATCGGTGTGATAACTGGTTGTTGGAGCCTACTCTTTCAAGACTCATTAAAGCACAGCCTCACCTTGCTTCCCTTCCATCAGAAAAATTAAATGATTTAGCAGAACGACATTATTTTGATTTTCAATATGCCATTCGAGGGCGTAGTAGAGAGCAGTCTCAGGAAATGGTCGGGGACTACCTGTGGGCGTTGGGACAGCATTATGGTCTGGCTACACCGCTTCTTGATTGGACGAATTCTCCTTTTCTCGCTGCATTTTTTGCTTTTGTAGAAAATGGAGAACCTCAAACTGAATATCGGGTAATTTATGCTATTGCAAAAGAGATGGTGGAACAAAGATGTAAACAGTTCAGAAGTAAAGGAAACAATGAAGCTGAATTTGTGTATTTCTTTTCTCCGCTTTCTCAAGAAAATCCACGTTTAGTGAATCAGGGAGGGTTATTTTCACGCTGCCCATTGCATATTGATTTAGAAACTTGGGTAAGAAAATATCATGATGAAGCATGGGAGGTGCCTGTGCTTTTGAAATTACGGATACCAAACTTAGAACGTGATGTTTGCCTTCGCTCATTGTCCAGAATGAATATCAACCATCTAACTGCATTTCCAGATCTATTTGGGGCTTCGCAATTTTGTAACATGGCGACATCACTAAAAGGATATTCTCATCATTTAGGTCGTCCACGTCCTGCAAGACTACGGCTTGGACGAACTAGTTGAATTTAGTTAGTAGATATTGAAGAGAAATATCTGGAAGAGCTATTAAATGATCATCATTATCAACGATGACGAACACTACCTGCGATGGATCTATGAGAATCCGAATGGATTTGTAGTAAATGCCCTGAACCCACCATCTCCAAAATATCTTATTCTACATCGATCATCCTGTAGCGATATTTCTTCTCCAAAGCGATCAAATTGGACAACGAAAGACTATCTCAAAATATGTTCCAATGATGTCGATGAGCTCAATGAATGGGCATCAAAAGGAATTGGTGGGAAGTTAGCACCATGTCAGCGATGCAAACCAGTAAAACAAGTATGAAAAGTTCTAATATGGGCCCACTGTGATGAGTAAAAAAACAGCTTTTACTACTCTTATTGCTAAGTCGCTTTCAGATTATTTATCGCATTCAATGAAAATCCGTGAATCGTGGGAGACGAAGAAAAAGTTCATCGATCCATGGTTCAGAGGACTCAGTAGCGTGAATCACACTCTACTACCCGGTTGGTATCGTCTCGGAAAAAGAGCGAAAGGTATTGATGAAGACGATCTTCAAGATGAATTCCAGCGACGGGCTGTTCCATTACTGGAAGGACGGCAACCACAATCCCTCTGGGAGTGGAGTTTTCTGATGCAACATTACGGCCTTCCGACCAGACTCCTTGACTGGTCGGAGTCATCATTGGTTGGCTTATATTTTGCCGTAGGTGATTGGCAGGGAAAAGGTGGTAAGCCCAATGCAGATGCAGTGGTATGGATGCTCGACCCGTGGTATTTAAATCAGTGGTCTAAAGGTAAAAATGAAGTGTTTCGATATGATCGTCGAAAAATTGCTAGGTATTTCTCAAAACAACTTTTTAAAAAAGATCGATTTCCGAAGAAACCAATTGCTTTAATGCCTCATCATAATAATCGCCGTTTAACTGCTCAGCGAGGTGTTTTCACAATGCATGGGAAAATAAATAAACCGCTCGAAGTGATGTTAGCATCAGAAGAAAAACCACGCTTAGCAAAAATTGTGATTCCTAAGAAACACATCATAAAAATACGGGAGGAAATTCAGCTGACTGGTATTTCAGATATTATGTTTTTCCCGGAAATGGCCTATCTATGTCAAGACATCATGAAATCATGGGAACTGGCTGGAGCACCAGTCGAAGCAATAATATAAATAGCCCTGAACTCATTATCGCTCCTAAAATGTTCATCGAGTATGTAATCGTACACGAACTCTGCCATCTACAAGAATATAATCACAGTCCAAGATTTTACCGATTGTTGAGAAAGCTCATGCCGGACTGGGAAAAGAGACGAGAACGGTTGAATGCTTGTGTGGTAGAGGGAGCAGTCAGGTGAAAACAAAAACCCATTGGCATCACGCAATTCTCATATTTGCCTTGACCGTTCTTGCAGCGGGAATCCTCTTACCGCTGATTCGAGTTCAGCCGAAAGCCCTTCACGAGTATTTCAACGGGTTAAATAATTGGGTGAGGATCATCGCCACGTTCTCATTGAGCGTTACATTTACCGGAGTTTTATTCAAGCTTTTATCACCACAGATTGGGCATCTCGAACACTGTAGGACGTATCCTCCAGCATGGCTTGCTGCTCTGCTGGCGTGGATCGTGGTGGCAGTTGTCGATATTTTTGGCGGCTTCGACGCCGATGGCTACCGTGCCACTGTTTGGGAATGGCTAGGCTACGGACTCGGTTCAATCTTGGTCGTCGGCTGGTATTCGGGTTTGTGGGCGGAGGCTTATCACAGGTTTCGGAAATCTAAAGCAAAGCAAGATGAGTCAACCGAGTGTGTAACTCTACAGGACATTGAAAACGCCCCTTGGGAAGAAATCGAGCCTTGGCTCAAATCTGATGAACCAGCTAGGTATGACTTCCTCGGAAACCAATCTGTGGCTCATCGTGTAAGCATCCTCGTCTCGGAAGGTACTCGATCCGTTGGGATTGTGGGTCCCTACGGAGCAGGTAAGACAAGCATCGTAAGCTGGGTGAAGGATCGCCTGAAACGACGTGAGGTTGATGGTCGCAAATACTTTGTGTGTCACCATAGCTGCTGGGGCTTCGAAACATCGGCGTCTGCTATTCATGACATGCTGAACTCGGCAGTTGCGAAAGTCACTGAAACAATCGATACCTTTCAAGTTGATTCACTGCCAGATTCGTATCGACAGACTTTCTCCGCAGGAGGAGATTGGGTAGAGACGATCTCAAATCTGGTTCTGAATAGCCTTGAACCGATGGATCAATTCTCTCGTCTTTCCGATCTGTTGGGCAGCATTGATGGGCGACTGATTTTTATTGTTGAGGATTTGGATCGAAACGAAACTCGCAATTTTGAAATTCAAGAGGTTCTGGCGTTCCTTGAACGACTGAAGGAGCATTCCAATTTCAGCTTTGTACTCACCGGAGGTCTTTCGTCGTCGCAACGCATCGATTACGCCAAGCTCTGTGACCACATCGAGTTCCTGAGAACAATCCAGCCACACCATTCATCCGGCTTGATTGATCGAGTTAGTCAGCGATGTCTCGACGACACATTTTACCCTCATGTGGGACTAAGTGACCCAAATCGAAACTACGAGTGGAATCCATTGAGTGGAATGCTGATGTGGGATTACGAGGAGTTTTCTTTGCCGCAGGCGGTTGCCTCTTTACTCAACACTCCTCGCTCTCTGAGACATGCTCTAGGTCGCACTTTTTTGGCATGGAGGACGTTACACGGTGAGATTGATTTCAATCACCTGCTTGCCGTCAACATCTTGCGGTTTGGTGCCCCGGAAGGGTTTCAGTTTCTCATGCGTCGTTGGGATCGCTTGCACTCGCCCCCAAGTCAACAACCTGCATTCGGACAGGAAAGACTGGACGGGATTCGACAGTCAATTCTCGACGACTGGAATCGCACGACTGAAAATGTGGAATGGTACCCAGCAGCCGCACTTCAAGTGATGGTGTTCATCTTACCAGCAACGGAATACTGGCTTGTAGACAATTCCCGGCATGGACATTCCCAGAGTGGTCAACAACATGTCTCTGAAGAGCGGTATTGGATTCGTGCCATCAACGAAGCAATCGATGGGGATGATGTAAGAGATCAGGAGGTCATCCGTGACATTCTTGCTTGGCTGGATTCACCGGGCATAGCGACTGAGTTGGTGACAAAGTTGACCACGTTGCCCCGATACGCCGATATCTGGGAGAACCTTGCCGGTGGAGTCTTTGCAAATCGGCGGAACGAAATCCTGCTGCTCTGCGAGCAGGTCATCCGGCGAATACTGACGGAACAAGGCTCGTTGGCTTGCCACGACTCGCAGGGATTTGTCCACACATGGCGATTCGCCAATCGGCGAGTTTCCAACCAGCCAGAGAGCCGGGATTGGTTGCAAGATCGAATCTCAGAAGCCGCCTCGAGCAGTATCGAGATGGTCAATGGGCTGTGGCACTACTATGGCAATCCGGGGCAGTATTCAATCCTGAGACTCGATGACGGTAGACCCGTTCGTCAACATCTGTTGGACATAGTAAAAGCACAAGTGACAGATGGCGAAACTCTCGCTGCCAGATTGAACACGAATGCGTCGGCAACTCTGTACCAATTGGTCTTCGATCCGGGCAATGACAGCGGCAGGATTCTTGCAGACGTGCAGTCATGGTGCTGGCTTGGCGATTACATTCTCGACGGGCTGAGACAAGGCAATGTTCTAGCAGCGGCGAATTGTGGTGTTCTGCTCGGTGCTCGTGTGTCCGGGCGTGAGCGCATGACCGTTGACACCGAAGTTCTGGATCAGTTTTTCGGTGAACATGCGGGTGAAGTCATCGACATACTTGAGTCCATGGTCGATGAACTACCCGAAGCAGACCGGCCACTTGTCACAAATGTCGTAGGAGCGGCTCGTCAGCACCTTGCCGGAGGAACTTTACCAGACGAACAAGAGGGTGAAGCAGATGCCGATTAACTCCGTTCAATTCGCCCGTTCAGTCTGCGACGAGTTCATCCACTCCGATCCGCAGGCGAAGGAGCTTCTCAAGCTGTCGTCGTCGCTCAACATTCCGCTCGTCAAGGTGCCATATTTTTCGCTCTTCGATGCATTCGCCAAATGGGACTCGATTCCAGCAGAAGGCGGTGGATGACCGGTTCGTCTCCGCAAGGATAACTTTATGTGTTAGTAGAAATGAGCAAAGTGATTGAGACCTTCAACGTCCTCCTGACTGCCGCCCAGCGCAAAGTCATTGCCGACATGCTACCGAACCTCACCGACCGTTTGAAGCTCAACGAAAATAATTCTCGCACGATCTCTTTCACCACCAAAGAACTTGAGTCGATCCAGCAGAAGGCCGAAGTCGCACGCTCCCACGCCGATAACGGTATGAAGCGAAACTCTCTACGACATATTGTGGATGCCGTCACCAAGGCCCTCGACAACTCCAATGGCATTGGCTCAATTCCAGCTTCGGAGCGGCTGTACCAGTTTAAGATCACGCTGCTCGAATCTCAGCCGCAAATCTGGCGACGAATTCAGGTCAAGGACTCCACGTTGGACAAGTTCCATGAACGAATCCAGACAGCGATGGGCTGGACCAACTCTCATCTTCATCAGTTCGAGATCGATGGGGAACGCTACGGTGATCCCGAACTACTGGACGATGGGTTCGAGGATTTTGAGTGTGTCGATTCCACTGTCATCAAGATAAGTGATATTATTCCAAAGGACGGAAAGCGATTCCATTTCCTATATAAGTACGACTTTGGTGACGGCTGGGGACATGAGGTTCTATTCGAGGGATGTCTCCGTGCGGAGAAAGGCGGTAGATATCCACTTTGCGTTGAAGGTGAGATGAACTGCCCACCAGAAGACGTCGGCGGTATTTGGGGTTATCTTGAGTTCCTTGAAGCTCTAGCTGATCCGAAGCACGAGCAACATGATGATTTCGTGGAGTGGGCTGGCAACTTCGACCCAGAAGAGTTCGATTCGGAAAAAACAACGAAAGTGATGCGGCGAGGGCTACCAGATTGGAGGCAGATATGATGGCAAAGAAGAAGCCACAGTTCATTGGCCGTTGGCGGATCACATCGATGACGGAGTGGGATCAGGACTTCGTGGATGAGGAAGTCCCCGGCTACTTAGATTTCAGGAAGGACGGTCTCGGTGAATTCCAGTTTGGTTATGTCCGCTGCGATATCGATTGGTGTGACACAGAACGAGATGACCAACCAGCAGCCGAGTTCACATTTGAAGGTATGGACGAAATGACGCCCACATCAGGAAGAGGCTGGGCAGTTATCAATGGTGAGACCATTGATGGTATGATCTTTTTCCATCAAGGTGACGAATCTGGGTTTGCGGCAAACAAAGTAAACAACACGAAATAGCGATAATTCATTCTTACAGAAGGCACTTCATGCAGACAAATGCGCATAATGGACGAGATAGTAATTTGGCGTATTTCCCATGCTTTTCTACTTCTACCACAATGCGTTCACTTCGACGCTTATCCCAATTCAATAAAGGAATTACAGAATGAAAGCGGACCCAATATCGAAAACCAAGGATGATTACGCCGACATCATCAATCATATCAGTCTCCCTGAATCGCCAGTGGGAATCGACGCACAATTTACACACGCAATTATCATTGCGTACCTTCAGCAGATTTCAGGGCGGCTTGCCGACATCGAGTCTCAGTTGAAAGAGATACAATCGTCAGACGGAGGCGCATGACGGAAAACGTCTATTCTGGTCAGATTCGAGAGAGAAAAAACCAAGCAGGAAAGGCGACCGAGGCTGCAAGGTTCAGGCAAAGAAGGATGGAAGCACAAGTTATTAAGCTACTCTATAAACATTTCTCTAGTTAGCGCAATGTGCCCAATGCCCAATGAAATGTATAGTATTTCTGGTTTATAATGATTATGATGAACATTAATTACAAAAATTGCTAAATATGGCCGATAATCTGAAAATAGACTGTATTTCTATTTCTTCGTGGTAGGTCTGATATGAACTCTTTCCGTGTAACAATAGTAGGTTTTATGCTTCTTCTCGTAGGGTGTCAGGCGACTTCACTGATTAGAAAAGAAGCCAACCTTCGAGATCAAGTAAATGATTTATACATTGATCAGGCAATGGATAATCTTGTAAGAGCTAGAACACATCGACCTTTTGTACTCATGGATTACCGTGATTTTCAGTTTCAGGGTACTGACGCATATGGTGGGGGTGGGGGATTTGGATACCAGTCTGCTAGTATTATTCAGCGAGTCTTCAACATTGATGTAGCTGGTGAAAGGAAGGAATATTTAGCATTTAAGTCCAATCCCATTACTGATCGTAATGATGTTTATAAGAATTATATAGCCTTTGCTTCCACACAAGGACTTTTGAACGTTTCAGATGAAAAGCCAGATCATTCATATTTATGTAGGTATTACTGTGGTCAATACTATTGGATTCCTGAAGAATCTGCACCAGTGTTTATGTCACTTGTAATGGATGGGAATATGCTGCTTGGAGAAGAGACAGCCCCTGTTGCTGCTTATGAAAGAATAATTTTGGGTGTGGAAACACTTGGAGTGCTCCCCCTCGAAGGAGATTCAGACCAAGAAGACCACCAAGTAGTTGCAATGATTACTTTGGATGCTGAAGTACCAGCGAGTGATGGTACTATGGTTGTAAAATTACGAGATGGGCGAACGGTTCGTTTCCGTTACACAAAAATGGCTATAAATTCTCCCAAAGATGGAGAACTCGTGAAGCAATTCCAAGCAACTTGGAACCGCAAACAGAGTGGATTTGATATACATGATCTTAAGGGACTACCAGTACGAATATACTCAGATTTATTCCCACCAGAAGCATCATCTGTTGATTCATTCCAGCAGGAAGTAATTGATGGACTGCAAGATATACGTGCTCTACAATTTATGGATGGAAGGTCATCATTTTGAGTAACCAAGGTATCACGTGGGTCAATTGCATTGGATATAAACTAGTTCTCCATAGAGCATCTACGGCGACTCCACCAAGAGAATTTCGCTTTACATCATTTGATGATGATGGAACTGAATACGTCGTTGATCTTACAACGGCTCATAGTGTTGATATTCTCCAGAAAATACTAAGAGTTATCGCCAATCGATGGCCGGATAGAAATGTTGAAGTACGTGTTGATGACAATCGAGTAATCTCAGATATTCGCTCTCCTACTGGATGAACGGACCAATATATTGGAACACTCAACATATGCATATCAACACAAGATCAAGCAATCTCCTCATCTATTTTTAGAATTAATTACCAGCAACAATTCAAACTATTTTCTGTTCTATCAGAAATGGGATGACAAATGCCTTAATAAGATGAACTTCTCAAAGTAGTAACCCTGCTGTTTAATAACCAAGATTTCTTTTCAGTCGGTCTGGTGATAGCGGCATCCGAAGGCAAGCAGAGTATATGCATCCTGCTGATCAATCGTGATTTAGCCGCTGGGGCTTTCAGACTTTAAGGTGCCTCACGTTTGCTCCATTCATTTATTTGTATTCGTCAGGTAGTTCTGCATTTTCTTAATGCCAATTACTGAGTAATCAATTTCTTCGCAGGCCGAAATTCAAACGTCGCCTTCACAATTCCATGGTCCGTCGTACCATTGTCCTTATGATCCTCATCGTTGAGATGGTCATTCATGATCTCTGAGCCTTTGAATGCCCATACTCGCTTCTTGGAGTTGTCATAGAACTCTTGTGAAACCAAGATGTGATCGAGCGATTCTCGACTATTCTGATGCACGTGTGTGTAATATACATCTCTTTCGCTACGATATTCCTGTAGTGTTCCTGTTGAATAAAGATCTACATCACTTCCTCCCAAAGACAACCCGCTTAACAGGTAATTTGGTTGACCAGTAATGATGTTTAGCGTATTACTCTTCTTGTTATCATTTAAATCACCAATGACAACTATAGGGTCGTTGTTTCCCTTCATCTTTTCAGTAAGAATCATACGCAATGCTGCCGCTTCGGCTGTTCTACGAATCGTAGAAAGAGCCGCACCGATTCCTTCGGTATGTCTCTTGTAGAATGTTTTATTACTGTTGAACCAATCTTCGTTAAATACCTGTGCTGGCATTTTTGATTTCAAATGTGCGACATAGACTGAAATGACTCCACTATTGTCATGAGGCTTGATTCTAAAATGCAAAACTGGTCTCGAAAAACTCTTTAGCGATACTGCGATATCTGGAGACTGCGGATCGTCCCCACTATCGGTCAAAATAAACTCATCAGGAAAATCTACAATCCATTCTGGATCACCAACTAGCATCTCTTTGCGAACGGCACCAGCACAAATAATCTTGCCTCCTTTGTGTGAGGTCGGTGCTAAAAGATTGTACTTTGAAGAGAGCTTAGCCTTCTTGAATACGTTTGTCAGAGATTTCCGATGCCAGAGTTCTTGAAACCCCCATACATCGGCATCAATAGTTTTTATCGCATTGCCAAGCCACTCAATTTTTGCCTCATACTGCTTTTGTGACCATCCTTCCTTATTCCGATACATTGGAAGACCCGGCTCATTAATATTGAAGAGATTGCATGTGGCAAAAGACAATTGTTTTCGAGCAGCCATGTCAAATTCCTTTAAGAGAATGAGGTGGAGTGCAACTTCATGTACCCTACCATAGGTAAATCAATATTAAAACCACACACTACTTATAAAACTATTTCCTTATATCAAAAGACTTCGATTTCAAGTGAGATTCAAGCTAATCACAGAATAATAGTTGCTGACTGATAATTCTAAGAAACTCCAGACTTACTCACGATGTTCGTTAAATATTCTTCTCACAGCATGTTGATAATATCTGAATTCGCAACGTTGAATGAACAAATACTGAGTGAGTTATTGAAGTAGACTAAATCGTGTTGCCAACTAAACTGAAGTCATTTAATTCATCCTGACGTCGAACTAGGTCTCATTTTTTGGCGTGGCACTTTGAATCTCAACACAGGATTCAATTACACTGACCAAATCACTTGATCTACCTTTAACTCCATAGATCGCCAGCAAAGATCTGGCACGAGTCATTGCCACATACAAATTGTTGGAAAGAATTTGTCCATCTCCAGTCACATACTGATCCACACACGGAATCAAGACTACTTCCGATTCATACCCCTTATATGAATGTGAAGTTGTCACGATCAGCGTATTAGGTCGCCTTTCAAAAGCTCGGTTTGTCTGAACTGATAATTCCACATTGATCTTAGACAATAGTGGTCCTAATTTAGATTCAAGAAGCTGGACGGCAGAATTTGAATTATAAATCAGGCAGATATCACATGGTGAGATCTTCTCTACTGTGATTAAGTGTTTTAGGTGCTTGAAAATGGCGCTCAATTCAGCCTGTCTATCATCGAACGAATGAAAGATTGGATTGGGACCACCGATCTGATTGTAACTGACTTTCAGCCATTCTTCAGGTCCATTTTGAGTTCGTTCAACCAAGCCCATTTCGATCAATTCCTGCTGGTCCTGTCTTTTGTCCTTTGGCGTGAGTTGATTGAGAATGTTTATAGCAAGTTCTGTTACTGGCGTCGTTGAGCGGAAACTCTCACGCATGATCGTGGAGCGACCACGCATATCCAGACCGAACTCTGTCCATTTCGGTGTTTTGCGACCGTAAATGTTCTGTGCGTTATCGTAGAAGATGTGAGCAGAACGACTATTGGGATCTTCCAAATCAGTTTGTTCGACAAGGGAAAGCAGAAGCTTCAAAGTGGAAGGTCCCATGTCCTGAGCCTCGTCGATAAACAAGGCTGAACAGCGTGGGAGCATTTCTGATTGATCGTGACAATTCAGAAACTCTTCCGCCGCACGATCATAATCAAATTCGAATCGATTCATGGTCAGTGATGCAATTGGGAGAATTTCTGTGAGAACATCTTTAATATGTAATAGAGAGACCGACTCCCACGGAAAGTCACCTTCATCAAATAACTCACCTGCTGACATAGATCTCCACGCTGATTCCACTGACTCCCGCAGAAGTTTATGCAAAGAACGATTTGCATAGACAGCCCATACATGGAAATCCTTCGTGTCGATCATTCGCTTCACTGTTTTAGCAAGCCAGTTGCAAAGAACAATGGACTTTCCGCTTCCAGCCACTCCACGTACAAGACGAGGCTTTCCATCCAGTTTTAAGTTTGTGAGCCGTTGTTGCTCCTCGGAAAGAATCGGTTTCATCAACTGTCGATTAGCTATTTGCCCCCCAAGCGAATTATCGGTCCCCTGCACTTTTTGTTTTGATGGACCATGATCAGAATTATGAGTATTGCCCGCTTTAAGATCGACCTTTTGCCAGCGAAAAGCAGCACCTTCCTGAACCAGTACACTTGGAGTCAATTCCGCAGTAAGTGATTTCAGATAAGGTTCTTCCATTTCACTACGGCTAGCCAGAACGATGATAGCTTCTCTGGCTCGGCTCAGAGCAACATTCGTAAGCCGTTTCCATTCTTCAAATGGCCAACTATAACTACTGGCATTCACTGTATCGAATATTACGATATCGGCTTCTGAACCCTGTTGGCTATGAACTGTTGATGCTTCCCAGTTCGGAAGATCCCATTGTGAAAACAGTTTCGAAATGGTTTGAGCCTGTGCCTTAAATGGAGAAATAAACAATCCTTTAGATTCTCTGACAGAAGATACTGAGAACAACTTCTGCAAGATGTCAGGAGTGATGGATCTCATCCAGCTTTTGTTGCCCGGACCTCTCTTTGCACGAATTGATACAAGTTCTGAGTCTTCTTCATCAAGAACGTACCAGATTGCTCTGGAGTAATCTGAAATAAATGTTGCTAATGACGATTCCCGGTCTATTGTCTCCGTTGCTGTTTTCAGAAATCCATCGTACTGATAATTCGAAACGATTTTGCATACGTCTGGATGCATCCTGCGCTGTTCTGAAAGGACATGAACTGCTGGTGGAGTTTCTTCAATCTCATCCAGATGACTCAGGCCACTGCTGGCCAACCATGTCTGTTGCCGAGTTGTCAGAATTCGAGTTATACGACTGATCGGAGCTAGTTGCTTCGAATCACCGACTAAAACAACTCGTTTTGCTGCGAGTAATGATAATGCAGCAACCGCAGTACGGGAAATTAACCCAGCTTCATCAATGAAAATTGTAGTGAATGGTGCGTCACCATTTTCAATCAATTTCTTGATCGTGGAATCGTTCAGGAAACTCATTGCTTTAAAAGCAGTTGAAATAATGACTCTCACATCAGGATCGAAAAAAATGAGTTTACTCTGATCGTTCGTTTTCGACCGCAGTTCTGATATTTGCTTTCTGGCGAATGCTTTGTCATCTGAGGATTCAGTTGAATTAAGATCTTGTGTCAGTCTTTCAATTTTTGAAAGCAACTCTGACTCAGTGCCTTCAAGTATCTCTACCAGATCATTTGCTTTGAACCTCTGGGCCGAGGCACCTTTACCAATTCGCAGTATCTCTCCATTCTCCAAGAAAGATGAATCAAGTGTTCTTATTGCATTACCAATCGAGAGAGCAACTGCATCAGTTGCTCTGTTGGTCGTCGAAACAACAAGAATACGTTCTGTTTGATCATCCAATATTGATGCGATTTGCAATCCAGTGGTGTATGTCTTTCCTGTCCCCGGTGGTCCCCACAGAATGCTCCAAGAGTGGTTCCATAAGTTGTTTAAGTGTGGAAGTCCTTCTGAACATGTTTCTGCAATCTGTGGATGAATATTACCCTTAGTTGCTTCTAATCTGGCTGGTAACTCAGTTCTGATTTCTTCAAATGCCGGTTCGTTATAGACTGCATCAAGAACTGACAGAAATTCGAAAGGTCGAACAAAGAAAGCTCCTGCTTGTGGATGATGCTCAGGATCTTCCAGCGTGATGAATAGACAGTTATTCTGCTCATCGACTTCTACGATTTCGCCGGACCACAGAACTTCGTTTTCGTGAGCGATATTCTCATGGTAGCAGTCAGGGGAATCTTCATTGTCAACGAGTGATTGGGGACGAAATGCAAAAGCCCCCTCCCAAGTCCAATCGGACTCAACCGAACTTTCCAAGAGAATAGCGTAAATAGTTCCCCGTCCCTGTTCGGATAGGACGCTGATCTCTTTGCAATAGAGTCTACGCAATTCTCTTTCTTTTCTGAACTCCTGCCTGACAGCATAGCTTGCATCATCCAGAATCGAGGCATCTACAGATGGTAATCCCAGAACTGAACTGAATCTTGCTGGCTCAAAATCGGTAAGTTCCATCGATTCAGGATCGTCAAAGTCGTCACCGAATTCATAATCCATTTGAAGTCATTTTCTATAGATCCCGCTGAATAATTCTATTTAATGTGAACATTTCGATCATTTTAGTGTATTTTAATGCAATACTCGATAGTATACATTCAATCCATTTGGCACAATTATATTGACTCTATTTAAATCAAAATTACTGGCGTTACAGCCAGTTACTTCTATTCGAATTCAATTCCAGAACCCTTATTGATTTTGATGTGGGAAGTTTTATGGTCTTGATCGCAATTTTGCTGTATTCGTCTTTGAGTAAACATGTGGCATAAAAATCTTTTAAGGGGCGAAATATGAGTGGTATCTGGATGGCTTATTTGATCACGTTCGGCTGGGCTTTGGTTGGTTCAGTTTCAATGGGACTGGGAATCATCATCGCCATTAAAATGTTTGATCTCTCTACGAAAGATGTGGATGAGTGGGAATTGGTGAAACAGGGAAACATTCCGATTGCGATCATTCTTGCTTCAATGATCATTTCACTGGGCATTGTGGTTTCATCAGCAATTCACCCATAGAGGAGAAACGAAATGAAGAATTATGTTTCATGGATTTTGATTTGTGTAATCGTTCCAGTGAATTTTTCTTTCGCTCATTCTGGTCGGACTGATTCTAAGGGCGGGCATATGAATCGACGAACTGGTGATTATCATTACCACAACGGAGGGAGTTCTCCATCATCACTGAGCTTAGTTAGAACTCAACCAAGAACTACCTTCCCTTCGACCGCTCGGACATTACCAAGATCGATATCAGCACCTGTTAAAAAAATGGAAATTGTTCAGCCTGATCCTGAAAAATTGGCGAAAGAAAAACTCGACAGGGCACTTTCGCTCCTGAGAGAAACAGTGAGTAACTATGGTGAAACGAAGTCCGGTAATAAAGCAAAGAAACTTTTAGAGATCGATCATCAAGCATCGCAAGAACAAGAAGCTCAAGAGCAGATTGAAGAAGAGAAAAAAGCACAAGAGGCTTTAGGTTTAGTCAAATGGTTGATGGAAAAGAAAATGACTTCCTCTGCTGAGAAGAGAATTCAGGAATTAATCAATGATCACCCAAATACAAGAGCTGCCAATGAGGCGAAGGAAATATTGGGGACGTTGAAGAAGTAGGTGTCACATCAATTAAGCAGATATTAGAACTCCACCATAATTGAGAATCCTATAGCACAGAAGGGATACTCAGTTTCACTTAAAATGCATCATGGGTCATAAATTGGCTCATCTAATTCATGCCACCACACAGAAGCATTCTGGAATGGAGTGGATAAAGGTTCTGCCAGATTATCTGAAACGGAAGCAGTGGCTGCGAGTAAATAGTACGGGGATGAGTTTGTGACGCTACATACAATCATTACATTAATTGTGTTTTAAGTCCATAAAACATGTCACAGTACGAATCGAGAAGATAAGTCATCAAGAGGACCAACTATCATGCCCCCCCAAAATACTATCCCTAAAAAAAGAACCCGTGCGTTTACATCACCTCTGATTAAAGATGCTATTTTCAAACTTTCTGAAGAGCATGATTTAAAAAACAAAACGGATTACCCTCGAACAATAGATATAAAAAAACAAGTTTGTAAATTATGTTCGAGTTATGAGGGACAGTGGGTGGCTTCTTTTGCACATTATCTTTTTCAGTCTGTGTTTGCTATGAAAGCAAACGTAGAATTCAGTAGAGTTTTCGAGATACCCAGTTTACATTCTGAAAGCCATAGTCAAGCAGGCTATGATATTTCTGTTGGTCCATATGACACTGATTTTCGTTATAGATTTATGCATAAAACCGTTTCAAAAAAATGGTGCGATGCAAATTGGACGTGGAGAAGTGAAAAGAATAATGATATCAGACACTTGAAGTCGTTGATTGGTCTAACTGATGACAAACTAAAAATGCACAAAGTTTATCTTGTTCTAAATGTGTTTTACTGTATTCATGATTGGAGACGTATGGGAGTTGATTATTTGAATAAATTTGTCATCCCCGCTTATGACAGCCCTCTACGTACAGTAATTATTGATTTAAACGATCTTAAGGACAACTATAAAACGAAAAATAATAATGGAATCGTAGTGTGGAGAACACCAGTTAAATATCAGGGTAATAATAATCCCAAAAGTCATTTGAATGATATTGAGAAATTGGAAAACACTAAAGCCAATTTCCAAGGTAATACTCTCAATCCCATATCCTTAAAGATGCTATGTGATGATATGAAAAAAGAATGGCGTGCAAAAGGACCATGGTCTAAGTCACTCATTAAGTAAATAAGAGTGTTGTCCTTACGGGTTATCAGACGGGCATAATAGTATTAAACAGCTCATGAAATTACCCGAAGATAGAATGCCAGAAGCAGAAGTAAGCCTACGGCTCGCTTTTTATTTACTCGATCATCCAAAATCAAATGGCAATGCTTTGGTTGCAATTGATGGTGCCCAAATCAGAGTCCATGGAGAAGATATATTTCCCATTTCTATTTTTCTCGAAACAAATGGTTGGGAGATGGAAAAACAGAAAGGGAAGAACCAGTGGCAAGGACAATATAGAAATTCAGATAAAACACTGGTGGTTTCAGCTCAATCTGGCGTTGGGGATGTAGTTGCAACAATCGGGACTCGAAGAATTCGTGCTGAGTCAAAAAAAGGACCGCTGATTCCCAAAAAAGGAAGTCCTGAATATCCTCTCATGCGGGAAGCAATCGGGCAATTAATGACCATAGAAGAGGTAGGTCCAGATGATTGCCTAATGGTCGCCGTTCCACTATCGGAGAAGTTTCGCAGACTCTCCGATCAATGTAGTGAACGTCCATTAATAAAAACATCCAAAATCACCTTTGCTTTAGTCGGAAGAAATGGGACCGTCGAGGGATTATCAGATTTCCTGCAATATTGAAATTCCTGTTCTTGGATGAATGAGCCCCTGCCAAGAAAGCATCATATGGCCCAAGAACGAGAGGTTCTAAGATTTGCGGATTCATATAAATCCACATCATTAAAGAAGTAAGTGTTTTTATCATCGATGTCATGAAATGTTATAAATGCCGGACTCACAACTATACAATCTGGGACAAATCGTTCGCCTGAAATCTCAGCCAGATAAAATCGGTGCTGTTGTAGAAGTAAAAGAGTCAGACCCGGAATATCAATATACTGTTCTTATTGATGGAAAAGCTTCCAGCTATTTCGCTTCACAACTAATTGCTGATGACGAACCCAGTCAAATCAAGCAGATTCTGTCAGCAACAGAATGTCAGGCACTTCTTACTGCCCGCTTAATCAATCACCCAAGCACATCAACGCTCTATTCATTAAATGCTGCCCGGATTGATTTTGTTCCGTATCAATACCGCCCCGTGCTCCGATTTCTCCGAGCTGACCGCCCCCGCCTGCTGATCGCAGATGGTGTTGGTGTTGGAAAGACCATAGAAGCAGGTTTGATCTTACGGGAACTACAGGCCCGACAGGAAATCGACTCAGTATTAATCATCTGTCCCCGCCCACTCATTTCTGAAAAGAAGTGGCAGACAGAAATGAAGCGGTTCGATCAGAACTTCGAACATTTCGACGGGAAAATGCTTCGTCACTGCATTTCCGAATGCGATCTTGATGGCGAATGGCCAGAAAGACACCAGTTTGGAATCATTCCCTATTCAATACTAAATGAAGAAATTATCACTGGAACTAGGAAAGACCGAAATTCAAAAAAGCCATGCCTGCTAGATCTTGATCCAGCACCTCATTTTGACCTTGTTATTGTGGACGAAGCCCACCGGATCTCGAACCCCAATACTTATGGTCACGAGGCTGTTAAATATTTCTGTGATAATGCAGAAGCTGTCATATTTTTGACCGCCACTCCCCTCCAGCTTAGCAATAGTGACCTCTTTTCACTGTTAAATCTATTGAGACCAGATGTAGTGATTGATCGTGATAGTTTCGATCACATGTCAGAGCCGAATCCCATGATCAATGAAGCGGTGAGATATGCCCGTAGTGCCTCTGTTAAATGGAAATCCAAGGCGTTGGAAAGCCTGAAAAAGGCACAGTCGACCTCTTGGGGGGCTTCAATGCTCACCAACAACCCCGAAGTGGATGAAATCATCGATAAGCTATCCTCTCCTGATATCTCGGAACAGGAAAGGATCAAAATTATCGATCAACTTGAAAACCTGCATTCGTTTTCAGGGATTATCAATCGTACTCGCCGACGTGATATTGGTGAATTTACGATACGACAATCCCACACAGTAGAAGTCCCTTTTACTGATTCTCAAAACACTTTGCATGATGCTCTTTTGAAAGTACAGTCAGAAATTCTTGCAGATTTGCACGGCTCCAGAAGTGTCAACTTCATGATATCCACGATTCGCCGTCAGGCAGCCAGTTGCTTGTATGGGCTTGCACCGTATATCAAAGACATTCTGTCACGACATATCAGTGAAGAGGAACTCTCAGAAGTAGACATTGAAGAATTTGGGATCGAATCATGTGATTTGAATTCTATCGCTGAAAAAATCCAATCAGTTATTACCATGGCGAATAATCTGGACAAGAAAGACCCCAAACTTGAAAAGGTGATTCAACTTGTAAACCAAAAGCATGATACCCAGATATATCCCAACCACAGAGTCATGATATTTAGCTCGTTTCGACACACTTTGCATTACCTCAAAGAAGGACTGTTAAGTGCCGGGATTCGAGTCGGTCTAGTTCATGGTAATGTTCCTGATGAAGAACGCACAACAGTTCGTCACCGTTTCGAGCGAGCTAAAGATGATCCAGAAGCTCTCGATGTTGTGTTATTTTCCGAAGTTGGCTGTGAAGGTCTGGACTACCAGTTCTGCGATTGCATTATCAATTATGACTTACCGTGGAATCCGATGCGGATTGAACAGCGAATTGGTCGAATTGATCGCAACGGACAAAAAAGCCAGTTTGTCAGCGTTTACAATATGATCACGCCGGGGACTGTTGATGCTGATATTTATGAACGTTGTTTGATGCGTATTGGAATTTTTGAGCAGGCTGTGGGTGCCAGCGAAGACATACTCGGAAAAATCACAAAAGAGTTAAATGAGATTGCTGTTAAATCAGAACTGACTCCTACTGAACGACAGGAGCGTCTGCGACAACTGGAAGACAATGAAATACGCCAGCTTCTCGAAGAAGAGAAGCTGGAAGAAAAACAGCATGAGTTCTTCGGGATTTCAGTACCCTTAAAAGATCGATTCAAAGCGGATGTTGATCATGCTACTAGTTATTGGCTGGAGCCGGATGCAATACAGAATATGCTCAGTACATATTTGGAGTCGGTGAACGAGTCTGCGGCTATTCTTGGAAAAACGGAAATCAAAACATTGCGTATAAATGTACGCAAGAAATTGCTACAGGACGCTCGTGTCCTTTCCAGTAAAAATGATATTCAACAACGGAACTGGGAAAAATGGCTGAAAGGCAATGAGCCACATTTAACAATAACGTTTGATGGAGAAACAGCCAATGAAGACCGTTCGGTTCAGTTATTGAGTCCGGTACATCCACTGACACGTCAGGCAGCCTTTTCATTAGATACACATACGGCCCCTGAAATTCATCTTTCTGTTACAGATGATAGGTTTACAGAAGGAGTCTACCCTTTTGCTATTTATCAGTGGGATTTCATTGGCTTACGGCATGATCAGGAGCTTATAGTCATTTCAAGTAATGAAAGCATCTCCAGCCATTTCTTTGAATTAATGCAGATTGCTACAGACTCTGATTCTGGTATTTCAGAAATGGACCTGACTACTCTTGAGTCACTTCACTATAACAGTTGGAAAGCTGCCCTTGATTTACATCGAGGGAAAGTTAACAAGTTGGCAGAATTTAAACGACAGAGCCTGAAAGCCAGTCATGAAGGTCGCATTGCGATGCTTAATGATCGCCTGCGGTCTGCAACTGAAAAGAAAATTCAACGAATGAGAGAAGCCGAAATTATGCGGGCTAATCGGGAATATGAAGAAAGGTCCGCTGAATTAAGCAGCAGTGTTGAGAATCCTGATATCAGGTATGAGCGGGTTTTAGTGGGAACGATACAAATAAGATAAGGTGAGTGTTATGTCAACAGATTCAGGTGAAATTCAAAACCTGCTGAGAGAGCTTTCAGGAAAAAGGCAACGATGGGTCGATGTCAATGAAGAAAATGAATTTAGCGAAGGCATTAATAATCTACTTACAGAACTGTATCCTGAGAATGCTCATTTCATTTATGAATTATTGCAAAATGCGGAAGACGTAGAAGCTAGTAATGTTAGTTTTAAATTGCAATCAGACCAGTTAGTTGTTGAACACGATGGAAAACGTAGATTTACGTTTAAAGATATCAAATCAATTACGAGCATCGGAACGAGTACAAAGAAAGATGATCCAACTGCGATCGGGAAATTCGGAGTCGGATTCAAAGCTGTATTTGCATACACGAATACTCCAGAGATACATTCAGGGGATCATCATTTTTGTATTCATGATTTAGTTGTTCCTGATACTACGAATGTGAAAAGAATCAATGTAGGAGAGAAGACACAGTTTGTTTTTCCCTTTGACCATCCTAATAAAAAACCAAATCTAGCTGTCGAAGAAATCAGACGGGGGTTGCTTGAATTACCCGATATAACTCTGTTGTTTCTTAAGCATATAAGTGAGATCGAGTTCGTATTACCAGATGGAAGTAAAGGTTCGTTGCATAGAAAGAGTGACTCAGATCCAATAATCGAAATACAGTCAAAACGTCCCCATGATCCAGATCTTGGAACATCAGTTACTCATAATAATAAACACCTGATAACAAAAACCAACTGGCTGCGTTTTACTGAAAAGGTTGAAATCGCTGACCCAGATAAAGACAACAGGCTAAAGGAATGCGATATCTCGATAGCTTTCAATCTGGAAAGAAAAAAGAAACATTCAAAAGATAAGAAGAATTCATCTACTCAGATCTCAAATTCAATATGGGAAATTACACCCCTTGAAAATGGAAATGTATCTATCTATTTCCCGGCCATAAAAGAGATATCACGACTTCGTTTCCATATAAATGCACCATTCGCTTCAACGGTTGCAAGGGACAGTGTTCGTGAATGTAAAGTAAATAAAGATTTAAGAGACCACCTTGCTGATTTACTCGCAAAATCAATGACAGATATCCGAGATTTGGGACTTCTTACACCAGATTTTTTGGGGAACCTCCCTTTACGTAATGATGACCTATCACCTTTTTATGATCCGATTAGAAAGCGACTAATTCATGAATTCAATAATTGGCCGCTTGTACCAATAATGAGCGGAGATTTTAAAAGAGCATCAAGATTATGTATAGGGCCTGATGCTATAACATCCAGAATCGGAGATAATGAGTTGGCTTTTCTTTCTGATTATGAGTATTTGAGATGGGTAGAAAGACCTAGCCAGAATAATTCTAGGGCAGCTAACTTTTTAAAATCTTTAGACATATATGAATGGGATTTCATTGATCTAAAAATGGCAGCACGGACAGATACTGGTTCTGAAAAGAAGTGGTTGGAAAGCAAATCAGATGAATGGATATGTGACTTATATTCCAGTTTAAATGATTACTCTAGGCATCATGCAGCAAGAACTGCGGCAGAATCTTTTCCTATCATTCGAATTAAATCAAAGAGACATATGCTTATCGATACTAAGAGAATCTATTTATCCGTCGGAGATCAATTCAGTTCTCATTTCGAAGTTATTGACCCCAAAGTAATAAAGAGTTCCGAAGCAGATGTCAAAGGCGAAGTGAATTCCTTCAGCTTCACCAACAGTGATGACTTTGGCATCCAGCTCCCGTGACCGTTCCCAGCTTCCAAACTTTCGGGTCCGATATTCCTTTCGACTAATCCCTTCCTTTGGCATCGTTGGGTTCAATTGAAACGGGTGCCATCGCACGCTGACTTGCACTTCGGCAGCAGCAATCGCCATCTCAAGTCTCCGTTTGCCGATATAGCACCACGGGCAAACTACATCTGAAATCACATCGACTGACAATTTCATTTGGTCTCACTTGTGTTCTATACAAATCGATTTGGTTTATCTTAACTGGCTCAAACTGTCTTTGTAAAATGTTTCCGTAACTTCTCCAATGCTTCTTCAGGCATGCCCTGCCCCAAGTACATCCAGCCATGAAAGATTGGGATATCAACTTCAGCAATCTTCATCAATTCTTCAAAAGTCACTGGGCCTAGTGTATCCCGATCAACGCCAATTTCTTTTAGGAGTAACCTGAACGGATTCGGTCGCTCCTGTTCTGGATCAAGCTTGGATCTCTTGGGACTACTCTTCTTCGCTGGCACTTTCTTCTGTTTAGAAACTGTCGCTGAGTTTTTGGGTTTTGTAACTCTCTGTTTTTTCACTTTCTTTTGTTGTGACTTTTGGGGGATCTTTGGTTGCTTGGTTTTTATGTTTTTCTTTTTTAAGGAAACCTGCTGTTTTGGTCCTTCAGTAGATTCAGCCTTCCGTAACCAGTCCTGAACAGTCTCGACTCTGTAGCGAACTGATTGACCAATTCGTATACATGGCAGCCCACCTTCCATGGTCATTCTACGGAGGTGTCGCTCTGAAATTGATAGTCGTTTCGCTACTTCATTTGAACGCAACAATAAGCGGTCATCGTTATCAGAAATATACTCTGAAATCTTATGATCTATTGGACGTTCTATACTTTGCAATTCGCTGACCACTTCATGTACTACAAATTTTAGTAGGCAACGGAAAGCACTTTCTAAATCATTGGACGTGACAGTCTCCTTGTTAAATGAATTAGTTCGTATCTACTCATTAAATCAAGAAGATTGCCTCTGGGTAATCTATCCCTTCCAGTTCCGAATTGAAAACTATAATCCCTCTCGTAGCCAATCGACTCGCTCGTCCCTCAATTTATCATCGATGCGCTCTCGATGCTCGAACTCCCTGACTAATTTTTCACAGTCATACTCAACGTCAGTGGACAGCCCCAGTAATTCAGCAGCGATACGCTGAGTCCAGAAATCAGACCTCTCGAAGATCGGCTCCAACAAATCGACCGCCATTTCCTCATGGGCGTCGTAAAGCATGTCGCTTAGGGCATCTGAAGCCGTGTGAGTTGCCACCTCGTTAAGATTCTCAGCGACATATCTCAGCAACCGCTGTTTGATCGTCACGTGTCGCTGTGGTTGGTCGTCATCCCCTACACATTGCTCAAGCTCTCTCAAGAAATCTTGTTCATCCGGTGATAGTTCCTGATCATCATCCGATCCACGAGTCGTTTCACTCGGATCTCCAGTGAGTTGTAGATCTATTTGAGTAACTCTTTTTGGCCACTCTCCAGTCCAAACCGAAGCCAGTGGGTCACGGTCAGTGCAATTACACGAGATTTTTTGACTACCGCATATGGAACAGCGTTGGATGTCACAATCGTTTTTATGCGGCTCGCCCAAAGCCGTTCCGCAATCAGGGCATTTTTCTTTTTTGTCCATTTTGATTCCTTTTGAGTTCGATCCAAAAATTGTATAGTCGGGCCACAGCGCACTTTACCTACGTCCCTGCAAGATGCAGTTACACAGTAACCGTCTGTATGTCGGCTCCCAGAGATTCGGCTGTGTCCAAAATGAGACCTACAGCTTCGCAAGTTCGATCCAACAGTTCACCGCACTTCTTCAAAGCTTTCTCATTGTCAGTCCCGGCGTATCGTTGGATGTACTGCCAGCATCCGCCAAGGTCTGCATCGTGTTCGTATCCCAACAGCGTGAGCAGCACAGCGCCACCAAGTTCAGCAACTACCTCTTGGTTGATCTTGTTTCCCTTCAATGTTCCATTTCGGTCATCTGCTGCATGGACGAGTTCATGGCACCACGTCGAAAGATCCTCGACACAAAGAGCGATTCCTTTTCCGTGCCGATATTGTCCGAGATAGCGTGTTCCTTCCCCATTGAACGCCTCGACTGACAACTCCCATTCAGTGGCAACTTCTCGGAGTGGAAGGTTGTGAAGCCATTTCTGAATACTGTCACTGCTTACTGGGAGTGGGTCGCCCTCAGTTTGCTCGATGCCAAACACAGGCGTTCCTCTGAAGCCATAAACAGCAACTCGCTTTTTCTCGGACTCTTCTTCGACGATAGTTCTTGCCAATGGAGACAGGATGCGAAAGGACTTCTCACCTTTCTTTACTTGTCTGCCAACCTTTTCCCACTGGCGAAATCCTCGAGCATCAGAACACCCATTGATCGCAACGATTAACTGGTTTCGCCACGTCCACTTTCGGCATGGCGAACCATCCTTTCGATTGATAAATACTCTTGCAATTGGCTTGGGGAGATCATTCGGTTCTGCAAACGCTTGGAGGATTTGTTGTGCGGCCTCTTCCGCCTTGTTTTTCATTAGCATGACTACATCCTTGTATGAAACTGCGCAGCATCCCACGCAGTTGTGATTTTGGGGATCATGCCAGCACAGTATATGGGGCTGGCAGGCGGCTCGCCTTGCTTCCGAATAAGGCAAGCTGACGCTCATAGCGGAGCGTCCAGTAAAGAGGATGTAGCTGTTCTGTAAGTTATCAGTGTCTCGTAATTTTTTCAGTAGCTTTGTGGCGTAAGTTTTATCAAAGATTATTTTATTTGCAACATCAGTTTCTTGCAACAAATTATGGACACAAAAAAGGTCTGCCAGTTATTCTTCAGCTTGCTAATTCTAATGGCAGTTTTCAGGTTAAAAACTTTGTGTCCAAAAACCGGCATATTTCTCAGTCTCAATTGCTCGATCCAATTTATACAGGACACAGTATTCCTTCATCACACCACCTCACATTCTTCAACATACCTCAATATAGATTTTGTAATACTCGTTCTAAATTCATCGGGCAATTGATGACGTAAACAAACCTCATCTTTTACAGCCTCGTCTACAAATTTGTGAGCCATGCCAGTTAAGAACAAGGATTGTTCTGCCCTGTTTGGGTTGTCGCTTTCAATATAAGAAATCCCACAACCCAAATTTGCGGCATCAATGTGTGATTTGATGACATCGGGCAATGTCTCGTCAGGGCAGTTAATTCTTTCATTAACCATTTCAATGACATGTGCGATTGTGTCACACCAGTTTTCTACAAATTCTTTATCTGCCGAAAACCAGTCCGGTCTAGTCGCCCTAATTTCCTCGTCAAATGCTGGATCAAACTCAGGATGATTAGGATTTGTGTAATTCTCTAACGCTTCTGTAAGTTCTTCTTCTGTAAATATTGTTTCTTCTGACATTCCTGAACTCCTTTTTTCGATTTTGATTATTGGTCTTTTCTTCTAATGAATATTTTGCATGATTCAATACTCATGCCCAATTTCGTGTTCTAATAATTCCGTGACATACTCAAAAACATCTGATCGACTTTCGGCGTAATACAAGTCTTCTTCGTAGAGTTCCATAAACCGTTCATACTGTTTCTGGTCTGGAATAATTGAGCCATACTCGAATTTTTCACACACGTACACGTCATAAGTCATATTCATTACTCGAAAATTGAGTCTCTGTAATTCGGCTTCTATTGTTTCTTCGTTGTCTACTGCCATTAGTCCGCTCTCCTTTTGTATGTTTTGAATTTGGCAAATTGCATAACAGAGCCTTTGCCAGTGTTCGAGAGAAGTAGACCCACCTGTTATTTTCAGATGCGTCATTCTCAATTCGTGTTTCTTCTTGAGTATTTTGTTGATACTCGGGTCGCAATACATAAAGCGGCTCGTTCTCATCTCCAAAATCAGCAGAATAATAGTTTGTGAGGTTTCCACCACTTCAGATTGAAGTGGTGTGTGGATTGAAACGAATGAAAAGTAAAGGAATGTAAAACAAAGGACTGACCTTGCAAAAGGGGCTTGAACAATTTGTTCAAGCCCCTGTTTTTTCAATTGGTTAGTGCAGCGAAAAATTAAAGGAATAAAATTATGGATATGGAAAATTTAACACCAGCACAATAAGAATTGATTGATTATTTGCAAGATGAAATAGCCAACTCGCAACTCTCGCCAGCAGAATTGGCAGCCAAAAAAGCAAATGAGGAACAAGAGGAATTGCGGCTGATTGATGCTGATGTAATGCAATGGAATATGGATGCATCTGACACATATATTTATCATCACGACAGAATGTATCAGATGCTCAAATATGAGGTGACTGATACTGAATTGACAATCAGATATACACATCATCAATTGAGCAGGGCAAGATATACCAAACAGCAATTGGAGCAATATCTTGACCGATACTATTATGATGAGTGGATAATCCATCGCAATGAATCGCAAGAATTATGGTTATCACACATTGGCCAGACAATCACAGACCTCAATGTATTGTGTGATGTCGAAGAGTTACTAGAGGCAATGACTAAGAGAAGAAACCGTTGCTGTTTGTAGGTCAATTATAAAAAACGAATGGAATCGAATTAAAAAACATGAGTAAATTCAATTCCATTTTTGATGACTGATGCGACAAGCAATTGATTCTCCAGAAATGAAGCCCTTTAAAGAGGCCATTTACATCAGAAAACCACAGGTAGGAAACTCAATATTTACTCTCCACCACTTGAGAAACTGCCTTGCTCGATTGTAAGCATTGCGTGCGCTCCCATTGCTGAATTCTCCTTTTATGACTTTGTCAGTCAGATGTTTTTGCCACTTCTTTTGAATTCCATCCTTAAAATGACTCTTTCTAGTGAGTTTGTTTTTTGCGGTAAATTCCTGAAATCTTTTGATCTGTGGTGGAATCATTCTGTAACTGTCTTTTTTCTGTTCTGCTTGCTGAATATTTAGCCAAACTTCGATAGCTTCATTTAATGTGGTCGGAATTTTATCAGGCAGGACATAGGGTTTAATTTCATTACAACATTTTGCCAATTCAGTTAGCAAATATCTCTTACAATTATTCGCATCACGTAAATCAATAGTGGTTAATTTTGGTGCGTTTGGAATATTAAAATTGTAATGAACTGCCGTTGTACCTTTAATCGAAGTATCGGCAACACCTCTGCCGATGACGAATTCACTCATCCTAGTATTGTTGGCATAAAAGACTTGTACAAGAGCATAGACTTTCCCGAAATGTTTTTCAGGTTTGATCCAAATCTTATCTATGACATCAACCATCTTACTGTTGAGTTTCTGTCTTAAGTCATTTTCATTTGGGCTTTCTGACAAAAATATTGCAATGTTTAGCATATCATCTGCATGATCTTGTTGCTCTGATATTAGTTCTGAAAGTCTTTGCTTATACTCTTTCTTCTGTTCTTCCAGTTTATTCAAACTCGCAACCAAAGTTTTGACTGGGACACCACTGATGTCAGTCATTGCGGTTTCAATTTCTTTCATTCGTTTTACGATGTCGAGCAATGATGACTCACATTGAGATACTTCCTTTTGTGTTTTTGATTGATTCGGTGAAATGTCAGAGGATTGGATTTCAAGCAAGATATTCAAGAACATTCGATTCAGTTCAGATAAATCAACAGAAACAGAATCAGTATTCTCTAGTTTTCTGATATGTCCATAAGAAACTAACCGGCGTTGAAAATCTGTTTTGGTCCTGCTGCGAATCATGTGCATTGGATGACGATCATTAGCATTGAATACCAATCCCTTAAAAATATTGACATAGGGGTCATGCTTTGAAATGTTTGGTTTTCGTTTTCGTTTTTCATTTTGTGCCATGTACCATAAATCTTGCGAGATTGCAGCAGGATAGTAATCCTCAATAGGTTCCCCTACTAGAACTTTCTTGCCTTGCTCGTGGTCAAATTCCATTGGTTGTAACTCACCATAGGTTGCAGAGTCATTTAAGACTTTGGCAATATAACTTGCGTTCCAACTCCCAGATGTTCCAATCGGAACAAATTGGTTTTGTAAGGATTTCAAAATTTGTTTTTGCCCTTGCCCGTTCGCAGTTTCTTCAAAAATGAATTGAATCGCTTTTGCACCTTCATTGAGAATGAATCCTTTGTCATCTTCGTAGTCTAGCCAAGCGGGTCGCCGCCTATTGAAAGTTTTCCTTTTGTCCCGTTTGTTGTTCCAAACGGATTTCAATCTGTCGCTTTTGTTTTTTGATTCGATATAAGCAATATGGAAATACATCAGGGGCATGAGGAGCGAAAAGAAATCTTTGATTGATTCTTTCGTGTATAGTCTTTCATCTGGTTTCAGTACGGCGATATTAACGCCAGTTGAAAGAATTTGTTTAAACATTACAAAAGCTTCATCTGCGCCTTCTCTTGAAAGTCTGTCGAGATTTTCAACGAGTAGAATTGAACTCGAATCAATTTCTCCAGACTGACACATATCAATAAATATTTTCAATGCTCCAGTGTGCTTGTTTTTGCCTCGAAATGCAGAGACTCCCAAGTCATGCAATTTTAGGTTGCTTTCTGTGTGCTTGTTTCGAGCAATCCATTCTCGGCCAAGTTCAAGTTGTCTTCTTTTACTATCGCCTAGCTCTTGCTTTTTAGATGAGAATCTCAAATATGAATAAACCAAAGCCATGTTTGACTCCTGAAAATACTGATATGATAGAGTGAATTAAATAAATTCTATCAATATATGTTAGAGATACAACGGGTTACTGTTTCTGGATGAGCTGCCTGAATTCAATCGGCGGACTCTGGAAGTCTTGCGACAGCCATTAGAAGGGGGAGAAGTGACGATCTCGCGGGCGATTGGCAGTGTAACTTTCCCGGCAAATGTGATGTTGATTTCCGCGATGAATCCCTGTCCCTGCGGCTACCTGTCTGATCCCCGGCGGAAGTGTTCGTGTAATCCGATGCAGATTGAACGTTATCTGTCCAAGATCAGTGGGCCCCTGCTGGATCGGATTGATATTCATATTGAAGTGCCCCCGGTGCCCTTCCGCGAACTTTCCAATCAGACTGCCGGAACCAACAGCGCGACGATGCGCGAACAGGTACTGGAGGCCCGCGAAATTCAGGCACGGCGGTTTACGAATGAACCGACCTCACATAATGGTCGCATGACGCCACGACAGTTGAGAAAACACACCCAGCTGGCAGCGGACGCGGAAGGGCTCTTGAAATCGGCGATGGAAGAAATGGGACTGTCTGCCCGGGCACATGACAAAATATTACGTATCAGTCGCACCATTGCCGACCTGGATCATTCCGACCAGATCACTGCAGCGCACATCAGCGAAGCCATCAATTATCGCACGCTCGATCGACAGTTCTGGTCCTGACGTCGGTTTCACTGCCAGGTTCTTCCGCTTCCGAAGTCGGTCCGGTAGATTCTACAGGGACAGAGAGGCGGGCGATGGTTTCCAGTAGCTTCTTTTTGTCAACCGGCTTGGTGGCATAGGCATCGCAGCCGGCACTCAGGCATTTATCCATATCATTTTTCATCGCGTGAGCAGTCAAGGCGATAATGGGTCTGGTATAACCTGCTTTTCTCAATTTGCTGGTGGCAGTATAGCCATCCATTACAGGCATCTGCATGTCCATCAGAACAAAATCATACGGTTCTCCCGATTGAACTGCAGCCATGGTTTTTTCGTAACCCAGCTGCCCGTTATCTGCCAGGTCGACGTGCATCCCCTCCTTTTTCAACAGAAACGAAATCAGTCGTTGATTGTCCAATCCATCTTCAACGACCAGTACGCGGCTGGCCGAAATCGTTTTGTTAATGCTGTCCGATATTTCCTGGTTGCATTCCGTCGCAGTATTCTTGATGGAAATTTCATCTACCTGCTGGAGAGGCACTCCCTCCAGTGATCCCGTGTTGACGGAGATGGTGAAAGTGCTTCCCGATCCGATCGAACTGGCGACATGAATTCGCCCTCCCAGCATTTCCACGAGACGTTTGGAAATTGCCAGTCCCAGTCCTGTACCACCATATTTTCGGGTTGTCGAGTTATCTGCCTGAGTGAATGGGTGATAGATCTGTGCGAGCGCCGTTTCGGAAATTCCGATCCCGGTATCAATCACATCAAACTGGAGCTTGGCATATTTCTCTTCCAGATTGATGGTTCTGGTTCGCAGTTCAACGTAACCGGTTTCAGTAAACTTAATGGCATTTCCCAGAAGATTGATCAGAATCTGTCTCAACCGGGTTGGATCGGTCATGATCGTTTCGGGAATCGGATTTTCAAAAGAGACAACTAATTCAAGTCCTTTCAAATCGGCTTTAATCTGCATTAAAGCAGCGATGTCGCGAATCAATTCAATGGTATTGACGCGTACCTGTTCCAGTTCGACTTTGCGCGCTTCGATTTTAGACAGATCAAGTATATCGTTGATGACGCCGATCAGGTATTCCCCGTTCCGTTTTACGATATTAGCAGATTCGATATCTTCCTGTTTTTTCAGATTATTCAGCAGGATATCCGTGAATCCCAGAATCGCCGTCATCGGGGTGCGGATTTCGTGGCTCATATTGGCCAGGAATTCACTTTTTGCTTCACTGGCTGCTTCGGCCCGCTTGCGTGCTTCATTTAAGGATCGTTCGTAATCTTTGCGCTCACTGATATCCTGAATAATGCCGGTGAAAATTTCCCGATCTGCCAGGATGACAGAACTGACAGCCAGTTCAGCGGGAAAGGTAGACCTGTCGTTGCGCTGTGCAACAATTTCCTGACGCGAACCGATGGCGCGTACCAGTTGCGGATTCAACTCGCCACTCGAATACTCATGTTGAATTTTCTGATGCAGGGGAGGAATCAGGAGATCAATGCTCTGTCCGATCACTTCATGGTTATAGTAGCCAAACAGGTATTCGGCTCCCCGATTGAATTCCTCAATTTTTCCCTCAAGATTAATCGTGATAATCGCATCCATGACATTATCCATGATTGATCGGTAACGAACTTCACGGTCCTTGACATCGGATAGAAGAATTTCCTGTGCGTCCAGTACCCGGTTGTATTGATAGCCGACGATTCCTGCTTCTGTGAAATCGTCGACATCTGCACGTGACTGGTTATTTCCCTTTTCATGGGAAATCATGGTTTCCAGCAGACTGTGCAATTCCGTAGAAGCCCCATGTTCAGCAACATTCAGTCCGATTTTTTCATCCGATAGACTAACACGGATTGGCATGCAACAATTCACCAGCTTCATCAAGATCCAGATGCTGCCAAAGCTCCAGATAAAACAGGCTCCCACTCCCAAAGCCTGAATTCCAAATTGAGAGGTGCGCGAAACGCCGCTTTGGAACAGGCTTGTGTCAGCGAATAATGCGACGGCGAGTGTTCCCCACGCGCCGGCAAAACCGTGTACGGGAATCGCTCCAACCACATCGTCGATTTTGAAGCGCTCTTCCAGAATCCAAAGCGAGGCCAGCATCACGATACCGGCGATAAAGCCAATCAGAATGGCGCTGGGGTAATTGACGGCATTGCAGGAGGCTGTAATGGCAACGAGACCCGCCAGTGAGCCATTAAAGATTTTTTCAACAGAAATTTGTTTTGAGACAATCAATTCCCAGGCTAATGCGCACATACCGCCCGAGATGCCGGCGAGGATGGTATTTAAAATGATCGAGGGCACCTCCCCATTCAAGGCGAGTGTGCTGCCCCCGTTAAAGCCGAACCAGCCGAACCAGAGAATTAAAAATCCCAAAGCCGCCATGGGCAGGTTACTGGATGAGAAACGATGCTCGTTTTTATTATCAGTGAAACGACCTGTACGTGGACCTAGAATCAGAACCGCGGCCAGGGCAGACCAGGCACCAACAGAGTGCACAACACTGGAACCGGCAAAGTCGAGAAAACCGAGTTTCCCCAGCCAGCCCGCAGGAGCCCCTGCAGCATCCCGGGCCCACGCCCAGTGACCAAACAGGGGATAAGCGACAGCACCAATTCCGACTGCCAGCAGCAGGTAGGCGCGAAACCGCATCCGTTCAGCGACCGCACCCGAAGAAATAGTCATCGCCGTACTGCAGAACACCAGTTGAAACAGAAACACGACGGTTGGCCAGTGCGCATTACTTGTGTCTTCAAATGCAAACTGAGTTGTACCAAACCAGCCGCCATAAGACTGCCCGAACATTAAGCCAAAGCCAAACAGCCAGAAAATAAAGACACCGATGAAGAAATCAACGATGTTTTTGGTAGCCACATTAATGCTGTTTTTAGATCGAGACAGGCCGGATTCCAGGCAACAGAAGCCAGCCTGCATCAGAAAGACCAGGCTGGTACAGGTCAGTACCCAGATTGTATTTGTGGTTAACTCATGCGACATGAGAAGAGGGGCCTGTCAGGATCGCTATCCAGCCATGAAACGCAAAGACTGGCTGGTTGATTTTTTGAAACTTACACTCTTCAACTCTAGGTTGTGAAAAGCAGTAGTCAAAAAAAATATGAGTGAAACCCCTCTAATCTCGAATGAGCAGAAGATTGATGGATTTATAAAGTCAGAGAGGCGGGATAATCGGCGTAGTCGTTATGATTGGATCTTGGGGTTTCCTGCAGTCCGGTTAAACGGTCGGAGTTTCCAGAGAGAGTGGATTGGGTTTTTCGACCGGCGGGAAGCGACCCGGCGCATTTTCCGCATACCAGTGATGCAGTACATTTAACCAGTCTGCTGTTGTTTTGACTGCGATAAAGGCTTTCTTGACCTCAGCGGGTTGCGGATGCAGTTCCGAATAGAAAATGCCGAACTTCCGCATCGTGTTGCAGACTTTTTTCTCACCGAAAAATTCACGCGCCAATTCAAAATGAGCGCCGATGACTTCACGCTGCTCCCTGACATCGGGAGGGGAAATCGATTTGCCCTGCAGCAGGTCGGCTGTCTGTTGAAAGATCCATGGGTTTCCAATCGCACCGCGCGCAATCGAAACACCATCCACCCCAGTCACCCGCAACATGTCCAGACAGGATTGCGGCGAAAACAGGTCTCCACTCCCGATCACGGTTTTCTCACCCGCATGTTGTTTGACCCGTTTCAGAAACTCCCAGTTACTCGGGCCAACATACTTCTGATGCACGGTACGCCCATGTACGGTAATGGCAGTCAGCCCCCGTGCATAAGCGCCATCGAAGATCTCAAAGAAATTGTCTTCTGACTCACTGCTGTCATCGATGCCTCTTCGCATTTTCAATGTGACCGGTATCTCTGCAGGCACGCTATCCCGCACACGGGAAATAATATCCAGCGCCACTTCTGGCTGACTTAAATGATATCCGCCTCGACAGCGACTCATCACTTTTTTGACCGGGCACCCGAAGTTAATGTCAATCACATGGAAACCCGCTTCCACCAGTCTCCGGGCAGCCGGTCCAAATTCTTCCGGCTCCGATCCCATCAACTGACCACCCACGGGAAATTCATCCTGGTGGCAGTACATCATCGAATGCTGCTTTCCCTGTTTGGACTGCATGATCATGCGATCGATCATTACTTCACAAAGTGTGTAAGCAGCGCCGAGCCTGGCGGCGATGACGCGCATTGGATAATCGCTGTATCCGCTTAACGCTGCCTGATACAGGGGAGACTCCAGTTGGTAGGGGCCCAGAAAAACAGGTTGTAAAGTATTAACGGTCATAGAGCGTGTTGGGTTTTCTATTGATCCAGTAAGTTCAGTTCGAGAACTGTCCCAGTAATTCCCGGGTGATCTGTCCCGGATGAGCATGGCTGCAAATGACACTGCTCACGGCGACTCGAGTTGCGCCTGCTTTCAGTACCTGTTGCAGATTATCGGCCTGGATGCCTCCGATAGCAAACCAGGGCAACGTGATTTCGGCGGCGACCTGTCTGACGAAATCCAGCCCCGCGTATTCATGTTCGGAAAATTTCTTGGTAGAAGTGGGAAACGTGGGGCCGACCCCAATATAGTCTGCGCCATCCAGTACCGCCTGACGCGCCTGTTCAATATTATGTGTCGAGACTCCAATCAGTCGGCGAGGCCCTACAATCTGCCGGACTTCACGCACGGGCAGTTCGTCCTGTCCGACGTGCACGCCATCAGCATCAATGGCGATCGCCAGATCCGGACGGTCGTTCATAATCAGCATCGCATTAGCTTCGCGGGTCCAGCCCCGCACACGTTTTCCATGTTCCAGCAACTTGCGGTCCGTCATCGATTTTTCACGAATCTGTACGAGGTCCACACCCGCAGCCAGTGATTCTCGAACCGCCTGGCCAGCGCCATGATGGCACAGGCTTTCCGATACCAGCAGATAGAGTCGGCTGTTTTCCAGTCTGCGTTGGCTGGCGATGCAGGTCAAGATGGTTTTTTCCAGGGTGTAACTGGCATAGCGCATCTGTTTAAAAATGGCAGCCGCTTCTGGCGATATCAGCTTGCTGAATTCTTCCAGGGTTCGTGCTGCTTCCTGAACTCGTTTCAGATTGGCCTGCAGCAGATGTTCCAGCGAAGAACGATCGAATTCGGATGTCGTGCTGACTGAAGTGCCGACGTCATTTAATGTATCTCGACTGGAAATCAGTGTGTCGGGGCCGATAAACCTGAGGGCGTCTGTCAGCTGATGACGCGTTGTTTTCAGCAGACTCATTAAATGGGCATCATCCAGCGAAAAGCGGAGAAAATCTTCGATGACCCGTAAACCTTCCCGCAGGCGATTGGTGGCGGCATCGATGGTTCGCAGTGTATTTGTCTGATCGCTGGCTGTGGCTGCGACCGTTCGCAGCGCAAAATCGACATTGATTGGTTCTGTTGTCTGTCGAAAAACGACATTGATCGAGTCATCCAGCTTTTCTACAGAAAGACCTGCTTCCCTGTGGAGCCACTCAGATTCTTTTCCCGCTGATGCCAGCAGGCCCCACAACAGATGCTCACTCCCGATTTCGGTGGGGACGTCTGCGCGGCTCGCCTGCTGCATCGCGTGATTTAACACCTCTCTAAAAGCAGGGTATTGTTGCAGTGCCTGAGACAATTCCAGTGGTTGATCTGGTGAATCAGGGGGGGAGGCAGTTGGGGTCTGAGGCAGCGGTAACTGGAATTCCTGCAGGATCAGGGCCAGGTCAATCTGATACGCCAGCATGATTTCCGCGGCCCGCGATTCTTCCAAAGCCAGCGCAGCCAGCAGAGGGGCAAGTGTCGGTTCCCCTTCAGCCGAACTGTCGGTAATCCGTTCTGCCTGAATCAAGGCCCGTTGTGCTCCGGCTGTCAGTAAATGATGCATGGGAATGGTTATGTTTCTGGACTGGTTGAAGCCGGAAATAATTGAATGTTACCGACTGGTGACGCTCCAGTCTTCTTTTAATTAGGGTAACCGATCAAAGGCTTATCTTGCTACATTAGGGGTTGGGGACTAGAATTGAAAATGCTGGCTTTGTGGGTTGTGTCGATTTTAAGGCTTTGGCAGGGTGGTGATTTTTGCTGTTTTCCACTATGAATCAAACTCCCTGTCCCGATTTAGTACAGGCCAGTGAAATTCCAGTTGTTAAAATGGGTATAATATTTTAGTAAGTTGTGGTGTTTCAGTCACTTCCTCAGTTGTTCTTACAGTAGTTTTGGGAAATTCCTCGACGTTTTTTGGTGAGTAACGTATTATTCCAAGGAACCTTTCTTTTTCAAAGTGCGGTAGCGAATCAATTGAGAATGCCGTAACTAAGTGTACACATGCGGTTTCGACATTTTTAAATTATCAGCAGACAATATAAACGACAATTCAAATTTCATAAACAGGTTGGGAGAAGTGGGTCTGGAATTGAGACCGTTGGTTTCAGCTCAGATTCACAGTGTTCATCCATAAGAGCCCGGGATGTACGGGCCATAGGAGAAACAAGTTATGTACGAGCGGTTTACAGATCGAGCTCGAAAGGTGATGCAGCTGGCCAATCAGGAGGCTCAGCGGTTTAATCACGAATATATCGGGACCGAACATATCCTTCTGGGATTAGTCAAAGAAGGTTCAGGTGTCGCAGCCAATGTGCTGAAAAATCTGGACGTGGATCTGAGAAAAATCCGTCTGGAAGTCGAAAAAATTGTGCAGTCCGGACCGGACATGGTCACGATGGGCAAGCTTCCTCAAACGCCGCGTGCGAAAAAAGTCATCGAATACGCCATGGAAGAAGCACGGAACCTGAACCACAACTATGTGGGTACAGAGCATCTGCTGCTGGGGCTGCTCCGTGAGCAGGATGGCGTTGCCGCTCAGGTTCTGATGAATCTGGGGCTGAAACTCGAAGAAGTGCGCGAAGAAGTTCTCAATCTTCTGGGGCATGGCCTGGAAGGTGGCGAAGCTGGCGAACGGACTCCCGGAACAGGCAGCCAGAAAGCCGGAAAAAGCAAAACACCAGCGTTGGATAGTTTTGGTCGCGATCTGACTGAACTCGCCAAGCAGAAAAAACTGGATCCGGTTATCGGCCGTTCCAAAGAAATCGAACGCGTCATTCAGATTCTCTGTCGTCGTCAGAAAAACAATCCGGTTCTCTTAGGGGAAGCCGGCGTTGGGAAAACGGCGATCGTCGAAGGCTTTGCCCAGATGGTCGTCAACGGCGAAGTTCCTGATCTGCTCCGTGATCGTCGCATCGTGGTTCTCGACCTCGCGATGATGGTCGCTGGCACGAAATATCGTGGTCAGTTCGAAGAACGAATCAAAGCCGTCATGAACGAAGTGCGTCGTGCCAAAAACACGATTCTGTTCATCGACGAATTGCATACCCTCGTCGGGGCCGGCGGTGCGGAAGGTGCCATCGATGCATCCAACGTCTTAAAGCCAGCTCTGAGTCGTGGCGAACTGCAGTGTATCGGTGCAACCACCCTCGACGAATATCGTAAATACATTGAAAAAGACAGCGCCCTGGAAAGACGATTCCAGAACGTGATGGTCGAACCACCGACCGACTCACAGACAGTCGAAATTCTGCGTGGTCTGCGTGAACGTTACGAAGAGCATCACAAAGTGCAAATCACCGACGATGCCCTCGAAAAAGCGGTCGAACTCTCTTCCCGGTACATTACAGGTCGTTGTCTCCCAGACAAAGCCATCGATGTCATCGACGAAGCAGGTGCTCGCATCCGTCTCAAATCCATGGTGCGTCCTCCCGATCTCAAAGAACTGGAAGAAGAATCAGAACGTCTGAATCAGTCCAAGGAAGAAGCGGTTGCCAACCAGGACTTTGAACTGGCTGCCAACCTGAGGGATCAGGCTGATAAACTGAAGAAACGCAAAGAATCGTTGACGCAGGAATGGCGTGAAAAATCCAAAGAAGTCGACGGCGTGGTCGATGCGGAAGTGGTAGCAGAAGTCGTCGCCAAAATTACCGGCGTACCTCTGACCCGTCTCTCCAGCGAAGACACCGTCCGTCTGCTGAATATGGAAGATGAACTGCATCAGCGGGTCATCAGCCAGGACGAAGCCATCAAACAGGTTTCCAAAGCCGTCCGTCGCAGCCGCAGTGGATTGAAAGATCCCAAGCGTCCGATGGGGGCCTTCCTGTTCTCCGGTCCCACCGGTGTCGGTAAAACCCTGCTGGCCAAAACTCTGGCGGAATTCATGTTCGGTGATGAAACTGCTCTGATTCAGATCGACATGAGTGAATACATGGAGAAACACAACGTCAGTCGTCTGATCGGTGCTCCTCCGGGATATGTCGGCTTTGAAGAAGGCGGTCAGCTGACCGAGAAAATTCGTCGTCGTCCTTACGCCGTTGTGCTGCTGGACGAAATCGAAAAAGCTCACCCTGATGTCTTCAACATGCTGCTGCAGATTATGGAAGAAGGCCACCTGACCGACAGTTTCGGTCGCAAGGTCGACTTCAAAAACGTCGTGCTGATCATGACCACCAACGCCGGTGCTCAGGGAATGGCTCACGGTGATGCCTTCGGGTTCCGTAAAGCCGACGATGACACCAGCTACGATGCCATGAAACGAAACCTGATGCACGACCTGCAGAAAGAGTTCAAACCGGAGTTCCTGGGACGTCTCGACGAAGTCGTTGTGTTCCGTAAACTGACCCGCGAAGAACTCAAGCAGATCGTGGATATCGAACTGGGCAAAGTCCGCAGCCGTCTGAAAGAACAGGGGGTCATCCTCGAACTGACCGACGAAACACGCGAATTTATCATCGACAAAGGTTCCGAGGGTGGCGAACTCGACTACGGTGCACGTCCGCTGCGTCGTTCTGTCGAACGCTACATCGAAGACCCGCTGGCAGAAGAACTGCTACGTGGTGCCTTTGAAGGTAAGAATAAAGTGCTCGTCAAGGTCACCGAAGTCGGCGATAAGAAACAGCTCGAATTCGATGGTTCTTACGAAGCAGAAACTGAAGAGCTGGCAACCGTCGGCTCTGTGGAAGGTGACGGCGGTTCTTCCGAAGGGGAGTAATCAACGTCTGCCATTCATGATGGAAAATTGAAAAGAGCCCTCTCTCTCATTGAGTGAGGGCTCTTTCTTTTTATCGTCACAGTTGAAATCGATCAATTTGACTGCAGGCATACACGATGATTCCACGACAACTCGAACCCGAAGTGATGGACACTCGCGAAGAAGCCATTGACTATGACGCCATGGATCACAGCGAGGTCAATCAACAGTTCACAGAGTCTGTACTCCCCTTCATCACTGCCAGCCAGCAGCAACAGGTCAGCGCTGGTTACACGCAGCCGCTTCGAATTCTAGACCTGGGAACCGGAACCGCACTCATTCCTATCGAGATCTGTCAGCGTGTTTCACAACTACAGATCATCGCCACCGATCTCGCCGCGGAAATGCTCAAGGTGGCACAGCTGAATATTCAGGGCGCGGGATTGACCGAATCGATTCTCCTGGAACACACTGATGCCAAGCAGCTTCCCTGTGAAAATCAAAGTTTTGCTGGCGTGATCTCCAACAGTCTCATCCACCACATTCCTGAACCACAGTCAGTCTTTACTGAAATCAAACGCGTTCTGAAGCCGGGAGGCTTTCTCTTCCTGAGGGATTTGCTGCGGCCCGATTCGCCTGCCGCACTGGATCGACTCGTTACGCTGTATGCGACGGACGCGAATCCGCATCAGCGTCAGATGTTCCACGATTCCCTGCACGCCGCCCTGACACTGGATGAAGTCAGAACATTACTTCACAGCTGCAACTGGCCTGTATCCGCGGCCCAAGTCACATCCGATCGCCACTGGACGGTTTCAATCTCTGACAGCAGTATCTTGACCCGCGCATAAAACAAAGGGAGGCCGACATCGTGCCGACCTCCCTTCGCGACTCATTCAATTACTCTTTAATTGTACTTTCACCAATCACTGCTATCCCCAACAGTGGAATGACTCTCAGGCAAAGAAATCATTCGCTGGCATTTTTTGATGGCGACTTCGCTGCTGGACGATGCGGTTCCGATTCTTTCATCGCGTTCTCTCGTTGAATCGCATCGTATACTTCTTGACGGTGCACTGGAATTTCTGTTGGTGCCTGAATTCCTAACCGTACTTTATCACCCCGGATATCGACAATTGTAATGACAATATTGTCACCGATGATGATGCTCTCGTCGCGTTGTCTCGACAATACAAGCATCGTGAATACTCCTTCCGTAGATCTTAGTTCTGGGCCAATGAGGTGATATCTGAAGAGGCGACAAACCTCTTATTGATTTGAATTAAAGTTTGTCACCCGTTGTATTTTCGTATGTAAATAAGACAAATCAGGCCGGGTTCAAGAATTCCATCCCGGACAGCTCCGATTCCTCAGGCTGACCAGAGACCGGCTGCGTTTTCAAGCATGATTCTCTTACCGGCAATGACCCACATCCCTGCTTCATTTACTGAGCTCCTCGTGGGTACTAACTACATCGGCGCACTCTTACAGATAATCTCTGCTAAGATGGGATAAATAACGTTGTTATCGAAAGATGGGTGTCGCTTTGCCGGATTCGCCAGGTTTGCCGATTGTGCCGATTCTGACGCCGGTGGTCGCATGAAATGGTATTTGAATGTATATGAAAGTATGTGCTTATGAGTGTGGTCTGGCTGCCGGCAGGACTGACTGATTTGCGATTCCAGAGGCAGTTGGATAATCTGTACTAAGCGCTCTGATTTAACACTTTCTGCTTTCAGGAAGTCCATCTTCAGTGCAAAATCGGACCCAAAATTCACGTCCGCATCGACTTCAAACCGGTTCGGAGCCTTGAAACCGTCTATCAGTACAGCTGATTTTTCGAGAAATGCTGGAGTAAAACACGAATGGCCACATTGTTGATCGCTGCAGGAGCTTTTGTAGGCTACATCATTGCCTACCACACTTATGGGAAGTGGCTGTCCCAGAAAATCTTTAACGTCGACGGAGACGCGGAAGTTCCCAGTAAACAACTGCGGGACGATATCGATTTTGTTCCCACCAAAAAAGAAGTCATCTTCGGCCATCACTTCACCAGTATCGCCGGAACCGGCCCGATTGTTGGTCCTGCGATTGCCGTCTTCTGGGGTTGGCTGCCCGCGCTTGTGTGGGTCTTGGTTGGTTCGATTTTCATCGGCGCCGTTCACGATTTCGGCGCGCTGGTCGTTTCGTTGCGCAACCGCGGACAAACCGTTGGCGAAGTCGCCGGTCGTTTGATTGCGCCGCGAACCCGTATCCTGTTTCTGCTGATTCTGCTGCTGGCTTTGACGGTCGTTCTGGCAATTTTCGGACTGGTCATTGCCATCATTTTTGCCCTCTATCCCGAAACAGTCATCCCCGTCTGGATCACCATGCCCATCGCCATCGTTATTGGCCTGATGGTTTATAAACAGAACGCAGAACTGCTCGTCCCCTCGCTGGTCGCGTTGGCGATTGTCTATGCCTCGGTTTATCTGGGCGCCTATTACTGGCCCGTTGATATCTCGGCCATATTTCCTGACCTTAAACTCACCGGTCCATTTCCCAATGTCGTCATTCTCTGGACCTTTGTGCTGCTCGCCTATTGTGCCATCGCCTCGGTGCTCCCGGTCTGGCTGCTGCTGCAACCCCGCGACTTCATTAACAGTCACCAGTTGGTACTCGCTCTGGGACTGCTGCTCATCGGTGCCATCGTTGCCGGCGCCACAGGCCAGGCAGATCTGGTTGGCAGTGCTCCCGCGGTCGCCAAGAATATCCCCGCCGATGCACCCCCTATCTGGCCATTCCTGTTCATCACCATTGCCTGCGGAGCCTGTAGTGGGTTCCACTGTCTCGTCAGCAGCGGTACCAGCAGCAAGCAGGTCGAATCTGAACTCGACGCCCAATACGTCGGCTACGGTGCCATGCTCCTCGAAGGAGGCCTGGCGGTCATTGTGATTCTCGCCTGTTGTGCCGGCGTCGGGATGGGAGATTTCTCTCGCGTCGGTGAAGGGGCCGCTTATACCTATCAGCCGACCATCGATGCAGCTACGGGAACCCAGCTCACTGGAGTCGCTGCCTGGGAAACCCGCTATAACGCCAAAGCCGAAGATGGCTGGGCTGCATTTAAGCTGAAAGACAAAATCGGTGCATTCATTCTGGGCGGTGCGAACTTTCTGGGAACCATCGGAATACCGATGAAACTGGGCATCAGTATCATCGCCGTCCTCGTCGCCAGTTTTGCCGCCACCACACTGGATACCGCCACGCGTCTGCAACGTTACGTCATTCAGGAACTGGCAGCCACGGTTCACATTAAACCCCTCACCAATAAATATGCGGCCACCGGTCTGGCTGTCTTCCTTGGAGGCCTGGTTGCCATGCTGCCGAAAGATGCTACCTCTGGCCCCGGGAGTGGCGGCCTGATTCTCTGGCCTCTCTTTGGCGCCACCAACCAACTGCTGGCCGGCCTCGCGTTTATGGTCATTGTGTTCTATCTCCGTCGCCGGAATAAACCCATCATCTTTGCTCTTGTGCCCATGATTGTCATGCTGATCATGCCCGCCTGGGCCATGCTCTGGAACATGTTCAACAGCAGTTCGGGCTGGGCCTACAGTGCCGATGAATGGTATCTGTTCCTGTTCGGCCTGGTTGTGATTGCACTCCAGATCTGGATGATGGTCGAAGGTCTGCTCGTCTGGTCGAAATCCAGGGGACATCTCGAACAGCAACTGCCCGAATTGCCTCCCACGCGACAGACTGCCACTGCTTCCGCCGGTGGTTCGAATTAATTTCGCCTGAATCAATTCCCAAAGCCCGGCTGCTTGCGTAACAGCAGCCGGGCTTTTATCTTGCACAACGACACAAATTGAACTTGACTCCGTCGCGTCAACAGCGATAAACGTTGAATTGTGTCGCGCGCGTGCCCAGTTTACAGTGCACTGAAACACGCGACACTTGTGCGTTGTGTGCACCGCATTGAAGCCCCTTTTTTCCAGATAAGCAGTTCTCAGATCACCACCGGTTCTTGATGTATGCCTGCGGGTCGCCGCACTTCGCAGAGCTTCGTCTTGAAACCGCCCCGGCGTCGCACCAGATCGGCCCGGTATCAAAACATATCGCCACATCTTTTCCTCCCATCCCTCTTGACACCCCCGCGCCTCTACAGAAAATATTTCACCATGGAACGGAATCACTGACACCAGACATCCCGGATTGAATAATAGATTGAACACCACAACAACGAACATAACTCAACATCCTCTGTTACGACGGGTACCATCTGTCGGCTGGCTCGACAGTGCTCAGTCAACCACCCCACACCAGCAAAGCAGGGTGCGCAGGATGTCGCAGCTACCACAAACTATCCAGAAACAGGCTTTCCACACCGATACGGCACGGCCGGGGCGCGGCACACGGAAACCTCTTTATTAATTGCAATGTGTCCTGCAAAATCAGACATGCGTGTGCCAGTGTCGGCTCGTCCGACAGTGATTACGTAAACAGCATCACTACCTGTTTCACATCAAATTATAAAGATCGTCTCCCATGCCCCACAGATGAAAATCCCGAACCACTGAATGCTAAAAAAAATGAATAGAAAGGTGCCTGTGCCATTCGCCGTAGGCTGGTTCCCAATTAGCTCCGGTTGTCTCCCGATTTGCAGAAACCACGTCTAACTCAGTACAGCTCATGCAAAAGAAAGGGTGCCCCCGGATGCAATCCGGGGTTGTCGCAGACAACAGGAAACTGTCAGAGCAATCATCCAACCAGGTTTCCGGTCACCCACCTGCCTGCCGTAGTGGCGGTACCCCTATGTCCGCCCGCCTGACGAAGTACACACCAGTTTCACCCCGCAATGGAAACCGCTGAAACGTTCGAACGGGAAATTTCTACCACGAAAAACACAAAATGACACGAAAGCAAGTCAGCGGGTGATCCCGGATGCAATCCGGGCCGAGCGCAGCGAGCAGGAGGTTGCAGCTGCCGCATACCATTACAGAGCCGGGCTTCCCATACTATTTCGGCACGGCCGTACGAGCCGGTCCGTGGCACACGGTAACCTGCATAGAAATATCAATGTGCCCACCAGATCAGACGCCCGTGTGCCACCGCTCGGCTTGACCGACGGTGCTGATGCAACATCAGAGAAAGACTCCCCATTACTCTAAAAGGAGTTCGGGTAGCCCCGGATGGAATCCGGGGTTGTCGCAGACAACAGGAAACTGTCAGGGCAATCACCCAACCAGGATTCCGGTCGCCCACCTGCCTGCCGTAGTGGCGGTACCCACGTGTCCGCCCGCCTGACGAAGTACACACCAGTTTCACCCCGCAAGGGAAACCGATGAAACGTTCGAATTGCAATTTTCTACCACGAAAAGGCACGAAAGTGAAAGTGGGTAGTGTTATTATCCGTCGAACGAACTCAATTAGCCGCAGAGCGTTAGCTTAATGGCACTTACTTTAAAGTAAGTGCCATTAAGCTAACGCTCCGGTTGTCTCCCGATCTGCAGAAACCACGTCTAACTCAGTACAGCTCATGCAAAATAAAGGGGCCCCCCGAATTTCATTCGGTGCTACCCTCCTTGATTAAGCAATCGATTTCCGTTCGCCAGATCGGTCACTCTGTTAACCCACGTTCGGACACATGGGTAACACTGCCTGTGAAATTTGAATGAAGAGCATATCGCACCGGATGTAATCCGGACCGTAATCGATTAGTTTGAAAGTCAGAAACATGTTCCAGCCCACAATTTATCCCATCCAGACGATCGGCGCGGGCTCGCTCTCCGTGATGGCCCGACCGGTTCCCGGAGAATGGATCGACGATGAATTCGCCGGGATCGCACGGCTGGGGATTTCGCATATCGTCTCACTGCTGGAACACGAGGAATCCATCGAAGTCGGTCTGGAGGACGAACCGCAGTTGGCAAAAAAACACGGCATGTTATTCACATCCTTTCCCGTCGCAGACCGTTGCCTGCCTGCGTCGGTCGAAGAGTTTGCGAACTTCACGCAGACACTGTATGACGGTATTCTGGCGGGCAGTCATACGGTCGTGCATTGCCGCGCGGGCATTGGGCGGGCCGGAATCACGGCGGCGGGAATATTACTACAGCATGGCTTGACGACACCAGAGGCATTTGAACTGATCTCAAAGCAGAGACGGGTTCCCGTGCCAGATACTCCCGAGCAGTACAACTGGATCCTCAAGCACGAAAAACAGATGACCGGAAAAAAAAAGCAATCATGAAACTATTGAATCTGCTGCTCATCGTCTGCCTGGTGCAGTCCGGTTGTGATTCTTCACAAAATCAGACGGACGTCACGCCGCCACTGACTGAGAAAAAACGTCTGCTGACTGCACCGGTTCACAAACAAAAGGATGCTCAGATGTCTCTGGATGCGGAAGTACACAAAGAGATGGACTGGCTTGTTCGCTCCGGTTTCTATGACAAGACAGATCTGATGCGGGTTTTTTGTGAAGAGATGTATGCCCCCGGCGACCTCGATGAAACCCAGGTCTCGGCCGCCATTGACGCTCGGCTGGCGGCCCACCGCGGGGAACAGGAAAACTGGCCGACCGTGACTGACTGTGATCGTCTGGACCAGGCATTTGAACGTATGGAAAAGCGGGGGCTGATCACTATCCAGAATGCCGGCAATACACAAACCGACGGGTATGAGATCTTTCAGGTCTACCTGGAAGAACACCCCCAGCCGGACACAGTGATCGGTTACTGCTTCTACCATAATCAGGATCTGGAACGCGCGGTCGGCGGTCTCCCCCTTTATCTGGCCTTTGGTCCCGTTGATCCTCAGGACGAAGAGACAAAAGGTGTCGAGATCGGAAATATCGTGCGGGAAGAACTGGAACGTGTCGGACTGGAAGTCGAATGGGAGGGCACATTCAACGATCGACTCCGCGTGCCCGGCATGGTCTGGCAACGACGCTAGACTGTGTTCCGTTTTACTGTAGCGTCTCAAGAGCCATTTGGATTGAGTATAATTGATTGAGGGACGCTATGGTTAAATGTGATGCGCTCTAGTACGTGCCAGCTGCGCTCGGCCCGGATTGCATCCGGGCTCACCCACTGTCTTGTTTTCGTGTCATTTCGTGTTTTTCGTGGTAGAAAATTCCGTTCGAGCGTTTCATTGGTTTGCATTGCCGGGTGAAACTGGTGTGTACCGCCCCTGTTGCATGACAGGTGGCTGACCTGAAACTTCATTGTACAATTACACTGACAGTTTCCTGTTGTCTGCGACAACCCCGGATTACATCCGGGGCTACCCGATCTTCTTTTTGAGTGATGGGGAGTCTTTCTCTGGTGTTGCATCAGCACCGTCGGTCAAGCCGAGCGGTGGCACACGGGCGTCTGATCTATCAGGGCACATTGAATTTTCTATGCAGGTTACCGTGTGCCACGGACCGGCTCGTCCGGCCGTGCCGAGCTCGTATGGGAAACCCGATTCTGTAATGGTATGCGGCAGCTGCGACCTCCTGCTCGCTGCGCTCGGCCCGGATTGCATCCAGGCTCACCCTCTGTCTTGTTTTCGTGTCATTTCGTGTTTTTCGTGGTAGAAAATTCCCGATAGCGTGTATCACTGGATTCCGATGCTGTGTGATACTGGTTCGATAATCGCCAGGCGGGCGGACACGTGGGTACCGCCACTACGGCAGGCAGGTGGGTGACCGGAAACCTGGTTGGGTGATTGCTCTGACAGTTTCCTGTTGTCTTTGACAACCCCGGATTGCATCCGGGGCTACCCGATCTGGTGGGCACATTGAATTTTCTATGCAGGTTACCGTGTGCCACGGACCGGCTCGTCCGGCCGTGCCGAGCTCGTATGGGAAACCCGATTCTGTATTAGACTGTGTCCCGTTTTACTATAGCGTCTCGAGAGCCATTTGGATCGAGTATATTAGATTGGGGGACGCTATGGTTAAACGCGATGCACTCTGGCTGTAAGACGCGTGAGGTATGACAGCCAACGCGGTGCAAGCGTCAAGGCAGGTCGAAGATGAAAGATGCCTGGAGTCGATGTGCGTCTCCCATGGCGCCGTTGACGTTCTTTCGCGTGCCATACAGATACTCCACACCTACCTTAACGCGTTCCAGCGGACTCCAGATTATATTGGCAGACAGATAGGTTGTCTGGTCAACGTCGTTGGGGTTTTGAAATGCGGTGGTACCGAGATCGTTTTGTGCATAGGTAAAGTTGGAACTGAGAGATTCATTCCAGTTATGAGTCGCGCCAACCATCCAGCCAAACATTGGCAGTAATCCGCCCTGGTCGACTGCGGTCGGCGCCGCATCCGGAAGATCACGATAGCTGCCGATGCCTTCGCCAAACAGGATTTGAGAATAAACCTTGGTCGTCTCTGTGACGAGGAAAACTCCGGTGAAGTTCAGGCCCCAGGCAGATTTCGTAATCACGGGTTGTCCCGTTGGCTGAAAACCGGCAATACGAAACAGGCTGGCGACTTGAATTTGAGCTCGTTCCCGGTCCAGTCGTAAGTGCCCTACGAAGTCGGGTGACGGATTGCGCGCTTCTCCTGTAATGCCAGTGGGGGCATCGATGATAAATTGTGTGTCCTCAACGGCGAGTGCCAGCTTCAGGTCCTCGTGAAAGATGATTTGCGTCCAGCGGGCCTGCGCCTGTCGTCGATTGACGTTAGATACGGACCCTTCAAAATCGAGTGTGGCGGGCGCCGCCGCAACGTCAGTGAATGTGGTCCAGGTGCGTCCAACCAGCAGAGGCCCGACTTCGCCGAAAGCTTGTCGGAGTCGAAACTGATCATCTTCACTGAAGAAGTCACCTTCCACATAAATTCGAACCAACCTGTCATCCGATAACCAGCGCGTGTCAAAACTCAGCCGCGATTGACGAGCGTGAAATCGTGAATTGGTACGCGGAGGAGCGTCGACGGGAATGCTGGTGGTCACAAAAGAATCCGTCGAGTCAATCGGATTAAAATCATAAATGAAATCGGCTTTCACGAAACCACCAATCTTCAAGGCAACATTCGGGCCGAACACAATCAGTCCGCCCTTAAATGGCGGGGCCGAGTAGAGGTTCAGCCCGATGTCAAATTGGCTTGAGTCGGTAGAAAACTGGCCGCCGAAGCGTGCTTCATCGTCGTTCGCCAGTTCTGAGTATTCCGGAAGTGGCTGAACGACTGAATCGACGGACGCCGCTCCAGGTTCGGGAGGGACAAACGAGCCTGTATTCTCATCAAAGGTGGGGTAGTGCTTGTCTGCCCTTGTTTCTGGTTGACGAGAGCCAAGGGGGGACTTTGTTTCCTGTGGATCGCGTAGGATGACGCGCGCAGCAGTTGACTCAAGGGCTGGGTGTGGGTGATCCTGTGACCACACCCAGACGGGTGTCAATATGACGATTAGGAACGTAAAAAGTCCTGGATTCGACCGCATGGGATTATTCGGCGAAAAGGATTCAGATGAGAGATAAGAGAGGGATGCGAAGTCTAACAGACCCCGTTGATACGAAAAACCTCAGTTTAAAGGATTTAACAGGTCAAAATTCCTCAGCCACGATATGAGAAATTTCGCGTATCTATGACTGGAAAAAAGGGCGGAAAGTCTTTACTATACCTGCTTCCCCGTGACAGACCCTGATTTCGATTCAGTGGAGTCGACGTAAGTTATTGTCTTAAAGCGGGATACGAGAATTACTCAGGCCCAAGTGGCGGAATTGGCAGACGCGCTAGATTCAGGTTCTAGTATCTGTAATGGATGTGGAGGTTCGAATCCTCTCTTGGGCATTGAATAAAAAAGGACTCCGGGCAAACCAGCTCGGAGTCCTTTTTTCATGCGCTGACAGCAGCATATTTGTCCAGAATCAAATTGATCAGTCATAGGGGTTCAAAATTGGAACCTGCTGGGACCCGTCGTTTATGTGGCATCAAAAGTGGATTCTGTGCCTGCTGCTCAATTAAATGGCAATACGGCTAGGTCTTCTTGTATCGCATGCACCCCGGTTCTACTTCCACTGGATTCTGGTATCCCGGCAGTTGCTCTAAAGTGATTGAGAAACAGAGAATACGCGAAGACTCGGTTTACCGAGTTTGCTGTGTCACTTTGATGGCACACAGATTGCTCAATCATGAGACACTCGCCTCTTTTGATTCTTCATTTGCTGGTCAGGGCTCAGATACCGGCAGTCGAATCATGTTCGCATTATTTGCTTTATTCATTTCTTGTTAAGATTCCAGAGGAGATTTCTGTGAGTTCATCCATCTTACGTCGCAAGGGGTTCACCCTGATTGAGTTGTTGGTTGTGATTGCCATCATCGCGATTCTGATTGCCCTGCTCCTGCCCGCAGTCCAACAGGCGCGCGAAGCAGCCCGCCGCAGTACATGTAAAAATAATCTGAAGCAGATTGGCCTGGCACTACACAACTATAATGAGACATTTTCGGTTATGCCTTATTCCACATCGAACCCTGGTCAATGTGCATTCACAAATGTCACGAACCACAGAGGCTGGTTGTATCTGCTGCCCTATCTGGAACAGACGGCATTGTATAATAAGTTCAATTTCAGTGCAGCAACGGGAGAACGGAATGAGGGAAGCGGAACTCTGGCCGGAGGGGGGGCTATTGCAAGTGGAAATGCCGCGTTGACCACTACAATTCTGCAGCCCCTTATGTGCCCCTCTGATGACGGGCAAAGAGTTTACTCTGGTGCTAATACAACTTATGGATCAGGTGTTGCTAACACGGCACGTACCTGTTACGACTTTGTCGTCAACGCAGGCAACAGTTGTCCTGACTGGGTATCTTATAATAGAACCACCAGAACCATGTTTGGAACGAATTCTGCCTGTCGTATCCGCGATATCAAGGATGGAACGAGCAACACTGTTGCAGTCTCAGAGACGACATTGGAAGTCGTGGATGGTGTGACCAATTCCTGGGCCACCGCACAGCATGTCGGACTGGGTATCGAATTAGATACACCGCCGAACGTCTACATTAACAACTGGAAGTGTTGCGGTTGGGACGCGACTCCTTATGCCCGGACCCCGATTTTTGGTCGATTGGGAGAGTGGGGATCGCCTGGAAGTACCCATGTGGGTGGAATGCATGTGCTGATGGGCGACGGTGCAGTACGATTCATCAGTGAAAACCTCGACACCACCACACGCAAGAATCTGGCATACATGGCTGACGGTCAGGTACTTGGTGAATTCTAAGTCTGACCAGGTAGATAATATCCTATAACGAAACCAGCCTGAACTCCTGAAAATACTGCAGAATGCAATCAGGCATGTCTGCAGTATTTTCCATTTGACATTCTCCGCTGCAGGAAGAATATTTCCCACCGCTTCTTTAGAAGGACACCTCTGTGCAAATTACGATAATACGTTTCAAACTTGTGGCAGTCTGTTTTGCCACCCTGCTCTGTGTGGGGTGCGGAGGAGGCGATGATTATGTCGTTCCGGAACTGACGAAAGTCTCCGGAACAGTGACGATGGACGGAAAACCTCTGGAAAAAGTGACTGTGATTTACACTCCCCAAGCAGGTACTCAGGCGATCGGAGGAATAGGCGTAACTGACAGTAGCGGAAAATATACGCTCACTCACAAGTCAGATCAGCCGGGTGTGGAACCGGGAAAATATGATGTGACCTTTTCGAAATGGGCGATGCCCGATGGTTCTCCGATTCCTGAAGGAAAAACTGCAGCGGACGTGGAAGCGAAACAGATGATTCCCGATGTTTATACCATCGTCACGCAATCTGGCCCCAGAAATATTGCAGAGGTCAAAGCTGGTGAAGAAACTATTGATTTTGAGCTGAAATCGAAATAACCAGTTTCCGGGTCGCCTGCAGACAACCTGGGAATTCCGAAGGAAAGAACAGACGACAGGATCATTTCGGGCGATCATCACGCGGCCAGTTACATTCCCTACGATGGTGCCGGTTTCTGGCGCGGCAATATTACGCGTCGCCAGTTGTATCATGCCAGATTTGATTCACTGGATCTGAAAAAAGTAGAAGCCGTCTCCCGCGCCGGTTGACTTTGGTCGTGGCGTAATCGATTTATTCGTGGGAACGGAAAACGGAACGATTCACTATTACCCGCGCGAAACACTGTCGGTTTCCACGCTGCCATACTGATGGGATTGGCGGATGTAGTGGGGTGCTTTTCTCGCGCTGCCATCTCAATCTCGAATTGCAAGGCGTTAAACAGAAACGGACCCGCAACCAGAATGGCGCGGGTCCGTTTTGCATGCATGATTTATTAAAAACCCCTGGCCGGGCAGCACCCGACCAGAGAGGGATGGTTTACCTTTTTCATGTCGACTTAGCGATTGTGACGCCAGTTGTCTTTGCGATCGTATCGATCGTGGTCATGTCGATTATGGTCAAAGCGATCGTGACGATCATTGTTGTACCTGGAATCGTTTTTGTAATTACTGTACTTGTTGTTGTAATAAGACGAAGTGTAGTTCGACACAGGACGGTATGTGTTGAACAGGCCGGTGTAGGCGCTGTTGTAACGGTTCACAGCAGGATTATACGGTGTGAACAACGGTCGGGTATTCAGGTAGCTGCGGTTGTAGCTTGAGTAGGAATTGTTATTCCAGTTCCGGCTCGCTGTGGAATTGTACCGTGAATCATAGCGTGATTTATAAGTGGTCGGTGTGTCATACTTCGAATTGTAGTAGCTGCTGGTGCCGCAGAACGGAGTAGCAGCAAATGAAGTGCTGCTGACCAAAGTAACGGCTGCCATAGCTGCAATTGCGAGTGTGAAGTTTTTCATCATTATCTCCCTTAATGGTTCTGAGTTTTTTAATAGTGGCTTACTTGTTTTCAAGTGGTTAACTTGTTGTTGATGAAAGAGTACTAATGCAGCTACCATGCCATAAAAATGCGGAATGTCTCTAAGTCAATGATATATAAAGACATAAAAAATACTGAAGTGTCGTGGTAATGATCTGGCGTGTTGTCATAAATGCAATATTGTAGAATTTATTACAATCAATATGACTACATATTGCTGCCGGGAATGTTGTCGAAGTGATATTATGGATGGGCTTTGCGGGGAAAATCAATAAGCGGGAGTAAGCCTGTAAGCCGGGTTATGTCGAGAGTGGCCATTTATCTGGGACAGCAGTTGCCTGCTGCCTCGCGCGACCGACCCGGAAGTCATAACGGATCGGGCCGATCCGTGTCCTGGCGAACCAGAACTGCTCCCTGCTTGGTCTTGCACCCGGTGGGGTTTACCTAGCCAGACCGGTCACCCGGCCTGCTGGTGCGCTCTTACCGCACCGTTTCACCCTTACCTGGCCGGCGTACCAGCCAGGCGGTTTGCTTTCTGTTGCACTTTCCCTGTCCTCGCGGACGGTGGGCGTTACCCACCACCGTGCCCTGTGGAGCCCGGACTTTCCTCCACGAATTCCAAAGAACCCGCAGCGACCACTCAGCCGACTCCCGCTATTGAATCATCCAGTATAGAGTAAGTCGTCCCCCTGAACTATCCCCAAAATCTGACTTTTCTCAAGAGAAAGCCTTTATAATGTGTGACCAGCAGTATAGATTAAAGTCATGCGGGCACTTCATGATCTTTTGGTAAACAATACGTAGCAGAGGCACCAGGAAGTCAGAATGTTAGGTGAACTTAACCCGTGTGGAGGTGGCGATCCGATTCCGCTGCTGTCTGAAGTCTTATTGATTGGTCGCCGCAGTAAATGTGATATTACGCTGCAGTTTCCCAATATTTCTTCGCATCATTGTCAGCTGGAATTCCTCAACGGGTACTGGCGCGTCCGCGATATGAACAGCCGCAACGGAATCAAAGTCAACGGTGACCGCTGCGATATGAAGTGGCTGCTGCCGGGAGATAAGCTCTCGATTGCCAAACACGATTTCGAAATCAACTACACCCCCCAGTCCGATGAACCGCCGCCAGAAGAGGAAAACCCGTTCGAATTGAGCCTGATGGAAAAAGCGGGGCTTGTCAAACGGGAAAAACGTCCGGAGCGTCCGATGGCACCGCCGGCAAAGAAACCTGCTAAGATCGAGCTGCCGGAAGACGAGTCTCAAATGACCGACGATGAACTCGGGTTGAAATTTCTTATCGATCAGGATGATGAGCAGGACGATTCGACATGAATTTTGATCAGAAGCCGATGGAACCAGAACTGTAGTGGCTAAGAAAAAAGGAAAAAAAATCCGGGTTGCGTTCAAAAAGAACCGTCAGAAAAAGGTCCGGAAGAATAAACTCGCCAGCCACCAGATAGACGAGCAGGTCGATTCACAGTACAGGGATGCCTCCGAGCGACTCACGGGGAAAGGCGATCTCACCCGCCATCGCACCGTCATGGGGGTCGAGCACGAAACCGAGGATGGCACCGAGATCGTCATCGACATTGACGAGCAAAATTGCATTCCAGGCCGCGTGATCCGCTCGCAGGGCTTGAACTCGGTCGTGCAGGTGGAAGATGGCAGTTGTTATGAATGCACCACCAGGCGACTGGTAAGAACCATGTCCCGCGATGACCGTAATGCCGTCGTCGCCGGCGATCATGTACTGATTCGACCCGAAGGGGATGAACATCAGGCGGTCATTGAACGCGTTGAGCCCCGTCGCTCCTATCTCTCGCGTGGCAGTAAACGCCGCGAGCATATCCTCGTCAGCAATATCGATCAGGCGGTGATTGTGGTCTCTGCCGACGATCCACCCCTCAAACCCTCATTAATCGACCGCTTCCTGATCAGTTCCGAAAAAGGCAACATCCACTCCATCATTTGTATCAATAAAATCGACCTGGTCGACCCGGTCGCCTTTCAGCCCTTGATTGGCGTGTATGCCCAGATGGGATATGACATCGTGTTAACCAGCGTCACCGAGGGAACCGGCATTCCGCGGCTGCGGTCCCTGCTTAAAGGAAAACAGAGTGTTTTTTCCGGCCAGAGTGGTGTCGGCAAATCGTCTCTGCTCAACCAGATTGATGAGCGGCTCTTACTGGAGACGGCGGAGATCAGCCAGGAAAATCGCAAGGGGCGGCACACCACCCGCTTCGCCGTACTGCTCGAAATTTCCACTGGTGGCTGGGTAGTCGACACCCCCGGGATTCGTCAACTGGAGTTGTGGGATGTGATCCCGGAAGAGGTCGAAGGCTTCTTCCGCGACTTTATCCCCTTTGTGACCCAGTGCCGCTTTCCGGATTGCTCACACACGCATGAAGCCGACTGTGGCGTGAAACGGGCTGTCGCCCACGATTTTATCTCCCGTCAGCGCTATCAGAGCTACCTCAAAATCATCGCCGGCGATGAACCGCGGCCCGTGTATCATCAATAGTCACGGTAGCTGCGACAGGTGCAGCATGCGGTGTCCGTCATAAAAATCCTCCTCCAGCCGTTGATCCTCCTCCCCGTCTTGCTTAGACTCAGAGATGCTTTTTAAGCAACGTTAAGTATTGCGCTGATTACAGCGTCTGCGAATTCCTGCCTGAACTTCTCCCGATGGAAAGCCGTTCCAATGAAATCCAGAACTCTCGTTCCCGTTTGTGTGATGGCCGTGGTGCTGATGGGCCTGTACCTGATTCCTCCTGCAGCCTCTTTGTCCCAGACGACTTCACAGCCCGAGTCTTCCCGAGAGAATGCCGGCAAAACCGTGTTGGAATTAGGTGTCAAAGGGGACGGCAAAACCGATGATTCAGCCGCGATCCAGAAGTTGGTCGACGCTTCGGTCGGCTCACTACGATTTCCACGCGGTCAGTATCGCTTCACCAAACCAGTGGTCATCGATTTGACGAAAGTCGGACCGACTTCCATTTCCGGTGATGGCACAGCGACGATTCTGATGGAAGGAGCCGGCCCCGCGTTTCATTTTATCGGTACTCACAACGGAACCGCGAGTCCCAAAACCGTCCAGCCCGTTGTCTGGGATCAGGAGCGGACCCCGATGATCGATGGCATCGAAATTGTCGGCAAACATCCTGAAGCCATCGGCGTGGCGGCCTCGAAGACCATGCAGATCAACATCACACGTCTGGTGGTACGCAAGGCTCTGCACGGAATTCATCTTTATGAACGCAACCGCAATGTCTCTATTGATAATTGTCATCTGTATGAAAATGAAGGGGTCGGCATTTATCTGGAAAAGTTGAACCTGCACCAGGTCAACATTTCCGACTCGCATATCAGCTACAACAAGCAGGGCGGCATCGTGGTTCGTGAGAGTGAAATCCGCAACATTCAGATCGGCAACTGTGACATTGAAGGTAACATGGGAGAGGAAACAGAGCCCACGGCCAATATTCTGTTTGATATCTCGAAAGGCTCACTCCGTGAAGGAGCGATCTTTGGTTGTACCATTCAGCACACGAATAACGCACCCGATTCCGCGAACGTGCGGTTTATCGGAAACGGTCCCGAAGATCCCCGCAAAGTCGGTAACTTTGCAATCGCCGACAATTCGATGAGTGATGTCGCCGTCAATATTCACCTCAAACATGCGCGGGGCATCACGATTACCGGCAATACACTCTGGCAGGCGTATGAGCATAATCTGCTCGTGGAAGATTCGTCTCACATTGTGCTCGGCTCCAATCTGCTCGACCGCAACCCTGATTACCGGGCGAAAACCAAAGACGCGAACGTCTTCAAGGACTGCACCGATTGCACGCTCAACGCGCTGAATATTTTGGCGACCCGGGGCGTTCCTGCCGGCCTGATCCTGGAAAACTGCGCGCGAATGAACATCACGAACTGTTCAATCCGCCGGTGTCAGAACGGCGGCATCCTGCTGTCGAACGTCAAGCAGTCCCGTATCTCCGACTGCCTGATTACTGAAGGCGAGAATAACTTCGCAATCCGTGTTACCGGTGGCCAGGAAATTCAGATCACCGATAACCTGGTATCAGGCAGTATCGATGTCGGCCCGGGAACGGAAGTCTCTAATACCATGACCGTGTATTGAGCGGCTGCCTGGACGGCCACGGACAACTGATCCGAGGGGCACATGAATGATAATAGAAGGTTCCCGTGTGCCACGGACCGGCTCGTCCGGCCGTGCCGAGATAGTATGGGAAACCCGGCTCTGTAATGGTATGCGGCAGCTGCCACCTCCTGCGCGCTGCGCTCGGCCCGAATTACATTTGGGCTTACCCATTTTTTTCTTTCGTGTAGTTTCGTGTTTTTCGTGGTAGAAAATCAAGTGAGAAAAACTCACCTTCCTCACGCCACCGTCGTTGATTCACCGGGCAAAATTCCGGCCAGCAGGTTGCCCGCGGTCTTTCCCGATTCAAACCGCATCAGCACAATGCGAATCCCAGCGGTGATCGGCACTGCCAGAATCGCACCGATGGGTCCCCAGAGCAGGGTCCAGAACGAAAGGGCCAGCAGGACAGTCACCGGATGCAGTTGCAGACCTTCGCCCATCAGTTTTGGTTCGATACCGTTGCCGATGGTCATTTGAATTGCGCCGGGAATCAGAATCACACCGGCAATCGTCCACGGGCTGTCAGAGAACTGCGCAAAGGCAACCGGAAGCGGCAACAGCGTCGCGATTACCGAACCGACAGACGGAATGAAGTTCAGCAAAAAAGTCAGGATGGCAAATACCAGAGCGAGTTCCAGTCCAAACAGTTTCAAAGTGACCCCGACAAGGATGGCTGTAATCAGTGACAGCACGAGTTTCGTGGAAATATAGCTGCGAATTTTCTGTTCGATTTCAAAGTAGATCACATTTTTGACGACCGCATTCGGGTTTCGACCGGCCAGCAGAAAGATCACAAAAATCGCCACGAAAAAGGAAGTGGTAGTGAAGTTGAGCGCCGACTGCATGGTGCTGACAGCGATCGATTTTAATGAGTCTCGCATATAGTCAATGGTCGCTTTTTTGAGCGTATCCAGATCAATGCCCATTTTCTGGAACCAGCCAGTCTCCGGTTTTTCGGCAGTCAGCGGTTCAGAGGCATCAGCGTTAACGACAGGAGGTACTTCCAGAGCGGTCTCTTTCTGATCAATGTCTTCAGACTGTGGTTCCTCTTTGTCTTTTGCTGGTTGGGGTTCAGGCGGATCATCGGCTTCTTTGGCGGCTTCAAAGGCAGAGTTGATGAAGATGCCGAACTTTTCGCTATATTGGTTTTCCGCTTTGTAGATCACCTGCTGTGTCGAATAAATCAGGGTCAGGCATAATAAAAAACCGAATGATAACACCAGCAGCAGGGTCAGGGAAATCGCGATGATTTGAGGCAGTTTCCATTTCAGGACCAGCAGGTCGACCATGGGCGTGACGATCGTTGCGATGAAAATGGCAATTACGAACGGGATGAGAACCGCCTGCGTTATGTAAAAGACGCCTGCCAGTGCAATGATGGACAGCAGCAACAGGCAGCCTGTGATGACCTTGGCTTGCTCATCCGAGGGTTGCAGGGGAGTTGACATGAAAGATGTCCTTTGCGGATTGGTATTTTTTCTGTGCATGACGTTCGGTCGGCGTCCCTGAAAATGTCGCTGACTTCAAACGGCGTATGCGCACGATACTGGGAAACAGAGAAACTGCAAAGAGAAAAATGCCGTTAACGGCTGATTTGTCGCATGTATCTGAGAAATTGCTGATCGAGCTGGTTCAGATCTTCACCGAAGACAGACTGAAAGTCTTTCAGTCGTTCTGCGGGAGTCGACCAGATTAAGGGCTGGCGGGCCCCGATCAGATGCAGATACTCTTCATACAGCCGACGTTTGGTCTTGATCAGGAAGTAAGAGAAGGCCCACGCTTCCGCATAAGTGTCGAGCAGGGACTCGGCATTCTGAAACCGCTGGTCCGAGGAGATCAGGGTCTGCAGCGAGTCAGCCGTTCTGCGGGAACGCGCGTAATCCTGAAACTGTCTCAGTCGCCAGGGGTTGGGTTTACCCACGGTCCGCCAGCCGGTCTTACTTTTCAGGTCGGGAGTTTCAAAATAAGTCGCCATGCCTTCGGTCAGCCAGAGCGGATTGTCGGCGAAGCGGGTATGCAGCCCCACATTAAACGCGATCTGGTGTGTACATTCATGGATGACGGTCGCCACATTGAACGGCGACTTTCGCAGTTTGAACAGAATGTCGGCGTCGGTGTAAGCGGGGCGTTCATTCGGAACCGCCGTCAGGTCGTAGAGCACCATCCGGTTCGATTGAATCGAATAGAAGCCATGAGTGGCGGAGGCACCGTCACCCAGAATCTGGCTCGCGTACTGTTCGAAGTTTGCGCGATCCTTGAAGATGACCGCGATCAACGGGACTTCCGGATCATGCAGTGGATGTGCTTTATCATCCCAGTAGTTGTGCAGGACCATGTAGAGGCGTTCGAACAGATAGCCGCACCACTGCGTATAGCGTTTGCCCGCCTGGCTGCAGATCGTGAAATGTTTTGTCTGTGTGACGGTGAAATCATCGCCGAATTCGGCTTTAAGCTGCTTTTCGAGTTCACTCGCATCCAGGGGAGTGAACTCGCGGTCCAGAGAGCGTTTACTTTTCAGTTGCGCGGGAGTTGCCGTCAACAGTCGGCCGTCGCGGGTCAGCATCACCACGCCCCCATCCTGGGCTTGCAGAATCTGGGCCGCTTCGATTGTCTGCTCCCGTTTCTGATCGTCAGTAAACGTGAACTCAAACAGCGGCGGCGCCGTTTTTTCTGTCTTCGTTAGACCCTGGGCCCAAACCAGACCACCATCAGAAAGGCAGAACAAGCTCATGCAGAAGACAGCGGTGCGCAGGAAAGATCTCACGCTCAGCAGTGAAAGTGCAAATTTCAAGTCTCTCCAGGCCATATCGGTCTTTCTGCACAGGAAGGAAAACACTATTTCCAGCATAGAGGAGAGCGGAGTTGAAGTCGATCCCTATTTTTTTGCCAGCTTGTCTTTGGCTTCTTCATCGGTGATTGTCAGATAGATCACATTCGATGCGTAATTGGTGGTAATCGAAAAGGTGATTCCCACGCGTGCCATCGCGGCGAAGGGGAAACGTTTGACGGGCGTTGCCTTTTTGGAAGCTTCGATGATCAAAGTCCCTTCCAGGGTCTCGCCAGCCAGCCGGGTTTTGCTCTTCTTGGAAAGTGTGACGCCGGGCGGCAGCTGCTGACCGAATTTGGATCTGAAATATTCGAAAGCGGTCGCCAATACGATGGGATCTTTGTAAGCTTCGCTGCGTTTAACCTTTACTTTGATCTCGGCAGATTCGCCGGGCTTCAATACGATTTCACTGGGAGTCGCGGTTACTTCCAGGATATCCAGCGGCTTTGTGACTCCCACAATCGATGTGTTGATCGGCCAGCGTGCCTGTCCGCCACCCCGTGACTGAATTTCACAGGTGATGCGACCTTCCCGGACGATTTCCTGCTCTTTCCCATCAGGTCCCTTTACTTTGGCTTTGCCCGAAATCGATACCAGAGAAGCGTTGATAGGCGCATCTTTCGCTGCTTTCAGAATCAGTCCACAGTCATTGACGCCTGCTGGCAGCGTAACCGGTTCAAAAGTGACCCCTTCAGGCAAGCCTTCGATATTCATTTCAATCGGGCCATTAAATCCGTTCAGACGTTTGACGCGGGCGAACCACATCATGTTTGTCCCCGGTGCAATTTGTGCATAATAGAATTCGCCACCGACTTGAAAATCAGGGCCACTCAGTTCAGCCGTCAGATGATAGGTAAAACGATCGCCGCCCCGGTCGTGTAGATCGCGGAGTGTGACGAAGTATTCGCCGTCGGCAGGCGCCAGAAAGTGAAAGTCGACGTCTTTCATCTGCAGACCATCGTCGGCCTCGACATTCGCACCGCCGTTCACAAAGACCCGGTTTGCTTTGCCTTTGGAGTCGAGAACTTCCATCACGCAGTCCAGCGGCAGGTCGATACGATTCGACATCAACTGGAAGGAATAGTATTGTCCTTTTTTCGCTTTGAAGGAGAAGAACTGTGTCTGCTCTGCTTCCGTGATCTGGCCACTGACTCCCATGGGGAACGTCAGCGGAAAAGCGGTTTTCATCGAGGTATTCGTGTCAGCGGTCACCACCTGGGGATGCTCACTGATCAGCGTCCAGACGGCATTCGTCTTGCCGGCGGGGGTTTCAAAAGTTCGTTTAGCCCAGCCTGTTTCCCGGTCCTCTTTCGCAGAGAAACTGGCTTTGGCATGGCCTTGTAATGCATAACCATTGAGTGTGACTTCAGCCTCTTTTCCCTTCTGAACCGCCAGGGGCATGGTATGTGTCACGTAAGGACCGTCGCTGACTTCCACGCAGTAGGCATATTTTCCGGTTCCCACATAGCGGGTATCACGGATTTCGAAAACATACTCACCATCGGCGGGCAGTTTGAAGGAAATCAGGGAATCGGATTTAATGAAGTTATCGTTCTGGGCAATGATCTGTTTCTGTGGACCATACAATGTCAGGATGGAATCCATCAGGTACACATTGGAAGTCTGCATGGTGTGAATGGCTTCCGTCACGCGCTGGGCATAAACTTCCAGGGTGATTTCCTGCCCTTTTTTGCCTTTGAATTTAAAGCAGTCCATGTCTTCCGACTTTTCAACGATACCACAGACGGTAGAGGGAACTGTGATTTCCTGCGCTGTATCAAACGTGTTGTTGTCTTTCTTTTCCTCTTCTTCGATGACCGGGTAGGGTGTGACCAGCAGATGCGTGACACTGGAGACAGCCTGATCGGTAGCGACGCGGCATTCGTAAATCCGAGCGGCTTGATCTTTCGGAACTTCGATATCAAAAGCGAAAGGGGTTCCCACCGACCCGCGACCACGCCGCGGCGCCGCTTTGGCCTTCGGCTCGGTAAAGGTCATTTTGATACCAGGCTGATCAAAAAAGACGGAGTGGGTATGATCCAGTGTGTAACTGGAGTGCAGTTGAATCTTGCGCTTGTCACCCTGCTGGACGGCTGCGGGTTTGAAGGTCACCAGCTGGCGAAAACCGATTTTCACAGGTGGCGGCGTCTTCTTATCATCGGCGGCCTGGAGTCGCGCGGGGGTGATAACGAACAGGCTTATGGTCAGCAGTGAGTAAAGTATGCAGCGCATCGAACAGTCCTGATTAGAATCAATAAGTGTTCCTGATCAACAGAGAAGCCCCTTGGACTCATACGTTCCCAGGGGCCGTCACTGTTGGTTTTCGGGTGAGTGAAGCCTCAGGGAATTAACCCATCAACTCCGGAATCGGTTGTCCTTCGCAGACAACCAGGGGGCGACCATCTTCGGGGGAAACAAAGTAGTGATCCAGGTTGACCCCCAGTTTGGTGTAAATCGAAGCAGCAACATCGGCGGGGTAATATTCTTTACCCACCGGACGCGAACCGGTTTCATCGGTCGCACCGATGATCTGACCAGCGGGAGTACCTGCACCGATCATCATCATGGTAGATGCAGTCGACCAGTGGTCACGACCAGCGGCCGAGTTGATGACCGGGGTTCGGCCAAAGTCGGTCAGCCAGACGACCAGGGTGTTGTTCAGCATGCCCCGCTGCTTGAGGTCCAGAACCAGTGAGGTCAAAGCCCGGTCAAACGGAGGCAGTGAACGACGCAGAGATTTGAAGTTATTGGTATGGGTATCCCAGCCCCCACTGCTGACGGTCACAAAACGTGATCCCGATTCAATCAGACGGCGGGCCAATAGACAGCTTTGTCCCAGGTAATGACGACCGTAATCGTCACGTGTCTTGTCTGATTCCTGACTCAGGTCGAATGCTTTCTGTGTATCAGCAGAGGTAATCATGCTGAACGCATTCTGATAATGTGCGTCGGATGCTTCAAACGCGTTCTGATTGGTTTCAGCCTGACGCTGCAGTGTATCAATCGCGTGCAGCGCCTGTTGACGGCGTTTCATGCGATCAATGGTGATCCCGGAGGGCGGAGAGATATCACGCACGGTAAAGTTTTTCGCGTTCGGATCGCCGGGGATTTCAAACGGATTGTACTGCAGTCCCAGATAACCACCCAGGCCGCCATTAAAGCGACGGTCGACATGATTACCAATCTGAATGTGCGGCGGAATGTTGGTTTTGAAGCCTTTGGTCTTGGCAACCACCGCGCCATAGCAGGGGTAAGTCACCGAAGGATTAAATTTATGACCTGAAAGCATGAAGGCGTCCGCAGTCGAGTGCGAGCCGTTCTGCGGGTTCAGGTTCCGCATGATGGAAAATTCATTCGCATGTTTGGCGAACAGCGGCAGTTGATCAGAAAACTGATAACCGGGCAGGGCGGTGCTGATGGCGGAAAAGTCGCCACGCACGTCAGCTGAGGCGTTTGGCTTGGGATCGAACGTGTCGTGATGGCTGGTACCGCCACGTGTCCAGATCAGAATACAGTTCGTATCATTGGAAGGGTCTGTCAGCGCTGCAGACTCGCTTTCAGAAGCATGAGCCTGGCCACGCAGCAGGGAATCCAGAGTAATTCCAAACGCACTGAGCGCACCAACTTCCAGGAGAAATTGTCGTCGGCTTCCGGTTTCGCAGTTCGAAACTTTTTGCGGGAATAGTTTCAGCATTGGAAACTCCTTTAGTGTGGCAGGGTCCTGTCGCTACAGGAATTGATGAGGGAGGGATGTTTTGTCAGGGTTGTTGATTTATTAAGTAACTGTCATAATTGTAACCGTTTATGTAAGGTAGGCAAACATTAAATCGGCTTTCCGAAGGGAAATTAATGAGATGGAATTCGCCATTCAAAAAAATCATTCCTTGATCGCTTCAAATTATAGCGGTAAAATAAAGCGAGCAGACCACTTTTCAGTACAGTAGTAAAATTAAGTATACGATCGGTCTGGCCCTCATCAGCTTGAAAAAAATAATGAAAACAGAGAGTTTTTTTTGCTTTCGTGTTATTTTATTAGTATATTTAAGTATAAATGGCGTTTTATGTTAAGCCATTAACTTCCCACCTGATACCACATTCAACCTGCCATCCTTAGCCTGTTACAGGTTTTTCTGCGACGACGTGTTTTGTTCTCTGAGTATGGTTCACTACCTGAAGAATCGGCTCTGATGAAATACGACCCGCTCAAGAAAGTTGATCTCATGTTCGACTGCAAACCCCTGGTGAAAAGAAATCTGATGTCACATCGAATCCTGATTCTCACATTGTTGGTCGCTTCAGTTCTGGTGCAGAATGTCTCTGGTGCCGCAGAGGCAAAACTGCAGGTGACGCCGCAACAGATTGTGCTCAACGGGTTGCTGGATTATTTTCAGATCCAGGTTCCCGTAGAAGAGAACGGCAAGATCGTCGGCGATCTGACACATCTGTCAACCTTTACCAGCCTCACTCCCGATCTGCTGGAAGTCAACGCGGAAGGACTCGTGCGTCCGCTGGCATGGGGTAAGGGGAAAATTCAAGTCGCTCACGCCGGGCACAAGTCAGAAATCAGTGTGGAGATTAAACCCCGCGCGAATGGCAAGAATGCCAGCTTCGTCAAAGACGTGGTTCCCGTGTTGAACAAGGGAGGCTGCAGCCTGGGAGGTTGTCATGCCAGCCAGTTCGGCAAAGGGGGCTTTAAGCTCTCGCTGTTTGGTTATGCCCCCGAGCAGGATTACCCGGAAATGGCCCGCGATGACCGACAGCGTCGTGTCTCCATTTTACAGCCTGAAAACAGCCTGATTCTGCAGAAGGCCTCCATGGCCATTGCGCATGGCGGGGGACGTCGGTTCGCTAAAGACTCTTACGAATACCGCATTATGGAAACCTGGATTTCAGAAGCGGTCACCGAGATTGACGCCAAAGAACCCAAGGTGGTTGGCATGCAGTTGACCCCCATATCGCGCCGCTACCAGCAGGGAGATATTCAGCAGCTGCGTGTCGTCGCTGAATACAGTGATGGTTCGAAACAGGATGTTACCGCACGGGCGCAGTATGACAGCCTGATTGAAAATATCGCGACCGTCACGCCGCGGGGAAAAGTGGAAATCGTGGGAGCCGGCCAGACCGCTGTCATGGTTCGCTATATGGGACAGGCAAAGATCTCGACCGTCATTTCACCCTATAAAAACGAAGTTGATCTGGCGGAATTCAAGCCGCACAACTTCATCGACGAACACGTCAAAAAACGATTCAACGAACTGGGGCTGGAACCCTCGCCTCTGTGCAGCGACGAAGTTTTCATCCGCCGCGCCTTTATTGATACCATTGGAACGCTACCTCAACCGGAAAAAGTCAAAGCGTTTCTGGCTTCAAAAGCCCCCGATAAACGCAGTCAGCTGATTGATGAATTGCTCGGCCTGACCGGCGATTCGGACCGGGATGTCTATGTGGAACCCTGGAGTGCCTACTGGGGCATGAAGTGGGGCGACCTGCTGCGGAATAACCGCAATAAAGTAGGTGATGGCGGGATGTGGGCTTTCTCCAACTGGATTCGCCAGTCTCTGCGGGAAAATAAACCGGTCAACGAATTCGTCAATGAAATTATCACAGCACAGGGATCAATCTACGAGAACGGGCCGGCCAACTATTTCAAAATCGCGTCCAAACCGGAAGACCTGGCAGAAGCAACGTCTCAGATTTTCCTGGGAGTCCGCCTGCAGTGTGCCAAGTGCCATCACCATCCCTTCGAAGTCTACAGCCAGAAAGATTATTACAGCCTGGCTGCTTTCTTCACGCGGGTCGGTAATAAAGGCAGTGTCGATTTCGGTGCCCTGGGAGCGGATACCGTTGTCAAAGTGAAAAGCAGCGGATCGATTCGTCATCCACGTACCAAGAAGACGATGCAGCCGACTCCGTTGATGGGCGAGCCCATTGATAGTACCTCCTATCGAGATTTCAGACGTCCCCTGGCACGCTGGATTACTTCCCCTGAAAATCGCCTGTTCTCCAAAAACATGGTCAACCGCTTCTGGTCTTACTATATGGGATCTGGTTTTATTGAACCCATTGATGATATGCGGGAAACCAACCCGGCTTCGAACCCGGAACTGCTCAATGCTTTGGCCGACCATTTTGTTGATTCAGGCTATAACCTCAGAGAACTGATGCGGGTGATTATGAATTCCCGCACGTATCAGCTCTCTTCCGAGCCTCTTCCTGAAAATGTGGCGAACACCCGTTTTTATACTCACTACAATGTGAAGCGACTGCCGGCGGAAGTCATGCTGGATGCGCTGGATGACCTGACCGGTGCGCAGGAACGCTTCCGCGGCGTTCCCCAGGGAACCCGGGCGATTGAATTGCCGGACCCGAATTACAGCTCCTACTTCCTGGATACGCTGGGGCGTCCCAAACGTGTGATTACCTGTGAATGCGAACGCGCCAGTCAACCGAACCTGGCGCAGGTGCTGCAGGTGGCTAACGGCCAGTTAATTAATACCAAACTGGCAACGAAGAACGGACGGATCGAATCGCTGTTAAAAGCCAAGAAGCCCGATCATGAAGTCTTTACCGAAATGTACCTGGCCGCCTTCAGTCGCTATCCAACCAAACAGGAACTGGCGAACTGCGATCAGATCGTGAAGGCGTCCAAAGACAAACGCGAAGGTTATCAGGATGTGATGTGGGCGATCAGCAATAGCCGCGAATTTCTGTTTAACCATTAAAACAGATCTCTGAAATAGACACAGCCCGTCTCCAGTACATGGAAACGGGCTGTTTTTTTATCTGGTATCAAAGCTGCATCTGTCGGATTTAAGGCTGTTTCTGCTTTTTATTTTTCTCGGCTTCTTTCTGTTTACGATAGTACTCCGAGAGGATTTTCCCTTCGTAGCGGGCGAATTCCCACGCGGGCCAGCGCGGCGCTTCGGCCTGGACGTCATTAAAAATCGCCTGCATCTGCTGTTTCATCTTTGCAAGTATTTCCGGTTCGCTTTCCGCGCGATCGGTGGTCTCCGCGATATCACTCTGAATGTGGTACAGTTCAAATCCTGTCAGCTTCGCAGTTTTGACCGCGTCAATTTCTTCCTCCGTGATTCCTCCCGATGGCTTGGGGCTGGGGACATTTAACTTCGCCAGCAGCTTCCACTCGCCCGCGCGGATCGCGACCTTCGCATCATTTTTGGCCCGGTTGAACTGCCAGTACAGCGGCTTTTCCCGCTGGATCGTTTTGCCTTCCAGCAGTGGTAAAATATTCATGCCATCCAGCACGCGATCTGCAGGGGCCGGGATGTCCGCAACGGCGCACAGTGTCGGCAGGATATCCACGCCACACACGGGAACATCGCTGGTGGTTCCCGGTTGGACATGATCGGGCCATTGCACAATTCCAGGAACGCGGATCCCGCCTTCATAGGTCGCCCCTTTTTTATCGCGCAAGGGCCCGGAAGAACCGTGCGGATGACGCCGGGTGATGGCTGGCCCGTTGTCGCTGGTGAAGATGATCAGGGTATTGTCTCGCAGGTTCTGGTCATCCAGTGTTTTCAGGATGCGACCAAAGGCGTCGTCCATCTGCGTAACATTACCGTGATGTGCAGGCAGGGTGGAACCTTCGGGCGCAGAATAGAGTTTACGAAAACGTTCGGCACTGGCGATCGGCTCGTGGGGTTCATGAAAACAGACAAACATGAAGAACGGTTTTTCTTTGTCGCGCAATTCTGTCAGCCACTGCTCTGCTTCATCGGCCACCAGTTGTGACGCGTAACCTTGCAATGGTCCCACTGGCTTGGCATTTCGCACAAAGTTAAACGGGTTCTCATGAGTTGGTAATGCGTTATTCTGCGTGGAGAACCAGTGATCGAATCCGTGATCGGAAGGCTGTGGCTGTCCAACCATATTGAACATGCCATTAAGATGCCATTTGCCGACGTGACAGGTCGCGTAGCCGGACTGGCGCAGTAAAGTCGCAATGGTGATTTCCTGTTTGAGGACATGCATGGGCGAGAGCATCGGGATCCAGTTATAAACGCCTACGCGGAACGGCGTGCGGCCGGTCATCAGTCCGGTTCGCGAAGGAGAACAGTTGGGATGTGCTGCATAGCAACTGCTCAGTTTCAGTCCCTGTTTCGCAAAGCGGTCGATATTCGGACTTTTAATCACGGTGTGACCGTAACAGGCCAGGTCGCCATACCCCAGGTCATCGCAGAGGACGACCAGGATATTCGGTCGCTCGGCTGTCGTTAAGGCTGTCGTCTGAGCCGCTGCTGCGAACCCGTTCATGAAGACGAGGCTGGTCAGTAAACCCAGCGCGAGAGGGAAGCTTCGCATGGTTGTTTGCCTTTCTGAATCTGTCATCTGCCACCCTAATCTGAGTTACGGCATAACAGCGGTTGGAATTTGCTCTTATTTAATACTTAAAAGCAATGACATCAGAAAAGCAATACTAGAGTCGCAATTACATAAAAACAGCCCCTTGCACAAAGCTCATGCAAGGGGCTGAATCAGGTTTACCTATTTCAATTCAAACGCTCAGCCAGGTTTTCAGGCCAGGCTGAGGCGGAAGATTATAGAGTGTCCAGTTTTCTGCCGTCTGCGGCAGTCCCGGCATTGTTACCTTTGATTTCACCTGTAGCAGGATTATAAATCCAGCCAACAATTTCAGTACCATCTTTGGCTGCTTCATCAGGAGTCGTACCAGCAACATCGGTGACGATCATGATACCACGACCACCAGTGAATGGGTTGGGAGGTACACTGCCAATCAGGTAGGGACCGAGTGGTTTTGTTCCGACGGCACCGGTGGTTCCATCTTTATCGCTGGAAAGCAACAGTGCATCGCGGAAATCATCCGTATCGGTTGAACCGTGTGCAGGGTGTTTTCCATCATGCTGGAACTTGTAGACCTGAATCTGGCTTCGCAGAGTCTGCAGGTCCTGAACGAGTACCGATTCTTTGGCATCGTCGTTTGTTGAAATAAACTGTGGCAAAACGGTTGCAGCCAGAATACCAAGAATCACGACCACAATCATTACTTCGACGAGTGTAAAGCCAGCCCGTCGTTTCTGCTGTTGAGTTGCTTTAATCATTGTCCTACTCCGAGATTTACGAATGTGCGATACACTTCGTGTTGTTTTAAATGATTCGAGGTGTTCCGGATTGAGTTCGCTTAGGGAACTGGTAACCTCGGTTTGTTACAGGATCAGATGTGTGCTGGAATAAAAAATACTTACGTATCAGATCCTCTGTCATTGGCCCGATCAGAGGGGACACCGACTGAGTGGCCACCCAAAACTTATGTTTTTTATCAAGGGAGTCAATTGAATTTCAGAAGAATAAACGGCTGGCCGCGTGTGTTGTGAGGGTTGCAGTGATTGTGTTGATTTGCGGGCAAAACCTTGTCCAAAATGCAGTGAAATCACTGGTCAAGAGTGGATCATTTCAATCAATTACGTCGAAGCGTTGTGTCCCTGAATCAGACTGGTGGAATCAGTTTTGAGTAATGCACTGGTTGCAGGGGTCAGGTTCCCTTCAGAAAGTGACTGAATCAATGCAAAAAGCCACCAGGGTTTTTCCTGGTGGCTGATTTGAAATGATCAAGATGTGTATTCAATATTAATGTACGCGTTGACCGGGCACTGCCCCTTCATCGGGAGAGAGCAGAAAGACGTCTTTCCCGCCCGGTCCGGAGGCCAGCACCATGCCTTCACTCGTGCCAAACCGCATTTTGCGGGGCTTGAGATTCGCACAGCAGATCACCAGCCGACCGACCAGGTCTTCCGGGTTATACGCACTCTTGATGCCCGCAAAAACATTGCGGCGTTCATCGCCTCCCAGGCTTAAAGTCAGCTGCAGCAGCTTATTGGCTTCGGGAACCGAGTTCGCTTCCACAATTCGGGCGACGCGCAGATCGACTTTGACGAAATCATCAATCGTGCATTCTTCCGACATCGGCTCCTGCTCGAGGGCCTCTCCGCTGTCGTTCCATTGTGAGGCTGCTGCTTCACTTTCCGCAGCTTCGGCTTCTTCTTTTGCTTCTTCAGTCATGGCTTGTACCTGTTTTTCTTCTATTCGTTTAAACATATGCTGGAATTTATTGACGGCTGTTCCCGCCAGCGGCGTTTGAGCCTGATCCCAGTTCACAATCGGATCATTCAACAGTGCGCCGGTCTGCTCCGAGAGTTTGGGCAGAACCGGGGTCAGATAGATCACAATCTGCCGAAACAGATTGAGCGAGATCGTACAGATGTTCTGCAGCTCCGCCTGCCGGCTTTCATCCTTGCGGAGTTCCCACGGTTTCTGATCTTCAACATACTTATTGGCCCGATCCGCCAGTGTGAGAATTTCTCGCATCGCCCCGTTGTAATCACAGACCTCATAAGCGGCGGCAATCGTATCACTGCGGCTGGCGGCATGCGCGAACAGACCGCCGTCCTCTGGATAAGTAGCAGACAAACCCGTCGTTGCGACAAACTTCGCCGAGCGACTGGCCAGGTTGACCACTTTACCGACCAGGTCGGAATTCACTTTCTGAATGAATTCGTCCAGGTTCAGATCCAGGTCGTCCAGTCTCGATCCGAGCTTGGACGCGTAATAGTAACGCAGGCAGGCCGGGTCAAGGTGGTTCAGATACGTCGACGCTTTGACGAAGGTCCCTTTCGATTTGGACATTTTTTCGCCATCCACGGTCAGGAAACCGTGAATGTGAACCTTCTCAGGCAGATTGAAACCCGCTGTTTTCAGCATGGCGGGCCAGAACAGGGTATGAAAATAGGTGATGTCTTTGCCGATGAAGTGATGCACTTCGGTTTCGGGATTCTTCCACCACTGGTCGAAGTCTTCCCCGTGCTTTTCACACCATTCGAGTGTGGAAGCGATGTAACCGATGGGGGCGTCAAACCAGACGTACCAGTAATTACCGGGGCTGTCCGGAATTTCAAATCCGAAGTAAGGCGCGGGTCGGGAGATATCCCAGTCACGCAGCGGGTCGCCTAGAAAGTGTCCTTTCAGATAGTTGGCCACTTCGGACTGTAGATGTTCGCCCGACTGTGTCCATTCATCGAGGAAGCCGTGCAGATCTTCAATGCGGACAAACAGATGGCTGGCGGTACGGAGTTCAGGCGTAGTATTCGACAGCGTACTGATGGGGTCAGTCAGGTCAGCGGGCGTGTAGGTGCTGCCGCATTTATCGCAGTTGTCGCCGTACTGATCAGGGGCTTTACATTTGGGACAGGTCCCTTTGACAAAGCGATCTGCCAAAAATGTATTTTCCTGCACGTCGAACAGCTGGGTCACTTCTTTCTCAACAACCAGGTCGGCGGTACGTAATGCTTCCCAGATTTCATGACACAGCTTGCGATTCTGCTCGCTGTTGGTGCTGCCGTAATTATCGAATTCGATGTTGAAACCGGCGAAGTCGGTAATGTGTTTCTGCTGGACGTCAGCGATCAGCGCTTCTTCCGATCGGCCTTCCTGGCGAGCGCGGATCATAATCGCTGTCCCATGCGTATCGTCAGCACAGAAGAAGCGGCAGGCATGGCCGCGCAGTTTCTGGAACCGCACCCAGATGTCAGTCTGGATGTATTCCACGAGATGGCCGATGTGAATATCACCGTTGGCATAAGGCAGAGCCGCGGTGACCAGGATGCGACGTTGAGTCATAATATTTCCGAAAAAGGTGATTTCTGATCAGGCAGATTAATAAATATACTTCTATTCAGACACGGAAAACGCGGCGGGGTTCTCTCGCATCGCTTGCCTGTGTGTGCGCACAAAGACGAATTTCGTGAACGTTTGAGTTTTGGTATTTCAACGGGCGTTGATTGTACGCACCACAGCCTGATCCCGCAATCGAGCCGAAAAACAGTGGAAATCAGCCGATTACAGCGCCTCGCGGGTCATCATCAGAGGTCCGTTCGAAGAACACAGGGCTTTCACCAGGTCCAGTTGACTCACGATTCCCAGCTGCTTGTCATTTTCGAAAATCGCCCCATAAGCTGACGAGGAGTTTCTCAATATATAGAGCGATTCCAGCATACTGAAATCGGACTGCAGGCGTGGCATGTTATACACGGCTGGAATAATCGGTGCGGGTGAAGTTATCAGATCGACCAGCTTGATATAGGAGGTCCACTCACTCGAATTACCGCGGGCGCGAATTGGAATAAATGAAAGCTGGTTCCGTTGTGCTAATTGAATAATATCCGCTGCGTCTGTTGTACGGGTCACGCCGGTGATTTCATTCTGTGGGATCAACACTTTCTTCACCGACTGGGCAGCGGTATTGAACATGCCGCGTACCAGCTGTTTCTGTGAATTACTCAACAGGCCTTCCAGATGACCTTCCTCCAGTACCTTCACCAGTCGCTGACGTCCCAATACCAGCTGGGCCGGCTTATTACGATCAGGCGAAAAACGTTCCAGGTAACGTGTAATCGAAACCAGGGGGGTGCTGATCACCCAGAACGCGCGATAAAAGAAATCGAACCAGCGACTGTAGCGTTTCAGTAACATTGAAGGCGACCGGTAGTATAGATTTTTGGGTACCATCTCACCAAAGATAAAGATGATCGGCGTGAAGAGAATCGTTGTGACGATTTCCGCAGAGCCTCCCGACTGCTGAAAAACCTCTGCGATGCCAATCGAAATGGCGATGGTCGTCAGGTCATTGGCCAGGTTATTTCCGATCAAAGTGGTTGCGACAAAATAGCTCGGGTTTTGTGCATACCAGCAGAGTCGCTTGGCGATGGGATCTCCGTCGTTCGCGTCGATATTCAATCGCAGAAAGCTGACGCGATAGAAGCCGGTTTCTGATCCACTGAACAGGGCCGACAGACGCAAGCCAATGGCAAATAAAGCCACTGCACCAAGAAGAGGAAGCCAGTTCAACGTAGAGTACAACCTTCAGCAGGAATAGAATTAAGAATGCTTTTCCGACGGAGGCGCTCTCCGACTGGCTTGAATTCTCTTGCATCAACGCGCAACTTGCAAGAGGTGCCAGCCGAACCCTCCTGAAAATCAGTTACTATTTTCCCACTCACAGAATCTAGGGACTACCATTTTTGCGAATGATGACCTATGTTTTAGTAACAACACGGTTGCCTAGACTTCTCATTTTGACAGGCACTCCGCCAGAATGCCTGTCGCGCCGCTTCTGGCCTTGCTTTGAAGTCAGGTGTTTAGCGTGATTCTGCCCTAAGTCGCTACCAAGTAAAGATTTAACCTGGTTCTGTTTAAGTAAGTAGAAATCTATGAAAGTTCAGCAGTTTCTGGAACATCACGGAATTAAAGAGAATCCTTTCGGGCAGGAAGACGCGCAAAGCGACCACGTCTTCAAGGAATTCTGTCTCAACGGAACGCATCATCCGGTCTGGGACAAAATATTTTCCAATCCGACCAACCCGTCTACATCGGTCGTATTTGGCGAAAAAGGGGCGGGCAAGACGGCTATCCGCATGCAGATGATTGAGCAACTGCAGATACATAATGCCAACCATCCCGAGAATCGCGTGCTGGTAATTGAGTACGATGACTTCAATCCCTTCCTGGACTGCTTCCGCGAACGCTATTCAGGACGTAATCGTCGCCCCGAGCGTCTGCTCTCGCACTGGCGGTTATGGGACCACATGGATGCGATTCTATCGCTCGGCGTCACACAGTTGATTGGCCAGATGATCGAGCCGAACGAATCTGCTGATAACAATACCAAATCCGTTTCCAAAACGCAGATTGCGAATCTGACACACCTGGAAAAACGCGACCTGCTCCTGCTGGCGGCCTTCTATGATAACAGCCTCGATATGCCAGCCGTACAACGCTGGAATCGACTGCGGAGAAAATTGAAATTCTCCTACTGGAAAACCGAATGGGAACGGACCCTGGGTTTTCTCGTCACCACCGTGACAGTCGGCCTCGTTTTCTATCTGGGTAACTGGAAAGACTTCAGTAAGTGGTGGATCTGGCTGATCATGTTTGCCGGCTGGGCACCCTGGTTGTGGCGACAGACAACACTGCTCTGGAAAGCCTGGCGCGTGACGCGCGAAGTACGCGTCTTCGATCATCTGCCTAACGCGCTGCGGAAAATTCTTTCGCGTATTGAACGACGGGAGCTTGCCGGACAGCCGATTCCTTATCGGGACCGTAGCGATGACCGGTACGAACTACTCACCAAATTTCAGACCATCCTCAATAAAATGGGATTCACGAATATCGTGATCCTGGTCGACCGGGTCGATGAACCGCATCTGGTCAATGGCTCGGCGGAACGCATGCGCGATCTGCTCTGGCCGATGTTCGATAACAAACTGCTCAAACATCCGGGCGTTGCTTTCAAGCTGCTGCTGCCTTCTGATGTCGTCTACTATCTGCAGCGCGAAGAAAAAGAATTCTACGAACGTTCGCGACTGGATAAGCAGAACCTGGTGACGTCACTGGACTGGACCGGCGAGTCATTATACGACGTCGCCTGCGATCGCGTGCGGGCCTGTGCGACAGAGCCAGGTAAGAATCTGTCCATTAAAGACCTGTTTGATGATTCGATCTCCGAACAGGAACTGATTGGTCAGTTCGCCCAGTTGAGAGTCCCGCGACACTTATTCAAATTTCTGTATCGGTTGATTGTAGATCACTGTAATCGCTATACCGTGGATAATCCCAACTGGAAAATCAACCGGGAAACACTGCAGAAAGTGCTCAGTCTGTTCCAGCGGGATCTGGAAGCTTTCGACCGAGGCATGGGAACAGGTTGAAAATGGTCTGCGCTTCCGGTAGCTTTAATGGGGTACCAACCTCTTAAATATCCCACCGGAAATACCCGAATGCAAACCAATCTCAATCGACGCGAAATGCTGGCCGCCGCCGGCGGTCTCCTGGCAGCAGGCATCGCTGCACCCACAACTGCTACAGCGGGCACGAATCGCACGCGTACTGCTGCGGAACCATTTGGGTACTGCTTCAATACCAGCACCATTCGTGGTCAGAAACTGGGTATTGTCGAACAGATCGACCTGACCTCCCGGGCCGGCTACGATTCGATTGAACCCTGGTTACGCGACATCGACGAATATGTGAAAGCCGGCGGCTCGCTGTCAGACCTCAAGAAACGCATCGACGATGCCGGCCTGACGGTAGAAAGCGCGATCGGTTTTGCCCAGTGGATCGTCGACGACGAAGCCACGCGAAAACAGGGACTGGAAGTCGCGAAGCGGGATATGGACACACTTCGCCAGATCGGAGGCATCCGCATTGCGGCCCCTCCGACCGGCGCGACAAAACAGACCGATTTAAATCTGTTCGAAGCCGCAAAACGATATCGCGCACTATTGGAACTGGGTGACCAGATGGATGTGATTCCGCAGGTCGAAGTCTGGGGCTTCTCCAGTTCGCTTTCGCGACTGGGAGAGTCGATGTTCGTCGCCATTGAAAGCGGGCATCCCCAGGCATGTCTGCTGCCTGACGTCTATCATATTTACAAAGGGGGCTCCGATTTTGCGGGGCTCGGTCTGCTCAGTGGCTCTGCTATCCAGGTCTTTCATGTGAATGACTACCCCGCCGATCCACCGCGTGACACCATTAACGATTCACATCGAGTCTATCCCGGTGATGGCGTCGCACCGTTGACCGACATCTTCCGCATGATTTACCAGGCTGGATTCCGGGGAACGTTATCACTGGAACTGTTCAACCGCGATTACTGGCAGCAGGATCCACTAGAAGTCGCAAGGACCGGACTGCAGAAGACAAAAGCAGCCGTGCTGCAGGCCAAACTCGATCAACCGGTCAAAGCGGACTGATTTGTGAAACGCATTGCCCTTCTGTTTGAGTTCGGCTCGTTGAATGGCGGCGAACATTCAATGCTGGCCGTACTCTCACGCCTGCATGGGAAAACATTCCACTTCACCGCCTGCTGTCCCCCGGAAAGCCTGTTGCAGTCGGCGCTGGAACAGATCGGCATCGTGTGTCATCCTGTTTTGTTTCACGATAATCACAGGCAGCGACTGTCGCGGGAAGCCATTGCAGCACAGATCATTCCTGTCATTACGTCTGGTGACTTTGATCTGCTGCATGCGAACAGTCTTTCAATGTCGCGGTTGACAGGGGCGCTTGCCGATCAGATTCCGGTCCCCTGTTCGGGGCATCTGCGGGATATCATCAAGCTCAGTCGCGCGGCGATCCACGACCTGAACCAGAACCAGCGACTGGCGGCTGTCTCAGCGGCGACACGTGAGTTTCACATCGGTAGAGGCCTTGATCCCACACGGGTGACTGTCTGCTATAACGGCGTCGATGTAGAACACTTTCAGCCACGACCGGCGACCGGAGCTTTGAAGCAGGAACTGGGACTGGATCCGGAGACACAACTCTGTCTGACAATCGGCCAAATTGGTTTGCGAAAAGGACAGGATGTGTTGGCGGAAGCGGCGTTGAAGCTGGCGGAGCAGGGAGATCAGCGAACGCATTTTCTCCTGGTGGGAGAACGTCACTCACAGAAGCAGGAAAGTATTGAATTTGATCAGGCACTCAACGTTGCTTTTGAGCGGCCTGGTTTGAACAATCGCCTGCATCGACTCGGTTATCGTGAGGAGATCCACTGGCTCATGAATGAAGCCGACCTGCTCGTGCATCCTGCGAAACAGGAACCACTGGGGCGGGTGCTGCTGGAAGCGATTGCCAGTGGCTTGCCCATCGTGGCGACCGACGTCGGCGGAACCAAAGAAATCGTGACGCATGAAGTCTCTGCTTTGCTGGTCCCTCCCGGTAATGCCGATTTGTTAGCAGGCGCGATCTCTCGGATGGGGAACGATTCTGATTTGAGTCAGACTCTGACACAGGCCGCGCGGCTGCGGGCATTGGAGCAGTTCACCAGCGAACAGGCGGGCGAACGTTTGATCGCGTTCTGGCAGCAATTGATCGGTTGAGCTTGAGAGACCGATTTCAGGAGCGGTCATTGGGATGGAACTCTTCCCAGCGCTTCCAGGCGTAATCCCATTCCATCCAGAGTCGCAGTACTGACCAGAGGATTCGCATTTTGCTGAGCTGTTCGGGAGGCAGTTTGGCCTGGGATTCTACAGCATTCTGGGTGGCGGATGCCAGACCCCAGTGACTGGCCAGTTCCCGACAGAGATTGTCAGCAGTCAGATCAATCTCGGCTTCTTCAGAAACAAAGCCAGCGGCGTCCGCCATGACGAACAGTTCAAACAGTTGACCGCGATAGGGGTCCAGTTCCAGCGGTTTGGTTTCTGCTTCCGCTTCACTGACTAACTTTGCCACACGTTGAATAATATCGTTGGCTAATTCGCGGGAAGCAGAAGATACATTGTTGACAGAATCGCGAGACATGGTGCTGAAGTTCACTCTATTAAAGCTCAGGATCAGGGGGAAATAACAAAAACACACCCTGATCTGATCGACCAAGGTGTGTTTAGAGAGTATCGAATTGATCGTCGTTCAGCAACCACCGCTGCAGAATGATTCCGATCAGAATTATCAAGGGAGCAGGAAGATCAGGCCCGTTGCTGTAAGTCCTTCAGTAACTGCTGCTTTGGTGTTCCAGGGGATTCCATTGATGCGTTTCGGAATGTGAGGCTCACCCGGACGATAATATCCCAGGGGATAGACGTCTTTCTTCACCGGGTCAATGCTCATCTGGTAAGGCAACGCGAGCAACTGACCGGTGAACCGACCGATGGAAACAAATGGTTGCACCAGGTCCCGTCGTGAGTAACCATAGCGTTCCAGCTTGGGATCCTCAAAATAGAGCGGATTATAATGGATGTCTGAGGCTTCCCAGGTATAAATACTTTCTTTGAAGTTACGACCTGAGTATGGTTCGTGGCTCAATTGGTATTCACGGGGACAAGCCAGGATGTGTTCTCCCTGTTCATCCGATGTTTTGCAGGGTTTGCCGTCCGGACGTGGGCACAGGTTGCGACAGGGCTCATTTTTGGCGATTTCCGGATCAGGTTCATAGTTGAAGAACGGACTGATTCCGGCAATTTTCTTTAACATATGTGGCGTTTCGTCTTCCAGAAAATCCGGAGAATTGGGATCAAGGCCAGGCACCGGATCAGCGGGTTCATAAGACTTTTGAGTGTTGATGTAAGCCGTACCAGCGGTCACCGTATCCGGGAAGACCGGTACAGTCTGTTGAGGCTGGCTGACGGGAGCCGGTCCGTTGAATTCCAGATTTTTTGCCGTCGATGTTGGGACAGAGGGATTCTGTTCCAGGCCGATCGTTTTATAAGGCTCGACTCCAGGCGCGACGGGCGGACTCACCGGTGTGCTGAAACCGGTTCCGCTGGTTGCTGTAGCGGCCGGTGTTTCGGGCATGTCATCGGGAATCTGGCGGAACTCGGGAACCAGTTCCAGCCCATCGTTGCCTCTGTTCGTCTTGCGCTGCTCCCGCCGTTCTTTGCGTTCCTGCTTTTTCAGCTCGCGTTTGTTTTCTTTCGCCAGCGATTCCCAGCGTTGTTCGGGAGAGCGACTTTTGAGTTCTTCCCAGGTTTGTACTGTTGTGCTGGACTGGGAAAGGAACGGATCGGTGGATGTCGCAGGCTCACCGGCAAATGAGTAGGGGCATGATCCCAGCGCGATCGCCACGGTCAACAGCCACCGCAGGCGGTGACTATTCCATAGGCGAATGTTCGGCTGTGTAATTTGGTGCTTCTTGAGTAACTGCAATATCATGCGGATGGTTCTCCCTGACCGTTGCTGCTGAGACCTGGATGAATCGAGCCTCGGTACGCATTTCCGCGATAGATTGGACACCCAGGTAACCCATGCCGGCCCGTAGTCCTCCTACAAGCTGATAGAGCAGATTCTGCAGTGGGCCTTTATAGGGCACACGACCTTCTACTCCTTCCGGAACGAGTTTTTTAGCAGTGTCCTTTCCATCTTGATTAACTGAACTTTGACGGTAGCGTTCGCTACTACCTTTAACCATCGCTCCCATCGACCCCATACCGCGATAACGCTTGAAACTGCGTCCCTGGTAAAGAATCAATTCGCCTGGACTCTCATCCAGACCTGCGAGCAAACCTCCTAACATTACCGTATGAGCACCTGCTGCCAGTGCCTTGGCAATATCTCCACTGTAACGAATGCCTCCGTCTGCGATGACCGGAATTCCCGTCCCTTTCAATGCTTTGGCAGCATTGGAAATGGCCGTTAACTGCGGTACACCGACACCGGAAATAATTCGGGTCGTACAGATTGAACCAGGACCAATGCCGACCTTAACGGCGTCTGCACCGGCATCTGCCAGATCACGGGCACCCTGTTCTGTCGCCACATTACCGGCAACCACATCAATGTCCCATCGGTTTTTAATTTCTCTCACGGTCTGTATCACATTGCCTGAATGGCCATGTGCACTGTCAACAACCAGGAGATCAACCCCTTTTTCAATCAGTAAAGCGGCTCGTTCATAATCATGGACACCAACGGCAGCTCCCACTCGCAGCCGACCTCGTGAATCTTTAGAGGCCAGAGGGAACTGCATCGTCTTGTCGATGTCTTTAATTGTGATAAGCCCCTTCAGTTGATAATTTTCGTCAACCAGCAGAAGTTTCTCGACCTTATTTTCCAATAATATCCGCTGAGCCGCTTCAAGCGTTGTATCTTCTTTAGCCGTTACAAGCTTATCTTTCGTCATAACCTCGGAAATACACTTGTCAGGCGTGTCTAAAAATCGTAAGTCCCTACTCGTTAAAATTCCTACAAGTTTCCCAGCTTTCGTGACGGGGACACCGCCAATATTCCTGCGCTTCATGATTTCGGCAGCTTCGGCGACCGTGGCTTCTGGCGGTAGCGTGACAGGATCGACAATGACCCCATGTTCACTTCGCTTCACCACATCGACGAGCATCGCCTGCTGATCGGCGGGCATATTCTTGTGAATGATGCCGACTCCCCCTTCCTGGGCCATCCCGATCGCCATGTCACTTTCGGTCACCGTATCCATGGGACTGCTGATGATGGGGACATTCAGAGGAATATTTCTGGTAAGCTGGCTGGCAACACTGACTTCCGATGGCATTACTTCACTGTATGCAGGTTGCAGTAAGACGTCATCAAATGTAATTCCCTGACAGGTAATGCGATCTTCCATTGTTCCTCTCCTTAACACGACGCTTGAATGTTTTTGCTGTTTATGTGTGATTTATTTTAAATTGATTTTGATGAACGCATTTTAGACACTGCCTGGGAGGCAGGCAATTTTATTACTGGTTTGCCTGCTGTGCGATCTGCTCCTGAAATGAATTGGCCAGTTCGATCAATTCCGGAATATTCAGTTCTTCGGCTCGTACTTTTTCTTTATCAATCCCATGTGACAATAATATCTTGTCTACGTCCGCTTTGGGGAGCTGTTTGCTGTACATTCCCACCAGGGTGCTCCGCATCAGTTTACGGCGATGCTGAAAAACTCTGCGGAGAAAGTCCTGAAAGAAGACCCGGTCCACAATTTTCTGTTTGAGTGGCGGGTTGGGTGTGAGCTGGACGATAGCCGAATCGACTCCGGGGCGCGGCCAGAAAACCGTGGGCCCCAGTTTCTTCAGCAGCTTCACAAAACACTGTGACTGCAACCAGACCGACAGGGCACCGTAATTGGACGACCCTGGCTTGCAGGTCATCTTCAAACCGAGTTCGTACTGAATCGTTACGACCATGCGATTCCAGGGCAGATCGGAGGCGACGATATTCGAGATGATCGGCGTCGCTACATTGTAAGGCAGATTCGCCACCAGCTTGAGATGACTGCCAGGGTGCGCTGCAAGTTGTGCGGCGATCTCATCGAGCACGATGGGGGACATGTGGTTTTTATTTTTTAACGCATCACAGTTCAGCAGCGTGATGTTGTCGTATTTCTGAGTCGCTTCCTGGGCCAGCGTATGCATGTTGCGATCATATTCCACCGTGATCACATGCGCTGCCTGTTGCGCCATGAAGGTGGTCATACCCCCGGTGCCGGTACCCACTTCGAGCACAATATCATTCGACTGGATATGGCCGTGTTCAACGACGTATTCGATGATATTCAGATCGATCAGAAAGTTCTGGCCCAGATCAGAGCGCGGGTTAAAGCCATGCCGCTCGAAGAGCTGCATTAAATAAGATCGAGTCTGCCTTTCATCTTCTTTCATTGAAACCATCTGATGTAATGGGAATCAGTTTCTGTACATACTTCCCGAGGATGTCCGTTTCGATATTCACAACGCTGCCAACCTGTTTCTGGCCCAGGGTGGTCACTTCCAGCGTATGCGGTATCAAAGCGATACTGAATGCCGTCGGCTGGCTCTCCACAATCGTCAGGCTGATCCCGTCGATCGTGACCGACCCCTTGGCGACCATCTGCAGTGCTAATGCTTCCGGTACCTCGAACCACATTGTGATCCACTCCCCATCTCTATCGATCGATTTGATCGTAGCGATGCCATCTACGTGTCCCTGGACAAAATGCCCGCCCAGTCTGCCGTTGGCTGCCAGGGGACGTTCCAGATTGACCTCATCGCCCGGAGTCAGCAGACCCAGGTTGGTTTTGGCAAGGGTCTCTGCACCTGCCTGAAATTTCAGGAAGCCGGCTTCGATTTCTACAACCGTCAGGCAGCATCCGTTGATGGCCACACTGTCTCCCAGGTGGGCATCATTCGTAATCCATTCCGGAATCGCAAGCGTTAAATCGATGGCGGAGCCGTCCTTCTCCAGAAGATGAACGGTACCTCGACCCTCGACCAGTCCCGTAAACATCGGCGACAGTACTTTCAAGGTTCGATTAAAGGGGGAGTTAAACGTCCCAGTTTCTCAAATTTGTTTCGATTTGTATAGTCGTCCAGAGACAACTTCTTCCCAAAAAGCACGAATTGGAGATGAAAACGCGAAATAACAGAACAGAACCGGGATGGCCAGCTCCTGAACCAGAAAGACCAACGCGATCGAAAATACCAGCTGCAACACATGCCGCCGACTGCGCTGACCCCTGAACAGCTGATTAAAGACATGCGAATAATGTATCCGCGAGACCATCAACGCCGCGACCGCCAGTGTAATCCAGGGGAGCGACCATGCAACCGCGGGAATCAGCCAGTCCGCGATCGATTTTGCCAGCGAATCATTTTCCGTCTCTGCCAGTTTATAGACTCCCCGCATGGCAATCAGAAAGGAAGCCACAACTCCGGCCGCGGCGGGAGAAGGGAGGCCGCTGAAACCTTCGTGCGAATCATCCTCTTCTGTTTCCACATTGAAGCGGGCCAGTCTCAGGATCGTGCAGACGGCAAACAGCAGGGCGATCACCCATAATAAGCGGGGATGGTAATTCGTGCGAAACTGAACCATCTGCAGCATCAGAAATGCCGGCGCGACTCCAAAGCTGATCGCGTCACACAGGCTGTCGAGCTGAGCCCCAAATTCACTGGTCTGGTTAGCCCAGCGGGCGGCGCTTCCGTCCAGCGCATCAAACAGCATCGCGATAAAGATGAGTAACGCGGCGATAAACAGATGCTGGTTTTCAAAAGAATTATACAGGCCGGGAGAAGAACCCAGCATGCGGGTCAAGCCACCACCGTTCACAGTCTGTCCCAGGTATTCCGGACCGACTTTGGCCGCATAGGTGATGGCACCAAATCCGCAGGCTGCATTTCCCAGTGTCAGCAGTGTCGGCAGCACGGCGATCAGTTTACGCTTCTTTGTCATCATTGGATGCCTCCCCCGTTGTACTCACTTGCTCTGCAGCACCCGTGTATTTTGCCAGAATCGTCGATCCCGCCTGTAGCTTGTCACCCGGTTTTGTCAGGATTTCCAGGCCCGGCTCCTTAGGAAAGACGATCACCGTCCGAGAGCCCAGCTTAATCATTCCGAACTGCTGTCCCCTGGTTAGTTCATCTCCCGGCTTGATCCGACAGACAATGCGTCGGGCAATGGCACCGGTAATCTGCTGTACCAGCATGGGACGGTTCGTTGGTGCCGGCATCTGCAGGTAGACTTCCAGACGTTCATTCTCACGCGTTGATTCAGGTCGCAGCGCGTTCAGGCATTTGCCCGGCTTGTAAGCGAGTTTGATTATCTTACCCGCGACCGGCATGCGGTTGATGTGCACATTGAAGATTGACAGGAAGATGCCTATTTCAATCGCCGGGCCGCCAATGTATTCATGATGTTCGATTTCTTCGATCGTATCAAATGTCCCGTCAGCCGGTGAAACAATTACCCCTGCACCTGCTGGAATCTTCCGGTTCGGATTACGAAAGAACCAGACGATTTCCAGGCCGAGCAGCAACAGCACAAACGCCACCAGCCAGCCGAAGATCGCGATGACTCCCGACGCCTGATTGGCCAGCAGCAGCCCTGCAGTCAAAGCCGCACCGCCGAAGAACAGCGTAGAGAGCACGATCAGTTCCGCCAGGCCTTCCCGCGCGAAAGGGAGACGACTGCGATAGGCAAACGGATCGTCTTCTGTTTCCCAGTAATACCCGCCTTGATTTTCATGGTACTTCAGATCACGCGGATCGAGTACCTCATGCGGACAGGGGTTGAAGTCACCCTGGCGCTTGCTCTGCATCTTCTGCACGTAGCCTCGCCGAAATGTTTTCAGCCAGAACCGCCGCCAACGCCCCCAGAGCATCTCCAGATTGATAATGATTCCGCCACCCGGTTGAATCGTGGTCAATTGAGGATCCATGGCTTCCACGTTCAAGAGGGGATAGGACGTGCCAGAAGTCTCTGGATGATTGTGTTGTGAAGTTGAACTCATCGGAAAACGGTTTCAAGCAAGGCAGGTTAGAAAGGCATTTTAAATAAAGGTAACAGACCGCATTTCAGCCTGAGACCGGAATAGAACAGTCTAACAAGAATCAGAGTGCCTGACGAGATTCGGGATTCCACCTCACAGTGAATAATCTGTAATCTTTGTTCACAAATCCCCGAATCCAAAAAAATGGTTCAGTCTGACAGCTCGTTCAGGAATGTACTTCAGTCGGAAAGCTATTCCATTCAAGGGGTTTCGTCGTTTCACCTGCATTCGTTACCAGGGGAGGCCCTCTCTGGATCTTCTGGTAAGGTAACATTCCGGGTCCCTGAAAGATTCATACAATCTAAACCCAGTCATTTGAGCTTAACCCCTGTTTCTGCTAAAAAGATGCTTCTTTGAGAGCCTTTGTATCGAACAGTGCTGATGTATTACACAATCAACTGCTCGAGTTCATTTCATAGAAGTAATTGAGGAAACACAAACGATGAGTATTGCCATTAGTTCCGTTCATGCCCGTGAAATTCTTGACAGCCGCGGGAATCCCACTGTGGAAGTGGATATCGAACTGGAAGACGGAACTGTCGGACGCGCCGCTGTACCCAGTGGTGCCAGCACAGGGATACATGAAGCCTGTGAACTGCGTGATGCAGATAAAAAAGATCGTTTTCTGGGCAAAGGGGTACTGCAGGCCGTCGAAAACGTGAATACAGAAATTGCGGATGTCCTGGTCGACCTGGATGTCAGCGATCAGCTGCTCATCGACCGCGTCATGCTGGACCTGGATGGCACAGAAAACAAATCACGCCTGGGCGCGAATGCGATCCTGGCCTGCTCGCTGGCAGCCGCCCATGCAGCCGCTGCTACTGCTGATCTGCCTCTCTTCCGTTACCTGGGTGGTGTTGGTGCTAACCGTCTGCCCGCACCGATGATGAACATCATCAACGGTGGTGAGCACGCCAGTAACGGCATCGACCTGCAGGAATTCATGGTCATGCCTCTGGGCTTTGACAACTTCAGTGATTCACTGCGTTGCGGTACCGAAATTTTCCATTCACTGAAAAAAGTGCTCTCTTCCAAAGGTCTGAGTACTGCCGTCGGTGATGAAGGGGGTTTTGCTCCTGATCTGCCCAACAGTGAAGACGCCATCGATGTCATCCTGACGGCGATTGAAAAAGCAGGCTACAAAGCCGGTGATCAGGTTAAGATCGCATTGGATGCCGCTTCGACCGAATTCTTCAACTCCGAAACTGGTATCTACACCGTAGAAGGCCGTGAGTTCGATTCCGCCGGCATGGTTGACTTCCTGGCTGCCTGGGTTGATAAATACCCGATCTGCTCGATCGAAGACGGTCTGGCTGAAGATGACTGGGAAGGCTGGAAACTGCTGACCGACCGCGTCGGTGATAAAGTGCAACTGGTGGGTGACGACCTGTTTGTAACCAACCCCAAACGTCTGCAGCGTGGGATCGATGAAGGCATTGCCAACAGCATCCTGGTGAAAGTCAACCAGATTGGTACGCTCTCTGAAACCATCGAAGCCGTTCAACTGGCCGGCCGCAACGGTTATACCGCCGTAATGAGCCATCGTTCCGGTGAAACTGAAGACACCACCATCGCCGACCTCGCTGTCGCGTTGTGTACAGGTCAGATCAAAACCGGTTCCGCCAGCCGAACCGACCGGATCTGCAAATACAATCAACTGCTGAGAATTGAAGAAATTCTCGGAACAGAAGCAACCTTTGGTGGCACAATTTCCTGATCGCTGCCAGGTTCAGATCATGTAAAACTCCTCTCTGATTCAGTTCAGAGGGGAGTTTTTTTACGCCCATATTTTTAAGCCCGGTTCGCCAATCGTCAGATTGGTAACAAGGTGGATAACCCTTACTGTTTCACAGTGGATGAAGAAGCCTGCCTGCCGTGGTCGATTTTAATTAAAGAGAATGCCGGTGTTGTTTGCCTGCTGTTTTCCCCTGTAGAAATCGGGCGTGCTTATTGTGTCAGTCAATCAGAATCAGAATGAAGAATCCAGAATCGGCTGGATGATCTCGCTCACATTCTGGATCCTGTTATTCATCGCAGCCAGTCTGTTTGCGGCGGTGGTTCTGGCACCCCGTTATCTGTCCTATCTGAATTTGCGCAATGAGTATCTGACCAACCAGGTGCAGCTGGTTTCGCTGGAAAATCAGGTGGAATACCTCAAAGAGATCGCGCATTCGCTGGAGAACGATCCGGAATTCCGTTCCGAAGTTGCCCGCGTCGACTTTGATGCCACCGGTCCCGGGGAAGAACGCATCGCCGTTGAGCCGGATCATGCACTGGATGTTCCCCAGTGGAATCCCAACCAGAAAGCTTCGGTGACCAGTCGCGCCTGGTATATCCCCATGCTGGGTGTGCTCAGTGAAAATCAGAAAGTGCGGTCTTCAATCCTGTTGACGGCGGCGGTGATCATCGTGTTAGCGTTCACCTTTCTGCACGAGTCCCAGACGCCTCAGTTGGAAACAGTAACCAGAACGACACGAAATCTGTTTTCAGGACTGTTTTCAAGATATCGGATCAGCGAAGAAGACCTGAAAGACAGAGAGTACTGATTGTGCTGGTTTTGAGTGTCAGTGTTGGTTGTGGCGGTTTGTCTGGTTGTGCCGCGTGGTCTCTTAATTGTGATCCTGACTATTCTTCTCAACAACCTTGTTTTTAGGGTTGTTTCTGCAATAGCTAGCTGCACTGAGGAATCTCACTCAAAGCCCATAGCCGAAAACAAAATCATTTTGGCTGATGTAATCTTCCAGACGATTTGAGTTAATAGTCACCTTTAAACCTGGGTCCAGGTTTACTGCCGCGTCTTCAGGTTCGTCGGGATCGAGGCTGTTCGAAACGAGACGCGATTGTGAAATGTGAGACGTGCTTTTGAAGATTCATCAATGAGGATATCGCGGTATGAGCAAGGAGTTGGATAGTACGATTTCTCTGGCTAAAGAGTTGAGATTGAGAAGCTGGGCACGAACCCACTATGTCTCAGCCGATCAGCGGAAAGAAACTTGGAATCCTGTCGTATTAGAGGAAATGAACATAAAGGATCAGGAAATGTCTGAATCAGAAGAGAACAGTATGAAAGTCCGTGTTTCATCGATGTTCGTACCCCTGGCTCCCGCTGTCAACAGACGTCTGGATGAAGCCCACGTCGAAATTTCTGCACCGCATATTATCAAAATGCATGATGTGACTGACCGTCGCCATCAACATCTGGTCGAAGATCTACTGGCAGAGTAAAGAATTAATAACAGCAAACAAAGCCTGGCATGATCTGTTACTTTCTGGGGCCGACATAGTCGTTCACGAAGGCATCCAGTAGTAACACATCCAGGCGATCCATCTGCTCTGACTTTTCATCCCCCGTCTGCAAAGGCGGCTCATAGTCAGCCGCGGAGGTGATGCGAATCCGTTTCGGCTCGATCCCTTTCTGAATCAGATAGAGCATCACGGCCCGTCCTCGCTGGTAAGTCAGAATCAGTTTGTCATGAATAGGCGAGTCGGCTGGCAGTGGTTGATCAGAGGTGTGCGAGCGGAGTTCGATTTTATTGGGTTTCCCTGCCAGCTCTGGAATCATTAGATCCAGTTTTTCCCGGCGTTTGGGATCCAGCTCGATGTCGATCTGGTTATAATACAGGGTTTTTCCCACTGGTACGGGCACCCCTTCGCGAGTCCGGTAGACACGCACGTCGTTGCCTTCCAGAGAACGGGTTTTAATCCCCCCACGACCACGCTCGGGGCTGTCTGTGTAGGCGCCCAGCATGCTCATCTGTTCGACAAGCGAGTTCATGGGGAAATATTTTCCCGGCGGCGAGATCGGACCACTCCGATACCCTGTGTATGACTGAATGGATTCCAGAATGGCCCGGTATTTTTCATCATTCACGATTTCACTCAACGAAACCAGCATGATGAAGAAGGTAAGCAGCAGTGACATCATGTCACCGTAGGTCACCACCCACTCCGGGACTCCTGGTGGGGCATCGTCTTCCATGACAATCTGCTCCTGGAGCGGTTTTATAAAGTAGATTAACAATCGGCAGATTCTGCCGCTCGAAATTGAGCCACAGGTTCTCCTGTTAAAAGAATCGACAGAGAAGCCGACGAAACTTACCCGGTTTTTTCCAAACCAGCTGTCTTCAACAGGTTTTTTAACCCGGGTGAACGCCTATGACTGATTTCAGACAATAATCGACACACGCACAAAAAGTGCCTGAGTTCATTGACGAATACATTAAATATCTACAACATTAGGGTTTAAGCAGGAACGAGCAAGTCAGCGCAATCATTTCAGATGAAGTTCTGAGCTTCGGGTCAAAGAAAAGGAAGTGGTCAAAGGATGTCGAGCCCCCTCATCGTGCAGCAGTCCGAGTTTATCGCGTTATGTGATCAAATCCTGGACGCGGGCATCGTTGCATTCGATACCGAATTTGTTTCGGAGTTCACCTATCGGCCGGAACTGTCTCTACTCCAGTTTGCCGTCAACGGGCAATCTGTCGCCGTAGACCCTTATGAAATGGATGATTTATCTCCCTGGTGGGATATCATGACGAACGATACCACAACCGTCGTCGTGCATGGCGGTCGTGAAGAAGTTCGTTTCTGTAGACACTTTTCCGGGAAGAAACCCCAAAAGCTGATTGACCTTCAGATCGCGGAAGGCCTGCGTTCACGGAGTTTTCCTATCGCATATACGGCACTGGTGGCTCGTGTGCTGAATGAAAAAGCAGGCAGTAAAGAGACTCGAACCGACTGGCGACGACGTCCGCTCACTCAACAGCAGATCAAATACGCGTTGGATGATGTCAAGTTCGTGCTCAAGATCTGGAAAATACAGGAAAAAGAATTGATCGACCTGGGGCGACTCGACTGGGCCGAAGCCGAGTTCCAACGGATGATTGACGAGGTGAATTCCGAGTTCCATCGGGAAAACTGGCGGCGCGTTTCGGGTTTGCATAAATTGAAACCGCGTGAACTGGCGATTGTACGGGAACTGTTTGACTGGCGTGATGAAGTGGCCCAGGAAAAGAATCAGCCGGCACGCAGAATTCTGCGGGATGATCTGTTGATCGAACTCGCACGCCGTAAACCAACGACGCCACAGGATCTGACTGCAACGCGGGACCTGAACCGCAAGAACATGTTCAAACTGGCTCCGGAAGTGGTGCAGCGGATTGCGAAAGCACTACAGACGCCCAACGATCAACTGCCCCAACACCTGGAAAACCCCAACACTCACCAGAACCAGGACGAACAGGTTATCGGCAAACTGCTGGGGATTGCCTTGGCGAATCGCTGTGCCGAGATGAATGTCTCACAGACGCTCGTGGGGACTTCTGCCGATTTGAGGCACCTGGTTCGCTACCATGTCTACAAAGAAATCTCTGACGAACGTCCGCGTCTGATGGAAGGTTGGCGCGCAGAAGTCTGCGGCGATTTGTTAACCGATGTCCTTGATGGGAAAATTTCAATGCGGGTGGCTGATCTGGAATCCGATCATCCACTGCATTTCGAACGACTCAGTTAGTAGCCAGGTCCAGAACTCAAGACAGGGAGGTTTCATATGAAGTCTGTAACTGCGTTGGCAGCGATACTGCTGTGGACCACAATGCTGAGCGCTGCGGAGCCGGCACCCGAGGAAGATTATGAAGCCATTGCCGGCATCTGGGTCCGCAACGATCAGGATGCGAAAGGGTCGCCACTGCGTGTCGAGCAGGAGCTCACCCGTAATCTTTCTAAAGTCACCGTTTATGACAGACTGGGACGACGCGTTCATCAGCATCAGGCAAAGTATCGCCTGCAGCGCATGAGCGATGCCAACCTCTTTGTCTATTACGATCTGGAAGTTCTGGAAGGCCCAAACAAAGGCAGAAAATCGCCGGCGCCACAGTCATTTGTTTATCGCATCAAGAATGACCGGTTTATCCAGGTCGAAGGGATTCTCAATAGCGATAAACAATCACCACGGTTGATGATCTGGTGGAAGAACCAACGAGCAGCATCTCCGCGTGAGGGCTGACGCGACGCAGGTTGGTTACTCTAATCCTGCAATGATTTTGGCTGCCAGCGTTTTCCGATCTTCTGGCTTGGCGGCCTTCATCAGCGAGTTATAGTCCTGTTCGACAGCCGAGGCTTTCTCGGGTGCCTGCTTCTGCAGTTCTTCAAAGTCAGAACGCAATACGTCCAGGCCGCTGCCCCCTTCGCCGGTATCAACGACGACTTGCAGATTCGATTTGAAGGAACCGATGATGGCCGCGGAAGAAGGAGCTTCAGGGGCGGATTCACCGGAGCAGCCGGTCATCACAGGTAACAGCAATGCCAGTCCAGTCAGGAGCGCAAAGAGCGATTTCATCTTTCTTGCTTTCAAATATCAGGGAAGGGGATCAGTCTCGGGTGGAAAAACAGCATGAGAATCGAAACTCCCATGCTGCGCATTTCTCAAAATATTCAGCTTCAAGCTGAACGCTTAAAATTCTCCCAGAACGTTTCCGTCCTGAATTCCGCCCAGGTTCTGCCAGGTGGCATTATCAATGTTGGCACTGATAAAGCGAGTGGCACCGTCACCCATCAGAACATGCACACCACCCACATGACGGCTGCGGGCAGGAAACAGGCCCGGGGCATCATTCGTACCACAGCTGGAACAGGTGACACAGTTAGGATACTTGGAATTCGGGTTGAGCAGCGTATTGAATACAGTCAGGCCACCATTCCCGTAAGCCCAGTTGGAACCAGTATCACCACGGGGCGCGGGAGAAGCCGGAGGTGAATTCTTTTTCGCCAGGCAGGAGGCGCCCCAGTTTTTTACGTCGTTGTAGTTAGGGAAAGAATTCGCAGTGCTTCCTTTGGTACCACCGCGGATCGTGTCGCCTTCTCCGATGAGGGAAGCATCGTTATTGCCATCGCCCATCAACTGTTCCCCGGCTGCAATCACGTTCGAACTGCCGTCCGTCAGGTCACGGATGCGGATCGCTTTACGATAGTTGAACATCCCGACCTGATGCTGCATGTTTTGTGGGGTGGTGTTGGTTGAGGGACCAAAACCAAACCAGAAAACCGACGGACCGGCACAGACTGCGTAGCTGTTTCCCGGACCAGCTCCATAACCGCCACCATTCTGGATACCACGTGTATCAGAGGGGCACAGAAAAGCCGGAATGACGGCGCGCTTGACTGTATCATTGGGGGCCTGATTGGGTGCCAGTGAGAAGTTGAACTGATTGTAAACGTTAGCCTGATCCATGAACGGCAGCAGCATGGTCTGGGCTGAAAACGAGAAGTACGAATAGTTTCCATATCCATAAGTGGAATCATGCTGTTTTTCGAAGTTCGCACGTGGAAAGACAGAGTGGGATTCGAAATAATTGTGCATCGCCAGCCCGAGTTGTTTCAGGTTGTTTTTGCAGGCACTACGGCGGGCTGCTTCGCGGGCCTGTTGAACCGCAGGCAGTAACAAGGCGATTAAAATTGCGATAATGGCGATCACAACCAGGAGTTCAATCAGGGTGAAACCCCGATGACGACGAGACGGACGCTGAGCATTCATGACAGGCTCTCCAGTTTGCAGGAATTTTTGCAGGATTAAGGCGGGTTTTGTGAGCGACTCCAAACCCGGAAGGAAAGTTAACGATAATTTCAGGGGGGGACCCGGGCGGGAATCAGTTCAACTGTCGCTCAACGTACAATCCTAGCATCGACTAAGACCTGTGAACAGCAGTCAATTTCGAAAAACGTTGATCCAACGCGGGGAGCAGATTCTAGCAATTCTTAAGAAACGGAGAAACAGGATAATTAGTATTGTTAATTTATCTGGTTCTCTGCCTCTCTCAAGTGTTTTTCGAAGCGTACCTGGTCACGACTTCGGCTGACACGCGCACTATCCAGCATGGGATATAGATAGTCCCGTGTGGCCCAGAGTAATTGCTGTTGCACCGGATATTCCGAGCTGGCCGTAGCTTCCAGTTTTTTGATAACGGGATCGATTCTGGTGTGGACACTTTGCTTAAATGACACCCATTCGGCATCGCCGGCTCCCTGTTGCTGGAGTGCCAGAAATTCCTGATGAACGGCTTTGATCTTTTTGTATTCCAGATTGTGCGCCGTGAACACCAGCAGCGTATAAATGGTAACCAGTGCCAGTACTGACAACACGATCCCGAAAGGAAATCGTTTCTTACGGACAGGGAAGGGAGATTCGGTATCCATTTACTTCTTAACTGGGGAAAGTTTCAGAGTGAAGTGATTGATGCGATTGAGACAAACGCGAATTGCACGAAGCTTTGTCCTTACTTCTGATTAATCAGTCGTTCCGCTTCCTTCAGACACTTTTCAAATTTCTCCTGGGCTCGAGCAGTTTCCGGCCCCGGATTATCCAGCATCTTGGGGAGATAATCGCGTCCTGCCCAGAGGAGTTGCTGCAAGGCAGGGTAGTCTGAACTGGCAGTGCTTTCCAGATCTTTGATGACCGGCCCCAGTTCGGTATTGGTTTTGTTTTTCAGGGTGGTGTATTCGGCGGGGCCTGCCTGCTTTGTCTGTAATGCCTGATATTCCTGGTAGAAGGCCTGGAACTTGGCAAACTCGTCCTTCCCGCTGGGAGAAAATAAATCGCCAAGGGGGACAAAAAAGAGAATCGCGACTAAGGCAATGACCCCACCCACCCCGCCTAAAATTTTGGGATCCATCAAAGGTCCCAACGCTTCCAGGGGATTCGATCGCTGTACTTGAATTTTCGGCTTAGGTCGCGCTACAGGTGGAGTTGCTGCTGCAATTGGAGCTGCGGGACTCGACGGCGTGGAGAGAGACGCTGCAGCGGCGGGAGCAACACCTGTAGCAGACGCTGCCGTGGCATTCGATGCTGACTCTGCAGGCGAGGTATTTGCAGCAGCCTCCGCTTCGTTTTTTTTCGGGGTCGGTTTCTTCAGTTGTAAGGCTTCAATCTGCCAGGCTTCAAACCATTCCCCTTTGCGGCCCAGCTTCAGCAGGTCGGTCGGTTCGACTCGCTCCTGTTCGGCCCACATCTTGATCTTGTGCGCTTCAATCGGGCCGTAACCCATGCCTCCCAGCTTGCAGTACCACTTTTGTTTGGAACGGACTTTCAGAATCGGCGGCCGGGGAGGCTCTGCCGGTTTCTCTGCTTCAACTACAATTTCTTCGGTTGCCGCAGTCTGTTCTGAAGCAGATTCACCCGACGTCGGAACCAGCTCTTCGACCGAATCCTCTTCCGAATCGATGACGTCCAGATCACTGCCGGAAGAACTCAAAAACACAACAGTACGCGCGGGCACCCACTCCGGCTCTGCTGAAGATTTCACTTCATCATTGGGTGCCAGCTCACCATCAAACAGCATCTTCATCAGGTCGTCAGCCGACATCGGCCCCAGTTCATGATTCAGTACGCGACAGTACCATTGAATCTTCTGGTACTTGCTCCGCACGGCTTCCAGCGTAGCAAACCGGGGGAGCTGGGATTCCAGTTCACTCGAGAGCTTGTCTTCCTCTTCGACAATCGAAAAACCATCCAGATTGGGCATGTCGGGATCTGCTTCGACACCAAACGAGGAATCCACAATGGAAAAATCATCCAGCGAAGGCTGTCCACCAGTGGAAGACGAATCGAACAGGCCCCCCATATCTTCAGCAGGAAACCAGTTTCCGGTTTCACCGCTCCGGATTTCCATCTGAGGAGTCAATTTGCCCTGTTGTGCCATGGCAAATAGTTCTTCAAATGAAATGGGACCTTCGGTTTCGGTTGAACGCTTAAAGTACCAGCTGTCGCGTGCCATTTTGATTTAACTATCTTCGTCCGCATAAAATGAGAGGGTGTATTCAAATTCAGGTAGGCACACACTCACCGGCGCGCCCAGCCTCTTATTTTAGCGGTCAGGGTAGGGCGCTTATCTATCGTTTTCCACCGTATTTTTCTAAAAACCGGCAAATACCAGCCAGAACCATGCGGATCGGTTCATTCAGGCCAGGCAGCAGCCGGGTTCACCTGCAGCGGATGCCAGATTCGAGGCCAATGTCGCAGTCACAGGAGACGAACGATCACATAAAGTTGGCAGATACGATTAGAAACTCTGGCTTACACAGTCGCTTTAGCAGAGGTTCGTTTCCAGGTGAGTACAGTCATGAAGAACAGAAACAGGACACAGAAACAACAGACGCCCGCAAACCAGTCACCGAACCGGGTGTAAAGACTGCTGCGATGATCCAGTGGAACCGAATCGACGATCACGGCATTCAACGATTTGTTCCAGCGTCCTGTCTTCGGATTCACCAGTGTGCTCCGTTTCTGGTTATCCCAGTCGAGGAATAAATCCGGCTCGCGAATCATGCCGTCACCATCGATGATCGCGGAGACTCCCGTGTTCACGGCGCGGACCATGGGAGTCCGGTTCTCCACACAACGGAACGCAGAAGTAATCAGATGCTGATCCAGTTCACTCGAACCATGAAACCAGCCATCGTTGGTCAGATTCACCAGGCAGTCGATGGGCTTGGCTGCATTCTCTGCGGTTACTGGTTTCAGCATAGAACGCACCAGGTGTGGTACCGTATCTTCAAAACAGATCAGCGGTGCGAAGTTCCAGTTCTTGTATTCAAAGTTGGCTGCATGCTTACCAGGTTCAATTCCAAACGAGGCACCATAGGGTGAGAAGACCTGCAGAAACGGCAGTGTTTCCTTCAAAGGCATGTATTCACCAAACGGCACACGGTGAATTTTATCGTAACGACCATGGATACCATAATCCGGACGGACAAAGACCGCAGAGTTGTATTGCTCTATTTTTTCATCACCGGCGGCGATGACATCCACCCCGATCACCAGTGCCGCATTCGCTTCCTGGCTCATGTTTGCCAGGACTTTACGAACGGAGGGGTCTTTCCATTTCTCAAGTGGAACTTCCGGCGCGACCTCGCCCAGTTCTTCCGGCGTTTTCCCATTGCTTTCCAGTAACGGCCAGCGGAACATCGTTTCCGGCCAGACAACCAGATCGGGTTGGTCACGAACGGCTGCGCCCATCAGTTCGAGATGTTTCAGGTAGATCGCTTGCCATTCATTCGGGTTATGTTTGACGGTTGAAGGAAAATTCGCCTGAATCAAAGCGGTGCGCGGGCCATCCTGAAATTCTGCCTGTGAGCGGCGGACATAACCATAACCGAGCACCGCAAAAAACAGGCCCAGACATATGGCTGTCTGCAGGATCTGCTTTCCGCCGACCTCGTTCAATTTCTGATCTTCTTCCGTCAGCTTCATCGGAAACAGTTTCAGACGGACCAACAGCGAGTTGGGTAACAGGCTGGCAAAGCAGGCTGCCATCATCACAACGATAAAACTGACACCATAAGCGCCGGTGAGATCACTGATCTGAATCAGTTCGATCCAGCGATATTGGGTATGGCCGAGGTAGTACCAGGAGAACCCCGTCAGCAGATAGGCCCGGATGTATTCCAGTCCGACCCACACCACAGGCGCTGCCACAGGCAGGGGAACACGAAACTGATGCACGGCAATACGCGACAGCAAAACAAACACAGGAAAGTAACAGGCCACATAAATCGCCAGCGCGATCCAGGCGACATACATCGTCGGGTGCCCCAGTCGCATCCACTGAAATGCTGCGACGGTAAACAGCAGACCGCCTGAATAAATGGCCGTATACATCAATCGCGTTTTACGCGGAATGCGCACCAGCAGTAACAGCGGAATCAGACAGACCCAGCCCAGCGGACCAAAATCGACCGGTGTGAAACTGGCCCACATCAGAACGGCTGTCAGCAGCGAAACAAAAAAGGCGCCCCGCGCCGCCGCCGGAGAAGTCCGTGCGGTATTGATGATGTTTTGTACGTCCTCACCCAGCTGCTGGTTGTTGGGCGCTTCTGGTTGTGAGGGGAGTTGCTCAGACACGGGATGGGGTTCCAGCACAGATTCGTCAGAGGAAGATTTTTCGAATGTCGATGTCGTTAAGTTCATGATTTCCATCCTTGGAATTCGGAGACAGCCAAAAGAGGATTTCAAAATCCTTTCAGGCAGGAAAACATCCTGTTTCCTCGATACCGGTCCGGTTTATTCGTTCGTACTACGTGGCATAATAAGTTGTTTTATCAATCCTCAATGGGAGCAATCACGGGAATTGCCCACCTGATCGGTCTGATGGGCGTGATTTTTAATGAAATTCGCGATTTAAGAGTAGATCAATCAATGAGGAAACTGTCGCAGCTACCATAAAAAGACGTCCACTTTCAATCCCGTCTGATAAAGTTGATTTCCCGTCGGGAATAATGCTACCGAATTCGCTTTAACAGTAGAATGTAGATCGGCAGAACCCATTGTCTTCAAAGGAGAAACAACTGCTTCACCAGCTATCCATTCCAAATGCGCCGGCTGATAAGTGGGCCGATTCCCACTGGAGTGAAAATCGGCACAGAGCCGCGCCTGCAGGACCTGGGGGCGTGGGGCAGGAAAACCCATAAATTGACGGATTGCCGTCCTCACAAACAATTCGAAGCAAACCATGCTGCTGACAGGGTTTCCGGGCAATCCAAAAATGTAGCAGGGAGCCCCGTCCGCCCGCTCCAAAACCCCAAACCAGAGTGGTTTACCTGGTTTCAAATTGACTTTATGAAATATCTGTTTTACTCCTGCCTGCTCTAGTTCAGCGGGAACCAGGTCCCGTTCTCCCGCGGAAACCCCTCCTGACAGCAGTAGAAAATCACTTTTCAAGCCTTCCTGAATTTTTGACCGTAGATGGTTCTGTTCATCACGGGCAATGCCCAGCGGCAGCGGTGTCGCATCAGCCTGCAGAATCTGTGAGTGTAGCATCACCTCATTGGAGTTGCGGATCTGTCCCGGCTGTGGGCATTCTTCCGGAGCGACAAGTTCGTCTCCCGTCGCCAGGATCGCGACAGTAGGCGCACGTCTTACCATGACGGAGGGGCTGCCGGTCTCAGCCAGTGCCCCGATTTCCTGCGGTCTTAGCAAGGTACCAGTCGCGAGCACGGGAGCACCCTCTTTGAGCACTGACGATTGGGGAAGCATGTTTTTACCGGGTGAAACCGGTCCCGTATCAATCTTCACTGAGCGGGCTGCTTCAGCAATCTGGCAATGCTCAATCTGTACGACGGCATCTGCTCCCTCAGGCAGAGGAGCGCCGGTCATGATCTGCGATGCCTGACCTGACTGTAATGAAACTGTGGGAACCGAACCGGCAAAAATGGTTTCCTGAATCAGTAGCGTGGCTTTTCCGTTCTGAATATCGGCACTGATTACCGCAAATCCATCCATCAGCGCTTTGTCAAACGGGGGAATATTCAGATCACTGACCGTTCCCTCTGCCAGTACGCAATGCCAGGCTTCGAACAACGAACGCTGCTCGGGAGACGCCGGTTTCACGGTCTCCAGAATCAGTTGAAAAGCGTCTTGAGCTGACAGCATACGCTTGTGCTTCCTCTCCTGTTTAAGTATTGCTGAGTTGTTCTGCCGGAAGCTGCAGGAAGTTTTTCAGTAACGTCAGACCTTCCAGTGTCAAAAAACTTTCGGGGTGAAACTGGACGCCGTGAATCGAAAAATCTCGGTGCTTCAGCCCCATCACTTCTTTGGGATGACCTTCTTCCTCAACCCAGGCACAGATCTCCAGTTCGTCCGGACAGGATTCTTCCGGAACAATCAGACTGTGATAACGAGTTGCCTGGAAAGGAGAGGGAAGATTCTGAAAAACACCCGTTCCGTTATGATGAACCTGTGAGACTTTTCCATGCATCAGACGTTGTGCACGAACGACCTGGGCTCCGAAGACCTCCGCAATACACTGATGACCCAGACAAACACCCAGTATTGGTATTTTGCCGGCGAAATAGGCGATGATTTCCTTGGAAAGCCCGGCTTCGCCCGGAGTACAAGGCCCCGGGGAAATGATGATTTTTTCCGGGGCAGCCGCTTCGATTTCGGCGATCGTCGTCTGATCGTTTCGAACAACCTCCATCTTCAGACTGGGGTCAATTTCGCCGAACCGTTGTACCAGATTATAAGTAAATGAATCGTAGTTATCGAGAACGAATATCACGTTACACCTTATCAGTAAAGTATTTACAGTTTTACCGCAGTCATGTCCCAGTCCGTGTCAGGGGACTGATTTCTCAGTCATACAGCGAAGACAGACACCAGCGCAAGGCAGGCAAACGGCTTGACCGGGGCCTATCATAATCAACTGTTTGGGGAAAAGCGACTTGAGTCAGAGGTTTCATTCCAGCCTGCCGTCTCGGCTCCAGCCACTGAAAAACTAGACAAGCCATTAACTGCTTTGTTCTTAAGAATTTTGATGTTGACGAAAAATGGCCAAAATTGTTATGACCCCGCTCCTTATGTGATTAAATCATTTAAGCATGTGCTCTTGTGTATATTGTTTCTGGCCGCGCTGATTCGCAGTCAGACAGGGATCCTTTGAGGGTTAATGTTGAACTCCATACCGAAATCGAAATGGCTGCGGAATTACTCCGTCACGCGTCGCCAGCTCTTTTGGATGGTGGTATTTTTGCCAATTTTTTGCGCGATCTACTACCTGGCTTTCTGGCTGCGCTTCGAAGGCTCGCTCAACACCGATGGTGTCCTGGGCGAAAATGGATTTCGCATGTTTCGTTCCACGGTCCTCTGGGCAGTCGGGCTGAAAACATTCACCTTCTGGGGCACAGGCGTTTATAAAATTCGCAGTCGTTATATTACAACGCGTGATGTATTTAATCTGGCCAGGGCGGCGACCATCAGTTCCGCAGCCCTGGTAATGGTGGACTATCTTGCCTTTCCTCAGTTTATGCTGCCCCGTTCCGTGTTTCTGATCGACTGGGGCTCCACGATCCTGGTGGTTTGCGGATTCTGTGCCGTCATTCGCATGGTGCAGGATAGTGGCCGAATTCTGAGGCAGCAGGAAAACTGCAAGCCCACCTTTATCATCGGGGCCAACGAATCCGGTGCTGCGTTGCTCCGCATCATTGAGCGAAATAAAAATTCCTGCCTGCGGGTCGTCGGGTTTCTGGATGATCACACCAGTCGTATTGGTACGCGGATCAATAATATTCCCGTCCTCGGTTCCCTCCAGGAAATGTGTGACCTTGCGGGAAGATATGATGTTTCAGATATCCTGCTGCCGGCAGATGAGTTTCCCGGCAAAACGATTCGACAACTGGTCGAGGCCGGAAACTCAGCAGAGATCAGAGTACAGGTTTTACCCAGCTATCAGCAACTGCTCTCGGGCAAAGTTGAAATGAAGCCGCGACCCGTCTGTATTGAAGACCTGCTGGGCAGAGAAGCGGTAGAACTTGATATGCCCAGCATTCGCAACTGGATGGATGAACGCGTGCTGATGGTGACCGGCAGCGCAGGAAGTATTGGCTCAGAAATCTGTCGTCAGCTCCTGCAGTTTTCCCCGCGAAAACTGATTCTGGTCGACCGTTCCGAGAACAGTCAGTTTTATCTGGAACGCGAACTAAACAACCTGGGATATGCCGGTCGTTTTGATGTGGTGATCGCTGATATCAACGACTCCAAACGAATTCGGGCCGTCATGCAGGAATATAAACCCGATATTTTATTCCATGCTGCCGCCTACAAACATGTTCCGCTGATGGAAAGCAATCCGGGCGAGGCGGTTAAAAATATTGCCCTGGCAACCAAACATCTGGCAGACCTGGCTGAGGAGTTTGAAGTCGGTTCCTTCGTGATGATCTCTTCTGACAAAGCCGTGAACCCCACCAATGTCATGGGTGCGAACAAACGGATTGCTGAACTATACGTGCAATCGCTGGCTGCCCGTTCAAAATGCCATTTCGTCACGGTCCGCTTTGGGAACGTGCTGGGCTCCGCCGGCAGTGTGGTACCGATCTTCACTCAGCAGATTCAGAATGGGGGGCCGATCACGGTTACCGACGAACGCATGCAGCGGTTCTTCATGACCATACCGGAAGCCTCGCAACTGGTGATTCAGGCAGGCGCCATGGGACGAGGCGGTGAAATATTTGTCCTCGATATGGGGGAACCGGTCCGTATTACCGATCTGGCAGCCGACCTGGTACACCTCTCCGGACTCAAACTGGGCGAAGATATTGAAATCGAATTTACCGGCCTCAGGCCAGGTGAAAAACTTTACGAAGAACTGCATGTCGATGGCGAAAAGCATCTGCCCACCTGCCATCCCAAAATTATGGTCGCTGAAAAAGTCAGTTTCAGCGAACAGTTTATTCACGAAGCTTTTGAGAGACTCTCCCGTCTCACAGAACAGCCTTCACCCCTGATCCTCGCTGAGATCCAACGCATCCTGCCGGAGTTTCAGCCTTCTTCAAGCAAACCTGCTCCGGATACGCTCAAACGCGCCGCATAACAGTTGGACGCGTCTTGTTCGAATAGAGCTCAGTACCTGTTTTGCTGCCTGCGCTTTTCATCTCCGACTGAATTTGTTAGTTATAAGATATTGAGAAGTGATCGTTTTATGGGGAAGTTTCAGTATTCCACGGAAACGAAGGTTGGTTATGAACAGCACACTCCGGTTTCTAATCCCGCTTATTCTGCTGACAATCTGCATAACTGGTTGCAGCGACAGTTCCGATTCCAATTCACCCCAGGCAGCTTCTGAATCGTCCACAGGCAGATTATTCGGCGCCTCTTTCCAGACCATGAACAATCCGTTCTTTGTCGATCTGGGAGAAGGATTGAAGAACGAACTCGAAGCCAACGGCGATCGCCTGGTTATCCTGGACGCACAGTTCAATTCACTCAAACAGAAGAACGATCTCTCCGATCTGATTCTCCAGGGAGCAGCCGGCATTTTTGTGAATCCGGTCAACTGGGAAGGTCTCAAAGGATCTTTGCTCGAAGCCAGTCGAAAAAAAGTACCTGTCATCATCGTCGATGCGCCGGTCAAAAAAACGGATGAAGAACTGATTGTCTGCACGGTGGCTTCTGATAATGTTCGCGCGGGTGAATTAGCGGCCCAGGCACTTGCTAAAGTGAACCCCAAAGCCCAACTGGTCGTGCTGCATCTGTCGGTCAACAAAGCCTGTATTGACCGGGTCGCAGGGTTTAAAACGGAACTGGAGAAACATCCGGAGATGAAAATTCTGGATGTCCAGGAAGCCCAGGGAACGACGGAAGGCGCCCGCCCTGTGATGCGTGATCTGATTGGCCGCTACCCCGCTCTGGATGCCGTCTTCGCGATAAATGACCCCAATGCGCTCGGTGTGATTTCTGCGCTCGACTCAGCCAATAAACTGAATCAGGTGACCATCGTGACCGTTGATGGTTCTCAAGCCGGGATCAAGGCAATCCAGGCAGGAAAACTGCATTCAACTTCGGCACAGTTTCCCCGGGAGATTGGTCAGATCGCAGCAGAAAAAATGCTGGCACACCTCAAAGGCGAGCCGGTAGACAAAGAAGTGAAGGTGCGCGTGGAACTGATCACAGGAGAAAATGCGGAGCAATATCTGGAGTCTAAATAAATCATGTCTGTCGCCAGTGCCGCGCCACTCCTTCGACTTCAGGGAATCACCAGACGCTTTGGAAATGTAACGGCTCTGGACAATGTCAGCTTTGCCGTCGAGGCCGGCGAGATTCATACCCTGCTGGGAGAAAACGGTGCCGGTAAAAGTACGCTGATTAAAATTCTGGGGGGGATCTACCAGCCTGATGCAGGCGAAATCTGGTCCGGCGAAAAACAGGTTCAACTCCGCCAGGTCACAGACGCCGATCAACTCAAAATCCGACTGATTCATCAGGAACTCTCGCTGGCCCCCAATCTTACGGTGGCAGAAAATATTTTTCTCGGCCGAGAACCGGTCCGGTTTGGATTACTGCAGCGGCGGGAAATGAATCGACGGGCCGAAGCACTGCTGGCGCGACTGGGGCTCACAGAAATCAGGGATGTCACCGCAGTCGTTGCGGGACTCAGCACGGCACATCAGCAACTGGTGGAAATCGCCCGTGCGCTCTCGCAGGAAGCGCGGGTTTTAATTCTTGACGAGCCGACATCATCCCTGTCTGAAACGGAAGTCGAGGCACTGTTCACCACCCTGCGCCAGCTGAAAGCACAGGGGGTTGGCATCATTTATATTTCGCATCGCATGGAAGAGATCACGCGCCTCTCAGATCGAATCACAGTGCTGCGGGATGGCAAAACAGTCGGGACTGCGAAAACCGGAGAGATCGAACCGGCGGCTCTCATCGAATGGATGGTGGGCCGCGACATCAAAGAGCATTTTCCCCGCCCCCCGTATCAGCCGGGTGAAATCGCATTAAAAGTTACCGGGCTCAGCTCAGCCTGTGTACATGATGTCTCGTTCGAGTTACGCTATGGCGAGGTGCTGGGGCTCTCCGGCCTGGTGGGAGCAGGCCGCACCGAACTGGCCCGCGCCCTGTTCGGTGTGGATCGAATTCTTAAGGGAACCATCTCCATTGATGGTAAATCAGTACCAATCCACAGCCCCCGCGATGCTTTAAGGCAAGGCCTGGTTCTGGTTCCCGAAGATCGGAAACATCAGGGATTGATCACCGAACAGTCAGTCGCGTTTAATATCACACTCCCCTGGTTAAAGAAATGGATCCACGGTTTACGCTTTGATGAACAGAGCCGCTATGACATCGTGGACCGCACGATAAAAAACTTTGGTGTGCATCTCTCCGATCCCCAACAGCCCATCCGTGATCTCTCGGGAGGAAATCAACAGAAAGTACTCGTCGGTCGCTGGATGGAAGAGCCGCCGAAGATCTTAATCCTCGATGAACCCACGCGGGGCATCGATGTGGGTGCCCGCGAAGACCTGTATCACCTGATCGGCGAACTGGTCAGGCAGGGCATGGCGTTGATTCTGATTTCATCTGACCTGGATGAGGTTCTGAATATTTCACATCAGGTAGGCACGTTTCAGGCGGGCCGTCTGACGGGCGTTTATCCGGCAGAGAAAATCACCGCAGCACAGATTATGCAGAAGCTGACAGGAGAAGAAGCGTGAAGGTAGTCAGACAAATGGTCCCCCTGCTGGCAGCAATTATTATTTTACTGCTGCTGTTTCGCATCTGGGTTCCCACATTTTTAGCGCCGGAAAACATGCTGGACCTGACACAGCAGATCTCGGTGAATACGATCCTGGCACTGGGCATGACGCTGGTCATCCTGATCGGCGGAATCGATCTGTCCGTCGGTGCGATGGTGGCGCTGGTCGGAACCACAACCGTGTACTGTCTCTCGGCCATTTCCGGGGACACGCAAAATGTGTTTTATCTCCTGGTCTCTGTGATGGCAGGGCTGGGGGTGGCTGCGCTCTTTGGAACCTTTCATGGCATTGCTGCTGCGAAAACGGCAATGCCTCCCTTTATTATTACCCTGGCTTCCATGCTGATTGCCCGCGGTTGCGCGCTCCGTTTTAACAGTGGCTTGCCAATTTCGATTGGAGATCAGCAGACCATTCTGCTGGCGATCGGCAATGGGCGACTTTTTGGCGTAGTGCCTGTCCCCGTGGTCATCATGCTCACGCTGTTCGTGCTGATGGCGCTGCTCCTGCATCGCACGCGTTTTGGCCAGCATATCTACGCGTTGGGAGGCAATCGTGAAGCTGCCCTGTATACAGGCATTCCAGTAGTCCGTGTGGAGGTGTTGGTCTACCTGATTTGTTCTGTACTGGCAGGGGTCGCGGGTATGATTCACACTTCCCAACTGTACTCTGCAGAACCTGCTTCAGGAGAAATGTTTGAGCTGACAGCGATCGCGGCAGTCGTTGTAGGTGGTACCAGCTTTACCGGCGGGCGGGGTACGATATTCGGCACCTTGATTGGCGCTGTTATTATCGGTATACTTGATAAAGGTCTTAATCAGGCTGGCATTCATTACTCACTGCAATACATAGTAAAAGGGGCAGTGATTCTCATTGCCGTCTATATCGATGTGCGACGCAATCGACAGACGGTTTGATGTGAGAGTCATTTCTTTGTGTGGGTTGTAGGGGTTAAGCAGGCGAAGAAGTCTGCAAAAAGGTTGTCATTTTTTATGACGAGTGCAAAGTCGTGAGCTAGACTTGCTGTGTACGGATGGGCTGGGATTGCCCTGTAGTACCTGTGATCGTGTTTTGCCCCTTACACAAAGATCGTCGCCATGACCGCTTCAAAACCGCATTATATCCGCCGTTATCTCATCACGGTTGTCTTACTCGTTCTCATCACACCATTTCTGATTTATGGTGCCCACAAAAGCGTGGAAAGCATGTCGATTGCCCCGGAGAAATGGGCGCCTGACTTCATGCAATCCAGGCAAAATTACGATCAGTTCTCCAAAGATTTTGAGAGTAACGATCTGATTCTCATCAGCTGGCCCGGCTGCACCGTTGATGATCCGCGATTAATCGAATTTGAAAAGCAGATCAACGCATCGCGCGCCACCGAATTCGGCGAAACGCATGAAACGCTGTTCGACCGCATCGTCAGTGGCGCCGGGACTCTGAACTCGCTTACGGCAGCTCCCCTTAAACTGCCGCGCGAAGAAGCTTTGGAGCGATTGCAGGGGGTGCTCGTCGGGAAAAATCTCAAAGACAGTTGTGCCGTCATTATTTTAACTTATCGGGGTAATGAATTACGGACTCAATCCATTAATCATGTTCTGGATGTAGCGGAAGAAGTCTGCCAGCTTCCCCGTGAAGAATTTCATATTACCGGACCTCCTGTGGACGGGGTCGCCATTGATCAGGCAAGTATCCATAGCGTCAACCTGTTTGGTGCCTTATCAGCCATACTGGCAACGCTGCTGTGCTGGTTCTGTATTCGCTCCTGGATGCTGACAGGTACGATTCTGCTGGCCGGACTCTTCGGGCAGGGACTGGTACTGGCGATGGTCTATTACATGGGGTATTCGCTGGATGCCGTACTGATTATTACACCTTCACTGGTCTTCGTGCTCACGATTTCTGCCGGTGTGCACCTGGTGAATTATTATTACGACGAATTATTCTCCACCAACGCAAAATCAAAAGCAGAAGCAGAAGCCGCAGTGCGCAACGGATTTGCCAAAGGCTGGTATCCCTGCCTGCTGGCAGCGATCACGACGGCGATTGGCCTGGGGTCCCTGATGGTCAGCCAGATCAGCCCGATCGCACTATTCGGTCTGATTGCCTCCGTCGGATTACTGATCACGCTGGGAGTGCTGTTACTGTTACTCCCCGGAGCCATGCAGCTCTGGCCGCCACAACAAATATTGAAAATGAATCGCGAAGGACAGACCAGTCACTCTCCCCGCTACTTCACACGTATCTCGGCCTGGCTGGAAAATATTCCTCGCTTGTTAGAACAATATTCTGCCCCCGTCTTTCTCTCGCTGGTACTGCTGATGGCCGTCTCAGCGTATGGCCTGCTTTCGATTCGCTCCTCAGTCGATGTACCCTCCCTGTTTCCACCGGGAAGCCAGGTACTCAACGATTATCAGTTTAATGAAGAACGCATGGGACCGCTGATTCCTGTCGAAGTAATTATTGAATTCGATAAGGACTGTAAAAAAACATTCCTGCAGCGTCTGCGGATTATCGATGAAATTGAACAGACCATTGATGACATCGACGGCTATACCGGTACCATGTCGGCTGCCACATTTGGCCCCAACCCGGTGGAACACAACGGTTTCGAATCAATCTTCCGAAAAGTGGTGACCAATAAAAAGTTAAAGGAGAATCGTGAAGCGGTGATCAGCTCCGTCTATCTGTCTGATAACGGCGGAAGAGAATCCTGGCGCATCAGTGCCCGCGTTCCTGCATTGGGAAAAGTTGATTACGGTGCTGCCCTGGCCAAACTCAAATCAACATTACAGCCTGCACTGCAGGAATATGAATCGCAGGGCGTGCAACTGACTGCTTACTACACCGGAATCATGCCACTGATTCACACCGTTCAACAATTGATTTTACAGGACCTCACCTGGAGCTTTCTGACCGCGTTTGTGCTGGTGGCGCTGATGATTATTATCGTCCAGCGCAGCATCGTGACGGGTTTGCTGAGCATGTTGCCGAACGTGTTCCCGATTGTGGTTGTATTTGGCATTATGGGCTGGCTGGATATTCCTCTCGATATCGGGGCTGTTATGACTGCCAGTGTCGCACTGGGAATTGCCATCGACGACACGCTACATTTTCTCTCCTGGTTCCGTCGTGAAAAAGGTCTGAATCACAGCAGCGAACAGGCGGTTCGATCAGCCATGAAGCACTGTGGTCGGGCGATGATTCATACCACCTTTATCTGTGGCTTGGGCCTACTGGTGTTTGCCTTCAGCGATTTCATTCCGACACAACGCTTTGCCTGGATGATGCTGGCACTGCTGACGACTGCTCTGATTGGAGATTTACTCTTCCTGCCGGCAATGCTGATTCAGCCGTTCGTCAAACACCTGCAGTTTGCCAGAGAGCGATTTCCTAACGGAATGGAAATCAGAACCACCACTTATTCCACTGAGTGAACTCGGAGTTCACTCTTTAAAGTGCATCCAGGTTCGCATGCTGTCCCAGCTTGTGCAGCATCTCGCGGCGTTCCTGGATTCGCTTGACCAGTTCAATTCGCTGCAGCTCATGACGTTTTTCGATCCGCTGCTGTGCCTGATAAAAGGCACGCAGTACCGTTTTCCGATCATGGATGCCACCTTGAAATTTGGCGATGAGCTCTTCAACGGCTTCAGAGTCCAGGCTGGTTTTCAGAATGTCATCTTCCAGTGAAACAAAAACCCGTGCACTGCCCGGATCTCCCTGGCGTGCGGCCCGGCCCGTTAACTGCCGGTCAATCCGCGCCGATTCATGGAGTTCAGAACAGATCACATGTAGACCGCCTCGCTCCGAGACGTCTTCACCCAGCAGAATATCAGTACCGCGTCCTGCCAGGTTGGTCGCGACGGTGATTCGGCCTGGCTGGCCTGCCTCTTTGATGATGGCTGCTTCGTTTTCATGATTTAAGGCGTGCAGGACTTCATGTTCCAGTCCCGCCTGCAACAGCAGAGCGGAGAGTTCATTCGACAGGTTCACCGATCGTGTGCCGATCAGAACAGGTCTGCCCAGGTGATGCATCTCTGCGGTTTCCTGTACGATGGCATTCCATTTTTCCTCCGCTGTCATAAAAATCTGTTCCGGATGCAGTTCACGTCGGGAGGGTCGATTGGTGGGAATGCTGATGACGGGAGTCGAGAAGACTTTTTTCAGTTCGCTGGCTGCGGATTCAGCGGTCCCCGTCATCCCTGCCATCCGAGGATAGCGGGCAAACAGTTCCTGCACAGTCGTTTGGGCGCCAACTTTAGTGGGGGTCGTGATCTCCAGGCCTTCTTTGGCTTCAATCGCCTGATGTATCCCGTTCTGCCACATCCGCCCTTCCGAGATGCGACCGGTGAATTCATCAACGATCGCCACCTTTTCATCGCGGACTACATATTCACGTCCGTTATGAAAGTAGTTTTGCACGCGTAAGGCCCGTTCGGAAGCGAGGTAGGCGGTTCCCGTATCCAGGGAAGTGGGGGCACCCTGCTCCAGCAGCATCTCACGTACAAGTCGTCGGCCTGCCTCGGTCAGTTCCATACCCTGTTGCGGGCCATGGTCGATGTAATGCTCGTTTTCGGTCAGCCTGGTTGCATGCGAAGCACCCCATTGGCAGACGCTTTTCAATTGACGTTCTTCTCGAAGGTCCTGCTGACCGATGATCAGAGGCGTACGTGCTTCATCAATCAGAATGCTGTCGGCTTCGTCGATGATGACCATATAGGGGGCGCGCGGATTGACCATCAATCTGGCTGTCTTGTCGGTCTGACGACCGAATAGCTGCTGACGGCGTGAGTTGATCGACATCTTCTGGTCGGGGCTACTCAGCAGGTCGCGCAGATAATCAAACCCGAATTCCCGCGCGGTACTATATGTGATATCACAATCATAGGCGTCCCGTCGCTCTGAGGTTGAAGAATCTGCGGTGATCACGCCCACGGTCATCCCCAGAGTGTGATACACGGGGCTCAACCAGGCTGCATCACGTTCTGCCAGGTAATCATTGGCGGTCGCAATATGGATGCCCGCTTCGGGTAACGCATTCAGGCAGAGGACCAGCGCCGCTGTCAGGGTTTTACCTTCCCCTGTCTGCATCTCGGCGATGGCACCTTCATGCATGGCGAAGGCACCCAGGTATTGTACCGGATAAGGGGTGATCCCCAGATGCCGCTGCATCTGTTCGCTGACAATCGCAAAAGCTTCCGGCAGAAGATTTGTCAGCGATTCTCCACTCTGAACCCGGTAACGCAGTGAATGCCACTCATCAAACAGTTGGGAATCGGTTTGCGTATGGTACTCTTCCTGCAGACCCTGGATCTGGGTGATCATGTCCCACCAGAGAGACGGGATTTCATTTTCGCCTGTCAGCAGAAAACCACGAATTCGATTTGTCAGCGAGGAGATAAAGTTTGTCACGATGACTGTTACAATCCTGACAATAGAAAAGAGAGATTGGATCTGTTTATTTTAACTGAATCGCAGTACTGATTCGATCCTTTTTATCCCACCAGTGGAAGTGAAGTCTAAAAAACCGGTCCGGTGTGGTTTTTTTGCAACGCTCCCCGCAAACCAATGTGGTTATCAGGAAACAATTTAGGGACTTGAAGTACGAATTCAGTTCATTTCGACGGAAATACAGAAAAACGCATCTTTCATGCCGCTGGACAGCGGGGATCAGGATCGCGATGAGCATCTGACTGGGAGAATCTGCAGGTTCCAGCAGGTCCGCGCTCCTGCAAGAAGAGACGCTGGGGCGAGTGGTGAGGTTTTCACCTCACAGCCAGTTCAGATCAGGGTTTTATTTGCGAGGAGTCGCGCGTTTGGAAGCGGCTTTTTTTTGCTGGCGATCTTCCAGACGCTTTCCGTTTTTTGTCGCAGGCGCACTGACCAGGGGATTCTCCGCGCCATCCAGAGGCTGTCCGGGTTTGATCTCAGCCAGTCGCTGTTGGGCCCGCGCTCCGTATTCTTCAGAAAGTTCGAAGCCCACAAACTGTCGCTCCAGTTTCTTCGCGACCGCCAGCGTTGTGCCGCTCCCCGAAAAGGGATCCAGTACCACTTCTTCGGGGTGAGAACAGGCACGGATAATGCGTCCCAGCAGTTGTTCGGGCATCTGGCAGCCATGCCAACCCTGACGCTCTTTGAATGTTCCATTGATCCGGGGGAAATACCATGTATCTTCTTCTGCCTGGAAACTCTCGGGAATGTCCTGCGGCCTTAAGATCCAGGTATCATCAGGCAGGCGGCCTTTGGGGTTCGCGCGTTTATCGCCATACACCAGCTGTCGTGCAGAAGGAATGCGAATTGCCGGATCGTCGGCATTGAAGGTATACTGTTTCGGGTTCTTGACCATATAAAACAGGTGCGCATGGGAACGGCTGAATTTATTTTTGCAGTTCACACCAAACGTATAATACCAGATGACCCAACTGCGGCAGGTCAGCCCCAGTTCACGCTGCATCATCACTTTCAACTCAGCGGCATACTCATCCCCAATCGCCAGCCAGAAAGTGCCATCCGGTTTTAACACTCGCACTACTTCCGATAGCCAGAGCTTACACCAGTCCAGATACTGCTCACTCTCCAGCCGGTCTTCATACTGATCGTATTCGTAACCGATATTGAACGGAGGATCAGCAAATGCCAGATCGATGGACTCCGTTTCCAGTTCCAGCATACCTGTGATGCAATCCTGAATATGTATCTGATTGAATTTTGTCATAGGATAACATTCGCGGACGAGGGGAGAGCGGAATTCAGTTTTTTCTGCGAATGCGTTTGTAACGAACATTACAGCCGATCGCAATGGTTTCCGTTGTTTCCGGCTGTTTCCCGTTTAAAGCGGCTGCAATCGCCTCTGACACGTAGTCCTGCGTGACTTTGCTGGCATCGGTTGCATCGTCCATGGCGCCCATGTACACAACTTTGCGTGCTTTGTCTAAAACAAAAAATTCCGGGGTCCGTGTGGCTCCGAACGCCTGGCCGATCTTCTGGCTTTGATCAAACAGATACGGAAACACGAATTTCTTTTCTATCGCCTGCGCTTTCATTTTTTCCAGACTGTCCGCGGGTACCAGGTTCACATTCACGGCAATCACCGCCACGGGTGAATCTTTGGCAGAATACTTTTGCGCCAGTCGATTCAAGCGATCTTCGTAATCAACCGCATACGGGCAGCTGTTGCAGGTGAAGGCGATCACCAGTACCTCTTTGTCCTGAAAAGAAGCACTCGAGTACGATTTGCCGTCCGTCGCCGGCAGCTTCTCCCAGGTCGGCGCTTTATCTCCTACGTCCAAAACGGGATTGTATTTCCCCGCATAAAGTAGAGATTCATTTATTAACAGACTGCAGACTGATACAGCCAGCAGTAAAAATAGCTGTCGTGAAGCAGACATCATGATCAACCTCAAAAATATTCCGGGAAACTAAGTGGGGTACCGTATTACCAGGGGACATCAAAACGAATTCGTTCCGCCAGTTCTTTTAACTGGTTCGCATGATCACGGTGCACCAGCAGCCCTTCACTTAATGAACGCTGGGTCTGCTCCCATTCGAGTTCACCCGACAGTCGGACCGGTTCGTTTTCATTGACCGTACCCAGTTGATGAATGGCCTTGATGGCGGAATCGAGTTCATCATGAAAATGTTCTTCTTCAACAAACTGTTTCAGGTCGATCACATAGAAGAAATGTTCCGACCCTTCGATCTCCGGTGCTTTGGTTTTATTGATCGGCAGTTTCCCGCCAGCCAATGCGCCTGTCAGAATCGAGCTGACCATCGCCAGTCCATATCCACGCGGGCCCGCTGCGGGCAGCAGCGTTTTTACTGCAGACGAATCGGTGGTTTCTTTGCCTTCGCTGTCGAGGGCATAACCGGGCGGGACCGGCAGACCATACATGGTCTGCGTCTCCAGTTTGCCCCAGGAGGTTTTCGCACATGCCATATCCAGTACAAACGGGGCGCCTGCGCGTGTGGGGACACCCCAGGCAATCGCATTATTGGCGGTGGCACCCTCGGTGCTCCCATGGGCGGCAACAGTCGCTCTTCCTGTGTTGGTAGTGCAGTAGCCGATCATACCTGCTCTCACAGCCATCAGAACATACACGGCGGCAGCGCCAAAATGATGGCTGTTCTTAACAACGACCGTCCCCGTTCCGACTTCTCCCGCTTTTTTGATCGCCAGTTCCATGGCCCGGGTCGCTGCGACGTGCCCCATCGACTTGCTGCCGTCCAGTACCGCGATCGCCGGCGTTTCTTTGAGAGTCAGAATCTGGGCCCGGGGATCGATGTCACCCATGTCCATCGAATCGAGATAGCGTTCAGCCGTGCGACTGCCATGTGAATGGATGCCGCGCAGATCAGCTTCAATCAAACGGTCGGCAGAGATTTCCGCTTCGACCTCAAACATACCCATGCGAACAAACAGCTTGACCAGCAGTTCTTTGAGCGGCTCCAGGGGAATCTGAACTTCCTGGGATCGATCCTGAGGCGGTGCAAAATGATCCGACGACATAATAGTGGCTCTTTAAGTAGGGGGCAGTACCCGCGTGCATCATCATGAATGCGGGAGGAAACATATGCCTTCATCATATAATAACCACTCGCCAATTCCAGCCTGATTCGACTTCGGCCCTGCTTGCCTGCGAGATTTTTCAAACTCTGAATTGACCATATCAATCCCGTGCAGGGCTACAAACTATCAGCGGGAACGCATCACATTTAAGAAACGCGTCTCTCAATCTAATATACTCGGGCCAGACAGCTCTGGAGACGCTACACCAAAACTGGACACAGTCTGGTTCCATATTTACCAGCCGTGGTGGTTTAATTCGTCATATTTAAGTCAAATGAATTTTCCCCTTCACTGATTTCGAATTCCAGGTTACTTTTTTTCGGATCGCGATATATCAGGGGGATATTTTTGTATTCTTTTTTGGTCGATACCGGAATGGCATCCTGAGGTGGTGCTTCGGGAGGGGGCAAGACCGTGACAGCATATTTTCCTGTTTTTAGTGGATCCGTAATAGAGTAAAGGCCACCCTCTGAGAGGTCCGCCGAAGCACCCACACCCAGTTCAGAGGAATAAAAAGAAATCACACCTTCCGTGACGGGCGCACCTTCATAACTTACTTTGCCTTTGACTTGCCCCGTGGGGATTTCTGGCTCCCCCCCGCAACCTGAGATCAAAAAAATGAATCCACTGAGAACAGTGTAAAATTTTAAACGTGCCTTCATGCTGAAACCCTTCGTCAACGTTACCTGGTGTTATGGGACAGAGATCATTACCCTCTGACTCGTGAAGGGAGCAGAGGGATGTTGCCTGTGCTGATCAATGGTGTGCTTCAAGTGAACCCCCATCACCATAGCGTCCCTGGTGTGCAGGATGATTCCGGTCAACCAGAGAGAAGCTATGGTAAGACTGGACACAGTCTAGAACTCACCGATGACCTGTCCATCGTCACGCACACAGAGTTGTCTCAGTGTCAGAAAATCAAGATTTTCGGAAACAAAGCGGACGCCTCCATCTGCCAGTAACGTATGGATTCCGCCGGTGTGATAAGAATTGATAATCGTATTTCCAGAGTAGGCACTGTTTGAGCGGGGAACAGTACTACCGCCAGCCTGACCTGATTTCGCGTTGATGGAAAAAGCAACCGTAGTCACGCCTGCCACGTGATGCGCGCCGGTTCGAGTTACAACATCACCTGAGGAAGACCAGCCGCGCCAGCCACCATGATAGTTGGTACGCCAGTCATTACCGGAAACACTTCCGGATTGTTCCGCAACGATGATCGTGTTCGAAGTGCCGTCTGTCACATCGCGGAAACGATAGTTCTTGCCGGGAACCAGTAATCCATTATTGCAATACACGCCGTAGTCAGCCGCGGTAGAGCAGACATTCGAGCGACCGGCCGGGTCAGGAGTGGCGCCGCTGATGCCGACATAATCATGGCATTGCAGTCGATCGTAATTACACATGCTGCCCGAGGGGTTGTTAGGATCCAGCGGACTGGAAGGACACTGAAAAACAGGTACCTTGATTCCCACGATAACTAAATTCGTGTTAGTGGCCTGTTGGCCATAGCTGCTCGATGAATTACAGCCGGAAGCCCAGTGCCCAGAAACATTCAACTGGTTAAAAAGCGGTGCCTGGTCCATGCTGGGCAGTAAGCCATAGCGCCAGTTAGGGCGGTTGCCGGGAAGGGCACCCACGGGAAACGCACTGTAGGTTTCATGATAATTATGTAAGGCGAGGCCGATCTGCTTCATGTTATTTTTACAGGTGCTCCGCCTTGCCGCTTCCCGGGCCTGTTGCACTGCAGGAAGTAACAGAGCGATCAGAATGGCGATAATAGCGATAACGACCAGCAGCTCAATTAAAGTAAATCCTCGTTTCGATTTGTTCGGCGGGTACATAGGAGGCCTCTTCATTTAATTAAGGAGTGATTATGAGGAAGGAAAAACAAGCTTTTGCTCAGGCAGTGAGCAGGGGCATCCAGCGGATTGCCCTGACTTGATCGGTGTGTTTGGAAGGTGGTTTAATGGGGAGCCTAAAGGCAGGGGATGAATCTGGGCAGGGGGTAAGTTACGAGTTCTTTGTAAGTAATACTAAGAATATAAGGGCCCACTTATGTTCTCGCAATAACAAATTTGAGCAGATGATCAGATTTCGGAAATCTTTTCAAAAGAAAGAATTGCTAAATGCATTCACAAGAATAAGATACGTTTTGCAAATGACAGGAGAAGCAGAATCATAATAGAGCGCAGGCTGATTGCAGGTCAGTGTGAGCCATCCGGAAAACTGGTTCTACAATCAACAGCAGGTGACGCTATCTGGCAGACAGATCGACGCGAATGATCTCTTTATCGTTACGGGCGAATACGCTTTTCATCGCGAAGGCGGGATGCGACCAGATTGTCATCCGCCGCTGGACACGCCGCGTCGGTTCGATCAGTTTTGCCCGGCTCAGTTCTTCGTAGCCTGCGGGAGTCAGATTCGCGATGATCAGATCGCCTTGCTCGTTGTGCAAAAAGTAGCGATCTTCATGGGGAATGATAAACGCATTCCACCAGCGGCCTTTGCCTGTGGCCTGGAAGGTTTCCCACAGTCGCTTTCCGTTACTCGCATCCAGGGCTCGCAACTGTCCGTAGCTGCCGACTCCGTAAATATTCTTTCCATTGAAGACAGGGGTCATCATAATCGGATGCAGCCCATCGGTATTGATTTCGCTGTCACTCTTGCCTGACCAGACAATCTTTGCCTGATTGCCATGAGGCGAGACTTCAATCATCCGCGGTCCGTTATAAAAGCTGGCGACAAACAACCGGTTTCCCACCTTGCGGGGCGTGGCGATCGACAAGCCGTAGCGTACTCCATTGGGGACCTCCCAGATCCGTTTCCCATTCTCCGGGTTGATCGCGGAAACCGCCGTCGGGTGCCACACAATCAGTTCCCGCTGGCCGCCAAATTCAAAGATGACAGGGGGCGCATATCCGACGGCCGCGTCTTCCAGCGAACGCCACAGCTCTTTTCCGGTCTGCTTATCAAAACTGACTACAAGCGAATTCTTCTGACCGCCTACCAGCGCAATCAACTGGTTACCATCCACCAGCGGCGCAGCGACCATGCCCCAGGTGGGGAGTTGTGTTCCATATTCGGATACAAAATTCTTACCCCAGAGCACGTTCCCGTTCTTCGCATCCAGGCAGAGCAGATGTCCCTGCGCGCCGACGGTATAGACGCGATCATCGTTAATGACAGGCGTCGAACGGGGGCCAGCGGGATAACTGACCGAGTACTCTACAGGGTACTCATATTTCCAGATGATCTTTCCGGTATTCGCGTCGAGACATAAAACACGTTCAAAGCTGACCCGCTGTTTGAAAATGCGGTCCGTCACAAAGACGCACCAGCGTGAATTCACTTGAGCGACCGCTGGTCCGGCATAACCTTCTCCGATCGGCGTTGACCAGACACGGGGCAGCATGCCGGAGGTAGGCAGGGTTTCTACAATTCCCGTTTCCCGCCAGACCAGATCGTGCTCTGGTCCTCCCCATTGAGGCCAGTCGTCACAGAAGCCCTGCTGCGAAGCGAAACTGAAACAGAATACGAACGCGAGCAGACAGCGTGTGATGGTCATGATTACCTCAAGGGGGAACGGAAAGAATTATTTCACTTCGTGGACCAGGAGCATGTCATGTCCCTGCGAGGTCCAGTCAGTTCCGGAGATCAGGACAATCTGGCTTCCGGTTGACAGGAATCCATGTTTTTTGCCGTAGCTGGCGATGAACTTTAAAATCTTGGACGGCGACTTTTCGACCACATCGGTCAACAGTGAAGTCACACCCCAGTATAAAGTCATCCGCCGCGCCGTTGCCGGGCGATCAGTCAAGGCGACGGTCGGGACAGTCCGTCGCTGTTTCGATAACGCCATCGCAGTTTTACCTTCGTGTGTGCAGGTCACCATCAGATCGGCATCCAGTTTTTCTGCAGTGATCCCCGCGCCCATCGTGACGGCTTCGGTGACTTCGCGGGCATACAGTCGACGATTACTGGTGGCTTCTTCAGAATGCAGATTGGAAGACAGAATGCGGGCCGCCTCGCGGACGATGCGGCTCATCATTTCCACCGCTGCCAGGGGGCTCACGCCCACGGCCGTTTCGCCTGAAAGCATCACGGCATCGCTGCCGTCCAGCACCGCATTGGCAACATCGCTGGCTTCTGCCCGGGTCGGGAAGGTGTTGAACTGCATGCTGTCCAGCATCTGCGTGGCTGTAATCACAGGGACGCGATATTGATTGCAGAGATGAATGATCCGTTTCTGGATGATGGGCACACGTTCGATATCCACTTCGACTCCCAGATCGCCACGCGCTACCATGACGGCATCGGTCAACTTGAGAATCTGTTCGATATCACTGACCGCTTCAATCTTTTCGATCTTGGCAACGATATGTGGCGCGTCAACCGGATTCAGTTTTTCAATTTCTTCATTCAGCTGTTTAATATCGTCTGCGGAGCGCACGAAACTGAGGCCGATATAATCCAGCCCATGTTCGATGGCCCAGGCCAGATCTTTCAGATCCTTCTCTGTCAGACAGGGGGTGCTCAACTGCACGCCAGGCAGATTCACTCCCTGCTTGCTGCGGATAATTCCTTCCCGCTCCACCACACACTCGACGAATTCGTCATCTGGAGATTTTTCAACCACTCGCATGGCGACCATCCCATCCGCCAGCAGAACCGGATCACCAACGCGCAGGTCGTTGATCAGCGATTCGTAAGTGCACGTCAATTCCTGGGGGCTATCAGTTTTCAGTCCCCGAATAAAGCGGAAATGCATGTTATGTCGACACGTGATTTCACCGTCAGGCAGTACACCCAGGCGAATTTTGGGGCCGGACAAGTCGCCTAAAATTCCAATCGGCTTTTCCATTTCAGCCGAGATCTCGTGGATATTTTTCACAATCTCCGACAGCCACTCATGCTTGCCGTGAGCAAAGTTCAGACGAAACAGATCCACCCCCGCAATAATCAGTTTCTGAAGCATTTCCCGCGAATCGGAAGCGGGTCCGACTGTAGCGATGATTTTTGTTTTTACCAGTGGATGTTCTGCATATTGTTTGTCGTTCATCATGAACCTTAAAAAGAGTTTTCCGAAAGCAGATCGTAGCGTGCGCCTGAACCTGCTTGAAAGCAGATGTGCTCAGTTTTTTCCATCCGTCTGAAACCATTTCTGATTTACCTGTTTGACAGGTTCTCCCGGTTTGGCGATCTGAAAACTACCTTTCAGACTGACTGTCGTCGGGCGAATACAGGTTTTATCATTGCAGGCCTGGTACTTGACATTGAGTTCCAGCTGTTCCGGTTTGCCTGCTGCTGCAGCGGGAATCGTCAGAGTGCCCCGGATGACAGCCTGCTTTTCGTAAACCAGCAGTGGTTCATCGAAGCCCTCGACAGTAAATGTGTGACCAGCCGGATATTTGATTTGAGACAGTTTGACCTGCTGATTTGATTTTACCGTAAACGTGGTGGGTACCATGAAGTCAGGTTTGGCGGGATTCGCATTGATATGCCAGCCTTCTTCGATGGAGAGCACAATGGCGACCCGGCAGGTTTTTCCGGCAGGCAGTTTATCCACAGAGAGATAGGCTTTTGCAGAGACCAGTTTTTGTTTCGGGTTGACCTGGCCCAGCCCGGCCAGTGCGAGCAGTTCCAGTCCCGGTGTGACGCCCGCCAGTTGTTCCGAGTTTTCTTCGAATTGTTCCAGAGAACCCAGAGTAAAGCCCGCATCTGCATTCGGGGCCGTCAGTGACGATTGCTTCTGATCAGCGGGCGTTTCCAGGAATTCCCCTACAGCCTGTACCAGTTGGGCACAGCGATCCGGATAGCGTTTAATCACGCGACCAAACAGTTGCAGCGTCTGATCTGCATGCTGTCGATATTGGGGATTACCGGTCAACTGCGACAACTGAATCAGGTTTCGTGTACTGATACTGTTGCCGGAAGGAATCGCGGCGTCGTACGCATTTTTAGTGCGGGCGATGAGCTGTTCGTGGTCATGCGTGGTGAAAAAGAAGCCATGCTCTTTCTGATCCCAGAACAGTTTGATCTGCAGATCAGTTAATGCCTGCGCCTGATCCAGCCACTGCTGTTTACCGGTCGCTTCATACAGAGCGAGCAGTCCCTGAACCAGAAAGGCATAGTCATCCAGGTATGCATTCAGCCTTGCCTGACCGGCGCGATAGCTGCGATACAGGTGCCCCTGATCGTCGCGCATCTGATCCAGAATAAACCGGGCTGCTTTCTCTGCAGCAGCCGTATAGGCGGGACGCTTCAGGATCCGGCCTGCGTTCGCCATACCAGTGATCATCAGGCCGTTCCAACTGGTCAAAATTTTATCATCTTTCAACAGGGATTGGCGCTGATCGCGCACTGTATGCAGTTTGTCGCGCATCGTCGCCAGTTGTGTCTCCAGCGCTTCCAGAGTCATCTTCTGCTTTTCAGCCAGTGCTTTGAGGGTGGTCACACGATGCAGCACGTAGCCGTGTTCAAAGCGAACCGGTTCGTTTAAGCCATAAAATTCAGCGAACAGGGGATAGCCTTCATCCAGAATGTTTTTCAGTTCTTCCTGAGACCAGGCGTAATGTTCGCCTTCCACGCCATCCGTTTCTGCATCCAAAGCCGAATAAAACCCTCCCTGGGGATCGGTCAACTCGCGCAATACAAAATCGATGATGCCTTCGGCGACCTGTTTGTAATGTTGGTTGCCTGTCTGCTCATATGCTTTCGCATACAGCGATGCCAGCTGCCCGTTGTCATACAGCATCTTTTCAAAGTGGGGCACATGCCAGTAGCGGTCGGTACTGTAACGGTGAAAACCGCCTCCCAGGTGATCGTAGATGCCGCCATTGGCCATCGCGTCCAGTGTCTGATACAGCACTTTCGCAGATTCCGCGGAGGTACTTTCTGCCATCGGCGATTCAATATCGTACTGCAGTAACACCAGCTTGGAAGAGGTGGGGAACTTCGGACCATTCGGACTGACTTCAGAAAAGTCGATTCCGCCATACTCCGCGTCAAAACTGGCATTGATGGAACGCACACCTGCTTTCACCAGTCTGCCTTCGATGGGAATGGTTTCAGAAGCAGCTTCTTCTTTCTGCAGCCGGGCGACTTCTTTCGCGATGATCGTGGCGCTCTGCTGTACCTTGGCTTTATCGCCGCTCCACAGCTCATTCACTTTCGATAAGACCCGCGGAAAGCTCATCTGCCCTCCCTGGTCGGTGGGTGGAAAATACGTGCCACCCGCAAAGGGCTCGCGATCGGGGGTTAAAAACATCGAAAGCGGCCAGCCTCCATTGTCAGGCGCACCAATCAGGTGAAAGTAGACGCTTAACGATGTCATATAGATATCGTCAATATCAGGCCGTTCTTCACGATCAACCTTGATGTTCACAAAGTTCTCGTTCATGTACTTGGCAATTTCAGGATTCTCGAAAACCAGCCGTTCCATCACGTGACACCAGTAGCAGCTGCTATAGCCCACAGACAGAAAAATGATTTTGTTTTCCTGCTTCGCTTTCTCAAACGCTTCCTGTCCCCAGGGATACCAGTCGACAGGGTTGTGCTGATGTAACAGCAGGTACGGGCTGGTCTCCTTGGAAAGACGGTTGGTAAACATGGCTTTGTTTTTCGTCTTTTCAGATTCGCTTGCTTTGGTTTTCGTATCTTCACTGGCGGACAGCTTCGCTGGATTCCAGTTGGAAACAAAGAATAAGATAGTCAGCAGCAGGACAATCCACCATTTCATATTTTTATGCAAATCCATTTTATGATTCCTTCGGAGGGCGGGCAGATGTTTCTTTGCCCGTTTCACATTTCAGTCTGCGCCAGCCAGCAGATTATCGGCTGATCCAGCAGTGGGTAGCATTATCTTATCCGATACCCGTCCAGTCGACTATTTAATAATAACAGAAGAATCGAAATTCAGCACTTCACTGCAGCCACACCTCAAGCCACAGCATCCGTTTCAGGCAGGGACCGGGATCTGTTGAAGAATCTGGCGAATAATCTCCGTGGCACGGTTTCGCTGGCTCTCACGAACCAGGGACCGGGTAATGACTCGATGTGCTAACACAGGTACTGCCAACTGTTTGATATCATCCGGGATGACATAATCTCGTCCTTCCGTAAATGCTTTCCCCTGAACCGCATGCGAAAACGTAATCGCCCCACGGGTGCTGACGCCCAGTGTCAATTCGGGGTGGTTGCGGGTCACATCTACGATTTCCAATATATAGTCCGTCAGAGAGTCATCGACCCGGACATTTCGCACTGCCTGCTGCATCTCACGCAGTTGTTTCAGCGACAGGACAGACTGCAGGGTATCTACAGGCTCGCCATTACGATGCTGAATCAGCACTTCACGTTCAATGGAACGGTCCGGGTAACCGATATCAATACACATCATAAAGCGGTCAAGCTGGTTTTCCGGCAGGGGATAGGTTCCTTCGAACTCGTAGGGGTTTTGTGTAGCCAGTACGAAGAAGGGGGGTGACAGGGGAATTGTCTGGCCTTCCACACTGACCTGGCCTTCATTCATGGCTTCCAGCAGCGCACTTTGCGTACGGGGAGGCGTACGATTGATTTCATCTGCCAGCAGTATATTAGAGAAGATCGGGCCTTTACGGAATTCGAACTCACCCAGGCCAGGTAGAAAAACATTCGATCCCAGAATATCAGAGGGGAGCATATCCGGAGTGAACTGCACTCGCGTGTAGTTGCAGTCGAGGCTCTTGGCTATTGCTTTCGCGAGCGATGTTTTACCGACGCCGGGGGCATCTTCAATCAGCACATGACCTTCAGCCAGTAGAGTGACGATCGCCAGCTGTACCACATCCGGTTTGCCAATGAGGACGCTGGAGATGTTATCATGCAGTGTCTTAACCAGGCTGGCGGTTTCTTGCTGGGAGCTGACTTCCATTAAAGATCCATTTTCTGATGAGCATTGTTGCTGATATAACGAAGAGCACAGTCGGAATATCAACGTTCAGACGGAATATCAACGTTCAGAAATACAGGATTCCCGCATTGATTTCAACTGACAGTCTAACTGGTTTCGAGGGGATATGGAATTATATAAAAACAGAGAAAATATTTCTGTACAATTGTCTGACTGAGTTTCATTATAGAGAAGCCGATTGTAAAGAAAACCAAATTTTGATAACAATCATTGCTGGTAGCAATCATTTAGGGAATTCAGGGGCTTCGTCATCGTGTTCAGTCCTTTCACTGACCGACAACTCTCATGCTCCTTCATTTCGATATCGTCATAAATTATCAATTCATCAGGATTATACTGCATGTCGGGCCCAAAACAGTCGATCGACCAGTTCGCCTCTCTCACACGACGGTCTTTTTTACAGTCAGGGGGGATGAGCCTGGCTGGCCTGAGTCTGTTAGATCATCTGGTATTTCAGGAACTGGTAGCGGCACCCGCGGCTGCAGATCAAAAAATAGAAACATTAAACCGCTTCCCGCGGATGGTACAGGAATACTTTGTTGAACGCGTCAGGGAACAGGAAGCCAAAACGATTCAGCGTCTCGATGCTTTGAAAACCAAAGCAGATGCGGAAGCTTATGTCACCTCCGTGAAAAAACGCATTCGCGAATCGTTCGGCCCTGAGCCCGAACGTACTCCACTCAACGCGCGAACCACCAGGACGACCGATCGCGATACCTACACGATAGAAAATGTGATCTTCGAGAGCCGTCCCGGCTTTCTGGTTACTGCGAATCTGTACGTTCCCAAAGGGATTACCAAACCAGCGCCCGGCGTCGTGGGAACCTGCGGGCATTCACATAACGGGAAAGCAGAGACCGCTTATCAGTCGTTCTCACAAGGCCTCGCACGCAAAGGTTATGTCGTCCTGATTTACGATCCCATCGGCCAGGGGGAACGCGTGCAATACAGTGGTGACGATCTCAAATCCACGGTGGGTGTCGGCGTTCGCGAGCATCTGCATGGCGGAAATCAGCAGTTCCTCGTCGGAGAAAATCTGGCGATGTGGCGTGCCTGGGACGGCATCCGAGCTCTTGATTATCTGCTGACGCGTAAAGAAGTCGATCCAGAACAGGTCGGTGTCACCGGAAACTCAGGAGGCGGGACCATGACCACCTGGCTGTGTGGTGTCGAGCCACGCTGGACGATGGCAGCCCCCAGTTGTTTCGTGACCACCTTCCGCCGCAACATGGAAAACGAACTCCCCGCTGATACAGAACAGTGTCCGCCTAAAGCTTTGGCACTGGAACTGGATCATGCCGACTTCCTCGCAGCGCAGGCACCAAAACCGGTTCGCATTCTCAGTAAGGAACGCGACTTTTTTGATGTGCGGGGGGCGCGGGAAGCGTATCTGCGGCTGAAGCGACTCTACAAACTGCTGGGCCACGAAGACAAGGTGTCGTTGTTCGTGGGGCCTACCTATCATGGCTATTCGCAGGAAAATCGCGAAGCCATGTATGAGTGGTTTAACCAGGCGACCGGTGTTTCCAGTGAATCAAAAGAGCCGAAGCTGGTCATTGAGAAAGATGAAACGCTCTGGTGTACGCCGAAAGGTTCTGTTGCGGATATCGGATCTAAACCCCTGCATGTTTTTACGGCAGAGCATTCAAAAGCACTGGCGGCGGAGCGAAAGCCGAAATCGGGCGCTGCCCTGCAGTCGGCGGTCGCAGATACTTTACGTTTAAAACATCTGGAAGGAACACCCGATTATCGCATCCTCAGAAACCGGGGCGGTAAAAATTATCCACTGAAATATACCATCGCTTATGCCGTGGAAACAGAACCAGGCATTCAGGCCATCGTGTACCGGGTGTCTGACGAGAAACTTTATTCCAGGCCGCCTCAAGACGCTGGCAAACAGGCAACACTGTATATCTCCCATGTCTCTGCCGATGCTGAACTGCGGGAAGAGCCACTCCTGAAAACCGCCAGTCAGGACAAAAATCGTATTCTGTATACCTGTGACGTGCGCGGAGTAGGGGAATCGATGCCGGATACCACCAACGCAAATTCCTTCTTCACTCCCTATGGCAGCGATTACTTCTACGCGGCCCATGCTGTCATGCTGGATGATCCCTATGTGGGTCAGAAAACATTCGATGTGCTCAGGGTCCTCGACTGGATGGCAGCCAGTGGGCATACCGATATTCACCTGATCGGTCGCGGCTGGGGTGCCCTGCCGGCGACATTTGCCGCCCTGTACTCGCCGCACGTGAAACAGGTAACCCTGAAAAATGCACTGACCTCCTTCAGCGATATTGCAGAAACAGAGCATTATGAGTGGCCTTTATCCACACTGGTTCCGAACGTATTGACCGTCTTTGATATGCCTGACTGTTATGCTGAACTGAAATCGAGCAAAGGGCTTACGCAAATTGCTCCCTGGGGGGCAAAAGGCGCTGACAGCTGAGATCTCCTGCCAACAGCCTTGCATCTTCCCGGGTACGCCCGTCACAATAGTATGAGTTAACAACCGGCGGGCTTAATTCTTTTCTCTGAACAAGAAACTGGCAACATCGTGAGCAGCGACCCTACGACGGAAACTTCCGATCTGGAAGCCGTCGAAAAATTACACCAGGCATATCAGCGACTCCTGCAGGAAGTGAACCAGGTTATCATCGGGCAGCAGCAAGTGGTCGAAGAATTATTGATCTCATTGTTGGCAGGCGGACACAGCCTGTTGGTTGGTGTTCCCGGGCTTGCTAAAACGCTCATCGTGCATACGCTGGCGGATACGCTCAATCTTTCTTTCAACCGGGTTCAATTTACCCCCGATCTCATGCCCGCCGATATTACCGGTACCGACGTGATTCAGGAAGATAAGAATACAGGCAATCGCGATTTTAAATTTCTGCCCGGTCCTGTCTTTTCGAATGTTGTGCTGGCTGATGAAATTAACCGCACGCCTCCCAAGACACAGGCTGCCCTGCTGGAAGCGATGCAGGAACACCAGGTGACGGCCGGGGGACGTAAGCATAAACTCCCGGTTCCTTTTTTTGTACTGGCAACTCAAAACCCGATTGAGCAGGAAGGCACATACCCGTTGCCCGAAGCACAGCTCGACCGTTTCATGTTCGAGATCAAAGTCGAGTATCCCAGTGAAGAAGAAGAGTTTGCGATTGTCAGACAGACGACGTCTGATGAATCGTACTCGGTGAAGAAGGTACTGGATCTGGAGGAACTGCTCTCTTTTCAGTCACTCGTGCGTAAAGTACCCGTCGCCGACCATGTCATTCGTTATGCGATGCAATTCGCCCGTATGACGCGTATCATTCCCGGCAGCGACACACAGGCGGAAGAAGTTCCCGATTTTATTCGCGAATTTGTCAGTTGGGGCGCCGGTCCCCGTGCCAGCCAGAATCTGGTACTGGGAGCCAAATCCCGCGCCATTCTGCATGGGCGAATGTATGTGAGCACCGATGATATTCGAGCCGTCGCGCATCCCGTACTCAGGCACCGCATTATTACCAACTTCAATGCGGAAGCCGAGGGGATGACTCCCGATAAAATTGTGGATCGACTGATTCAACTCATCCCGGTCGACTCCTCTCAGGAAAAACTTGATGGACGATTACCGCAAGTATTTAGATCCGCAGACGCTCGCTAAAGTTCAGAATCTGGATCTGGCGGCGCGACAGATTGTGGAAGGCTATGTATCAGGAGCACATAAAAGCCCCTTTCATGGTTTCTCAGCAGAGTTTGCGCAGCATCGTGAATACGCGACCGGCGATGACCTCCGCTACGTCGATTGGAAAGTTTATGCCAAATCAGATCGTTACTATCTCAAGCAGTTTGAAGCCGAAACCAATTTCACCTGCTATCTGCTGCTCGACTGCAGCGAATCCATGCGATATCGATCCGAGGGAACCGCGCTCTCCAAGTGGGAGTATGCGCGGCTGGTTGCCGCTGCCCTGGCTTATGTGGTTCTCAAACAGCAGGATGCAGCCGGGCTGTGTACGGTTAATGATCGCGTGGTCGACTTTCTCAGGCCGGCCAGTCAGCCAACCCATCTGAAACAGATTTATTACACCCTGGAACATACGGAAGCAGCGGGGGAATCAGGACTGGGCAAGGTCTTCCATGAGCTGGCAGAACGGATTAACCGTCGCAGCCTGATCATTATCATCAGCGATCTGTTTGATGATCTCGACTCGGTCATGCTGGGGTTAAAACATTTTCGTCACCGCAAACATGATGTCAGCCTGTTGCAGGTGATTGACCCCGCGGAACAGGACTTCCCCTTCCAGGAGCCAGTGCTCTTTCGTGGACTGGAAAATCAGCCGCAACAGATGGCAGAACCCCGCTCGCTCAAAAAAGCCTACCAGGCAGAGTTTGAAAAATTTCTGAAAGCAGCGCAGCGTGGCTGCCGTGATCTGAATATGGATTACGGACTGGTTCGTACCGATCAGTCTCTGGATCTGGCGCTGTCAACATTTCTCTCACACCGTCAATCACGGGTGGGCTCTTAGGTTGCATTGATTCGAAGTGTCATGAACGCATTGTATTTTCAGCCCGTGTTCGCGTTTGGATTTGCCAGTCCCTGGTTACTGATGGGACTGCTGGCGGCGGGAATTCCGATCCTGATCCATTTGCTGCATAAGCGGAAGTTTATCGAAACCGAATGGGCGGCCATGAAGTTCCTCCTGGCGGCGACCAGGAAATATTCCCGGCGGGTCCGCTTTGAGCAACTGTTGATTCTGCTTGTCAGGTGTCTGATTCTACTACTGCTGGCGATTGCATTTTCACGTCCCTACTGGTCCCTGCAAGGAGCTTTTTTTGAAGCCGCGGCGCCCGTACATCGGATTCTGGTCGTGGATACTTCTTTCAGCATGCGCTGGCAGGGAGAGGAAGAGACCCTGTTTGAAGAAACCAAAGAAATCGCGCGATCGATTGTCTCTGCTTCCAGGCAGGGAGACGCGTTTCAACTCGTTCAGATTTCCAGTGCTTCACCACAGAAACTGATTTCCCGTCCCTCTCGGCAGCAGGCCTATGTGCTTGATGAAATATCGAAACTGCAACCGACCCAGGAATATGGCAATGCAGGGCAGGCGCTGCAGGCGGCGCTGGAATTTCTCGGGCAGGCCCAGGACCTGGCGCATAAAGAAGTGATTGTCATCAGCGATTTCCAGGCGGAGAGCTGGTCCCCTCAGCAGGCGGAACAGGGGAATTCGCGCATCCTGTCTTTGATGGAAGCGTTATCGAAAAAAGCGACGCTGATTCTTAAAGATGTGGGCGCAACGGAAGAATCGAATCTTGCCATCGTTGATTTCAACAGCAAGTCAGTTTTTGCTACTTTGAATCAGCCGGTTCGATTGAGTGTCACCCTGCATAATTTTGGACTTCTGAATCAGGATGGCGTCAATCTGCAGTTGTTCGTGGACCAGCAACTGGTCAATCAGAAGCCGGTGGACCTGCCGGCGAACACCGACACGCAGGTTGAGTTTACACATCAGTTTACCCGTGTGGGTGATCATCGTCTGGAAGTCCGCCTTGCCGATGATCGACTGCCTCTGGATAACCACCGCTGGAAAGTCATGCCGGTCAAAAAAGAAATCAATGTCCTGCTGGTCAATGGCAGACGCTCGACAGAAGCGATGGGCCGCGCGACAGATTTTCTTGAACTGGCGTTGTCTCCCTCGCTGCAGGAACAACCCTGGCAGGGAATCATCAAACCACATGTAATCAATGAAGGCGAACTGGCGACGACAGAACTGAGTCTGTACGACGCGGTCGTCATCTGTGATGTGGCACTGTTTACAGACCACGAACGCGATTTGCTAAAGCACTATGTCAGCCGCGGAGGCGGGTTGATCTTCAGTCTGGGCGAGCAGGTGAACGTCAAGAATTATAACCAGACGATCTTTCAACCAGAGCAGGGACTGTTATCCCTGAAATTACTGGACCGACGGGGCGATGCCCGCAAGCAGACCATGCTGTTTGAGTTTGATCCCCTGCAGTATCAGCATCCTGTTATTGAAATCTTCAAGGGAAACCCTGACGCCGGTCTGGAAACCACACATATCTATGAATACTTCCAAACAGAACTTCCCCCCGATCCCAATACGCGATTGATCTTGAATTATGATACGAATGATCCAGCGATCATTGAAGGTTCACTCGGGCGGGGAAAAGTGATTCTGATTACCACTTCGCTCGATCGTCTCTGGGGGACATGGGCGATCTGGCCCAGTTTTCCACCGATGGTGAATGAACTCGTGCTGTATGTGGCAACAGGTAAATGGGGAAGTCGCGAGACCCGGGTGGGACAACCCCTGGAAATCATGACACAGGAAAACCAGCTCACACTCACTCCGCAGATGGTTGCACCCGACCAGGAAAAGTATCCACTCAGAAGTGTCCTCGACAGCAAGAATGAGTCCCGTACCATCACTTTCCCGCAGACCCTGCTTTCGGGAATCTACGAACTGGACTGGGGCTCGGCCGCTACAGAAAATACACTGTATGCAGTGAATGTATCTCCGCAGGAAAGTAATTTGAATCATATTGGACCACAGGTTGTTCCCCCTCAGTATTTTCGACGACCCGAAGGGGCTCAAAGCCAACTGGCAGAAGTACCGGAAGAACGCAGTTCTCAAGCCGGACTGGCGGAAAACCTGTTGCTGACAGTGCTGGCTCTGATCGTCGTCGAACAGTTATTACTCTGGCGGTTTTCTGCTGGCGCGCTCACGTTTCTGGCGGTCATGCTGCTCTCCTGCCTGAGCCTGTTTTTCCTGCGCTAACGGGCAGCGAGTCTGTGATTTTCCATTCCGCTTTGATATACTGACCCGTCCGAAAAGTTGATTCCTATCCTGAAGAAGAGGAAATGCAGTCCCCAATGAGCCTGAATAAAAAGCAGAAAAAACAGATTGACGTGGCCCGTCAGAAAATCCAAAAATTGCGGCAGCGATTAACCGGTGCCAAAGAGCAGATGGATGACCCCCAGGAAGTCAAAAATCTCGAACAGGAAATTGCCGCCCAGGAAGAACTGATCAAAAAAGTTCAGGAAGCTTCTTGACCCGGTTTCCTCCGTCAAATCAATTCATTCACAAACTGCGCCTGACATACAAAAGCGGGCACATTAGATGATAAGACCGAAGCAGTGTCTGGCTCACATCCTCCCACAGTGATTGTGGTACATCCCAAAGAACGCAAAAGTAAATGCACGGTGCAGCCGTTGCGTACCCGTGAAGAATTTGTCTTCTGGAAGTATCCCCGCAAGGAAGCCGACCGCATACAGGGCTACGTTCGACTGGGACTGGATGGTCCTCTTCTCAGTCCGGCGGACGCAGGTTCGGGTCTGCTGGTTCTGGATGGAACCTGGCGGCTGGCTGAGAAAATGGAACCCGATTACCAGGAACTGCCCGTTCGCAGCCTGCCTGAATGGAAAACGGCTTACCCTCGTGTCTCCAAACAGTTTGAAGATCCCTCGACCGGACTTGCCACCATCGAAGCCATCTATATCGCATATTATCTGATGGGGTTGGACACAACGGGCCTGTTGGAAGGTTACTACTGGGCAGATCGGTTTCTGGAACTGAATCGCGATCAACTGCAGTAATTCGAAATCATCATCACTTGAATGACTACCGGGCAGGCTCTGTCTGAGTACGACCTTGATGTTTCTGGACGATATTGCGGAGCTTCTCACGGTTGACCGGTTTGGTCGCGTAATCTGTACATCCGGCGTCGAGACATTTCTGCCGATCCCCGGTCATGGCGTGCGCGGTCAATGCAATGATGGGAGTTTTGATTCCCAAGTCCCGCAATTTTCTTGTAGCCTCATATCCATCCATGACCGGCATCGACATATCCATTAGAATGACATCAAACGGTTTACCCTGTTGTTTGGCATCCAGAGTCCTGCGGACTGCGATATCACCATTCTCAGCCAGTACCACATGAGCTTTTTCTTTTTTTAACAACATGGAAATCAAACGCTGGTTATCAATACCATCTTCCGCCAGCAGTATCGAACAGGTCCCCTTGTTCCGGGTATCTGCAGCGATTCCAGGTACTTCCTGATTTTGCTGGATTACTTGAGTGTGTTTGAAGTCGATCTGTGGATTTTTATGAAACTGCAGTGGGTCCGGTTTGCCGATACCAATGGTCAATGTGAAAACGGTACCTTCACCGGGCACACTTTCACACGTCAGATCACCACCCAGCATCTTAGCCAGTCGTTTGCTGATGGCCAGTCCCAGTCCTGTTCCTCCAAATTTCCGTGTTGTCGAAGAATCTGCCTGGACGAACGGCTGATACAACATGCCGATCTGCTCGGGAGACATGCCGATTCCCGTGTCATGGATTTTAAATTCCAGCAAGGGTTCATCCGCAGCCGAATTCAAAAATGTGGTTTCCAGTAAAACTTTTCCACCTTCGGGAGAGAATTTGATCGCGTTACCAATCAGATTGATCAGAATCTGTTTGAGACGTGTTGGATCACTCTGAATCTCAATCGGGATTGTACCGTCAAAAGACAGCTTGAAGTACAAACCCCGGTGTTCCGCCCGGACTTTCATCAGAGCATGAATTTCATTCAGCTTTTCCAGTAGAGGAAATTGAATGGTTTCAATGGTCAGGTTTCCAGATTCAATTTTGGAGAGGTCGAGGATGTCATTGATCAGTTCCAGCAGGTAATTCCCGTTGCGTTTAATGACATCCAGTAATTGAATGCTGCCCGGACGTCCCCAGCTTTCTTCTATCAGCAAATCGGTGTATCCCAGGACGGCTGTCATCGGCGTCCGGATTTCGTGGCTCATATTCGCCAGAAATTCACTCTTGGCCCGTGAAGCAGCTTCGGCATCTCTATTGGCCTGCTTCAGGCGTGCAGCTTTTTCTTCCAGTTCGCGGCGGGTCAATTCCAGGTTTTCCGTCCGGTCTTTCAGTTCATTTAAAGCCATATCCCGCACTTGTGAAACCCGGTTGTATTGTTTTGCAATCAGGCTGACATCGCTGTATTCGTCCATATCTTCTTCCAGATCGGAGTCGCCTTGAATATGCAGTTCCATCAGGTTCAGCAAGTCATACATTTCAGAAGTGGCACCATGCTCTGCCATATTCAGACCCAGTTTTTCTTCATCTTTGGTCGCACGCAGACGTACAAAATGACTAATGATTCGTAACGTAACCCAGCAGAAGGAGAAACACCAGACGAAGCAGACAGCACAACCTAAAGCCTGGATCAGAAACTGTTCCCAGCGGGAATGTGACAGGAGTTCTGCCGGAATAAACAAGGCGACTGCCAGTGTGCCCCAGACACCAGCGAAACCATGAACGGGAATCACTCCGATCGTGTCATCGAGCTGGAATCGCTCCAGAACCCAGACGCCTGCTTCCATGACAATCGCAGCGATCATTCCAATCACGACGGCTGAAGCCGGCGAGATCGCATCACAGCTGGCACTGCTGGCAACCAGGCCTGCCAGCAGACCATTCAGGATGTTTTCGATTTCGATCTGTTTCCGCTGATAGAACTGCCACACCAGCATTGTGATGGCACCACAGGCAGAAGCCAGAAATGTATTAATAAAGATTTGTGGTACATGTGAAGTAAAACCAAATTTACTTCCGCCGTTAAATCCAAACCAGCCTATCCAGAGAATAAAGACCCCGGTCGTTGCCAGGGTCAGATTGTGACCTTGTAATTTCTTAGAACCGGAACCCTTATCGAATTTTCCAATACGAGGCCCGATAATCATGATTGATGCCAGCGCAGCCCATGCTCCCAGAGAATGGACGACTGTCGAACCGCTGAAGTCCCGAAATCCTAATGATTCCAGCCAGCCGGGCGCTTTACCCGTAAAATGACTGGTCCAGGCCCAATGTCCAAATACAGGATAGATGATGCCCCCCAGAACGATCGAGAGAATCAAATAAGCCGTAAAACGCATACGCTCTGCTGAGGCACCCGATGCGATCGTGGCGGCAGTCGCACACAGCATCAGTTGAAACAGAAAAAACGCGGATAGAAATATATCGGAACCTGAATTCGTAAACGGAAAATGAGTGGTGCCGATTAAACCTCCGGTCGTCGTACCAAACATCAGGCCGAAGCCGAAAATCCAGTACAGGATTCCCACAATACTTACGTCGATAATATTTTTAATGGCGACGTGGATGCTGTTTTTGGAGCGGGAAAGACCAGATTCCAGACAACAGAAACCCGCCTGCATAAACAGGACAAATATACTGCAGACTAAAATCCAGAGAATGTCAATTTGTTGATGGAGTTCCATGATTTCGGCTCATGTATCTAACAAAACAATTTATTTTAAGCTTCCCGTTTTACCGAACGTGTTCTCACGCACACACTCGAGGAAGATATTCAGGTTTCAGGAATAAAACGAAACACTGTTTCATTCACAAAAAGCTTATGTTTTTTTTTGTCAACATGTGCCATAGATCAACATTATCGCAGTACCTGTTCATCCTGCAGCCTGATTTGCGTGAAAACCCTTAATTCATCAGGAGGGGAACGTTTTAACCTGTATAGATGAACGAAATTGAAGAATAAAATACCTCCTGCAATAAAAAGAGTTTCCAAATAGTCACTTAGAGAAATTCGTCGAGTACTCTCTGGCCCGTTACAACCGGACTGAATCGCTGATCCAGCTTTATTGTTCTGACTGGAACCATTCAGAGGAATTATTACTGCTGCTGATGATATAGGGTGCGAAATGCCACCCTGACTCAAATTGTTTATCGTACAAAAGTGTCTAATTTGGATGAACTGACATTGGAATCACCCCGCTGCCAGTGTCAATCAATGTCCGTACCGGCGTGATGCCGACACGCTGACGTTTCAAAGCCAGTTCTGGTACTTTCTTGTCTGCCTTGCTTGATTATTCTGGTGTGCTTGTTAACGTTGGGAAGATTTGCGCAGATAAAGGTCTCCGAGCCAGAAGACAATGTACATTTGCTTTGAAAGTGATCCGAGAAAGTGCCCAGACGCGACGATATTCATAAAATTTTGATCATTGGTTCCGGTCCCATTGTGATCGGCCAGGCTTGTGAATTTGACTATTCCGGAACCCAGGCCTGTAAGGCTCTGCGAGAAGATGGTTATGAGGTTGTGCTGGTGAACTCGAACCCAGCCACGATCATGACCGATCCGGAAACAGCCCATCGCACTTATATCGAGCCGATTACCTGGCAGTATATTCAGAAAGTCATCGAGATTGAAAAACCCGATGCTCTGCTGCCGACCCTCGGCGGACAGACTGGTTTGAATGCTGCGATGGATCTCGCCCGACGTGGCATTCTGGATCAACTGGGCGTGGAACTCATCGGTGCCAAAGAGTCAGTCATTGCCAAGGCCGAAAGTCGCGACCAGTTCAAAGAAGCCATGATAAAAATCGGCCTCGACTGCCCTCGTAGCGCCGTGGTGCATAACATGGAAGAAGCCAATGCGGCCATGAAGGATATCGGCTTGCCGATCATCATTCGCGCCAGCTACACACTCGGGGGAACCGGTGGGGGCGTGGCTTATAATCGCGAAGAGTTCGATGAAAAAGTCCGCAGTGGTCTGGCATTATCTCCTGTGAATGAAGTCCTGCTCGAAGAATCCATCCTCGGCTGGAAAGAATACGAGATGGAAGTGATGCGCGATCAGGCTGACAATGTTGTCATCATCTGCGCCATCGAAAACTTCGACCCCATGGGCGTACATACCGGTGACTCCATCACCGTCGCGCCGGCACAAACACTGACCGATAAAGAATATCAGCGGATGCGGGATGCGACCATCGCCTGTATGCGCGAGATCGGTGTCGAAACCGGGGGCTCCAACGTCCAGTTCGCCATTAACCCCGATACGGGCCGTATGACGATCATCGAAATGAATCCCCGCGTCAGCCGCTCCAGTGCCCTGGCTTCCAAAGCAACCGGCTTCCCGATCGCTAAAATCGCCGCGAAGCTTGCCGTTGGGTATCGGCTTGACGAAATTCGCAACGACATCACCCGTGAAACGTTTGCCTGTTTCGAACCAACCATCGACTACGTCGTTACCAAAATTCCCCGCTGGACGTTCGAAAAATTCCCGGATGCAGACCCGGTTCTCACCGTGCAGATGAAATCGGTCGGCGAAACCATGTCCATCGGTCGTACTTTTAAAGAGTCCCTGCAGAAAGCACTGCGAGGCCTGGAAATTGGTCACTTCGGACTGGGCGGCGGAAAAAAAGACCTGTGGGGGACTACCAAACAACCTTCCAAGGATACGATCCAGTCCAAGCTTTCGGTTCCCAATGAAGAGCGAATCTTTTACGTCCGCTATGCCTTCAAGCTGGGAATGACGACCGAACAGATTCACGAGCTCAGTGACATCGATCCCTGGTTCCTGAATCACATTCGGCAACTGGTCGAACTGGAAGATCAGATCCGCGCCCTTTCCCGCCTGGAAGACATGGACTACGCCGCCATGAGAAAAGCCAAGCAGGCCGGCTATTCGGATAAGCAACTCGCCTTCTGGCTTGACTCGACCGAAATGGATGTCCGCCAGTATCGCAAGAATCTGGGAATTGAAGCGACTTTCAAACAGGTCGATACCTGTGCCGCCGAGTTCGAAGCCTTTACCCCCTACTTCTATTCCACCTACGAAGAAGAAGACGAAACTCCTGCGAATCCCGATCACAAACGCCGCATCATGATTCTGGGCGGCGGACCGAACCGCATCGGGCAGGGGATCGAATTTGATTACTGCTGCTGCCAGGCCTCCTTCGCACTGCAGGAGCTGGGCATCGAAAGTATCATGGTCAACTCAAACCCCGAAACCGTTTCGACTGACTACGACACTTCGGACCATCTGTTCTTCGAACCACTGACTACCGAAGACGTTTTGAATATCTGCGACCGCATGAAACCCGATGGCGTGATCGTGCAGTTCGGCGGACAGACGCCGCTCAACCTGGCGCGTGGACTCGAAGCGGCCGGTGTCAACATTATCGGCACCAGTCCTGAAATGATCGATGCCGCTGAAGACCGGGAACGCTTTCAGGCAATTCTCGAAAAGCTCGAACTGCATCAGCCCCCGAATGGCATCGCCACAGATATCGAAAGCGCACGCAACGTTGCCAACAACATCAGTTACCCCATCCTTGTTCGCCCCAGCTACGTGCTTGGCGGTCGAGCCATGGAAATCTGCTACGATGAAGAATCCCTCGTGCGCTACATGAATGAAGCCGTCAACGCTTCTCCCGATCATCCGGTTCTCGTCGACCGCTTTCTTGAAGATGCGATTGAAGTCGACGTCGACGCCATCTCCGATGGTATCACTACTTTGGTTGGTGGCGTGATGGAACACATTGAAGAAGCCGGCGTGCATTCCGGCGACTCTGCCTGTGTGCTCCCCCCCCACTCACTTCCTGAATCGGTCATCAATGAAATCAAACGCGCCACACACGCCCTCGCACGCGAACTCAAAGTCAGAGGGTTGATGAATCTTCAGTTTGCTGTCAAACAGACTGATGACGATTTCAAAGTCTACATCCTGGAAGTCAATCCCCGCGCCAGCCGGACGTCACCGTTTGTCTCCAAGGCCACGGGGATTTCACTGCCCCGCATCGCCGCCAAAGTGATGGCGGGAGTCTCGCTGCTCGAACAGGGGATTACGCGTGAGCCTGAACCCAAACATACATCCGTCAAAGAAAGTGTGTTCCCGTTCTCCCGATTCCTTGGCGTCGATATCATCCTCGGCCCCGAAATGCGTTCGACCGGCGAAGTCATGGGCATCTCGGATGGATTCGCGATGGCTTTTGCCAAAAGTCAACTTGCAGCCAGTACCAGCCTGCCTTCCGAAGGCACGGTCTTCATCAGTATGGCTGATGTCTATAAAGAGATGATCATCGAACCGGCACGTCGGCTGATTGAACTGGGCTTCAAAATCGTTTCGACTTCAGGTACCGCCCGCGTCCTCAAAGAAGCAGGACTCGAAGTGGCTACCGTCAAGAAGCTGAAAGAAGGACGACCGAACCTGCTGGACATGATGGCCAACCAGGAAGTACAGTTCATCTTCAACACACCCAGCGGTAAAGGTTCGCGTACCGACGAAGGCAAAATTCGATCGGCTTCCGTTTCGTATGGCGTCACCTGCGTGACGACGATCCCGGGCTGCCTGGCGGTCGTCAAAGCGTTGGAGGCACTTGCCGACGATCCAACCCCCCAGGTCCGTGCTCTACAGGACTGGATGGCGGATATGTGATTCATGGGCTTCAGGGAACATTCTTCTCCGGATGTTCCCTGAATTTCCCTCTGATGGGTTCAAGCATTTTTTATCGATTACGCCGCTTCCGTGCTGCATAGCTGTCGCGGCGTTTCTCTGCGTGAAATACAAAGTAACCGTTGAGCTCATGGACTTCGGTTCCGCCAAAAATGCTGGTCAGCTTCTTCTGATACCACAGTCGTCGACGGGTGACCATGACCATCTTTCCGCCAATTTTCAGTCGGTTGAATCCTTTCATGATGAAGTTCTTGGCGACGGAAAAATCTTCATGGTAAGGCGGGTTTGACAGAATCCAGTCGAAATCGCTCTCTGCATGATCGCGAAAGCCATCACTCTGTAAAACCGTCACGCCCGCAACTGCATTGCCTTCTGCATTCTTTTGTGAGAGGCGTACTGCTTCTGCCTCGACGTCGGTCATCACCACATTTTCCGCACCAACTATTTTCGCAGCCAGGATTCCCACTACGCCACACCCGCAGCCCAGGTCCAGCACTCGTTCACCCGCCGCAAAAGTGACAGTGGAGAGCATTGCCTCGGTGCCTCGATCCAGACCTTTGGGAGAGAACAGCTCGGGCGTCGTTTCAAAACTGAACTGCTGACGATGATACGTTAGGGAAAAGGACATGTTGATTCGATAAGTCTGGTGATAGAAAGGGTTTTCTGTTAAGAATCCAGATTCGAAGGAATCCAATGATTGTCCGGACTCACTGTGAAGGTTACGTTAGGAACGGTATCTTCAAGGGAACCATACACTTCCGGCAAGAATTTATCCATGACAAGTATCAGGTTTTGCTCTAAGACAGGATCATTTTCAAAGCCCTGATACCGGTGTGCTCAAGGATCTGGCGAATGGAAAAAGTTATTCTGACACATTTTAAGCCCGGCTTAACCACCTGGATTCTAACAAGCCTGGGGCTGGGGATAATGTGCGGACTCTTTTTTGGTGACCTGTGTTCCCCACTGAAAGTGGTCGGCGATGTCTTCATCGGGCTGCTGCAGATGACTGTTCTGCCTTACATTACCCTCTCGCTGATTTTGAACCTGGGCCGCATCTCCCTTAAGCAGACGCGCAACATGGCGTTTACCGTCATCGTCCTGCTGTTAATACTGTGGTGCATTGGATTGTTTTCGGTCTGTATCATGTCGCTCTCCTTTCCCTTCTGGCAGAAAGGCGCTTTCTTCAGTACCAGTTTTATTGAAGGGCCCAAGACTGAGAGCCTATATGATCTGTTCATTCCCTCAAATCCGTTTTTCTCGCTTGCCAATAATGCCGTCCCTGCAGTCGTTCTGTTTTCGATCGGGATGGGCATCGCCATCAGTGGCATTCCCAAACGCGAACGCCTGCTGGAACCACTGTCCGTCGCCGTCAACGCTTTGATGCGACTTAACCGTATGATCGTCCATGTTTCGCCCATCGGAATATTTGCCATCGTCTCTTATGCCATGGGCACGCTTCCCTTTGAAAAATTTGGATTGCTCCAGGCCTACCTGATTACGTTTTCTGCCGCCACTCTGCTGCTGGCGATTGGCATTCTCCCCATGCTGATTTCTGTCTGTACTCCGGTACGCTACTGGGATGCCCTCAAAGTTTCGCAGACCGCCGTCATCGCATCGTTTGTGCTGGGCAGCACATTTGCCGTTCTGCCGCTCATCGTCGAAGCGGCCCGCGAAATCCTGGATCGCTATCATCTGGAAAAAGACGAAACCGGAGGCTCACCGGATGTCCTCATTCCGCTCGTTTTTCCTTTTCCCGACCTGGGGCGGATTATCGGGTTGATCTTCATTCCCTTTTCCGCCTGGTTTTATGGTTCCAGCATGCTGCCCGAAGAATACCCCCGCTTCCTTTCGCTGGGCATGGCCGGTTCCTTCGCCAAGCCAGCCGTCACCATTCCCTGGCTGCTGGACCTGATGCATATCCCCCATGATATTTTCCAGCTCTATCTTGCGGTGGGTGTCTACACCACTCGCCTGGGGGATGCACTGCGATCCGTTTACCTGTTTTCGTTCGCCATCCTCGCCGCCGCCTCGCTTTCCGGCACGTTAAAGATTCAGTGGAAACGTTTCATCTCGTGGTCATTGTTTTCATTATGTGTCGCCGGTGTTGTGATTGCCGGCATTCACGCAGTACTCAATTATACCTTCAAAGACATCTATCAATCCAAAGCTCTTATCGCCGATCGTCAACTGCTCTATCCGGGGGTCAAAGAGACCATTCTGAAAGATTCGGCCCCCAACCCCGATCCCATTCTATCCGGTGAAACCCGCATCGACCGTATCCGCCGCCGGGGAACCATTCGGCTTGGTTTCGACGCCAAACGGCTTCCCTTTTCCTACTTCAATGATCGTGGACAACTGGTGGGCCTCGATATCGATATGGCACATCGACTGGCCCTCGATTTGAGAGTCGATATCGAATTTGTCCCCTTTACCCCGCAAACACTGGTCAATCAGTTGAATCAGGATCATTTTGATCTGGCGATGTCAGGACTGGAAGGGACCATCGAACGAGCGACTGCGTTCCCCGTTGCCGATTCTTATATGGACGTGACGCTGGCACTGGTGCTACCCGACTTCCGCAAAGTCGATTTTCTGGAGTTCGACAAACTACGCCATTCCGCCGATCTGAAAATCGCGGTCGTCGCCAACAGTTTCTACGACGAAAAAGCCCACGAGTTTTTCCCCAACGCGAGTTTTGTATCCATCAATTCAGAAGAAGATTTCTTTGAAGGCAACGCCTCTCACGCCGACCTGCTGGTGACCAGTGCTGAAACGGGCGCTGCCTGGACGCTGCTGTATCCGAAATTTTCGGTGATCAATCCCTTCAAGAAAAATATTCGCGTCCCCATGTATTACCTGGGGGCTCACGACATCGAGTTCGAAGAGTTCATGGAAGTCTGGCTTGAGCTCAAAAAGAAAGAAGGCGTCTTCGACACGCTCTACAAATACTGGATCCTCGGCGAAGTGATCGATCCACCCCCCCCACGCTGGTCCATCATCCGCAACGTCCTGCACTGGGTAGATTAACGTAACGCGTAGTGGAACCGCTCAAAGCGACGGACTCAATCAGATCGGATGGGCCCGAATAGAATGCGGGCCGAGCGTAACGAGCAGGAAACTGTCAAAGCAAAACGCTGAACTGCAACAGTTTTACGAATCTCAAAATCAGCCGTCTATCTCGTTCGTGTGTTTTCGTGGTAGAAATAATTTGTCTATACCGCTTCCTTTCTGCTACACTGCATTGACGAATGTGTCTGTTTCTTTCTCATGAAAAAAATACAGCGCGGAGTGAAGTATGGCCGATCGTCTGTCATTCACAGTATTACTGCTGTTACTCAGTCTCTGTTTACGGTCACCAGTTCCTGCAGCAGAACCGGTTGACGATCAACAGCGTCAACTGAACCCGGAAGAAACGCAGCAGATGCTCGTTTTCCTGGCGAAACAGATCACCGCGAATAACGACGCCATTCATACCTGGCAGGGAACCTATGCGTTTGTAAGAGAATCTCTATTCCATCGGAGCAAGTTTGAACTCCCCGGTTGGAAGACCACTTATCGACTGCTCCCCTTCTGGCTGGATCAACGGCAGGATAAACTGCGTGTCAATTATAATCTGACAGAAAAACCCGATGAGCTCGACCAGTTACAACCGGTACCAGCCAAAATTCAAAATAGTATGAACGTACAATGGATTGTTGTCAAAGGGGAAGAAAGCCTGGAGTTGAGCGAGGAACGCTTCGGTCCCGTCTTTGGTTTTCCTGATGAAGTTCAGAAACAGATTGGTGGAGGCAGAATTCTCTATCGAAAATGGGATTTTGAAGTCGAACGGGACGGGCGGTTTTTTGACCCCAGAAAAAAGGTACTGGGGACAGCCTCAGGCAGCTTTGCCCGCACCCCTGAGTTGTATGCAAAAGTACTCAGTGGTGCAGAGGGAAAGGAAAAACAGGAGACGTTTTCCAGACGGGTTACTATCGCGGAGAGAATACTGAAACACCAGCAGAAACAATTGATCGTTAAGATCAAGTACAAACCCGCGAAACCAAATAGTCTTCCCAGATTCAGTCAAGTGACCTACGACTCCCGATTTGGATATAATCCGGTGAAATATGAGGGGTTACACGGTACTGTCCCGGATCGCATCTATACATTCTCTTATAAAAACGTCGATGGCATCTACCTGCCTGAGAAAGTCATCTTCGAGGACTTTCAAATCAGACCAGCCGGTGAGCGTGAACTGACCTTACGCCGCACTTATACGTTACTTGATTCAAAACTGAATCAACCCATTAACCCGGATCAGTTCCAGATCAAATCATTCAACCTGCAGTATGGCGAACGCATGCTGGACAGAACCAAAAATAAAGCCTTCATCCAGGACCACGACGGCCTCGTCCCCGCCGAAGAATTTGAATTCAACAAAGAATCACAAAGTAAGAATTGAATTCAGCGACCTGGAAACAGCTGCTATTGGAAGTCAGCCATAAAATCCGTTCGTGTCATTTCGTGTTTTTCGTGGTAGCAAAAATCACTTGGGATACACGCCCACACGTTTTGCCCAGGCTTCCCACTTCTGAACCAGATCAACTACGATGGCCCGCCTGCGCGCCGCCAGGTTATTCAGCTCCGTGCGGTCCGTCTTCACGTCATACAGTTCCCATTTCTGTGGCTGATAGCCTTTCGCCGGTGAGACGCCGCGACCCACCAGCTTCCAGTCCCCGGCTCTCACGAACGCATTGCTTTCGTGTTCAATGAAAATCGGCTCCATGCGGTTAAGCGATTCTCCCTGCATCGCCGGCCGCAAGGAAATGCCATCCAGGGCCGGGATTGGATTCCCGTTGAATGTCTCAGGGTACTTCACCTCTGCCACATCGATCAGTGTCGGCATGAGATCAATCAGCTGGGCCGGTTCCGTGTACCAGTCTGTTTGTGGTTTCATCTCTGCCGGCCAATGCATGATAAACGGTGTCGACGTACCCCCTTCGTGGGCGAAATGTTTATACAGACGGAACGGCGTATTCGATGCATTCGCCCAAGCTTTTCCATAGCTGTTGCTGTGATCGAGATTGCGTTTTTCCACATCATAGAATTCGCCGCGTCCCAGCACGCCTCCCTCGGCACAGCCGCCATTGTCCGACAGAAATAGAATCAGCGTATTTTCATACTGCCCACTAGTTTTCAATGAATTAACCAGTTTACCGATGTTCTGGTCCACGCGATCCACCATCGCCGCGTAGGTGGCCATTTTAAGATCCATCTCGTCCTGTTTTTTGGCACTTAGAGTATTCCAGGCGGGAACCGCAGAATCTCGCGGTGACAGCTTTGTATCCGCCGGCAGCAGGCCCAGCGATTTCTGTTTCGCCAGACGCTGTTGGCGGAGTTCATCCCAGCCGATCATGTATTTGCCGCGGTACTTTCTGATCTCCTCTTCATGTGCCTGTAGTGGCCAATGCGGTGCGGTGTAAGCGAGATACAGAAAGAAGGGTTTGTCATGCAGTTCTTTTGTCTGTTGATGTTCACTGAGAAAACGGATCGCATAGTCCGTGTACGCGTCGGTGGTGTAGAACCGTCGGTCTGTGGTACTGGCGGGCGTTTCAATGTCTTCATTTCCAAATGTCATAGCCCGCGGTGCGACGGGGTGAAAGAAGCGGGTCGCCCCCGAGACGCAGCCGAAAAACTTTTCGAACCCGCGCTGCAGAGGCCAGCGATCCTGCGCGTTAAAGCCCAGGTGCCATTTGCCTGTCATCAGCGTCGCATAACCGGCTGGTTTCAGCACTTCCGCCAGCGTGACGCAGTTGCGGTTCAGATAGCCCTGGTAAGTCGGCGGTTTGGAATAGCCGCGGGTATCGCCGGGTGGGTTGGTCATCCAGCCAATTCCCGTCTGGTGGGGATGCAGGCCCGTCATCAATGTTGCCCGCGTAGGGCAGCAGCGACCCGAATTATAAAACTGTGAAAACCGCACGCCACCGGCGGCCAGTGCATCGATGTTTGGCGTTTCGATTTCGCCGCCATAACAGCCAATGTCGGAGAAACCCATATCATCGACCATGATCAGAATGATATTGGGTCTGTCAGCTGATTCCGCAATGCATGGAACCAGCCAGACGACCAGAACAGTTAAGATTATCCGAACCATAAACAGTATCCCTCCTACTCAGAAAGTCATCAGGTTCTCGGTGTGGGTGGCCGTGAATGCCATTCGCGGTTGTCAAAGACAACAGGAAACTGTCAGAACATGGTTGCAAACAGGAAAGACGTTACCGACCTCTATTGAATCCTGTATCGTGATTTCCTTCAACAATTAGAAAATCAATTGTCAGTTTCCTGCTCGCTGCGCTCGGCCTGAATATTATTCAGGTCCACACCAGTCTGGATCATAAACAGCACCAATCTGAACGGAATGGCGCCAGCCATCGGTATTATTTACAGGCCCGCAGTAAATACCGACAGCTGACACCGTACCGCTTCAATCTCTTGATTCAGATTACGACCACAGTGAACGGAAATAGTTCGCATCGGCGGCCGTCTGGGCCAGGCATTCCTGGGTCGAAAGTTCTTTCCAGCTGTGACGTCCTTTGTATTCACTGTGCAAAGAGAAGGTTCCTTCATAACCCAGCTTTCGCAGTGCAGCGACGTAGTCTGGAATGGGAGAAATTCCATCAGCGACGGGAACTGTTTTGACTTCCCATTTCTGGTGACCGTGCTTGTCGCGGCCATCACCCCGTTCCCAGGAGAAATTCTTAACCGCACACAACGAAATCCAGGGGGCCAGCAGATCAAGGCCCTGTCGCCAGCCGTCGCCGCTCCCCTCTTTGACCATGTGCAGCATATCCACATACGCACCGACTTCCTGCGGCGAGAAATCCTGGATCAACTGATACAGCTGCGTCCCGTGTGAAGGAAGAAACGCATTCGAATGCACGTGCACGCAAGGCAACACATCGTATTTCTGACACAGCTTTGCTACCTTGCCGATTTTCTTTGTCGTCTCTTTCAGTTGCTGTGCCAGAGTGCCGAACGGTTTGTAGCGGTAATAGCCAATTTTGACGCGGTCGATCCCCTGTTCCTGGGCGGTTGCCAGAATGCGTTCGGCGTTCTTGTCGGGTTCGTCAATCATCGTGGTCAGAAACAGGATTTTCACGCCTGCGTCTTTGGCGGCCGCGCAGGCCTGCGGCAGTTCTTTCTCAGCATTTTCGGGAAGAATATGCCCCTTGGGACGCACGGTCAGGTCAAGGCCATCCAGACCAATTGATTTGAACGCCTGACACACCTCGGGGATCGGCATATCCTGGAAGCTTTTGGTGAAGGCGCCCAGCTGATATCCGGCTGTCGGCTTTGGTTTCGCTGTGGAATCTTCGCCCGCCTGTAACTCTTGTTGTGACTGCAACAGGCCAACGACTGCTGTACCCGTTAATACCTGAGCGGCGGTCTGTTTCAGAAAATCACGGCGGGGAAGCCGATTATAGGGGGAGGGAGTATTCCGCATGTTGAAAACCTTCTTTATGATCCGTTGTCCTGTAGATTTCGAGGAAAGCCATTTTATAGTAGTATGAACTGAGACCGACCCTTTTTCTACCAGATTTGCCTGATTTACTGAAATCGAAAGAGATCCCCGTTGAATATGTCCGAGCCACTCACACTCGTTGCCACTTCCGCTTTTGGCCTGGAAGCCGTGGTATCGCGCGAACTGAAACAACTGGGATACGAAGAACAGACAATCGAAAACGGCCGCATCACCTTTCAAGGCGATCTCGCCGCGATCTGCCACTGCAATCTCTGGCTCCGCAGTGCCGACCGGGTGCTGCTCAGCCTGGCGGAATTCACGGCACTCGATTTCGATGACCTGTTCGACGAAATTCGCGATATTGAATGGGAACGCTGGCTGCCCCCCTCGGCCCAGTTTCCTGTCCGGGCCACCGCCGTCCGTTCCAAAATCAACAGTCCCAAGAACTGTCAGAAACTGGTCAAGAAAGCGATTGCCGAACGCCTGAAAGAGCACTACATCAAAGACTGGTTCCCTGAAGACGGCCCCCTGTACTCGGTTAGCCTGTCGATCCTGAAAGACAAGGCTTCCGTCTGCATCGACACCACCGGGCCGGGGCTGCATAAACGCGGCTATCGCAAACTGGCTGCCGGCGCGCAGATTAAAGAAACACTGGCGGCAGGTCTGGTCCAGCTCAGCTACTGGAATCGTGAACGGCCATTTGTTGACCCCTGTTGTGGTACGGGGACGATTCCCATCGAAGCTGCTCTGATCGGTACCAACACCGCGCCGGGCATCAACCGCGAATTCGCTGCAGAAGGCTGGCAGCAGCTACCACCCGAAATGTGGGAAGCGGCCCGCGAAGAAGCACGGTCTCTGGAACGCAGCGATATCGACTATCGGCTGCAGGGCTATGATATTGATCCCGCCATGATCAGTATGGCCCGCTACCACGCGCAGCAGGCCGGCATGGAAGAGTTCATTCATTTCCAGGATCAACCTCTTTCAGAATTCAGCACGCCCCGCAAGTATGGCTGTATCATTACCAACCCTCCCTACGGCGAACGACTGGGCGATAAAGCAGACGCCGAAGTCATCTACCGCGAAATGAAACGCGTGTTCGCGCCACTGGAGATGTGGTCGATTTATGTAATTACCTCGCATCCGGGTTTCGAACGCATTTACGAACAAAAGGCCCGCCGCCGCAAACTGTATAACGGTCGGATTGAATGCGTCTACTATCAATTTCCCGGTCCTCCTCCGCCGCGGAAGAAGTCTCCCTGGGAACAGGCGGCTGGGACACAATCCGATTCAGCTGAGGAAACAGATGACGTCGATGAAACGCGGCAGGAAGAAGTTGCTTCCGAGCCGAACGTCACTCCACCCGAAGTGGTAAGCGAGAACTCGGCTGCTGCAGGATCGATTGAGACGGTTCCTACTGAGTCTACTCCAGCTGAAGATTCTGCGACACATGAAAAATCGAATGAAGAAACGGAAGACAGGCAAGAGTAGCGTCAGGCAGACCACATGTTGCGGATGTTCTTGCGAATGTCTTCTGCCGTCGTTTCGATCTCGGCTTCCTGAGGCGTATCCAACGCATCGGCACTGAACGCCGGTCGTCGCTGAAACAGCGGGATCGTCTTTGGAGAAACAAACCGCGTCAGCTGGGCATAACTGTGTGCCTGGTTCCAGCGACGATTCTGGAAATACTGCCGATGAGGAAAGCAGACATAGAGCCAGTTTTTCGCCCGCGTCAGCGCGACATAAAACAGGCGGCGTTCTTCGTCGATTTCGTCTTCGCTTTCCAGTGACATCTCGGACGGAATACTACCATCGGCGGCCTGCAGCACGTAGACGGCGTCCCACTCCAGACCTTTCGATGAGTGAATGGTACTCAGTACCAGAAAATCATCGTCGTCCGCACTACTGGCAGCAGAGACATCCTGTGTCGAACTGGGTGGGTCAAGGGTGATCTCTTCCAGGAAACTCATGCGACTGCTGAAGCGACTGGCAACCTGCTCCAGTTGTTCCAGGTCCCGCTGCCGCGACGTGGCGTTATCATATTGCTGGTCGAGCAGGGGACTGTAAAACGTGCGCACCTGATGTACTTCCGCCGAGATGCCCCGCTTTTCTGATTGCGGCGAACTCAGGTTTTTCATCAATCGCACAAACAGTGGCCAATGCTCGACCGTCGCCGCCGGCGGTTTGAATTCCGACCACGCATCAAAGCGAAACTGCGATTCCGCCAGCAGGTTAATCAACTGTTGTGCCTTTTTCTGGCCAATGCCCGGCAACAGGGTCAGTACCCGCAGTCCCGAGACGGCATCGCGGGGATTTTCTGCCAGTCGCAGGTACGCCATCAGGTCTTTGACGTGTGCGGTTTCGATAAACTTCAAGCCGCCATATTTGTGATAGGCGATATTGCGACGCGCCAATTCTACTTCCAGCGAGAGGCTGTGGTGTGAAGCCCGGAACAGGACCGCCTGCTGATTCAGGGGAATCCCGGCTTCCCTGTGTTCGAGTACCTGCTGCACGACGAAGTCGGCCTGTTCGTTGTTGTCGCTGCAGTCGACCAGGCAGGGCGCTTCACCGCTGATTTTGGAGGACCACAGATTTTTCTCATGGCGTTCGTGCGCTTCGTCGATAATCTGATTGGTCGCCTGCAGGATGGGTTGTGTGCTGCGATAATTTTCTTCCAGCGTAACGACCGTCGTTCCCTCGTATTCCTGGGGAAAGTCCAGAATGTTCCGCACGGTCGCGGCCCGGAAGGAATAGATCGACTGTGCATCGTCGCCGACGACAGTCAGTCCCTCACCATCGGGACAGAGATTTTTCAGAATACCCGACTGCAGGATGTTCGTATCCTGGTATTCGTCCACCAGTACCGCTTCGAACTGGCCTCGCAGCAGCTTGCCACCCGCGGGATCAGCGGCCAGCGCATGCCAGAATAAAAGCAGATCGTCATAGTCGAGAATATTCTGTTTCTCTTTGCGATCTACAAACGCCTGAAACAGTTTCTTCAGCTCGTCGGTATGTTCCAGGCACCAGGGGTAGTGTCGTTCGAGGATTGGTTCCAGTTTGGAGCAGGTATTCACACAGCGGCTGTAAATTTCCAGCAGGGTCCCTTTGCGGGGAAACTTCTTGCCGTTATTGCCCAGCTCGAGTTCACTGCGGAGGGCGCTCATTAAATCTTCGGCATCACTGCGGTCAATGATGGTGAAGTCATCGGGCAGACCGATGGCCTGTCCGTAACGCCGCAGCAGTCGTGCTGCCGTTGAGTGAAACGTACCGCCCCAGATACTCCGCGATCGGGCCGAGGCGGAATTCTCGCGCCCCGCGCCCATTGCACGTAGCAGCGCATCGACGCGACGGACCATTTCATTCGCGGCACGGCGGGAAAATGTCAGCAGCAGAATCCGGCTGGGATCAATGCCTTGCGCAATCAGGTACGCAACACGATGCGAAAGCGTGGTTGTTTTTCCGGTCCCCGCACCCGCGATAATCAGCAACGGACCCGAATCATGGCAGGCCGCCGCCTGTTGCTCCGGATTGAGCTGTTTGAAAAGGTCTTCCAGTTGTGGGGGGATTTCTGACATCCATGCCTCGCCGAGGTCGAAAGAATTGCGAATCTGCTTTCTTTCTATTTTCGCCAGACAGACGGTGACCGCAAGGGGCGGAAATCAAAAATGTTGCTGAACGACTGTTTTTCCTGCGATTCAGGATGCGATCACAGTTCCCGCAGGCGGACATTACGGTAATGCGCTTCATTCACCAGATTTCCATGAATCTGCAATGCGATGATGCCTTTCAACGGAATCTGGGGGTCTGCTTCCGTAAAGTCGACTGTCTGTACATCGTTAATCCAGATACGGATGCGGGGCCCTTCACAGCGAATACGGTAGCTGTTCCAGTCGTTCATGCGGACAGGCTGATCACGCAGTTCTGCGGGTGGCCCTGCCAGAATCTTTTTACGGCGGGATTCATCGTACAGGCAGCCCCAGTAGCCGGTTCCCAGGTCCGCCTGGTAGCCACTGACTTCGTGATGATCGGGTATTTCCGCGGTCCGAATCTGCACGCCGGCGTTGGTTTTCTCACCCAGCAGTTTGAATTCAAGTTTGAGCTCAAAATCATCGTACTCTTTATTCGAGCGGAGGAATTCATTGCGTTCGACTTTCTCGGTCAGGCTGCCCGCGATGATTTCACCATCTTCAATGCGAAAGATCTCTTCATTGCCATGCCAGCCGTCGAACGTTTTACCATCGAACAAGGCTTGAAAGCCGAGTTCTTTCTCGCTCTGTTTCGCCTGTGCAGAGATCCGTTCGTGCTGCTGGGTGGCCCGCTGTTTGAGACCGTTATTTGATGTGGAAGCGATGACGCGTTGTAACGCATCGGCCAGCAGTTCGTCGTCAATCGGAGTTCCCCGTTCGGCCCAGGAGACAATCGTCGCACTCGCAGGGACATTCAATGATTTATCCTTGAGCAGTGAAACTGTGTAGTTGACGGCCTGAGGCGTCGGGTTGCGGCGGAGCACTTCGAACACGAGCTTCTTTTCATCGTTGCGTTCGGCAATCGCCAGTGTATTGCGGCAGACTTCCAGACGCTCTTCTGGCGTCATATTCAACTGCCGGGCGACGCGGATGTAACCACGCAGCGAGCGAATTTTGTATTTGTTGTTCTCCAGTGTTTTCGCCAGTTCCAGCAAGGGAGGCGCGACGTCGATGGTGACCCATTTCCCCAGCAGGTCGGTCGCTTTGTTCTGCAGTGCGTCGTCATTCGAACGGGCAGCTGCCACAACGGTATTAAGCGCGGTTTCGCCTCCGATGGCTGCCAACTGGTTGAGCAGGATCAGTTTCTGGTCATTGGTTGCTCCCCCCATCGCGCCGGCCAGAGCCTGTGCGGTTTCATCCAGCGGCAGTCGCGAACAGGCGGCGATGAGTGCCTGGCTGGCGGGGGAGTCGGGGCCGGAAGTGAGAGCGAGCTTAATCAATTGCGGAAGATCATTTAGGGATGTGGTACCGCCTAAAGCGGAGATCGCTGCCGATTTCACTTCAGGGTTTGAATGATGCACCAGTTGCAACAGGACCGGAGTCGCTGAGCTGAGGCGACAGCCACCTGCCAGTTTGATGCCTGCCAGCTGTTGTTCGCGAGTTTCGCTCTCCAGCAGCTTGCGGATACTGGTATCGATCTGTTTTTCGATTTCAGCAGAAGGCTGGCTGGAATTCAGTTTGATGATTACCGATTCTGCCGCTCCCGCGAGGTCGGCGTCTTGCTGTTTCACCATCGCCAGCAGGTGGTCCAGAGCCTGTGTTTTCTGTTTGTTGTTCGCAGCAGGAGCCAGTTCTCCAACGGCAAAAATCGCCTGCAGTTTCAGTTCCTGTGAATCGCCTGTGGTGGCTTTGATGATCGTGGGCAGGGCTGCAGGATCGTGTATGGTCCCCATCGCCGCCACCAATAATGCTTTGCGTTCTTCAGGCAGTCTCGGGTAGGTTTCAATGAGAGTGGACGTGGATAGTTTTCCCAGTTTCTGAGCCGCCTGCAGACCGGTGCGGAACTGTTTGAGATCGTCCGATTTGAGTTGTTCGGCTAGGAGTCCCAGGCCCGCTTTACCCTGCAGTACGATCAATCGTTGCGTCGCTGCCAGCTTGAGGTTTTCCGGAAAATCCGCATTCCGAACCGCGGTTGTTAATGCGACAGCGGTTGTGCTGTCTTTCGCTTCCGCCAGTGACTTCGCACACATCAGGCAGGCGAATCCGACTTCCTGTTGTAGTTTCTTATCTCCTTTTCCCAATGCTGCCTGTAGAGACTTTGCAGCGGCGGGCGTACCAATTTCGCCCAAAGCGTGGGCGGCGGCAATAGCCACATTTGTGTTTTTATCGGAGAGGAGCGGAGTCAGATCTTTGACCGCCTGTTTGTCTTTCCGCTTGGAAATGGAGTTGATGACGCCAACCAGCAGATTGCCTTTGACCGTTTTCAAGGCGTCCCGCAGGGCTTTGTCTGCTGCTGGAGCGGGGATGTTTTCCAGGGCCGAACGGGCATAAGTTGCCAGCTTTTCATTGCCCAGGTACTTGGCAATGACAGTTACCGACGATGCATCTCCAATGGCTGCCAGCCGACGACAGGCCATCGCTTTGTCGTAGGTATCGGCATCGGAGTTGAGTACCTTAACCAGCCGGGCGGCTTCGGGTGCATTTTTATCGGGGGTGGAATTATCAGCGGCAAAATTCATTGTCGGTGTCAGCAGCAGGCTGGATGCGCACAAAATGAAACCGGTAAATCGACAGATAGACATGAGCACAAAATCCTCGGGGGAAGAAGACGTTATCGGAAATATTCAAATTCGTTGTAAAAGCAAGACGCGAATCAGACAGTCCACGGCTCGCGCATCGCGCGGCTTCGCATGCGGTTGGCTTCTTCGTCGTTGACAAACTGTTCCGTGACGGGGTCGAATTGCACCTTGCGTCCCAGTTTCCAGGCAATCGCGGCTGCGTGACAGGCGATGTGTGAGCGGGCCATGACATCTTCATTGGCTGCAGGCTTGGAGCGGGTTTTCACACAGTTAAAGAAGTCACGCACATGAAACTTGGGCGAGGTCCCCGGAATCGAACTGGGTGAAGGGAGTGAGGCGCGGAGCTCATTCGAAGAGACCGCGGTCTGACCGGAGTCACCCGTTTCGACCCAACCGGCTTCCCCTTCAAAACGGACGGGACAGGTTCCCAGTCCCAGCCAGCCATTACGACGCATGACAAGTTTTACCCCGTTTTCGTAGACACACTCAATGACATTGTCATTGGGAACGTCCTTGGGCTCGTAGGTAACGGGCATCGTATCGTCGGCATCCAGCGCCCATTGGCAGATGTCGAGCGTGTGTGCGCCCCAGTCGAGCAGTTTGGCACCAGAGTCGAAGTCGTAATGACCTCTCCACGCACCATCCACATACGCATGGTTATAAGGACGCCACGGTGCAGGGCCGAGCCACATGTTCCAGTCAACGACTTCGGGATCGGGTTCCGGTTCAGCAGGCAGCCAGTCGTGGCGATCGATCAACTGGTAGATCGAAGCGTGGACGGTATGAATTTTTCCCAGCTGTCCGGTCTGCGCCAGTTTGGCGGCGTGGCCAAAGTTGGAAACGTTGCGGCGTTGGGTCCCCGCCTGGAAGACGCGACCGGTCCGTTGAATGGTTTCCTGCAGTCGTCGTGCCAGCTCAATGGAGATCGCACAAGGTTTTTCCGAGTAGACATCTTTGCCGGCTTCGGCTGCCATCATCGAGGCGGTCGCATGCCAGCGGTCGCCCGTGGCAATCAGGACGGCGTCGATATCATCGCGGGCCAGCAGTTCGCGGAAGTCGCGATAGGTGTCGCATTTCTGGTCGCCGTTCTGTTTGTCGGCCATCTCTTTGACGGTCTTCCGTTGATCGGCGCGAACATCGGCGATAGCGACGAAACGGACATCCGGCTGCTCAAGCATGTGGCTCAACACATAACCGCCGCGTCTGCGAATACCGATGCCTCCCAGATTAATCCGTTCGCTGGGAGCCACGGTTCCATTCAGACCGAGTGCGGTTGCCGGGATAATCGTGGGGGCTGTGAAAACAGTACTGGCGGCGGCTGCCGTCTTCATGAAGTCACGACGATTGAGAGCACTTTTCTTCGTCATCTGTTTCTCCTCGTTAGCCTGGGGGGAAGAGTTGGCTGGTATATGAATCAATGATTATAGCGGGTTGGTGAAACCAGTGTCTGCCTGGGTTTGTAAATTGTAATCGACGGGACGGGGGGCGTCTTGGAAATTCGAGGCGAATTTGTGTATATTTGGCGCATTTCTAGTTTTGATAATTTGTTATGAATGTTTCGTTACAACAGCAGTTTTTCAAAAAAGTCCCCGGTATTGAGCAGACCTGCCGCCTGTTCGAGCATCTGCCCGATGTGTACCTGGTGGTGAAAGATGAACGAGGACGTTTCATCAATCATAATGCGGCATTGTTAAGCTGGCTCAAGGTGGAATCGGGGGAAACGCTGATCGGCAAGACGGACTATGACATTCATGCCCGCGATCAGGCCGAAGCGTATCGGCGGGAAGATCGACGTGTGATGGAGACAGGGGAGCCGCTGGTTGATCTGGTGCATCCGGTGACGGGCGGCGAAGGGGCGACGACCTGGTTTCAGGTGATCAAAGAACCGCTGTTTGATGTGCGTGGTAATGTGGCGGGCATCGTGGGAATGATGCGCGACTTCCGTCGCGCGGGTCTGGCGATTGCTCCCTACCTGGAAATGCAGCGCGTCTTTGATTTCATTAACGATCATTTTCATCGCGAAATTTTCGTGACGGAACTGGCGGCGTTGATGGGGCTTTCCACCAGTCAGTTTCAGCGACGGTTCCGCAAGCTGTTTGATACGAGCCCGGCCAGTTATATTAGTCACGTTCGCATTCAGGCCGCCTGTCGACTGTTGACTTCGACGACCGCCACAATTTCGCAAATCGCGAACCAGACCGGCTTTTACGATCACAGTCATTTTTCGAAAGTCTTTAAATCACAGACCGGCGTCAGCCCGACCGTCTACCGCCGTCAGTATCAGTAACCGCTGATCTGTTTGTGTGTGGTTAATTTTCTCGAACCGATTTTGCCCTGTTCTTGTCCCTCTGCTATGATTGCGACATCGTAATCTGCTGACTGCCGACTTTCTGATCTAGTATTCAAACTAAGAGCATCCAGAACATGGGAAAACAAATACCCGAACTCGAAGAACAGCATATCAAATTCATCGCCGCACAAAAGCTGTTCTTTGTCGGCACTGCAACCGCCGACAGTCGCATCAATGTGTCGCCGAAGGGAATGGATTCATTTCGTGTGCTGGGGCCGAATCGTGTGATCTGGTTGAACGTGACCGGCAGCGGCAATGAGACATCGGCCCATATTCAGCAAGACGGACGCATGACGGTCATGTTCTGCGCGTTTACCGGCAAGCCTTTGATCCTGCGACTCTACGGTCAGGCACGCGTCATTCATCCCTATGATGCCGACTGGGACGAACTGTTTGCGCACTTTCCTTCGATTCCCGGTGCCCGACAGGTGTTCGACATGAGCGTCGATCTGGTACAGACCTCATGCGGGATGGCGGTTCCCTTTTTTGATTACGTCGAGGAACGCGAACAGCTTGCCACCTGGGCCAGCAAACAGGGAGACGCCGGCATCCACCAGTACTGGCACGATAAAAACCAGCAGAGCCTGGACGGCATTCCGACGAATATTCTGGATGGTGAATGATGCTTGACATGATTCCCGTCGGGTATATGGCCAAGCGAGTCGAAAGCAAACCGGACTTTCTAAAGAATTATCAGGTAGAAGATATCTACTCCGTCAGCAACTGTATCTCTGACCAATTCGCAGATTACACCGAATTCTGGAAACACAACGGCTACTGGTTCTTCGATTCACCGGAAATAATCAAAGCATTAGCCACAGCGCATGACATCAATTTACAGGGCACAAAGCTGTTTTACTATGAAGTTTACAAAGATCAGTACGACGAAGAAGATTCTGTATGGGAGACATTCAAACCAGAAAAATCGATGTTGACCAATGTGAAGGTTCCTGTAGACAAACAACTTGAAGGTTACGATATCGTATCGTTTTCGATGGGCCATGCGCCAGAATGTTCTTACTTATCTTGCAATCACATGGCAGAAACCATCAAAGTGAATCGCCATTGTCTGATTGAAACATTTGATGAAGCGAAAACACTTTTATCACAAGGTGTTTTCAAAGGCTGCGAACCAGGCCCGTATCGTATTTTTGCCGTTTATACAGTGGATGAATAAAGAAAAGGGTAAGCCCGAATACAATTCGGGCCGAGCGCAGCGAGCAGGAAGTTGTGAATGAAAAAGGAGTCATCCTTATGAAAGATAGCCCTGTTTTTTCAAAGACCGAAAACGGCTCCAGGAAACGGCTGATTTGATATCGTGATAAGGATTTTTTTCTCCGGTGTTATCAATGGCAGCGACAATAAAATCAGGTGTCACGTCAATGGTTTGAGACCAGTCGATCTTGTTTAATTTCTTCACAACCTTTCGAAGAATCTTTTTTCCAGATCGATAATCATCAATCTGGTCCATCTGCCGACAGTGAATCGCGCACTTCCGTTCTAAAATATTATCATTCAGTGGAAGTTCGACATTCTGTTCTCTGTTGCGCATTTCATCAGGAGCCCAGAGCAAATACCACTGCGGATCCGAACTGTTCATAATCCGTTCACGTTCCTGTAGACTGCCCAGTAATAAAAATGGAGGCCAGCCTGCACTAAAATCTTCTTCGCAATAGCAGAGGAGCAGACAATAAAACCTTTCCGGGGGAGACGCTTGCTCGATGGTTTCCAGAATCTGTTCCAGTAGCATCGGTTCAATCTGTTTTGCCAGTTGACTTAAGTTCTCGTTCTTTCTGGGGCGCTCATACTCAATAATCGGCGCAATCTTCTCATACACGGAACCATCTTCATTCAGATAGCGCTGAATGATCCTTTCAAGCCCGCCCCATTCATCACATTCGTATGTACGCTGAGTGCGTGCCGAAACCTCTCCAGATTTCCAGTTGACCGACGTTTCTGTGACGAGTTTACCATTCGCGTACGAGTAATGACTTTCCGCTACGGACCCGAAATGATGCTGGGTATAAGACCTGATGGGATGACCTGCTTTGAATCGGAAACGTCTCAGATACATTACCTGGGAATTATAGTTGGTGACCTGGATTTCATCTGAATGACTTTTTCCGTAAATCAGGTAGCAAGTACTATACGGTTCTTTCTTTCGCTTATCGTTGAGCCAGTAGTTTTCAATGACCTGGATTCTGCCATTATTGTCCAGTCCGTGTCGAAGATCTCCCGGCTTCGGTCTAGCCCCCTCTTTGAGCCATTCATGCTTCGTGTTGTAGAGTTCAGCGCGAAACGGTTCCTTGCGAGACATATCGTCAGACGCCCATCGCCAGGTGACAGTTTTGGCATAACAGCATTCTGAAATCCGCTTCAAAACATCCGGTTTTATATATTTTTCCAGCTCTGAGGAGAGATATTCAGGATCGAATGACTCAAGCATATCGATCATCGTCAATTTCCTGTTGCCTTTGGTAATTCCAAATGATACTCGCGACCACCCGAGGATCACTCCTTTACTTCTTCGAAATGGCGCCGACCACTTCTTTGTTACCGGTATTCGGCAGCAGTCGTTGTGCTTCCTGCAGGACAAATTTCGGATCCATGAACGGTTCGTAGCTGATATCCTGCCAGGCGACGTTGCCTTTGCCGTCGATGATGAAGGTGCCATGCAGGGGTTGTTTTTCGAAGTCGTCGAAGACGTGGAAGGATTTGAAGACGTCCAGCTTGTTGTTGGAAAACAGCGGGATGGGGAGGTCACCTTTATCATAATTTTTGATGGAAGTTTTCAAACCTTCAATGTTATCCGTACTGATGGCCATCAGCGGGAAGCCGGCCTGTTCGAATTCCTGCACCATGGGAGCGAATGCCTGCAGCTGCTCGGCACAATGCAGACAACTGAAGCCCAGATAGAAAATCAGCACATGAGGTTTGCCGCGAAATTCGTCAGAGCGGCGCACTTTGCCGGTCGCGTCTTTCAACTCCCAGGTCGGAGCAGGACTGGGTTTCCAGCGGAAGGGACCCAGTGAATTCAAGTCGGGACGGTCCCCCACATCGGTGGCGGCTGTTTTTTCCATCCGCCAGTCCGGTTTGAATTTCAGTTCGGCAGCGATTGGCGCTAGTCTCGTAAAGAGGGGCATGTCCAGATCAATGGAGGCGGAGATCTTCTGCAGCTTTTCGAATTCTTTTTTCGCTGTGTCTTTGTCACCGGCTTCCCAGAGCAGTTCCACGAGTGTCGCCTGCGGGTAAACTTCATTTTTATGAGAGCCAATCAGTTTGCGTAACGCTTTCTCTGCTTTTTTCCGATCGCCTGATTTCCATTGTATGGCGAGCAGATAGACTTCATCCGCGCCCCCCGCTTTCTTCAACAGTTCGTAACCTTTTTTGAGATCACCCTTGGCGATGGTCTGGTGTGCTTCCAGAGCTTTAATATTCTGTTCCAGTTTCCGGACGCGCGAAATAAATGGTTTTCCTGCCGATTTTTTAGCATCTTCAATGACAGAAGTACGACTTTCGTCTGGTCTGAGGGCGACCAGAGGTTCTGCAGTCAGGCTGGTTTTTGCTTTGGCTTCCGCTTTTTCAACGGTTCGTTTGCGTTCGGCTGAAACTTTCTCCAGCCGCTTTTTCAGTTGAGTCAACTGGGCATCACCCTGTTTGATATTTTGGGTCTGGTAATACGCCAGTCCCAGATACCGCAGGCGGTTGATCTGTTCTTCTTCCTCATCGGTTGGCTCTAAATATGGGGTCTGGCTCAAAGCGATCAGTTCGTCCCACAGTTCATACGTTCGCAGCACCTGCAGCAGACGCATGCGTCCGTATTTAGCACTGCCTCGTTTTTTGAAGGTATTAAATTTGGGATGCTGAGGCAGTTCTGTCATGTTTTTGGCGAGTGCCAGGGCATCGTGGACACGACCGATAAAGATCAGGTTGCGGATCAGCCATTCGTTATTGTGGGCGTAGTTGTGGATCTGATCAGGCAAGACAGCGTCGCGCATCATGTGTGCGTGATCGACGCGGGCCGAGGCTTCCTGCTGCCAGACCGCATCCTCATAGCGGTTTAATCGCGAATAGATATGGCCGGGCATATGCCACATGTGGGCAATGCCGGGGGAGGACTGTCCGCAGTTCGCTGCCGACGTCAGCGCCTGTTCCGGTTTGCGGTGATCCCACAGATGGATGCGATAATGGTGAGCGGGGTGCATCGGGTTCTTTGCGAAGATGTCCTGTAGCAGCGCTTCGGCTGCGATGTAGCTGGTACTGGCAGAACGTGAATTATACAGGTGCACCGCCAGAAAGGCTTTGGCTTCCAGATCATCGGGGTACGCGAGGATCAGGTCTTCCAGCGCTTTGGTATAAGCTTCGTTACGCTCTTTGGATTTTTTCTTATCCGCGTTGATGTAGGCTGTGAGCGCTTTGATGTACTGCTTTTCGCGCGGGCTGGCTTTGTCCAGCCGTTTGTTGGCTTCTTCGATAAATCCTTTGGCGCGTTTTTCATTTTTCAGATTACACATCGCAGCGCCCCAGAATGCCATGGCACAGTCGGGGTCTAAATTCGCGGCGTGACGGAAGGAGCGTTCGGCTTCCAGGTACCAGAAACCGTGGAGCTGCCCCAGCGCCTGGTCGAGAAACTTCTGTGCGGCCGGATTCTTCACCGTCACATCAAAGTGCACATCACCGGTGCCCCCCATCAGGTAGGCCTGACGGCGGGGACCTTCATTAAAAACTTCGCCATGATACGAGTGACCGGCCAGGGTTTCCTCGGCGGATTTCGTTTCCGTTTTCTCCACGTCTGTTGCTGCTTTGTCGGCGCTGTAAGCCGTTGTCAGCGGCAGGCAGAGCAGGCTGGCAGTCAATATAAGAAAAACACGATTTCTACGCATGGTCTCGGGCAGGAAGTTGTTCATGTGAGTCAACTTTTATGAGAATGAGGATGGTGGTTTATCTTCAGGAGAGAAACTTGATGTAGAACATGCCATTTTACCGAGACCACTTGGGGAATGTCGATGCTTCCGGGTATTTTCAGGCAGTAATTTCAAAAACCCCGATGGTCTGCTTTTGATCGCTAACCTGATTTTCATTGCCTCCGAAATATGTACAGTGTAGGATATGACGAATATGGTCCGAGTCGTATTTACTGCCAATCTGGAACGTCATCTCAGTTGTCCGGAAGAAACTGTCTCCGGCACAACGGTGCGGGAAGCATTGGAGGTGGTGTTTGAAACGCAGCAGCGACTCCGCAGTTATATTCTCGACGATCAGAGCCGACTGCGTCAGCATATGGTGATCTTCGTAGACGGCCAGACGATTGTGGACCGGGTCCATTTAAGTGATTCCATCTCACCCGAGAGTGAGATTTATGTGATGCAGGCACTTTCCGGCGGTTAATGGTTTTACCGTTTGTTCATTTCTGTCAGCAACATTTCCGAAGGCGTTTACCATGAGTTCTCAGGTACAGATTGCGACCCGTAAAGGTCTGTTTCAGCTCGACCGAAATTCAGACGGCTGGAAAATTCGACGTCACGATTTTCCCGGTGAAAATGTTTCGATGGTCCTGCATGACTCGCGGGATGACACGACGTACGCCGCTTTGAATCATGGTCACTTCGGGGTCAAGCTGCATCGCAGTGCGGATGCGGGTGAAAACTGGGAAGAGTGCGCCGTGCCCGTTTACCCGGAAGGGGCCAAAAAAGCAGCCGATCCCTTTACAGAAAATGCAGAGCCCAAACCGGCCAGTCTGAGCGAAATCTGGTCATTGGAACCGGGGGGCGATGATCAGCCAAATCGACTCTGGTGTGGAACGATTCCCGGCGGCCTGTTTCGTTCGGATGATCGCGGTTCCAGCTGGCAGTTGGTGGATTCATTATGGGATCTGCCCGAACGCCTGAAATGGTTTGGCGGCGGCAAGGACGATCCCGGTATTCATTCCATCTGTGTGCATCCGGAAAACAGTCAGAATGTTGCTGTTGCGATTTCCTGTGGCGGAGTGTGGATCACTGAAGATGATGGCGTCAACTGGACCTGCAAGGCGGACGGGTTGCGGGCCGAGTATATGCCTCCGGATCTCGCGCACGATCCCAATATTCAGGATGCGCATCGCATGGTGCAGTCACCCACGCAGCCGAACCACTACTGGATTCAGCATCATAACGGCGTGTTTAAAACGACCGATGGTGCACAGTCGTGGCAGGAAGTGACCGGGATCCAACCTTCCGTGTTCGGGTTCGCGGTCGCCGTCCATCCGCAGCGTCCAGAGACGGCATGGTTTGCACCAGGCGTAAAAGACGAGTGTCGTATCCCCGTGGACGGCCGATTCGTCATCGCCCGCACGACGGATGGCGGCGCGACTTCTGAAGTGCTCTCGAATGGTTTACCGGGAGAACACAGCTACGACATTGTCTATCGACATGCACTGGACACCGATGAAACCGGCGACTGTCTGGCCGTCGGTTCGACCACCGGCAACTTCTGGATCACCGAAGATGGAGGCGACAGCTGGCAGACGATCTCCACCAGCCTGCCTCCGATCCATTGCGTCCGCTTTGTGAAGAGTTAATCCCGTTTCTTCAGTTCCTGTTCGATCACGCGGGCGGATTCTTTGCCTTGCGCTGTGGCGCCTTCCGAATTGAAATGCACGTTACCCGGTTTGGTCCACCATTTGGCGTGATGTGGTTTGGTGAATGCATACAGATCGTTGACTCCGATCTCGGGATAGTCTTTCAGGACTTTCAGCGCGACTTGATTATATTTGGCAGCATCCCCATTAATGCGGCCTGCTTCGCCTTCTGGGACCGGGGTAGTGGTTACAAAAATCAGTTTCGCTTTGGGCGCCAGTTCTTTCAGGTAGGCAATTATCGCACGCAGGTTCTTTTCGTAGTCTGCGGGGGAGGTGACCTGTTTGCCATTCACGCGGTCCAGCTTTTTCCCGTTCATGTATTTCAGGTCATGCAGTCCGACATTGAAATGGATCACATCCCAGTCAAAGTCCCAGTGGCCGGCGAGTTGGGGGTTACGCATCGTATCGTGCATGGTTTTCATTTTGGTAATAACAGAGGATGAATCACCTCCATTACAGTATAAACGATATACATTGGCTTTCCCCTTGAGGGCAGCGCGGGTGGCATCGGTGTACGCGATGGAAATGGAATCGCCGTACAGAAAGACATTGGGCAGGTTTGGGTCATTTTCCACAAACTGAAAGGTGGGACGCTTATTGAAGCGGGGAGAGCGGACCAGTTTTTTCCAGGCATCGGATGCCTGTTCCTCAGCGAAAACAGTAGAGGAACCTGCGAGCAGGCAGGCGGAGAACAAGGCTAGCAGTTTGATGGATTTCATGATGCGTCTTCTTTTCTTAAAGGGTATCTGCAGGAATAACCAGAACGTCGCTCCGTCACGTCTGTTCTATTCTGGTAAGTTTCCGATCAGAACAGCAAGTTGATTTGCTGAGGAAATCTAAAAAACCCGGCATCTCAGGAATAAGATAAATCACAGCGGTTTTCTGTTGGGGCCGGAAGGGGGAATCAATAGAATGGGAAGCGAAAACATATCAAGGTCTGGAATTCAAGGAAGTGCTCACATGAGAATTTACTGTCTCTGCTGCTTATTATTTGTGTTCGGCTGTGAAAAACCTAAGCCGGAAGTTGTTACCCCTGCCGTGGAACAGGGTGAGGAAGCGTCAGCGCCCAGTGAAGGAGAAACGGCTCTGCCCCTGGCGGGGATGGGAATCATGACGGGAGAGGTCACCTCTGATACGGCTCTGGTACAGGTGCGGCTGACCAGAACAGACAAACTGATTGATCGCGATGTGCCGGGGATGCCGGGGATCGTCAAATTCTCAATCAATCCTTATACAAAGGTGAAGACTGTTTCCAAACTGGTTGATACGCAGGTCGTGAAAGCGGTTGCCGATCATGATTTTATTGCGCGGGCTTCGTTTAACGGTCTCATGCCCGGCACCGAGTATGAGTGCAAGACGCAGATCGGTGAAACCGAGGACAACCTGCACGACGGCCCCACTGCCCGCTTTAAAACACTACCGGGGGCCAGCTATGCGACGCCTGTCGATTTTGTGGTGGTAACTGGTATGAACTATGCCAAGTTTCACGGCGACGATCGAATCGATAAAAAACAACATCTCGAAGAAAACAACACGAATCTTCCTCAACCCTATTCCGGTCCGGACAAGCACCTGGGATATCCGGCCCTGGAAACCATTCTCAAACAGAAACCTGATTTCTTTATTGGCACCGGTGATAACGTGTATTACGACACACCCGATAAACCCCGCGCCGAAACCATTCCCGAAATGCGTCAGAAATGGCACGAGCAGTTTGTGCAGCCCCGCTACCAGGAACTGTTTGCTGCGGTGCCGACCTACTGGGAAATTGACGATCACGATTACCGTATTGATGATGGCGATAACACCGGCGATCATCATCCGACCCCGGAAGAAGGGCGCGCGATGATGCTGGAGCAGCTTCCCGTAGCACCCATGAAAGATACCGAAGCCAAGACATACCGTACGCATCGGGTGAATAAAAATTTACAGATCTGGCTGCCGGAAAACCGTATGTATCGCAGCCCCAATGCCATGGAAGACGGTCCTGAGAAATCGATCTGGGGTGCTGAGCAGAAAGCGTGGTTGAAGAAAACGCTCAAAGAAAGCAATGCGACTTTCAAACTGCTCATCTCGCCGACGCCGATGATTGGACCCGATGATTTGCGTAAGACCGATAATCACTGTGACATCGGCGGATTCCGTCATGAACGGGATGAGTTCTTCAACTGGCTCAAAGAGAACGGGCTGGATCAGCAGAATTTTTTCATAGTCTGTGGAGATCGTCACTGGCAGTATCATGCCATCGATCCGAGTGGCTTCGAAGAGTTTTCCAGTGGGGCACTTGTTGATGCTAATTCGCGGCTGGGGCGCAAATCGGGCGACCCGAAATCTACGGACCCTGAAGGACTGATCAAGCAGCCCTATCTTCAGGACCCGCGATCGGGTGGTTTTCTGCAGGTGAGAGTTACACCAGCTGATAAACAAGATCCGGCGACCCTGTCCTTTCTGTTTCACGATGAAAAAGGCAAGCTGCTCTACCAGCATGACGTTCCTCAGAACAGCGGGAAGAAAGCGGATTAATCGCTTCCGCTATTCTTTAAAATTGGTATCCGCCGTTTTCAGATCGAGGGGTTGAATCCAGATATTGCGATAACGGACGTCATGGCCTTCACACTGGAGTTTAATCCCGCCGGGGGTGTCGGTGATGCCGAAACCGTTATCATTGCCTCCGTCCAGTCCGGAGTTTGCACCTCCCCAGACTTTGTTGATCGTGATATTCTCGTGGACTTTTTTCCCGTTGAAATACATCGAGACTAAAGGTTTTTCAACGAGCTTGCCATCTTTGAACCGGGCCGCGCGGAATGTGATATCGTAGGCGTTCCATTTGCCGGTTCCGTTATAAGCGTGGTAGGGTGACTCAGTTTCGTTGATGACGGCCGCCATGCCGTGTTTGGTTTTATCGCCATCCAGAACCTGGATTTCATAGCGGTTCTGCAGGTAAACACCACTATTGCCCCCCGGCTTTGTGACCAGAAATTCCACGTGCAGGCGGAAGTCACGGTATTTCTTTTTTGTGACGATGTCGGCGGTTCCATATTTGCCACCCGCCGCAGCCGGGTCGTCTGACATGATGACCGTACCCGCGTCGATGGGATCTTCCACTACTTTCCATTTAATGGGCAGCGAGGAACTGAACCGGGGGCCCTCCCAGTAAGTCCATTTCTGATCCAGCATTTCCCGGCTGCCGTCCAGCAGGATTTCTGCATCCGTGGGTGCCTGTGCACCGATGCCTACATCGGCCTGCGCAATTGAACAGAGCAGGGACAGAAACAGGAGAGAACAGAGAGTGACAGCAGGACTGATGAAGCGCATGGTGAATCCTCATGAAATCGGGAGAGTGAGATCAAAGTAGTATTATGTGATAATTCTGAGAGCAGCACAAACAGAGAAATCGATTTGAAGCAATTCTGAACGAAAGTCGAGTTCCTGCTTAAGGTTGCCACTTTACTGGGCAATCTGAACCGGGAAGACACTCTACAGGTAGAATCGATTCACTAATATTTTTAAAACCAAAAAGAAATGTAAGCGATATCAGTGATTTATGATGTGTGTGTGGGTATTCGCTAAGTTGAAATAAACCAGCAGTTTTTGGTTATTGAAAAAAAGTTAAGGGCGGCAGTCTCGATTCCAAAGCAGCGGATTCAACCTGGTTTTTCACTGTTCAACAGAATCGTTGCTTTGTTTGGGGAAGCTGGTTAGGCATGAGATTCGCATACTTGATATGTCAGCTAATAGATTTGGTTGCAGTTTCTGCATGATCGTTAGCATTGGTTTTATTCTCACGTCATTGTGAAAGGTAGAGAGTCGACATTTTTGAACTGAGATACAGATTGAGAAGAGACTGGTTACTCCCCTGAAGATCCCACCCTCTTTCCTGCCTACTTCCCACTAAAGAAAAGAACTCTCGTCATTCCGTATTTATTGAAGGAAACATCCATGTTGAGCAGGCACAAATTACGTATACGTGGTTTCACGTTAATTGAATTGCTGGTTGTGATTGCGATTATCGCGATTTTGATTGCGTTACTCTTACCGGCGGTTCAGCAGGCGCGGGAAGCCGCCCGGCGCAGCACTTGTAAAAATCAACTGAAGCAGATCGGTCTGGCGCTGCACAACTACCACGATAACTTTCTGCGTTTTCCGATCGGCGAACAGTTCGGCCGGATTCGCCCGAACTGGCGCGCCCCGATTCTCCCCTACCTGGATCAGGCACCCGCTTACAACCAGATGAACTTTGATATCAGCACCACGGTGGGGGGCTTTATGTCAGAGAATAGCGGTGGCTCGTATGGCTACGGGACTGGTACTGGAACCAACGAGGTTTTAAAAACATTGCGTGTCCCCGTTTATAACTGCCCTTCCAGTCCATTTTCCAATTCATCCAACGAGAACGGCATGAATAACTATGACCAGGGGCAAACGATGGATTATGTCGGGATCGCCGGTGCCACTCCTGCGCCGGGTAGCAGCACAGGTTCCTGTTCTGCTACGGGAGCCGGTTATGGGAACGGCACATTCTGTAATAACGGTCTACTGGCTCCCAATGACAGTTTCCGAATCCGCGATGTGAAAGACGGCACTTCAAACACGATGATCGTGGCAGAGCAGTCTGGCCAGGTGAATGGCAAAGACTGTCGTTCCAACTACTATGGCGGCTGGAGCGGAATTGGTACTACTTCCAAAATGTCTGCACTGGGCTCTGGTTCTGCCTGGGGGTCAGGAACGACGACGGTGATGTATTCCATTAACAGCTTCTGGACTTCCGGTGCACCGACTGAAGCCAGTGCTCCCTATGGGGCCAATACGGTTCTGAACTCTTTTCATACCGGCGGAACCCATGTTCTGCTGACCGATGGAGCCGTCCGCTTTGTCTCTGAAAACATTGATTTCAGTACCCTGGCGAATCTGGCATCGAAAAATGACGGTCAGGTGCTGGGCGAGTTTTAACTGAAATCACCAACGCTGCATTAAAACGTGAATGAAGGCGCAGACCCTGTTCGTCAGACAAACGGGGTCTGTGCTGTGTTTCGTACTATATTAATTGATCATAAATGGATTCACTCTGAAATGTTCACTCAGAATTATGTTAAGCGATTTTTTCTGTTCTCTCTGCTGCTTGGTTCCAGTTCAATCCTGGTTGGCTGTGGCGGAAGCAGTGAGGAAGATAAGCCGCGTGCTGACATCACGGTCACCGTGACGCACGATGGTGCACCCGTCACCGAAGGGGAACTGCGGCTGATGATGGACGGTAAAGGCGAGGGGGCGATGGGCGTACTCGACGAATCAGGGCAGGTTGAACTCTCTGATGTCGTGCTCGGCAGCTACACTGTGACGGTGACGCCACCGGAAGGGACTCCCGACAACCCGGCTCCCCAAAAAGACTACCCCGAGATCCCTGCGCAGTATCGCAGTCTGCAAAACAGTCCGTTAAAGGCGGAAATCAAAGCAGGCAGCAACGAGTTTACGTTCGACCTCAAATAAACTCAGCACAGTTTAATGGTGAAAGCCGGAACCCTCTGCTTCTGTCTGGGGTGTATGCTGGGGATGGGCTGCGAAATAATCGATCGCATGCTGCAGATCACCCAGTAGCATTTCGGCCATATCGCGCGTGAATCCTTCTTTGCAGACGCAACGTAATACGGCGAGGTCGTCACGGTTTTTGGGGAAGGTATAAGCGGGTACCAGCCAGCCACGTTCACGTACTTTATTTGAAATATCGAACACACTGAAATTTGCGGTTTCATTGGTGGTAAACGCAAACACGGGAATGTCACTTCCGTCCGAGATCAGGTCGAAGGGCCCGAGTTTTGCGATACCCGCTGACAGATGCAAGGCGACATCCTGCGATGTCTGATGGATCTCCCGATAGCCTTCGTGCCCCAGTCGTAAGAAATTATAATATTGCGCTACCACCTGATTACCGGGGCGGGAAAAATTCAGCGCGAAGTTGGGCAGATCGCCCCCCAGGTAATTGCAGTGAAAAATCAGTTCTTCCGGCAGTTCTGCTTTCTCTCGCCAAATGATCCAGCCAACACCGGGATAAACCAGCCCGAATTTATGTCCCGAAGTATTGATTGATTTCACCAGGGGCAGCCGGAAATCCCATTCCAGGTCCGGTTGTAGAAAGGGTGCGACAAATCCACCCGAAGCGGCATCGACATGAATTGGGACTTCCCAACCGGTTTCGGCATTGAGTTTGACCAGCGCGTCGTTGACTTCTTTGACGTCCTCATAGCGACCATCAAAGGTACTCCCCATAATCGCGACCACACCAATCGTATTTTCATCAACCAGTTTCAAGGCTTCTTCAGCGGTCAGGCAGTAGCGGTCCCCTTCCATCGGCACAAACCGTGGTTCGATTTCCCAGTACCGACAGAATTTTTCCCAGCAGACCTGCACGTTGATACCCATAACCATGTTCGGTTTATCAGCAGGTTTCCCTGCGGCTTCTCTGCGTTTCCGCCAGTTCCACTTGAGGGCCATCCCGCCCAGCATGGCTGCTTCACTGGACCCGATGGTGGAACACCCGACGGCATTTTCTTCTGAGGGTGAATTCCAGAGTTTCGACAGCATGTTGGTACAGCGCAGTTCAATCTCGGCTGTCTGCGGATATTCATCCTTGTCGATCATGTTCTTATCGAACGTTTCTGACATCAACTGCCGGGCTTCATCTTCCATCCATGTGGTGACGAAGGTAGCCAGGTTCAACCGCGAGTTGCCATCCAGAATCAGTTCATCGCGGATCAGGTTATAGGCCACCTTGGGAGGCAGACCTTCGCCTGGCATTTCGTACTTGGGGACGGGCTCCTCGACGAAGCGTCCTCCGTAAGCAGGGGTGATGAAAGATTCGGGGTCAGTGGGATGCAGATTTTTCTGGCCGTGCAGCATGAACAGTGCCCTCCTGGTTGATCAGTACGGATTCAAAAGTGTTTACCGCTATCCTACAGTCTGGCGCTGAGAATTGAATGAAGATCACAAGCAGGTTCTGTTTTTCTGCAAAGTTTATGTATTGCAGCCGACGGCACACTGTCCAATGATGTCCAGTTTGTCATCGTTCAGATAGCAGTAGCGGTTAATCCAGACACCATCCGGGCTGATGTCGGTTGCCACCTGCATTCGCTTTCGAAAATCTTCTGTGGGGCCGTAACCGTGCGCGAGTGCATAAATGGGCATGGGGCGTGCGAGTTTTCTGGCAGCCAGAATTTTTCGCTCTTGTGCCAGCGGCCCTGCGATGTGGGGTTGATCGGGGCCCGGGTAATAAACTTCTGCCAGGCGTGTCGGGTGTGCCCAGTCCGTGATATCAAGAAACTTGAACAGGGCGCGGACCAGCAGTGATTCGGAGATGCCAGGATTGGCCGCCAGCATCTGATCGCCGTACGAACGCAGCATCATCGACCAGTGCATCCCATACAGTTTCACACTCACCGAGTTACAGTACTTTGCAGCCAGGGAGTAATTCATACCCGACAGAATCGACCAGGGGGGAGGAAACGCGCTGGGTGCCAGTTCGACACCCGGTTTTCCACAATCGTCCATTGTGTTCCGGAAACCCGCCAGCAGTTCTTTGGAAAGCTGGGCTTTCATCAGCAGCATCTCAGCGGCTCCGGGAAAATGGTCGTTCAGCCAGACCGGGAAATTCGCGGCCTGATTATCTTCCGAGAGCCAGGTTTCCAGATCGTAATTCGTCAAGCCCCCATTGAGTTTCTGATACAACGCCTGTGAATCTGACTGCATATGCTCAAAATTGTAACCCAGGCGATTTGCTGCCTGCCGGGCATGGTCACTGAAATCAAAAAATGCAGAGTCCAGAAAGTAAGGCGGATACTCCGGCCAGTCAAAACGCAGGCCGTCGATATCAGGGTACTGGTTGAGTAAGTCACGAATCAACGCATGCTGGTATTCGATGATATGGGGACTGGCCAGGCTGCCGTTATTCGCAACCCGTCTGCGAGGCAGTGATCCATCAGGCAGGCGGGGGATGTCTTCTTCAACCGGTCCGCCAAACTGCACGCGATACCCGGGGGGAATCGCAGCCTGGACCTGGAAATAGACTTCCAGTCCCCGTTCCTGTGCGGCTTCAATCAACTCTGCGACGACATGGCCTGCGCTGTGAGTGAGATCATCTGCTTGCGCGGGCTGATAGCGGAGCCCCGAGTAAAGTGATTGATCGGGGACGAAACTGGGTGAGGTTTTGACCCATAGTTCCCGCTTCCCTTCCCACAGCGGGCGGTCCAGCAGGCGGACCTGTCCGGCACCGGCGTCGGCAGGGGGCTCACGAACTCCCGTCTGCTCGTCAGCCAGTTGCATTACATAAGGAGAAGTTGAAACTGCCGTGATCCCTGCGCGCTTCATGAGATTATCGAGAACCGCCTCGACTCCCTCGTGCTGCAGGTATTCCGGTAAGACCGTCACGCCGATCTGTCTCTGCTGGCTCATGGTTTCCTCACGTGGTAGCAGAATAAAACTCTATCACTGTTATCTTATCGGCCTACCAGAATGTTTCTCCACCCTGGTGCAGAGATTTTTTTTGACTTTACGGGACCCCGGGTAATTTGTTGCAGAAAGCGACGAGTATAAAAGTGGCAATTGGTCCCAGTAGTAAAGAGAGCAGAAACCAGGCCAGGCCACTGCGGTTCTTCCCCTGTGCCAGGCCGGCATTGATCAATGCCAGTGATCCCCAACCGACCAGGTATCCGGATTCCTGAGGGATTTGCGCTGCAATGAACATGTTTGTTTCTTCCTGAAATAATCAGATTAATTTCGCTAAGTCAGATCAGGTGGGGGCCCTGTTTCTCAATGCCCAAAAAACACGAGCCCCGTCAATCTGTAATTGAGGGGCCCGGGAATGAAATTTCAGTTTACTGTATTTGATCACTCGGTGATAATATCGTTCACAGTACCACCACTGGGAATCATAGGCAATACATGTTCCTGGTAGGTACAGATCACATCCAGCAGATAGGGTTGATCCGAGGCCAGCATTTCTGCGAGAGCCGCCGGGAATTCTGCTTTGGATCGTACCTGTTTTGCCTGCAGACCAAAACCCTTGGCGATGGAGACAAAGTCGGGATAGGTGTCTTCGGCATGTTCCCCGGATCCTTTCCCCTCCCATTCCGGATGATGTACCGGACCCAGATAAGTATGAGCACGGCGACCTTCCATGAAACGGTCTTCCCATTGCACTACCATGCCCAAATGCTGGTTGTTTAATAACAGGATTTTGACAGGCAGCTTCTCGGTATGCAGTGTCGCCAGTTCCTGAATATTCATCAGCATCGAGCCATCGCCGTCGATGTCGACTACCAGGTCATTGGGGAACTGTGCCTGCACACCCATTGCAGCGGGCAGTCCGAAGCCCATCGTTCCCAGTCCGGAACTACTGAGCCAGTGGCGGGGCTTGTTGAATTTGTAGAACTGGGCTGCCCACATCTGGTGCTGACCAACGCCTACGGTAATGTAGGGGTCTCTGTCTTTGGACTGCTGCCAGAGTTCATGGATCGCATACTGTTGCGACATCACGTCACCCAGCTCAGGATATTTCAGCGGGAATTTTTCTTTCCACTCTTTACACTGTGCCAGCCAACTGTCGACCTGTGGCAGGTCGTCATCGGTAATGGCTTCGTTGAGCGAGGCCAGTACATGTTTCAGGTCGGCATTGATGGGGATATGCGCTTCCTTGTTTTTCTGCAACTCAGAAGGATCGATATCGACATGCACGATCTTGCCGTGTTTGGCAAACTCTTCGAGCTTACCAGTCACACGGTCATCGAAGCGTACGCCAAATGCGAGTAGCAGGTCTGCTTCGTTGACGGCGTAGTTCGCATAGACCGTGCCATGCATTCCGAGCATATCCAGGCTCAGGGGATCTTCCCCCGGGAAGACGCCCAGCCCCATCACGGTGGTGGTGACGGGAATATTTGTTCGGCGGGCAAACTTGACCAGTTCTTCGGAAGCGTCCGAAATAATGGCTCCACCACCAACATAGAGAACCGGTTTTTTGGAACGTTTGATGGCTGCCAGAATCTGCTTGATCTGTTCGGGAGCCGCTTTACGCATTTCCGGGCGATAGCCGGGCAGATAAGTTTCGGGATCGTAATCGGGTTCTGCATCCAGTGTTGCCAACTGACAGTCTTTGGGGAAGTCGATCAGTACGGGACCGGGGCGCCCTGTGTTCGCGATGAAGAATGCTTCCTTCACGATCCGGGCCACGTCTTTCACATCAGTCACCATATAATGATGTTTGGTGATGGCGCGGGAAATTTCCACCATGGGAGTTTCCTGGAATGCATCACTGCCAATGACAGCTTGAGGCACCTGACCGGTGATGGCCACCATGGGAATCGAATCCAGCTTGGCATCTGCCAGTGCCGTTACCAGGTTGGTGGCACCAGGGCCGCTGGTTGCCATGCAGACGCCGACTTCTCCGGTCGTGCGGGCAATCCCCTGAGCAGCAAATCCGCCCCCCTGTTCATGGCGGGGCAGTAATGTGCGGATATCGTCTTTGTATTTCATTAAAGCCTGGTGTAACGGCATGCTGCAACCACCGGGATAAGCAAAGATGGTTTTCACGCCCTGCCGCACCAATGCCTGAACCAGAATCTCAGCGCCATTGATTGTCTTCGTTTGCGTGTTTTTTTCGTTGGCAGTGGCCACTGTTTCACCCTTCTGTTTCGATAATCTCTAATTGTCTCAAAATTTAATGGCGGAATCGAACGGATATCACTGTCACTGGTTCAATTCCGGTTACTGATGGATCGCTCTTTCGCTGTTACCACAACAGACAGATACGTAGACGCACCTCGTACGCCAAATGTTCGTTCTGGTATTCAATCACTTGATTGGCGGTCAATTCTATCTTCTCCCAGAGACAATAACGAGTCATTTCCTGTCCAGAATCCAATATTCGTCGAGACACAGCCCCGTTATTCAGCTTCGGCAAGCAGGTTACACAGGCTGTTTCGATTGTGCAGATTAACACGTTCGATCCAGCCAGCTTGTCAAGAACTGACAAATCCGTTGCGCGAAAATCAAAGTAAAAACAATTTAAGTGCATTGGTATTAGTCATTTATGGTCTGGTGAAACCCCGGGCTTGAACGGAAAACACGGTTTTAGCAGGAAAGGTTTGTGGGCAGGAATTTGATTTGATATGATATATAAGTGAACTTTGAAATGATTTGTTCTGGTCGCTTTGTCGACCAGTAATAACAGGCAGCAAAGCGAGTCTGTTTACACCCCACCTGAACTTCCTACCCATAATCAGCTAGCTGAGGTATTGAACATGAAAGATCCAGCAAATCTGATGCAGGCGACGCTTTCCCGACGATCCTTTCTCCAGTCTGGTTTTCTGACCCTGGGGGGGCTGGGTCTGGCGGATCTGCTGCGATTGAGAGCCGCGGCGGCTACGACTTCAGGATCGACCCCTGATACCTCGGTGATTTTGATCTGGCTGCAAGGCGGCCCCAGTCATATGGAAACGTATGACATGAAACCCGACGCGCCGATTGAATATCGGGGGGAATTCAATCCGATACATACGAATGTCCTGGGCATGGATATCTGCGAGCAGCTTCCCCTGCATGCGAAGGTAGCCGATCGTTTCACGCTGATCCGTTCTATTTCTCATGGCTTCGCGAATCATGCCGGCGGGGCAGGTCGTTTTCTGTCTGGTCGCGATCCCTTACGACCTCTGGAACGCACTTCCCAATTTCCCACGATCGGTCCCATCGTTTCCAGAATGCGCGATCATGTGAATATCGGCATCCCGAATTATATCGGAAACCAACCCAACGTGTACGGTGGTGGCAGTGCTTACCTGGGCGAGTCTGCACTCCCCTTTGTCGTGGGCTCCGACCCGAATGCGAAAAACTATCGCGTCCCCAATATTACCCTGGACGATAAATTGAAAGACCGCCTGGATGACCGCGTGACACTGTTGTCTTCTTTCGACAACATGCGCCGCGATCTGGATCAGAACGGTTCGCTGGAGTCCATCGACAAATTTAACAGCCGTGCTTTGGATATGTTAACCAGTGATAAATCCCGCGATGCGTTTGATATCACGCAGGAAAGTGAAGCGACTCGTGACAAATATGGGCGCCATAAGTGGGGACAGCGTGCCCTGCTGGCCCGCCGCCTGGTCGAAGCGGGCAGCAGTTTCGTGACGATGCAGATGCAGAACCCGGGTGTTTCAGGTTGCGCCGGTAACTGGGATATCCACGCCGTGAATGGTCACCTCTATGATGACCTGCGCGGACGCCTTCCCATCTTTGACCGTGCGGTCTCTGCCCTGATTGAAGACATTTACGAGCGCGGCCTGGATGAAAAGGTGATGGTCATCGTCAGCGGCGAATTCGGTCGTACGCCCCGCATCAACCCGCAGAAAGGGACCCGTTCCAAAGTCATGCAGCCCGGTCGCGACCACTGGCCCGGCGCGATGTCGGTCCTGGTTTCCGGTGGCGGTATGCAGATGGGGCAGGTCATCGGCTCCACTACAGCCAACGGTGCGTACGCAAAAGATAACAAGCTTGATCCCAACGATTTGCTTTCGACCGTATATCGTTTCCTGGGTATCGACCAGAACCACGAATTCTTCGACCACAGCGGCCGCCCTATGCCGATTCTTCCCAGTGGAAAACCAATTGTTGAATTGAGCTGATACGGGGGGATTATTGCTTGCGGGAGAGAGAGCGTGCGATCCGTTCTGCTTCTTCGAGAGATATGGCTCCAGCGATAGTGAACTCACTCCCAACGGCATCATGAATGGTCGGGGCCATGATAATTTTTCCATCGACCAGAATTGCCAGAGGCTTCGAGCGATGTTTCTGGCTTGCTTTCGAGATCAACGCCGCGCCTTCTTGATTCAATTTCACATTTATGTTGCGATTTTGGTATTGGTCCAGATTGATCTGAGCTTCCAGAAAGTGTTCGTTGGATAATACTGGTTCCTGTGGTAGCCAGATGGAATCCCCCGATGCGGGAATGACGTGTTCTTCTAATCCTTCCCCGGGACTGGTTTCCGCCAGGTAAAATTCAACGATCGCATCCGCCTGGGGCGGGGCGGCATACGTTTCGACGCCGCTGGCAAAATCTGCAGCCGGGTCCCGGCTCACATCAAAGGCCCACACCCCGAAACCTACAACCAGCAGCGCGCAGATGCAGAGTGTGTTCCACAGGAAACGCGAAGCCTTGAAAAACCGGTCTGTCGCATCCGGTGCATTCCCGCGGATACGACGCAGGCTGGCGATGTACTTGTGCAGAGACAGGGACAGCAGCAGGCAGGCACAGGCCCGCGCTAAATGGGCAAAGACGACCAGGCGACCGCTACGGGAATCGATCAAGAGAATTCCCGGTTCGACTTCGTAACGAAGCTGAACCAGAAACAAAATCGTTGACAGAACGAAACCCAGGATCAGAAACACATACACGACACTTGCAACCGGTAGCGAGTGAATCAGGGGGGCAAGCATGTGTCTGGTTTCTGGTGTCGCGGCCGTTGTCTCAGTGGTTGGTTCTCTCTCGGTCATCTAAATCGCTTCCCATAATTCTGAAGAACAATTTCCGAAGAACAGGTAAGGAGGCGAATTGCTGACACTCACTTTAACTGTTCGTAAAGTAGCAGTCTATGCTGGTTCTATTCTGACAGGTTCGACGTGGATTATTTTCTTATTGCAGGTTATGTTTTTTGCGCGGAAACTGTGCTTCCAGCAGTTTGACCGCTTCCTGAAACAGGGCTTGATCGGTAGGCTCGTCGATGATGTTCGTATTCTCTTCCGGATCGCTGGTGTGATCGTACAGTTCGCGTGCGATGACCTTGCCGGTTTTGAAATTCCGCCATTCGGTGTAGCGATAGCGGGGCGTGCGGACCGAGACGCCCATGTTTTCAGGCTGTTTTTTGTAGTACGCGGGCCGCGGATGTTGCGTAAAGGCGGCTGGTTTGACTGCCTGTGTCGGATCATTCAACACAGGCACCAGACTCTTGCCCTCCAGTTTTCCGGGGGAGGGGAGTCCGCATAAGTCGATCAGCGTCGGATACATGTCGAGCAGTTCGACCAGTGCGTCCGCTGTCTTACCTGCCTGCTGCATGTGAGGCGTCGCGATCAGCAAAGGCACGCGTGCATCGTTTTCGAAGTTGGACGTTTTGCACCACAGGCCATGTTCGCCCAGATGAAAGCCATGGTCGGACCAGAACACAATGATTGTATTCTCGCGCAAGCCCAGGCGATCCAGTTCCGCCAGTACTTTGCCAATCTGCGCATCCAGGTAACTGATGCCCGCCAGGTAACCAGTCCGCAGTTCAATGATCTGTGCATCCGTCAGTTTTCCCTTTACGGCTCTCAAAATTTCTCGACTGTCATGCAACGCGACATCGGGTACATTTTTCGGAGGCTGGGGATTATCGGGAACGGTAATCGGGCTGTCATTATACAGGTCCCAGTATTTCTTGGGTGGATTGAACGGCAGATGTGGTTTCCAGAAGCCGACTGCTAAAAAGAACGGCTGCTGTTTCTGTTTGACATCCTGTAGCGCTTTGACGGCAAGATCGGCGATGCGACCATCAAAGTAAGCCGAGTCCGGTACGTCGCGACTTTCAGATCGCGGTGCTTTCGCCAGGTTAACCGGCAACTCCCGGTTATCGTTTAACAGCGGCTGGTCATCATCGTGCCGCGCATAATGCATGACGGCGGGCACACTCCAGGAAGCGGGATCGCCCTCGATCTTCTGTCGCCAGTTGTGGAAGATCTTGCCAATGTTCTGCGTGAAATAACCGTTCTGCTTAAACAATTGAGGCAGTGTGACAATGTTCGGATCGCCTTCACGAAAGTGCTTCGGCAGATTCCAGATCTCGAGACTGTCCGGCCGGCGGCCCGTCATCAGGGATGCCCGCGAAGGATTGCACAGCGCCTGTTGACAGTACGCCCGTTTAAACAGCACGCCTTCGGCAGCCAGTTGATCCAGGTGCGGCGTCTTCACCAGGGGATGCCCATAACAGGCCAGATCGCAGCGCAGGTCATCCGTGCCGATGAACAGCACGTTGGGTTTCTGCGCTGCTTCCGTCCGTAAACCGAGAGCAGGGCAGAAGATCAGGAGCAATACCAGTACCAGCGGAGAGCGGCGTCTGCCAGTAAATATCATGAGCACAGGCTTTCACAGTAAGAATTTAGAACAATCAGAAGAGACTCTCTTTTCATTCTGCAGCCCGCAGAGCGATTCCGCAAGCATCGATTTACCGAGGCTTTGATTTACTGAATAAATATGTTTTGTGAAAAAACACCGAGAAGAATAAACAAATAATTTGATTGACAGTGTCTGATAATTGTATTACTGTGTTGATACAGTTCTGAAAGAGGGTTTTCCAATGCAGATTCAATTATCCGAAGCGGATGGCACGCCTTATTATCAGCAGGTCGTGAACCAGGTCAAGTTTCTGGTGGCCTCCGGTCGTCTCGAGGCCCATGAGCAATTACCGTCCGTCCGTGGGCTGGCACAGCAGCTGACGATCACCCCCAATACGGTTGCGCGAGCCTATCGCGAGCTGGAAGCCGAAGGGGTTGTGATCTCGAAACGCGGTGCTGGCGTTTTCATATCTAATGGCGTTTCCCCCCTGTCCAATAAAGAAAAACGCCGCATCCTCAACGAACGCATGGATGCCCTGCTGACCGAATCGCGTCAACTGGGCGTAGATGAAGAGACCCTGTTGAAATTACTCCGTCAGCGGAGCCAGAAATTTGATTCACATCAAGAGGTCGTAAAATGAGCGAACATGTCATCGAGATCAGCAATTTAAGTCGTCGGTTCGGCAAGAAACAGGCGTTGTCCGACGTCAGTCTGTCTGTGCCTGAAGGCTGTGTGTTCGGACTGGTCGGCGAAAACGGGGCCGGCAAAACCACGCTGCTGAAACATGTGCTGGGCTTTTTGAAGCCGCAGCAGGGGAGCGTACGTGTGTTTGGCCTGGACCCGGTGGCTGACCCGCCGGGCGTACTGGGACGGATCGGGCATCTCTCCGAAAACCGGGATTTGCCGGCCTGGATGACGGTGCGCGAACTGATTGAATTCACGCGGGCCTTCTATCCCAAGTGGGACCCGGTCTACGCGGAAGAACTACGGATCATGTTTGAGCTGTCACTGAACCAGAAAGTGCCCACTCTGTCACGCGGCCAACTGGCGCGGGCCGGTCTGCTCGTCGCGCTGGCACATCGACCGCCGCTGCTGGTACTGGATGAACCGTCTTCCGGACTGGATCCGGTGGTCCGTAAAGACATTCTGGATGCCATCATTCGCACGGTTGTCGATGAAGGGCGGACTGTGCTGTTTTCCTCGCATCTGTTAGACGAAGTACAACGCGTCTCCGACCGCATCGCGATTCTCGATCAGGGCAAACTGTTGCTTACGAGTCCACTGGATGAAGTGCTCGTCTCACATTACCAGTTGACGATCCGCTTCCTGGAACCGCAGCCCTTTTTCCCGCAGTTGACCGGCGCGCTGATGTGGTCGGGTTCCGGCAGAGAATGGAAGATTGTCTGTAACGGTCAGAAACAGGAACTGGAAACAGAGCTGGAACAGCTGGAAGCCGAGATCCTCGATCAAGCGGCACCGACACTGGAAGAAATATTCGTCGCCCGCATGAAATCGGCACAACGCGCTTCTGCCCAGGAGTAAAACGATGATGCATCAGTTCTTTGTTGTTTCAAAAACGTTTACGAAGCGTGCCTGGCTGGCGGCGGTGCTGGCGGTTTGCGTGCTTGTACTCGTACCGTTTGTATTTCGTGGATTGATGTCGATCAAAGAACTGGGGACTTACGGTATCTCTACAGATCCGTTTCAATACCACTTCGCGTTCCTGGGATTGTCGTGGATCTTTTTTATCGCAATTTGCGTCCATGCCCTGCAGGGATGTGAGAATATTGTGGTGAGGCTGCCGGTTTCCTCAACTGCGATTTTCAGTGGATTGATACTGTTAACGGTCGGTCTTGTTTTGATCCTGAATCTGGTAACAAACGGGCTGTATCGATTCTTTTTTTTCGATCAAAACTGGCTCAGCGATTATTGGCCATTACTGGGGCCATTATTATTTTTAATGACACTCGTTCTGGTGGGCCAATTTTTGTTCTGGAGCAGGTTTGCCCCAAGTGTAACCGGCAGTCTCTTCTGTATCAGTTTCGTCACTGCGCTTTGCTGGTGGTTTGCCTCACGTTATTTTCCCAACGGTTTTCAAAAACCGGTTGTACCCTGGAATCATGTCACTCTTGCGGACTGGTTCACCTTGCTGGTTGTTAACAGCGTTGCCTGGTATCAGGGAACACGTGCGTTTGAGAAAGTCCGATCGGGTACTGCTGTACCCAGCCCGCAATGGTCGCGGCTGAGGGACTGCTGGAATGCACTTTTATCGGGAACGCTCATCAATCGTCGTGTGGAATTCGGTTCGCAGCATCGCTCACTGGTACGATTGCATTGGTGCGACTCCTGTCGCCCTGCGGTGGTCATCGGGGGGCTTTATTGTAGCGTGGCAGGAGTGTTACTGAGTTTTCTGTTATTCAAACTCTCTTATGTGCCAGGAGGTCAGACGGCCGCTTTCTGGAGTTATATCCAAAGTATCTCTGTGGTGACCAGTTCTTTATTTTTACTTGCGTCACTTCTGATTGGGTTTCTGCTGGGCGACGGGATTCATCGTCCCGGTCGCATAGAACTCAAACGATATCTGAGTGCTGTTCCGCTGTCAGAACAAGATTTTTCTGGCATTCTGATGCGAAATCTGGTCAAGACGGTCTGTATTGTCTGGTCCTGTCTGATGCTGGGGTGTCTGCTTAGTCATATTATCGTTATTCATTATTTCGATTTCACTGCATCCCCATTGAATATGCTGTATTTAGAAGCTTACGTCAGCGCAACGTCAGAGAATCTCGTGCCTTTTCTTTTTCTCTCTGCGATGATTTTATGGGGAGTTTCCTCTACCATGGTATCGATTTTCTGGACGGGTCGCACATGGTTCTATCTAATGGTGCTTTTCCTGTTTGGCGGATTGTGTTTTGCTTTAATTCTGATCAGCGCCTGCATTCAATCTGAGGCCATTACCGGCTTGCTTTACGGATTGACCATGACATTAGCCTCTACGATATTGGGAGGAACGGTTGCCGCTTATTTAGTCGCATATCGAAAAAAATTGATTACGGCAACCGGTGTGCTGATGGCGGTTTTGTTTTTGCTGACCGCAGTCTGGTTCTGCAGCTCACTTACAGGCGATGAATATCATTCCGTGTTTTACCGAATCTGGAATTCAAATTTCTTCTTTCGTGCATTGGGAATTAATAGTATGCGATTTTTGGTTTTCGTTGTACTGACTTCGCTGGTCACCCCCTTCGCCACGATTCCCCTGGCGGTCTCGTGGAATCGGCATCGGTGATGTGTGTTATTTTCAATTGTAATTTCGGATCAATGAGTTTGTGGTGAAATCATGACACATCTGCTTTTTGTAATCTCAAAAACATATACGAAGCGTGCCTGGCTGGCGGCGGTGCTGGCGGTCTGTCTGCTCGTGCTGGGGCCGCTATCGTTTCGTGAACTGATTTCCTTTCTGGAGGGGCCGGCGGACTCCAGCAGTGTGAAGCCGTTTAGTTTTCACTTTGCGTTTCTGGCGACATCCTGGGTGACCTTTATTGCCGTCTGTCTGCATGCCCTGCATGGTTCGCAGCTGATGATTCGAGGCCTGCCGCTTTCCTCTGCCCGGATCGCCAGCGGCTTGATGTTTTCCACAGTGGGGATCGTGGTCCTGCTCAGCCTGGTCACGAATGGCCTGTATCGGCTGGTATTTTTTGACGAACACTGGCTCGCCGACTATTGGCCCGTGCTGGGGCCGCTGTTGTTTCTCTGTACGCTGGTGATGGTCGGTTATCACTGTTTCTGGAGTATGCACGCTCCCGGTTTTCTGAAACTGGCGGGATGGATGACTGCCTTTAGTTTGCTGTTTTTGTGGTTCGTCTCCCGTTATAATCCACACGGTTTTACAAAAGGGATCGTGCCCTGGAGTCATGTGACGCTGACTGAATTCGTCACGCTGCAACTGATCAGTGTGGTTGCCTGGCTGGGGGGAGTGCGCGCCTATTCGAAAATTCGAAATGGTGCTGCCACACCGTCTCCTCAGTGGGATCAGGCGCAGTTCTGGCTGACCGCTGTTCTGACAGGAGCGGTTCCCGAACGGATGTCGGTCCCCCGCTCACGGCGCATGACACTCGCGCGCATGCATTGGAGTGGCTCCTGTCAACGCGCGGTCATTGTGGGCGGGATGCTATTTGGTGTCGCAGTCCTGATTGTGAATCTGGCTGCCACGTCAACGTATGATGCCAGCAGCCCTGAATTGAATAATCTGCTGGAGCTTTCAGGAACATTTCAGGCATCCACCCTGGTGCTCTCGGGCATCGCTGCGATTGGCATTGTAATCATGCTGGCAGGCAGTCTGGTCGGGACAGGAAATACGGAAATGAATCGCTTCCTGGCAATGACTCCGCTGTCGGATCGTGAACTGTCTGCCACGCTGTTCGCGAACATGGCGAAAACCCTGCTGGTTTCGATGTTCCTGATTCAACTGGGCCTGCTGCTCAGTTACGTCGGGTTTTTAATGATACAGGGGACTACGATATTTTACTCAACATACGACTTGAATGATTGTGTGAGACAAAACCTGATCTATACCAGCGTCACCATCATGGGGTTCTGGATTATCGCCGCGAACTTCCTCTCCTTCTGCTGGACGGGTCGTCAGTGGGTCTGCAACATGATTGTGGGAGTCATGGTTGTGGGCTTTATCGCGTTCATGGTAACAGGTCAGATGCTGCGCGCGAGTGGGTATTATCAGGCTCTGGAGTTATTCGAAAGAATCGTGGTTTCGGTTGTTTCGCTGGTGCTGATCAGTGCCACCATCGGTGCCTACCTGGATGCTGGTAAACGTTCCTTGATTTCAAATCGGACCTGCTATGCCGCGCTGCTGTTCTGCATCTCCGGACTGGTTCTGTTCGAGCTCTGGTTATCTCAACAACCGTCAGCACCGGATCACTGGATCGGTTTCCTGGGATTGTCTGTTTTGTTTGCGTTGATCTTCGCTCCGTTCGCGACGATTCCTCTGGCCATTTCCTGGAACCGTCATCGCTGACTGTTTTCTGAATTGGATGAGATGTGAGCAGTCTGTTGTCTTGAGTTTTACTGAAAGAATGAGGTGTCTCTGATGTCATCTGCTTTTTACATGACCACCCGAAATTTCTGTAAACGAGCCCGGCTCGGCGCTTTGCTGGCGGTGGGGGCACTGGTGCTGGCGCCGTTGGCCTCCCGGATCATTATGCGGCTGCAGGGATTGAGTCTTGCGCATCTCGATCAGAATGCATTCGATTACCATTTTGCCTACCTGGGGGTCTCTTACATTTTTTTTCTGGGGGTCTGTCTGAATGCGCTGGCTGGTAGCGAGAAAATCTGCATGCGGCTGCCCGTCTCCTCCGCTTCCATCGCCACCTGGATGATGCTCTCGATGGTGGGGCTGGTGGTCTCGCTACAACTCGTGACCAATGGTCTGTATCGAGCTCTGTTTTTCGATGATCGCTGGCTGGCAGACTACTGGCCTCTGTTAGGACCACTGCTGTTTATGGTGACATTGATTCTGGTGGGGCATGCTGCATACTGGAGCCTGCATGCCCCCAGCCTGACGAAATACGCGTTCTGGTCCGCCGCGGTAGTTGCGTTGTTCTGGTGGTTTATCTCCCGCTACTTTCCCAATGGCTATTACAAGGAAATTGTGCCTTGGCGGACCGTCACGTTGGGTGATTTCATTCTGATGCAGCTGGTAGCTATCGCTGCCTGGTATCAGGGAACGCGTGCGTTTACCCATGTGCGGAATGGCACGGCACTTCCCAGTTCTCAGTGGGAACAGATTCAGATCTGGTGGAAGGGTTTACTGACCGGCTCAGTCCCTGAGCAGCCAGTCATTCCCCTCTCACGAAAATCGTCGCTGGCCCGATTGCATTGGCGCGATTCCTGTCAGCGGGCGACTTTGATTTCCGGGGTGGGATTCGGTCTGTGCATCCTGATCATCAATGTACTCGTCATCGCCAGGTTCGATCAAACCAACGCCAGCCAGAACGAATTCAAAAGTCTCATAGAAGTCTTCAGTCTTTCCACAATGTTATTTGGTCTGATCGCGGCTGTCGTCATTGCGGTCCTGCTGGGGGAAGGGACCACCGGTGCCGGGCGCACCGAAATGAAGCAGTTCCTCGCCAAAGCCCCACTTGTGGATCGAGATCTGAATTCGACCCTGTTCCGCAATCTGCTCAAAACACTCGGACTGGCATTTCTGGGGATCGTCGGTGCCTTACTCCTCAGTGTAACCATCGCTGTAGTCTGGCATGGTAATGAAGTGCTTGGGAATCTGATCTCCCCCCTGAGCCAGTCTGGGGGCACAATCCTGCCTGTTATTATCTTTGTCATTGGTTTCTGGGTGGTCGCAGCCAATATGGTTTCCGTCTTCTGGACCGGTCGTTCCTGGTTTTACTTTACAGCCATTGGTGTCTTCTTTGGGGGTGTCGCGTTTTATGTAATTCTATTAAGTGTGGGCGATCGTCTATTTCAACATTTAAGCATCTATCGGTTCCTGTTGATTGTACTGTTGTTATTACCGCCTCTCTTAATCTGTAGCGGAACCATTGTCGCTTATCTAACGGCCCTCCGTCAGAAACTGATCTCACAGACAGCCGCGATCGTGGCGCTGGTCCTTTGGCAGACAGGTCTCGCCGGAGCTTTGATCCAGATGCTGGAGCATTCGCAATACTATCACGGGGTCAATTGGGGGTTATTAGTGTTCTATGCGACACTGGGTGCCCTGATCCTTGCACCGTTTGCCACGATTCCTCTGGCGCTTGCCTGGAACCGGCATCGATAAGTCTGCTTTGAATGAGATTTCCTGAATGAATGTGAAATGTGTAACGCTGTCATGAAATTGATTAAATGAAACTGAGGTACTTCTGATGTCATCTGCCTTGATTGCGACGACAAAAAGTTTCTGTAGACGTGCCTGGCCCGGCGCCTTGATCGCTGTGGCTTCACTGGTGATTGTGCCTCTGATGATCAGGATTCTGATGCGTTTACAGGGATCGTCCATACCATATAACGACCAGGAGATATTCAGCCTGCATTTTACCTACCTCGGAATTTCCTGGGTTATTTTTCTCAGTATCACCGTGCGGGCGCTGGCAGGTAGCCAGACATATTGTCGCGGGTTACCGATCTCTTCCCGCGCCATCGCCACCTGGCTGATGCTGGCGATGGTGGGGCTGGTTGTCGTTCTGCAACTGGCGACCAATGGTGCCTATCGGGCTTTGTTTTTTGATGAACGCTGGCTGACGGATTACTGGCCCGTGCTCGGGCCCATCTTATTTCTGACGACACTCATCCTGACCGGGCACGCGATTTTCTGGACCCTGAATGCGCCCAGTTATACACGCATCATTTTGAGTATGGGAATTATCGTGGCGCTGTTCTGGTGGTTCCTGTCTCGATACTTTCCCAATGGATTCAAGGCAGATGCCGTTCCCTGGAGTCACGTGACGCTCGGCGAATTCGTGCTGATGCAGTTGGTCAGTCTGGCTGCCTGGTATCAGGGAACGCGCGCCTTTACCCGAATCCGTTCCGGCATTGCTTTACCCAGCCCACAGTGGACGCAGACGCGCAACTGGTGGGATAGCCTTACCACCGGCGCGACTTCCAGCGGCCAGACGGGGGTGATTTCACACCGGACGGCACTCGCCCGCCTGCACTGGCGCGACAGCTGCCAACGGGCGGTCATTATGGGCGGGGCACTGTTTGGTATTGCCGTTCTGGTTCTCAATACGGTCATGCGAAACTCATTTGGTTCGGGGCCTATTCAATTGACCAATGGCTTTCTGCAAATCTATATGATGTTCTCGATCATCGCTGCGCTCGTAGTGGGGCTGATCGTCGGTGAAGGAACATGCGGGCTGGGCAGAACGGAAATGAAAGGCTTTCTGGCGGTCACCCCGTTATCGGATCGCGATTTCGCAGTCGCATTGTTCGGAAACCTGGTCAAAACAGTGCTCTATTCCAGTTTGTTGATTCAGGCGGGATTGATGCTGAATATGCTGATTTTCGTCAGTCCCTGGATGCTTCAGGGTGACCAGGCTTCGACTGTCGCTTACAGGGGTATGGCGTTCCTGCTCGGCTATACCGCGTATTTCCTGTGGACCCTGGCCTGTTTCTGGACGATTGCCGCGAATGTGATCTCCGTGTTCTGGACCGGACGCTCCTGGTTTTATTTTCTGGTGATCGGCAGCATCATTGGCTGCTTCGGGCTGTTTGTCTTCATTGTCAATTCAACAGATCGTGTTTCCCATTCCCCCAACAATCTCTATTACCAGATGGCGTTTTTCCTGGTGCTGGCGTTCCTGATCTTTGTCGGCGTCGTGACCGCTTTTGTCATTGCCTGTCAAAGAGGATTGATCAAAATATCGACTGCCGGGATCGCTGGCGGACTGTGGCTGATCGGATCTCTGGCCGCGATCTATCTTAAATTTCCCACTCCGGCGGGACTGCAAGAGACCCTGATGTTCTGTCTGTACGTTTTTTTCCTCTCGCTGTTTGCGCTTGCTTTCGCGCCGCTGGCCACGATTCCACTGGCGCTCTCCTGGAACCGGCATCGGTAACTCTGTCATTCCCAAGCGATTACGACATGAGTATGCCGCCCTAAATCCTGTGAAATTCTGACTTTCAACTCAATTCCCTCTCGATAGTGACTTGCAGTCCTGAGCTGAGCAACTAAAAATAAACAGTTAAGGCAGTTTCAGGGCTGATCAGTCAGCGTGCACATTTTAAACTGTGGATGCCTCCTCCCCTGAAACAGCTCTCTGTCGTCCTGCATCAGCTATCTGAGTCGTTCAATTGAGGAGAATTCATGGCGTCTGCAACCTATCGGAAATTTGCGCGGATCCTGTCAGCAGGAGTCGTGATCACGCTGGTTGTCGGTTTCACTGTTTCCCTGGTTCAAGCAGAAGAATCGGTCATCAAGGTTCCCCTTGGCTTGCCTCCAATCGAATTTCCGAAAGACAATCCTCCCACCGCTGAAAAAATCGCATTGGGTAAACAGCTGTATTTTGACAAACGACTCTCGCGCGACAATACCATTTCCTGTGCCAGCTGTCATTCTCCGGTTAAAGGTTACAGCAACGCCGATCAGTTTGCGACCGGCTTCAAAGGCCAGAAGGGGGGCCGCAATTCACCTACGGTGATCAATGCTGCCTATAACAAGTTCCATTTCTGGGACGGCCGTGCCGGATCACTGGAAGAACAGGCGCTGGGCCCGATCGCGAATCCGATCGAAATGAATTTAACAACGAAAGAAGCCGTCGAACGGATCAACGCCATCCCCGGCTACAAAAAACAGTTCCAGAAGATCTTTGGTTCTGATGCGACTGAAGAAACCATCGCGAAAGCCATTGCGACGTACGAACGCACCATTCTGTGTGGCGATGCCCCCTACGATCGCTTTAAAGCCGGCGACAAGAATGCCCTTTCCGAATCGGCACAGCGAGGAATGCAGCTGTTTTTCGGAAAAGCAGCCTGCAGTTCCTGTCATTCCGGCCCTACGTTTACCGATCACGCTTTTCATAACGTCGGCGTGGGCATGGATGCGAAAGAACCGGACGCCGGTCGCAAAACCATCAGTAATCTGGGGGGAGATCATGGCAGCTTCAAAACGCCGACCGTCCGTGATATCGCCCGATCTGCCCCTTATATGCACGATGGCAGCCTGAAGACTTTGAAAGAAGTCGTAGATCACTATAATAAAGGGGGGATTCCCAACGAATTTCTCGATGAAGAAATATTCAAACTGAATTTAACCCCTCAGGAAGTGGATGACCTGGTGACCTTCATGAAAGAAGGTTTATCCAGTTCGAATTATCCTGAGCATAAAGAACCTGAGCTACCCTGAATCAATACTCTCGGCGGATGTCTCATGCATGAAGACGAGACGCAAAACTAATTGAAAATCCCCTTTTCAAAGGAAGATGAACACCATGCAGTGGAATTTACAACAACTCTTGAAAGCAACCGCATACTGCCTGACCGCAGCCTGCCTGATGCTCGGAAGTTCTTACCTGGTCGCCGATGAAAAAGGTGACAAAAAAGGCGATGAGAAAAAAGAAGTCAAGAAGGAAGAACCCAAAAAAGAAGCTCCTAAAAAAGAGGAGCCCAAGAAAGAAGAACCTAAAAAAGAGACCAAGCCTGCTCCTAAAAAGGAAGAGCCTAAAAAAGAAGAACCCAAGAAGGAAGAACCTAAAAAGCCTGCTGTCACTGTAAAAACTCTGGTGACCAACCTCGAAAGCCCCAGCGGTATCGCCATCCAGGAAGGTACAGGGCACGTCTTTGTTGCCAGCCGCTATGGTGTTTACCGCTATGACGCCAAAGGTAAAACCGTCGATCTTGAAATCGCCGGGTACCCGACCGACGTCTACGGCAAAGGTCCCAAATATAACATCGGACCTTTGGGTCTGGCCTTCATGAATAAAGATCATCTCGTCGTGGGTGATGGCAGCCGCCCCGATGCAGAGGAACTGGTTCGCATCTACAAAGTCGGCGACAAGCCTCTGGAAAAGTGGGTCAAAGAAGACACTGCCGTTCAGACTCTGGGTCCCATCAAAGCCGGCGACAAATCTGCCAAAGGCGAAGGTAACTTCTACGGCGTTGCCGTGGGGGACGGAGCAATTTTTATCACCTGTAATGGTGACGATACCAAAGGCTGGGTTGCCAAGTCTGTGATCAAAGACGGTAAAGCCGGTCCACTGGAACCCAGCATCGCTACCAAAGAAGCAACCAATGTCGATGCTCCAGTTGCCATCACATTCTCTCTGGATGGAAAAGAACTGGTCATCGGCCAGATGGGTGAAGTCAATGTCGCCGACGATAGCCTGTTGACATTCTACGATCCCAAAACAGGCAAACTCACCAAAAGCCTGAAAACCGGACTGAACGACATCGCTGGTCTGGCATACAGCCCTAAAACCAAGAAGCTGTACGCCACTGATTTCTCCTGGGTCGACGCCACCAAAGGTGGTCTGTTCGAACTGAAAATCGAAGGCGATAAAGTGACCGCTGAAAAAGTGATCTCACTCGACAAACCAGCTGCCATTGCTTTTGACAAAGAAGGCAACCTGTATTTGACCGTCTTTGGAACTCAGGGGAAAGATGCTGAAAAATCTCCCGGTTCACTGGCAGTCATCAAGGCTGGTCTCTAAAACGGACGCTCACAATGCGGGTTGCTTCGAACTTCGATCAGCCCGCACGCTGTTGGAAACAATATTTCTATCACCTATATTTTGAAGGTAAGTAAAGACTAATGACAGTTCAAGTTATGCAACCCGCTCCTGATTTTGCACTGCAGGGTTACGATCGCGCCTCTGATTCATTCAAGGACTACAAACTGGAAGACTTCAAAGGTAAATGGGTTTGCCTGTTCTTCTATCCCCTGGACTTCACGTTCGTCTGTCCTACAGAGTTGGTCGCATTCAATGATTCTCTCGGCGAATTCGAATCACGTAACTGCCAGGTTCTGACTGCCAGCACCGACAGCAAGTACTCCCACAAAGGCTGGTGCGACGCTGATCCTCAACTGGCTGATCTGAAATACCCCATGCTGGCTGATGGCACTCATAAGCTCTCCGTCGATTATGGCGTGCTGAAAGAAGAAGCCGGCATCGCACTGCGTGGTATCTTCCTGATCGACCCCGAAGGTGTCTGCCAGTGGCTGGCCATTCACGGTCTGAGCGTCGGACGAAACGTACAAGAAGTACTGCGTGTTCTTGATGCACTCCAGACAGGCGAAAACGTTCCCTGTAACTGGAAAAAAGGCGATAAGACTCTCTAAGCCGTCTTGCATTCGTCAAACGAATTTTAAGCAGGAGATTCCCATCAGGGGCTCCTGCTTTTTTTATGGCCTGCCTCTAGAATTGATGAGATCTGTTTCGCGATTTCATCATTCCCGGCTTGCGGTAAGTCGATGAATTCCAACAGTTTGAATGTAAACTCGCATTTCATCACTTCGTTTTTACGTGACTTCCGGCCCGGCTGCTGCTACCTTAAAATGATCAAACCTTGATTCACATCCGACACAACCGAGGAGAAACCCGTTGAAGTGCTCAGCTTTTTTTGTCCGATTTTCGTTACTCTGTTTACTCATCTGCTGCTCGGTCTCCTGCCTGGCTTCCAACCAGGCTGATCAGAAGGAACAGCAGTCCCAGAGCCAGGATCAGCAAGACAAACTCTCGGTCCTGCTCATTGACGGACAGAACAATCATCAATGGCAACAAACAACGCCGCTCCTCAAAAAAATCCTCGAAAATTCGGGCCGCTTCACTGTCGAAGTCTCCACGACCCCTGAAGGCATCCCCCGCAAGCCGCGCGTACCGACCGGAAAAGATCAGGAAAAATACGATGTCGAGCAACTCAAACGCTGGGAAGAAACGGTGGCCCGCATCAAACGGGAAGCACCCGAACAATGGAAAACGTGGCGGCCTGACTTCAGCAAATACGATGTCATCGTCAGCAATTACAACGGAGAAAGCTGGCCCGAAGAAGTGAAGCAGTCGTTCGAAAAATATGTCAGCGGGGGAGGCAGCTTCGTTGTCGTGCACGCTGCCGACAACGCATTCCCCGACTGGCCCGCTTACAACGAAATGATCGCCGTCGGTGGCTGGGGAGGCCGCGATGAAAACTCCGGCCCCATGCTCCGTCTTCGCGAAGGAGAGTGGGTCGAAGATACCTCCGCCGGCCGTGGAGGAACACACGGCACACGGATTCCCGTTGTCGTCAAAGTCCGACAGCCCGAGCATCCTATCGTAAAAGGACTTCCCCAGGAGTGGATGCATCCCGCTGATGAAGTTTACGGCAAACTCAGAGGCCCTGCCAAAAATGTCAACATCCTGGCAACCGCTTATTCCGAACCCGATCAGCGGGGCACCGGCGAACATGAACCGATTATGATGACCATCGATTACGACAAAGGTCGCGTGTTTCATACCACACTGGGGCATGACGTCACAGCTTTGCAGGGAACCGGTTTCCAGATCACGCTCCAGCGGGGCACCGAATGGGCGGCGACAGGTGAAGTCACACAGCCGGTCCCCAAAGTTAAATGGAACGATCATGAACCAACCGTGCAGAAACCTTAACTAGACGGTAAGTTCTCAGGCGAGAGCGACATCGCATCGCTCTCGCTCAGAGGTTTATGCAGTTGTACGGGTTTGGCCTGGTTCTTTCGCATTCGCAGGTTAAGCATTTCGACCGAAACAGAAAACGCCATCGCAAAATAGATATATCCTTTGGGCACATGCACGCCGAACCCTTCCACCATCAGCGTCACGCCGACCATAATCAGAAATGACAGCGCCAGAATTTTTATCGTCGGATGGTCGTCCACAAAATCGCCGATCGGCTTCGCCGCAAACAGCATCACGACAACGGAGAGGATGATCGCGACCGCCATCAGTGATACATGGTCCGACAGCCCGACCGCAGTAATCACCGAATCCAGCGAAAACACGATGTCCAGCACACCAATCTGCACCAGTATCGATCCAAAACTGGCCTGCACAGCGGTCGAAGCCGACTCTTCATGCGAACCACCTTCCAGGCTGTTATGAATTTCATGCGTCGCTTTCGCCAGCAGAAACAGGCCGCCTCCTACCAGAATCAGATCCCGTCCAGAGAAATCCCACTCGAACAGCGAGAACCAGGGCTCCGTCAGCCCCATCACCCACGAGATCGAAAACAGCAGAACCAGACGCGCCACCATCGCCAGCCCCAACCCCAGCGAACGGGCCAGATCCCTTTCTTTTTCCGGCAGTCTACCCACGAGAATGGAGATGAAAATGATGTTGTCGATACCCAAGACGATCTCCAGCGACGCCAGGGTCGCCAACGCAATCCAGGCTTCCGGGCTGGCCATCCATTCAAACATTCTCACTCCAATCGGTAAAGGTGAAATTCAAAACGTACCGGATTATACACATCCGCTCGAATCTGAAAAGCAGGAGAACGTCTGGTATGACAGTTTGGCTGACTGAAATTTCAAATATTCGCATAGATTACCTGAAAAATCGTAACACCGGCTGACTCATGCTCCCGGTTCCTGCTCCAGAACCACTGAATAAAAACGGTTCGATAAATATATCTTGACGCGCCGTCGCGATTCTCGAAACTGCGCTGAACTGTGTCGCGCGCGTGACCAGTTCTACGAGCACTGGATCATTCCGCACCTGGCCGGCAGAGCACCATAAAAGTCCCCCTGTTAAGTACCCTTGAATCAGCCAACGCTGCCACCTGTTCCCGATAAGCAGTTCAAATTCCTGCGGATCGACGCAGTTCACTCCGCCGTCGTTACTCAGTGGTGCAGTTTCAGCCAGTATCACACCGGTATCACGACTTATCGCCTTGACTGGTGAACGCCGTTCGCGAGGATCTTCAATTCGTAAACATCGCCAGGCAGAACTTCCGCTCAGACAGCCCTCAACCAGAAACCGCAAAGCACCGATCTGCATCAAAGTCACCTCCTTGAATTGCGATTACCAACTGCGCCAGACCAATCTGAACAACAGGCGGGGCCGCCGCAGCATATACAGTAGATTCTACCCGAAAGTCAGGGCAGACCCTCAGATAAACACTGACCAGCAGTGATGTGAGCAGTAAAACCCTTGTTTTCAAGGGATTTCTAATGAAATGTGTGAGATGAATGTGGACATAAATCACCATGAATCCAGGGCAAGTTTCTTCAAGTATTCTTTGTATCTACTTCAGATTACAGTAGTATACATCTTCTTAGACTGAAGGTGTCCAAATGTTACGACAGCGCGATTCACAACCGGATAATCCCCCATGTTCCCATTCCACTGGTTAACCACTCTCCAGCAGCAATACCGTAGCCGTTTCAGACAGAGCGCGCGGATCAGACAACACCGGAATCGACACGCCCGCACCCCCTGCATCGCGCGCGCCACTCCCCGCCATGCGGTCGAGTCACTGGAAGACCGTATGCTGCTGACCGCGTTCACGGTAGTCAACACCAGCGACTCAGGCGAAGGCAGTCTCCGCGCTGCTATAGAACAGGCCAACGCGAGCGAAGGAGCAGATACGATCTCGTTCGATGCCGCGCTCGCCGGGCAGACGATCCTGTTGAATAATCAATTGCGCATCAGGGATGACCTGACGATTATCGGCCTGGGTGCCGATCAACTGACAATCGACGCTAATCACAATAGTCGCATTTTCGATGTCTATGATGGTGACAAAAATACAACGATCACTGTCGCAATTAGAGGACTCACACTCACGAATGGATTCGCTGAACAAGGAGCCGCCATTCTGAACTACGAAACGCTTTCGCTGTCCGACAGCATCGTTTCAGAGAATGCAGCAACCAGTGTTGGCGGCGGGATTTATCACGCGGGTACCGTGTTGACGATCACAGACAGTGTGTTCGCAGAAAATACAGCAGCCTATGGCGGCGGGATTTATAATGCCACACAGGATTTGATCATTTCGGGGAGCACATTCTTTCGCAACACTGCGACTCAAAAAGGAGGGGGAATCTATACCCTGCAGGGAGTCTCCCGGTATGCAGCTCATCTTCCACAAACAGTGCTTTATTATTCTGCTATCCGCTCATTAGATTACCAGTATAATCTGGTCACCATTACTGATACCACTTTCATTGAGAATTCAGCAACTCAGGGCGGTGCTTTATACAGTTCTTATACCAATCGCCCTGTCTACTATCTGGGCTGGTGTGGTAACACTTCCATTAGCGCCTCAGTGTTAAGCCAGGCTTACCAAAGTGTCAATACTGATCGTTCCCATTCGGAATTCACGATTGCTAACAGCACCTTTACAGGAAATACAGCAGTTGATGGAGGTGGGATTTATAATGACCACGGTAATATCACAATCACTGACAGTAAGATCTCTGCCAATACGGCTTCAAATGGGGCCGGTGTTTATCAACGCTATAGTGTGATCACGATTTACAACAGCAGTATTTCTGAGAATGTGGCACAACAGGCTGGTGGCGGGATTCTGGTTCGCGCTGGATTGACGGTCGAGAACTCTTCAATCACAAATAATAAAGCCGGGTACGGTGCTGGTATTTACTCTAGCGGAAACCTGAAAATTAACGGGAGTACACTCGCGCATAATTCAGCGTCATATTATGGTGGGGGCATCTATGATTATTATAGTAACCTGCGTCTCTCAAACAGTACCATTTCCAATAATCATGCTGGGATCAAAGGAGGAGGATTTTATTACGCTACGGATTCTGATTTCTTTGTTCCAGGTCCTTCGATTTCAGTGGATCCAATTATTGCAGTGGAACTATTTGCTGATACAAGCCCCATTCTTACTGAACCAGCTAATGACACCACGCTTTCGCAGGATCCTGAGACAACTGATAACTTACTAACATCAGATCTATCATTGAGTATGGTGGATTTAACAGCTCTGGCAATTCTCCCTGATCAAAACGACGATTATTGTTTGCTACCAGCATCTATTTTTTCTGTATCTAATTTAAGTTTATTGTATACTTTTTCCATTACAAATTGTACTGTTACCGGGAATTCGGCTGGTCAGTCAGGCGGCGGTGTCTGGTTCGATGCTGCCAGTATATATCTCACGCCCAAACTCAATAACAACATCATTGCAGGAAATGTGGCTGCTGCTTCTCCTCAGATCAAAGGCGATTATTCAGGTGGTTTTAACATCATTCAGGACAGTATTGAAGGTCTGCTTGATCCGGTGTTAAGAGACAACGGCGGTCCGACCAGAACGCACGCCTTACTGCCAGGTAGCGCGGCCATCGATGCAGGCAGTAATCAGGCAGCCTCAGAGGCAGGCCTCACCACAGACCAGCGCGGCGAGGGATCGCAACGGATTAAAGAGGGAACCGTTGATATCGGGGCGTTCGAAGTGCAGGCCCCCTTCACCCAGGTTGATTTCCGGTTTGCTAATTCAAACTCACGCAAACTCAACAATGGCGAGAAGGGACAACTGCCCGAAAACCGGGTCTGGCTGGACGAAGCAGGAAATTACTGGGTCGAAATCTGGCTCCATACGCCCGCTTCCACCACTCCAGGAATTCAGTCTGCCAGCTTTGATTTGAATTACAATACCGTAGCCGCGACCGCTGTCAGTATTGAGTATGGCGCTGCCTTCGCTCAAAATCAGTCAGGAACCATCAATCAGAATACCGGGACGATAGAAAATCTCTCGGCAGAAACATCTCGTACCGACGTCGGCGACGATCAGTATACGCTGTTTGCCCGCATTCAGTTTCAGGCGAACATTACAGAATCGACAGACGGCGAACGGGGCCGTCATCACCGGACATCAGCAGCAAATCCGGAAATCAAAGTCAATCAACTCGACATCCGCCTGACGGGGGACGCTGCCAGCGAAGCGATTGTGAATCCATCACCAGGCGATCCGGTCTGGGTCAATCCGGAACCTGCCAGCGACATTCCGGCCTTCAACGATCTGGTACAGGGCAACCTGCAATTCGACTACTATGTGCAGCCAGATGATATGCTCGCCGCTGCAATTCTTCCCTCGAACCATGAATTCGCTTATAGCAGCCAACTGACACTGATTGACCTGCCCGGCAGCCCGGTCAGAGTTCAGGATGAGTCGGGAGCTGAGATTATCAGCGAACGGGATCCCCTGGTTGGAAACAGACACGAAACAGAAGAGGATCTCCCGAAAAACACAACGTCCGGCGATCACGATTTCTCTGCTGCTGACGCCTTCGATCAGTTTTTCATGGAATTTCCCGCAGAATCAGTATTAACGTCGTTTTAGTGTTCTTTTGAAATCTTCTTTTGATGAAACTAGTGCTAAGACAGAATAAATACGTTTGTATCCTCTTTGGTCTCTGGTAGTATACGACCTACTCGACACAAAATACTCAATTGTCCTCAATTCAATTCAGATCTCTAATTTTTAACTCACCACACACTACTCATTCCAGTCAGTCGTGATGACACGACAGCTAATCGGAACCGAGTCCCCGCAATACAATCGGATTGTTCTCAATATGTTAATACAACAGTGGCTCACTGCGTTACAGAACCAGCTCCGTATGCGCTCGACTCTCCCTCGACGTGGACGTCATTCCCGGAATCAACGGCTGAAAACCCCGTCCGCCCAGGCTCTGGTTTCCCGCAATGTCATCGAGACGCTGGAAGATCGCACACAGCTGACCGCGCTCACGGTTTTGAATACGGACGATTCCGGCGCGGGCAGTTTGCGAGCCGCCGTTGAAGCAGCCAATACGAACGCCGGCGCAGATACGATCTCGTTCGATGCTGCGCTCGCTGGGCAGACGATTGTGCTGACCAGTGAATTGCTGATTTCGGATCACCTGACGATTACCGGCCTGGGGGCGAATCTACTCACACTGGATGGCGACAACAACAGTCGAATTTTTAGTATTGATGATGATTCCAGTTCTTCAACAATCACGGTAGAGATCAGTGGTCTGACGTTAACAAACGGGAATTCCAATACCGTTGATACTGAATTGGCAGACAATGGTGGTGCCATTTTCAGCACCGAAAATCTGACGATTGAGAATTGCATCTTCACAGGCAATACTGCCGGATCGGGTGGGGCTATCTATGATGATGCCAGTTCTTTAACGGTACGAGGCAGTCAGTTTATCGGGAATACGGCAGAAGAAAGTGATGGAGGGGCCATCTATCACAGGGAAACGTTCCCTTACCCGGAAGACGGTGAACTGGTTTTGATAGAAAACTCTCAGTTCACTGGCAATCATGCCCGACTCGGGGGAGGGGCTGTTCTATTGCGCGATGGTATTTATATCGTCAATGGCAGTACCTTCATTGAAAATACGGCAGAGTTTCCCGGCGGTGCCATTTCGAATGTTTTCGGTGACCTGACTGTGAATGACAGCAGTTTTATTGAGAATCATACTGATTTCAGCGGTGGGGCGATTAATAACAGTGGTATGCTCTTCGTTTCCGGATCGACTTTTGACAGAAATACAGCCGATGTCAATGGCGGTGGGATCTACAGCCAGGGGTCTAAGAGTGTCACAATCTATAACAGTACATTCTCCGGAAACAGCAGCGTATTCAATGGAGGGGGGATTTTTGCACTCGGCAGCAAGCCCGTGACTGTCATTAACAGCACAATCGTTAATAATGTGGCTACCGGAAGTAATATCAGCAAAGGAGGCGGAATCTATCTGTTTAGCACCGCGCCTACAACGATTTCCAATACGATCATCGCTGGGAATGACGCTGACTCAGGTCACCAGGTTGACGGCGATTTCACCGGCACTGCCAACATTATCCAGGAGAGCATCACTGGTCTACTGGACCCGGAATTGAAAGACAATGGGGGGCTGACAAAAACGTATGCCCTGCTGTCTGACAGCGCCGCGATCAACGCCGGCCAGAATTCCGCAGCCACCAGCGCGGGGCTGACGACAGATCAGCGGGGAACCGGTTTCCCAAGAATATTTGATGGTATAGTTGACATCGGTGCTTTCGAATTGCAGTCCTTACATTTTCTCGTCGACTCAGCCACGGATACCGATGACGGCGACTATAGCGCCGGCAACTTGTCGTTGCGGGAAGCCATCAAGCTGTCGAATGAATCAGACACTACGGATACTATTACCTTTGATGCCAGTCTGTTTGATCAGACGCTGATTTTGTTTAATGAGCTCGTAATTACCGATGACGTGACCATTATCGGTTTAGGGGCAGATCAGCTCACGCTGGATGGGGATGGGAACAGTCGGATTTTTAATATCGATGATGGCAATTCTGAAACGCGGATTACGGTTGAAATTAGCGGCCTGACCCTGAGCAATGGATCTGCAGAAAAGGGAGGCGCGATTTACAACCTGGAATCTCTGTCTATATTGAATGCGACATTGAGCGGGAATTCAGCCGAAAGAGACGGAGCAGGTATCTATTCCAGTGCAGGACTTCTGACTGTAAAAAATTCACGCTTTCAAGAGAATGGAATCGGTGATGGATACCTGGTGTATTATGGTGGTGCCATCTATCAGGATGAAGGCATTCTGACGGTAATCGATTCGGAGTTTATTGGGAATGAGTCCATTATTGCGGGAGGGGCCATCTATACTGACCGGGCAACTGGTGTTTCGATTACCGGTTCAACATTCCAGTTAAATCTTTCGAATTCAGGTGGGGCACTGTACCTTCAGGATGGTCCTCTGACTGTAAGTCAATGTGATTTTATGGAGAACGAAGCGCTCTCTACCAATGGTGGTGCCATTTTCTGTTTCGGTACTTCATTTGAGCCCGCGGATGATCTGCTACTCATTGAGAACAGCCAGTTCACGCAGAATGATGCGAGTTCTTCAGGTGGTGCGATTCAGATCATACTCTGCAATCTGACCGTGACTGCAAGTACCTTCACTGAGAATCGCGCAGATAGTTCCGGGGGGGCCATTGCTCAGAGCTATGGAAACTTATCAGTATTCGACAGCTCATTTTACGAGAATCGTGTGTATCAATCAGGAGGAGCGATTTCATTCAAAGGGCAACTTTCCAGTGAGGACACGCTCTTAGTTTCCGGCTCCACGTTTGCTGAAAATAAGTCGTATGGAAATGCGGGCGCGATTTCTGCCCAAAGTGCAAATACGGTTAAAATCTATAACAGCACCGTGTCCGGAAATAAAAGTGAATCGGATGGAGGGGGGATTTATCTGATTGGTGGCGATAATTTCACGATCACGAATTGTACGATCGTGGGAAATACAGCAAAAAACTATACAGGCGGAGGCATTTTTGTCATCCAGACGTATCTCTCATTTTCGATTACCAATTCCATTGTTTCAGGTAATACAGCCGGCTTCACTTCTTATTCTCAAATCCGTGGCAGGTATACCGGGCTAAATAATTTGATTGGGTCTACTGTTTCATTGCTGTTAGACCCGGTCTTGCGTGACAACGGAGGGCCGACCAAAACCCATGCATTGATCGCCGGGAGCTCAGCCATTAATGCGGGTGATAATACCAGGGTCATTGATGCAGGGCTCGAATTCGATCAACGTGGGATTGGCTTTGATCGCATTGTGGGAACCGCCGTTGATATCGGTGCATATGAAGTTGACGCTTTTTACGCTCAATTTGATTTGCGTATCGTGGGAGGTGAAACGCCGACCTCCGCAACTGGAGAGGCGGAAGAACTCCCTACCAGCCTCTTGTGGATTGATGAGTGGGGGAGCTACTGGCTGGAAATCTGGATCAGCACTCCTTCCACCACTGACAGGGGGATTCTGTCAGCGGCACTGCAGTTGTCCTACCATACTTCCATCACGACTGCCACCGGTATTGAATATGGGAAGGCGTTTTCGAACAACCAGACAGGAACCATCAATGATCAGACAGGAACGGTCGAAAATCTGTCTGCAGAGAGCAGTCTGACCGACGCAGGGGATGACCAGTACGTTCTATTTGCCCGGATCAGGTTTGAGTCCACGGAGCAAGATGGCATTGATCTGGATCTGGAAGGAAAAAGCCTGAGCCCACAGCGCCCCGACTTTGAAATAGTTCAGTCGGAGATCATTTTCAGTGATGGCAGTGATAGCAGCGAAGTTTATGGCACGGAGCCGTATACTAAAATCTGTGCGAACCCCTTTGACCTGAATGACGACGACGTCATTAACCACCGCGATCTGATCCATTGGATTGGCGTCTACGGTGTGACTCCCAGCGAGTCGAGTTCTGACTATGCCTGGTTCGCCGATTATGACCAGAACGATCGGGTTAATTATCGAGATTTGATTCAACTGATCGGTAATTACGGCAAGAGTAAAACCAATGCCAGACCAGTTAATTATTCAGCGTTTTTCCCTTATGCCTGGAACCAGTTACTGACGGTCGAGTCTCAACAGTCGCCACCGTCAAAAGCGGAGTCAGTGACGCAGACCGCTGCAGAGGCAGTACTGGAATCCGTCGTCGAACAGGTCAGCCCGCAGTTGGATTCTGAACAGCAGCAAATCCTGTCAGAAGTGGATATTAAAGTTGTCGATTTGGCAGCAGGCACGCTGGGCCGCGCTGTTCCCGGCACGATTTATATCGACGTCAACGCCGCCGGGTATGGCTGGTTTGTGGATGCGACCCCCACGGACAACAGCGAATATTCAACTTCCAGTGAACTCTCGTTGATCGCATTACCCGACAGCGAAGCCGCCGGACACGTCGACCTCTGGACCGTCATCCTGCACGAACTGGGGCACCTGCTGGGCTACGAACACGCGGATGATGGCGTCATGCAGGAGAGTCTGGCTACCGGCGAACGACGTCTGGCGGATTGGGAATCCGAGACGGATGCGTTCTTCGGTACTTTGACGGATGATGCAGAACTGAGCGTCTTCTAGAGCGCATCACATTTAAGTATGGCGTTTCGCAAACTAATATACTCGGGCCAAACAGCCCTGGAGACGCTACAGTAAAACTGGACACAGTCTAAATCAGATCTCCGTTGAAACGGACACCAGTTTTGTGGAATGAATCGCTTACCGGTCGCGTTTGCGTTAGAATCGGGTTTCGCTTTTGACCGTCCATTCATTCTCAGGAGTTCGAAATCCATGCAGATACGGAACAGCGCTCAATCCGTTCGTCGAAACTTTTTCGCACTGTCATCCCGCCTCTGGCTAACATTGCTGATTTCTTTGTGTTGTCTTTCAGGGACAGTCGCCATTTATGCTGGCGACAACGTTTCAATCCACCATTCGTTTCTGGGAGTAGGCAAGGCGAATCGGGCAGTCATCATTGGTGAAGATGGTGACGTGGAATGGAAATTCGACATGCCCGCCAGTGACGGATGGGTGCTCCCCAGCGGCAACGTATTGCTGGCCTTGTATGGGACGAAAGACTTTCCCCATGGCGGCGTCGTCGAAGTCGATCGGAAAACGAAGCAGATTGTGTTTCAGTACAAAGGCCGCCAGAAAGAAATCAGTACGGTACAACCTTTACCGGACGGCACATTCCTTGTTGCCGAACTCGGACCGCAGCCGCGCGCCATTGTCATCAATCGCCAGGGAGAGATCGTGAAGACGACACCCCTGCAATGCCAGACAGGCAACACGCATATGCAGACCCGTATGCTGCGCGTCCTGCCCAACGGCCATTACATCGCCCCGCATCTGCTCGATTTTGCTGTCAAAGAATATGACCCGGCAAGTGGCGAAGTCGTGAAAGTGATTGCCACCGACCAACGAGGCAGAGAAAAACGCGACTGGCCCTTCACCGCCATCCGCCTGAAGAACGGCAATACGTTGATTGCCTGCACGAACGGAAATCGCATCATCGAGACCGACCCTGAAGGCAAAATTGTCTGGAGTGTGACGAATGATGATTTAGGTGAAACGTTATTCGCCGACGCCTGCGGCGCGCAGAGATTACCCAACGGGAACACCGTGGTTGCCAGCTATCGCGCCAAAGGGGACCAGGTTAAGCTGTTCGAAATCACTCCGGACAAAAAAGTCGTCTGGCGTTATACAGGTATGAAATCCGGCTTTCACCATTTTCAGATCCTGACCACCAACGGCAAACCGATCAAAGAGAATACCTGGAAATAATCACAAAGGGATGTTGAATATGAATTCTCTGCGTCGCGTCCACTTCCTGTTTGTGCTTCTGTTAATGCTATCATTTAGCAGTGTCGCTGCCGCTGCAGACCGTCCCAATATCCTGCTGGTCCTCGTCGATGACTTGAAGCCCGCGCTCGGCTGTTACGGCGATCCGGTTGCCCGCACACCCAACATCGATTCCCTGGCGGCACGCGGGATGCGCTTTGATCTGGCCTATTGCAACCAGGCGGTTTGCGCACCGTCGCGGTTTACCCTGATGCTCGGCTCACACTCGACGTCGACCGGCTTATACGGGCTCGGCAGTCAGTTGCGGCAGATCGTTCCCGATGCGGTCACGTTGCCACAGTATTTCGCGCGACACGGCGGCTACCGGACCGAATCGCTGGGCAAAGTTTTTCACATCGGGCACGGCAACCACGGAGATCCAAAGTCTTTCAGCGTCCCACATTTCCACGACAAGGTGATCGAATATCTCGACCCCGTCAGTACCGAGGGCGGAAAACTCACGCGCGAAGAAGCCTACTTCACCAATCAGCAGCTTGACCGTATCAAATCACTGCCTCGCGGCGCTGCCTATGAATCGCCCGACGTGACCGATATCAAATATGCTGACGGACGTGTGGCCGCGGAAACCATGCAGAGGCTCAAAGCCGCCCAGCAACGCCGCAAGCAAGAGGGAACGCCGTTCTTCATCGTCGCCGGCTTCGCGCGACCGCATCTCCCTTTCAGCGCACCGCAGAAGTACTGGGACCTTTACGATCCGTCACAACTGCCGCTGCCCCAGTTTGAAGAACTCCCCGCGAACGCACCTCCGGTCGCCGGCAAGCGGGGCGGTGAGATCACCAATTACAGCCCTGTACCAGTCGAGCGGAACGCGCAGTTCAGCGAGGAACTCAAGCGAAAACTCATCCACGGCTACTACGCCAGTATGAGTTTCGTCGACACCCAGATCGGTAAAGTGCTCCACGAACTGGACCAGCTTAAACTGACTGACGAGACCATCGTCGTGTTGTGGGGCGATCACGGTTTTCATCTGGGTGACCTGGGCATCTGGACCAAGCACACCAACTACGAACAGGCCAACCGCATTCCGCTGCTCATCGTGGCTCCCGGAGTCACGCAGCCCGGTTCCTCCACGAAACAACTCGCTGAAAGCGTCGACCTGTTTCCCACCTTGGCCGAACTCGCCGGCCTCCCCGCACCCACAGTCCCACAACCCATGGACGGCGTCAGCCTGGTCCCCGTTCTGAAGAACCCGGCGGCTCGGGTCAGAGACCACGCCTATCATGCCTACCCCAAACAGCAGCTGGGCCGCGCCATCCGCACCGAACGTTTTCGTCTGGTCGAATGGCGACCCTACAACAACCCGACAGCACCCGCCGTCTACGAACTCTACGACTACCAGACCGACCCATTAGAAACCAGAAACCTGGCAGCCGAACACCCGGATGTCATCAAAACGCTAAAACAAAAACTGGCAAACTACCCCGAGCCCCGCCCGCGGAATCAGCGGCCTGTAAAGAAAAAAGCAGCATCCCGTAGTAAATAAACGGTATCGTTTTCCCGCATCGCAGGCTTACTCGTCATCGGTACCGCCAGATTGTTTGACGTGCTCCTGATATTCTTTCGCAGCCAGGTAGCGGGAGTAGTAACGCTCGACCACCTCGATCACTTTCTGCTGGTCCGAATCCTTAAACTTCTTGAGGTTAATCTTACTCGGAGTGCCCCCCGTGGAAGTGAAATTCAACCTCCCTTTGTCGTCCATCTGACACGACTGGATGTCGCTGAATTGCACGGGAGATTCCCAGGGATGGTGCTTGATGCCTGTGTGATCAATCGTCAGCAGGCCTTCCTCTCCTGTCAACTGTACTTCGGGAAACGCCTTCAGAACGATCGCCAGTTCGTAATCGGTCTCGGGCAGGAAACGATAGGGCAGCGTTTCCTCATGGTAGGCGCGGAATCGCTCTTCATATTCTTTCCACTGCTCATCTTCCAGTTGTTCTGCTCCATCGATTTTCTGAAACCACTGACCATCGCCTGGTTCGGACAGCATGACTTGCGAATCAGGCGATTCCAGGGAACAGCCAACGGCCTTCATTCTGTCTTCCAGAGAGGGGTGTGTGTCAAAAGGATGCGAGGTTCGCAGATGCGAGATGTCCGGAGTTGACATAAAGCTGCCAGCGTAGTTGTCAAAACCTTGCGCGATCTCCTGCGACACATTCGCATTTTCCAGAACCTCTTCTTTCTGGAAGATGTCCTGTTCGACTTTCACGCGGTAGTTCGAGTAGGCAATAATTTTCAGTAGCGCACCAGCCATGTCGCGCGGAGACGTCACTTCCGTGGCAATGCGATCCGCACGGAATTCGCGTGCACGGCTCAAACGCTTCAGAGAGACTTCGTACAAAGCTCGGAAGCAGTTCATGAAGTAGAAGACCGGCAGCGACACTCCCCCCTCGTAGAGCCCTTGCAGGTAATTGTCATAGCGGACCAGTAAAGGGGAAATCTTCTGCGAATACAGCGTATCATTGCCACTGAAGTGGGCCATTTCATGGGCCAGCACAGCGTCGGCTTCCCTGCCATTCAATTGTTTCAGTAGTGAGAGGCTGACAAACAGCGACCGGCCGTAGTAGTTCTTTTCTCCTACTGTCAGACTCTGCTCTGTGACGAAGAAGTTGTCGTCAATACCAGCGATGACCTGGTCTGGCATCTCGGTGTCGACTTTCGTGCAGATAGCACTTAGTTCCTGCCATAACGCCGGCGAAGCGTCCCGCTCGATCACGGTCCCTTCGACAACGGTTTCATTGTTGAGCTTCATGAACATCGACTTGATGACGACCGCGATTGCCATCAGCGCAAGGATGCCGACAATGACCATCAACTTGGGGACGTACCTCTCTAAAAAGAACGCGGTGATCCAGAAGGACAAGGCAAATAACAACACTCCCTGGATCAGCACCTGCGCGGCACCAAAGATGCGCAGCACATGCCAACTGACCGACAGGCTCACGTACTGGATCCACTGCGATCGAAGCGATGCCACGACGCAGAACGCGCTCAGCGCGATCACTACAATGCCGCCAATGATGGAAAAGAGCGAGAAGCGAATTGCCCAGCGAAACGTGGTATAGTCGAAGGCCGCCTGGGGACTCACCATGTCCTCATTTCCAGGAATGGTAATCAGCTGCGAAAAGGGAACATTGCTGAACAACTCTTCGGCATTGGCTCTCTGTTCTGCGGTAAGACTCTGATCGGCACGAATCTGCTGAAGAGCGGCATCACGGCCTTCTCTGTCGTAAGCCCCCTGAATGTAGATAAAGAGGATGAGAGAAATGGTAGGGATCAGAAAGATCAACAGAGCAGGCAGAAAAAATGTTTTGGCAAATCCGAGTCTGGAAAAGTCCTCATGCGGGTGACTCATCAGTGTGCTCCTATAGTGAATTTGTCGTCAACAGGATGAGCCGAAATTTCCCAGATGAAAGCTGCTTCAGCCTTACCGGCAGCAGGTTGACTGCAAGAGACTGCTAAGTGGCGTTTCGTTCAAAATCTAGAGCGCATCACATTTAACCGTAGCGCCTCCCGATCTATTATACTCGATCCAAATGGCCTTGGAGACGCTACAGTAAAACGGGACACAGTCTAGTGAACACATCCTAAACAACACTCGGAAATGATTCCAGTAAATTTCTGGTTAAATGGCTTTCATGCCCCTCTCGCTCCTGAATCTGGGGCTTCAATTTTCGAAGGGAATGATCATCAGTCTGATGTAAAAATACTGCCCTTAGACCAGCAGCACGCTCGTTGGTACAATCGGACATTAAGACATGTGACTGGTGTCATACTGGGGGGCACGTCAGACAGTCATTAATCGTTTCATCAGGATTTGCAAAGGAATACATTTTGGTCGACTCCGAAGCCACACCCGAACTGCCCTCGAATAAGGAACTTAAATTGGCCATGAAGGCGTTTCGCAAACGTCTCAAGCTGACTTGCCTGGATGATGAATCCGGAATGGGTTACGGTGCCACATCCTCGGGTCAACGATCAAGGGTTGTTGCCATTGAACCGCCAAACCAGTATTCCCAGGCCGTTTGGCAGGAACTGGCGAAACAAGGGAGACTGAAGCACGATGGCGGCGGGCTCTATTCACTCATTGATACTTAGTCGCGCCGAGGATGATTTACATCGAATTTCTAGAACGCATGACATTTAACCAGAGCGTCTCTCGATCAATGATACTCGCCCCAAATGGTCCTGGCGACGCTACAGTAAAACTGGACACAGTCTAAGCATTCCAACGGGGTCAAGGTGGGAGTCACGTCAGTCAACTGGAAAGGGAGAAATGCAAAAACCCCGAGAAAACTAGTGTTTCTCGGGGCTCTAGTGCATTAAAAGTGGCGGGGACAGGATTCGAACCTGCGACCTCGAGGTTATGAGCCTCGCGAGCTACCGGGCTGCTCCACCCCGCGCTATGGGTCCATAAATGGACTGATTAAGAGCAGTTTTAGATACAAATAACGCCTGTCTTAGACACTATTTAGATGTTTAAAAGCCCTAAATACAGTAAGCGAATGTCGTTACCGTACGGCAGCATTATAGACAGGTCCCTCGCTGGCGTCGAGTAACTTTGTCTAAATTCCCATAATTCCCTGCGAAGATTGTCGTATCAGCCGTTAATCTTTCGCTAATACGGATCACCAGTCGCCTGAGTGGCTCTCGTGCTATTATATTCGCTCTAAACGGACATTGAGATGCTCTGGTCAGCCTGGTTTTCGCCGCTTTACTCGTATTCCCATTTCAAAACCCAGGGATCTTTGGTTTTTTCCTGCCAGGCTTTCAGCTTCTCCTGCATTTTAGTCAGAGTCTCCTGATGTTCCGGCTCGAATGCCAGGTTCTTCGCTTCCCAGGGGTCGGCTTTGATATCGTACAACTCGTGCCGGGGTCGGTGCAGGTAGGAATAAACGGTCCGCTGTCCGTACATCTTATCACCCCGTTTCAATACGCCCTGCCAGGTGGGTGACCGATATAAATCGGAGGCGAACGGGTAGGGGAGTTCATGGGCAATGTTGAAGATGTATTTGTAGTTGCCGCTCAGAATCACCCGCATCGGGTAGTACATGGTGATTTCATGGAACGTGTGTGAGGCGTAACTTTCATCGAATTCGGGAGCATGCTCTTTGCCGAGGATCTCCAGGAATGAACGCCCGTGGAATGTGTAAGGCACCGGCTTGCCTTTGCCTTCCACGCGCTTGCCGTTGTTTACGACCGTTTGCAGTTTGGGAACTTTCTTCGGTGTGACATCGCAGTAATCCAGAATTGTCGGTGTCAGGTCAGCCCAGGTGACAAGGGCATCGGTGACGATTCCCTGATTTTTGACGGTCGGATCGCGGACGATCAACGGCAGATTCATGCCTGGCTGATACAGGTTCGTTTTGGCTCCGGGGAACGGGGGGCCATTATCGCTGAGGAACATCACCAGTGTGTCTTCCCAGTGACCGGTTTCTTTGAGTGTGTTGATCAGCGAAACGACGCCCTGGTCGAGACGCGAAATCGCCTGGTAGTATTCCGCCAGCTCTTCCTTGACTTCCTGATGATCAGGCAGCCAGGGCGGAACCTGGATCTGTTCGGGCTTGTATTTGACAGGCGTGACACCAGGGTAGCGATCGGGGTTGTCATTAAAATTGGCATAACCGTCGGGGCCGCCACCACGATGCGGGTCGTTGCTGCAGTAGTACAGAAAGAAGGGGCGGTCGTCGTCTTCGGTGATGAACTCTTTCGCGTTGGCGGCCATCACTGCGGAGTTGCGGTTCCCCTGGACGCCTTTATTGCGGTACTCCTGAAACTGGTAAACGTATTCGGGAGCGACGTGATACTTGCCGATCGAGCAAGTTCGGTAGCCGGCTTCTTCCAGAATAATGGGGAGTGACTTCACGGTCGCGTAGGTGCTGAAGTGGTTGTATGAATGAGCGTGGCCGTAATGTCCAGTGGCGTGATTATACAAGCCGGTCAAGATAACCGAACGGCTGGCCGAGCAACTGGCGGTCGTGCAGTGGGCGCGGGAGAAGCGGGTTCCCGATTCTGCGAGCATGTCGATGCCCGGCGTTTTGATGACTTTGTTTCCGTAGCAACCTGCCTGAAAGCCCTGGTCATCGACCACAATTACAATGACATTTTTTTGCTTCGCCGCAGCGGAGACGGATTCAACGGATACGAACAACAGCAGCAGGCTGAGGATTCCAAACAGACATCGATTCATGATGTGGCTTTCTCACTGGAGTAACAGGCGGGAATCAATTGCAGGAGAGTCGTAAAAATCTCAATCTCATTCTAATCGTCGCCGAGAGCAATCGCAAATCGACATCCGGGAAAGCAGGGGACTTTGCGGGAAACGGACGAAATCAGGGGGGACTGGCTTGAAGTGGCTTCAATTCCTTTCGATAATTAAGAAATTCCTCCCGAGTACCGTCCTTCCCGGAGCTGCCATTGGTATAGCGCGCGGGAAGATTTCAGACCGATATCAGAATGAAAGCAATGATTATGACTACCATGAAACGCGTCGCGACGATGCTGGCTGTTTTGCTGGCTGTTTCTGCACTCAATTTTGCAGCTGCCGAAGAAGAAAAACTCAATCAGCCCCCCGAAGGTTACAAAGCCTTGTTTAACGGCAAAGATCTGACTGGCTGGAAAGGTCTGGTTGGCAGTCCTAAAACCCGTGCAAAAATGAGCCCTGAAGAATTGGCCGAAGCACAGAAAAAAGCTGACGACGAAATGAAAGAACACTGGAACGTCGTGGATGGCGTGATTGTGTTCGACGGTAAAGGCAAGAGCCTGTGTACTGCCAAAGATTACGGCGACTTCGACATGCTGGTCGACTGGAAAATCAAAAAAGATGGCGACAGCGGCATCTACCTGCGTGGTTCACCACAGGTTCAGATCTGGGACCCCGCCGTAAAAGCGGCTAACGGCGTGGGATCAGGCGGACTCTACAATAATAAGAAGAACCCCGATAAACCCCTGGTCACCGCAGACAATCCTGTAGGCGAATGGAACACCTTCCGTATCAAAATGGTGGGGGAAAAAGTCAGCGTCTGGCTGAACGGAAAACTGGTCACCGACAACGTTACGCTGGAAAATTACTGGGAACGCGATAAGCCGATTTACGAGACCGGGCAGATCGAATTGCAGAATCACGGCAATACACTTTATTTCCGGAATGTGTTTATCAAAGAACTTGATTAGCGACATTCGTGTGAATACCGGCTAAAATGAAAGCACGGGGAGTCCGCTCCCGGTGCTTTCTGTTTTTTACCAACCCCCTGATTTCGAAATCTCACCCCATGCTTTCACACGATGCTCCACTGGATGACCCGACGGCACTGGCCCGGTTTGGCAAACTGGATGTGGTCACGCGCCTCGTGGTGGAAGGTTTTATGATGGGTCAGCATAAGAGTCCGTTCAAAGGGGCGAGCGTCGAATTTGTGGAGCATCGGCAATACTATCCGGGCGATGAAATCCGCCACATCGACTGGCGGGCTTATGGGAAGACCGGAAAATACTATGTCAAAGAGTTTGAAGAAGAGACGAACCTTCGCTGCTACCTGCTGCTCGACTGTTCGGGCAGTATGGCGTACGGCGGCAAGACGTTGAGTAAGATTGATTATGCACGTCAGCTCGCTGCAGCGCTCGGTTACCTGTTACTGCGTCAGCGGGACGCCGTCGGTCTGATTACCTTCGACAGTAAACGCCGCGAATATATTCAACCGTCCGCGAATCCTAAAAACTTCGGACAGATGCTGGATGTCCTCGATCAGACGCGACCGCGCAACGAAACTGCGATTTCGACCGTCCTGCGTGAAGTGCAGCCGCTCATCAAACGCCGCAGTCTGGTTGTGCTGATTTCGGATTGTTTCGACGAGCCCGCTGCGCTGACGACGACTCTCAAACAGTTGCGGCATGATCGGCATGAAGTGCTGCTGTTTCAGGTGGTAACACCGGAAGAAGAAGAGTTCCCGTTCAGCAAGCCAACTCAGTTTCGCAGTCTGGAGCGGCGCGGCGATAACAAGCTGGTCGATCCGCATCAGTTACGGGCCCGCTATCTGGAACAGTATCAGGAATTCTGTGCGACACTGGCCCGGCAGTGTGGATCAGTGAACGTGGATTACCTGAAATTTCGTACGACGGACGCGTATCATTTAGCCCTTGGTGCCTTTCTGAATCAACGCACACGCCCCGGACGAAAGTAATAGAGCGAACTCATGTCAGGTGAAAAAATTCCGATCAACCGGACTCTGGTAGGTATTATCTCTCTGGGCTGCCTGGGGATTGCCGCCTATCTGTTCTGGTTGGCCCCCCCCGATCAGTTCGCTCAGCAGGATGTAGCCACAGGTGCTTTTATGCGGGTAGGGCTCTTGATGTTTGCCCTCTGGCTGGCGCTGCCGACAAGAAACCGGGATGCCGCCTGGGCGAATGTTTCCCCGTGGGTCTTCGTGGTCATCATCATGGCGGTCGTGGGAGTTGCCGTCCGACCCAAAATCGTGGTGCCACTGCTGATCGTGATGGCCGTGTTCGGCTTTGTGCTCAGACCGCGCAACAAAAAACGCTCGCGGCGTTGACCGGAGCGTTCTTGCATAGGATTTTGTTTACTGTGGACTTTGTGCGCGGCTCACGGGTTGCACGTTGAGATTCCGGGGCAACGGTCGCGGGACCTGATTTCCGGTTTGCGAGATAACATCAATCGGCTTGGGTGGCACGAAGCGACTGGGTTCCGCTCCGTTTCGTGCAGCCGCGGCGGCTTCCCGCTGCCTGGCATCAATGTAGACGCGGGCAGCAACTTTCAGCAGTTGCGGACGGCGGACCGGCAGCACCCCTTCCAGTTGACCGGCAATCCGTTCGACCCAGCCGGGCTGACGTTCCATCGCCAGTGACATCATATGCATGAAGATTGAAACTTCTTTGAAGTTACGGTCCAGGATCGCATTACTCACAGGAGCCAGGATTTTGGCTGCCATCTCCACGGTCTGTGATGGAAACGAGACGTACATTGATACCTGATGCGAGATGGAATCGATCTTCTTATCTTCCCCAGGAAAATATTCGGTCTGCAGATGCAGCAGGGCTTTGGCCGAGATCGGCTTGGCCAGCAGTGGGCTTTTATAGACACCCGAACAGACTACGATGGTCTCTTTCGGTGTTTGAAGAATGACATCCAGTGTGCCCACGGTGCCATCGCCGGCATCGACTTCATAGGAATAAGGTCCGGTCTGCCACATCTGAAACTCAGACAGTTTCATCTCACGCCAGATACTCACGACCACATCGGGGTGAGCGATGAAAAAGGCGTACGCCGAATGATTGACGTCGAGATGAATTTTGGGCAGAACGCGAAACATGCTGAGATCTTTTAACACGTGTTCGGCATTCGTGCGATTTGCTTGCGTCATTTGATCCAGTGGAATCTGTGACAGGCATTCTTTTCTTGCAACACGGGAGGAACTACCTTTCGTAAGTAAGGTGATCAGTTCTGCTTCATCAGGAATGCGGATTTCCTGATCGACGTGCTGATGCTTCTGCTGGAATTCAGTCAGCTGCCGATCATTGTCTTTTAAAAGATATTGATCGGCAGCCGACTTCGTCAGGGCCGGGCTCTGGCCATCGCGTTCGTTGGATTGTGGTTGTTGTGCAGAAACAGAGGTGAGAGGAACCGTTACGCTACTTGTGACAGCGATCACCAGAATCGTCATTTTCTGAATGAATTTTGTCATGCTCATCTTCGTCATGTGAGAACCTGTTTCTTTCCGCGTTCGACTTGTGTTGTCTGATTTTGTGCCCGTTCTGTTTCTGCTGTTGCTAACTGGAAGGTGCACTCACTGCAGGCGCCAGCGCCGGGCCGGACTCCTCAAGTGCAGGCTCCATGCTCGTTTCATCGGGAAACGGATCAGGGGGCACAAAAATGGAAGGTTCAGGAAGAGGAACCAGGTCGTCCACAGACGCGCCATCATAAGACTGCTGGCTGCTGTAGTCGGTTACAGGAGTATCGCTGATATAATGTTGTGGCTGACAATCATTGCAGCATTTACACCACCAGCGGTTGAAGCGTGACTGACACCAGTCTGGCTTGCCAATACGCGTCAGGTCCCAGGTGGGACGATAGAAGCGGTCTGCATAAAGCTGTGTATCGCTGATGTCATCGATCAGGTTATAGTACGCATTGCTGGCCTTAAAACACTGGCAGCCCGAGCATACTATCAGCGGCTGAATCATGACTATGCAGACAAAAGCTGCGCGCATTCTCAGTTTCCTCCCCCATTTGAATGTGACCATCCTGTGTCACAAAAGTACCTCTGATGGCTCGCATCATCGGTAGTACAATCGCCTGTACCTAAGGTTGATCGGCTATCATTGAAGAGAAACTTTATCGATTATTCCGAATGACCCGGTTATCCCGGCGATGGGAGCACGCAGCATACTTAACCCCAGAAAAACAGGGGAAACATGCAAATCTCTGCAGAGAATTTCGAGCCGAAGTAGCTCAGATTCGCGGAATATCCCTTGCGATACGAAGGGTTCTTGCGATCCGGGAAAGAGGCTGTGATACTGGTAGTGAAGAAAACGCCACATCTGGTTTCAGGAGGCTCTCATGCTGACGATTGCAAAAACGATTCTGCGCTTTTCATTATTGCTGACGTTTCTTTCCCTCGAAATTGAGGCGGGAGAAGAAGTCAGGCGGGGGAATCCCTGGGAACGTCATATCATTGACAATTCATCCCGTGGTGCAGACGGCGTCAAGCTGTTCGATGCAGACGGCGACGGATTAATCGACATTACGACGGGCTGGGAAGAAGGAGGGATCACCCGCATCTATCGCAATCCCGGCGCTGCTCAAGCGAAAAAGACCTGGCCCGCAGTAACAGTCGGCATGACACCTCATGTGGAAGACGCTGCCTGGATCGATCTGGATCGGCAACATGTGAGAAAGGCGGTTGTCAGCTGCTGTGAAGGGAAAACGCGTGCGCTTTACGTGCACTGGCCTCCGGCTGAGAAGCCGTTCGAGAATTCCTGGAAACAGGAAGTGCTGCCTGCTTCGAAGGATCGGATGATGTGGATGTTTGCCGTTCCTGCGAAGATTGGCCTCGATTCACGTGGCGGAGAAGAACTGGTGGCCGCCGGGAAAGGCTCGGGAGCAGAGATCGGCTGGTTTATGCCGACTTCGGATACGCGCGATCTGTCAAAGTACAAGTGGATCACCCTTTCCCCTGCTGGCTGGATCATGTCATTGTTTGCCGTCGATATGGATGGGGATGGCGATCAGGATCTGTTGACCACGGATCGCAAGGGAAAGCTGCGCGGCTGCCGCTGGCTGGAAAATCCGGGAGGCCCCATCGCTCTTATGGGTAAGCCGTGGAAGAATCACTGGGTCGGCGGTCAGGATCGGGAAGTGATGTTTGCCCATCTGTCCGACCTGGATCAGGATGGCCTGCAGGACATTCTGGTGGTCTCTCGCGCCCCGGATGAAGTGCACTGGTATCGCCGTCTGGATGGGAGTGGCTTGAACTGGGATCACCAGAGGATTCCGTTTCCGCAGAATACAGGCAGCGGAAAAGGAGTCGCGGCCGGTGATCTGAACGGGGATGGTGTGCTGGACCTGGTACTCAGTTGCGAACATGCGGAGCCACCCAAATCAGGTGTGGTCTGGATGCGTGGTACACGCAAGGGAGATCAGTTCAACTGGGAGCCGCAGGAGATGAGTGGACCACGGGGCATTAAGTTCGATCGCATTGAACTGCTCGACCTGGATGCGGACGGCGACCTGGATGTGCTCACATGTGAAGAGCGGGATCAGAAGCAGGGGCTGGGTGTGTTCTGGTACGAGAATCCGCTCAAGGAGAGTCGTTCCCGTTAAAAGAAAAAGAGTTCGCGCTGTACGGTTTCGAACAGTCGCCTGAGCCAGACGTAACCCAGTGAGCGCGTACCACAGTCGATCTGGGGGAGAACGGAAGCCCCCGGGCGGAGTCCTTTGATGGTTTCGTGGTCCAGCTTAACGGTGATCTGCACAACCGGCTTGCCATCCGCGTCCGGTTCTGCGGTCGCGGCGATTTTTTCAATCGTTCCCTGGTAGGTCTGATCAGGATCAGTCAACAGCAGGAAGGAGACGGACAAGGGGTCTTTACTCGCCCGTTGTGCAGCCAGCACATGTCCCATTTCTGAATCGGGGACTTCCATTTTTAAGATCCAGGGGCCTTTAAGATCGGCGACGGTTAACAGTTGTTGTCCGCGCTGAACGGGGCGTGCGAGTAATTTTTCCTGTAAGTCCCAGGTGAGGACTTCACCACTGATCGGGCTTTTGAGCGTAAGTGCTTCCTGCTGATTCTTGAGCAGCGTCGACTGTTCGTTCAGGCTTTTCAGGCGTGCGTTGAGTTCTTCCTGCTCGGCGGTCAGGCGATTAGCCTGTTGCAGTGCAGTGGCATCGGTGGGGTTGAGTCCCAGGCGTGCGGCCTCGATGACATTCAACCGTTTCTGCGAGGTCTGGATCTCGCCACGCACCCGGCTGAATTCCAGTTCCAGATCGGAGTCGCGCAGTGTTAACAGTGTCGTGTTAGCGGAAACCTGTTCCGCCTGCCGGACGAAGATCTGATCGACAACACCGTCCGCCGTCGCAAACACGTTTTGCTGGTCGACCGGCTGCAGGTTTCCTGTGCCTTCGATTTTGAAATCTGCCGGCGTCAGGATCAGGACGGCTGAGAGGACGGCCAGGATCAACGCTGCCGTCATCAGTTTGCGGCCCGTCCACTGTTTTTTTCTGAGCGGGGAATACGACCAGTGTTTTAAGAGAGGGAAAAAGGGAAAACTTTCGAACCGCAGGGAATTATATAATGCGGTTCCCCCATGTCGCGAGACGGCCTGTGCCCGCTCCAGAATGGTATGACTGGACGAGGCTTCGTGGAACTGCTCCATCACGATTGCCCCGACTGCCAGCTGGCTTTGTTCGACGTTGCTTTGAGCCTCGGCAGGATCGTCGGTGGATTCCTGAATGATATGTGCAAGCGGGAAGATCATCAGCGCCCGCGATCCGGCAAGATCCAGGTAAGCATGCAGCGGTTCAGCGATCTGCGGCGGATATTTTTCTTCCGCTTCCATAATCCAGTAAGGACGCTTCAGGGACTGAATCGCTGTCACCAGGGATTCCAGCCGCTGGACTGTTTCCGAGCGGCGTTCGATGCCTTCGACACCACTGGCAGCGATCAGCTGATGTGTCTTACCGGTTTTCTGCAAAACGGACAGGCGGTCGCAGTCGATCAGAATCCGCCCTTCATTGGCGATGATGAACGCGGTCTGTTCTGTATTTAAATGGAGATGGACGTGTTCGGAGAATCGTTCAAACTGTTCCCACAGCGCTTCCAGTTCGCGCAGTTTCTGCAACTGGCTGTGCTGACAGAAATCCTCTGAGATTTCACAGAGTGCGCTGATAAATCTGACATAGCCTTCCTGCGCTGAAAAAGAGCGGGGAGGGTGATGCACTATTTCCAGCAGGCCGACCTGCGGAGTCGGGTGCGCTTCAATAGAGACCGGACACAAAATCAGATTTTCATCCAGAGGATTGATGCCCCGATGTTGCTCTGACCAGCGTCCCCGTGGTTCGATGGTAGCAGGTCGCTGTTCGTGTAGTGCTTCCCGCAGCAACAGGCGATGCTGTTCGATTTTCTGTTCATTCAGAGGCGCACCGATGTTTGTTTCCGGATGCGCGCCTCGCTGCTGCTTTGCTTCCAGATTACCCGTAGCGTCGGCCACCCAGAGTACACATCCCTGCGCAGACATACCTCTTACTGCGCGGTCCAGCAGTTCCGAGTAAAATTTCTGACTCGAAATCTCCGTGCGCGCGAGTTGGGCCAGTCCCAGAACAAGCTCTTCAATCTCCTGCCAGAGGTTCTCAATCGAAGAAGATTCTTCAGTCGTCATACGTATTACTAAAGTGGGAAGTCAGGGAAAGTAGTACCACGATCAATCCCGAACAGTGCCGGTCTGATCCCGAAGTTGTTTTCAATCTGGAACGCATCACATTTTTGCATAGCATCTCGCGTACTGTGATACTCGGCCCCAATGTTTCTGGAGACGCTACGGAAAACTGAACACAGTCTAGCACAGCGATCCCTGCTCTACTCCGATTCTCCCCCTAAAAGCGGTCACGCTCCCCAAAGTAATTAGTGTACAACTTTAAATGATTGCGCAGCTTCACTGATTGATTCCTTCGTCCAGAACATGTATTCCCAAACCACTATGTGCGAGTGGGTAAGATGCGTTAAGAGGGGTGTTCTGGATGGAGTTGTGGATAATCCGATTGTGCGGAATATTCCGAATATGCTGAAAATTTGCTTTGGGAGGAGGCGTTTCTGTGCCGATGAGTTGAGAGAGCGTATAGCCTTCAATTCAATGGTCCTCCTGACCAGGGAAAATCGATGAACTGTTTCATAGCCCGGATGATGCTCCTGTTTGCCGCAGTTGTACTGCTGGGCCCAGGGTGCAGCCGCTTCCTGAGCAATTCATTGCAGGAAGAGTTTGTGGAAAGTGATGAGACATATCAGCGCGCCCTGACTCAGATTGAGTATCCCAATGTGGAAGATATTGATGAAGGTGATACCATTGGCACACAGATGCCCGCAACGGTTTCCAGTTCAGCTACTCCTGAGTACTGGGATCTGTCTCTGCAGGAAGCGGTCAAAATGGCATTGCAGAGTTCAAAAGTTCTGGGTGATGTGGGCGGAATCGCGTTAAATACGCCTGCCGGGGTGCATACCAAATACGATGCTGCGATTACGGAAGCAGACCCCCGTTATGGTGTGGCCGGTGCGTTAAGTGCCTACGATACCACGCTGTCTGCCAGTACTTACTTTGAGAAAAATGATAAAGCATTAAACAACGTCTTCTTCGGCGGTGGAACACGACTGTTGCGACAGGATGCGATGGTGGTCCAGGCACAGTTGACCAAACGTGCCATGACCGGAACCGAATTTACTCTGCGTGATTACATTGACTATGATGCCAACAACTCACCAGGTAACCAGTTTCCCCATGCCTATCAGAACAATATCGAAATGGAATTTCGTCACCCGCTGATGCAGGGCGGCGGGATCAGTTTCAATCAGATTGCGGGTCCCAGCGGCACGCCTGGTGTGATCAATGGTGTGATTATTGCCCGCATCAATACCGATATCAGCCTTGGAGAATTCGAAATCTCCGTGCGTGATATGGTGAGTGATGTGGAGAATGCCTACTGGGATCTGTATTTCGGCTACCGTGATCTGGATGCCAAGATCATGGCTCGTGATTCTGCGCTGGAAACCTGGCGTCGGATTCATGCGTTGTATGAGAATGGTCGTCGTGGTGGCGAAGCAGAAAAAGAAGCCCAGGCCCGCGAACAGTATTTCCGGTATCAGGCTGAAGTCGAAAATGCATTAAGCGGCCGACTGCTGAATGGGACCCATACCAACAATGGCAGCCAGGGTGGTACCTTTCAAAGTAACCATGGTGTCTATGTTGCCGAGCGTCGTCTGCGCATGCTGATGGGCATTCCCATTAATGATGGGCGATTAATTCGTCCGGCTGACGAACCTTCGCTGGCCAAGGTCGAATTCAACTGGGAAGAAACACTGGTCGAATCCCTGGAACGTCGTCCCGAAATTCGTCGTCAACGCTGGCAGATCAAAAAACGTGAACTTGAACTGGAAGCCAACAAGAACTTCCTGAAACCGGAACTGGACCTGATCGGTCGCTATCGCTGGCGTGGGTTCGGTAAAAACTTCCTGGCAGAAGGTTCGAATGTGGGTGAGTTTGATGGTGCATTAAATACTCTGTTCGATGGCAATCTGCAGGAGTGGCAGATGGGGATCGAGCTGTCTGTTCCGCTGGGGAAACGACAGGCCCATGCCGCCATGCGACATGCTGAACTGCTGCTGGCCCGGGATCGTGCGATTTTGCATGAACAGGAACGAGCCATCGTGCAAAGTTTAAGTAATGCGATTTCGGACGTGGATCGTGCTTACGCGGTTTTGCAGACCACGTTCAACCGGCGTCACGCGGCGCGGCAGGAAGTTGCCGCTGTTCAAGCTGCCTACGAATCGGATAATGCGACGCTGGATCTGCTGCTCGAAGCACAGCGCCGCCAGGCAGAAGCGGATGGCAGCTATTATCGTTCACTGGTTGAATATTCTCTGGCGATCAAGAACGTCCAGTTTGAAAAAGGCTCGCTGCTGGCTTACAACAATATTTATCTTGCCGAAGGGGGCTGGCCTGAAAAAGCCTACATGGATGCCTCCGAACGTGATCGTCTGCGAGGCCGTGTCCGGAAAATTGCAGATGCTCCGGAATACACAGGGGCACTGTCCCAAGGCGTCTATCCACAATTGCTGACTCCCGGTGAAGTGCCGGTAGAACCGATGCAGCCCACTCCACATTCAGCAGAGCCGACTCCGGAACCAGTGACAGGCAATTTCATGCCTCCCGCCGTTCCCGGTGTGCCGCAGGATGGATCAGGTAATCCGGAATTCATTCGATCCATCGATTTTGATGAGACTCCCGGTGCACAAAAACCAATTCAAAATCTGGAAGGAACCAGTAGTCAGAATGAACCCGAGGCGTATTTTGCACCTCGATCGATGGTTCCTCCTCGTCCTGAGTCAGGATACCAGCCGGACACACGTGCAGCCGATTTCCATGATCTGCCGGAACCTGGACCGCAGGAAGGGGCAGTGACCTTGTTCCCTCAGAGTCAGGCTACGGGAAATGCTGCTTCGAATGAAGTGCCCGATACTACACCGAACCTGCGAACAGCATTACAGAACCAGACACTGAAGTTCCCGCTCAAAGATCATTCCGGCAGCCAGGATCCTTTTAAAGATTACCGGAACGCAGGGCCACGCTGGGAGCCAGTACCCATTCCGGAGACAAAACAGCGGAATTTGAGGGACTTTTCGGGTGAAGTGAAACGATTCCCCTTGAAAGAAGCGAATTGACCGAGCAGAAGAGTACGACAACTTTTCGGGGTTTCTTTGCGATGTGTCTACTCTGGTAAACAGGGGAATCTAAGTGGATCTTGAGATTTTCACTAAAAATACTGTCTCAGTCAAACTTGCCTCTTTCCCGGTATTGATATAACTTAAGATAGAACAGTATAGTTAAGTCAGTTTTCAATATCGAAACGGGCTGGTGATCAAAGCATCTCATTTGAGATGTTCTTTTTTTCATACCAGCTATAATAGAAAGCGTGTGCCCTGAGTTCAGGTGGATTCACCCTCAAGGCATGTAACCTGATTTTTTTACATTACAAGGAGAAACAAGCAATCGAAACAACGCAGAGACTTAATGACCAGATTCGGATCAGTCCGGTACGGGTCATTGATCAAGACGGGGAGCAGTTAGGGGTGATTCCTACCGCAGAAGCTTTAAAGTTGGCCATGGAAGCCAACCTGGATCTGGTTGAAGTCGCCTCGGATGCCAAACCCCCGGTCTGTCGGATTATGGATTATGGTAAGCTGAAGTACGAGCGTAAAAAGAAGACCAGCAAAAATACCAAGCAGCATCAGGTGCAGCTGAAAGAAATTCGGATGCGTCCGAAAATCGGGAAGCACGATATTGAGTTCAAACTGAAAAGTGCCCGCAAATTTCTGGAACAGAAAGATAAGGTCAAATTCAATATCATGTTCCGGGGACGCGAAAACGCGCATCATGAACTTGGTCGAACCATCCTGGGAGACATCCAGGAACAGCTTTCCGAGATCGCTAAAGTCGAGCAGGCCGCAACCATGGCCAGTGGACGAAACATGATCATGGTGCTCGCGCCCCGCTCATAACAGACCTGGGACCCGCAGAACTCGGAAATAATCTGGTGTATCAGGAATGAAGCAATTGCCTCAAAGGATCTCTGTGCGCGCTGACCAGCTAGACCATCACATTTCAGTATCGTGTCCCTCAATCTGGTATCCTCAGGCCAAGCAGCCCTGGAGACGCTACAGTAAAACGGGACACAGTCTAGATCTTCAGGTAGCGTCGATTTCTTTTACACTGAAATCCAGGATCCACTCCGATTGCTTTCCAGCACCGCTTCGATGACTTTCATATTCGCGATGGCATCTGCCAGCGGAGTCGGAACCGGTGACTGATTGAGGATGGCCTGCGAAAACAGATCACCTTGAATGGTGTACTGGCTGCAGATTTCCAGTTCGAGCTCTTTGCTGTCTGCTCCCGTCTGGTGCCAGATTTTACACGGACGGTCGATGGGGGCGTTGAACGGGATTTCAATCTCGATTCGCCCCGTCGTGCCATGAATGTGAACCCGTTGATAAGGGTTAAGCTGTGTCGAACAGGTGAACGTGGCGGTGCCTCTGCCAAAATCCATCGTCGCTGACGCCAGGCAGTCCGTGCCCAGCTGGTCGTCATATTCGACGATGCCGGAAACCCGCTGAGGTTCTGCATCAAAGATAAAACGCGAGAGTGAAATCGGATAGCAGCCAATATCCATCAGTCCGCCCCCGCCGATCTCGCGTTGATTGCGGATGTTGCCCGGGTCGTTGTTGAAGTAGGAGAAGAAGGACTGGATCGTGCGCAGGTCGCCGATCGCGCCATCCTGAACCAGTTTTTTTGTCAACTGCCACTGCGGATGATGGCGGTACATGAACGCTTCCATCACTTTGATTTCGGGGTGAGCCTGGGCGCATTCGAGCAGTTGCTGGCCTTCCTCAGCAGAGAGGCCGATCGGCTTTTCACACAGCACGTGTTTGCCTGCTTCGATGGCTTTAATAGACCAGGGGACATGCAGGTGATTCGGCAGCGGGTTATAAATGGCGTCGATTTCCGGGTCTGCCAGCAGCGCTTCATAGGAGCCATAGGCACGCGGAATTCCCAGTTCGCTGGCGACGGTTTCAGCCTGTTCCTGATTACGGGAAGCCAACGCGACGATCTCGCAGAACTCTCCTTTCTGCATGGCGGGAATGACCTGGACGGTGCCGATTTTGGCTGTACTTAGAATACCCCAGCGAACGTGTTTGCTCATGATAGGCCTGTGGTGCGAAGTTGAGGAAATGGAATTCCGATAATAGTTTGATAGAGACTTATCATGTTACAACGTGGAGCTTGTGTAAAGCTCTGGTGAAAAAACAGCTAGTGCGCATCACGTTTAACGGTAGCGCGTCTCCAACTGATCTACTCGGAACAAATAACCCTGAAGACGCTACAGTAAAGCTGGACACAGTCTAGAGCGGCTCGTTTTAACGGTCATTCGGACCTGATCTGAAAGGCTACTTTTTCATCTTCAAATCGAAGTTTCCTTCGTTCTCCCCCGCTTTGACTTCGAAGGTCAATCGCGAACTGGTATTATAAATGGCTGGCAGAATCTGTTCCGTTTCTTCCCTCATGGTGCCTTCGGGGTCATCCGGGATTTGAACTTTTTCTCCCGTGTTGCGGATGGAAATGATTTCCACTCGATGCTCGCCGACACCCGGCCCGTTTTCAACATCGAATTCATAATTGCCATCGACGATATCCGCCACAGTGAGTTTGCTCACCGTATCCACAAGTGGTATAAAACGAATCTTGCCGGAGGAAAGGGGTTCACCGTTGACAGTCACCGTTCCATGGACGGCGGCTTTGTCATAAGACAGATCTGAACCGCCGCATCCGGAAATCAATAACAAAAACGAGAGGATAAGAAAACGAGCGTTCATGGCGGGAGGTCTTTCCTTTGCTGGAATTTTCGCTGGCCTCCCGATCTGCAGGAGGGGCAAACAAAAAAAAGAACCAGTCGAACTGAACTTCATGTGATGGGTTCGACTGGCTCAGGCTGGTTTAAAATTCTCCGAGAACCTCTCCATCTCCCATTGATCCCAGATACCTCCAGGTTGAGAGGTTGATATTTTCACTGACGAAACGCACTGCGCCGTCAGCCATGCCCATATGCAGTCCCCCAACATGCGGGCTGCCGAACGAGTAGGTGCAGTCTCTCCAGGCGCCCGGGGCGAATGAGATGACACATTCTTCGATTGATTTGTAGGGAGGCATGAAGGTGGAGCGGACTGAATGGTGCATGCCTTCTGTCCAGAATGCATGTCGTCGACTGACGACGTCACTGTTATCGATCGCCGTCGATCCGGAGTGGTCCGTTTTCAGATCATTGAGATCGGCTTCGCCGACTAAAAACGTCGAAGTTGTTCCGTCTTCCACATCGCGGAATCGCGTGGCACTGTTGGGGGTCATAATCCCGGAATCAGCGGTATTGCTGGTGCCGAAATAAATTCCCCAGAACTGGCCATTGCCGGTGCCATACTTGTTTCCCGAACTGAAGGCATAGCTGCTGGCATACGAGGAACCCGTATCAGAGCTATCCAGGTGGCCATCACGGGGGTTGAGTTTAAGGTTCAGCAGTCGGCTGTTGGCAGACGGGCACTGGAAGATAGGCAATTTGGTTTCATTCAGGAAGGCGTTCTGATTGTAGGTTTGGCCACCTCCCGATTGATCAGGTCCACCACCCGTGCCAATATCAAAATTGTACAGGTTGTAGAGAGATGACTGGTCCAGGAAAGGGAGCAGCATTACAAAGCCAGTCGCCCGGTTTTCCAGACCGGAAATGGTAGAGCCGGGGTTGGCTCGGGAATAGTAGCCTGCGGGGAACGTGCTGTGTGTATCGTGGTAGTTGTGTAATGCCAGGACAATCTGTTTCAACTGGTTTTTGCAGGTCGAGCGGCGGGCTGATTCACGTGCCTGCTGGACTGCGGGTAATAACAGGGCAATGAGAATTGCAATAATGGCAATTACTACCAGTAGCTCAATCAGCGTAAATCCCGGCTTCTTTTTTTGTGGTTTCATAGGAACTCTCCTTGAATAAAAAGATTAATCGTAACCAGAAAAGGAATAGATAAAATGAAGAAGAAACTGCATGAGCGCCTGCTTTGAATAAAGAGACAGTGAAGGAAAAATTGATCCGGGGAAAGTCTGTGTATGCTGTGTGTGGTCTGGCGGGTTTAGGGACAAATGAACCACTCCTGATCATAAATCAAAAAATCCGATATACAAGTCTTTTAGTGTAAATCAATGAACTGGACATTTTGTGTCTCTCAGGAAGGTACTGCTTACGGAATTCGATGTGGAAATGGTTCAGGCGTGCAACAGGGAGGTATCTCCCACGATCAAATCGTTTTGCAAATGTAAATGGGTAAACGAGGTGTTTCTGGCGAAGGTCGTTTGTTGTCCCCATAAATGAGAATTTATAAACTGAGGACTCCCGACTCCAAGAAACTTGATGTTGCGCACGGGGGAATGGATTGCTTACTTTTCAGCTAACTTCTATTCTTGCAGATTAGATGGGGGTTCTTCTCTACGTAATCAAGTGAAAATTCCGCTCTGACCATCGGATGGCACATCTTCAATGCAGGCAGTTTTTGTCTGTTAAGGTGTTTTTTCCTCGAAAGGTCTTATCAGGTAAAGCAAAAATGGATCGTTTTCTGTTTCCTAAATGGGTGAATACAATTGTTCCGGTGCTGGGTGCGCTGGGGGCAATTGGCGCCTTGTATGTGGTTGGTATGGTTGCCTTTGGGGCCAGTCCTGAGACGACGGACGTTGGCTATCAACCTGAGCAACCTCTCCCGTTCAGTCACAAATTGCACGCGGGTAAGCTCAAGCTGGACTGCCGCTATTGTCATAATACGGTCGAAGTTGCCGGGCATGCTGCAATTCCACCGACCAAAACCTGTCTGAACTGTCACAGTGGAGCGGATGCGAACGGCGTTGTGAATACCGTTTCTATTCACTCTACCAGTTCCAAACTGGCTCCCATTCGTGAGAGCCAGGCGACCGGTAAGTCGATGCAATGGCGTCGTGTGCACGACCTGCCTGATTATGTTTACTTCAATCATAGTGCTCATGTCCGCCGAGGCGTGAGTTGTGTTTCCTGTCATGGCCGCGTCGACAAGATGGATAAAGTGACTCAGGTTAAGTCGCTGAGTATGGGCTGGTGTCTGGAATGTCATCGACATCCTGAGCCGAGTCTTCGTCCTACAGAGTTTGTGACGAAACTTGACTGGAAGGCTGAGGGGGATCCGCATGAAGTGGGCGAGCAGATTCGTAAAGAGCTGAATTTGAATCCTTCTACTAATTGTTCTACGTGTCACCGCTAAGGGGTTCGGTTGTGGATAAAAAGTATTGGCGAAGTCTGGGTGAGTTGCATTCCACGCCGGAATTTGAAGAAGTTTTACATCGTGAGTTTCCGGTAGCAGCTTCCGAGTACCCGGAAGGGGTTTCGCGTCGTCGCTGGATGCAGATTATGGGTGCCTCCGTTGCCCTGGCTGGAGCAACAGGCTGTCATTGGGAAGATGAGAAGATTTCTCCCAGTGTGTCACGTCCCGAGGGTTTGATCCCCGGCGTGCCTCAGAAGTTTGCCACCTTTATGGAACTGGGTGGTCAGGCGGAAAGTCTGCTGGTGACCTGTTACGACGGGCGTCCGATCAAGGTCGAAGGAAATCCCGACTCACCCCAGAGTCAGGGTGCTTCTTCTGTGTTTGCACAGTCTGAAACGCTTTCGCTGTATGATCCCGATCGTGCGGTCGGCGTAGTTGAATACAAGGGAAAATCGCGTTTCGGTCGTGACTGGGGTGCGTTTTTTGAATATTCCGATAACGTGCTGGGTCAGGCGCGAAAGAATGACGGGGCAAAGCTGCGGGTGTTGGCGGATGTCAGCTCTTCCGCTGCCCGCAAATCGCTGCAGGAGAAGTTTGCAGAGCTGTATCCCAAGTCCAAATGGTATGACTACACCGCCTGCTCGCGTGACAATGTTTACGCGGGCGCGAAACTGGCGTTCGGAGAAGCGGTTCGTCCGCAATTCGATCTGACCAAGGCGAATATTATTGTCTGCCTGGATGAGGATCTGCTGTCTGAGCATCCTGCCTCACTGAAGCATACACGTGACTGGGCAAGTCGCCGTGATCCTGCTGCGGGTCCCATGAATCGCCTGTATGCCGTGGAGAGTCGCTTTACCACAACCGGTATTTCGGCGGACCATCGTTTGCCCACTCGTTCAGTAGATATGGGGCCGTTCCTGTCCAAGTTGGAATCACAGGTGCAAGCCGGGCTGTCAGGCAAGAAGGCAGAAGCCGCTGGCGACGATTACGCTGACAAGGTGCTGGTTGCCATGGCTGAAGATCTGGTGGCAAACCAGGGTTCCAGTCTGATCGCCATTGGTGCAAGTCAACCTGCGGAACTGCAGGCACGCGTTCATAAGTTGAATGAGCAACTGGGCAACGTTGGAGAGGCTGTCAAGTACACCAAAGAGCCGCTGGCCGGTGATATGACTGCTGTCGAAGCGCTGCGGACGCTGACCGATGAAATGCAGTCTGGGGCAGTCGATACGCTGATCATTCTCGGTGGGAATCCTGCTTATAATGCTCCCGGCGACATCGATTTTGTGACCGCGCTGTCCAAGGTGCCGAATGCGGTTCACCTGGGCGAGTATGAAGACGAAACATCACTGTTGTGTAAGTGGCATCTGCCCAAAACGCATCCCTTTGAACAGTGGGGTGATTCCCGTTCCTATGACGGAACACTCTGTATTGGTCAGCCTCTGATTGAGCCTTTGCATGATGGCAAATCGGAAGTCGAACTGCTGGCGATTCTGTGTGGTGATAAACATCCGATTGCCCTCGATCTGATCAAAGAGGCTGTCAAAGGTTCGCTGGATTCCATGGCCGTGAACGCCTCCTGGCGACGCGTCGTGCACGATGGTCTGCTCAAGGGGAGTTCACTGGAAGCGGTCTCGCCGAAAGTGAAAGAACTGCCGCCCACCAAGGTGGTCGAAGCAGGGGATGAAGATCTGGAGCTGGTGTTTTATGCCAGCCCTCAGTTATACGATGGTCGCTTTGCCAACAGTGGCTGGCTGCAGGAAACACCGGACAGTCTCACTAAAATTACCTGGGACAATGCTGCGATTCTGGCTCCGAAAACAGCCGACGATCTGGGCGTTGAATTCGGCTCGGTCGTCAAGCTGATCCTGGATGGCAAGTCGATTGAACTACCCGTCTATGTGTTGCCCGGTCAGGCTCCCAATTCGGTGGCTGTCGCTCTGGGTTACGGACGCACTGCCGCTGGTCTGGTCGGAGGCGATGTCGCCCGCGATGTGAAGCCGGTGGGCGAAAATATTGCTGCTCTGCAGGCCAGGGGAGCCATCGACTTCAAGGCTGGTCTGAAAGTCGAGAAAACCGGTAAGACCTACGAACTGGCGGTCACTCAGGATCACCATGCCATCGACGCTGTCGGCCAGGGTGAAATTAAAGGTCGTGTCGGTCAGTTGGTCCGTGAAGGCGATTTGGCTGAATATGAAGAGAATCCCGGTTTTGCAGAAGGCCGCACTCACCATCCGCCTCTGATTTCCTTGTGGGACGACAAAGAGAAAAAGGGAAAACCGGTTTACCAGGAACTGTCCTACGAAGGCCAGGCCTGGGGGATGTCGATCGACCTTTCCAAGTGTATTGGCTGTAATGCCTGTTCGGTCGCCTGCCAGGCGGAAAACAATGTTCCTGTTGTCGGTCGCGAGCAGGTGATCAACAGTCGGGAAATGCACTGGTTGCGAATTGACCGTTACTTTACCGGCGATGATGTGAACAATCCCGGGGTCTCCATTCAGCCGATGTTGTGTCAGCAGTGTGAACTGGCTCCCTGTGAACAGGTTTGCCCGGTTGCCGCGACCGTACACACTGACGAAGGTCTGAACGACATGGTTTACAACCGCTGTGTCGGAACCCGTTACTGTGCCAACAACTGTCCTTACAAAGTACGTCGCTTCAACTACTTCAACTTCAATAAAATTTATGAAGAGCCCCGTGGCAAACTGCAGGCCCTGGTATTGAATCCTGAAGTGACTGTTCGTCATCGCGGGGTCATGGAAAAATGTACTTACTGTGTGCAGCGAATCAAGTCGGTCCAGATCGAAGCCAAAAACGAACAGCGTCCGATTGAAGATGGTGAAATTGTCACCGCCTGCCAGCAGGCCTGTTCCGCCAATGCGATTGAATTTGGTGACCTGGCTAACGAGACCACCCGCGTTGCGAAGGCACACGCCAATCCGCGTTCTTATGCAGCGCTGTCTGAATTGAATATTAAACCGAGAACGTCTTACATGGCCCGGATTTTGAATCCGCATCCTTCCCTGGCAAAACCAAGATCGGCAGGGCACGGACACGGTCATGGAGAAGAGCACGCTGAAGCGGATCATGCAGAAAAGGCGGAAAAGCACTAACAGCGAGTTCTGATGGCAGGTAGTGCCTGCCGATGTGTGAGTGAGTCTAACTAATCCGTTTGAATTTATTGAGCAAAGATATCAAAAGCCATGGCTTCAGTAACAGCAGAGCCAATTGACACAATCACCGAAGTGCCCGGTAAGCGAACTCCGCTTGTGACGGGAGCTCACGACTATGGGACCGTCACCGAAGCTGTCTGCCGACTGGCTGAGTGTAAGGCACCCAAAGCGTGGTATATTGCACTCGGGTTTTCCGCTTCTTTAGTGGGAATGTTGTTTGGTCTGGTTGGTTATCTCATTATCACCGGTGTTGGGGTCTGGGGTAACCGGAGCCCGGTTTTCTGGGGTTGGCCGATCGTGAACTTCGTGTTCTGGGTCGGTATTGGCCATGCTGGTACTTTGATTTCCGCGATTCTGTTTCTGTTCCGCCAGGACTGGCGTACGGGGATTAACCGTGCTGCTGAAGCGATGACGATTTTTGCTGTGGTGTGTGCCGGTCTGTTTCCGGGGATTCACATCGGTCGTGTCTGGCTGGCTTACTGGCTGTTTCCGATTCCGAACCAGATGTCGATGTGGCCTAACTTCCGTAGCCCTTTATTGTGGGACGTGTTCGCTGTTTCGACTTACGCGACCGTTTCCCTGTTGTTCTGGTACATGGGTATGATTCCCGACCTCGCCACACTACGTGACCGGGCCACCGGAAAAATTCAACAGTTTGCTTATGGTCTGCTTTCACTGGGCTGGAACGGTTCTTCCCGTCACTGGCACCGTTATGAACGGGCATATCTGCTGCTGGCTGCCCTGGCGGCTCCCCTGGTGTTGAGTGTGCATACCATCGTGAGTTTTGACTTCGCTGTTTCCCAGTTGCCTGGTTGGCATACAACAATCTTTCCGCCTTACTTCGTCGCGGGTGCGGTTTTCAGTGGGTTCGCCATGGTGCTGACCCTGATGATCCCAGCCCGCTCCATCTGTGGCATCAAAGATCTGCTGACCGACCGCCACCTGGAAAACATGACCAAGGTGATTATCGCGACCGGCTCAATGGTCGGTTATGCCTATGCGATGGAATTCTTCATTGCCTGGTATGGCGGTAACGGTTATGAAACATTTGCCTTTATCAACCGTGCATTCGGCCCCTATGCCTGGGCTTACTGGATCATGGTTACCTGTAACGTCATCAGTCCGCAGTTGTTCTGGATCAAGAAAATCCGGACCACTCCCTGGATGATTTTTGTCGTTTGTATTTTTGTGAATATTGGTATGTGGTTTGAACGATTCGTAATTACAGTGACTTCACTGAGTCGTGACTTCCTGCCTTCCAGCTGGGGTTACTTCAAACCAACCATCGTTGACGTGTTAATGTTGATCGGTAGTTTCGGTCTGTTTATGACATTGTTCCTGCTCTTCTGCAAATTCATGCCGATGGTGGCGATGGCAGAAGTCAAGAGTGTGATGCCTCAGCCTCATGGTCATGAAGATCACTGAGTAACTGAAGCGGCCCCGTCAGTGTCAGGTACGACTTAACTCATTTGTTTGAATAAAAAAGATTATGGCGACCACAATCGAACAACCAGAAAAAACAAAAGCAGAGCCCCAGCTACTCGGGTTACTTGCCGAGTTTGATGATCCGCATGCATTGATCGAAGCATCAAAGAAAGTTCGCGATGCCGGTTATAGCAAGTGGGATACTCACACGCCCTTTCCTCTGCACGGCATCGATGAAGCGATGGGCATCAAGATGACGATTTTGCCCTGGATCGTGGCCTGCTGTGGCCTGATGGGGGGGACGATCGCCGTCGGTATGCAGTACTACATGAATGCCGTCGATTATCCATTCCTGATCAGTGGTAAGCCGCTTTTCAGTATTCCGGCAAGTATCCCCATTACATTCGAGCTTTCTGTTCTATTGGCTGCCTTCGGTGCCTTTCTCGGAATGCTGGGATTAAACCAGCTACCGAAACTGTACAATCCGATCTTCAAATCTCAAGCATTTCGCCGTGTGACGAACGACCGGTTCTTTATCAGTATGGATGCAAAAGACGCGAAGTTTTCTGAAATCGATACCGGGGAATTTCTGAAATCGCTGAACCCCCTGCACGTCGAAGAGTTCTGGTCCGACGTAGAGTCTCCCAAACTCCCACGACCTCTGGTATTGGCCTTAAGCCTCATCGGTGTGTTGTTAATCATGCCTCCTGCACTGGTCGCTTACAAACGCTCGACAACAACGAATACACCACGCATTCATATCATTCCCGATATGGACTTCCAGCCTAAGCTGAAAACTCAAAATACAACGAGCATCTTTGCTGATGGTCGTGAAGTGCGACCGCATATCGAGGGAACCATTCCCCGTGGTCAGTATAAAGACGATAATATTCCGTTCTACTATGGCCTGAAAGAGCTGCCTGAAGATCAGGATGTCATCACAATTGCTCTGCAGGATGAGAAAAAACCGGCAGACAATAAAGCGGACGCATCTCAACCCGCAGATGCAAAACCTGCGGATCCCGCTGCAGCAGCGGCAGCCGAAGATAAACTGGCGAAGTTGCCTTGGGTGACGGAATTCCCCATGCCGGTGACTGAGAAAATGATGGCTCGTGGAAAAGAACGTTACAGGATTTACTGTTCTGTCTGCCATGGTCTGGGGGGAGAAGGCGATGGCCTGGTCTCGCTGCGAGCCATGGAATTACAGCAGGGAACCTGGGTTCGACCTGCCTCTTATCATACCGATAATGTTCGTAAACTGCCGGTAGGGCGTCTCTTCCATACCATCAGTAACGGCGTTCGCAAGATGCCTGGATATTCGGCTCAGATTCCACCGGAAGATCGCTGGGCGATTGTACTCTACCTGCGAGCCCTGCAGAAAAGTCATCAGATTGACGCCAAAGATCTTCGCCCGGAAGAAAAAAATAAACTTCGAAATACGAAATAAGTAAATCGTTACGGCACACAACTTGTTGAATTTAATCTCGTTGTAAAAACAAGAAACGTTATGCAAACTTCACCTGATACTGACAAGAAGCTTCCCGTTCAAACCCTAGCTGAGCTGGGTCCCCTTCCCATGAAAGTGGCGCTGGGCTGTTCCGCTCTGTTGCCGGTCGCTTTCGTGCTGGGTTTGATATTCACCAACGGGTGGGATCTGTTTGCCTTCTCTTACCTGCAGAGCACGTTCTTCTGCCTGAGTATCTCGCTGGGCGCTTTGTTCTTTGTGATGATTCAGCAGCTCACGCGGGCCGGCTGGAGTGTGGTTTTACGTCGCCTGTCTGAGTTTATCTCCATGGGTGTGATTCCCCTGTCTGTGCTGGTACTGCCGATCGTACTTCTGACCCTGATGGGAAATGATACGCTGTATCAATGGGCGAACACCAAGACTGTCGCCGATGACCATCTGCTGCATGCCAAATCACCTTATCTGAATACCGGTTTCTTTGCAGTGCGTTATCTGATTTACTTTGGATCCTGGATTTTTCTGGCCCGGTTTTTCCTGAATAAATCAGTTGCCCAGGATGAAACTGGTGATCCCGAGCTGACACTGTTAATGGAACGCCGCAGTGGCCCCGCGCTCCTGCTGTATGCCTTTACAATCTCCTTTGCAGCCATTGACTTTCTGATGTCTCTGGATGCCCACTGGTTCAGTACGATTTTCGGCATTTATTACTTCGCCGCCGGTCTGGTCGGTTTCTTCAGCTTCCTGGCCATCAGCCTCATTTTCCTTCGCAGCAAAGGGCTACTGAGGGAACCAGTCACGGTAGAGCACCTGCATGATGTTGGTAAGCTGCTGTTTGCCTTCAACTGCTTCTGGGCTTATATTGCGATTTCACAATACCTGTTGATCTGGTATGCCAACATTCCTGAAGAAACCAGTTTCTTTCTGCCTCGTCAGGAACAGGGTTGGGGTGTGGTCTCATTGATGCTGGTCATCGGTCACTTTGCGATTCCTTTTGTCTTCTTCATGTCACGCTGGATGAAGCGGAATCCCAAAACACTCTTCTTCTGGGCTGTTTATCTGCTGATCATGAACTGGGTTGATATTTTCTGGCTGGTCATGCCGAATATTGCCTTTGACGGCGTCAAGTCTGCAGTTACCTTCCAGATGGTCCTGATCAATGTCTGTTGCACAATTGGAGTTGGTGGTATCTTTGTCGCTGGAATCCTGAAGTACGCTGGTGAGAAATCAGTCATGCCGGTACGGGATCCCCGCCTGGAAGAATCACTCAAGTTTCACAATATTTAATTTCCGACTGATCAAATCGATCAGCAACTTCTAGAATAAGAGAATAAAATATGTCGGGTCATAAAGCAGCCTATGATGATCTCGATACAACGATGATCGCATATGTTGGTGCCGTTGGAACCATCATCACGTTTTTCACTGTATTCGCGGTTGCCGCGCTGGACTTGTCGTTTGAAAAGAAGCAGAACGTCGAGAAGGTGATCGAAATTCCGGAAGTAAATTCCGACAGCATTCTGGCTAACCAGGCTGCTGCTTTATCAGAATACCGCTGGATTGACCAGGATAAAAATATCGTAGTTGTGCCCATAGACCGGGCGATGGAAATTGTTGTTCAGGAAGAACAGGAAAAGCAGAAACAGGCAAAAACCAAAACACCATGAAACCGTTTGCATCTTCCATTCTGGTTCTTCTCTGCTGGGTATGCATTGTCATCCCGGTGCAGGCAGAACGTATGGAACAGGCTCCCAAAGATATCGAGAAACTGGATGTCATCGAACATCTGGATACAAAATTACCTTTGGAACTGAAGTTTCAGGACAGTACCGGAAAACAGGTGACACTGGGAGATTATTTTAAAAAGGATCGCCCCGTTATTCTATCACTGAATTATTCCAACTGTCCGATGCTGTGCTCCCTGCAGCTCACAGCGCTGGTCAGAGGTTTAAAAGGATTAGAGTGGTCTGCTGATCAACAATATGATTTTGTCTCTGTCAGTATTGATCCGAAAGAGACTCATCAGCGGGCGAATTTAACAAAACAAAAGTACTTCAAGGAATACGATCGTGCAGGCACAGCCGGTGGCTGGCATTTTCTGTGTGGTCAACAGGCATCCATTACGAAATTAGCGGAAGCGATGGGAGTTCAGTATCAGTTTGTCGAGGAGCGGAAGGAATATGCTCACCCGGCAGTCTTATTGATTTGTACTCCCGATGGTCGAATTTCCCGCTATCTGTATGGCGTCAATTTTCCTGAACAGACTCTGAAATTAGCTTTGGTAGAAGCATCGGAAGGTAAAATTGGTTCTACCATTGATCGGTTTTTACTGTTCTGTTTTCACTATGATGCAGACAGTGGTCGGTATGCTCCGACAGCACGGAATATTATGAAAATTGGTGGGTTTGCTACCGTTTTTATCCTGACTGTGGTTTTGATTCCCTACTGGCGGGGACGCAAAGGCAGAGTGAAAATGGAAACGACAGTGGGTCAGACTCATGAAGTGACCGGGGGAACCTGAACCGTTTCAGGACCCGCTGTCAAAGGAATTTGTGTTTTAATCAGATTTGGTTAATACCTTAAATATTTTAACACTCAACAGTTGAATGTGTGAATACAGATGAAACTATTCATCCCTGAATTATTAGCGAATGCGGAAGCCGGCTTCTGGTTCCCGGCTCAAGGTTCCACAGTGGCAGAGAGTGTCGACTCTGTTTACTTCTTCATCCTATGGGTCTGCACGTTTTTCTTCGTGCTGATCGTCGGGCTGATGCTGCTGTTTATGGTCAAATACCGGCATCGACCTGGCGTCGAAGCAGAAAAGACCGTTACCCATAACCTGACTCTGGAACTTTCCTGGTCGGTCATACCAACACTGTTGACAGTCGTCATGTTCTGGATCGGCTTTACCTCCTACCTGGATATGCGAACGCCTCCGGCTGCGTCCTATGAAATAGATGTGGTCGCGAAAAAATGGGTCTGGGCTTTCAAATACCCGAATGGCTGGATCGAAAGCGAACTGCACATCCCCATGGATGAAAATGTCACACTCACGATGGCTTCGGATGATGTGATTCACAGCCTGTGGATTCCGGCGTTCCGTACTAAAATGGATGTGGTGCCCGGTCGTTACACGCAGGAATGGTTTAAAGCCATCGCTCCTCCTGAAGGATCCGAACCGACGAAATACCCCCTGGAATATCCTTTAATGTGTTCCGAATACTGCGGACAGAAACACTCGGAAATGGTCACCAAGGTGGTGGTGCATGAAACCCGCGGTGATTTCGACAAGTGGCTGCAGAACGCTTCCGATATTCATAAGAACAAAACGCCTGTTGAAGCCGGGGAATACTTCTACAAGACGCGTGGTTGTATTCAATGCCACTCACTGGATGGCGTTCCCAAGAATGGCCCCAGTTTCAAGGGTTTGTTCGGCAGCGAGCGCAAGTTCACCGATGGCACTTCACGGATTGCAGATGCCAACTACATTCGACAGTCGATCCTGGAACCTCAGTCACAGGTCGTTACCGGCTTCCGGCCGATCATGCCGACTTTCAAAGGCCAGCTGACGGACCAGGACATTACCGCGATCATCGCATTCATCAAAGACCAGAAGTAGTGGCATTGATGAATCGATTTAATAAATAAAAAAAGTGAGAATCTGTTTCTCAATTGTGTTTCAGGATTTTTTAATCCGACCTTATTTGAAATTATTCAGGAGGCTGGAAGATGGCAACAGTAGTTGACTCCTCCAATCCAAAATCAGATTTCCCGATTCAATACCGCGAATTGAATTATTTAAATTGTTCAAAAGGCTGGAAGAGCTGGTTTTTCACCCTCGATCACAAGCGCATCGGGATTATGTACCTGATCGGTGTGACCTGCGCCTTCTTCCTGGGGGGGCTGTTCGCGGTCCTGCTGCGTACCGAATTGCTGTCCCCCAATAAAATGTTTCTGTCCGCGGATGGCTACAATCAGATGTTTACCCTGCACGGTGCCATCATGACCTTCCTGGTGATTATTCCCGGGGTCCCGGCAGCGATCGGAAATATCATTCTCCCCGTCATGCTGGGAGCGAAGGATGTCGCCTTCCCCCGCATGAACCTGGGTAGCTTCTATCTCTGGATGTTCGGTGCCGCCTTCTTCCTGGCGGCTCTGGCACTGGGCGGACTGGATACCGGCTGGACCTTCTACACACCATACAGTATTACCAGCAGTACGGCCGTGATTACTGCCCTGCTGGGGGTCTTTATTCTGGGCTTCAGTTCGATTTTTACCGGGTTGAATTTCATTGTGACCATCCACACCATGCGGCCACCGGGGATGACCTGGTTTAAAATGCCGCTGTTTCTGTGGGCCTTGTATGCGACCGCCCTGATTCAGATTCTGGCGACTCCCGTACTGGGAATTACTGGTCTGTTGCTGGTTGTGGAGCGGGCGTTTCACATCGGTATTTTTGACCCTGCACTGGGCGGTGACCCCGTATTGTTCCAGCACTTCTTCTGGTTCTATTCTCACCCTGCAGTTTACGTGATGATTCTGCCGGCGATGGGTGTGATCAGTGAAGTGATTGCAGTTCACAGTCGCAAACATATTTTCGGTTACCGCTTCATCGCTTACAGTAGTATCGCGATTGCTGTTTTCGGCTTCCTGGTCTGGGGACACCACATGTTTGTCTCTGGTCAGTCTAAAGTGGTCGCCGTGGTGTTCTCTGCGATTACTTTCAGTGTATCGATTCCGTCTGCCATTAAAGTCTTTAACTGGCTGACGACCATGTATAAAGGTTCGATTCGCTTTACAACGGCCATGTGTTACGCGTTAGCGTTCCTGTTTATCTTTTCGATTGGTGGTCTGACCGGGCTGTTCCTGGCAACACTCGCAACCGATATCCACCTGCATGATACCTACTTCGTGGTCGCCCACTTCCATTATGTGATGATGGGTTCCTCACTGGTGGGGCTGTTTGCTGCAGTGCACCACTGGTGGCCTAAAATTACCGGGAAAATGTTCAGCGAGTTCTGGGGACGGATTGCCTGCCTGGGCGTCTTCCTCGGCTTTAACCTGACCTTCTTCCCACAGTTCCTGCTCGGAACACGGGGAATGCCTCGCCGGTATTACACATACCTGCCTGAATTCCAGAATCTGCATATCATGTCAACCTGCGGTGCTTATCTGCTGGGATTGAGTTCCGCGTTGATGGCTGCCACTTTGATTTACTCGGTGTACCGGGGCAAACTGGCTCCCGCCAATCCCTGGGGCGGTGCCTCTCTGGAATGGCAGTGCTCTTCACCACCACCACACAATAACTTCGATCATCCTCCTCTGGCCGGCGATCCCTATGTCATGGAATCAGTCGTCTACAATGAGGAAATCGGAGGTTACGTTCCCGTTGAATGTCAAGGGGCTGGCAAGAACTCTGTGACCGCATCAGGAGATAATGAAGCGTAATGAATACCGCGGCCACCACTACTACAGACGAGCACGCTGATAGCCACGATCATGAGCATCATGATCCCCGGCTGGCGCATCACTTTGATTCTCATCAGCAGCAGTTTGATACCGGGAAACTGGGGATCTGGCTGTTTCTGGTTACCGAAGTGCTGTTCTTCAGCGGCCTGTTCGGCTTTTATGCCGTTTATCGTTCCTTGCACCCGGAAGTGTTCCTGTATGCCAGCCAGTTCCTGGACACGACATTAGGAGCAGCAAATACCGTGGTCCTGCTGTTCAGCAGTCTGACGATGGCCTGGGGCGTGCGTTGTGCCCAGCTGGGTCAGACGCGCGGCCTGATGATCTGCCTGGTGACGACTCTGGCCTGTGCTGCGATCTTCCTCGGTGTGAAATCGTTCGAGTACACCGAAAAAGCCCATCACGGACTGTTATGGGCGGGTATGTATCACAGCCCGGAACATCATGATGCAGCAGCAACGACGGATGCCGTCGCCGCGGGTGACCATGCTCACGATGCGACAGCCGCACAGGACGACCACAGTGATGATGCACTGTTCGAAAAAACCAAACACACGCTTTCCTATATGACATCCGTACTGTGGGTTGTGATTATCATTTCGGCAATCGCATTCGGCGTGCTGATTAAGAATCCGAATCAAAAGACATGGGCCACGATCGCCGGTTGTTTCCTGATCTCGGCAGCCGGGATGGCGATTGGCGCTTATTCCAGTATTGGCTACCACCACTTCGGGCATGCGGAAAAGCCAACCGACGAAGAGATTCTGATGGCGGAAACTGTTCCAGCCGAATATGCAAAACAGAAAGAAAAAGTGCCGGAACCCGAACTGGCCGGAACATTCTTCAGTGTTTATTTCTGTATGACCGGCTTACACGCGATCCACATTATTGGTGGCATGATCGCGATCAGCTGGCTGATTGTCAGAACAGCACATGGAGCGTTTACGACCTATTACTTTGGCGCGGTTGATTTTGTCGGACTCTACTGGCATTTGGTCGACCTGATCTGGATCTACCTGTTCCCGCTGTTGTACCTGATCAATTAGCGTTCAGAGAATTCAAGAGTTTAACCAACATTTGAGAGAGGCTCTTTGCTTCTCCGTAGTTTTCAGATAAAGAGACGAAAGTATTCATCATGTCAGATCATGTTGAAAGTGATGCTCACGCAGAAAATCCACAAAGCTGCCACGTGCATGTCGTTCCGGTTAAGGTTCTGATCGGTGTGTTCCTGGCATTAGTGGCGCTGACAGTGGTGACGGTGGAAGCAGCCAAGTATGACACCGGGAGTCTGGATGTGATCGTCTCGATGGCGATCGCAACTGCCAAAGCTTCACTGGTCGTCTTTATCTTCATGCATCTCTGGTACGATAAACCGTTAAACCGGCTGGCATTCTTCTTTTCGATTGTGTTTGCTGCCTTTTTCCTCTGCATGATTCTCCTGGATTCGCATGCTTATGATGATTACGTCAAAGGCTTCCAGCAGGATCAGACTCCGACCGTAGCTCCCGCCGCAGCGCCTGCAGCGGCTCCCGATGCCAAGCCAGCCGCAGCACCCACGGCTGCAGCAGATACAAAAGCTGCTCCGGAGAAAAAAGCCGAACCCGAAGCGAAACCAGCTGAGAAATAAATTGAAATCTGACTGATCCGGCAGGGGAATGGGATCTCATTCCCAGGTCGGTCAGTTGTAATACCCTCGTAAGTCGTTCAGCTGTTTACCGATAGCAGGTCAGCATGTCAGCTTCTCGGAATCGCTCCCTTCGAAATCGATTCGCGCTGTTATTTACCTCCCGGGATCGCTTAAGTCAGCGGGATTTTGGGCTGGCCATTTTTCTCTTCAGTACGACTGTTTTATTTATCGGCGGGCTGCTGGCATATGTTATCGTCCGTTCGAATCTGGCGCAGAATTATGAACCAGTGAACCTGGTGGTTCCCCCCGCGCTCTGGCTGAGTACGGTCCTGCTGATTCTGGGAAGCATTTCCATTCAACGTGCCGTCTATTTTGTCAGTCACGAAAAGCAGCAGCAGTTCCGCAATTGCCTGAATCTGACTTTTCTACTGGGAGGCGCTTTTTTTGTCATTCAGACCATCGGACTGGCTCACCTCTTACAACAGCATTCAGATATTTTACTGAGCCTTAAAGAAACGAATCACGCTGCGAATTATCCCAGCAGCTATGGAGCGTTGTTTACGTTTGTATTAGTGCATGCACTCCACTTTTTCGTCGCTTTCGGATTTCTGGGGGTCGTGATTTATAAAGCCTACCTTTACCTGTATGATCATGAATATCACTGGGGCGTCCATGCCTGTGCCGTTGTCTGGCATTTCCTGGGTGTGATCTGGATCTGCATGCTGCTGCTGTTCTATCTGGTTGGGTAAAACTTCATCCATTTATTAAGCACGTTTCTTATTCTGCGTTGCGTACCTCAATGTTTCTGAAGATGCTGCCGTAAAATGGAATTCTGTCTAAGTTACATTAATACAATGTCTTAAGCCCCCTCTGTCAATTATTCCCGCTGATCGACGGGGGAGTGGATGAACCGCTATTTCCTCTGCCCTGTTGGTTTTACTAAAATAGACCACCAGTCGTAATTCCACCTGGAAGCCGAATTCCGGTTCTACCGTTTCTCAAGCTGTCTGTCACGATGCAACACACGTCCCGTCAACTCGAAATTCAAGCGGAAGAGTTGCCGCAGCGATCCAGCCTGTTTCGGCTGGTGCTGGAGTCCGTGGCTACACTGGCGATTGCCGTGATTCTCTTCCGAACCTTCGCTGCGGAAGGTTATATGATTTCGACAGGCTCGATGGCGCCCTCTCTCCTGGGATACCATAAGCAGGTCACCTGTCCCCGCTGTCATTATTCGTTTACCTATGGCGTAGCCTATGATGATTCCGTCTCTACCAACCGGGGGCAGGACTCCGCTGCTGACGGGCAGGAATTTCAACAGGCCGGACAGTATGCGACCTGTCCCAACTGTGATACCAATTCGATCGATCTGGCTCAGGTGCCCCGCAATGAAGGTGACCAGTTGCTGGTGTTTAAACATGCTTACTACCTCAAACCCCCCGAACGCTGGGACGTGGCAGTCTTTCAGAATCCGATGAAGCCAACCCAGGCGTATGTCAAACGAGTGGTAGGCTTGCCGGGTGAAGCGGTGCAGGTCAAAGAAGGGGACTTGTATATCAATGGAGAAATCCAACGTAAAGATTTAAAAACACAACGCGCTGTTCGACTGCTCGTTCACGATCATCAGTATCAGCCCTCGGAAGATGACTTTTTTCAACCCCGATTTATGCCTGTGGAATCAGATTCAGAACAGGAGCAAACTCAGTCGGTCTCACCCATCTGGGAGGAACAGCCTGATGGGTTCCTGTTTACTGCAGGCAGCAATGATGCAGGCTCATGGTCCTGGGTCAGGTATCAGCACTGGGTGAGGCAGGGCGGACATTATCAGACAGATGTTCCGCTGGAGCAATGGCCGGAAGAAATCGAAAAGCCGGAACCAGTGCTGGCTGCCATCCAGTATGACGAATTGAAACAGCTACTGTCCTGCAAAGGAGCAATGTCGGCAGAAGACTGCCATCGACTACTGAATCAGACTGAAAATGACGCGTTTCGATATGCGGTCGCTTTGCTGTATGAGAAATCGCATGTGGCCCCCGTGCTGGATCGCTATGCCTATAACAGCGGTGTGGAAAATCAGACCGCGATTCCCATCCACGATTTTCTGTTTACGTGTGACCTGCAGGTGAAAGCGCCAGAAGGAGAACTGGCGGTTGAATTGTTCGACGGACAGCATCACTTTCGGAATATCATTGACTTCAAACAGCGTCAAGTCAATCTGTTTATCGACGATCGAAAACAGCCGATACGGACCGGACCGCTGCGCAGTGAGTTTAGATCGCAGCCCGTCAAACTGGAAATGTCGGTGATGGATCGGCAGGTTCTGTTTGCCATCAATGGAGAACTGGCCTACCAGCCTCTGCTCTTCAGCAAGAATTCAGAGCAGCGTGAGGAGATTCGGATTCCCCTGCAGTTTGGTGCCCGGGGCGGGACGTTTAAGCTGACCGGCTTGCAACTGTTTCGCGATATCCACTATACGCGTGGCAAAGCCCTGCATGGAGTCGACGAACCATATGAACTGGATCAGAACAGTTACTTCATGCTGGGCGATAACAGCCCGGTTTCGCTGGACAGCCGTAGCTGGGCTGACGGAAAAGTGGACCAGAAATACCTGCTGGGAAAACCGTTTCTCGTCCATTTACCTTCGCGGCAGGGCAGGGTCAAAATAGGTGATCATATAGGTCACATCCGCATTCCAGATTTCACCCGAATTCGCTATATTCACTGATAGAAATGCATTTTTTTACAGAAATAATTCGAAAACAGTTCATAAATCAGAGCCCGCAGCGAATGATCAGATCTGGCACGCCGATTTGATCCTTCTGGTGCCCGGGTATTTTTAGATTTGACAGGTTGTCGGCAATGGCCAAAAAAATTGAAAAAACAAAACAAAAAAAAGTTCTGAATGAGCAGGTCGAGAAAAGCGACCCCGGACAGGAGCAGGGCAAAAGTCGTCACAATGAAATGCGGGATACGATTGAATCGATCATTATTGCGCTCGTATTTGCTTTTGTGTTCCGCGCCTACTCAGCCGAAGCATTCGTGATCCCCACAGGCTCGATGGCTCCGACTCTGTATGGACGACATAAAGAACTGCATTGTGCCGAGTGTGGTGTAAAGTATGCTGTGGGAGCCAGCGATGAACTGGTCGAAAAATCAGAGTACTATCTTCCGGACAATAAGGTCACTGGTGCCTTTTGCCCGAACTGTCGCTACTACACGAACCTGCAGGATGCCATGCCCTTCACCGGGGACCGCATCATCGTCAACAAATTCCCCTTTGATTACGGAGACCCCGATCGCTGGGATGTAATCGTTTTCAAATATCCGGAAGCGTCACAGACGAACTACATTAAACGACTTGTCGGGCTGCCTGGTGAGGAACTGCAGATTTCCCGCGGGGACGTCTATGCCCGTAAAAATGAAAACGAGCCGTTTCAGATTCTCCGCAAGGACAACCTGGATAAACAACTGACGGTCCAGCAGCTCGTGTATGACGATGATTATCCTCCTCGCGAGATCCTGGAGTATGGCTGGCCTGAGCGCTGGTCTCCCATGCAGCAGGTCAAACCGGGAGAGACGTTGTTTGAAGATCTCAAACAGTCTACCTGGGAACTGGATCGTGAATCGCGGGCGTATCAGTTCAAAGGGACGGCGGGTAAATCCGAAAAGTTGGAATGGCTCCGCTATCGGCATATCGTACCCCGTCAGTCGGAATGGTCGCTGCTGCAGGAAAATCCCGAGCTGTTCACGCAGACCATTCTCTCGTCACCTCCCCAGTCACGACTGATCAGTGATTACACAGCGTATAATAACTATTCAGGTGGCTCCTCTTCCGGAGCGTTCACGTATGACGCCGCGTTCTGGGTGGGAGATCTGACACTCAATTTCGATGTTGAGGTCCAGTCGGAAGCAGGCGAGCTGCTGGTCGAACTCATGCGGGGAGACCGACATTACCGTGTACGCTTTGATGTCAAAACCGGTCAGGCCAAACTGTATTTTGTGGAAAATTTTCCCAATCCCGAGCCAGTGGAAACCGAACTGACCACGGTCGAAACAGAGCTCAAAGGGAAGGGGGGCTATTCCGTCATGTTGGCGAATGTGGACCAGAGGCTCTGCCTGTGGGTTAATGGGTCTCTCGTGGAGCTGGGGACGGCGACGGAATACCAGCCTCCGGTTTCACCGGCACCCCGCGATGGCGATCTGGCGCCAGCAGGTATCACCGGCGTTGGTGTCGAATTTACTGTTTCGCATCTGATGCTGCAGCGTGACATTTATTACCGCGCGGATGAGTATTATCAGAATCAGGAGTACTCCGGCGATCGCAGACACTTATGGGAACTGCTCTGGGATCCCGCTGACTGGAGTCGTCAGTATGAAGATCACCGGCAGCAGGTCCGGTTTGATAAAATGTCCGATGATGAGTTTTTTGTACTGGGGGATAACTCTGCCCGTAGTGCCGACAGTCGGCTCTGGGGAAATTCGCGTCAGGCAGAACACAGGCACGCTGTCCCTCGTTCTGCCCTGGTCGGGAAGGCCTTCATGATCTACTGGCCGCATGGGATTCCGTTTATGAATGACGGGCGAGGCTACTCACCCACACTCGGGCCCCTCAAGCGGTTTTTCTATCATCAGACACGTCCGGGAGTTTATCCCGATGACCCATATGCCAAGCTGTCTGTGCCCTTTTATCCGAATATTTCCAGGATGAAACGCATTCGATAGGTTCGTATCACACTTCGCCAATGGGTATCAAATCGATATTCAGTCGAATGGCATAATTTAGTAGAATCAACTCTCGCGTGAGTTACGATTGCGGTTTCGTCAAGGAGGACGAGTACGATGGCATTACTGGAATGTGTGGGTCTGGTGAAAGATTATCCCGGCAAGCGGGCCGTGGATGGTGTCGACTTCTACGTGGATCGCGGCGAAATCGTCGGCCTGCTCGGCCCGAACGGTGCTGGTAAAACAACCACGTTCCGTATGTCCTGCGGGATGGTTGCTCCCACCAAAGGCCGCGTGTATCTCGAAGGCACTGATGTGACGAGCTGGCCGATGTATAAACGGGCCCGGCAAGGCATGGGCTACCTGCCTCAGGATGAGAGCGTCTTTGTGAAACTTTCGATTGAGCAGAACATCTACGCGATTCTCGAATTTCTGGATGTGACCCGCAAGCAGAGACATGAAACGGTCGACCGACTGCTGGACCAGTTTGGTCTGACAGCGAAGCGTAAACAGATTGCTTCCACCCTTTCCGGGGGAGAACGACGGCGGCTGGAAATTGCTCGCTGCCTGGCCAGTTCTCCCGAACTGATTCTGCTCGATGAACCTTTTACCGGGATCGATCCGGTGACGATCCATGATATTCAGGACATCATCGCCGACCTGCGCGACGATGGCATTTCCATTCTGCTGACCGACCACAGGGAACGGGAAACATTAACTATTACCGACCGCAGTTATATCATTTCGGCTGGTCAGGTGCTGGTCAGCGGAGACGCAGAAACCGTACTCAGTGACGCTTCCGCGCAAGCCCTCTATTTTGGGAAACGTTTCGACAAAGGCTCGATCATCGAAGGACGGGAAGCCTTCGGTACACGAGGTATTGATCGCGACGCTGCGTGAGTGAAGCTTACGATTCGCTCCGGTAACGACCAGGCTGCCATCTCAAAGCTGCGCGGCCAATACACATGGAATCTGTCAGGTGATCCATGCAGATGCCTGCAGCGGGCAGCAGGATCAGATCTCCCGGGTTCACAGGAGCATGATCGTTACTCTCGACCACTTCGTCCAGCCGCGCCAGAATGGTGGGAATGGTTGATGAGATCGAATTCCCATAGTTGGGCAGATTATTGAGGAAGTCGGCGGAAATGGGAATCTGTTTTGCCGCTGCGATCATGGCTTTTAACAGCTTGCCACTGGGCTGATGTGGGGCAATCAGAATACGATCAGTTGTGCCGGAAACTTCTTCGTACGACTTCAGACAGGCTTCGAGCATCAGGTCAACGCCGTTCAGAAACACAGATTCGCCATCCATGTGCATCACGAGTTTATGCTCGGGCTGTCCCCGGAAGTCGTACATATCTCCCTGTTCGGTCCAGAACAGAGGCATGTCTGCTTTACGGCGTTCTTCAGGAATATATTCGGTTGATGTTTCGACATGCAGCAGTGTATGCCCGGGGCCCCGCCATAACGTCGTGCCAGTTGCGCCGGCAGACACAATGCCGCAGAAAGCCTTGTCCGAGGAATCGTGCCAGTGCTCAGGAGTTTCAACGGTCAGCAGGGGAATATGTACTCCCGCCGGTTGATCTTCCAGGAGTTGGGAGGCCCGGTTCAGCAGTTCGACAAATCCTACGCAGCCATAGTTTAACGCGATAAATCGGTCAGAGGAGACTCCCAGCTTTTCGGAAAGCTGATCACACAGCTGGCGAGCTGACTGGTTGCGGGTATGCGAATGGCATAGCAGAATCGCCGGGCAATCAGCCCAGTCAAAGCCGACCGTCAGTTGCAGTTTTTCCGCAATGGCAGTCGCGATATCCAGTGGTGAAAGGTCCGGCTGCAGCAGGCGGCGTGTTTCGATGCCCGTAGAGCGACTGATCGCTTTCACGCTGGAAAAACCGGCGCTGAAACCCTGGTGAGAGAGTGTATAGACACTTTCATTGTCTAATAGTTCAAACAGATCTGTATGATCTGCCAGATCTACGATTTCTGTCAGTGCAAATCCATTAGTCTGCATAAAGTAATCCCAACCTCGCAATTGCAGAAAGGGAATCCGTAACCCCGCAATCGTCTGAGTATGTGCAACATTTGCCTAAAGTGCAATTGAATATAAATAAATGAGAATGTTTTTTTAGCAAGTCAAACAGTTTCTGCTGCCTACTTTAGCATGGCGGGATCCGGGACATATCCGGTGCAGAAAACTGGTGCCTGCCTGTTCACAAATTCCACGAAAGCAATGCCAGCAAAGTCATCAGCGCTCCCATGATTATGACAGATGTGAAAAAAAACCTGATTGAACGTTGAATGATGATTTGTGGTATCTCATACCGCGTGGCGTTATAGACCAGACTGATCACTGCCAGCAGTGGAATCAGATACACTACCGCATTGACCTGATTGGCAAAAAGTAGTGAAACGGTCATTTGTCATAACACCTTTTATTATTAAACGGGATACGTGGAATTCCGGCTGTTTAGTGCAGCATTTTGGATCAGGACTTTACAGGCTCCGGCTGCTTATCATCCGGTTTCATTTCTTCTTCATCACCTCTACCATAGGCGGGGCCTTCAAAGGCATCCCAGATGGCCAGCAGGTTCAACAGACCGGCAATCCAGGTGAAGACCACAGCAAATTCGTAACGTTTTCCTAATTTCTTGTTGATATCATCCAGTTCATGGTCGGTGAGCGGCATTTCAAACCAGTTCAGGAAAGAACGTGGAATCGAGCCTTCGATATGGCCTGTATCAGTGCTTCTCCCGTTGACTTCACGCACAACCGCACATTCGAGAGGCCGGCTCTGATCTCCCCCCAGGGGTAATCCAATTCCCACGGGATCCGCAAGTTGCAGCGTTTCAATCGGTTTATTATCCAGGGTTCCTTCAAAGGTTCCCGAGACTTCAGGGCCGAACTCGCCGGGTACGGTTTGCAGTTTGATATAGCCGTCCAGCTTACCGTTGATGTTTTTGCCATCTTCGCCCCGATCCAGCAGAGTTCCCTGGAAAGGTGTTTCCAGGGGAAGTTCCATGCGATAGGGGTGCGTCTCAAAAAAATTGCTCTCAGCACCCTGCCGCGCGACATTATTTGGGGATGCCATTTTATTATATCTTCGCGTCTGAATCAAAGCGGGGAGTGCCGGCAGACCAACGCCCACCTGCGCAAAATAGCCTAGATTTCGCTTCCCCTGCCGAGACTGATAATACACGGTCTTCCAGTCGCCCAGTGCCATACCACAGAAAAAGGTGCTCAGGATGCAGAAGCAGTAGATGGCTGCCTTAAAGATTCGACCCTGATAGAAGTGTCCCGCTCCCGGAACGAGAAAAGCCAGAATCGCGGCGACCACCGGATTTTTTAATTCAATTTTTTTCTGACTCTCAGTCATTTCAGGATCCTCAGGGAATGCCTTAGCTGGTCAACGTATCTGGGGTGTTCGCTTTTCAGGGGCTGATCTTAGTGGTAACCCGACCAAATCAGAAGCGTAGACGAGAATTTATCGCAGACACAGGCTCCAGTGTCGGTGTCTGATAGTGTATCTGATGGAGAATAAAAGGACTAGACCAACCTGAAGTCTTTACAAAATAAGGAGTTGAGAGATTCCGCTCCAGAAGGAAATCAGGTTGGCATGCGAGTCCGTTTCCGGATGGTTTACTGGCCTCCCTCAGAACGCTTTGACCACCACGGCAGGCTGATTCCCCCATCGATTGTCGATGTGCCACCCGTCATGTAATCTGCATCGGAACTGGAAAGAAAGGTGACCAGCTTGCCGACTTCGTTGGGCATCCCCAGACGTTTCCAGGGAATATTTTCTGCACCGGCCTGCAGTTGTTCATCGGTGAAGAATTTTCGTTCTCCGGGAGTATCAATCCAGCCTGGATGCACGGTGTTGACGCGAATCTTATGTGTTGCAAATTCGATGGCAGCCGTTCGTGCCATATGATCGATGGCCGCTTTGGCCATGTTGTAAGCCGCGGAAGTCGGAATCGCGATGACCGCATGAGGAGAGCTGATGACAACGATCGAACCGCCGTTACCTTGTTTTTTCATCTGGCCGGCTGCCGCCCGCACACCAAAGAAGGCACCCCACATGGTGACATCGATGGTCCGTCGGAAGCCTTCCATGTCTGCTTCCAGAATCAGTTCACGGTCACTGTAGGCAGAATTGGAAACAAACAGATCCAGGCTGCCGAATTCTTCGGCGACCTTCGCTACCGCAGCTTCAACTGATTCCTGATCGGAGACATCAGCCTGGATCGTGATCGCCTTGACGCCGAATGAGCGTGCTTCTTCAGCCGCTTCTTCTGCTTCCTCAGGATGAGAGCGGTAGTTGATAGCCACGTTGGCCCCTGCTTTGGCCATCTCAATCGCACAACCCCGCCCGATGCCCCGGGAGGCCCCTGTTACGAGCGCATTTCGCCCTTCCAGTTTCATGGTCTTACTTCCTTAGTCTGTTGTTCCGTTAATAATAATTTGTATTGCACTTCAGAGAGATTCCGGCTGCAGCGGTAAACGGTGCCGACAGAATTCTCTATGCAGTAGACACTATGATTGGGAGCTGTCTGCGATCCATCACTGTGTGTGTTCAACACAGGTGGCTTTGCAGCGGTAGCTTTACGACGGTAAAGACAGTTTGATTCCCTGTTGACTCATACTCCAGAAACAGTTCTCCGGGAACGAGACTCGTATTACTCATTACTGTAAACAGGTGCGGCCTTAAAACAAAGAAAACCGAGGAGCATTCTCTGCTCCTCGGCAAAATCTTTCCATGTCTCAATCAATCGCAAATCTGTGCGCAGAGCGGGGGGAAACCGTCTCAGGCAGAGAAGCTGCTGCCACAACCACAGGATTTGACAGCATTGGGGTTGTCGAATGTAAAGCCGCGTTTTTCGAGGCTTTCATAGTAGTCCAGGGTGGTTCCGTCCAGGTAGAGATCGCTTTTTTTGTCGACAACGACTTTGATCCCGTGTTGTTCGGACAGGTTGTCTTTTTCTTCATCCACATCATCTACGAAGCGGAAATCATATTGGAATCCACTACAACCACCAGAAGTGATTCCGATTCTTAAGAGAGAACCTTCAGCGACCTTCTGGTCTTCCATATATCGCTTCAGTTCTTTGGAAGCATTTTCAGTAATTGTGACAGCCATGGAAATGTGTCTCCAGTTTTAAAAATAGTTGGGTAACTTTACCTTTGAATATTTGATATCGGTGAAAACCGGTTCCGAATCTCAAAAAATGCTCCAGAAATCCGTGAGCCAATGCACCTTTTTTCGCTCCTGTTATTATAGCAGGAACGTTATCTTTTCCGAGATGCATTTTTGACTGGAGCGAATGAATCTTACGCTTTTCTGTAAGTAACGGCATTATATCACTTTATTCTACGGTAAATCCAGCCGTTCCAGGGAGATTTTCCCCTCAAACCGGGGGATAACCAGGGGACACTCGCCTCAAGCTTAACTGGACTGATTTGTCCGGAATCTCCGCGTGCTGGTGAACAGACTGTTTTGCACTTCAGCGGGTTCGACCCTAAAATAAGGATCGGTATCATTTTCGGACTAGAACGCATCACATTTAACCCTAGCGTCTGTCAATCTAATGGACTCGGTTCAAATGGATCTGCAGGCGCTACAGTAAAACTGGACACAGTCTAGTGCTTTCTCAAGCTGGAAATTGAGGGTTAGGTGTGTTGTTTACGTGCTCCGTTGTCGCACTCTCTTGATATCTCTCAGCCCAAAATTTAAAAATGACACTCCACTAGTTTGCCAGAGGACTGCTGCATGAATCAATCTCACCAGGTAATGTTGTTGAGCGAAATGGAACCCGGTCAGTTTGCCGACAGTTTTGTATTACTGGTTTCCCGTGAACGTGCGACAACCCGGGATGGAAAGCCATATTTTCGTGTTCAATTCCGTGATCATGCACTCACGGCGACGGCCATGGTCTGGAGCGACACTCCCTGGTTTGAAGACTGCGAAGGCAACTGGACTGAGGGCGAATTTTACAAAGTTCGTGCGCGCTATAATGAAAGCAAATATGGTCCTCAACTGGACATCGATCGGATTCGCGCGGTCATTGCAGAAGATGCAGCAGATGGTTTTGATCCGGGCCTGTATTATTCGCGCTCCCGTTTTTCGAGTGAAGACATGTTCGTTGAGCTGTCGGAAATTGCCCGTGAACAGATCACGGAGATCCCGCTGCAGAAACTGGTGCTGGACATTCTGGAGCAGTATGAGGATCAGATCAAAACGATCGCCGCCGCCAGCAAAAATCATCATGCGTTCACGGGGGGATATCTGGAGCACGTGTTATCGGTCACGAAAACCGCCTGTTTTCTGGCTGACAAATACCGGGACTACTATCAACAGATGCAGCCTGCTTTGAATAAATCGCTGGTCGTCGCCGGGGCAATTCTACACGATATCGGTAAACTGACCGAACTGGAATATCGACCGCATGGTTCACGTTATACACCTGCAGGACGTCTGATCGGGCATATTCTGCTGGGCCGGGATCTGGTCCGCGAACATGCCTCCCGGATTGAGGGTCTGAACCCTGAGACATTGCTGCGACTGGAACATATGATTGTTTCGCATCAGAATTTACCGGAGTGGGGCTCGCCGATTGCCCCGCATACCCCGGAAGCATTACTGGTACACTATGCAGATGATATTGACGCCAAATTTCATATGATGGCGACCACACTGGAAAATATCCTGCCTGGAAACGAAGATGAGTTTTCCGGCCGAGATAATGCGCTCCGCCGCAGCATCTTTCTGGGACTGAAGTCGACAGAATAAACCGGAAAACAAACTTAGAGCACCAAGGCAAAGACAGCCTGTATTCAACATTGAGAATAGAAGACCGACAATGAAATTTACGAAAATGCACGGGGCCGGCAACGATTATGTTTATGTCAACTGTTTTGAAGAGACGTTGCCACAAGACATCGCCAGTCTGTCAATCGCTGTCAGTGACCGCCACACCGGCATCGGTTCCGATGGACTGATTCTGATCTGCCCTTCCGAAAAAGCAGACGCACAGATGCGGATGTTTAACGCGGATGGGAGTGAGTCGGAAATGTGTGGCAACGGCGTGCGCTGCGTTGCCAAGTATGTGTATGATCATGGTATCTCGAAGCAGCAGACCTTGAAAATTGAAACCGGTGCAGGGGTACTGAGCCTCGATCTGGAGTTGGCTGGAACGAAGGTCGGTCAGGTGCGCGTGAATATGGGAAAACCGATTCTGACCAGCTCTGAAATCCCGACGTTACTGCCAGGAGACCCACCAGTGAACGCACCTCTGGAAGTGGGAGGGCAGACCCTGGAAGTGACCTGTGTCTCGATGGGCAATCCCCACTGCATCACTTTCGTCGACGAATTGAACGATCACTGGGTGCACGGAATCGGTCCCCAGGTGGAAGTGCATCCTGCGTTCCCCAGAAGGGTCAATGCAGAGTTCATCGAGGTCGTTTCACCAGCCGAACTCAAGATGCGTGTCTGGGAACGAGGCTCGGGGGAAACCCAGGCCTGTGGAACCGGGGCCTGTGCCTCTGCCGTCGCGGGAGTGCTGACCGGCCGATCTGGAAGAAATGTGCTTATCCACTTGCCAGGTGGGGATTTACGTCTGGAGTGGGCGGACACCGATGAAGTGTTCATGACAGGTCCTGCGGTCGAAGTTTACCAGGGGATCTGGAACGGACCCCAATAGTAAAGGCGGGCAGCCAGAGCGAAAGACTTATTTTTTGAAATGGTCTTGCAGTAAAATAATAGAACTGATAAACAACGGCTTCTCTCATTTCTCAATATGAATTCCAATTTAAAACCTACCGCTGATTCGACAGGCAGTTCATTCCTGTCAGCATTCCGTGTACTGCATCCGGGAATTTCCATCGGCTGGAGAATGCGTTTACTGCTGATTGGCTGGAGTCTGTTTCTCATCGCAGGTTTTGGAGTGGCCATTCAAACAACACCAGATTCACGTGGATTTGGTACCCATCAAAACCTTGGTTTTGCACCTTGTGTTATCAAAACTCGATTCTCAATTCCCTGTCCCAGTTGTGGGATGACAACTTCCTTTTCACATTTTGTTCGAGGTCAGATCCGTCAGTCTGCTCAGGCCAATACCTCTGGTCTGGTGCTGGCAGTAGTCTGTCTGGTAATGATTCCCTGGTCCTGGATCAGTGTGTATCGCCGACAACTCTGGCTGGTCTCCCAACCCGAAACCTGTCTGCTCTGGTTGATCTGTAGTCTGGTATCGATCACGATCATCGAGTGGGCATTTCGATTGAACTTTTAAAATAGCATCTCGTTGGGTTCCCAGTGAGATCACCAGTCCCTTCAAAACGATCCATTCTCGAAAACACTCTGCGGTTCAAGCCAAGGATGGCTGAAATATGCGAAAATTTATGACGAACAAATACAATAACCGGTTCCAACAGCGGTACTGCGCCATCGTATTACTGCTGCTGGTTTCATTCAGTGTCAGCGGTTGTTCGCTGTATGTGATGGCGGGCAAAATGTTTTTTGGTGACCCGCTGCTCACCTGTGAATTCACCAAACAGACTAAAATCGATCTGATCGAAGATCAGAAAAAGGTCCTGGTTGTCTGCTCGACACCCGAATCAATTCGCTCTGACTATCCATCGTTGAATTATGATCTACTGGAACAGGTAACGTATCGACTGCGCCGCGAAAATATTAAAGTCATGGATACCGGGGAAGTCGCTACCTGGCTGGATGATAACGGCGGCGTCTGGAATGATGTCGATGAACTGGCTGAAAACTTTGAGGTTGATTATATCATCCATGTCGACATTGATGAGTTTGATTACCGGGAACCAAACAGTCCCAACCTGTTAAGAGGCAAAGCCTATGGGCATCTCTCGGCCTATGAAGTCAATGCGGTAGATGGAGTCAAACGGGCGCTGGAAATCTTCGATGTGGAATACACGTCGGAATATCCCAGCCACATGCCGGTATCGATTGAACAGGAATCAGAAACCGTCTTCAGGAAAAAATATCTGGATCGAATTGCCGACCAGATTGGTCGCTTCTTCTATAACTATCATGCTGGCGATCCTATCTGATCGCAGGATACACAAATTGAGATGACCGGAAACTGGAACGCATCTCATTTAACCATAGCGTCTTTCGTACTGTTTATACTCACTCGGTTCAAACGCCCTTGAAAACGCTATAGTAAAACTGGACACAGTCTTATTTCGGAGTTGTGAAGGATCACACGATGACAATATTTTCGTATCAACAAGCTGTCGTGAAACAGTTTTTTCAGACCATCACGAAACTGGCGCTGGTTTGCATACTCTGCACGACACTGACAGGCTGTAATTATTTTATTCTCATCGGTTATCTGATTGGTGGTCCCCCTTCCATTGAGCCTGACTTTGATGCCCAGACACAGAAGTCGTTGACGGGTAAAGACGTGACGGTTGCCATCGTCTGTTATGCACCGCTCGAACTGCAGTATAATTTTGACGGGATTCACAACGATCTGGCGAAGTACACCACGTTCCGACTGCACAGTCACGGCGTCAAAGTCGTGAATCCGGATCGGATTCGTGCCTGGCTGGATGAGAATCCCGACTGGGATAAACCAGAAGAAATCGGCGAAGCATTTGACGTGACTTACGTGATTCATGTCGAACTGCATAAATACAGTCTGTACGAGGAAAACAGTTCCGACCTCTACCGCGGCCGTGCGGAAGGCATGGTCACTGTTTATGAAATGGATGAGGATGGGGAAGGCGAAAAACTTTACAGTAAGGAAATTACCTCGTTCTATCCGCTCCGGGCACCCCGTGCGACTTCGGAAATTACGTTCTCCAAGTTCAAGAAAGAATATCTCTCACGCTTAAGCGACGAGATTGGCCGCCTGTTTTATGAGTACTACAACGGCGACGATTTCACACAGTCGATTTGATTGGGAAACGGTTTCAGGCCGAGACTTTCAAACCCGACTCTTGCAACTGATTCCGCGAAGCGTTAATTTTCAAGGCGTAGCGCACGAACATACGTTTCCGCGTGTTGCTTCTCGTGCCTTTGAAAAACGCAGTTGAATATCAGGATTGTGATGCGAGATGTCTTTAAGTAAAGAGCAGGCTGTTGAACGCAGCCAGATTATTCTGTCGCATGCCTGGATGGTGCGGACGTTTGTCAAACACAGTGAAGAAGTGGAAGACTTCCCGGAGTTAATCCACATTGTCCGGGCTGTGTTCGATGCATCACGGGCTCTGGAGACACGCGTCGATGATCCCGATGCTTACCTGAAGATGCTGCGGAAGAAAATCAGTAAGCTCCGCAAAGCGACCGACCAGTTTGCCATTGACGCGCCAGAAGCTTCCCTGCATACAAACTTCGAGCAGGCCGTCATTTCCATGAAAGCCTGCACGAAAGAACTCGAAGAACTGCTCGATGAGGTAGAGTAAATTACCGGGCAGGTGAAGTGAACTGTTGGTACGACACAGGTCATTCATCCTTGGTGGCGTCAAGCACGGCCAGAAACGCCTTCTGTGGAATTTCGACCTGTCCGAACTGCTTGAGCCGCTTCTTGCCCTCTTTCTGTTTTTCCCACAATTTTCGCTTACGAGTGATATCACCGCCATAACATTTCGCGGTGACATTTTTACGCAGGGCCTTAATCGTTTCGCGAGCAATGATCTTTCCGCCGATGGCGGCCTGGATCGGGATTTCAAACTGATGCTTGGAGATCTCTTCCTTGAGGCGTTTTACCAGGGCACGTCCGCGGCGTTCCGATTGCGAGCGATGCACGATGGTCGATAACGCGTCGACTTTTTCGCTTTTGACGAGGATGTCCATCTTCACGAGGTCAGCCGGGCGGAAGCCGAGGATTTCATAATCCATTGTTCCATAACCGCGGGTCGCACTCTTCAGACGGTCGTACATATCGTACACAATTTCAGCGAGAGGCAATTCGTAGATCAGCTGCGCACGATTCGTTCCGAGGTACTCGGTGTTCTTGTAGATTCCACGCCGATCTGCACACAACTGCATCATCGTGCCGATGTTCTCAGCCGGCAGGATAAAGGTGACCAGCGCGATCGGTTCGCGGAATTCGTTGATGCGGCTGGCATCGGGGACATCCTGCGGATTATCGATGAGCAGAATTTCGCCACTCTGTTCCTGGATTTCGTAGGTCACGTTCGGTGCGGTCTGCAGCAGGTCGATATTGAATTCCTGCTCCAGGCGCTGCTGAATGATTTCCATATGCAGCATACCCAGAAAGCCACAGCGGAAGCCGAAGCCCAGCGCATCACTGGTTTCCGGGACGAAGCTGAAGCTGGCATCATTCAGGCTCAGTTTCGATAACTCATCCCGCAGCTTTTCAAAGTCGGTCGCTTCAATCGGGTACATGCCGCAAAAAACCATCTGTTGCGGTTTCTGATAACCGGGGAGTGGTGCGTCTGCCAGGTTCCGGGGATTGCTGATCGTATCTCCCACGTGCACATTGTCGAGTTCTTTCGCACCACTGACGAGGTAACCTACCTGTCCCGGCCCCAGTGATTTGACGGCTTTCATGTGAGGGGTGAACTGGCCGATGTCGATAATATCCAACTTCGTACCACCCCGCATGAGCACAACGGTCTGCCCTTTTTCGATCGTTCCCTGAACTACACGGACATAGGTGACCACGCCGCGATAGTGGTCGTACTTGCTGTCAAATACCAGTGCCTTCAGTGGAGCATCTGCCAGACCATCGGGGGGTGGAATGCGTTCGACGATCGCGTCCAGAACTCCCGGCACGCCCAGGCCGGTTTTGGCGCTGACCATCAGCGCTTCGGAAGGATCCAGGCCGATTACGGTTTCGACTTCTTCCAGCACTTCTTCAATGCGCACCACAGGCAGGTCAATCTTATTGACTACCGGAATGATCGTCAGGTTAGCGTTGATGCTGGCATAGGCGTTCGCCACGGTCTGTGCCTGCACACCCTGGAAGGCATCCACCAGCAGCAGCGCCCCTTCACAGGCCGCGAGACTGCGGGAGACTTCGTAGTGAAAATCCACGTGGCCAGGCGTGTCGATCAGGTTGAGTTCGTACTTCTCTCCTTTGTATTCATGGTAAATCACAACCGTGCGTGCTTTCACGGTGATCCCGCGTTCCTTCTCAATCTGCAGGTCGTCCAGGATCTGTGCTTTGAATTCGCGGGCCGTGATGGCGCCGGTTTGCAGCAGCAACTGATCGGCGAGCGTACTCTTTCCATGATCGATGTGAGCGACGATCGAAAAGTTTCGAATCAGACGGGTCTCTGTAGACATAGCTGGAATCTCGTATTCTTATGAAAGACAATCCGGGACAGTTCGGTCCGGATCAGTTTTTATCATTCGCTTCTGCTTTGCGACAGGCCAGCCGGGCACAGCCGGCGACACCGATGTAACCGGCATCGGAGCCAAGTTCCGCAAAGTCGATAATGGTGTTTTCGTAGGGGACCTTGAAGGCACGATGTCTGGCTTCTTCTCGAATTCGCTGCATGAAGCGTTGTCCGAGCTCGGTGTCCCTGCCCCCGAACGTGACCGCACCGCCAAACAGGATCATGTCCGGGTCAATCGTATGCATGAGTGTAGTTGTTCCGACACCCAGGCACATTGCCGATTCCATGATCAATTCCAGTGCCAGTTCGTCCTCCTGTTCAGCCGCCTGTGAGATCAGCAGAGGGGTCAGTTTCTTTCCCCCTTCGATCATCGAGTGGAGCAGTGAGTTGTGGCCTGTATCCAATAGCTCCTGACAGTGACGTACCAGCGATTTGCCGCCCGAGTATGCTTCCAGGGTTCCATATTGTCCCGAATCACACAATCGCCCGTTCGTCATCTGAATAATCATATGCCCGCATTCTCCCCCGTGGGAGTGACGGCCTTCAATAATCATCTCATCTATAATAATACCACAACCAACGCCCGTGCCCAGAGTCCAGAGTACCAGGCTGCGTGCATCACGGGCTCCGCCAATCCAGTATTCACCGTAAGCAGCGGCGTTGGCATCATTTTGATAGATCGTCTTTTTTCCGGAATAATGATCACTGACGGTCTGGCGGATCGGAAAACCTTTCCAGGTCGGCAGATTGGGAGGATCAACCAGTTTACCGCCGGGGATGTCTTGAGTTCCCGGAGTGGCAATCCCGATGGCCTGGATGTCGTCCATCGTAAACTGACAGTCTGAAAGCACATCCGTGATGGCCTGGTAGATATTTTTCAGCCCGGCTTGCACGCCTTTGTCGACTTCTGTTTTCGTTTTACAGAAGGCCAGGGACTTTCCCGTATCATCCACGATGCCGACTTTGACATTCGTTCCACCAATATCGACGCCGACAAAATAAGGACCGTTGTGTTTTGCCGGATTCATACTGGTGTGTGTTCCTCTGTTCTGGTTTGTTGTAGGGATGACGTCGATTCGGATGGCCAGGAGTTACGCGGGAGTCGCTCCTCAATCATTGCCTCCGGACGCAACACGATCCTGCTTTGACAGGGAGCACACGAAGTCAGGTCAGAAGAAGGTCAGCTGCACACCGGGAAGTATAGCCGAGCAGACCGGAGTGATGCAATCAAGAAGCGGTCAAAACAGTCTCCTGTTAGCCCTATTTAAGGGGGAAAGAGACCGTATATCCATAATGATGCTGTATATCCATAATGATGCTGTATATCCATAATGATGCTGTGAATTTCTGTTGGCCCGCGACAGACCGTCGCATACCCGCTAGCGGGACTACGTCTCAGGAACTTTCAGGAAATTCCCGTTGCAGGGACCAAAATTCCTTGGCGCCCCTCTTGATTTGGGACAGGATGAAATGGTTATGTCCTGCCTGTTTTCCGTGAAACAAGATCATCTCCGAGGCCTGGAATGAAATTTCAACTTCGATTCACCACTCTCCTGCTGGTTTGCACTTTAATGGGACTGGGTTCCGTGCTACATGCAGCGGAGGAGCAATCCACACGACCGAATATCATCTTGTGTATGACTGATGACCAGGGCTGGGGCGAAACCGGCTTTATGGGACATCCCATCCTGAAGACACCCCACCTGGATGAGATGGCTGCCAACAGCCTGCGACTGGACCGCTTTTACGCGGCTGCTCCCGTCTGTTCACCCACGCGCGGCAGCTTCCTGACGGGCAGACACCCCAACCGCTTTGCCTGCTTCAGTTGGGGGCATACTCTCAGGCCACAAGAGGTCACCGTCGCCGAAGCGGTGAAATCGGTTGGTTATACTACCGGTCATTTCGGGAAATGGCACCTGGGTTCTGTTCAGGCTAACAGCCCGGTCTCTCCCGGTAACAGTGGGTTTGATGAATGGGTCTCCAGCCCTAATTTTTACGAAAACGATCCCTATATGAGCCACAATGGGGTTGTCAAACAGCTCAAAGGGGAGAGCTCGCGTGTGACCGTCGACGCGGCATTGGATTTCATCAAACAGTCTGACAAAGACAAAAAGCCGTTTCTGGCGGTAATCTGGTTTGGAAATCCGCATACACCTCACGAAGCGGTTTCCGAACTGAAAGAGCTCTATCCGGACCAGAAACCTAACTTTCAAAACTATTTTGGTGAGATCAGCGGCGTAGATCGGGCCATGGGCCATTTACGAGGTCAGCTCAGAGATCTGGGTCTGGCGGAAAATACGCTGCTCTGGTTTACCAGCGATAATGGACCGCGGCCTCCGCAGTTCAAAACCGAAGCAGCACGCTCACAGGCGACCGGCGGGTTAGCTGGCTGGAAAGGGAACCTCTGGGAAGGGGGCATCCGCGTACCTTCTATTATTGAGTGGCCTGCTGTCATCAAAAAGCCGGATGTCTCGAATGTGCCCTGTGGAACGATAGATATTTATCCCACCGTGCTGGCAATTACCGGAGCCAGGGTTTCACATCAGCCTCAGTTGGATGGAGTCAGTCTGCTGCCCTTAATCGAAGGTCAGATGACAGCGCGAGACCAGCCGATGGGCTTCTGGACCTACCCGGCGAAAGGGCATCCCAAACGCAGTACCGATATTTTACTGGCGCTGCAGAAGCAGCAGACACCAGGGCAACCGAACCCTGAAGGGCCTGCCCCCGATGCAGACGCCAGCAGCCTGGAGACACACTATTCCAAAAACGAACTGCCGGGCGCTGCTGCTCTGGTGGATGGCGATTTCAAACTGTTGAAAATGGAAACCAAACAGGGGAAACCCAAATATACACTCTATGATCTGGCGAAAGACCCTGCTGAAAAACAGGATCTGTCCCAGGTGGACCCCCAGAGGCTGAAGAAGATGAAAGCTGCTTTAACTGGCTGGCAACAGTCGGTCGTCGATAGTTTGAACGGCAAAGATTACGCCGACTGATCTTTCGGGCCGAGTGGAGCGAACCGCATCTGGCAGGGAGAAACAGGGATTTTTCCCCCACTGTCGGCTTGTTTGATTGCATTTGCTGCCTTGAGTCTGCAATAATCGAATTTATAAACATTCATAAGGAAATCGAGAGCCGGCTCGCCTATACATTATATAGTACAAGTCTGTTTTACCTGCCAGTTTCCCTGACCGCTAACCTGTCACACTTGATTGAGGAACATTATGAACTCAGGATCTATCATGCGGCTGTTGAGCCGATCGTTATTTACATTGCTCTTGCTGGCAGTCGTCTGTTCAGGACCGTTAATTGCCGCTGAAGCAAAAAAAGAGCTGAAGGCCGGTATCATTGGCCTGGATACTTCACATGCTATCGCGTTTACGAAAATGCTGAATACGGGGACTCCCGCAGGGGATCTGGCGGGCATCCGTGTGGTCGCTGCTTACCCTAAAGGCAGTCCGGATATCGCATCCAGCGTAGACCGGGTTCCCGGATATATCGAACAGGTCAAAGAGATGGGTGTGGAAATCGTGCCTTCCATCGATGAGCTGTTGAAAAAAGTGGATGTGGTTTTTCTGGAGACCAATGATGGTCGTCCTCACCTCGAACAGGCGATTCCCGTATTTCAGGCTGGCAAGCCTGTCTTCATTGATAAGCCTGTTGCCGGTTCGCTGGTAGATGCCATCGCGTTGTATGAACTGTCTAAGAAGTATGATACGCCGATGTTTTCTTCATCATCATTGCGGTTTGCGAAAGGCGCACAGCGTCTGAGGAATGGAGAAGAAGGCAAGATTACCAAGTGCAGTACTCACAGTCCCTGCTCCCTGGAAGCAACGCACCCGGATCTGTTCTGGTACGGAATTCATGGCGTCGAAACGCTGTTTACCGTGATGGGACCAGGCTGTCAGTCTGTAACACGCACCGTCAGTAACGCCGACCGTGATGAAGTGGCCGGCAAGTGGGCTGGCGGACGGGAAGGTCATTTCGCTGGTGTCCGTAAAGGGACCCCCAAAGGTTATGGCGGAACCGCTGTGGGCAAGAATGGTGAAGTTGCAGTAGGTGGATACGATGGATATAAGCCTCTGCTGGTAGAGATTGCGAAGTTTTTCCGTTCCGGCAAAGCGCCCGTCAGTCCCGAGGAAACGCTCGAGATTTACAGCTTCATGGAAGCCGCCGATGAAAGTAAACGCCAGGGGGGAGCCGAAGTCACACTGGCCAGTGTCTATGAAAAAGCAGAAAAACAGGCACACGCCAAGCTGGCGAAGCTGGATCTGGCAGATACGGGCAGTACTGGTTCCGACAACACCCTGACTACTGCCGAAAAGGAAGCGGGCTGGAAGTTGCTGTTCAACGGCAAAGATTATTCAGGCTGGAAATGCAATAACGGCAAACCAATTGCCGCTCCGATTGAAGATGGTGCCCTGGTGCCTTACAAATCAGGCGGTTACCTGATTGTGTACAACAAGCCCTTCGCCGATTTCAAATTCAAATGTGATGTGAAGATGCCCGAAGAATGTAATTCGGGGATTTTCTTCCGGGTGGGTGACCTGAAAAATCCGGTTCAGACCGGTTTTGAAGCGCAGGTGCTCACGGGAGAGGGGACTGGCATGCACGATTTCGGTGCAATCTACGACCTGGTTGCTCCTGCGGTCAATCGTGCCAGCAAGCCGGGTGAGTGGACGAATATCGAGATCACCTGCAAAGGGCCGCATGTCAGCGTTGCCGTCAATGGTGAGGTTGTTGCCAAGCTGAATGCAGACGAGTGGACCGAACCGGGTAAAAGGCTCGATGGTTCAGATCACAAGTTTAAAGACGCCGTCAAAGACTTCCCCCGTAAAGGTTACCTGGGATTTCAGGATCATGGGCACAAAGTCTGGTATAAGAATGTAAAGTTGCTGGAACTGTAAGCCGAATTAAAAAGTAAGAACAAATCGCAGTTACCCACCACCTGAAAGCGCTGATGTTTTCAGGTGGTTTTTTTATACAGACTACGAGACTCCTGAGTGTGGTCTGAATACCCGGTGGGTTCTGTGGATGGGAGAAATAGGCGGTCCTCTTACCGGTTCTCACTAATGGGAATGAAAGTAAAAGTTGTGAGTTTAAACTATGAATCGAAATATTCTGATGCAGAATCGAAAATGATCTATTTTGTACCTTGCTTTCACTACAAAAAAGGGGGGATCTGTGTAAAATAGCCGCGAATTCTTGGGCAACGAGACGTGTTGCGCCTATAAAAATGCAGAGAACTTCAGAATGTCTGTCGTGTTTTGAGCAGCGTTCAGATGGTTTATTAAACCACATCAGGCGAGTCAAACGAGAAAACTCGTGATATTCAGGTTCATAATTCAATGATTACTATTAAAAAAGGGCTGGATCTGCCAATTGCAGGCGAGCCTTCTGCTTTGATCGAAAACGGGCCGGTAGTTCGATCAGTTGCTCTGATTGGCCCTGATTATATCGGGATGAAACCCACGCTGCTGGTTGAAGTGGGCGACACCGTCAAAAAAGGCCAGTTGCTTTTCAGCGATAAAAAGACCGAAGGCGTGCTCTATACAGCGCCGGTTGCCGGGAAAATAACCGAAATTAATCGTGGTGCCAAACGAGTCTTTCAGTCGATGGTCATCGAAGTGGAAGGTGACGAAGAAGAAACTTTCACTTCGTACGGCGAAAGCGATCTCACTAGCCTGACACGCGAACAGGTACAGGAGAATCTGCTGAAATCCGGTCTGTGGTCCAGTCTGCGCACCCGACCTTACAGCCGTGTGCCTTCTCCGGAAACCACGCCGCACTCCATTTTTGTCACTGCCATCGACACCAACCCGCTGGCACCACCTCCCGAAGTGGTATTGAGTGAAGAGCCACGGGCATTTACGCAGGGTTTACAGGTTTTAAAGTCTTTAACTGCAGGCAAACTGTTCCTCTGTAAAGCTCCCGGAACGAATCTGCCTGGAGTCGAGCAGGATTTTGTGACCGTTGAAGAATTTGGCGGCCCCCATCCTGCAGGACTGGTTGGCACACACATTCACTTCCTGGATCCTGTCAGCGAAAAGAAAACCGTCTGGTACATTAACTACCAGGACGTGATTGCGATTGGAAAACTGTTTGCCACCGGAAAGCTCTCCTCTGAACGTGTGATCTCGATAGCCGGTCCCGTTGTGAAAGAGCCAAAACTGGTCAGAACAGTCATCGGTGCCAATATTGCCGATCTGACCGCAGACAACCTGGAAGGCGAAAATGATCGCCTGATATCCGGTTCCGCTCTTTCCGGTCGTACAGCGGAAGGCCCGTTTGCTTATCTGGGACGTTATGCATTACAGGTGACTGCACTCAAAGAAGGGGATCATCGGGACTTCCTGGGATGGATGGGGCCCGGCTTTAACAAGTATTCTGTCGTTCCCGTGTTCGCGTCCTCCTGGATCGGACAGGGCAAAAAAGTTGCGTTCACCACATCTACCGAAGGCAGCAAACGAGCCATGATTCCCATCGGGACTTATGAAAAAGTAATGCCTCTGGATATCCTGCCAACATTTCTCCTGCGTGCTTTGATTACAGATGATACCGAGCAGGCAAAACAGCTGGGTTGCCTGGAGCTTGATGAAGAAGACCTGTCGTTGTGCACCTTTGTCTGTCCGGGCAAATACAACTACGGATCTTTATTGCGTAAGAGTTTGACCACAATTGAAGTTGAAGGCTAAGTCCGGATCTCCCCGGGAAGGGGCATCAGGATCGGATGTTGCTGGCTTTCAGATGAAAAAATAACTGTTTGCCTGATCGATAAAAAATATTGATATTGAAAGACGTAAACCCCAGTTGTCAGTCGGGAAGCCATTCAGCTTCTTTTGACAATCGATAAATGGTCAATGCCGGTGGTGTCCTGGCAGACTGTGTTTCGGGGCATCAAACAAGAAAGATAAACCACGAAATGAAGCCGTTACGAAATCTTCTTGATAAAGTACACCCCCTCTTCGATAAAGGGGGGAAGTTCGAGAAGCTTTACCCACTCTATGAAGCGCAAGATACGTTTCTGTATACTCCGGGTGAAGTGACCCACGAAGCATCACATGTGCGTGATTCGATCGACCTGAAACGCATGATGAGCATGGTGATCGTGGCTTTGCTCCCGTGTGTCTTCATGGCGCTGTATAATACAGGCTACCAGGCGAATGCAGCCATGAGCGCCATGGGAATCGACACCGTACCCGGCTGGCGTGGTTCTGTCATGACTGCGATCGGAATCGCTCCCGAAGCCAGCAGCCTGGTTTCCAATCTGGTTCATGGTGCACTTTACTTCCTGCCAGTCTATATTGTCTGTATGGCCGTCGGTGGTGCCTGGGAAGGCCTGTTCTGTATCATTCGCCGGCATGAAATCAATGAAGGCTTCCTGGTGACCGGGATGCTGTTTCCGCTGACTCTGCCTCCCACAATTCCACTCTGGCAGGTAGCACTGGGGATCAGTTTTGGTGTGGTCGTTGGAAAAGAAATCTTCGGGGGAACCGGTAAGAACTTCCTCAACCCTGCATTAACCGCACGTGCGTTTTTATACTTCGCTTATCCGGCCCAGATCGTGGGCGACACTGTCTGGACTGCCGTCGATGGCTTCAGCGGTGCCACTTCACTGGGACAGATGGCAGTCGCCACTCCCGAAGTGGGTATGAAAGCCGTTACCAATTCTGTCGCTGATGGCGGTCTGGGAATCTCCTGGATGCAGGCCTTCATGGGACAGATTCAGGGTTCGATGGGTGAAACATCCACATTTGCCTGTCTGCTGGGCGCGATTTTCCTGATTCTGGCCGGTATCGGATCCTGGCGGGTGATGGCTGGTGTGCTCGTGGGTTCGATGGGACTTTCACTGCTGCTGTACATGATTGGCAGTAATACGAATGCCATGTTCGCGATGCCTCCCCAATGGCATCTGGTGGTCGGAGGACTGGCCTTTGGTCTGGTCTTTATGGCGACCGATCCGGTATCTGCAGCGATGACCGATACCGGTCGCTGGTATTATGGGATTTTGATTGGTGGTATGACGATCCTGGTTCGGGTTGTCAATCCGGCGTATCCAGAGGGGATTATGTTGGCCATTCTGTTTGGGAATGTCTTTGCACCTCTGATTGACTACTACGTTGTTCAAGCAAACATTAAAAGAAGGTTGGCGCGAAATGTCGCGTGATTCAATAGGATTCACATTTATGGTGTCGGCCGCGTTGTGTGTGGCCTGCTCAATTCTCGTTTCCGGGGCTGCGGTCGGACTGCGCAGCAAGCAGGAACTGAATAAAGAAAACGAGCGTAAAAAAAACATTCTCTCCGCAGCCGGCCTGATTAAGCCCGGGGACGGAGCTGATGTGAGAAAAATTTACGACGAGCGGGTCAAAGGCATCATTGTCGATTTGAACACCGGCGAAGTTGTCACCGACGATAAAGCCCTGTTTCCTGATCCACAGGAATATGATCAGAAGGCCGCCGCCGATAATCCCAAGATGAGCATGAAGCTGGATTCCGCACAGGATCTGGCGGGGATCAAACGCCGCGAAAATTACTCCTGGGTGTATCTCATTAATGATGAAAACGGAAAACTGTCTCAGTACGTGTTGCCGATTCGGGGTAAAGGTCTCTGGTCGACACTCTGGGGTTTTCTGGCGCTGGAAACAGACTTGTCTACAGTCGCCGGTTTGACCTTCTATGAGCATGGCGAAACACCGGGGCTCGGTGGAGAAGTTGATAATCCCAAGTGGAAAGCACAATGGATTGGCAAAGAAGCCTACTCGAAGGATTTTCAACCTGATCTCGAAGTGATCAAGGGAACGGTCAATCCGGAGTCTCCCAATGCCATTCATGAAGTAGATGGCCTGTCCGGAGCAACGATTACCTCGCGTGGCGTCTCACACCTGCTGGAATTCTGGCTGGGTGATTTAGGGTTTAAGCCTTATCTCGAAAGTGTTCGAGAAAAGGAGGAAAAGTAATAATGAATTCAAAACAAAAAGATGTCCTGACCGGGCCCATTTTGAATAACAATCCCATCGCTTTGCAGATTCTGGGAATCTGTTCTGCGTTGGCGGTGACTACCAAGATGGAAACCGCGGTCGTGATGAGTATCGCCGTGACACTGGTGACCGCCTGCTCCAATGCAGCGGTCGCTTCGATACGGCTGCAGATTCCCAGCAGCATCCGGATCATCGTGCAGATGACAATCATCGCGTCGCTGGTGATTCTGGTCGACCAGTTCCTGAAAGCCTTCGCATTTGGAATCAGCAAGCAGCTCTCCGTGTTCGTTGGGCTGATCATCACCAACTGTATCGTGATGGGACGAGCTGAAGGTTTTGCAATGAAAAATGAGCCCGGCATCAGCTTCCTGGATGGAATCGGTAACGGCCTGGGATACTCGGCAGTCCTGATTCTGGTTGCGTTCTTCCGCGAACTGTTTGGTTCCGGCAGCCTGTTTGGAGTTCAACTTTTGACACTAAGTCGTGATGGTGGCTGGTATGAAGCGAACGGTTTGATGCTCTTACCCCCCAGCGCGTTTTTTATTATCGGTTTTATGATCTGGGTTCTCAGAACTCTGAAGACCGATCAGATGGAGGAGGCATAACATGTTGGAACATTATCTGAGCCTGTTTATTAAATGTCTCTTCGTCGAAAACCTGGCTTTAGCCTTCTTCCTCGGGATGTGTACTTTCCTGGCGGTTTCCAAAAACGTGAAAACGGCCTTCGGGTTGGGGATCGCAGTGGTTGTGATTCAGACCATCACGGTGCCCGTCAATAATATCATCTTTCAGCATCTGCTGAAAAAAGGAGCGCTGGCCTGGGCCGGTTATCCGAATGTTGATCTGACGTTTGTGGGATTGATCTGCTATATCGGCGTGATTGCGGCGATGGTGCAGATTCTGGAAATGACTCTGGATCGTTACTTTCCGGCACTTTATAACTCACTGGGAATTTTCCTCCCGCTGATTACCGTGAACTGTGCGATCCTGGGGGGAACCCTGTTTATGGTCGAGCGAGACTACAATTTCCCTGAAAGCTGCGTGTTTGGTTTTGGTTCCGGTGTCGGCTGGGCACTGGCGATTGTGGCACTTGCAGGCGTTCGCGAAAAAATGAAATACAGTGATGTACCACCGGGTTTACGCGGACTGGGTATTACATTCATTACCGTGGGCCTGATGGCGATGGCCTTTATGGCCTTCTCCGGTATCCAACTGTAAGACTTCACTAGATTACTGACTTTTTAGAGCGGTCAACGTTTCATCATGGTTATAGAAATTCTCTTTGGCGTTATTATGTTCACGGGCATCGTGCTTGCCCTGGTCGCCATTATTCTGATTGCAAAATCGAAGCTGGTTGCCTCCGGGAATATCACGATCACGGTCAATGAGCAAAAAAAGATTGAAGTCCCCGCGGGCGGAAAACTTTTAAACGCACTGGCTGAAAATCAGATCTTTGTTTCCTCGGCCTGTGGTGGTGGCGGAACCTGTGCCCAGTGTGAAGTGAAAGTCCTGCATGGCGGCGGAGACATTCTGCCAACCGAACGCTCCCACTTCAATAACCGTGAAGTCCGCGAAGGCTGTCGCCTCTCCTGCCAGGTGCCGGTCAAGACAGACATGGATATCGAAGTTCCGCCGGAAGTCTTCGAAACCAAAAAGTGGGTCTGCAAAGTACGATCTAACGACAACGTCGCTACATTCATTAAAGAGCTGGTCCTGGAATTACCCGAAGGTGAAGACGTTGCCTTCAAAGCCGGTGGATTCATCCAGATCGAAGCACCGCCTCACCATCTGAAATACAGTGAATTCGATATTCCTGATGAATACAAAGAGGACTGGGATAAGTTCAACCTGTGGCGTTTCGAATCCAAAGTAGATGACGAAACGATTCGCGCCTATTCAATGGCCAACTATCCCGGCGAAAAAGGGATTATCATGTTGAACGTGCGTGTCGCTTCCCCGCCACCACGCTCACCTGAAGGTACGCCTCCCGGTAAAATGTCTTCCTATATCTTCAATTTGAAGCCCGGTGATGAAGTCACGATTTCCGGTCCTTACGGGGAATTCTTCATCGCAGATACCGAAGCCGAGATGATCTACATCGGTGGTGGTGCCGGTATGGCGCCACTGCGGTCACATATCTACGAACTGTTCAAAGAACGTAAAACCGACCGAAAAGTTTCTTACTGGTATGGTGCCCGCAGCATGCGGGAAATGTTCTACGAAGATGAGTTCCGTGCGATTGAAAAAGAATTTCCGAACTTCAAAATGCACATTGCGCTCTCTGATCCGATGCCGGAAGACAACTGGACCGGACTGGAAGGGTTCATCCACCAGGTCCTCCTCAACGAATATCTGAGCAAACATCCTGCACCGGAAGACTGCGAGTACTACATCTGTGGTCCGCCAATGATGCTTTCCGCCGTGCGAAACATGCTGGATGATCTGGGTGTCGAACCCGAGAACATCAGATACGATGACTTCGGTTAAGACGAGCTCCGTTTCTGTTTGGCATCTCACACTGTTGCTGCTGTTATATGCGACAGGCGTGGCCTGTCAATCCGAGCAGAATGCGTCCGCTACCAGGACACTGCAGAAACTACAGATCGAGGGACCCACCATGGGGACCTCGTATCATATTACGATTTGCACAGACTCTGCTGATGTTGTAGACAGAGATCAGGTTCAGCAGGACGTCGATCAACTGCTGAAAAAAATCAATCAGCAGATGTCGACATATATCAAAACCTCGGAACTGTCACAGTTCAATCAGACAACCGTGGATGAGTGGTTTCCGGTTTCTACCCCACTGGTGAAAGTGGTTGACGCCGGGCTGAAGCTCAGCGAGGAGAGTGACGGTGCCTTTGACATGACAGTGGGACCGCTGGTCAATTTATGGCACTTCGGTCCTGATCCGGGAAAAAGAACGATACCGGACAACAGTCAGATTGAAGCGGCGCGCAAGAGTGTCGGTTATCACCATATTCAGACGCGAAATAATCCGATGTCGTTGCAGAAGACGATTTCGGACGTGTATCTCGACCTGTCGGCGATCGCCAAAGGTTATGCCGTCGATGAGGTAGGCACGTATCTGGAATCACAGTCGATTCAGAACTACCTGGTTGAAATCGGCGGCGAAATGCGGGCCCGCGGGATCAATCAGCAGGGACAACCCTGGAACGTCGGGATCGAGAAACCGCTCAGCGATCAACGGGTCGTGCAGCATGTCTTTCCCCTGGATAATCTGTCGATGGCCACTTCTGGCAACTATCGCAATTTTTTTGAAGTGGATGGCGTCAGCTATTCTCATACGATTGATCCCCGTACAGGTCGTCCCGTCAAACATGCCCTGGCTTCGGTGACCGTCGTGGGAGAAAATTGCATGAACTGTGATGCCATCGCAACTTGCCTGATGGTAATAGGGCCCGAAAAGGGGTATAATTGGTGTGCAGAGCGGAATATCGCCGCTTATTTTATTGTGAAAGCCGAGACCGGTTTCACGGAACGATATTCCCCGCAGTGGCAGCACCTGTTTGGAGAGGTAAACGAAAAATGATGTCTACAGTTCTGTTTGCCCTCGGTATTTTTGCCTTGGCCTTTCTGGGAATGGCTGTCGGCGTAATCTTCAGCAATCGCTGTATCAAAGGCTCCTGTGGTGGTATAGCCAACCTCGACGGTATGGAAGGCTGTTCCGAATGCGGAGGCTGCTCGATCGCTGACAAAAAACAGAAACAGGCCGACCAGATGTCCGCCGCCGGCTCCTGTTCCCTCGAAGATGAGAAGTAATCGTTTCTCAATAGCTTTTCCGCTTGCTTAAGCCTGTCAGGCTGAGTCAGCCCCTGCTCTCAATCGCGACACTTTGACGTGTTTTCTACGCGGTCTGATTTATTCGCCAGGAAAATCTCAAGATTTCCACTGGCAGAGCGAACTAGATATGCGACAATACCCGCAGCGGTTTGATTTGCTGCAGGTCAGAATCGATCTGTTCTAAGAAGATCAGAATATTCTAAAGCGCATCACATTTAGCCATAGCGTCTCTCAATCAAATATACTCGGTCTAAATGGACCTGGAGACGCTACAGTAAAACTGGACACAGTTTAACGAAACGAGACCAATAGTTTTCGAGAGGAGATTGCGATGTCGATGGACGATCAACAGCCTGAACCCGTGCATGTTTCTACAGAAGAAGCGGCCTGCGAACAGCCCCAGCATCAGCCTGAGTCACAGCCTGAACAGAGCCGCAAGTCAGAATCGACGAGCAATCCGAATTCCATTGACCGACTTCGTTCTGAATTCGATAAACTGCTGGGTGTCGCCGTCGAGCAGGGGGAACGCGCGCTGGATAAACTGGGATTGTTTGGAAACGAAGCTGTCTGGCTGCCTCGCGTGGATATCCTGGAGCTGGAAGAGAAGGTGCAGGTTTCCTTTGATCTGCCGGGCGTGACAGCCGAAGAAATCAACATCACTTTAGCGGGCAACATGCTGACGATTACAGGTAGCCGCAGCACAGGGACGACCACCACCGCCGGACAGACAGTTCGTGTCAGTGAGCGGCCTTCCGGCCAGTTTCGTCGTTCGGTTCCGATGCCAGTGTCCGTTGATCCGGATAAAGTGACTGCCTCGGTACAGAATGGAATCCTGAGTGTCGTGCTGGAAAAATCAGCCACTGAAAAACCGCGACAGATTCCCATCAGTAGTGCCGCGGGCGCCGGATTTTAATCGGGTACCCACAGTGAAGTGGTTCTTACAGCTCCCTGATGACCTGCGGCTCGACGGACTGTCCCGGCTGCAGGTTCATACTGGGGGCGATAATTAATCGCTCACCTGTCTGGATACCTTTTTCAATTTCGGCGTCAAAATCATTCATCACTCCGGTTTTGACATCCGTCAGAATCGCTTTGTTGTTGCGCACCACGTAGGCCTGCCACTGACCGGAGGCATTACGAAACAGAGCCGACCGGGAGACTTTGACGACATCCTGTTTGATCTCCGTATAGATTTTGACACGGACCCGATAATCGGTGCCCAGGCTCCGCCGCTGGGCTTTCAACTGCTTCCACAGACTCTGATCAAAGCTGACGATCACTTTCACACGCTGCTGTTCGACTCCCAGTGAAGAGACTTTGGTGAAACCTTTGGGATAGATCCGTTTGACTTTCCCTCGCACGGACTGCTTGCCAATCGCGGGACCTTCAATGTCAACGCGCGAGCCAATCTGTATGTCCCCCACATATTGAGAGAGGACGTCCACCTCAACTTCCAGATCCTGCAGACGCCCGATTTCGAGCAAAACGTCGCCGGCGGCCAGTGTCCGTTCGTTGGAATAGTTTCGCGTCAGGATCGTGCCATTGATCGGACTGCGCATGGTCGCCCGTTTCTGGTCGCGGAGCAGTTGGTCCAGCCGGGACTGTGCTTCTTTCTGTTCTTCCTGCAGAACCGCGGTGGAGAGTTCTTTTTTCTCTTTGTATTTCAGAATTGAGATCTTGCCAATCTGCATGGCACTCTGAATCGCCTGCAGGGAACGCCAGGTTAAAATGTCTTTCTGATAGTCAATTTCACTCTGCTTTTTGAACAGGTCCGCTTCGTTCAGTTCACTCTCTGATAACGCTTTCTGCTTGAAGAGCTGGTATTTGCGGTCAAATTCATCCCGGGCATACTGCCATTTGGCTTTGCTGGCATCCTGCTGTTTGCTGGCAGCTTCAACAGTCAGCTCCATCGACTTCAGGAATTCATCGAACTGAACCAGCGAGTTATCTTCCAGTCGTGTATCCGATTGTTCGATGATTTTCCGCGCGAACTGTTCTACGCGATACCAGGCTTTGGTCACTTCTGCATCCAGGTCGGAGGTATCCATGGATGCCACTATCTGGCCTTCAGTAACTTTTTCATCTTCTTCCACGGTGATAGGCAACACGCGGCCATTTAAAGGCATGGCGATGCGATAGATCCGGGGCAGGCTGGTCTTGGCCCGTTCTTCGATGAAGGCTTTGACTTCACCCGTTTCAGCAATGGTCACATCCACCGGGATCGGCGCATCGGAGAGGAGGTAATACGCCCCCAGCCCGATGAGCAGGACCACCATGATGATGATTGATTTGCGGGACATGTTTATTCCTTTACATTGAGCGCGGCGAGCCAGTCCATATGATGGATGGTTTTCTGCACCGGCCAGTGTGAGATCAGCGTAAAAATAATTCCCAACAGAACCGTATAAACCCAGCTCATCGCATCGATGGTGAAAGGCATCCGAAACAGTTCGGTATCATATGCAATGTTAATGCCTTTGGATGCCCAGTAACCGGCGGGCAGACCCAGCAGAATGCCAGGCAGGTTCACACTAAAACTTTCTCGCAGAAAAATGGAACCGACTTCTGCGGGAGTATAACCGAGTACGCGTAGTGTGGCGATTTCCTGCTGTCGTTCAGAAAGAGAGATAAGAGAGGCATTCAGGATGCTGCCGAAGAAAATCAGGCAGGAGAAAACGATGACGACCACAATCATCACAATCATCTGATCCACAAGTACTTCCTGCAGTTTGCCTTTCTGGTCGCGAATCGAAGTGACTGACTGAATGGCAGGGATCTGTTTGACCTGCCGATAAATCTGGCGGGTGACCGCCGGGCGGGGATTGGTCTTTAGCTGCACACTGGTCAGGGTTTGGGATTCCCCCATCAATCGATTCAGGTAATCAAAGTCCGCATAGACGGAGAGACCCAGGTAGCTGTCGATGATTTTCATGACGGGCACCTGCCTGGCGATGCGATCGCCGGCGACCGGAATCATTTCGAGGGAATCGCCTGCCCGGATCTGCAGGATGTCAGCCAGTTTTCGAGTGACGAGGATTCCCGTTTCAGGAACTTCGACGCGGTTACCCGCTGTATCGCGGGGGATCGTCAGTTGTGCGGACCGCGTGATGCCGGTGATACCGGCCTTCTTTTCATGGATTCCATTTTTGAGTGTGCAACCAATGTGGAACAGCGGCTCGGCAAAATCGACTCCTGCCAGCTGTTGTGTTTCGAACAGGGCAGCGTAATCGTGATCGTCTTTGAAGCTGAGATCGATGTCGCTGAGCAGCAGTTTATCATATTGGAAATTGAGCAACGCAAAGGCAGAGTCGTACATGGAGAAGGTTACCAGCAGCAGCATCGCCCCTACGGTCGCAGAGAGCAGCCCTCCCAGGGTTCGCGTGCGATTGCGAAAGATATCGCGGAGCACAAGTTGCCAGCGAAAGTCGAGCGCGTTCCAGAAGGTATGGATCTGTTCCAGTAAAATCCGCCGGGCCCGCAGGGGAGGCTTGGGCCGCATCGCTTCAGCCGGTGAAAGTCGCACGACCGACCGGACGCCGCGAAACGTTCCCAGCACTGCAAAGAAAATACTGATCAGCATACCCAGCAGAATGACACGGGGATACATCTGGTTGGTCAGGGAAGGGAATTCAAAAAAGTTACGATATTGCGCGGTCATCGCGCCGGCCAGCGAATAGCCGATCAGAATGCCCAACAGTCCGCCTGCGATCCCAATCAGCAGCCCGAATTGAATGAAATGCAGAAAAATCTCCTGGTTGGAGTAGCCGAGCGCTTTCAGTGTGCCCACGATGGTCCGCTGTTGTTCTGCCATGCGGGACATTAACAGGTTCAATGCCAGTGCAGCGACGATCAGGAAAATTGTCGGCAGGATCGTGGCGCTGACTTTCAGTCCATCAATTTCACTTTTCAGAAACCAGTGGGATGACTGCTGCGCCAGTGGTGTGGTGGAGAACACCCCAAAGTCATCCAGGTTCAGTTCCAGTTGATCAAGTACTTGTCGGACACGATCCGGGTTTTGAAACTCGGGTGCCAGGTGTCCCAGTATCTGATTGGAGGCGCCTTCGAATCCAAACACATCTTCCGCATAATCATGCTTCAGGTAAAACACACCGTAGCTTTCGGGTTCCGGAACCAGACCGCCGGGGCCGATCAGGTAGACGAATTCCGAACTGATGGCGGTGCCGACAATCAACAGGTCCTGCAGTCGATTATTCAGAATCAACTGAATGTGATCTCCCGGACGCAGATTGTGGGCGCGGGCAAATGCATCATTGACGATGACTTCTTCCTGACGCTGGTCGGTGAAATAGCTGCCTTGCTTGATCACAATACGATTGATGGGCGCGTTTTCGTGAGCCGGGAGAGAAACCGCCTGTCCGGACAATGGTTTTTCAACGCCTTCCAGAGAAGCGGTGACTTCGAACACAATGCGAGGCAGAACACTGATCACGCCGGGAACGTCAGTCAGCGCAGGCAGGTCGCCTACCGGGACTTTTTTCAGCTCGACCGAGAAGTCGGCCATCTGACAGAGTCGATAATAGCTCTGACGGGAATACTCAAGATTATCATAGGTTGATGACATGGCAATGAAGCAACCGATGCCGACGGCAATGATGCTGATGATCGCGATCAGCACCCCTTTGGCAGCGAACAACTCCCGCATTAATTTTCGATGCAGAACTTTCATTACCAGGTAACCTGATTTGCAGGAATGGGCTGCGGATTGATGTTGGTTTCAGCAATGGTACCGGAACCAATACGAATCACACGTTGTGCCATTTTTCCGATAGCGGAGTTGTGGGTGATAATTACGACGGTCTTGCCCAGTTCCCGATTCAAATTGCCGAGCACTTGGAGAATCTTACGGCCCGTGGATAGATCGAGTGCTCCCGTGGGTTCGTCGCACAGCAGCAGTTCCGGTTTTTTAACCAGCGCGCGGGCGATCGCAACCCGCTGCTGTTCACCACCCGAGAGCTGTGCGGGGAAATGGTTTGCCCGATCTGCCAATCCAACCAGTTCCAGTGCCTCGTCGGGTGACATGGGATCGGCACTGATATCGGCTGCTACGATAACGTTTTCCCGTGCCGTCAGTGTGGGGACCAGATTGTAGAACTGAAAGACAAAACCGATATTTTCGCGGCGGTAGCGGGTCAACTGCTGCTCGCTGAATTCGGAAATATTCTGCTGATGATAAAAGACGTCACCTGTGGTGGTGACATCAATGCCTCCCACGATATTTAACAGAGTGCTTTTGCCGGAACCGGAAGGGCCGACAATCACCAGAAATTCGCCAGCGAGAATATCGAGATCGACATTGTGTAGCACGGGGACTGAGACATCTCCCGTAACATAAGTTTTGGAGATGGATTTCAGCGAGAGCAGGGGGGGACGCTCTTGATTTTGCAGAGCAGGAAGTGCATCGGTCTCAGAAGCCGCCATGTTGTGATCTCGAAGCAGTAAAGGTTAATTGCGGTTATCTGGCAGGGGGCTTCCCTTTTCCACTTTCAATATATTGATCTCGTTGCTGCGCATATTCTTCTGCCGTGATGGCTTCTGATTCGTTTTGCGGCAAATCTCCTGATTCGGCGAGGCCTGATTTCTCATACTCAGCGAAGTAACGCTTCAGATAAGGGACACACCAGCCACAGCCCGTACCGGCGCCGCCGCAGTCACTTAACTGACTGGCACGACGCGGGCGATGTATCCGCAGATGATTAATGATTTTTCTTTTACTGATATGGAAACAGTAACAGACTTTGTCGTCGAGTTTCACAATAGATACTAATTTCGTATGAGCCGGCAACCGGAGTCAGGGAAAGCGGAGATGGAAATCGTCAAAAACAGCAAATCCAGTCAGCGCCAAGTCGTTCATTCAGGGGGCAGCAACCCTCTCTATATAGATCTTATTTGATTTCACAGTAAAAGTCAGGGCTCCTTCGCTTAATATCTGCTCTAATAAATTTGAGAGTGTTGTATTTTTGCTGGTCAATGTGATCGGTGTATCCAGCAGACGCGAGTCATTTTTAACATTGTCTGCCAGTTCGAACCGGGTATCGAGCATTTCTTCAAACTGAATCAGCATGCTCTTGAGGGGAAGTTCATCCGCCTGGCGAAATTCCAGGATCGGTATCTGTAACGCGAGTTTTACATCAGTCTGAGGTACGACAGGTTGAGGTGCAGGTTGCGGCTTTGATGCGATCAGTGGAGGCAGGTTTTTGGGTTTGGCAGCGACAAGAACCTGGTGTTCTGCAGGAACGTCGACTGGTTCTGCTGGCACTTTCGGTTCTGGCTGATTCTGGTTTTTATTGGCTGGGAATTCAGGAACAGCTTCCGTTACCGGTGCCCGGTTTGCAGGAAACACCCGGCTGCCAGTTTTTTCTGTCTCGATGTTAGCAGCAACGGTTTCTGATTCCCCTTGCTGATCGCGGGCGATTTCTGCGGCAGGGTGATCATCGAACAGGATCAATAGTAACAGGATGAATGCACCAGTACCCGCGACCAGCCAGGCCATGAGTACAGGGCTCGCCAACAGATACGCTGCCCCCTTTCGCAGGTGTTTCAGGCCGGTCCGGGCTTTGATCGCCAGGGGAGAGGGGCCTGAGGGTTCGGGGTCCGGCTGGATGAGGGAGATCGCAAATCCACCATCGGTTGCCTGGGAGATCCGTAGTTGCTGTTGGCAGTCAGGGCAGGGAAAGGTACTACCTTCAATCTGTCTGCTGCGCATGCGAAGCACGGCCTGGCAGTGCGGGCATTGAAAAGTAGTGATATCCATCAACAATCACCTGTGACGGGATTTCAGATAGCGCCTGATTAGTTTGCAGGCGGAAACTCATACATTTTCAGATTATTCTGCTTGGCAAGTGGTTTACTGGTCACGGTTGCCGTTTTCGCACTCTCATCGATGATCAGGCACATCTGATCCTGATCTTTGACATTAAAAATGGCTTGGATGGTCTCCAGCGCGGAGACCGTGCCCAGGTTCATGGTCTGACGCATGTTCTGAGTGTAACCGACCAGTTTTAAACCTGCTCCATCCAGAATGATTTTCGTCTTGGTTTCATCGGCGATGTAATCCAGGACTTCTTCAAGCGGCATCCGTTTGAAGTCGACCTCGAGTTTCATTTTCAGCCGGTCCACCACTTTATCCGGCAGTTGCGGGCCAGTCGGTCTGGGTTTGGCTTTGACTGAGAAGTCGGTACGCGTAGATTCATCCCAGGTCAACAGGCTGGCCAGCGCCAGGTTCGGTGCTGCGCGTTCCGGCAGAGTACTGACCAGTTGGGCATAGCGTTCCCCCGACTGCTCTTGATTGGCCATGCTGAATGCTTTGAACATCGCGGGAAAGCGACCGATGACTTTGCGGCTGCCTACGGTTCCCGGATTCATTTTTCGCACGCCTTCCAGCAATTCTTCGGGAAGGGTATCGAGTTGTTCTTTGAGGTTAATCGCGAGTTTACCCGGACGTATCATGGTTGAGTTACGGAAAGTCCATTCCGAATAAAATTCATCCGCACCCAGATGCATGCTCCAGGCCACGGTTTCGACATCTTCGCCGATCCAGTCGAGAAACTCGTTGAGGAAGGGATGCACTTTTTCCGGGAGCAATACGTCCTGTTGCCGACGTACTTCGTCGGGGTCAAAGACGATTGTCAGGTGTCGATCCCGGTCTGTCTGTTTGAGGATCGATTCTACGCCGGGTGAGGTGCTGCTGTCATATTCGCGTGATTCTGCCATCTCTCCTGCACTGAGATTTCCTGGTGGTCCGATCACATAGGTGTGATCATCGACGATCATCGAAGAAAATTTTTCACCCGAATAGACCGGAAAACTGTAATCGTCCAGTCGCTGGCCGTCGAATTGTGCAATCAGTTCAGAGCGTTTGAAAGGTTCGGTAGTCCTGATAACGGCGGCATATTCGGGAGGCGCCCCAGGAGAGCCCAGGATCAGACAGAACGTCAGTTCTGCAATTTGCGCCGGTCCGGTCAGACAGATTTCTTTGATTTTCTGTTCGGCCCAGATACCGACTGGACCGAGGCAGGCACGAAATTCTTCGCCTTGCGAACCGGGTGCCCAGAGCGCGGCGGGATGCAGGTGAATCAGGATCCGTGTCCCTGCAGGAACGTATAACAGGCGAATCGGTTCGCCTTTTGTCGGGCTGGGTGCCACCTTGGTCGGGGGTGTGTATTGTTGATTTAAGGCAACGGTCGGGCTCGTTGCGGGCACAGGTGCCGGCGCCGGTTTCACCGGTTTGGACGCGATTGTTTCTTCGACTTTATCCCAGGCCAGGTAGGCCCCGCCTCCGATCAGGAGCAGGACGACCACGATACTGACAATCGTCACATTTCTGCGTTTCGCATTTTTGCGGCGTAACTCCCGCATCCGCGCTACGCCTGCATTTCCAGTGGACTCGACTGCGATATCAGGAATTGCGGAACTGGGAGTTCCGGTATCAATACTGGGAGCAGGCGTGGTGTTAATGACAGGTGGCGCAGATGTATCAATCTGTGGAAAACCAGGTGGCGATGGCTCCGAAACAGCCGGAGGTGGTGTCACAGGTTCGTCGGGAACCCACTTGGGTGATGTACCAACGACGGGCGTTGTGGGTTGTGCCAGTTCAATTCTGATCTCTTCTGTCTGCCCGGGTGGTTCAGGTGTGGGCGGGGAGACCTGTTCGATTTGTGGATCGGAAGTGGGTGGCTTTTGAGCGGATGTATTCGGAGCAGAATGTTCACTCGAGGTTGGGCTCGTGGCGGGAAGTTTCAAAACAAAAGTCTGTTTGCAGTTGGGACATTTTGCTTTTTTACCGAGCAGACTTTTATCCCGGAGCTTGAGTTTTTTTTTGCAGTGAGGACAAGGAACAGCAATGCTCGACATGGATCAGCCTGTCTGGGGTAGTTTCTTTAAAGTCAGTTACAGTCTGGAGTAAAGTGGAAAGCCAACACCCGCTCAGGCGCAGCTCTTCCGTTTATCATACGTTGAGAGATGCAGTGGTGCCAAGTCTTTTTGAGGCTAGATTTTGATTAACGCGAGTTTAAAACTCCCGGGTTCGATCAGGTTTGCAGTGCTCTGAACCTGCAATCATTAATTTTGACAAAGTGATCTTTAATCCAGTAGACAAATTTCGGTTTGAAATTCATCTGATTATCGTCTTTTCGAACCAGAGTGTGGTTTTGTGGAAAAATGAATGTTTTTCGACATAGCCAAATTTCAATAGGAGAGTCTTGCTGGATCGTCATTTTCGATGTTGAGAGCAAATCCTGATTGATTTTACGGATTTCCTGAAAAAGGACGTAATACCAGTAGGGTATAATTGTTTGTATCTATAAGTGTTATTCCTGATCATATTTACGGGGAGAGGTATCGTGCTCATTTTTCAGTCTAAATCTCATCGTTCTCGCGGCTTTACTCTCATTGAGTTGCTGGTCGTGATTGCCATTATTGCGATTCTGATTGCCTTGTTACTGCCTGCTGTTCAACAGGCGCGGGAAGCGGCGCGCCGCAGCACCTGTAAAAACAATATGAAACAAATTGGGCTGGCGATGCATAATTATCATGATACGCATTCAATCTTCCCACCAGCGACAATTAATCCCGGGTGTCAACACGGAAACCTGCTGGTGAGCCCGGACACCATGTCTACCAATGTCAAAAACATCACCGCACATCTGCTGATTCTGCCTTACCTTGATCAGGCAAATCTGTATAACCAGCTGAATTTTTCACAGCCAATGGGATTGTCGGCGCATGCCGATGTGACTCCTCCGAGTGCGACAGCAGCAGCCTCGAATATGACAGCGCTTAAAAAACAGCGTCTCAATATTTATGCCTGTCCTTCCGATTCCGCTGATTCACCGGGTACCAATTCAAGTACGACCAGCCATTATTACACGGTCGACTATCATCGAACCAGTTACGGAGTCATTGCTCGCGCCTGGGAGGATAACAGTAAGAACCGGGAGCTGTTCTGGGGGCATGCGAATAATGCCCATAACCTGCGCTCTGCGTTTGGGACTAATGGCTCAGCCAGGATGAGAGATATCAGCGATGGGACCACAAACACCATCTTCATGTCTGAAACATCGATGGAGAAATACAGTTCGAACTATGGTCCTTACTGGGGAACCTGGACGAATACGTTCTGGCTGAATATGAACTATGGTATTAACAAACCTTATAACTCGACAACTCACCTGCCATTTGCCTGGACACCCGGAAGTAAACATGAAGGTGGCTGTCATGTTCTGCTGGCCGATGGTGGCGTGCGATTTGTGAGTGAAAACTCAAATGAGGCAACGTTGCTCAATCTCGTCAGTATTGCCGATGGAAATGTGATTGGCGAATGGTAAGCCAAAGGGAGAAAATGAAAAAAATACGCGCGCAATATGACCCCATTTCAATGGCGCTGTGTTCTGTACTATTACTCATGTGGATTTCCGGTTGTTCGGGCAGCGGAGAGTCGCTGCCTGAGTTAATGGAAGTGACCGGTACGGTGACTTTGGATGGGAAACCGGTAGAGAACATTTCTGTGATATTTCAACCGGAGTCAACGGACCAAGCCAGTTCCAGAGGGACAACCGATGCGGAAGGGAAATTCAGCCTGATGTATAACCAGGATGCCTCTGGTGCTGTTCCAGGGATGCATAAAGTACGATTTGCGGTAATGGACGCCGATTCCACCGGTTTGCTGCCCGAGAAATACACGCGCGCCAATACGGGGGAGATGGCCAACGTCAAATCAGCAGGTCCCAACGATTTTCAATTTGCATTGAAGTCCCGATAATCACTCAGCCATTGGTTTGCTCTGTGAGTCCTTCTGACGGACTCTCGTTCCTTGTTGCGTGAAGCGTGCGCGGCCTGAGATCGCGAAACGATTGAGGTACGATAGAATCAATGCGCTTGTCTGCGATTGCTTTTCGCTTCCCTGATTCCCCTGTTGTAAAACCAGACGAAAAATACGTGTTTACGTAATTCGTCCGCAAAGCCAGCAAGTAGAATATGAAATAGTTACTATTTTTATATTAATTTTGGGGAGACAAGCATGCTCGAGACTCAAAAGAAACCGACCGTTCTACAAAGAGGATTTACGCTGATCGAATTGCTCGTGGTGATAGCCATCATTGCGATTCTGATTGCTTTGCTTTTGCCAGCTGTTCAACAGGCGCGGGAAGCAGCCCGCAGAAGTACCTGTAAAAACAATTTGAAACAGCTGGGTCTCGCGTTTCATAATTACGCTGAGACGCATACGATTTTCCCTCCTGGTAGTGTAAGATCCAATAATATCGGCATCTTCGCGTTCATCCTGCCTTATATGGAACAGTCTGCTCTATATAACAAATGGGATTTCAATCTGCCTCAGAATAATGCTGCTAACGTAGAGGCAAACAGTACACCGGTTGTCGCTTACTTCTGTCCTTCCAAACCGCGTTCGAGTTTGAACAGCAGCACCCAGGCCTACGGCGACTATGCAGTGAGTTCCGGGACCGGGCATAGCAATTCGGATACTCACAGTAACTGGAAAGGGATGTTCAATATGAACTCCAATACGCGTCTGCGTGATGTGACCGATGGTGCGACGAATACATTTGCAGCCGGAGAAAAGCGCACCGTGGAGTCTTCATTGGGGAGTCCGCAATACCGCTGGGGCTGGCATGCAACCCGGAATACTCAGAAAGCCCACATCAATCAGAATGTTGCCGATTTAACCCCTGCGACTGGCTGGGATGATAACTCGGCCAACTTCGGCAGCGACCATGTGGGAGGCGCCCACTTTGTATTTGCTGATGGCTCGGTGCATTTTCTATCAGAGAATATGAATTTCACGGTGTACCAGCAGTTGAGTGACAAAGCTGATGGAAATGTAGTCAGTTTCCCATAAGATCGCTTAAACGCACATCAGAAATACCAGACGACTCATTCGATGGAGGTCTGACGTTTTCGGCTGTCACCAGTTGAATCCTGTTCCGCCTTCTCGAAGGGTCGTTGGTTTCCGCCATTTCTCTCATGCTGAAGGTTGTTATGCTATGCGTCAGATTCAAAAACAGAAGCCGTGTTCTTTGTGTTCTTTTTTCAAATCAAAGTTGTCAATGATGCTGGTTGCAGTGCTGCTGACCGGTTGTGAAGCCAGTCTGGAAACACCAGAAAAACCTGCCGATAATGCAACTGTATCCGGGACGGTGAAGCTTAACGGAAAGCCTGTGAAGACAGGACAGGTCGGGTTTTTCTCAATGAAGTTCGGGATGGCCGGACAGGCTGACCTGGATGCTGAAGGGAAGTTTACACTGCCTGACCCGATAGCGCCGGGCGAGTATCGAATCTACTTTATTCCACAGAATGGACAGGCGCCGGGAGGCATGCCCGAAAAATATTTGAGTGAAACATCCAGCGATTATTCTGTGCCGGTCCAGGCGAATGATAATCAGTTGTCAATTGATATCAAATCCTGACATACTGGAAAACGGTTGAGTTGTCGGCCGTTTAACCGAAGAGGCCTTTGATGACGGCACCTCCGTCAACCAGCCTGACCGGGCGGCCGACGGGGGTGTGCAGTTCCATGTCGGCGTCCATCCCCATGGCTTTGCACATGGATTGAAACAGATCGTCGACCTGAACCGGATCTTCAATGATTTCCTGACCGTTTTCATCTGTTTTGCCGATGACCTGCCCCCCTTTGATACCGGCACCAGCCATCACCAGGTTGAAATTTCTGACCCAGTGATCACGACCCGGTGCAGGGCCGCGGGCGTTGATCTTGGGGGTCCGGCCGAACTCACCCATGCAGAGTACCAGGGTCTTTTCCAGCAGTCCGCGTTGTTTGAGGTCCAGCAGGAGTTGAGACAGCCCCTGGTCCACTTCGGGCGCGCGGCGTGCCATACTGCTGGTCAGGCTGCTGTGCATGTCCCAGCCGGTGCTGCGAACTTCCACAAAAGGGACGCCCGCTTCGACCAGCCGACGTGCAACCAGCAGGCCTTGTCCGGTCTGAGATTTTCCATATGCTTCCTGCATCGCAGCAGGTTCATCGCCGAATTGAAACGCTTTGAGCCGTGGGGAAGTCATCATCAGGTTGGCCTTCTGATAGAGTTCGCCCTGTTCCTTCACCAGCTCGGCTGCTCCCGCCTGCGCGAACTCATTTTCCTGCTGGCTGAGCAAGGCGAGTCTTCTGCGCTGACGCAGGTGGGATGTGGTATTCACGACGTTATCCGGTAACATGCCCGGGCGATCAATGATGAACGGGGCCACCTGAACTCCCAGAAAGCCGGAACTCAGTGTCTGACCAATACTGACAAAGTTGGGAATGTCAGATTGCGGATCCCCCAGCTCGCGGGCAACGACCGAACCAAAATGGGGGAACTTTTCGATGCCCAGCATGCGATGTCCGGTATGCAGGTGGTAGGTGCCTCGTTCGTGGGCAGCTTCTTTTCCGGTCATGGCACGGATGACAGCGATTTCATTCATGGCGGCTGCGATTTTCGGCCAGTAATGCGCGATCTCGATTCCGGAAGTCTGCGTCTGAATTTTTTTCGTTTCCCCACCATTGGGTGTGCCCGGTTTGGGGTCCCAGGTTTCCATCTGGCTGGGAGCGCCTGCCAGCCAGAGCAGGATGCAGGCACGCCCCTCTTTTTTCAGATCTTCCGCATGCAGGCGAAACTGAGAGAGCAGAGATGAGCCGCCAATACCCAGCGCGGCTGATTGCAGGAAATTTCTGCGCGATAATCCGCCACGACGATTAAGATTCAGATGTAAGAGCGCATCTGTCTGCATATGACTGTTCCTGTGATCGAATACCGTTAACGTTTTGTGCGAAATTCTGTGGAATTGAGCAGGACCCAGAGCAGGTCATCAATGGCTTCCTCGCGTTTTTCTGACTCACGCAGATAGCTGAGATTTCGCTCCAGTTCGGACTCCGTAGCATGTCGGGCCAGTACATTCAGATACAGTGACTGAACCAGTTCCGTATTGGAAGAGATCTTTAACAGCTGCTGTTTCAGTTCGCTCTGGGATAGTTTTGACTGCAGTTTCTGATTGTTCATCAGCAGCAGTGCCTGCTGAATGCTGCCTTCTAATGCATCCTGTGGGAGAGAAGGATTCGTATCAAAGACCTGCATGATTTCCTTGCGAACAGGCAGGTCTTCTCCGATCAGGTTTTCGACAGAATCAGCGATCACATCAGGACGCAGACGAGAGGGCCTGACTGCAGTAAAGAGCTCCGCAGCAGAGTTGCTGGTCCGCATCTCACGTTGATAGATCTGAGAATTCATGATCAGTCGAAACACCCATTTGGGGTCGAAGTCTTTGTAGCGGAAGTTGGCGGCGATGCGATTCACAACCGGTTTGTGCATGACCTCACTGTCAGGTCCCAGGCTGTCGACATCGTAAAAACCATCGCCGATGAGTTCGCTCCAGATGCGATTTACATAAGCGCGGGCGAACCAGTAATTTTTCGGGTTATACGCCAGGAAGGCGGCGATAGAGACCCGGCGTGCATCAGACTTCATTTTTTCATGTGGTTTTTCACCCAGTAAAAAGCGAGGTTGTACCGCAGTCTGTATCTTTGGGTCATTCTGATCGGGCATTTTGTAAGTGTAGGGATGAAAAAAAGCAGCCAGTTCGTGAAACTGTTCCCGCTTCCAGTTGTCGAAGGGGTGGTCGTGGCATTCGGCACATTTGATGCTGATGCCCATGAAAATGCGGGCTGTCTGAGAAGCGAGTTCGGTCGATTTGTTTTCGCAGGCGAGGACGAAATTATTGGGGCCATAGTCCTGACCATAGTCGTTGCGAACCGCTTTATTCCGCTCTGGAGTCGCAGAGATCAGCATGACCGTGATGTAATCCCAGGGGGCACCTTTATTGAATTGTTCTGCCAGCCAGTCTTCCAGTGCCTGCGGATCGACGCGCCTTTTGTTCGCTTCGCTTTCATAAAAAATCACCGAGGTCCAGTAGCGTGCCCACTTGCGTCCATAGGCTGGAGATTCCAGTAATTCATCGATGAGTGCACTGCGTTTGCCTGGATTCAAGTCTTTAATAAAGGATTCAATTTTTTCCGGTTCAGGGAGTTGCCCGGTCAGATCCAATGAAGCTCGTCTGATGAAAGTCTCGTCATCAATGGTTTGCGCTAACGACTGCTTCGCTGGCCCCAGTTCCTGTTCCAGTGCCTGGTCCAGATCGGCGGAACTGAAATTGATCCGTTGCGCGATGCGACGTGTAGGCATGGTCTGCCTGATGTAACCCAGCAGCTGCATCTTCTGTTCCTGGGTTTTCAACGGCGGTAAATTCAACGGCGGCGTTTTTTTGGCTGGTTTTTTTTTCGGTGCTGCCGACGAAGAAACCGAAATAATCAGGCAAATCAGAGCAGCCAGAATGATCCATTGAGAAGAGGAGCGACGCTTCGACATGGAGAAACCTGCTTGAGATAGGGAATACGACGACATGAGTAGCGTTGCATCAAATACAACCGAAGATTTCAGCGTATATCAGAACAGGAGCCTCAAGTGATGAGTTCAGAGGAGATGTCAACTGACCGAAGGCCCTTACTTCATGGTACAGGGTTGTGATTAAAGGTAAATAGATTTTGATGCATTCGGATCATGCAGGTTGAAGATATTTCTACAGAGAGATTCAGGCGTCTAGCATACTTAAAGGGATTGCTTGTACTGGATATGCGAATAGATGTACTTTGGTATTGATCTTCGGTCGGTATGCATGTATACTTATCGATGTAGGGGGTGTCGTGTGGTAAATGTGAAGTATCTCACACAAATTGTTGTGTTTGGAATCAGGATCCCCCCGAATTTCGTGCAGAATTGTAGGAAAAACAAACTGGAGCGATCTCCCGTCAAATTGTCCGGTCAGTATGTAAGTCCAATGATATAAATAGATTAACGATATTGTTCCTTGTGCATTTCTGGAGTCGAAGCGTTATTTTGATGCAATCTTTGTTTGTTTGACTAAAATTATTTACGTGTGAACTTTTCCTTCTCAAATTCGTCTTATATTGCGTAGTAAGTGACAGAGCCTGGAGACGAATGACGTGAAGGACACGATGGTCACCAGGAATAGTCATATAAAGAGGGTGGGGAATCATGATCAGTTCAAAATACAACAATCCGGCAATGAAGCAGTTGGCAGAGCAACAGGTGAAGTACGCTCCTCGTGAAGTCAAGCTGGCTCAGATCACACGGGCAGAAGAGTTACTGTCAGATGTGGAGCAGGATCAGGAATATTCTTATCCAGAACTTTGTCGTCAAATTACGACTTACCGCTCTGAGATGTATCCCGATCTCGTGATCTCGGGGGGGGACGTTTTGCATGATGTGCGTTGTTTCATTGAAGATCTGTCAGACAGCGCCGAGATCGAAGTCGAAGATGTTTCAGAAGAAGTCCTCACAGTGCAGGACTTAAGTAAGAAATTCAATATTTCCACCAAAACCGTAGATCGTTGGAGAGACAAGGGGCTGGTGAGTCGCCGGTTCCGGTTTAACGGACGTAAGCGTGTTGGTTTTCTGAAATCGTCCGTCGATCGTTTTCTTCAGAAAAATCGCGGGCATATAACCCGCAGCATGAATTTCAGTCAGTTGAGTGATGAAGACCGTGAAGAGATACTGCGACGCGCACGACGTCTGGCTCGGTATGGCGGGTGCCCTGCCGAGATTAGTCGCCGCATCGCCAGGCATATGAATCGATCTCCAGAGACGATTCGTTACACGTTGAAAAACTTTGATCGGGAGAATCCAGAATTGGCAATCTTTCCAAACGCTCCAGAAAAAATTACTGATCAGCAGAAACGCGATATCTACAATACGTTTCGTCGGGGGATTCCTGTAGAAAAACTGGCACGACGTTACTGTCGTACGAAAGCCAGTATTTACCGGATTATTTCAGAAGCACGGGCAGTTCGTCTGCACGCTCAGACCATCGACTATATGCACAGCGATGAATTCGAGCAGGCCAATGCCGACAAAGTCATTCTGGGACCACCGCCGGAAGTGGATAAAGCCAATGAAAAGGTTCGCACTCCTCCGGGATTGCCGCCTTACCTGGCAAGTTTGTATTCGATCCCACTGTTAACGCGGGAAGAAGAGGCTTATTACTTCCGGAAGCTGAATTTCCTGAAATACAAGGCATTTCAGATCCAGCAGCAGCTGGACCCGAATCGTCCTAAAGCCCGGGATATGGATCAGATCGAAAAACTACTCGATGAGAGTACGGATGTGAAAAATTTCCTGATCCGCAGTAACCTGCGTCTCGTAGTTTCGATTGCCAAACGTCACATTCGCCCGGGTGGCAACTTCTTCGAAATGGTGAGTGATGGCAACATGTCGCTGATTCGTGCGATTGAAAAATTTGACTATACCAAAGGGAATAAGTTTTCTACCTATGCCAGCTGGGCCATCATGAAAAACTACGCCCGTTCCATTCCAGCCGAATACAAAGTGCTGGATCGGTTTCGGACTGGGAACGACGAATTATTCTTCCAGTCAACCGACGAGCGGGAGAGTCAGTATCGTGAAGAGCTGATTAATCAGAAACAGCATGCTGTTATCATGAGTATTCTGGATCAGCTGGATGGGCGCGAAAAGGATATTCTGATTTATCGTTACGGTCTGAATGCCCGCAACGAACCTCAGACACTGGAACAGGTCGGAAATCGCTTCGGCGTGACCAAAGAACGGATCAGGCAGTTGGAATCCCGGGCGTTGAAGAAGCTCAGGCGGATCACTCAAGTAGAACGGGTGGAAATTCCGGGGATATAGCCTGAATACGGGTTTTTAATCTGGGTTGGAGTAAAATGAGAGTAATTATCAAAATTTCGCTTTGATTTAAAAGCAGGCTCTGCTGATCGGGTCTGACCGGATCAGTTTAGTGAGTTCTCCCCTTGGGCAGGCATGGCTGTTGTGAGCCATGCCTGCTTTTTTGTTGATTGACCGAACCTGTGATCGGTTTTTGTTCTCTGGAAAACAGTTCTTTATTGTTTGGGTCATTGAACTTAGCATACGAAACGTTTAGGGTTGGTTTTTCGTCGAAAAAAAGACCGGTCGTGAGGACGGTAAAACAGATTGTTTTGAGATGGAAAATCTTAGGCCGTATAGGCATACAGCATTAAGAAAAGATAACAATTTTTCTAATCAGCCAGGCGTTCACACTTGCAAGCAAGTGCCTGATTGCTATATTGAGCTGCTTACTGAGTTTCGGCGGGGAAAGTACCTCTTTAGCCAGGCGAGTTGTTCAGGTTGCATGAGGCTTGAAGCCTGTTAACTTGGTTTTCAGGTCAGCAGGCTAGCGTAGCTCAATCGGCAGAGCATCGGTTTTGTAAACCGAAGGTTGTGGGTTCGATTCCCACCGCTAGCTCTTTTGCCTGGATTGCCACAAGGTCAGTGTGTTTTTAAAGTATTTGTGGTATTCGGTTTAAGTATTCCAGCTTCGGCTGGTTGGGGGGAATTCCCGAGCGGCCAAAGGGGTCAGACTGTAAATCTGATGGCTACGCCTTCGCAGGTTCGAATCCTGCTTCCCCCAATAATAAATTGGAGTTTGACTGAGTCACGATGCTGTGCGGGTGTAGCTCAACGGTAGAGCCCCAGCCTTCCAAGCTGGTTGTGAGGGTTCGATTCCCTTCACCCGCTTTTTAATAACGATGCGTTTGAAATGTGTATCAAAAAATGCTGCTGTGGCTCAGTTGGTAGAGCGCGTCCTTGGTAAGGACGAGGTCATGGGTTCAAGTCCCATCAGCAGCTTTTTGAATTGATTTATATAAAGTGAATATCAGGAGGTGTGTGCCTCTTGCGTGCGAGGGGTGACTCCTGTTTTTACCTCGCTATTTGTTTTGTTGGTTTTATTGTTTAAGTCTGGCATTGTGTCAGGTTTAAAAAAGGGGTTTTAAAGAGAGATGGCTAAGGAAGTCTTTGAGCGAACAAAGCCGCACGTAAACGTAGGTACGATTGGACACATCGACCATGGTAAGACAACTCTGACAACAGCTTTGCTGGCGGTACAGAGCGAGAAGGGTCTTGCCCAGATGAAGAGTTATGCTGATGTTGCGAAGGGCGGAACCGTTCGTGACGATACCAAGACTGTGACAATTGCTGTGAGTCACGTGGAGTACGAAAGCGAAACTCGTCACTACGCTCATATCGACTGTCCCGGTCACGCCGACTATATCAAAAACATGATCACCGGTGCTGCCCAGATGGATGGTGCAATTCTGGTGGTCTCCGCTGCTGATGGCCCGATGCCTCAGACGCGTGAGCACATTCTGCTCGCTCGTCAGGTAGATGTGCCTTCGCTGGTTGTCTTTCTGAATAAGTGTGACCTGGTCGACGACGAAGAGTTGCTCGAACTGGTTGAAATGGAAGTACGCGAACTGCTGACCAAGTACGGTTTCGATGGTGATTCGATTACAATCGTACGTGGTAACGCCAAGGGTGCTCTCGATCATCCTGCAGACGAGAAGTTCAATGCCTGCATTGGCGAGTTGATGGATGCTCTGGATAGCGATATCGAAGCTCCTGAGCGTGAAGCTGATAAGCCATTCCTGATGGCGATTGAAGACGTGTTCTCAATCGCTGGTCGTGGTACCGTGGTTACTGGTCGTATCGAGCAGGGTAAGATCACTGTGGGCGACAAGGTGGAAATCGTTGGTCTGCGTGATACACAGGAAACAACCTGTACCGGCGTGGAAATGTTCCAGAAGACTCTGAATGAGGGTATGGCTGGTGACAACGTGGGTATTTTGTTGCGTGGTACCAAGAAGGAAGATGTTGAACGTGGTCAGGTTCTGGCTGCCAAGGGTTCAATTCCTCCGCACACCAAGTTTGAAGGTCAGGTTTACGTGCTGAGTAAAGACGAAGGTGGTCGTCATACTCCGTTCTTCAACGGTTACCGTCCTCAGTTCTACTTCCGTACAACTGACGTGACTGGTTCCACAACATTACTCGGCGGTGCAGAGATGTGTATGCCAGGTGATAATGTTGAAGTTGAAGTTGAGCTTGGCAAGCCAATCGCCATGTCTGAAGGTAGCCGCTTCGCGATTCGTGAAGGTGGTCGTACTGTAGGTTCTGGTGTGGTTACTAAGATTGTTGAGTAGTTGAGAGCGACGCTTTCACTGTTGAATAAATGGTGTCCACTCTGTTTTTTATGGGGTGGACACCTTCCGGTTATATTTGATTTACGATATTGATGTCCGTCGGGATTGAGGGCTGTTATGGCACGTGAATATGTTTGGTTAGAATGTACTGAGACCGGAATGCGAAATTATCGGGTCAGTAAGGAAACTCGTGGCACGGAGCGGCTTTCACTGATGAAGTATTGTCCAAAGCTGCGGCGTCATACTCTTCACAAAGAGTCTCGCAAGAAGTAAACGTCTTGCTGGTTGGGGTTTTGTGACTGGTGTCGTTTTCTAGAGTTGCTTCCGGTTGTCAAAATATCTGGCTGGTTCAGACTGGTAGACGGGTGTAGCTCAATTGGCAGAGCACTGGATTCCAAATCCAGCGGTTGGGGGTTCAATTCCCTCCGCCCGTGTTTTGATGTTGCATTTGCTGTCAGGGCGGTCATTGGGGTGTAAAGTTCTGGTGTCTCTGGCGTGGTAAAAAGCAGGTTTGCGATTTTTTGATTCGCCTCTGTTCTTAAATATTTTAGTAAACTGGTTTTATGGCTAAATCCAAAACAGAACAAGCATTCTCAGCTACTCTGGTTAGTGGCGGATTGTATAAAAGAAATCAAGGGCGACTGGTTCGTCAATTGACTGCACTTGGCCTGGTGGCAATTTCCATTTTCGGCGCTTATTCACTCTATAATGTGTTGCCGCTGGCGATGTCTGCTGGAATGCAGAAGGGAATTGCTGTTGCGGTCGTCGTGGTTTCTACTTGGTTGTCATATCGGGTGGTCAATTTTCCTCGTTTTGCCGACTTTCTGATCTCGGTGGAGGCGGAAATTGGCAAGGTGACCTGGGCGACCTGGGATCAGTTGTGGCGGTCTACTACAGTCGTGATTGTGATTATGTTTTTTTTAGCGTTTTTGCTGTTGGCCTTTGACGTGCTCTGGCAATGGTTCTTCAGATTGATCAACTTTTTGCAGATTTGATGGCGAAGCGGTCGGCCTTTCAGTGAATTACAGAGATTTATGATCTCTGCTTCTTGAATAAATCGTTCTTCCTGCTCATTATGAGCGATTCCTGTTTTTTGCGGTCTTCTGGATTGCAGTATTAGAGTCAAACAGGGTTTTTGTCTGTTTCGAAAACCCTATTTAAAGGTGTCTCATGAGTAATGATTCTGGTTCTGAACCGACCTCTGAAAGTCCGGAGGGCTCAGAAAAGCGCCTCTGGTACGTACTGAAGGTGCAGAGCAACCGGGAGAAGTCCATTCGAGACGCGCTGTTACGCGGCATTAAGCGGGATGGCCTGGAAGAATACTTCGGGGAAATTATTATCCCCACCGAAAAAGTAGTAGAAACAAAAGGCGGAAAAAAGCGGGTTTTTGAACGAAAGCTGTATCCCGGTTATCTGATGATCCAGGTCGAGCTGAATGATGACAGCTGGTACCTGGTCCGTTCCACAAATGGAGTGGGGGATTTTACCGGGGCCGCTGGAAAGCCGATTCCCATGCAGGAACATGAGATTTCTCGCATGCTGGGACGGGAAGAGTCAAAAGAAGAGACTCCAGTTAAAATTAAACTGGATTTTCAAGTGGGTGATGTGGTCAAGGTGAAGGATGCCACCTTCGAAGGGTTTGAAGGAACCATCGATGCGGTTGATGAAGCCAGTGGCAAAGTAACCGTCCTGATCGAAATATTCAGTCGCCCGACTCCGACGGAGTTGGAGTACTGGCAAATTGAAAAAGTTTAACGGGCCGTCCGGCCCTGGGTTAAACAGTAAAGATCCATCTATTTATAAAGTGTTTTGAAAGTCGGTCGAATGGCTAAGCAGCTTGTTGCAGAAATTAAAGTTCAGATTCCCGGTGGTGCAGCGACTCCGGCTCCTCCTGTTGGTACAGCCCTGGGGCCTCACGGTGTCAATATTGGTCAGTTCGTGCAGCAATTCAACGAACGTACCAAAGACATGGCCGGGACTACGATTCCTGTTGTCATCAGTGTGTATAACGATCGTTCGTTTGACTTTGTGATGAAGAGCCCTCCAGCGGCTGTATTGCTGAAGCAGGCTGCTCAGATTGCAAAGGGATCAGGCAATCCCAAGAAGAACAAGGTCGGTACTGTGTCAATGGCCCAGTTGAAGGAGATTGCCAAGACCAAGTTCGCGGATCTGAATGCTCCGGACCTTGATCAGGCTGCCAAGATTATTGCCGGTACTGCTCGCAGTATGGGACTTGAAGTCGAAAAATAAACTGGTCTGCAGTATGCCTTCTGTCAGGAAGGGTTGCATTATGATGCAGGCGAAAATTATAAATCCATCTCACGTTTAGTCGGATAGAGAGTCATGGGAAAACAATCCAAGCGAATTAAGTTTTATCACGAAAAACTGGCTGGCGTCGGTACGGTCGGTCTGGAAGAGGCTGTCGGTGTACTGAAGTCTCTCGAAGGCGATCTGCCCGCGAAGATCAAGCCTGTCAAAATGGACCAGACTGTTGAACTGGCTGTGCGGCTGGGTGTTGATCCACGCCAGGCAGATCAGCTGGTGCGTGGTTCGATTAACCTGCCACATGGTATTGGTAAGACCCAGCGAGTGGTTGTGTTTGCTCAAGGGGCAAATGCAGAAGCTGCTGAAGCCGCCGGTGCGGATGCGGTTGGCGGGAAAGATCTGGCAGAGAAAATCAAAGGTGGCTGGCTCGATTTCGATGTGGCCATCGCGACTCCCGACATGATGGGAGTGGTTGGTCCACTGGGGCGTGTGCTGGGGCCTCGTGGCCTGATGCCATCTCCCCGTGCTGGTACCGTGACCCAGGATGTGGGTACCGCAGTTCAGGATTACAAGGCGGGTAAGGTTGAGTTTCGTGTGGATGCCGGTGGAAACGTGCATTGCCGCGTGGGGAAGCTCTCGTTCGATGAAAATCAGCTGGTAGAGAATATTCAGGCAATGTTGAAGTTTCTGGATTCGCTGCGACCTTCGTCCGTGAAGGGGGCTTATGTGCGAAATGTTGCTATTTCAGCGACAATGAGTCCTGGGATTTCAGTTGCTCTCTAAGCACAGCAGTCATCTGAAAATCATTATCAAAACAAAGAAACAGTTTTCGGCGTTTCATAAGCTGGAAGAGATCTAATGAGTAAAATTGTAAAAGACATGATCATCTCCGAGATTCAATCTCAGATCAACGAAGTCCGCGACTTCGTCGTGGTTGATTCTGCAAAAGTGGATGCGATTACTGAAAACGGTTTTCGTCTCAAGCTGCAGGAGAAGGGGATTGCAGCCCTGACAGTGAAAAATTCTCTGGCACGTCGTGCTCTGGCGAATATCGGCGTTGAAGGCCTGGATGATGTTCTGAAAGGACCATCCACATTGATCTGGGGTGGGGAAGATATTGTTGCCCTCTCTAAGGAAATGACAAAGTGGGCTTCTGATATCGGCGAACTGGAGATTAAAGGTGGTGTGACAGAAGGAACACCGCTGTCATCGGATGATGTTACAAAGTTGAGTAAGAGCCCTGGTCGAATGGAATTGATCGGCGAAATTGTCTCCCGGATCCTTGGACCGGGTGCACAGTTGGCAGGGGCGATCAAAGGTCCTGGTGGGACCCTTGCAGGGCAGATTAAGACGATCTCTGAAGGGGAAGAGTCATAATTCGCTGATTTCATCGGGGGTTATGATTTCATTGTCGAAATTTGCAGCAACGGCTGCTGAGGCAAAGCAGCGTTGATTCAATTTACATTGTTGAGAGATTTTATTTTACGCATTCGTGCGAAAGGAAAGAGAAGATGGCGACAGCCGAAGCAACAACTGAATTTGGTGAAGAAACCAAAGAACTGGGTGACAAAATTGCTGGATTGACATTGCTCCAGGCTAAAGATCTGGCTGAATACCTCGACGAAGTTCACGGTATTAAAGCTGCCGCCGGTGGCGCTGTCATGATGGCTGGTCCTGCTGCTGATGCTGGTCCTGCCGCTGAAGAAAAGACAGAATTTGACGTCATCCTGACTGGTTTTGGTGATAACAAAATTCCAGTAATTAAGATCGTCCGTGCGGCCACAGGCCTGGGACTGAAAGAAGCAAAAGACCTGGTCGAAGGTGCTCCTAAGCCATTGAAAGAAGGCATTTCCAAAGAAGATGCTGAAGCTCTGGTGAAAGAAGTCAAAGAAGCCGGTGGTTCTGCTGAAGTTAAGTAGTCAATCACTGAAAAAAGCCATCTGGATCTGACCTGTGCCGAGTTTGATTGGCACAGGTCAGGTTTCTGCCTGTGTGTACATATGGTTTTTTTCTGCGTATGATTGAAGTGTTCTGTGGCACCGTTTACAATGATTGTGAGTAGGGGCGCGCGATTCTGTCGGGTTGTGTTCGAAAGTAATCTTGAGTGGCTGTGTTACAGGAGCTTGTTTTCGTTACGTGTTGATGCTGCTTCCTATTTTGTTTCCGTAAGTTTATCTGCTTCGATCAGTCATCGTTTCAGTCCCATATGGTCTAAGCAATCGACTCATTGCACTCTCTTTTGAATAGCAAAGTAGTATTGAGCGATTTATCAGGCTTTAATTTATTCAAGCGATTCGCTTTTAATGCAGCATTCGGGGCTGTATTCTCTCGAGGTGCGCGCTGCGGCTCCTCGCTATTCTTGGTTTGTGCTCTGTCGGTCCTTCCGCGTCCACTGCGCAGAGCATTTCCACATCTGGCACCAGGTAAGTAGAAAAGAACATCTTAATGCCGATTCCAGCACAGCGAACTATCCCCACTCAAACTGTCAAAAACTTTGGTAAGATTGAACATAGTTTTGAGTTGTCTGATTTAACACAAATTCAGACATCGTCCTATGCGAGTTTTCTTCAGGCTGATAAATCGCCGCGCGAGCGAAAAAATCAGGGTCTGGAAGAAATTCTTCGTGAGATATTCCCGATCGAGAGCTATCAGGGACAATACCAGTTGGAGTACGTTAAGTATGAACTGGGTAAGCCCCGCTATACTCCCACTGAATGTCGTCAGTTACGTATGACCTATGGTCGTCCTTTTCGGGTCTGGCTGCGACTGGTGAAAGAGCAACCGATTGAAGAGGAAGTGTATCTGGGCGATTTGCCTGTGATGATCGGTGGTGGTGAATTCATCATCAACGGGGCTGAGCGTTGTATCGTCAGCCAGTTGCATCGTTCGCCGGGCGTTGACTTTGTGCTGAGTTCCGAACCTGGTGAAAAGAAAGAGTATTCCTGTCGTGTTATTCCGGAGCGAGGCAGCTGGATTGAGCTGGTTGTAAGCAAGAAGGATACGCTGGGAGTACGTATTGACCAGAGTGGTAAGTTCTCTGCCATGACCCTGCTGCGGGCCATGTCCAAGGATTATTCTTCTGATACCGACCTGGTGAAACTGTTCTACGATACGAAATCGGAAAAAATTTCATCCAGTAACGCCATGGAAAAGCTGCTCGGAAAGATTGTCGCAGAAGACGTGGTCTATCCAGCCGGCCATGATCGTTGTGGTGAAATTATTCTGGATTGCTGCGGAACAATCACGGAAGAACTGATCGACGAGATCGTCGACACAGGGTTGAAAACAGTTGAGGTCGTGGAAGAAGTCAATGACTTGCTCGTGCTGCAGAGTATTGCCGAAGATCCGACTGGCAGTCACGAAGAGGCCTTGCTGCGAATTTATTCCCGTTTGCGTCCTGGAAACCCTCCTCAACTGGAACGTGCGATTGATCTGTTCAAAGAGAAATTCTTTGATGTGAACCGCTATCGCCTGGGCCGTGTTGGTCGATTCCGTATCAACCGTAAATTCAAGCAGGACGTTCCCGATACGGAAATGACTCTGCGTCCGGAAGACTTTATCAATTCCATTCGCTATCTCGTACGATTGCGTGTGGGTGAATCATCTGCCTATGTGGATGACATCGATAACCTTGGTAACCGTCGTCTGCGTACGATCGACGAACTGGCTTCAGATGAAATTCGTAAAGGGTTTCTGAAACTGCGTCGTACCGTACAGGAACGCATGACTCAAAAAGACGTTGAGGAAATGTCTCCCCGTACGCTGATTAACCCAAAGAGTGTTTCGGCAGCCATCGATTTCTTCTTTGGTCGCAGTGAGCTGTCGCAGGTGGTTGACCAGACAAACCCGCTTTCCATGCTGACTCACGAACGTCGTCTGTCTGCCTTGGGGCCTGGTGGTTTGAACCGGAAACGTGCCGGCTTCGAAGTTCGCGATGTGCATATTTCTCACTATGGTCGGATCTGTCCGATTGAGACACCGGAAGGTACCAATATTGGTCTGATTTCCAGTTTGAGTATCTTTTCCAAGGTCGATGATTACGGTTTCCTGGTGACACCCTATCGTTTTGTCAAAAATGGTAAGTTGACTGACGAAGTGCACTGGATGCGTGCCGATGAAGAAGCCGAGGTCCATGTGGCTCCTGCTGACACTCCCGTGGAAAATGGTAAGTTTATCGAAGACCGGGTTATGGCCCGCTTCCGTGATGACGTGGTCTGGATTGCCGGCGGCGATGTTGATTACATCGACGTGGACCCTGCTCAGATGGTCGGGATCTCAGCCGGTTTGATTCCGTTCCTGGAACACGACGATGCGAACCGTGCTTTGATGGGGTCGAACATGCAACGCCAGGCCGTGCCTCTGCTGATTGCCGAGCCACCCCTGGTGGGAACCGGGATGGAAGTTGCGGTTGCTCAGAACTCCGGAATGGTCGTTCGTGCCGAAAAGGCCGGCAAGGTGACCTACGTGGATGGTAATGTTGTTGAAGTGAACGGCAAGAAATATCGTCTGCGGAAATATGAAGGTCTTAACGAGCGAACCTGTCTGAACCAGACGCCTGCCGTCAGTGTAGGTGATCAGGTGAAGAAAGGGCAGATTCTCTGTCACAGTGCTGCTGCCGCCGATGGTTTGCTGGCATTGGGCCGTAATGTGCTGGTTGGTTTCATGTCATGGGATGGTTACAACTTTGAAGACGCGATCATCCTGTCAGAACGCCTGGTGAAAGAAGACGTTTACACATCGATTCATATCGATGAGTTTGATGTGGAAATTCGCGAAACCAAACTGGGGCGTGAAGAATTCACCCGTGATATTCCCAACGTCAGTGAAAAGGCGCTGCGTCATATCAGTGAAGACGGCATTATCAAAGTTGGTACCCGCGTCCGCCAGGGCGATATTCTGGTTGGTAAAGTATCACCCAAAGCCAAAGCGGAACTGACGCCTGAAGAAAAACTGCTGCATGCCATTTTCGGGCGAGCTGGCGAAGACGTCAAAAACGAATCTCTGGAAGCATCCAGTGGTGTGGAAGGGATTGTGATTCACACAGAAAAATTCGCCCGTCGCATGAGCTTGACCGATTACGAACGCAAGCAGTATGACGAAGAGCTGAAGAAGGTCGAAGAACAAGGCGATCACCAGATTGCGGAAGAGTTCCGTGATTTCCTTAAGACATTCGAGAACGCTTTAGGGCAGCCTATGGTGGATGACGATGGTCGCAAGATTCGTGAAGTTCCGGAAGACAAATTCGTATCGCAGTATGCACATGATTTCCTGTCTCACCTGGATGACATGGATATTCGCAGCCCACAGAAAAAAGCAGACTGTCGTGCTGTGATTGAAGATCTGTGGCCGAACGTGGAAGACGTGATTGATACCTGTGACCAGCGTGTTAACAGCATGAAGCGTGGTGAAGAGCTGCCAAACGGCGTGTTGCAGATGGTCAAGGTTTACGTCGCATCGAAACGCCAGATCTCTGTCGGTGACAAGATGGCTGGTCGTCACGGTAACAAAGGGGTGATCTCCAAAGTTCTGCCGATCGAAGACATGCCGTTTACCGAAGATGGTACACCGATCGACATCATGTTGAATCCGCTGGGGGTTCCCAGTCGTATGAACGTGGGGCAGATTCTCGAGACCCACCTGGGTTGGGCTGCTGAGAAGCATGGCTTCCGGGCTGTCTGTCCGGTCTTTGACGGGGCCATGGAATCACAGATTCAGGACTTCCTGGAAACAGCCGGTCTGCCTAAGGATGGAAAAGCACAGTTGTTTGATGGTCGTACAGGTGAAGCCTATGAGCAGAAAACGACCGTGGGTCAGATTTACATGCTGAAACTTCACCACCTGGTGGATGATAAGGTTCATGCCCGTTCGACTGGTCCTTACTCATTGATTACACAACAGCCTCTGGGTGGTAAAGCCCGGTTCGGTGGTCAGCGATTCGGGGAAATGGAAGTCTGGGCTTTGGAAGCTTACGGTGCAGCCTACATTCTGCAGGAATTACTGACTGTGAAGAGTGATGATGTCGAAGGCCGAACCAAGATTTATGAATCAATGGTGAATGGCGAGAATACATTGGAAGCCGGTACGCCAGCCAGCTTTGACGTGCTAAACAACGAAATCCGTGGACTTGGTTTGAATCTACAACTGGAAAAGAATCCTGGTTAACGCGTTCCCGGGAATCAGGGGAATGCGGCAAGCGTGATGTTTTCTTTTTCAGGATCAATGTCTGATCATAATTAGTTCAGAAAATAAGGAGCGTGCACAGTGAGTGTTGCACAGACAGCTTACGAGCGAATTAACGATTACGGTTCAGTTAAAATTGGGCTGGCCAGTCCTCATGATATTCGGAGTTGGTCATTCGGCGAAGTCAAGAAGCCGGAAACCATTAACTATCGAACCTACCGCCCCGAACGGGATGGTCTGTTCTGCGAGCGAATTTTTGGTCCTGAGAAAGACTGGGAATGTGCCTGCGGAAAATACCGGGGCATGAAGTACAAAGGCATGATCTGCGACCGTTGTGGTGTGAAAGTGACTCACAGTCGCGTCCGTAGAAAACGTATGGGGCACATCGAGCTGGCTGCGCCCATCGTGCATATCTGGTTCTTCAAATCCATGCCCAGCCGCCTGGGTGCATTGTTGAATATGAAGACGACCGCCCTGGAGAAGGTCGTTTACTTCCAGGATTATGTCGTCACCGATCCCGGGGATACTCCCCTGGAAATATGTCAGACCATGACCGAAGAAGAAGCACGCCAGAATCAGGCCAAGTACGGTCCCGGTGCTTTCGAAATCGAAATGGGTGCCGAAGCCATCAAAAAGCTGTTGATGAGTTTGAACCTGGTCGAATTGTCTGTCCAGCTCCGCAAGGATCTGTTTGAGACAGCCAGCCAGCAGAAGCGTAAAGATTACATCAAACGCCTGAAGATTGTGGAATCGTTACGGGACAGTGACAACCGTCCTGAGTGGATGGTGCTGGAAGTGATCCCTGTGATTCCTCCCGATTTGCGTCCGCTGGTACTTCTGGATTCCGGCAACTTTGCCACCAGCGACCTGAATGACCTGTATCGTCGAATTATCAACAGAAACAACCGTTTGAAAAAACTGGTTGACCTGAATGCACCTGAAGTTATCGTGCGGAACGAAAAACGCATGCTGCAGCAGTCAGTCGATGCATTGTTTGATAACAACCGCTGCAAACGTCCGGTCCTGGGTTCCTCCAACCGGCCTTTGAAGTCACTGACTGACATGATCAAAGGTAAGCAGGGACGTTTCCGTGAGAACCTTTTGGGTAAACGTGTTGACTATTCGGCACGAAGTGTGATCGTGGTGGGGCCCGAGCTGAAACTGCATCAGTGTGGTCTGCCCAAGAAAATTGCGTTGGAACTGTTCCAGCCTTTCATTATTCGTCGTTTGAAAGACAGCGGCCATGCTGACACAATCAAGTCAGCCAAACGCATGCTGGAGCGTAAGGATGAGGACGTATGGGATATCCTGGATGAAGTCATTCAGAATCATCCAGTACTGCTGAACCGGGCTCCGACTTTGCACCGTATGGGCATTCAGGCATTTGAGCCGATTCTGGTGGAAGGAAACGCGATTCGCGTCCATCCGCTGGTTTGTGGTGGGTTCAATGCCGACTTCGACGGTGACCAGATGGCGGTTCACCTGCCGCTCTCGATTGAAGCCCAGGTGGAAGCAACTACGTTGATGCTGGCTACGAATAACATCTTCAGTCCTTCTGATGGTGCTCCCATTATTCGTCCTTCGCAGGATATCGTGATGGGTTGCTACTACCTCACGCTCAAAAAGACAGAGCGAAAAGGGGAAGGGATGATCTTCTCCTGTGTGAACGAAGTACACGCCGCCTTCCAGCAGCGTGCACTTGATCGCCATGCCATTATCAAAGTGCGTATGCCCTCTGATAAGCGGATTAAAGGTGACGGGGCAGATGACTTCAAGATGGGTGGTTTGATTGAAACGACCGTCGGGCGTGTGATCTTCAATGACATTCTGCCCCGGAAGATGGCCTTTTATAACCTCACCATGAAAGGTCGCGATCTGTCCAATGTGATTTCTGACTGCTATCTTGAACTGGGACGGCGGGAAACGATTAACCTGCTCGACAAGATGAAAGAGACCGGTTTCCGTGAATCAACTTTGAGTGGTTTGTCATTCGCGACGAGCGACTTGAAGACCGCGCCGAACAAGGCCAAGGTAATTGGTGATTCAGAAAAGACTGTCCTGCAGAAAAATAAACTGTATGACCGTGGTCTGATTACTTCGGAAGAGCGTTATAACCAGGTGCTCGATACCTGGACCCACGCTCGCGAATTGATTACGACCTCCATGATGCATGAGCTGGAAAACGACTACCGTGAAAACGGCAAGTACGTGAACCCGATCTATCTGATGTCAAACTCAGGTGCTCGTGGTGGTATCGAACAGATGCGTCAGCTTGGTGGTATGCGTGGTCTGATGGCCAAGCCGAGTGGGGAAATTATTGAAACTCCCATTAAGGCGAACTTCCGTGAAGGTCTGACTGTACTCGAGTACTTCAGCTCGACTCACGGTGCACGAAAAGGTCTGGCGGATACGGCTCTGAAAACTGCGGACTCCGGTTACCTGACACGTAAGCTGGCAGATATCTGTCAGAACGTGGTTGTGACCGAACATGACTGTGGTACGACCCAGGGTATGACCCGTGGGGTAGTCTATCGTGGTGAGAAGGTTGAAATGAGTCTGACCGATGCGATCCGTGGTCGTGTCAGTCGTACGAATATTGTCGATCCGATTACTGACGAGGTGATTGTCCGTGAAAACGAACTGATCACAGTCGAAATCGCCCGACGCATTGAAGAGATGGGACTGGAGAAAATTCAGGTGCGCAGTCCGATGACCTGTGAATCATCACTGGGGCTCTGCCGTCTGTGTTACGGGATGGACCTGTCAACAGGTTCGTTGGTGGAAGAAGGTCTGGCTGTCGGGATTATCGCTGCACAGAGTGTGGGTGAACCTGGTACTCAGCTGACAATGCGTACGTTCCATATCGGTGGGACTGCATCCCGTGAAGTGGAAGAAAACGAAATCCGCACCCGTCGTGCCGGTAAAGTGAGCTTTGCCCGTATCCGATCTGTGGTTAACAGTGAAGGCCTGAGCGTTGTGCTGACACGTAATGGTGAAGTCCTGATTAACGACCCCAAGGGGCGTGAGCTCGAACGGTATACCATTCCCAACGGTGCGACTCTGATGGTCAACGAAGGTGATGAGCTTTCTGATGGTCAGGTGATCTGTCAGTGGGACCCTCACTCTATCTCCATTCTGGCCGAAGTTGGTGGTCGTGTCCGGTATGAGGAATGTGTGGAAGGTAAAACCATTCGTACGGATAAAGACCCCAGTGGTCACGTGCGGCGTTCGATTATTGAGCATAAAGGTGAACTGCATCCGCAGATTATCATCGAAGACGGTACCGGGAAAATTCTTGACTTCTATTACCTGCCTGAAAAGGCCAGTATCGAAGTGGATGAAGGGCAGCAAATCACCGCGGGTACCGTGGTGGCAAAGAATCCACGTGAATCTTCCGGTACCCAGGATATTACCGGTGGTCTGCCTCGTGTGACGGAGCTGTTCGAAGCACGTCGTCCGAAAGACCCCTCCGTTCTGGCCGAAATCGACGGTGAAGTCGAATTCGTTCCGGAAAAGAAACGCGGTAAGCGAATCGTGATTGTCCGTGGAGAAGACGGAACCGAAGTGGAGCACGTCATTCCTCACGGTAAGCATCTGCTGGTGCACGCGGGCGACCTGGTGAAAGCCGGCGATGCCCTGGTGCGTGGTCCTCTGGTACCTCACGACATTTTACGTGTGAGTGGTACCGAAGCCGTCCAGCAGTACCTGCTGCATGAAATTCAGAACGTCTATCGTGCACAGCGTGTGACGATCGACGATAAGCATCTGGAAATTATTATCTCCCGCATGTTAAGCAAGGTGATGGTAGAAGATGTGGGTGATACCAATCTGCTGCCGGGTATCGTGCTGGATAAGTTGACCTTCCAGAAAATCAACGAAGAGACCAGTGTCTGTGTCAAGGTTGTGGATTCGGGTGATACCGACTTCCAGCCAGACGACCTGGTTCCACTGGCGACAATTGAAGAAGTGAATGCCCAGGTAGAACTGGCAGGGCAGGGTCCCGCCAGCTTTACCAAGCCGCGACCGGCGTCTGCCAGTTCGCAGTTACTGGGGATTACCAAGGCTTCCGTACAGAGCGAAAGCTTTATCTCGGCTGCCAGTTTCCAGGAAACGACCAAAGTATTGACCGAAGCTGCTCTGGCTGGGCGTGTCGACTACCTGGTAGGTCTGAAGGAAAATGTGATTCTGGGGCACCTCGTGCCGGCAGGAACTGGTTTCTATCAGCATCAGACTGCGGAAGTACGAATTCGTCCGGAAGCTCTGGAAGAACTGAAAGCAGAAAAAGAACGGATTCTGGCAGCTCGCATGAGTCTGCTGAACGAAGTGCAGCCTGATAAACCGGTTCCCCTGGGAGGCGTTCAGGAAGTGGAAGATTATGGGCAGGGAGGAGTTGATCCCTCAGTGGAAAGTACTCCACCCAGTCCGAATCCGTATGAAGAATAAGGTGTAGCAGTCCGAACGATATGACGGATCAGTCGATTGCCTTTGATCAGAAATTGGATCAGGTGTGAGACTTGACGGATGCGTTCGGGCTGGATACATTGTCCCGTTCCTGTCTCCGGTGAGAGGTACGGAAAAGAGGCGAATAAAGTGGTCATTTGTTTCGATGGCTGCATGTAAATAGAAGTGTTTATTGTAGTTCAAGTTTTGAACGAAGATGGATTGTTTCAGATGCCAACGATTAATCAGTTGATTCGTAAGCCAAGAAAAAAACAGATCTCCAAGAGTAAAACTCCTCTGCTGGAAGGTTGTCCGCAGAAGCGTGGGGTCTGTCTGCAGGTGAAAACCGTCACCCCGAAAAAGCCAAACTCCGCCTTGCGTAAAGTGGCCCGTGTCCGTCTTTCCAATGGGAAAGAACTGACAGCTTATATTCCCGGTGAAGGTCACAACCTGCAGGAGCACTCGATTGTGCTGGTACGTGGTGGTCGTGTTCGCGACTTGCCGGGTGTGCGTTACAAGGTCATCCGCGGTGTTCTGGATACGCTGGGTGTGAATGATCGTCGTCAGGCACGTAGCCGTTACGGTACCAAGCGCCCTAAGTAAGCCTTGGTTTCAATACTTGCATTTAATATTTGATCACATTTGTCAGTGTTCTATCGGGGCACTGAAATTACTGTCAGAGGAAAAGTTGGAATGGGCAAGAAGTTTACAGCCAGTGCGACTCAGCTGAAGCCAGATCCGCGGTTCAATTCGCTGCTGGCTTCCAAGTTTGTTAACTGCCTGATGCACGATGGCAAGAAGAGCGTTGCTCAGAACGTTTTTTATGATGCCTTGGAGCGTATCAAGGAAAAGGTTCCCGATTTAGAGCCGATTGAAGTTTTCACACAGGCTGTCGAAAATGTGAAGCCCAGCGTGGAAGTTCGATCCAAGCGCGTCGGTGGTGCGACTTACCAGGTTCCAACTCCCGTGAATCCCAAGCGTCAGCAGACCCTGGCGATTCGCTGGCTTCTGGCTGCCATTCGTGGCAAGAAGGGGCGTCCAATGGAAGTCCGTCTGGCCGATGAGATCATGTCCGCTCACAAGAAAGAGGGGACAGCCATGACAACACGTGAGAACATTCATCGAATGGCTGAAGCGAACAAGGCATTTGCTCACTTCGCTTTCTCACGCTAAGGTAAGTTAATCGATCATTAAGACGCACTGGTAAGGCTCTCGCGCCATTACTTTGTGCGTCTTTTTTTTTGATCCCGGGCGAATCCGGAAATCGTAACATCTGGTTTGTATAAATTGGGTTTCAGGCAGTAATGATGAATTGCTGTCTGGTGTGCATGTTGGCAATTTTGTGAATGGGATTACAGGGTAAGATGTCAGCTTCAATAGATCATATCAGAAACATCGGAATCATCGCTCACATTGATGCCGGTAAGACTACGACCACTGAGCGGATTCTGTATTACGCAGGCGTTGTGCACAGGCCCGGTGGTGTCGATGAGGGTACCACTGCGACTGACTTCGATGAAGAGGAGGCGAAGCGGGGGATTACCATCTATTCGGCTGCGATTACCTGTCACTGGAAGGGGTATTCGATCAATATTATCGACACGCCAGGTCACGTCGATTTTACAGCCGAGGTGGAACGCAGTCTGCGTGTGCTGGACGGAGCCGTGGTGGTGTTTAGTGCCATGGAAGGGGTCGAGGCACAAAGTGAGACGGTGTGGCGGCAGGCGGATAAATACAATGTGCCCCGTATCTGTTTTATTAATAAGATGGACCGCATTGGTGCCAGTTTCAATCGTACGTTTGACGAGGTCAGGCGGCGTCTGCGGGCCAATCCGGTGGCACTGCAGATTCCCATCGGGGAGGGCTCGACTTCCACGGGGGTTTCATTTGAAGGCGTGATCGATCTGATCAAAATGAAATCGCTCTATTACGACAAGGGTTCGATGGGGTCAAGTTTTGAGGTTCGTGAAATTGCTGACGAGTATCTGGAGCAGGCTCAGGAGTGGCGGAGTAAGATGCTGGAAGCGGTTGCCGAACTGGATGAGAAGGTGCTGGAGCAGTATTACGAAACCGAGGATATCCCGGAAGAGGATTTGTTGCGCCTGTTGAGGGAAGCGACATTACGGGGTGATCTTCAGCCTACCTTTTGTGGTTCTTCCTTGAATTTTATCGGCGTGCAACCGGTGCTGGATGCGGTGGGGGAATTTCTACCCAGTCCGCTGGATCGTCCTCCTGTCGAAGGGATTAATCCTCAGCCGAAAAAACGTGGCGCTGAAGCGGGTGAGCCGGAATCGCGCGCGACTTCAGTTGATGAGCCCATGTGTGGGCTGGTCTTCAAGATTCAAACTGACAAGCATGGTGATTTATGTTTTATTCGTGTTTACTCGGGTCAGTTGAAGAGCGGGACGCGTCTGCTCAATGCGCGAACGGGCAAGAAGGAGTTGATCAGTCAGCTCTGGCGCGTACATGCCGACGCGCGGGAAAAGGTTGAGACAGACAGCATTGATGCCGGTGATATTGCCGGTGTGATTGGGCCGAAAGACGCAGTTACTGGCGATACGCTGTGTGATATTAAGCATCCGATTTTACTGGAAAGTATTTCGTTTCCCGAGACGGTCATTTCGATGGCGGTGGAGCCGGAGTCGAGTGCGGATCGAAAAAAGCTGGAAGAGACTCTGGTGAAGTTGTCGCGTCAGGATCCGACATTCAAGGCGATCCCCAACGAAGAGACTGGCCAGACCATTGTGTCGGGTATGGGGGAGTTACATCTGGAGGTGTTGCGGAACCGGATGCAGAAGGAATTCAATTTGAGCGTGCGTGTGCATAAGCCGCGCGTCAGTTATCGTGAAACGGTTTCGGCGGCTGTTGAAAAGAGAGTTGAATTCAACCGTCCGACAGCAAACGGGAACCTGTATTTTGATGTGAAGTTGCGACTGGAGCCTTATAAAGGGGAGTCGCCGATATCGATTGTCAGTAAACTGAAACCGGAAGATCTGGATCCCGGGCTGGTTAAGGTGATGATGGACACATTGCGGATGGGTGTTGATGGCGGCGGACAGGTTGGGTTTCCACTGATGAATGTGCAGTTTACTGTGCTGGAAGCGCATGCCCGCGAGGGGGAAACAAATGATGCTGCTGTTGAAGCCGCTGTTTCCGAGGCATTGCATGGTTGTGTTATGGATGCGAAAATGCAGTTGCTGGAGCCTATAATGAAGATGGAAGTGGTGACCCCTGATGAATTTCGGGGGAATATTCAGGCAGATCTCAGTTCGCGAAATGCGAGTGTTCTGAATAGTGAGTGGCGGGGTGATCTATGTGTCATGGAGGTGGAGTCGCCTCTGTCACAATTGTTTGGTTATTCTACCCAGATTCGCAGTCTGTCGCAGGGGCGTGCCTCGTTCTCAATGGAGCCTTTGAAGTATGCGCCGGCTCCTCCGAGTGTCTTAAAGGAGATGATTGGATAATTTTTCAAAAATCATAGGGTAGGTCGCTTGGTATCCGGCAGGGGAGTGTGTAACTTGTCTCCTCTGCGAATCTGAAAACTGCACAGCAGAAGTCAGATGAACAGTGTCTAGTGAGAATTCCTGGTGAAGATGTCAGAATTTCAAAAAAAGCGTTTTAAGCTTTGGTGGGGTTGTTGACAAGCGGTAGGGGTCTCATTAGTATTGCTCGCTTCCCCGTGCGAGAAAAATGTCTAAACGGGGTAAGAGTCTAATTTTAGAGAAGGGATTTATTGGTGGCCGTTGCGAGTCAAGAGCGAATTAGAATTCGCATGGAAGCTTATGATCACTCCGTTTTGGATCAGTCGGCAGCAGATATTGTTGATACTGCAAAGCGAACCGGTGCGATCGTGCATGGCCCTATTCCGTTGCCTACGAGAATTGAGCGATATACGGTTCTGAAGGGGCCGCATATCGATAAGAAGTCTCGCGAGCAGTTTGAAATTCGGACTCATAAGCGTTTGGTTGATATTTTGTCTCCAACCGGCAAGACGATTGATGCTTTGAATAAATTGTCGTTGCCTGCTGGGGTTGATATTAAAATTAAGGCGTCCGCTGGCGGAAACTAGTCTTTTATCAGTTTTCGTTATGATGCTCGCGGTGTCGGTTTTGTGCCGGTGTCGCTTGATTGGTTAGGGATCCAGCTTCTGGCTGGTGGTGCTATGCTTCCTGCTGTCTGAAGTGGCAGTTTCGTGGAAGCTTTGTTCCCGTTGTTTAAGGGTGATGAGTATGCCTGTCGGTCTGCTGGGTAAAAAGGTCGGGATGACGCAAATTTATGATGACGGGGTTATGGTCCCTGTCACTGTGATTCAGGCTGGTCCTTGCCATGTGCTCCAGGTGCGTACTTTGGACACGGATGGATACGAGGCGGTTCAGGTTGGTTTTGAAGATAAACCACGCCGTTTGGCTGCTCGTAGTGAGCGAGGTCACGTTGCAGCACTGGATAGCAAGCGTCAGAAGAAGCGTGCTGAGTCTGGCGTGGCTGTAGTGGAAAAAGCAGGTTGCGAGCCAAAACGTTTTGTAAAAGAGTTTCGCACGGATGGTGAAGATCATGGTTGCGAAGTCGGCGGCGAGTTGACGGTCTCTGTATTTGCTGACGTGCCATTCATTGATGTGATTGGTACCAGCAAGGGCCGCGGTTTCGCTGGTGTGATGAAAAGACACAATTTTTCTGGTCAACGGGCGACTCACGGTGTGAAGCGAGTTCATCGTCATGGTGGTTCTATTGGTCAGAGTGCGGATCCTTCCCGTGTTATGAAGGGGACGCGAATGGGTGGCCGGTATGGTGGCAAGCAGATTACTGTCAGACATTTGAAAGTAGTTCGGGTCGATGAGGAGAACGGCGTTCTTCTGGTCCGGGGTGCAGTGCCAGGCCCGAATGGGGGCGACCTGGTAATTCGTCGTACTAACAAGTATTAGTTTTGAGTGTTTGAAGTATTTAGACAGTTCTGCCTTATATATATGGTGTTGAAATGATTTCTGTTGCAATTCAAGATAAAGCTGGCAAAGAAGTGGGCAAGTATGAATTTGAGTCCACGGAATTAGCCAATGGAATCAATCGCCAGTTACTGCACGATGTTGTCGTGATGTATGAGGCGAACAAGCGAATTGGTTCTTCCAAGACAAAGAGCCGCGGCATGGTCGTTGGTAGTACCAAGAAGCTGTATCGTCAGAAAGGGACTGGGCGTGCCCGTGCTGGTGCTTCCCGGACTCCTGTAAGACGCGGTGGTGGTCACACATTTGCGAAAACTCCGAAAGACTGGAGCTATCGCCTGCCTAAGAAGGCGGTTAAGTTGGCGACCCGTATGGCGATTTTAAGTAAATTTGAAGATGAGCAGGTAACGCTGATTGATGAGCTGGCGTTGCAGGTTCCAAAGACAAAAGAAGTCGTAGGCGTGCTGAAGGCTCTGGGTTTATCCAGCACCAGCTGTCTGTTGACTGTTGAAGGGCACGATCCTGTAGTATGGAAATCTGCTCGCAATATTGCAGGGGTACAAGTTGCACCTGCCAGCGACCTGAATGCTTATGATGTTCTGCATCAGCGGCAGATGGTTCTGACAAAGTCAGCCCTGGATCGGCTGCTTGGTCGGGTTGAAGGTTAGTTTACAGGGTTTTCAGTTTAGTCATCCAGTCTGAGTATTGAGGTTAGTTGTTATGTCGGATGGTTCAAATAAAGGCGTTCAGCTGGAGCCGTATCAGGTCGTCATCCGGCCATTGGTGACAGAAAAAGGGACTCACCTGTCCGAGTCTTTTAATGCATACACGTTTGTGGTCGATAAATCTGCCACAAAAACAGATATTAAAAAAGCTGTGTCTGAATTGTGGAATGTGCGAGTGATTGGTGTTCGCACACAGAATCGAGGCGGAAAGCCACGGCGACATAAGTATAAAGTTGGTTATACAAAATCATGGAAGAAGGCGATTGTGGAACTGCATGAGGATGATCGTATTTCATTCTTTTAAGCCTTATTTCGTGTAGGGTGTCAGTCTAAGCAATGTCTGATCTGGTTTTGAAACCAATAAAGTAATTGAGGAACTAAATTATGGGAATCCGATTCTACAAGCCAGTAACGCCAGGTCGGCGCGGTGCATCGGTGAGCGATTTTGCAGCGATTACAGATCGCAAAAAAGCTCCTGAGAAATCCCTGCTGGTGCGGTATAAGAAAAAAGGTGGACGGAATAACCAGGGCGTAATCACTTCTCGTCACCGGGGTGGCGGGCACAAGCGAATGTATCGTCTGATTGACTTTCGTCGTAACAAAGATGGTGTGCCAGCCAAGGTGAATGGGATTGAGTATGATCCCAATCGTTCGGCTCGGATTGCGCTGTTGCACTATGTCGATGGTGAAAAGCGATACATTCTGGCTCCGGAAGGCTTGAAAGCCGGTGATACCGTTGTCAGTGGAGATAAAGTAGAACCAAACGTTGGGAACTGCATGCCTTTGTCAAGCATTCCCCTGGGTTCGACAATTCATAATGTGGAAATGCAACCTGGTCGTGGTGGTCAGCTCTGTCGTAGTGCTGGTACCTCTGCCGTGTTGAATGCTCGTGAAGAAAACTGGGCACAGGTGACTCTGCCTTCCGGCGAAGTTCGTCGTATTCCCAGTTCCTGCCGGGCCACAATGGGTGAAATTGGAAACTCGGAACATACAAAAATCGTTCTGGGTAAAGCAGGTCGTAAACGATGGCTGGGGCGTCGTCCTCATGTGCGTGGTACCTGTATGAACCCGGTTGCTCACCCGATGGGTGGTGGTGAAGGTCGAAACTCAGGTGGTCGTCACCCCTGTAGCCCGACTGGTAAGCTCGCCAAAGGTGGAAAAACAAGAAAGAGGAAAAAGGCATCATCAAAGGCTATTATTCGACGTCGCAAGTCACGTCGTTATGGTCAGCTGAAGCTCTGATTTCCGTTTTGATTTAAATTTATAGTATAACTATCTGTTTTCGATAATTGAGGACAAGTTTTATGGGTCGCTCTCTGAAAAAAGGGCCATATGTTGACGTTAAGCTTCTTAAGAAGATTGAGAAGTTGAACGAGTCGGGCAAAAAGACACCGATCAAAACATGGGCTCGTGCTTCAACGATTGCTCCGGAGTTTGTAGGTCATACATTCCTGGTGCATAACGGGCGCGCTCACTTAAACGTATATGTAACGGAAGAAATGGTCGGTCATAAGCTGGGTGAATTCTCGCTGACGCGTAACTTCCGTGGCCATACGATGAAGAAGAAATAAGCGTTTGTGTTTGTTGTTGTTGCGGCTGTGATAGCCGATAACCGATAGAATTATGCAATAGTGAAGTGGAGTAATTGTCATGGGGCAAGTTCGAGCAATGCATCGATTTGCACGAATATCAGCAACAAAGGTTCGTCCTTTTGCAGACCTGGTTCGAGGTATGACTGCTTCAGAAGGTTTGGATTCGTTAAAGTATATTCCAAACCGGGGAGCACGTTTTCTTGAAAAGGTCATCAAGAGTGCAATGGCGAATGCTGAAGACAAGGGTGCTCGCAATGTAGAAGCTTTGAAAATCACTGAAGCCCGCGTTGATGGCGGACCGATGTTCAAACGCATTCAGCCCCGTGCTCGAGGAATGGCTTACACGATTCGTCGTCGTATGTCACATATTCATGTTTCGATTGAAGCTCCAGAGCTGCCTTAGAACTGATTTGACTTTTAACTAAACTGTTGACACAAATAACTGAAACCCAACCAGAAATACTTAAAGGATAACCTGTATCATGGGGCAAAAAGTTCGACCAACCGGATTTCGAGTCGGCGTGGTAGAAGACTGGAGAAGTCGTTGGTATGCCTCCAAGAAAGACTTTGGGGCACTGCTGGTTGAAGATCAGAAGGTGCGGAAGTTTATCCAAACCAAATACAAATTTGCCGGCATTCCCAAGGTCGAGATCGAACGAACTCGTGACCAGGTTGTCGTGCATTTATTCACGGCCCGCCCGGGGATCATTATTGGTCGTAAAGGGCAGGAAGTGGACCGGTTGAAAGCGGAACTGGAAGATTTGACCGGTCGTCGGATGGAACTGAAGATTATTGAAGTAGAAAATGCACTGCAAAGTGCAGCTCTGGTTGCGGAAGATATCGCTCAGCAGTTGTCTAAGCGTGGTAGCTTCCGTCGAACCATTAAACGTGCCCTGGACCAGGTAATGGAAACGGGCGTTCATGGAATTAAAATCGAGCTTTCCGGTCGATTAGGTGGAGCAGAAATGTCACGGCGTGAAAAAGCAAGCCGTGGTTCTATTCCACTCTCGACTCTGCAACGTCATGTTGACTACGGATTCCGCGAGGCACACACCACCTTCGGAGTTATTGGAGTGAAAGTCTGGATTGACCTTGGTGATTATTCAGATGAGGAGAATCGCGATGGCTCTGATGCCAAAGCGGGTCAAGCACCGCAAAAGCCAAAGAGGACGCATAAAAGGTAATGCGACACGTGGTAACACTGTTGCCTTTGGTGAATGGGGCTTACAATCTCTGGACCCTGGGCACATAACAGCACAAACCATTGAAGCCTGCCGAATTGCAGCCACACAATATGTTCGAGGTGAAGGTAAACTTTACATCCGGATCTTCCCCCAGAAGTCGGTTACATCCCGACCTCTGGAAACCCGTATGGGTAAGGGAAAAGGGGAACCGGATCACTGGGTCGCCGTCATCAAGCCGGGCACTGTGTTGTTCGAACTGGCGGGGGTTTCGCATGAAGCAGCCAAACGCTGTTTCGCGCGTGTTGCACATAAGTTGCCAGTGAATGTAAAGCTGATTCAACGTCGGCCTTCCATTTAACCTGGTTGATTACTGGTTATTATCAATTACATCACTTCGGAAATGTCAGCCTTATGTTGACAGACCGAAAAACATCATTGGGTTTTACTGATGACCAAAGCGAGTGAATTACGCGAGATGAATGACGAGCAATTGTCTTTCGCTCTGCAGGAAACACAAAAAGAGTTGTTTCAGTTGCGGTTCCAGGCAGCAACGGAGCGGCTTGATGCACCTAGTAACATTAAGCGGCTCCGACGTGAGATTGCCCGAATTCAGACAATCCGTCGCGAACGCGAATTAAGTCAGCAGAATAATGCTTAAGCAGGCTCGTTGAGGTAAGAAAATGCGAAAAATACTGACAGGCACCGTCGCCAGTTCGAAAATGGACAAGACTTTACGAGTCGAAATTCAGAGACGATATCGTCACCCACTTTACGGTAAAACCGTTCGTGGTCGGACTGTCTGCCACGTGCATGATGAAAAGAATGAAGCACAGGAAGGGGATACTGTCGAAATTGTCGAAAGTCGTCCTCGCTCTAAAACAAAACGTTGGGATTTGATCCGGGTTGTCGAGAAGAAACAAGACTGATTCCATTTAGTCTGACTGCGACTTCGGGTTTATTTTAATAGTACAAAGACAAAGATCAGGTAGACCTCATCTTTTGGTTGATAAGGAACAGGCAAAGCCATGATTCAGATGCAAACCGATCTGGATGTATGTGATAATTCGGGTGCCAAGGTTGCGCGCTGCATTAAAGTGCTGGGCGGTACCGGGCGACGAACTGCTGAAATTGGCGACGTGATTGTCGTCAGTATCCAGAAAACTCTGGCTGGCAGTAACATCAAAAAAGGTCAGGTATTACGTGGCGTGATTGTTCGAACCAGATATCCCTGCCGTCGTGATGATGGCAGCTATGTCCGGTTCGACCGGAATGCAATGGTTTTGATCGATGGCGAGGGCAATCCTCGGGGAACACGTATTTTTGGCGCAGTGGCTCGAGAGCTTCGTGAACGCAAATATATGAAAATTATTAGCCTGGCAAACGAGGTAGTCTGAGAATGAAGATACGACGTGGCGATTCAGTGATTGTGATCACCGGAGCAGATGCAGGCGATACTCCCAGGCGAGTACTGCAGGTAGTTGCAGGCGGTAAGAAGCTGACGGTAGAAAATGTAAATCGGGTTTTCAAGCACGTGAAACGTGGCCATCCCAAGAGTCCTCAGGGAGGACGTCTTGAAGTAGAGATGCCGATCGATATTTCTAACGTGAAGTTTTATTGTGAAGCCTGCAGTTCAGCAGCCCGTGTTGGTTATCGCTATACAACTGATGGCAGCAAAGAGCGATTCTGTAAGAAGTGTAGTGCGTCGCTGGGAGCCATCAGTCCTGCGAAGGCAAAATACCAGAAACAATAATCAGATTTCGTAGTTTTCAGTAAGGAAGATTGTTCCGAGAGTTCGGCCAGTCTGAAGCAAAACAATGGCAATACCAACATTATTAAAACAATATCGTGAAGAGATTGTACCTGCCCTGAAAGAAAAACTGGGCCGTACCAATGTGCATTCACTGCCACAGATTGAAAAAGTGGTGATCAGCATGGGGATCGGTGCAGCCAACCAGGACCGGAAACGTCTGACCGAAGCCGCTGATCACATGACATTGCTGGCAGGTCAGAAATCACAGATTACACGTGCCCGTCAGTCTGTAGCTGGTTTCAAATTACGCGAAGGTCAGGAAATCGGTTGCCGGGTTACCCTGCGTGGAAACCGGATGTATGAATTCCTGGAACGTCTGATTTCACTGGCCCTGCCACGTGTTCGCGACTTCCGCGGGATTAACCCCAAAGCCTTCGATGGCAATGGAAATTACAGTCTGGGACTGAATGAGTCTCTGGTCTTCCTGGAAATTGATCCGGATTCCGTAAAAAATACACAGGGTATGAATATTACGATCGTCACCTCAGCTGCTAACAATGAAGAAGGTTTTCTTCTGTTAAAAGAGCTGGGAATGCCGTTCCGTAAATAACCCGTTTTGAATTGTCTATACAAGTAATAACAGTATCACCAGAATGGTAGATAGTCGGAGAATTATAGTGAGGGTAGCCAGCTAATGATGACAGACCCTATTGCAGATATGCTGACGCGAATTCGTAATGCACTGCAGATTGAACGGCCTTATGTTGATATTCCTGCTTCCAAAATCAAGGTGGCTATTGCAGGTGCCTTGCAGCGTGAGGGTTACGTCTGGGACTTTGAAGTGATTGAGAACAGTCCACAGAACATTTTACGAGTGAATCTGAAATATGGTCCCAACGGGGAACGTGTGATTCAGAAGATCTACCGTGAAAGTAAACCTGGTCGGCGCACTTATCAGGACCTGCGATCCATGCCGGAAGTTCTGCAGGGGCTGGGGGTCAGCATTCTTTCGACCAGTAAGGGTGTTCTGAGCAATCGTGAAGCAAAACAACAGGGTGTAGGCGGCGAATTACTCTGCACCATCTGGTAATATAGATGTTTATCCAGGCTGGCGAACCTTGGTTCTGCCGCCTTTATTTAACTGGAATTTGAAGTTATGTCTCGAATCGGTAAAAAGCCAGTTCCCGTTCCTGCTGGAGTGGAGATCAAAGTTGACGATACCGCTATTTCCGTCAAGGGAAAACATGGTGAACTGTCCTTTGCTTTTCATCCCTCAATGAAGGTTGAACTTGATTCGGCAACGAATGAAATCAATGTGATTCGTCCTGATGATGCCCGTCAAAGTCGTGCCCTGCATGGCCTGACCCGGGCGTTGATCGCCAACATGGTTCAGGGTGTGGAAACTCCCTTTGTTCGGAAACTGGAAATTCAGGGTGTCGGTTACCAGGCCTCTCTGAATGGAAACAAGTTGAGCCTGCAGGTCGGTTTTGCCAATACAATTGTTCTGGAAGTTCCACAGGGTGTAATCTGTGAATTGCCGAGCAGTACCAATATTGTGCTGACCAGTGCCGATAAACATGCGGTAGGTCAGTTTGCAGCAAATATTCGTAGCGTACGTCCCCCTGAACCTTACAAAGGTAAAGGAATTCGTTATGAGGGTGAATATGTACGACGTAAAGCTGGTAAGGCTTTTGCGAACTAGTACAATCTTTACCTGCCTGTATGAGCAGTCAGTCAGCGGCCTGAAATTCAGGTGATACTGTTTTTGAAAAGATGACGGTCAAATGAAATTAGAAAAAACACTGAAAAAACAGAAACAACGCCGTTCGTTCCGTATTCGCAATACGGTTCGTAAGACAGGTCGTTTACGTTTATCTGTTTATCGAAGCAATAACCATATCTACGCTCAGCTGATTGATGATACAGCTGGCGTGACACTGGTCTCTGCCAGCACAAAAGACAAGAGCCTGGCTGGTGAGATTGAAAATGGTGGAAACATTACCGCTGCGGAAAAAGTCGGTAAGCTGATTGGCGAACGAGCTGTCGAGAAGGGGATTAAGGAAGTCGCCTTTGATCGTGGCCCTTACCGATACCACGGGCGAGTTGCTGCCCTGGCTGATTCTGCCCGCAAAGCCGGACTGGAATTTTAACAGAGACAACATTCAATACGGGTTGGAGAAGATACCGTGTCAAAAGATGGTTCAAAGCAAACACCAGAAACAGTCATTCAAATCCGCCGTTGTGCCTGCGTGGTCAAAGGGGGACGTCGATTCAGTTTCACAGCTCTGGTTGTTGTCGGCGATAAAGAAGGTCGTGTAGGCTGGGGATATGGCAAAGCCATCGAAGTGCCACTGGCAGTCGATAAAGCTGTTAAGCAGGCCAACCGCAGTATGATCAAAGCAAACATTATTGAAAATACAGTACCCCACGAAGTGGTAGGCCGATTTGGTTCTGCCCGCGTGCTGCTGTTACCCGCCCGTCCTGGTACCGGTATTATTGCCGGTGCTGGTGTTCGAGCTGTCGTGGAAGCAGCCGGTATTACTGATATTTATACAAAGAGTCGTGGTTCCAATAATCCAATCAATGTTGTGAAAGCCACCATTGATGGGCTCTCAAAACTGCGAACCCGGGATGATATTGCACGTTTGAGAGGAGTAGAAGTCTAATGATTATTGATGACGTCCATCGCGGAATAAAAAAGAATAAGAAAAAGAAGCGTGTCGGTCGTGGACCTGGCTCCGGTCATGGTAAGACGTCCAGCCGCGGTCATAATGGTTATGGAAGCCGCTCTGGTTCTTCCCGTCGTACGAGCTTTGAAGGGGGACAGACTCCCCTGGCAATGCGAGTTGCGAAACGGGGTTTCAATAACAAGCAGTTCGCGAAAAAAGTTGCGGTTGTGAATGTGGCTACTTTAGAGCAGGCATTTGAAGCGGGTGCAGAAATCACTCCTGAAGTGCTGGCTGAAAAAGGTCTGGCCAAAGGTCGTTTCGATCAGGTGAAAATCCTGGGTAACGGGGACCTGACCAAGAAGTTTACCGTATCCGCTCACCTGTTTTCTGCTTCTGCTGAATCCAAGATTCAGGCAGCTGGCGGAACTGTCAGTCGCGTTTTGTCATAAGTAATTTCATTCAAGGACTTGATTTCAGCAGCTAAGAATACGATTCCCCTTTCCTTCAGGATTCGCTAAAATCCGAAGCAAAGCTTCAATCAATGCCTGCTGAATTATGACACAAAGGACCGCTACTTATGCTCGGTAAATTACTAGTTCTATTCAAAATTCCCGAGCTTCGTAAAAAAATTGTACTGACGCTGGGGTTACTGGCCATCTATCGGATGGGTTTCTGGATTGCCTTGCCATTTGTCAATCAGGCCCAACTGACTGAAACCCTGGAAAACCTGCAAAGTCAGCAGGGTGGCATCGGACAGGTCATACAGGTCATTTCTCTGTTCTCCGCTTCCAATATTGGCCAGAGTACTATCTTTGGTCTGGGCATTATGCCTTATATCTCTGCTTCGATTATCTTCCAGTTGATGGGGACGGTTTATCCGCCCCTGGAGCGCCTCCAGAAAGAGGGGGAAGCGGGCCGGAAGAAAATTAATGAATATACACGTTACGCCACAGTAGTGATCTGCCTGGTACAGAGCTTTTTCTGGATTCGAACGCTGGCCGGTGGCTTTGGCTCCGGTTCCAGTCTGATCCTGGATGGCTACCAGGGACTGTATTACCAGATTGTGGCAACCATCACCATGACCACGGGGACGGTCTTCCTGATGTGGATTGGTGAACAAATCGATGCTTACGGCATTGGTAACGGAATCAGTCTGCTGATCATGGCGGGGATTCTGGCGCGGATGCCTCAAGCTGGTTTTAGTCTGATCGAACCTGCGTTTAAGAATGGGATCGCCCTGGGGACTGATACCGGGATCGATCGATTACTGATTCTGGCTCTGGTGTTTGTCTTTGTGGTGGTCTGGGTGATAGCGATTACCCAGGGGCAGCGTCGTATTCCGATTCAGTCCGCCAAACACGTCCGTGGTCGTCGGGTTTCCGGTGGACAGCGACAGTCACTGCCATTACGCGTCAATCAGGCTGGTGTGATGCCAATCATCTTCGCTTCCAGTCTGCTGATGTTCCCTTACTTTTTATTCCACGGCTTAAGCCAATACTTTTCCACCTCGCAATTCTGGTCCATGCTCGATGAAGCATTCCAGCCGATGAGTCGTGGTTTTGTTTACACAATGTCTTATGTCGTATTGATTTACTTCTTCTGCTACTTCTGGACGGCGATTACCTTTAATCCCAAAGATATGGCAGAAAACCTGAAAGATTATGGTTCGTTTATCCCCGGCTATCGTCCGGGGGCTCGAACAGCCGCCTATCTTGAGCAGGTGATGGTTCGTATTACCTATGTTGGTGCCGCGTTCCTGTCACTGGTAGCAATTATTCCCACATTGGTGTCCACCTGGTTAGGGGTCGATTTCCTGGTGGCGAGTTTTTACGGTGGAACCGGATTGCTGATTGTGGTTTCCGTGGTGCTGGACCTGGTCAATAAAATTGACAGTCATCTGGTGATGCGAAACTATTCAGGCTTACTTGAGAGCGATCTGTAAAGGTTAAACGGGTGAGTCATGGCGAAATTCACCAAAAAAGGTGCGTTTCGCTTGTCGATTCACGTTCGCGGCGTTTATAATTTCCTGATTCGCTCCGCTTCGGAAATTGTACAGGTTTGATACGAAGCCGGAGTTTGCTCATTTTATGGGCGCAATTAATTAAATTTACACGAGTTACATTCAGCGGGTCTATGATTTCCGCATTTTGTCAACTCGATTATATCGTGAACCAAAGTTAGATAGAGAAGTCGTAGTACGATGAAAGTCCGAGCCAGTGTTAAGCGGATTTGTGAAAACTGTAAAGTCATTCGGCGAAAAGGGCGCGTCTATGTGATCTGCTCTTCCAACCCGCGCCATAAGCAGCGTCAGGGTTAATCGTCTCGAATTCAGTTTCATTGATTTGACTTCAGTTTTTAAATCCAGCGGAGTGAACTAAAAATGCCACGTATCCTCGGTGTTGATATTCCGAACGACAAGCCTGTTTATGTTTCCCTGACCTACCTGTATGGTATCGGCAAGGTGACATCGCTTGATATTTGCCACAAATTAAATATCAATCCCCAGTTGAAAGCAAAAGATCTGACCGACGATGAGTTGAGCCGGATTGTGAATATGCTGGATACTGATTATTCAGTGGAAGGTCAATTGCGTCGTGCTACACAGCAGGACATTGCCCGACTGCGAGACATTCAATCATATCGTGGTATTCGTCATCGACGTGGACTTCCTGTTCGCGGACAGAATACACAAACCAACGCCCGTACCCGCAAAGGTGGTAAGAAAACCGTTGCCGGTAAAAAGGGTGTTAAAGACGCCCGTTAAACCCCGGGATTCTGTCGTCTGTGCCGCGAAGAGAAAAAGATCATACAGAAGTCGTTGCCGGTTGCGGCGACTCGATATTAAAACATCACACATAATGAGTTTCAGTTTCTGAATCCATACTGACGGAAACATCAGGAGTAGCAGAGTGGCTAAAGTCAAACGAAAAAAAGTGAAACGTCACATCACAAAAGCGATTGCTTACATCAAAGCAACGTTTAACAACACCACCGTTACGATTACCGATTTAAACGGTGATGTGCTCTGCTGGGCAACTGCAGGAACTTCCGGGTTCAAAGGCAGCCGTAAGAGCACTCCGTTTGCTGCCCAGCGGGCCGCAGAAATCTGTGCTGAAAAAGCATCCAAATTCGGTGTGAAAGAAATGGAAATTCGCGTCAAGGGACCAGGTTCCGGACGGGAAAGTGCCATCACCGGTTTACAGTCAGCAGGCATCTCGATCCGTGCGATCGAAGATATCACCCCGCTGCCACACAATGGCTGTCGTCCCCCGAAAAAACGACGTGTCTGAACCAGCACTTCTGGTAACATAGCGCACCGCTTTGGCTGTCGCAACACATATTGATTTAAAATAACTGGAACATTGATTTCACATCATGTTCTAAACGACTGTGTTCTTTGGAGATTATTTCAATGCGAATCCGTTGGCGAGGACTGGAATTACCAAGCCGTGTCATCCCTGATCGGGACTCAATGACATCAACTTATGGTATGTTTGTAGCCGAACCATTCGAACGTGGATTCGGTGCAACCATTGCCAACAGTCTGCGACGAATCCTGCTTTCCAGCCTGGAAGGCAGCTCGGTAACCCGCGTGAAAATTCAGGGTGTGCAGCACGAATTTACCACGATCCCCGGTGTTGTAGAAGACATTACTGAGATCTGTCTGAACCTGAAATCACTGATCGTCAAAAATTCCAGCTCAACTTCCAAGACTCTGCGGATTGAAAAGCATGAGCGGGGCGTTGTGACCGGGGCAGATGTCATCACCGACGATCAGGTTGAAGTCATCAACAAGGACCTGGTGATTGCCACCATGACTGATGATGTTCCCCTCAACATGGAACTGACCATCGAGAACGGCCGCGGATATACTCCCGCTTCAGAACATGCTCAGCATGATACGGAAGTCGGTGTGATTCCTCTGGACGCTACATTCTCACCTGTTGTGCGTGTGCGATATAAAATTGAAGATACCCGTGTTGGTCAGCGTACCAACTACGATAAACTGAACCTGGAAATCTGGACTAACGGAACTGTCAAGCCTGATATGGCTCTGGTAGAAGCCTCCAAGATTCTCCGTAAGCACCTCAATCCCTTTATTACCTATCGCGAGCCTGGCCCGGAAATGCCGCCCGAAGGTGGACTCAAGGGAATGTTGGATACGACCGGTTACGCTCCGATCGATCTGGAACTGGAAGAAAAACTCAACCAGAGTCTGGCCGAGCTGAATCTTTCCGTACGTGCGACCAACTGTCTGGAATCGGAAGGCATTAACACCGTCCGTGACCTGGTTGGTAAATCTGAAGATCATTTATTACATGTGCGTAATTTTGGGGAAACCACCCTGGTTGAAGTTCGTGAAAGACTGAGCCAGATTGGACTGCGTCTGGGAATGAAGATCCCCAGCTCTTCCTCACAATCGCGTTAATCATTTAAGATTTTCGCGTTGACAGAATAGAATCAACGAGTCTTTTACTCTCAGCAATCAGAATAATTCAGAGTTAAGTCATGCGACACCGAATGAGAGGCCGAAAATTAGGCCGCAATGCATCACACCGTAAGGCTATGTTCCGTAATATGGCGGTGAGCTTCATTAAGACCGTCCGGATTGATGAAGAAGCTGAAAACGCACCCAAGGTTTCTGGTCGTATTACCACGACCGTTCAGAAAGCCAAAGAACTGCGTCCTTTCATGGAAAAGCTGATCACACTCGGCAAGAAGGCTCAGCCTCATCTGGAAAACGCAGCTCAGTTTGCAACAGATGCTGAGAAGAATTCCAGCGAGTGGAAAACCTGGCGTGAGTCAGAGCAGTGGAACAAGTGGAACCAGGCAATGGCTCCCGCATTGACTTACCGTCGACGCGCATTTGCAGACCTGCGTGACAATGAAGCTGTTGACATCCTGTTCAACGAACTCTCAGAACGCTTTGAAGAACGTACCGGCGGTTACACCCGCATCGTTCGTCTGGCAACCGTTCGTCTGGGTGATGCCGGTGAGCAGGCTATCATCGAATTCGTGGGCGAACGTGATCGCGTGAAACCTGTTAAACGCAGTACCACTCTCGATAGCGAAACTGAAACTGCTACCGAAGAAGCTCCTGCTGACGAAACAGCCAGCGAAGAGCCTGCTACTGAAACCGAAGCTGAAGAAACGGCAGCTACGGATGAAACTCCTGAAGCCAGTGCGGAAGCTGCTGAAGAAGACAAAGAAAAAGAAGCGTAAGCTTTCGCCGGCCGAATTCGGCTATGCGGAAATTCCGGTTCTCGCTAATATTTACAAGCTAAGAGTATTTCCAATGATCGAAAATACTCTTAGCTTTTTTTACGTACCGGACACAAAGCCAGGCTGATCTGCAGTGTGAATGATAAGTGAATCAAGTCATGAACCGATCCTATGTTGTTGTTAAGTTGTAGCGGAAAGGATTCTAGCGCAGCATGTCAACGAAGAAGCCCTTTAATTTCAGTCACGCCATGTATCATTTGTGCCGTGACATTTCGCGTCGGTTACCTGAATTTCATCACGTCGACATGGACCGCATCGCGGTTGCCTTTGCCCAGGCCCGTCGCAATGTGCCTTACGGAATGCAGGCGAAATTAACGCCGCTCCGATTCGAGAACGGCGATCTGCAAACGACCCGTTACGGACGCAAATGGACAGTGCAGCGGATCTACCAGGATCAACAGGAGATGTTGTATATCCTGACGTTTTACCTGCCCCGCTTTTTGAATCATTCCCTCGAGGAAAAGCTGATCACCGTAGTGCATGAGCTGTACCATATCAGCCCCGCCTTCGACGGCGATATCCGCCGCCTGGAAGGGCACTACCATGTGCACTCCCACAGCCAGAAAGAATACGACGCCCACATGGCGGTGATGGTAAAACAGTACCTGAAACTGAACCCGCCGCCTGAGCTCTATGCGTTTCTCAAATGCCGCTTCTCCACACTGCAGAAAAAACATGGCGGCGTCGTAGGCTTGCAGATCCCGATTCCCAAGTTGATCCCCGTGGATGAGACGCGGATTGCGTAATTAAACTGACTCGTCTGTTGGGAACTGACAAGTCCAGTTTTACTGTAGCGTCTCCAGATCCACTTGGACCGAGTATATTAGATTGACAGACGCTATGGTTAAATGTGATGCGCTCTAGCGAACTGCACGATGAGGGTGATGCCACCATGCAGGCTCAGGAACCGGCTTTGATTATTGTCTGTGAGTCTGTAGATGTTAAGCGATTCTTTTGAGCTGGTGTGAGTACCGCCGAAGGCCTGGTTCAGATCCGGATTGGCGGACTTGTATTCCCATTCGAAGGTTTCGACTGACTCAACCTCGGCACTGAAATCTTCTTCTGAACCACGCACATGACTGGTGAAACCGTCCAGGGACTGCAGGACTTGCGTGAGATCGGTGCGAGTGACGATTCTGCCTTCAGGAGTATCGAGCGAAATCGGCATGCCGCATTCGCGACCCTATTCCAGGAGCTGTTGTGTGACAGGCGTGATGATGTAATCGATACTCATATGGTCTCCCCCCGGCTGCCAAGCCTGGTGTCTCATTTTAGAGCAATCAATCTGAATATTGTAACAGCACTGGAAGAGCGGGTTCAAATTGAGTGATCCGCGGACACGCGGACTCTGACGTGTCTACGGTTTGCCTGCTGGTGAACTTATTGTGGTCTGATGTGTCCGTATAACGAAATGCTGCGACAACGGCACGATTCCGTCTGTTTTCTGGTTGAGGGGAGGTAAGGAGATGTCACGACTAACTTGTTTCCGCCGTCGCCTTCCGTATCGCAAGCAGGCCGGTGGTCTTCGCAAGCTGCGCCAACAGGCCGTTGAGTTTAAAACTACTCGGAATGCGCCCCGGGTTGAAGATTTCCTCGGGATTGATGAAGAGGATTGGCCTGAGGACTGGGAATACGACTACTACGATTCGACCTCCGCTTCGGATCGGTTCTATTATCAATTTCAGCTGGCATTGGAATCGCAGTGGAAGCGGCCTGTTGAGTTGCTGGTTCCTCGTTCGTCTGCTTCGCAGTCAGATTCAGTGCCTGATGAGAGTGAGATGAAGCTGGTGAGAACCGATCTGTCTCAGCTGGTTGAGAATCTGGAATCGCAAGCGAATGAGGTGGCACGTGCCGTGAGTCAGTGCAGGATCAGACAGGTAGCATCCCTGGTTCCAGAGACAGAGCTTCCTGTAGCGATTCGGCGCCTGGCTGTGCAACCGGTGGCGGACCAGGCTTCAGAATCATTGAACTGGCTTTCGCTGGTGGTCTTCTTCAAGCCGTTCTGGATCAGGTCGGCGGAGTCCTGGACAGGGCAGCGTAAGGAATCCCTTATCAATCACCTGTTTGTAAACTACCCGGTGCCTGAGTTTCTGATTGATGCCTGGGATAATTTACAGGAAGCGGCCGAGAGGCAGTTCAAGTGGCAGCGCTGGCTGATCATCCTGGGGCAGGGAGGGAGCTTGAGGCTGGTGCCGGGGAAGCCCTGGCGGAAAATGCAGCAGTATCTGTTTGAAGTTCCCTGGCACGAGGTGCCTGAGGTGCCTCGTACTCCTGTTCTGGCCTGCCTGTATGCAGAGGTACGCAGACTTGGCGGGGATGTGCAGATCTGGAAGTGGCTGGCGCTGCATCCGGCGTTTGCCATTGATCCGACCGAAGCCGGTGGCGAAAACCAGATGGCGTTCTGGTATGAAACAGTCAACTGGCTGATTCGTTACCGTGATCAGCTTTCGGCTGAGCTGAGTGAGCAAATCCTGGACTGGTCAATACACCAATTTCTCACCCAAGAGGCGCTGCACAGGCAATTCACCTGGAAAGGACGCACATTCGAGTCGATCTGCCAGTCAGCGCAGGAGTTTCGCAGGAGAATCATCTTTGAGGGGTATTATTCTCATTGTGCAGCAGTGAGATGGCGGGAGCATGGCTGGGACTGGAGTTGGTCGGAGGAGTGGAACCAATGGAAGGTGCGCGAACTGACTACCGGTGTGGAGTTGCAGTATGAAGGAAAAATGATGCGGCATTGTGTGGCGGGATATACAATTCGCTGTGCGAAAGGGACCTCAGCGATCTTCCGTCTGACGCGGAATGATCAACCCTGTTTGACGTTGGAGGTCGATCCACGAACGTGCGCGCTGGTGCAGGCGAGGGGGAAACAGAATCGGAGCGCCACGACAGAAGAACAACGGATTGTGGAACTATGGCTGATATATAAAGTGAAAAACGATATCAGCTTGATATCCTGAGTAGGTGGTATCTGACACTCATATGCAAATCCCCACTTAAGGCAGCATGCAACGTCTACCAGAGAGGACCATGGTCTGGCTTGTGCTGAAGATGCTGTCTTCGAAGAGCAGGAAGGAGACCATTGCCGCGAGTTCTACGAAGTTAACCATGCTGGGGAGACAGGGGGCTGCCATGATGTTGTTCTTCTCAATCTGGTTCCACAGCACTCAACTACGAACTGGAAGGTGCATAGTGATCCAGGAACATGTTTACCGTTGATTTCACGACGGCCTTCTTTTGTGGTGTGGTTAACGGGGGTTCTTTTCCAATGAGTGGCGGCCAGAATGCAAAGGACTGGATCAGACCAAGGAACTGCTTCGCTGCCAGAGTCGGGTCAGGCACTCGTAACAGCCCTGTTTCGTGTGTGGTCTTGAACCAGACTGCTAACTCCGCTTCGACCTGTGTTGTTTCAATCAGCATTTCGCTCGCCATTTCGGGCGACTGCAAAAATCGGGAAAGTGTGACGCGTGCCAGATCCTGAAATTCTGTGGAAGTCATCAGTTCCACCGCGGTTTTGCCAATCGCTGTCAGTTGAGTAGAAATCGATTTTTGCGGATCAAAGTCAAATTCTTTCATGATCTGGCAGCGAGACATGAGTTCAGCGACAATGGCGGCAAACAACTCTTCCTTGCTGGGAAAATGATTGTAAACCGTTCTTTTGGATACAGATGCGACTTCCGCGATCCGGTCCATACTGGTGTTGTCGTAGCCGTGACGCTTCCACTCTGAAACAGCAGCTTCGATAATCGCCGCGCGCTTCCGGTCGGTCAGTCTCATCTTATTCCCGGAGCTCTGATTCATAAAAAGTACACTTTGTGGTTTACTCTTCTCAAGATATAACTACACTACTCAGTGTAGTTTACTTGCGACTCAATTAAAAGACCATTTTGGGATCATGCATCCATGAACGTCTCCCGATCCATTCTCCTGTTTAGTATTGCCATCTTAGCAACGGCCTGTGAATCATCCAGTGAAATCGAACGAATACCGAAAGCCCCGCGGCCTGTTACGGTTTTTCTGCTGCAACAGTCAACGCCGACATCCCAGTCTCTGATGACTGGTTCAGTCGGTGCCTGGAAAACCGAGAAAATCGGTTTTGAAGTCGCGGGACGGGTGGAGCGTGTGCTGGAACCGGATACCGAAATCGAGGGGCGGGTGGTTGATCAGCAGAATGACAAAGTTCTGGTAAAGGGTACTGTGTTGGCCCGGTTGTACGATGAACAATATCGGATTGCCGTTGATCTGGCCCGGGCTGCCGTGGATGTTGCCATTCAGCGTAAAAAGGCAATGGAAGTAGAAATTGCGGATGGCATTCCCGCCCGCCTGGCTTCCGCGAAAGCGGAGCAGCAACTGGCAAAAGCCGATTCAGATCGGACCATCAGTCTGCTCAACAAAAAAGTCGCGACCCGTTCTGAGTACGATCGGGCAATGGCGGAACTGCAAACTGCAAACGCCGCGGTAGCGAACATTGAAGCGGAACTCAAAACAAAAAAAGCCGAGCTTCAATCGCAGGAAGCAGAAATTCAAAAAGCCCGTTTTCAACTGGCCGAAGCAGAACGGAATTTACGCGACACCGTGCTCTATTCTTCTTTCCGCGGGCAAGTCGCGCATGTGGAAGCAGTTCCCGGCAGTTACCTGGACGCGGGGGACCCGGCCTTAACGATTCAGATTATGGACCCGATCAAGGTGGAACTGGAACTTTCTGCCAGCATGTCCCGGAAATTCCGACGGGGCGATACCGTGCGGATTTACGCAGTTGATAGAAATGATCAAGAGACGAAACTCGAAGGTTACGTCTACATGTCCGAGCCGAATGCCGATGCAGAGACCAGAACATTTACGGTGACGTTACTGGTCAGAAATCGGAAGGCGCAACTGAAGATTCCCCCGGAGTACCAGTCAGAACAAATCGCCCGTACTAAAGATATCTGGCCGCTGAACTTCGCGCCGATCATCCATGACGGAAACATGCTGATGACGGAGGAGAACGCCATTCGCCACGACGCGGAAGGTGCGTTTCTCTGGAAGATTACCAATCGCAGGGCCAGTGACGTCTCATTGGATTCCGGGCGGATGTTGAATGTAAAAAAAATCCGTATCACCGCGGGAAACATGCGGATTCCGTTCATGGGAAACTGGAATTTCGTGCCGGTTACCGTTCAGCAAGGAGAAAAGATCGATCCGGAAAATGATCTGGTGGCCGGGGAATTAACGGTCAGTCAGGGAAAACCGGATCAGTGGGACGGCAAAACGATTCTCCTGGACGAATCCAGCTGGCTGCTCAGACCGGGTGATACCGTTCGTGTCAGCCTGCAGAATGAAGGGGGAAACGCCGGCCTTTATGTGCCGATGAAAGCCGTCCGCCATCATTCCGGTAAGACATCGATTTTCATTATTGATCCGGACTCGTCAGATCAGGCGATTGTCCGCGAGATCGAAGTGCTGTTGTCGGACAAAAGCGTTGCTTCATCCCAGGATACGATGTTGCGTCAGATCAGGCCGGCCCCCGGGTTTTCGCTGCCAGCACACGCACGGGTGATTCTGAAAGGGATGCCTTTTTTGAGAGCGGGCGAACCGGTCAATATTGTAAGTGAGAGCGAGGCGGTTCAATGAATTTGCTGCCCGAGTTTGCGATTCGCAATCGCACGATTGTTTTCACCATCGTCACCCTGATGGTGATCTGGGGGACCGTCTCCTTCCAGACGATGCCTCGTCGCGAAGACCCTGAGTTCACGATCATGACCTGTGTTGTTACCACGCGCTGGGCGGGAGTTTCTGCAGAACGTGTGGAAGAACTGATCACCGACCCACTGGAAGAGGTTCTGGATGGTATAGAAGAGGTGGATGTTCTGCGGTCCACATCCATCAATGGATTGTCGACGATTTTTGTCGACCTGTATGACAACGTGTCTCCTGACCGTGTGGATCAGGTGTGGGACCAGGTTCGGGCCCGCGTGCAAAATGTGGAGATGCCTGAAAAAAATATCACGCCGATTGTGACCGATGACTTTGGTGATACCAGCGTCATTCTGTTTGCGATCTACCAGACTCCGCTGCCCGGCGAAACAGAGATTGATCCTGCTCATGTCTACAGCGACCGGGACCTGGATCTCTTCTCGGAACAGGTACGCGATGCGCTGCGACTGTTAAATGGTATTGCCAAAGTCCAGCGTTTTGGTGTGCGTGAAGAAGCGATTTATGTTGAAACGGATGCGGGGACATGGTCTAAGCTGCGACTGACGACCACAGACCTGGAAGAGCTGATTTCATCCCGGAATATTATCGAAGCAGGAGGGTTGCTGGATACCGGCGATGGTCGTTTTTATGTGAAGCCGGGGGGGAAACTTGATGGTGTGAAAGAGATCAACACCATCGTGGCCGAAATGGCCAGCACGGATAAGGGGGCCAACCAGGTCTATTTAAATGACCTGGGTCTGAATGTCAGGCGGGCATACCAGGACCCTCCTGCCTTGATCTGCCGGTACTCCGATCCGGAAACATCACAGGCAGCGGTGATCGTAGCGGTAACCATGAAATCGGGCTCGAATATCATTGATATCTGTAGTGCGGCGAAAGACCGACTGTATGAACTTCAGAACGTAACCTGCGAACTTCCCCCCGACCTGGGGCTGGCCCCTGTTTCCGATCAGTCGGATAGTGTGAATGCGCGAATTCAGGATGTGGTCCTGAATGTGATCGAAGCGGTAGTGATTGTGATTGTGGTGGTCTATCTGGTCGTCGGGTTCCGCACGGCAGCGGTGATGGCTGCCAATATTCCGTTTGTCACACTCGTCTCGGTGGGCATTATTACTTTATTCGGAGTTCAACTGGAGCAGATGTCGCTGGCGTCGATTATTATATCGCTTGGTCTGCTGGTCGATAATGCTGTGCAGATTTGTGATCAGTCCCGTACGAACCAGATGGAAGGGATGAAACCGATTGCAGCCAGCGTCAGTGGGGCCCGGATGCTGGCCGCTCCCATGCTGAACGGGACGCTTACGACAATCGCGGCGTTCGTGCCGATGGTGATTTTCTTCGAGGGAGGCAACCGTGAGTTTATTTATAGTCTGCCGGTCACTCTTTCGGTCATGCTGGCAGTCAGTTGGGTACTGGCGATGACGTTTTGTGTGATCCTGGCTGCCATGTTTATTCGCCCCCCCGTCAACAGGGACGAACCCGACGCGCCACTGGTTCGTTGTTTTTACTGGTTCAAAAGTATTTTTCATCGGAAACAGAACCCCGGCGGGTTTTCGTGGAAATCGGAGAATAAACATTACATCAATCAGATCTATGGGGTTCTGGTTCAGCAGGCGATTCGGCACAAGTTTGTAACACTGGTTGTCTCGATCGGGCTGTTTTATCTGGGGTTGAAACTGCCTGTGAGTAGCGAGTTCTTTCCCCAAGGGGAGCGGGATCAGTTTGTTGTTGGCGTCTGGTTGCCTGAGAATGTCGGGATTGAACAGACGAATCAGGCAGCTTTGCAGGTGGAAGAGATGCTCCGGAAGTTGAGCCCCTTTACAGACGAAAACGGTAAAAAAGTCGAACGTTTGCGGGCCATGCGGACCCTGGTCGGCGGAGGGGGTTCGCGCTGGTATCTTTCCTGGGAACCGGAGCCGCGGAAAGCCAATTATGCGGAAATTCTGATTCGTACAACCGATCCCAAACTGACTCACGACTATGCAGAACGCGTCCGCAAAGTGGCGCTGCAGGGGGATGCGGAACTGGGGATTACACCACTGCCCGGGCTGCGTGTTGTCCCAATGGAGATGATGCTGGGACCACCGGCTGCACCGGTTGCACTGCGGATAACCGGTGATGGTTTTGCGGATATGCAGAAACTGCGCGACGTCGCCAATCAGGTAACAGAGCTGATTCGTGAGCAGCCCGATACCTGGAATACTCACGATTCCTGGGGGGCCGATGCTTACCAGTTGCAGGTCAACGTGGAGGAAGACCTTGCCAGTCTGGCTGGCGTGACCAATTCACAGATCGCATCGACTTTGAATGCCTATTTCTCGGGGCGGCAACTGACAATGTTCCGCGAAGGTGATTATTCGGTCCCCGTTTATTTCCGCCTGATTCCCGATGGGAGAAAGTCGGTTTCGGCGATCGAAACCGCTTTTATCGAGGGAAGAAACGGCAAGGTTCCCCTGAAGTCGATCGCCTCGTTTGAGTATGGATGGGAGCCCGCGGTGATAGAACGTCGTGACCTGAACCGAACGATTGAAGTCAGTGCCCGAGTGGAGCCAGGGGCTTCTGGCAACGATGTGGTGAGCCGGGTCATGTCTTCAAAAAAGTTCCAGCAGATTGAAGAAAATCTCCCCAACGGTTTCCGAATTGAGATTGGTGGGGCGCTGGAAGAATCGATGCAGGCGGGAACGATGATGTTGCAGGCCTTCGGTATGTCGTTCATCGCCATCTTGCTGTTACTTGTCATCCAGTTCAACAGTATCAGCAAAGCCATCATGATCATCTTCACGCTGCCTTTGGCGCTGATTGGCGCGCTGCTGGGACTTTATCTGACTGACAATCCACTGGGATTCATGCCTCAACTGGGAATATTGTCGCTGTTCGGAATCGTATTGAATACTGCGATCATCTATATGGAATTTGCTGATTTTCAGATCGCGACCCGCTCTGCTGCGTGCGATGGCCAGGGACCGATAGGTGGTTTGACCCGCGACGAGTTCCGCGACTGCCTGGCTGAAGCCGGCAAGCAGCGGTTGCTCCCAATCTTTCTGACCACCGCAACGACTGTCGGAGGCCTGCTTCCCCTGGCATTAGCCGGCGGTCCATTGTGGATCGGCATGGCCTGGCTGATGATCGTGGGGCTACTGATGGCTACGCTGTTGACACTTTTCGTCATCCCAGCGCTCTACGCGGTCATTGTTGAAAATCTACATATCAGCCCGCTCAATACGCCGCTTACAGAATAATAAGTGATCCGGGAAGAAGGGAGTCTGTATGCTGAAGTCGTTTACTGAGCCACGCGGCTTGCAGGTAAAGCTGTCTTGTGAATCCAACGCGGCCGTCTTGATGAACGCAAAGCGTTCACAGTGCCAGGTAAGGAGTGCATGTCTCCGAAGAACGCTCATGCATTTTTCCTTAAGGCAGCATACAGCGGCCGCCGGAGAGGACCATGGTCTGGCCTGTGGTGAAGTTGCTTTCTTCGGAGAGCAGAAAAGAGACCATTGATGCGACTTCCTCGGGGGTACCCATCCGGGGAATGGGGGTGGCTTCGATGATCTTTTCCAGGTCTTCCTGGTTCACGCTGGAGAGGATCTCTGTTTCGATCAGCCCGGGGGCAATCGCATTCACGCGAATGTTGTCCCGGGCCCAGGCGGTGGCGATACTCTGGGTAAAGGAAATGACGCCGGCTTTACTGACCGCATACGCAATGGATTTGGGACGGGGCTGCAGACCGGAGAGGGAGCTCAGGTTGACAATCCTGCCGAACTGTCGTTTGAGCATGCTGGGTTTGACTCGCCAGGTGACCAGGAAGGTTCCGGTCAGATTGACATCCAGCATCTGCTGCCATGCCGAAAGGTCGAGCTCTTCATGTGTCTGATAGATGAAGGTGCCCGAGTTATTCACCAGCAGTTCGATTTCACCTAGTTGTGTTTCGACCTCGCTGACCATGCGGTCGACCTCGGCTTCGACGGAGACATCACTTTGCACAATCATGCCACTGCCTCCGAGGGCTTCGATCTGGCGGAGTGTTTCTTCGGCGTCTGTTTTTCCACTACGATAACTGACGGCGACGCGGGCTCCTTCCTGTGCCAGTCGCAGACAGCAGGCCCGGCCGATGCCGCGGGATCCGCCGGTGACTAATGCGACTCGGTTCTGGAAACGCTGGGGATTGAAGCTTGCTTCTGTCGACATGATGTGAAGTTCCGTATTGCTGTAGTAAAGAATGATCGCGGTGTCTTAGCGCAATTTGTAGTATTTTTTGGGCGCGATGAGCATCAGTACCTGGGGGCCGACGATGAGGAACATGATCAGCGAGCCGACGACCGCGGAACCGGCGACGATGGGCAGGGTGCTTTTTTTCAGGAGCATGGGGCCGATAAGGGAGCCGGCAATCAGGCCAATCAGAGGGGAAATCCAGAGCCACCAGTACGTGTAGATGGCGGGGACTTTCGTTCGGAGCCGTTTGCGATAGGTATCCAATGGCTCTTTTGTATCTTCCCAGTAAAAAGTATTTAAACCACGCGGTCCGCCACAGGAAGCACACACGGTGCCCAGGCAAAGCTTGAAGGGATTGCATAAGCCTTCGAAGTCAGCGCCGTTCACCTGGGTTCCCTGTTTGCATTTTTTGTGAATGTAGACACGCCCGACTTTCAGGCTATAAGGAGATTTCGCCATACTGAACTCGCTTTGAATAATCTATTGTGGTTGATAGTCAACGGGTTGGGGCGCGTCGCTGCCTTGACCCTGATTAAGCGTGCCTGCTGGAAATCTATTGTAAACAGAGATCTGTTTCATTGGCCAGTGTGCTGGCAGGGAAGCGAGGCGTTTTCTGAATTGAAACCGCGTATGAGTCACGCGCTCTGATCTTTGGATAAGTTATCACCGCGCATGCAAAAGCCGACGATTCTTTCACCCGGTTAGAATCATCGGCTTTGCTGGTGGGTAGACTTATAGATTCAGAATGTTGATATCAGTGCCGAAGCCCTTGTCTGAAGATTATTCAGATGGAGGACCGGCACAGCGGATCAGATGGTCGTGGTCGATGTAGACCACTTCTTTGGTCTGATCGGTGTTCGAGAATGGAACGGGCCAGTCTGAACGAATTGTTTTGTCGTAGTACACGGTGCACTTGTAGTGGCAGTGGTGCTGTCGAGCTGGTCCCACCATGGGATAGAACCGGCATTCGCCAATCCGGTCCACAATCGGTTCGACAACCATGCGGACATTGTTACGGGTGGTTTCTGCCAGGAACCAGACTCCGCCGCCGGTTTTGTCCGGCAGAGCACGAATGACTTCATCCGGGCTGGGAGGATCAAGACAGAACAGGGGAGCGTGTTCGCCTTCTACGGGATCGAGAATCATCGCTTTGTTATAGCGTTCTTCCTCCCAATAGGTGTCTTCGATTAGCTGTGACCAGTATGCAGTCACGGGAATCAGAGGAGTGGTACGCCAGAATACAGATCCGGCATAAGTCACTTCAATGAAGCCTTTGACCAGCGTACAGCCACTGGTGTTGAGTGTTAACAAGCAGGCACAGCCCAAAAGCAAAGCACGGCTGAATTGCTTCCCGATTTTGAACATCCTTCTTCCTCCGGGTGATTTTAACGTCGTCATGATATGAGGGATGACTTCGTTTTCAGTGTTAGTGAGCGAATTGCTCTGGTAAGGAGATGTCATGATCAGACGGTCGGCATCCTGCCTGTAAGTGTCGGAACATGATTCCATATTCTTCTTATCGGACGCTTTGTCCGATAACCTTGTGAGAATTTGACGATTTTGACGATTTAACGGATAAAATCTTCTTTACGCCCTGTGTGGTCAGTCTGCAGTCAGTCTGCCCATTTCTGAGGTATAAAAAATGCCTTCCAGGAAGTGATTTTCCTGAAAGGCATCTGTGTGCAGTCTATTTTAACACTGGCAGATTACCAGTTTTTAGGATTCATGAACCACCACCAGCGGCTTGTCCGAGGGCGGAAGTTTAATTTCCATGATCCGTCATCCCATTCCAGTTGAGCCTCTCTCCATCCCAGTGGTACCTGAGGATAGGGATAGAAAGGTCCGATGTAAGGGAAGGCACTGGCAGAGTACTCACTTGGGTAAGCTACTTGTGCATAGTTAGGGTAGTTTGCATAAGTTGGCCAGGCTGATTCTGGCAGGTGAGGACTGTTGTAAACATTGTTAGCCGGTCCCATACCTGGTTGAGGTCCCATGCCTGGATGGCCGCCCATTCCGGGAGGTGGTCCCATAGCTGGAGGTCCAGCAGGGCCAGGATGTGGAGCCTGGTAGTTCATGTAGTTCGTTGGCTGAATCATTGAAGTCTGCTGAGGAGCAGCCTGCATGAGCTGCAGGTTATTTTCTACAGCCCGGACTCCAGGAACTCGCTGAGCAATCTGGGTAGCCATCTGTTTCTCCTGGGGAGAACCAATAGCGCCCTGCAGGATTGCCGTCCCATTCTTGAAGCGAATTTCTACTTCATGGGCCGAAGCCAGGGCGGGCCCTAATGCTTTGGCAAGCTGTTCTGCCATCTGCTGGTTGCTGGGGGCAGCACTGCGAGGTGCAGGAGCCTGGTAAGCAACTGTTTCGATGTTAGAACGTCGATTTTCAACAGATTGTTCAAATTGAGCCTGTTTCAATGAGCCTTTCAAGAAAGGATCAGCGGCAGAAGTCTGAGTGATTTCATTCGTTCTGCGGAACGGGTTCAAGCTTGATTTCTGTGGTTCTGGTCCCCTGACGGGAGCAGAATTTGTAGCGACTTCAGTGACTTCCAGTCGATTGTCAACCTGAGAGACACCGTCGATGCGTGAGATCAATCTGGTGGCCTGAGCTTTTTGAGCTGCCGTTGGGATTTTACCCGAAAGGACGGCGACACCCTTATTATACTCGATTTCCATGTTGTAACCGGTTAACCGGGCTGATCTCAGAGCGTCAGCGATTTCATTCGCCACTTTCTGATTGTTAGTAACTTTGCCCGATACAGCGGTCGAACTAGACTGTTCAGATTTCTTCGAGAAGAAATCTAAGGGTCCGGCCATTGTGATACCGGGAGTCACCGCCATGATCCCCAGCGTCAAGACCCACTTACGATACCGTTTCATGAACAACTCCGTTCCCAATTGAGTTTTTATTTGTTTTCGTCCATTACATTCGAGCTATATCTATCGTCTGGTTTACACGGTGAGTCATTCCTGCTGCGCAAACGAAACAATGAGATTGCTATCCTGATTGATCGGTTATCTGGGTCCGGTTAAACAAGTTATTCTGATTATTTCGAAGAAATTGGTTAAATGTTCTTGGGATCTGAGGGATGAAAATTCCCTAAGTCTTATTTATATAATGATTTACAGTTAATAGTGCTTTAGAGAGTGATTTAAGGGCTTCCAGGGCGAAGAGAACGGTGATTTCCGAAGAGGTGTGGTCATAGGTATATATTCTATGTTGATGCAGTCAAAAATGGTTTCTGGCCGGTCAGAGTTTCTGCCGCGTTTGTCAGGGAATCAAGTGGTTTTTCTTAGCGGGATGTGTAAAAAAAAACATTCTTCAGTGATTGAGAACTTCTCTGCGCGTAGTCATTCCAGAAATGAAATGTTATGCTAGCACGCATCCAGGAAGCGATTTGCGCCGACAGTACCTCAGTTGTCCAAGTGAGAGGTGCTAGAGACGGTGTTTCCTGACTGGATTCCGGCTCAATGCCCAAGGGTGTTCCTATATCAACTAACTAATAGAGTTCTATTTAACCAAAGAATACACAATGGCTCGAAAGTCTCCCAGTCGTCTGGAAATGCGTCGTCAGGCGGAAGCTGCAGAAGCGGTATCAAAAACATCTCCTAAGAAAAAAGCCCCTAAGAAGAAGGCCACCCGTAAAAAGAAGGCCGCGAAGGCTGAAGCGCGTCGTCGCTTATTCTGGGGTGTCTTTACTGGCAGTATGAAAGAGGAATCGCGTTTTTCCTACGATCAGCGGGATGCTGCCGTCGAACGCATCGAACAGCTGCGCGCCAAAAACGCCAAGAAGCTCTACTTCATTCAACCGATCAAAGAGTCTCTGGACGGAGAAGTTGCAGCCACCAAAGTTCCCGTAGAAGATGCTGAGGAGATTGAGACAGAGGAAGTAGCTAAAGTTGAGGATGATGATGTCGAAGCCGTTGACGATGATGTCGAAGAAGTAGAAGAAATTGATGAAGTCGCAGACGATGACGAAGATCTGGAAGAGGATCTGGACTAAATTCCTGTTTTCAGACTCCCTGATCTCGTTCTACAATACCCCCACCATTCAAGTATGAATTGTGGGGTTTTTCTTTGGTATCTTAACTGAGTGAATCGATTCTTGTGCGATAAGGTTTCCGGAAAATGCAGGTGAAAAATTCTCGAAACGGGAAATGGCAGTTGGTCATTGGAACTTGCCAGCTAAGTCTGCTCTGTCTTTTAACTGCTTCCGCTGCCTGTTCGGAGAATCCGGCCTCTGAAGTCGAAGTTAAGACAAGAGTCAATGCATCCCAGCCTTTATCGAACGAAGACAGCTGGAAAGTATTCTATATCAACGACCAGCGGGTGGGGTTCAGTCATACTCGATACGAGGTGATCGAAGAAAAGGGTTCCCGGATTGTAGAGTTCCAGCAGGATACCCATATGGAATTGAAGCGATTCGGCAAACCACTGAGTGTGGAACTCCAGCTGAAGACCAGGGAAACCGCGAACGGTGCACTGCTGTCTTACGAGTTCGTTATCAAAAACCCACCGGCTGATCCCAAGATTTCCCAGGGGACCGTTGAAGGGGGAGAATTAAAGATTGATACGAGCGTCGCCAATCAGGTAAGGCAGTCACGATTGAAATGGAAGTCCACATATCATTCTCCGAGTTACTTAGAACGTGTTTTCAGAAAATCTCCCCTGAAGCCGGGAGAGACGCAGTCATTTTCGATTCTGCTGCCGGAACATAATCAGGTAACGGAAGTGACGTTGAGCGCAAAAGAGTATGAAACCATTGAACTGCCTGATGGTTCGTCTGATCAATGCCTGCATGTGGTGATGCAGAAGTCAGTGATGCCGGGAGTGAACTTTGATTTATACGTCAAGAACGGTGGTGCAATCATCAAAGAATCGGCTGATTTTCTGGGAGCCACCATGGTGGGCTTTCAAGCGACTGAAGCAGAGGCGTTGAGAAAAAAATCAGACAAGCAACTGGATTTCTCCGTACAGGGGCTGATTAAGACTGATGCTGTCAAGAACATGCATAATACAGACAAAGTTGTTTACCAGATTTCCCTGCCTGGTGGCGATCCTGCCAAACTGTTTCCGAGCAGCGATCTGCAACAGGTTAAGCGACGAAACGAGCATCAGGCTGAGGTGACAGTTTTCCGGGCAGCGGTGCCGAAAGAGTTTCCCGAAAGTAAAGTGAAGGCGGAGTATTTGAGTCCTTCCCAGTTTCTCCAGTCGGACGATCCACAAATCATAAAGTACGCCGCAACAGCCGTTCAGTCAGAAACCGATCCCTGGAAGCAGGCCAGGCTGCTTGAGAATTTTGTGTATCGTAACCTGAAGAAGAAGAATTTTTCGACGGCTCTGGCTTCAGCCTCCGAGGTGGCCCGGAATATGGAAGGGGATTGTACAGAACATGCGGTTTTGTTGGCAGCAATGTTACGGGCACAGAAACTGCCTTCACGAGTCGTCGTCGGTTTTGTCTATATTCCTGCTCTTTCCAGCTTTGTCGGGCATATGTGGGTGGAAGTCTTTCTGGACCAACGCTGGATTCCCCTGGATGCAACCCTGGGGAAAGGGGGCATCGGTGGAGGCCATCTGAAAATGTCAGCTTCCAGTCTTACCGAGACGGCACCTGCTCCGCTGGAGATCTTTCTGCCTATCCTGCAGTCGGTGGGTAAGCTGTCTATCAAAGTTCTGGACTTTAGCCCCCCCGCTGCTCCCTGATCTACCGGGTTTCCGCTTCCCCGAAGCGTGCCACAGGTGTTCTCGGCCTTGTAAGTCTTACATTTCAGAGGACTCTTTTGCGGTTTTCTCATTGCAATAATTGCAAACATGCTGAGGCTGAAAAAAAACTTCAAAAAGCGGCTGATTCAAAATGCCTGTATTTGTAGTGTTTAAGAGTCAGTTCCCCAAAACCGGTATCGCTTCCAATCTGATTGGCACAATTGCTGCTATATACTAGCTTCGGGTAAAGAGAGAGACCCAAAGAGTTTTGAAGAGTTGAGAGACTTCAAGATTCAAGAGAGAAGAGAGAGACAATCCCACCGACCCGTGGAGGCGGGTCTGCCCACCCTGGGCCACTCCAAAACATCATCCCCATCTTAGAGCCGAGAGAATTCCCGTATTCTCTCGGCCCTTTCTATTTCCAGACCCTGGTATTTTCAGTGAGTCGTCTCTTCTTTATCAACAGCGCCTGCAGAAGCGACATCAAAGCAGATTCATAAGATAACTTACTGCGAATCAATTCTGATCGGGCAGTGCAGGGAGTTCCCATTCTTCGTCTTCTTCATTTTCGCGCAGCGCATTAAAGGCGGCTCTTTGTTCGGCTTCTTTTTTGGTAGAACCCCAGGCGGGTTCATATTTGTGCTCACCAATAATCGCGGTTACTTTGAAGAACTTGGAATGATCCGGGCCTTTTTCGTCCAGAACTTCGTAAATGGGGGTCTGGGAAAATTTCTTTTGAGAGTATTGCTGCAACAGGCTTTTGTAGTTGTAGCCATGTACTGAGCGAGAGGCTTTTGAATTTTCACGTTCGATGAGCGGGTCGAGGAATTGATGTACGGGTTCAACTCCGCCATCCAGGTAGATCCCGGCGATGAGCGCTTCGAACATGCCTGCCAGCAGAGATTCAGGCAGGTTTTCTGTCATCGCAAGTCCTTTGCCGACAAAGATAAAGCGGTCGAGACCTTTTTCCCGCGCCAGCCGCGTACAGGTATTCCGACTGACGACCGCAGATTTGATGCGTGTCAGTTCACCTTCGGGGGCATTGGGAAATTGATCAAACAGTTTTTCGCAGACGATTGAGCCGAGGATCGCATCACCCAGGAATTCCAGGCGTTCGTTGGAATCCATACGGGTTTTGGCAGCAGAAGTATGGGTCAGGCAGGATTTCAACAGCTCACAGTCAGCAAAGCGGTATCCCAGGTTTTGTTGACACTGCTCAAGCAGTTGATCGATCTCCGCGGGGCTGAGATCGTATTGCATACACGCCTCCCCTGATCTTTATTTCTTCGAAATATCAAAAGGTCAATCGAAAAATTCTGAAAAAATGGCCCGCGGAGAATTAATGAATGACCTTCGCTAAGTATAGAAAGATATTAACATTAGCATCGATTTGAAAACATCAAAAAAAGTCTGTTTAATGGAAATGGTCGAAAAATATTCAGGTTTAGAGGGTAAACCTTCCCGGAATCATGTCCGGAAATGGGGGGATGAGTCGCAAAATTCCTCTTTTTTTTCAAGCATTCCCAACACATCTACAGGCGATTCTCGTAGTAAGAGCAGACCAGCCGCTCAGAAATGAGCAAAAGTTCAACGATGTGCACACTTCAGGATCCTGTTTTTCCTAATTCGGAAACGTGGGGTTTCCGCCAGTCTTTTCCAGCAGAGTTATTTTAAAAGAGTCATATTGGGGAGTTGAGTCACGTTTCCTGATTAGTATTAATTCCATAAATAGAGATGGCTTGTGTCATAACTGAAAGCCAAACACTGTAGGAGGGTAAATTTAATGAAAGCGTTAACAGGAAATCGAAACTGGATGTTCGCTATTATCGCTAGCGCATGTCTGGTAGGCGCAGCGGTCGGAGTCGCTCAGAAAGACAAGACAGCCGATCCACCAACAGCTGCGAATATTCATGAGTTATCGAATGTATTTCGTGAAGTCAGTCGTCGGGCGATGCCTGCGATTGTTTCTATTGAGACCGTGAGCAAGACCTCTGAAGTCTCAGGTCAGAGAGTTATGCCGTTTGGTGACAATTCACCGTTTCAGGATCTCTTCGAAAATGATCCCCGGTTTAAAGAGATGTTCAAGCAGTTCCAGAATCAGAATCAGCCACGACGGGCGCCCCGTCGGATGGGAACAGGTTCCGGATTCATTATCAATAAGAGCGGCCTGATCATGACCAACTCGCATGTTGTGAATGGTGCCGACGTCGTTAAGGTCACTTTAAATGATGGTCGTGAATTCACAGCCAGTGATATTCGTACCGATCCCCGTTCCGACGTTGCTGTGATTCATATTGATGCACCCGACCTGCAGGCGATTCCCCTGGGAGACAGTTCCAAAATGGAAATTGGCGACTGGGTCCTGGCGATTGGTAACCCCTTCGGAATTGGTATGAGTGTGACGAACGGTATCATCAGTGCGAAAAGCCGTGGTCCCGGAATTAACGACCGTGAAGATTATCTACAGACGGATGCAGCGATCAACCCTGGTAACAGTGGTGGTCCCCTGTTGAACCTGCGTGGTGAAGTGATCGGTATTAACACAGCGATTTCCAGCCGCAGTGGCGGATATGATGGTGTGGGATTTGCAATTCCTGTTAACATGGCTCGCTGGGTCTCCGGTCAGTTGATTGATAACGGAAAAGTAGAACGTGCCTTCCTGGGAGTCGGCATTCAGCCGATCAGCAACGACCTGTCGAAATCGTTCGACATCAAAGTTGGTCAGGGTGCCATCATCACCCAGGTGATGGAAGATTCTCCTGCAGCCGCTGCTGACTTACAGACGGGTGATATCATCCTGAAGCTGGCAGGCAAGGACGTTTCCGGTCCTCGTAATCTGCAGGGAATTGTAGAACAGCTGGTTGTGGGTAAGACGTACGTCATGGAAATCTTAAGAGACGGTAAGCACGTCAACAAAGATCTGGTCATGAAAGCCATGCCCAACAGTTTCTCTGTCGCCAAGGATGAAAAGCCTCTGAAAGGTTCCAGCAAAGAGAAACAGCGAAGCAGTGTGAATGAACTGAAACTCGAGGTTCAGCCTTTAACCGAAGAACTGGCGAATCAGCTGGGATATTCCAACGACGTGACAGGAGTCGTGATTACTTCTGTCGAGCCGGGAAGTGCTGCTGAAGAAGCTGGTCTGACGAAAGGGATGATCATCGAAAAGATCGGGACAACTGAAGTCTCTACCATGGATCAATTCAACCAGGGATTGAAAGAAGCAAAAGGCAAAGGCAGTGTGCTGCTGCTGGTGAGAAATCACAGTGGTGCCCGCTTTGTTGTGGTCCAGAAGTAGATTTCAGGATTGTGTACTCTCCTGAAAGGGGTATCTGGTACAAGTCTTATCGCTAAGGCTTGTGCCAGCCCCACAGCGGAAAGATTGTCCTCATAAGAAATTCCTCACCGCATCGTATGCGGTTCCGCGTGACGTCTCGGTGGTATTACTGAAATACTGCCGAGACGTTTTTTTACGCGCGTCGGATTCTCAAGCAGATTGATCAGGTAGTCGGTTGAGAGTCTTTGCTTCCAGAGATCATGTCGGATTGAATCTGACTGCTGTTAAACACGACTTCAATCAGAGTGGTCACGCCTTGAAACGATTTGGGGTTGTAGCCTTTGCGGATCTGCAGTCGCCAGACGAGTTCCCCTGTCAAATCGTCGATGCCCTGTTCGTTGGTCGCGACAAAGGTTTCGAAACTTTCCCCTGGTTTCAGTTGCTGCGGCTTCTTTTCCTGGTTGATATTCTGGCCTTTAATATTCCATTCCCAGGAGGGGGGCATGTCATATACCAATACCCGGTTACCGTCAGTCGTTTTTTGATCCAGGCTGCTCAAAAAATTATTGGCACGCAACTTTGCTTCGGAGTCTTTGCCGGAAACCCGGGTGAGCAGCAGCTTCTGATCGAGGGGTTCGAAGGTCTGATCGTCTGAGACATTTTCGAATCTCAGGTAGAGCTTGAGCACGTCCCCCGTTGGTTCGCGTGTCAGGCTGGTATCACCTGTATAATGTTCGAATTCGAGTGGACCGCGTGTGACGCGGAGTGGAGTCACCATCACATTCCCGAAACGTCGCCCCGGGCCCCCCAGTTGTAACACATGGCCGGGAGGCAGCGTTGCATTTTCGGGGACGAGCTGGAGCGCGATCTCGTCATTTTTGACGGGCGGCTTGAGATCGGGCAGACTTTCCAGCTGATGGGGATCTCCCTGGTATTTGGCATACAGCAGCATCGCAAGCATGGCGGTGACTGCGAGGGCATAGGTCAGAGTCAGTGTGAATACCCGTTTGGAGACCACTTTTTCTCTGCGGTAGCTTTGAGGGGCTGGTTTGCTCGCCGGTTCCTGAGAAGCTGAGACCGGTTCTGTGGTTTCGTTGGCGGTTTCTGTTTCAGTCGATTCAGCGGCGACTTCCTCAGTTGCGTTTTCAGAAGGCTGCTCTGGCTGGTCAGCCGGCACTGTCTCTGTGTCGGCGATTTCGCTGGTGGTTTCTATTGCAGCAGATTCTGCTTCGTCAGATTCTGCAGTGAGAGCCTCCTCGGATGTGGGCGCTTCCGGTTCGGGCTCACTGTCTGTTGGTTCTGCGACGATGCCTGCAGTGTCTGTGGCTCCTGTTTCCGGGGCTTCGACTTTTTCCTGCTCTGATTCGGTTGCAGTCGTTGCTGCTACTGTAGCGATGGCTTCTGCTTCCGTTTCTGCAACATCCGGTTCGGCTGTTTCGGATTCCGATTCGGACTCAGCACTACCGCCGGGGAGAAATGAAAAATTCGTAGCCGGTCGTTCGGATTGTTTTTTGCTTTTTTTATTTTCGACGCCACCGGGAAGAAACGAAAACGGGGAAGCGTCATTGTTTTCGTTTTCTGAGGAACCTGGTTCTTCCGGCACTGCGATGTCAACTTCAGGGGGATCCGGCTGGCTCTCGTCCCGTTCATGCGTCTCGGCAGCCTGTTCAGAATTGACTGTTTCAACGGCGTTCGCTTCCTCTTCCAGTTCTTCTTCTGAAACCAGTACAGGTTCATTGGATTCGGGGTCGACCTGCAGATGCAGCTGGCATAACGGGCATGCGACGACTTCCGAGACGGCTTCGATTTGGATGGAGCCTCCGCAAGAGGGGCAGTTCACTTCAATACTCATCCATTTCTCCGGTTGATTACTGTTAAGTTAGGGCTGTCGTAGAGGCAGGACCGGCGCTGGAGCGTCCGCGAGCGGGATCCGGCGAGCAGACTGGGAAAATCTGGTACACGGGAAGACGATTCAGCGGGAATCCTGTGCTAATTGTATCCAGTCTATTCTGGCTTGAGTCTGATAGTGAAGCAAGTTCGACTGCCATTCAAAGGGGACAAAAGACAAAACCGGCACGCTTGTCCATTGTTGTATCTGGGCAGCGTTTGACTGGCGGGACTCATCGTTCAGGGTCGGATCGACATCATTCAGGATCAATCCTGCGATGGGCAGCCCCCGGTTCTGCAAGACTTCAATGGTCAGCAGGCTGTGATTGATCGTTCCCAGTCCCGCACGTGCCACGATCAGTAGTGGCAACTTGAGCTGCGCTGCGAAATCAACAATCAGCGTATGTTCTGAAAGCGGGCAGAGCACGCCACCTACACCCTCCACGAGCAGAAATTCCGCCTGATCCTGCCACCACTGTGCCCCTTCCAGCAGGAGCGATTCGTTGACACGCTGGTCCTCTCTGGCAGCAGCGACCGGGGGAGCCAGGGGGGCATGAAAGCGTTGAGGGCAGATTCGCTCCAGGGGAACAGACGTCTGAATGGCTGCGGACAGGTATTCGACATCAGGCCAGTGAAAAGTACCAGTCTTTTCGTCCCGCAGACTGCCACTGCAGGCTGGTTTGTAAACCCCGGTCTGGACTCCTTCCGCTACCAGCTGGCGGGCAATGGCGGCGGTGATATAGGTCTTACCGACATCCGTATCGGTGCCTACGACCATCAATCCGGGGATTTTTAATGAAAAAACGTCCACATTCCATTCCTCACACCGTTCAGGCAATTATGACTTTTACGGAACAACCGATTGTCTCTGCTTGCGATCAGGCCTGTATCGCTTTTATGATTATACAGAGTGATGTGTGTACTGCAGCCGAGAGGAAGCCTGAAATTGCCGGCTTTTCAGACACACTGATCTATTGAAATCCCATTTGTAAGCAAACCGACGCAATCCCGTAGAATTCAGATCGAGTCATGAAACGAAGAAAAAGTTCATCCAGCGGAGCAAGCCTGGATTCCCTGCTGGATACGATGACCAACGTGGTGGGGATCCTCGTGATTATGCTGACCGTGACTCAATTGGGTGTAGGAGAAGCGGTGAATCGTATTAAAAGTGCGATTTCCGAAGAGGATATGGATCGCGCCGAACAGAAGGTCGCCGAGCTTGATGAGTTACTGAAGCTTGAGAAAGAGCAGCTGGAAACCGTGAAAGAATTGACTGCCGATAAAAAGACGGTCAATCCGGATGAGCAGAAAAAACTGGCAGAAAAGCTGAAGAAAGAGCTGGAGAAATTAAAAGAGATCCAGGTCAATATCGAGAAATTGAAAAAAGATATTGCCGAGCGCGATAAGCAGGTTAAATCGCTCGAACAAAGTATTGTCACCAAGGAGACGGAACTGGCAGACATCAAAGCAAAACTGGCTAAAACTCCGGATCCGGGGCCCACGCCGAATGCCAAGATTGTGAATCTGCCCAATCCGCGCGATGCACCAAAAGAGGCCCGCGCGATCGATTATGTGTGCCGACATGGTCGAATTATGCGTGTTGATATCCCCTTGTTACAGAACCTGGCTCTCACAGCGATCGCCCAGAGTCGGCTCGTGACGGCGCCGGAACAGGCCATTGATTGCGACAAACTGGTCAAGGTGTTCGAGAATAAGAATGTTGGCAATCGTGACTGGAGAATAAAGCTGAAACCCGTGGGGGGAGTGCCTTATCTCGTGCTGGAATTACGCGATGGCCGCGGAGATACATCTGAACGTCTGCGGAAATCATCGGCTCTGTTTCGTCAGGAACTGCAGAAGATCAATCCACGGATCTTCTATCTGAATTTTCGGGTCTGGTCAGACAGTTACGATACGTACCTGGTCGCGCGGGAATATGCGGATCAGAAAGATGTAATGGCGGGCTGGTCTGCTTTGGACGGAAATTCCGAATTCCGGGTTCCTCTGGGGGGTAAGCTGAAATTGACATGCGAAGGTTACAAACCGCCTCCCGCTCAGCCGGCTGCTCCCGAACCCGATTTGCCACCTCCTACGGAGCGTAAGCTTCCGGGCACGAAAATTGACTGAATCCATCTGCTGAACGTATCAGTACCGCTGGTTTAACAGGGCTGCAAAACTTCCTGAAATTGTATTTGGGAGGGTGTCTGAGGTGTTTCCTTTATTAACAAGGATCTACAAAGTCACTGACAAGAAAAAAGCGCGCTGCTTTCCTGGTTTGACAGTGATGACAGATGGGTGTCGTTCTCTATCTTTCCCAGGTTGTGTAAAATGTGCCGGTGGTTGTGCTGACAATCATCAACAGTTTTTGATGCTAAAGTAACTGGAACGTTTTCTCATGCTGTCCTCAACAGACGGTCGATTCAGTGTTGTGTAGCCCTGAAAAAAGGGTACTGAGGAATTAAAACGTTCCTGTCTCAACATGAGGTTGAAAAGACTGTAGTCATGGAATCTTCACCCCGGTATTCACTGGAAATCAAAAAGGGAAAAACCAGTTTTCCCGTACGGCCTGTTTCAGGTGGCCGTCTGACGATTGGAGCAGGTTCCTGCTGTGGTCTTCAGGTCACCGGTCGAGAGATGCCGATACTGCATTCCGTGATCCATGTCGAAGACGAGGTCCCCCGGATCGAAGCCATGGTTTCTCAACCCCAACTGTTATTAAACGGGATTCCGCTTCGCACCTCAGAACTGTCAGATGGCGATCGTATCACAATCGGGGCCATCGAATTTGTGTTTTGTCAGTCCAGACCACATACAGCAACGCGCATTTCCACCGCTGGCTTATCTGGCTCGCCGCTTCAGACGAGCGCACCAATCACCCCAGATAAAAAAAGAGATCACTTTATGACCAAAGAAACTACTCTGCAGGACCTGTCTGCGTCCGAACTTGTTGACCTGATTGAACAGGATTTTCATCTGATAGAGAAATATGAATCACGTCGGGAACAGGGAGCCGCTGCCTTGCTGTCTCAATTGCAACAGTTGAATGAGGAGCAGGAAGAACAGGATTTCCAGCAGGAGTCACTTTCTGAGCAGGAACAACTGGTGCTGTTAGCAGATCTCGAAAACATGATGCAGGAACTGACACGTTTCTCGGAAGAACTGCATCAGCGGGCCGATCAGTTATCCAGCCGCGAAAAACATTATGAAGTGGCTGCCGCTTCGTTACTGGAAACCCAGGAGAAGCTGGCATCACAACTGGACCGGACACTCGATCAAGTGGGATCGATCAAACAGGACCGCGATGATGAAAGTGGTCCTCAGCGGGCGATTGCCTGAGCTTAATCAGATACATTCTTCAATCCTGTGTGCGATCAGACATCTGATTCACACAGGATTTTTTTGCGCCTGTCAGACACGGTTACAGGTAAAAAAGAAAGGCAACTCTCTCTGCCGAGCATTTAGAGCGCATCACATTTAACCATAGCGTCGCTCAAGCTAATATACTCGGCTTAAATGGTCTTGGAGACGCTACAGTAAAACCAGGCAAAGTCGAGTCACTCAGGTTGAGTTGCCTGTAAACAGCCTGATTTCAGGACCGGAATCAGGAAGCTTCGCGAAACCGGAGTGATGGTTTTTCGATGGTGACAATCGTGTTGGGCACCACACTTTTCATCAGTGAGACACTCGCGCCGATGACGGCATCCTGGCCAATCACGGTATCGCCTCCCAGAATCGTCGCATTGGCATAAATCACCACACCCTTTTCAATGGTGGGATGCCGTTTCTGATCACGAATGATGCGGCCTTCGGAATCTTTCGGGAAACTCAATGCCCCGAGGGTGACCCCCTGGTAGACTTTCACGTTTTCTGCGATTTCGCAGGTTTCCCCAATCACGACACCGGTGCCGTGATCGATAAAGAACGAGTGGCCGATGGTGGCACCCGGGTGAATATCGATTCCCGTTTGGGCATGCGCCCATTCCGACAACATGCGGGGGATGATGGGGACTTCCAGTTTGTACAATTCATGGGCGAGCCGATAGATCGTAATCGCTTCCAGTCCGGGATAGCAGAAGATGATTTCATCAAAGCAGGTCGCAGCCGGGTCGCCGTCCAATGCCGCTTGTACGTCAGTGGAAAGGGCGCGTCGGATTTCCGGAATCATTTCGAGGAACTGGATCGTTTTCCGCTGACCTTCAGCTTCGAAATCGATCTGGTTGAGTTTTTCGCAGTCGGCGCCATGACGTTGCACATACTGATGGCGTAATGCACGACCAATTTGCAATGTCAGGATATCGTGCAGGGAATCGATGATGTTTCCCACATGGTAGGTTACATTGCCCAGATGCAGATTCTGACGACGGCTGTAGCCTGGGAAAATGACATCTTTCAGTTCCTGAGCCGCTTCAATCACAGCATCCTGGCTGGGAAGCGGGCAATGTCCTAAATGATGAATCGTACCAATTTCATGATAAGTCTCGACGATCCGGTCAGTCAGTTCAGGGAGCCGCTCTTTTTGCCGGAAATCCGTAGCCATGAGAATTTTCCTGCTTGTCATCTGGAAAGGGGGATAAATGCTGTGACCTGAGGCCAGAGCCTGTGATCAAGACAAGTCTCGATCGTAATAAGTTCTGTAAACTGCCTCAGCTGACAGGCAACTTTCCTGAATTCTATGCTTGCCGACGAAACGTCTACAAGTAGACAACAGAAAAAATGCCTTCTCTAGTTTCAAATCGGCGTCTGAATGACTGGAAATTGAGAAATTCTCATATTCCTGACAATGGTCACAAAGAATACGTGGCTCCCGCGAACGGAAGCCCGCCGGGATTATGTCTGGTTCTATTCAGATTTCAGGCTGTGATATCAGAGGGGGAGTACTCTAAGTGCTATTTAAGAAACGGGATAGGAGTGCCTGCTTCAGCAGTTTACCCAACCTGAATTTCCTCAATCGGTTCAATCCCTTCCTCATAATACGCCGATAGAAAACAGAGTGAGGGACCCTGGTCTGTCCGGGTTCTGTCACTGCTGAGCCGTGCTTTTTTCGACAGGAATGAATCGTGACGAATTCTACCAGACTGTTGCGCTGGCTGACGCCTCCTGTTCGACAGGAGCGCGGCGACTGGACATTGCTGCGATCCTGCGCGGAGAGTCCGGAACGGCTGGCTGCCGATTCTGATGCTTTACGCACATTGCGGATTTCCTATCGAGAGTTGAATCAGCAGAATCAGGAATTAAAGATCGCGGCGCAGCACAAAACTCTGATTCAGCTTCAGGCCCGTGTGCAGGTCATTCTGCTTCGTTGTCGATTGTACCTGGACGAAAACCCGACACATCCTGTTACTCAAACACAGCAACCGATCCTGACGAGAATTCTGGATTACCTGCGTGAAGAACAGCGGTATATCCGAGAGCAGTTGCTGCTGTCACAAACGACAGAGTATTATGTCAAACAATTGAAGCAGGCCACACAGGATGTCTGGACGAAAACTTATTGCAGCCCGAATCTGCTGTTGAATCTGATACGCAAAATCAAAAATGATGACGTGCACCTGCATCAGCCGGGCGAATTCCTGTTTGCCTCACTTAATGATATTCAGGAATCGATCCATCTGCAGATACAGGATGCCGATTTATCCGTGTACCTACGGGGACTGGAAACCGCACGATTAATTTTCTTTGTTGGTCGGCAGGTTACCGCCTGGCAGGAGAGCTGTGAACTGCTGATGATTGCCGGTCTGTTACATGACCTGGGCTGGCAGATGCTGCAGCCAAAGCAGAATGCACGCGGTGATAAATTGAAAACGGACCAGTCAGAAATTGAGCAGGGACACCCCGTGCTCGGCGCAGCATTGCTGGGGGGACTGCGAGGATTTCCCGGTGATTCCTACCTGACGGAAATCATTTCACAACATCATGAGCGCCTGGATGGAACCGGATACCCGCGAGGTCTGCATACCTCAGCTTTGGGAGAATATTCACGTCGGTTGGCCGTGGTCTGTCGCTTTCTGGAATTAAAGAATATTGAACGTGAGCTGACCGCGGATGGCCTCAGGACTTATGAACGCGAAGAAGTTGCCTTTGCGGCTGCATTACAGCTCTTCCGGGAATCCCGTCGCGGGGAGTGGGATGAGACGGTCGTCGACCAGTTCCTGTCTGCCTTGGACGAAAGCCTGCTGGAAGTGCTGGTAGAAACCGATCGGCACAACGATCCGTTCACACTCAAGCGGTTCCAGCAGCAGCGCCGCGATGAATCTCACGAGCCGATACCACCGCCGCATTTTTCGATCGAATCTTCTACTACCGAATCCGCTCACCTGACTGAAAACCATTCTGAGTCATGACGCAAAAAAACAACTCGCAAGGTGAGCTGGTGCTCACCGAGAGCAGTTACTGGCGCGAAGCACGACAGCCTCTGGTCTGCCTGGTGTTTCTCGCGCCGTTACTGTTGATTTATGAGTGGGGCGTGCTTTCGATGGGAGGCAGCCAGCCGGAACTGCTCCGTAACGGAGCAGATTACTGGATGCGCAGCTGGCTCTCGCAACTCGGTTTTACGCAGACCTTTCTGCTGCCTGCACTCATCGTGGTCACACTGCTGTTGTGGCATGTCTTCTGCAAGCATCCCTGGAAGATCTCGGGCGAAACATTGATTGGCATGTTTGCAGAGAGCCTGTTGTTTGCCTTTTGCCTGATTGTCTTAGGGCAGGTTCAGGATCTGGTGTTTCAGCAGCTGCCTCAGCCGACGCTGATGTTTATCGAACGCGAGTCTGCTTCGCGGGTCGTCAGTTTTGTGGGCGCGGGTGTGTACGAAGAGGTCATGTTTCGCCTGCTGTTACTGCCGATCTGTTATCTGATCTTTCGTGGCATGCTGCTGGAGGTCCGGTCCTCTGCCATCCTGGCGATCATCTCGACCAGCCTGATCTTTTCCCTGGCGCATTATGTAGGCGCTTCCGGCGATCAGTTCTCCGTCTTCAGTTTTACATTTCGGACGGTAGCCGGACTGTTCTTTGCAGGCCTGTTTTTTCTGCGGGGTTTTGGGATCACCGTCGGTGCGCACGCGACCTATGATATTATTGTCGGGGTAATGCTGGAGACGACTGTCTGAGCTTTCCCAGGCGGTATCAAACTCACCAGAATCGGTAGTAGCTGCCTCGTCCGTAGCCGGTGTTCCAGCCGGACTGGAACACAATGCTGCCGTACAAGGTTGGGCGATAAGGCCAGACACCGCAGGAATAGCCGTAAAATCCCGAATTGGCGTAGCCATAGTACGCTCCGGGGGCCGCAAAGTAGGACCCGCCGTAGGGTAGGTAACTACCCCAGAGTGGTGAATAACTGCCAAGGTAAGGCGTATAATTCCCGTAGTAAGGGACATAGTTCGAGATGACATTGCCCGAGTACGGCGAACAGTAACAGGACGAGTAAGCGCTCCAGGCGTTACACACTGGTCGCGGATAGAACGAACTGCCCGCCCAGGAATACCCGATGCCGGCAGGATAGTGGTTGATGCCGTAGTAGCCGGGTCGGTAATAGCGGTACCCGGCGACGGCTGCGTATGGTCGATAGCGGTAGTTATAACGGCGAGCGCCATATCCGTAGTACGTGGAGCGGTAATTGGAATAGTTTCGCGGGTAGCCCGCCGAATAACGGTAAGTCGAATACCGGGGAGAACGTCGATAGACTGATGAAGAATACGGCGCACGATAACGGGAAACGGAAATTGGTCGCGCGGCGAGCGCGGGAGAAGATTCCAGGGCCACCAGTGCTAACAGGCAGCTGCCGAGTACGAGAGTTCGCAGTGTTAATTTAAAATAGTCAGTCATGATTTCGGTTTCCCGTCTTCCATGACGTTGATTAAAAATGTCTGCTGTTAAAACTCAAACAGTGATTGCGTTTTTACCACAGCCAGTTCATCCGGAAAGGTGTGAAACGCATGGATCAGTAAACTGGACTGATTCGCTTCATAGTCAATAATACTCAAGGCGCCCGGTGTCAGGCGACTTTCTGAAATAAAGTGGTATGCCAGGTCGGCACGCTGCGCGTCCATCAAATATTCTTCATGGACATTTTTAAAGATGGTGTAATCGAGTTCTTCAAGTTGATAGCTGACCTGGTAATACAGGTCCGATTCCAGCTGCACGGAATCAGAACGACAGCCCCGCACTGGTTTTTCCAGTAAACGTTTCTGGCTGGGCAGTGGATTCTGAAACGAGGTCAGAATCTCACAGACTGATTTTCCCTTATGTTGTATGCAGGCGATGTGACCGGTTTCACAAACTTTCAATACTGCGGAAAAGTCCTTCTGTTTGATTTCTGCCGTTGCGCAAGTCGTATAGAGTTCCGGGTGAATGGAACGCCCTATCAAGCGAAAGATCAGATCATTAACCTTCGGTCTGGCGGATCGGACATTCATTATAGTAAATCCAATAACTGGAAATTGCTGTCTCGTAATTACTTATGACCAAAGATTACTGTGCGTTCTTTGAAATAAAATCGCCTCTCCTCTGAATCATCCCCCGATTCTAAGCGATCACGAGACCAATTCCAAACATGGTTTGATAAGAATTTCCAACTCCCTCCCTATTTTTCAGAAGACTGATTTTGGAATTGACTTTGGGAGGGAATCGAGTCGTGAAAATGTAAAAATATTCAGACTGCGATTGACTCAAGTACAAATGTAATTAAACTTTTACAATTACACTTGTACTTGAAGGAACGAAGATGACAGAACGGCCCGCTTTATCCAAGGGGGAAATGGAAATTGCCCGTGCCTTATGGGAGCTGAAACACGCGACGGTGCGCGAGGTGTTCGAATCGTTTCCCGAATCGCGAGGCATCGATTTTACCACCGTTCAGACCTATTTGCGTCGTCTGGAGAAGAAGGGGTATGTGAACGTCAAGCTTGACGGTCGAACCCGCGTGTACTCACCCCGCATCAAGCCCCGCACGGTGATTCGTGAAACCGTCGATGATCTGGTCGATCGATTGTTTGCCGGCGAGACGTTCCCGCTGATGCAGCATCTGATCGAAGATCGCCAGGTAAGTCGCGCAGACCTGGATGCGTTGAAGTCATTGCTGGACCAGTTGACGGAGGAACGCGATGCAGCCGACTGACGTTTCAATATTCTCGCTGGTATGGCAGCAGTTCTGGCAATGTTCGGTGCTGGTGCTGATTGTCTGGCTGATCTGTCGGCTGGTGCGTTTTAAACGTTCGCATCTGACCTGTCTGCTCTGGTTAATCGTGCTGCTGAAATTTGTCACACCTCCTGTCTGGAACAGTACGACGGGGCTGTTCTGCTGGATTCAAAATGGCTTGCCTGCCGAAGTTTCAACCGATCTGCCGCCAGTAGAGCCAGAGATGCTGACGCGTACCGAATCCCTTCGTCTGCTGACCGGAGACGATATGGGAAAACTGCCTGACGTCACAGTAAACCCGGATTTTAAGGTGACGATCCATGAGAACGAAACGCCCCGGCAGACTCCTGTCCGTTCAGAAACGACGATGGTTCCTGTGCAACCAATTGCGGAAAACATCGGGCGGTCGACGGCTCACTATTCCGTGAAAGAGATCGGCGTGGTGATCTGGATAACGGTCGGTCTGCTGATTGCAACAGTGATGCTGGTGCGCTACCTGCGCTGCTGGCACATCATTCGGCGGGCGGGGGAACAATCGCATCCGGAATTGAACCAGATGTTAGCGCGATTGTGTACTGATTTAAAACTGAAACGCCGTGTGCGACTGCTGATTACTCACAGTCGCATGGGGCCGGCGGTAATTGGTCTGCTGCGTCCGACGATCATTCTGCCGACCGCGATTTTAGAGGGGCACTCCCTGAAAGAGCTGGAGCCGGTGTTGGCACACGAGCTGATTCACATCCGCCGTGGCGACTTGTGGATTGGCGTGCTGCAGCTGCTGGCATCGGTGGTGTGGTGGTTTCATCCGCTGGTCTGGTTCACGGGCCGCCACTTGAAATTCGAAATTGAACAATGCTGTGATGAAGAAGTTCTCGCCGAACTGAACTGCGACCCCAGGCAGTATGCCGCCTGTCTGCTGGAAATTCTGGAGTTGAAACAGACATTACAAACAGTCCCCGTAGTGCCGGGCGTGCGACCGGTGGAAATTACTTCAAAACGACTGGAGCGAATCATGCGACTCGGACAAGGATGTCAGAAGCGTACCCCGTGGTGGTGCTGGATGATTTTTGTGACGCTGGCGGCAGTGGTGCTGCCGGGCGCAGCATTTGTGGTGAATGCTGCAGATGCCGTTACAGAGAAAAAGATGATCAAAGGAGAAGAGACGAACCGAGACAGGCCGGAACAGAAAACAGACGCCATCCAGGCAGTTCCCTTTTATGACCCGCTTAAACGGGCGTTGAATGGTAACAACCCCTTCAGTCGCAGGTATTCAAGGAACTTGGCTTATCTTTCTGCTGAAATTGATATGCGGGACTGGATTTCCCGTTCTGTCTGCATCCGTGAATATTCTATTAAAGAACTTCTTGATAAGACCAGTAAGAATATGGGGCCCATGCGGGCCGAAGTTGTACTGACAGAAAAACTGAATGCGCGGATCAAACTACTCAGAGAGTTCGCCGCTGTAAACGAGCGGCCCGATTTCAGTACTTCAGTACCCTTCTATTTTGGGGAGCATCAGATCCCCCTCAAAGACGAACGCAAGCAATACCGCATGGTGTCTTATGGTGGCAGTTGTATCCGCAATGGTCGACTGATTGTCTGGGCCAAGGATGAACGCTATCACAGGCTGGTGGTGCAGGCACTGGATGAACTGGCGAGGGAAGAGATAACACCCTTTGTGCTGACGGCAAAGTTTATCTCGGTCCCCCGCGGTCTGCTGGACAAAATCAGTTCAGAACGGAAGAGGATAAAAGTCTACCAGGCTGAAAAGACTGCCGTTGTGACTACTGTTGCCGCAGGAGAGCAGCCGGCATTGATCGGGCCGGAATCAATCAGTCATCCCTCCCTGATCTGCGAAGTCCTGGATGCAAAACGTTTCAAAGATGTCCAGCGAATCATACGGTCCACAACAGACACTCAGACTTTGTCGGCACCGCAGATCCGATTTCTGGATGGTCAGACCGTGCAGATGGAAACAAAAAAACGCACTCTATTCGAACCGAAATTTCGCGGTACCGGCCAGTCATTTGCAGTGGATCACTATGATGTCGGCCTGGATCTGCGCGTGACTTATTCCACAGAACAGGGAATTCAAAATCGAGGGATGCTGGATTATCAGATTACCAGTTCTGAGTATGCCGGTTTGAAAAAACAGAAGCTGTTTAATCCCGAAGCCGGTCTGGAAGGAGAGATTGAGTCTCCTGTGATTAGAGAATGGCATTTCAAAGATGCGAGACTGTTGAAGCCGGGACAAGTGCTGCTGGTAGAAGGTTTGGGACTGCAGCAGGAAAGGGATCATTCAAACATCCTGGTAGCATTGTTCCAGATAGAACGCGCCAGACATGAGGGAGCGGGGCAGGTAATACAGGGAGTGGGTGTGAACAGCGATACCGGCGTCACCGGGCAGATACAATTGAATGAGGCAAATTTTGGAACGCGGTTGTTGACACAGACATATCCTGTGGCTGACCTGGTGCTGCCGATTCCAGGATATACCGGTGGAAATGGTCAAAAGCCAGCGAAGCCCCGGTTTGAACCATTGATTGATCTGATCAAGCAGAATGTCATGCCAGATCAATGGGGGGAACCAGCGAAAACCGGTTGTACAATCAGGGAGTTTGGACAGACTCGTTCTCTGGTGATCAGGCAAACTCAGTCAGGCCACGATCAGACTGCCGACCTGCTGACGAAGCTAAGGGCGGTTCTGGATCGGCAGGTTGTACTTAAACTGGATCTTTTGGCAGCTGATTATCTGAATGCCGAGCTTAAAAAAATAGACCGGTTTGCTTCTCCCCTCGCGTACGAGTTGTGGCAGACATTGAAGTCGGAAGAACTGGATGAGGGAATTCTGCTCAGTCCACCAGAGACGAAACTGCTGCTGCAGATGTCGAGCAAAGTAGATGACATGGAATACCGGATGTCCATGAAATTGACATTGTTTAATGGGCAGTCATTCGAGTTCAATCTGCCTGATTCACTAGTGCCTGATCAAAAGTTGAAATCGCTGCTCCAGTTACGACCGGAGCTGTTGAAAGATCAGCGGTTACGACTTTCATATGTGATCAACGCCAGGAATGCTCTGGACGCTCTCTCTCATGTCGAGAGCTCGACAATTCGCCAGGGACAATCGTTGCTGGTTGATATTACCGATCAACTTTCGAGTGATCGTAGCTCATTTCAGTTCGATCAATTCGTGCGCCAGGCTGAACTGTCTTACCAGAAACAGGAGCGACGCTGTTTGCTGCTGGTGACGCCGACTGTTATCAATGCTGCTGAAGAGGTTGAGCAGATGAAGAAACAGCCCGCCGAATCAAATCCGGATTGAGCAATCTGGTCTGTTTCTGGTATGGTTCCCGCTCCGGCAGGCATCATTTCGAACATTAAGGAGCGAAGGATGAGACAGGGACAGGGATGTCAACAACGTAACTACTTATGCTACTGGATGATATTAACTTTGCTCGCGGGAAGCATGCTGCCGGGAACTACCCGTCTGGTGTCCGCCGAGGATCCTGAACCGGGTAAGCTGTTACGCGGAGTGGGGGTCAACAGTGATGTTGGCGTGACGGGATCGATCATCATCAATCCTGCTTCTCCCGGCGTTTCTGAAAAGAAGAAAGTGTCAGCGGGCGATGTTCTGACTGCGAAATTCTTTACAGTCTCCGTGGCGCTGTGGGAGAAACTTGACCTGCGGACAAAATCAATGAAGACCGTCGAGCTGGAGTCGCAGTCGGCTTCGCAGAGCGAACTGATGACATCTCGCGCGACCGTCCGTCTGCCTCAGGTGCTGAGCTATGTCGAAAAAAACTGTGATGTCCTTAACCGGAAACGAGTGCAGGAACTGGAACAGTTGATTCAGTCTTCGCCAGACTGCCGGGTACTGACCGAACCATCGGTCAATATCAAGAATGGTCAATCGATTTCGATTCCCGCTCCGCCAGAACTCGCTTCCGAGGGAGGCAGGCTGCATGTGCGGTATTCCCGCAGTTATGATGTGGAGCACGCGGGTTACCTGAAATTCTGGATCACCACTCCCCGCTACAAAATTACCAAAACAGAGAATACAAACGGGTCCGATTCCGATCAAAGAGCCGCAGCCCCGGATTTCAAAAGCTGGCGGATGGAAGATACCCAACTGTTGAAGGCGGGAGAGAAACTGCTGGTGGAAGTGGCCGTGCTACATCCGCAAAGCGAGAAACGAGAGATTGTGCTCGCGCTGCTGGAAGTCGGGACAGGCAATCCACGCCAAGTCAGCCAGGCGAAGCTGCAGCGGGTTAGCAGCAACAGTAGCGGTGCGAAAAACGTTTTGAATGCCGGTCTTAATCAGGAAACCGATCATCTGAAGACAGTCACTTATCCAGTGTCAGACCTGGTGACGCCGCTGCCGCGGAGTGTTAACATCGCCCGCGATCTGTCGATCAAATCTTCCGAACGTGAGACGCCCCGCTTTGACCCATTGGTTCGACTGATTGAGGAGACCATCTCTCCGGAACTGTGGGACGAGCCGCAGAGTACCGGGTGTACGATCAGAGCATTTCCGCAGATGCAGTCCCTGGTTATACGGGCCAGGCAGGCGACCCACGATCAGATTGCCGATTGTCTGGAACAGTTGCGGACGGAACAGAACCAGATGGTGATGATTAATGTTCGTTTTATTACTGCCGATGATTTGCAGCGCTGGTATGATCACTGGAGTTCAATGGAATCGGACGTGGCGACAGAGTTGGTTACACGACTGAAAAAAACAGATCTGACGCAGGGTGTGATCGTCGATAACGCGCAGGCGGGGTTGTTCAAGGAAGCCGTAATGATCGATGCCAGTCGGCCGCTGCTGGGGGCGATTGGCAGAGTCTTTTTACATCGACAGAGTACCGCATTTCATTTTTCCGAGCCGACTCAAAGCTTCTGGCCTGAGTGTCATTTTCAGTTACGACCCGTGATTCAAACCAACGGGGATGTGCAGGTTTCGATGTGTGTGAATCCTGAACAGGCCCTCGATCCGCTGTCGCATGTGAAAGCAGGCACCATTCCTCCCGAGCATTCGCTGCTGGTGGATGTCACGGATCAGATGACCGGACAGGCAGCGCGGTTGTTACCCTATTCAGTGCAGAGGCAGATTCCGGATGCGGCTGGAAACCAGAAACGGTTCCTGGTGCTGGTGACACCTTCCCAACCGCGTCATTTTACACCCACAGCATTTACTCCCCCGTCCCGCTGACGTTGAACAGCAGGCTTTGACCGTCGGGAGTGAAACAGACATCGCCGATGATAGTGCCTTTGACTTTGATGTCGATGGGTGCAGGCGGTTTATCTTCTGCGGGATTGAACTGCATTAACTGTCGCGGCTGCGATCCGGCGGCAAAGACGATTTTTTCACCCGAGGGATGCCAGGCGATGTCGGCGTAGGGGGCGGTTTTATTGGAGTAATGGACTTTATAGCCCTGTTGTTGGCCGGCGGTATTCAGGGTCGCGATTTCGTAAGTTCCCTGACTCGCATTGCGAGCTTTAAAACAGAGCCAGTTGCTGTCAGGTGACCAGGTCATGTTCCAGTAAATCGAAGAGTAGGGGCTTTCACCAGCCGTAAAAAGATCGGTTTTTGTACCTTCCACCAGATCGTACATGCGAATATTGGCTTTGTCTCCGGAGCGGACTGTGTAGGCGATTTTTCTTCCGTCGGGCGACCATTGTGCGCCCCAGCCGCCTGGTTCGATCATTTCGCGATGTGAACCATCGGCGTGCATGAGGGCGACGCCGGAAGGAGAGATTTGCGAGAAGGCAATCCGGTTACCGGCGGGGGACCAGCCGGGCATGACACCGGAGCCGATGGCTTCGAGGTTTGTGCCATCAGCATTGACTGTGATGATTTGTCCGTCGGCAAACTTCTCGCCGTCTTGTGATTTTCGGCCATCAAAGGCCAGTTTCTGGCTGTCTGGTGAGAACGTGGGTGAGCCGGCGGTATAGTATTCGCCGGGGATCAGAAAGAGTTTCGCATCACCCCCTTCTGAGGGGGCGGTATAAAAACGCACGCGTTTGACGCCTGCTTCTTTTTCGTCGGCAATGAGAGGAGACAGGTGAAAGGAGAGAATCAGAACGGTATTCAGGATGAGTAAGCTGACTGGTTTGAACATGCGCATGTTGCATCCTTGTCTCTAAATTGTAAGGCTTCAATTTTCAGTATTATTTAATGTTTTCAGATTAAACAACAGTTGCCCGCCATCTGGTGTAAAGCTGACATCTCCTTTGAGATCGCCTGCGACATTGATGTCCAGTGGTTCCGGGGCTTTGTCTTCTGCGGGGTTGAACTGGAACAACTGCCGCGGGTTTGTCTGGGGGCAGAAGACAATCATTTCTCCGACCGGATGCCAGGCAAAATCAGCATAAGGGGCCTGCTCATGATGATAATGAACTTTATAGCCGGCCTGTTTTCCGGCGACGTTGATGGTGGCGACATCGAAGCTTCGGTCTGATGCTCTGCAGCCTTTGAAACAGAGCCACTGACTATCGGGTGACCAGGCCATATTCCAGTAGACGCTGGTGTAAGGACTTTTGCCTGCGGGGAAGAGATCCGTTTTCGTACCTTCAATCAAATCGTAGATGCGGATATTCCCTCTGCCTTTGATCGGAAAACTGTAGGCAATTTTTCTGCCATCCGGTGACCACTGTGCCCCCCAGCCTCCTTCGTCAATGAGAGTTCGCTGAGATCCATCGGCGTGCATGATGGCGACGCCGTAAGGGGCACGTTGAGAATAGGCAATTCGATTTCCGCCGGGTGACCAGCTGGGCATGGCTCCGGGGCCCAGAACTTTCAGATCGCTGCCGTCGGCGTTCGCCACGATGATCTGGGCCTGGATTGATGTTTCGCCAGCCTGTGATTTCCAGCCATCGAACAGCAGCTTTCGTCCGTCGGCAGAGTAGGAGGGGGAGCCCGCAGTATGGTAATCTCCGGGCACCAGGAATAATTCGGCGTCTCCTCCCTCTGCAGGCGCCTGATAAAAGCGGGCGCGGTTTACTTCCTGTTCTTTGTCTTCAGCGAACAACGGTTCTGAATTCAGACCACTGACCAGCAAGATACCCAGGAGTACCGGACTGATGGCGTACTTACTTTTCATCGCTGGTCCCTATTGTCTTGTCTGAAATATTTTCGAACGGGGGGGCTCTATTTGTCTTTATCGCGTGCATTGAACAGCAGATGCTGGCCATCCGGGGTGAAGCTGATATCGCCGTTGATATTTCCGTCGATGGTGATGTCGAGGGGTTCGGGCGGTTTGTCTTCCGCCGGATTAAACTTGAGCAGCTGGCGTGGTTTGGTGTCGGAACCAAAGACGATCATGTCCCCCTGTGGATGCCAGGCCATATCCTGGTAGGGAGAGCCTTTGCTTTTATAATGGACTTTATAGCCTTCCTGCTTACCGGCGATATTGACAGTGGCGACTTCGAACATCTTATCTTCTGCATTGCGTCCCAGGAAGCAGACCCAGTTACTGTCGGGTGACCAGGTCAGGTTCCAGTAGATGGCGGAGTAAGGGCTTTCGCCTGCGGGGAAGACATCGAACTTGGTTTCTTCAATCAGGTCATAAATACGGAGATTGGCTTTGCCTGAGGTATAGGCGCGGTAGGCGATTTTTTTGCCATCGGGTGACCACTGTGCGCCCCAGGCTCCTGATTCAATCAACGTACGATTGCTGCCATCCGCATTCATGATGGCGACACCCGCAGGAGAAGGCTGTGAGAAGACAATCCGGTTACCGCCGGGAGAAAAACTGGGCATGGCGCCGGCCCCGATGATTTTCGGATCCGAGCCATCCGCGTTAGCGACCATGATTTTCACGTTGGAAAACGTCTCGCCGTCCTGTGATTTCCAGCAGTCATGTGCGAGCTTGGAGCCATCGGGCGAGAAGGTGGGGGAGCCGGTATTATAGTAATCTTCCGAGACGTAATAGACTTTCGGATCTTTGCCTTCCGGGCTCGCAATGTAAAACCGGGTGCGGTTGACTTTGGGTTTTTCATCCGCATCAGTTCGAACGAGAGTCAGACTTTGAACCAGGCTGACAGTGATGCAGATCAGTGCGGCGGACACAACTGATTTCATTGCGAATCCTTTTCTTTATCGTTGATGTAAATTAAGTCAGAGTTCTCCTGTTTAGATGTTATATCATCTATCAGGCAGCGATCAAAGAAAAAAGTGGGGAGGCAATAAGGAGAGACCTGGACGGGGCGCTGAGTATTTTGAAAATGCGAAGTCAGAGAATCCCTGATTTCATTTCCACAAGATCAATTGCGGAACTAAGTCGCGATTTTAAATAGTTTTGTAGAAAAGGATCAGCTCGGGTTGAGGTCTGAATCTGATCAAAGTAGCCTGATGTGTGCAAGGCCTGTGTTGTGAATGAAAAAGTGCCTTTTCCCGTTTCACTCAGGAGTATGTCAATGAAGAACCCCAGTTTTGTGAATCGCGAGCTGATCTGCACGACTTTGATTGTATTTGTCGTCAGTGGATTTGCAGCCTGGGCTGCCAGCAGCAAAACTGTACCCGATGCAGAGTTTGCCAAGTCGACCGTTGATTTCGGAATTGTTGTCAGCGATATCGATAAGTCACTTGCGTTTTACAAGGATGCACTTGGTCTCAAAGAGCGAGAGCCATTCGAAGTGACTCCGCAGATGGGAGCCGACTCAGGGCTGTCGGACAACCTGGCATTTAAAGTGTTTCCGCTGGTGCTGGAAAATGACAGTACAGCGACGAATGTAAAACTGATGCAGTTCAAAGATGCACCGGGAAAGAAAGTGGATAACTCGTTTATCCATTCATCGCTGGGAGTGAGCTATCTGACGATTTATGTCAAAGACACGACGGCTGCGTTGGCACGAGCCAAGGCATTCGGTGTGGAACCGATTGCCAAAGGCCCGATTGCGTTGCCAGAAGGGTTTCCTAAAGGCATTTATCTGACACTACTGCGTGATCCCGATGGGAATCTCATCGAACTGGTAGGCCCTAAACAGTAACGCGTTGATCAGAGCCAGAATACTTGATGATGACACTCCCCGTGGGTGTCATCATTTTTTTGTGTTCATGCCATACTTCTTCATTTTGTTGTACAAGGTCACACGACTGATGCCCAGAGTTTTGGCGGTGTTCGTGCGGCTGTAATTGTTTTTGAACAGAGCCTGTTCGATCAGATCTTTCTCTGTGACCGCTACCTGATCACCCAGGCGTTCTGAATCGTTCTGTTTGTGATTCAGCACGACGGACGGGTCATTCGTCGGGCCAACCAGTCCCATCAGGATATGTGATGGCAGGTTTTCCTTGCGTAAGATTCCTTCGCGGCAGTAAATGACCGAGCGACGGATCACGTTTTCCAGTTCCCGGACATTCCCGGGCCACGGATAGGTGTGCAATGCTTCCATAAACTCTTCATCAATGCGATCGACGGGAATATTATGCTTGAGGGACATCTGATGCACAAAATCATTCGCCAGCACGATGATATCTGACTTGCGTCGTCGCAGGGGAAGCACATCAAATTTCAACATGTTCAATCGATAGTACAAGTCAGGTCGGAATTTACCCTGTTCGACCAGTGGCTGCAGATCCATATTACTGGCGACAACCAGGCGCGCCTGATTGACATGGGTCTTATTCGAGCCAATCGGTTCGAATTCCCCGGTTTCAATCACGCGTAACAGTTTGACCTGCTGCTCGGGACCCAGTACATCAATTTCGTCCAGCAGGACGGTACCACGTCCCGCGGCCAGGAACTTACCATCTTTATCTGCATGGGCACTGGTGAAGGCACCGCGAACGTGACCGAACAGTTCACTTTCAATCAGATCGTTAGGCAACGCTCCACAGGCCACATTCAGAAACGGTTCATTGCGGCGAGGTGAAACATCATGAATCAGACGTGAAAGATAGGTTTTGCCGGCACCGGTTTCTCCGATCAGCAGGACGGTCACATCGTGCTGGGCGGCGATTTCCAGTTCATTCAGCATGAGCTTCATTTCATGCGAATTGGTTTCAAAGCGACGGGTAATGGCATGCTCATTATCGGCTTCTGGAGATTCATGGCTGGTGTTTGCAGGGGAAGTACGCTTTGCCAGTGTTTTGTTCTCGGGTGTGGAGCCAGCGGTTGATGATCCGTGAGCCGCATTCATCACCAGGCTCTGAGTCACAACGACCTTCTCTTCCGGGTTCAGGCAGGAGTCAATTTCCAGTAGCAGTTCTGCTTCGCTGGCGAACCCTTTAATGTGCATCATCGAAGTGCAGGCGGCGCGTCGTTCCAGGATTTCAGGACACTCTTCCTCAGTGAGCAGAATGATTTCGGTATCAGGGGCAGCAGCCTGAATTGTATCCAGCAGATGGTCTTCCTGATGTCCGCCTGAGAGGAGAAACCGCAGATCGACCAGGATGGAGTCAATGTCCTGTTGACGACATTGTTCGTAGCAGTCTTCGAGGCTGCTGCAGATCGAGAGCTGAAAGGTTTTTTTGAAATGAGCAAGGATCTGCTGCTGAATCACTGTATCGCGTGTTACCAGAATCAGTGTCGGAAGTTCCATAATGGCTTTCTCTATTTCAAATTCAAAGTGACAAAGTGGTTTCTCAAGGAGGATCGATCAGAGGCCGACGCAGGCAGGGCAAGTCAATCTGTCTGACCAGTCTGGTGATCGAAGTGCTTCTGTTTTTAAACAAATAGAGTGCCAGACTGTAAAGGTTCCCTGACGTGGGAGCTTTAAGTTGAATGCTGGCAGTAAGATGCGGTTAAATAAGAAATTCAGGATGGCAAAAAAACAACACAGGGGATGTGGTGAAAAAACATCAGTGGTGTGGTGTGTTGATTTAGATCAACATGATTTCAGCGCTGTTCTATACGCCTGGGAATGCTTTCGTCAGGCAGTATGGAATTCGCGCGTGCGTGCTATTGGATGCGGAATTACGGCTTGTTAAACTTCAGAAACAGAGTGTGAAGAACGGATGCGTTTTGAGAGGTTTCGTCAGGCGTGTCAACAGATTGGGACACAGGTTAACGAGAGGAAAATACAGTGGCGAACTTCGCAGTCATCTTAGCAGCAGCCGGTAAGAGTTCACGGTTTCAGTCGAAGGGAGCAGCCGTTCTCGGATCGGGGCCTCAGAAAAAACCGTTCATGGATTTGAAGGGGCGGGCGGTCTGGGTGCGTTCTGCAGAGATCTTCTCGAACCGGGAGGATGTGAAACAACTGATCATCACGGTCGCGACTGAGGACATCGAATGGTTCAAACAGAAGTTTCGTCCTAACCTGGCCTTTATGGAAATTGAAATAATCGCGGGAGGCGCAGAGCGGGCTGACTCGGTACAAAATGCATTGGCGCGGGTCAAAGCGAACATTGATTATGTTGCCATTCACGATGCGGCCCGCCCGTTGATTACGGATAAATGGGTCGGCGAGATCTTTTCCGCTGCGGAAAAACATGATGCCGTGATCCCCGCTGTCCGCGTTTCCAGTACCCTCAAACGGGCCGGTAAGGATCTGAAAATTCAGGAAACCGTCGATCGTACGGACCTCTGGGCGGCGCAGACACCTCAGGTCTTCAAACGACAGATGCTGTTAGACGCGTATGCACAGCGTGGCGATTTTCAGGCGACCGACGAATCGCAACTGGTTGAGCACCTCGGGCAGGAGGTCAAGATCGTTGAAGGTTCCCCTTTGAATCAGAAGATTACGACCGCAGCGGACTTCCGGATGGCAGAAGCACTCGTGAATGCGTTGCCCAAGCCTAAAGGCATCCAGGCTTTGCATCCATTTGCCGATGAGGAACCCCGCGGGATCTTTTAAACGCGTCTCAATGAAAAACATGAAACTCAGGTGAATCTGTCCATTGCTGTTTGAGGTTCGGCTGCCGGGAGGTTAGTCTGGTGTACAGCTCTGCTGACGCTAGCTTGAACCTGGCCACAGGCTTAAATGTGTTGACGCCAGATCAACAAACTATCTCTGTACTTAAAGGAAGCACCATGAGTTCGACCCCGGAATCTGCAGAATCTTCTGAACCAGACTCAAAACCCAAAAAGAAGGTCTCAGCGCAGCGTCGTATCATCTCCTGGGTATTTATCGCGATCCTGCTGGCTGTCGTTCTGCTGGAATGGCGTGCTAAATCATCCCAGGCGAAAACCTTTGAAAGCCTGGGGGCCGCCATGGACCAGGCAGGAAATTCCGGCGAATTCCCCTTTACCCAGTTTGAAGAAACCGTGCAGGGGAGCCCGGCTCTGGAGGTTGATGAGTCCGGCGCCATTTTGCGGCTCTACCATTACAAGTGGAACGGGATTTTTAAAACCTATCATCTGCGTTTGCTGGTGAATGATGAAGATCTGGTGGTGACGTATGACACGTTGCCTGAAGGAGACACCGTTAATGGGATGGGCCGGATCTCGAAAAAGAATCTGGACGAACTGGTTCAGAAGAAAAAGCAGGAGGTTGCCTCTCAGAAACCGGTAGCAGAACCGTCGACTGCGGAACCGCCGACAAAAACAGAGGCTCCTGCAAAAGCAGCAGCGACCCCCACAGACGAATAATCAAGCCGTGAAATAAAAAACAGCCCGGAATCAGAAACTGGTTCCGGGCTGTTTTTATATCTGCTTTCCTGCTTATTCGTCGGTCACACAGCCTTCGGAGGCGGACTTTACATTTTTGATATATTTATAAAGTGTGCCCCGCGTGTATTTGAACGGGGGAGCCGTCCAGGCTTTGCGTCGTTCTGCGAGTTCTGCGTCGCTGACATCCATATCCAGGCGATTCTTGTCGGCGTCGATAACGACCTTGTCGCCATTTTTCACCAATGCGATTGGACCGCCTTCCTGTGCTTCGGGAGTGATATGTCCGACGATGAAGCCGTGTGAACCACCAGAAAAACGACCATCGGTCAGCAGGGCAACATCCTTACCGAGGCCGGCGCCCATGATGGCGGAAGTCGGTGTCAGCATCTCGGGCATGCCTGGTCCCCCTTTGGGGCCTTCGTAGCGGATGATGATCACATCGCCTTTTTGAATCTGCTTGTCTTCAAGGGCTTTGAGCATGTCTTCTTCGGAATCGAATACGTTGGCGGTTCCTTCGAAGACCAGGCCTTCTTTACCTGTGATCTTTGCAACTGCACCGGTGGGAGCCAGGTTGCCTTTGAGGATCTGCAGGTGACCGGTCGGCTTGATCGGGTTTTCAACATCGTGAATGATATCCTGACCTTCTTTGAGGCCCGGCAGTTCGGCCAGATTTTCGGCCAGTGTTTTTCCGGTGACCGTCATGCAGTCGCCGTTGAGCAAGCCTTTTTCCAGCAGGTATTTCATCACGGCAGGGGTGCCGCCAATTTCCTGCAGGTCGGCCATCACGTATTTACCGCTCGGTTTGAAATCAGCCAGCAGCGGGATGCGGTCGCTGACGGACTGGAAGTCATCGATACTCAGTTCCAGACCAACGGAACGCGCGATCGCCAGCATATGCAGCACCGCATTGGTCGAACCACCCAGCGCAACAATCAGGACCATCGCATTTTCGAAGGCTTCGCGGGTCATGATATCGCGGGGTTTCAGGTCCAGTTCCAGCAGCTTCTTGATCGCGGCACCAGCGCGGATACACTCATCGAGTTTATCGGGGTGTTCCGCGGGAATGGAAGAACTGTAAGGAAGTGACATCCCCAAAGCTTCGATGGCGGATGACATGGTGTTGGCGGTATACATTCCGCCGCAGGCACCCGCTCCGGGACAGCTTTTCTGGACGATCTCTTTCCGGGTTTCATCTGTGATGGTGCCGGCCAGGTATTCGCCGTAAGACTGGAAGGCAGAGACGATATCGAGCTTCTGGTTATTCAGACAGCCGGGAGCAATCGTTCCGCCGTAGACCATGAGAGACGGTCGATTAAAACGACCCATGGCGATCAGGCAACCGGGCATGTTTTTATCACAGCCGGGTAGGGAAATGTTGGCATCGTACCACTGGGCACAGGTGACGGTCTCAATGCTGTCGGCGATCAAATCGCGGGACTGCAGCGAATAGGACATACCGTCAGTACCCATGGAGATTCCGTCACTCACGCCAATGGTATTGAATCGAAGACCGACCAGGCCGGCGGCTTCCACACCCTCTTTGACCTTGGCAGCCAGTTTGTTGAGGTGCATATTGCAGGAGTTGCCTTCGTACCAGACGCTGGAAATTCCGACCTGGGCCTTGTTCATATCCTCTTCGGTCATGCCGGTGGCATAGAGCATGGCTTGCGAGGCACCCTGGGAACGGGGCTGTGTGATACGGGAACTATATTTGTTCAAAATGGGTTTCGAATCGGCTGACATCGACGTGTTTCCTCTGTGGTAATTTCACTATCTATGGTTTGAGTTGGGGGAATGAATAACAGATCAGAGAATCATTCAGACATGATCTCTCATGAAAGACGAGTCGGTTATTCCAGTAGCATTTTCATGCGGTAAGGGACTCGTTCGACACGAGGCAGAATCTGGGGCTGGTAAATCTGAGTATAGGCTTCCGCTTCGCGGTGGGTTTTCCAGGCGTCTTCACTTTCCCAGTGTTCGACAAGTACGAACGTTGCAGGTTCGCCTTCAGACTGATAGACGTCAAACCGCAGGCAGCCCGGTTCGGAACGTGACAGGCGGCAGGCTTCGGTCAACAGTCCCTGGATTTCTTCTGCATCAGCAGCATCTTTGAGCGTCAGGATGACATTGAGGCAAAACATAATGGTTCTCTTGAATTCATGAAGATACAGGTTGTGAGAATGCAAAAAGGCGAAGCAGGATTTCGAGCTCCGTTTATCCCAATACAGTAACACTCTGAAGTCCGAAGTGACAGTAAAGCAGGATTCTTAAACCACAGGGAACCACAAATCTCCGGCTGCGGTCATAAAATCAGTAATGCCGGATCTGTTCAAATGATTCAATATCAACGTAAAGCTGCGGGCAATACGAGTGGTTTGCGGAAGTCGTGGCCTGGGTTGAGGCTGCCGGTCTCGTAGTCTGCAGGGGACCTTTGTCAAAAGGGGCCGAAAAAAATGCAAATCGAGTCCACACTTGGATGACGGGTTGCCTCTTGTCTGTTATCATTCCGACATGAGGCAGAGGCGAATGGACGACAGAAATCTGCCTGTTGAATCTGATATATGGCTCTTTTGATTCATGCTGAGGGAGTACCAGGTGAGTAAAATCGGGACCGCGGAGTGGTTGGACTGGAAGCGACTGCCTTTATTTGCCAGATATGATGCGGAAGCATCCCTGGTTCAGATGTGCGATCGGCTGCTGGAAGAAGCGACCCGGCAGTCATCAGGGAATGACTACATTCGTCAGTTTCTGCCTCAACTGGCGACAGAGCTTTCATGCCAGTGGTGTACCCTGATTGAACGGACACCCGAATGGGAAACGCTGTTTGAATTTGGTCGCAATGCTGCCGGCGGCTTTCCGTCGACTCTGTGTGATGAAGCATTGGACCGTGACGCTGCCGGAGTGTGTGCCGACGAGAACCGTGCCGACTGGTCGTTCATGGCGGCACCGCTGGGGGACGTCCGGCCGAGTACGATTTTGCTGGTCGGTGGCCGAGATCTGAATGCGGATTCATTGAGTGAAGCGATTATCTCGGCACGGGCGCTGGGTTATGCGTTGTCAGTCGTGGAGCAGCGGGAAAAGAATCTGCGCCGCATCAATCGCCTGCAGACGACGCTGCATATCGCGTCCAGTTTTTCCTCGGCCCGGGAAACACAGCCTCTGCTGGAACTGATTGCCAAAGAAGCGACACGTCTGCTGGAAAGTGAGCGTTCCAGTATTTTCATCTGGGACCGGGAGCACAAACAGGTTGTCGCCTGTCCTGCGCTGGGTGTGGAAGGGAATACGCTGCGGCTGCCTGATGATGTGGGGATCGTCGGTGATGTGATCCGCAGTGGCAAAACAATTTGCGTGAAAGATGCCTACAACGACGAGCGGTTTGATCCCAGCGTGGATAAGTCGAGCGGCTTCCGCACTCATAACCTGCTGTGTGTTCCTTTACGCAATAACGCAGGTGAACTGATCGGTGCGTTTGAGGTCATGAACAAGGAGAAGGGTAAAGCCGACTACGATGACGCTGATGCCCAGAGCCTCGAAGAACTGGGCGTGCAGGCGGCAACCGCGCTGGAAAATACCCGCGAAATCGAGCAGTTGTCCCGCAGTCGCGATCAACTGACAGAACAGGCCAAACAGAAAGTGCAGGTCATCGGCAAGAGTTCAGCCATCACGGCACTGCGTTCCACCATTGAGCGACTGGCGGGCACCGATCTGCCCGTGTTAATTCTGGGCGAAAGTGGAACCGGAAAAGAAGTCGTCAGCCAGTCGCTGCATTACCAGGGGCCGCGGGCCAATACGCCGTTCATCGCGGTCAACTGTGCCGCATTGACCGAAACGTTACTGGAAAGCGAGCTGTTCGGTCATGAAAAAGGGGCCTTCACCGATGCCCACGAAACGCGGGCCGGCAAGTTTGAACTGGCCGAAGGGGGAACACTCTTCCTGGATGAAATCGGCGACATGAGCCCGGGAGGCCAGGCCAAGCTGTTGCGCGTGCTGGAACAGAAGGTGGTGACTCGCGTTGGTGGTTCAGAAACGATTCCCATCAATGTGCGCGTGGTCGCCGCCACGAATGCAAAGCTGGCGGATGCGGTTCGTGATAAGAAGTTTCGCGAAGATCTGTATTACCGGTTGAGTGTGGTCACGCTGGATCTGCCGCCGCTGCGCGAGCGACCGGAAGATGTGATTCTGCTGGCCGAATTTTTCCTGTCGCAGTTCTGTGCCCAGGCGAATCGTCGCTTATTGAAAATATCCGCGGAAGCTAAAAAACGGTTGCAGGCCCATCTCTGGCCTGGCAATGTGCGAGAACTGCGGAACCTGATGGAACGGGTGGCGTTCCTGTGTGCCGGCGATCGGGTGGAAGTGGAAGACCTGGCCTTCATTCTGAGCCCGTCCCGCGATTCCGTGGTCGACATGTCCGCCGACCTGAGTCTGAAAGAAGCCTCACGCCGCTTCCAGCAGGAATACATCCGCCGCACGATCAAACGCGTGGGAGGCAACATGAGCGAAACGGCAAAATGCCTGGGTCTGCATCGTTCGAACCTGTACCGCAAAATGGGCCAACTGGACATGCATGAAGCCAACGAAGGTGCCGACGACGAAGATTGAATTGAACCTCGAGTGGCATAACGCGAGTGGCATAAAACGACACGAAATGAAAAACAGTGGGTGAGGCTGGATATAATCCGGGCCGAGCGCAGCCAGCAGGAAACTGTCAGTACAAGCGATGAATCCGAGTATGGGGTAACCCCATGAGTTTGCCCCTACCGCAAACGGGTTGTTAAAACGCCTGTCGTTCGAACATTTTCACTGTCAGTTTCCTGTTGCCTGTGGTAATCTCGGATTGCATCTGGGACCACCCGAGGTTGTATTCAGATAGCAGTTTGCGCGAGTGTTACCCATGTGTCCGAACAGAGTGCTCAATCCATATCTCACAAAAAAAGCCGGCCTCCCGAAAGAGCCGGCTTTTTCTACTGAATCACTTTGACTTGAAGATCAACTATTCTCCACGCAGCCGTTTGCCGAGTTTGGCGATTTCGGCTCCGAGTTCTTTGCGGGCGTTGCCGAGGCCTTCGGGAGTCAGGTTGCCTGTTTTGAGATAGTCGAGCACGATGTCTTCTGCTTTCATCAGGTCTTTGCAGGCGTCGGCAACTTCCGAGGCGATTTCGGTCGGGATCGTAGTGACGCCATTCAGATCGCCGTGCAGCAGGTCACCGGGATAAATGGGGATGCCGCCGACGGTCACGGGGACATTCACCTGCAGTGTGTGGCAGTACCCGTGGGCACAGTTGGTACCATTCGTGAAAGCGGGGAAGTCGAGGGCTTCGACCTGATCGAGATCACGTCCGGCTCCTGAAGTGATGATGCCTTTTGCGCCGTAGGCTTTATAGGTGGAGCACATGACTTCGCCGAAGGTGGCGGACGCGGTGGGTTCGTCGATGTCCTGGTAGACGACGACGGGAGCACCGGGCAGAGATTCGAACGCAGCAACCTGGGCATCGAGGCCGGAATAGACGTCGCCGCTGCGGGGAGGTGCCATGCTGCGGAAGGTGGACGTCAACGCATAGCCGACCATGGGCGGCATCTTGGGGAAGCAGGCTTTGATCGAATCATTCATGTAGCCGGTATTGCGGGGGCGAATGTTCCAGAGTTCGATCACGTTGCAGACGGTGGGAGTATCGTACTTGGCAAGTTCTTCAAGAGCGGCAGCAGAGAGGCCTTCGGTGGACATGTCGTTCTTTCTGTTGATGTTAAATGAATTAGTGGAGTGTCATTTTTAAATTTTGGGTTGAACAATATCACGAGAGTGCGACAACGGAGCAGATAAACAACACCTGCAACTCTCAATTTCCAGCTTGATAAAGCATTAGTGTCGTGGTGCTTTGAAAACGGGTGTCAGATTCTGTTCCTCGTCAAAGGCCAGTTCGAACGGTCCGGCAATGATTTCCAGATCGTCGCGACTGTTGATTTCCTCCAGGTACGTTTCACTGACGATGACTTCACTCAATTCGAGCGTGTCATAAATCTGTACGATGCGGCTGGCTTCGGGGGAAACCAGTCCGATAGTTTGCAGGGCCGCCTCAATGGCTTCGCGGTCGGTCGGGTAGGCCAGCGGTACCATGGCTGCGGTCGGGTGACTACCAGTATTAGCGTTAATCCGGGTGATTTTCCAGTCCACGCTGGCGACGGTGCGCTCATTAGTGAATTCAGCCAGGCCGATGCCACAGGCATTGCCGTGCGTTTCTGCGGTGAGTCCGCGAATCATGATGCGTTTGGCGGAAACATTATCGCGTTCGGTGGCGACGTGATCGTTAAACTTGCGCCCAATCACGCAGGCGTCCATACCCGATCCGCTGATGTTTTTTCCAATGCGGTCGACGATGAGCAGATCGGTCTGCGGGAAGGGGAGTCGAGGCAGCCAGTCGCGGGCGATGTTGAGCAGCGCTTTTTCTCTTTCGTAAAACTCGTCAGGTTGGACGGCTTCGATAAGGGCGGTCTGGTCGTAAGAGTTTTCCACGATTGCCAGCCCCGCGACGACCGAACATTTCTGCAGGATTGATTTGGCGACGGCGTTGATGATTTCTTCGAAGCTGATGTCTTCGATCGCGCGGTGATAGATTTTGGCGCCTGCATGTTTACCCAGGCCGATGAGCATCATTTTATGCAGGCCGGATTCGATGTCGCCGACAAAACGAGTGTGCGGTTTGACGCGTCCGCAAATCAGGACATGGTCGGCTTCGTAGGCGTGCTTGTCGAAATGGACGGGAATACCGTGCGAGGTGGTATCGACGATGACCGTTTCCATGGAGGAGCGAATTTCCACGCCCATCGTTTCTGAGGTAATTCCATAAGCGGCAATCACTTCGGTCTGTCCCTCAGCGGTACCACCACCATGGCTGCCCATGGCGGGGACGATGAACGGGACCGCGTCGATTGATTTCAGATAATCGATGGTGGTCTTGATAATCAGAGCGATATTGGCGATGCCACGACTGCCGACGGTAATCGCGACAGACTCTCCTGGTTTGACTGTTTTCTCCAGATTGAGCTTTGCCAGTTCTAAGCGAACCGTTTCTGCTATGTTTTCGATCCGTGAGGACGGGAAGTTCTGGCGGACTCGGTAAACTTTGGGGAGTGTCATATTCATGGCAGCGCTTTGGTTTATCAGGGAGTCATGTCACTTGATCAATTGGTGTTTGCATTATTCTGGTGGTCTCTCCGCTTAAACCGGTGTGCCGATTTATTATGAAGAGTCTGTTATTGTACGTGATTCATGGCGGATTACGCTACATTCGCGGGCTCTCACCCGTCAGAATATATAAGAACAGCGTGATCGGTTCTGATGGTGGATGCAGTGCTGAGAAAAGTCTTGTCCTAAACCGTTAATTCCGATAACTTAACGATTCTGATTTGATCTAGACTGTGTCCAGTTTTACTGTAGCGTCTTCGGGGCTATTTGAACCGAGTAAAATAGTTTGAGAGACGCTGTGGTTAAATGTGATGCGCTCCAGGAATCAGCAGGTCGAAACTGGATGTCGAACCTTGTTACTGCAAGGAAGCAGGATATGAGAAAAAACTTTGAGCGGATCATTTTTGCTGTTTCCGTTTGTGTCTTAAGCGGTGTGTTGTTTGTTCAGGGAATTCTGTATCTGAAGGACCTGGGCTTTGCTGAGGGGCGTACTCCTGTCTCCCTCACACTGACGCAGGAACCACGCGAATTCACTGCTGACGCCGCTGAAGAGGGAGAGTGGATTCAGGAAGGAAGCATCCTGGGTATAGGGTCTGTGGATCCCGTAGAACTGGCGCTGGCAGAAACCGAAGACCTGACAGAGAATACGGCTGAACTCACCTCGGATGATGCTGCGGTGAATGGTCCTGTGTTGCGTACGCCGGGCACGGTGGAAACCGAGCTTTCAGGCGACATCAGAGAAGATGCTGATCCGGAGCCGCCGACTCTGGCAAAACCGTTTCAGGATTTTCTGCAAACGCCCGGCCCTTTGATGCCTCCCTTGAATGCAGAGCCGCTGGCTGATTCACAAAAACGCTCTGATGAACGCGATGACAAGATGACGCGTTCGATTATTCGCGAGCATCTGCCTGACGCAACCGAGGAAGAATTACAGATCTGGTTTGAAGAACTGCGAGGCGTGCCTCACAAAGTGGCCTCCGATTTACTTTCGATTCGCAAACTGCTGCAGCCCAAAGGTGCCATGCGCGGCTCACAGGACAAGTGGGTGCAACTGGAGCCGCGGTTTGAAGCTTCGATGCCTCAGCGGCCGGTTTCTTCAACACAAAATGTATTGCCCGATCAGTCGGGGTTCATCGGTTTTTCTTCCAAAGCGGACCGGGACGAATTGCAGCAGCGTCTGCGTCCGACGGTTGATGCCTTACGATTATCTCGGGACGTAATTGTGAATAATATCGCGAACGCCGGGACAATTGGCTTTAAGCGCTTGTATGTTGAATTTGAATCACTGCCGTATGAATATGTCAAATCGCCGTCGAGTGAAGAATCGGAAACGGAACCGCCGATCGCGGTAGGCATGGGCAGCCAGGTTCTGCAGACGCGTATTTCCCAGGCGAATGGCGAACTGCTGAAAACGGGGCGTGAACTTGATATCGCCATTGAGGGGCAGGGTTTTCTACAGGTGCGACTGGGAGAGACAACCGCGTTCACCCGCACGGGGCGACTGATGTTTGATGCCGACCGCCGGTTGTGTATTCGTGGTTCACAGCACAATTATCTGATCGTGCCCGAGATCAAGCTGCCTGCTGAGGCGCATTCCATTCAAATTTCGGAAACGGGAAAAGTAACTGCTCTGCTGCCTGACATGGAAGAGGAAGTGGCCGCCGGCGAACTTCAAATTGCCTGCTTCACTGATGCGAGTGAGTTGTTTCCGCGGGAGTCCTGTCTGTTTACCGCAACTCCCCGTGCGGGTGTCGCTCGGGTTTTGACGCCGGGATCTAAAGGGGCAGGAGTGATTCGGCCTGGTGTTCTGGAAGCATCCAATGTCTCGATCACCGAAGAACTGGAGCAGCTGTCATTGATCAAACAGAGACTGGATGCTTTAAAAACCGTTTACCTGACGGAACCCGATGAACCGGTACAGGCGGACCTGGGTCTGCCTGCAGAACGGATCGCCCGACCACAAGGTCAGCAGTTGCAGCAGGGCAATCGTTCGATTATCAAATGACTCGTGGCTCAGGGAAACAGTTTCTTCAGTGTCAGGTGACGCTGATAGAAGCCTTCGTCGAACAGGTCGAGGAGTTTGGATTCGGTGATCAGAAAGCCGAGCAGGCCTCCGGGTGGTTCGAACTCCAGTCGATCGATGAGCGTGATCTGGTTTTCACCAGCGGGTACGATATGGTGTTCGTGGGTGTATGATTTGAGCGGGCCTGAGATCTGCTTTTCGGTGAACAGCGTGGGTTCTTCAAACACGATGATTTCGTGTGTCCCTTCCTGAACTTTACCGAAGCCCTGGATCTGAAATTCCAGAATGGCGCCGTGATATAATTTATCTGGTTTTTTCGTGAACGACAGGCCGGTATCGGGGGGACTGATCTTCAGGATGTTCTCGGTATCAATCAGAAATTCAAACATTTCCTGCGGTGTGGCATTCAGTTGAACGCTGGCTTCAAAACTCGCCATGGTGTCTCTCTTTCGACATTCGACGCGGATAAATATACTCTATGACAGTCAGGAATTGTGAAGGTATCGCAATTCCTCGTGTATCCTAGCTGAAAAGGGCTCGGATGACGAGTCCCCGTAAACAGAGAGTCCCCCATTTTGACGAGGGGACGCTCGTGATTCCAAGTTGATTCAACATGCAGTTTCCCCGGGAAATCCTACAACAGTGCTGGTTTCTGGCAGGTCCCACCGCGTGTGGCAAGACCGAACTCAGCCTGCTGCTGGCAGAACATCTGAACGCTGAAATCCTGGCGATGGACTCGATGTCGTTGTATCGAGGCATGAATATCGGGACCGCGAAAGCGTCTGCATCCGATCGGGAACGGGTGCCCCACCATCTGCTGGATCTGATTGATCCGCATGAAAAGTACAGTGTCGCCGACTACTTTACGGAGGCGGAAGCATGTTGCCGAGAGATTGTCGCTCGCGGAAAAACGCCACTGTTCGTCGGGGGAACGGGTCTGTATTTGCGGGCAATTTTGCGTGGCGTGTTTAACGGGCCTTCTGCCGACTGGGATTATCGCAGCGAGCTGGAAACGTTTGCAGCGGCGGAAGGGAATGAAGCGCTGCATCAGCGACTGGCAGCCGTCGATCCGGTTTCTGCAGAGAAATATCATTTCAACGATGTCCGCCGCGTGGCCCGCGCACTGGAAGTCTATCATGTGACCGGCGTCCCGCTATCGTCTCAACATGCGGAAGATGTACTGACCCCCGAGGAATGTCCGGCGCACGTCTTCTGGTTACTGCCGGACCGGGAGTGGCTGTATGACCGCATCAATCTGCGCGTCGATCAAATGCTGGAGGAAGGGTTGCTGGACGAAGTCAAACAGTTATTGGCAGCGGAAGTGCCGATGGGTCGCACGGCGCGGCAGGCGCTGGGATATAAAGAGCTGATCGATTACCTGGAAGGCGTGTGGTCCTGGGAACGGGCGGTCGAAATGCTGAAACAGCAGACGCGGCGGTTCGCCAAACGCCAGCATACGTTTTTTCGCAACATCACCGAATGCCGCGAAATTGATGTGCATCCTGAAGACAGTCCGGCTGACTTGCTGCAGAAAATACTGGAATATGAGTGAGTTTTACTGCTACCACGAAAAGCACGAAACCACACGAAAAAATTCAGTTGGTAGCCCGTAACAGTCAGAGTTTCTTCACTCTAAAAAATCAACTTCTCTCTATTTTTGTGTTGAGATTATTAGCCTGCCTCATCTCAACAGTATGAAAATTCAATTTGAAATTTCGTGCTTTTTCGTGTGTTTCGTGGTAGAAAAACAAACCGGTCTAATGTGTATTAATATACATGTTTTGTTTTCCTGATTCAATAACTTCGGGGTTTCAGAGACTTACTCGATCAGCTGGAAGCGTTTTTTGTTGCCAGTTATCGGCTTTGAAGTTGTTATTGCTGCAAGGTGGCTAAGTGGCGGGGAACTCTCTATAGTGTTCTGCAACGCTTTTGAGCTTATATAGTCTGCTGTTGAAGCTGGTGCGTCAGCCGGCGTTCAATCGTTTACATATTCACCAAGACCCCATTATTTGTGTGTGACCCATGATGACAGATGAAAAAATATTAATTCAGGTAGGCCACAGTCCCGATCCGGACGATGCCTTTATGTTTCATGCTCTGGCAAATGACAAGATCGAAACTGGTAAGTATCGATTTACTCATGAGTTACAGGATATTGAATCGCTGAACCAGCGGGCCTTCAATGCCGAGCTGGAGCTGACAGCTGTCAGTCTGCACGGATATGCCTACCTGACAGATACCTACGCGATCTGTTCCTGTGGGGCGTCCATGGGTGACAAATATGGTCCAATGGTTGTCGCCCGCGAAGCGTGGAGCATTGACGATCTGCGGGGCAAAAAAATTGCGATTCCCGGTAAGTTGACCACCGCGTTTCTGGCACTCAAATTACTGCTGGGTGATGACTTCGAATATGAAGAGCATCCCTTCGATGAGATTCTGAATCTGGTCGAGCAGGGCAAGTTCGATGCGGGTCTGATCATCCATGAAGGCCAGTTGACTTATGGCAGTCAGGGATTGAAACTGGTCGTCGATCTGGGCGAGTGGTGGTACGAAGAAACCGGTCTGCCTCTGCCCCTTGGTGCGAATGCGATTCGCAAAGACATGGGCCAGGAGATGATGGAAGAAGTTACTGCCATTCTAAAGCGCAGCATCGAATATGGCCTGGAACACCGGGGTGAAGCTCTGGATCATGCGTTACAGTATGGTCGCGATCTGAACCGGGACAGCGCTGATAAATTCGTAGGCATGTATGTCAACGACTGGACGCTGGACTTCGGCGAAAAGGGGCGGGAAGCCGTCGCTGAGTTGCTGAAGCGGGGTTACGAAGCAGGCATTATTCCCAACCCGGTTAAACTGGAATTCATTGGTTAAGACTTCAATCACAGCCTGAAGGACACATCTTTCAGGCTGTTGTTGGTTCAAATATATAGAGAAGGTGGTATGTGATGAGTGAATCCAGCTCATCGGAATATCTGCAGAGCCTGTTCGGCCTGACGGGTAAAACAGCGGTTGTCATCGGAGGGACCGGCGTCCTGGGTGGTGCCATCGCCGATACTCTGGCGCAGGCGGGCGCTCATGTTGTGATTGTGGGTCGCAACGCGGAAAACGGGGCCGGCCGCGTAAAGATGATTGAAGAACTGCAGGGGACCGCAGAATTCTTCAAAGCCGATTCCACCAGCCGCGCTGACTTGGAAGCACTGGTGGCGCATCTCAAATCGAATGGACGCACGACCGATATTCTTGTCAACGGTGCAGGCATCAACGCAGCGACTCCTTTCCTGGAAATCAGTGATGAAGAGTGGGAGCAGATCTTCCGCGTGAATCTGCTGAGTGTGAAAGTCGCCTGCCAGGTGTTCGGCCAGTCGATGCTGGACAACAATGTTGCCGGTTCGATTATCAACATTGCTTCCATGAGTGCCATCACGCCGCTGTCGCGCGTGTTTACGTATTCGGCTTCGAAAGCAGCGGTTTTGAATCTGACGCAGAATCTGGCCCGCGAATGGGCGGAGCGGAGTATTCGTGTGAATGCGCTCTCTCCCGGCTTTTTTCCTGCAGAACAGAATCGAAAAGTGCTGACACCAGAGCGGGTAGCGAGTATTATGAATCATACGCCCGCCAATCGATTTGGTGATCCCGAAGAACTGGCGGGTGCCGTGCTGCTGCTGGCGGCTGGCAAAGCCGGCAGTTTTGTCACGGGAACGAATGTTGCCGTCGATGGCGGATTTTCCTGCATGACTATCTGATCTCTGCGAGGCGCAGCGGTTGATGAAGCCGCTGGTCTCGGCAAAATGAGCTTAAGGAGCACTGAGACTTGGATCCGATTTCTATTGAACCTGGTCAGCGCTATCTTGCTCGAATCAATCCGAAACGCATCCCCCATATCTTTACCGATGTGCTGATCATTGGTGGCGGAATCGCCGGTTCCCGGGCCGCGCTGGAGATCGATCCGCGGCTGGAAACGATCATCGTCAATAAAGGTAAGGTCTCGCAGTCAAACAGTGCGTATGCCCAGGGTGGCATCGCGGGAGTGCTCGACCCGCTGGATAACATCACTAATCATATCCAGGATACGCTGGCGGCTGGCAAGAATCTGTGTGATGAGGCCCTGGTAGAATATGTGTGCCGCGAGGCGCCGCGACATATCCAGGAACTGGTGGAACTGGGGGCCGATTTCGATACGGAAGATGGTAAAATCGCGCTCACCAAAGAGGGGGGGCACAGTCACCGTCGTGTAGCGCATGCGCTGGGCGATGCCACGGGCAAAGAACTGATGCGGGCACTGGTGCTGGCGGTCAACAGTCGACCTTCTATTCAGACCTGGACCAAAACACCGACCATTGATCTGGTCACGGAGAACGGCAAGTGCCGGGGCGCGGTGATCTGGAATCGCTACCATGGTAAATCGCTGATCTGGGCCAAGCAGGTGATTTTAGCAACCGGGGGCGCGGGCTGTCTGTTTCGCGAATCCACGAATCCTCCACTGGCGACCGGTGATGGGCATGCTCTGGCGTTCCGCGCGGGGGCACTGCTGCAGGACATGGAGTTCATGCAGTTCCATCCCACCGTACTCTATATTGCTGGCGGTGCCCGGTATCTGATTTCCGAAGCGGTTCGTGGCGAAGGCGCTTATCTGCGCGACTGTAACGGCGTGCGGTTCATGTCGGAATATCATCCCGATCTGGAGCTGGCGCATCGCGATATTGTGAGCCGGGCGATTACCGATCGCATGCTGAAAACCAGCCATTCCTGCGTGTATCTCGATTTGACCCACCTGGAAAAATCGCTGGTCAAAGAGCGGTTTCCCAACATCAGCAAAGTCTGCGCGAGCTTCGGGCTGGACCTCTCGAAAGATCAGATCCCCGTCCGACCTGGTGCGCATTACATGATTGGTGGTGTGAAGACCGACCTGCAGGCACAAACGTCGGTGCCGAATCTGTGGGCGGCCGGCGAAGTGACTTCGACCGGGCTGCACGGCAGTAATCGACTGGCATCGAACAGTTTGCTGGAAGGTTTGATCTTTGGCGCTGCTGCGGGCCGCGGTGCCTCAGAGGCGGCTTTGAATCAACCGGACCAGTATTCGGCTTCCCTGCTGCCGGACTGGGATGTCGAAAAACGTTCCGACGAAGATTTAAACAGCAAGGATCTGCGCAACTCACTGGCGAGCCTGATGTGGCGCGACGTGGGCATTACCCGCAGTGCCGATTCGTTAAAAAATGCCAAAGACAAAGTTGACTTCTGGAACCGGTATGTAGTCGATCGTGAATTCAGAACATTGAATGGCTGGGAACTGCAGAACATGCTGCTGGTTTCGCAGCTGATGATCACTTCGGCGATTGAGCGGCGCGAAAGTCGCGGCGTGCATTATCGCAGTGATTATCCGGAGATAGATCCTGCGTTCCAGAAACATATTTCTGTAATCTCTACCCGTTGAATATCTCTCTGAGGAAGGATGATCCATGCTGCCTGGAATCAAACTGTTCGATTTAACTGGTCGTGCTGCCATTATTACCGGAGGTTCCAAGGGCCTGGGTTCAGCAATGGCGGAAGGTCTGGCATCGGCGGGCGCGAATCTACTGCTCACCAGTCGCAACCAGGCTGAAGTCGAAGCAACAGCAGCTCAGATTCAGTCCGACTATGGAAACAAGGTGATCGGTATGGCAGCCGATGTGACCGATGCAGACCAGGTGGCCGCCATGACCGAGCGGGCGATCTCGGAGTTCGGCAAGATCGATATTCTGATCAATAACGCGGGCATTAATATTCGCGGGCCCATTGATGAACTGACGCTCGAAGAATTTCAGGATGTGCAGAATGTAAATGTGACCGGTCCCTGGTTATGCGTGCGGTCTGTCGTACCGCATATGAAGGCGGCGAAATACGGAAAGATTATCAACCTGGCCAGTACGCTGGGTCTGGTGGGCATGTCGAACCGTACGCCTTACACTGCCAGCAAAGGCGCCATGGTGCAGATGACGCGGGCGCTGGGACTGGAACTGTGTGAATACGGAATTACGTGTAACGCGATCTGCCCGGGACCGTTTCTGACGCCGATGAATGAACCGTTTGCGGAAACCGAAGAGATCAAAAAATTCATCGTCGGCGCTGTGGCGATGAACCGCTGGGCACGGATGGAAGAGATTCAGGGCGCGGCGATCTTTCTGGCCAGCGATGCGTCCAGTTATATGACGGGCAGTATGGTCACCGTTGATGGCGGGTGGACCGCCCGCTGAGTGAGTTGAGGTGTGAATGAGTGCTGATGTCGAAACCACGTCTGTTCAAATCAATCAAAAGAACAGACGGATTCTCATCCGCCGTGGTCTGATTGCCACTCTCATTGCAATTTGCGCTTTGGTCGTCTGGTCGGTCTTTCTGGTCATACGATTTCATTCGCACGTTTCAGCCTTTCAGAAGCAGAAGGCGCAACTACTGGTCATTGATGAGAATGATGCAGGAAAAACCGCTGTTTTCAATTATGGTTCGGCACCAGGCCCCGCTTTTATACCACGACCCATTATCAATTATCATCGCTCTGTAAACTGGTTGGAATGGGACAGGCAGCCTGAAAACAGTTCCGAGGAGATCGATGAATTATTTGCGCTGTTACCCGATTTTCATAAGCTGAAAGAAATTCATTTATCAGGTTTTATAATTGATCAGAAACGGGCGGCTGCGCTGTCACGAATCACCCAGCTAAAATATCTTTCAATCTGGACATGCCAGCTTAAGCAATCAGTTCTGATGAATCTCTTAAATAAAAAGGGACTGTCGGGCATCAGCCTGGCAGATTCTACTTTTCAGGAAGAAGAACTGGTTATACTAAAGCAGGGTGCTGCTAAAGAAACCTTAACTTGTTTGCTATTATCAAACTGCCCGGTTACCGATCATACGGCGACAGTGATTTCCGAGTGTCGCAATCTGGAAATCTTACACCTGGATGGCACACAGATTACCGATGTGGGTCTGAAAATGCTGGCCCGCCTGCCGCATCTCAAAGTGCTGGTGCTGGATCATACGGCGGTGACCGATGTGGGCGTGTCTTATTTGTCTGCCACTCCCGAGCTGGTAGAGTTGAGCCTGAGCAATACCGGCGTTTCCGATGACGTCCTGGATTCCCTCAAACAGGAAATACCTGCCTTACGTATCTCTGATGACTGAACGAACTGGAAGTTTTCAGGGAATACCTGAAAAAGTGTGTGGGCCATCTACCGCACTGAACCTTCTGCGAAATCTGTCGTAACTCTTTTAATCGGAACTTGCGCCCGGAGTTTCGCCTTAAATACGGGGGAAACCCCTGCAGTTAGCTGACTCAACTTCATTCTCTGACCTAGCTTTAGATAAACTTTCCCAGTTCAAAAACTGTCAAGTCAGGCATAGACAGAATAAACATGAGCAATAATCAACCCGCTAAGATCTTAATTGTCGATGATTCGGACGTTGTCCGCAGAATTCTCTCTAAGGCACTGCAGCAGGATGGGTACGAACTTCATACCGCTGCTGATGGCGAAGAAGGTCGGCAAAAAGTTCATGAACTGAAACCAGATCTGGTACTGCTGGATGTGGAGATGCCAGTCCTGGATGGCTTTGCCGTTCTGCGTGAGGTACGCGCGAACTTTAAGGTCGACGAAGTCGCCGTGATCATGGTGACGTCTCAAAACGATGGCAAAGGAATTACACGCGCCTTTGAGGAAGGTGCCTTCGATTACATTCCCAAACCGGCGACCGATTCCGAAATCAAAGCCCGCGTGCGAAACGCAATTCGTGCACTGGAACTGCTGCGCGAACAGAAATCATTACGTAAACAGGCCGAGGCTGCCAACCGGTCTAAAAGTGCCTTCCTGGCAAATATGAGTCATGAAATCCGGACGCCGATGACAGCCATTCTAGGTTATACGGAACTTCTGGAGCTGGAAGCAAAGTCGCTCCAGTTGCCCGAGCTGATCTCCGATTCGCTGGATACCATCAAACGTAACGGCGGGCATTTGATGGAGCTGATCAACGATATTCTGGATCTGTCCAAAATCGAGGCAGGGAAACTGGATGTCGAATCAATTCTCTGTTCACCCCAGACAATTGTGGAAGAAGTGCTGGAACTGGTGCAGGTCAGAGCAGAAGCCAAAGGACTGAAGCTGGAAGCCAGTTACCAGTTCCCACTGCCTGCAGAGATTCATTCCGACCCGACACGGATCCGACAGATTCTGATCAACCTGATCGGGAATGCGATAAAATTTACGGAAGTGGGCACGATTCGCCTGGAGACATCCTATCTGGAAAATCCTGGTGGAACACCTCAGGTTCAGTTTACCGTGATTGACCAGGGAATCGGGATGACAGAAGCTCAGATGGCCGGTCTGTTTCGTCCTTTTTCTCAGGCCGATTCTTCTACTACCCGGAAATATGGTGGAACGGGACTGGGGCTGACCATCTGCAAACGTCTCACCGATGTTCTGGGTGGTGATATTTCAGCGACCAGCGAGTTAAACCAGGGTTCCCGGTTCAATGCAACGGTGAGTACAGGCAACCTGGAAGACATTCAGCTACTGCAGGAATTACCAAAGAGGAAATCCCGCGCGGCACGCGCATCGGAGACTGCTGCCCAGCTTGAGGAACAGGCCTTTGCACTGAAAGGGAAAAAAGTCCTGCTGGCAGAGGATGGCCCTGATAACCAGAAGCTGATCAGCTTTATTTTGAAGAAATCCGGAGCCGAAGTGACGGTAGCAGGAAATGGTGAAGCTGCCCGGAAGGCCGCAATGCGGGCATTGGAAATCGGGTTACTGTATGATGTGGTCCTGATGGATATGCAGATGCCGATTCTGGATGGGTATAGCGCGACCCGACTCCTGCGTGAGCAGGGTTATCCAGGACCGATTATCTCTCTGACCGCCAATGCCATGGAAGGAGATCGGGAAAAATGCATCAGTGTCGGCTGCAATGACTATCTCACCAAACCCATTGACCGCAGAAAACTGGTCAACATGGTCGCGGATTTCTGTGAAGCCGAGTCAGTTGTTTAACCACGCACCATCGAGGTAGCTCATGGCTTATTGGAGCTAAAAAAGGTGTCAGAAGCTAAAAAAGGTGTCAGGAACGAATGGCACTGCCGCTGTTTTTTTGATTTGTGTTTGCGCAATGATGCCTGCGTGACGCTGTCACGTTTTAATTTTCTGATTTTTTGCCAGTTCGCTGGAAATTGTGTTTGGCAAAACG
>NZ_JBLXFK010000005.1:0-445543 GCF_048262075.1 Gimesia sp.
GACTCCTTGCTCATAAATTCCTCCTAAGAAGATTCTGAAGTATTCTTCAGGAGTCCGCCAGTCTTGGGCCATCGCACAACACTTCAAAAAGTGAAAGCTACCTGTGTTGCATTGGGTCTAAAGGAGACTCAATGGTGAACAACGTGAGCTTAGACTTCTCGATGTGTTTGACCTGACCAGAAATCTTGAGCATCCACAATGATATTACTGCCAAATTTAAAGTAGGGTATCCTGGTCTCTTTTAAGAGTTCCTTGAAATTCTTCTCCGTCATTCCAAAAAGCTGAGCCCAGATCTTACTGCTGTATTTTCCAGTTTGTGGAAAAGCTCCTGGAGACTTGGCAAGGTTAGCCACTAGTTCGAATGCAAATCTATCAGACTCAATGTATGTGCTTGATTCCGTCATGAGATCAAAACCTACCAGTGATTTATCTCGCTTTCTATCAGTTGCAGCAGCGCGTACCTCTGACGCAAACCGTATGCTTCAAAAGAATGAAGGAGCGTTTCCTAAGAGTCAGGAAGGACGCATGATGGATAGAATGACGCGATAAATATTTAGTGACACCTACAGCGGTCACTCCGCGGCTGCCCCCAGGCAGAAATGGAAATGTGGCTAAAAACCACTCCCAGACAACGGAATTGATTGTACCAGGAAACCCTGAACAAATCAATATACAAGTTGTTTTTTTGTTGGCCCCCCGGAAACGAAATATCACAGAATGATGCCTGTTTTATAGCTCTATATTATATTAGAAATTTACAATTCTACCCATCGTGTAAAATCCTGATGAAACATTTATTTTCTGTTATATAATCGGGCGTCTGTACTGACAAATACGAACTTACTGATCAGCTCAGGACTCATGATGGACTTTCAAAATCGTTTAAAAACAGATTTCAATTTCTCACTATCACGTCGCTCTTTCTTGAGCTCAGTTATTGCCAGCACTCTTGGAGTTCAGAACTACAATTCAAGGGCCTCTGAATCTCATGTTACCCCGAAAGCACAAATCGCAATTACCTTTGACCTGGAAATGAGTCGCCAGTATCCGCAACGTGAAATGATGGAATGGGATTTTCAAAAAGGGAACTTGAACCAGGAAACGAAAACCTATTCATTAAAGGCGGCTGAAATAGCATCCGGATTGAATGGAATCATCCATTACTTTTGTGTAGGACGCGTTCTGGAACAGGAAGATGTCAAATGGTTGAAAACGATCTCTGAGTTGGGACACCCGATTGGCAATCACACTTATGATCATGTTAATGTCTGGGCAACGGAGGCTGAGAAAACACAGTTTCGTTTCCAGCGTTCTCCCTGGCTTTTGGGTGGAAAGACAGCTGATCAAGTCATTCGTCAGAATATTCGCCTGACAACGGAGGCAATGAAACAGCGACTGAATATTTCACCTGATGGATTCCGGACCCCGGGAGGATCCACTACAGCATTGAATGATCGCGCAGACTTACAAAATATGCTATTAGCAGAAGGCTTCTCCTGGGTCAGTTCCAAATATCCCAGACACAAATACAGTCCTCCCAAGACGGAACCGGACAACGATATTTATCAGTCTATTCTCTCTGCACAGAAAGAAGCTCAACCTTATATTTATCCATCTGGTCTGGTTGAAATTCCCATGAGCCCCATCAGCGATGTCGGGGCATTTCGTACCAGTTTCTGGAAGTTGGAATATTTTCTGAAGTCGGTCGAACTCTGTATTCAACAGGTGATCGAGCAGGGAGGTGTCTTCGATTTCTTATGTCATCCATCAATCATGTATGTCGAAGACCCACATTTCGAAACCATCAAATTAATCTGCAAACTGGTCGATCAGTCACGCGGCAGGGCAGAGCTGGTTGGTTTAAGTGACATCGCAAAACGAGTGTCTCGGAACCAGTCTTGAGTTCCCTCTGAAAATCAGTCCTGGCAGGCTGAATTTCACCCCAGCTTACGACATCGCTCGTTTCCTGTCTTTTTGCTGGTGACATACGAGTTGAGTGGCGAACCTGTACCAATCTGCTTAGAATTAAAAACCTTCTGAATCCCGCTCGCCGTTCACGAAAGACACTCCCATGTCCGATCATAGCCAACCTGATCTTGAAGAAGAACTGGTACCCGATGAGGTCATACCACATCAGTCTCTACCTCCTCTGAAATATCAGGACCTTCCTCCGGCGATCTCCTGGCGAAAAATGATTGGCCCCAGCATTATGCTGGCAGGTCTCTCACTGGGATCGGGAGAATTCGTGCTCTGGCCTTATATCACCTATAAAACTGGCTTCGTCTTCTTCTGGGCCTGTCTACTGGGTGTACTCACACAATTTTTCATGAATATGGAAATTGAGCGCTGGACGCTGGCAACGGGGGAAAGTGCCATCACCGGATTCTGTCGACTGAATAAACACTGGGCCTGGATCATGCTGCTGTTGAACATCATACCCTGGGCGTGGCCGGGCTGGGCCACCGGTGCAGGTACGATGCTCAGCTGGACTTTTTTCGGGCCTGAGACGATTGCCAGTGTTCAAATCGATCCAACGCCTACTCAGTTTTCCCAGGATCGTCTGCCATCTGAAAAAATTGAGTACTCGACTGAAACTGGAGTTTTGAAATGGCGCGGAAAAATGAGTGCCCAAGAACGCGAGACACTTGGCAATACATTCACACAGAATCAAATTCATAATCATGCGCCGGAACTATATGAAAAAATCAACCAGGGGCAAGATTTGCAGTACGAGGCTAAATACAGCTCTTTCCTGGGAATCGCTGGTCTGCTACTGGTTGGCATTGTATTAACGACTGGACCCGTCGTTTATAACACGGTTGAAAAAATTCAAATCTTTCTGGTAGGCATGATCTTTGTCATTGCAGTGATCCTGGGCATTTATCTGATTGAGCCCTACGCAGTCACTTCCATGATGAAAGGTGCTGTCAATTTCGGTCAGATGCCCGATGAATCGAGTGGCTTGAAAACGATGGCATTACTCGGGGCACTGGCTTTTGCCGGCGCAGGTGGCACGATGAATCTCGGACAGAGTAATTTCATCAAAGACAAAGGTTACGGCATGGGCAAATTTATCGGACGCATAACCAGTCCGATTACCGGGCAGGAAGAAGCAGTCAGCGAAGTTGGCTACCATTTCAAACACACTCCTGAAAATCAGACTCGCTGGAAGCAGTGGTGGCGGGCTGCCAATATTGAGCACTTTTTCAGTTTCTTCCTGACTTGTCTGGCATGCCTGATTTTATTATCTCTGATTTCTTATTCTTTGTTCTATAACGCCGACGGACAATTAAAAGAAGGAGTCTCCCAGTTTGGGACCGGTCTCAATTTCATCTGGGGACAGGCTATCTTGCTGGAAGGACGTCTCGGCGGTACCTTCAAGTTAATGTTTCTTCTGATGGGAGCAGCCATCTTACTGACTACCGAACTGGGTGTGCTGGATGCGACCGCGCGTATTTCAGCTGATATCCTGAAAGTCAATTATCTCAGAAATAATGCAAACTGGTCACTGAGTAAGTTATACTACTGCTTTCTCTGGGGCGAGATTCTGTTGGGTTCTGCAATCCTGCTTTACGGTTCTGTCAATCCACACTTCAAACAACCTCTGTTTCTGATCGAAACATCAGCGGCTATGAACGGAGGCGTGATGTTTTTGTATTCGATGATCCTGTTATATATGAACTCGAAAATTCTCAGTCGCAGTATCAGTACCAGCCCGATTCGATTTATAGCGATGGTTTGGGCCGCAGCATTCTTTGGATACTTCAGTCTGCAGGCTTTTCGCGTGCAGATTATTCCTTATTTTTCTTCTTTCTTCTAAGTTTAATCCTCCACTACCCTACTGCCCTCAGGTAATTTCCAGGCCCATCACATGCACTCCTCAGCTCTCTTCTCTTTATTTAAGCAGCCATCCCTCTCTATACGACTTTATAGTTGCCTGCTAATTGTCTGGCTACTGGCAGGTTCACCAGCTATTTCATCCGCAGATGCTGCAACCTGGTTTGTGAATAATCAGACTGGTAATGATAATCATGATGGAATCACACAAGCGACTGCAGTTGCCACGATCTCCAAAGCGATCTCTTTTGCAGAAACCAGTGATACTCTGGAACTCGCTAACACAGGGATCCCCTACCAGGAAACCATGCTGTTCCGCAATTTGGGAGGGCGGCCTGATCGTCCATTTATCGTCGAAGGGAATGGGGCCGTATTATCTGGATTGAGAACTATCGACGCACCCAAATGGGAAAACGTCTCTGAAAACCTGTATGTGTTCCCACTTGAAAAAACCCCTTATGGGAATCCCTTTCTTGTATCGCGAGGTAAACGCGTACCTCAAGTCAAAAGGCAGGAACTCCTCCAGACAGGTCAGCATTACTGGGACCGCAGTGGAAATAAAATCTATTTTCTTTGCGCTCCCGGAAAGCAACCGGCTGACTATGAACTGGAAGCAACATTACGAGTCAGCGGTTTCACACTCACCAGCGCCAGCTATATCGTCTGTCGCAATCTGTCAGCTGAATTTTTCTCAAATGACGGATTTAATATCCACGGCGACTGTCGCGGCATTCGACTTGAAAATGTGATCGCCCGCCATAACGGTGACGATGGAATTTCGATTCATGAATCAGGTGGATTGATCGTTCAAAATGCTTATGTCCATGATAACTTTTTTGGCATTCAAGACGTGAACGCTTCGCGGTCAGTTTATAACGGCGTACTGGCAGAGCGAAACCAGATTGGAGTCAGCCTGGTAGGAGGCTATCATTCCCTTGTTGATTGCCAGATCAGAGACAGCGTTCAAAAAGAAATCGATATTGCAGGCTCAGTTCCAAGACACTTAATTGGTTCAGAACACAATCCTCTCTGCAAGACAATACTATTTGGACAAAATGTATCGCTATTTGGAAACGGAAATCAGACGGGATTGAGTGTTCGCAATGGCGCAACCGTTATCTTAGAACGTTCGGTCATCTCTGATTCGCAGACTGGCCTGACTATAGATTCTACCAGCTTCTGCCATATGACGCAGACAGCAATTATTGATTGCAAAACCACCCTGAAATCGAATTCAAAGCGTTCCTATTTTGACTACAATTATTATACACCAGGTCAGATCAGCTGGCAGAATACACTTTTTCAGGTCGGGCAGTTTTCAGATTATGTGGCGACATCAAAAGAGGATTCCAACTCCCATGTCGGTCCTCTGAAAGTGGAACCAGAGGGTCTCGTTGTGTTACCATCTGGACGAGAAAATACGACAACGAAATTGAAACTCGGTCCATCAGCTCCCTTCACATCAACATTTCCGGATGTCGAACCATAAAGATATCCACTTCCGCGACGGTTTTGAGTCCTTTCTCAGCCTTTAATACTTCTCAATCGCATCACTTTTTACCGTGAGATCTCTCGTATTTGGATAGCCAGTCCAGATACCCCGGAGCTGCTCCAGTAAACCTGGACACAGTCTAATATCCCTGTTGCGTCGGTCCTAATACCTTCAGATCAGGCTTTCATCAGCTATTTTGTAATGAGTTGGACTTCCATTACTGAGTCTGTCGAAAAGGGATTGCCTCAAATTCCGTGATTTTACATAATACAGGCGATCTGGCGAGGACTGTCAAATCTCAGTCCCGTCACTGTTTACGTGACAAAAATATCTAATGCGGTGCCTGCTCCGCTATTGTAAATCGTCTGGAAGTTCCTCTGATCGAAAGAAATAGACATGTCCATATTCAATGATAATTCTGAAACAATCGGCCGAACTCCGCTGGTTAAAATCAATCACCTGACTGAAGGACTTAAGGCGACGGTACTGGCAAAAATTGAAGGACGAAATCCTGCCTACAGTGTGAAATGCCGGATTGGAGCCAACATGATCTGGGACGCGGAAAAAAGCGGAAAGTTGAAGCCGGGCATGCAGGTCGTTGAGCCAACCAGTGGTAATACAGGAATTGCTCTTGCCTTTGTTTGTGCGGCACGGGGATATCAATTAACACTCACCATGCCAGATTCCATGTCGGTGGAGCGTCGACTGATGCTGAAAGGCTTTGGCGCGAATCTGGTCCTCACTCCTGGCGCAGATGGAATGAAGGGCGCCATCCAAAAAGCAGAGGAACTGGCAGCCAGCCCTGAATTTTTCATGCCACAGCAATTTGAAAATCCAGCCAACCCGGAAATTCACTTCAAGACAACCGGCCCCGAAATTCTGAAAGACACCGAAGGTCAGATTGATTACTTCGTTGCAGGTGTCGGCACGGGGGGAACGATCACAGGCGTCTCCCAATTTCTAAAACAGGAGCAGGGATTGAAAGTAAAATCTATTGCTGTTGAACCTACCAGCAGCCCAGTCCTCTCCGGCGGTGAGCCTGGAAAACATAAAATCCAGGGGATCGGAGCAGGTTTTATTCCCGGTAACTGTGATACATCGCTGATTGATGAAGTCATTCAAGTCACTGATGACGAAGCGTTTGATATGGCCAGTCAACTTGCCCGACGCGAAGGGATCACTTGTGGAATCAGTTGTGGTGCCGCGATGCATGCAGCTCTGGAGATCGCAAAGCGTCCGGAAGCGGAAGGTAAAACCATTGTCGTCATTTTGCCCGACTCTGGTGAACGTTATCTTTCCACATCACTGTTTGATGATGCACGTTGAACGTTTCTGCTGCTACAAGAAATTGAAGAGAATCAGTTCCGGACAGGTTTCCAGCAAAGAACTGCTGTACAAAGATCTTTACATCCAGTTCTCCTGCCGGAACGGTAGCCACCAGCGGTCAGCGGCTGTATTCTTCTTTAAAACAGAAATCACATAGAACCCCCAGACTAGATCGGTGTCTTTCGTCACAGCACGTCAGTCAGCAATAGTTACGGGGATTTTTTCAGATATTCACACAGATTTGGATAGTTAACCATGCGTTTTGAAACCAAGTGCGTACATACCGGAGTTGATAAGGACAGTACTTTTAACAGCTGTACAACGCCAATCTATACCTCATCAACTTTCTACTGGGACAGCCTGGAAAGCCACAAGGGATTTGATTACACCCGAAGTGGCAACCCGACCCGCAGCGCCATGGAAGAGAATATTGCTGCTTTAGAAGGGGGAGTTTCCTGCCGGGCCACAGCGACCGGGATGGCTGCCATTACTCTGGCGATGCATCTGTTTAAGCCTGGCGACCATATCATTGCCGGTGATGATATTTATGGTGGCACCTATCGACTGTTTGCGGATGTTTTCACCAAGTGGGGGATTACATTTTCGTTTGTAAAAATGAGTGACGCGGAAAATGTTCAGTCAGCTATCACGCCAGAAACCAAAGCGATCTGGATTGAGACTCCCAGTAACCCTCTGTTGAACCTGGTTGATATTAAAGCTGTGACTCAGATTGCCGCCAATTCCGATTCAGATATTTTGACTATCGCTGACAATACTTTTTGTTCTCCTTATCTGCAGCGACCTATTGAATTCGGTGTTGATCTCGTTTTGCATTCGACAACAAAATACTTAAATGGTCATTCCGATGTTGTAGGAGGTTGTGTTGTCTCGCGTACTGAAGAACTGGCCGAACGCGTTGCTTATGTATCGAATGCCCTGGGTCTGGGTTGTGCTCCCTTTGATGCCTGGCTGGTATTAAGGGGAATTAAAACCCTGGGACCACGCATGGAAGCACACCAGCGTGGAGCAATGACCTTAGCACGAATGCTGGAATCCCATCCTAAAGTAGAGCGGGTCTATTATCCGGGCCTGGAATCTCATCCTCACCATGAGTTGGCAAAACGACAACAGGATGGGTTTGGAGGCATGCTGAGTTTCGATGTGCAGGACGGCCGCCCTGTTGCTGAAAAAGTCATGCTCAATTCCAAGTTGTTCCTGCTGGCAGAATCACTGGGTGGTGTAGAATCCTTAATTGAATACCCCGAAAGCATGAGCCATGCATCAATGACGCTGGAAGCACGCCGTGCTGCCGGCATCACAGAAAAAACAGTACGAGTTTCAGTGGGGATCGAAAGCCCTGAAGACCTTGTCGCCGATCTGAAACAGGCTTTAGACAGTTGATCTGAGCGTCGCTTGTGACTTCCTGATTACAAAAGCAGTGAAATGAAGTCGAACTTCGTTCCACTGCTGCAGGGAGTCAGTGAATTCTCATAGAAGTAAGCACTGAGCGCGTGCAATATGCGTTTCCATTGTGATATGATGTTCTATTGGGTTAAAAATTTGATTCCAATGAAACTCTACTTCGATCCTGTATCGATCAGACTGTTTTCCGATCAAGATACTTTTTCCACAGTTTAACCTTCAGGAAGCTAAGAAGGCCGAGGTTATGAGTATAGATTCCTACGATCCCTGTCCATGTAACAGTGGTAAAAAATATAAATTCTGCTGTCATTCTGTCGGCGATGAAATCAGTAAGATTTCGCATCTGCATGAAACTCATCAGACAGCAACTGCGTTACAACTACTGGATCGGCTCAAAAAGAATCATCCAGATCAGCCTTTAAGCTTCATCACTGAAGCTCAGATCCTGATGGCAGAACGACGGTTTGAAGACGCGATTGCCCCGTTAACTCAATGCCTTGAGCATGACCCGGATCACCCGGCTGCCCATTCGCTACTGGCAACTTCTTCTTTCCTGGCTTATGGTTATAAGCATTCACAAAAAACGATTTATACCGCGTTTCAGAAATGTGCAGCCGTAGATGTCAGCCTGGCAACTCCATTGGCCATCAGCATTGCCATCGCACTGCAGATGCGAGGATACTACCTGGCTGCTCGCGAACATTTTGCCTTGGCGATGCGAGTTGCCTCTCAGGAATATCAGCAGAACCTGTTCATGAATCTGCTGGAGTTTGACGGAGATGATCAAATTCCCTACCAGTTTCGGGGTGTCCATATTCTGGAACGATGTACTCTGGAAGACACAGAGCAACAAGCCACATTTGAAAAAGCCCAACGCCTGGCGAATTTTGGCTGCTATCGATCTGCGGCAGGGCTTTTTAAACAACTGGCGGAAACTGCTGGACTGGTCACACTCTGGAAAAATACAGCCTTTTGCTATGCCTGGGCTACAGATGAAGTCAAAGCTGCTGAACTGTTTCACCAGGCAGCCAGCCTCGAAACGGATTTTGCTGAAGCGGTTGAACTGGAAACGCTGGCGCAGTTACTCGACCTCAATAATACTGCGGACGTGATCAATTCCATTGAAAATATATTCGAAGTGGAATCCATTTCACGCTTTCTGACTCTGCTGGAACAGCATCCACAAATATTACGCGGCAACGTACCTCCTCCGCAGGAGCAGAATCCGGAAGAAAACAGCCCCATTGCCTACTTCCAGATCACCAACACTCCCGTCGATGCCGAATCGAAGGGGGAAAATATTACACTTGAAAATGTTCCAACGGTCATTGGCGATATTGATGTCTTCGATGCAGATCGACAAATCGGTCAACCAGCGCTGATTCATCTGTATGCGTATGAAGGCGATCAACGGACGCTTGCAGAGAATCTCTTTGACGAAGCGCTAGGCGATCAGGGCAAATCAGACTGTGGTTTAAAAGTCGTAGAACGTGACAGCGAAGAAAACGGGAATCCACTTTCCCCCATCCCGATAGAGCAATGGCCGCTCTTTTTTCGCTGGAGCTTCCCTCAAAAAATGCCGATTATCAAACGGCGAGAACTGGAGGCCCTACAGTGGAAAAAACTTCTTTCTGAAACCTGGCCCCATACAAAACTGGCCGGTCTGAATGGAAAAACTCCCAAAGAAGCTGCCTCCGATGAAGACTTGAAAATGGCTTTGACAGCGGCTGCGTATGTTCTTGATGCACAAACCCTGTCTCTGGGACATTTTCTGGACTTTTCAGAACTCGACCCAGAGCTTGGTCTGACCGAGTTGCCCAGCCTGGAAGTAAATGAGTCTTCCCATTTCAATACCTGCTCTTCGATGACGCAAAACCGGATTCCTCCAAAAGTACTCAGCGATTCACAGTTGATGTATATATTCAATCGCGCTCTGCTGATTCGGCATCCCCGCTTTCTCTATGATGTTTTGATCGAAGTACTCAATCGTGACGAATGCAAAAAAGAAGTGGATCTGGATCGAGTCTACACGACACTGACAGAGATCTGCCATAAAAAAAATCAACGAGGGGAAATGCTGACCTGGATCAAAAAAGGACAGGAGAATTCGCAGTCACAACCCGATAAAGCATTTGAAAATGAAATGCAGTGGAAAATGCGCGAACTTTCCTTCCGACTGGAAGACACCTCTGATCCTGGGCTTTCTGACTTTATGAAAGAAATCTGGGATAAATATGGTAAAAAAACACCTCAAATCAAAGAATACCTCATGGCCTTTGCCCAAGCCTTTGAATTGGATGTTCCATGGATGAAAGAGGCTTCACTGTTAGATACAGGCAAGCCCGGCGGAAATGCCTCTGGTGAGGGGATCTGGTCACCCGGTGATGCTGCTCCCGATACAGACTCCGGACAGAAACTCTGGATCCCGGGGCAATCCTGAGTAGAACCGAGTCCGATTTAAGTTAATCATTTCGAGTACCATTTTTTCAAATCGGTCCCTGCAGGAAAGTATATCAGACTGTGGATCCTATCAGAGTGTTTTCCAGTCCCGAAGACGTCATGCAGCGTGCCTTGGAGCTGGCTCGTCTGGGTGCAGGCTCCGTTGAACCCAACCCTGCTGTTGGATCGGTAATTGTGGATGACAATCTGCGTTTGATTGGTGAAGGATATCATCAAGAGTGTGGAGGCCCCCATGCAGAAATCCACGCACTTAACATGGCTGGCAATCAGTCTCGGGGCAAAACCATTTATGTCACGCTCGAACCCTGTTGTCATCAGGGCAAAACCGGTCCCTGTTCTCAGGCCCTGATCCGGGCGGGGATAAAAAAAGCCGTGATTGCGATGCGCGATCCGGCACCTCACGTTGACGGTGGTGGTATTCAAGAACTGAAACAAGCAGGCATCGAAGTGGATGTTGGTCTGCTGGAACCAGAGGCGCTAGCTCTGGTCCGCCCGTTTGTGAAACGAGTGACGCAAGGCTTGCCCTGGATCCATGCCAAGTGGGCGATGACACTGGATGGGAAAATTGCAACACGGACGGGCCATTCACAGTGGATCTCTAATCAACGCTCACGGGAACGGGTGCATGAATTACGAGGCCGTATGGATGGAATCATTGTCGGCCAAAAAACAGCAGTTGCCGATGATCCACTACTCACAGCCCGACCACCCGGTAAACGAATACCGGCCCGTATTATCATCGATTCGCAGGCCAGCCTTTCGATTCAATCCCGACTGATTCAGACCGTTGCCGAGGCGCCTGTAATTGTTGTCGCGCACCCCTCAGCTTCTCAAGAAAAGATCAACCTACTGGAACAAGCAGGAGTTGAAGTATTGCAGATTCCCGGTTCCGCCAGCGAAATGGAGAGTCAACCAAACCTGCAACAATGCATGCAGGAACTGTCTCGACGGGAAATGACAAATATTCTGGTAGAAGGGGGAGGCAGTTTACTGGGCTCCTGCTTTGATCAAAGACTCATTGATGAAGTCCATGTCTTTATCGCACCGAAGATTATTGGTGGGGCAAAGGCAGTGACCCCCATTGCCGGTAAAGGTCTGGAGATGATTCCTGAACTACATAACATTCGTGAGAATCAGATCCAACAGCTGGATTCAGACCTATATGTGAATGGTCTGCTTGAGTACCCCGCATGAGCGAGTCCAACTGGTTAATGCAGCGAGCGTGAGAGTGTATCGAGCAAAGTGCGCAACTCAGGGCGTTGTCTGATTACTCCTACTAACGCATACTTACTCAGATTGCTGCCATACATCTGGCGATTCAGAGTAGGGCGGACTTCGTGTTTGAAATAGCGGTCCTGGCGCAACCGAATGGCGGCGTAACTGGCGGCCATCGCCACCAGTCCCAATCCCAGATCGATATACCAGCCCCCCCATCCCAGACCAAGCGACTCATGGATCACGACACAGGTCCAGAACCAGGCCAGAATCGAGATCCACACAGGGCGGGCTACCAGTGCGTTCAGACGCTCATTGGCGTGTACGAGATGGCCATAAAATTCGGGACTTGCCATTTCGTCGAGAGGACGCTCCTTCTGAAAATTCTCGCAGATCAGTTCACCGTGATTGCGTGAAACAATCACAGACTCTCCCTCCTCCGGGAGAAAATCAGCTAGATATTCCAATTCCTCAAAGGGTGAACTCATCCCGTGCCCCTTACACTTTTTCCCACCAGCAGTGGAATTTTAATTAATATTTATCTCAACCTGAGCCACAATCTAATGTGTCAGGAAAAAGAATCCAAATTCAGTTTTATTTACCTTCTGTGTATCATCTTAAAATGATCGAATGACATCTATTATTTTATCTAAATCATTTTCAACGACAATAGGTCCGTTGGAAAAAGGAGCTGTATTCACTCCATGGCTCGATAGTTTCTCATCCATATGTTCATCAGTTGCTGAATGATAGGCAACGGTGGCATTCGGGTCTTTCAGCTGATGTCCTGTTAAAACACAGACGACGCGATCACCGGCAGCTATCACACCTTCACTTTTCAGCAGTTTTGCTCCGGCGACGCTGGCTGCACTTGCTGGCTCACATCCGAATCCACCTGCACCCACTTGTGCTTTCGCATCCAGAATCTGTTGATCATCCACTTCTCGAACAACCCCATCACAGACATCCAGAGCACGTAAAGCCTTGGAGAAATTCACAGGCCTGTTAATTTCTATTGCACTGGCTAATGTAGAAGCCCGGCGGTTTTCTGCATCCATCTGTGTAAAAAAATCAGTTGATTGACTAAGGTCATAATTACCACCATTCCAGCGCAGACCGTGTTGTTCATAGAGTTGATATAGAGTATTGGCTCCCTGAGCATTGATAATCGCCAGTCGCGGGATGCGGTCGATCAACCCCAGTTGTTTCAGCTCCATAAATGCTTTGCCGAAGGCACTGGAATTGCCGAGATTTCCACCAGGTACCACGATCCAATCTGGGACTTCCCAATTCAGACTTTCGAGAACACGAAACATGATCGACTTCTGGCCTTCCAGTCGAAATGGATTCACGCTGTTACAGAGGTAAATTCCTTCCTGAGTACAAACTTCACGCACCCGGGCCAGCGCGTCATCAAAGTCTCCCTGAATCTGTACTGTTTTGGCACCATAGTCGAGCGCCTGTGATAATTTTCCAAACGCAATTTTACCACTGCCGACAAATACAACGACTTTGAACTTCTGAGCGACACTGGAATAGATCGCCAGTGAAGCACTGGTATTTCCTGTTGAAGCACATGCGGCAACTTTCGCTCCTACCATGACTGCGTGTGTGGAAGCGGCTGTCATCCCGTTATCTTTAAAGCTGCCTGAGGGATTCAGCCCTTCGTATTGCAGGTATAAGCTATCTTCATTCAGTCCCGCGTAACGTGCGACGGGAGCCGATGCTTTCAGCATGGTCTGGCCTTCGCCGATCGTGATGATCTGGTCGTCCTGTGCGAATGGCAGTAATTCCCGGAATCTCCAGACGCCACTGAAATCAATGGGATTGTTTCGCGTACTCCAGCGTTTCTCAAACTCCCGCAGTGACTGAGGCACCGGAACCTGATCCCAGTGATAGTTCACATCCAGCAATTCGCCACACTTGGGACAGCTGGTTAAGACTTCGTCCAGGGAATAAGTCGCCTCGCAGGCAGGCGAAATGCATTTCTGGTAAGCAAGCTCAGTCGATACAGTGGAAATCGTCTTCTCTCCTCAGTTTCAAGACAGGTTCGATAATTGGTATTAAAACAGACTTTGGTCTGCTGGCGATATTGTCCTGACCACAACTACGATTGGCAACAGAAAGCGTCTCGATTCAAACCGTTTTTCCGGGAAGTTCGCCTGATCATAAAGAATGTACCGTATCTCCCATCTTGAAATAATACTTCTAACGTCTTACATTGATTTGATTAACAACCTTTTCTATTGATCCGTTCATTAAAACCTCATTCAGCAGGCAGTAGATCCATGTTCGAACTTTCTAAGGTACAAGCCGCGTTGGAACAGTTTTCTCTGGATGGCTGGCTGTTATACGATTTTCGCGGAAATAATATTCTGGCCCGCAGAATTCTTGATATCCCCAATGATGCGATGGGGTCACGCCGCTTTTTTTACTTTATTCCCCGTTCTGGTGAACCTGTCAAACTGGTTCATCGTATCGAATCCGAGGCCCTCGATCATTTACCGGGCAAGAAAATTATCTACCTGAAATGGCAGGAGTTGGAAGCGGGAATCAAAACAATACTGAAGGAGACCGAACGGGTCGCAATGGAATACTCGCCACGGAATGCGAATCCGTATATTTCCCGTGTCGACGCAGGTACGGTTGAACTTGTAAGTGAATCGGTTGAGTCCGTTGTTCCCTCAGGTGATCTGGTACAATTATTCGAAGCTGTCTGGGATCAGGAACAGTGGGAACTGCATCAACGAGCGGGAGTCCACACTGACAAAGCGTTCGAAGTTGCCTGGAAATTTATAGCGACCCAAATCCGAGAGCAGGGGAGTGTAGAGGAACAGGCGGTGTGTGATGTCATCATGCAGCATTTTCAAGAGACCGGATTGACGACTTACCACCCTCCCATCGTCGCGCGCGAAGCACACAGTGGCGACCCGCATTACGAAACCGGAACTGGTGAGGAAACATTAATCCGGGAAGATGAATTCGTTCTGATCGACCTATGGGCCAAACTGGATGTGCCACGCGGCGTTTATAGTGATATGACCCGTGTCGGATTCACTGGCACAGAAGTCCCGGAAAAGTACTCGCGAATTTTTCAGATTGTAGCAGCTGCACGCGATGCAGGAATCACACTGGTGGAGCAGTCGTTTCAATCAAACAATCCCCTGCAAGGCTGGGAAGTTGATCAGGCATGCCGAGATGTGATTGAAGCGGCCGGCTACGGAGAATATTTTGTGCATCGAACCGGGCATAGCATCGGGCAGGAAACGCACGGCAATGGGGCGAACATGGACAACCTGGAAACGCATGAAGAGCGACTGGTATTACCTCAAACGTGCTTCTCGATCGAACCGGGAATCTATCTCCCGGAATTTGGTGTGCGCAGTGAAGTCAATGTTTTCATCGATGAGGAACACCTGGTGCATGTAACAGCAGGAAAACGCCAGGCAGAGATCCTGCCGATAATGGCAGAGTTTTAAACTGTGTCCCGTTTTACTGTAGCGTCTCCAATTCTATCCGAACCAGATCTGATAGTGTTGGAGACGCTATTGTCTGCGTGAATGTTCTTTTGACTGGAGTCCCGCGCAACTGGGATTACTCCTGATCGATACGTAGCATCTCATCCAGAATGACGGGGTGCCAGAGATCGTCGCGCTGCGTTACATCAATGTAGTTCTTTCTTGCCCAGGTGCGCAGCCTCATCTCCTCTATAGCATCGACTGATAGTCTGTCTGCTTCTTCTGCTGAAAAAGGAATTGTAGCTGAAATACCCAACGGTCTTCTCCTCACGCTAAAAGTTTTGAGAATGAAACTCGGCGAACCAGCTTCCTGCAGCCGCGCGACCCAATTTGTTAAAGAACTCCCTGAACTCTCTGTGGCTAATTCCGGTTAAGGAATTTGAAGCAGGTGAGAGAGCCGTTTCAGGTCTCCGGTGAAAAAACCACTCCTGATATTAATCACCAGAATTGACAAATATTGTATCTAATACGGTGTAAATTCAAGTCGAAAATAGACCTGTAAAGCGATAAACGACGGAAGAGCAGGGCCTGCTTAGAGTTAGAATTTTGCTCATTTCACCGACCGGAACCGGATATCTGCCAATATCAGCCTTATTTCTCTAGCGTGACATCGACGGTAGCCCCCATAGGGAATTCAGGCCAGAGAGGTCCGGCGGGTTCAACATACACCAGAATAATACTTTCTGTCGAACCAGGTTGTTGAATTGCCTGCTCTGAAATTCTCTGGATGGTTCCTTTCCCTTTCAAATTTCCGGAAAACATGATTTTGACATTTTTCCCTTCGTTAAACAGGGAAATTTTCCGGGAGGGCACTTCCACGACAAGAAACGGGTGCTCTTTATCAAAGAGTTCCACAATCGGAGCACCTTTCTTGACAGGGTCCCCTTTTTCATTGGCAAAGATACCGACGGTTCCATACCTACCGGCTTTCAATTGCAAAGCATCTCGCTGTGATTCCAGTTGTTTCAACTCCTGTCTCACTCGATCCAGGCGGTTTTTAATGACTTCGACTCCCATGGCAACACGAATTTGAGCTGGTAGTTTCCGCTGGATTGACTTCAATTCTTCCATCTGATCTTCACAGAGCTTGACGCGTGCAGCAAATACTTCGGCTGAATTTCGGGCAGATTCCTGTCGCAACATGGCTGTGATTCGATTTTCGTCCGGTAACCTGCTTTCATAGACCAGCGAGCGAAAAACATCCTCATTGGATCCGTTACTCGAAATAGAATCATAGTCTTGTAGAAAGTCCTGCCAGGCCAGATTGGTTATCTGATGTATATACTTTTCTTTAAGATACTGAGATGATTTCAATTTGGCATTAAAGACTTCTGATTCGATTTCTTTATTGCGTAAAGCCAGTTCGACTTCACTCTTCGCTTTAGACTGCTCCAGTTCAGACTCAAGCATCACCAGTTCCTGCTGTTTAGACTTCCAGCTCTTCTCAAGGCTTCGGTCATACAGCGTCAAAATTGTTTCTCCGCTGGAAACCGTTTGACCTTCATGGACATGAACGTCCTGAATGATGGCATCATTTTTCGCTGTGATGATGGTCTTAGGGGCCTGTAATGATCCCACATACGTCTCCACGCGAACGCCACGTATCCACTGGGCACAAAATATTCCCCCTGCTAAGGCTATGAATAATATGACAATCGCCCGAACTCCAAACGTCGACTGGTGCTCGTGAAGATGGTCTTGTACCTGATAGTCATCTAATAATTCAGAAGGCATTTCTGGCTGTCCTACAATCATCCAGTCTCATTCAATCATCCCGCATGCGTGACACAACACGCCTCTTATCGAATCGGATCCTGAACGACCAGAATTTACCTCAAAACCAGCAAAACCCACACGACCGCACAGTTCGCTGTTAAACTTTAACGTTTACGGAGACTGACTCTTTCTACCACCCAAGAAACATGCCCTTGTGTCCACTTATTTATTTTCTACTCTACTCCTCTTCAAGCATTCGCATTTCACATTTTCTTCCGATAGGATGGTACTTAACATGAGCTTCTCAGCCAGCAGATTTCCTTCATGCGGGAAGCATCTAATGTGTGAACATATTGCTGTCCACCGATTTCTATAGTGATAGAAAGTGATACTATTTTCATGAAGCCGATCGTACAAATCTCGTTAGATCTGACTAATATTGAAGAGGCTCTGGAGACAGCGGCAATGGCAATGAGAGCCGGGGTTGACTGGCTGGAAGCAGGCACACCACTGATCCTCGCTGAAGGCTTAAATTGTGTGAAAGAACTACGCAAAAACTTTCCAGAAACGCCAATCGTCGCAGATCTCAAAACAATGGATGGTGGCTATCTGGAAGCGGAAATGATGGCCAAAGCTGGTGCAACGCACGTTGTAGTCATGTCAAGAGCACACGAAGAAACCATCCACTGCGTAGTCCAGGCGGGCAAAGACCATGGCGTCAAAGTCATGGGAGATAACCTGGCTGATGACATGGTTCCCGCTGCAAGAAGATTAGAAGACCTGGGCTGTGATTATGTGATTCACCACGTCGGCTATGATGAACGCCGCGGGATTGCAGCTCGTGGCGAACGGATGCCAAGCCCCCTGGATCAACTGAAAGAAGTTGTGGCAGCCGTCAGCGTTCCTGTGCAGGCGGTGGGGGGACTTTCCCTGGAACAAGCTATCCAGACACCCGAGTACGGTGCCCCACTTGTCGTACTGGGAGCCCCGCTGACCATTGACGCGGATTCATTCAAAACAGCAAGCGGGAACCTGGAAGACTCGCTAAGGCTGATTTGTGAAAAAGTACATGCATATGGTGATGTCGCCATCGGAGGTCAAAAATGAGCCAGGCTGAATTAATACAAACCGCTGTCGTCAACTACGCCCCTGAAGCAAACTCTGTCGAACTACAGGAGATTCCGGTACCGGAAATCGGACCAGACGAAGTGCTGCTGGAAGTGGCAGCGGTCGGCGTCTGCGGTAGCGACCTGCATCAATGGACGGCAGATCATAGCTGGCCCGTGAATTATCCCGTAGTACTCGGACATGAATTTGCCGGCAAGATTTTTCAAACCGGAAATCTCGTTCAGAACTGGTCAGAGGGAGACCGTGTTGTCAGTGAAACGGCAGCCATCATTGATCCTGACAACCCGATGTCACGCGAAGGCCGCTACAATCTCGATCCAACCCGTAAGGGATTCGGTTATGGTGTGAACGGCGCCATGACCAGTTTTGTGCGTGTTCCCGCGCGTTGCCTGCATCGCGTCCCTGACAGTTTACCACTGGAAAAAGCAGCTCTCACTGAACCCTGCTGCGTCGCATTCAATGCCGTTGTGATGAATGGAGAAATCCAACCCGGAGATCGCATCGTAGTCTTCGGGCCGGGACCGATCGGCTTACTCTGTGCTGCTATGGCGCGACTTCAGGGAGCAGAAGTCGCCGTGGTAGGATTGGAACGAGACAAGGGGCGCCTGGAAATTGCTGAACAGTATTATGGGTGTCAGCCGATCATCGCGGGACTTGACGACTGGGCCTACGAAGTTGACGGACTGGGAGTCAATGGAGTCGTGGATGCTGCCGGTGTATCTGTGACATTGAAAAAGTCGCTGGAAATAGTCCGTCCGGGTGGCTGGATCAGCAAGGTCGGCTGGGGACCACAACCATTGGGATTCTCTCTCGACCCTCTCGTACAGAAGAATATTCGACTGCAAGGCAGTTTCAGCCATAACTGGCCGATCTGGGAGCGAGTGATTCGCCTGTTGACCACAGGACAGTTGAATATCGAACCCATTATCGGTGGAACCTGGTCCCTGAGTGAATGGCATACCGCATTTGAAACCATGCACTCAGGTGAGATCGTGAAAGCTGTTTTAACGCCATAAGGTTGGTCTCTGCAGCTGCTGAAGATCATTCTCGATTTAAATATTACTGCAAACTGATGGAACTATTGATGCCAAAGCTCGCCGCATTTCCTAAAGCCTTTATGGATGAACTATGCCTGACCGGAAAGATGACTCTTCGCCAGTGGATTGATCTGGCTGCCACCCTGGATATTGACGGTCTGGAATTTTATGCCGGCTTTCTGGAAATGAAAGACAAGAATTTCTGGCCGGAAGCCAAAAAGATGGCCAGCGATCAAGGGCTGGAAATCCCCATGATGTGCTGCTCACCCGATTTCACACATCCTGACGCTGCATTTCGCAACGAGCAGATCGAACACGAAAAATTCTGGATGGAAATGACGGCAGCCCTTGGAGGAAAATATTGTCGAGTCCTGTCTGGACAACGCAGGCCTGAAGTTTCCCGGGAAGAGGGAATTCAATATGCAGTCTCGTCGATTGAGGCCTGTCTTCCACTGGCGGAAGAACTGGGACTGACACTGATTATCGAAAACCACTACAAAGATAATTACTGGGATTATCCGGAATTCGCGCAGATGGCAGATGTGTTCTGTGATCTTGTGTCTCGAATTGATTCACCCAATTTCGGAGTCAATTATGATCCGAGTAATACAATCCTGGCTGGTGAAGATCCTCTGGAACTTCTGGAACGAATCAAACACCGAGTGGTCACCATGCACGCCAGTGACCGCTACCTGACTGAGGGTACGATTGAAGACTTGCGTATGGAAGAAAACAGTCTGGGTTATGCCAGTCGACTTAGCCATGGAGTGATTGGAAAAGGACTCAATGATTATGACACCATCTTCTCCCAGCTGAAACAGGTCGGCTTCGACAGCTGGATCAGTATCGAAGATGGAGTGAATGGAATGGAAGAGTTACAGGAAAGTGTTGCTTTCCTCAGGGCAAAAATATCTCAGTATTGGCCGTAAATTGGTTAAAACAGCTTAAAACGAAGATCTTTAAAATAGATAAGCTGACTGGTCTTGCAGAGGCAGGAACGCGCAGATAGCATATATACATATGAATGCCACCTGAACCCTGCCAGACTTTTCATGTCTATCTGACCAGATATCAAATTTTGTTTGATCCTGATCGCCTGAGAGAACGTAGAATTTATATCAAGCAGTTACTGTGTCTGTTTGCCTTCAACATTCCAAAAGAGTCGTATTCCCATGCTGGCCAACATTAAAAACAACATTCCGACAATCCTTCTGATTTCTTCAATTTTAATTACATCAGGCTGTGGCGGATCTGATACCAGTCAGCAACGCGCAAATTCTAACCCGTTTACGCCTGCTAATAATAGTGCCGCCCCCGCGCGACCTGCGCCTGTTACCCCACGGTTATCTCAGTCCCGACCGGCGACAGCACCTGCCACTTCATCAGAAAAAAAACCTGTCACATCTGAAATGCGAACGGTAACAGAAACACCAGTCACATTGACACCGGAGACAGACCTGCTGAGCGAAATTCGCAAAAGAACTCTGGACGTAGAACAACCTGGTGTCGCGGTCATTGTGAAAGGGATTAACGGGAACGAAACACAGGCAATCCCGATTCTCCAGAATAATTTGAAGTCTGCTTTTCTGAATTCCTCTGACCAGAAAGATCAAGGCACAGAGATTCCCACAGAAAACGGGAAGGTCGATTTTTTCAGCAAGGACCAGCAACTGGTCCTGGTATTACATCAGGTTCCGAAAGATCTGTTTGCATTTGCCCAGAATCTTAATTGCGGAAAAACAAAAGAGATTGATGTCCAAAACCGGATCATTACGATCGAGGTCCAGCCTGAGGAGTTGAATGCACTCGCACTCCAACAGAAATCGAATTCTCTGACTCCTGATCCTTCAGTAAAAGTTTCTGCAAACTCCAGCTCTCTGAAAAACATGCCCAATTCTACTACTCCCAAACCGGAGATGAAACCGAAAGACACTGCTGACCCGAATAGAAATGATCGGGATTTAAAACCGCGCCCAGATGAAGATACGATCGACTGGGCACTGCGTGTGATATCTGGAACCAGTTCTTTTGCCCATGACACGGCTTGTAAAAAACTGGTCACGATGAAACCGGACACGGAAAATCTTGCCAGAGTATCTACTGTATTGGCAGAGACACTCCCGCAGGCCAAAGAAGGTTTTCGCATGAAAGAACATATCAACGCTATGTCCGTCTGGTATACCGACGAAGCAACACTTGCTTTTGCCACGTTACTGGAAGAAGAAAATTCAGCCCTGGTTCGAGAAGATATCATCCAGTTGATGCCGACGATTCACTCTGCCACAATGGCTGAAATCCTGGTCGGTCGTCTCCCCAATCGGGCAGACATGAAAGATGCGCGCACAGCTCTTAAAATCATGGGAACGATCGCGGAAAAACCGGTTCTGCGATTACTGGATGATCCTGACAAAGATATGAGAATCGAAGCCAGCAATATTTTACAGGCGATCGGAACCCAGGAATCGATTGATGCGTTGAAAAAACGAATCGAAGTAGAAGAATCGAAAGTCGTCAAACGACAGCTGGAAAAAACACAGGAAGAGATCCAAAAGAAGCTGGATGCAGCACAGCAATAATTTGCTCCTTTAGAAGCTCAGACCGTACTCAATATCCGGCTGCAGCACCATGTTTGCGCGTATCGCTGTGTCCCCTCAATCCGTCTGACTGACGTGAAACCGCCTGTGTTGCTGCCAGACTGGAGCTTTTCCTGATCGCATGGCCAAACTGTTTCAGTTGATCTCCAACCTGCTCATACAGTTCCTGTTCCAGCAGCAGGTCTTCTGGTACCCATTGATGGTGAATTCGGGGAGACTCAACCGCCTGTTTCGGCGTCATTCCAAATACGATCATATTCAACAGCACCTGCAGAGTGCTGGAAATGATGCGCGGGCCTCCTGAGGCGCCTGCAGAAAAGACTGCTTTACCCTCTTTGACTGCAATCGTAGGTGACATGCTGGAGAGTGGTTTCTTGCCCGGTTCGATCTCGTTGGCTTTACTCTGAAGCAAGCCGAAGGCATTAGGCTTGCCGGGGATGGCTGCAAAATCATCCATTTCGTTATTCATGACAATCCCGTATTGCGGGATCACGATGTAACTTCCAAATGTCAAATTAATTGTCTCGGTACATGCCACGGCATTTCCCGCCGCATCCATGACAGATAAGTGACTGGTTCCACCGTCTTTTGGAGAAACATACCGTCCATAGTCTTTCAGGTCTTTTGTCTGCTTTGTATCGATGCGAGCCGCCAGGCGCGAGGCGTATTTCGCGTCTGTTAATCGCTCCAGAGGAACAGGCACAAAGTCTGCGTCACCCAGGTATTCTGCCCGGTCTGCAAACGCGTGCTTCATGACCTCTGTCAGGAAGTGGAGTTCCTGAGCTGAATGATATTTCAGTTCAGCAAAAGAGTGCTCCAGGACCTGCTTTTCTAAAGCATTGATCATATTAAAAGATTCAATAATTGCGACACCTCCGCTGGACGGGGGAGGCATCGTCAGAATCTGATATCCATCAAAAGCAGTGGTGAGCGGTTTGCGGATGATCGGCTCTGTATCCTTTAAATCCTGATGTGTTAAAATCCCCCCCCCCTGCTTGCCACATGTCGCAACAATTGCATCAGCCACAGGTCCTTCATAAAATCCGGCACGACCATTTTCTGCGATCAGTTCCAGCGCCTGCAACTGGGGGCTGAAAAAACGCGCATTCTCTTTCCACGGTTCGCCATGATTCAGATATTCATCTATGAGTGGCTGGAATTCTTTCTGGTCCAGCACACCTTTCTTCATTCGAGCCAGCATAGACTTCTGTACGGATCGCATGTGGTCATTAATCGGAACACCACGACGGGCCATCTGAATCGCCGGCTGCATCACCGTCTTCAGATCCAGCTTTCCATACTCTTTGACAGCGTAGCACAGACCGGCGACATTGCAGGGTACCGCCACCGCCAGTGGCCCCTGTCGACTGGCTAGTTGACGTTGTTTCTCAGAACCAGACAAACGCGAATACATATCAGGTGTGGCTGCGGCCGGTGCGCGTTCACGATAATCGATGACCGTAGATTTCTGTTGCTCAGCGTCCCAGATCACCATGAATCCACCGCCTCCCAGACCACAACTGGCGGGTCTCAGAACAGAGAGCGCAAATGAAGTCGCGACAGCCGCATCAACGACATTCCCACCGGCTTTCAGAATGGCAATTCCTGCTGCACTCGCCAGCGGATGATCTGCGGCGACCACAGCGTTAGGATATATTTTAGAATCAATGTTCTCTGAATACTCTGCAGCAGACCCGGGAAGAGCTTTCCCTGACACTGCAATCATCAGAATAAGACTTAACATTTGATTCATAAATGATTTATGATGTATCAGTCGAAACGCCATAACTTTGCTTTCAATCGAAGAGATCTCGTGAAACGCCTATTCCTGTAAACGGATCAGACAATTGGTTTCTGCCGCTCGAAGTCTGGTTTGACTCTGATTATACTATGCGACCTGGCATGATGAATTTCCACATGGAATATAATAAATTCCGGTAAGCCCAGATTTCCGAGCTATTTTCCTGTTTGGCTCGTTAACAATATACAAGATCGCCACTGTGCAGCAGAGACGGTCACAGTACAAAATATCTGTTTAAATACAGCTGCATTATTATGACACTCACCCAACTTCATACTCCCGGTAAAGATAAGACCTGCCAGCTGGTGACACTCGGCTGTAAGGTGAATCAGTACGAAACGCAACTGGTCAAAGAAGCACTTGAGAAGAATGGCTATCGCGAGGCTGGAGAAGCGGAAACAGCTGATCTCTGTGTCGTTAATACCTGCACAGTGACTGCCACGGGTGATTCCAAGGGACGTAAACTGATTCGGAATCTTGCGAAGAATAATCCAGGAACAAAAATTCTGGTAATGGGCTGTTACGCCACTCGCGATCCTAAAACAGTTTCTGAGTTACCTGGTGTATTCGAAGTCGTCACTGACAAACGGGAACTGCCTGACATTCTGGAACGGCATGGCATCGTCGATATGCCCACCGGGATTTCTGAATTTGAAGGACGAAAACGAGCATACGTGAAAGTGCAGGATGGTTGCATCCTGCGATGTACCTACTGCATTATCCCCTCCGTTCGACCAGGCCTGCAGAGTCGTTCCCCGCAGGACATTGAAGCTGAAGTGCGGCGGCTGGTCGACAACGGTTTCAAAGAAATCGTGCTGACAGGAATCCACGTCGGTCATTTTGGGGTCGACACAACACGAGGCAAATCAGGCAAGCCTCCGTTTCGGCTCTGGCATCTGTTTCGCAAACTGGATCAGATCCCAGGTGACTGGAGAATGCGTCTCTCCAGTGTGGAAACGGCAGAGATTAACGACGATTTTATCTCCGCCGCTGCCGATTGCGAACATCTGTGTCCACAGTTCCACCCTTCACTCCAGAGTGGTTCCGATACCGTCCTGCGACGGATGAAACGTCGCTACCATGTCAGCCGTTTTCTCGAAAAACTGCAACGCATGCGTGAACGACTGAATCACCCATCCTTTACAACAGACGTAATCGTCGGATTCCCTGGCGAGACAGATGAAGAATTTGCAGAGACTATGCGGGCCTGTGAAGAAGCAGCCTTTATGAAAATTCATATCTTCCCCTTCAGTGCCCGTAAGAGTACTCCGGCTGCTACATATGAAGATCAGATTTTACCTGAGATTCGTCAGGAACGCTGTGCACAACTGGCAGATCTGGAACGTTCTCTGGCACAAAAGTTCTATCACACTTTAATTGATCGCGATCTCGAAGTGATGATCGAACGTGAATGTGACGATCGCCCCGGCTGGGTTCGTGGCACGGATCGCTGGTATGCCCCAGTAGTCTGTCCGGGAACCAAAGCAGACCTGGGGAAATTCGTCTATGCACGAGGCAGCAGCGCCCACCTCGAATTTCTCGAAGCGGATCGACTTTCTCCTTGAGGGTTGTTGCGAAATCTTACTTTGCACTGCCATCTGTAGACATTTCAAACTGACAATAAAAAACCGTTTTCTAAAAAGAGAGAAATTGAGTGGCAGTCATCATTGCGATTGAAGGGATTGATGGTTCTGGAAAAGGAACACAGGCAGGCAGGTTGCATGCCCGCTGCCAGGCGGACGGAATCAAATCCAGCCTGATCGGTTTTCCCCGTTACGACCAGACATTATTCGGCAAATCGATTGGGGACTTTCTGAATGGTCGCTTTGGAGAGCTGGATGAAGTTAATCCCTTTCTCGCTTCACTGTTGTACGCAGGCGATCGTTTTGAATCTCGATCACATATCCTGAACACGATCGAAAGCAGCGATATTGTGATTTTTGATCGCTATATCTCTTCGAATGTGGCTCACCAGGGAGCTAAATTATCTGGAGCAGAGCGGAGTGAGTTCATCGAATGGATTGAACAGATTGAATACGCGATTTATAAAATGCCCCGCCTCAATCTTGCGATCCTTCTGGATCTTCCCGCAGACCAAGCCCAAAAACTGGTTGCCGAAAAACAGGCACGCTCATATACAGAGAAGGTCGCTGACCTGCAGGAAGCAGATCAGTCTTACCTGGCAAATGTTCGTGAAGTCTATCTGCAACTGGCAGAGGAGAATCAGCATTGGCAGAAAATTGAATGCCTGCAGAATGAAAGCCTCCGGTCAATCGAAGAAATTGGTGACGAAATCTGGTCGCATGTCGGCAAGTTAATCTGAAGACGGACCTGTCTTCAGATCTTTGTTCAGATCCCATTTGAACAGAAGCACTGCCTGGATTAATCTTAATCAAACCTGAATCAAAAATACTCTTGACCCTCTACAGCGATCACCTGTCTAATATCAATATTCTTTGATCTTTGGAAGGGAGACAGGAATCGTGAAACGTGCGCTCAGTCAACTGACATTACGGGAAATGTTCTCAGATTCCGAGCGGCTCACTTCTGAACTGGTAGAGCATCTGGAACTGGGTTTTATTCCCATGAACGAGCAGATGATTCGTCTGGTTCGTGAGCTACCTGACGGCGTCGAAAAACGACGCGTCGAGGATATCAGCGTTCGGAATCAGGCTGCGGAGCTGTTAAAGAGCGATGAGTTCTCTCAGGAACTGTTCAAGAAGCTGGACCAGTATCTCACCGCCATTGACCAGTCAATTAATCGAATCATTGATGGTGAGTAAGTTTTCCAACAGCAGATCCTGGCGGGGCAAATTCCTCTACCAGTTTCTTGGCACTCATTAACCCATCCACGGCTGCAGAAACAATTCCGCCCGCGTAGCCAGCACCTTCTCCGACAGGATACAAACCTCTAAAGCCGGGCGCCTGATAAGTATCTCGTTCCCGATCAATGCGAACCGGAGAACTCCCCCGCATTTCCGGGCCAACCAGCACCGCATTTGCCAGAAAGGCGCCGCGCCATTTCTGATCCATCACAGGCAATCCGTTTTCTATCTGTGAGAGTACGACCGGGGGCAAAACCTGATGTAACTCGGTGGCAACCACGCCCCGTTGATATGTGCCAGCATAAGAAAAACTCGAGTCAGTCTTCTTCTGTTTTAGGAAATCACCCGCGCGCTGGATCGGACAGAGATAATTTTTCTTTCCTAATGCATACGCGATCGCTTCATACTTCCTCTGCAGTTCGACTCCCGCCAAAGGATGTTCGCTGCCAAATTCTTCCGGATAAATCGTCGTCATGACACCACTGTTGGCATAACCGGTATCATGTCGCGAATTACTCATGCCATTGGTACAGAACATTTCGGGTTCGGAAACGCTGGGCATCACAATGCCCCCTGCGCACATGCAAAATGTATATAGATCGCGCTTTCCCTTGGTGATCATGGTATAGTCGGCGGCACCCAGAAGAGAAAGATACTCTTCGCGACCATATTTATGCCGGTTGACCTGTTCCTGAGGTTGTTCAATTCTGAGTCCCAGCTGAAACGCTTTCCGAAACATGGGTACGCCCAGCTCATACAACATCTGATAGGTATCTCGGGCGCTGTGACCAATACCAAGAATCACATGCGACGTCTTAATATAACCTGATGACGTCATGATGCCCTGAACCTGTCCGTCAACGATATCCATACCTTCCAGGCGACATTCGAAGTGAAATTCACCACCTAGTTCATCGATCTTGCGACGAAAGTTGCGACAGATCATGGGAAGTTTATTACTTCCCAGGTGGGGACGATGCTCGTAAACGATACTGGAGCGCGCACCACAATCGACAAAACGGTCCAGAACCCATTGCACGTCTGGACCACTTAAACGACAGGTCAGTTTCCCATCGCTGAAACAGCCTGCTCCCCCTTCCCCGAACAGATAGTTGTTTTCTCTATTGAAATCTTCTCCCCGGTCAAAACGTCTGATTTCCGGAACCCTCTCTTTGACAGGGAAGCCACGCTCAAGTATGAGTGGGCGGTACCCTTTGAGAGCCAGATAATATCCTGCCAGCAGACCAGCGGGGCCAGAGCCGACTACCACTGGTCGCTCTTCAAGGGGCTGCGTACCATTTTCAGGATCGTGGAAAGGTGCCTGCGAATATTCCTGAATAGAGGAATCATCTCGCAGTTTTTTCAATACACCTGCTTCATCAGGGAGAGTCACTTCTGCTGAATAGACGAACCGTAAATCATGTCTTGAACGCGCATCCAGACTTTTACGAAGAATTCGATAGGCTTGGATCTGGTCCGCGTTGATGCCCAGTTGTAGTGCAATTTTTTCTGCTAGTTCTTGTTCGGGAAATTCAACTGGCAGGCGGATATTTGTGACTTTAAGTGACATAGAGCTTAAACCGAAATCAATCGAGCGCAGTGGCAGGATACCTGACCATGCCGAGCAATGCGTCATGTTATACCGCCCGGGTAAGCGAATGCAATTTTGTCACTTCGAAACAATCAGAAAAGCAAAAAATACTTTGCTGTCGATGTTCAGGCAGCTTTACGAAACGGGACTGTTACCTGTTCCTGTACAGGGCCAGACAGAAGCTGCTCAAGTTCTCGTTCCAGTTCTTCCATTTTTTCCTGCACCAGTTCAGTATATTCTCTCATCTCTTCCCGGGAAATATCTTTCGGGACGTGAATGGGATTCCCCACGAGATAATAAACTGTCGCAAAGGGCTTGGGGATCCAGATACTGGTCCAGCTACCCTGAAATTTCCAGCAACGCGAAGAGGCGAACGCATTGGGAACAATACTTCGTCCCGAATGGGATGCCAGAAACACAATACCCGACTTCATTTTGTGATGCGGTCCCCGTGGTCCATCAGGGGTGATCACCACATGCTTACCTTCTGCTGAATTCATTAGTTTTTTCATGGCACTCGCACCGCCACGCGTAGTTGAACCGCGAATAGCTCCCATGCCAGCTGCCTTTAACATCGCTTCAATGGTATCTGCATCCCGGTGCTGACTGATCAGTGCCACACTGTTATGTTCCACATTACAGAAGAGTGGTGGGATTACTGAATCATGCCATACACTATACAGAAAACGATCCGAACCCGTATCTGCAAAGGGACACCGATCAAGACTGTCACCAATGAACTCCAAGCGTGTTGTCTTAAAAATCATGCGGATTACAAAGACAATCAGGGAATTCAGAATACCCAGTAAAGCTCGACTCTTAATTTTCAACCGACTACTCCTGCAGGAAACGATATCTGATAACTCAAGTGAGGATGCAGAATTGTACTCATGTTGGCATCTGCGCAAATCCCAATTCTCAAATTCCTGATTTGGTACCAATCTCCGCTAAAAACATATCACCAGGCGACGTAAATCACCCAGTTTCACAATATTTTGCACAGATTAAGTCTCATCAAAGCTGATATGAAGCGCTTCCATCCTCCGGTATAACTTGGCACGGGTCAGCCCCAACATGCGTGCAGCTTCGGTCCGGTTATTTCTGGACTGTTCTAATGCGAGCAGAATCTGTTCTTTCTCCACCAGGGCGAGAGATTCCTCCAGAGTGCGTAGTGGAGCTGGCACTGAAGGACCCAGCGAACGGGCATCAATTCCGGTTTTAAACCGCAGAGGGAGCGATTCACGTGTGATGACCGGCTCAGTAGTCGCTTCAAACGCCCCCTGAATCACCCGGGTCAGCTCATCCAGATTGGCGGGCCAGTAGTAATCCTGAAATAACGACAAAACCCCGGGTGCAAAACCACTGACCTGTTTCTGCTGATAACGGTTTTCATTTTCCAGAAAATGCTGCGCTAACAGCTCCAGATCTTCCCTTCTTTCCCGTAACGCCGGAACCTGAATTTGCATCGTTGTTATAAAATAAAAAAATTCAGAGAGAATCGCTTCTTGATCCAACAAATCCTGAAGAGGCATCGGGCTGGAAGTCATTAACCTGACATGCACGCTGGCCGCTTTCACCTGCAGATGTTCCAGAATCAATTCCTGAATGTCACGAGGCAGACTTTGAATTTCAGTCAGAAATAAGACTCCTGGTTCCAGAGGAATCGATTCATCGTAATCCCGCTCAAAGATTTTTTTCACAGTCTGCTTAAGTTCCCGGGGAGGAAGTTTTTCGCAATTGAGTGGAATAAATATTTTACGTCTCTGCTCGCTTTCAAAATGAATCGCACGCGCCAGATGCTCTTTTCCCGCCCCCGCTTCACCTTGAAAGTGGACCGGTTGTGTAGTTCGAATCGCCAGCTCCAGTTGTCGCAGGACACGCTGCATGCCCGGACTTCGTGCAATGAGCGTCGAAAAACGAAACCGGTTCCGCAGTGACAACCGCAAAGCAGCCAGCTCAGCATGTAGCTGCTGAGAAGCAGAAGCCGATGGAAGTGCCTGGGGGTTCTGAATTCGCTCAATGAACCCCAGAACCAGTTTTGTCCTTTGCTGATCATCTGCCAGAGGGCTATATCGAATGAGGCAGGGAATCGTTTTCCCACTGCGCGAGAGCAGGAAGCGGGGGACTTCCAGGCGAGTCCCCTGAAAGACTTCCGCCGGGGGGCAGAGTAAATTACAAACAGATTCACATTCTTCCGTGTCGGTATCGATCGCATAGTCACAAGTCTGACCCAGAATTTCCTCGGCCGACCATTCCAGAAGTTGCTCACACCCCTGATTAAAAAATAATATCGTCCGTAAATTATCAAGAGCAAATACAGGCGTACTGAGAGCATTTAAACGGGTCTCAAGCCGGGTACGGCGTCCTGATCCTCGTTGCATGCTTTCCTCTACCCTTTCCTGGATTTCAGTAACTCATCCCATGTTCCATCGGGCTTGAACTGCGTGCTGGAATGTAAAAACGACTACCTTGATACAGTCCGGTTATTGAGATCATCCACTCACCCATTATACACCAAATATTCTTGAACGAGCTGATTCGTAAACGGAATTTAATCAACGCTGCACGCGCCCTGATCCCGCACCGTTCATCAACGCTTCGATCTCTTTGCGAGTTGAATAATTGAAATCACCCTGAATACTATGTTTCAGGCAGCTGGCTGCGACGGCGTAGCGGATGGCCGTCTCGGGAGCAGCCAGTTCCGGTGTATTCAAAGCAAAGATCAACGCGCCGGCAAAGGAATCCCCGGCACCAACCCGATCGACAATATTGTGAATTTGATAACTGGAATAATTGCCGTCGCTATCGCATGGCGCAAAGACAGCCTGCTGCTGATTCTGAGTATACAACATGGCTCCCCAGTTGTTGTGACTGGCGGAAATACTTTCCCGTAATGTAATCACCACCTGTTTGACATTGGGAAACTGCTGTGTGATCTGTTCCGCCACTGCAATGTAGCCTTGAACATTCAACTCACCCGCATCCACATTGGATTCAGGAGCACGGATCCCTAATGACAGATCGGCATCTTCTTCATTGGCAATCACCACGTCCACATAGGGAACCAGCGAGCGCATCGTTTCTTTTGCCAGTTCAACCGGTTTGCTACCGCTTTTCCAGTTCCACAATTTTTTACGGAAGTTCAAATCGCAGGAAACCATTACGTTTCTCTCCTGGGCCTCCTGTACTGCCTTCAGGGCAAGTTCTGCCCCTGATTCACTGATCGCTGGAGTAATCCCTGTAATATGAAACCAGGTTGCACCTGCGAAAACCTGATCCCAGTCAAACTCATCCGGAGTCGCCAGAGCAATGGAACTGAACTCACGATCATAAGTCACTGTACCTCCGCGCTGGTTTGCTCCTGTCTCTACAAAATAAATACCAAAACGTCCACGGGAACTACGATGGATCAGACTGGAATCAACGCCTGTTTTTTTAACTTCTTGTATAAGTGAGTCCGTTATGGCATTATCTGGTGAAGCCGTGACAAAAGCGGAGGCGCCTCCCTGCAGAGAAATGGAAACAGCCACGTTAAGTTCTCCTCCACCAAACGTCGATTCGAGTATACCTGGTAACGACTGGCTGATTCTCAAATGATTCTGAGGGGCCAGCCTTAACATAACTTCACCAAATGTGACTACTCTCACGAGACACCTGCAATATATTGAATGAGAAAATGACGTTGATTGAACAGTTCCTCAGCTTACACTGGCGGGATGAATCATTCCAGCGACCGGGATTTTTCAGAGCGGTTTTGAGCCGAGAGAACCTGGATTTTTAAGGGAACTTATGACTCTATTTCCAGCAGAACAATACACACTGACACTTCCGGATTCTTAAATTTTTTCGACTAATCCTTCAGGGTATGCCAGACAGTTGTCATACCCCTGTCCTAAAATTTGGTTCAGTTGTCTGGAGCCATAGAAATTTGTTTAATAGAGATACAGGTGGCGGCAGTTTCGTCTAGCCCGTTCAGGGACAGAGATGGAGATGGACGGGGTTGCCTGCATGGAACTGCCGCCCCGCTGTTTTTCAGAGAACAATTTTGAGTGCCTGTTCACTTATTGTGTACCGCTGTCTAAATACAAAACTTAATTAACAGGAGGACTTTACCCGTAAAATTTTTTCTTTCACTTCAGGTACACGAATCCGTTTTGACTCCAAAACTGAACCCGAATAGAGTGCGGCATTGCCGATGTTCCCTGAATTAGGAAAACGCTATTATGCAGCAAAATGAAATCGAAGTATTCTGCCCGTCCTGCGAGCAAAGAATCATACCGCAATTCGGAATCCATGCACCAGGTCAGAAAACATCACTGGAATTTCAATCTCGAAGACTGGGATGTTCTGTGGAATGTCCGCACTGTGGCAATGTATTCATCCATAAAATCTATCCGGATGATAAAAAGATCTCTTAAATACCTGCCCAAGTTCCAGGAGCTTCAAAATCTTACCATGCTCTGAAGACTGAACAACAAGGCACCAATCAAACATCCATAACAGATCAGCGCCACTCCCCAGTGAGGCTTTTGCCGATATCGCGTGAGTGGCTTTGCGAAACAGATCTGTAAAATCAGTTTTGCACAGGTGAAAGCAACCATGGTCGAAGAGATGATCAGTACAATACTGAGTCCCAGGTAGCCTGTGTGCACAATCGCCATCGTCCCCTTTGCAGCCTCTTGATGAATTTCGAAGAGACTAAGGACTGCCTGCCAGTTCATGAGAAAGACTGCTGACCCGGGAACCCCCATCAGTAGTGCGAGTAACATAACAGCAGCACTGCCCAGTAAACGCTGATCATTGAAAATACCCTGTAGCTGGTCCGGGTAGACGAGTACAGTCCGATGTCGTCTGACGCTATCCAGAAAACAGGCCAGCCCAAAAATCGCCAGCCAGATAAATAACAGTTCTGGAGTAAAACCACGCATTACCTGCTGAATGGAGGTTGGTTCATTAGCAACCATTTCGTGTCGCCACTTCCAGCAGACGGCAGAAAACAGTGCCAGAAAAACACCCGCACTTTGAATGACGATGAGATACAGGATCCCTTTCCATTCTTTCTCAACTAACAAGAGACCCGCTGAACTTGCAAGAATGATCAGTGACAGAAAGAACAACAGATGCTCCACTGATGACAAATTGACGACCATAACCTGGCTGACAACCAGCACCAGAAAAAACAAGCCAGCAGCGACCGGAAGCAGAATCGCCATCACTGCCTGTAAATGGGAAGTTTCCTTCAAGAGCAGTCGATTCTGAAAATGAACAGGCAGAAGTCCCACACGAAAGACCGCACCCGAGATAATCAATATCAACCCCAGCATCACTGAATAATCATTTACTAACGATGCCTGTTTCTGTTCTGAAATCTGCAGATTATTTTGAATGACCTCCAAGTCCATTGAGTTGGCGGCGGTCGACAGCAACACCACACCTGTCAACAGAATTACTGTTAAAGGCAGGGTTGATTTGAGCTGTTGCAGAAATGCAGCCTGCCTCTCCTCTCCGTGTAATCCCCAGATCAAAAGCATGGAATTCAGGGAGAGTATCAGTTCAAAACAGATCACCAGGAAAAAAAGATCGTTCGCCATGCGATATTCCGTTTCAGCAATCATGACTCGGACACAAAACTCGACTCAGAATCATGGCACTCTTCAGGAAAGCTGAATCAGAACCTTTCCGGATTTCCCAGTCCGTTCCGCTTCAGTCACTGCCTCTACGACCCTTTCCAGGGGAAAGACTTCACCAATCTCAGTTGCCAGAACTCCATTGCGAATGAAGCTGGTTAACTTTGAAACCAGTCTCAACTTGGCAGGCAGTGACAGAGATTCCATATAGCGTGCCAGCCAGAATCCTTCGAGAGTGGCGCCATTGCGAATGAGATCGCGTGACATGAAATCGAGTGGAGTTTGATCTAAAGATCCATATACAATCATCCGGGCTCGCTCTTCCAGAATTCTGACAATTGTCGAAGCGGTCTTGCCTCCCACGGCATCGATGGCAAACTTCACCGATTCGCTGCCCAGATGTTTTCTGATCTGATCAACCAATACCCGCTCATTGTCATGCTCTGCATTAAACACCACGACATGACTGGCACCGGCGTTCTTCAACTGCTCTGCCTGATCATGACGTCTGACAATATTCAGAGTCTGAAATCCATAATGATTTCCCAAACGCACTACCATTTTCCCCACAGCCGAAGCGGCTGCCGTCTGCAGCAGCCATTCCCCGCGTGGAACATCTAACAGCGATTTAATCAGCACGTAGGCGGTCGCGGGATTGACAAAAAATGTCGCCGCCTCCTCCAGCGTGAGACGGGACGAAACTGGTATTACATACTCACTGGGCACAACTACTTTTTCTGACCAGTTACCAGTCCGTCGATTCAACACCACCACTCGTTTACCTTTAAAGAGAGCGCCTCGTAAACCTCCACCACTCGCTTCGACAACACCCACACCTTCGAATCCCGGCGTAGCAGGCAGTGATGGTCGTGAAGAATAACCGCCTCGAATATTCAGCAGATCGGAAGGATTTACTGGACTGGCCAGCATACGGACCAGCACCTCTCCCGCTTTGGCAACTGGTTCTTCTGCTTCACAGACTTTGAGAACTTCTGTCGGTTCTCCGAATTGCTCAAAGCGAATCATGCGCATAGACTGAATCTTTCACTGTTCCGGGGCTCTACTGAAATGTGAGTTTAGCAGGTTGAACTCTCTTCCGGCAAGCAGACATCAGCTCCAACACCGCGAAAAGCACGAACCCGAACGTGAAGCAGCCCTTGCCACCGTGCTGGTTGCAAGGACTGTTTCCATCTTCAAAATGGATTCTGCTTTCTCTTCTATTATCCTACAGAATTTCACTGTAACTAATCTGTATTTCCCGGTCTGAAGCACCTGTGACTGGTTGCTCGATATGTGAAATCAAAAAAGCAGCAGTGAATCCTGGACCCCGGTTAGTTCTTTGTGCGAGAACTGAAATTGGAAGCACCGGACGCAGTCTGAGTCGGACGAGCCGGTGCCTGCTGAGCGGTACCTTGAGGCTCTGGAGTGGAAGAACGTTTCCAGTTATCCGTCGACCAGTGAGGATAATACTGCACTACGCTGCTGCCCAGATCACTCAGAATTTCATGAAACTTTTTCGTCGTAATCCGCTGATTGGGAATCACACGCTGCAAGACAAACCGACGGTTGCTGGAAATGTAAGCGAAAAACTTACCGTTGCCCATCCGGTCATTGTCAGACAGCAGGCGTAACATCGCAGTCCGTGGAACATCTGCAGCACTGCGGGGCAGGGGGTCCAGCCATGCCATGACCCACACCCATTCGCCGTTTTCACTCAGAACGGCAGACATGGAAAGTTCCCACTCTTCTTTGTTCTGGTTGGCTTTGAACTGAAAGTCGTACCGTTTTTTAGTTTTAGTTGCAGATAAACCCATTGCTTTCAACAGGTTTCCCAACTGCTCTTCTGAGAGCTGGCCTGGCAGTTCCGGATTAGTGGTCACTGCTGGTTTTGTGGTAGCGGGCTGTTGTGCATGAACGCCAGCACCCAATACAGCCATCGCTGATAATACGGCCAACAGACAACCTACAACAATCCATCCGCGAAATGTGATTTTCATTTTGAAGACACTCCTTTGTCACTTCATTTCTCATGTGTTGACATTTGTCGATTTTTTTCTGCTCTCATTCCCTGATTGAGCAGACAGGCTGGTTGCAGGACTGCATACCAGCCTGTTCATGAATCTGTATGTCGATTTCTCTGGCTCACCGATTCCACCGGCAAATTCTGCCGACTTGAGTTAAGATAGTTCAAATAGCCCTTTCAGGCAGATTTGAGACCAGGTTTCGAACTGATCTAACTCTTGTAACAGTTTTTCCGGTGAGTCAAACCCTGTCTCTATAATCGACTCTTCACGGGGTAGAACTTTGGGCAACTCCAGGTCAAATATGTGAACTATTCCCAAATGGACCTTCCCCACCTCAGTTTCGTCGTCATTTATCAGCCCGACACAGGCTTCTGAATAGTTTGTATCCATTACAACTTCTTCCTGGATTTCGCGCTGCATCCCCTCGCGATACGTCGAGCCTTCCTTCTCGTCATCCTCCAGGGAGATGTGTCCGCCAATCCCGATTGAACGTTTACTATGCAATCGCTGCTCTCCCCCTTTGGAGCCCCTGGTGTAGTAGAATATGTTTCCTTCATGACGGAAAATACAATAGGGAATCAGTTGCTTGAAGCTGGGGTCTTCCTCAACCGTATCACGAGGCCGGAAACTGATGTAGTTCGGATCAAACAGCGTTTTCAGGTAAGGTGCCACCTGATCGTTAAATCCCTGAAAGTAACCCACTTCGTGAAAAAGAAGTGTGGGCACAACCATAACATGTTCCACTTGCTGCTCCGTATCTGACATCGCTGATCCTTCTCTGCTCTGTTGAGAGGTTGATTGATTAAAGTTTACTCAGTCGGCTGAGACGAAAGCCCCAGCAGTTCTCGTGCTTTTTCTCCCATATCCGAGGAACGCATCAGGGTCTCACCCACCAGGATGCCTCGGACACCTGATTCCTGCAGCTTCAACACATCGCTCCGGTCCCGGATGCCACTCTCACTAATCAACAGGCACTCCGCGGGCACTTGTGCCCCCAGCTGTATGGAATGCTCGAGGCTGGTGACAAATGTCTTCAGGTTTCGATTATTAATTCCCAGTAACGGAGGTGACAACTTTAAGACGCGCTCCCGATTGTCAGGCTCATAGATTTCGACCAGAGCCGACATCCCCAGTTCCAGCGCATAGCCATAGAGATCTTCCAGTTGCCCATCGTCCAGACATTCAGCGATTAACAGGACGCAGTCCGCACCAGCGACTCTCGCTTCTAAAATCTGATAGCGATCTATAATGAAGTCTTTCCGCAATACCGGAATCGTCACGTTCTGGCGGACCGCTTTCAGAAAATCCAAATGTCCCTGGAAATATTGTTCGTCTGTCAGCACACTCAGGCAGGCAGCTCCTGCAGCTTCATAAATCCTGGCAATCTCCACAGGATGAAAGTCTTCCCGGATCACACCAGCAGAAGGAGATGCTTTCTTGACTTCTGCAATCATCGCCACTGGACCATGTGACTGCATCGAGGCAACGAAGTCCCGGACAGGCAAAGCATCCACTAAACCCTCTGCCAGGCGTTCGAAAGGAATCTTCGATTTCGCCTCACTGACCTCTACCAGTTTGCTGGCCACAATCTCTTCAAGAATGTTACTCACGACTTCTCGCATACACCTGAATCTGGAATAAAAAACGTAAATCTGCTTCAACGTAGCATAACTCCCCACGACACGAAGTACCACAGAGTCAGCAAATCCTCCTGCAATTCGACTTGTAATTCCGGTTTCGGATGACGACGATGGCACATTCATGCTGTTTTTCGATACTCCCTTCATCAGGAGGCCATTGAATTGGTCCCTTCGGCACTGCATCTGATACTATTACTCCTGACCCTACTGAGCATTCGCTACTGGTTGCAGCTGATGACAACCAGACAGATTACGTCCGTGTTCCCGCTCAATTCTGAGCGGTACCAGCTGGAATTTTCGTTCCCTGTACTACTGGCAATCCTCTGGATTGCGATTCAGTTCGCAAGTTCTCTGGAGCGGGAATGGAGTGAATGGCATCAGACTTTAGCCCCTTCAAAACCAGTCACCGTAGTACACATCATGCAGTCGTCACTGATCACTTTCTGCTTCGGTGCGATTCTGATCCTCATACTGACGCTGTCACATCTCTCTGCAATTCAGAAGCTGGGGTTTCGCCTGAATGAAATTCGCAGGCAAATGCACGAGGGAGCCGTCGGCTTTCTTCTCGCTCTGTTACCCGTGATGGCTCTGCTGTTGCTGACTTACCCATTCCGATCAGAAGAGAGCCTGCATCCTTTTTTTCTCCTCTTAAAAGCCGAGCCACACTTTTCAACGATCAGCTGGATTTTTATTTCCGCAGTCCTGATTGCACCACTCTTTGAAGAACTGATTTATCGCGTCCTCTTTCAAGGCTGGCTGGAAAGGCTCATGCCTCCCTTCGCTGCCATCCTGATCAGCTCGCTGGTTTTCAGCATCGTTCACGGATTTCCCGATTGTATCCCCCTGTTTCCACTGGCATTCATATTGGGTACCCTCTTCTATTATCGGCGCAGCTATGTCGCCATCGTCGTAACCCATGCTTTGTTTAATGCCGTCAATCTCGCTTTGGCTCTGGCAAATCACCAGAATCCAGCTTGAGAAAAACAGACCTTACAATATTCATACGACCACCAGTTCAAATTGGGGTTCACCCGCTTTTGAAAATACAGTACCCTTCCCGCCTCTCTCAATCCCTCCTCTCAAGTAGTTTCTCATCTGGTGTTTCAGTCTCATCAGACTTCGACACCTCTTATCCAATCTGAACTCAGCCCTTCGGAGACCTCCGAAATGAATGCGACCCCCATTCGCCATTGGGTACTGCTCTCGCTTTGCGCCTGCATCTGTCTCTCCTGCCAGACAATGAGATCCAAAATGGATCTCATCTACACCGGAAAAGTAACCGGGGCATTATCACAGCAACTGGTCCAATCTTACGCCGATTCTCTCAAAGACCCCATTGCTGCAGAACAATCTGAAGAAGGAACAGACTGGAAAATTCTTTACGCTACCAATCGCCTGCAGCAGCAAAACCCATCGGGTGAAACTGGTTATACAAATGAGTTTGGATCGGAAGTGGCGTACGGTTCCAGCCACGTGCATATCTCTAAAATAAATCACAGCGACTTGAAATCGAAAGTGATCCAGACACTCTGGCAGGGTTCTCCCGACCCGGAAGGGCAGGTGGAAATCACTTCGTTAACCCCTGCAGAAGAAGAGCCTTTCTTTGCTGACCTGAACCTGCTGCTGCAACGGGCACCACAGAAAGATGTACTGGTCTTCGTGCATGGCTTCAATGTGAATTTCCCCAGCGCTGTCACTCGGGCTGCACAGATCGCCAACGATCTCCCCTTCAACGGGGCCGTCGTCTGCTACAGCTGGCCTTCCCAGGGAGGGGTTGAGAAATATCTGCTCGACGGTCAGGTCGCCAGTTCCAGCGTCGAACCGATGGCCCATTTTCTGGAAACACTGGTGAATTCCGTTCCACCCGGAACAAAAATCAACATCATGGTACACAGCATGGGCAATCGCGTCGTGATGCGAGCCCTCAATCGACTGCCACAACACTTTGAAAAAACAAAACCGTTCCAGAATATCATTCTGGCAGCTCCCGATGTCGGCGTCTCGGAGTTTAAAACCCTGGCACCTTCCATCATCGCGCAAGCCCATCGCGTCACACTCTACTCCGGATCAGGAGACGTCGCCCTTGTCGCTTCCAAAGCCGTTAACCAGGAGCGCCGTGCCGGCGATTCCCGGGAACCATTGATCCTGGAAGGTGTTGAAACCATCGATGTCTCTGCCGTCGATACCAGCTTCATGAGTCATTCCTATTATGGAAGTAACCGCGCCGTCCTCAGTGATCTGTTTGCCCTCATTAAACAGAACAGTCCAGCCGCGGAAAGAAACTGGCTCCTGCACAGAGACTTTGCCGGTCAGAACTACTGGGCCTTTGATAAAGAACCACCCGAAATCAAAAAAGTCAGGGCAACCAGTCTCTAATTGAGACAACTCACAATATATAATGTCTGCCTGAAGCAGGCTCATGCTTACTATAAACCGCGAATGTATTTCCAGATCAGGGCCCCTGCGATGAATAACTCCACATCCCGTTTCTCAGATCGCGTGGACAACTACATTAAATATCGCCCCGGATACCCGGTTGAGGTCCTTGATCTTCTGAAAACCAGTTGCGGCTTAACTTCAGATTCACTGATCGCTGATATCGGTTCGGGAACGGGTATCTCCAGCAAACTGTTTCTTGATCATCACAATACCGTGTACGGAGTTGAACCCAATCAGGAAATGCGACACGCTGCCGAAAAGTTCCTGGAAAAGTACACGCACTTTCACAGCATCGACGCGACCGCGGAAAAAACACATCTCCCTGCCGACTCCTTTGATTTCATTATTGCGGGACAGGCATTTCACTGGTTTGACCGCGAACAGACCAGGCAGGAGTTTCAAAGAATCATCAAACCGGCCGGCTGGGTTGTCCTGATCTGGAATGAACGGCAGACCGATACAACGCCCTTTCTGGTCGATTACGAACAAATGCTCCTCGATTTCGCGACCGACTACACTCAGGTGAATCATACGAATATTTCAACTGAAGACTTCGACCGGTTCTTTCATCCCCACCTTGTACAAACCGCGTCACTCCCCAGTCATCAATCCTTCGATCTGGAATCTCTCACCGGGCGACTGCTCTCTTCTTCTTATGCCCCCAACGTCGGCCAGCCTGGATACGCAGATATTTTGTCACGACTACAGAAGATTTTTCAGCAGCATCAGGTAGACGGTAAGGTCGAGTTTAAATACGACACCAACCTCTATTATGGTCACATCAGATAAGTGACTACCCTGAGAATATTGCGATCATTGAAAGTCAGCTGACACTGCAATCCGCGCATAAAGAAAGCCCTTAAGAAGGCGGTGAATTGTGGACGGATAAAGCGTAGTTTATTTCACTTCACAGAAACTGAAGAGCGTGCTGGGTCAGAACTCGCAAATCAGGGGGACCTTCTGGATAATGTTCCGTCCAGACCAGATTCCTTCTTAAGGGCCAGGCTGGGTCAGAAAGCTGATTAAAACCAGGGACTCATTTAAGAGTCAGTAACTCCGTTTCCTGATTCCTCTCAACTCTCTGCCAAAGGTATATGCATTGATCGTGCCAACTCCACTCTATTTTTCCCTTAAGCAAGATATTTTTCAATCCCGAACCCGCCATCACTACCGTTTACCTATTTTAAAGTGATTTCGACGATTCTCCCTTCATTTTATACAATTGTATCCTGACGGTCTTCGCTGATTTCGACACGATCACTTGAATTTTCGGCGCCGAAATGCTCTATTGTTGAGGTCGACACCTCATCGGCGCCGTATTTTCGGCGCTAAACGAATGTTCGACGCATCAATATTGATTGATTTCAAATGTGTCTGGCAAGACGAGGGGATCTTGAATTATGAAAAAACAAGGGATCAGAGAACGCGCGATTCTCTTCACCTGTGGAATTCTCGCCATCGTTTATAGTGTGATCGTGCTCGGCTTTGTCACCACCAGTCCCGATCTCCGCATTCGTGCCATGCTGGATAGTGTAGAAGCACTTCCCCAGACAGATGGCCCCAGTGTGGCAGGAATCGAAATCAAAGCGACCCCCGATATCAAAACTGCGGGCGCCTTTTCTGCTCCCAAAAACGGAGACGTGCTCACAAAGATCGGCGAATATCCGATTCGTACATTTCTCGATTTTTCACAGGTCCTCAGTAAACTACGCAACATGGATCTGCCTCCCGGCGGACAACTGCAACCTAAAGCCGATCCGACCGAACATGATGTCCCCTCCATGGTGGAAATCCAGAACAGCGGTCGTTTCATTAAGATCGAATATTACAGCAGGGATACGAGCGAAACTAGTTCGGTTTCATACACGATGAAAACCGCCTGGATTCAGATCCAGTCCATCCCTTCCGGAGATGTGGCGATCTCACTCCTCTGGTTCTCACTGGAACTGGTGATCCTCGCCATCGGTGCTTTCGCCTACTGGATGCGCCCCTTCGACCGGACCACTCGCATTTTCTTCATTATGGGTATTATCACTCTGGTCGCCTTTATCGGCGGATATAACTGGTGGATCATTGCGGGCTCGCTGATGCTGAACATCCCATTCGTAATCGCTGCCGTCCTCATTCCGGCCATTACACTGCACTTCTTCATCACTTACCCGCGGGCGATTCCCCCACTGGTTCAATATCCGGTCGGACTGTTGCGAGTCGTGTATTCGATCCCCGTCGCCACTACGCTGTTAATTCTGGCCTGCCTGACATACCTTCGGGTGACCTCACATATTGGTGAAGATCCCCGTGAACTCGCCGAACTCGAATATGCGCCGCTCGTTTTTCAAGCCATCTATGTGTTGCGCTGGACTGTTTATGCTTATATCACAGTCGCCGGCCTGTACTATCTCGCGACACTCGTCGCCCTGTTTTATGGTTACTTCAAAAGTCAAAATCCCTACGAACGCAATCAACTGAAATGGATCGCGCTGGCCGGGCTCATCTCAACGATCCCCGTCGGCTACTCCCTCTACCTCGCCGAATTCGACCGTACCCAGTTCGCACTCGGCGGTGCCGGGATTCCCATGTTCCTCGCCAGTGTCTCCTTTATGGCGGCTTTCGTCGTCGGGATCATCCGCTACCGTCTGATGCTCATCGATCAGATCATCAGCCGCGGCATGCTGTTTTACGTCGTCAGTGCTGGCATCTCAATTCTCTATGCCACTGTCATTTCGCTCGGCTCTCTGCTGGGGACCCAGCTAAACCGCGCTCCCAGTACCAATCAGGCGGTCTCTGTCTTCCTGGTGATGCTGTTTGCCATCTCGCTGCTCCTCTGGTCACGCGACCGCATCCAGCGACTCATCGATCGTCGTTTCTTCCGCCAGAAATACCAGCTCGATAAAGCCCTCAAACGTATGAACCGGGCCGTCGGCCGCCTGGGTGACCAACGTTCCATCGCCGATCGCATGCTCACTTCCTGCCGCGAAGTGCTTCAGGTCAAGAGCGCCGCCATCTATCTGCTCAACCCTGATCGCAGTCAGTTTGATCTGCTCACTGGATTTCACATTGAAAATGCCCCCTCCGCCGTTCCCTGTGGCCCGGAACTTCTGGAAGTCCTCGAAGGTGAACTCGCATTCCAACGCGTCGCCACAGGTCTCCTGAAAGAAGCTTCTCCCGCGCAACAACTGCTGCGTTTGCTCGGCTTCGACTTCATCTACAACCTCGAACTCGATGGGGAATTCGCCGGCTTCGTCGCTCTCGGACAACGCTCCGCAGGGAGCGCCTACTCCGCCGAAGACCTGACGTTCCTGAATGCCATGGGCCAGATTACCAGCATCGCCTTGCACAGTACCAAAATCCATCAGGACCTCCGCCGCCTCAATGAAGAAATGCGGATCAAGGTTGAAAAAATCGACGACCAGCGCCGACTCGTCTCCGTCCTGCAGTCCGAACTCACCAACTCGCAGGAAATTGCCGAACGCTCCACTCCCGCTCTCGATGTCCAGCGAGGTATGATCAAAGGGAACAGCCCTGCGATCCGCCTGGTAATGGAAACCGTCCGCAAAGTCGCCAACTCCGAATCCACCGTGCTCGTTCGTGGTGAAAGTGGAACCGGGAAAGAACTCCTGGCCCAGGCCGTCCATGAAAACAGTTCCCGTCACGAAAAACCGCTGGTCCGCGTCAACTGCGCCGCCCTCTCTCCCAGTCTGCTCGAAAGCGAGCTCTTCGGTCACGTCAAAGGCGCCTTCACCGGTGCCCACGAAGACCGTGTCGGGCGGTTCGAACTGGCGAACGGAGGCACACTGTTTCTTGATGAGATCGGTGACATCTCGCTCGACACCCAGGTCAAACTTCTGCGGGTGCTGCAGGAACGTGCGTTCGAACGTGTAGGCGGATCGGAAACCCTGCACGTCGATGTGCGACTCATCACCGCGACTCACCAGAATCTCGAACAGCGCATTACCGAAGGCCTGTTCCGCGAAGACTTGTATTACCGTCTCAACGTTATCAGCATCACATTGCCCCCGTTGCGCGAACGACGTGAAGATATTTTCGAACTCGCTTTCTACTTCCTTAAACGCACCGCACACCGATTGGGCAAACGCATTTCTCACATCGACCCCGATGCCATCGAAGCCCTCGAACGTGCTCCCTGGCCTGGTAACATCCGCCAACTCGAAAACGTGATCGAACGCGCGGTTGTTCTTGCTGAATCCCAGGTCATCACACTCAAAGACCTGCCCACAGATCTGCTGGAAGAAAAGAAACGACTGCCGGCCCGCGTCTTCGAAACCAAACCCGTTCGCTCTGACGCCGTGCGTCGCATCCCACTCTCCGATGTCGAAGTCATCACCTTTCCCGGCTCGCAGAACCACGTCGATCAGCGACTCTCCGAGCCCGAACAGCTCAAGCTGGCACTCGCGGAATGCGATGGCAATAAAGCCCAGGCCGCCCGACTGCTCGGCATGCCCCGCAGTACCTACTACAGCAAGCTCAAAAAATACGACATCACTTAATTTGTTTTTCCGCTCAGTCCTCGGGGTATCAACGGAATCTCTCTCACTGACTGGTGAATAGAATTGCCCTTGACCCCGCTGCGCCGATCGCGATTCTACGTACCTGTGTCGCGCGCGTGTCCACTTTACATTCACTGCTCTTCTTACTCCTGTGATAAGATCAGCACTATCAAACCCGCTCGTTTCAGACACATTTTGAAAATGCCTGACCAAAATGTGACTTTTTTCGCTGCGGGTCGACACACAACAACACAGGACCACAACCAACCGCCGCAGGATCGTCCTGGTATCGGTTCTGTTTGGAAACAGATCGCCATACAGGTACCGCATTACCACCTGGTGCACTGCTGCACGATCTGTTGACAAAGTCAGAAACAAATTGCCTTTCGTTATGAACCCCATGACCAAACCTCCCTGTTAATAGAATTCTGCTAACTAGACTGTGTCCAGTTTTACTGTAGCGTCTCCAGGTCCATTTGAACCGAGTATAATAGATCGAGTGACGCTATGGTTAAATGTGATGCGCTCTAGAATCCCACCATCATACGCGCCGGTCATCGGCACGCGCAGCTAAACATATCCCACCCGGTTATGATCGTTCTGCAGCAGAAACCTCAAAAAAACAAACTTAAATAATTCAATTTGATTTTTCACTGCCCCCACAGACAGCTAAGATGAATCAAACGTGAACGAATCTCTCTGAACTAAAATACTGTCCCACCCCAAGGAACCTCCTCTGTGAACCATCCCCGTCTGCTCAATCGTCGTTCCCTGCTCCTGCTGGTAGCGGTCCTGCCTCTGTTTGTCTGTTCTTTTTCACAGGCCGCCGAACCCAAACAGAAAACGATCCTGATGCGCTCCGGCTGGCAGACCGTCAATATCGGCGACATCGGCCACACCCCCGGCACACTGCGTTACCTCGAAGAATATCTGCCCGATGTCAAAGTCTATCTCTGGTTGCATAGAACCACAGACGAAGTCACAGCGATGCTCCAACAGCGGTTCCCCAAAGTTCAGATCGTGCAGGGCAAACTCAACGCCCGCGGCAAAGCCAACAACCCGGAATTTCAGCAAGCCTTCGACGAAGCCGACCTCTTTCTCTACAACTCGGGCATGCACTTCAACCAGTTCTGGCCACCACCAAACTACATCATCGAAGCCTGTACTGTCACAAAGAAACCTCTCGTCCTTTACGGCCAATCCTTCGACGGCTTTGCTCCGGAAGACGAAGCGAAAATGAGCGAACTGCTCTCCCGCGCCGCCGCCATCTATACCCGCGATGTCGAATCTTTCTACTACCTGCGCAAGATCGGCGTCACTGCGCCGTCCCTCGCCTTCGGTCCTGACGGCTGTTTCGGCATTGATGTCCGCGATGATGCCAAAGCCAACGCCTGGCTCAAAGCCCATGACCTGAAACCCAAAGAATTCATCACCATCACGCTCCGCAGCAACACACCGAAAATAGGTGCAAAAAAGAGCACGTCGATGAATCCCGCTAACCCCAGCAAAGAAGACCTCGCCCAGAACGAACTCTGGACGAAAAAACTCCGCGAAGTCATCACCGACTGGGTCCGCAAGACCGGCAAAAAAGTCCTGCTGGCCCCCGAAGTCGACAAAGAAATCGTGCACGCGCAGAAAATGATCCTCGACAAACTGCCTGAAGACGTGAAACCCTACGTCGTCAATCGCGATCCTTTCTGGAACGTCGACGAAGCCGCCTCCACTTACGCCCAGGCCATCGCCGTCGTCTCGATGGAACCCCACTCCTGTATTATCTCCCTGGCGATGGGCACACCCACCATGCACCTGGCCAGCCCGCGTCACGGCCTCAAACGCTGGATGTTCCGCGACATCGGCCTGTCCGAATGGCTGTTCGACATCGACGCCGACCCCGCCGACCAGTTCACCCGCGCCCTGTTAAAAATCGACGCCAAACCCGAACTGGCCCAATCCAAAGTCAACCGCGCCATGCACACCGTCAATACAAGATCCAAAGAAATGATGGGCGAAATCAAAGAGATCCTCGACCAGCAGAAATCCGCGGATTAGCTCTTAAACTGACAGCCGTGATAAAGTGAGTGGCACAACGGAATGGTTCAGAACATTTTTTTGAACCACGAAAATCACGAACCGGCACGAAAGCATCGTGTAGGTGAGAAATAACAACCTGGGGTGGCCCCGAATGCAATTCGGGGTTGTCGCAGACAACAGGAACTGTCAGTGCAAGGGTGCGAATGTCTGGCGAGTCTCCAATTCTGGTTTTTATAGAGTGCGAACACATGGGTTCACCCCTACCCGAGCTGACTGCTTACTCTGTCAGTTTCCTGCTCGCTGCGCTCGGCCCGGATCTACATCCGGGCCTACCCATTGTGTTTCATTTTCGTGTGGTTTCGTGTTTTTCGTGGTAGTAATAAATTAACTTCAACCGCAGCTAATTTTAGACTGTGTCCAGTTTTACTGAAACGGTCACCTGGTGACCATAAACTGCTTCCTACGGCCGGACGTGCCGGTCCATGGCACACGGGACGTCTTATGTGGTTTTGTGATCTCCAGTCAGCTCAGACGCCCGACAGTGAAAAATCACTGCTGATACCGTTCTAAACATGAGGGAACGAAAACAACCAGGGCGTATTTTCCGAGCCAGATCAAACACAACCTCCCCGTTCTTCCAGAAATTTCACAATCCTCAACTTCTCACTCTGACGGGCATAGAACAACGGCGTCATTCCCTGGTCATCCCGGGCATTCAGATCGGCTCCCTGCTGGAGCAGTAACTCGATCACTTTGACTCCATTATTACGATCAGCTGCCAGATGCAAAACCGTTCGACCGTCGGCAATCCGGGCATCCACATCTGCGCGGCGGTCCAATAACCACGCGGTCGCCTGCACATCCTCGTGCCGGGCCTGCCCCTGTAACAGATTCAGTCCTTCCACATACTCGTCGTTCACATTGACTCCGTGCGCCAGCAGCAGATCGCCGATGCGGGAGAACTCATCGTCCTGGCGCTTCATCGACCGCAGAACATCAAACAGCAGTCGCGCATCTCCGGCATCGGCACCACGGTCAAGCAGGTAATCTGCCAGCTCCACATTCCCGCCCACGGTCGCGACCACTGCAAACGGCGTACTGTGCAGAGGAAACGGGTACGCGGCATCAATCTCCGCACCTGCCTCCAGCAGCAGACCCGCGATAGTCACCAGCTTGTCCCGCATCGCATCGTCATCAATCCAGAGCCGCGAACCGGCGCAGTAATGCAGGGCCGTTTTTCCCACTGCATCCACTTTTCCCGCCAGCCTCGGGTTACGGCGTAAACGACTACGCACCCCAGCGATATCCCCGGTCGCCGCCGTCGTAAAGATGTCCGCTTTCGCTCCATACTCTCTAAGCTTTTCGACATAAGCACGAGTATTCTTCGTCGCAGCCAGGCAGAGCAGGGGACCATACTCACAACAGGCGTCTGGCTCCGCACCCGCAGAGAGCAAAAGATCGCAGACCTCCAGCAGCCGCGCTGCTTTTCGTAGTCCATGCGACTCAATGGCCAGTGACAGCAGCGAAGTCACTTGCTGTGTAGACAGCTGAGGCAGATACTTCCGTACGACCTGTAAATCACCTTTTTTCGTCGCTGCGATGAGTTGTGCCCGAAAAGAATCCGGTTTCTCCTGGCCACGTTTTGCAGCGCTTCGCCGCGCCGCATTCACACATGCCCGGCAGCAGGTCGCCAGCCCGTCCGGACTCGCAGCGCTGCCGTTAAAATGCGAAGTCGCTTTCGTCTCCCCGCACTTGTTGCATGTCTTCATTTCTATCATGACTCTCTCAGATCACATCGCTGTTATCACAACAAAGTCCAACTGTTAAAAGAAACCATTTATAGCATGATCTTCTTCTATCAGCCCGGGAATGGCCTCACGTATATCTTCATTCCCTGCCGGTGTCACCTGGGACCCTTCCAGAACCAGTGATTTCAATCTGGTCAGATTCTTCAAGTGAAATAACCCCGCATCACTCACTTGGGTTCGTGCAAGGTTCAGCCCCTGTAGTTTCTTCAAATGTTGAAGATGTTGCAGCCCTGGATCACTAATCTGGCAGTCATTCAATATAAGCCATTCGAGATTGGGCAGCGACTGAAGATAAGCTAAACCATCATTAGTAATCAGGGTATCAGAGAGATAAAGTTCTTCCAGACTTTCGAGTCCTTTAAGATGAACCAGTCCTGCATCACTGATTCGACAGCCATTCAATACGAGCCATTTCAGACTGGGCAACGACTGAAGATGCACCAAACCGTCATTAGTAATCAAGGTACCAGAGAGATCAAGTCCTTGCAGACTATTGAGTTCTTCGAGATAAACCAGACCTGCATCACTCACTTCTGTTTTTCCCAGTCTGAGATGTTCCAGCTTTGACAAAATTTTTAGATTAGCCAGTCCCGCATTATGTACCCGGGTATCGTTGAGATACAGAGTCTTCAGGCTCTTCAATCCCTGTAACGGAATCAGTCCCTCATCACTGACTTCTGTAAAAGAGAGCTCTAAATAATTCAGTTTCGTAAGCGTTTTCAGGTGAATCACCCCCTCGTCACTGATGGATGTTCCTTCGAGATAAAGTTTCTCCAGGCCATGAAGTCCTCCCAAATGGGAAAGTCCTTCATCGCTAATTTGCGTATGACTCAAGTTGATGAATTCCAGATTGGTCAACGCTTTGCAGTGAACCAAAGCGTCATCACTGATATCACAATCAGACAGGCGAAGCTTTTTCAAATTCTTCAACGTTTTCAAATGAACCATTCCCGCATCAGTCACCATTGTCTTCTCGAAACTCAGGGACTGCAGATTCTGAAATCGACTGAGTCGGGCTAAATCCATGTCGCCAAATTCCTCATAACCATACATAGCGGTAACAGTTTCAAAAGCAGAGAACACTTCTAACCCCACGAGTTGATAAATTGAGTCTTGCCAGGAAATGGGTATAGAACTTAGCAGTAAACCAGGCTCAGTCGTAACCCCTCCATTCGATCTCAGTCTATTAATCGTCCACCCGTTCTGGATAATAGAGCCCGTGAACACAATCAACCCCAGCAAGGCCACGAACAAGATCGATCGCCACACCCAGCGCAAACGGCTCACTAGTTTCAGATTTGGTTCGGGTTGCTTCAATATTTAAAGTCCTCAGGAAAATGCATGCTGCCTTCTAATTATCGTCGTTTGATCTCCATCTTCAATATTCCTCTGATTCGAGAATGCCACCCTGCCAGTTGGATAACTGCTCAATCAACCGCGATTTACCCTCAGGCGTGACCTGCGTCTCTTCCAGACTAACCCACATGAGATAATGCAATTTTTTCAGTTGCATGATTCCGTCATCGGTCAAAGTATTGCCTGCAAGATACAAATCTAACATTGCCGTTAATCCCGTCAGATGCACCAGTCCTGCATCGGTGATTTTTGTGTGCTCCAGATTGAGCGTAGTGAGCTTTTCTAATTGTTTGAGCTGTGCGAGCCCAGTATCTTTTACCTGTGTATGAGACAGCGTCAGAACGTTCACCCTGGTAAAATTTTTGATGAACTGCAATCCTTCTTCACCGGCCCGGGTCTCATCCAGAAAAAGCCATTCTATTTGCGTGAGCCCCTGCAAGTGTTTCAATCCTGCATCAGTGACCTGTGTTTTCTGCAGGTTCAACTGCTTCAACTTCTTCAATCCTGACAGATATTTCAGCCCAGCATCGGTCACACGTGTCTCACTCAAATAGAGCGCCTGCAGATTCGTCAGCCCTGCCAGAACACGCAGACTTGCATCGCCTACTTGCGTGTTGTAAAGATAAAGCGCTTCCAGTTTTTTCAAATCCTGCAAAAGCATCACTCCCGCATCACCAACTTGCGTATCCGTCAGTTGCAGTATCTCTAAATCTTTGAACGATTTCAGAGAAGCCATTCCCGCATCCGTCACTTGCGTTTTTTCTAATGAGAGCCTTTTCAACTTGTTGAGATTCTTCAAGCAGGCCAGCCCGACATCACTGACATGTGTCTGTTCCAGGTCCAGTGACTCCAGATCCTTCAGTTTCTGCAGAGACTTCATCCCTGCATCCCCCACCCTGGTCTTTGAGAGCGTCAGAATTTTTAAGTTGGTCATCTCTTTCAGATGTATTAAACCAGCATCGCTGATCTGCGTTTTCATAAGATCCAGTTCTTCCAGTCTGGTCAGCCCCTGCAAATGAACCAGGCCCGCATCACCGATTTTTGTCTCTCTCAGGCTAAGCTCTTTCAGCGAGTCAAAACCATTCAACAGAGAAAGCTGTTGATCGGTGATGGGCGACTGGAAACAGTCAACAACAGTAATTCGCTGAAATAGCAGCAGTCGTTCCTGTCCCAGCCTGTCTGCTACCCAGTTCTGCCAGGACCGAGGTAGAGCACCCAGCAGCGCATCCGGCTCAGTAGTCAGCTCCACATTTTGAATGGCCTTGAGTTGATGAATTGCCAAGCCGTACTGCACTGAGGTTAACACGAACCAGACCAGCCCCAAAACGACCAGCAGCCCAATACCTCGCCAGACCCACCGCAAGCGGCTCACGCGTTTCTGATTTGGTTCGGGTTGAGTCATTTCATTTTCCGGTTCTAAAAAACGGTTCCGTCAAAACAGCCACTGCTGTCCCTTACCTGTAACAGGCGGTTTGAACTGTTCGTAATTCAAGACCGGTAAGCGTCGATCCAGGTCCAGTTTACCACAGAAGACCTTGAACAGGCTGCCGATCTGCTCGGCGATTTCCCCGGTGCCCCGCTGGCGGCTGCCGAATTCCGAGTTGTTCAGCTTGCCGTCCCGCGTCTGGCGGATGCGGCTCAGCACCCGTTCCTTACGCGCGGGCTGTGTCCGTTCCAGCCATTCCTCAAACACCGGTTTCACCGTCAAAGGCAGACGCAGCAGAATGTAACTGGCTGACATCGCACCCGCCTCTTTCGCTGCTTTCAGAATCTCCGGTACTTCATGATCGTTCAACCCTGGAATGATGGGCGAGACCATCGCCTTTGTTGGCACACCCGCCGCCGACAGTTCGCGAACCGCCCGCAGTCGCGCCGCCGGGATACTCGTCCGCGGCTCCATTTCACGCGCCAGTTGCGGGTCGAGCGTGGTGATCGACAGACTCACGTGCACCAGCGACCGCCGGGCCATCGAAGTCAACAGCTCCAGATCCCGCACAACCAGCGCATTTTTCGTGACGATGCCGATCGGCTGATTGGCTTCGGATGCCACTTCCAGACACTGTCGCGTCAACTGGAATTCGCGTTCGGCGGGTTGATAGCAATCGGTGATGCCGGAAAACGCGATCAGTTCCGGCTGCCAGTCGCTGCGGCTCAGAAAGTCGCGAAACAGTTTTGCAGCGTCATGCTTGACCATGATTTTCGTTTCAAAGTCGAGGCCGGCATTATATCCCAGATATTCATGAAAGGGCCGCGCATAACAGTAACTGCAGCCATGTGCACAACCCCGATAGGGATTCACACTATAGCGAAAATTGAGGTCGGGGGAATCGTTCTCGGTCACGATCGATTTGGAATTGTCGTCGATGTACTCAATCCGCCGAGGCTGGGAGAGATATTCGTCATCCCATTCCAACTGCTCCAAATCCGGTTCCGAGTACGTCGACTCGAAACGATTGGGCGGATTGAGATTCGAACCGTGCCGCATGGCTTGCCTGACTCAAAAAAAGAATACGAACACATCTGACACTTTGTTTATAGGCAATTCCCAGGCGACAGGGAAGGATCTTTTCACCTCACAGGGAAAAATGAAAGCGGTTCCTGTGAACTTCTGCAATGACTGTGTGTCTAAGAGACAGTCGTCACCTCGCTTGAACGGTCCTCGTCCGAATCACTTAACTCAAACAGCTCAATATTTGATTCCCGGATCAGGAGTAGTACTACATGATCGATCTGTTATGGAATGCCCCGGTCAGTGAAGCCCGCATGTCCGAGATTCTTGATGTGCTGAAACTACAAGCAGGACAGCCGGTACTTGATATCGGCTGTGGCAGTGGTGAAATTCTGATGCGCCTCTATGAACGTTATCAGATTGTTGGTACAGGAATCGATCTCTCTCCCGAACAGATTGCCGAAGCACGGCGCCGCATGCAGGGCCGCATACCAGGTTCTCCGGTCAAGTTCATCGAAGCCGATGCGAGATCATTTCAATTCGAACAGGTCGCAGTTGCTCTGGCGATGTGCCTGGGTGCGACACACGCCTTCGCATCTGGCAACGATGCTTATCGTATTGCGATCGAACGAATGATTCCACTGGTTGAGTCGGGCGGACTGTTACTGATCGCCGATGGTTATCTGAAACAGCCAGCGACTCCGGAATATCGCGCGATGCTGGGTGAATCCATTCCCGATGAAATGACGCACGGCGCAAATGTCGCCACGGGACAACAGCTGGGGCTGGTTCCGCTGTCAGCCTGGACCAGCAGCGAACAGGAATGGGATCATTTCGAATGGGCCTATCAGCGAATCATCGAACGAAAAGCCCGGGAGCAACCAGACCGTCAAGAGCTGAGAGAAAAACTCCTGCGTCGTCGCGACTGGATTCAGGCCTACCTGAAGTGGGGACGCAACACGCTGGGCTACGGCGTGTACCTGTTTCAAAAACCGTAAGATCAACTCGTCTACTGCAAACTGTGGCGCGTGGGTAAAAGCAGATGAAAACAGGCACCTCGCTCCGAATTGGAACGGTAAAAAATTCGTCCACCGGCTGCTTCTACCAGAGAGCGACTTAAAGACAGGCCGATGCCCAGTCCATCCTTCTTGTTGGTGGTGAATGGCGTAAACAGATGGTCGACGAAATCTGCTGCTACCCCATTTCCGGTATCCGCAATCGCAACCAGGATCATGGACTCTTCCGCAGGCGACACATTGATGGTTAACGTTCTGGGAAAAGGGGCTTCTGTCATTGCTTCAAGAGCATTGATAAATAAATTGGCCAGTACCTGTTCGATCTGGACGCGATCAGCATAGACTACCATAAATTTTGTCTGGCTGTCGATCTTCACTTCGATCTGCCGATGTCGCAGTTCGTATTGAATCAATTCCAGCGCACTTCGAATACTTTCCTGAACATTGAACTGGATCGCCTCCTGCTTACGTTTTTCGGCCAGCGATTTCAATTTGCGCACAATCTCACCAGAACGAAGAGACAGGTCCTGGATTTTATCAACAAGGTGTGTCACATCGCGATTCTGCTCTAAATATTGCTTCATGGCAGCCGTGTAATTTGCAATTGCGGTCAGTGGTTGATTAAGCTCATGGGAAATGCCAGCCGTCAGTTCTCCCATCACAGCCAGGCGGGACGCATGTGCCAGGATATCCCGGTATTCCTGTGCCTTTCTAATGGCTTCGTACCGTTCCGTCATATCCTGTACGGTCCCATGCATAAACAACACTTCACCCACATCATTCTTTTTCAGCACAGCGCGTTCATGCACATGGCGGATTTCCCCATCAGGCCGCAGGATGCGATGTTCGGTGCTGTAGGGTAAATCATATTTCAATGTTTGAGCAATCATTTGCTCTACCAGTTGGCGATCATCGGGATGAATGGTCTGCAGAAAGAATTCATTCTGCAGAATTGAACTTGACTTGGACACACCAAAGATCCGATAGACTTCATCCGACCACCAGAGTGTGTCGTCCTGAATATTCCATTCCCAGCTCCCGATATGTGCCAGCCGCTGGGCTTCCGAGAGTTTTTCATGCAGGACCTTTAATTCCATTTCCGCGATTTTTTGATCGTTAATCTGTTCAATCATCATCAGAATTTCATCTGACAGGTAAGGCAGTACACGGGCACGATACCAGTATTCCTTCCCCCGGTTCACTCGACTGTAATCGAGCGTTTCAATCTGCCGGGTATCATAGACCTGGTTGATGAGTAACTTGATCTGGCGACCCACGTCGACAGGCAGCACATCTCCAATTTTGCTGCCACGACGCGAATCGGGAGACAGGAATAAATCCATCTTGCAGCGGCTGTTAAAATTAATTATTTCCCCATTGCGACTGAGCACGAGTACAACATCGGGGATCGCAATAAACATGGCCTTTAATTGTGCAGTCCGCCTGGCAAGTTCTTCCGTTCGTTCCTCGACACATCGCTCCAGTTTCAGGCTCGCTTCATTAGCCGCATCCTCCTCCTGCTTGCGTTTGGTAATGTCTTTCCCAATACCGACGATGCGGGTTACCCGATTGTTTTCATCGCAAACAGAAAAGGCGCGCGCCTGCATCCAGCGCACACTGCCATCACAGTGAATGACCCTGAACCGGGGAAAATCAGGGTCGGACAAACCATTGCTGGATTTTTTCTTAGTCTCGCGTTTAACGGATTCACGATCATCCGGGTGGATTGAATCCAGACAGGACCGGGAATCCTCATACAGACTCTGGCAGGAGCGTCCCCAGATCACCTCATACATATGATTCACATAGTAGATTTCTCTCCAGTCGGGGCTGCAGACCCAGAACAGTTCATTAATATTCTCTGAGATCTGGCGAAACATCTGATCGTTTTCGCGCAGCAGCTGTTCTGTCGCCCTCCGCGCGGTAACATCCACACCCACGCTCAAAGTCCCGATGATGCGGTCCGAACCATCTCTCAGTACTGAATTGTGCCACGCAATCGACTTCAATTTTCCACGCGCTGTCTGAATTTCATTCTCAAAGTACTCCACCGGCATGAGATCGCCCTGGACCAGCTTCCTGAACAGAGCGCGTACTTCCTCACGATCCGCGTCCGGAAGAAAATGATCAAACCAGTTCTTGCCGATGATCTGTGATTCCTCTGCCTCCAGCAGCAGACTGCCTTGCTGGTTGATCAGCGAGATTGTCTCGTCCGTATCGATCGCAATAATCATCTCACCAGCCAGATTAAAATACTGATGTGCCAGATCATTGACCTTATTCGGTTTTGCATCCGCCTGCTGCTGTTCCAACTCAGCGACACGTAGACGGAGAGATTTCACTTCTTCGAGGAGTTCAGGTGTGGTTAATTCATGCATGGCTTTGATTGTTGTTGATTTGAAATACAGAATTCATGATTCGCTTTTACCAACTGTACCTGAGGACTCGTTTTCCGGTTCCTCTTTCAAACCTCTGCGTTCCAGTGTTCGTTCCAGCAGCAGATCGTATATCGGGCGACTTCCCAGTGACTGGGCTACAATACTGGCGGTCATGCAGGTCACAATCATCGCCGGCAGCAGTTCGAAACTGTCCGTCATTTCAGCAACCAGCACGATCCCCGTCAGAGGTGCCCGCACAGTCGCTGCAAACAGGGCCCCCATCGCAGCAACTGCAAATGTCGCCGCCTGCAGATCTGCCTGTGGCGTGAGCTCATGCACCACGTATCCGAAGCTCGTGCCAATCAATGCGCCCAATGCCAGCATCGGTGCAAAAATTCCGCCGGGCACACCCATCGAATAACTCAAAAACGTCAGCGCTGCTCGTACGACGAGTAACCCCAGTAAAAAGCCGAGCAGGGGGGACTCCACGAATATTTCTTTTACCAGCGCTTCACCGCCACCCACATATTCCGGCGCGATGATCATCAGTGCCCCGACCACGGCCCCCACCGACGCTGCAATGATCAGCATAAAGCGGCTATTCAAGCCATCAGAGATCCGCAGACACTTTAACATTACCGAATTAAAACCCGCCCCCAGTACGCCAATCAACGCGCCCAGCAGCAGGTTCAATGACAGTGTCAGCAGCAGATTGCTCGTCGGCTGAAAAGTGGGTAAAGAGGCCTGCAACTGGACGGGCAACTGAGGCAGCGTGCCAAACACCTGGTCGTTGATCAGGTTCGCCGTAATACTGGCAATGATCACCGCATGCAGTGCGACAAAGCTGTATCGAAATCGAGGCCTGACTTCTTCGATCATAAACAGGATCGCGCCCAGCGGGGCACTGAAGGCCACACTCAGTCCCGCGGTAGCGCCCGCAGCCAGAAATGTATTTAAAGTATGCTTATCCGCCCGCGCTTTTTCGCCCACGATCTGTCCGACACAACCGCCCAGGTGAATCGTTGGTCCTTCACGTCCAAGTACCAGACCTGCCCCCATGGACAGCACCCCTCCAATAAATTTCACAGGCAGCACACTTCGCCAGCGGAGCGTCATCAGTTCGCCCATCACGCCTTCAATTTCCTGAATGCCGCTCCCCGCGGTCTCCGGCGCATATTTTCGGACCAAAACGGCTGCTGCAGACACCATCGCTGCTCCCACAACCGACGCTACCAGTATCGTCAGTAAGTCAAATCCGGAAAACAGCGCGGCAATGGAGGCATAGCTACCGATCACTTTATCAAGACAGTAATGAAAGGCCGACCCCAGCGTGCCGACCCCCACGCCAATTACCAGCGCCATCAGATAGATCCACATCGCCGTCTTCAACTCGATACGATGACTCTCGCCGCCTTCTTCCATTCCTGCATCCTGTATCCGGTCAGTAGGACGTGTTCCAGAACAACCTTGTTCACAGAGAAAGCACGATAACAGGAATCGGGAAAAAATGGTACCTTTTTAAAGCACGTTCAAAAAAGCCATTCCAAAGGGATCCCCACCCAGAGAACAACGTAGCCCAGCGTAAAGAAAAAGCAGACCAGAATCCCGGCCAACAGTCCACTCAGCGGGTAGCGCAAAGCAGTACCCCCAGCCGTCAGAAAGATACAGGCGGCAATCCCTTTCCCAAACGCCTGGCGGATGTGATCCTGCGACAGAGACAGTTCGATCACACTGACATAAAGATAAACCAGGGCGACGGCGATCAGCATCACCAGGGTCAGCACACTCAACTTCGCGATTTTCATCTGTCCGGCTGTCATGCGGTTTCATTCCTGTGACGAATACTGAGCTGATCTTTTACCAAGTGATCAAGTCTGCTCAAATGCCGCCTGTCAACATAAGCCACAAACCTGCCAGATTCAACATCAATGTCACCAACATGACAGAGTAGCTGCAAATCACAACGGACCAGTTAATCCGAGAACCTGCCTGGGATTGATCAACAAGTGAAAGCGTCATCGTAATGCCGACGATCAGGGTGATCCCGCCTTGCAGAATCACAGTGATGTAGACTTCCAGATCCGGTAGCCACAGGCAGGAGAGTCCATTCAACAGACTGTAGACCGTCACCAGGGTCAACAGTGTTCCGCCGACTTGTGCCGTCGTCACATCGTTCTTCTGGCTCGTGCCTCGAAACCTCAAGGACCAGAGCAACAACCAGAATACCAGTAATCCTGCCAGGCACCAGACGGCTCTAAACCATTTTGGATCATTGCTCACAAACAGAAAATACAGACTCAGGTTGAATATGACAATCAGGAAAATATTGCTCGACAGCAACAATGTGTCAACTCTGACGAGCTTCAAGCGTTGAGAAACTGATTGCATCAGACCACCAGATTACAGAGCGATGATTTTCATTACAGTCCCTGTTTGCGTTTCAGTTTGTCCAGCCGTTTCTGTTCGCGACGTTCTTCACGTTCCTTGCGACGTGCATCGCGTTCTTTCTGGATTCGCTCCATTTCTTCCGGCGTTCGTTCAGGAAACAGACTTTGAATCTGTGATCCCACGCCACTGCCCAGCACAGCGTCGAGCGCGTTGACCCCCATCTGCTTGGCATAATTGCCTACCTGGCTCATGTCGACTTTGGGTTTCTTCAAGGTCCCTCTAATCGGCAGTCGTAGCGGCTTGCTGATGAGCGCCTTCACAAACGGCTTGTCGCTCTCTTCCGAAATGAGGTTGCTGAACCCGACTTCCGCAATCAGATCCAGCGATTCATCCAGGCCTACCGAACCTGTCGTGCGAATCGTTATTCCCTTCATCTGCACTTCGAATGGAGAATGAAAAACCCGACCATCAACCATATGATAATGCAACGCCTGGTTCTGCACCTGTAGAAAGACGGAGTCCTCACTGATCAACCTGCTGGTTCGATTAATATTCACAATAGAAAGTACCTGGTTGATTTTTTCCGATAACGCATCAAACAGCGGCCCCGGTTTGACCTTAGTGGATTTGACGAGCAGCGTCCCCTTTGCTTCGCCGAGTTCCGGTTGATCAATGGGAATGATCGCGTATTCCTGGCTCAGTGAAAACTGCCCCTGAATATTCGTGCTGTTCGCCAGCATTGGTGCGACGTATTTCAGCGAGTTACGTGTCATCTCGGGAGTGAATTGAAAATTATCAATCACATCCCCTTTCGCAAAGACCAGCGCCGCCGGCTTCACATCCAACCGCACGATCGGCGCGATCCGCAAACGTCCGCCACTCACCTGTAGATCGAGAGGTGTGATATGAATCTGGCCATCCTTAATGGTCGCCTCGATATTTGTCTTCCCACTGGTCAATCCACGGATATTCGCTTTTTCCCAGCCAAACCCGGCTTCACCAGTCAACTCATTATATTGATCAGTGGGCACGAACAGCGGTCGCGTATTGGGATATAAGGGACGCGGCTGCGCGTTCAGAACCATCTCGCGCGCCTGATCGTTCGCTGTACTGCCCAGCGGCCCGTTCAAAGTGAAGGGGCGTGTCTCCCGACCAACGATCTCGACATCCGGCCCCAGTTTGCTGCGGAGCAGGGGGGTCAGGCTTTCCCAGTCGTAGGTGACTTCTCCCGCCAGTCTGACCTGTTTACGGGTCGACAGCTCTTTGATTTCCCCTTTAGCAGTCAGGTCCAGCATCTCCGATTGAATCGACATCTGGTTCAACGTGAGCGAGTCTTCTTTCAAATCCTGCAGTGTATCCCCTTCCACGCGAATTTCGGGTTCCTGCCAGCTGATGGCCCAGCCGGTATTCCGCTGACTGGGGACGATTTTCTTTCCGGCAGCCACTGGCTCACGTACGGGAGCTTCAATCGCAAAATCTGAAATCGTCGCCCTCCAGTTCGCCAGTCGCGAAACTTCGGTTACGACTACGTTCGCCTGTCCTTGAATCGTCCCATAATATTTCTGCTCGGGTGGCTCTGCCGGATTCTGGAACCAGAGCGAAAGCGCATGCAGGTCGCCATTCAGCGACAGTGATCCGACAAAGGAAGGCGTGTGAACTTCAGCGTTAGGAAGTTGTATTTCCAGTTTTTCTCCGTTCACCGCAACCGCGGTTCCACGATAAGTCAGCTTGGATGCTTTGAGCGTCTTCTGCTTCCCGTCCCAGCTTCCCGACGTTTTCAATTCTGCCCGAGGTTCACTGACCCACAGGTCAGGTGTCTGAATCCGGACATTTGTCAGATCCAGCGTGGTATTATCGTGTACGAAATATTGATCGCCAATCGAAATCGAAGAAGCAAACTTGACATCTCCTGCCAGCTGCAGATCCTGCTTCGCCAGTGGCCTGACCCGGTCTCCCCAGGAAGCCAGTTTGCCCTGCAGTTGAATTTTGAAAGGCAACAGCTGCTGGCGGGCCTCTGCTTTCGGCTGACGATCAATGGTGGTCGGCGATTCCAGTTTTGCCTGAAATGTATCCTTACCGGCAATCAATGACACAATGAACCGCTCCACATGTATCTTTTGTTCGTCCGTTTTCCCGGCACCTTCCACGGTCAGTTCCAATTGCGGTTCCTGCCAGCCCCGTCGATCAGGCATTGCCAGTTGCAGCTGATCGAAATTCAAAAAGGACGTTGTCGCCCAGGACTCTCCGGTCACTTTAAAGTCGACCTCGCCCTTCATCCTGCCTTTTAAAGCCACCGCCTGCAGGTCGACAAACTGATCCAACCGTTGTGAAAGCCGATCCAGGTCGGCTTCCAGTTGAATTTTCAAATCGCGGGCATTGCCACTTCCTGTCAGTTTCAGAAAATCAGATTCACACTTCAGCGAGCGGATATCAAAGGAATCAGGCCGCCTGACAATCTGCATCAATAAAGAGACCGGCTGCTGCCAGCGAATTGCCTGCCCGTTGTTACGGCCTGTCAGATCAGATGTTTTCAAGTCGATGATCCATGTCGAGTCCCGGTTCTGTTCCGGCTGCTGCGGATCAAAGTTGGACACTTGGAAGTTGACCGTCCCCGAGGTAATCTGCATGCCCGGTTTCAAATGCATGGTTTCCGGCAACTGTTTCGCGGTCTCTGCCAAATCCAGATCGCCCGACAGTTTCAATTGAGAATTCAACAAACCCGCCAGTTTTTCCTGTTTGCTTTCATCCTTCAGATCGTCCCAGTTCAGCTTGCCTTGCAATGTGACTTTACCTAACTGTGACTCGGCCCCGGCTTCTTTGAAATACAATACGCCATCCGCGGCCATCAGGTCGATGTTGCCCCTGGCGTAATCGGTTGAGATTTCATCATTCCCCAGCAGTTCCGGTGCGCCAAATACGAGTGGTGCTGCTTCCCAGTTTCCTTTGACGGCGAACCGTGGGGCTTCTTTCGTTCCCGACCACTTGACTTCCATCTCGGAATTGGAAATCCCATCCAGGTACGCACCCGGGGAGACTGCGCTGACCAGGGGCATCAACTGTTTCAAATCGAAAAAACTGGTTTTGAATTTCAGTGATCCCGACCGTGAAGCGTCTGGCTCGCCCGACTTGACCGCGCTGACCAGAAATTCGATTTCCGCGGGATTCTTCACCTCTGCATTTTCCGCGACCGGCTCTTTCCAGCTGCCTGCAACCTTCACCGGATCAGTGCGCAGTTCGGGACGTGTCACGGTAATGTTCATGCCCGTCAGGTAGGGTGTGGACTCGTCCGTAGCATTCACGACATTCATGTTGAGATCAGATAGATGCAGGGTCAGTGACTGCTGCGATCCGGTTTTGGGTTCTTCCTTCGCGTCGGGATCACCCTGGGGATTTTCTTTGGTCCCTTTATTGATGATGGCGGTCAACAGATCCTGATTGGCGAGCCCCTGTTCGTTCACATAAGTCAGAGTCGTCACGTGGTTCACATTCACATCGCCGACACGCTTGCGGTCTTTCGCCAGTTCCCACAATGTTTTTTTCGTTTGAATCTGCGCGATGCGGACAACATCCCGACCTTCGAAATCTTCCAACGCGACATTCTGAAACGTCACCGGCGCTCCCCAGTGGAGCGTGACTTTGCCCGTGCGGATTTCACCGGGGTAGTCTTTAAGAATGCGGGGCAGAATCGAATCTTTCAGCGAGGTGCGCGAAACGATCTGCGGGGCAAACCAGAGCAGCACACAGAATCCGATGACCAGTACCAGAAAAATGCGACCCATTGAACCGCGCTGGTTTTTCTGATCTTTCGTCGAACTACTCTCTGTCGATTTCGATTTGACTGTTTCTGACTGGGACATGACTGATCCTGTATTTGAGTCCGTTGTGCAGGATGAACCCGATGCCGGGCATTCGTGATGATCATCCGTGTCTACTGTTCGGCTGCCCGCTGTGGTAACTATATGGGGATTTTCAGGCAGCGACAATGTTCGAACCGGAAAGATTCCCGCTTACCGTTTGGGATATTCGTTAAAAACAGGCGATTTCCTGATTTGGATTTCCGCGAAACAGTGTTATTCATCGGGGTGACTGCCTATGATAGAAACAGAAACTGTATAATATATTTCTGTGTGTTTATTTGATATAAGTGAATGAGAATGGAAACCTTAAAAGCAATTGAAGCAAGACGTTCTGTCAAATCATACGACCCCGATCATCAAATGACCGACGCGGAAGTCAATCAGCTGCTCTCCTACACACTGCTCTCCCCCACAGCCTTTAATATTCAACACTGGCGATTTGTCGTGGTCAAAGATCGGGAGCTGCGGCAGAAAATCCGCGAGGCCTCCTGGAATCAGGCCCAGGTGACCGATGCCTCACTGCTGGTCGTCATCTGTGCTGATCTCAAAGCCTGGGAAAAAGAGCCTGGACGCTACTGGCAGAATGCCCCCGAACCAGTCCAGCAGGCACTGGTCCCCATGATCCTGAACTATTATAAAGATAACCCGGAAGCCGAACGGGACGAAGCCCAACGCTCCTGTGGCATGGCCGCTCAAACCATGATGCTCGTCGCTAAAGACATGGGCTACGATACCTGCCCGATGGACGGTTTCGACTTCAAAAAAGTCGCCGAGCTGATCAATCTGCCCGAAAATTATCTGATCTCCCTGTTCGTCGTGGTCGGAAAACCAATTCGGCCCGCCAATGAACGGGGAGGACAGTTACCCCACGAAGAGGTTGTCATTTACGATCGTTTTGAATAAAAACCATCGCGGAACCCTCATTTTCCGGCCTCGTTTTGTTAAGATACTGCCATTACTAACTTATATTTAGAAAATACGGTATCTCATCCATGAACGATCAACCGCCAAGCAATTTCTTCAAGCGTATTCTCTCCAGCCTCGGTCCCGCCATCATTACCGCGTCAGTGGTACTGGGACCAGGCAGTATTCTGTCTGCTTCCAAAATTGGCCATACCTACGCCTACCAGATGAGCTGGGTCCTGGTGATTGCGGTCATCATGATGATCGCCATGACGGCACTGTCAGCCCGACTCGGTATTCAGCTTAAAGGGACAATCTGTGATGAACTGGCGGAACGCGCGGGGAGACCGGTTGCTGCTGCGACCGGGGTCATCCTGTTCTTAATCGCCGCCTGTTTTCAATTCAGTAACAACCTCGGCGTGCTGGCGGCAGTCGAACCATTCATGAAAGAAGGCAACGATTATTCTCTTGCCATCATCATCGGCATGAATGCCTTCATCATTCTGGCTCTCTACGGTTTCAAACACCTGTATGGACTGATTGAAAAATTGATGAAGCTGCTGGTCGCCATCATGATCATCGCTTTTGCCATCAACCTGTTTCAGGTCAAACCGGACTGGCTGAAAGCAATCGCAGGACTCATCCCGTCTCTGCCCGAGCAGGCTGCCAACGGCGCCGGTATGAAAGAAGTCATGACCCCCATTGTGGCGATGTATGCTACCACATTCTCCGTCGCGGGTGCTTTTTATCAGTCTTACCTGGTACGTCAAAAAGGCTGGACCCGGGAAAACCTGAAACAGGGCCTCATCGATTCCACACTTGGCATCAGTATGCTGGGACTGATTACGTTAATGGTACTGATCACCGCCGCCAAAGTACTATACCAGAATCCAGACGTTGAAACATTGACCTCCGTCTCGGATGTCGCCACCAGCCTTGAACCCGGTTTTGGTAAATCGGCAATGGTGATTTTCTCACTGGGAATTTTTGCCGGTGCCTTCAGTTCGTTCCTGGTCAATGCCATGATTGGCGGTTCGATCCTGGCCGATGGTTTCGGACTGGGTGGCTATATCGATCAGAAATGGCCCAAACTGTTTACCGTGTTCGCTCTCATGGTCGGGATGGCAGTGGCTATTTATACCAAAACCATGGGACAGAAACCGGTAGGGCTGATCATCTTCGCACAGTCTCTAACGGTACTGGGTATCCCGATGCTGGCAATTGCCATGCTCTGGCTGGCCACCCGCGCTGATATGAAAGGTGAGAACGCCATCCCCGCCTGGATGAAAATCCTTGGGTTCATTGGTTTGATCACCTCCGTTCTGCTGGCGATCCGCACGGCCGTTAATTTGCTCAGCTGATCAGAGAGAGTCGCTGGCCTGACTGTTCGCTCACGTTCCAGCTTCTTCCTCCGGGCTGTTTTTTCGCCAGCCGGTGGTCAGATGCTCGTCCGTTTGAGTCGGCGGCTTGAGTCGGTGCACTTCCAGTTGGTTAATCTGCAGTGTCGCGGTCTCGACATAGAAACCCAGCATCCCACTGGTAAAGGTGGAGTTCGCCAGCGAGAGCACGATACCCCCATTCACACTCAACTCGTGATAACTGCCGAATGATATCATTTGGATCTCGACGTCATCTGGATCTTTGACCCGCCAGGAACCATCCTGCAGCGACTCAAACTGCATCATGTTTTCGCCGGACTTCTCTTCGCCCGTCCTCCAGGAACGAAATTGGGCAATCCCTTTCAACAGATCCAGCGACAGGTAATACCCGTCATACGATTCCGCGTCGATGCGAATCAGGATGCCACACTTTCCGTCTCCCTGCATTGTAAAATGACACCGCAGACGAAAACAGCTCACTTCTTCATTGAAGACAAAGCCCTGGTAACCAGCCTAGCTCACTACCTTCAGTGACCCATCGTTGACACGAAAAAACGATTCTTCATGAGTCCCTTTTAACACGTGCAGACGGTGTGAGTCGAGTCGATCAATCACGCGTTCGTGAATCCCTTCGAACGTTCTAGTGCGTAACTGTCCGTTGGGAAGACGCTCCAGACGCTTGGGAGGAGGCAGCAGATTATTCGTAGTGCGGTCATGAGAGGAACTGGTATAAAAATTCCAGAGCAGCATCCCCTGGTCATCGCGGCAGATGCGACCCGCATAATTACCCTGCGCCAGCAGGACATTGTCATAATAGTTCCGCCACGGCTTTTCCAGACACTCTGTATGCCAGTAACGGATTTTCGCATCTTCCCGCAAGCTGCCGATCAGGTAATAGTCGCCGTCAATCCGAAACAGATTGGGAACTTCAATGTCGTCATAAATCATCGGCGCATGCAGCGGCGGTAAAGCCTGAAACTGATTGGGCGCGACCTCTTCCATCAACCCCACACAACCGCGTCGCACCAGCGGCCCTTCTTTAACACGGGCCGCCATCAACAGCCAGCTGTGATCCCCTTCATGAAAATAAAACGGATCACGAAAGCTCACCCAGTTCCGTTCGTTGTCCGGCGATGCTTCGTAATATTCTTCTGCCGGCTCCAGCGGAAAACAACTGTCCGGATTCTGCTTCGCTTTGATATTCGTGGCCACCATTGACTGGAGCTTCGCACGGATTTCCAGAATATGCTGCGGATCATGCATGCCACGCCGATCCTCCCAGTCCACATCCGCTTTTTCCCAGTAGTACAGGTCATCACTGAATGCCAGACCAATCCGCTGGACTTTACCCTGATCGCGACGCGAGATCCCCGTATAGAACATCCGCCAGCGACCCGACTCATGCGGGTCAGGTGTCACGTGCATTGTCCACAACATCAGATCGTCCCAGCCGCCGGGATCACCGATGAACAACGCATTATCAACCCGCCGCCAGTTCAATGCATTGTCACTGATCGCATGCGCGATGAAGTCATGGTTGGGGAGCACCAGGTGAAACAGGTGGTACAGCCCGTCATGGTACACCACATCCACATCACCAATACTTTTACGGCTCCAGGTCGATTCGGAAAACATATCTGAACTTTTTGAAATGCTGACGGGAAGGTGATTGAATGTTAAAATCGGTATTTCAACAGGGACTGGCGGTGATTTCCATGCGCTACGTAAAAACCAACCTCAGTCCATCTTACTGACTTCCCGCTGATGATCAACCCGTGTTGCGGGCCACCATGTTTGCCTCAAATCGAAACGTTTTCCAATTCGGCTCTGACACTCATCGGCGCCGGTTTCTGGTACGGCTCATAATGATTGATATAGACCTCGAACGGTGCAGGCACATAATAGATCACACCGCGCCAGTTAATCGTGCGCGTGCGGATCGCGGCAATCAGACAACCACAGAACAGGTAAGGCATCAGCCACAGATAACCCAGCGTCTTTAAAGGATGGCGACGGAACTGACCGCCCCGGGAGCGCACGAGTTGCTCAATGTGTGATCCCAGGCGATAAATCGAAAACGCCACCGCAGCGCCCGCAAAGACCATAACACCTGTGACCAGTCCGGCTGCCAGCTGCTGTCCCTGATGCAGAAACAGCAGCCCCAGCCCGACCAGTACTGTCTGGGCGAGCGCCGAAACAAATCCTAGTGTAGCAATGAACCAGAAATGGGAATGATAAAAACGTGCATTGACCATCTGGCGGGAAATGAATTGCAGACTGGAATCCAATGCAATGGATTCGGCATTGAGCATTGTCGCTGCTGGTGAGAAAACCAGTTTCTGATTCAACTGATCGGCAATCGATTTCAGACCCGTGTCATCCCACATCATTTTCGACAGAGTATTGGTTAACCGTGGATCTTGAAACATCGAACGGCTCAACGCAATTGAGCCACCCCAGGCAATGTCCATCGACAGCATCTGCAACACCGCAGCCGCATTCCAGGCGTGCCGTACCAGCGTTCCTGCATTGGTCGATTGGGGGGCATACCAGCGGATCCCCGATGCGATCCCGACCTCTGCATCATGCAAAGGCGCCACCAGATCACGCAACCAGCGACGATGGGGAAGCACGTCGGCATCCAGCCAGGCCACCACTTCCACGTCGGCGGAGACACTTTGAATCGCCTGAACCAGAGATGCATTTTTCAGACCACAGCCGACCAGCCGTTGATGGCGAATACTGACCTCACAATGGGGATGGGGATGGGGATGTCTGCGTAGATATTGTCTTACAAAACCCAGCGCCGGATCACTGACATGGTCGACAACGATCTTCACCCGATAATCCGGATAATCCTGATTCAACAGTCCATCCAGGCAGTGTATCAGAAAGGGATCATTCCCCCGTAAAGGCAGGATGACGGTCGCGACTGGCGTGTAGTCTTCGTCAGTGTTCTGATTCAACACACCGCGGTACAGGCGAGCTGCCCGAGAACCCCAGTAGAGGTAAAGCGTACCAAAAACGACCAAACAGAAAGAACAAAATGATGCCAGTAGATACATAGGACCACCTCAATTGATACAAGGATCACTTGGGATACAGCCCGTCGGGTCGTAAACATCCTGTCTCAATCAACGGTAACTCACTGTTCAGCCGTCATGTTAATCTGGGGTATATATGAGATCAATCAAAATCTCATAAAGTTTCCTATTCTGGCCATTTTGACATGTCTGCAGACAGAAAGCCGCAGTTTTCTTCTGGTTTGCAGTCTTACCACAAGTCCACTGGCTGAAGAATTTACCTGCGACTTTACACAGTTGAGTGGGAACCCCGGTCGCAGTCATTCTCGTCCTGCTCGGCTCATGCATCTGGTACCAGCAGCGTTAGTCGGTCACCGTTGCTTCCAATTCGCTTGTCTTTTTCTTTGACGTGACCTGATCCAACTTCTTTTGAATGCCGCCTCCCAACTGCTGATAGAGTAACACTCTGTTCTTGTTCTGCAGAGAATTGATCAGTCGTTGTATTTGCTTCCGAAGCTGTTTCGATTCGGCTGACCGCCCGGCCTCTTCAGCAGCCTGCATTGCTTCAATCTGCTGATAGGCGGCCCGTTTGACCAATGGCACCACCAGCAACATTTCTTCCTGTCCCTGGGTGCGTCCTGAACGGGACAGATTTGAGAATTGGGCCTCACTCATTTTGAGCGTCATGAGAGAGGAGTCATGGAGACATATTTCGATGTCTTCCGCCGCCAGCAAAGCGCTGGCTTGATCTAGAGCGCATCACATTTAACCATAGCGTCTCTCAATCTATTATACTCGGTCCAAATGGCCCTGGAGACGCTACAGTAAAACTAGACACAGTCTAGTTGACTTGACTTTTGCAGTGCAAACGCCGCATCAAAGGGACCGGGATCGCTTGCCTGCTGACAGCCCAGAGGTAGCAGGACCAGCAAACCCAACACAGCAATACTTGAACGCAGAGCAAGTTTAATAATAGGATCGTTTCCTCAAACTGAGATAGATCAGCATGGTAAGTCATCCTCAGGAATTCTTACATCAGGCTGTATTCTATCAGAAACGCATCCACTGGCCGAAAGGATCATTCTTTTTTTAGATGATTGGGTCACCTGAAACATGCTCGTAAATACAGCGTTTTAAAACTGGACTCGATTCTGGCTCCGTTTCCACTTGTCTGACCGGCAACTGCATCGTCAGTTTTACTCCACAACCGGCAACCGATAAGAGGCCGCCTCGACGGAATTTCGCACGTATAATCGATCACCGATCAGCACCGGATGATTCCAGGTTTTACCATCCAGCGCCTGGAAAGTCGCCAGTTCCTCATGGCCCGCCGGATCTGCTTTGAGCAGGACCACAGCCCCCTCTTCGCCGATCACCAGCAGATGTCCGGAATCTTTCACCAGCAGCACTTGCCCTTTTCCGTAACGGCCCCCCTTCCATTTACGCTTCCCGTCTTTGAGGTCGAAGCAGGTAAAGATCGCACCGTCAAAGCCGTAAGCATGCCCATCATAAATCACATAGTCATTAAAGTCTGGTTTCAAACCTGTGACTGTCCAGACCTCCTCCGCCGTCCAGTCCCCGTCTTTGTTCGTGACATGAATTTTCTGCATCCCTTTGCCCATGCCGGTCGCGATCAGAATTTCATCCTCTCCCGCCAGTTGAGGCTGGAGCACACGCTGTCCATCGATGGTGCAATCGTAACTCAGCAGAATTTTTCCATCCGCAGGATTCAGCAGATTCAGCTCCTTGTTTGTCAGCATCGCAATCACGGGTTGTCCGGCAATGGTCAACAAGGCGGGAGAGCTGTAAGAGTGATCGCCGGCGGGAGCCGACCATTTCAAATCGCCCGTTTCCGTACCGAAGGCCAGCAGTCCTTTGTCACCTTTTCCCCCCGCATGCACTATGACCGTGCCATCAACCACCAGCGGAGAAGAACTGAAACCCCAGATCGGCGGTTCCCGGTCCGCCACCTTGCGAATATCCTGCTGCCAGACGATCTCACCCGTCGCGGGGTCCAGTCGCAGCACATGTCCGCTGGCACCCATCACATACAGGCCGCCGTCCGCCAGTGTCGGAGTCGCCCGCGGTCCCGGTCCGCCCAGTGCATCATAAAAACGGGTCTTCACTTCCTGGGTCCAGAGTTCTGCGCCTGTCTCGGCATCGTAGCAGACAATCAGTTCCTCCTCGCCCCGCTGTTCCTGGGTGAACAGCAACTGCCCCGCTACCACAAACGAAGACCAGCCAGGCCCGACCGATTTCTTCCACAAAGGAGTTCCTACATCCGCGTTCCAGTCCGCATCCAGCGACACCCCGGTCAGCACACTGTCACGTAACGCACCTCGAAACCCGGGCCATTCAGGTTCCGCCAGCGCTGATTCCAACTCTGCCGCCGTCAGCGCACTCGGATCTGCAGGTGCCGCATCTGCTTTGGACAGCATCTGCTCTTCCACGGTCGGCGTCCACCGCCACGCCAGTGCCATATTATAGTCGCCCCACATCCCTTCCGCCCGGAGCAACAGCGAAAAGCAAAAACCGAGCACCGAACAGGCGACGATAAAGACGGTCCGCTTCGCAGAACGCACACGAGATACCAACAGCGCAGCAATCCCGAACAGCCCCATTCCCATCGGTCCGGTAATCAGCATCACGCCCGGCCCCTTCATTGTGGGGTCAATCAATGCCAGCGTAGCGCCTCCCGCCAGCAAAGTAGTGACCAGCCCGCTCAATTTCTCTTTCCACGTCGCCCGACTGGCCAGTACCCACCAGACCAGAATCAGCCCGCCACAGACCAGCGGCCCGAACACGGCGAGCATGATCGGCAACACCGAATCCGAGTCCATCCATTGAGGTGCCATCCGCGTCACCACCATACCAATCAGCAACAGAATCGGCGGCCAGATACGCAATGGCTTCAATTCGCTGACCGTCGAGGTTTCTTCACGGGCAGCAGGTTCTACGGGAGGATTCGATTCGGTTTCCGGTTGATTGGTATCAGTCATGACAAACCCTGATGGGAGAAAATTAAAGGGACGACTCACATTCCACATTGTCGGGCATCCCGTGCTGAGCAGAATATCTGTGTTCTGTAACTTTAACCAGTCGCACCGCGGTGTCAAATGCTCAAACCGTGATGTGAATCAGGTCTCCTGATTCGATTTACAGCTGCGCTGTATTCACTATCGCCTGCTGCCGCGCAATCAACGGGAAATCTTTCAGATTCATCTGTTCTTAACCTGACGAAGATATCAAATTGCATATGTGATCCACACAATGGTACAACAGACAGCAGAAACCTGCCTGAAAAAACTGCGCTCTCAGGCCATCTCAAATACCGTGAAAGCAAACTGACGATGGATGATTCGCACTTTCTCAACGCATTCGAGAATTGCACACTCCCGTTCGCCGACTGGACGCATCACGCTCACCTCCGCGTAGCTTACCTCTACGCTTCACAATTTGATCTACCAACAGCGACCGACAAAATGCGGGCCGGCATCAAAGCCTACAACAAAGCCACCAATACACCGGAAGAACTCGAACGCGGCTACCACGAAACCATCACCGTCGCCTTCATGCATCTGGTCACCGCCGCCCTGCAGCAGTCGGAACCATTTCCCAATTCAGAAGCTTTCTGCGAAGCCTGGGCAGCGACCCTCAATAAACCGGTACTCCTCAAGTATTTCAGCAAAGACCGCGTCATCTCCCTGGAAGCAAAACAGACGTTCGTGGAACCCGACCTGCAACCACTGCCTGTGATAAACTGAATGAAATTTATTTCACTCTTTCGAGTTCACTGGTTAGAATGATATCGGCTTCTTTTAATATACGACTCAATCGAAGTCAGTTTAGGTCACGCCACATGTGATTGTCAGAAGATCCGCAGACAACTCCTGGAAATAATTGGATTCACTCAATGTGCATGGACTCCGAATCGATACCTGATGTACTTTCCTTCTGGCTCTGGTTTGAAAACAATCTGTCGCGGCTGAACGATTTTGAAGATCATCAGGCAGAGCTGCTGGAAGAACTCAATGAGCGACTACAGGAAGTGGATGAGGGACTGGCATTTGAAATTTCCAGGCTGAATTCGGAGGGAATTCGTGACCTGGTCATCAGCGCCGATGGGATGAAAGAGACATTTCCTACAGTGCTGGCACTGATTGAAAGTTCCCCCGACCTGCCCGAATGGACGTTTACCCCGTTTCGCCAGCGGGTCGATGTCTCAGAGTTCGGCCTGCGGTTTGGTGACAGAGAACTGAGAGCCAGCGACTTCTATTTCTGGCTGCAGACCGAGGACGGAGCCATCGATCTGATTGTCTATGTCCCCGGCCTGACCGAAGAGAACCGTGAAGAATTGATGGGCGCAGGCTTCATCCTGCTGGACATGACACTGGGCGAATTCGACGTCACTTTGAATCTGCGCTACATCGATTTTCAGCCCCTCCCCGAAAATCCGGAAGCCGACGACCTGCTGCCACTCACCGCATTACCACCCGAGTTTGACGAGCTCTTGAATGCTTTGAATGAAGAATAAGCTGGAATTCCGACATTTGGGGCACACCCCACCATTTCTCCAAATCAGACGGTTTTTCTTTACTTCCAGCTCCCCACCCGGCATCATGGAATCAACGACTTTGGTGAAATCACTCCTGTCCCCCCGAATGAAGTGAGGCTGCTATGCTGGTGAAAAAGTTGAAAGACAAACTGATCAAAGGCGAAACCGTTTATGGTTCGCTGTTTCAGTATTCCGTCGTGCCAGCGATGGTGGAATCGATTCCCGAAAACTCGCTCGACTTTGTGATCGTCACTCCTGAACATACGACGCTCGATCTCGCGGAGTTCCTCCCCCTGCGATATGCATTGAATTCCAAAGGCATCGCCTGCCTGGCCCGTACCCACAGTCGCGACGCTGCGGACGTCGCCCGCGTCTGTGATACCTTTGATGGCGTGGTCGTTCCCTACGTCGAAGAATACGAACAGGCCCAGCAGCTCGCAGCCGCCGCCGTCTATCGACCACTCAAAGGCATCGTGCTCGATGAAGTCCTCAAGACCGGAAAATTCGTCAATCAGAAAACCGCCGACTACATTGAGAAACGTAACGAGAACACACTCTTCATTCCCATGATCGAATCCGTGCCCGGCATCCAGAACCTGGAAAAGATCTGTTCGATTCCCGGCGTACACGCGGTCTTCGTCGGCCCCGGCGATCTGACCACCAACATGGGAATCCCCGGCGAATACGACAACCCCGATCTGATCGCCGCCATCCAGAAAGTCATCGACATCGCCAATCAGCAGCATGTCGCCGCGGGCTGCTGGTTTGGCACTACAAAGCAAGCCGTCCGCACCATCAGACAGGGTGCTCGCCTGGTCGTCTACGCCAACGATGGACTCATGCTGAAACACGCCATGCAAACCGCCTATAGCGAACTCCGCAAAGGGTAAACGGACACAAGACAAAGCCAGTGAATGAGCCCGGAGCACGTTCGAGCTCACCCATTAGCTTAATCCCAAATTGTACATTTAAAAATGGGTGCTACCGAATGAAATTCAGTACGAGCGCAGCGAGCAGGAGGTCGCAGCTGACTCAATCAATCCTTCTGCTTAATCTTCCGCCCCCGATTCACCCGATTGTTATTATCCGCCTGCGCTTTCTCTATCGCAGTCCGCTGTTGTTTATTGTAAAAATCGTCTGCCAACGGTTTACGCTGCTGACCTGAGATATGCTCCAGCATGCCCAGCAGCGTTCCCACAATCTGAGGTTCTGCATAAACCTCCAGACCAGCGGTTCGGGCCGGCCACGTCGTATAACCTCCCAGGTAATGCTGTTCTGGCGGAGGAATATAGCCGGCAGCGCCGTTCGCCAGGCTCATATTGAACGTATAACGGAACGGACTCTGTGCTTTGAGCTTCAATCCGGTAATCCCGTAGACTTCATTGGGAATCGCCGTAATCGCCAGATCGCCGATACAGATCACCTGCAGAATCAACTCTTCCACCGGATGTGTCTCCATCCACAGCGCCTGCTCGGCGTAGACTTCCGGTCGGCTCTTGGGACGCCTGTCTCCCCGTTTCGCATTGATCGCCTCCGCCCAGGCCAGTCGCTCAGGAAACGGCAGACGGCGATTCAACACAATCGTTGCCTGCGCCATTTCCAACTGGGGAGTGCCGCTGCCATAGTTGATTTTCTGATAGGCGTTCAAAGCAATCTCCGCCAGCTCACCCGTATACTGGTCAATGTTATAATCGCTGCGTCGCGGTTTGGAATAATCCATCCACTGCAGATCACCCGACGTTCCCTGTGACATGGCCGCCACGAACGCCCTTTTAGAATCACCAGTTTTCCCGATCTTCTCTTCCATCAGCTGACAGAATTTCCCGTAGTAATCCGCAGAGAATCCGCCCCGCGCTCCGAAGTAATGCATCGAATAATTCGCCAGCAGACCCAACGGGCGTTTGCCATCGGCTGACTGAATACTCAACAGCGACAGCCCCGTATCAGCAGGTCCCGCAGGACCGATGTAATCGGGATTCTGATAACCGGGGTGCATCATCGCACGCACCGTTTTATCCCCGAAAGGATCTTCTCCCGGCTTATCAGGCTGTCTCAACCAGCGTCGGCAGTACGTGTGTTCGGGCGCATCGACGGACGTGTAACCGATCCGCGCCGGTTCCAGATTCGCATACGCGTTTGCAATTCCTTCGGCCAGTTTGGGAGGCAGAAAGCGTTCATAGGTCGGATCACTGTTCGTCCCCAGGCAGAGATTCATCACACTCGGCGCGGTATGCGTATGGGTCGAAGAGATCAGAATTCGGTCAACGGGAATACCCGTTTTACGACGGGCAAGAAGCTTCGCCCGATCACAGATATCACGAGGAATCATGCAGGAATCCACGACGACAATCGCGACGGTCGTCTCTCCCGACTGCAGCACAAAACAGCGGGCATACAGACGGTCCAGCACTTTGCTCTGATTGATTTCCAGAAATTGGCCATTCTGCAGAGCCGGTAACTTCTCTGGCGTGATATCAATCGCAGCCACACCCGCAGAGATGGCACAAAATCCGTCTGCAGGTAGAACACACAGAACCAATATCATGCTCAACACGAACGACAGCATCAGTGAAAAACATCGCATGGGCACACACTCTCCAGTCAGTTGATAGTAGCGAATTGTCGCAGTTCCTTACTGTTTCTGTTCGGTCTTCGCCTGTTTCGCCCGCAGTAACTTTGCCATATAAGCAGCCGTCTCATCAGCGATCACATTATATCCCGCCAGGTTCGGATGACGGTCACTATACCAGCCGGGCAGGTCGCCAAGAACCGGATCCAGCTCGTTTGCCATCACCACCACACTGCCACCGATCACAAATGGCTTCACCAGGGCATGATATTTTTCCGGAACCTTCGACAGCGGATAACGCCGATAGGTGAGCATGTTCTGCCCCTTTTTCAGCTCCTCTGCATAGCGGGGATAGATGTCGAAGACCTCCAGGTTCTCTTTCTTCGCAACGTCAAACACCAGATCATTGATGACTTTACTGTCCGCTTCATTCGCGAATGGAATCACCGTCATTGGAATCAGCACGGCATCAGGATGATCTTTTCGCAGCCGCGCCAGCAGTTGATGAAAGTCTTTGGGAAAATTCTCCGTGAAGTTCTCGCGTCGTGCCCGGTCGTTCAAACCGTATCGGATAAAAATGTAATCCAGGCCCGGCAGTTTGGCAGCGGCACGATCATAGCGTTTTGAATCAAACAGGCGCTTGATATATTCGCCGCTCAAACTCGAATTGATCACATGACAGGCCGGCAGATCACCTTCTGCTGCCAGCAGTTGTTCCAGCACCTGTTCCAGATGCGGACCTTTCGGCTTCAGCTTACGTGGAATACTGCCTTCCGTTGTGCTGTCGCCAAGTAACAGGATCTGTACCTTCCCCTCATGCTCCGCATTCACGGCTGCGGGAACAGACAGGATCAAAATCACAGTCATTAAAACAAATAGAGGAAGTCGTCGTAACATCATCAGAGAAGTCCTGTAGGTAAGTTGATGGAAGCAGGTGGGGTCGTAATCGGTAAGCAGCTGAACTGGGCAGCCTCGTCTTCATTATGGGGTACTCACGCAGCAAGTGCAATTTACAAACCGCTTGATTTGAGCAGCCTGTATTCACGTTTACTGCAATGTCGCTCGGGTGAATTGGATTGAGTCTAATTGATAATACGTCCGAAAACCAGCTGTCAGACGCGCACTGCTCAATCGATGTTCCTGCAAATATTGAACTTGACCGCTGCGCGCCGCCGGCGATAAACGCTGTTTTGTGTCGCGCGCGTGCCCAGTTTACAGTGCACTGAAACACGTGCCAGTTGTTCTTGATCTTCACTGCAAAACCGCCTGTTTTTTCCAGATCTTCACTGCCTGAAACAGCACCCGTTCCCGATGTATGCCTGCGGGTCGCCGCACATCGTAAAACTTCGTCTCGGAACCGCCCTGGCACCGCAACAGATCGGGCCCCTATCAGCACAGTTCGCCACCCCGTTTGCTTGTGAACCCTGTTGACAGCGTCGTGCCCTTCGCGAAGATCAGACGTACTCGGGATGCCAGACTTCATCCCTGTTATCAGAAACGAGTCATTACAGAAAGCATTTTGAAACATGACCGACTCTCCTCCCGAACCGCGTGTCCGCACCAGTCGCCAGAAATCAGAACAGATTGTACGACTGATTAAAAAAATGATTGGTCGTGGCTCCTATATATCCGAAATCAAAACCGTGATTGCTGAAGAATTCGCGCTCAGCCGCCGTTCTGTAGAACGTTACATTACCCGTGCCCGCCGCGAGATGCTGGATGAAGTAGAACAGAACCTGGAACAGCACCGCGCCGATTCTCTCTACTTTTATCGCTCGGTGATCGACAGCCCCAAATCCACCGAACGGGACCGCCTCCGCGCCCGCGAACGCATTGATCGCCTGCTGGGACTCGATACCAAAGCGACTCCCCGCAAAAAGGCCTGGCTCCGCAAACTCACCCCGGAAGTCATCCGCAACATGTCCAATGAAGAACTCGAAGCCACCCGCCAGCGCGTCATCATAGAACGCGAACAGGCACCCGACCAATATTATTGAAAGACACCAGCACCACCAGTTGAACATCCTGCACCACTGAAGATTAAACGCTGTTTTAATCATGTGTCACTGATTAACTGTAAAACATTCGAAATCAGCCGCAGCACGTTAGCCGCGGTTCGGGCAATTCAATTACTACCACGAAAAACACGAAACCGCACGAAAATCAAAAATAAGGGGTGGTACCGAATTTCATTCGGTACGAGCGCAGCGAGCAGGAAACTGTCAGAAAAAGCGAACTCTCCAGTAACAGGAAACCAACCCAAAAAGAATAGTGAAACAGTTCCGCACATGATCGTTACCAGAGTCAGACGTTTATCCTTCGTGCGCACACTTTCACTGACAGTTTCCTGTTGTCTCCGACAACCCCGGATTCCATCCGGGGTCACCCCAGGTTCTGACGACTCTCCTGTCAGACGCTTTCTATTGTTATACTATATGCCAGTCACCCAGAGCAATCGCCGCGATTTTTACGAATACAGCGACAGTTCGCGATCGATCTGCTGAATCAACGTCGCGGGTAGCTGCGACTGATATTGGGCCAGCATGATTGTTTTTAAAAAGTTCATTGCTCCATGGACACCTTCGCTGCATTCCAAGCTCACTCATTTTTGAAATCCGGCAGGACGACATTCCGCAGCGGCACGATTCGCTCGCGTAATTCATCCATCTCCCACTTCAGATAGATCGGAAGACTTTGAATATTTACTTCTTCAACGGTCATCCATTCGTTTGATTCCCGCTGAAATGGATGTCGAGCCTGCCACTCCAAAACAATCTGATGTGCTTGGCTGCATTGCGTTTCAAGCAGAGCGGCGCGGCACTCGGCTGTTTGATCGGACTCATCAGACTCACTGAAAGCATCCAGCAACTCCTGACGACTCCAGGGCTGATCTATCAAAGCCAGAACAGCTGCTGCTATCATCCGATTATTGGGAATTTTGGAGCGTAATGCAGCACGAAATAACTTCAACGCCTGCGAAGGCCGATACTTCAGAGCCAGAACCACCGCTTCCCCCAGGCAGTATTTATGAACGTTCGAAAACACCTCTGCCGCTTCGGGAAAAGGATATTGATGACGAAACAGAAATTCCAGACACTGCCCCCAGATTTCAGGTCTCGGAAATTCATCCGCAGATCCCGCTGGATTGAACTGTTGATAAAACTCATGAATGAGGGGGCACCACGTTTTGTCATTCCGTTTCAGCAGCATCTCCAGTGCCGTTTCCGCTGTAGACGTTCCCTGCTTCAAGATGGTCGTAATGTATTCATCCAGGAAAGGACTATCGATCTCCTGTAATCCTTTGAGCGCCACTTTCTGCTGATTTTCTTCCGCAAACAGGCTGATCAGTTTCTGCTCCCGTAATGCAATCACCTGCTGGGCCGCTTCAGTAACGTTGCCCTCAACATTTTCCGCTGACTGCAGATTACCAACCAGTGGCCAGTCCCCGATTACAGCTGCCAGACGTATCAAACGGTGTCTGTCTTCGGCAGCCGTTTCAAACCACGTCATCTGGTTCGACAGCGCCTGTTCGTCAAAAGCGAACTTGACGATAGATGTTCTTTCTGAATGAGCTTCCAGAAACCCCGCTTCCTGCAGTTCTGTGAATGCCAGTTCGACGGTCTCAAAAGGCGGTCCCTGATCACTGAACTGGGGATGTAGTTCAATCAGCCGTTTCTCCCAGAGTTCGGGGGTTTTCAATGTGCTTAAATAACACTGATAGAACCACGGCTCAAACCAGTCTGATGTATCATCAAAAAAATCAACATCAATCTCGACCCCACTCAACCGGTTCGTCACACAGCACCCGCGTCCGTGCAGGTTGTAATCCCAATCCGCCAGCCCCGGCACTACTCCACGACCTTTATCAGGTGGATGTGCGGCGTACCCTCTTTGCGCGAGATGTTCCAGGTTGACTCCCAGGCGATGCTGGACAATCTCTGCGACAAACGCCTGTCTCTGCCGATGCCGGATTAAGGAAAACAGCGTCCAGGTAGCCCAGGGTGAAAGTGTAAACGACTGAGGCAGCCAGCGCTCAATCAAATCATGCACGGGCACCGATTCATCACAGGCCACTGCGACACGCTGTAACAGGTTTTCATGTAGGGAATCGATGATTCTCTTCCTCGATCAGTTCTCTGAAAGCTCAATGTTTCTCCGCATTCATTCACACAGGATATTTTAAGAGTCCGTATACCAGGTTTGCCATTCTTTTCGCGAATAAAATGGGCCAAGACCTTCTTCATGCGTGTACGCCATCGTCCAGTCGAGACCACGATTGCACACAAACAGGTCATCCCGATATTCGCTGAAATCAGGCATTTTCTCTGCTTTGCAATAGTAGCAGGTGGAATCAGCGCTCGGACTGGGAAAGACGACAAACGCAACTGGCGACTCTTCATTAAATCGTTTTAACGCCTGTTTTCCAGTGATATATACCGCATGCTCATAGGTAAAAACATGCCAGAATAGCCCTCCAGTCGGAACCCGATATCCTAAGGCAAATGTATTCCGCCACTCTCTGCGTAATTCTCCTGTGGTCTTTGTGTCAAACTGTTCTACGATCTCAACAGATTGTGAAGCCAGGAATTCCTGAAACTTCTTGGATGTTTTTCTCATCATTTGCCAGATAGATTCTCATGGTCAACATGAAACATCAATGGACGCATCCCTTAAGGCACCGGTCCCCAGATTTTTGCCAGCAGTGCGAACATTGCGGGGTCGTGCTGTTTCAGTTCGGCCCGGACGAAGGGGTAGAAATCGTTGACACCAAAATACGCCTCGGTTGATTCGGCGAAATATTCTTTGTGATTGTTCAAGCCGTAATGCCTGACTTTGACCCCGGTATGACAGAGCACACTCTCATAGATGCCTGCCTGCTTCGCCGCATCAAAGGTGGCGACAATCTCCGCCTGGTCAAAGCTTAAGACCTGATCGTGATAGGCGTGCGCCAGCTCATGCAGAACCACATACGGATGCTGCGCCCACATGTTGCGATTGAGCAATTGCCGGGCGACGGGAATGTGTACGTGCTGCGCCAGCCGCGGATCATAGCCATGCGACTCCAGCCAGGCGCGACTGGGATGGTACTGCATTTTATCCAGTTCCGCATGCTGCAAATCGACCCAGATACGGAACTTCTGCAGCGCTGCCACCCGTTCCGGCGGGACAATATATTTCACCCGCTGTAGATGATTGGCCAGCGCATCCAGCGTGTTACGCCCCAGTGCGGCATGTTCTTTGGAAAACAATTGCGGGTCCACATCCACGGTCCAGCCTTCAATCTGCTTTTCCACTGGATCAGGAAACGAAGTTTTCTTTTCCGCTGCGAGCGAACTGCGCAGAGGAATCAATGAAGTACAGAGCAGAAAACAGACAATGGCCTGATGGGACGACATGAGATACCTCTGAGAGTACACGGATCTGATTGTATAAACACGAAAAGCCGCTCTCATCATATCAGACCGGATGACAGATCCCACTGGTTTTTAGCTTCAGAACAGATAGAATAACATAATGAAGCAGTTTCATTTCTCACTTTCAAGTGATGGCTCATGAACACGAAATCACAATCAGCCTGGAAGCGTTGGCTACCGTGGCTGGTCCCCTTACCACGCGGGATGTTTGATAAACCAAAAACCGGGAAACAAATGCTCGTTTATTACCTCTGGCGGGTATTGGCATTTTATGCAGTCCTGCTGATTCTGTTGATGCTTGCACAACGCTGGCTCATCTATCAACCCACGCGGGTTACCTCTTTATCCGTCGATCAGGCCAATGCGCCTTTCGGTGTCGTACACGAAATCAAAACAACCACAGAAGACGGTCTGGAACTCAAAGGCTGGCATGTTCTCGCCGGCCAGGTCGCCTGTTCTGATCAAGCCGCCTGTGATGCCGAGTTGGCCAAAGGGCAGCCTGTTGTGATTCTCCTGCACGGCAACGGCGGTCATCGAATGCACCGCATGGAAGATTACCGCCTGCTGGCCAGTCTGAATCTGCATGTCTTCGCTTTCGACTACCGGGGCTACGCGGAAAACCCGGGCAGCCCCAGCCAGACCGGCTTGCTTGAGGACGCCCGCACCTTCTGGAAATATGCCGTCCGCGATCGAAGAGTCGATCCCTCGCGCGTTATCCTGTTTGGCGAATCACTGGGCGGAGGCGTCGCGACGCTGCTGGCCAGCGAACTCTGCGAACAGAATACACCCCCCGCAGGACTGATTCTCCGCTCCACCTTCAGCTCCCTAGTCGATGCCGCCTCCAGCCATTTTCCCTGGATTCCCGTCAGCCTGTTATTGTGGGACCGGTACCCCAGCCAGCAGCTCATCGGAAATATTACCTGCCCTACCCTGATGATTCATGGGACGGCAGATCGCATCGTTCCCTGTGAACTGGGAGAAAAATTATTCGCAGCCGCTCCCGAAATTTCCGCATCAGGGATTCCCAAACGTTTCGTGAAAATCGAACGGGGCACTCATAACGGACTGCTGTACGAAGCCCGGGGAAAGCTGGTCGGCGCGTATCACGAGTTCACCAGCCAGCTATTTCCCCCCGAGTCGACCAAACAGTAAAGCCAACACACCCGCTGTTGCTCTCAACGCGATTCCGCTGCTCCGCGTTTACTGCGAAAGTCGCTCGGCGTTTCGCCCGTCAGTTTACGGAACGTGCGCGTGAAGTAGGCGGGTGATGAAAATCCCAGCGTCCGACTGATCTGGTCGATCGTCATCGCCGGGTTACCCAGCATCCGCTTGGACTGCCAGATTTTCAATTCGTTGAAGTACGCCATGATCCCGCAGCCATAAGTTTTTCGGAATACCGTTTTTGCCAGTGTGGGGCTCACGTGCAGTTCGCGGGCCACTTCTGGAATCGTCAGGCGATCATTGACCCGGTTCAACAGTAACCGCCGAATCCGCAATGCGACGTCGTCTTCTGAATTCAGTTCCACAGCAGGCGCCAGATGCTCCAGGACCAATGACAGAAAGACCAGCAGGCGGCTGGTCAGTTCAATCTTGCGATGTGCATGTTCGGCGATCAACTGATCGGCCATTCGCCAGAACGCATGCTGCAGATCGGGATTGCCGGCCGAGCTGATACGATGCACGCCGGTCACCAGCGTCTCTAATTCTCTGCACGCTTCTGCAATTCCTGAATTTTCGGGCCAGTCCCCCAGCCGCTCCAGATCAATCAGAAATGCCACGGTCGAAGCGGTATGCGGACCTTCATTCAACCAGTGATGATCCACGCCCGGACCAATCATACAAAAATCGCCCGCGTCGAGTTGATAGTCACCCGATGGCGTCTTCAACGTCAACGGCCCCTGCAGACTCCCATGCATGGCCATCACGGCATGATTGTGCTTCTGCGTGGTCGTTCCCGCTGGAAAATGTCCTGACGTGAATCGTGCAAAGGGACCGGGGGTCTCATGATAATATGCCAGGTAACTCCAGCTCTGCCTGAGTGAAGCCAACCGCTGAGGACGTGAGGATGGTAAATAATACGAAAGATCAGTCTTCTCGGAATCCAGACTGTTTTCACGCTGGAGAAACGGCTGAATTCGAGGGCTGTCACTGATGGAAGTTTTTGATTGCATAGGTAGGCCCGGCTGCAATTAATAGTTCATGTAGTGCGAACGCGTTTCGAAATCTGGCAGGATCTTGCACCAGCTGTGCATCTCGTTTCGTCACAGCCAGAGCAGGGGACCTGATTATAACGGACTCATAATACGACTCGACAGGCTAATTATACCAATAAAGCTTACAAAATCGTAAACGACTGCCATCAAATAGGATACACCAATCTCTTTTGGAAGATCAAACATGTCCGATAGTGAAGCCTTTCTGTCTGATAAGACATGTTCAATGCCAGATCTCAGTGTAAAGTGGAAAAACGACTGAGATTTTCACGTTTCCTGCAGGCGTCCTGCCGCCTTGATTTTGATTCTGGCTCGAAGTCAGCATCAATCCTCCTGCATGGGCCCCTGACAGGCCCGGTATTTCTCAACCCTATTAATACTCGGCTCTCCCCACGGGCCACTTTTAATTCTGCGCTCTACGAAAACCTGGTAGTCATTCTCTTTTAACACTGACTGGTTTAATCATCTTAGAAAAAGGACGCGGTCACGTGAGACGAAAAGCATTTACCCTGATCGAATTACTGGTGGTGATTGCCATCATTGCCATCCTCATTGCCTTATTACTGCCGGCAGTACAACAGGCACGCGAAGCAGCCCGCCGCAGTGCCTGCAAAAACAATATGAAACAAATCGGCCTGGCGTTTCATAATTACCATGATGCTTTCCGTACGTTTCCGATTGGCGCCCAGGTCCCCATTTATCAGGCCAACTGGCGCGTCTCGATCCTGCCTTACATGGATCAGGCCAACTTCTATAACAGTCTGACACAAACCCCCGCAAACGGACGAGGCTACAACACATACAATGGCTGGACCGGTGACGGCGGATACGGAACCGGTACCGGCTCAAATGAAGCATTGAATAACGTACTGGTTACCCCCTTCAAATGCCCCTCCAGTACAACCGACGCGTTTTTTGCCGGGACAGCCAACGGCATTTCTCCCGGTCAGGATCGAGGCGATCTGGGTATGACCATGGACTATGTGGGCATCGGAGGCGCCTACACTGCAGCGGCCCCCTTCAATACCAATGCCGTCGACAACACTTATTATGGAGCCATGGGTCAGAATGGAATGCTGCAAATCGGTAAATCCGTTCTGATGCGTGATTGCACGGACGGAACTTCCAACACCATCATGGTCGGTGAAGATTCCGGCGTCATCGCCGGCGTCGATTATCGTAAAAATCTGTCGGGGGGCTGGTCGGGTCACCGGGGTGTCTCCACCAGTGGTGGTTCTGGATACGGCGGGGGTGGCGTGGTCACCATTCGTTACTCACCCAACCCGAAAACCAAACCTGCTTACACCGGAGCGGGATTCAACAATGGTCCGCTCACGTCATTCCATGTCGGTGGCGTACACGCCCTGCTGGCCGACGGTGCCGTCCGCTTCCTTTCGGATAATATCGACTTCAACACACTGCTGGCACTGGGCGCCATTCAGGACGGTAAAGTACTTGGTGAATTTTAATTCCACATTTATCAATGAATCAAAACACACAGCCGGTAAACTGCCGACTGTGTGTCATACCTAACATTCTGCTTACGTTCACAGTGATATCACTGTCAAAAAAACCGGGAGACTTCTGCATGCTGGCTTTGATTCCTGCTCCTACTGGAACACATGCTCTACTTCGAAATGGTTCCCTCTGCTGTGCCGGGTTGCTGGCAATCACTCTCCTGACTGGCTGTGGCGGGACCTCCGTCGCTTCCAAACCGATGGGAACCGTCAGTGGGACTGTCAGCCTCAAAGGCCAGCCACTGACTGATTGCCGCGTGAATTATATTTCTGAACAACTGGGAGCCAGCGCCGGCGGTGATCTGACAGAAGACGGCTCTTTCACACTGGATGGCCCGATTCCAGCCGGCTCTTACAGTGTGTTTATCTCTCTCCCCAGCGAATTCACCCCCGCCCAGGCACAGAGTAATAAAGGATTGTCACAGGTTCCTAAAAAATATCTTGGTTCTTCCACAACGGACCTCAAAGCAGATGTCTCTGAAGGTGAAAGCAGCCACGACTTCGATTTAAAGTAGCCGACGCCCGCAGCCTGGAGATCAGAGATTTCTCTTTCTCCCTAATATTCTCAAAGAACGGGTCCCGCACTCTCAACATTCCAGTTAAACTGGAAGGAGCTGGAGTCGCTTTTCCCGTCTCTGACTGATCTGATTTAGATTGACTACTCCCCGTTTCAGAAAACAGGACACCATGCACCGCATTCAAGAAACTGCTCGCCCCCTTGTATCCCGTCACTTCCATAAACTGACCGCCATTCTGCTGCTGCTGGCTCTCATCAGCCTGCTGACACCAGCTCGCGCAACCGCCGGCGATCTGATGGCGGGCGCCGCCAAAGTAGACATTACCAATCGAAACGTCCCCGTCAATGACCCCCTGTTTGTGAAAGCACTGGTCATTAAAGACGGCGACAATACCGCCGCCATCGTCACAGTGGACGCTGTCGCCATTGGCGAGATCGGTTCCATCACCAACGAATATCTGGGTAACGTGCGGTCACAGATCGAACGCGATCTGAAAATCAAACCCGAAAACATCATGGTCAACGCCAGCCACTGTCACGGCATCGTCTGTGCGGATGTGGAAGAACGCACCATCAAAGCCATCAAAGAGGCTGCGAAAAACCTGGTTCCCGTCAACGTTGGTGTGGGCACCGGTCACGAAGACCGCGTGATGGAAAACCGGCGGCTGTTCCTCAAAAACGGTAAAGAAGCCGACGTCCGTCACGCGTACTCACTCCCCCCCGATGAAGAAGTCGCGAAAATCGGCCCCATCGATCCCGAGATTGGTATTCTGAAACTCGAAAAGAAAAATGGTGATACACTCGCCGTCGTGTATAACTTCGCCGTCCATCCCATTCAGGGCGTGCCCAGCAAAGGCAACACCGCCGACATGAGCGGCTTCGCGTCACAGGTGATTGAAGACAACCTCAGTGATGGCACCATCGCTTTGTTCGTGCAGGGTTGTGGCGGCGATATCAACCCCGCGCAATACAAAGACGTCGACAATCCCCGCGACGCCGAAACACTGGGCAACCAGTTGGGGCTCAGCACGCTTAAAGCGATCCGCAACATTAAATGCACTGACAACAGTGACCTGACCGTCTTAAACCAAACACTGACGCTCCCCCGCTCCAACAACGCCACACGGATTGAGTCACTCAAGAAGGAACAGGAACAACTGCTGAATTCACTGCAGGGGACCAGTCTCAATCTGAAAACATTCCTGCCGCTGATCGTCAAATACAAACTCTACGACGAACATCCTTCGTACTATTCACACCGCTATCTGCTGGAAAATAAACTGGGCCGCGACGGACTGGCCAAGCTCGACGCAGAGAATCGCGCGAACATGGAACGGTACATCAATAACGTTTACAAGATGGAAAAAATGACCCGCAACAAAGCCAACCTGGCGCTGCTCAACAAACACCAGACCCGCAATCAGGCCGCCGGCAAAACCCTGGATGCGGAAATCTTCGCCATCAAGGTCGGCGACTTCCGCATGATCACCTTCCCCGCAGAGCTGACCGTCAACATCGGCTTGAACATCAAACAGAAATCCCCGTTCGAAAACACGTTCGTCGCCGGTTACACCAACGGCTACAACTATTATGCCCCGACTGCCGAGCAACTGAAAAACGTCGGCGGCGCCCAGGAAGACAGCGACTGCATGCTGGCCCCCGAATGGCAGGCCCTCTTCGAAGCCAAAGCCCAGGAAATGATCCAAGAGCTGAAGTGATTGGTTTTGGCTTTCAATATGCACTTGGCAGTCGACCGGTGAGTGGAATAGAAAACGCAGACTGGTAAATTACCACGAAACACACCGGGTAGGCCCGGATGCACATCCGGGCCGAGCGCAGCGAGCAGGAAACGGTCAGAGAAAGCAGTCAATCCAGGTAGAGACGAACCATACCGCCCGACCTTAATCGCACAATTTACGATTGATTTTAATTGCTCTTTGTCAAAATAATTAGACAAAGAGTTAGCCACCTGATTTCTACCAGGCAGATTATCCAGTCGTCACTATTTGTGCGGAGCGTCAGGGCGTGCCTACTGAAAACAGATTTTTTATCGTTTTGACGTTCTGGTCTGTGGCTTTCATGCCGTCCCTGATTCTGTCTGCGCGCGAACATCCTTCACAAATCCTCGAAAAGTCTCCGTTGTCAGAAAGCGAATTCCGCTCCCAATATGCACAAGCGATGAAAAAATTCAAAGACGCGTATCAGAACATCGAATGCCGGGCAGAATGCCAGTCCCTGTTTGATGACCCGAACGATCCTTCCCGCCACAAACGATACGTCTATTCCGAACATGTGCTTGCGAAGGGAAATTCAATAGTCGCTGTACAGGATTACGCGACAGAGACTCCACTCGGGGGAATTTATTCTAATGAGCTTGTCTGTGCCACGCCCGACTATGCATTCGAGCTTGATAAAACCAGACCAGGCAATCCCTACCTGTTAACTTCGATGACCCATATCTCGACCGCACACCTCAGAACGAGATTGAGAATCATCATGGGGCATCACAAGGATTGGTATCTGTATGCCGCAGGTTCCCTGGACGGTTGCTTATTTGAAGAGATCATTGAGAAGCCATCTTTTAGCGTCACAAAGATTGAACGATTTCCCCCACGAAAGGAAGAGTCAGCAGAGTTGGTCGCGCTGGACTTTCAAGTGACCGACGATCCCTGGGCTATCTCCAGTGGCCATATCGTGTTTGCCCCTGATAGAAACTGGGCCGTGCTGGAATACGAATACCGCTGCGATTACTCGGCTACAGATTATTCAACTTACTCTGGTAAGAACTTTTTTTCTTCTGATCAAAAACACGAGATCCCTGTACCTGAAAAATGCGAACACGAAGAGATTCATTACCATGCAGATATGTTGCCGATCAGCGAAAAGTATTCTGCTAATCTAAGCGACTTTTTCCTGGGCACCGTGAATGATTCCGTGTTCCGTTTATCACACTACGGCTTACCCGACAGCCCCCTGGCGGCTCATCCCCCTGAGAAAAACAAACTTATGCAGTGGTTCCTGATCGGCAATGGCATTCTGCTGGCGCTGATCGTGTTATACGTTATTGTTCAGCGATTTCGCACTGTTCAAACTCAGGAGAATCTGTGATGAAGCGCCTGTCATTCAGACTGAAGTCATTCCTGACGGTCTACTTTGCTGTGGTCCTGGTCGTAGCGGTGATTTTTTATGGCACATCCCTGTTCGGGGCACCGCAGATTGTGGCACCGCTCTGTGAATTCAAAGATACCCCAGCCGGTGAGACAGCACGACAGAAGATCTCTCTCCAGAACACGACCAGTCAACCACTCCAGCTGATCGGTGCGATGGTTCCCTGCACGCTTTGTGGCTGCGCCTCTACGGAAGGCCTGCCTGTGACCATCCCGCCCGGTCAGAGTGAAAGTTTCTTCGTATTATTCAAAGCAACAACAGCAGGCCAGTTCAAAACAGAAATCGAACTGTATACCGATCACCCCGAACAGACCATCGTTCGACTACAGGTTCGCGGGACAGTGAAACCGGGCACCACTAATCAATAGGTGAAGTGCTGCGATTTCGATTTTCACTTCGTAGGGGTCGACACATGGGTAACACCAAATACAGGAAACGTTACCGTGTGCCACGGTCCGGCTCGTCCGGCGGTGCCCGGGAAAGTATTGGAAGCCTGATTGTGAGCACAACACGGTAGCCGCAACCTCCCACTCGCTGCGCTCGGCCCGAATGATATTCGAGCCCACCCATTTGTTACTTTCGTGTGGTTTCGTGTTTTTCGTGGTAGAAAAAACAGTCGCGACGAAACCTACTTCTTCTTAATCGTCAACCACAGGTAAGGCAGTTCGAGATCCGGTTTGGGTCGCGCGGTGTTGCGTTTGGGGCTGATGCCTTTGATCACGGCGGTCGGCGTGTGGACCTGCGTTTTGTCCTTCAGGCTGACCCCTTTGATTTCCAGCGGGCCCTGAAATACGACGTCCGCCTTGGCTTCCAGCTTCAGCTTCACCGATTTTTCGGTCTTCTCTTTCAGCTTGGAAACCACAGGCGCACACGTCACCCCTGCGGGTAACCCGGCCACGCTGATTTCAATCTCATCGTTGAACCGTGGACTCTGGCGATCGACTTTGACTTCAATTTCCAGTGGCTTGTCGCCGGCGGTCAGCGTGTATTGCTCTTCGGTGGTCTGCAGCGAGAAGTCGGCTTCGGTAGGCTGGATCGACAACAGGTACACAAAACGAAAGCCCCCATACTGAAAGCGGTCGGTCACTTCCAGTCGATACTCACCATCCGCGGGAATCCCATAATCAAGGTGCGCGTCATAATAATTGCGGCGGGCATCATCCACTTCTTTCAGCAGCTTGCCCTTCGCATCGAACAGCTTGATGTAAGCATCCAGGGGATAACCCAGCATATGTGTATCCACTTTGAACGTCAGCTTGTCCCCTTTTTTCGCTGCGAAACGGTAGGAATCGATCTCTTTTGGCTCTGCAATTTTACCGGTGAGCGTCGCCGGTAACGTCAGCAGTTGTCCCTGCTCGGACTGACTCTCTTTGGTCTCAAGCGTCACAGGAGTGGTACTCAACGGAATCGTCAACCAGTTTCCCAACTGGGGGTGACTCAGCAGCGCCTGTGCTTTCGACTCGGTGACGGCGGGTGACAGCGCCTTTAAATCAGCAGGCAGATTCCAGCCTTCCAACATCACGGGTGCCGCGGTAGACGGATGCCAGGCGAGTGGCAGACTATGGTCAACGAACGGCCCCGTCGTCAGCGTCAAACGATAAATGTAAGAAGCAGCGCCCGCAAAACGAATCGTGCTGTTGGGGTCCGCAGGAAATGCGAACGTGCGAACATAGTAAGTCCCGTCCTCCGGCGCAGTGAAGACTATCCGCGGATCAAACCAGAGGGTATCTTCCATCTGCTCCAGCACGGTGCCACGATGATTGAGAATCTGCAGCAGGCCATCCATAGGCGAACCCAGCTGTTCGTTCGCGGTCTGCGCTGCAATCAGGGTCTGACCCCTTTTCAGTTTTACCTGGAAGGTATCGACGTCGCCGCTTTTGGACAGCACGCCATTGATGGTCACGCTCGGCAGTTCACATTTCTGGGCGTGCTCCAGATCTTCATTGGGTTCCGCTTCTGCCTGCTCGGTGAGTGTGCCCACGACGAACGGACGGATCTCGGAAGCCCCTTCCGCGTTGTGAAAACGGAGCCAGTACAAACCGGGTTTCGCAGCCGCATCAATCTGAACGGTGAACTGCTTTTCCTTACCCTTCTCAGGTTTCTCCGGAATCGTAATGGTCAATCCGGGAGCCGACGTCCAGACGGAAACCGGTGCCGTCCCCAGAGTTTTATTTACGCTGACTTCCACCTTCTGCCCTACCTGCCCCCCGGCGGGGTTCAGGTAATTCACACTGGGTGGTGCAGTCTTCGCTTCTGAGAAGAAACCGAAAACCAATGTAATCGAGACAACAGCGGGCAGAATCCGAGCGGTAGAAAACATCGGTAATCTCATTCTCAGTCAGACGGTGGGCAGTTTATGCGAACAGTTCCGGAATCGGTGTCGGATCGCTGACCAGATGCGAGGGACGACCTTCCGGCGTGTAAAGTACTTTATCTGGATCGATGCCCATCTTGGTATAAATGGTCGAGACAAAGTTTTCCGGCGAGAGTACGCGTTCGACGGCTGAGTAACCGGCCTTGTCGGTGGCACCCAGAACCTGACCGCCAGGCGTTCCGCCACCGGCCATCAGCACGGACATCGCATTCGACCAGTGATCGCGACCGCCGCCCGGATTGATTTTCGGTGTACGACCGAATTCACCCAGCGCCAGTACCATCGTGGTTTCCAGCAGACCGCGTTCGTCGAGATCTTCGATCAGCGTCGCAATCGTATTTTCGAAAGCGGGCATCCGTGAATTGAAGGTCTTAAACAGGCTACCATGATGGTCCCAGCCTCCTTCGTACAACGTAATGAAAGGCACACCCGCTTCAGACAGACGTCGTGCCAGTAAAGCGCGCTGTCCAAAGGAAGTACGGCCATACTTATCTCGCAACTCATCGGATTCACAATCGATCTCAAACGCCTTCTGGGCTTCGGTCGAAGCGACCAGGCTATAACCCTGATCGTAATATTCGTCGAGGTTCAGCACGGGATCGCCGGCGACCTTGTCTTTAATCCGCTTGAGCTGATCGACCTGTTCGCGTAATTCGCGGCGTGTTTCATAACGACCATCGGTCAGCCCGCTGGGCAGCGCCAGGTCGCGAACGCGGAAGTTCTTGGAGTTCGGGTTATCGGAAACGACGAACGGGGCATACTTGGCTCCCAGGAAGTTCGGCCCGCCGGAACGTGACATGCTGGGCATGGAGAAGTAGGCCGGCAGATTATTCGTGGTCGGTTTTTCATGCGCGACGACCGACCCCATACTCGGATGGAAACTGACAAAAGCACCACAGCCAACAGGAATGCGCGGGGGAGCACCCGTCATCATGTAATGGTTGCCGGCCCCGTGGTTTCCCTGGTTATGGCGGATGGAACGGATGACCGTATATTTATCCGCAATCGAAGCCAGGCGTTTCATATGCTGTGAAAACTGGACGCCGGGAATTTTCGTGGCAATCGGATTGAATTCACCACGGATCTCAACCGGCGCTTCCGGTTTGGGGTCGAAGGTCTCGTAATGGGTCGGACCTCCGTCCATCCAGATCAGAATGACGCTCTTGGCTTTCGCTTTCGGCTGAGCAGCGCTGGTTCCCTTGGCGTGAGACTGAAGTCTCAACAGGTCGACCATGCCCAGGCCGGTCATTGCGCCCAGGCCGAGCTGCAGACAGTTCCGGCGGGTGATTCCATTACAGTTTTTTGAAACGTTTTTCATTGCTGATCCTGTGACTTTAATTGTAAAACCACGTTTGTTTCGAGGCAGGGGACTTCAATTTTTGAACAGGTACTCGGGTGTATTCAACAGAGCCCACATCAGGTCTTCAATTACCTGCTGTCGGCTGGCTCCTTCCTTTTCAAACAGGGAACGCCCCAGCCGTTTTTCTTCTAGACTCGGATATCTCGAATAAGCCGTCAGATAAATCTCTTCGACAATCTGATCCGGTTTCATTTCACTCTTGGCCCATTCGGCACTGTTACCGTTTTTGGACTGAATGCGGGCATACAGATCACGTGAGTTCATCATATGCAGGACCTGCACGACGGTGGTATCAGTGGTGCGTTCGCAGGGCGGATCCTGGTTCGGATCGGGACGCCCGAAGGAATCCAGGAAGTCTGAGCGCACGCGATGCGTCCAGATCTGCTTGGCGGTAGAATCGGCGGGCATGGCAGAGAATGTGTCTGGCACACCGATCAGTTCACTCACGCTGTCCAGCAGCACTTCGGCCCGCAGCCGCTGACGGTAATGTCGCGAGTAATTACGCGTATCACCGACATTGGTTTCGTTGGGCAGGGCACTCAGACTGTAAACGTGCGAACTGACGATTGTTTTAACGTATTGTTTGAGATCAAATTTCTGTTCCCGGAAATGCTGCCCCAGCGCTTTGATCAGCGGGGCATTGGTTGCGGGATTGCTTTCGCGGAAATCGTCAATCGGTTCGACAATCCCACGTCCCATCAGATCAGCCCAGACGCGGTTGGCATTCACTTCGGCGAAGAAATGATTCTGGGGCGAGATAATCCAGTCTGCCAGTATTTCGCGTGGATCCTGGTTTTCTTTAATCTCAGGCACTTCACCAAACAGGGGGCGTGGCGGAAGGACCTCATTGGTCAACGGATGACGCACGCTGCCGGAATTCGCAGTGAAAATCAGCTCTTCTGAACCCGAAATCGGTGCCGAGATCCCGCGGCCTTTGCGACCAATTTTCGCGAAGTAAGCAGCAAAACTGTAGAAATCATCCTGCCCCCAGATTTCGGAAGGATGATGATGACACTGGGCACAGCTCAAGCGAATTCCCAGAAAGAGCTGACTGACAATTGTAGTGAGCTCTTCAGGTTTGCGACGATCACGGAACATGGTGACCGCACCGTTGTGCCACGTTCCCCCTTTGGCGGTCAGCAATTCATGCGTGAACTGATCGAGGGGTTTGTTCTGATGAAATGATTGCCGAATCCAGGCATCATAATTCAACACGGTCTTGATACCCACATGATACGGATTGGGGCGCAGGAGATCGGCCCATTTGTTGGCCCAGTGGTCGCCGAACTCGGGCTGTTCCAGCAGATAATCGACCAGCCGCTCCCGTTTGTTGGGAGAAGGATCCTGCAGAAACGCCCGTGCTTCTTCAGCAGACGGTGTGCGTCCAATCAGATCAATGGCTACACGCCGGAGATATGTGGCATCATCAATAGGTTCAGAAGGTTTCAGTCCGTATTTCTTCAGTTTGTCCCAAACCAGGCCATCGATGAAATTTTTGCGAGGCAGCTTGGCATAGAAGCTGTCCGGGACTGTATTGTCTGAGGGAACCGTCACATTCAGCGATGCAAAATTTCCCATGTAGCGGGCCATGATCGAGGCTTCGCCCATCAGCGAACCTGCGGTGACCAGGCCGTGCTCATCGACAGAAACGTAAACGCTTTCGCTCGACATATACTCGGCAAGGTCCGTCACATCACGGGTGGAACCATCACTGTAATGTGCGGTGACCACCATCTGCTGTTTCGTTTCAGGCTGCATGATTCGCTCGGTAGGTTCGGCCGAGATCTTAATGAGCTTCGGTGCTTCTGCGACGGCACGCGATGCACCCTCCGCGATCCACTGTTCAATGACGTTATAATATCTGCTGTCTTCAGGCAGTTTTTTACCACCGCCATGCGGAACCTTGCCGGCACCTTTGAGCAGGACGAGGCTCTGATCGGGAGCCAGGGGTGAAGCACGGCGACCCCGTGATTCTTTCGTCAGGGCACCGTAATCAAATTCCGGATCAAAAGCGAACATCGACAATTGAAACCCACCCTGTCCGCGTTGCTTGCCATGACACGAACCACCATTACAGCTAAATCGTGATAAGAGCGGATGCACATCACGTTCAAAGTCAATCAATGTCTGCTTGTTGAAATCTTTCACTTCCACAGGCACTTTGATTTTGGCAGCACCATCGATGACGGTCACCGTTGCTGTCCCGTTGGAAACAGGTTCAATCACGCCGGCTGCATTCACTTGAACCACAGCGGGTTGATCAGACTGGTACTGTACTTCGCGAGTCCGGTCGATCGACTGTTTGTTGTTAAGACCGGAAACCAGTAACTGCTGCCGTGCGCGTTTACCTGTCAGTTCCACTTTTTCGGGATAGACCTTCACACTTTGCTGCGAAGTCTCAGCGGCCCGCACAGAAATGGCGGAACACAGCAGCAGGCAAACTAGACAATGATAGAGAAGAGATCTCATCTCGTTGTTCTATCCCAATTCAAAAGGAAGGAGACGCAATGCGGTTTGGCGGTAATCAGTGCTACGAGGAAAGTATAGGCAGGGATGCAGGCACATTCTAAAGCAACTCGTGAGCACTCGTCGTTGCGCTTCCTCGTGCCTGCAAATATATATTGTCTCTTATATTTCCTAATCGTCAACTATCATTTAACAACTTTATTTATGAAACACGTCTTAGGATAGCTTCTCTGAGTGGCAAAAACTACCCTATATCACAGAAAACGGAGCGTTCGTACATCTACCCCGGGCTAAAGAACACCGGTTCTCCGGCTTACGCCATTTTTTCCAGCTCTGATTTTACGTAACCGACGCGGTCCGTGATGGCATAATTTTCATTCCAGGGCTGCGGAAACAGAATTGCCTGGCCGCCATGTTCCCGGAACAGGTCGATATTCTTATGCTGATCGTCGATCAACACGACATCCGGTTTCGCCATCAGATATTTTTGTGTTCCGATCATGAAATCCATAAACAGCGGTTCCTGAAAATGCTGCCGAAGCCATTCGACTTTGGCCGAAGCACAGGCGGCACTGCGACTGGGGGAGGTACTGATCGTCATCGGGGCTGTCTGTTTTAACAAAATCAGCAGTTCATTCAGCCACGGGTAGGGAGGAAACTCCTGCCAGAAGCGACCACCCACAGAATCGACGGGTTTCCAGAATTCATCTTTGCTCATTCCCAGTACGCCCGCGTAGTTACGTTCCCCGGCGGGCCACTGTTCCAGCAGATGTCCCTGGTCGTGTAACTCCAGGATGGCGCCCATGAAATCGGAAATCACGCCATCCATGTCCAGTAAAATATGTCGCACAGCCATGTAGATTTTTCACTCCGGGAAGAAACTTTGATGATAAAACGGTATGATTACCCTTTGAGCATATAATAAACTGAAACTGACAACCATCGTCACACTGACTGATTTTAATAGTGGACTGAAGCAAATGACCAACTGGATTCCGCTGGGAAACGCCTATGATATTTCTCCCGGCACGCGCAAGGCCTACACTGTCAAAGGAACCGAGATTGCCGTGTTCCATGTGGCTGACGGAGATCAGCCGGGCACTTTTTACGCCATCGACAATGCCTGCCCGCATCAGGGCGCTTCCCTGATTGAGGGAGAAGGGTGTGGCACGGAAGTGACCTGTCCTTTGCATGACTGGAACTTCGATGTCGCCACGGGCGAGTGTCATGACTTTCCTGATTTCGCGTTGACCCGCTTTGACCTCAAAGTAGAGACGGGCGTGTTAATGGTCGACGGTGCAGCGTTCGGCGATCCAGGCCCGCCGGCGAATCTGTTTCTGGTTCGTTATGGCGCGATGGGCTGGGTCGATCACTTTTCTGCAGAACCCGAAGACGACTATCCCCACCGTACTGCCGTTCTGATTGAAACCAGCCGCGGAGAAGAAGTCGGCGAAATTCTTTCGGCAGCAGGTCAGATGGAAAAACCACCGACTGCCGCCGGCTCCATCATCCGTGAATTCCTGCCCGCCGATCAGGCAACCCTGACCAGCCAGGAAGATGTGACATTGCGCGTCTTCCAGGATTGCCAGACCCTGATTCAGGAACGGGGCATGCCGACCGAAATCATCGACTGTGAGCAACTGTTCGATCAGCAGACCGTCGTGCTCTATTACCTCGGAAGCCGCATGCCGGCACTGGAAATCCTGGCACAGGAACTCAATGCCAACTATGCCTGGCGAATTGTATTTCATCCGGTCGACGAAGCGCCTGCAGCCTCCGGCTGTTCCAGTGGCGGTTGTGGCTGCGATGAAAAATAACCAACCTGTCGAATGACCTCCCTCCACACATTGTTCCAACACAGAAAACGGAAGACACCATGAGCAACCCCATCAATCGCCGTTCTTTTCTGGGTACTTCACTGGCAGCGACCAGCCTGGGCCTGACTGCTGCTGACTCCGTGACCGCCGCTGATCAAAAATCAGCGAAGCCTGCAACAACACAGAAGCCGATTCAGAACGAAGTCATTTTGCATGCCCGCAAAGTAGCGCTCGACATCTTAAAACCGAGCAAGAAACAACTGGAACATGGGCTGGAACTGCATGCCGATTCACTGGTCTTCGATTCATACGGCTTTGCCCCCCGCGCTGCCGTGGATGGAGATCGCCTGGCGGAAGCGATTAACAATCACGCGTCGACCGCAGAAATTCAGGACCTGCGGGAAGACATGTCGATGACTCGCTGTGTGACTGACCCCGCCGAGCAGCGCGAATTCAAAGAAGCCTTCGATGCTTCTGGCGTGACCTGTATCTTTCAAAACGCTGGCGAAGAAGGACAGGACCCCATGCGGCTGATGAAGCGACTGGCCCGCTTCACCTTCACTACCGACATGCTCTCCGACTTTGTTTCCAAAGCGGTTACACCTGAAGATATCGTGCAGGCAAAACAGGAAGGACGCCATTGTCTGTACCTGACAGGAAACGGAGTCCCCTTAACACAACAATGGGAAACCACCACCGACGAAATGAAATACATGCGGATCTTTTTCCAACTGGGGATTCGCATGATGCATATGACTTATAACCGCCGCAACATGCTGGGAGATGGATGTGCTGAACCAGCGAACGCGGGACTCAGTGATTTTGGTCGCACTGTTGTGGCAGAAATGAATCGACTGGGCATCATTCCCGATGTTGCACACTCGGGCTGGCAGACCAGCCTGGAAACGGCACAAGTATCGAAAAAACCGGTTGTCGCCAGCCATTCCACCTGTGCTGCCATCCACAAACATATCCGCAGTAAACCCGATGAAGTCATCAAAGCCATTGTCGAAACGAATGGTCTGATCGGCATCTGTTGCATTCCCCGCTACCTGGGAGGCAAAGGAGATATCAGCGCCCTGCTGGATCATGTCGATTATGTGGTCAAGAACTTCGGGATCGACTATGTCGCCATTGGTACTGACGTATCTTACACCTCTCGCAATAATTCGCTGGAACGTAAAAAAGTGCCCCGCGCCCCGCGGTCGCGCACTGCCTGGCGCAGCCTGTGGCCTAAAGATCCTTTCGTTGAGACACCGGAAATGCGAACCAGCGTCTCCTGGACCAACTGGCCGCTGTTTACGGTTGGCCTCGTCCAGCGCGGCTACTCCGATGCGGACATTCAGAAAATTATTGGCGGCAATGTATTACGTGTCTGTCAGGAATCTCTGACCTGAACCGAATTCCATTTTTCTCCCTGCAAGGGATCTATGACGATGCGAGTTTTAATTACAGGTGCCGCCGGTTATGTCGGTCGCTACTTCGCCGCGCACTGGCAACCGAAGACAGACCTGGAACTGGTGCTGGCAGACATTCATCCCCTTGCCGATGATCCCCGGTTTATCAGCCTCGATCTCACAGATCCGGTGCAAACCCGCGCGGCGCTGGACAACATCGACGCCGTCATTCATCTGGCGAAGCAGGCTGACGAAGGTCCGCTGGAAGGGGATGAGTTGAATGGAAAACGTTTTGATGTGAATGTGAAAGGCACATTCAACCTGCTGGAAGCAGCCCGCGCTGCCGGCGTCAAACGCTTTATCTTCACCAGTACGGTGATGACGGTCCTGGGCTACACAGCACCGCAATGGGTGGAATCAGACGCGGCACCGTTGCCCGTGGGCTCGTATGCGCTCACAAAACAACTCTGCGAAGTCATGTGCCAGCATTATGCACGCGAATATGGCATGTCGATAGTCTGCCTCAGGATCCCCAAGCCAATCGACCTGGAACATCCACTCTGGAAAACCCACCCGCTACGGCCTCAATGGGTGCCATTCCCCGACCTGCTGCAGGCGTACCAGAAAGCATTAACCGCCGAGATTTCCGGCTGCGAAGTCATCACCATCGTAGGTGAAAGTTCCAAACGCCGCTGGGATCTCAGCAAAGCAGAAAAACGACTCGGTTACCAGCCGACACTCATTCCCGAAGAACTGGGCTACACCATGGGAACCGAAGATCAGCCCATTCCCACGGAAGACCATTATGCCTGAACCGGAATCTTCCGGTAGACTGTGTCCAGTTTTACTGTAGCGACTCCAGGACCTTCAGACCGAGTATATTCGATTGAGAGACGCTATGGTTATCTGTGACGCGCTCTAGCAGCGGTTATTGTTCCACGCGACAGTAAGGCAGGCTCTTTTCGAGCTTGGCAATTCCCTCTTCAGTGATTTCAGTACCATCGATATATAGGGTGCTCAGATTCTTCATCTTTTTGAGAGAAGTGATGCACTTGTCGCTGACGTCCGTATTGCGCAGATTCATATCCACGATATTTTCGAGGACTTTGATCTCAGAGATACCGGCATTGGTAATCTGAGTATCATTCAGTTCCAGCCACTCCATATCTTTCATCTTAGTCAGATACTTCATCCCATCGTCAGTGATTTGCGTATTACGCAGCCACAATCGCTGCAGGCGGGTCAACCCTTTAATCTGCTTGAGACCGTCATCTGTAATCTGAGTATCACGCAGAAGTAACACACGCAGTTTTTTAAGCGGCTTAAGATGCGCCAATGCTTCATCGGTGATCTGTGTCTCAGATAAGCCCAGAGTTTCCAGGCTCTTTAAACCAGAGAGGTGTGCCAGCCCGTCCGCTGTAATTTCCAGACCAGTCAAAAACAGTTCTTTCAGACTGTCCAGTCCTTTCAGATGTTTCAAACCTGCATCGGTGACTTTGGTGCGCGACAGGTTCAGGATTTCCAGGTTCGACAGTTTCTTAAATTCCCCCAAGCCTGAATCAGAAACAGGAATCCCATGCAGCGTGATCTCACGCAGGCTTTTCAAGGACTTCAGATGGACCATGCCCTCATCAGTCACTTTGGAGCCAGAGAGATCCAGCTTTCGCAACTTGGACAGGCGGGCCAGGTAAACCAGACCAGCATCGACCAGCTTGGAACCCGAAAACGAAACCTGCGAAATGTTGCCGTTGTAATCCATTTTCAAGTTCGCACTGATTTCTTTCAGCGACTTGATATCCGTTTCCAGCGTTGATTCCTGGGGAATTTCTTCCTCTGAACCGGTGGCAGCTTTACTCATATTGATTGCCTGTTTCGAATTGGTATTTCTGACTCAAATCAGGCTACTTTCACCCTGAACTACTATCCATTAGTGCAGTTTCTCCCGATTTTGTTTCTAACACTCGCCAATTCTAATATACACATAATCCCAAAACTTCGCATGTGAACGGACGATTTTTCTTCGGGAATACTGGTCTGAAATGCCTTGGGGAGCGTCACATTTCGATGTCAAACGTGTACAGGCATCTAAAAGCAGGCATCGAACCGCCCGGCCCTCTGCGAAATGCGGGCGGCTCTGGAAACGACCTGTCTGCTATTTGACCTGCTTGCCAAACAACAGAAGTTCATCAAAATTGCCGGTATCATCGAATGAGCCAATTCCGACGCGACCGGTCAGAAAGGTTTTGTCAGTCGCGGTCATCACCGGCTCCTGCATGTTGTCAAAATAAATTTTGATCGAACCGGATTCCGTGTCCCGTACAACGCGGGCATGATGCCATTCATCGTCCCAGTCGGTACCGGCTGTCGTTTTGGTGGAAATCTTCGTCCGGGGTTTGTTATTAACAATAAAAATCTGGTTGGCATGATCGTCCATTTTTTTGCCGAGATGTACATAGTAAAAATGGGCATCATCCTGGTACCCGAAAAACAGGCACAGGTCGCGATGTCCATAGTCGGGGATCGTGGACTGCAATTTCACGTCGAAGAGAAAGTCGCTGACATCAATGTTCTTCAGCAAAGCACGATTATAAGGCGAACGGACCGGGGGCTCGAATTTGCTTCTTTTTTTCGTCAGGCTGAAAACATGATTGTCTCCCTGGTGAATCATCTTCCAGGCTTTGTCATCGGTCAGTTCCCAGTGATCGGCTTTACCCGATTCAAAATTCTCATGAAACAACAGAGGCAGCCCCTGCATCATTTTGGGAACCTGATCGGGCTCATATGTTTTCAGCGGGGCAGGTTCTTTGGCTGACAAGGCAGGGGGGTTCGCAGAAGATATCAGCATCAGACCCGTAATCAGGCTGGCGATGGTCAGAAGACGTAACATGGATTGGCTCCCGTTCATGAAAAAGGCGCTGTCGCAGGATTTTGTGTATTGCCAGAGGTGCACTGCGAAAGAGGACTGCATTTCGATGGAACTTCAGCTTCTAGAGCGCATCTCATTTACCATTGCGTGTCCCGATCTATTTAACTCGGTCCAAATAGCCTTGGTGACGCTCTAGTAAAACTGGACACAGTCTATCAGACAGGATTGCCAGCGAATTTTCAAGCATCAGGAGACACCTGACCGGCAGGTCGCGGACCAGGCTCGCCATTTCGACCCCGTGGAGGCCGATTACCGGGGCGGCCACCGGGGCCATTAAAGCGGCGTTCTTTCATGTCCTGCATACGTTCCTTTACTCCTCCCCGGCGAGGGCCGTCAAACTGATTTTTCAGATCACTTTCAGGGATGAAATCAGAAATCAGCTGCTGCACCTCACGAGAACGCTGATGAATCGACTGCCGGACTTTTTCGGGCAACTGAGTCTGCAGGTATCTGTATTTAAGTTTTTCCTGCATCTCATCAGGCGGATAACGCATCAGGTGACCTTTCGAGTCGCGGTCCAGTGACTCGAAGAACTGCTGTAACTTACCTTCAGACGGCTGAATTGTATCCAGCTCCTGTTTGACTGACATCATCAGCTGATTCACAAGCCCCTTGGCTAAGAAGAATATGACGGTCATACGTTTCTGATCGCCTGGTCGTAGCTTGCCCCTGAAACCACGAAAGTCTTCATTCTCTCGCAACTGGTACTTCTGATCATCCAGCAGTTGAGAGATCTGATCGACGGTTTCCGGGGGAGGCCAGTCAGAGCCATTTCGATCTCCACTCTTTCTCTTAGCGCGAACCGCAGTCTGTAAAACTGCCAGTGACTGCGCAAACTTTGAGAATTCCGCTTTTGATTTCGGATATTTGACAGGTTCCGGCAGGCTTCGTTCAAGAATCCCGATCGCTTTGTTAAATGTTTCCGGAGCGGGATTCTGGACCCAGAAAATGAATCTCAGCGGAGGCTCCCTGAAATCCAGATTCATGATTTTCGCGAGTTCAAAATAATTCCGGCCACTTCTGCGGCGGTCCGGCGATTTCTGCTCTGCACGGAATTTACGAATCAGTTCCATCCGCTCACGCGTCGTTTCTGCTTTCCGCAAATCTTCCTGTTCCCAGGGAGAGAGTGTTTTGACCCACGCATCATAGGCGTGCATCACACGATTGAGTTCCGGCTGACTGCGTGTCGCTTCATGCAGCTTGCGCAAGCGCTGTTGTTCTTCCGGAGACAGTTTCTGGAATTTATCGTAGTTGCGTTTTAACTGCGCCCGTTCGGCGGGAGCCATCGCTTCGATCTTTTTGCGGTTCTCCTGTTCCGATTCATTTTCCGAATCGGCAGCTCCCACAAGCACCATCACACAGACCAGCAGTCCGCAAGCCAGACCGGCAGCGCGCAGCGCCAGCAACCACAGTTCAGATTGTCCGTCCGTCACCTGTGCAAAATTCCGTTTAGCGTTTTTGCTGTTGTGCGATTTCATCGAACGTTCCTGACTTTTTTAATTCTTCCAGAAACTCCAGGCTTTGTACTTCTGAATATGTATCCAGATTTTCGATAAACGAAAACTCTTCCAGCAGGGGATCGGATTCATCGGGGACCCACTGGTTGGTCAACAGGTAACCGATCGCCACCGAGCACGCCAGCCCCACCGTCCAGCCTGCTGCAATCAGAACTCTGCGAAGTTGCTGTTTTGATTTGTTGCTCAGGAAACCGGAGCGTTTCTGTTCTTCTTCCGCCAGCGCTTCGAGTTGCACGGTCTTGATCGTGGAAAGCGTTTTGTCGGTAAATTCCTGAGAGGCTTTCGCAATTGGTAATTTATCCAGTAATTCCCAGGTCCGTTCCAGGCCGTCAACGTGCGCGCGTGTTTCTTCATCTGTCGACAGTGACTGCTCGACTTCGATCGCTTCCTGCTCGGTTACCTCGCCATCGAGATAAGCGACCAGCTTTTCGAGTTCCTGATTCTTCAATTCTTTTTTCATCGTAGGACTCTATAACGCAGACCTGATTGCATTAACCGTTAATATGTTTTTCCAGCTGAACACGCAAATTTTCACGCGCACGCGATAATAATGATTTGACTGCTGCTTCCGAGAGTTTCATGGACGTGCCGATATCGGCATAGCTCATGCCCTCAAATTTATGTAACAATACCGCCATCTGCTGTCGTTCGTTGAGGGTTTCTAAAGCCTGGCGTACTACAGCCTGGGTCTCTTTCAATCCTGCCTGACGCGTCGGCATCATCCCCGATTTTTCCATCAATAACTGCTCTTCAGGACGGATTCCCAGGGGACCGGATTCCTGGGGACTGAGGGTGACTTCTTTGCGTCGGCCTTTGTTCCGCCGCGAATTGCTGGCCAGATTATTGGCAATCCGAAACAGCCATGTGGAAAACTTCGCCTTGGGTTCATACTTGGCACGTGACCGATAGATCCGTAAAAAGACTTCCTGGGCCAGATCTTCGGCTGCTTCCTGATTTCCCAGCAGATGACAGAAAATTCCAACAATCCGGTCCTGGTAATTGGCCACCAACTCGGTGAACGCACCTTCATCGCCATCTCTGGCGCGCAGCATCAACTGCACATCAGGGTCGCGTAAGTAGGGTGAGTTCACGATTTCCGTTGTAACCACGACTGACTGCTGACTCCCATCTTTCGGGGTAAATGACCCGCCTGTACTAAACACGCCGCATCACAAAAAGTTTCTCACAGAGTTTGGGAGAAACCCGCTTTTTGTCTGTTTTCATGCAAGATTGTAACCGTTATCGTCGCTAAACTGACAGGTTAACACAAGTAGCCGCCAATAGAAATTTCATTCCTGAATCGCATTCACTCCTGTTAATCTGGTTTAACAGGTAGTCCGCAGATTTGTCATGGGTAAGATAGAAGCAGCCTCTTTTTTTACTGTGCATCACCATTTATTCTGCTTCCTGCTGACAAAAGGGCCCTCTGAGGAAGTTTTATGACTCTAAACACACTGCCTGTGAGTTATTGCACCAACGTACATCCCGGGTTAACCATCGCAGAAATCCTGCACAAACTCGACGAATTCACGCTGCCGATTCAACAGCAGTTAGGTGCCCCGCTTGCCGCGGGCCTGTGGCTGGCCGAACCAGTGATCGAAGAAATTCTCTCGACGGCTGACGGAATCACACGCTTCGCCGAGGAAATTCAAAAACGCGATCTGACCTGCTACACCTTGAATGCGTTTCCCTATGGTAACTTCCACAGTGAGCGCGTTAAAGAAAATGTTTACCTCCCCGACTGGTCACAGCCGGAACGTCTGGAGTATACCAAAGGCTGCGCCCGCGTCCTGGCAGCGCTACTGCCGGAAGATGTGGAAGGCAGTATCTCCACAGTGCCCCTCGGGTTTAAAAAGTTTCAGCACGCTCCCGATTTCAGCAAAGTCTGTATTGAACAACTGATCGAACTGGCAACATTCCTCAAACAACTGAAAGAAGAGACCGGACGCACTATTCGCCTGGCGATTGAGCCCGAACCCTTCTGCGTGATCGAATTCACGCATGAACTGATTGTCTTCTTCGAGCGACTTTATGAACGGGCTGCGGAAAAGCAGTTGCTGGGAACCGTCCGCGAATATCTGGGAGCCTGCTACGATGTCTGTCACCAGGCGGTGGAATTTGAAGACATCCCCGGTTCGATTCGGCAGATCACCCATGCAGAAATCCGCATCAATAAAATTCATATTTCGAACGCCATCGAACTCGATCACCCCGGCGAGAATGAAGCAGGACGGGAATTGCTGGCAAAGTATGCAGAGCCCCGCTATCTGCATCAGACAATCGGCAGCCTGCAGAACGGCGACCTGTATCGTATTGTAGATCTCAGTCGGGAGTTTCTGCTCGATCCGGACCCCCGTCTGAAAGAAACCGAAAAACTGAGAGTACATTTTCATGTACCCGTCGATGCCCAGTCGCTCGGCCCGCTGGGGACAACATATCGCGAATTGCGGCAGGCGCTGGCAACCGTCAAAGAACTGGATTATGCACCGCATCTGGAAGTCGAAACCTATACCTGGGAAGTCTTGCCTGGAGATCAGAAACCCACGCTGGTCGAAGGATTAACGCGCGAACTGCAGGCGGCCCACACTCTTTTGAATACACTTTAAGTGATGTGATTCAACCATGCGAGAATTATTACTCGAACTTGAAAAAGCCGTCCGGGAACAGCGCCCCGTCTGTTATACCTGCCTGGTTGAAACCCGTGGTTCGACTCCTCAGAAACCAGGCGCGGCCATGCTCATTTTCGGTGATGGCGCGCAGGCAGGGACACTGGGAGGCGGCTGCGTGGAAGCGGAAGTCAAACACCGTGCGCTAAGACTGATTGACGCGGACTCCCCGGAAATCATGACGTTTCAACTCGATAATGACTACGGCTGGGATGACGGCCTGATCTGCGGCGGCCGCATGAAGGTACTCGTTGATTCCGTCAAAACCGCACAGGATCTGCAATATTATCAGCACATGTCGCAACTGCTGGAAAGTGACCAGGGTTGCACGGAAGCGATTGTTTTTCAGCCTGAATCTGCTGAAGGGGACACCGAACCTGCCCGATTTCTGATTGATGCGGAATCGAATATTGTCGCCACCCGCGGCAGCCAGGAACCGCCGTCTCGACTGTTTGACGGTTTGAAACCAATTAAAAACCGACCACGACCTTACGTTAATCAGGGCATTGCCTATCTGACTTTTCATCAGACCTGCCAGCTCGTCATTGTCGGCTGTGGTCATATCGGCCAGAAGGTCGCTGAGCTGGCCAGTGATGTCGACTTCGATATCATTGCCGTCGATGATCGTCAGGAATACTGCAACGCCGAGCGTTTCCCGACCGCAAAGCAGCTGATCGTAGGATCGTTTGATACCGCTCTCAGCAAGCTGTCTGTCACTCCGGACACTTTCATCATTATCGTCACCCGCGGACACAATCATGACGAAGAGGCGCTGGGTCATCTGGCAGTTACAGACGCGCGGTATATCGGAATGATCGGCAGTAAACGAAAAGTGAAGCTCATTTTCGAAGACCTGCTAAGACTGGGAACGCCACGCGAAGCACTCGCGCGGGTGCACGCCCCACTGGGATTTGATATCGGTTCACAGACGGTACCCGAAATCGCAATGAGCATCGTCGCCGAGCTGATCGCCTATCGTAACCTGGATGCACTTCCTGAGGGTTACCAGAGACCGAGCCTGGTGGAGGACATTAAAACGCCACACGCCGCCAATTAACTTCAGCAGGGAAGCGCGGAAGAAAACTTACTCTTCCCAATCCTCGGGATCTTCGTATTCCCGTTCCTCTGCGGAGCGGACTTCATTGGTCTTGGCATCGCCTCGGCGGAACACGGCAACCACATCCTCAATGGGAACGACAAACAGCACATTGTCCGGTTCGAAATCCACGGGAATCGCATCACTGGGGTTAAACAGCACTTTGTCGTATTTCTTGACCGGAAAATCGTCATCCCGTTCAATCTGCACGCTGATTTCTACAACGCGCCCCGTGATGTTCGGAATCTCGGCTTTATCGGGAAGTACAATCCCCCCCTTGGTCGTCTGACGACTTTCGTCTTTACGAATAAGAATTCGCATACCCAGAGGTTCAACCCAGTCAGACACTAAAAATCTCCCCGTTTCTTTTCCATTTCATGCGGATCAACCAACGATCCCGGACATTTTGACGGAGTGCATTCGATTCCGTCTGTGGTCAGGCCAGAGCACATCACATTTTAGCATGGCATCTCTGGTAGGATTATAGTCGGTCCAAACTCCCCTGAAGACGCTACGGAAAACCGAACACACTCTAAAACAACCTCGCTAAAATAACCTTGTGCAGGCCTGAAACACAATCATAGTCCATGCTCCCCCTGAAAAGAACCCCGAAAATGAAGACTGCTGTTCCGTTTACGTACAATTTGACGGGTCTCAAAGCCTCAAACCCTGCTCATTCCCTCATCAGAAATCTAATTGGCGAGTGCCCTACGTCGATTTTTTTTGACTTTCTAAAGCTTTAATCAGTGAGTTTTCAACTACTTCGCGTTCTTCTATAGTTGATTAAATAACTTGTACATCTATAAAGTGACTAAAGAGACCAGAAATTTTACCCCTCAGAGGATCTACTTTGATCCAGGTTTTATTACATCAGGAGACAGAAATGGACAAAGAGAAAATGATTGCCAACCTCAATGAGGACCTGGCAAGTGAGCTGGCTGCGATCATTCAATATACCACCTATGCGGCGAAAGCTACCGGCCCCTACCGACCACAGCTGACGCAGTTCTTCCTGGCGGAAGTCCCCGATGAACTGGGACATGCCCAATATCTGGCAAATAAGATCGTAGCGCTGGGCGGTGAGCCTGTCACTGTTGCCGGTAAAGTCACTGAAGCACACAGCAACCATGAAATGCTGGAAGCGATCCTGGCAGCCGAAAAAGAAGCCACAGCGGGTTATACCAAACGCGCCAAAGAAGCCGAAGAATTTGGCGATAAAGGCATGGCCGTTCAACTCGAAGATATGGTCCGCGACGAAAGCGGACATGCGGAAGAAGTCGAACGCATCCTGCGAGACTGGCCGCTATAAACACAAGCCGGCTTTTAGATCTCTATTCAGGTCAGTCAGTCTCTTTTACTGACTGACCTTTTTTCTGGTCTTAACCGGACGTCCTAAAGAAAAATGGCAGCAGCTGATGGCCTTTGGGGAGTAATAGATTACTGGCACCTGCTGTGATTTCATCATAACGACTGGCCTGATCCGGATGGACATTCGTGCCACAAATCCCAAACGGGACATAGCCGTGACTGTGTGTTTTCGTCCGCAGAAATGTCGGGTGGTCCGGGCAAACCAGGATCCGGTAGTTACCTTGAGATTTCAGGTAGTCGTGCACCGGGCCAACGATGTGCTGATCAATGTTCTCAAGCGCCTTGATCTTTTCTTCTACTTCCCCTTCATGCGAGGCTTCGTCGGTCGCTTCGACATGCACGACGACAAAGTCTGAGTTCTGCAGTGTCTCAATCGCAGCGCGCCCTTTGGCGGCATAATCTGTATCGATGTAACCAGTGGCTCCTTCGACTTCGATCACATCCCAGCCCAGCAGACGGCCCAACCCCCGCAATAAATCAACGGCGGTAATCACAGCACCCGTTTTGTCAAACTGCTCCAGAAACGGTTTCAGAGCCGGGCGACTCCCCTGTCCCCAGAGCCAGATCTGCGTTGCCGGCGGTTGCCCGTCTGTTCGCTTCTGATTCTTTGCAGATTTCGTAAACAGTTTTTTACTCCGCTCCATCAGATCCAGCAGTTGCTCGTTTCCTCTACCCGATGGCAGGTCTTGTTCAATTGGCTGGTCGGTTAAATCATGGGGGGGAGTCGTTGAAGTACCCGTATCAAACGGCTGGTCATCCGCATCTTTCGCACGGTAAATGAGCAGGTTCCGATAACTGACTCCCTGGTGAAATTCCCACTGAGGTTCCTCCGCTGTCGCTTCCTGCAGGAGCGCCACCAGCTCTTCACCCACATCATTGGGGAGCTGTGATGCTGTAAAGCTGGCCATGTTCCCTTCGGTAATCGTCACAAAATTACAACGGATCGCCCAGTCATGAGGTCCCAGTTCAATCCCCTGTGCGGCGGCCTCCAGCGGTGCACGCCCCGTATGGTACACCAGCGGATCATAACCAAACAGGCTCATCGTCCCCACATCACTGCCGGAAGGCATGGAAGCGGGAACCGTATCTGTTCGTCCCAGAATGCCTTCTGCTACCACAGCGTCCATCCGGGGGACCCTCGCTGCCTGCAGAGGAGTTTTACCCCCTAATGCATCCTGCGGTTCGTCTGCACAACCATCTGGAATCACGAGCACATATTTCATTTCAGGGTACTTACTGTCAGGCGAGATCTGAGGAATCGGAAAAAGAGAACCATTTTGTCCTCAATATCCTGAATTTTCGCCTTCCCTGCAAGTAATCTGAGTCAGGAAATGTCGAGACGATCCCCGATCATTGCCAATTTAGCAAATCCCAAAACCATTCTGCCCCTTATTGGGGAGCTGGATCCGCTGCAACGAAATCCTGTGGGGGTGTCATTTCTGCCGTGATGACTTTCCATGAATCACCCATTTCACGAAACTGATTGAAATCTTTCGGCTTGTAGGAAAACTCCAGTTCAGGCGTTTTCATCAAGGCCTGCCCCTTCTCAAAATAGGAGTGCATGGCTGCATCCAGCGCGCCGGTCATCAGCAGCGTGCGTTCGCACGGATAAGGCTCTTCCTTGTGAACAAACAGATGCTGAATGGCATGCGAAAATGCCCGGAACAGGTTCCGATTGCCCCAGGGCCCTGGAAAGAAAGTCGTTGCTTTTGGCTTCGCTTCACCTTTCACCTGGCAGGCAAAGTTCCAGCGGACGCCGTTCGAACCGATTTTCAGCATCGTGGCGCGAAATCCATCCTTGTACTCCAGTAGAATGCCATGTGGTTCTGTCGCCCCCTCACTGCCGATTGGATCGAACAGACCCCGTTTCGTATCACCCAGTTCCGCCTGCATGGCTGCCTCTGCCAGCTGCATGGACCAGCGTCCCTCGCGACCTGCTTTGATCAGATCATCGCCTTGCAAAAACTGAACGGTCGAAATCCCTGTCTCACCTCCCTTGCGGAATTCCACCATGGATTGCAGTACTTCAAGTCCGTGAATATCGTATTTCTCAATCGGTCCCCCATGAATCGAGACGGCGTCTTCCAGTTCCGTGCCATAAGGAATCTCCAGCGGAATCGTCCGTTGTGCCAGCGGAACCGAACTGCCGACCATCATCGGGAACTCGTATTTCCGCGAAGTATCGTACATCTCACGGGCCCAGTCCCAGCGATAAGAAAAATGTTTGTCACTGAAGACGGGAACAAAGCGATTTGATTTCTCCATCACCGCCACGATTTCGTCAAAGAACCGCTTGCGTGGGTACTTGGTCTGTCCGAATTTGGTATCGGGATAATCGCCATGCTCACCAATCGAAAGGACCGCATCGACCGCCAGTTCGTCACCCCCTAAAGTCAGTGCATCACCAATGGTTTTATAAAAAGGGATTTCATATTTTTTTGCAATACCCCGGGAGAGATCTCGGTCCGTAAACTGATCGCCATAGAAAGAAACGACATCGCACTGTGGATGTTGAATCTTACCGTTAAACAGGTAGGGGCCTAAAAAGGGATGCAGGATATGAAATGCATGCGACAGATAAAAACATTGGGTATAGATGGCAGCCACGGTCGGACGTTTATTTTCATTGGCGGCTTCCAGCGCCTGTTGCTGCCAGTTCAGACCAGCGGTACCTGCAAATGCTGCAGCACTCAGCTTTAGCATTTCACGTCGAGAAAGGGAGGACAGAGGCGGTTGAGAAAAACTATCCGTCATGGGGTTGACTCCTGTGGTGGGCAAAACGAGGCGAGAATCTACTCTTATCGTATCAAAACACTTTGATCTCTTCACCAGTTTTTTTGAAGAGCCCTGTCATTTCTTATAGATTTTTCCAGCGACTCTGAGTGATCGGAAATAAAAAAACTGCGATGCAAGGCACATAAGGGGCCTCGCATCGCAGTGAATTCTTAATCGTATGTCACTCAGGAATTATCGCATTTTCGCACAGATCGCTTCTGCCATCTCCTGGGTGCCGACGGCTGTCGGATCGTTCCGATCGTCTTTCAGGTCGTAGGTTACATCTTTACCTTCTTCAATCACATCGGCAACCGCCTGGTCCAGCTTCGCAGCCGCATCGTGTTCGCCGAGGTAATCCAGCATCATTTTTCCTGACAGAATCAGGGCAACCGGATTTACTTTATTCTGTCCTTTGTACTTGGGAGCAGAACCGTGGGTCGCTTCAAAGATGGCTGCTTCGGTTCCAATGTTTGAACCGGGAGCAACACCCAGACCACCCACCAGGCCGGCACACAGGTCACTTAAAATGTCACCGTACAGGTTGGAGGTCACGAGCACATCATACAGTTCCGGTTTTTGAACCAGCTGCATGCACATATTGTCAATCAGACGCTCGTTATATTCAATGCTGCCACCACAGTCGGTGGCAATCCCTGCCAGCTTTGCATCGGCTTCGACGCCTTCGGACAATTCATCCCATTCAAATTTCGCACCGTAGGCTTTAGCAACCGCACGGGTTTCATCGTACCACAGCCCGTCGGTGAACTTCATGATGTTCGCTTTGCAGATCGAAGTCACCGATTTGCGTTTGTTATCGACCGCATATTTGAATGCGTAGTTACAGATATCACGAGTCCCCTGGTACGACATCGGCTTAATACTGACGCCGGTTTCATCGAGGGGAGTATTGATCTTTTTCCCGGTCGCGAATTCATTGATGGTTTTAATCAACTCGGCTGTTTTTTCCTGACCAGCCTGGAACTCAACGCCAGCATACAGGTCTTCGGTATTTTCCCGGACCACGACCAGGTCGACATTGGAATCAGCAAAGTAGGTCCGCACACCTTTGTAAGTTTTACAGGGACGAATGCAGGCATACAGGCCCAGTTCCTGTCGCAGGAACACATTCACACTGCGGAACCCTTTTCCAATGGGGGTGGTGATCGGTGCTTTCAAGGCAATTTTGTTTGCCCGAACCGATTCCATCACGCGATCGGGTACGCTACCTTCGGCTTCAATGACCTCGATTCCACATTCCTGAACATCCCAGTCGATTTTCACGCCAGTGGCATCAACACATTTTCGGGTTGCCTCGGCGATTTCCGGACCAACTCCGTCGCCTGGAATTAATGTGACTTTATACATCGTTTCCTCTAATACTTCTGACAAAAAGGGAATGTGACCAGGTTCTCGAGTGTTATGAATACCATGCTACAAGCCTGCTGACTCTTGAAACCAAAGGCCTTATTGGTTGATATTGATTACTTAGACTGTATTCAGTTTTACTGTCGCGTCTCCAGGGCTGTTTGGCCCGAGTATATTAGATTGAGAGACGCTATACTTAAATGTGATGCGATCTAGTTCACAGACAAGCAGTGACCGTATCAAAACGGAAATCGCTTTTCAACTATACGCGATGGCTGACGCTTACATTTCACACCAATCAGGGATTCTCCATGATCCAGCGATTTTTCAGTAATTACCTGCTCCGACACCAGAATAGAGTCAATCAGATCCTGCACCTGATTGGCGTACCCCTCACTTTTGGAGGCCTCATCGGATTTGGGATCGCTGGACAATGGATTTCAGCGGGAATCTGCTTTTTCGCAGGGTACGCGCTACAGTTTCTGGGTCACTACATCGAACAAAATGACGCCGGCGAACTCATTTTGATCAAAAAACTAAGGGGTAAACCCTATACGGAATTCGGACCTGAGACTCAAATTCAACAGAATTTTGACCAATCGTCAAAAAAGTCAAGGTGTAACGATTAAACAGCCGATACCGAATGTAGTGATTTTACCAAGCAGGCTGTCTGCCCTGCGCTCATGCGACCATTTTCGCGATTAGGCTGCCTTGCTCCATTGGTAATCTCTCCTTGAAAGTACTATCGATTATGAACCTCAAGTGTTTGGTAACAAACACCTTGTGACCATAATTGTCGTTCATGTCTTGAAGGATAATTACATGAACCTTCGCCAGAAGTTACACCAGTTTTTCTGTGGATGCCTGATTACCAGCCAGCTTGTCGGCTGTCATGGTCTGGGTACCGATACCGATCTACATTATCTCGGAGATAAAGAACTCCAGTATTATGAAGATGTCGCCACAAAAATCGAATACCCGGCGGTCTATGATCAGACGCCTGAAGAAATCACATTTTCAGGAAAACCACGGACTCTGACTGACCGTTCGCAGGATGAAATCTGGAACTTACCCCTGATGGACGCGATTCATCTGGGTCTGGCTAACAGTGAAGTCATCCGTGTCTCTGGAACTCTGGGGACCAATGGCAACGCGCTATTAAATAATCCGGATGGCACGCCTTCGATTTACGACCCTTCTATCCAGGAAACCAACGTCCTGTTAGGCGGCTCTCGTGGTGTGGAAGCGGCGTTGTCTGCATTTGATACGACCTTTACCGCCAATATGCTCTGGGGCCGCTCCGAACAGGTGCAGAACAGCCCGTTCTTTGGTGGAATCCCCGGCGGTACACTCACACAGGAAACGGGACAATTCCAGTCTGGCCTGTCGAAAACATTTGCGAACGGCGGACAGTTTGCCCTGTCTCATAACTGGAACTACACGGGCAGTAATGCCTCCAGCCAGCTGTTTCCCTCGAACTATGCCGGGAACGCAGGCCTCTCTTACCGCCAGCCATTCCTGGCGGGAGCCGGCGTGGACTATACACGCATCGCCGGCCCGATCGGTTCCGGATTCACCGGGATTACCGGGGTCAGCCAGGGGGTCGTGATTGCCCGCATCAACAATGACCTGGTGCTGGCAGATTTCGAACGAAACGTTCGAAACCTCATTTCCGATATTGAAGAAAACTACTGGCAACTCTATCTGGCATATCGCCTGTATGACACTCAGGTGGTGGCCCGTAACTCAGCACTCCGCAGTTGGCGGGAAGCCCATGCGAAACTGGAAGCCGGCGGTACCAGAAACTTCAAACCGGCTGATGAGGCACAGGCTAAAGATCGGTTATTCGAAACACAATCACTGGTTCAGGCAACACGCAGCGATATTTATACGGCAGAAAGCCGTTTTCGCCGGCTGGTGGGACTGCCTGTTAACGACGGAAAAATCATTCGACCAATCGACGACCCGATCGCAGCAGAATTCACTCCCGACTGGAGTATGTGCCTGACGGAAGCTTTGGTACATCGCGTCGAATTGCGTAAACAGAAATGGAATATTAAGAGCCTGGAATTTCAGCGAATGGCTGCCACCAGCCTGACAAAACCACGGTTGGACCTCGTTTCCAGCTATCAGGTGAATGGCTTCGGTGATCGTCTGCTGAGCCAGAAAAATACGGATGGAATCACTTCACAAGGTTTGCATAGTGCCTATGGAACGCTGCTTGATAATGATCAGGACAGTTGGACCGTTGGCTGGGAATTCAGTATGCCCCTTGGTTTCCGATCGGCACATGCCCAGGTGGAAAATCTCGAATTCCGCCTCTCGAAAGCACGAGCCGTTCTCAAAGCACAGGAAATGGACGTCAGCCAGGAACTGGCCATTACATTTCAGGACCTGACCAAAAACTATGCGACGGCACAATCCAACTTCAACCGCTGGCGTGCCGCCCGCAGACGTGTGGAATTGTTTGATGCTGAAGTTCAGGCAGGAACCACGACCCTCGATACTCTATTACGTGCCCAGTCCTCACTGGCTGCAGCCGAAACCGAATACTATCGCTCACTGGTTGCCTACAACGTTGCGATCAAGAACCTCCACAAATGGAAAGGGACATTGCTGCAACATAACAATGTGCATCTGATGGAAGGGGAATGGTCTCCCGTTGCCTACCAGCAGGCTGTCAGACGTGCCTGGGCCAGAACACACGGAGTCGATGCTCACAAACTGCGAAGCAAACCGGAACCGTTTGTTGCGGACGGATATGTCGGCGAAGTGGGTGTTATGCCCGCAGCCGAGGGACAGTCGTTCTCTTCAGAACAGGGCGGGATGACACCCGAAATGCTACCGGTTCCCGAACCGGAAATGACACCGGAATATGCTCCACCGGCGCCTGCGACGCCAGGCGAACCTGAAGCACGCCTGCAACTTGATCAGGAGGCACTCCCTCGAAATCCGTTTGCTCAGACCGAGATCGAGAACGCAGTCAGAGTGGCCCTCGAATCAGGACCTCCTGAGCCTCAGGCTGGAATTAAACGGATTTCCGCAGTACAGGAAGAGCTGCCGATTGCTGATACTGAGAATAACTTTGATGTGGAACTACTGCCCGCCACCCGCTTTGTCGAGTGAACCCCCAATAACGAATGTTAGCAATATTCGGATCATGCAGCTTTCTCTGACTGTGAATTCGGCCATTCGACTATTTGTAAGGACGTTTACGAATTTCAGTATGCAGTGCCGTAAACACGTGCTAGTTTAAATCATAACTCTCGTTTGATTCATGGCCGACGCATGACTCATTCAAAGTAGATTGATATCGATGTCCATCTCCATCGATTGTTATTTCCTGATGTAGAGCTGTCTTTGTGCTGACGCAACCTCAATTTCGTCAACAGTACTCAGACAATTCATACCGACTTTTCGGGATTGAACACCCGCCACTGACCAGGCCTGTGGATAGCATACTAAAGATAATCAATGGTGGCTGGACGAATCCCTCGTCTTCTAAGACTGATTGCGCTATTACAGTCGGGACGTATTTACAACTCCGCACAACTTGCCAGCGAATGTGAAGTCAGTCGCAGGACCGTCTTCCGAGACCTGAAAACACTTCAGGAGTCGGGAATCTATGTTCTGTACGATGATGAGAAACAGGGGTATTCGCTTCCCTGGAGAACCATCTTCCCTTTCAAAGACCTCACCTTTGAAGAAGTCCTTGCGCTGTTTGTACTCAGCCAGGACCTCGACAAAACCATCGTAGGTTTGCCCCTGGATGGCATCGCCCACTCTGCTTCTGCCAAAATTCTTAGCAGTTTACCAGCTGCATTACGCGATCATGTAATCGAAGCGGCCCAGTCCATTTCCATCTGGCTGACTCCCTGCAACCCGTCGCTGCGGAACGAAATACACTACAAAACTCTGCTTAAAGCAGTCGCATCGAAACAAAATGTGCGTATTCATTATCACTGCCCGAGCGAACAAAAAACAGCCTCTACCATGCTGAGCCCTTATCACATGCTGTACTCGAACCGCGAGTGGTTTGTAGTAGGACGCTCTTCCGTTGATCGAGGCATTAAAGTCTATCCGATTCTGAAAATCACAAAATCAGAACTGCTCGACGAAACGTTCAAAAAACCATCCCGCTTTAAACTGGAGCGCTATCTCGGCAATTCCTGGGATCCTGTGAAGCTGTCAACCAGAACCGTGCCTGTGAAAATTCGCTTTCAAAGCAGCGCTGCTCAGATTGTCTCCCATATCAGCTGGGACCCGTCACAGGAAATCCGAACACTCAAAGGGGGGGCCATCGAATTCCGGGCACGCGTTGATAACCTGGAACAGATGACCGACTGGCTGTTGAGCTTTGGGACTCAGGCAGAAGTGATCTCGCCCCCCGCACTGCGAAAACTGGTTAAAACCCGGATCTCGGAGATGTCACAAATTTATAGTAAAAAATCGAGCAGAAACTGATTTCAAAAATCGTGGCGAACATCTTCGCCAGTCAGCTGTCCTACCTCTCACATCGACTATAAACTGGTCAGTCTGAAATTTTAGAGATCGCGCATGTATACTAATGCTGGCTTCACAGCCGAAAATTCTTTGAAACCTCTCAAAATCCCCCACCAAACTACTGACCTGCCTCACCATTAGGTTTACTATTTCAGGATAGGAAATCCGTACCTCAGAGCAGGAAATCTGCTAATTTCCGCTTGAACAGCGCCTGAGAACGTGTGTCTGACCGCAGCCTTTGCGTATGATGTAACCAGCCACACTGTTTCCACCCCCCGCAGGATTGAGATGCATCCGGTCCCGGGGATATCCCGTTAAGCAGACCAGAGCAACCACGGACATCAGAAGCAAATCCGAAGTGTGCTCTGCTAACAGTTAGAAATCCCTATTTCGGGTAGTAAGAAGTGGAGAATCTCTCCACAGTCAGACAAAAGATCGTATCGAAGTGAGGAAAGACAAAATCATGTCAGAAGGAATTCAATTCGCTGCACGCACAACCGTCGAGCAGGTGGAAGAAGGAAATGAACTGGCCCCTAAATTTGATCAGGACGGTTTGATTCCTGTAGTGACGACCGACTATACATCGGGTGAACTGCTCATGCATGCTTATATGAATGAGGAAGCGCTCAAGAAAACGATCGAACTGGGTGAAGCCGTCTACTGGAGCCGTAGCCGCCAGGTCCTCTGGCACAAAGGTGCCACCAGTGGTCTGGTTCAAAAAGTCAAAGCACTGCTGATTGACGACGACCAGGATACCATCTGGTTGCGCGTCGATGTGATGGGCGGTGGTGCCAGCTGTCACGTCGGATATCGTTCCTGTTTCTACCGCCGTGTACCCGTTGGTGAAGAAACGAAAGAAAAGGGTCTGGCACTTGAGTTCACCGAAACAGAAAAAGTATTCGACCCCAAAGATGTTTACGGAGACGCTCCCAACCCAACAAAACTGTAAATCGTGTAACGAACACAGGTGACTTAATGAGCCAATTCAGCCGACGCGACTTCCTTGCTGCCTCCCTGGCAGCAACTGGTACAGCGTTTTCCCTTGATGAGTGGGCCTTCGCAAATCAAGCTGATACAACCCGCAATCCGAATCTGCATATCGCAGCGTTCCGGTTTGACGTTTCACCTCCCAAAGGGCATTCTCTTTGCGGAGGCTGGATCAAACCGGTCGTCGGGTACGACGATTCACTGGAAGCCATCGGCTACGTCCTGCTTGGTGCCGGCAAACCGATTGTGGTCTGTGCAGTCGACTGGACCGGTCTGTTAAACGACGCACATATCGCCTGGCGAACTGCGCTGGCCGAAGCCGCTGGCACGACCATCGATCGGGTCGCTGTCCAGTGTGTGCATCAGCATAACGCACCGTTCGCCTGCCTGAATGCCGAACAGATTATCCTAGAACAAGGCGACCTGCCGCACATCGTCGAGCTCGACTTCTTCAATGAATGCCTCGATAAAGCCCGCAAAGCAGTCACCGCGGCCCTCCCCAAAGCAGAGCCCGTAACGCACGTGGCACACAGCCAGGGAAAAGTCGACAAGGTCGCTTCCAACCGCCGGATTGACCGCGACAAGGCTGGGAAAATTGTCCGCATGCGAGGCAGCAGTTGTAAAGATGAACGCCTGCGGAGCATGACCGAAGGGACCATCGATCCTTTCCTGAAAACGATCGCCTTTTACAACAAAGACAAGAAGCTGGTCTCCTGCCATTACTATTCGACACATCCCATGAGTTATTACGGTGATGGGCGTGTCAGCAGCGATTTCACCGGCATCGCCCGCAAACAGCGTCAGCAGGAAGAACCCGGCTGCACTCACATTTACTTCACCGGCTGTGCCGGTAATATCTCCGCCGGTAAATATAATGACGGCACCAAACCGATGCGAGGGATTCTGGCGAAGCGAATTTATGAAGGCATCATTGCTTCAGAAAAAGGGCTCAAACCGGAACCCGTTGGACAGTTGACCTGGAAAACGCATGACATTTTACCTCCTGTCCGCAGCACTTTGAGCGTAGAAGAATTGACGAAGACGATTTCCAACAAAGACAACAGTGTCGTGAATCGCAATCGGCCCTCCTACATGCTGGCCTGGTTACAGCGGGTCGAAAAGAAAATTCCGATCACACTCAGTTCTCTGCAGATGAATGACATCAAAACACTGCACCTGCCGGCAGAGAGCTTTATCGAATATCAGCTACGGGCCCAGAGCATTCAGCCCGATCAATTCATCGCGACAGCCGCTTATGGAGATGGCGGTCCCTGGTACATCCCGGTAGCGGAAGAATATCCTGCAGGTGGTTACGAAGTCAGCGTGGCTTTCTGTGACCCCGGTATCGACACTGTGATGACACAGGGTATGAAATCTCTGCTGGACAGTTAATAATATCAATCAACGTATTACGAATCACGGTTATGACGAGGTCGAAATAATATCATGGGTATGACAATCATGCGGCGGATCAAGTTTAATGCGGGTCACCGCTTATTCCGCCATGAAGGGAAATGCCAGTTTTTTCATGGTCACAACTATGTTGCCGACTTTTATGTCACCGGTCCCGATACGGACGCAGTTGGACGCATTATTGACTTTGCACATCTCAAAAGTCTGCTCAAAGGCTGGATCGATGAGAACTGGGATCATGGCTTCCTGCTTAACATCGAAGACGAGAACGGCTTAAACGCCATCCGCATGGTCGAGCCGACCAAATACTTCGTACTGCCCTACAATCCCACTGCAGAAAACATGGCCCGCTATTTACTGGATGAAGTCTGTCCGACCCTGCTCAATGATCTTGGCGTCCAGGCTGTCAAAGTCGTCATCTGGGAAACCGAAGAATCGTGTGCAGAAGCGACTGTCGACCAGAAAGACAAATCCGAACACAGCCTGCTCGACGCGTTTCAGACTGACTCATTTCCAACCGGATTGCACTGGTAAGTTTTTGCAGATTCAATTCCGCTTCTAAAAGCGCAATAAAAAAGCTCTGGACCAGATCAGTCCAGAGCTTTTTATTTGTCTCTCATTCGCTTCGCAGCTTAGTCTTCTGCAACATAAGGGAGCAGACCGATAAAGCGAGCCCGCAGCACGGCTTTACGGACAGCCCGTTGATACAGGGCTGAAGTGCCAGTGCGACGACGAGGCAGAATACGTCCTTCGCGATCCAGGAGAGAACGCAGCGTTCTCAAATCCTTGTAATCGACATACACGGGACGTGGAATGTTACCATCCGGGCAGAACCGACATTTGAGCTTCTTTTTCAGACGAGCTCGTTTTTTCCGCCGTTTGACAATCTCTTTACGTGATAAACCGACTGACATTCTGTTTTCCTTTTTCATGCGCCGTAAACTAGGGACACCCGAAAGCCGGGGCGACGCTGATTTCCTGTTGCTGGCTGGAATCGAAGATCACACTCTTCGACCTCGTGGAAACGATCAGCTTACCAGCTTGATTTCTTCATGCCGGGAATCAGGCCATCTAAAGCCATATCCCGCAGAGCGATACGCGAAATCTGAAACTTGCGATAGTTGCCACGGGGACGTCCGGTCAGCTGACACAGACGGCGGAGACGGGTTTTGCTGGAACTACGAGGCAGTTTAGCAAGCCCTTCGTAATCACCTTTGGCAACCAGTTCAGCCCGTAAATCGGCGTACTTTTCTACCAGTTTTGCGTTTCGTTTCTGTTTTTCAATCTTCGATTTGGAAGCCATTTATATACCTTCTGCGACAAATTCCAAAATAGGGAACGACAGTTATACTGCCTGCCACGCCAGATCGTCAACTTGGCGGGCCGATTTCAATGCAAAATCAACTAAAAAAACGTAAACTTCAACGCGAAACCCCACAGCCGGGCCGTGAAAAGTGTACAGGCGCGCTACTTTTTCTCTTTGGGGGGTTGTGGTCGAAAATACTTCATCGATTCCACCACCACCGTCCGCCGCGTCGCTATGCGTACGAGCAGCGACAGAAAATAGTTTCCCCAGCCTGAAACCGAATACTGGCGTTTCTTTTCCAACGCCTTAAGCCCGGTTTTCACCACTTGATCTACCGTCTGATAGCGATGCTTTTTCAACCAGCCTTCGACGCCGGCGATATCGAAAAATTCGGTCTGCGTAGTTCCCGGGCACAAAGCCGTTATCGTCACACCCTGATCCCGCGCCTCTGCCCAGAGGCCTTCTGTGAAATGCAGCACATAGCTTTTGCTGGCAGCATAGGCCGACATGTAGGCAACCGGCTGAAACGCAGCGACAGAGGCGATGTTGATAATCCCCCCGTGCCCCCGTTCCATCATTTCAGGCAGATAAAAATAGGTCAGGTCTGTCAGGGCACCAATATTAAGCCTGGCCATCTGCATCACCCGTTCCCGATCGGTAGCAGCAATATCGGAAACCACACTGAAGCCCGCATTGTTGATCAGCAACTCAACCTGGACTCCCCGCGATTTGACTTCTTCGTACAGTCTGGCAGGTGCCTCTTGCTCGGAAAGGTCCAGCACAATCACTTCTGTTTTCGTGCCATGACGGGTCAACAGTTCTGCAGCCAGTTCTTCCAGCTTCTCTTTACGGCGGGCTGTCAGCACCAGATGCATTCCACGAGCAGCCAGCCGGTGCGCAAACTCCAGGCCGATTCCGGATGAAGCACCCGTAATCAGAGCCCATCGATCAGAATATTCATCTATCACTGCTGACTCTCCAGAAGTATCCTGTTTGGAGACTGAGATTTTCCATTTCGAAAAGAGGTCGGGAAGAAGTGCTGCCCGCGTCCTCGGAGATCGTAATTCAATTTCCCTCTGTTGAAAACCCCGTAACCACTGATAATAAACTTACTTTGATCGATTTTTCACCCTTTTTTAATTGCACAATCGCTTCAGAATCAGAATTCGAGGAGAAAATGACCCCTGTCAACAGACTCAGCCGGGATGAAGTACGTAGTGTTGACCAGCGCACCATTGAGGAATTCGGGTTGCCCGGCATTGCCCTCATGGAGAATGCGGGACGCGGCGTGTTTGAACTACTCGTCTCACTGAAAGCAACAGGTCCCGTGAAGATCTGTGCTGGTAAAGGCAATAACGGCGGCGATGGCTTTGTCATCGCACGTCACCTCGATAATGCCGGGATCCCCGTCGAAATCTTCCTGCTGGCCGATCCCGCAGAACTCAAAGGGGACGCCGCTATCAATTTTCACGTGGCACAACGCATGGGTATCGCTATCCGGACCGACCCCGAGCTGAACCATCCGGAGGCGTTTCAGGATTTCCTCAATTCAGCAGACTGGATCGTCGACGCGCTGCTGGGGACCGGCGTGCAAGGCAATATTCGCGAACCCTACGCCACCGCTATTTCAATCATCAATCAGGCACCAGGCTTCAAGCTGGCGGTCGACTTGCCTTCAGGCCTCGACTGCGATACCGGACAACCACTGGGAGAATGTATTCACGCCCATCAGACCGCGACCTTCGTCGCCGAAAAACAGGGTTTCGCCAATCCTGATTCCCGTCAGTACACGGGAACCATCCATGTTCTGCAGATCGGTGCACCAGCCAAAATCGTGCAGGATCTCCTGCAAAAACAGGATTCCGGTGATAACTGATCCGTTTTTCACTCTCTGCTTGAATCAACGCAAACTTAAAAAATAGCCTGTTTCAGCAAAACGGGGGTTCTCAAAACAGCTTCTCAGCCTGTATATTGGGTAACAGACGGTGAACGCGATTTCCGGAATCTGCAGCCACGGTCGACTTTCTCATGTCATTCCCTGTGAACGGAAACAGGGCAAGGTTCGTCTCCATGGACAAAAATTTCTGGTATCTGAAGAACTGCGATCTCTTTGAGCGCTTGAGTCAGGATCAGATTGCGCATGTCGAACGTAATTCCTCGGTTCGGAATTTTGCACGCGGAAATATGGTTTACCTCCCCACAGAAAGCAGCGATTCGGTTTATCTGCTCCTGTCCGGCAGAATCAAGCTCTATCATCTGACAACCGAAGGAAAACAGGCGCTGCTGGCGTTGATCGAACCCGGCGAACTCTTCGGCGAGCTGGCCATTCTGGGTGGTGGTGAGCGCGAGGAATATGCAGAAGCCATGCTGAAATCCTCGATTCTCCGCATCCCAGGCCAGATCATTCAGGATCTTATGGAACATCACGCGACCGTCTCGCTGGGCGTGACTAAGCTGATGGGCTTAAGGCGGCAACGGATCGAACAGCGACTTAAATCGCTGCTGTTTCGCTCAAACCGGGATCGTCTCACTCATTTACTGCTCGAATTGGCAGAAAAATATGGACGCTTCACCAATGAAGGAGTGCTGATCAACATCAAGCTCTCGCATCAGGAACTGGCCAGTATCATCGGCAGCACACGGGAAACCGTGACCGTGCTGCTGGGGGAACTCCAGGACGAACGCAGCATCGATATCCAGAAGCGCCACATTATCTTACGGAAAGCCCGGTACCTGGCACATTCGATTGATTTTAAACTGACACCCGCCTTCCAGGCGAAACCAGATCAATCGGGTGAATTCATTCTGAGAGGAGCCGAGGCCTGAGATAAATCCCGCCATCCCCCCCAACGTGATCTGAAATGTAGGGAAACTGTATGCTATCTCACAGATCACACCAGCACTGACTACGATAATAAAAGTGAGGGGAAACGTCCCAAAAGAAAGAAAGCAGAATTCCTGCTGATGTAGCAGGAGGTTTGAACATGAACAAAAACAACCCAACTTCAACAGAAACCGAACCAGAATGGCAGGCCTGCGCTCCGGGAGACCTGTGTCAGTTTGTGTCTGTGATGAAAAAACGTAAGCAGATCAGCCACCTGATCACCGGGGCAGAGATCCTGACGGTCTGTCTGGTCGTAGGACTGATCGGTTTTGTCGGCATGAACCAGATGTCGGGCTCTGCCGGTTCATCCAGCGATCAGATGGCCGGTAAAAAAATGCCCGGGGGCATTAACTGTCATCAGGCCCTCGACTATGCGAGTGACTATATCGCGCATCGCCTCGATCAACACACAGAGCATCAGATGCAGGTCCACCTCGCTCATTGTCCCAAATGTCAGAAAAAGGTTGATGAAATCGAAGCAAATAGGCACAATGACCCCGCCCAGCTGAAAGCCGCCCGGCAGAAACAGGCTGACTGGGAAACGTATGTGCTGGCTTTGAATCACTGAACCTCTGCAAAGACTCTCTGATCGCTTGGCTGGCACTCTGAACTTTGATGTCTGATTCCCTGAAAGGATTGAGGGGATGTCTGTGGAAGAAGAACAACCAGCCAGCGACGATACCAGTTCCAACGAAGACGACTTTCTGGCCGCCTTCGCTGCGAGTAGTCAGGTCGATGAAGCTATCGACGCCGATTACGAGCGGACGCTGGAAGCCATCGAAGCGGTCGAACGGGATCTGGAACTGCCGGACGAAACTGCGGCCGAAGAAGCGGCCGAACTTCCCAAAAGCAGTAGTTCATCCGTCAAACGCGAAGCCCGCATTCCTCCGCGCCAGATTATTGAAGCCGCTCTATTTGTCGGCGGCAATCCACTGACGACCAAGAAACTCTGCTCGCTGCTCAACGATGAATATTCTTCTTCCTATGTCGACGATTTACTCGACGACATTAATCGTCAGTACATCGAAGAAGCACGCCCCTATGAGATCCGCATGGAAGAAGGGGGCTACCGCCTTATCCTCAGGCACGACTTTGAACGCATTCGCAATCGCGTGTATGGGTTCGGTCCGAAAGAAGTCAAACTCTCGCAGGATGCGCTGGAAGTCCTCGCACTCGTCGCCTACCAGCAGCCAATCAGCAAAGACCAGATCATCGAAGCCGGCAAAGACAAAGCCAACGGCATTCTTCGACAACTGCTAAGACGCGAACTGATTGCCATCGAACGCGCTGAAGCCAAAAAATCGGAAGTCAAATACATCACCACCGCCCGCTTCCTGCAGGTCTTCGGCTTAGGCAACATCGAAGAACTGCCTTACAGCGAATCGTTGAGTCACAAGTAGCTTTGCCATCGCTTTCCGGTGAGCGGTCTGCTGTCCGGCCTATGATTACTCTTCAGATGCAGTCGATTTTTGTGGTCGACGCGTTCGCAGAAACAGGTACATAAGCCCAATGCCAATCAGCGCCGAGGTATAGTAAATCTTGTGAAGATTTTCCTTCCAGACCTGTTGCCTCTCTATATCATCAATCTCGAGGAATCTTCCTGGAGGGGCTGCTGGGTTTGCTCTCAGAATTGCTTCTGACCAGGCCTGAGAGATAGAGCGCGTCCATACGAGCTCAGACTGTGATGCATCACAAATCATGAGCAGCATTTTTCCAGCCGGGTCGAGATCCGTCATCGTACAGGCATGAACCATTTTTCTGCGGCCTGTTTTATCAGAAAACCGGATGGTATACAGCATCGAATACGACAGGGTCTCCGGAGTCTCAGAATGTTCCTTTAGCAGCAGGAGCTGGGGCACCTCCAGATCCAGTTGCTGATCTGACTGTTGTTCTATCTGCTTTATGACAGAATCTAACAGTTGTGGATCCTGCGCACGAACCTTCTCCCTTGACTCTCGATTATCTTCCTTCGTCATTTTTTTCATTTCCTGAAATCCCTGCTTCCCCACAAATTTAAACTTCAGATTTTCGGGAACGTATAATGAACAGGTTCGCTGCGGGGAAAGCAGCTCTCCCTTCCGTAGTGACTGGACAGCCTCCCGGGGGAGATATTCTGCCAGAAGTTCACTCCGGGTACTTGTCAGTGGTGACTTCCGTCTGGCCTGAATCAGCGCTGTGATCTCCGGTGTCACGCGCACAAAACCTTTCGGTGCGGGGATCTCAAGCTCTGTCTTTCCCACCTGAAACTTCTCGGCCTGCGCACAGATCCCCGGCAGTAGAATCATCACGAAAAAACAAGGGGAGACAATAGACATGGGACGCTTCATTCAGAATGACTCCTGCGTTTTTTAATCAGGAACGCCAGCGCAACGACAACAGTCATGATGATCAAAATGACGATAACGGCCTGCTCTCCCAGAGCACTGTTCCCGCGGCGGTTTAATGCTGGCGGGAAAGGCGAAGCCTGGAAATTGGCTGCAAGAATGGCATCTGACCAGGCCCGCGCCGCGGTGCGCGTCCATTCCAGTTCGTCCTGTGTGGCATAGTCAGCCAGTACAAGCAGTTTCCCTCCTGCATTCAGATAGGTCAGAGTGCACGCATTCACTTCATTCACATCCTCTCCTTCCACCTGCAGGCCATAGGTAATATACATGGACCATGACAACATGTTGATCGATTCATCGTGTGGTTCCAACACAACCGTTCCGGAAACCTGAAGGGCTATGTCCAGATCCAGATCCTGGCTGATCCCCTGACTGAGGCTCTCCATGCTCTTTTTCACATTTTTCGCTATCAGTTCCCTGGTTTGCTGATTCTGCTTCTTAATCCCGATTTTAAAACCTGCAAAATCGGAAGCACTATACGACAGGTCTTTTACCTTTTGTGGAATCTGTAACAGAAAAAAATGTTCCGGCTCGGGCAGCTCTCCCTGGCGAAGTACCGCAGCCGACTTTTCCGGCAGGTAGAAAAATACCTTTGACCCCTGCTGTTCTGCTTCAGCCAGGATCTGGCTGTAAGGAGACACGTCTTTAATTTCCAACGTGACATTCACAGAACCTGCGGGAGCGGGAATTTCCAGTTCGGTCTTGCCGACCAGAATTTTCTCTGCCTGCACAGCAGTCCCCGGCAATAGAGCGAGGAACAATAAACAGGAAATCATTAACCTCATAGGATGCCTTCAATCAGAATGTATCCGATTCATTTTTACAAAGATCACCAGCGCCACCAGACAGGCCAGACCGATGAGTATGCATTTTGTGATGTCGTCGCCTTGTTCAACCCGAAGTTTTTCCAGTTCATTGTCCAAAGCCTGGTTGTCATGTCCCGCTGGTATCAACCGGTTATTCTCCCTACCCAGCGGGCAGATACTGTTTATAACAGAAATAGACTGATCAGAGTACACAGACAGAAGACGAGATCACCATCAGTACTTAAGAAATCATCAGACACGATACTGTCCCATAATCACAATATCCTGATATTCGCCGTCGATACATCTCGCGAATCGCTTCACACCTTCCACCTGAAAGCCGTGCTTACGATACAGATTCAGCGCGACTTCGTTATCTGCAAACACTTCCAGCTCCAGTCGTTTCAATCCCTGTCCCCAGGCATGCGACATCGCGTGTTCCAGCAGTTGGTTACCGATACCCTGGCCCCGATAATCTGCCAGAACCCCCATGCCCAGCCGACCCACGTGCCTGACGGTTTCGCGCACGTGAGGAATGAGGTCGGCCCAACCCACGATCTCCTGCTCGATCACTGCCACATATTGCGCATGGTTCTGTTCGACGTTATGACTGACATAGGCTTCCATATTTTCCAGGGAAGGAGGCTCCACGGTCAACAGATATTTCTTTTCCGCCGCCACGCGTGTCAGCGCTGCGCGAAATCCGGCGAGATCATCCAACTTGATTTGTCTGACTTTAAAATTCATCGTTCTGACTCAAACGGGACACAGTCCAGACTCCAACAGGGTCTACTGACCTGGTTCAACTTTGTCAGACACTCACTACTGATAACCGGTTCGGTGCATCAGGAATCGATCCAGATTCATCGATTATCGTGTTTCCAGGTCAGATGATTTTGTCGTCCAGAGCCGATAACCGGCCCAGACAGCAATCCCCAGCCAGGCAAGCGACCACAGCCCCAGCGAACGGTACATCGCCGTTCTGCCTGCCATCCCGCCAGGATTGCGAGGCAGATAAATTTCAGCAATCACCAGACTTGTCAAACCGAGCAGGGCACACAGGGAAAATACAATGCAGAAGACCCAATACTGTTTACGGGAAATGGAAAACGGTTTCATGCTGGTACCTCTAAACAATGATTCCTGTTAAACGTAACATCACTCCAGACGTAATTCCACTGCCTGAAGACCGCCGCAGCTGAGCCGTTTTGTTTTCCCTTTCTCCAGAAATGTCCGGATTTCGACTGCCTCGGTTTTGGTGAGCTGGGTGCCTGCCTCTTGTGTTTCTTTCAGCTGAGAAACGCGTTCGGTCCAGCGCAGTTTGAGCAGCGCCCGGTACTTTCCCTTCTCCGCCGGTTTGATTGTCCCCTTGACCCAGACGCCAAACTTCAGGTCCTCTTCCCCCTGAAATCCAGGCGCCAGGCCGCCGGAAAAAGAACGGATCTTTCCCTGGGGGTTCACTAGCACATCACATTCCACCAGCTGTTTCACCTTACCGGACTCAGCCTGCTCCAGCAATTTGATTGTAAAGAACTGTTTTTCTTTTGAGTCTTCTGCAGCCGGTGTATTTACAACGGCGAAACCGGTGATCAGCAGACACATCAGGAACGTTACTTTTTTCAACATCAGAGACTCCTTTCTGATTTCCCATCGAGGCGTTGAGGGTTGGAAAATTCTGGGGGTTTCCCGTTTACAAAAGCTCAGACACGTTCTGGCTGTTTTTTTTGTATGTTTCTTCATTAATCCCCCGCACCTGGTCGCGCCAGGGAATCCAGTGATAGGCCTTGTCTCTGGTAAAATAAGCACGGATGATCTCGGGGGTCACGTCATCAGCCAGCGCTTTGATTATTCTCCCTACACGGATCAATTCGTAACCAATCACCAGCAGAACGATCAGGACGCCGACACTGAATCCGACCAGGCAGCCCATAATCAGAAACGGCCTGTTAATTAACGCGGGATATAGATCGGTGTTTTTCATTCTGCTTCACTCAAATTAAAAGCGCTTACTCAAAGGAAACGACTATGAGCTGCTTGACTCCCTCAATCATCCTGTAACAGCACCCGACACAAATCATCATAGATCCTCGGCGGCACCAGTCCCTTCCGTATCGAAGACAGTTCTTCACCTGTAAACCAGGTTATCTTAAACGTCGCGCCATCCGACTCTATCCCTTCCGCCGGCAAGGCGGCTTTCACAGAATCGTCGATCCGGCACAGATAATGATACATGATTTCATGTTCGGGAACCCCATTAAATTCGAAAATCGACTCATGAAAATCGAGAAACTCAAGCGTCTGATCCTTCAGCCCCAGCTCTTCAAACAGCTCCCGCGCAGCGGCATCCTGCAGCCTTTCCCTGAATTCCACGCCTCCGCCCACAGGAATATAAAACTGGAATTTCCTGATGGGATCAAACCCCTCAGACAGCAACACCTGACCCCCATGGATCAGCGATACAATGACTTTCGTGCGAATCTGCATTATGAACAACGATTCTCAATTGTTAATGACTTCAAGAAATTCACCTGTCATTTCTTTCGTTTCATAGTTTACGGAAACTACTTTAAAGCGAATGGTATCCTTCCATTCTACTTGTGAATAATCAATGGGCGTCAAAGTATAATCTCCGGGAGTCGGTGGGACCAGCAACCGCAGACAGGCTCTCGGCGGTCAATCATCTCAGCTATCCACATCAGACCTGATCGTGAAACGGCATCCCTGTCTCTCCCTGATCATCCCTTTCAGACACAACTGCATCAACAGCACTGCTGAGAATCGGGTCACCGCGACTGCTCAAACTGAACTTGACCCCGTCGCGCCACTGGCGATAAGCGTTGATCTGGGTCGCGCGCGTGCCCAGTTTACAGTGCACCGAAACACGGGCCACATGTTTGTATTCTTCACTACAAATGGGCCTGTTTTTTCCAGATTTGCACTGCCTGAAATGACACCGGTTCGTGATGTGATCCTGCGGGTCGCCCCACATCGCAGGCTTTCGTCCCGGCACCACCTCAGCACCGCCAAACATCGGCCCCCTATCAACGCCCATCGCCACATTTTATTGTTCATTCCCGTTGACCTCCCCACGCCTTTCCACAAAATAATCACCATGCAACAAGCCACAAATTCACAGATCGAATACAAAAATCATTCCCACAACAACAGCAAATCTACATTGTCCTCTCACCCATGCAGGTGGCACAGTTGGCTTGACCCAACAGTACAAGAACAGCCAGCCCAACTGAGAAACAGGCTAAGCTCAAATAAAATCCGGGCCGAGCGCAGCGAACAGGAGGTTGCAGCTGGCACGTACAATCTGGAATCAACCTTTCCCACCCATTCGGCACGGCCGGACAAGCCGGTCCGTGGCACACGGAAACCTCTATACTGATTGCTATGTGTCCTAAAAATCAGACGTCCGGGTGCCACCTGTCTGCTCGTTCGAGTGGCACTGTTGGCTGGTATTAACATCCCCTTACCCGTTTCACAATAGATTATAAAAGAAGTGCCCCAAACTCCGCACATGAAAATCCCGAACCACTAAAAACAGATCGCGGGTAGCACCGAATGAAATTCGGTGTTGTCACAGACAACAGTAAACGGTCAGGGCAGAAACACAAATCAGAAATACAAAGCCAACCCGATAGCAGAAGGGGTGATCCCATGTGTCCGCCCGCCTGGTGAGGTTTGATCCTGTTTCATACCCCAATGGCCCAGGTAAAACTTGCGATCTTTATTTATCTATCCCGAAAAACTCGAAACCACACGAAAGAAAATAAGTGGCAGGCCCGAATACAATTCGGGCCAGTCAGTGAAAACGGTTCCTGGATCATCTTATCACCCAAATTGACTGACTCCGAACCTGTTTTTGGTTCCTGGAACCTTTATTTATTCGGAACAGATAAAACTGCGTCGACTTGGTCGGAAAGTGCTCGTAATACGAGCCGATGACATCTCCTGCGATTGCACCCCACATTAATTGTAACTCACTGATTCTGGTCGATAAAAAATGGTTTTATCTTGAAAGTGGAGCATGAAATTCCTCATTAGAATAAGAGTGATGCAGCATTCATAACAACAGCTCACCAGTGAGCCAGCGTTCCAGATAGGTCGACAGCGACGGAGCACAGCAGGTTCGACTGTCTTCTTCGTGGTTCCAGACAAACACATCGAGTCTGCGGATTTCTCCAGCCTGGATTGGCCAGGCGAACAGATCGCCATTGCCGGCGTCCGCAAAGAACAGCAGATGCTTGAACGGCATATACAGTTCGGGAAAATCCGGGTTCTCGCGAAACTCGATATTTTCCCTGACGATACGCTCCAGTGGCCAGATCAGCCCCAGACCATACTCGCCTTCGACCCCGTTCGATTCCTGCAACAGACTCGCCAGGTCCTCCGGCAGAGCGACTCCCAGTTCTGCTTCCGCCTGCTGAATTTCATGCGGCTTTGCACCGGGAAAGAATTCAGCATCGCTGCATAACTTCAGAATCTGATATTTCCAGGACATGATTTTGCATCCAAAAAAACTATGAGGTATCACCTGTTGATCGTTTCAGAATACCAGCAGTGTAAGCTGTGCTCAAGAAATATCTCAACACACCGAAGCTCATGGGTGACACCGAATCAAATTCGGTGTTGTCGGAGACAACAGGAGGTTGTAGTGTGAACGTTGTCTGTTGATCAGTTTAGCCTTACTCTGTCTGGAGCGGGTAGGAAACACGGCTCTGTTTTGAGCGAGTGAGCTGTGACCTCCTGCTCGCTGCGCTCGGCCCGAATTTTATTCGGGCTCACCCAGGACTTTTGAGCATTCATTCCAGACAAGCCGCTTGTGAGTTTGATTCAGACGCCAAATACTTCTTCCAATGCAGCCCGCATCACTTTGGGATCAGGGTCCACGCCGGTCCAGAGTTGAAAACCGATTACGCCCTGGTTGACCAGCATGCCCAGGCCGTCGAGCGTCGGACAGCCGATTTTGGCGGCTTCGCGGAGCAGATGGGTTTCGGGAGGATTGGGGATCACGTCGGAGACAATCATATTCGGTTTGAGTGAACTGAAATCGAGGGGGAAGACCGCGTCTACATCAGGATACAGGCCAATCGAGGTGGCATTGATCACGACATCCACATCATCAGCCAAAGTATAATCGCCGTCCCATAATTCGAAGCGGGTACGCACTTCGGTTTTATCATTCAGCAGCTTCACCAGCGCTTCGCCGCGCTCAGCACTGCGATTCACAATGGTGATTTCTGCTGCTCCCGCGAGCGCCGTCTCCACACCAATCGCCCGAGCCGCACCGCCGGCACCAAACATGACGATCTTCTTACCCTGCGGATCGGTCAATTCTTTTAATGACTGCACGAAACCTTTGCCATCGGTATTGTCACCCAGCAGGTGATCGCCTTGGCGAACAATACAGTTGACGGCCCCCATCATCGCCGCCGCATCACTGATGCCATCCAGGTACTGAATGACTTCGACTTTATGGGGAATCGTCAGATTCGCGCCGCGAAAGCCCATCGCCCGCAACCCTTCGACCGCCTGTTCCAGATTTTCAGGCGCGACCTCAATCGTCAGATACCGCCATTCCAGGCCACAGGCTTTATAAGCCGCCTCGATCATGCATTGAGTCGGGTTCTCTGCCACAGGCTGCCCGAAAACGCACGTCAGTTCCTGCTTGAAATTCAACGGCTTTGTCATGATGTCATCAGTTCCTGAATTGGGGTTGAGCAAAAACGCGTTCGCGTTGAATGGTCCGACATGGATGTTCCATCATACGCGGGTCTGTTTCAAGTCACAACTTTAGCCGATCCCCGGAATCCCTGATTGCAGCGGGTCGACTTCCCGCGTAAACTGAAAACCTGAAGCGCGACGCTCTGATCAGCAACACTTTGAAACTTTTCCGAAAGAACTTGACGTTTGAAAAAACGAATTCTCATCACGCTGGCAGTCATCCTGGTTGTGTTACCTGTCGGCATCTATTTTTTTGTCGGCTGGAACGTGAGATCCAATGCGCGCGTGACCCTGAGTCGTGCGCAGCGGTTTCTGGCAGAACGTAAACCGGATGCCGCCCTGAAAGAAATGGAGTGGCTTCGCTGGTTCGAACCCGATCAGCGCCGCGCCCAACTTCTGGCGGGGGAATGTTACTTCGTGAAACGGGACTACCCGGCAGCGATTAAGGTACTCTCTCAATTGAATGAAACGTCGCCCGATTACCGCCGGGCCTCGTTTGCACTGGCGCGCAGTTATGAGAATATCGCGAAGCTGACCGAGGCAGAACAGATGTTAAAAGCACATCTGGCTGCATTTCCCGATTCGCAGGAAGCGGTCACACAACTGCAGTGGATTTATTTCAATCAATTTCGCCTGCGAGAGTTGGAAAACCTGCTGGAGCGCAGCCTGGAGACCTGTCCGAACCAGTTCCTCCTGCTGTATCACCTGCTGAATACCGAACACAAAAATCCGATTGCGCAGGAATCCATTAAACTGCTGAACCGCATCAACGAAAAAGAACCAGGGCAGCCCTCCATCATGCGGGCCCTCAGTTACTGTCACTGGAAGATGGGAGAGATCGACCAGGCAAAATCCTATCTTGAAGCAGCCCGACAGGCGGAGCCGGAAAACACAGAAACGCTGCTGGTCGCCTTTGAATTTTATCTCGAACTGGGAGAACTCGAAGTGGTGCAGCAACTGCTGACTGAATTAGAGAGCCAACCTGATAATTTTCAGAAACAGCTCCAGCAGGATGATCGTTGGCTATGGTTGCTGAGTCGGCTGCAGCAACAGCAGGGGAAAACAACTACAGCGCTCGAATCGATCCAGGCAGCTTCCCGTCTGCATCCGGGAGAGACCAGATATCTGCAGCAGGAAGCCATGCTGCTGCAGGCGCTGGGCAAAAAAGCAGAGGCGGCGGAGAACTTTCAACGGGTGAAGCAGCTGGCTGCCAGTGATCGAGAGCTGTATAAAATCGTCTCCAGTGGTGCGCTGGAATCGCCGGACGTTCAGTTGGCGCAAGAGATTGCAAAACACCTGGAAATACTGGGGAAGCAGAAACAGGCGGCTGCCTGGCATAATCTGGTGAAACAGTTTCAAAGCCGACAGCCAATGCCGACGCGTTGATTCTTGCTGTTGCGAATTGAACTACGTCGCAATATTGTCTTGTGTTTCCGGAAAACCAAGTGCATCGAAAATCCGCTTACAGGCCTGTGAACGATTCAAGACATAAAAGTGAATCCCGGGCACGCCCTCTTGGAGCAGTTGTTCACACTGGCGAATGGCAAAATTCACACCAATCTCAAACTGGGCATCCAGATCATCCTGCGCCGCTTCCAGTTGGCCTACCAGATCGGCAGGGAACTCGGAGCTGCACATCGACATGATCCGTTGAATCCGCCGATACTCGGTGATCGGCATGATGCCGGGTATGATCGGTCTGTCGATTCCCGCTTGCTGACATCGCTCTCGAAATCGATAAAAGTGGTTATTGTTGAAGAACAATTGCGTATAGATCGCATCGGCACCCGCATCAACTTTGCGTTTCAGGTTCATCAGATCGGTGTCAGCGTCCGGTGCTTCGGGGTGACATTCCGGATAGCCGGCCACGCCAATGCCCATCTCCGGAAAGTGTTTACGAATCAGTGATACCAGCTCATTGGCATATTTCAGCCCCCCATCCGCAGGAACAAACGTTTCCTGACCGGCGGGAGGGTCACCCCTCAAAGCCATGATATTGGTGATGCCCGCGTCGACGGCGTTCTGCAGCCATTCTACCAGTTCCTCACGGGTCGAATTCACACAGGTAAAATGCGCCGTTGCCGTATGATGCAACTGATTCTGGATCAGCGCACATAATTCGATCGTCCTTTTACTGGTGGATCCCCCGGCACCATAAGTACAGGAAACAAAAGCGGGTTGATAACGGATCAGCTCTTCCAGCGTTTTGAACAGCTCTGCATCCCCATTTTCATTGCGGGGGGGGAAAATTTCCACAGAGAGGCCAAACGTTCCACCTTGGTATAATTCACTGATGCGCATTAGGTTTTCTTGTCTTCAGAGGGTTTCAATTCGTCAGCCGAGATCTACAATGTCTGAGATTCGGGTAAGCATAGTGTATAAATTATGTGTTTTGCAGGTCAACAAACCTGTAATTTCTATTGCCAGCCCGGTTCGTATTGCCTATCTTGCATTCAGGGTAGACAACAGTGATTTCAGGCTCGGACGAGGGCAGTTTAAGCTTCTCAAATTGTAAGAGGCAACAGTGAAAGTCGTCTTTCCCTGATTCAGAGGAGAATGTTTCAATTTGACGATTCTGTTCAGACAGAGAAGCAGCTCTACACCATTCATTTGAATCATAGTCAATTATGCTGTTTCTGGTCAGTGTGATTATTGCCCGCTCATGTAAATCAGCTATAAATTAAATGATTCAAGCCGGTTACCGCTTGAATTGAATTTAGATACTCCCCGTTTCCTATTGAACCAACAAGGATAGAGAATGTCGACCGAAACCAACTCACTGCCGTATAAAGTAAAGGACTACAGCGCAGAAGAATTCCAGAAACTCGCTGCCTGGGGTCGTAAGGAAATCGAACTGGCTGAAACAGAAATGCCGGGCTTGATGTCGTTCCGCGAAAAATACGGTAAAGAGCAGCCACTGAAAGGGGCCCGTATTGCAGGCTGCCTGCACATGACGATTCAGACGGCAGTCCTCATCGAAACACTGACCGCTCTGGGTGCAGAAGTCCGCTGGTCCAGCTGTAACATTTTCTCCACCCAGGATCACGCCGCTGCTGCCATCGCAGCCACAGGTGTCCCCGTCTTCGCCTGGAAAGGCATGAACGACGAAGAGTTTGACTGGTGTATCGAACAGACTCTGTTCTGGCCCGACGGAAAAGGCCTGAATATGATTCTCGACGATGGTGGCGACCTGACTGTCATGGTTCACGAGAAGTACCCTGAACTGCTGAAAGAAATCAAAGGTCTGACCGAAGAAACAACCACTGGCGTGCACCGTCTGCACCAGATGCACGAACAGGGAAAACTGGGTGTGCCTGCCATCAATGTGAACGATTCGGTCACTAAGAGTAAATTCGACAACCTGTATGGCTGCCGCGAATCACTGGCCGATGGCATCAAACGTGCCACCGATATCATGATCGCCGGTAAAGTCGTTGTTGTCTGTGGTTATGGTGACGTGGGTAAAGGTTGTGCCGACGCCATGAAAGGACTGGGAGCCCGAGTCCTGGTTACAGAAATCGATCCCATCTGTGCTCTGCAGGCCGCAATGGAAGGTTATGAAGTCACCACGATGGAAGACGCTGCCAGCCGCGGCGATATCTTCGTGACCGCCACCGGATGCTGCGATGTGATCTGTGGCGAACACCTTGATCAGATGAAGAACGAAGCCATCATCTGCAACATTGGCCACTTCGATTCCGAAATTCAGGTCGCGTACCTGAAAAACCGGAAAGACATCGAACAGATCGAAATCAAACCACAGGTTGACAAATTCGTTTTCCCCGATGGCAAAGCGTTGATCGTACTCGCCGAAGGGCGACTGGTTAATCTGGGATGTGCAACCGGACACCCTTCATTTGTGATGTCCAACAGCTTCAGTAACCAGGTCATTGGCCAGATTGAACTCTGGAACGAAACTGACAAATATGAAATCGGGGTCTACATGCTGCCTAAGCATCTGGATGAAGAAGTCGCACGACTCCACCTGGACAAACTGGGTGTGAAACTATCGAAACTCAGTGACAAGCAGGCCGAATACCTCGGCATTCCCGTCGCAGGTCCTTACAAACCGGAATACTATCGCTACTAAGAGCGATCGTCTGCTGAATTAAGAACTCTGCCAAACCCTCCGGATTATCGCTTATCGTGGTCCGGAGGGTTTATGATTTGTGCACAGAAAACTCTGATTGTCTCATCGCGAGTGAGTTTTTATAATCCCGGTATCTAACTGGTGTTAAACCATATCCTGCAAAAAGATTTCCACTCGAACAGAAGAAAGACCGCTTCATGACACGCATCACTTCACGCCGTGACTTTCTGAAACAAACATCGGCATTCACTGCCGGGCTCGCATTTGCCAGCTGGACCGGTTCTGCCCTGGCAACAGCTGCTCTCAATCAGCCTTTGTTTAAAATTTCACTGGCTCAATGGTCTCTGCATCGCGCGTTGCGTGGCGGGAAGCTGGATAACCTCGACTTTGCGAAAGTGACCAAAGAAGAATTTGGTATCGACGCAGTCGAATATGTGAACCAGTTTTTCAAAGATAAAGCCAACGATGAAAAATATCTGGCTGAGATGAACAAACGGGCCGCTGATGTCGGCGTGAAAAATGTGTTGATCATGATTGATGGAGAAGGAGCGCTCGGCGACCCCGATCCGAAAAAACGAACCCAGGCGATTGAAAATCACCACAAGTGGGTAACTGCCGCCAAAACACTCGGCTGTCATTCCATTCGTGTGAATGCCCGCAGCAATGGAAGTTTTGAAGAACAGCAGAAACTGGCCGCCGATGGCCTGCGTCGACTCACCGAGTATGCTATGCAGTACGGCATCAATGTACTGGTGGAAAATCATGGTGGCCTCTCCTCCAATGGTGCCTGGTTGGCGGGCGTGATGAAAATGGTCAACCTGCCCGAATGCGGAACATTGCCGGACTTCGGAAATTTCGTACTTGATCGCAAAACCGGCGAACAATATGACCGCTATAAAGGCGTTAAGGAATTAATGCCTTATGCGAAGGCCGTCAGCGCCAAAACCCATGATTTCAATAAAGACGGAGAGGAAATCAACACGGACTACGTGAAGATGATGCAGATCGTCCTCGACGCTGGTTACCACGGGTACGTGGGAATTGAATACGAGGGCAAGAAACTGGATGAATACGCGGGCATTAAAGCCAGCAAAAAACTCTTACTCAAAGTTCGTGAAGAACTGACTCCAGAACCCGAAGCAGCGCAAACCAGTCCGCAACCTGTTGATCCTGCCTGCTGTGGCCGTCAACGTCGTGGCTTGTTCCGCAACCGACGCTTCCGAAGATAAACGTTTGACAGATTCATGAAATGAAAAACGCCCCCTGGTCCAGTAGACCAGGGGGCGTTTTGTGTATCTCAATGATGTTACGAAGCCCGATGGACTTTGGAGACATCACGATCAGAGAGAATTTCGCGTGCGACATCCGTTACAAAGTTATCCGCTCCCAGCCATTTTTCTTTTTTCGGAGCAGGGGCCCCGACATTCATTCCCACACCCGGATTCCATAAAGCGGGCAGGGTATGTTTAATGGCTGACATATAGGTTGTGAAAACAGGATATTTCGTATCGGGATTATCTGCCTGGTAATTGTCCATCTTTTCCACAAGCTTGTTATGAGCAATCTTGGGATGGCGATGGTGAGGACCATGCACGAAAATATCAAAGTTAATATAAGTACAGACGCGGGTAATCAGGTTTGAACCAATCACTGTCCGTGTCCCCAGCAGGGGATCGTAACTTTGCATCCCCAGGTGTTCGGTATATTTACGGAAGGTCTGAATCACACTGGCAATCCAGTGAGGGATTACCCAGGCCATCAGGAAAGGAACCCAGACTGAAAACCAGGTAACGGCTCCCAGAATGGCTGCCCAGACGACGGCCATAACAGCGTATTCTATCCGCATGGTTTTGATCACCTTCGGATTTTTGACCGGCGTGTTCTTACTGAAGCAGAGGCGGCTGTAAACGAAGGGGGATGTAATAAAGCCCAGGGGGAGTTCCAGCCAGCAGAAAATGCGACGAAACGTCAGGGATGTCGTGGGGTCTGAGTAAGGCCACAATTCCCAATCACCCGGTTTATTCAAGTAGGCATGATGACGGATATGGGCTTCCCGGTAGGCAGTGTAAGATACAAACAGCATGGTGCCAATGGCACGGCCCAGCATGATACTTACCCAGGGTTTACCACAGATGCTCTGATGTGATGTTTCATGAAAACAACTCGACCAGCAGAACATGCTGTAGGCAGCAACAAGCGTGCAACCTACCACAAACGGCCAGGCGGTCGTCGGCCACTGTAAAGCCAGCGCCATAATGGCTGCGGAACCAAACAGGGAATGTAAAAAACGGGGAGTTGTCGACTTTGTTTCGAGATCAGTAATCTCTTTAGCGGTAAAATGAGTCACCGACATGGCACTTACCTCCTGGTTGTGCTCAAACTTTCAAAACGGCTCGTTAAAATACGTATCGGAAAGTTGAGTCCAAAGATCATCAAGTGAAATGGAACATTTGGCCCACTTCACATTGAGACTCGGCAGTGTCTGCCTAAACCACCCACTCTCTCCGACACAATAACCATAAGTCGAAAAAGTGGATGATGCATAATTGAAACATGCAACAGCACAGGCAATTCACACATTCTTGGCAAACTGTATAGAATACAACGATTATACACTGTGCGCAGACTAAGTGCGAGATAATTTTATTGTTCTGGACAAAATGATCGCAAAGAGATTATTTCTCTGCGGGAGGGAGATAGAGGTAGGATTCTGGAAACAGTTTTTGAGTCATCAAAATCGTCTTTGATTTCCCGCCATTCCAGAGATCCCATTGCGGATCCGCGTATTGGGAAAAGAACTGATCCATCCGCTGTTTGAGTTTATCCCGGGTCTGCTGGAATTCTGCCTGATCTACCAGATTCTTGTGCTCCTGGGGATCAGCGACCAGTTGGTACAACTCATTGGGTGATTCATGGAGACGTTCGATATACTTCCAGTCTTTTGTACGAATCGACCGTACGTTCTCAAATTCATAAAAAACAACCTCCGTCCAGGGAATCTGTTCTCCTTTGAGGACCGGCGCAAAATTACGTCCGGGGGTTGCTGGTTTCGTGGGAATTTTGTCCGCTAATCCCAGATAATTCAGCAGTGTGGGATACACATCGTAATTGGCCACCATCATGTCCTGGCGTGCTCCGGAGACGATTTTTCCCGGCTGAGAAAAGATCAGGGGAATCGTCATGGTCCAGTCGAACGCGGTCAGTGGTCGTGTATGATCCCCCATGCCCCAGTAACCACTGTGGCCACCTGATAATCCCTGGTCTGCAGTGAAAATCACCAGGGTATTCTCTCGTAGTCCCAAATCATCAAGGGTCTGCATAATCTGGCCGACCCCATCATCGACGCCTGAGACTTCTGCAGCATATTTGCGAATGATACCCAAGTCGCCAATCCAGTCTCCATAATTGAAGTTCCAGGGTTGCGCTTTTTCGCGAGGAAACGAAGGAAAAGTCATCTTTTCATAATCTGCTTTGAACCGGTTGCGAATCGGTTCTTTCATTGCCGAACCTAATCCGTACGGACCATTGTAAGCCAGGAATAGAAAAAAAGGCTTCTCCTGATTCTGCTTGATGAAATTGATTCCATGCTGAGTCCAGAGGTCAGTCAGGTAAGTCGGTTCCTTGCGAATTTTCTCATGTTCAATGACGTTCTGATCATAAAAGCCGGCACTGCCACCATGAGGTTTGGTAATCCAGTAGGAAAAGCCCTCCTGCGGATAAAGGTTATCTCCCAGGTGCCATTTCCCTGACAAACCACAGACATAACCGGCATCATGTAATACCTGTGGGATCGACTGGAATTCTTCCAGTGTGTTAAAGGAATCGGGTCCGGTTTGAATCCGGGTTCTGAGAAAACAGTGCACCCCGTGCTGACAGGGCATCAGACCGGTCAGAAAAGACGCCCTGGTTGGCGAACAAACGGCGTTATTCGCAAACGCGCGGGTAAACAGTGTCCCTTCTTTCGCCAGCTGATCGATGTGGGGCGTTCTGATATCTTTATTTCCGTAACAGCCCAGAGTCCACTCGCCATGATTATCTGTCATGATAATAATCACGTTGGGACGCTTCTGCTCTGCCGCCATGAGACGATCAACTGATCCACAGCTCAGCAGTAAAATCAGCACTAACGAGACGGCAACGGAAGATAACTGACGTGACATGACAATTCCTTTCGGATGTTGAAATCAAAACGCTGACATCCAGCATGAATTATCCGTACCCGGTTTTCAAGCGGCGCTTTTCATCACATCAGAGTTTTTCGCAAAAAACGGGATAACCGGAGTGAGGGAACTCTAGAGCGCATCACATTTAACCATAGCGTCTGTCAATCTAATATACTCGGCCCAAATGGACCTGGAGACGCGACAGTAAAACGGGACACAGTCTAATAATGCGGTGGCTTGTCCTGCACCGGATCAGGGCCATCGTCTTCAACTTCCAGCGCTCCCATTCGCGAATCCAGACGCTTCAGAGATTTGCCTAATGTATCCACGATGAGATTCTGCTGCAGCAACGCTTCATTCAACTGTTCCACATCGTGCTGGAGATGCATCAACACAGATTCTACCTGAGTCAAACGTGCGACCAGTTCTTCCAGGCGGGAAGTCTTCTCAGTCATGGTAAAAATCGCCTTTCGGGGAAGCTGCTTTTCTTATCCAGTTTACGGGTTAAAATACCGCTTGGATTTTATTGACTTGCATTCGACTTTGAAACAATCTGACAGGTCCGATTCCCCATGAATCCAAATCAAACAGCCACTTGCATAATTCCATAAGTAATTTTTTTATAATATGTTACAGACATAATCCAGATCTGCTCTTTTAACGAAACACGATCTAAACACCAATGTGACCGATTTCATGTCTGATTTTGGCTCTCTTTCGCTTATTTTTGGAACAGATCAGCCTGTTGCTTTTTGAGCCGGGCGGTATTCTTTTCCAGCTCTTTCAGGCCTTTAGCTTGATCCATTCGCAAGCCACCGTATTCCAGTCGACGCTTGTATTAACTCTACTGTTTAAAAGCAAGAAACGGTCCCTCTTCCAGGCGCAGCATATCTGCCAGGGAAAGTACCGATCGCGGGAAGTGATCCTGCCATAAGTATTGAACATGGTCAGAATGTGATTTTAAGGAGCATTTTCATAAATCGTACACTGGTTCATCCATTTCGATGTTGTGATTTCAACTTCCTGTTGGAAAACGAATAGATTGGCTGTGAACGCAGTGAAATTTCAGATTACCGTCATTCTGCGTATCATTGAGCATCAACGACCACAGGAAATCAGGCTGCGGGTATGAGTGACAAACCTTTGGATGCTGACGGTCAGAGTTTGAATATCGATCAGTTGATCGCTGATTTCAAAACTCGCACCGACGCTGGTGAACTGTTCCCCTTTGAGAAATTCATCGCGGCGCATCCTGAACATACCGATGAACTCACACGGTATTTCAAACAGTGGAATGAGTTAGAAGCTCCCCCGCATCCTGACAAAGCGGGAGCTGATAAGTCGTCAACGGGAACCAGCAAGGCTGGCATAATTTCAGAAGAAGATGCGACCGCTCATACTGTTGTCCAGGTGTCAGGTGATTCAGAATCGTCGCTCACCCAGGGTTATGATCAGTCAGAAACTGGCTCAGCAACCAGTATTGAGATCTCCGAAAACTTTGGTCGTTATGCGATTCAAAAGGTGCTCGGACAGGGAGCGATGGGAGCCGTTTATCTTGCTAAAGATACGCAGCTGGATCGTGATGTGGCTCTGAAAATTCCCAAGTTCGGTGATGGGAATGGTGTCGATGACGAAGAACTGCTCGCACGCTTCTATCGCGAGGCCCGGGCAGCAGCAACACTGCGCAGTCCGAATATCTGTCCGGTCTATGATGTCGGTGAAATCGATGGTCAGCACTATATTACCATGGCGTTCATTGAAGGCCGACCGCTGAAGGATTATACAAAGTCGAAGAAGACTCATTCCGAAAAGCAGATTATCACCACGATTCGCAAGCTCGCTTTAGGGTTGGCTGAAGCGCACGAGATAGGTGTGATTCACCGGGATTTGAATCCCGCCAATATCATGGTCGATCTGAAAGGCGAGCCGGTCGTCATGGACTTCGGTCTCGCCCGTCGCAGTTCCAGTGATGATGTGCAGGTGACACAAAGCGGAGCGATCATCGGGACACCGGCCTACATGGCGCCCGAGCAGGTGGCGGGTGACCAGTCAGCCATTGATCATCAGGCCGATATCTACGCCCTGGGCATCATCATGTATGAACTGATTACGGGCGAGATGCCGTTCAAGGGAAACCTGATGGCGCTGCTGCAACAGATTGCGCTCAACAATCCGACGAAGCCTTCCGAATTGCGCCCCGATATTGATCCACGTCTGGAGGCCATCTGTCTGAAAATGATGGCCGGTGACCAGGCGCAGCGTTACCAGTCAATGACGGAGGTCGCGACTGATTTGCAGGAAGTTCTCCGCAATCCGGACGAAAGGCACAAGCAGGCACAGACCAAAAAGAAGGGCCCCAAGCCGACATCACTTCCCACGGCGAAAGTCCGCCACCAGGGAGAAAACGTCAGCATCGATGTTACCCTGGACGGAGACCGCGTTGGTCTGTTCTCTGGACTTCGTTCGCGCATTTCGTTTCCCAAATGGGTCAAACCCGATCCAGTCCATGTCAAGTTCGCGGGAACCGGTAACTCCAGCATACTTCAACTGGAATTTCGCCGGGTTTTGGCCTCATCAGTTTCCGTACGACAATAAAGACTGACGTAACGGAGCAAAAGGCTGGACCGAGCTCTCGACGTAAATAGGGAAGCCGCCGACCTACTGTAAACAACCGATAGAAAACGTGGCGCTGCTGATACCCGCATCAGCCCCTCAGTAAGATGATCAATGACTTACACTCGCAACAGCAAGCACGTGAAAACCATTTTACTTCTACATAAATTGTTCGATGTCTGATGTATTTGATATTTACACTTTACGAACAAAATTTAACATACTGATATTCACACAAACCTTTCAATCAATTTGTATTACGACGAGCATTTATTTTGAAAACAGCCCACCCCATGAATCCACGATTTCGGTTTTATCCGCAGTTACTGGTATGCACTTTACTGATATGCTGCGGACACTCTGAGAATACGAAGGCAGCCGAACATCACTTTCAGGTGAGTTTTCTGAAATCGATTCATCCCGAACCGTTCACCGGTCGTGTTTATCTGATTTTTACCAAATCTAATCGTGAACCACGGTTCGGGCCTTCCTGGTTTCAACCGGAATCCTTCATTGCCCAGGATGTCACCAACTGGCAGCCAGGCGAACTCCTCGAGTTGGGACCTGAAACCAAAGGACTGCTCTCTTATCCCAAGCCATTAGCGGAAATGGATCTGGCCGGATATCACGCGCAGGCGGTCGCACGCTTTAATTCAACGGATCCCAAAATCGGTACTGCTCCCGGAAACGGGTTCAGCCCGGCTCGTCAATTGAGCGGCGGTCTGGTGGCAAACATCCCTTCCTTCACCATTGATCAACTGGTGCCGAAAAAAACGTTTACCGAAACTCAGTGGATCAAATATTTCAAACTGCGATCGCCTCTGTTATCGAAGTTTCATGAACAGGAAACCGGTTTTGAAGCCAGTGTCATCCTCCCACAAAGTTATTACCAACAGCCACAACGGAAGTACCCGGTCATCTATTCCATTCCCGGCTTTGGCGGCGATCATCAGCGCAATCTGCCACAGGCGCCAATTGCAGAACAGAATTCAGGCGGCGTTGAATTCATCCGCGTACTCCTCAACCCGCAATGTCGCTGGGGGCACCATGTCTTTGCTGATTCCGCTACCAATGGACCTGTCGGAAAAGCGTTTATCACCGAATTTTTACCGGAGCTGGAAAAAGCATTTCGAGCAATCCCCCATTCGCGCGCCCGGTTTTTAACGGGACATTCTTCCGGGGGATGGTCATCCCTCTGGCTGCAGGTCACTTACCCAACCGTTTTTGGGGGTACCTGGAGTACCGCTCCCGACCCGGTTGATTTTCGCGATTTTCAGCAGATCAATATCTATGAACCGGGCAGCAACGTCTATCGAGATGCGGGCAACCAGCTCCGCCCGATTGCCCGTAGAGGAAATCAACCTATTCTCTGGTTCGAACCGTTCGCAAAAATGGAACAGGTGCTCGGACCAGGCGGGCAACTCCGAAGCTTTGAAGCGGTTTTCAGTCCCCGCGGTGCCGATGGAGAACCACTCAAGCTATATGACTGGGAAACCGGTGCGATCAACAAAGAGGTGGCAGAAGCGTGGAAAGCGTACGATATTCGCCTGGTTCTGGAATCGAACTGGAAACAGCTGGCACCCGAACTCGCAGGAAAAATTCATGTCTTCATGGGTGATCAGGACACCTTCTACCTGAACGGTGCCACCCAGCTGCTCAAACAGACGCTGGAGCAACTGGACGCCGACGCCGTGGTGGAGATTCATCAGGGCAAAAATCATTCGAATTTGTTGACTCGTGAACTGATGCTGCGAATCCGCGCGGAAATGGTTCAGGCATTTCTGAATTATCAAGCTGAGATCCAGCCGGCAGATTAGACTGTGTCCCGTTTTACTGTCGCGTCTCCAGGGCTGTTTGGCCCGAGTCTATTAGATTGAGAGACGCGGTACTTTAATGTGATGCGCTGCATCTCTCAAACAATGGCAGCACGTATCAACTGCCGATATAGCGGGCATAGATGGTCTTGGCAACCGAGGGATCATCGGTCCCTTTGATAATCGCCCTGCCGTCACGAAACAGGCTGATCTCATAATCGGGATTTTTCAGATTCAGCCGCAGCAGATAAGGGTTCACGTCAACGCTGCCCGAGTTCTGTAATTTGACTGCCAGATCTTCAAAAGCAATTTTGCCTTTATCTGCGGGAGAAACCTGAACCGCGTTGCGACCACAGAGACGCGTCGTGCGGGAACCCTGTTCTCCGTTCAACCAGATCCGCTCTCCCTGGTGGCAGGCTTTGCAGCCTCCTTTCTCCCTCAGATCGGCGACGCTCATCTGCCGAAACGATCCCTCCCAGACATCGACTACCGTCAGTACCGGTTTGATCTGTTCGACCTGACCGGAAAGCAGCTTAATGGCATCAACGGCTTCCAGTGAGGCAATCACATTGACCGTCGGTCCCAGAATGCCCGCAGTATCACAGGTCTCTGTGCTGCCGGGTTCGGGCGCAGAATCAATCAGACACCGTAGACACGCCGACTTGCCCGGCAGGATGGTCATCGTCTGGCCGGTACTCCCGATGCAACCACAGTAAATCCAGGGGATGCCCAGTTCCAGTGAGACATCATTGATCAAATAGCGGACTTCAAAATTATCCGTCCCATCCAGAATCAGATCGACGTTTTCGGCCAACCCCAGAATGTTGGTGTGATCGATGTCTTCGACAACAGCTTCGATCTGTACTTCGCTGTTGATTTTTTTCAGTTTTTCGACGGCCGCGATTGCCTTGGGAAGTTTCGCGGCGACATCAGATTCATCAAACAGAACCTGACGTTGCAGGTTACTGAGTTCCACGAAATCCCGGTCTACAATTTTGATATGACCGACACCCGCTCTGACCAGTGTTTCTGCCAGCACGGTTCCCAACGCACCACAGCCGCACAACAGCACGCTACTCTGCATTAAACGCGTCTGACCTGCTTCACCCAGTTCTGAAAAAAGCACCTGTCGACTGTATCGTTCTAATTCCGGTTTCATTGCCTGTCTGTCCGCCTGGTTCCAGTGAAAATAGTTCGCTTTTATTTTAGCAGGCCAACAGCCGGTTAACAGGTATCCCGTCTCAGAACCGAAAAGAACACGTGCAGTACACAAAAAAAGGCCCCGCCGATCAATTCAGCGGGACCTTTTCCTGTTTATTTTTTTGGGTCCGGTTCAGTCCAGACTGATTTCCTGCAGGACTGAAACGAACTGTGGTTTAATCAGCCGATGTGTCGTATCTGTCCAACCTTCAGAACTCACTTTCAACGTGATCCTGGGCTTAATCCAGGTGGCAACCTGGCTGGTTTTAACAAAGGGTTTCTGCTGTTTCAGTTTGGGCAGGCGTTTCTGCCACTCCTGTCGGACCTCTTCGGGAAGTTCGCTGCCTCGAATATAACCTGCATACACCAGATGCTTGTTGTAGGATGATGCCAGCAACACCGCATCAATGGTTCCGTTTGGCAGCGCTGAATACCCAACGAGCAGACAATCATATTCCAGCAATGGTACCGTTTCCGGTTCTACTACCGGTTCCGGCTCTGGTTTAGGTTCTTCTTCAGGCGCTGATACCGCAGCCTGAGCAGCGGCAGCAGCAGCGGCGGCTTTTGCTTTCTCTGATGACGCGGCGCCTTCTTCTTCGGTACCGCCGGCAAAGTCATTTAATGCATCTTCCAGATTGTCAGCGCCACCTTCACCTTCTGCCGATTTGGCCTGATCAACGACAGAAGCCAGTAGATTTACATTGGCTGTTTTTTTGACACCCCAGTCTTTGAACAGGGAATTGAACTCAAAACCTCCGACAATCGCGAACGCACCCACCACCAGGGTCAGTCCCCAGACAGCCAGATCCAGTTTCCAGGCACCTTCAGGAAAACGACGTATCGCAGGTCGCCAGATTTTGAATGGTGTAACGATGATACTCAGAATGCCGAAGTCCGCTGAGCGGGAAACCGCATTTAAATAGGCGATAAAGTGGCCAATTAAAAACATCATCAGGCCTGCAGTTGCCTGGGTGATCGTCCACAAACAGAGTTGTCCGGGGTCTTCGCTGTAGAAGCGTCCCCATATGCTCACACCAATCGAGGCCAGCGTCCCGACTCCCAGCACCCATCCCCAGGCCGGGATCAATTCCCAGATTGTCTGAGGCTGTGGTTGTTCCAGCGGTTGGCCATCCACGTCGGAATGCCCGACGCATTTGCCCAGCTTGGGATAGAAACCACATTGAGGACACCAGGAAGAGAGTCCCCAGGGCTCGTACGTACCACATTCGGAGCAGGTCGGCTTGGCTTGTGACTGTTGGAACTGTTGCAGGAGCTGGTCTGTATCTTGTTTGGTATCTGGCATGGCTCAGTGACTTATTGAAGTTGGCGGAGTATGTAGATCAACACAATTGTTTGCGAAACTCCCTGAACCTTAGCTTACAAAAAGCCACATCGACGAACTTTGACTTCGATAAAAGACCATCGATGGATGAATTCCTATACACCACGCCCGGCACAATCACTGCAATCCACACAGCCGGTCCAATAAGACCAGGGGGAAATACAAAAAGCCGACGTATACTGAGATACGTCGGCTTAATATGCATTGTCGTTCGATCGAGCAATCGACCGAATTCCATTAGTTGACCTTAAGAAGTTCGATATCGAAGATCAGCACTTCGTTGGGTCCAATATCAGGTCCTGAACCACGCTCGCCGTAAGCCAGATCGCTGGGAATGAACAACTGCCATTTATCCCCTTCTTTCATCAGCTGCAGTGCTTCTGTCCAACCACTGATGACGCCACTGACAGGAAAAGTCGCTGGCTGATTTCGTTTGTAAGAACTGTCAAATTCTTTGCCATCAATGAGAGTACCACGATAATGTGTGGTGACACTGTCTTTGGGACCGGGAGTTTTTCCCTTACCCGATTTGATGACCTTGTATTGCAGACCACTTTTGGTGGTTTTCACACCTTCTTTTTTCGCATTGGTTTCCAGAAACTTTTTGCCTTTGGAAACATTTTCAGCCTGGGCCTTTTTCATCTTGGCTTCCTGCTGACTGCGAAGTTCCTGCTGGAAGGCAATCAGCGTGGCGCGAATTTCGTCCTCTGTCATCTGGGGCTTTTGCTTGGTCATGGCATCCACAATGCCTTTTGCCAGAATTTGCGGATCCAGATCCAGTTGATCCCGCATCAGATTCTGACCCAGATTAAAGCCAATTCCATAACTGACTTTCTGCTTCTGGTCTTTGAGATCTGATTTACCGGAAGCTGCTTTTTCGTTCTGTGCATTCGCCGAGGCGGAAAAACCGAAGAATGCGATACATAAACAGGCAGCGAGATGCCATTTCGACATAAGAAAAACCTTTCGGTGAACAATAAAAACGGGTTTGAACGGGAGAGACCATACGAGTCGGCGAGATTCGGCTGGCTGCGTTTGCCCCCGAATTAGCGGGTGATGTATTGCATGGCGTCCTCTTGCACAGAGGATCTTTGACAAAATCAAAGTATCGATTATATGAGAGTATCAAGGGAAGTGTCTACAATAAAGCACACTTCTCCTTAAAAACAGGGCTTTCTCCTGCTGCCAATCCCGGGAAACTCACCAGAAGGTTTAACTGACCACTTTTTGAAAACGGGTCACCGCTTCGTTGATATTATCCCTGGTATTGAATGCACTTAACCGGAAATAACCTTCACCGGAAGCACCAAAGCCACTCCCCGGAGTCCCGACCAGATGCGCTTTCTGCAACAGTTCGTCGAAAAATTCCCAGCTGGTGGACTCACCAGGGGTTTTCAGCCAGACATAAGGGGCATTCACTCCGCCATACACAGAGATTCCTACCGATTCGAGCCCTTCGCGTAACAGGCGTGCATTTTCCAGATAGAAGGATATCAGCCCCTGAATCTGCTGCTGACCCTGTTCAGAATAAACGGCTTCTGCCCCTTTCTGGATGATATATGAAACCCCATTGAACTTCGTGCAATGTCGGCGGTTCCAGAGCGGGTGGATCTCTGCCGACTCTCCGCTGGCAGTGGTCCCCTTCAGTTGTTTGGGAACAACGGTGAAAGCACAGCGGGTACCTGTGAAACCGGCATTCTTGCTGAAGCTGCGAAATTCAATTGCCACGTCTTTGGCACCTTCAATTTCATAGATGGAATGAGGAATCTCCGGATCGGTAATGAATGCTTCATAGGCAGCATCAAACAGAATGATCGAACCATTGGCTCGTGCATAATCAACCCACTGCTTTAATGTTTCTTTTGTCGCCACCGTACCCGTGGGATTATTGGGATAACAGAGGTAAATCAAATCGACGGGTGTTTCGGGCAGGGGAGCCACAAAATTATTTTCTGCCGTGACGGGAAGATAGGTCAGTCCTGCGTAGCGGCCATTTTCATCCGCAGCTCCGGTGCGACCAGTCATCACATTTGTATCAACATAAACGGGATAGACCGGATCTGTCACAGCGACTTTGTTATTTGCACCGAAGATGTCCAGAATATTACCGGTATCACACTTCGATCCATCCGAAACAAAGATTTCGTCCGCTGAGATATCCACACCACGCGATTGAAAATCATTCCTGGCAATTGCTTCCCGCAGAAATCCATAACCCTGCTCCGGGCCATAGCCACGAAAGCTGCCAGCATCCCCCATCTCGTCGATGGCAGCATGCATGGCTTCACGAATCGCAGCCGGCAGTGGCTCGGTAACGTCTCCAATTCCCAGTTTGATGACAGCCGCGTCCGGGTTCTCTTCGCAGAATTTATTGACGCGACGTCCTATTTCCGGAAACAGGTAACCCGCTTTAAGCTTGAGATAGTGATCGTTAATAAAAGCCATTTCACGCCTCGAATCTTGATAAATGCTGAACTTTAGTCGGTGGATGAGAGCCTGATATTCGTTTCCATTTCAGAAAAGCCGTTGTATTTTGAAACTCCTCGAATTGCAACCGACGCACACAAGTGAGACCGCTTTTCATAAAAAAGGTTCTCTGGCTACTCCATCTGGAACGGCCGGGGAGAAGCATTCAGCAGAAACTCCCTGGTCAATGGCTCAATCTGCGATAAGCCGTTATATTCCCTGATTTTACGCTTTCCTGACCAGCGATCAGCGGCACTTTCATACAGTAGTCTGATTCGTGGTTGAGACTCATCGGAGGCTTGGTTCTGTTCGACCGCCTTGCCGACAGCGAGCGCAACTCCCAATTGAAACCGGGCTTGCGGATAGAGGGGTGCCCCCAGATCTGCCAGGGACCAGCGTTCCACACGCAGGCGACACCAGCGACTTAAGGGTTGGGGAGAATCGATAAATGGTTGCACGTCGGGGGGAAGATCCCATTTTGCTTCTTCATCTACCAACAGAACCACGCGGTCATGATGGCTTGCATACAAACCCCAGCTGGGCCAGTGATCGAAATAGCCAGTGGGCTCAAGCAGAGGCGCCAGCAGCACAATCCAGATCAGAATCTGCACCGCCCTTTCTAAACTGGAATAAGCCGGTCGCGACAGTCGATCTTCAACCTGGCTGTCGGCAGGCGCAACAGACTTCTGATTCTGAAACCGTGAATGAAACAGAATCAGATCCTGTAGAATAAAGTAAACATTCCAGATCAGTACCCCCTGATAGTGGTTCAACCCGAATGGCCCGATGGCGAGTATCAGCGTCACATGCATCCCGACTGCTGCCCACAGCGCGATTTGCCGGGTGCGGCCGAAGAACAGCCCGAACGCTATCAGGAATTCTCCAAGAGGAAACGAAGCTGCAATCCAGCTTAAAGTCTGTTTTGACCAGTAAGCCGTGGAAATCCCTACTGCGGAAAACAGACCTTCTGCCAACTGGCGCCCCAAAGTCTGAACAAAACTGGCATCGCATTTGGAGAGTGCAGAATAAAAATAAATGCTGATGACAAACAATCGAAACAAGGCGATCGCACGAGGTGGTTTGAGCACGGTCAGAATCAGCAAGCCCAGTGCAAACTGATAGGCCCAGGGCTGCAGACGATGTTGATCAAAGATGACTTCCAGCAGGAACGCCAGCAGAAACAGACAGCCGCAAAGCATCTGCAACCGGGGGCAACAGTCCGCCCCTGATCGCTTTTTAAAAAATGAAGCCAACAACAGCACCAGCAGACAAATGAGGGTCAGCCCCATCATGGTAAACGACAACCAGTCGACAGCCGCCGGTATCTCAGAGACCCAGGAAAACAAGGGAACCTGAGGAAAGCGCGTTTGCGGCGTCCAGAGTCTCCAGGTTTGAACCAAAAGTACCAGCGCGAACAGCGCCATCGTCATTTTGAGAAATCGAAGTTGTAATCTCAGCGGCTCGTGGAACATGGATTGAATCACCGTTTTTGATTCAGATTATACCGCACGTCCAGACTTTTCACTGCGTTCTGATCATTCAACTGTCAAGAAATTGCGAATCTGTCAGATCAATCAAGTTCTGTAAATACCGTTCCCGTTGCTTGTTGATCGTCTGCAATCACATCTACCGATGTACCAGGCGCATAGGCATTTTTGCGAAGTACTGCCATCGCCACGATGGGATATTTTCCGAATGATCTGGCAGAGGAAGTGATTGTACCCGCTTCCTCAGTCCCAGCTTCTCCAGCGACCATTACCTTTGTACCTGCAGGCGGAACCCAGGATCCCTCCAGTCCGATCGATCGAATTTCCTTATTGACGTGCCCTAACGCGTCAATCCGTGCAATCGGTTCCTGGCCCAGATAACAGCCCTTTTTAAATGAAATAGACTGTGTAGTACGACTGGCTTCCTGAGCCAGATTCGCGTCAGTCAGATCCACACCATAAATCGGATACAGCGACTCAATTCGGAGTGCATCGAAGGTCTCCCGACCAGCGGGCACAACGCCTGCCTCGAGTAACTTGTTCCAGAAATCTGCGATTTTGACATACTGCAGACAGCAGAGATATCCCGGCTGACCAAACCAGTCAACGCGACGCACAGTCAGATTGGCATCACTGTTTGGCACTCTCAGTTGCTGGAATACTTCCAGCGAATCGACTTCAATATCGAGCTGCTTGAGAATATCTGTCGCGCGTGGCCCTGAAAGATACAGGCTGCCAAACTCCTGAGTCCGTACCAGCAGACGGACATCTTCCAGGATAATATAACGGTCCAGATGTTGAGTGATATTTTCGCTCTGACCGGGTGCCGTATCTATCCAGATCGCTTCCTCATGAGAAAACACATTGATCTGACCCAGAATACGGCTCTGAACGTTTGTCACAAAGGCTTCGCATCCCTGATCCGGCTGCAAACCTTTGATATCATTCGTACAAAAATTGTGCAGAAATTTCAGCCGGTCTGCACCTGATATTTCAATCTGATCCCGATTACTCACGTCAAAGACTGCTGCTGATTCCCGGGCAGCCTGATATTCTTTTTCAGGTGAGCCAAAATGTGAGGCAAGGGGGTAGTTTTCATCTGGATGCTCAAAAACTGCTCCAGAAGACTGTTGCTGAACTTGAAATTGACGTAAAGACATTGGTTTTCCAGATGGGCGCAATTTAGGTGTTTTTTTGAACTTTGATACAGGCGGGATGATTCACATCAGCATAAGAGGCAGACAATCTGTTTCGATCCCTGCGAAGGAAATACTTCCCCCAGCTTAAAGCATCTCATTCTCTGGCAACAACTTCTGTGAAGCGTGCAAAGAGCATTCTGGTGCAATCAAACACGTGAGAGATGTGAATCGCACTGCTATTCTAGGAAGTTATTCTCATTTTCCAAGGTCCCTGATCTGTCGTTTCAGCAGGAATTGAGGACTCATTATTTCCTGCTGAAGACTCAGTTGACCTTCTCAATCTTCAGGTCATCCACATTCAGAACCCCTGTTCCCCCATTCAAACCCAGCTGAATGACTGCTTCACGTGTTTGTGGAGGAATGGAAATGACCTTCTTATCCTGATGCCAGCCACGACTTCCGATCCAGGGCCCCAGGTAAGCCTGACCGATATTGCGGCGAACTGAATCATAAAAATGAATGATAAAACCCGGTTTCTGAAAGGACTGCTTTCCCTGAGCCGTGTTCAGATAACTCAACTTCAGGCTGATTTCGAGTGAATTCACATGAGACCCATCAATGGCCATCCCCTGCAGGATCTGTGAAAGCCGTTCGGGGGTTTCATTTTCGAATTTCAGATATGCGGCTCCGTCTGGTGCCTGCGAAGTCATTCGACTCACCCGTCGCTGATAATGCCAGTTATCTGCTTTCTGGTCATTGTTGGCATCCACTTCAAAACTACCGTTGATAATCTCCGGTCTGAGTGGATCCGGTTTGACTTCCCGCTTCTCTTCCGATCGGCCTGTCATGGGGACAAAGAGCGTGGGAATCAATCGTTTGTGTTTGAGTTTTCCCTGTTCTTTTTGAAACAGATGAAAGACCTGCTGATAACGTTCTCCCAGGGGGATCAACAGCATCCCGCCTTCTTTTAATTGATCGATTAAAGGCTGAGGAACTTTTTCCGGCGAACAGGTCACAATGATTTTGTCAAACGGTGCCTCTTCAGGCCAACCCAGGTACCCATCGCCAATTCGTGTATGCACATTATCATAATCCAGTTTTTTCAGACGCACAGCCGCCTTCTTACCGAGCCCCTCCACTATCTCGATCGTATAAACGTCTTTCACCAGGGCCGAGAGCACAGCCGCTTGAAATCCACTACCAGTACCAATCTCGAGTACTTTATCATCCGGTTGCGGATCAATCGTTTCCGTCATATAGGCGACGACATAGGGGGGAGAAATCGTCTGCTTATAACCAATGGGTAACGCCAGGTCCTGGTATGCCAGATGTTTCAGATTCGAACTGACAAATTCATGCCGGGGTACCTGCCGCATCGATGAGAGAACGCGAGGATTCTTGATCCCCTCCCCCTCGATATAGCGGGTCACCATCTCATTTCGCTGATTTCGAAAATAGGCACTGCTTTGTGAATAAACCGGTGAGGGACTCTCGAGGAATGAGAAACCGGCTATCATACACACGGTCAAGAATAAAACCTGCCTCATGAGAAACCTCGATTGCAGTCTGGGATCTAAAATAGTTTGATTTGTATAGGAATCTGTGGGAATTATAACACTTTGGGGGGACTTAAGTTAATGGCGATTTCCCGTTATCAGCACTGTTTCAGCAGATTGAAACAGGATTAGTTAATTTCTATCCACACAAATCGAGGAATTCGCTATGATGCGAATCTATGAGGATTTAAGACGATTTTTTAAGTGGATGGATTCCAGTCAGATGCAAGTGTTTCGAGTTGTATTCGCCGTGAGCCTGGTTTTGTGCACCTTCTCTCTAAAGGGCTGTGGTGGCTCTGCCACTTCTGAGAGTCAACAACCGGCGTCTGCAGAAAGTAAACAGACCCCTTCGGTTGCAGCAGAACCAGAGCAGTCAGAAGAGATGATCGCGGTGACCGCTGAACCCGTCGACCCCCAGGCAGAAGTGAAAGCAGCTTTTGAAACGCTGTTGTCTATTCGCAACGAACCAGATCCCGATGAATGGATGCAGGCTGATAAAAAACTGAGTGCCTTTGGCAAGTCGGCAGTCCCCACTTTAAAGGCGGCCATGTCACACTCCGATCCCGGTGCCAGAGAACTCGCCAGCATGTATCTGGCCAGCCTGGGTCCGGATGCGAAAGAGGCCGCCCCGGTTCTGGAGACAGCACTGAAGGATGCATCTCCGTTTACACAGGTCAATGCGGCCTCAACTCTTACGCATTTTCCTGAATATCGAGAGAAAGCCATTCCTGTCTTAATCAGTCTGGCAGAACACCCTGACCCTAATACGCGGCTCACATCCATCTATGCTTTGGGAAATCAGGAATCGCAGTCAGAAGAACAATTGAGCGTCATCAAAGCCGCACTCAACGATTCAGACCCGGATGTTCAATTGGCGGCCATCAAAGTGCTCGGCCAGATGGGAGATCCTGCCAAAGCAACGCTGACCGAATTGCAGACACTCATCGATAACACTGATACCAGTGAAGTCCTGCGCGAAGCGGCGCTCTCTTCTAAATCTCAGATCGAGCAGAGTCAGAAGAAATAATTCCATCGCGCCAGCATCAGCTGACTGACCTGCCAGCAATCAGGCAAGCTCTACTCCGATTCAGTCTGTAGTGATTTTAACGACTGAATGGCCGCACCGACTCCTTGAGCGTTCCGAATTATATCGGAGAACCTCCTTTTCCAAAGTTCTTGAGCAATTCTGTTTGACTAACAAATTGCGTGAACTACTTTTACTGGCAGAGAGGGGCAACGAACCCGCTCAACGAACACAAACAACCATTTCCTCCGCTTCTAATCGAGGCGAGGAACTACAGCGCGGCAAGGAAAGCTGGGAGCTTTGAGGGGACCTTGCCGCGCTCTTTTTTTGTCTTGGAACCATCTGACTTGATGGTGCTGGATACTCAGATCATGTGTGATGTTTCTGAATTCGTTGAAAGCATAACAGCAAATCAGCACCCTCAAGCGGTATTATATTGGAAGAGCTCATGGCAACCAGAAAACTGTGGTTGCAGCGATCCCGCCGCACCGGATTTACTCTGATCGAATCTCTGGTCTCTGTGACAATCACAGCGATTGCCGGAGCCGCTCTGTTCTCTGCGATTGGCGCTTCCCTTGGCACCTGTTACTCCGCATTAAATCACAACATCGGCGCAGGTCTCGCTGACCAGATGCTGGAAGAACTCGCAGCAGTCCGTTTTCCGGTCGCCAGTGATACCAGGCCCGGGTATCAAAGTTCCCGGGAATCTTTTGATGATCTGGATGACTACGATAGCTGGTCCTCATCACCACCGGAAAACAAACAGGGTTATTCTCTGGGCAATGAACCCACCACGATTCTGGAAAGATACCCGATTTCCCGTCCCAGTCTGCTGGTACCAGATGCGGGATTTTTAAACCGATTGACGCGCGAAGTTACAGTAGAACGCATTCAACCCGCCAGCGATGGCACGGGCTGGGTCGTGACTCAAACGAATACGAATTATCGCAGGGTAACCGTCACCATCAAACTGGCCATGAATGCAGACTCACAAAGCCAAGAGATTACGGAGGCAACGAGAATATTCAGTTATGTTCCACTTTCACCCTGATAACCTGAAGGCTGTTTTGCCTGTGTTTTCAGAGAGTCCGTTCCACTCAGAACGGACTTGCGTACGTTGCTGCGCAGTACGAAAAGAGGATCCCCACCGCGGTTTCACACTCGTGGAACTGTTGATGTCTATGGCGATCTCTTCCATTCTGATTGTCGCGCTGGCAGGCATTGTTACCGCCACGCAATCCGCCTGGCAGCATACGCGGGGAATAGAAGATTCCCAGGCACAGATCAATGCGGCCTTTGATCGAATCAAACTGATGATCTCACAGACAGGCGTCTATCATGTCAGTGGGCAAACTCCGCGGGCGGGACTGGCGGTTGTCACAAACTCGTGGAACAGTATTGATATTCCGAACACACTCGTGGTCTGGTCCGGCGGACGTAATGGAGGCCTCAGCGAACAGGGAACGCTCACACGCCTGCCTCAACTGAATGAAATTCTGATTTACACGGTTGATCCCGCTGATGCACACAACCTGATTGAAATCGCGTTTCCGGATGCCAATAGCACAATCGATTTTAACAGTTCGTCCTTCAACAGCACGATCCGCTCTGCCATTCAATCGAGTCAGGCAGAATCTACGCTGTTGAGCAATCGGATCAAATGCAGTCAGTATGTCCTCTCCGGAAATCCCTGGGGACCAGCAGCCGGAAATGTTTTTTTCAGTCTGGTCAAAACTCCCAGTGATTCCAGCTTGAGCAGTGTCTCCCCGGGAACGGCGGCCTGGATGAATCTTTCCTGGCCTCAGGGAACTGCCAGTTCCAGCAGTGGACTGCGTCAGGTAACCGTTAACTGCGAAATACAATTCGAAACAGCAGAACAGACAGCATTGAATGAAGTCAATTCCGCATCTGCCCTGCCATTTTTTGCATCCGGTTCGAGGTACTATGCATACGCACCATAAAGCAACGCATCTTCGAAGACTGAAAGCGGACGACGAAAGTCGAAAGCGGCGGTTGCTGAATCTGCGCACTTCGCGCGCAGGAATCTCGATGATCCTGGTGATGTTTGCTTTAAGTATGTCGCTTGTGTTGACCTACTCCTTTATCCAGACCCAGAGTGTACTCACTCAGATTACCGAAAATGGTTCGCGGCGTGACCTGGCTATGAATGCCGCCCGGGCAGGAATGACGGACGCAATGAATCGTTTGAATTCACTGGAGTGGACCGGCGTAAACGACCAGTATCAGCGCGAGTTTTTAGCAGACTCTGATGGAGACAGTACGTACGCGATCTCCTTTGAAACCACTGGAAATTCTATCGGTTCCGTGCTGGAACTCAATGTCCACTCACTGGGTGCCTGGACCTCGGCTACCAATAGCAATATGCGATCCGAGTATCTGATTACGGCAAAAATGAGACTGGTTCCTCGACTGACGGGCCGCTCGATCTTGCCGGGAGACTCAGCTGATGCTACCGATCAAGTCTCGAACTCGGGAAACTTCGATCAGATCCGGCAATACGCGCTGTTTGCCGAAACAGGTTCCAGTTCACTCATTCTGGATCCCTGTGACCGCATCGACGGTAACATCTGGCTCTATGATAATCTGGTACTATATGAGGACCCTGCCTGGAGTTCTTCTGTTCGGGAAGAGTTTCTGGAAGACCTGGGCACACGGTTTGTTACTTTCCCGGCAGGTTCCACCAGTCTTTCGGAGGCCACTGTTTCTTATCCCCATCCGATTGCGGGGTCAGTTACCTATTATGATTACCCTTCTTCTTCCACCCGAAGAGATTTGGCAGATCTCAAACTGAACTGGTCTACTACCAGTGACCGCCTGCGGATTCCCAGTTCAAATTATTCTGCATTCTCCAGCTATCGACTGTATGAGGGAGGTCCGCTCTATCAGGCGGTTTCGCTGAATTCCTCTTTATATAATGTGACACTGAAACCGTCGCCAGAAAACCCCTTGGGAATTTTTTATCGCAGTGGCAGTCTCAATGTTTATGACAATGTGGTGATTCAGGGAACACTGGTCGCGACCTCAAAAATAACGTTCCATGGCAAAAACATTCATGTCACCTCCTTCAACTGGAAGGGCGCTGATGGCGGATCAATGGTGCTCAACGCTGATCGCTGGCCGAGGCTGCCGACAGTCGTGGCAGACGATATTGAATTTGTCCGTGAAACACAAACCACGCTCGAAGGAGCCGTCGTGTGCCATGGTGACGTAGAAGGAGCCGGCGGCTCTGTCGATTATGCGAATGTCTCCAATATAACCTACACGGGCACGGCAACAGCGACTTCGATCGAACAGCCTTTTAGCACAGTGACTCTCCAGGAATACAGGCTTCTCGATGTGATTTCAACTGATGGGAAATACGCGATCTGGCTGGAAACGACGGGAACCGGCCAAACCGGAGCAACCGGTTCCTGGTATCCCATCACCGGGGTGGACAGTGCACATCAACAAGTGACCGTCCGTGGAGAGATTGATGTTCCCTCACCCACCGGCTATCAAATCAAACGTCACAAACAGAAATTGACGCAGATTCGTGGTCCCATTTGTGCTGAAACTTTTAATTTTAATCGTCTCAATGAATGGGTGCTTTCCAGTTCATCCTGGAATGACCGTAAGCATCAGTGGAACTATGAAAACGACCTGCGCCGTTATTATGGCTACTCCGAAATCGGATTCAGTGAGTGGCTGGAAAACCCTTACAACTATTTTGGCTGGAGTTCGTACTACCAGTCTTACGGACTCAGCCTGGAACCCACCCTGCATATTCAGCATTTGAAAGATCAGGCATATCGCTGGGAACCTCCGTTGTTTCAACCATTCGATGGAGCAGAGACTACTCCGGAACTCTCCGGCTATCGCTGGTCGCTGATTGACTGGAAAGAGACTCAATAATTTTGTTAGTGAGAACAGATGCAACACAATGATCGTCATCACAGGCACAGCGTGAGGTCTCTTCTGAAAAGAAGAGCATCCACAATAAGCCTGCGCGCCGACAGAAACGGTTTCACACTGGTGGAACTGATGATTGTCGTGCTGTTGCTCTCGATCCTGGCAACCGTGTCTCTGATTTCCACAGACAGCAGCGGTACCCTGGCTTTGGATGCCACGGCACGCATGCTGGTGGCTGATTTACACCTGGCCCGGAACCACGCCATCAAATTCAATTCAGAATACAAAGTCGACTTTGATCTCAATGCACAAACCTATGAAATACTGCATACCGGACCTGGTGATTTACCGGTTCCTGAAAATAAGCTCGCGGGATCAGCTGAGGATTCAGAGCGCTACCTCAAACAGATCCAGGTGGATTCACTGAATCTGCCCGGGCAGGCGGTACTCAGACAAATTAAATTGAAAACATCCGATTCCACAGTCAGCGATCTCACATTCGGCCCGATGGGTGGCACGGGTCCCGTACGCAACGAAGACACAGTCCTGATGTTAACAACTCAAAAAAATGGAAATACGTTTTACATCCTCATCACCGTCTCCTGGGTTACAGGCCAGGCATGGGTGGATGAGATTCAGACTTTATAACATCAGGCGTTTTTTCACTTAAGATGAAACTGAAAACATGATTTCAATCAAACGATCACAATATAGTCCCATCGGTTTACAGCTGGGCCCGAATTCCGTGACCCTCGTTCAGTTAACCGGGCCCCGTAATAATCGCGTGGTACATGCGATTGCACAGGAACAGTTTGACTTCGACAATAAACTGACGCTCGATGAACGGGATGCGAAAATCGCAGTGGAAATCCGTCGCATCCTTTCCGATCATCATTTTAAAGGTCGCCGCGTGACCAGTTGCCTGGGATCACAGGAACTGTTCATCCAGAATATTCGCTTACCACAGCTGCCTGCAGAAGAACTCACGAAAGTGGTTGCCTGGGAAGCAGAAGAAAGACTGCCTTATCCGGTGGCAGATGCAGAAATTCGTCATCTGCCTGCCGGCCAGGTGCGACAGGATGCCAATACCAAGCAGGAAGTCATTCTACTGGCCTGCCATAATGGAATTCTGGAACGCCATCTGAATCTCCTGGATCAAGCCGGCTTGAATGCGGTTGCCATTGATGTGGAACCTTCCGCGACACTGCGGTGTTTTCATGACGGCGCACGGGCAGCACATTCGAATTCTGCCAACTGTTATCTGAATTTTGGTGAAGCGGCCACGACTGTCATTTTTGCAGATCAGCAGAATGTGCTCTTTCTGAAGTATATCATGCAAGGCAGCAATCACCTCGATCGTGCGGTCGCAGAAAACCTGGATCTGCCTCTTTCCGAAGCGATTCGCATGCGAAATATTGTCACCAATTCCACTTCGCTGGATGCCAGTGACGAGCTGCATCGTTCCGTCATCGATTCGATTCGCTCACTGCTGGAATCGATCAGTACAGAAATTGAAAACTGTTTACGCTATTACAAAGTGACATTCCGAGGGAAAAAACTGAATCAACTGATCGTCACAGGGAATGAATGCAGTCCCTGGCTGATCGATTTTCTTTCAGAACGATTAAATACCGATTGCGAAATGGGAAACCCATTTGAAAGCCTGGAACGCTGGCCGACTTCCACATCTATTCTGGAACGTCCCGGCAGATGGACTACAGCCTTGGGCCTGGCCATGAAAGAGAACACCATCTAAAGCCTGAACCAGATCGGCACACATTTTTAGACACCTTGATTAAATAAAACGGATGAGAAATTGAATCCATCCGAGAAGAACCCGCTAAGGGCGAGAATATGATACCTGAAATCGATTTTTTACCAGCCAGTTATCGCGAAGTCAGGAGGCGGCATCGAAACCGCATCTGGCGAAGAACGATCGTGTTGATTTTTCTGACACTGGTCACCTTGAGTACGGTGCGCCAGCGGGAAATTCAACATCAGCTGCAGACGAAAAAAGAAGCGCTGGAAAAACGTGCGCAATTGATGAACGATCAACTGGAAGACCCCACACAATTAACTCTTCAGATTCAACAGACTGATATTCGAGCCGATCTGCTGGCAGGACTGCAACTGGACGAATCCCCGGCTCAGATACTGAATATGATCAGCCACGCCTTGCCGGAATATGTTTCCCTGAATGAATTTCAGTTCACATTTGAAAAAGTCTCAGTCAAAAAAGAAGACACTCACACTAAAAAAAGTCCCTCCAAAACACCAGAAAACGAATTGCCCGACCTGGTGGACCTGAAACATCTGCAACACTTGCACGCCAGGGAAAACCTGGTCGTCACTCTGGAGGGAATCTCACCAGACCACCTTTCCATCTCACATTACATGTCAAATCTGGATCAGATGGGTGTCTTCAGAGAAATCGACCTGATTCAATCGAATGAAACCAGATTCGAGGGGCAACCCGTGCGGGTGTTTCGTCTCAGAATGGTTGTGAATTCACCAGGCACGTATGTTCCTAAAATTGACACGCATTATACCGCCGGTCTGGATCTCTGGATCACGGCAGGAGGCTTGTTCCATGAATGATAAATTACGTCGCGACAGTTTGATTACGATTATTGGCCTGTCCATTGTTGTGGCTCTGTTTACTTTTGTCGTTTATTTACCCGGTCTGAAAAGCAAGCAGCAGTTGAACCAGGAAATCAATGCGTTTCATCAGAAAATTTCTGCCATTCCAACCAAGGTGAAACAGCTGGAAGAACTGCATCAGCAGCTTGATCAGCGTATTGCGTTCATCGATCGGCTCAGCCGGAGAATTCCAGTCAGCAAAGACTCACATCAAGTGCTGCAACGTGTCGCTTTGCTGGCGAGAACTGCCTCGCTTACGGTTTCAGAATTGAATCCGGGTGAAACGGAAGAACATGCCACCTATGTCAGAGAGCCCTTTAAATTGAGTATCACCGGTGAGTATGCAGGACTCCTGCAGTTTCTGAATGATCTGGATAAAGAAGAACGCCTGTTTACTATTAACCAGGTTTCGATCATCAAACAAGATGGAGATGCTGCGGGACTTATCAAAGGCAATATCGACCTGTCGGTTTACGCATTACGCGAGAAGCAGAGGGGTTATTCTGATTTTTCCGAAAATAAGGTTAGTAAGACGTTTATTTCAACCGATAAGAGATAAGGGTGCACTCTGATTCAAGTTGCTCTCAGGCTGTTCCTCGTGAAAAAACAGTTTAGACCAGTTGATGTAACCTCCGGTCTTTCATGGATTTAAAGTGGTGATTCACGCGTGAAATCTTTCAGTGAACAACTTATACACGATTTAAAAGTAAGCTGGCAGAAGACGCTTGTGTTGAGTCTTTTGCTGCTGGTTGGGATCTATTTCTGGATTCCTCCGCTCTATCGTGCCATTCGAGGAAGCTCAAGTGCGACTGTCATTCCAGCCAAGACAGCCGCCAAAGAGATCCCGCAACGTCCTCCCGTAAAAACCGAAATGAGTTTTGCCCAGAGTGAACCGGCGGATGAACCACGCCATTCCTGGGAAAAATTTGATTCGTTAATGCAGACTGATCCCCTCGTACAGTCCGTGCAGATGGGAGCAATGCAGAAGAATCCGTTTGAAGTCAACCGCGATCAATTCTCGCCACCCATTCTGTTCGCGGAAGAGCCTGCAGAACCAATTCAGAATCCAGAGAAAAACAAACCTGAGCCAGCGCCGGTACTCCCCGAGGATCTGGTATTAAAAACCACGATCATCGGAAAGACTCGTAAAGCCGCCATTATCAATAACAAATTGTACTACGAAGGCAAATCCTTTGAGCACAACGAGTCGACTTACGTTCTGGTGCAGGTCGCGGCACGGAATGTAATCCTGAGCCAGGGTACTCACAAGTTTGAATTAAAAATTCAAAATGACCCTTCCGCTTTTATTAAATATGAACAATAACAGTTCGCATCATTGGCTGATTTAGACTGATTCGAACGATCATGGATGATGGTCGAAACATGAACAGACAATTTTTTTTACCGGCTTTCTGGGCAACTCTCACAGGACTGTCACTGCTGCTGATTGCTGCCATGACAGACGTCAAAACGCCACAGTCTCTGTTTATTCCCCCGCAACACTCGGCGAACTCATCGCAGAATCTTCCTGAAAACCATGTTGCAGAAGTGGAGCCGAAGACCGTTTCCGTCCAGACTGAATCGCCCAAGACGGTAATCCCCCAAGCTCCGCCAGTATCAGATTTCACTCAAGCCTCCCAGGCACAGCCACACATCGAACCTGCTGGCCTGCCGACAAAAACAGAAACCAGAACCGTTTCTGTCAGAAAAGAACCTGTACGATCGCGTCTGCTGGTAGAACCAGGTATCGAAATTTCCACGATTCAAGACAGCAGCGCCCCGGCACGATCTATCAAATTCAACGTTGCCAATGACGACGACCTCGTAACGCCGCAACGGGTGTCATCAAAAATGGAACTCCGTCTGGCCAGTCTGACACAGCAGGTCGATCGGTTGACCAGTCTGCAGTTGCAGGCACAACAGCACTCCAACCTGGAACTCGCTCAAAATACCAACCGCCTGGAAGAAGCAACAAAACTGCTGCAACAGATGCAACAGATGAATCAACTGCGTGATCTGGAACGTAAACTGGACGGCATGCAGCCCAAAGACCCGGCCGCTCCCTCAGCTCCAGATAAAAACGCGGAGCCCCCCGTCACACAGGCACCTGCGGCAGAGGAAGCCGAAACGACAAAGAAAAAACCGGTGTTGAAAATCAGCCCGAACAATGATTCCAGCGAAACATTTTCGCTCCAGATTCAGGATGCCGAAATCATGCATGTCCTGGACATGCTCGGCGAACTATCCGGTTTGAATATCCTCACAGGGCAGGGCGTTACCGGTACGATCTCGGCAAATTTGAAAAATGTCACACCCGAACAGGCACTGGATGCCATATTACGTTCTCGCGATCTGACCTCCGAAAAAGAAGGCGAGTTCATCTATGTAATGACCCAGGCACAACTTGAACAGAAAAAGAAATCCAGCCGCAAAGTCATCACTAAGTTATATAGCCCGTTTTATATCAGTGCCAAAGAGTTACAGAACCTGATCACGCCCATTCTGACAGAGAACATCGGTATTGTTTCACTGACCACACCCAGTGAAGTTGGTATCTCACCGGATCCCACCAGTGCAGGTGGCGACTCCTTTGCCCAGTCAGACTCAATCCTGGTCCGCGATTATCCGGAAGTCCTGGAAGAAGTAGATCGTCTGCTGGAAAAAATGGATATCCCTCCGATGCAGGTTGTGATCGAAGCGATGATTCTCAGCATCTCCCTGAACGACGATATGAAATTCGGCGTGAATTTTGCCATGTTGAGTGGAAATAACAAAAATCTGATCGTCGATGGAAACGGACAGACTCTCAATAATTCCAGCGGGTTCCCGGGATCGGGCTCTACTTCCCTTGTGCCGCCCACAGGACAGTTTGTAGCTGATCTGGCAGGACTGAAATACGGCTTCCTGCACGGAGACATCAGTGGTTTTATTGAAGCACTGGAAGACGTGGCAGAGACCAATCTGATCGCTTCTCCACAATTACGTGCATTAAATAAACAGAAAGCCGAGTTGATTATTGGTGACCGTACCAGTTATTCGACAGTCACCCAAAATGGAAATACTTCCATTCAGAACGTGAACTTTCTGGACTCGGGGATTGTATTGAACCTGCGACCATTCATTACACCCGATGGTCAGATCCGCATGGAAGTGCATCCCGAACGCAGCTCTGCCTCCATCAACCCCAGTACCAATCTCCCCGACCTGCGCACGACCGAAGTGACCACCAACGTCATGGTCCAAGATGGTCATACCGTTGTCATCGGAGGTTTAATCGAAGAACGTACCACTGATACCCGGAATCAGGTTCCCTTCCTGGGAGCGATTCCTGTGATTGGCAATGCGTTTCGTCAGCAGCGCGAAATCACGAACCGTACAGAATTAATCGTACTGATCACTCCACGAATCGTTCGTGCCGAAGCCGCGCAGGCAGAAGGGGAAATGCTCAAATACGAAGGGGCTGAACGTCACGCTAACTTCAAGAAAAGCTTCCTGCCTATCAATCAGGTGCGCATCGTCCAGTCGCATATTGAAAGAGCAAAGAAATTCCTGCGAGTTGGAAATCTGCCTAAAGCCAAAGAACAGATCAGCATTGCCGCTCGTCTGGATAAAAACAATATCGAAGCGATTCAGCTGAAAAACTACATCGAACAGGCGTTGATCAATCGAAACCGGGGAATGATCGGGTTACCGCCTGTGTCTGGTCCGGCAGTTCAGGTTCCGACTCTGGAAGGAGCACCCTGAGCATGTTGCGACTGCACTGCAGGCCTTCTCGATATCTCGGAATGATGTTCTGTGCAGCGGGTCTTGTCTGTTGTGGTTGTCAGAGTATGCCCGTCTCCAGTCTGGCCTTATTGCCTGAAGTTGGTTCGATACAGAAAGTAGTTGAGGCACATTACGAGGAACCTGCGGAGAGCCAGTCCGCTTCACCTTACAATCAGCAGGCGAATCAACTTGTTCAGCAGGCACTCGAACATTATTCCAAGGGAGAATTAAAACGCGCCAAGGTGCTGTTGGCCTCGGCACGTGAAATTGATCCAGGTCATACTGGCACGTTTGAAATCGAGGCCCAGCTTTCGTATGACATGGGAGACCGTAACCAGTTTTTGCAGTCGCTACGTGCCATCCGCGCAGCCAGTCCGCATGATTCTGAAAAGCAGAGCGCCATCGGAACCCTGTTCTTTCAGGCAGGCCAGACACAGGAAGGGATTGCCTGCCTGAATCGCGCCATCGAGTTAAAACCACATGATGAAAACTATGCCCTCAAACTGGCAGCCTTTTATGAACAGGCAGGCAGGACGGATGAAGCCCAGAAGGTCCTGCTGAAAGCGTTACACACCACTCCGGGAAGTCGACGCTTGCCGATTGCCCTGGGCCGAATCTGTGAAGCCAGTCAGAAGTGGAGTCAGGCCAGCGTCTATTACGCAATGGTCGTCAACCATTTTCCCGAAAACTATCTGTGGCGAAAACAACGGGCACGTTGCCTGTATTATTCGGGCAATTTCTCCGCTGCATTCGAAGAGTTCTCCACCTGTCAGAAAAACGATCCTGAATCGTTGTCACTGGCAGAAATGATTGCCTTTGGGGACGCCGCATTACAGGTTGGGAACCTTGAAAAAGCACAATCCCTGTTTGATGACATTTCTGCAAAGCATCAGCACCAATTAATCCATGTAGAAATATTACGCGGATTGTGCGCAATAAACCGGGGCCAGAGCTCCAGCGCAAAAAACATTATCGCTACAGCCCGTAAAAAATGGCCCAACGATGAGACCCTGCTGGAAGTGGCCGCCTTGATTCCACCAGAACGGCCAACTGTTCAGTAACCTCTCTATCTGACCGTATTTACATATATTCATACGCCAACCACATTCTCTATTCCGAAATTGGACAATCGGCAGATTGTAACCTAGATTTTAGATGTGAGTTATCTTCCTGACGGCCCTGTTGCAGTCGGTGAAGTATCACTCGTCTCGGAATTTTTAATGTGAACAACGTTTTTCAGCGGATTTCATTCGCTGAGAAAGAACTGGCTATGAATCTTTCTGCCAAATACTGGTTTCTGATTCTGCTCCTGCTGACAGTGAGTTGTGTAGACAACCTGCTGGTCATGAGTCAGATGGTAAGTCCGGGCTACGCTCTGGCGATCGCTTTTATCTCTTCACTGGCAGGCTGGGCCTGGCTGATGAAAAGCATCAAAAACGATCAACAGCAGATCACGGCTTGCCTGAGAAACCCTGAATTAGCGCGTCCCGGACTCCAGCGCAAGAACTTCTATGGAAATATTTTCGCAGAAGCAATACACAAAATGGAAGAATCAGACTCGGAATTGACCACGACCAATCAGGTCAAAACCATGCTCAAAGCCCGTGTCAATTCCCTGTTGAAAAAAGAGGCGCTGGTCGAATCGGTCCTCGATAACCTGGAAACCGGAATCCTGGTCTTTGATGCCAAACAGGAACTGGATTTTTCTAACCAGGCTGCGAATTCGTTTCTGATCACAGAATCGGATCAGGATCTGTCGACGAGTGATTCCAGTCTCTCATTGGGAAAACCTGCCGTTGAGAAAACGGTCATTCCGGAACTGGCAAAACTGCTGGCTAAAACCATAGAGCGCAGGGAAGCGACGTTCCGCAGACGTACCGAATTTGAATTTACCTGCAACGGGGTCTCAAGCCAGTATCGGGCTATTGCCACGAATCTCAGTGATGAGAACCAGGCCGCGTTGGGAACCGTGGTCGTCGTAGAAAATATCGGCGAAGAAGCCGACGAGAAAACACAACACGCCGAGTTCGTCTCTTCTGTCGCACATGAACTGAAAACTCCCATGTCGGGAATTAAAGCATACATTGAAATGCTGCTCGACGGTGATTGTGAACCGGATGAAGCAGAGGAGCTTTATGGATTTATCAATGACCAGATTGATCGATTGACCCGCCTGGTCAACAGCATGTTGAACCTGGCACGCATTGAGAGTGGTGTCGTCGAAATTAAAAGACACGATCATGAACTGAATGACATCCTGAAAACAGCATCCGATGTCATTTCGCCTACAGCCGCCGAAAAGGAGATCACGTTTACAGCAGAATTAAGCGACATGTACCTGCCTGTATTTGTTGATAAAGACATGTTGGGACAGGCGATCATCAACCTGTTATCGAACGCAATTAAATATACGCCAAACGGTAGAGAAGTTCGGCTCCGCAGCCGGATGGAAGATACGTCCGCCATCATTGAAGTCCGCGACACCGGGATGGGAATTCCGGAAAATTCGCTGCCTCACATTTTTGATCGTTTCTACCGTGTTCCGGAAAACAACCGCTCCGCTGCGGGAACCGGCCTGGGACTGGCCCTGGTCCATTTTATTGTCACCAACGTACACAACGGTTCGATATCCGTTCAATCCCGAGTCGATGAAGGTACCTGTTTTACGGTCACGATTCCACTGGGACACAAAGAACAGAAACGCAAGAAACAACTGGCCCCGCCAGCAAATGCGTGAGTCGCATACACAGTTCAGTGTCCCCTATGTAAGAAGCTGTAAGAAAAGGAGTGAGAAAATGAATCACCTGATCTATATTTGTGATGATGACTCGCATATTGTTCGTGCCATCAGCATGAAGCTGAGAAAAGCCGGTTTCGAGGTAGAATGTTTTCTCGATGGTTTTGACTGCTGGGAAAAATCGCAGGAACAGCCGCCGCACATGATTATCACAGACCTGCAGATGCCACGCATGAACGGCCTGGAGCTTTGCGAGAAAATTCGGGCATTAGAATCAACCAAATCGATTCCGATTACGTTATTAACCGGGAAGGGTTTTGAATTCGATCACGATGAGTATATTCGGACATTGAAAATTACCAACGTGATGGTGAAACCATTCAGCCCCAGAAAACTGCTGAATCATGTTCAGGAATCACTCAACCTGACCAACGAAGTTATTGGTTAAGTCGCTCAACGAAATAAAAAATACTGAAACTATTTATCTATGCGAAATTATTATACAGCCATCCAGTTCTGGTCTTACGCGCTGCTGGTAGTCTGTCTTTGTCCGCTCGCCGTTTTTCTGGGTTCGTACATGGGTTGGCCACTGGGAGTAGCGCCATTGCTGCTGCTCGCACCGCCTACGGTCCTCGCTGCAGTCTCCTCTCCGCGGATCTGTTACTGGACCATCACGGCGCTCTCGGTCGGGTCCTGTTTTGCGGAAACTTACTTCCGGACAGACACTGTCAACGGGGAGAACAACTACACTTTGAGTATGCTGAGCGCTGCCGTTCTGATTGGCCTCGTGTTACTGATCGACCTGTATATTGGCAAACTAAAAAGAAATCTCTATCAGATTCATCAACAGAACGATGAACTGGTACGCCAATTATACGAATCTCAGAAAGAATCGTTTGCAAACCTGCAGAAGCCCCGCGACGCTGATGAAACAAAATCCAGACAGATTGCTGAAACGAAAGATACTCTTGCTGGAGAAGTCGGCGTAAACTATCCGCTGCTCCTGCTGACACTTCAGGATATCGGTCGACGTATCTCTACAAATCAATCGAATGAATCTCTGATTCCCACGGTGATCAGTACAGCGAAAGCATCGCTGCAGTGTGAATACTGTCAGGTTTATCTGTGGGACAGCAAATCACGATCTCTGAAAAATGCACTGCCAGCCCGCGCCCGGGATCAGTTGAATTATCGACCGGTTCCCCAAAGTGGCGTAGCTGCCTGGGTGATTGAACACCGTCAGATTGTCATGCGAAATGATGCTGAGCAGGACTACCGGCTCAAACGGATTCTGGACGAAGATCCGCACATGCCCGATGCGATCGCTCCCTTGACCGTCGGTTCTGATCTGATCGGTCTGCTGGTCATTGATAAAGTGGATGTGGAATCACCCACCATTGGTCGCCTCCTGTATATTCTCTCCAATATCTATGCTCTGGGTATTAAGAATTCCCAGTTGTTTAAGCGGATTGAAGAAATGGCCAGCCGTGATGGTCTGACTGGTTTATTCAACCATGCCACCTTCCAGGAAAAACTGCACGATCTGGTCAAACAGGCGGATGCCCAGTCCAGTCAGCTCAGTATTATCATGAGCGACATTGACCATTTTAAATCGTTCAACGACACCTACGGCCATCAGGCAGGTGACTTTGTTTTGAAGGAAGTGGCGCGGATCTGGCAAACCGTCATGCCCGATAAAGCAATTATTGCACGCTACGGTGGAGAAGAGTTCATCGGAGTTCTGCTGGATCATGAATATTCACAAGCCATGCAGATTGCCGAAGATCTGCGCGAAACGATGGAAAACTGCCCGATCCTGTTTGAAGGTCAACAGTTGCAGGTCACTGCCAGTTTCGGCGTCACCGAATTCAAACATCCGGCAACCACCACGAACGAACTGGTTCGTATCGCCGATGAAAACTTATACAAAGCCAAAGAGGGTGGTCGAAATCAGGTCATTGGACTCGATCCGAATTCCGCCCGTAAACCACGTATTTAGATATTAACTCATGCAGATCACAACCGAAATCTTTGGAAATGTCATGGTGGCGCACACACCTGACGAATTAACGGATGACACATCCACCGAATTCGTCAACGCCCTGTCTGCTGCCATCAACGACCAACACTACCAGGTTGTGCTGCAGATGGACCACAGTGAAATCCTGGATAGTGCAGGGCTCGAAGCTTTGCTGGATATTCAGGATCTGACCCGTGAACAGGGTGGAAACCTCAAGATCAGTGGCCTGGAAGACCCGGGTAAGAAAATTCTGGAAATCACACGCATCGATCAGAGAATCGATCTGTTCGACTCGGTGATCGACGCGGTCTCCAGTTTTCAATAGAAACTTCAATCGTTAAACATGAATACCAACTCTCTCCTGCAACCGAAAATGCGACTCGGTGATTTACTCATCTACAAAGAGTATATCACTCTGGAACAGTTAGAGTCCGCGCTGGAGGAACAGTCACAGGGAGATGGCAGTCAGCTGCTGGGCGAATTGCTGGTCAACCAGGAATATTGCACAGAAGATCAGGTTCTGGAATGCCTGGCACTGGAATATCGGATTCCCTATGTGCAGCTCGACAGCCGCATGTTCGATTCGAAAATATTCGATGTCCTGCCTCGCGATTTTGTCGAAAAACATACCGTCCTTCCGCTGTTCAAAGTCAGAAATGTCCTGACCGTTGCCGTCGCGGAACCGACGAACGTCTTCCTGGTCGATCAACTCAGAGACTTGACCAAAACCGAAATTCAGATCGTAGCGGCAAGTGCCCGTGAGATTCGGCGGATGGTGCAGACCTATATGCCGAATACGAATGTCTTTGTCATCGACGATATCATCGACGATGCGAATGGCACGAATGTCGAGCTGATCGAAGAGTCAATCGATGACATCGGTTTTGACGCCGAGTTTGCCGGCCAGAGCCCGATTATCAAACTGGTGAATTACATTGTCTATAACGCCGTTCGTGAAGGCGCCAGTGATATTCATATCGAACCGACCGAACAGCAGCTGCGGGTCCGTTACCGTGTGGATGGCGTCCTGCAGCAGGCTCTGGAACCACCAGTGCACCTGGCTCCCGCGGTTTCTTCCCGTATCAAAATTATGGCCAGCCTCGATATCAGTGAACGTCGCCTTCCCCAGGATGGAAGAATCCATGTGCTGATGGAAGGACGTCCGATTGACCTGCGCGTCAGTACTCTTCCCATGCCGACCGGCGAAAAAGTGGTGATCCGAATCCTGGATAACCGCAGTGTGAATATTTCACTCGAACAGCTCGGTTTCAGCTCTGAAGTTCTGGAACAATTTACCGAACAGCTCGACAAGCCCAACGGCATCATTCTGGTGACCGGGCCTACGGGTAGTGGTAAGAGTACCACACTTTATGCAGCATTAAATGCCGTCAGTTCGATTGAAAAAAATGTCTGTACGGTCGAAGATCCAATCGAGTATCAGTTGCCGATGATTAACCAGTTTCAGGTCAACGAAAAAATTGGACTCTCGTTTGCTTCGATTCTGAGAAGTCTGCTGCGACAGGACCCCGACGTCATTATGGTCGGTGAAATTCGTGACCAGGAAACAGGCAAAATCGCAATTCAAGCTGCCCTGACAGGTCACCTGGTCTTCAGTACGCTGCACACCAATGATGCCATTTCAGCCGTGACCCGACTGATTAATATGGGCGTTGATGATTACCTCATCGGAGCTGCTCTGAATATGGCTCTGGCCCAGCGACTGTGCCGCAAGTTATGCCCTAAATGTAAAACACCTTACGAACTGCCTAAAGCAATGCAGCTGGCTGTCGAACGCATCGGACTGGATGTCGATGAATTCTATCGCGGCAAAGGATGTAAGCGTTGTCGAAATACCGGCTTTTCCGGACGTATTGGCGTTCATGAAATCCTGACGATCGATGATCCACTGCGGGAAATCATCACCACTAATCCGACTGTGGCTGCGGTGAAAGACTATGCGCAGAACAATGGCATGATTCCGCTCAGATACGACGCGCTGAGAAAAGCAAAAGAAGGACTGACCACCATTGAGGAAGCCCTCAAAGTCAGTGATGAAGGCTGGATTCCCCGTAAGTCCGCACTCAAACATTAGTCACCGATATACAAACCCGGTGTGAAGATAGATCGAATTTCGAGAAAGCGATTCCTCCATGGAAATGAATGATTTATTACATGCTGCTGTAGACAGTAAAGCATCTGATATTTTACTCGCCATTGATGCGGCTCCCATGTTTCGCATTGATGGAGAGCTCAAAAAGACCGCGCTCGAACCCCTCGACCCGGTTACGATCAGTGACCTGTGTGATCAGGTTCTCAACCAGCAGCAGAAAAAAATACTCGACAAACATAAGGATGTCGACTTTGCCATTACCATCCCGCGGCTGGGACGTTTTCGTTTTAACATCCATGTGCAGCGAGGCACTTATGCTGCTGCGATCCGCCGTTTTTCAAACGAAATCTGCTCGTTGAGCAGCCTGGATTTGCCCCCGGTGGTGGAAGAGCTGACGCGTCTGAAAACGGGCCTGATCCTGGTAACCGGGCAGACCGGCTCCGGTAAATCGACGACGCTTGCCGCGATGGTCGAAGCCATTAATCAGCGGGATGCCAAGCATATTATTACACTGGAAGACCCGATTGAATATCAGTTTCAGCATGGAAGATCACTGATTGAACAGCGCGAAATCGGCGAAGACTGCCCGGGATTTGCCTCCGGACTGAAACATGTTCTCCGCCAGGATCCGGATGTTATTCTCATCGGCGAGCTGCGGGATCTGGATACCATCCGCGTCGCTTTGCAGGCAGCCGAAACGGGGCATCTGGTACTCTCATCTCTACATGTTTCCAGTGCAGCCGGCGTTGTGGATCGACTGGTGGAAGTTTTTCCGCCCGAAGAACAGTCCCAGGTTCGCAGTCACCTTGCCGAAACACTGCGCGGAGTCATCACTCAAAAACTGTTACCCGCGGCTGATAGTCAAGGGCGCGTCGCCGCTCTCGAAATCATGCTGATGAACCGGGCCGTGCAGACCAGTATCCGGGAATCGACTTCGCATTTGATCCCCGGGATCATTTCGACGAACCGCCGCATGGGTATGCAGACGATGGAACAGGCGTTGAAAGAACAATTACTGAATGGAAAAGTCGACCCGGACATCATTGATGAGCATCTGCAGGAGTTAAAAGGAGAGGCACCAAAAGAATATTCCCAGGGATTACTGGCATAATCAGCCCCCACTCATAAAGGCACTCTCATGCAGTTTACTTATACAGCACGCAACACAAGTGGCCAGAATCAGACCGGTGAACTGGTCGCTGATTCCCGGGACGAAGCCGTCGCAAAATTGCGGCAGGAAGGTTTGTATCTGCTGGCGCTGGATGAATCTGATACCAGTTCCGAAAACACGACCAGCATCGCAAGAAAAAAACGGGTGCCCCGTAAAGAAATCATCTATTTCACCAACCAGATGGCGATTATGGTCGACGCCGGTGTGCCGGTGGCAACCGCCCTGGAAGGCATTGCGAAACAGATTGAAAATCCGGTTCTTGCTGAGATTTTGGCGCATATTCAAAAAAGTGTCGAATCCGGAAGTGACCTGTCAGCTGCCCTGGCAGATTTTCCCAGACAGTTTGATCGCACGTATGTCAACCTGATTAAAGCCAGTGAAGCCAGTGGAACCATGCCACAAATGCTGAACCGGATTGCTGCTCAGGCTGAAGAAGAACAGGAAACCATTCAGCAGGTCAAAGGTGCTCTGATTTATCCTGCTATCATGCTGGTGATGTGTGTTGGCATCTGTATTTTTCTCCTGACGTACGTCTTTCCAAAATTGATGCCGATGTTTGCTTCAAAGGGAGCGGCGATACCGGCTCCGACGAAAGCCATGATTTTGGTCTCCACGGCGATGACCTCCTACTGGTATCTGATCTTACTGTTTCTGGCCGCCTTTGTGGGGGCCTTCTGTTATGTTCGAAAACAGGCCTGGGGCAAATCTGCCTTCGACTGGACTTTAATCCGCATGCCTGTCTTCGGTTCCATGCTCAAGAAACTGGCAATCAGCCGCAGTATACGTACGCTGGCAACCACAGTGAATGCCGGGGTTCCCATGCTGGAAGCACTCGAGCTCAGCTCCGGCGTGACCGATAATGTGCATTTCAAACAGAGCTGGATGGAAATCAGCGAACTGGTGATGACAGGGAAACAGATTCATGAAGCAATGGAAGGGAAAACACTGTTTCCCCCGACCATGCAGCAAATGATCGCTTCAGGTGAATCCACGGGTCGCCTGGGTATGGTGCTGAATAAATTAAGTGATTATTTCGACCGCGAAGTTAAAATCGCGATTAAATCTGCCACCACTCTGATTGAACCGATCATGGTGGTCTGTATGGGCTCGATCATCGGCTTTATTGCACTCTCGATGTTACTGCCAATCTTCACTTTGAGTACCAGTCACTAAATGCCTCTCAATGAAAAGAATGAGCCGGCCGGTTTACCGGCGGCGCTTCTTTTTCTTCCCGGGAGGTGATTTCGCTGGTTCTGAAGCCGGTTTACTCTCTGCTTTCTGAGAGGTCTGTACTTCTTCCGCAGCGGCTTCGCTGACGGATGACTCAGCTGGTTTTTCGTCGGTTTGGTCACTTTTCGCAACCGGCGGATCGTCTGTCATCGTTTCCAACAGGCCTTGCGCATGAAATTTTTCCTGTGAGAAAGCTTTCAATTCGGTATTAAAGATCTGTACCAGTGCGTGCAGACAGGAAGCCACGATTGGCCCGATGAAGACCCCCCAGAGGCCCATCATCTGCAGACCTCCCAATACACTGACAAAGGCCAGCAGTGGATGTAATTTGGCATCGCTCTGCAGTACATAAGTGCGAATAATATTGTCCATCGTGCCGACAACCAGGGTCCCAATCAGGATTAGAAAAACGGCCGATCCCCAGTGCCCCTGGTACATCAACCATCCAGCACAAGGCATCCAGATCAGCCAGGAACCCAACAGGGGAACCATGGATGTGATGGTTGCCAGAATCAGAAATACAATAAAATGATCAAAGCCGACTATCGATAAGGCAATCGCAGTCGTCAATCCCTGTCCAATGGCTGCCAGAAAAGTGGCCAGAACCACGGCTCGTACCACCTTTTGAAACTGATCAATGAGCCGTTTCTGATAATCGACATGAACGGGAATCAGTGACTGCGTTGATTCAATCAGCAGATAACCATCAGCCAGAAAATAATAGAGGGCGATGATAAACATGATCCAAGCAATCAGCGCAGAGAAGAGACTTCCCAGCAATCCGACCGTTGAAGCGGCAATCCCCAGCGAACGCTTGGCAATGGGAACCAGTGTTGCCTGCAGGTTCTTACGGATAAAATCTTCCGAAATTTGAGGGTTCGCTGATTTTTCTGTTTTCGCCAGCGGATCCAGATCCTGATCCAGATACTCGTTCGACCATTCCACGAACTGATGAAATTTATCGTTGCTGATTTCCACTTTTTCGCGAATCGTTTTGACGGTCTTATTCCAGTTTGCCTCGTCCAGGGTATTGACGACTGTGGTAAACAGCTGCAGGGATCCCAGAAATATTCCCACACACAAGGGAACCAGAATGGCAGAGACAATCAATGTGGTTGTCAGACCGGCGGCGATTCGGACATGTCCCCGGGTCCGTCTGATAAAATAATTCAGTACGGGCTGACTGACCATGGCCACCACCGCTGCCAGGAACAAAGGCAGAATGAAAGGCATGATCACTTTGAAGAACATGATCCCCAGAAAGAGAATCAGGCAGAGGATTACCGTTAACGAAACGAGCCGGACCATGAACCATTCCTATTCACTGATTTATCTAGAGCGCATCACAATTAAGTATAGCGTCTCGCAATCTAATAGACTCGGGCCAAACAGCCCTGGAGACGCTACAGTAAAACGGGACACAGTCTAGGGAGAGATACGATCGACCAGATGATCGGACTCTATGGTATTTAACAACTTACATCAATTTTACCAGAAAAGATAGGCGATTTTTCTCCCTGCGGAAACGGGGCTTTTCTATGATCAGATCTAATATTTTCCCATCCTGATCGCAATTTTTCAGACCGAGTCGCTACAATACAGTTTTCTACTCCCATTCAGCAATGACTTGGATCGGGATCAGTCTATCTGTCTCGACAGAACCGGAGTCTGGTATGAAACGTTATATAATCTCTCTCCTGTCGGCTAATCGTGTCGGGATCATGGCTGCTGTAACTACAGCGATAGACGAACTGGGTGCCAATCTGCATGAAGCCAGTATCGCCGTGATCCAGAACTTTTTCTCGATAGTGATCGCCGCAGATTTTCCAGAACAAAGAGATCCTACTCTTATCCAGGAACATATTGAAGGTATGTGCAATGCTTTTAATGTCGATGTTTCCGTGAAAGACCCGGATGTCGAAGTACCCTCGATTCTCTCTCCGGGAGAAAGTGTGAAGTACCTGATCTCGATTTCGGGAGAAAACCATGCGGGAATCCTCAGGAAAATATCTTCACAACTCGGTCAGGATGGAGTCGATATTCTGGACCTCTCAGCAACCAGTTCTGAAGACGGTCAAACATTTGAAATGATGATCAAAATCGCTGTTCCTAAAAATCTGGATATTCTGGAAATGCAAAGCATGATGGAATTGCTTTGCAGTAACCTGGGTGTTTCGGTTGATTTCATCAGTGAATCCGACTCAGCCATTATCGGCTCACAAAGCCAGACGCGCATGTTCAAGCTGTAAAGTTCTGGAACAGGATATTTCTGACAAAGAAGTCTCCAGGATCATGTCAAAATCCGTAAAATCTCAACAAGCAGCGACCGTTCGTCCATTCAAGGTATTCACCGAATATCAGTATGCGTTTACGGCTGTCTCACATTTGTTGCAGAGCACAGATGTGCCTGACCCCCAGCTGGTCTACATTTACGGTCCTTCAGGTTGCGGAAAATCGGCTCTGATTAACTCGCTAATACCCGATTATGATAAGCTCCATCCGGACGCTGAATGGAACAGCATGACAGCCAGCGAATTTGCTGCGAAATACGCAGTGGCGTCGAAAAACAAGCGTATTTCGACGCTTCAGGATAAACTTCGCGAGCTGAAACTACTGGTTCTGGAAGATATTCACAGCTTGGAAAACCGGATGCATACTCAGATCGAACTGCTCTCGACTCTGGATGTGATTCTAAAGCAGGGTGGCGTCGCCATCATTACTTCGATAAAGCCCCCGGGCGAACTGGCTCATTTTCAGAAGAAGCTGATCAATCGATTCCATGGCGGCGTCTGCGTGGGAATTTCTCCCTTGAAATACCAGAGCAGACTGGAGCTCTTAAAATTCTGGGCCGATTTCGAACAGATTCCCATCAAAGAAAAAGAACTCACTTTGATTGCACGTCAGAAAGAGAGCTCGCCACGGGAGCTGTCTGCGATCCTGAATCAATTACATACCGTCAGTCGAATTCAGCAGAATCGAATTGATGGCCGCTTTGTGCAGGAATTCCTGTCGGGAAATCTGGATCCACCGCGAACCAGTCCCGCCAAAATTACCAGAGTCGTCTGCCGTGAGTTTAAAACCAGCCTGGCTCAAATCCGGTCCGCCAACCGCTCCCAGCAGATTGTTCTGCCTCGACAATGTGCCATGTTTCTTTCCCGGGAATTGACCGGTGAATCTTTAGCAAATATCGCAAATTATTTTAATCGCAAGAACCACAGCACGGTTATTCATGCCTGTCGTCAAATTCAGAACGATCTCGAAAAATCACCCGGATTACGCCAGCAGATTTCTCGCATCAAGCAACAACTTGGGGTATACCCTTTATAGCGGACAGGAAATTCAACCAGAGAAATCGGATCAGGAAACTTTATACAGCCTCGATCACATGGTTTCTCATTCCCTGTTTTGTCGATAATCTGTTCAAACTCTGTGGGCGAACGTCGACTTCTTTTTCGGTTCTGAACACCGCTGACAGTGACTTTTCAAAGTCCTCTTCTTTCTGATCAGCCAGTCTGCATTCCACCAAGGTCCCACCAACAGGTTCTCGACAGAAATTCCATAGGAATCGCTGTACCTAAGTCTCTATTTTTCAGCGTCTTACGTCTTCTATTCTGTCATAATCCACAATTTTCTGATGCCTCTGATACTACTACTGCTAATTAAAAATCTTTTAGATTAAAACTCCCTTGGAAATCAATGCAGTTGTGTAGATTCGGAACCTCTGAATGATTGTGAAAGTTGCCGAAATCACATAAAATATCAGCAGCATTTAAGATTAGATTTCAGGCAGCCAGAAAGAGTCCCCATCAATGTCCGCAGCTGCCGTCATATTCCACGCATTTTTACATAAGTTGATTCAAACATGAAGCTCAGTTGTTCTCGATCTACCCTGTTATCCGGCTTTCAAATCATTGGAAGCGTCATCAGTTCCCGCACACCTAAAGAAGTTCTGAAGTGTGCCAAACTGGAAGCAGCAGACGGAAAAGCAACACTGAGTGGAACAGACCTGGAAGTCAGTATTCGCTTTGATTTCGAAGAAGTCGAAGTCATGGTTCCCGGGCAGATTCTGCTCTCCGTACATGAGCTGGTTTCCATCTTGCGGGAAGCCCATACCGATTCCGTAGAAATTGAACTCAAAAAAGACGAAGAGTCCGACCAGGACTTTATCCTGATTCAGGCCGGCAAAAGTGAATTCCGCCTGTCGGTACACGATCCTTCAGAGTTTCCCGCCGTGGAAACTTTCAATGAATCCAATTTCTTCGAAATTCCGATGCAGTCATTTCGTGAAATGATTCGCCGCACCGTGTTTGCCACCGATCCGGAAAGCACGCGCTATGCCCTCGGTGGGGTGCTGTTTGATGTCGAAGGCGATAAATTAACCCTGGCAGCCACCGATGGCCGCAGACTGGCAATGGTAGAAGCAGCGTGCAGTTACCAGGGGGCCGAAGCATATGAAAATAATCGACCCGTGATTCCTGCCAAAGCGATGTCACTGATTGAAAAGAGCCTGACAGGCGATGAAGGTAACATCCAGATCGCGATTCGAGCCAATGATGTGATTGTGAAAAGTGGTCGTTCCACCATTTTTGGCAGACTCGTTGAAGGCCGCTTCCCGAAATACCGCGATGTGATTCCTCCCGAACCGACACATAATATCGATCTGGAAGTCGGCACTTTCTTCGGAGCGGTTCGCCAGGCACAGATTGTGACTGACGTGGAAACACGGGGAGTGGATTTCATCTTCTCCAGCGGCCTGTTGACTTTGAAAAGTGTGGCCGCATCGGTGGGAGAATCAAAGGTGGAGATCCCCATTCCCTTCGAAGGGGAAGACATTGTGATCACGTTTGATGTGCGTTACCTGGCTGACTTTCTGAAGACACTCGACTCAGCCGCTCACATCAGACTACAGCTGATCGATTCAGACAGCGCCGCAGTTCTGAAAACAGACGATGGTTACACGTACGTCATCATGCCTCTCTCGCAAGCACGGTAATACATGTCTCAAAAGTACGAATTCAAAAAGAGTCGTGCCGTGCCTTCACCTGCACCGGTCTCCCAGGTACTTTCTGAGCTGATTGCATTAAAAGGGCTTTCCAGGGTACAGGGAGATCAACGGCTGACAAATGCCTGGAAACAGGCTGCTGGTGAAAAAATCGCAGGTCAGACAAGCGTGATGGGCATCAAAAACAGAATTGTGCAGGTCGGGGTCGAAAACTCGGCTCTGCTGAATGAGCTGAATTCATTTCATAAGAAATCATTACTGACGAAATTACAGCAGGAGTACGGAAAACAGGATGTCCGCGATATTCGATTTCGCTTGAAATCCAAGGCAAACAAGTAGCTCAAACAGCTAAAAAATGGAATGTGAAATTACTGTTTGAGACTGGTCTAAGATCAGACAACGTTTCGCAACAACGAAACAGAAAACAAATTCACGGGAGTGATAAAGCGTGAGTGATCAAGAAGAGAGTCAGTCAGAGTTGAAAAAAACGGGATACGATGAATCCAATATTCGTGCCCTGGAAGGCGTCGAAGGGATTCGTACCCGGCCTGCCATGTATATCGGAGATACCACGCTCCGGGGTCTGCATCATCTGGTCTACGAAGTTGTAGATAACTCGATCGACGAATGTGTGAACAATTACGCTTCGATCATCAACGTCAAAATCAACGCGGATGGCAGTGTGACCTGTAGCGATGATGGTCGCGGGATTCCCGTGGGGGTCATGCCTGACATGAATAACAGGCCCGCTCTCGAAGTCGTTTTGACGGAAATCCACGCGGGAGGAAAATTCGACCGCGAAGGGGGCTACAAGACCGGAACGGGGGGGTTGCACGGCGTCGGGATTACCGCTGTGAACGCCTTGAGTGAATGGCTGGAAGCCGAAGTCCGACGTGAAGGACACGTCTGGACGATGGATTTCCACCAGGGTCTGTTGAAGACTCCGCTGAAGAAACTTGGCAAGACTGAGAAAAGCGGAACAAAAATCACCTTCAAACCCGATGGTACGATCTTTCCGGATACCAAATTAGTCTACGACACACTGACCAAGCGACTTCAGGAACTCGCCTTCCTGAATGCCGGTGTGCGGATTCGCATTACCGATGAGCGTACTGGTCAGACTGATGAATTTCACTATGAGGAAGGGCTCGTGGAATTCGTACGTCACCTGAACCGTACAGAGACCGTTCTCTACGAAGAAATCATTCACATCCAGGGGGAACTCGAAGGGGTGCAAGTCGATATTTCGGTACAGCACAACGATGGTTCTACCGAAAATGTACGCTGTTTTGCCAATAATATTTTCAACATCGAAGGCGGAACCCATTTCTCCGGTTTCCGCGGTGCATTAACCCGATCAATCAATGCCTACGGCAAAAAAGCCAATCTCTTCAAAGACTTCACACCGAGTGGCGACGATTTCCGCGAAGGCTTGACCGCGGTGATTACTGTCCGCGTTCCTGATCCTCAGTTCGAAGGTCAAACCAAGACCAAACTCGGAAACAGCGAAGTCGAAGGCATTGTGCAAACCGTTGTGAACGAAAAACTGACCAAGTTTTTCGAAGAGAACCCGGGCGTCGCGAAGAAGATTTCACTCAAAGGTCTGTTGGCAGCGGAAGCCCGTGAAGCAGCCAAAAAAGCCCGTGAAATGGTCCGCCGCAAAGGAGCGCTCACCACAGGCGGCCTGCCTGAAAAACTGCGCGACTGCCGCAGCCGCGAACTCGATATCACCGAACTCTACCTGGTCGAAGGTGATTCAGCCGGCGGTTCTGCAGATACCGGCCGTGACTCCAACATCCAGGCGATTCTACCCCTGCGTGGTAAGATTCTGAATGTGGAAAAAGCACAGCTGGTTAAAGTTCTGGATAACGCGGAAATCGCCAACATCTTCAAAGCAGTGGGCGTTCCTCCGGGAGCTGCCTTTGATGACGTGACCAAACGTCGTTACGGCAAGATCATCCTGATGACCGATGCCGACGTCGATGGTAGCCACATTCGGACATTGCTGCTGACCTTCTTCTTCCGTCATATGCGGGAGCTCGTCAACAATGGTTGTGTGTATGTCGCGCAGCCCCCTTTGTATCGTGTTACACAGGGTAAGAAAGTCCGTTATGTGCAGACACAGGATGAAATGATGACCGAGCTGGTAGAGCTGGCTCTCACGGATTCGAATCTGCAGCATGAAGATGGGACTATATTTGAAGGCGAGATGCTGGAAAAACTGGTGGGCCTGGTTTCCAATCTGGAAGAACCTTTGGGCACACTCGACCGTCGAGGCATTGACCTGAAATTCATTGCTTTGAACTTTGCGACCGAAGAAGGTTTGCTGCCTCAGTACCGTATCTTTCTGGGCAAACAGCAGTTCTGGTTTACTTCTCAGGAAGAAATGGCAAAATTCCTGAAAGAAGAAGAAGCCAAGCGCGGTGATGAACTGCAGATTGCCGATGACAATGGTGAAACAGAAAAAGTGGAAGGGGCTGAAGAAGACAACGATGAGTTTGCAGAAGCAGGAGCCCTGCAGGTGACCGACCTGCATGAAATCCGCACGATTAACGATTTGTTGCAAAAGTTAAAAGGCTATGGAATCCATTTGAAAGATTTCTATTCTCCTGGAAACCGCAACGGCGAACCCATCTATCCGTTTTGCATCAACAGTGGCAGCAATGCCTCGAAACTGAGCAACCTCAGACAACTCCTGCCTGCGTTAAGAGACATCGGTGAAAAAGGTCTCAAGCTGACCCGCTTCAAAGGACTGGGCGAAATGAATTCAGAAGAACTCTGGGATACCAGTATGGATCCGGAAAAACGGGTTCTACTGCAGGTGGGTATGCAGGATGCCGCTGCTGCCGACGAAATCTTCCGCGTTCTGATGGGTGATGTCGTGGAACCTCGCCGCGAATTCATTGAGAAACACGCACTCGATGTGAAAAATCTGGATGTGTAATCAATCATGAATTCTGTAGAACGCACTCGAATCATGTGCGTTCTACAGATTCGATTTATGCAAGATCCGAGCCTTCCAGGGATGCGATGAAAGGCAGGTGGCGGTATTCGTTGTTGAAGTCCAGCCCATAACCGACAACAAAATGCTCGGGAATTTTAAAGCAGTGATAGTCGGGTTTCAGATCGACTGTTGACGCTTCTTCTTTCCAGAGCAGGACGGCTGATTTCAGAGATCGGGGATTCTGATTCTGAATTTGAGCCAGCACGGTCTGCATGGTTTTACCCGTATCAAAAATATCATCCACCAGCAGAACATCACGATCTGTCAGATCGGGAAGGTAATCCAGATTGACCTGTAATTCTCCCGGCGTGGTTGATTTGCCGCGATAACTGGAAGCCTGTAACACACCGACCTGGTGAGGTACATCAATGGCCCGGATCAGATCGGCCAGCAGGACCAGGCTACCTGCCAGGATCCCGATAATGGTTAAGGGCTGATTCTGATATTCCTGGGCAAGTTCGCGACCCAGTTCAATTACTCGTGAGTTAATCTGTTCCTCATCAATCAGAACTTTCACAGTGTCTTCCTTTCATATCGAGTCGCCTGTCGACATGACAGCCGTCTCGTTTTTCATAAATTCCCTGAGTAGCATAGTCGCATACACTCCGGAAGGCAGCGTAAAATCGAATTGGATACCTTCCGTCGTCTGACTGATTTTAAGATCTTCAGGCCTGATCAGGAATGGTCGGCGGGCACCCGGTGTCAGTTTTTTAAATCGCGAAAAGTGAGCCGGCTCCAGGGAAAACTCCTGCAGAATCGCAGTCTCTGCTTCCAGAATATCGTCGGTGGGCTGTTTCATTTTGGGCCCGAAAATAGGACCGGTGATCACGGTTTCCCGCTGATTAAACCGCTGTTGCTCCGCAGCGACATCCTCGACCACGAACAGTCCCCCGGATTCACAAACCTGCATGATATCACCCAGTTGAACCGTATGCAGGGTCTGAGCAGAGACTCGATGAGACAGCGCCCGATTAAACAGGCTGGATTGCGCCGCCGACAAAGCCAGCCGCTTCAGGGATTTATTCCGAAAGTATTTTGCGGAAACCTTTTCATTTTTTAACAGCTTCATCCCCATCCGCTGTGTTTCATTATCACGGCCCATTCTCTGTGAACCATAATAGTTGGGAAAACCCGTCTCTTTGATTTTCTCCAGGATAGCATTTGCATGGGCGAATGCATTCTCAGTCGTCGCTTTCAGTAAAAGCGTAAAGCGGTTCCCTTTAAGATGACCTGTTTTGAGTTTCCGTTCGTGACGGGTTGCTTCCAGAATGCGAATCCCTTCAAAGCGAAACCCTTCCAGCAGGGGCTTACATTCCGCGGGAACAGAGACCATTTGCCGCGTAATGGCACAGCGGTCTTTCAGGCCCGCCACTCCTATTTCCCGCGAATCGACCTTCAATTGTTCTGACAGAACCTTCACCAGAAACTGCGCCGAGACATCCCGTTTTTCCACCCACAGAAACAGGTGGTCCCCTTCACCCGAAGGAGCATAGACCGGGATCTCTTCCACGATAAAGTCTTCAGGGGTCTGCTTTAATTCGCCGCCGGTGCCCGGTAAACCTTCTGTCAGATAAGGCAGTACTTCTGTTTCTGGTTCAGGCATAGCGCAGATAATATTCTAGTGCCTGTTCCAGTTCGCGGGGATTCTTAGATAAGAAGATGCGACACTTAATTTGAAGACAGGCTACTTACGGTTAGCAATGGCTAAAGAAATCAGCCTGATGAATCCTTCACCAAATTCCAGATTCAGGCTGGCTTGATCGTCCGTGATTTTAGGATAAATGGTCACCAGATCGCCACCGGAAGCGAAGGCGACTTTCGCAGATTCAATGAAATCGGGATCTTTTGCATTTTCTTCAGCCAGGGGAATCATCGCTGCCAGTTTGAGAGACAGCAGGAAAGCGGTGCCCGGTTTGCGGTCCTGAGCATGATTTTTGCTTGTCGAAATCGATTTTTTCAACAGTTCCAGGCTTTCTGCTTCACCCATGGCCATCCAGCATTCGTCCTGACTGCAGCCGATATAAATGACCGGGTCTTGACCAAATAACTTTTTCGTATCTTCTTTTAGTTGATTGGGGGTGATTTTATGAATGGCGATGCCATCAACTTCGGAAACATTTCCTTCCACGCCTTTTGTATCATCAGCCTGTTTCGTCAAATCGAAGAACTCCTGGAGACCCTGTTGAAACTGCTGGCCATCTGTCAGTTTCACGGCACCAATGAGTGCTACTTTTCCTGCTCCGACCTGTTGCAGTTGAATGTGACCATCCAGCTTGCCTGAGCCAACGGTTGCCTTCAGTGAATCCAACATCTTAGAGACAGATCCAGGATTTGCATCATCACCCAGCAGAATCGGCGGTACGTCTGTGGTTGATTTTTCGATCAGATCCAGAATCATTTTCTGCTCAAACTCTTTTCGGAGCGGGAGAATCGTATATCCCAGTAATTCTGCAGAATCGGCCTGTAGATAAGAATACTGGCTGGAAGTTTTCGCCAACTGCTCAAATTCTTTTCCCAGCGGCGTATCAGGTCGCGCTTTGACACCCAGATGGAGTTGGATGTTCTTTTTCTCTTTCGACAACGCATAGCCGATAGTCAGTTGCGCGCCATCCTGGGCAACACGTTCAAACTGTTTCAATGCGAGCATCGAAGTCTCTTTGCGAGTCTGAAACTTCAGATCATCTTCACCAGGTTTTTGTTGAAGTTTTTCATCCATACTTGCACTGGCCAGATCGACGGCCATCAACCGCATCGGCTCGGGGACATTACTCAAAAACAGTGCACCAGCGATGTCATATTCTTTGGCAAGTGCACTGGTGAACTCATCCGGATTGTAAAAATCTCTGTCCAACGCTTCGCTTTTGATCTGCAGAAATGCATAACCATGGGCCATTTTGATATGCAATGAGAAAGTGGGTAACGCCAGGGTGTAGCAGTCTGCTTTTCCCTCCACAGGATTTATCAGAAATCCGACTTCTCCCAGAGTCTGCGTCAGTTCTTCCAGACTTTTGACCGGGATAAATCCCACGACAACCGGTTGCGGAGAGATGCCTTTGTCCAGAAACACAAAAGCACCCAGCGGTTTTGTTTTATCCAGGCCTTCCAGATTGCGATACTGTGCCAGAAATCCTTTGATCATCGCGGGATATTCAGGTTTGTCCACGGTAGCAAAGATGTAATCGATGTCATCCAGAACGCGTTCAATACTGGCGATTGTCGCCACGGCAATCGGTTTATTCCAGTCCGTTTTCTCTTTACGCGGTTCGTTATCAGCTTGGGCTAAACCCAGCGAACTAAGTGAAAGAAAACAGACAGTCAGCGTAAATCGTTTTAGGAAAGATATGGAAATCGTGATCGACACGGAGAACCTCCGACAGAAAAAAACGGATCTAAGAATAGAATCAGATTGATCATGCGCAATCTGAATACAGCTTAGTGTACCTGTTTGAACCGAAGAAAGTTACAAAAAATCTGACAAATTCCTGAGCAACGGCTCAGTGAATTCAAAACGATTCTTCGACCAGAAAGACAATCAGGGAGCGGGCACCATGCGCACCGATCACCAGGGACTGTTCAATATCAGCCGTTTTGGAAGGTCCCGACATAAAAGTGCCAAACCCGTTTTCAGCAAATCCCAGTTTCTGATACGCCTGATGCATGTGATTTAGAATCTCACTGGCGGGAACCAGCAGCGCAACATGCTGTGACAGAAAATAGAGGGTTCGCGCGGGACCGCCATCATTGGAGATCCAGACCGCACCATTTTCTGCTACGCCGAATTCACCCGGTAAAATCGCAAAATCGATATTCTCAAAATCATGTGGGTCGGTGATATCGGGAATGCTCACGTTAGGTTGTCCACAACCGGCAACCTGAGAACAGACATTTTTCGATTCCAGATACGCGGGCAACTCCGACAGATGTAAGTTGACTTCGTCTACATTTTTAACGCGGACACACAGTCCGCCTACGGAAGCCAGTGTTTCTGCGAATTGCTCTGTCGGATCCTCATAACGAATCCACTGTGAGGAGAGTTCGATCGACTGCAGATCGGGTAACTCGGTTTGAGGAATCGACTGACTGCGCAGCTTGCTCAGGATTTCATCTTTACTTGTCGTCATGGTTCTGCTTCATCCACTCTCGGAAACTCTGTTTGGGTATGATGGGAAGTTCTCTCTGTTTACCCCAGTCGTTCAAGCGATTGTAAAGCATGAACCGCGGCAGATAAGGCACAATTGAACGCGCCATTTTCCCCACGAAACGATACATGCCAGGTGCCTGCATCATCCACGACATCATTTTCATCGAGAGCCGTTTCGAAAACGGTAATAATCCCTTCACGCGCAGTTCTTTTCGCCAGGTCAGCAGTTGATGATGCAGATCGATTTTTACCGGACAGACATCAGTGCAGGAACCACACAGACTGCAGGCAAAGGGCAGGGTGGAATTCGCTTTCGGATCTTTGGCGGGCCCCAGAATGGAACCGATGGGGCCCGGTACCGTGTTGCTGTAGCTGTAACCTCCACTCCGTCGATACACGGGGCAGGTATTCATACAGGCAGCACAGCGAATGCAGTTCAGTGACCGCCGAAATTCATCACTGCCGGAAATTTCGCTGCGTCCGTTATCCAGCAGTACGATATGCATTTCTGCACCCGGTGCCGGACCATGAAAGTGAGAGGAATACGTGGTGATCGGCTGTCCGGTCGCCGAACGGGCCAGCAGTCGCAGAAACACACTTAAATCACCCGCGCGGGGAATCAGTTTCTCGATCCCCATACAGGCGATGTGCAGTTTGTTGAGCGACGTTCCCAGGTCGGCGTTCCCTTCATTCGTGCAGACGACAAATCCACCCGTTTCCGCGATCGCGAAATTCACGCCTGTAATGCCGGCTTCCGCTTCGATAAATTTCTGCCGTAAATGCTGGCGGGCCGCTTCGGTCAGATACTGTGGGTCAGTCGCTCCTTTTTCTGTCCCCAGTTGTTCGTGGAACAGTTCGCCGATCTCTTCTTTTTTGATATGTATGGCGGGCATCACGATGTGGCTGGGAGGCTTGTTCTGCATCTGCACGATCCGCTCACCCAAATCGGTATCAATGATCTCAATCCCATGTCGTTCCAGGTAGGGATTGAGATGACACTCTTCCGTGAGCATGGATTTGCTCTTTACCACGCGCGATACATTATGCTTTTTTAACAGGCCGTGTACAATCTCGTTATGTTCGGTGGCATTGCGGGCCCAGTGAACCTGTACGCCACGTGCGGTGGCATTCCGCTCGAATTCTTCCAGCAGATCAGGCAGATGGGAAACCGTGTATGATTTGATTTTCGAAGCCTGTTCGCGGAGCAGCTCCCATTCCGGAATCTGTTTCGCCGCCTTGTCACGTTTGGAACGGACGAACCACAGTGCCTGATCGTGCCAGTGCGCACGGTCTTTATTCTTAACGAATTCCGCAGCTAATTTTGGATGTGAAGGCATCTTACAAACACTCGACTAAAATTTCAGAGATATGCATCACTCGAATTGGTTTCTTCTGCCGGCGGATAATTCCATCCAGGTGCATCAGGCAGGACATATCCAGAGCCGTCAACACTTCCGTGCCCGCCTGTTCGTGATCGTGCACACGATCTTCTCCCATCATGCAGGAGACCGCTTCTTCAGCGACCGCGAACGTTCCACCAAAGCCACAACATTCATCAGGCCGTTGCAGTTGAGAGAGTTCAACCCCCTCAATGCTTTCCAGCAGCACGCGCACATTCCCAAACGGGGGGCCCATGACTTCGCTGGAACTGGCCAGTCGAAGTTCACGCAGACCATGACAACTCTGATGCAGTCCGACTTTATGCGGGAACCGTCCCGACAGAGTTTTGATTTCCAGAACGTTGGTCAGGTAATCACAGAACTCATACGTTTTCGCTTTGAGTTCCTCGTACTCGGGGTTATCCGAGAAGTATTCATCGTAATGATGCGTGACCATTGAGACACAACTGCCCGAAGGGCAGACAACAGCGTCATATCCTTTGAAAATATCCAGAAACCGTTTTGCCAGCGGGGCGACTTCATTTGTACAGCCGGTATTCGCCATGGGCTGACCACAACAGGTCTGACTTTCCGGGTACTCGACATCCACCCCGAAATGTTCTAATACTTTCAGAGTCGAAATTCCTACCTGTGGGTACAGTTGATCAATATAACAGGGGATAAACAAGCCGACTTTGGGCGCCATAGTGCGGGACTCAAAAGGGGTTCAATATAGATCGTAATAAACTTTGATGATGCTTTACTCCTTTATAGTCCGAACCACCCCGAATGCCAAGCCGACAGGCACTGTAGAAAAGGGGATGTACACCGTAGAAACATGCTTTTCAGCCGGGAAATTCCGCGCAGGAAATACTTATGTTTCTTACATAAAACGCCGCTGGTCGAATAAAACGAGCATGGCCAGAATTAAGCAGCCGGCGCAATCGAGGTATTGCAGGCGGTCTGCCAGTTGCTCTGAAGATGCTTCAGATTCAAACCGCCGACCACCAGATTACTGACACCCGGGTTACGTAGCACAAAGGGAATCGCATCCGCGGGTGAGAGCTGACCTGAATCAAGCCCCTTTTTCACGAAGACTCCCACGCCCTTTTGTGCGGCTTGAACCAGGAGTGCTTCATGACTGCGATCCTGCAGATGATATTCCACCATCAGCACATCCGCCCACTCGAGTGCCGACTTCGCACCAGAGAGTGTTTTGGCAGACAGACCGATCCAGCGAATCTGCCCCGCCTGTTTCGCTGCCTGCAGTGTTTCAATTGCATCACTGTGATTTAAGATTTCGGCTTCGCAGTTGTTCGAGTGAATCAGCACCACATCCAGTACCTCAGTCTTCAGTCGGCTCAGACTGCGTTCCAGGCTCGACTTCAGACTCAAACGGGAGAAGTCATAGGTGGAGGCACCGTTCTCAAACGTCTCACCAATTTTCGTCGACAGCAGAAATTCATTGCGTCGATGTGCCAGGAACTGGCCAATGCGTTCTTCACTGATGCCATAAGCGGGCGCCGTGTCAATATGGTTGATCCCCATGTCCAGTACAGAATTCAGCAGGCGATCCGTAGATTGATCATCGGGAAGATCGTAAGGCTGGCTATATTTGATCTGCTGATTGCGACCAATCTTGAAGGCACCGAACCCCAGGGCGCTGACAGAGAAACCGGTATTTCCTAACGGACGATATTGCATATTCGAAGTTCGACCTGACAAAGATCAGGCAGCCTCTCGTTGACTAAACTGTTCATCAAGTCTCACCCAGTCGACGGCGGTTTCCCAGGGAGGCAAAGCTACCTGTGGCCGGGATAACGGCGCCAGTTCTGATTTCCAGGAATCATCCTGCGGGGTCGGCGCCATGCGAATATCGGACAGCCGCTCACAGATTTCTTCCGCCAGTTGAGGTGCCAGTGCCAGTTTGGTAGGCCACGCTGTGAACAGATTCCCTTCCTGCAGAATCTGTGGCGTTTCCGGTCGATGCCCCGATTTGGTGGCCCCTTCGGCTCGATCGACTGTGTAAGTATTCCATTCCAGACCATTCAGCTCTATTCCGGGAACCGAAGCTGCCAGCTCACGGGCAGCATGTTCAATCAACTCGCGTCGATTCATTCGCACGCCGGTCTCGGCAACCTGACCACCTATCTGCCACACCGTGCGTCCCTGGCAATCGATGTCTGAGGTGATCGTGACTCTGGTTTTCGCGCCATCCACACAATGTCCGTTAAAGGGGGGCAGCGTCCCTCTGACCAGAGCCATATGCAGTGGCCGTTTCTGCATGGGGCTTCTTTCCTGTGCCACAGAGGCTGGGTTGACCTGCTTCAATAATGTTTCGTTTCCGCTTCCCGCAGTCAGTAATACTGCCGCAGTTTGAATTGTGACGGGAGTGCCATCGGGAGTCTGTATCTGAACCGCGGTCAGCTTCCCATTGTCACCATGAATGAATTTCAGGCTGTCCGGATCGTATTGAAAGATCTGATCGGGAAATGCATCCGCCATATTTTGGATCAGGCTGTAAGGAGAAATCACCTGTTCCTCCATCCGTCCAATTGAGCCAGGGCAGCCAGAGAGGATGTCTGGTACATCATCGGGTGCGAGACTTTTGGGTACAACCTGCAGCCCCATTTTAGCACCGAACATCCCGAGTCGGGAAGACAGCGTTTCGGTTCGCCACAGGTAGCAGTTATTCGAGCGAATTTCGGTCTGGGATAAATCAGGCAGCTGTTCACCAGCCAGCGATTTTCTCCAGATTGATGGCATTTCGCGAATGCGGCGGGCGGAGCCGGTCATCATGCCCTGCAGAGTATATTTTAAACCACCGTGAATAATTCCCTGTGAGGCGACGGTCTGCCCGCTACCCAACGCGAATGCTTCCAGCAGCAGGCACCTGTATCCCCGTCGACTGGCTTCGTGCATCGTCCACAGGCCGGCAATCCCTCCCCCAAAAATAATCAAATCAACGTTTGGCACACCGAGAATCCTTTCTCAATATTGCAGGTACCATTTCCCTGGTCAGATAGCGCGAAACCATGCGGGAGCGCATCACATTTAACCAGAGCGTTTCTCCATCTTTTCTACTCGGTCCAAAGAAACCTGGAGTCGCCACAGTAAAACGGGATACAGTCTAAGTTGGTTTTTACTATGTCTGCTCTAATCCGAAAAGATGAATCAGCCTGATTGAACTGTTCACATTATCAGTTTTTTGGGAAAAAGCACCTGCTAGCCGCTGAGTTAATGTTTCAGCAGATTTTACAGGACCGACTGTTCCTGTTTCTTAAGCAGGACAATCGCTTCGACTTCGACGGCGATATTTCCCGGCAGAGAGCCCATTCCGACGGCACTGCGGGCGGCGCGACCATTCTCGCCAAACACCTGCACGAGCAGATCACTGAAACCGTTGATGACCTGGGGATGCCGTTTGAAATCAGGGGCCGCATTCACCATGCCCAGCACTTTGACGAATCGATCGATCCGATTCAAATCGCCCAGGTATTGCTTCAAAGTCGCCAGCATAGTCAAAGCCACGGCACGCGCTGCTTCCACTCCCTGTTCTTCAGTCAAATCGTCGCCCACACGTCCGGTATGCATGCTACCGTCCAATTTAATAGGCCCATGCCCGGAAACGTACAGCATATCATCAATCTGCACGACGGGGGTATAAATGCCGCCCGGCTTGGGGGCGGTGGGAAGTTCCAGGTTCAGTTCTTCGATCTTGGCTTCGATACTCATGAGTTTTCCTGCTTTGCTGAAGTCGGTTCTATTCGCTCATCCGCTGTCCCGGTAACTGCGGAATTTGAAAACATGGTTTATTTAAACCAGAATAAAGATCGGAAAACCGATTTCCAATCGACCGAACCAGACTGTTTTGAAAAACAGAATGATCCAATTCAAGCCCATTTTCGTTTTCTGGTGTGAACTAATGCGAAAAATGCAAAAAGCTGCTGAAAATTACTTTTTGTTTTGACCCTGGGGCAGTTATGATATTTGAGAGGCAGCTGTCTCAGAAATAAATACTAACAAGGGAGTTATGCAGACTATGGAAGATATCTGGCCAGTTGTAGTATTTGCCATTGTTGGAATCGGAATTTTACTGGGCATCGTCTTCGTGGCGTTGTTCGCCCGTTATTTCAAATTATGGATTCAGGCCTTCAGCTCGCGCGCCAAAATTGGTCCTCTGGCTCTGGTCTTTATGTCTCTCCGAAAAGTAAAGCCTTCAGTAATCGTCGACACCAAAATTATGGCTGTCCAGGCGGGACTGACGGATATCCCCACCCAGGCGTTTGAAGCCCATTACCTGGCAGGCGGGAATGTACACCGCGTTGTCCATGCCTTGATTGTTGCTCACCGTGCCCGCATCGATCTGGACTGGGATACTGCTTCCGCCATCGACCTGGCTGGACGTAACATCATCTCCGCGGTCGAAACCAGCGTGGACCCCAAAGTCATCGATTGTCCCGATCCCAAGAAAAGTGGTCGGCCCACACTGGACGGCGTTGCGAAGGATGGGATACAACTCAAGGCGCGTGCCCGGGTCACCGTGCGAACCAATTTAAGTCAGCTGGTCGGGGGAGCCACCGAAGAGACGATTATCGCCCGCGTCGGCGAAGGAATTGTTTCTGCCATCGGTTCCTGTGAAAGCCATAAGGAAGTCCTGGCGAATCCGTCTGTCATTGCCCGCAATGTGCTGGACCGTGGTCTGGATACTCAGACGGCGTTTTCTATTGTCTCCATCGATATTGCTGATATTGATGTCGGCGAGAACATCGGGGCTCGACTCCGCGTTGATCAGGCCGAAGCGGACATGCGGATCGCTCAGGCGCTGGCTGAAGAAAGACGGGCTGAAGCAGTGGCCTCCGAACAGGAAATGATCGCGACCACTCAGGAAAATCAGGCCAAAGTCGTACTCGCCGAAGCAGAAATTCCGCTCGCGATGGCAGAATCCTTCGAAGAAGGTAACCTGAGAGCCGTCTGATAATGTGTTTATGTATAGTTTAAGTCAAGCGTATCGATCGATTCAATCAGGCCGGCTGTAAGGGATTCAACAGCACCGGAAAAGCTTTCAAAGCAAACTTCGCTGATACGTCGATGATAAGAAAAAACCAGACAGGATGTGTTTTTGTAATTACTGGTTGAAATTTAGGGTGGTGATTGACTAATATTATGTCAGTAACAGCAGCAGGAGGTTGTTGTGGACTGAATTCTCCGGATCACCTCGAGAGAGTTTTCGTTTACCTATGACTGATATCACAACAATAAATATTACTGAAAAACAACTGGACCTCCTGTTGTCAGGTTTGCGCTACGTAAAGAGTGCAGAAAAATTGCGAGTCGAAGAGCCGACTACGGACTACGTTCGAACTCGCACAGAGAAATTGAACGAGATTAAACACCTCGTCGATACTCTGAATTCCTCGCCTCGCAAACAAAGTGCAGCTCAGGTCTAAGATTTTTCAGCGCTTTAGGTTGAGTTTCGTTCCCAGATCCAATTCAATAGGACGTTCTTTCTGCGCGCAGAAGTTCTGACTTTTGTGCCCGGTCATGTCGTCTCTTTAATCAGCCTGTTGGAATGGGAATTTGTTACCGCTTATGCGTTATGAGCATGTTTGCGTCGAAGCTGTCTGCTGTACCCTGCCACCCCACATCGTCACTTCAGACGAAATCGAAGCACAGCTCGCACCCGTTTACGATCGACTCGGGCTCCCCGCAGGCCGACTGGAACTGATGACAGGCATCCAGGAACGACGCTTTTTCGATCCAGGCACGCTCCCCGGTACCATCAGCGCCCAGACTGTCAACAAGCTACTCGACCAATGTCAGCTCGATCGCAAATACATCGGGGCCCTGTTTCATGGCTCCGTCTGTCGCGATCAACTTGAACCCGCGACCGCCAGCGGCGTCCATCATGCCGCCCGTCTGCCGAACTCCGCTCTGGTGCTCGACATCAGTAATGCCTGTCTCGGTCTGCTTAACGGCATGGTCTTCATCGCCAATATGATTGAAATGGGACAGATCCGCGCCGGAATCGTCGTCGGAACCGAAGTCGGACGCGACCTCGTCGAAGGCACCATTCACGACCTGCTCCACGATGATACTTTAACCCGTAAATCCATTAAAAACGACTTTGCTTCCCTCACCATCGGCAGCGGTTCCGCAGCGATTCTTCTTTGTGACAAAAAACTCAGTCAGACCGGTCATCGTCTGCTCGGCGGTAACTTTCAGACCGATACCTCCAGCCACGAACTCTGCGCCGGCGGTGTCGAAGCACAAAAGCACGGCGATCACCGACCCCGTATGCAAACCGATTCCGAATCCCTGCTCGTCGCCGGCGTTAACCTGGCCATTCCCACCTGGGAACAGACCAAAACTACGCTCGGCTGGCAGAACGAAGACGTCAACCGCGTCTTCACCCACCAGGTCGGTAAAGCACATCGCAAACTGCTCCTCGAAAAACTGGGCCTCGACCCTGGTCTCGACTATCCCACCGTCGAAACACTGGGTAATACCGGCGCCGCTGCTTTACCCATGGCCTGGGCCCTGGGCATCGAAAATCAGATCCTCCAGCAACAGGACCGTATCGCCTTACTCGGTATCGGCAGCGGTCTCAATTCGCTCATGCTGGGTGTCCAGTGGTAACCACCACTTCGTTGCCTCCGCTTCGCTGAGAGTTCCTCGAATCTGCGGTTAGTCTTTAGTCAGTTTGTCCAGACGGCGTAATCGTTTTGTTTTCGGTGCGACAGTCGCTGGAATAGTGATTTGTAGCGATTGTATTGGCTTTTCTGAATAAGCAGTTTTTAGCAAAATTAACCCTCAATCATTTCTAAGTACTGTTTATTACTGCAAATCTGGCTGAACGGGATAGTCCGATTACACCCGGCAGACCGATTCTAATCGGGGAGACCAATCCAACGCGATGATCCAGTAACAGGATGTGACGTATACCCGTCAGGAATTTTCCTTTTGTTGTAGCGAACAGACAAGAGGATCAGAATTCCTATCGCCAGATATGTAACAGCAAGGAATGCCGAATGCGTCTTCGCGTGATTTTATCTTTGAGTGTAGTCGCTTCCTCCTCCTTAATCGGGGCACGTCTCAGCGCAGAATCCGAACTCTCTGCCGTCCCGCCTGCACCTGCAGCACAGGTTGAATATGATGGCGTCGAACCGGAACTGACACCCGTTTCCACAGTCTTCCAGTCCGCAGAAGAACCTTCTGCCGATTCGGTCATTCCACCCGATACCGAAGAGTCCGAAGACGAAATCATTTTCGATGATCCCTCGCCAGTGAAACCTCCTGCTAATCCGTATAAGCCGCTGTTCTTTGATAACACGTTCGGCAGCTACCTCAGCAATCCCGATCACCCCTACCTGCTGGGGGAACGGTTCAAGGAGATGCCGCTCGGCGACGATTGTTCGCCTTATACACTCTCCGTCGGCGGCGAATTGCGACATCGCTATATGCACGAACAAAATCGCCTGCGACCAGGCGGACCCATCAATACCGATTACAATCTCTGGCGCTGGCGTCAGTACTTCGACCTCCAGCTCAGCGATTATGCCCGCGTTTACTTCGAAGGCATCGATGCCTCCATCTTCGATAACGATCTGCCACCCACGCCCATCGATATCAACCGCTGGAACGTCCAGAACGCATTCGTCGATGTCAAACTTCACGAATGGAATGGCGCACCCGGCTGGTTCCGTTATGGTCGACAGGAAATGCTCTACGGTTCTCAGCATCTGATCTCGCCACTCGACTGGTCGAACACCCGCCGTAACTTTGAAGGCTTCAAATATTTTCATCATACCGAAACCGTACACATCGACGCCTTCATCACCAACCCCGTCAATACAGCTGCTGGAAATCAACCCCTGACCCGGTACGATAACGGTAGAGATAAACCCGATACCTCCGTTACTTTCAGCGGGATCTATGCCACGATTCTGTCCGATGGTGGTCCTGAACTGCTCGACCTGTATTACCTCTGGCTGCGTGATGAAACCAACACCCCCAACCGTCCCGATGGTTCCCGGCACACCGCCGGCGGTCGCTTCAAAACCACCCGCGAAGTTCAGGACGACTGCTGCAAAGTCACCCGCATCTGGGACTTCGAAACCGAAGGTGCCTACCAGTTCGGAAACGATGATGGCAAACGCGTCTCCGCTGGCTTCTTCACCTCGGTCCTGGGGCACACCTGGACCACGCTGCCCTGGTCGCCACGCCTGAGCGGTCTGTTCTATTACGGTTCCGGAAACTCCGACCCGAACGGCAGCACAAACAATACCTTCAATACACTCTACCCGTTGGGACACGCCTACTGGGGGATCATCGACAACCTGTCCGGTCAGAACCTGTATGACTGGAGCCTGCAGCTCAACGCCAAGCCGACGAAAAAAGTGGGCCTGGTCGGAGCCTTCCACTGGTTCGAAAAAGCCACCACCAACGACTATCTCTACAACGTCGCCGGTGCCCCCGTTGGAACCCTCGGCGGCAGTCGCGACATCGGACAGGAATTCGACCTGATCGGAACCTACACCTTCAACCCCAACTTCAATATCCAGGCCGGTTACTCCTGGTTCTGGTACGGCGATTTTGTCGGCGACAACATTCCGCCCCGCAACACCGCCACCCAGTTCTACGTGCAGACCACACTCCGCTTCTGATCTGATCTCTGAACTACAGCAGTCAGACGTGCACTGCTCAATCGCCTTGTCTGCAAACATTGAACTTGACCGCGGCGCGCCAACGACGATAAGCGTAGGCCTGTGTCGCGCGCGTGCCCAGTTTACAGTGCACTGAAACACCGCGAAGTGGTTCGCGCTGTTCACGCGAAAACCGGACGTTTTTTCCAGATCTTCACTGCCTGAAACAACACCAGTTCCCAATGTATGCCTGCGGGTCGCCGCACTTCGCAGAACTTCGTCCCGGCACCACCCCAGTATCGCTTCACATCGGGACCCTGTCAGCAAGTATCGCCACCCCGTTTTCTTCTGAGCCCTGTTGACAGCGCCACGCCGATCACGAAGATCAGATGTACTCAGGCTGCAAACCATGATCCCCACCATCAGAATCCCATAAACAGAAAAAACATTTTGAAACCTGTGAAACATGACCGATTCTCCTCCCGATCCCCGTATCCCTATCACCCACACGCGCATGATCAAAGCACGCGCACAGGCACACAGAGAATATTACGGAAACACACCAGCACAACCAGCTGAAAATAAACAACCAGTGATCAGCGCGATGCAAGAAAAACAATCAACCAGAATTCCAACGTCCGTGTGCCATCTGTCGGCTTGCCCGACAGTGACGAAGAAATGCCCCACCTACCGAAAGCAAAGGGTAAGCCCGGATGCAATCCGGGCCGAGCGCAGCGAGCAGGAGGTTGCTGCTCACTCAATCAAATCAGATTCGATTTCCTATCATGTAGAGATCAATTCACGAGTATCGATCAGAAACTCAAGTTTAACACAGACGAAGCAGGTTTCTATCACAGTTTCCTGTTGTCCGTGACAACCTCGGATTACATCCAAGGCCACCCGATTTTCGTCGGGGTTCATATATTTTTGTTTACTACCACGAAATACACGGAACCGCACGAAAGAAAAAATAAAGGGTGGTACCGGATGCAATCCGGTACGAGCGCAGCGAGCAGGAAACTGTCAGAGTAAGCAAACTATTCAGAAACAGGAAACCAACTCCGTAAGGACACCCTCATGGGTCCGCACCCTACAGAAACCAGGTTCGGAAAATCGCCAAACGCTCGAACACATTCACTGACAATTTCCTGTTGTCTGTGACAACCTCGGATTGCATCCGAGGCCACCCAGGTTGTTATTTCCCAACGACGGGGGGTTACCACCTCAATTTAAAGTAAATGCCCTGCGGCTAATGGTGGTCACCTCGCGGTCGACAGGGAGGTGAAACAAGGGAGTAGAACAGAAAACGCCATCTGGTCAATTACAGCAAACAAAATTAGCCGCACGGCGTTAGCCGCGGTTTACGCCAATCTATATTTCAACCACGAAAAACACGAAACCGTACGAAAGAAAAAACAAAGGATGGTACCGGATGCAATCCGGTACGAGCGTAGCGAGCAGGAAACTGTCAGAGTAAGCAAACTATTCAGAAACAGGAAACCAACTTCGTAAGGACACCCTCATGGGTCCGCACCCTACAGAAACCAGGTTCGGAAAATCGCCAAACGTTCGAACACATTCACTCACAACCTCCTGTTGTCTGCGACAACCTCGGATTACATCCGAGGCCACCCGATTTTTGTCGGGGTTCATATATTTTGGTTTACTACCACGAAAAACACGAAACCGCACGAAAGAAAAAATAAAGGGTGGTACCGGATGCAATCCGGTACGAGCGCAGCGAGCAGGAAACTGTCAGAGCAAGCAATCAATTCAGTAACAGGAAACTAACTTTGTAAGGGCGATCATATGTGTTCACCTTACAGAAGCCAGGGTCGGAAGCTCATCGATCGTTCGAATACGTTCACTCACAACCTCACTGTTGTCTGTGACAACCTCGGATTACATCCGAGGCCACCCGCCAAAATGTATGTTATCTATAAGTTATTGATCGTTTGCCTCTACATCCAATCCATTCTTTAAATCCAGGATAAAAGAAACCCATAAATCTGGTGGGTCCATACAGGCGTTGCCATATATCAATCCCCCTTCGATCTGCGTGATTTCGATACCATCAATGGCAATGTCACGACGCCAGAGCTCTGTTCCATTCATCGCAATGGCAACGATTTCAGTATAAGTTGTAAGCAAAGCGATTTTTTCGTCGGGAGAGAGAATACAGTCGCTGCCAAGTTCATCAAAACAGATCCAACTCTCAGGCTGATCGGGACGGATAAAATATGCAGCACCGCCGGCGATAACGAACATTGCCTTCGCAGCATTCCATTCGATGATCCTGGTCGCATAACCATTGCCTGTCTGCAGATTGCCGATCCATTCATTCCCGGAATCTGATCGAAAACGGACTACACATCCTTCTGTCCAGGGAGTTGGATTACCGGTATGTGGGTGCACGGGAACAGGACCCGTTCCAGGCAAACCAGGTTCAATAGTTGCTTTCATATATTTGAATTAATTGTTTTTCGTGGTAGAAAAAAATACAATCAGCCCTCCCGAACTACTTCAACTGCCCGTCGATCCAGTCGGCCATTTGTTCGACTTCTTCGTGGATCGTGGGCCAGGGGTGACCGCCCCCTTCTTTGATGATGAACTTTACCGGGACCTCCGCTTTCTGCAGGGCGGCGACCATCACCCGCGACTGTTGAATCGGCACCATGAAATCTGCTGTGCCATGGATGATCAGAAACGGAGGCAGGCCCGGTTTCACCAGGCGGGCCGGGGAGAACGCGGTTCGCAGTTCGTCCAGGCGGCTGGCGTCAATCGTTTCTGAACCCTTGGGCGTGATCAGGCGGCGGATGGATTGCGCCAGTTGATCTTCGCCGCTGATGTCGATTTTGAAGCCGCCATAGTTCATCAGATCGGTAGGCGGAAAAAAGACAGCCACCGCTTTCACCCGTGTTTTGGCTTTCGCATCCGCCGCGGATACCGCCGCCATGCAGGCCAGGTGACCGCCGGCCGAAGCACCCAGCAGCGCCAGTCGATTCGGGTCGACCTGGTATTCTTTGGCATGTTCTTTGACCCACACGATCCCCCGATTGACATTATCCAGCATCTCGGGTCCGTTAAATTTCGCGATCGAACCGGGTCGGATCGCAAACACTGTGTAACCCCGACTGCAGAAAATATCGAACATCCGCGCCCGCTTGTGATCGCGGATTTTTCCCCGGTCCGAGTGATACGCGCCCGATGCCACATCCACGATGCCCAGCCCATTCGGCTGGGAGCGGGGCGTAAACACATCCAGCAGCAGGCCCACGCCATGTACTTCCGCATAGACCACATTTTTCTGCTGCTGATAAGGCAGATTGGCAGATTCATCTGCTCTAACCGAAGAGATACAAAGGAGTAACGCAAACAGAGCGACTGCCGATACGCAGCGAATTCGGGGAACACACAACATCAAATCAGGCCTGACATGCAAATAAAATATCGAAGAACGGACACCAATACGAAATCCGTTAAATAAAACCAGCGGCTGTCCCGTATCATATCAAAGGGAACACGGCGACTGAAACAAAAAATACTGATCCGGCGGGATCAGACAACGGTTCATGATTCTTACCGGAAAAGACTCGCATTTGTTTCAAAAAATCCCCTAAAATAAGAAAAGAGCGCTTTATACTGTGTCCAGTTTTATTACGACGTCTCCAGGGACCGTTAGACCGAGTAGATTAATGCCAGCGATGCGATACTAAAGTGTGATGCGCTCTGGAGGACACACAAATGACAGGTAGAACATACAAGCGAACCCCGCAGATTTCCCGCCGCGATTACCTGCGCCTCTCCGCCATGGGTGTACTCGGCACAGGCATGTCGGGCTGGCTCAGACGACTGGCTGCAGAAACTGCTGACAACCCGCAGCGCAAACGCAGTTGCATCCTGTTGTGGATGTCCGGTGGACCCAGTCAGACCGATACCTTCGATCTGAAACCACAACACGAAAACGGCGGCCCGTTCAAAGCGATCGATACCGACGTGCCCGGCGTACAGATCTCCGAACATCTGCCTCAACTGGCAAAAGTCATGAAACACCTGGTCCCCATTCGCTCGATGAGCACCAAAGAAGGAGACCACACCCGCGCCACCTATCTGTTGCGCACCGGCTACCTGCCTTCCGGCCCGCTCAGCTATCCGACGCTTGGCTCCCTGCTGAGTAAGGAACTGGGAAATACACACGCAGAACTCCCCAACTTCGTCAGCATCGCCCCGAATAAAACGTTGAGTCCCAACGCGTATGGCCCCGGTTTTCTGGGACCGCAGTTCGCACCACTGGTCGTCGGCGAAGGAACCGGATTCGTGCAGAACGATGATGCGAATGTGGATGCGGCGTTAAAGGTCAAGAATCTGACTTTGCCCACCGGCATTACGCGTCAGCAGGCAGACGAACGCTTATCCATTCTGAACGATCTGGAAACCGATTTTGCCGCCACGCATCCCGGCACACCGACGAACAGTCATCGCAGCGCCTACGCCGCCGCGGTCCGCATGATGCGCTCCAAAGCCATCGAAGCCTTTCAACTGGACCAGGAGCCGGATATGCTCCGCGATGCTTACGGCCGCAACCGCTTCGGGCAGGGTTGTCTGCTGGCCCGCCGCCTGATTGAACAGGGAGTCCCCTTTGTGGAAGTCTCGCTCAACGGCGTACAAGGGAGTAGCGCATTTGGCTGGGACACACATCAGCAAAACTTCGAAGCCGTCAAAAGTCTGAGCGAAGTCCTCGACCCTGCCTGGGGGACCTTGATGACCGACCTCGAACAGCGGGGGCTGTTGGATTCCACGTTGATCGTCTGGATGGGCGAATTCGGCCGCACACCCAAGATCAATCAGAACACGGGCCGCGACCACTTCCCTGCTGCCTGGACTACAGTGCTCGGGGGAGGCGGTATTCGCGGCGGTCAGGTCATCGGCAAGACCAGCGAGGACGGTATGAAAGTCACCGACCAGCCCATCGTCGTTCCCGATCTGATGGCCACGATCTGTACGGCCCTGGGCCTTGATCCCCAGCAGCAGAACATGTCCAACATCGGCCGCCCGATTCCCCTCGCCGACCACGGTGCCAAACCGATTCAACAGATCCTGAAAAGCTGAGTGAAGTTCACACAAAAGACAGGGTAAGCCCGGATGCACATCCGGGCCGAGCGCAGCGAGCAGGAAACTGTCAGAGTACGCAAACTATTCAGAAACAGGAAACCAACTCCTTAAGGACACCCTCATGGGTCCGCACCCAACAGAAACCAGGTTCGGAAAATCGCCAAACGTTCGAACACATTCACTGACAGTTTCCTGTTGTCTGTGACAACCTCGGATTACATCCGAGGCCACCCGATTTTCGTCGGAGTTCATACATTTTGGTTTACTACCACGAAAAACACGAAACCGCACGAAAGAAAAAATAAAGGGTGGTACCGGATGCAATCCGGTACGAGCGCAGCGAGCAGGAAACTGTCAGAGTAAGCAATCAATTCAGTAACAGGAAACCAACTTCGTAAGGACGGGCATTTATGCTCTCACCCTTGCACAAGCGGGTCGGAAGCACATCAAGTGTTCGAACCTTTTCACTGACAGTTTCCTGTTGTCTGTGACAACCTCGGATTACATCCGAGGCCACCCGATTTTAGTCGGGTTCATACATTTTGATTTACTACCACGAAAAACACGAAACCACACAAAAAAAAGAATAATGGGTGGGCCCGAATAAAATTCGGTACGAGCGTAGCGAGCAGGAGGTCGCAGCTCACTCAATCAATCCAGATTCGATTTCCTATCATGTAGAGATCCATTTTCGAGTATCAACCAGAAACTCCACTTCAATACAGCCGAAGCAGGTTTCTCTCACAACCTCCTGTTGTCTTTAACAATCCCGAATTACATTCGCGACCACCCGCTGTTGTTATCTCTCACCTACCAGATGCTTTCGTGTTATTTCGTGCTTTTCGTGGTAGAAAAAAACGAAACCAGCTCCCATTCAGAAAATACTGTAGATCACAATCTGAATCGCCAGCGCCAGGCAGGCCCAGATTTTCAGGTTCTGATACCAGTGCGTGGCGTTCTCTGCCGTCGTGGTTTCGCGGGGAAGACGTAACACCCAGATCAGGACAGCCACCAGGGTTCCGACAAACAGCAAACGCACGGCGGACATCGGAATCTGTACCACCAGATCGCGCACGAAATTTCCTATATGATGCAGCGGCGTCATGCGGTTTCCTTTCGCGGTTTGAGACTGAACACCAGCCCTTCAATCTTTTCGTCCGGCTCGCGCTTCGTCAGCAGGCTGATGATCACAATCAGCGAAAACGAAACCACAAACGCCCAGATGGAAAAGTAGAGGAACGGTTCAGAAATCTGAAACAGCGGCTCCATCCCTAATGCCACATAGACCGATTCCTGATTCAGCGCGAACAGCGTGATCGAAAAACAGACCCCGACAATAAACCCGGTGAAGGCGGCTACGCCTGTCGCCCGCTTCCACAGTAGGCCTGTTAACAGAATCGCGAACGCGGGGCCCTGAAAGAACGCCATCAGTGTCTGGAAAATCGTGTAAATGCCTTCGCTGCGGGTCATCAGAAAGAAGGAAAAGCCGATCGCCCAGAGGACCAGCAGAAACGTCACCATGCGGCCGATGTTCAACAGCGATTCATCACTGGCGTCTCTGCGATAAAAGCGTTTATAGAAATCGTTGGTCACAATCGTCGATGCCGAGTTGAGATACGAGTCGATACTCGACATCAGTGCCGCCAGGAAGGCTGCCAGGAACAGCCCCTTCAGACCCGTCGGCAGCAGATGCGAAATCAGTTCGGGAAACGCCTGGTCGCCGTCCGTCAGTTCGGGAAATTTCACGAACGCGATCAAGCCGGGCACCGCGACAACCACCGGTACCAGGTTTTTCAACAGTGCACCCCACACATAGGCGGCTTTCGCGTCGAATTCACTCTTTGCTCCCAGCGAACGTTGCACAATCGCCTGGTTGCCAATCCAGTAGGCGGGGCTCAGGATCAACGCCAGGCCAAAAAAGATACCCGTCCACGGAAACGGCGTGTCGGCATCTGCAGGCAGAATGAGCGACGTATGCGAAACATCAAGGACTCCTGCCGCCGGTGCTGCTTTCGCTTCCTGTTTTTCGACGACAGCCGCCTGCTTCTCACTTTGAATCTGTTCCTGTTTTTTGATCTCCGCCTGAAAATTGTCGATGCCTCCCAGGTCGATGATTCCCAGTACAAGCACCAGCAGGCAACCTCCGATCATGATCACACATTGAATCATGTCGGTATACACGACCGCCGCCAGTCCGCCGGAAATGGTGTAGATGCCGACCAGGAACGCGGTCAGATAGATGCAGGCATTGACGGTCATTCCCAGGTGCACGTGCATCATTTTCGCGGAAGCCAGCAGCATGATGCCCAGGTTGCACGCCATAAAAATGATCCAGCAGATCGCCAGCGCCGAGCGGACCGCGACATTGAACCGGCGTTCCATGTATTCGGGAATCGTGGTGACGCCGCTCCGCCAGAAAAAGGGAATGAACACGAAGGCAGCGATGATCATCGCGGGCACACAGCCGATCCATTCGAAATTCGCGACCGCCAGACCATGCTGATGCGCGGCTCCCCCCGTGCCCACAATGTCGACGGCACCAATGTCGGTTGCTACCAGCGACATGCCAATCGCCCACCACGGCAGCTTGCGTCCTGCCAGGAAGTAATCGGAGCCGGTCTTGATTTGGGAACCGATATACAGACCCAGGCCCAGTGTTCCGATCAGATATGCGGCGATGACGGCAAAATCGAGGAACGACAGTGACTGCATGAGGAAAGAACCCTGAATGACATTCGAAATCAGATGGAGTGAGCGACCGGCTGACGTGATTCCTACGATACAGCGAACCCGTGCAAAAATCGACCGTCACCGCAGGAAATCAGCAGAGACATGACAGCAGACGTTCAGCGGTCCTGTTTCGTTAATGCGGCTTTGATGTGGGGCAGCAGCAGATCCGCCACCATTCGCTGACCTTGGGTATTGGGATGCATGCCGTCCAGCAGCAGATCATCGGCGGCCTGGTTGGCCTGTTTGTCATAGTTTTCAAAAGCCGCGTAGACATCGACGAGCGGCACATTTTCCTCTTTCGCAATCTTCCGCACCGCAGCCGCATACGATTTTAGCAGTACATTGAAACCCTGAACATCTTCGGGATCGTAAGGCGGTTTGCCATACAGCTTTTTCAGGCGGGGAATCCACCGTAGCGAGTTCGGCGTCATCAAAATCACGGCGACCTGTTTCTCTTTGAGCTGTTTGATCATGTTGCGCAGGTTGGCGGCGTACTGTTTCACTGAAACACGCGACTGGGTTGCAGGCGGATCGCGCCAGACATCGACGGCGGAATCATTGATGCCATATTGAATCACCACCAGGTCAGGATCATGCTGCAGCACATCTTTCTTAAACCGGCCGACCGCCTGATGTGTCGTGTGTCCCCCGATGCCAGAGTTGACCACTTTAACGGGAACACCTGCCGCGGGAAGGTCCTTCTGCAGAAGCATCGAATACACGACCAGCGGCCCCCGCGTCGCCGTCGTCGAATCACCAAACGTGACGATGGTCGGTTTGTCCGCTTTCGCCGGTTCTTTGTCCGCCGCCATCAGGGGAGAACCCAACAGACAACTCGTCAGCAGTGAGAAACAAAACAGGAAACGCGCAGTACGTTGCATCATGATTTCAGCCTGTCTGTGAAAAAGCAAAAACTCAGGTTGGTATTTACCGTGGAGAGAGCCATGTGGCTGATTTTATCAAGGATGCCAGCCAGAGTGACTCATTAGCCCCGGTTCTGCCACATATGTAACAACAGATCAAATAAGGAAACACGACCCAGGTAGTTTTAGTCAATCTATTCAGACTAAACCAGACGGCCCGCGGTTTCAATTGTTTTCACTGCAAACAGCCAGCTTAAAAGAGATGTCCCAGCCCCCGATCACGGCGGCAGCTGGAGAGTTGCGCCAGGTGAAAGGCGAAGTGATTCGTCAGCAGCAGTGCAACCGCATGCCCTACAGTTTGCACGGGGGTCCCTTCAAAAAACTCGATTCCATGTGGCCCCGCAACATCGTCGGGCTTCGCTTTCGCTGCCATTGACTGCAGAGTTTCATAAGCCTGATTGAGCGACGTAATCAATGTATCTCGCGTCAGAGAGTCATCCGGCTGAACCTCATCGCTCGAACCGGGTCCAAACAGCGGCGCCCATGTTGGATGCGTCAGGCTGCCTCCCAGAAATGTCTGTCCCATTTCGCCGACAATTGCCAGGTGACCAAGAATCCAGACCGGCGGATGACCGTGCCCGGCACCCCGCGTATAAAGACAGTCCTCCGGCAGATCCGCCACGATGGCCGCGAACTGTTTCAACTGCAACTGATTTATGACAATTTCGTTTTCAAACATGGTTTGTCTCTACTATTTGATTAGGAAAGTTCAACTAACTTAAACTCTTTTCATATTTGATCAATAATACTTTCTAAAGTATCAGGTAGCCAGTAGAAAACAGGTCATATAAACTTAGATGGATCAGACCATTTTACTATTCATAATCGATGGCGATTACGCTGAATGGAAAATGCTGCTTCTGGGAAAAAGTTTGGGAAATATTATGGGTTGAACTTTCTCGCCAATGGTGTGTCTCAAATTAATTGAGAGTTTCACTCCTTTTTCCAACTACTGAAGTAAAACATATTTTATAGGAATTAATCGATGCGTCGCATAAGCATTAACAGTCCCAATAAGAAGCTAAGAGGCTTACGACGTCATTTTCGTGAACTTAAAAGGTGGGCTAATCTGATTAAAAATAGACGGGAGATTAAACACGGAGAAAAATATTTCAATATTAAAGTTCCCCTCCCTCTTTCTATTGTAGAAGGACCAAAGACGCGCCCTAAAATCCAGGCTGATGTTATCAAAGAACTACTTAACGCAGCCAGAAATCTGGCGTGTCAAGCACCGCCTGCCAATTGTTCATTTTATCGTATCGCTGTGCTATTGAACTTTCCATCAATGTTTGACAGTGAAGTCACACAGTTTTTTGATGAGGAATATTTTAATGGGTTCGTTTATGAGAACGGACTTCCAGACACACAACGTCCCAGTCAGCAGTTTTCCATCAAAATTCCTGCAGAGTTCGATATTGAGTGTGGTTGTCGCGTGTCTGTCCAAGATGAGGAATATAGCTACGTGGGTAATTGTTGGACAATCACTTCGTCAACGCCACACTCTCCACCCACAGACAACAACGCCAACGCACAACACACCTGGTCGGTCTGGCGGCAGGGGGATGATGGGAATCGCTTTCTGATTGAAGCAGGGCTCTCGGAAGACGTCGCGAAACAGAAGGTCGCGGAGTTCGAATCGCATGGGCACAAACAGCTCTACTGGGCTACGCAGTCGCGTTAAGAACATGCGCAATAAAAAAGGGCTGGAAGCCCAAGCTCCCAGCCCTTGTAGTACTAAGTACTCCTGTTCGTGTAACACTTACAATTGGGTTACAAGATCCGCAACTGACTACTCAGACGCGAGCGTCTGTCTTGGGTTCATCAGCAGTGACTTGCTCCCAGTTTTAATTGTTATACACGCTTAGTTCGGCAGCGCGAGTGACGAATCTTGAACGCTCATCACAAAATTTTCAGCAGAAATGGTGTGCCGAAAAAACTGCCGTCACGATTTTACTGAATGGTAAAACTGTTTTATTCCGCTTCCGTTCGCTTGCAGATTTTCCGATGCGTATCGGCTGTGAATTTCAAATGCATTTTACAGTTCGGGAATCGGTTCGTCGGCTTTGATGTCGACCTCTTCCCAGTTTGCCTGACCGTTTTCATAACGCAGAATCCGATGCTTGCTGCCCGGTGCAGGCTTCTCATTCACGGTAGGCAACCAGGCGCGATGCTCTTCGATCAGCGTGGCATAATTGGGATCACCGCTCAGGTTGTTCCATTCTGCCGGATCCTGTTTCATGTCATAAAACTCTTCCGATCCGTCCGCGTAATGAATGTACCGATAGTTCTCTGTCCGCACCGAAGTGTTATTGCGGTTGTGCGAAGTAATCGCGGGCCACTTGCGGGGCGTGTTCGCATCTTTCAATTGAGGCACCAGTGAGTGGCCTTCCAGATCCGTGCGGGGAGGCAGGTCGCATAGTTCGATCAGCGTGGGATAAATGTCCAGCAGTTCGGCCGGTTTCTCGCAGACCGCATTTTCCGTAATCCCCGGACCGGCGAAAATCAAAGGCACCCGCGTCGAACGTTCCCACAGCGTATTTTTTCCCGTGATCAGTTTTTCACCCAGATGCCAGCCATGATCGGACCAGATGACAATGATTGTGTTTTCGTCCAGGTTGTTTTTCTCGAGTGCATCGGTCACACGTCCCACCTGACTGTCGACAAAACTGGTGCATGCCAGGTAAGAACGGACCAGGTTCTTCCACTGATTCGCTTCCTGCAGAAACTTGAAGCGGGGCTCGGGCAGTTTCCAGTGCAGGTACCAGGAAAAGCGGGGCGTGTCGTCGCGGTCGGTTGCCAGAAACGGGGGAAGCTGCAGCGTCTCTTCCGGATACAGGTCGAACCACTGCTGTGTCGCATAGCAGGGAACGTGAGGCAGGAAAAATCCGACCGACAGGAAAAACGGTTCGGTCGGTTTTTTGTTCAATTGATCGACGGCCCAGCTCGCGACTTTCCAGTCCCCTTTGTCTTCGTCTTTATGAGGAAACGTGCCCCAGTCGACCAGCGGATGCGGGTTGGGTGTCTCGACCAGTTTTTTGGGAGGTTTTACTCCCACGCCTGGGGGAGGACCGATGACCGAGAATTCCTTGTCGGTTTTCCTGCGACCATAACCGCCATGATAAATTTTGCCGGTTGTGTAAGTTTTGTAGCCGTTCTGTGCCAGGTATTGAGGCAGCGAGACCCGGTCTTTAAACTTTTCAATCGTGCGGAACCAGGGAGCCAGCCCATATACGCCCGTCGTCGAAGGCCGCAGCCCCGTCATCAGACTCGTCCGCGAGGGATTGCAGAGCGGCGACTGGCAGTGGGCATTCGCGAACAGGGTTCCTCTGGCTGCCACCTTATCGATGTGCGGTGTTTTAATCTGCGGATGCCCTTTCAGACAGCCGATCCAGTCGTTCTGGTCATCAATGGCAATGAACAGAATATTCGGCTTTTGAGCCGCCTGCAGGGGAGTATAAAACGAGCAGAATAAAATGATCATCAGCAGCAAGCGCATCCGAAGTTCCTTTCGATGAATCCTGAAAGCATAAAGAAATGAAGCAATGATTTATCATAACGACTGGGGAGAGCGAAAGAAAATGCCTGTATTGATTTGCAGAGAGAGAATTGGCCTATTACAGAATTACAGCTGGAAAGCATAAACATAAGTTGATATATTAGTCGATACCTATAAGCAGACGGTTTTCTTTGGCTCAGGTAAAATCATGCTTTCTTTCTACAATCATCACGGCAAACAGGGGCGGCGGGAATTCCTGCGCGTCGGCGGCCTGGCTTTGGGCGGGTTGACGTTGCCCGGTCTGCTCTCGACAAAAGCACAAGCCGCGGGCTCAGGTACGCTGCTGAAGAACAAGTCGGTGATCTTCCTGTTCATGCATGGCGGGCCGAGCCAGATTGAAACCTTCGACCCCAAGATGAGCGCGCCGGCTGGTATTCGCAGTGTGACGGGCGAAGTGGCGACGAAGATTCCCGGCGTGACGTTCGGAAGTACCTTTCCGAAGCTGGCGCAACAGGCCGATCGCATGTCGGTCGTCCGTTCTTACCGCACAGGCGACAGCCGTCATGACATCAAACCGGTTGTGCATAAAGATACGCTCAACGCGAATCTGGGTTCGCTCTATTCACGGGTCGTGGGTGCCAATCATCCCGAAAATGGCATGCCCACGAATGCGGTTCTGTTTCCGCAAGCCATTGATGACAAAATGCTGCCCGCCGTCACCCAGTTCGGCAAATTTGATTCGCATGGCCTGATGGGCTCTGCATTTGCCCCGTTCGTACCCGGTGCCGGCGGCGATATGCAGTCGAATATGTCCCTGTCAATCTCCCAGAATCGACTCGACGATCGCCGACTGTTGCTCTCGAAACTGGATCGCGCCCGCTGGGCGGCTGAGAAAAGCGAAACGTTTGCCGCCAGTTCGCAACTGCAGCAACAGGCGTTCGACGTGATCATGGGCGGCGTCTCGCAAGCCTTTGATCTATCGAAAGAAGACCCTGCCGTCGTCGCTCGCTACGATACCGCTCCCCTGGTCAAGCCGGCATCTATCAGCACGCGCTGGAAGAACTACAAACGCTATATCGATAATGCGCAGTCGCTGGGTAAGCTGTTGCTCATGGCTCGTCGCCTCTGCGAAGCTGGCTGTGGCTTCGTGACGATCACCACCAACTTTGTGTGGGACATGCACGCGGATAAAAATAATGCCGGCGTCGGGGAAGGCATGGACTACATGGGTGTGCCCTTCGATCACGCCGTATCTGCGTTTATGGAAGACGTGCACGCACGCGGTCTCAGTGATGATATTCTGCTGGTCTGTTCGGGAGAAATGGGACGCACACCCAAACTCAACAGTCGCGGCGGACGCGATCACTGGGGCAATCTTTCACCACTCATGCTGTCAGGCGGCGGTTTAAACATGGGGCAGGTCATTGGCCAGTCCACGAAACACGCGGGCGAGCCTCAAACCGAACCCCTGGAACGCAAAGACCTGGTCAGCAGCATTATGCACACCCTGTTCGACGTCGGCGAGCTCCGCATTACGCGCGGCGTCCCCAACGAAATCGTGCAGGTTGCCACCGCAGGCAAACCGATTCCCGGCCTGTTCTGATCGAACCGATCGGCTCATCTCAGACCATGCTTCTCATTTCTGCAGCGCCTCAAGGACCCGCTTCCGCGTGGCATCATCCAGTTTTCCGTGTTCAATTTTCTGCGTGACCTGTTCCAGAACGTTCACGTCTTCACCGGATCTTTGCTGGACTTGATCAATCTTATGTTTGATGTCTTTGATGATCGAATCAAAAGAGAAGGGATTGCCGCGCGGATCACTTGAGCGGATTCCCCCCTGTTTCGAATCGTCGCTGGCACTGTGCTGGTGAGCCGACATTTTATCAAGATTTTTAATGCGTAATTCCAGTTCGGCGACAATTTTCTCAGGTGTATAACCTACTTCTTTCAGTCGCGCTTCAATGGGATCTTCCTCTCCCGCACAGCCTGCAGCAATCGCGCAAAGCAAAAGGAAGCTTACTGAAAAACAGACACGCGCTGATCGTACTGACATAAGTGAGGCCCAATATATAGCTTAAAATTCGCTGATCACTTCACGTTGATTTCTGGTTCCCAGCGCCCACCAGGTATTCAAGTCGATGGAGTTGGAAATGAATCGCACGGAGCCATCCATCATTGCGACCTGGACTCCCCCGGTATGATCACTGGAAGGACTGATTCCGGAATCGCCTTCATGGCAGCGGAATGTGTCACTGTAGTAAGAGGGAATCGAAATCGTATTGGGTGGAAAAACGTGTGTATAAACATGTTTCTGCCACGAGTCGGTATATAGCCATGAGTGGCCTTTATATTGACTCCAGCTTGACCAGTTGACATACCCCGTGAGTCCGTCTGAGACCACCTGGTCAATGTAGGCATCATACTGTTCAATCATGGCGGAGTTGGTGTAATACAGATTGCGGCGACGGTCTGGATGATCTCCGCTGCCATCATTGACCAGCGATTCTGAGATTGCCGCGGTATTGGAAAGCCCATCGGTAATATCGCTGAATCCAAATGCAGCGTTTGTAGTGGACCGCCAGTTGGAACTGTAAGGACCTGCTTCGTTCATGCGGGACATTGAAACAATCCCTTTTGAGGATGGCGGTGCTGCAGCTCCCGTGGAAGGTTGACCCGGAGAAAGTAAATTGCGCGGTCGGCCGGCATTGGCGACATAGCTGAAATTCGCGGTAGAGACCACGGTGTTGACGACCGATTCGCTGGGGCATCGAAACAGCGGAACTTCAATCCGTGCCAGACCTCCCAATACAGAACTGTTATTGGCAATCCCACTCCAGGAGTCACCCAGGCCGCACGTTTCAAAGGGGATCCGATCATAAATGTTACCCCGATCCACAAACGGCAGCAGGCCGACATACCAGGAAAGATTTCCCGACCCGCCATTGCTCGCGCCGTCATAATCGTCTGAACCCCGATGCATATGCAGCGGGGTGGTCAGATAGTTGTCATGATAATTGTGAATCGCCAGGCACAACTGCTTCAGGTTGTTTTTGCATTGGTTGCGACGGGCTGCCTCACGCGCCTGTTGAACTGCCGGTAACAGGAGGGCCACCAGGATTCCAATAATGGCGATCACCACAAGCAGTTCAATCAGCGTGAATCCAGCGCGATTTTCTCTCGAAGCAGGGGAGGTCTTCATCTGAGTATACTCCGTAATGAGTCAGAGATTGAAGGAAATATGTATGGCAGTATGTGGGGTGTGAGCCCTGTTTCCTGCACACATTACGGCGGATTCATGGTGTGACAAGAGCGATTAATACAGATACCACAATATTAAAAGGATCTTAATGCAGTCTAATGGTTTCTTAATCTGCGATACGCGGCATGTTTATAAAGCGGATCGATTTTCTGAAATCCGTCTGCGCACCGGATCTGTACGGCATCGAAGAGAGACCTGGGGAAGGCAGTAATCATCTGTGTGTCGTCAGCAGTCCGCTATTTTTCCACCACGATTTCCACGCCCGACAACAGCGTGCGCCCTTTGATCGCAGTCAGATCCACTTGCAGACTGGTTGAGCAGCGAACGCCCTTGAATTCCCGGACGATCGCCCGGTTCGCGCCGCCGGCTGCTTTGACTACATCCAGTTCCGGCAGCACCGGTTTCCCCTGAAGACTCACGTCGAACACACGTTCGCCCGGCTTCAGATCCTGGGGCTCCAGAAAGTAAAGCCGGACCGTATAACTGCGTTCCGGCGTGGGAACCGGTGAAAGCGTCACTGACAATGCGGATGCTCCTTCCACTCCCGAGGCGGCCACCCATTTCAAATCGCCTTCTTCAACAAAAGACGAATGCTTGTGATAGTACTCCAGATCAGCGCCGCTGAGTTTGAGCGAGACCACAGGCGAGGAGCCTCCCACGCTGGGGTAGTCCAGCCAGAGTGTGCCGTTCTCCGCCTGGCGATCGCCGGGCGCACCCAGGTTGACGCCCAGCTGCTGCACCTGATCCTCTTTGGCGTTCATCGCCAGCGCACTGTAACTCCAGACTTCCGAATCCGGTACATGGGTCAGCGCCAGTGAAGTAAACAGCGAGTAACCACAACTGCAGCCATGCGCCATGTTCGGTGAATTGAGCACGCCGTTCGCCGGTACCAGGCTGTTGCGACAACCGGTGCGGAAGCCTTCCAGGCGCGAAGTATTCGCACTGTCGATATCGCAGAACCCGGCGGAGCTCGCGCGGAAGGTCATCAGGTGCGGACTGGCAATCGCGTAATTGCAGTGATGTCCCGCCTTGGTGAACTCCCACGGAATCGGTTTGCCGGTGATCGGGTTCGTACGCAGAATCGGCTCGCCGGTCTCCAGATCATAAGACAGGCCGGGACCACGCTGGTCCAGAATGCGGTCATTCCAGATGATGACCTTATCCCAGAGCGTTTCGGGATGCCCGCGAAATCCCTGGCCGGTCGAATATTTTTTCCAGAGTTCCGAACCATCTTTGCCGCGAAAGGCTGAGATTCCATCGCGGTTGGTAACCAGCATCACATCTTTCTGATCGCTATAGGAGAGCCAGGTCCCCACGACGTCCGTCTGATGTTCCCAGATCAATTTACCGGTTTTCAAATCGATCGCTTTTATAAATCGTTCCGCCAGCGCATTGGGAATTTTACCGCGGCGTTTCCAGTCCCCATAAAAGTTTTCCAACGCGCCATCATAAACATAAATCCGGTCTCCACTCAAAGAGACGACGGGAAAACTCATCTGTGCCTTGTGTGTCCAGATGACTTCCCCGGTGTGGCGGTTGAGCGCCACCAGTTCCAGCGGGAGTAAGCCGTACTTTTCACCAATCTTTTTTGAAGTCCGGAAAACCGACGTTAACAGCAGGTCTTCATGTATACGGATGCGTCCCCAGCGGTCATCAGCATGGGGCAGGGTCATCTCGGCCAGCGTTTTCCCTGTTGCCGGATCAAGCCTCACGCAGGTGTTCTGACTGGTGACCAGATAGATACTGTCTTCGAGGGCGATGAAATGATGGCCGACCAGTTTTCCATCATAGCTCTGACCGCGACGTCCCGGGCTGTCTTCCGGCGTTTCTTCCAGAGGGATCATCCATAGAATCCGCCCGGTATAGACATCAACGGCCGTTAATTTCCCGGGTCCCTGCAGAAACATTCGACCTTCGATCACCGCCATACTGGGGCCCCAGTCATGACGGTTGTAAAACAGGTCGCCGTGGCCCGCAGGTCCGCCAAACCAGAGCACGCCCAGCGGTGCTTTCACCAGTTCATCGCGGGACATCAGTGTGTTCGAGGCATCCCCGTACTCGTGGGTCCAGTTTGCAGAACCGGGCAGGGCACCGACGCGGGTCAACAGGGTGAACCCTTCCGCTTGTTTGAGTTCCGCGCGAGGCAGATGCTTCTCCTCCACCGTGGTCGCCAACTCTGCGTATTCTGTTTCACCCAGGTTCAGACAGGCGGTCCCGCCGTAGGGACGCAGCGATTTGTAAACCGCCTTCCAGGTATCTGCATTCAGCGACCCACCCAGCGCACTTAAATCTTCGGAGACGATGAGTTCCGCCATGTAAGCGGGAAGTTCAAATGTGAGCGGATTGCCCTGGTGTACGACGACCCGTGTTCCCAGCAGACCTGCCGCATCGTATTTCGCCCGCAGCGCTGCCACTTTTTGTGCATCCGGTTCGACTGCAATCAGAGTCAGCTTTGATTGATCGATCAGTTCTTCCAGCAGACGTCCGCTACCGGTTCCCAGCACAAGACCATATCCAGCGCCGGGCTGTGTCAGTGAGAGCAACTGGCTGGTTTTTTCGGTCCAGGCATCCTGTTGCGCAGTCAATGCGCGTTTCTGTGCAGAAAACGTATGTGGTTTAATCGGTTTGTCTCCGAAACAAAGCAGGTCGCCTGCTTCGGTCACGACGACCAGTGCACCATTCGCGGCAATCATGGTGGCTGGTGTGCCGGTGATGGATTGTGTCCAGCTAATGTCAGCGGCTTTGCCATCTTTTGCCAGATCCAGCGCGAAAATCATCTCACCCTGATGGCCATACAAACGAGTGCCGGCTTTCAAATCAAGCTGCACCGGATGTGCTTTGACCCAGGCTTCCCATTCCGCTTGAGGCAGCTTCTGCTGTGGAGGGATAGGCAGACTCCAGAGCTGATTGAGCACTTTTTTCTTCACGACTTTACCACGGCGGTCTTTTGATTCCACTGTCTTCAGATTTTTCAGATCGTAGGCAACTACATTGCCGGCGCGGCCAAAATAGACAATTTCTTCCGTCAACACGGGAAAACGGGCATCCACTCCCAGATCCTGGCTGGTGTCCATTCGAAAAGAAGAACCGCCATGAAAAATGTAGGGGCCGACAGAAGCAACATGATAATTGGTTACCCGGTTTCCATATTTATGTGTGATGAACTGATCCGTTTTCAAATCAAGACAGGCAGCGACCGAACGGCCACAGGGAATCAGCAGCTTATTTTCATTCTTGACCAGGTAACCCTGGGGTGTCACATCCGTCAATGTTTTGATTTCATGTTCCGGCTCAGAAACCGCTGCCCCTGTTTCTGCATCCAGTGTGTAGAGGAAGGTTCCCTCGAACGGCCATACGCCACAGGTGAAATAAATCTTACCCTCAGAAAGCACAGCGCCTCCGCGAATCGGCCAGACCGAAGCGAGCCGTTCATTCGCGAGCGCTTTCCGCGCGTTCGGGGCCGCCTGGAATTTCCAGTTCAGTTTTCCGTCTGCTGTATTCAGACAATAAAAACCACCATCGTCGGCTGAGAAGTAAACATTTTTGCCCGAAACCAGTGGCGCGAATCGGACCGGGCCATTCGCGAAATACTGCCACTGTTGTTGACCGGTCTTGAGATCAAAGGCGCTCACACTGTCATTACGCGACGAGCTGACAAATAGAGTCTGTCCGGCGATCACCGGTTCGTAGTGAGCATCAAACTGGATGCGGGGATCTTCAGGCCAGGCAGGCTTGAGCGGCCCCAGTTGCCGTGTCCACTGTAGATGCAGGTCTTTTGCGAGTTGCTCGTCCGTGGTTGCCGTCCGCCGTGCATCTTTCCGCCAGGTCGGCCAGTCTTCTGCTGCAGCGGAGGACAGAAACAGCAACCCGCTGAACAGGCTGTAGCAGATAAAAGCAGTAAGACGCGTCACAGGGAAAGGCATTCATCAACTCCTGAACGAACTTTTTTATGTCGGACAACCAACCATCAATCATCTCTGATCTATTAAAAGTAACGGAGTGAGTTTGGTTTTAACAGGCAGGTCTGCCAACTTCATCAGTTTTTCATCCACGGTACGCACAAACCACTTGTCGCGGCCGCTGGAAAAATAATCCTTGACAGACATACTATGTCACACATAGTATGTAAGTAGCTGAGTTTTCTCTGATTCCCATTCGTGGAAGGAAGCAATCATGCGCATCGAACGCGAACTGATGCGGGGTGCCGGCCCGGTAGCGGTTTTAAAGCTGCTGGAAGAGGGCGCGAAATATGGCTATGAGCTCGTGGAGGCACTCTCCGAACAGACGGGTGGCGTGCTCGACATGGGGCAGTCCACGCTCTATCCACTACTCTATAATCTGCAGTCACAGGGGCTGATCCGTCCCAGCTGGCAGGAATCGGAGAGCGGCCGCAAACGCAAATATTATTCGCTCACCGCCAAAGGTAAAAAACGACTGGCCAGCGACACCGCGCAGTGGGTCGCCGTCACCAGCGCCATGCAGAACCTGGGCATCCTCTCCGGCACACAGCCCAAGTTACGGGGAGGGGAAGCATGAACGTCGCCTCCGCCTCTCGACCCAAATGGAAACAGATTCTGCACACACCGCTTTCTCATCTGCTCCGCGGTCAAATCACCGGTCCTCAAGAGCCCCTGGAACAGCTCGATACGAGTGACTTACCTGGGAGTCTGGTCGAAGCCATCCAGGCCATCACAGATCGCCTGGACGGTCGGCTGCGCTGGAAAGTTGCGATTCGTCTGGCCAAATCCTGTAGTAACCTGCTGCGCGAAGGTTGTGCGGTAACCCAGTTGGTCGAACAGTTGAGTGAACCGGAAAGTATCGCCGCTTTGATCCGCGCGACGCACAGGACCGACTGGATTTTGAATGCCCCTCTACCGGCCCGCTTATGGCCCACCGTCGAACGAATTGTCGCCAATCAGGATGTGAAAACACGCGCTGCCCGCCAGATGCTGAACCGCGTCTGTCAAACGCTGCAGTGGCAACTGGACGGCGGTCGCACACCAGAGGCAATCGCAATCCAATGTGGTGATGCGGCAGCATTGAGCGGCCTGGTTTACGAAACGCATTCGCTGGGAGAACTGCTGGAATATCAGCTGTCCGAGCCATTGCTGGCAGTTGTCCTGAATGTCGTCCGGCAGACCCGGCTCTGGCCTGCGGAAAAACGGGATGTGGCCAGGGAACTTTGTGCGCACTTCGCCGATGGTCTTGAGAGGGGAGAAAGCGAAGCAGCGCTGATCGAGTTGTTCGGCTCTCCAAAAACCGCCGCGAAGCTCATCCGCCGCGCGCGGCTGCGTAATCGTCCGTTCCGCTGGCGCGCCCGCCGCCGGGCCTGGCAGTCGCTGGGAATACTGTTGATCCTCATTCTGGTTCCCTGGTCCATAGTGACCGTTCGATTAATGGTCGCACGCCCCACAATCAAGTTCGACATAGTTCAACAACTGGATGAGCAGAGTCGCACGATTCCCCGGGAAGAGCGGGCGTGGCCCCTCTATCTGCAGGGGCTCTCAATGTTGACAAAAGTAGATCGAATCAAGTCGGCAAAACTCAATCTTGCCGGGATGTCTGATGGACCTGCCGGCAAAAACTGGCCTGATGTGAAAGAGTATCTGAAATCACATTCCCAACAGATCGATATGTACCTTCAAGCATCCAGCCGCCCCGCACTCGGGTTTATCAATCGACCTCAGGCCAATGATCTCAATGAATATCGGGACTTAAACAGACCATACGAAGCGAATCCGGCTGGTAATACAGACTTTAACATTTATCTGCCGCAAGCTGATGCACTGAGAAGTAACGTCTTCTCCCTGTTGACCGGCGGGATTCATCTGGCAGCGGAAGAGGGGAATGCAGAACGCTGTCTGCAACTGTTGCTGGCGCGTATCAATGTGGTTAAACATTACCGACAGTCGGGCCCCTGGGCGATCATCCAGAGTAGTGCAAATGGAGAGGCAGGTCGTAGCGCACGACTGGCTGCAGAGATCGTAGAGACATATCCAAATTTGTTTAATGATCGACAGTTAAAGGTTCTCTTTCAAAAAGTGCAGCAGATGCCGATGCCGCCACTCAATATCAGTGAGACCCGAGAACAGGATGTTCAGAATCTTCTACAGCATGCCTACACAGACGATGGTAACGATGAAGGCCGATTTACAATACATGGTTTCCAGAGCTTGCAGACACTGGCAGAGAGTTCCATTCATGATCGTAATCTGTTGCTCTCCACGATTCCGTCTCTGGTCAGGCAGGATCTAAAAGAACCAGAGCGAAACAGCTGGATCCCGTTTCAGGTCAAATCAGGTTTCCTGGCGATGCAGATCGCAGATCGCAAAGAGCTGCGTCGTGAACTGCTGTATTTAAACCAGCTCCTGAGTGAGGCGATTACTAAAGCAACGCCAGAGGCAGAGAACGCTTACAATAAAGAGTATCATCGCCTGATGGATTCCCCCGAGTTGCGGCTCAAATATCTCCCTGCCTTATTGTTGATGTCTCCATTCGAGTCCTACACTTTCATGAATTTCCACAAGAATTCGGTAACCCACCGTGCGGCAGCATTGACGATTCTGGCAGCCGACCTGTATCGCCGGGAGCACGACCGGTATCCGAAATCACTGCAGGAACTCGTCCCCGCGTATTTCTCCGAAATTCCCGTCGACCCGCAAACGGGTAAACCATTACTTTATCAGCTCAAAGACGGACGCCCGGTCGTCAAAGCGTCAAGCCTGCCAGATACGACTGGAAACTGAGTGTCGTCAGTCGCAGGCGCAATCAGCACCATTAAGTCGTCTTGCTGGAATCATCCAGCTCAATCACCTGTCGCACTTTGACCGCAAGTTCACTGCGGCTGAATGGTTTTTGCAGGAAGATGATTCCGTCCTTCAGGACTCCATGATAGGCGATGATATTCACCGTGTAGCCTGAGATGTATAAGACCTTCAGTTCGGGGCGAATGATTTTCAGCGTGTGAAACAATTCTTTCCCATTCATTTCCGGCATAACCACATCAGTGATTAAGAGATCAATCCGATCCTGAAAATCCTGCGCTAATTGAATCGCTTCGTGGGGAGTCGTCGCCGTCAATACTCGGTAGCCCAGCGATTCCAGAATGTCGCGGCTGGTGTGGGCCAGCATCGCTTCATCATCAATCAACAGGATCACTTCACCGTGCCCCAGCGGTGTTTGTGTCGTTTTTTTAATGATTTTTGCTTTCTCTCCACCAGCCTGTCGACGAAGAGATATTTCAAACCGCGTACCGGTTCCTGGTTCACTGCTGACATGAATCAGGCCTTTGTTCTGTTTGATAATCCCATACACGGTAGCCAGTCCCAGGCCGGTTCCCTTGCCCGATTTTTTGGTTGTGAAAAAAGGTTCGAAAATATTCTTCAATGTTTCCTCGTCCATACCGGCACCACTATCGCTTACTGCCAGTTGTACATATTTGCCGGGAACATAGCCCGGATGCTCCCTGCAGAATTCTTCATCATATTCAACGTTCCGTGTTTCCATAATGATTTTACCAATATCAGGGATCGCATCGCTGGCATTCACACACAGGTTCGCCAGGATCTGATCGATTTGCGAGGGATCCATTTTTACCAGCCCCAGTGATTTTCCAGGCAGCCAGATAAATTCGATCCCCTCACCAATCAGACGTCGCAGCATCTTGATCATATCTTCAATGATTTCATTCAGATCAAGCAGTTTAGGCTCTATCACCTGCCGACTGGCAAATGCCAGTAATTGTTCCGTCAGTTCTGCAGAACGTTCGGCGGCACTGCGAATTTCCACAAGGTGTTCGTACAGGGGATGTTTCGTATCAATGTCCAGCAGTCCCAGGCCGACATGCCCTAAGATGACATTCAGCATATTATTGAAATCATGCGCCACACCACCGGCCAGTCGGCCAATCGATTCCATTTTCTGAGACGCGGCGAACTGCTCCAGCAACTTTCGGTTTTCTACTTCCAGTAATTTACGCCCGGTGATATCTTCGGTCAACATCACAATACCACCAATGGTATCCGGAGATTCATGCCAGGGTTGAATCACCCAGCGGAGCCACTGTGCAGAACCGTCCGCGCGAGTGAAACATTCTTCGTTACGCAGGACGGCCCCAGCCAGCGCCTGCTGGTGCGCAGCTTTCCAGTGTTCCGGGATCTCAGAGAAGATTTCATAATGCGTTTTACCGAGCAGGTTACGATCGGTCAGACTGTAATCCTCCAGCCAGCGCTGGCTTGTTGCCAGATAGCGCATCTGGCGATCAAACAAAGCGATCGCGATCGGTGCGTTTTCAATAAATGTATGTAGATCATGCTCACTGAGACCGAGTTTCGGTGGAGGGATCTGTTCAACAGATTTTGCATGCAGCTGATAGAGGGCACCCGTGACTGTTTCGTTCTGCTCGATCACGGGTGAGATCTTGCCGGCAATCAGGTGTTGTGCGTCATGCTTTACCTGCAGAAAGGTCTGGTCGGAAATGCCTACAGTCTGCCGGGATTGCAGAACGGGTTCCAACAGTTGGGTGTGATCGATCTGTCGGGACTCTTGTGACAGTAGCAGGATCTCAGAAACGGGTTTGCCTTGCGCGTCACTCTGCTGCCAGCCTGTCAGCCGTTCTGCAGCGAAGTTCAGCAGGATGACCTGTTTGTGAAGATCAACCACGATGACCGCATCCGCCAGTTGCTGTAGCGCGGCTTCGTACCAGTCAGTGTCTGGTTGAGTCATTTGAGAGAACCCCAGTCGGAAGAATATCCGTAGAAAATATATCGTAGAGGAATTCCGGACTGGGTACTGTAAATAGAATCACGGTGAAGTTGTAGAACCAGGCCCGGGTTGATTTCAACTATAACGAATTGATTTGAGGAAGGATAGAAAAAAAATGAGAGCCCGATGTGAGTTGGGAATGTCCGACGCGAAAACCGTCTTTACCGGGTGACTCCCATAATTGCCTGCTCGACATGATTGTGAACCTGGCGGGCGTGTACTAAGATGAGCACTGCAATTTCAACAGTCAGATTCTTTTCAGGAGCAGATCAAGCCATGATCACCGTCGGCATGAACTATCACGTCATCGAAGGCAAACAGGAATCATTTGAAGAAAAGTTCGCCAGCGTGCTCACCGCCTTGAATGGAGCGGAAGGCCACGACAATTCCAGCCTCTGGAAAGATGTCGCCGACGATGCCTCGTACATGATCACCAGCGAATGGTCCGACGAGCAGGCGTTCAAAGACTTCATCCAGAGCGACGCCTTCCGCGCCGTCACTAACTGGGGCAAAGAAGAAATTCTCTCCGATCGTCCCCGCCACAAAATTTACAAACATTAAATATCAGTGACCGTCAATCACTCATCAAGCTGAACCTCAATATCACCCAAGTCAAACCGTTCTCCAGGTTGGACGGTGAATTCCTGGGTGATTTCAGGCTGCCCGTCGACTATCTCCACGTGTCGGTAAGGGGCGCCGGGAATCAGTGCGGGGAAAAACAGTTTCCCCTGCGCATTGGTGGTGGTTGTGGTCGGTGATTGATAATTCAAGCGGTCAATATTAGCGACGTATGCTTCGTCCGCTAATTTCTCTCCCCGTCGAATCGCCTGCAGATCATATTGAGGTTTGCCCGGCGTGACGACCAGTCGCAAGCTCCCCAGCATTTCATCGGCAATCGGCTTTCCCTGTTGATCCACGTATCTTGCGGTGGCAGAGCCACACGGCTGGAGCACGATCCGGGGAGCAGGGTTTTTCGTACTGATCAGCGCTGCTGCTCCCAGACGATGCTCGGGATCCAGAAAATAGACCGGGTATTCTTCCCCTTCGCGTAGCCCCTTCAGTTCGAATGTCCCGTCCTTCGCTTTGTCCGAATCACCACGCCACCAGTCGGGCGAAGTGGCTGAGACCTTCAAACGCGAAATCACCAGCGCATGCGGCACGGGTTTACCGGACGGATCGACCAGTGTGCCAGCGACCGTTGACCCGGGTTGCAAATCAATCTGCAAGGGCTCTAAGGCTTTTCCCATCACGGGATGGATCTGCTGAAACGCGTGCGCGTAAATCCGCGCGCCTCCGGGCTTTCTCTCGTGTAACTCTCGGGACCCCTGTTCCTGCAGAATGTATTTTCGATCGGCGGCATGTACGAGCAGGGTTCCCGGACCCGGTAAAACGGGAATCTGGAACTTGCCTGCTTTGTCTGTTTTCTGAATGCTCTGCCAGCCGGTAATGATGTCTTCCCGATCCCGCTTGTTATTGCCGCTCTCCGGGTAGTATTGGACCGCGGCCCCCTCTAACGGCTGGCCGGTCGTCGCGTCGCGGACCGTACCTTCTGCCAGCACAACCTTGTCGAGTTTGATCTCAATATTGTTTGCGGTTTCAGGAGTCCAGCGCAGGTCTTTCACTTCCCGGGTGAGATAGGGAGTCCCTTGCGGCGGATACGCGACAATCCCGAACCGGATTCCAGGACGGGGATTCAATCGAAAACGTCCCGCTTCGTCGGTCTTGCCTTCAATCGAAACCATCGAACCAAATGGTTCCTCCTGGCTGGCCCAAATTTTGATTCGCGTGTTAGCTGCCGGCTTCCCTGTATCACCCAGCAGAACACGACCTGAAAACCATTGTGCCGGTGCGAGAGGAATCGTCAACGTCTCTCCCGGCTTGATATTTCGGATAATGTCACGATACGTTCCGTCGTGTTTGCTGCGTTCTTCAGGTTGACCCGAATTGATGGTCACCCACTGCGGTGCGAATTGTTCCGAGCCGGGAATTTTCAGGGTGACTCCTCTTCGCAGATCAAACATGTTCAGCAGCAGCTTGCCCTGATCATCGGTTTTGCGGGGGCTGAAGGTCAGAATGGAATCAGGGCCCATCTTCATTAACTTCTGAGGGCGTTTGACTGGCTTATCTGCAGTCTGTAACGGTTGAATGGCGGCGCTGGGAGTCGCCGAGATTTTAATGTTGAGCAGTTCCATCTCCAGCGGTAAATTTTTCGCAGGCTGCCCTTCCGAATCGACAAAGTGAATGAGGGAATTGATAGGTACTGGAAGTTTCAGGTCGACCGTCAAAGAGTCACCCTGCCACTTTCTGGCCTGTGAGAAGATCCCAGAGAATTCTGTCCGAGCGAGGAGGCTCATCTGGCTGTACGCTTTCGTCACATCAGCAGGCAGCGAAAGTTCGTAATGACCTGCCTTGTCTGCCACCCCTTCTACCAGCTCTTTTCGATCAGGTTTTGTCTGATCCACTGGTTTCAACCCGATGACTTTTACGTGTGCCCCTGCGGCCGGTTTGCCTTTGTGGGTTGTAATAGTGCCACGAATGGTGATGCCTTTCACCACGGGTTCGGTCGGCTTTGATTCATTGGTTTGAGCGACCGCCGGTGCGAAAGTTCCCGCCGCGAGACCGGCTGCCATGCTGAGTGAGAGCACGACGAGAAACAGCAGTTTCTTTCTTGAGAGCCGGGTTGAGCGACTTCGCTTCCGATCGAGCAGGCCAGCTACCCGATGTTCGAGCTTCCAGCGCGAAGTGAACAGGCCGATTGCGCCGGGCTGAGGACGCTCGCTCTGAATCAGTTGGGCAAGGCTCAGTAAAGTCTGACTGTACGATGTCGCATCTGTTTCCGTCAGTACAAAGTTGTCACAGACTTCTTCACGCGCTTGCGCAAGCTGTCGGTTCAAGACCTTCACAATTAGATGAAACCAGAACAACGCCGACACCAGGTTTTGAATCAACAGGATCACCTGGTCGCGGCGGATGCTGTGCGCGATTTCGTGAATCAAAATATCCCGCAATGCCTCGGGAGTGATCTGATTTGCAAGCTGTATCGGAAAGACCACCCGCGGTCGCCACAGACCGGCGGAAACAGGCCCTGATACATGCGTTGATAAAACCAGTTCCGGTAACCGGTTTTGTGGAAACCTTTGTCCTGCCTGTGCGAATGCGTCAGCCAGACAGGCATTGGTATTGGGTTCCGCTGCACGCAATATCAACCCGAGTCGGCACCAGCCAATAACAGATCGGATCAACAGGAAACCGGTGACAGCCAGCCAGGTGAATAGCAGTCCCCGCATTGTGACGCGCAATGCATGGAGAGCCTCTGCTTCTTTTGTCGGGACAACACGTGAAACAAGCGTCAATTTTTTCGGTGCTCTGGCTAACTCCAGTAATGATCCGGAATGCAGGTCACGCTTCAACGTGCCCGGTTCAGTCGGATCAGGCAAAGCTGCCTGGGCAACCGGTAGTTGTTGTTTCCGGTTCCCGGCTGAGGAAATCAATGGTAATGACTCGACTGCGACGGGATAATACCTGACTTCTGAATCCAAACCGGAAGCCGGGGTTTCTGTATTCAACGAGAAGGTCAGCAGACTTTTTCCTGAAACCTGCATGACCAGGGTAATCACAGGAGTCAGTAATATCAGTATTAACGCCGCACACAGCAGACCATACCGAACCGCAGGGTTACGACGCAGGAACAGAGCCAGCAACAGTGTGGTCGCTGTCACAAACGTCACCTGCAGCAACACATTCACGCCGCCCATCAGGAGCAGGTCACCGGGTTTCCAGAAATCAAATGTGATCATGGGGATTGCCTCCGTTTTTTGGCCTTTTGACTCTGATCGGTTTCCGCTGCTTCAATCATGGCACGAATGCGTTCTGCTTCGTCGGCAGACAGGCCCCGGTACTCTAATAGCGCAGTCACCATTTCCTCCGGGGAACCGGCAAACAGACGATCCACCATCTGCGAGACTTTGGCACCCAGTGAGAGCGTACGGGGTCGGTTTGCGGAATAGACGAACGTCCGCCCCTGTTCGCGGTGTTTGAGCCAACCCTTTTCTTCCAGTCGCACGAGCATGGTCTGCACGGTATTGCGGGCCAGTGGACGATGGGCTGACAACGCTTCCCGCATTTCACTCACCGTCACTTCTTCGCGCTGCCACACGACTTCCATGATCTCGCGCTGGATTTCCGTCAGCGGACTGGTATCTGCTTTTGCCATTTCAAACTCCTGGTCAAACATGCCTACGCTGTGTAGGTAAATGTTACCTACGCACTGTAGGCGTGTCAACAGGAAATTTTCAGATCAGCAGATCAGCCAGCGTTCTTTTTGCTGAACGGCCACCTTACAGACCGCTGCCTGATCAGATCAAAGACGGCTGCCCTGAACGCTTCTGAAGAAAAACAGCCTGGGTTCTTATTCTGTTTTCTTGAGGACGAAGACTAACTCTCGCACCTCAGCTTCTTTCAATGTGACAGTCTGTGGCTGTGTTGAGAAGCCTTGTTTCTCGATGGAAATGGTGATTTCCTGATCTGGCAGTAATTGGAGGGACCTCCGCCGCCCGTCTGTTTGATTGAGAAAATTAACATCTCCCGTCTCGTCGGAGAAGTGAAATGGATCTTTCTCAGGCGGCTTCACATGGTACTTGCTCTTTACGATGAACTGAGACAGTTGGTGACTGTTTTCATTCACGACTTTCAAAAACAAATCGGGAGCCGCATAACGCACGACTTCCAGTGTGGAAAAGTCTTTTTCAAGAGTACCGAGAACGATCTTACCACATTTCAGCGGGGCACCAGGTTTCAATCGCCAACGACAAGCACTACCTTGACCGAAATGCAAATTAAACTCTGTTTTCACAATACCGCGAGGTACTTTGAATTCAAACCAGCCGTCATTCCCAGGAGCTGTACTTTTTGTCCAGACTAACAGGTCGTTCGCAGTGTTATCGTGTGGATACCACCCCGTCAGATACTGTGGGTAGCTGGCTTGTGGATTGCCCTGACTGTCAAATAGACGGCCACGAATTTTTATTTCCGGGACTGCCCGAATCTCGATGGGCTCGTTGGTTTCATCCTCTTGAATCGTGATTTCGAAAGGGACAAAGACATCATCCACTTTGAACTGTTCGCGACCGGGCCCCTTATATCTATAATAAACACGATCGTCCACACTCACATTATACCTGCCAGACGGAAGCGGCGTCAGTTGGAATCGCCCGTCTGCATCGGTCACCGTACCGGTTCCAGTGTGGTCCGAAACTGATAAAGATTCAAGGTAGCCATCATAATTATTTAGATGTGCTTTGCGGTATAGATTGACTGCTACATTAGGCACCGCTTTCCCTTCTCTATCCAGCACTTGTCCCGTCATACGCGTGCCTTTCTGCAGTTGCAGTGGTCCGATATCTCCATGCAGCCCGTTATTCAAATAAGCCGTTAGAGGGCTGAAGTGTTCGGGTAAAACCCATACGACACCTTCTCCGGGTCTTGCCACCACGACTTCGAAACGACCATTTTCATCCGTCTTGGAATCGAGAAAAGAATGATAACCCGAGTCTTTTTGGGTCGGCTTGGAAAACACGAGAACCCGAATATTGGCAGCGGGTGTGCCATCTGGCTGCAGGACCACGGCTGAAACTGTTTTTCCAGGGAATAGTTTAATGCTCGAAAAGAATGGCAGATTTCCGTTTTTCAGGTTCTTGAGAATCCAGGCATGCGAATTACTTTTACGCCGGAATTCATATTGAGGATGTTGAATCTCAAAGTTCAGATAGAGCTGGCTCTCCGCGACTTCTTCCGCTGACAGTGTAAAGCGATAATTCCCCTGTTCGTCGGTTTTGTGCGTTGTGGTTCGGAGTGTGGTCCGTTGATCTGCCTGGGGATCACTGTTGAGTTGACGCTTGATTTTGACGGTCGCACCAGAAATTGGTTGGCCGGTTTTCTGATCAACGACTTTGCCGTTGTAAGTAATGGGCCGGGGAAGTTGCTTTGGAATTTCGTCCTTTGGCTTCTCATCGAGACCAGTGGCCGCGGGCGGTTTTTCTGTCTGCGATGTCGTTTTCTGTTCCGAAGCTGTCACCTGATCATCAAGCGGCGCAGCACTCAACCGCAGGGCACTCAATCCACCCACGACAAGTAAAGCGCTGACAATGATGGCAAACGCCGAGATGCGATTCTCACGCTGGAGAAGGGGCCGTGCCGATTTCACCAGCATGTTAACCCGCTGCCGGAGCTGGGAACGGCGGTCGCGGATACCCAGGGTTCCCGCCAGGTTCAGTTGGCTTCGATCACGTGCCAGCGATACGAGAAACGACGCATAGTCTTCCGTCGATTCCCCCTGTTGAGCCGCAAATGCGTCAGCGAGAAAATCCTGGCTGAGTGTCAACTGCCGCCGCAGCCACCAATAAGCGGGTTGGTAGAAACAAAGGAACTTCACCAGATTCGCCAGCAGCAGCGTGCTAAAATCACGTCGTAACACGTGAGACCATTCATGTGCCAGGCACCAGCGCAATTGCGCTGAGTTCGCCTCACTCACGAGCAGCTCGGCAGGGATCACAATGGTCGGTCGCCATAACCCCCACATGCAGGGACTCCGCACCTGTTGACTGACCAGCAGGCGTGTGTTTTGAGTACGAGAACCAGCGATCGACGTCAACAATTCGCAAAGGTCAGCAGGAGCCGGTTGCGCAGATTGAGCGATGCGAATTCGTCGGACGAGTCCCACGACGGTTCGAACAAACAGAAAACCTACGATTGCCAGATAGGCAATCTGTAATGCGCGAAAAATGATCGTAGTTAAAACACCGCTATTAGTGGACCGCGGTGCTACCTGTGCAGCAGGCATAGAAGTTTCTCGCGGAACTGTGGCTGCGTTCTGGTTCGTCATCGAATCGATGGGAAACGGTGGTTCCTGCCTCGCAACTTCATTATTATGTGAAGGTCTCAGGACGGCCTGCTCAGATCCGGGAGATCGACGTTGATCAACCAATGCCTTTACATTGCCGCCGGCCTCTTGCCATAAGTTCAACGAATATTTGGGAACGACATTCATTTGTTGCAGCAGCGGCACCAGCAGGCAGGCCATGAAAGTCCAGTGAATGATGCGAATACGATAGACGGGTTCGCGACAGAGCCAGACGGCCAGACCGCCCAGGAAAAGTATGATCGCGCCGAAAACAGTCACATTCAGGAGCCACGAGCCAATTTCGTTGAGCCACCACATATCACTTTTTCCCCTTGCGCGTACGTGACTTTTTTTGACGTGCTTCCGCAATCAGCGACTCAAGCTCACTTAAGTCTTTGTCGCTGAGTTTCTCTGAGTTCAGCATATTTAAGACGAGTTCATTCACTGCGCCATCATAAACTTTATGCAGAAATCGTGATGAGACATCTTCGCGCGTGCGCAACGGTCGATATAGAAAAGACCGACCTTCACGACGATGCGTGACAAGACCTTTGTCATCCATGATACGCAACTGCGTTTGAATCGTATTGAAATGCAATCCCGATGACGGCTCAAGACGTGCATGCACATCACGCACCGAACCTTCTTCAATGGACCAGAGCACTTTCAGAATTTCCATTTCACGTTCTGTGGGGGCAGTGTCCATTGAGAATCTCTTCTACCAGTCAACTGTCTGGTAATCTCGGTCGGGTTAATATGGTAACGGGAAAGAAATACCTAATAAATTAGTTATATAAAACCTGTGGCGGACTGTCAATAATATACCTAAATAATTCGGTGAACGGGTTTCGTCGGGCTTAATTCTGAAAAGAATGAAATCAGTCCGTTTTATGACGAACGTTTTGGCAGAGGGGGAAGTAAATAGAGAGCCTGTCCCGGTCGGCACGCAGCATTGGTGCAACTGTATAATGCAAACTATCGAAAGACCAACGTAAAGGAGAACAGAGATGGTGGCTCCTACTTTACTGGCTAACTCTTTGCGAAAAAAGTGCTTAACGGTCGTCGCGGGCATGCTGAGTTTCGCCGGTTCAATCACAATGCTGTCGTGCCGAGACACATTCGCAGAACCTCCCGATGTGAAAACGATGATTCGAGAATGGGAGACGGCAGCGAATTCGGTGCGATCACTCCACATCCAACTGCAAGGCGTGAATGCCCAGCGTGCCTTCGAACTGGCGGGTAAGGTTCCAGGGCCGGGCGACCAGCAAATGATCGAGATGCCGCGCGAGATGGAGTATTGGTTGCACGCCGATGACAATCAGGAACGATATCATAAAAACTATATCGGCCCCTCTTCCAACGGTTTGATCCCCTTGGAGTTCACGGTCGTGAATACCAAACGGGAACAGCGGGAACTCGATCCTGGTGGGGTCGGGTTGAATCCGTACGACGAACTCAAAATCAATGCGCCAGCGGGGGTAAGAGATTATGAGATCAATGCACTGCGAATACTTCTCAACCGAACCGCTTCCGGTCAACCATACTTTTCACAAAACAAGTTTGCACTTCTGAAAGAGACAATAGAAGAAATCAACGGCATCAGACATCGGGCGCTCGAATGTCCTGGGGAACGCGGGATACGAATCTGGTTCCAGGCAGCCGCGCCGTTTCGCATTTCACGTATCGAACTCGGGCTCCGCGACCGCAATCGCTTTGGACATACTGAGTACCGCTATGAATATCAAGATCCCCATCCACAGGAAGACGTTCCTGATTTCCCCATACTGAAGGCAGTTGAGATCAGCGGCTATGATCCCTCTGGTGAACTTCGGCAACATCTGCGATCGACGGTTACGGAGTGGAATGTAAATCCGCAACTCAGCGATGAGCTGTTCCAAATCGAACCCGACACGGGCGCAATCATTACTGATTACACCACAACTCCTGAAACAAGCTATATCCGACTGGCCGACGGCACGCACCGACGGCTGGAGCGACACGAGTTACGCCGTTCGGAATTTCTACAACTGTCAGCGGAAGTGAAACGAAGCCCGATGAATGCAGAAGAGCCCGCCGTCAAAGAAAAAATCCTGACAGCAGTGAAACCATCTTACTGGATACACATCGTCGGGATCATTTTAATGGTGAGCCTGTTGCTGTGTGTGTTTCTCTTCTGGCGTCATCGCGCTAATCGATAAGACGGAAAATCGGCCGATAGTAAGGAGACGCGTGTAACCAGCCAAAATTCGCATGCAGCAGTTCTGTGTTCATGATGCTCACGCGCCACTCTCTTTAATGCGATAGTCGCCGGCGTCTGTTTCTTCAATGCCCAGAAAGCTGGCATACGTGGCTTCGTCGAATTCGTCATGCGCTTCAAAATAACCGGTGTGAACTGGTAACGCGGCAATGTCGGCGCGCAGAACTTTGTGTGTTTCGAAGATCGCTTGGAACAGCCAGTTCATCACCCGGCTGTTTAAGAGCTGTCCAAGCTGTCGGACGGAAATGGGAAAATTCGGATCGGGCACCAGCATATTCACACTGTTCAGAAAATAAGACTGCGCCCTGTCATGATGAAACACCAGACGGGACGAAATAAAGCGGTAGATCAGTTTTTCCGGAGCATTAAACAGTTCCTGTGGAGCCACCTGGTGATAAAGCGAAAAATCAGCGGGGAGGAACAGCGAAGGCTCCTGCAGTGCCCCCGGTTGCAGATCGGCCCCTTTATAAACGGGCAGATAACCGGGTTGAGGCGAGGAGACGCAATATTTTTTATTATTACCAGTGACGATCCCCAGGCCGAAACGCGCGTGGTCGACCAGTTTCAAATGTTCCTGTGCATATAAATGCGCGATCACTGCTGCCGCCTCAGGCGAACAGGAGAAATTTAGAATCGATTTCGGATTCTGTTGAAATGAGGCAGACGTTCGCACCGCCGTTTCCGTCAACCCTTCACAAATGATGGGGACATGCGGATTCGTCTGGTTCTGCAGTACGATCCCTTTGGCCTTTGTGATCAGACTGGGAAACGGTTTGCCAAAGTCCATGAGCGCTTTGATATCTCGAGAGAGCGCCCGACAACGTGCCGCGGCAAACGTGGCAACGTTAAAGAACGCGTCCGGCAACAAAAAACCCAGGTAACCGGTTGGCTGTAATCGTGACAGTGCTGCAAAGAAAAACAGCGAACTGGTATCACTGCTGCTGCCCGCAGAAAACTGGACCGCATAAGCCTGTTTTTGTAATTTACTGAGCTTCTTCCCCCAGGGAGGGTTCGTAAAAATCACATCAAACCGACACGACTTGGGCTGCAGACTTGCCTCCAGAAAGTCAGCACATTGAATATGTGGCGAATCATAGCCTGTCCGTTCCAGTAGACGGCGTCTGGTAATCGCGACTGCCACCGGATCAATGTCAAAACCGAAAATATTCTCGGGCGAAAAACCCTGGTCGACCGCCGCCAGAATAAAATTCCCCGAGCCACAACAGGGATCACAGAAACTCAACCCCGCGCGTTCCGCAGGCAGGTGCGCAAAGAATCGCTCCGTAATCCACTCAGGTGTGTAATAGATGCCTTCCTGATTACGATACGTGTTCGACAGGGAATCCTGATACTGATCGCCAATCAGGGCACTGTCAAATTCCGCTTTCGTTAGCAGTCGTCGAATTCGGCTGGAAACGGCACCGTGATCGTGACTGTCTTTTTGTGACTTATTGGCGCGCGTCACCAGCTTCTCCTGACCGGCAACGTGTTCCTCGAACTCATCGAACGATTCGCGGGTGATACTGCCTCGCTCAGTCGAGATCAGATAACCGGCCTTGATCCAGTTTCGCACCGAGGCCGTCGATACCCCCAGAGAATCCGCAGCTTCTGCAATTGTCAGGGAAAGTACAGCAAGATCATCCAGCGGCACATTGAGCCTCATTCTTCAAGAGAGCCATCATGGCTCGTTCAATAAATCAGCATTGATTTTAGCGAAAGCTGGAAGATATGAAAATATGGATTGGGATTATGATTGATTGCCTTTTAGAAGAAACTGACCATGAGTAGCCAATAATTGTTTCTTATAGTCCAGCGTAGTGGTACTTTCGATTCGCCGCATCGCAGTCATAAATCGTTTCGGAGGCAGGTAGTGATGCTGATTAATGTAATGCAGAATCAATTCCGGTGCGACCAGAATAGCACCCTGATCCAGAATGAATAGATTCTTATAACCCGAGACGCCATCAAACTGACACAAGTTACATTGATGAGATCCCATGATAAGTAACGGTTGAAAGGCGGTTTCAATCAGTGTTTCCAGATGTCGATAATCTTCTTCTGTCACGGACCCTGAAGAATATTCCTGTGTGCCATCCAGCCAGCCCACCGCTAACAGATGACCCTGATGGTCGAATCCGAAGTAATCACAGGGAGTTAAATCAGGGTAACAGGACATAGGTCTTTTCTTTGATTAATAACTCAGTCGAAAGGAACCGGTCTGGGTAACTCTTTTCGATATTCATCCCGATACAGGCCGATCTCATCGAAGGGAATTGCCTGGAAAGAGGCTTTCGCTTTCAGCAGACTCGGGTCCTGTTGCAATGTCAGCCGTCCGTTGGTTCCCACAGTTAAACCCAGCGGGATTGGTTTGCCTTGGGTACCACTCAAATTGGTGAAGCCTTTCAGATCCTTTGTCATCGCAATTCCTTTTTCTGCACCCGTCGTATTCACGGCGAGATTGTGTTCGATCTCAAACTTGTCGAGCAGCTTCTTCACATTGCCATCCATGTGACAGACCTCTTTGCTGCAGTCTACAAACACGTTCCCTCGGATCGGGTTATACAGGGGCTCCCGCGGCGAGTCGGCCATGATCTTCGCCAGATGCGGATACTGTGTGCTCCACGGGGGATGCTTGTAGTTCATTGCTTCGGCCTTCTCTTCCAGGTTCCAGCCTGACGATTTGGGATCATTCCACTGTTTCCAGGTCATGCCCCGCGAATCGACGTGCAGTCCGATCGGACAGTCAATCACCAGGTTATTCAGAATCGGGTTATCGCGGCCGCCCCCGATCATGATCGCTCGCCCCGTGCGATAGAAGACGTTCCCTTCGATCGTGTCACCGCTGTCGCAGTCATCCAGGTAGACACCCATCGTATTCACATGCTCTGCATCGCCGCCTCCGAGGTTGTGGATGAAATTGTGCCGCAGGATGTTTCCCTGGCTGGTCCAGTCGCGACCGGTGTAGAACGCGCCCGAATCACCGGTCTCCATCACCACGCGGTAGATTTCATTACGCTCAAACAGATTCTCATTCCCGCCATACAGAATCGCATTATGCGGGGCGTCATGAATGCAATTGTTCTGCACAATCTGTCCGCAGCCATGCGCGTAAATACCCGGTGCATACGTCCGCTGAAACAGACCATAGTCGTGAATATGATTATTGATGGCCCGGTTTTCCGCCCGCTGCAGTTGTTTCCGATCGCCTCCATTCAGCGTGATGCCCCGCGTTCCCAGGTGGTACAGATCACAACTGCGAATCGTATTCTGCGTGCCCGAAACCGAGATGCCGCCGCTCGCCAGGTTCGCGACCACGCAGCCTGCCAGTTCAACACTCTCGGCATTTTTGAGCGAGACCCCTTCGGAATGACCATATTCGAAATTCAGATTTTCGAAGCGCATGTGTTTAGAGCCCCGCACCTGCATCAAAGGCTGTGTTAACGTCGCCAACACAATCTCAGCGTAGTCCAGCTTTCCCTGGGGCACAGATACAACTGCTTCTGCGCACGATCCAGGTACCATTCCCCCGGTGCATCGAGTTCTTCCAGCACGTTCAGCGCAAAGAAGCGGCGTGCTTTCGCCCCCCAGGTGCCCCCCATGATGCCGTAACTATGCGGAGCCGCCAGCCTGATAACTTTCTGCTGCGGATCGTAGTCGGCGATGCGAATGACTTCGTCACTCCAGTCGTGCGTCCAGTAACCCAGCAGCCACACACCCTGATCCAGCTTCCAGCGGGCAGGTCGCGGATCATCAAACACAAACGCACCGGGATGCGACTTCTGCTTCGCCGGATCTTTCGCTTTCGGGTCGGCCAATCCTTTGTCAATGACTTTAGTAAACGAGGCCCAGCCCTCATCTGCAGCGTCTGCGTTCGGCCAGCGCGCCAGTGTCATTGGTCGATGATTCACATACAGCCACGGCCCGACAGGCACGCCCCGATAAGAGGCTTTGAACTCCGCAAACGGTTCCTTGCTCACCGTCGACAGATCACAGACCAGGACTTTCCCGCGGACTTCTTCAGGCAGCCGTTTCAGGATTGCCGTATCCGTGACCGGCTGAAACGCGCCGGCATCCAGAGTTTGACCTCCCTGGATTCGCACACTCCCCGGCTGCGTCGCCCGGTAAACCACCGGGTTCCCTTTGCTGCCCCCATCGTTTTTATCAAATATCAGCGAACTGCGAACCGGATACACGCCCGGTTCAATGTCCACCGTCACCCGCTCTTCCGGTTTCAACTGCCCGTTTTGACGCGCTTTGCGAATCTGATCCCGCGCGTCCAGAATCGACGAAAAGGGTTTCGCTTTGCTGCCGTTCCCATCAGTCGCATTGGCTTTGACATACAGATTCAAATCTGCGTTCACGGAACTTGTAAGACTGACAGCGAGGATACAGGTTAAGACAGTGAGGAAAAACTTCATATTAGCTACTCTATCGGAGGGTGATTATGTTGGCAGGAATGCAGCAAAAGATCGTTGTGCATCTACTACTCGACTATATGAGGCAGACCGGGAGACGTCAAACGACAGCACTTGAACCAGGCAGACTGAATACTTAGTTGCAGTCGATACCAATCAGGGCAATCATCACGGCCGACTTCTTTCACACATTTCAACTCGCCTGTTGACACGCTGGTTCTGTCTGGTAGGATTTTCTTAACTTCCTTTAGTTGTGGATTCAGGAATGCCTCTGTCTTTGAGCGTGAACTGCTTCAGAGATGACTCCTGCCTGAGACGTCCTGCCAGCAAAAGATACTTTAACAAGGAACCCACCTGATGAGAATCTCCCGCGTCTGTCATTTGTTGCTCTGTTGTCTGTCTCTTGTTCTTACATTGGAAATCAGCAACCCATCCCACGCTGCCGATGCACCGAAGCAGGGGACCGCGAAACAGATTGATCTGGGCGGCGATGTTTCTCTGGAAGTCCTGTATATTCCGCCGGGCAAATTCATGATGGGTAGTACACCTGAAGAGAAAGCCTGGGCGACCGGCATTGAAGGGGGTGCGACGCCGGGCACCGTCCGCGAATCGTATGAAGGCGAACAGCCGCGACCGATGCAGGTCAAAGACGGTTTCTGGATGGGCCGTACCGAAGTCAGCGTGGGACAGTTCAAACGCTTCATCGAAGAGAGTGGCTACGTCACCGACGCCGAGAAACCGGGCGGCGAGACACAGGTCTTCGATCCCGAATGGAAGATCACCGCCAAAGCACCCCCGCATCCCTGGATCTCGATGAAAGGCAAGAGCTGGCGCGATCCGAATTTCGGTTTCCCGCTGCGGAACTCGTATCCCGTGGTCTGTGTCAGCTGGAATGATGGCCGCGCCTTCTGTAAATGGCTGACAGAACGCGAACGCAAAGCCGGTCGGCTGCCTGAAGGACTGGAATACCGTCTGCCCACCGAAGCCGAATGGGCCTACGCCTGTCGGGGCGGCAGCAAAGAGAGCCACTACTTCTGGTGGGGCAACGATCTGCGCGACGGCGAAGGCCGCCTGAATATTTCCGCCGTCGACTTTCTGCCCGGCCGCAACAAAATCTGGCCACTGGCGAATGCGCCCTGGAGTGATGGCTTTGCCTTCGTCTCCCCCGTCGATCAGTACGGCGAAAAGGGCCGCAACGGTTTCGGACTGGCCGACATGTGTGGCGGCGTCTGGGAAATTGTCCTCGACGATTTCGATCCCAAAGGGGGCCACGAAGAACTGTATGTCGTCGAACAGAACCCGCGCCCCGTCTGTCGCGGCGGCAATTACTTCGACGTCCCCGGCAACGCCCGCTGTGCCGTTCGCTTAGGCCTGCAGGGACCCGGCTACTCTGATTCCCGCGACGGCTTTCGCATCTGCCTGGGCGTGCCCCGCAGGTGAGAACTGAAATGGCTTCACTTTATCATTTTACACATTGATATCAGGGAGAGATGATAAAGTGAGGCATGGGATTCATCTCGCCACCTCCCGCAATTCCAGTTCATCGGCTGCCAGATCCAGCACCGCGACCGTGAACACCTTCGCCCGGAACAGTGCCCCCGGATTGATGCGGCGGGTACTGCCCACATGAAAATCGTGACTCTGATGCGAATGACCGGTCAGCAGGTAGTCCGGCTCTGCCTCCAGCAGCGGCTTCAGATCGCGGGTAATGTGGCCATGCACAACCGCAATCCGTTTCCCCGCCAGCGTCACTTCACCGCCCCAGCCCAGGCAGTGCGCACCATGCTGTTTCGCCGCCTGTTCTAAAATTTGCACCATGTCGGCATCGTGATTCCCCCACGTAAAATAAAAGGGCAACACCGCGCAGGTCGCAACGATTTCTTCACTCGCCAGATCACCACAGTGAAACAGTGCCTCCACGCCCGCCTCACGCAACAGCGCCACGGCCCGCTCGGTCCGTTCCAGGTGATTGTGTGAGTCTGACAGAATCCCGATTCGCACAGTTTCTCCCAATTCTAGAGGAATGCCCTGATTTTCATTCTATGTGCGTGGCTTCAGAAAACAATCTGCTCTGCTCATCTTCCGCTGTTCCCATGCAGACCACCGTCTGTGACACCAACTGCCGGAATCGAGATGGTTTTGAAATATTACCTTAAAATGCTGATTGTAAGTAAAATAAACTTTACATGTAGTAATGCAAGCATTACATTGTATGTGTGGTCAGTGAATGTAAAAGATCTTTTTTCAAAGGAGGCTTTACGATGTCCGCGACGCAAAAACATGCCTGGTTCAATATCGCAGTCATTGGGGGAACTTTGTTATTGGTTGCCTGCCTGTATCCATTTCTGGGCTGGTCAGCAAATGGGGCACTGGGACTGGCGGGGTTGCTTGGTTTGGGTCCTGTATTCTATCGCAAGAGCGCCAGCGAAGTGGTCATGGATGAGCGGGATATCCTGATCCAGCGACGTGCCACGCTACTTGGTTATACCGCGTTCTGGCTCGTATTTGTTCTGGTCGCCGCTCTACTCTCCCCTCTCGTCTATGGGCAGGAGGGAAACATTCCCGTCATCGTCGTACAGTTGAGCGTCTTCTATGCGATGGTGCTATTTGTGGGAGTGTCCTCCCTGGCAACTTTGATTCAGAACGCGCGAGGATAACAGATGGCCGCCCGAGAACGAGCCGAGCTTACCAATCAGATCCGTCGCTTTCGCTTCGAACACGACGAGATGACACAACAGATGCTGGCAAGTCATGTCGGCGTCACCCGGCAGACGATCATCGCACTCGAATCGGGAAAGTACTCGCCTTCGCTGGCATTGGCATTGCGCATCGCCAGAACATTTGATGTCCCCGTCGAAGAAATTTTTCAACTGACTGACGATTCGTAACAGCCAGCCCCTCATTCATTGCGAAACCGCAGCGAATACAGGTCGGCGTCTTTCAGTACAAAACGGACCCGCACCGGTTTCCCCGCCAGTTGGCTCAGGTCGCTGTTGCCTTTCCAGGTCGCCGTGTGTGCCAGCTCGTCGCCGTAGAATTCTTCGCTCTCTTTCAATGTGAAGCCGGGAATCGGCGTTCCACTTTCATCCAGCAGTTCGTACTGCACGCTGCCTGCTGCAGAAGTCGCGAGGTTGAGTTCCAGTTCGACCGGCGTATCCCCTTGGGACTTGTCGAAGGTAATCAGTCGCGTTGTCACCTCGCCGCCGGTATAGGGGGCGTTGATCGAAACAAAACCGTCCTGTCTGAGCGTGAATCGTCTTAAGCGACAGGGGCCGACATAGTAGTTTTCAATCGCATACAGCGACAGTTCGGGTACCTGGCCGGGCAGCGGGCTTGGTGTCGTGGTGATGCCCCAGGCGATGTGATTGTTTCGCTGCCACCAGCGTTCGCGGTTCTGTCCCGGTCGCAGGAAGGCTTCGTCCCAGCGTTTCCAGGTGTTCCCGTCGCGGCTCGTCATCAATACGCCATCACTGACGCCGGGATGATTATTTTTCGGGTTCGGATGCCAGGCCGCTTTTCGACTGGGAACGAAGCGTTTGGGAAACGCCAGAAACAGATGCGGGGCCCGCGGGTAGGCAATCGTCGCATTCGTATAAAGATGTTGTGCGGGCGAGTCTTTAATGTCGATAAACTTCGGTGCGGTCCACTTGAGAAAATCATCCGAAGTACACGTCATAATGGCCCGTACTTTGTTCGTGAAACCCCGATGAAAATCGACATAGCGGCCGCGATGTTCGTCCCAGAATGCCAGGTTCTGCGAATCGAAGGCCCCCTTGGTGATCACCGGTTTGTCCTGCATCAACTGCCAGTGGATGCCGTCAGGTGAGGCAAACGCGAACAGGCCACCTTTGCCGCTCCCCAGCGCCTTGAACTTTTCGTCCGGTTTGCAGGCTGGATTGCTGTCCAGGAACGGCGAAAAATTATGCGCTCCGGTTCCCATCCAGACAATGTTATTCTGTTTCGAGCCCTTGAATTCAAACAGCCCGAGATCGGGTTTGGTCCAGTGGATCGCATCATCACTCTCGGCGTAGCAGACCACCTGATGCGTGGTCTTGCTCTTCTCCCAGTCATAATGGGCACCGCGATAGTACATGCGATACGTGTCGCCATCTTTCAGGATCCGCACGTAATAGCTGATATTGCCTTCCGCGGGCCCGTCATAAGTGATCGCGATTTCCTGGGGTGTGGGGTGATGCAGTTCCTGCCGGGCGTTGTTCAGACTGTGAATCATCCAGTCATCCACAAACAGCTCCCGCCGCGCCCCGATATGCTCTGGTTCTTCCGCAGCCACCGGCACAGCAGACCACAGCAACAGACAGCACAAGACCAGGGACCACAACCTCAAGCAACTTCGCATCACAGACTCCCCAGAAAAAACAGACGGCCGGAAACAACGCTTCCGTGATGAAACGGTTGCTACCAGTCTGACAGAGCCGGGGTTGGTTTTCAAATGGAATATTCAGGGGCTGTTGATTCTGACTGTTCACATAGAGCTGAATCCGCAATTAACAGCAGTTCTACTGATTTGGGTCCGAGTCAGAGATAGTCGATTAACTGTTCTAGTTGATGGAAACCGCCTCCAGCACGGTACGTCAACCTTTGACACCTGATTTCTACAAAGACCAGCAACGCGCAGCGATTAGCGGAGAAGAATAATGGAGTGAACCGTAGGGAGTGTTAAAACTTCGAGGATGATAATTGATGTCTTTGAAGTTGCACAGAGGTTCCGATTAGAAGATTAGATTAATTCTTAGGCTGAATAGGATCTTTTTATTCTAGTAAAAAATGAAATATCATTTTAAGCAGCTCGAATTAAAAACATTTTTTCACTTTCAATTGCTTGATCAAAGTCATTTTTTGAAATAGATATTAGAGCTTTTCGAAGATCAAAATCTCCCCCACTACCTTTTTTCAATATTCGGCATAGTCTTTGATTATACTTATAATCCTTGATTACTTTTCGCTTATGGTCAGCGTGGAATTGAAGTACTTGAGTAAAATCGCTGATAAGTCGATCAACAGGCTTTGCATCACTTAGAAGATTGCTTGCCTCTAAAAAATTGTTATGAGTTATCTGATCGTAAGCTTTATAACAAAGTATTAATCCTGATTCTTCAGGCTTAAATGTGTCAGGTAAGGCTACAGATCTGTCAGTATTGGATGAATTACCTTCGAAAATCCGAGTGAGAATCGATTGACGAATTTTATCTACAGCGTTTTGATCAGATAATTCTCTATAATCGGCGAAATACTTGTTTGCCAATACTGGTTCACCCTTTGCATAAAATAGCCGAGCAAACTGAAACTTCACATTAGCATCGTAAGGTGAAGTGTTCTCTAGTTCTTGTAGTATTGATTCTGCCTGATTGTATTGACCAACAACACGAAAAAGATGACTTAGTGCAGACTTATAAATTTTATAAGGTCCTGGTTCTAATTCAGAAAACCGTCTAAAGATTTTATTGTATTCTTCAATTGCATTATGCAATTTGCCGCTTTGCTTCCAGACTTCTGCTAATCCTGCATATACAGAATGCTTACTATGCTCATTCGAAATTTTGTCGAGACACTCCTTGTATATTGAACGTGCATCAAATGGTCTTCCCATTTTTCTATATAGGTCTCCAAGTTTTTTAAGAAGATCTGGATCATTCTCTCTCTTTGGTATTTGGTAGTATTCTTCTAGCGCTTCATCATATAAACCTTGAGAACTCAGCAATCTTATTTCAGCTAAGTGGATTTTTTTATCATAATATGGAATTATCTCTTGAGCCTTTCGAAAGCATTTTAATGCTTGGTCGAAATCTCTGACTTTCCGAAGCTCCTCTCCGATCTGGAAGTATAAAGTAGAGTCGATTCCTTTTGGATATTTTAAAGCTTCTGATAAGCAATTCCAGGAAATCTGATCTCTTCCAGAAATCCGTGCATTCTTTGCTACATTGCACAAAGATTTGACAGCGTGTATTTGACCATCTGGATGCTTTAGATTTTCTGAAATGAGTTGACGGAGAATTTTATCGGCTTGATCATCTTTACCTTTGGCAAACAACTCTCCGATTTTTTCGACTTGTGATACTGCTGCTTTTAGCGCAGAGCGACGTGTTGTGTGTAAAGGATCCTCATGATGTTGTGAGTGTGCGGATGTGTTTGTTTGGGGGCTGTTAGTAAGATTTCTTCTTGTTTGGACTTTTTGCTTATTTGAGATTGGAATTCTCTCTTGGAGTATTTTCTTAAAATCCACCATGAGGAAACTTCCATCAGGGCCAAACTGTTTTTTGAGAGTCGAGGCAAGATCTATGGTCAGAGCGTTTAATGATTTTTTGCCGTTAAGTTCAAAAGCAAACCGGCGAAAAATACCGTTGTTTGAAAATGCTGCATATACTTCATTCAAACCAATTTGCGATACACGATCTGTTTGGCTTAGGGAAAGCCAAGCATTAAACACTATTTTTAAATTATCTTGTGATTCATTTATCTTTTGAATAATTTTCGAAATGCTAATTAGACCACTAGCTGTCTGAGTGGCACCTTGTTTATCAGCACTATTTGAGAGTGGTTTGCTCAATATTGCATCCAACACATAATCGGAATATCGTTCACTCTCAAAAAGCTTGTTTAATTCTTGTGCAACTTCGGTTCGGGTTTCGAGACTTATTTCTGAGTCAAATAACATCAGTGTCATATCTAGACACATAGATTGAGTAGTTTGAGCTTTCAGTTGAGTGATTGCATCATCTTTATTAGATATTTCAATTAGGCTTGTGTCCGGAAAACGAGACATATATGCCTTTGGTGTTAAAGAGCCGAGATTCTTTCCACTACAATCAAAAATTTGAGTCGATAGACGATCATCTGATAGTATGGCAGTCATATGCTCCCTAGGTGAAATTAGAGCTAATTTTGATGGATGAATCATTTCTCAATTACCTTAACACCTTGGTTTTGCAATTTCTCTTTCACTGCTTTCCAGTATATTTTTGCTGTTTGGTCCTGATTTGTTGAATCCCAAGTAATATATTCAAAGGTTCGAGCTGTCATAGGGCCAAGAATATGCACCTCTACGTAATTATCATCACTACTGGTTTTACCATTAGTCAATAACATTCTCACAAAATCGGGTGGTGTTACCGAAGCGTCTATTTTGAGAGAAAGTTTTGCAACACAAAGTTTATGACGTAAGTCCCATGCGCTTAACCAACCAGTGTCAATACTATGCGTCTTACTAAAAAGTTGGGCAGAATTCCCTTCAAAACAAGTAGCACGATGCGAAATCATACTTTCTCTGAGTAAGATTGTGCAGTTGCCGTAATTTTTTAAGCCTTCACCATCAAGTGATAAGGCTGCATAATGCAAGTCGTCCGAACTAGGATCAATTCCATATAATTCTATTTCCACTTGTTTTCTTAATTTTTCCCATTCAGGAATACTCTTTTCATAGCGTAACCTTAATTTCTCTAATTGAGAAAAAGATCCATAAAGTTCTGATCCATCAGTAAATGTTTTAAAAAGTCTTTCAAGATGACAACAGAAGACAGCGACTGAATTCTCGCATGCAGTCTCAAAATCCTGAACTTGTTGTTCACATCCCCTTGATACAGCTTGACTCTTGGCTGCTTGATAACGTTGTTCAAGTTCGGCTTGGACCGTTCTTGATTGATTAACATTTTGGAAAAGCCGTGGTCGTCCACAGTGTGGACAATTGCTTCTATTCATCGGAATTGAATTACCACAGCTTTCGCATATTAAACTGTTTGGAGACGCTAAATTTGACCCCAACTATTATACCCCCCAGATTCATGTGTTTATGTCGTTATTTATCTGCCATTTTGTGTTGGGAGTGAAATAATAGACGCCGAAGTCGAATAGTCAGTTCAGACCATAAATATGTATCACATGTGTATGACCATTTTCTACAAACTTTCAAAATACCAACATTTCCAAGTGTCATTACACATAGTGTAAAAATGTTTCTTCTATGTCAACTTTAGACAGCATTTTTTTTATTTTCTGAATCCTATTTCATCCCCGTTTCGTCCGGTTTTCCCAGCTGAAAACCATCCCCTTCCGGCAGCGATTCCACATCCGAGAGTCGGAACAACTAAAGCAGCTGGCCGCGGTGGTGCATGCTGTGGCTCTCTGTCAAATCGGTTCGTCAAAGGCTTTGGCAATCGAGCTGGCCAGTTGTTCGAGGGAATAAAATTTCGTGGCGACATCGCGGATGTGGGCGACGGTGGCGGATTTGATGAACATCATTTTGGCCAGATGCCGTGAGTCGTTCTGCGTGCTCTCCACGCGCTGTTTGCGGCGTTTGACATACAGCGACAGTGCGTGTTCGACGAACTGGTTGTTCGTGCGGGAGAGTTCATCGGCGAGTACAGCGGCGGACTCCATCGCCATCGAGGCGCCGATGCCCGCGGTCGGCAGGAAACCGGCGGCCGCATCTCCCAGCAGCACCACGCGTCCGCGCGCCCAGTCTTTGGAGCGGACGTCCGAGAGTTTCCAGAAGAACAGGTCTTCGCTGTCGTCGGGCAGGGCCTCCAGGCAGGTATCAACCAGTTCTCCCATGCCGGCAAATTGCGCGCGGATGCGGTCGCCGCGCCCCGGTCCCTGTTCGCCGAACTCCCCGGCCACCGGTGCGCCGGCATACACGCCGGCTCCGTCTCTGGTCGGGTAGATGCCGAAGAACCGCCCCGCGCCCCAGTGTTCGATGAACGTTTCCTGCGGCAATTGCGCGGGATCGACCCACCAGACCCAGCCTCCCCAGTGCGTGTGATAATAAGGCTGTTCGCCGAACACCTGCTGGCGAACTTTGGAATGAAGGCCGTCCGCGCCCACCACCAGGTCGAAGGTTTCAATCTTACCATCACTGAACTGGACGGCGACTTCCTCTCCTGCCTGACTTACAGATTGAAAGGACGTGTTGAACCGCAGGTCGACGCCGTCGAGCGCAGAATGCAGCAGCTTCACCAGTTGCGGACGCGTGCAGCTCAGGTTCGGACCGAATCGATCCGCGATGGGAGCCATCGACCAGTGCTTGACGAGTTCGCCGTGATTGTCGCGGACTTCGTAATCTTTGCACTCCACACAGTCGGCGGCGAATTTATCGTACAGACCTAATCCATGCAGCACCCGATAACCGAGCGGCCAGAGCCCCAGCATGTAACCCGCGTGATCGAAGTTGGCAGCCCGTTCTATCAGCGTCGGCTGCAGACCCCGCTGTTTGAGCAACGCCGCCAGCGTCATGCCACCGATGCCGGCGCCGACAATTAAAATCCGCATATCACCTTTTCTCCCCAAAGGGGGCCCATGATTAAGTTTGTGCGTTTGTGTACTGTAGCAGACCGGTGTGTTACCGTGCGAGAAAAAACACGAAAATGATTTCGCTCAGTCGTTTATTCCAGACGCGTTCTTTGTGGGGGCGATCAATGGGAACGGCGCGAACGCTCATCCCTCGATGAGTGCCGTTATAAAAATCCAATTCATCTGCTTTCTTCATGAGTTATACTGAGAATTTTCATAGCTTATTCATCACAAATTCAACATAGCGTGAATCCTGAACAGAGTGCGATAAACAACAGTCGTCTGCAGTTTCACGAGGGTTTGAAGAGTGGTACACTCGCCAGGAGAGCTTTGTAGAAATGACGGAGCTGAAACGCAGGCTGCAAAGCCATACGATTCCGAACAGGTCGACTTTGACACTGACTGATTCCGCAGCAGGAACGATTACGCATGAAAAACCTGAGAGCCATTCTATTATTTATTACGTGTTGTCTGGCAGTCTGTCAGGTGGAACAACGGGTGCAGGCAGCCGACTGGCCCGCTTACCGGGCCGATTCCCAACGAAGCGGGTTCACAACAGACGACCTGCCTGGAGAACTGGCGCTGCAGTGGCGTATTCAGAATTCGCATGCCATTCAGTCCGCCTGGCCTCGGAGTACGCGGTTGACTTATGACCGTGTAAATCATTGTGTCATCGCCGATGATCGGGTTTTCTTTGGCGACAGTGTGACCGGAAAAATTCAGGCGGTCGACCTGCAGACCGGAAAACCGGTGTGGGAATATTTCACCGAAGGTCCTGTGCGCTTTGCCCCCACGGTCTGGCGGGACCAACTGCTGGTGACCAGTGATGATGGCCATCTTTATGCATTGAGTGTCGCAGAGGGAAGTCTATTGTGGAAACATCGGGGCGGGCCGCGTGCGGATATGGTGGTGGGGAACGAACGTGTGATTTCCAAATGGCCTGCCCGTGGCGCGGCAGTCGTCGTCGATGATACCGTGTACTATGCCGCTGGAATCTGGCCCAGCGATGGAATCTTTCTGCATGCTTTGAATGCGAAAACAGGAAAGCCGGTCTGGTCCAATACGGACTCAGGCCAGATTTATATGCCGCAGCCACACGGGGGCGCCGATGCCAACAGCGGCATCTCTGCTCAGGGATATCTGGCCGTCGCCGGAGATCATCTGCTCGTGCCCGCCGGTCGCGCCGTACCTGCGTCGATGAATCGCCTGACCGGTCAATTCGAATATTTTCACCTGCAGAAAAACCGGGCACAGGGGGGCGGCGATACGATTGTCGCCGGCGATCTGTTTCTGAACAGCGGCGTGGTATTTAAAGCAGCCGACGGGGAAGCCATCGCCAAGTCCGCACCTGGTCCCACAGTGGCAACACCGGACGGCCTGGTGCAGGCGAGCCGGGGAAGCATTTCCCGCTATCAATGGATCGATACGGAAAACCCGGACCGCAAAGGCAAGCTGGTGCGAGGAAAAGCGTTGAAACAGATCTGGACCGTCAAGCAGATTCAGCCCAGTGCCGCGCTGATTATCGCGGGCGATAAAATTGTATCTGGCGCGAACAATCTGATTGAGACCATTGATCTGGAAACCGGTAAACCTCTCTGGTCTTCGCCGGTGGAAGGCACCGCTTACGGACTGGCGGCCAGCAACGCACGTCTGCTGGTCAGCACCGATCGCGGGACGCTTTATGCATTCGGTGATAAAACGGCAGTACCCGCTTCCGATAACGACGCGCAAGTGAAGAAGTCACCTTACCCTGCTGATTCAACGGCTGCCCGGGCGGCGGCGGAAATCATCAAACGAACCGGCATTGAGAAAGGTTATTGTTTTGATGTAGGCTGTGGTGATGGCGCCTTGGCGTTTGAACTGGCGACCCGCACGCAGTTGCGGATTCTCGCCATCGAAGCTGACCCGGAGCTGGTCGCGCTGGCACGTCAGAAACTGACGGCGGCAGGCGTGTATGGATCGCGCGTCACAGTGCTGCAGCGGTCGCTGGATCAAACCAATACGCCGAATAAAGTAGCCAACCTGGTCGTCTCCGGGAGATCCCTTTCAGAGGACCCCGCCGCGATTTCCAGGCAGGAGCTCAAACGCTTGCAGCGCCCTTATGGCGGCGTCATCTGTCTGGGGAAACCTGGAAATATGAAAATCGAGAAGCGGGGCGCGATTGAGGGTGCCGGCGAATGGACGCATCAATATGCGGATGCGGCCAACACGCTATGCAGTAACGATAAACTGGTTAACGGCCAGTTAAGCATGTTGTGGTATCGGGATTTCGATTTCGTCATTCCCTCCAGACATGGGCGCGGGCCAGCTCCCTTGTATTCAAAAGGGCGCCTGTTTCATGAAGGCAATCATGGTCTGCTGGCAGTGGATGCGTATAACGGTCATGAACTGTGGCGGTTTAAAATCGAGGGCGTGCTGGCCGCCTACGATGGGGATGAATTGATGGGCGCTTCGGGAACCGGCAGCAATTATTGCCTGGGAGGCGATTCCGTATTTATCCGTCATGAGGAACACTGTTATCAACTGGACGCTGCCACGGGAGAGCTGCTGCATACATACGATGTCCCTCCTTCAGATGATCCCAAAGCAGAGAAAACGAAACAACCATGGGGATATATTGCCTGGCACGACGGTATGTTAATCGGCACCGCCGCAGATCCGAGTCATGTGGTCGCGTATCGCTATCATGCGACGACCGGAGATATGACGAAACAGTTGACAGAATCAACCCGGCTGTTTGCCTTTGATACAAAAACCAGGAAACTGAAATGGCAGTACGAGCCGGAAGATTCGATTCGACATAACGCGATTGCGATTGCCAACGAGAAGCTGTATCTGATCGATCGTCCGCTGGCCGATTTTGATCGCACGAAAGAGACGCGCAGTAAGCCGATTCCCAAAACCGCCAAACATGCCACCGGTCAACTGTTGTGCCTGAGCATTCACGATGGCTACGTCTTGTGGAAAAACAAAGAAGACATCTATGGTACGATGATCGCCGTCAGTGCCGAGAACGATGCGCTGCTGATGAGCTATCAGCCGACGAGCTTCCGACTCTCCTCCGAAAAGGGAGGCCGGTTGAGTGTCTTTAACAGTACGACGGGAGAAAAAACCTGGGAGGCGAAAGCGAACTACAGATCACGGCCCTTGATTAACGGAAACACCGTGTATGCACAGGGCGGCGCCTGGAATCTGAAATCGGGTAAGCCCCAGCCTTTTAACTTCAAACGTTCTTACGGCTGTGGCATTCTTGCCAGTTGCGAAAACATGATGTTCTTCCGGTCGGCGACGCTGGGGTATTTCGACTTCAATAAAAACGACAGCATCGAAAACTACGGAGGCGTCCGTCCCGGCTGCTGGATCAACGCCATTCCCGCCGGCGGTCTGGTGCTCGTCCCCGATGCCTCCGCCGCCTGCAGTTGCAGCTATCTGAATAAATCCTGGTTCGCGCTGGAAACTCAGACGGTGAAATAGTTTTTCGAAACAGAGCAGGAATTCTCCACCGCCGGAGACTTCTCGCGAGAACAGGTTCGCTTCTACATTAAAATATTCAGGGTAGAAACGGTCTTGTTGCGGTAAGATCGATTCTGGTACACTGAGCCCCCCTGCATACGATCGAAAGTGTTGAACTGGTCCATCGTACTATTACAGGTCTGGCATCTTACCAGACGGGGGGGATTCTCTGATGTATTATCGCTTAACGACATGTGTTTGCCTGCTCTCACTCTGTTGTTCGACGGCTGTTGCTGAAGAACCAGTCTCCACCGAGGATCAGGACGCTCTTGATAAGCTCGTCAAAATCAGTACTGAAGTAACAACGCAGCTGCGCAGTTATGCAGCCCAAGGGCGCTTCCGGGAATATGACATTGCAGGTGATGACTTTCCTCTGTTGAGGGAAGCGAAAATTACAGCGAAGTGCAACGGGGCGCGATATTATCTCAACCTGGAATTTACGACTCTTCAGGAACCATATCAGCGTCGTGCGATTCCGCAGGAAGCGTATCAACGCCGCGTGATTCTGTTTGATGGCAGTACGCTTGCGAGCAGTTATTTCTCACCGCGAATTTCTGTGACCGGGGCCGCTGGCGAGCTGTTTCCTGCCCGTGCTTCGCGATCAGGCATTGTGTCTCCGCAGATCTTTCATTTTCCCTGGGATATTGCCCACCTCGATCGGGAAGCCTGCTACCCTCTCATGGTAATCGAAAACCTGGGTCGTGACAGGCTTTTCTGTTCCTATACACCACAAGGAGACATCGCAGCAGGATATCTGGTTGGCAGACAGGGGAAGGCAGGAAAAGTCGATTTGCTGTTTCGAAAAAAAGACGGTTTTCATTTAGGCAGCTATCGCTATGAAAACCCGCAGGGAAAACTGATGACGTCGCATGATTTAGACTGGACGCAAATCGATGGTATCTGGTGCGTCAAGAAGATGATTGAGGTCTCTTACATCGCCCACAAAAAGTGGGAGCTGGAATTCAATACGATCAAGCCGAATGCCACCATTGAGGAGAGTACGTTTGCATTGGAGGCACTCGATCTACCTGCCCGGTCACGGATCATCGAGCGGGGGCCGGTAACACGCCTCACCCGCGTCGCAGAGTAAATATCGCAGGTCGCCACCCAGCGGTATTGCAAATTAAAGAAGCTGACATTCATCTGCTCAATGCCGCGCGGTTATTATTTCTCCAGCGTCAGGGTGCCCAGATCGACGGGTTCAGCGCTATATCCATTTTTCACAGGCGGAACGGTAAAGTGGACATCGCTTAAGCTGCCCGCGGCATGCTTTCGCTCTCTGAAGGTGACTTTCAGGAGATAGTCTCCCGGCGGCGCATCGTCGATACGGAACGATCCATCGCGGGCAATGCTCGCGGTGAGACTGGGAGAATCGGTCAGTAATTTACTGCGTGCGTCTTTGTATCTCTGATAGACCACTTTCTCCGCTTCATATGTGGGCGATTTTCTCCAGGCCCGTACCCAGTTGCGAAAGTGCAGGGGGTCTTTCCTAACCGCCTCTATCGATAACATACCCGCTGGTGGCTCTAAATACCGATGTGCGTCAACCATCGCAAATGCCCAAAGTACTTCACCCGTGTGATTGACAGGCGCTGCGAGTTTGCCCACAACCGGTCGCCCGGTGCCTCCCAGGTCCAGCGAGATCGTTTCTCCGGCGACAAAATCGACGGGTACTCGGACCGACGAAGTGGGTTCGGTGGCGCCTGCGTTGACGGTCAACATGATGCGGCGGTTAATGCGTCCGTGTCCCGGAAAGACACGCTCAAACACATAACGACCGTCTTTCCCCGTGGTCGTGTCGTGGTGGGTGAAGATATTCGGAACGCCTTCGCCGTAAGACGGGGTCACATTACTGAAGATGGTGAGCGGGACTCGCGCAACCGGCTTCGTGCCGACACGAAACGTTCCTTCAATGCGTGCCCAGGGGGTGAGTGTGACGGTTTCCGGTATCGCCCCTTGTTCCGATTTGAGGTGCGCGTAACCCGCCGGATGCGTGATCATCAGCTGGAATGGTTCTGTCCGTGCCGGAATGCTGAAATGCCCTTTTGCATCCGACTTGAGCTGTGTGGCATATGTCGAACCGTCATAAATTTCACCATTCTCAACGCTGATCTGCGAGCCGGCGACACCAAGGGCGATTTTCGCGCCCGCCGCCGGTTTCCCCGCTGCTGTCATCAGGGTCGCAGCGATGTCTGTTGCCGGTTCCAGGGCAAAATCAATCTCGATTTCTCCCTCGTCGGTTTTGATATCACGCGAGATCGCCAGCTGATAACCGGCGGCTTCAATTTTCACCAGATTCGCAGAATATCCGTGTTTCAGGCGAATGCGGTACGTTCCATCGGTCGCATCAATATCGTCGCGGGGGCTCCAATCCATTCCGAGGCGAGGATAGCTGTTGCGCAGGCCGGGAGTGACATGAAACTGTTTGATCGGTTGTTTTGTCTTGGCATCAATCACGTGACCCGAAACCACCAGTGCCGGGGGCGGAGTGAAGACATATTCCTTCTCGCGGGCGACGAGTGGTTCTTTGGAGAGCTGCATTCCGCCGGGACGATAAATGTCGGCCTGGAATTCATCCAGGGGGGCTTCATCCCATTCCCAGACGCCATTTTTGTCGGCATATTGACTGACATGGTTGAACTCAAAATAATCGATTCTGCCACGCCAGCGCTGGAAAAAAATGCGTGCCTTGGGAATCCCTTTCCCGTCTTCATCGACGACGCGCACTCGGATCTTACCGCCGGGCTTGAGAACAAAGTCGACCGGTTCCATCTCCGGGGCAACGCGGACTTCTTTCATTTCTAATGCACGACCTTTTGCGGATACTACAACACGCGTCACGCGAGGTTCGCAACCACTGAGCAGGTAGACGCCAAACTCGTCCGTTTCTGCTTCGCGAATTTCATTCAGGAACTTGGTACGAATCAGTGCGCCGCCGACAGGTTTGCCGTTTTCATCCGTTACACTGCCAGTGATATTCAAACCCTGCTCCAGTGTGATTTTGGCGGAAGGACTTGTATCGGCTTTCACTTCGAAGACACTGCGGTTGATCCGTTTTCGCCAGGGACCATACTCGGGGTGATTGATGGCGATGAAAACTTCCGCTTCGGAAGCAGGGACATCATCGAACTGCCATTCCCCCTTTGCGTTCGTCACGATTTTCGTGTTGACAGCCGGTCGTCTGACATCTTTATTCCGTCTATAGCTGCGCACATCCACCGAGATCTTCGCACCGGCGACAGGCTGTCCCGCTTTGTCAACAACGATACCCCCCACGGTCCAGTCTTTGTCCGCAGCGGGTTTTGGGCTCTTCTTGTCTTGCGCGCTCGCCAGATGGAGGGGTTGAATTCCCGCGATCAGACTCAAGAGGATGATCAGCCCCGTTAGAATTCGAAAGTCTTTGAGTGGAATCCCGTGTCGAGGCACATCGGAAACGGCTTTCGATAACGGTCGGTACGGCGGGGTATCAAAAATAATCATGAATTCACCTGGTTGGAAGCGATCAACGTGGAGCACGGCTGATTTTGAATTGATTCCGTCGCATTCAGCCGGAGTAATATCATCAGGCGATCGAGTAAGTGCTGCCATGATTTCACTATGCGCGATCTGTAACAGATGTCTATGCACAATATTCAATCGTGTAGACGAGGTCAAGAAAATGTTGTATTTCTACAGACGAAAATGGAAGCGAAAACCGGTAGCATGGTTATTTTTTCTCCAGCGTCAGTATACCCAGATCGATGGGCTTTGTTGTATTCTCCCCATCGGACGGTGGTACGTAAACATGAACGTCTTTCAATCTGCCGGCGGGATTGTCATGCAACCACATCTTTAAGTCATAGTTTCCTGGTGGTACATCGTCGATGTGAAATGCACCATCGTCGCCGATACTGGCCGAGAAGTAGGTATTGTCTGTCTGCAGCTGCAGGTACTTTTCATACTCAAGACGCCAGGCTTCGTACCGCTCAGGATCTTTTAAATCCTCTGCTTTTGTCAGCGGTTCTGGTGGGGGTGGGAGGGTACCTTGGAGTTGGAGCAAATTCAAATTCCAGATAACCCTGCCGGTATAACCGGTAGCGGGCGCCAGTTGACCGACGATCCGCCGCCCTGTGCCCCCCAGATTGAGGGTCGTGGTTTTTCCTGCGAATAATTCTACCTTTTCCCGATGTGACGATGTCACCTCGCTCGTTCCCTCATTCACCATCATAGTGATTTCACGCCCCACGCGGCATTTGCCGGGAAAGACCCGGTTAAAAACGAAACGGCCGTTTTCATCGGTTTTGGTTTCAGTCTCTGTGTGAATATGCGGCTCTTTGTCGCCGTAGAGATTGAAGCCGTTACCAAACAGTGTCAGGTCGACATGCGGGGCGATGTCCTTCCCCACGCGGAATGTTCCTTCCAGTCGCGCCCAGGGAGTGAGCTTGACGGGATCGGGAATCGGACCTGCTTCCGACTTGAGGTGTGCGAAGCCATCAGGATGCAGAATGATCAGTTGAAAGGGTTCCGTTCGGGGCGGAATACTGAAGAAGCCTTTGGTGTCAGATTTTAACTGCGTGGCATACGTTGAAATGTTACGAATCCTGCCGTTCTTGATCATGATCTGAGAACCCACTATCCCGACGGCAATTTCTGCCTCCGCGGCAGGTTTACCGTCTGCTGTCAGAATGGTGGCGGCAATATCTTTTGCAGGTTTCAAAGCGAAATCGAACGGCACACTTTTCTCGTCGGGTTTGAAAGCACGTGAAGTAGCGACCTCATAACCGTCTGCTTCAATTCGTACAAAGTGGGCCGGCTCGTCACGCGTAATGCGAATCAGGTATTTGCCATCAGAGGCTTCAAAACTGTAAGACGTTTTCCAGAACAGGCTGGACGTTGAATCGTCTCTTTGAACTCCGGGTGTGACGCGGAACCTTTTGACAGGCTGCTTTGTGTTTGCGTCGACGACACTTCCTGAAATCACTAACGCTTTGGGTGGTTGGAACACGTATTCTTTTTTACGTGCCAGCAATTTCTGATTGGTGAGTTGCATCCCGCCAGGGCGGCAGATATCCACCTTGAATGAATCGAGGGGCGCTTCGTCCCATTCCCAGACACCATTTTCATCGGCGTACTGGTTCACATCATCGAACTCAAAATTATTAACCCACTTCCCCCGCCAGCTTTGAAAAAAGATGCGTGCTTTGGGGATGCCGTTCCCATTTTCATCGACCACACGCACGCGAACTTTTCCGCCCGGCTTCAATGAGAAGTCAACTGGGGTCATATCAGGTTCCACGCGCACATCCTGAACTTCCGGAGCACGACCATTCGCGGAAACGGCGACGCGCGTCACCCGGGGTTCGCAGCCGGTGATCAGGTAGACGCCAAACTCATCTGTGGTCGCTTTGCGAATGTCATTCATGAACTTCGTGCGGACCAGCGCGCCGGCGATCGGTTTTCCGTTCTCATCCGTCACGCTGCCGGTGATGTTCAGCCCCTCTTTCAGGATGATTTTGGCTGAGGAGCTGGCATTGGCTTTCACTTCAAATTCACTGCGGGCCACACGTTTTCGCCAGGGACGATAGTCGGGGTGATCTACGGAAAGATACACTTCTGCTTTGGAAGCGGGGACATAGTCGAAATGCCAGCGACCGTTGGCATCGGTTTTGATTTTCGTACCGACTCCGAGCTGACTGGTATCTCCAGGCCGTTTTTTGAAATTCACGCTGGGTGAAACTTTGGCGCCTTCAATGGGTTTTCCCGATTCATCTACAATCACGCCGCCAACCGTCCAGCCTTTGTCCAGCATCGCAGTAAATTTTTCGGGGATGTCTTCGGGGTGTTCAATGGAACTCCAGCCGGCCCAGTATGGAGCATAACCCGGTTTTTTGATACTGAGGTTGAACCGCTTCATGTGGTGGTGAATGCGAAAGCGGAGTTCGCCTTTGTCGTTCGTTTTCACAAACGGTCCATAGGTCGCGTCTCGCAGGAACTCACCTTTGATGATCTGATCGGCCGCGGGAGCGGGATCACTGCGAATTTCTACGGTGGTATTGGGAATCGGTTTACCAGCGGGGTCAACGACGTTGAGCCTGAAGTCCCGCGTCATTTCCAGATCCCGGGCTAAGACCAGTTCGAAATGGACCGGTTTGTCGGGGTGAATATAACGGATACCGTCTTCCAGTTCCGGTTGGTTCGGATCATCGGTAATCCGCAGTGGTTCGGAGGGCGTGCGGCTGATGAGCTTGTAACCGAAGCGTCGATTTTCGCCGAACAGTTCGACGTCGTGTGTCCCCACACCATAGGGAGCAGTCTCGGATGCCACGTCGCGGTCGATGGGACCAAAGCGAATGCCGAAGCCGTTTGTTCCGTCGATGCCACCCCCGCGGGTGCGGAGGTGCTTGTCGTTGTTCGAAAGACGAATGCCGACGCCACCATAGACCATCGATTTGCCGTCCTCACCTTTTGCGGTGCCTGTGATTTGAAACGGGTCCTGATATATCTTTTCTGCATTCGTGGTCAGCTGAAGTGTTGTCGTTTTCCCGGCTTCCACCTGAGCACTGCCGATTTTCGGGTAGCGATATTCGCTTGAAAAATTAGAGTCATTAATTTCGATCAGGTGTTTCCCCGGGAACAGGGGCGCTGTCGTAAACTGACCAGCTTCGTCGGTGGTCGTGTAGACCATAAACCAATTGCGTTTGTCATTCAGGAAGAACAGATTGCCAATTCTCAGATCCAGGTCAGGCATCGGTTTGCCGGTTTTGGGATCGACGACAGTTCCCTTAATGAAACCGCCGCGCGTCATTTTCAGATTAAACTCTTTCTTTTCAGGTTCTTTAAGCGACACATTTTTGAGTAATACATTAAGGTCACGCCACGATTGACCATCGGCGGGTACATATTCAGGATGATCGAACTGCATTCCGACGTGACGATAAGCACTCCTCTCTTGAGGCTGATCACCGGTGATGATCGCTGTCCCTGTTTTGAGAGGGTCAAACCGGTATCTGCCATCTGCAGCGGTGGTTGTTTTCTGACCTCGAAATCGCGTGGGCATGCCACTGTAGAGCTGGACTTCGACATCCGGGATCGGCTTTCCTTCAACGTCGGTGATGCGGCCGTATAGAATTGGTTTTTTCTGAGGAACAACTTTCTCGACCGGTTTCGACCCTGCTGGTTGTTTCAGTTCGTCATCTGGTGTTTTCGTCTGCGCCGTTGAAGGAGAGACCAGACCGACAATCGCCAGCGCCGCTCCCAGAATCAACAGACCGAAAAAGCCGCCGCGCGAGACCGGTAGTGGCTCCTGCAGGGATTCACCAAACAGTCGGGCCACGCGACGGCGGATTTCTGAAGGGGACTTTCCACTGGCTGCCAGAGTCGTCAGATCGCTGCTGGACATGTTGCGTTTTGCCAGTTCCGCGACATGCAGTAACGCCGTCGCATAATTCACGCGCGATTCGAACGTGGAAGTGGAATCGATTTTCAGGTGGCAGGTCATTTCATCACAACAGTATTCCCGCAGCATGTTGATGCGGTGACTCAGGTACCAGTGTGCGGGATTGAAAAACAGAATCGCTTCGGTGAACCGCTGCAGCAGATTGATCCATAAATCGAAACGGCGGATATGTGCCAGTTCGTGCGCGAGGATCAGTTCCAGTTCGTCGGTAGTGAGTCCATTGATGGCAGAGGCAGGCAGAAGGATGATCGGTCGCAGGATACCGGTCACGCGGGGCACGATGATCTGCTCGCTGCGGGCCAGGACGGGAGTCACTTTCATCGACCATTTCTGAGCAAGGTAGCGCAAGGAGTTGACGAGCGGACCGGTGGTAATTCGCTCCGCTGTTGCGCCGAGTCGCTGCACGCGAATACTGGAGACGATCAGACGCGCCAGCATCAAGGCGACTCCCGCGACGTAGCAGGCAATGATCCAGGGTGCCAGCCAAAGCCAGTCCTGTGATCGAGATGCGGGAGACGCCTTGGTTTTCGCTGGCGGAATATCGGCTACGGGGAACGCCGTTTTCACTTCTGATTTTTGTAACGTTCTCTCTGGCAGGTGCTCTGCCATGTCAGGGATGACGGGAGACGCAGCGGTGCTGCGCGTCTCTGCCAGTGGCAGGTAACTCTTTTTCTCAACGGGAGTCTGAGTGACAGTCACTGTTTCCGCTGCGGAGGGACCCACGAGCATGAATGTGACCGGAATCGCGAGAATGGCGAACAGCAACGCCGCGACGTGCAACACATATAGTCGCTCTACGGTGCTTTTCTGCCAGCAGCGATTGACGAGCCAGAGCAGGCCCACGAGCAGGGATACCTGCCAGATCGAATGTAGAAGCGTCAGACAGAGGCGACTGCTCAAGGCGGGGTCAAGGAGAGTGTTCCAGATCATTGCTGTTGCTCCTTTGCCTTTTGTGCGATGAGCTTGCGAAGTGCCGTGAGTTCGTCGGAATCCAGGTCGGCGGTCTCAATCAGGTTCATGACCAGCGCCGAGGAAGAGCCATCAAACACGCGCGACAACAGGTCGCCGATGATACCGCCGGTGACAGTTTTTTTCTGCAGCCGCGGCGAAAACAGAAACGATTTGCCGTCCTTTTTCCGTTTCACGAACCCCTTATGAAACATGATGTTAAGTGTCGTGATCACCGAACTGTGAGCCAGCGGTCGTGCGGCCTGCGCTTCGAGCCGCGCCCGCACGTCACGCACGGGCAACGGCGCCTCGTCCCAGAGGATCTTCAGAATTTCCAGTTCCAGTTCGGTCGGGTGTTCTGAGCCGGGTCGCGCCATTAAAAAGTTCCTCAAACGAAGTTCGGAAAAATCTCGTCTCTCTAATAATCATCTAATTCTTTAGATGATATTACTGGAGGTGATTCCATTCGTCAAGAAATCTTTTAATTAATTAGATGATCGAGTTGCTGCGCTCGTGTCATTCGCAATCTTCCGGGACGCAACTGCCACTCAGTCTGCTTTCTCAAGCCAGTCGATTCCCTGGCGAATATTGCCGTAGACGTTTCCTTTCCAGCCATGTCCACCGGAATAGTCGACCAGAGTGGCACGCACGTCTTTCTTCTGAAATGTATCTCGGGCTGCTTCAGCCATACGGTAAGGGCAGACTCTGTCGTCGGGGGAATGCAGCAGATAGACGCTGCGCTGTTTTGCATTGGCAGGATCGGGGAGCTGGTCCGGCTTGAAGACGGACATGGCAATCAACGCGCCATCAATGTCTGTTTCTTTTTGGAGCAGAGCTGCGTACGCAGCGGGACCTCCCGAAGACCAGGCCAGTAGATAAATTCGTTTGGCATCGATTTTCTGTTTTTTGCTGACATCTTTAATCACAGCGGCAATCAGTTCTTCTGTCGTATATTTGATGTTCGCAGTCTGACTGGTTTTCGTAGGCCAGACGATTTTTGGATTGGCGGTCCATTTTTTTGCAATCGGTTGTACGAGTACGAAGTCATCACTCAACGCATTTTCGAAGATCCGATTTACAAAAGGATGAAAATCGGCCGAGCCGTCACCGCCGGGCAGTACGATCAGCAATGCGTGCGGTTTTTCATTGTCAGGTTTGTCTTGCGGTGTGATCAGCAGATACTCTCCAGATTCGCCGTTGAGTGGGACCTCAATCGCATTCGCTGGTTTTTCTGATTTCGCAGGAGTGGCTCCAGCGGTCAACGTGACGTCCAGATCATCAAACCAGACTTTCCCCGGTCCATAGATCTGCAGGCCGATCACAATCTGTTTTGTCTTCTCCGGAATGGCAGCATTGCCCGTATAGGTTTTCCAGTTATGGCTGGCGGGAGGATCGCCGGATTGTTTGGCACCGATATAGCAGAGCCATTGATGTCCGAGACTTTTTTTATTCTCATCCAGAAATTGCGCATCAATGATGGCTTTGGTGGCTTGTTCGGCCCGCACCTCACACTGGACCTGGAGATTCTGTTTCTGACCGGTATAAGGGAGCAGTTGGTACCATTGCGCGATCGGGAAATAGCGGCGGGCGGATTTCTGCAGTGAGAGGCTGCGGTCTCCCGTTTTTGCGCGTCCTTTATCATAGACATATCTGACCCCGGGCACATTGAAGCCGCTCTGCCAGCCTTCGGGGGCCCTGGTACCGGTTTCGAAGCTGTCCTTAAGCAGTACCTCCGGTTCCGCGGAATAGGAAACATTGATGCTGAATGGGATCAGCAGAATCCAGGTCAAAGTCAAATAGTATCTGGGATTCATCATCGTCTCTTTCTTTCTGATCAAGGGGCGGCGCGTACGTTCTGCGCAACAGATTGATTAAGTGTTCAAAATCAGAATCGGTCTCCCTCAGCCGTCATTTAAGCGACTGGAAGGTTCTGGTGTGAGAATCACTGCCTGATTGTCAGTGGGAACGGTTAACTCTCGTGTCTGCCATTCGTCGCCGGGAAACTGTATGTAAACGGTCACCTGTTCGCCCGGCAGAAAGTGGGGCATGGATAGATTCCCTTCCTGGTTCGATTGTCGAACCACAGGCTGGGCGCTACAGAAATAGATGCAATGCTCCTGACCGCTTTGATCAGTGCGTTCAAAGGGAAACGCGCTGACACCCGCCAGGGGAGTTCCAGCGTTCGATTCAAAGTGCAGCACCATGGCAGCGGATTTCGTCAGTTGAAAGTGAAGGGGTTCCAGGGTGCCTGTCCGCATTGAGATATATGCGGATTTCAGCAGATGCGCGTCGGCGATGGCGGCGATCTGGACTTCATATTCCTGACCGGGCGGGTAGACATTTTCGATCAGAAATGTCCCGTCGGGACGCGTGACTGCGGTAAAAGAATTCTGTCTAAAACCGTGGGGAGGCCAGGTTTTGACGACGGCCAGTATATGAGTGTCGCTGAGAGGTCGACCATCTTCGGCTACCACGGTCCCTTTAATATCACCGGTGGTTTCTGATTCCAGATATCCTGAAGCTGCCAGTTGAGTGCTGGTGGGCGGCGGTTGGTTTTCAGACGGGAAATAAATCCAGATCAGCCAGGCCATTGCAACCACCAGTCCCAGTGTGAGCAACTGATGCAGACGATGCCAGAACAAATGCCGGGAGAGAGAAACATCGCAACAATCCTCGACAACCGCTTTGACATCACCAAACTGTTCCAGCGCAGTCTGCTGAGACTGCCGGGGATCCATACCTTCGCTGTGATGGTCTGTTGCACTGGATGAAAGATGAAATTCAATTTCTTCGCGGAGATCGTGCAGTTCACGGTCCGCATGGGCGATGAGAGGCAGACGAAGATACGAGATCAGTGTACGAAACCAGTGACGAAACATTTCAGCCCTCCGCCAGATTGGATTTCAGAACCAGGCCGATCGCATCAACCAGATGAGACCAGGACAGGACTTCGGTTTTGAGTTGGGCGCGGCCGGCAGCGGTCAGCTCATAAAATTTCGCCCGTCGGTTACTTTCTGAAAGTCCCCACTCCGACTGGATCCAGCCTCGTTTCTGCATCCGATGCAATGCCGGATAGAGTGAACCTTCTTCAATCTCCAGGGCGCCTTTTGTGGTGACCTGAATCCACTTCGCCACGCCATACCCGTGCCGTGACTGGGCCAGCAGACTTTTCAGGATCAGCATGTCCAGCGTCCCCTGCAGCAGATCGGCTTTCTGTTTTTTTGCCATGCGTCTCTCCCCAAGAATGTTTAGGGAAGAGTATCACTTTGTTCCCCTAGAATGTCAAGGGAAAAGTTTCAGATTCAAAAAAAGCTACTCACAGGCCGTCAGCAGGCGCTGGGCGGTCACGTAAAAGTGCAGACTGACATCGTGCATCATGAAGATGGCGACCTGATCGAGATTAAAAGCCTTGTTGTGCTGATAAGTTTTCTGCTTGAGTTTTTTCAACTGTAACGCGACTGCCACTAAGGGAACCCAGTCTGACTGATAGAACTGCATCAGGTTCTGTCGCCACCAGCTGGCATAAAAAGCACGGATGACGTGTTCAGAAATCAGACTGGAGATGACGAATACAATGCCATTTAGAATGAGCAGGCAGCCGATGATTAAAAAAGGGCCATTGATGGCATCCCCTTTGAAAGCCAGACCGAACAGTGAAATCATGACAGAAACTGCGAGAAATAACAGGAAGCCGAGCCGAGGAATTCTCACGGACCGTCGATAATCGGCACCACTGTTCTCTTCGGACAACTGCGCGACCAACTGCTGTATGCGTTGTTCCAGTGTCTGTGGAAACGTTTCATGGAATCCGGTATTAATCCGTTCGAAGACTTCTTCGGCGATATTTTCCCAGACAATCAGAACGGTTTCGCAGCCTGGACTGAGAATATCGAACTCTTCCAGCAGTTCATTTCGCTGTGAAACCAGCAATTGCTGGCATTCCAGAAAACTCTGATCCGCCTGCTGCTCGCTTTGGGTACAGTAATCCTGAATTGCCTGATCGATGATGATGCGCAGTGGCCCTCCCGTCAGGAACACTTCCCGCTCTCGCTGATAAACTCTGATCAGGTCCAGGAAATGGAATTCATACTCCAGCCAGGGAGGCAGTCGTCTCAGGTTCGTTTCAATCAGTGAAAACGTCGACGCCAGCCAGACATCGTCTGCTTTCCAGAGAGCCGCTTTGAGAATGTGGATATAAAATACCAGCAGGTGATCGACCTGGTGATCAAGCAGATTCGTTTCGCAGGCAGTCAGCGTGTGTTGGAATGTATGAAACGGAGTTTCCCGCAGCAGGCGGTCCCAGGCATTTTCTGTCAGATAATAAAACCGGTCCGAACGTACGACGCGGGAGGTGTTGACCAGCAGTTCCTCAAGTCCTTCCAGCGCATCACTGGTGACAAAATACTGATGCAGCAGTTCAAACAGCGCGGGATCTCCCGGGTGTGCTTTCAACCCTTTCAGCAGCCACATCGCGAACGACTGGGAATGGCCTTCCAGAAAATCGGATAAAAATGCCAGTGCATAATATTCATAGGGTGTTTTTATCGGCAGTGTTTTCAGTTCCTGGTACAGCTTCCCGAGCTGTTCTGCCCTCACCCGCTCATGCAAGGGTTGCTCATCGGAGAGGAATACGGGTTCCGCCTCCTCGGCATGAGTGTTCGCATCCATAGTCGGTTCAGGTCGGATCGCAGGGGACTCTGCTTCCAGTTGTTCCTGCAGCAACTCTGCCCAGTTAAACTGCACTTCTGCTGCGTCCGGGCGCGACTGTGAACGTTCTCCATATCGCAGCGCATCGTTAAGACGTTCATAAGCCGCGCGGATCTTCTGAAATTCTTCCGGATATTTTTCCGGTTTAAACTTGCGAATAAATGCGTTGTAGGTGCGCTTGAGATCACGCACGTCGTACTCACCAGACAGACCGAAAAACGGTTCAGGTTGATCCGGTAACAGATCCCATTGTGGATTACCGGGATCACTCATGAAAGGCTCCCTTTGAAAACGACTGCATCAGCAAAATCACGAATCCAGACCTAAATAAAATAACAGCAATATTGAAATCCCGACGGTGATCGCGATCAACGTGTATAAGGTCCTGACCATGTATCTGATCGCATTTGATTTCTTTGAAGTCGCCGCGAGTTGATTGAGCCAGTCTTTTTCCAGCGCATACAGTTCCGGAAACTCCTGTTGCACGATGCGGGCAATTTTTCGATCATCTCCTGGTCGGACCAGTTCAAAGTCGTCTTCAGTCGCTTTCGGCCGGGTAAACGAGGCTGAGCGAAGTCGTTCGGCCTCGGCTGGAGAGGAAATCACCAGCGTGCAGAACTGCTCATAGAATTCTTCATGGCCTTCACAGCGATGTTTCAGCCGTGCAAAGGATTCGCGTAAGGTAGCGATTTTTCGCAGACGCCCACTGGCAAACGTCAGTTCGGGAAAATCGGAAAGGTCGATTTCATTCAACTGTTGCACAATCATCCCAGACTTGAAAGACCAGAAGTGTTTGCGGAGAGAGTTGATTTGTTCGAGGGTCTGGGCTTTGCGTTCTTCATTGCTGGTATTCATTGTGTCGAACTGACGACTATCCGACTGTGGCTGCAGGAACTGTTTGCGGCGGATCAGGATTTCTGCCGGCTGATCCAGTGGATTCATCTGCAGTACCTGGCTGAGGTATTCCTGTTTTGGCGAAACAGTCATGGGGGATCTTTCCGATCGAACTTACTGGCAGGCCGTTAACAGGCGTTGCGCGTTGACGTACAGGAACAGGCCGGCATCTTTTCGCATGGCTTCCGCGATTTTATCGAGCCCATCTCGCTCTTCGTCTCCTACTTTGATGGATTTCAGCTGTTCCAGCTCGTCAGCCAGCTCGTGCAGGGGGAACCATTTTGTCTGGTAAAAACGCATGATTTCAAAACGCCACCAGCTGCGATAATATTTCCGGAGCACCCGATCCTGGAACGCGCCAATCAACAGAAGTAGCACAAAATCGCCCACAATAATCCCAAAAATTTTCAGGAGGTTGGTCCAGAAAGAATCCAGAATATAGATCAGGTAGTAGATCATCAGGCCGATCGTTCCGAAGAGCCCGATGCCCAGTATCCCAAACAGGTAGTGGAAAATTCGAAAACGGGTTCCCACCCCTTCGGTCAACAGTCGATGTCCCAGCTTACGTGACTGTACTTCCAGTGATTCGGTCTGTTCCGGGTACAGGTCCTCTGCGATTCGTTCCAGCACATCAGATGAGATCCGTTCCCAGAGATAGAGCGCGATTCCAAAGTCTTGTTCGGGGACGTCAAATTCGCGGAGTACCTCATCTTCCAGTGAGACCAGTTGATTCTGACATTCCAGGAAGCTCCGGTCGGCATCCGACTCCCTCTGTGTACAATAGTCGAAAATCGCCTGGTCGATGATTGCCCGTACCGGGCCTCCCTCTAAAAACTCGCTGCGCTGACTGCGGTATAGATTGATCTGTTCCAGGAAATCAATTTCTTCTTCGGCCCAGTAAGGCAGACGCTCATAATGGGATTCGATCTCTGCAAATTTTTCCTGCAACCAGTGGTCGCTGGCTTTCCAGACTGCGGTTTTTAAAATATGCAGATAAAACACCAGCATATGATCAATGCGATGATCCAGCAGATTTGCTTCACAGGTTTCCAGATGCTCGCGAAAATCACCAAACGAATCATGACGCAGCAGTTCATCCCAGGCCCGCTCGGTCAGGTAGTAGAACCGATCCGTGCGAATCGCGCGCGAGGTCGCTTCCAGCAGTTCCGGGAGTCCGTCAGACGCAGGTTGGTTGGCGAAGTACTGACGCAGCAGTTCAAACAGCGCCGGCTCGTCGGGATGTGCCTGCAGCCCCTCCAGTAACCAGTAAGCGAACGCGTGCGTCTCCTCCTGCCGGACATCTGAAAGGACCGCCAGCGTGTAATAGTCGTAAGGGGTTTTCTCTTCTTTTTGTTTGAGATCCTCGAAAATGCCCGGCAGCGATTCGTCGCTGATGCGCTCATGCAATCGTTGAGGGTCTGATTGGGATGACAGTCCATCGCTGCGTTCAAGGGGACGGGAGTGATCCGGCCAGGGAAGTTCGCGCGGCTCTTGCAGTTCGGGGGGGAGGTCGCCTGGCTGAGATTCCGGCTTTGTCAGATTGTGGGAATTCCAGTCAAACTGCAGATCGGGCTGGATGCTGGAAGAACGGGGGCGCTCGTGATAACGCAGCGCATCATTCAGTCGTTCAAACGCCGCACGAATTCTTTGAAACTCTTCGGGGAACCGTTCCGGCTTGAACTGGCGGATGTAGGAGTTGTATTTTCGTTTCAGGTCGCGCAGATCATACTCGCCTGTCAGCCCGAAAAATGCTTCCGGGTCGTCAGGTAACAGATTCCATTGCGGCTCAATCGGGCCACTCATGAACTACTCCCACAGTCGCATACGAATTTATTGAAAGATCATCTTCGAACCATAATAGGCACAGAGCACCACCAGTAACACAACAATTGCCAGCACCGCTTCACTGAAACCAAACACATTATTCGCATCCCGTTTCGAGAGAATATGGCTCAACCAGGGCTTTTCCAACTGGTACAGTTCCGGCAGCTCCTGCTGAATGGACTGGGCGATGCGATAGTAATCTTTCGGGCTGCGATTACGGGTATCGAACGATCCCTTTCTGGAAGCCTCCATGCATTCTGCCCGACGCTCCGTTATTTTTTGAGGAGACGCCGAAACCAAGCCGCAAAACTGATTAAAAAATTCCGGGAAACAGTGGCGATGTTGTCTGAGCTGTTGAAACAAATCCCGATGGTCGGCGACCGCTTTAAGCCGGGAATATGAAATCGCCAGATCCGGAAAATCCGAAATGTCGATGGCTTCCACCTGCTCACGCAGACTTTCGTCATCCAGATTCCAGAGACATTTCCGCAGCGCTTCCATGTTTTTCAAAGTCTGCTCTTTGCGTTCGTAAATGGAAAGCGCCGCATCAACAACAGGCCGGCCACCCGACCGCGGTTTCAGGAAGTCGCGGCGCAGCATGAGAATTTCGATCGGCTGTTCCAGCGGATTCATCTGCAGCAACCGTTTGACATATTCGGTCTCGCGTGAATCTGTCATACCTGGAATTCCTGGTCATCTTCATCGTAACAGAACCCGAGCGCCGCCAACGCCGTCAGCAGGTTCTGCTTTGCCTGCTCGAAATATTCGCGATCACCCGAGGCCATTGCCTGCTCGAAGTAGTCGATCGATGATTCCAGTTCATCGCGCTGAAACGGACTGACTTCTCCAATCACCCGCTCAGCATAACGCACGAGATGCTGGTTCTTGACGTCATCACGCGGATAAAACTTCAATTTCTGCAGCTTCTTGACGGCGGCGTCAATATCCGCTTTTGACGTCAGCTTGGCGTGCTGCGTTAGAACCGTTTTAAACTTCTTGCCGGTCTCGGGGACGAAGGCTTCGACTTCCAGAATACCGTTCATGTCGTAGGTGAAGCGGAGGTGCACCGGTTTCCCCGAAGGCCCGGGTGGGATGCCTGTGACTTTCATTGTTCCCAGGAACAGATTGTCTTCGACCTTACGTCCTTCACCCTGGTAGACGTTGATGGTCATCTCGCGCTGATTGGGTTCGACCGTCCCGACCACTTCTTCGCGGGAGACCGGGATCGTGGTATTACGGTGGATGATGGGCAGGTAGTAGCCGTTGATTTGGCGTCGCCCGAATTCTTTTATGACTTCCGTACCAAGTGTAAACGGGCAGACATCCGTCATCACCATATCTTCAACGGCCCGGTCATCCTGAATTAGCGCGGCCTGTACTGCAGCTCCCAATGCGACCACTTCATCCGGGTTGTGAGTACACAGCGGTTCGACGCCGAAAAACTCGCGAATAAATCCACGCACGGCTTCCATGCGAGTCGCGCCGCCCACCAGAATCACACTGTCAAAGTCCTGCGGTGCAATCCGGGAGTCGCGTACTGCTTTGGCAATCGGTCGCGCCAGGCGTTTGACCAGCGGGTCGGCCAGTTCCAGAAATTCATCTCGCGTTATCGTATGAGTGGTCGCGTCCTCTGCCATCTCTCCCTGCAGATTCGGAATGCGAATTTTGGCTTCCGTTTCCCGCGCAAGGGTGCACTTGGCTGCCTCGCATTCCTGCTTGAGCCGGGAGACGAGCAGGGGATGCTTGACTTCCGCGATTTCCACTTGCAGGTTTTGTGCTGTGAGTACTTTTGAAAGAATGCGGTCGGTGAAATCTTCGCCACCCAGCATGCTTTCGCCGGCGGTCGAGATGATTTCCAGCGTTCCTTCGAATACTTCCATTGCCGTTACATCGAAGGTACCACCCCCGAGGTCGATCACAATCAGTTTCTTCTCGGCCTGGCGGTCATGAAATCCATAGGTCAGCGCCGCCGCCGTCGGTTCGTTAATGATGCGACGTACATTCAGACCCGCCAGTTCGCCTGCCTGCTTGGTGGCGTTCCGTTGATGGTCATTAAAATAGGCGGGCACGGTGATGATGGCATCGTGCACTTCCATGCCCAGGTAGGCTTCCGCATCCTGTTTCAGAGACTGCAGCACCAGGCTGGACATCTCAGTCGCGGTGAAGACATGCCCGCCGATCTCGACTTTGCGATCCGTGCCCATCAGCCGCTTGAATACCCAGGCACATCGCTCGGGTTGGGTGACGCGGGTCTCTTTGGCAGCAGAGCCGACCAGCACGCGATCATCGGCGGAAATACTGATGATCGAAGGTGTAATTACAGAGCCATGTGCGTTGGGGATGAGCTTAGGCTGCCCCTCTTCAAACACGGCACACAACGAATTTGAGGTACCCAGATCGATGCCAATGATTGGTGTCATTAGAATAAAGTCTTATAAAAGCGCGGTCTTTCCCGCCAGGAGCTCTGAGCGAAAGCACGAAAACAGATCACCCGATTGTAATCTTACGTCCAGTCATTATCTAGAGTGCATCACATATAACCATATCGTCTCTCAATCTATTATCACCGGTCCAAAGAGCCCTGGAGACGCTATGGTAAAACTGGACACAGTCTACAAGGAAATGAATTATGTTATGAATCAAATCAGGAGTGTTTTCATAGTACCTGCCTGGTTAATGGAGAGACGGTGTTTGCTGTCAGACACGCTGATATTAGAAATGGTTCCATTGCATTCGTCAGCTCTATACCAAATTAATTCTGAGCGCGGGGAAGCACATGCCAGGAAAATCTACTGATTCTGATTGAAAGTTTCTTTGAGTGCGGCTTTCATTTCAGGCCACTCGGTGGTGGAAGCTTTGAGCTTGCCGTCCGGACCAATCAGGTAGTAGACGGGCACCGAGCTGATTGCCAGCTGGCGTGCCATTTGGGATTGATCGCCGAGATAATTCTGTGCCCAGTTCCATTTGTTTTTCTCGACGAGGATTTCGCCATCTTCCGGATATTGATCAATATTCAAACCCACCAGTGTGATCGGTTTGTCAGCAAGTTTAACTGCTGTCGCCTGGATGTCGGGCATGCTTTTCAGACAGGGCGCACACCAACTGGCCCAGACATGCAGCAGGACATAACGTCCTTTCAGATCATAAATCGAATGTTCCCGTCCCGTCGTGTCAGTAAATTTATAGGCATACATGTTCTCGCCTGCGCGCGGACCCACGCGACAGGCAACTTCGATGGAACCCAGGTCTTTGGTTTTCGCCTTGATGTCGGCTGCCGTCACCGTTACCGGGATCACTTTCACGCCCACCGCTTCGACCAGACAGCCCGCAGGTTGTTCATATAATCGCAAAACCAGATCATAATCTCCGGGAGGGACACCGCCTATCTGAAGCTGACCCTCGGGGGAGAGTTTGACGAAGTAGTGCTGGCGCGATCGGAGCCAACTGTAAAAATGGGGATCGAGAATCCATGAGGCTTGCACCGGACCTGCAGAATCAAAGCCTGGTTTCGGGAAATCTTCGGGTAATGGAATACCATCATCGCGGCGGATCAGATAGTTGAGCGACCAGTTTTTATTCAGGGTAGCTTCGCCTCTGCCGGTGGCAACGACGGTGCCTGTTAATGTGGCTCCCGTATTACCGAGAGAGAGTGTTTTATGATCGCCCGGCTGGAGATCCAGGGACACGGATTGACTGGAAGTGAGTGGTGATTCTTCCCAGGGCCCCAGGTAAGCATGTACTGCGCCCGGGATGGGAGGCAGTTGCTTAAACTCAAAGTGACCAGCGGCATCAGTCTTCGTATAAAAGGAATCCTGAAAACGCGGTTCTCCCAGCTTTCGGTCATGGACGGTCTTGAATGAAATCAATGCGTCGGCAACAGGCTTACCTGTCTGAAACAGTCTGCCAGAGACAGTAGCCCAGGGTTGTAAGGTCAATGTGCCAATCGCTTCGTTCGGCTGTCGCACAACTTCTGCAAAACCAGATTCATGCACGGCGCGAATGCGTGTTGGTTCGAAAGTAGCAGCGATCTGAAACACACCTTCCGCTGATGTATTGTCTGGCATGCCCTGCCTGTCTGATTCGCCATTTTGTATGATCGGGACAATCGACGGAGTTCCCACCCTGATTGTCACATCAGGGACTGGTTTGCCAGAATGATCGATGACCAGTCCCTTCCGGGCGGATACTCGTTCCAGTGAAAAATCCTGCGTGACAGGTCCATCGCCGAGTCCGAACGAAGCGTCGCTGAGCGCGGATCGGTAACCATCGGCTTCGATACGGATCAGGTGGCGACGGTCATACAGTCCACTATTTAAAGTGATCTTGTATTTTCCCGCTTTACCGATCACAGCATTGTCAAAAGAAGTCGACAGAAAGTCGGGACCAAATTCGATGACAGGGATGACGCGAAACGTGGTTACCGGTTTCCCTGTCGCTGTATCAGTCACGTTCCCGGATGCGATCAACGGACGATCCAATTTGATGACATGCTCTTTTTCCGTAGCGACCAGTGTCACTTCTTTTGCGGCGCAGGACCCGCCATAGATTTGATAAGTTACGGGATCGTCGGGCGCCCAGTTCCAGACATACACACCGTTTTCGTCAGCATGAGTGGGGATGCCGGAATTGAGGACATTGGGATGACGCCAGTTATAGAGGGATTTGACCCCATTCCACTTTCTCAAACCCACGTGTGCTTTGGGGACAGGTTTACCGCTGGTGTCGACAATTTTCAGTGTGAGAGTTTTTCCCGGTTTCATTGTAACTGTGAGTTCGTCCATGGGTTTGCTTACGTCAACGATTTGCCGGGTCGGTTTGAAGCCGGGGGCCACGACCGTAATAGGATGTTTTCCCGGGGGGAGCGGGATGGTTTCAAATGTTCCTGATTTCCCGATTTCCACTTCATGAACTGTGGAGCCATAATACGGTTCGTCGTGCCAGACAATGATCCCTTTCGTGATGGGGTCTCCGGCGGTGTTGTAGACGGTCCCTTTCACGGCAATACCTTGACGCAGTACAATTTGAGCGCTGCCGTCTCTGAGCATGGCCGTTGTCAAATTTTGCTGATTCTGCAACTCTCCCCATTTTGAGTCGCTCAAATAATCCGGGTGCGTAAATTTCAGGCGGAATTCAATATCGTCGCCAGCTCGCTTCGCCGGGGCTATGTTGATCGACCATTTTCCCGCTTTGTCTGTCACCGCTTCCGCATTAATACTGACGATGGGTTGTGGATCCGAACTTAAATCTGGCTCGCCTCCATTTACGTTCACACTGACTTTCACATCGGGTACTGGTTTTCCATTCGCATCAACGACGATGCCACTGATTTTTGTTCCGCGAGCGAGTTGAAACGCAAAATGAGTGGGGATCTTTCTGTCCTCGTCCTCAACTCCTTCACCAAAACTCACAAATTCAGACACATAACCATTCTTGCTGACCCACAACCGCATACTCCGGGTTCCGGGAGGCAGACTCAGTTTGGCGAGACCCGCTGCATTTGTAACGAGATTCGAATTGACGATCTTGCTCTTGGAAGACTCATTCAAATAAGCGACATTCGCATACAGCTTTGCAGCCTTGAGGGGTTGGCTGTTTTCGTCGGAAACCAGAAATTCCAGGCTGCGTTTTTCCTGGGCCACGCGCGCTTTCTCAGTGGTTTTATCCTGGGCAGGTAACTGAGATACCGACATCTCGACGATTAATAAGGGAAGCACTGTCCAGAATAAAGTGACTGACGACCGGGCTGTATTCGACAGACGGAATGACATGAGCGCGCTCCACGAAAGAGAGGAGTAGGACTGAGTGTGCACCGGAATGGTGTTGAAGTGCCTATAGCTAATGTATAGCTGGTCGTAGAGGTTGTCAAACAGAATCTATGGGAACAGTTCTGTTATCCTGCTTGATCAGTTGCAGTGGCGGGCTGTTTTTCCAGGTAGTCCTTAACATACAGTTCCTGCACAATAACTTTGCTTGCCGCCAGGAGAGGCGAGGCAACCATCGCGCCCAGAAAGCCGAACATTACTCCCATGATCGCCTGAAATGCGATCAGCAGCGCGGGGGGCAGTGAGACCTGCTGTTCCTGGATGAGAGGTGTGATCAGGTAACTTTCCACGAGCTGTAATCCGATAAACGCAGGCACAACCAGCGCCGCGGTCGTCGGACCTTTGGGAAGCGCAATTAAAATCGCCAGACAGAAGGCAATCAGCGATCCGATATTGGGGATGAATGTCAGCAGACCGGAGATCAGCCCCAGGGTTCCCGCCATGGGCACTCCGATCAATGCCAGAACCAGCCACGCGCCCAGGCCGGTAATCACCATCGAGCCAAAGCGTCCCAACAGCCAATGCCAGAGCGTGTCGCTCAGTTGATTCATCAGACCTTGAATGCGGTCCCTGCGTTCCGGTGGAAACAGGATGACCACACCATCACGATATGTTTGTGGCGAGACTGCCAGGAACAGTCCCACAAATAAAATCAGAACCACATTGACAACGACACCAAAGGTCGATTTAAACATGCTGCCCACAAAAGACATGGCCTGTTGAGCGGGTTGCGTCAATGACTGAAAACTGGTCTGCGAATTCTTCTCCGCTGTTTTGGATGCTTGGTTCGAACTGCTTTGCTCTTTCTCAGTCGAAGCTGCCTCTTGTTTTGCTTCCTTGTTTTGATTCTCATTCTGCTTCTGTGCAGACAGCATCTGCGCCAGGATTGGGGTGGATCGGATGACGGAACTGATCGACGTATATTCTTCAGCCCAGTTCTGAACGCGTTCAATCCCTTCGTCAATCTGTTGGCGGGCTTCTTCGATTTCCTGGTTGATCTGTACAAAGAAAAACGTCGTGGTGCCCAGGAATGCACAAACGAGAAACAGCATGAGCGACGCCAGACTGGCTTTGTAAGGCAGGGGAGTCCATTCACTCAGCTGGCGGCTGGTGTGATTCAGAAACACCCCGAACAGTACCGCCAGGAACAGCGCCAGAATGATTTCCCAGGCAATGACCAACGCTGAGGCGAGAACCACAACCACAATCAAAGTTGTAATCGTGTGAGCCAGGGTTTGCGAAGAATCGGTTTGCAAATTCTTCACCATGTCGGCATCAGCTCGCGCTCTCGTCTCAGGTTGGTTATGAACGGACAGGTTTTTCTCTCTTGTCTGGTGCATACGGGTGCCTGTTATTTTTCCTGAAAGGCAGGGTTTTCGACGACTTTCCATTCATCGCCGGTATTCCACGGGCCTTCATAGTCATCACCCAGATCGCCTGATCCAGTTGAGTCATTGAAGTATTGATCGACCCACTTGTCATCCGGTTTCAAATTCCCGATTTCCAGCGGCTTTTTATCCATGCTTTCCAGCGCCTGGCCGAAGGCTTTCAAGTGCGTGATTTCCCGGGTCATGAGAAATTTCAACGCATCTTTTGTACCGGGGTCATCGGTATAATCAATCAGACGTTCATACACGATCTTGGCCCGGGCTTCTGCAGCCATGTTGGTGCGCAGATCCACTTCCAGCTGACCGGTGATCGCAATGTAGGCAGACGTCCAGGGAACTCCCTGGGAGTTATTCAAGGAGACGCCCCCTCCGCCCACGACAGCAATGAGCGGATCTTCTAAAGCCGCATCCCCATTCTTACGGAGAGGCTTCAGATGCATGCGGGCCAGCGAACCGATGACTTCCAGGTGACTCAGCTCTTCCGTGCCGATATCCATCAGCAGGTCTTTCCGAGCAGGATCTTCACAGTTCAGGCCCTGAATGGAATATTGCATCGCGGCAGCCAGTTCGCCATTCGCACCTCCGAACTGCTCCAACAGCATTTTTCCGAAACGGGGATCAGGATCACTGACATCAACTGTATACATGAGCTTCTTAACGTGATGGTACATATTAAATCCTTCTTTGATTTCCAATTTGTTTGATAACCAACAATGCTCGTGGCATGCTGCTTAGCTGCGCCACTGATCTGCGGCTAATGAATGTATCTTCTGAAAACTAATCGCAAACGATGTGCCAATGCGCATAAATGCCTGATCTCTTGACTTAGCTTCGTTTTTCTTCAACTGCGCGCAGGGACGAAGTCCGTTTCATACTCTCTGTGTAGTTTGAGCGGTGCCTGAGCGTTCAGCGTGCGCGGTGGGCTGTCAATGATTTTCGGGAGCGGGATGTTTTTCCCGGGCAGATTGAACCGCTTCTGCAGCGTCTTCCTGATCCCCTGCATCCAGGTCCGGGCCTTCCTGGGTGGCAGCCGCCTCAGGCTCGTAACTCAGCTCTACAAACAGCGGAAAATGGTCCGAACCGATGTAAGGCAGCGTGCGGATTTCTGCCACGCGAAAGTCATCGGAGACAAACAGGTAATCCAGCGGATAGCGCCAGATCCAGGAAGTGGCATCGTAAGTCGCAAACAGGCCCCGCCCTTTACGCGGGTCAAGTAAACCACTGACTTCCTGAAACAGGTTGGTCGTGCGTGACCAGCCAACATCATTCAGGTCACCCAGTACGATGGCACTCCTGCTCTTTTTGACTTCACGGCCGACGAGCACCAGTTCCGCATCCCGTTTGGTTGTATCTTCTCCCGGTCGGGGAGGATTGGGGTGGACGGCAAACAGTTGCACCTCTTTCCCCGAGTCTAAAAAAACGGTCGCGTCGATGGACGGTATCTCCTGTTTAATCATGCCTCGGACTTCCGCGGACTTCACCCGCAGATTCGTATAGAAGGCAATCCCGTAAGTGTTTTCCAGGGGATGCGTGAGATGATAAGAGTACATTGTTTCCAGAGGCGCCAGGTCGGAAATCCAGCGTTGATTCACTTCACACAGGACAACGATGTCAGGCTGTTCTCGATCAATCAGCTCCAGCACCGCCGCCGCATTGGTGTTCTTCTGCAGTACATTCGCGGTCAGAATACGCAGCCGCGTCTCCGGGTTCTGCGAGTGTGCCGTCTCCACTTCGTTGGAAGAAATCGTCAGGTAAGGCAGAATCCAGAACAGCTGAATTCCAATGCCTGCACACAGGGCGACAGCGGCGATTTTTGCCGTAAACCGCTTAAGAAAGGGGATAATTGCCAGCAGGACGACGACATAACTCACCAGTAGTTGTAACCTTGGAAAATCACCGATTCGCACCCACCACCAGTCGACAGAAAGCAGCGGCAAAAAGGCAGTGGCGGCCAGAACGACGCAAATCGTCAAGAGCGCGCGCCAGATCCAAAGCGACCAGTCGGTCTTATTGGAATCCAATTCTGTTTTTTCCTGTGTGGCGATACTGTGATTCAATGTTATGGTCCGGTCTTGAAGTAATTCTCAGGAAACGCCGGCACTGGTAAACGACTCAGAAGGACGTTCCCTGTTTTCAAACAGCTGCTCGGCACCAATCACATTCCGAAAAAAGTCGGGCTCCAGTTTCGCATCCGGATCCGCTGAATGCAAAACCGAAATATCGCCAGTGGTCTCAAACACGACTGCCAGCACCTGGTCGGCAGTCAATGCATTCGCTTCGCGCAGTTTACCATATACGTCGTCCCGGGTGATATTCGCTTTTTTCAGATTCTCATCGAGCATCTCAGATCCTCGCATCAGCAGTAACGGCTCATTGTCGACCAGCTTACTGAACCATTCAAGTTTCTGCCTGAGCACCGCCAGGATCCACTGTCCTAAAAACAGACTGGCGAGCGCTGTCAACCCGATGATGAGTGTCGGCGTGGAACCTGAAATTGTCGAAGCAAACACAGAACCGACGGCAACCGTCATCGCGAAGTCGGCAGCAGACATCTTGGAAAAACTTCGTAGTCCCGTGAGCCTTGTATAGAACAGAATCACCGCATAAGTCAGCAGGCACGACAGCAGCACCATCGGCATTTCAGTCCATTGGTCCGTGATCCATTTCTCAAACATCGAACAGCCTTTCGGGTTGGGGTATGCAGGGCATTACGTTTATTGTACGTCAGCAGGTATTTGCACATCCCATGCCAATCCCGAAAAATCGCTGTTGCGCTGAATGAACTTACAGGCTGCTTGATAATGGATCAGTAGCATTTTATTAACATAAAGGAGACTGCTACGAATACACATAGCGTATTCGCTCGTTTTTCGTCGCGCCTTTGACGGTCCAGTCGAGGTGCAGTTGCTCCTGTTGGAATTCCAGCATCGCAGAATAGAGATCATCACTGCAGACATGGGGTTCGACCGAGTCCCATCGCGATTCATTCGTCTGTTGCAGATCGAACAGATAGACCGGGTTCGTTCGACCAAACCGCAGATGCTCGAGGCGAATGAGACTTTGAGCGGGCAGGGCTGTCCAACGAAAGACGTTAGTGAAATTCAGAGTGCTTCCTTCCGGAGGTGACCATTGACCTGTTTCATGAAAGAGCAGTACCCCAGGATCAATGAATTCAACTCCAACTGTACCCGCGCCCCTGCCATTCCAGCCACTCCCGGAACCGAAGGATTCCGCTGTAAATTCGAGCGAACTGACTTCAGCCATCCGCTGCCAGAGTACTGGCAGTTCAAAGTTTGTGTTCACACTTATGCTCCAGGTTCATCCAGATTCATGCTTTTCTCACCATAAGTCACACGATAAGCCAAGTCGATCTGATCTTCCCGGCCCTGCAGTCGATACAGTTGTTTGTCGAATGAACTACCCGGTCGACGTAGCATGCCCAGCGGCCCCCGTTCGCCGATGCGACATTCCAGCCAGTTGACGCGCTCGATGGCAGAATCAATCTGCAGTTGAAGATACGTAGGCACAACAGTCTGATCCCGGATCAGCCAGCTCATACCAAAGAAAACCGCTTCCCATTCACCGGTCCGTTCTGCAACCAGCGGAATCACATCATCCAGTGCGTCCGATTTCCATTCAGGATAAAGCTCGGCGAGAACTTCGGGAATAAAATAGTTGAATGCACTCAAGAGTCGCCTGAAATCTTCGGTCTCCTCAAACCGCGCATTCACAGTGGTCTGCCTCAAGAGTCCGCGCAGCGATTGAGCCACGATGATTTCTGCTTTTGAAAGTTCACGGTTGTCTTGTTTATTATTGAATGTCATTCTCCCATTTTTATCGCCGGTCAACGTCATTTAGAACGAGGATCTGTTTTGATGCCAGGTACAGCTTACCATCTGACTGCGTGTATCGACAACAGGTTCACGAATTCGACTATCGACCCACCTGGTGGCAGGATAGAATGCAGGTTCTGCAACCAGCTTTTAATCGCCGCCATAGAGGCGGACATGGGGAATATTCAATGCGTCACAACCAGCGTTTCTCTGGATGCCTCTTCACGGCGCTGTCCTTATTTATCGTATCAATCGCACAGGCCGACGTTGAGCAAGCGGAGCTTAAGGAACGCTTTGGGGAACAGCAGTTCGCACCGCAAGGCGGGTTCGTTCTCAAACAAGGCCAGAAACTCCCGGAGCTTGTCTGGGAACATCCTCAGCAGGTGGCCCGGGTCATCGATCAGCCTGCGATCCCCACGCGCTGGTTTAACGAACGATTGGAAGAAGTCCAGACCGCACAGGAAACAGGTCGCTACTACGTGTATGGCGCAGCACCCGTGCCCGCGGGACCTGTGCTGCGTCGTGCGATGACCTGCTGCTGTGTGGGCAGCGATCTTGCTTTGGAAGAACTGGCTCAGAAATGGTTACAGTCCCAAACTCCCGCTTCGGATACCGCTTTGCAACCAGACGCGGTCGCTGCCCTGGTACGTCATTGGCAACACTCAGAAGTGGGGGCCGTCCAACTGGCAGCACTGCTGGAAGCGGATTTTAAACCAAGCCCTGTTCGACGGGGGCAATGGCAGATGGAGAACGCCACCCGGCATGTGCAGTTAAAACGCAAGCTGATGGGGCTCGACCACAAGCCTCTTTTGAAACCCACTCCCAGGCTGCTGGAAGGAGAGCCGGCTCCGGTATTGCGAAACGCACCGCTGGAGCAGGCAGGAATCACAGCCGCGCAACAGAAAAAAATCGAAAGTAAACTCGACGCCTGGTACGCTGCCTCTTCCGAACCAATGGCGATTGTCATTGCCCGGAACGGAGTCATCATCACCGCGAAAGGTTATGGGAGTGTCGACGGGCAACCTGTCACGGTCGACACGCCGATGAAGCTTGACTCAGCCATGAAGCCTTTGATCGGACTGCAACTGGCAACCTACCTTGACCGCGGGTTCCTGCGTCTGGACCAGCCGATCGGCGAGATTCTTCCCGACTTTGATACGCCCCGCGATCGCAGTCTCACCTTCCGGGCCGCACACGTCCACGCGACCGGCATTCACTTCCCCTGGTCCCTCGCATTCGAGCGGCTGTTCTACTTTCATACCTGGCATGAAGCATTGATCGCCCATTGCAAACGCGAATGGGAACCCGGAAGTAAATACCGTTACGGTGTGGTTGGCGTGATTCTCTCTGTCCGCGCATTGGAACTGCTGCGCGGCAGGAATTACTGGGACGCCATGGAACGGGATCTGTTTCAGCCACTGGGAATTCAAAACGTCCTGCCGGGCGGTACCGGTTTCTCCGCCGAAAGTCTCGCACGGATTGGTGTGTTACTCGACAATCGTGGCCGCTACGGCAAGTGGGAAGTGATATCCCCAGAGACACACGCCGCGATTCTGCCAACGCCACTCAAACCCTACCTGCCCGAATTAAACATGAAATACGGCATCGGCCTGCAGGATGAGTCGCATTACCTGGGGCCAGGCAGCTACGGACACGGCGGCGGCTGCGGCACATTACTCGTCATCAATCCGAAACAGCATCTCGTGTTTGCGATGGTCCGCAACGGACAGGGAAAGGAATACAAGAAATACCGAAGCGAAGTAATGGCGTTATTGAAAAACTGGATCAACGATTGAATGCAGCCCCGACTCGTTATCGTTGATAAAGACTGAAGCGTTAATGTGCATTGCATTGCCCAGGCACATTATGTCACACACTGGCATTTATCGTATCTGGGAAAACGACCTCACCGACATCCCAAGGCCAACACTCAAAGAACATCATACCCTCAGAACTTCAAGATGTGTACGCCGAAGTCGTTACCAGGGCCGCTGAACTCCGGGATCAGGGGAAGACTCACATGGATGTCTGCGAAGCTCTGAACGATCTTGGGTTCAGGACTCGCACCGGCAAGCTCTGGCGGCATCCCCGTCATATTCCCAGCCGTCCAGAATGGAGGTAATTCGCTTCGAGAATCGAAAAAGCTCTGCTTCGGCATAACCAATTTGTTAATGGTTTTTTCTGCGACCAAGAGAAGCCATCTCGCTGGTAACAATATCTACGTTTACTATTGTTGAAAAGACGAGCGGAAACTTGAGCAACAGTTGGTCTGATTTCTTAGTGATGTCATCTTTTATGACTCCGGTCCACAGGTCTTTGGGGAGATTGTCAGCCAAATATGCGTCCTCGGCTTTGCGCAGTGCTTCATCGTAATTTCCCTCGCTGTTGCCTGCTTGATATCGGAGATCACTATGTTCTTCGGGAGGAATGTATCGTGAATCGTAGTCTAGAATGTGGCACCAAACGAGACTATCAATTACTGCAACGATGTCGCGAGGGTCGGCGTCAATGTCGTGAATGTACTTTCCTGTTTCGGTATGAAGAGCTGGCTCGTCTTGGCCGCACCAAATAACCTGGTCTTCATTGACGAGGCCATACAACTGTTGTTGTTTGAAGGAAATGTTGAGGTCATCTCTGTATGTGCCACAAGATAGTTCGATCGGACCACAAAATGTCCGCATGTCGTATCCTTGAAGAGTCAATAATCGCACTCGTATCCTCCATGAGACGCCGTGTCTACTTCCCATTGGGAAAAGCCGAATTCTGAACAACGTTCCAAGCCCATTAAACTGATCAAGCAAGCAGGTCACTGGGGTTATCTCAGTTCCGATTCAATCCCATTTCTCGACTTTGCAATTTAGCTTTCCACAAGCTTTCCATGTGGATTATCTCATCAGATGTTAAAGCTGTACCTGCAGTTTCCAGAATACAAACCTGGTAGTCACTCGGGTCACGGCTCTTGAGTGCTATGTTTCCACCATGTCCATCAATTATATACCTCTGCCAGCGACCCCAGAAACCATCTTTACCATAAGCCGAGCCAACGTATTGTTCTTTGGTCTTGGGGCAGGTTAGCAAGTAAACGCCAGAGGTCGCTTTCAAACTACTGATCCAGCCTGGTGGCAGTGTATCAAGTTTCGAGAGAGGGGACACAAATTGTAAGAAGCCGGGAAAATCCGGTTCCTTAAATTCAGTACGTATTTCAGTGATTGGTTTATTTTTGTTGTCAGCTCGTTGAATCCAGGAACGAGTACCAAGTCCCCAGTCTATGTAAAGCTTGCCATCTAAGTCAGCGAATTCGGGGAGTAAACTTAGTTCGTAGGCATCACAACTACCAGCTTCTAATATATTGTGAGTATGAGGTGCCGGAATATCATTTGCGAGAACCCCTTTGTAGCAAACGGAATAAATCCCTACGAAAAGGGTTTCGTTACTCGGGGTTCCAACAAAGGAAGCCCAATAAGGATGATCGATTTTTATGCGATTTCCGAAGCTTTGATGAGACTGATAGAGTTCAAACCGTTGTCTGTCATCTCGCCATAACTCGTACGGACTAAATCCTTTTACGGCTCGTTGGTCTTGATGTCTAAGCAATCGGACTTTTTCAAGTGGGATACCTGCCTCGCTTAGAATGGAATTGAACATTAACGGCATCGAGTTCTCCGGACTTTTCAACGAATATCTTATTCTGGTTTTGATAACCGGCCCTTTAGAATGACACCAGTCACACAACTTAGTGTTCTGTTATTTTCAGACCTGTTCTACTCCCCAATAATCTTCACCAGAATCCGTTTCCGCCTGCGGCCATCGAATTCGAAAAAAAGTGTGTCCCTACGGTTCCAGATGAAGTTTATTCCATGAGGGTAAGACTGTTGAACTACGATCTCCTCCAATAGTAGGGCGGATTTTTCGAGGCAGCCGATTCAAAGTATTCCACACCACTCTTGGGAGAGTTATTAATGTCTTGGCAGTCCTTTTCCTCTAAAGGTCTCCAATCCGGGCAGCGTTGAAGATCGGGGCCGGATCCAACCTCCGTGGACAACGTGGGTAAAACCATCTGCTGCCATTCCCATAGGCTTTGTTTGTTTGCCCCACCTCTCATACATGGATATCGAAGTTGCACGTGATCGTCTTCCCATCCACACACGCCGCAAATATCATAACTCCCCGGAGGTTCCTCGAAGACCTCGTAACCACATGCCGGACAAGGATAATTCATACTTACTCCCCAATAATCTTCACCAGAATCCGCTTCCGCCTACGACCATCAAACTCGTAATAAAAAATATGCTCCCACGGTCCCAGGTGGAGTCTTCCGTCGGTGATGGCAACGACAACTTCACGGCCCATGATCTGGCGTTTGTGATGGGCGTCGGCGTTGTCTTCGCCCGTCCGGTTGTGCAGATACCCACCGGTAGCAGGATCGCTGCCCGCATCAAAGGGAGCCAACTGCTCCAGCCAGCGATCATAGTCAGCATGCAGCCCGGACTCGTTGTCATTGATAAAGACCGAGGCGGTGATATGCATTGCGTTAACGAGGACTAATCCATCCTGCACGCCGCTTTCTTCGACCAATTGTTCTACGTCGTTGTGTAGAGAAACGATCTGCCGGCGTTGAGGGATATCCATCCAGAGTTCTTTTGTGAGTGTTTTCATAAGGCTACTTTTCCAGCTAGAGTCCGGGATTGTCAAGACTCTATGATAGCGGAAGCGTAGTATTTCATGAAACTCAAAAGCAGGAATCTGAATGGGCGGTCGGGAAGCGGAATGCGATACTGTGATGCTTACTAATCGTCTCGTTCCGAATAGTTCACGCTGAAATTCACTTCTCTCACCGCTGATGCCAGTTCTTTGAAGGCGGGTTTGGTGATTTTGGTATCCTGCAGTTGAACAATCGCCAGGTTCTTTAACTGCTGCAACGATTTGAGTGATGGAATCGCAGAATCACTAAGTTGTGTTTCCTTGAGCGATAAACCTTTCAAGTTCGGTGTCGCCTCTGTTAAGACGGTCATCAGACTCGCAATCAACTGGTCATCTATCGTGCTGTTGCCCAGGTAAAGCAATTCCAGATTAGGAAACTGTCGCAGTGATTCGATGAGAACTTCATCTACCTGGATGCCACTCAAATCAAGGTGTGTCAGCTGAGGAAGTTCCCCCAGAGACTGGAAACCCGCGCCGGTGAGATTTGTTTCACTGACATAGAGCGATTCCATTTTTTTGAGTGGTTCGAGATGTTTCAGTCCCGCATCAGTAACATCAGTTCTATTGAGGTTGAGCAGTTTTAAATTCACCAGCTGACTGATGGCAATCAGACCTGCATCGCCGACTCTGCATTGAGCCAGTGACAGATTTCTGAGTTGGTCCGATTGTTCGAGTTGCTGCATACCTGTGTCCGTCACTTCGGTTTCATCGAGAAAAAGTGCTTCCAGACTTTTCAGGTCAGCCACATGTTGCAGTGATGCATCGGAGATCCCGCTGCGTTCCAGGTGGAGTCGCTGCAGTTCAGGCAGTTCTGTTAGATAGGCGGCCGCTGTGTCATTCATCGTTGAATCATTGGCTGACAGATCGATCACGCGCCCTGCTGCATTTACTTTGAATCGAATCGGTGTTTTACTTTCCAGCGATGTGAGAGCAGACTGTTCCGAAGCGGGCGTCAGATGAAGCAGCTTGCCATTCCATAAAAAGACGATCAATAACAGTGCAATCGAGGTCACGGCCAACCATGATGCCAGTTTGATTCGGGAGGAAGTTTGCGTCATCACCATACCTGCTTCATTATCTGCTAAGGAGAAGAATCGAAAAAGTTGACGGTCGAGAATTGTTTTATCCGCAAATGATAGGGTGTGTGCCTGAATAATCAATGGGCAACCAGGATCCAGATTTCATGCCAGTATTGCCAGTGAGGTGATCTGAACGAATACCGGAGTTTCATGATCGCTTTGCCATATATTCATAATTATTCTTTAACATGATCCGCAGTCTTTGGTTCACTTAGACGTGAATGAAATGATCGGCGCCCCTCTTATTTCTGGACTGATTATCACTTAACTCTTCCCCGAAGAAAGATTGAAAATGCAAAAGATTTTGAAGAAGCAAAAAGGATTCACGTTGATTGAATTACTGGTGGTCATCTCAATCATCGCCATTCTTATTGCGCTGTTGTTGCCTGCGGTTCAACAGGCGCGTGAAGCGGCTCGACGGTCGACTTGTAAGAATAATCTGAAACAGATCGGCATTGCATTGCACAACTATCATGATGTCGCTCGTGCTTTTCCTCCCGGGTCGCTGTATGGTGACGACGAATACGGCTGGGCATGTATGATCCTGCCTTATATTGAACAGGCTAATATCTACAATCAGTTGAATTTTTCGGGTCAGGGACCAGATCTTACCATTCCCCTGCAGCCTGGTGTCACGGATCAGGTGATTCCCGTTTATCTCTGCCCTTCCAACTCAATGTCGCTGACAAAGAGCCCGATTCGCGCAGGTGCCGGCCATAATGGTGTCGACCTGGGGGGACATGCAAGAAATGACTATAGCGGAAGCGCCGGCACCTCAGCAGGTTCCGTCACAGGCATCTTCGGAAAAATCAAAGATACGCTGTCCCCCACGAAAATCCGGGACATCGTGGATGGGTCGAGTAATACCATCGCCGTTGGTGAAGCCTATACTCAATATATGCGAGAAATTGACGGGCCGACCCATGCCAATGTCGGCGATTTCAAAGTCTGGGTGGGTACGAACAATCAACATCAGAATATCATCGCAGAAGCGGATACCGCGCATGTCCTGAATGGCACGCGAGACGATTCTTTTGCCAGCCAGCATGTGGGCGGGGCTCAGTTCCTGTTTGCTGATGGTTCCGTCAGCTTTGTCTCCGAAAATATTGATATGGTCACCTTCGGCAAACTGGCCGACAAAGCAGATGGAGCGGTCGTCGAAAGACCCTAGGCATTCGACGGAGATCGGTCAGTTGCTGTGATCTACGAAGTCGCCCTGGTCCGAGCAGGGTGGCACTTCATGGTTAGGATAATGGCTCTTTCTTTACCCACGGGTTTATACCAGGCAAGTCTGAACCCGTGGGGCAATTTCAGTCGCTTTGATCACCGTTTCGTACGGGATAAGACAATCAGATTCATGTCAGTGAGATACAAATGCGTTTAAAAAATCAAATGTTCCTGTGGATGATTTCCTGTTACACGCTATTTTTCAACGGAGGTTGTGGAGAAGACTATCAGAAAACAGTTGTGCCTGTTTCCGGATTTATTCGAGTGGATGATGATCTGGTGACAGAGGGATATATCGTGTTGACTCCTGTGCCAGGTAGTGATGCAGATCCGCTGAGTTCCGGTAAATCTGCCAGCGGTACCATTACCAGTGATGGTACTTTTGAGCTGACCACTTATGAAAAAGGTGATGGTGCATTGATCGGGAAACACATTGCTCACTTCTTTAGGCCCGATCCTGAAGATGATGAACAGGTCGTAACAGAAAAATATTATCCGGGAGGACAGGAAGTGGAACTGGAAGTCATTGATGGTGACAATCAGTTCGACATTCATTTACACGCGGACGGAGCACCGGAAGTCGTTCAGACAGGTTCCTGAGAATTAAAATCGAAGACTCACTGCCAGTACAGGCGAGAACAGGAAGCATGACCGACATCAGACCAGATACCAGGGGACTCAGCCTGCAAGAAACTCAGATGGCTGAATCAGGTTCCATTCAGAATCAACCAGGTTTTTTTTCCAAGAGAATGGAAGCAGTGTGCCGCTGGTCGTTTCGACCGGTCGATATCGCACCTCTGGTCTTTTTCCGGATCTTTTTCGGTCTGATGATGCTGTACCACATCTGGGTCATGACAAGAGATCGCTGGGTGCAGTACTTTTACATTGATCCCGATTTTCATTTCTCCTATCCCGGCTGGAGCTGGTTAGAACCCTGGCCTGGAATCGGCATGCATATTCACTTTATCGTATTGATGATTGCAGCCGTCGGGATTTCACTGGGGCTGTTTTACCGATTCAGCGCACTCACTTACTTTGTGGGATATTCTTATGTCTTTCTGCTTGAGAAGTCACTCTATCAGAATCATTGCTATCTAATTTGCCTGTTAAGCGGGATCATGGTAGTGATTCCCGCGCATCGTGCCTGTTCGCTGGATTGTCTCCTGGGGAGAATCAAAGGGTCATTGGTCGCACCACAGTGGACGCTGGGGTTACTGCGATTACAAATTGCGATTCCCTATTTTTACGGCGGCTTAGCCAAGCTGAATTATGACTGGCTGCTCACTCAGCCCATTGGAATGTGGATTCAGAGACGTACGGATGTACCATTTCTGGGTGGCTATCTGGGTGAAGAGTGGGTGGCCTGGGCTTTCGCTTATGGGGGGCTGTTGTTCGACCTGCTGATCGTGCCTGCCCTGATGTGGCGGCGTACACGAATTTTCGCCTACCTGATTGCGGTCGGGTTCCATCTGACCAATGCCGTCTTATGGGAGATTGGAATATTTCCCTGGTTCATGATCGGAGCATCGCTGCTCTTTTTTCCACCGCACACGTTTCGCAGAGCAGCTCATCTTAAAGAGTGGGCAATCATTTCACTGCCTGCACCCACCCGGTTTAGCTGGGGAGAGCGTTTGACGGTTGCTGTGTTAGCGCTATATGTTTCCTGGCAGTTGATTTTTCCCTTTCGGCACTTTCTGTATCCGGGAAATGTGAGCTGGAACGAGGAAGGGCATCACTTTGCCTGGCATATGATGTTACGCGAAAAAAATGTAGGAATCCGGTTTTATGCCTATGATCCTGCTACAAACCAGCGCGGCTTGATCAAGGTGGAAGAATTTCTGAATTCACGTCAACTCAGTCGTATGGGGAAAGACCCCGATATGGTGTTGGAGTTCGTACATTACGTGCGCGATCATTACCGGGAACATCGAAATACAGAGCTGGAAATCTATGTGCTGAATATTGCATCACTCAATGGTCGCAAACCTCAACTCCTGATGGATCCCAGATTGAACTATGCTGCCGTTGACCGCGTCTGGACACCTCAGCCCTGGGTCGTGCCTCTCACAGAACCGCTCCCCAATGAGAGCTGGAACAGGCCCCTCGATCAATGGGAAAAAATCCTTGATCTGGACATACCGGAGAACATGCAACTGGCTCGCATACAGCAATCACCACCTCACTCTCACTAAAACCTGAGTTTGATTGAAACTCATTCAATATCACAGTAATACGCAAGGACTCAACAATGTCGAAATATGCAATGATTTGTATTCTGACTCTGACAGCATTCTGTGGTTCGTCGATTGCTCAGGGGGAAGAAGAAACTCAGTTTGGACATAAACGTGCCTATGAAGGGATGGTCGTTGAGCCGACACTGCCTGTAGCAACGGATGTCCCTGATCGTATTCTGGCATCATGGAAGAGTGATACCGCCACTTCTTTTTCCGTGACGTGGCGCAGTCGAGCCGGTGCAGATGCAGTAGCGGAGGTCGCAGTGGCAGAGGGGGGGCCCAAATTTGTATTAGGGGCCGAGCTCTGCAAAGGCGAAACCTCGGAGTTGAAAACAAATCTGGGCACAGTTCATATGCATGCCGTTACATTTACAGACCTGGAGCCGGATACATTGTATGTTTATCGGGTGGGCAGTCGCAGAACGGTTGCTCTCTCTGAAAAAGATCAATCAAGCGTGGAGCCCGCGACCGCTGATTATGCCTGGAGTGAATGGATTCATTTTCGCACGGCCCGCAAATCAAAAGGCAACGTGTCCGAACCAGTTCGGTTTGTGTATGTGGGAGATGCGCAAAATGATGTGAAAAGCCACTGGTCCCGCCTGATCCGAGAATCATTCCGCGACGCTCCTCGAATGACATTCATGCTGCATGCAGGGGATCTGGTCAATCGAGGCAATAATGATCAGGAATGGGGTGAATGGTTCCATGGCGGCGGCTGGATTTTTGCCTCTGTCCCGCAGCTGGCAATTCCCGGTAATCACGAATATGACCGGGATCGAATTGCAGCCGGAGCGGGAGTGGTTGATGCGGACATCCCGAAAACGCTCAGTAGAAGATGGGGGCAACGGTTTGAGTTTCCTGAAAATGGCCCCGAGGGATCAGAGGAAAATATTTTTTATGTTGACGTTCAGGGAGTGCGCATCATCGGACTCGATTCCAGCAGAGAGCCGGACACTCAAGCCGAATGGCTGGAAGGTGTCCTGAAGAACAATCCCAACCGCTGGACCATTCTCACTCACCATCATCCGATTTACTCCTCAAGTGTCAGACGTGACAATCCTGAATTACGAAAGACCTGGCAGAAACTGTACCAGAAGTATCACGTCGACCTCGTGCTCCAGGGACACGATCATAGTTACGGTCGGACAGGGCCGATTGATCTCCAGTTGAGTCATAAAATTAAGACAGAAGAAAATATCGCGACAGGCTTGCGAGTTGCTGATCAGTCAGGCGGTCCCGTTTATGTTGTCTCTGTCAGTGGTCCCAAGATGTATGATCTCAAGCAGTATCCCGAAGAGACGGTTAAGTCGAATCCCTTCCGAAAACGCGCTAAGGATACGCAATTATATCAGGTGATTACGATTGAGCAGGATCGCCTGGTCTATCAGGCAAAAACTGCCACTGGGGAACTCTACGATCAGTTTACCATTAACAAAGACAAAGCGGGAAAAAACCTGTTTGAAGATCAGGCTCCTTCTGCAAAGGTCACTCAAAAAGATCAGTAAGTATTGCGCCTGATTTCGAACGAATTACCACGAATATACTGCGCTCATCAGAGGCGGCATCAACGATCTGATGAGAAATACTTTTTCAGTCTGCTTTTTGATTTTTTGACGATAAAGTAACTTCTTACTTTGGCATCTAACCATTTGATGCCGGGAATATACTTCAGGAAGTTCAATTTCCGGACTAACGCATCCATCGATTTCAAAGCTGCGTTATCGGAATAGCGATAACCTTCTGCCGAGTCGTACTCGCCGCCGTTGTCGGTTCGCTCTGAAATGATGTTCGATGCTTTTCGGTTAATGTGAAAGGCTACGAATGATTCGTACGTCTGAATCGACCAGACTCGATGGTCGGCGGCTGTTTTGTCAAACTGGCTATAACGTTGATTGATTTTGTCGATGAAGCGTTTGACATATTCGAGAAAAGAAAATCGCCTGTAGCCAAAGCCATCCATATAGGAAGTATGAGTGTCTTCAACGACGAGCATGCCATTATCATTGATGATGTCGAGCAGCATTTCGGTCGTGACAATCTGTTGTTCAAAGGTGTGACCGCCGTCATCCAGGATCACGTCTGCGCGGCCGACCTGGTTTTTGAAATCCTGCCAGAATTGCTCGTCAGACTGGTTGCCGATAAAAATTTCAAAGCCTTCGCTTTCCCATTTTTTCGCGTTCGGATTCATGTCGACGCCAATAATTCTCGCCTGTGGTCCCAGAAATTCCCGCCACATAAAGAGCGAGCCGCCGCCCAGGACGCCAATTTCGACGAACGTGATTTCCTTTCCCCGGTAACGGGAAAACAGATCATCATAAACTTCGAAGTACGTGCTGTGCTTGATACTTTTATAAGGACTCTTCAAATAAGCCTGGTAGCTTAACGTCTCTTTCATTTCTATTTCTTCCTGCAGCGACAGCGCTGACATGCCCTTGTGATTCCCTCGTAGAACCTGTGTTTCGTATCGACAAAGCGCCCGGTCTGATGAAAACGCGGATCCAGCGTCTATCATACAGTACACAAGCCCGATCGTCATTTGAAGCAGTGATGTGTTTTGACTCCTCCGGGCTGTGGTTCACGTTTTTCGGTTTACGCCATGTCGCTGCGCGAGTATTGAAACAGTAAGATGCCTTCCAGCCGAACCATAGTTGCTCATTCTGATAGAAATCAGGTTTTTCGACTGCTAGTACCAGACAAATGCCTTCTTTGAGCTTGCAGAGGACTGATACAATCGATCAGTATAATAATGACGTACCATGATGCAGGGTTTTCGCTCCGCACTTGATGCAAGCTGCTCTCGCTGAGACATCGATTTTAACCGCAGCCAAAAGGTTTTGAGTATGAAACAGCCTTCGGATCTGAGCCGAACGGAACAAAAATTTGTAACTCTGTTACTTGCGACAATGCTGCTGTTCTCCCCTGTCTGGTTTACCGGGTGCAGACAGAGAGCGGAATCAGAGAATTCTGCTGGTAAAGTCTCGACAAAGAACTCTCAGGAACCGGTTGAGTCAAGCAAGTGGCAGACACCTGCTGAATGGGCTTTACTCACGACACAACAATCAAGGGATTCCTTTCTCCGTTGCGTTTTGCTCAACAAAATCGCCAGAGCCCAGCTGGCGGCGGGCGAAAAAGAGCAGGCACTGCAGACGATAAAGCCGGCATTGGAACTGGTTTATCAAACAGAGCAGGTGGTCATAGAATCCATTAAGATTGAAGAGGCGGTTATTAAAACACTGCTGCAGATGAGAGAACTTGATTTAGCAATTCAAACGGCAAAGAAATTTATGAACCAGATGATCAAGGTAGCAGCTTACAGAGACATTGCTCTGGAGTTGATCAAGGCTGGAAAAATGAAACAGGCGGTTGAAGAAATTCAAAGCCTGGAGAATGTACATGTTGTAAAACATATTTGCGGTAAAGTTGCCGAGTCGCTGGTTCAACAGGGGCAGAAACAACGTGCTCTGGAATTCGTAGAACAGATTTCTCATTGGGATCATAAAGGGACGGCGCTGTGTACCATGGCCTGGGTTTATTATGAGGCAGGCGATCTTGAGCAGGGATTAGAGGTAATCAGGCCAGTAGAAGGTCTATACCAGAAAGTAGAAGACAAAACGGCACGAGATCAGTTGCTGAGTTATTATGCCGGCTCCCTGGCACGAGGAGGTCTGTATAAACGTCCGTTGGAACTCATTGCATTAATCAAGGATCCTGATACTGCTGAGTCAGCATACGAATTTGCTGCAGTCACACTAACGGCTGCCGGTGATGCAACTCAGGGGATGAAGATCGCCGATCAAATTAACGAGCCGTCTGTCAAAAGATCTGCACTCCAGGGGATTGCGGGGACGATTGCCAATAAATCAGACGATTTTGACGAAGCTCTGAAAGTCGCTGCGATGATAAAAGACACTGGCGCCCGAGATTATGCACTGGAAAACATCGCGCGTCTGGCCGCCAAGGCAGGAAAAGGCAAGCAGACCGAAGAAGTAATGCAGAAGCTTTCGAACCTCGATCAGAACACGTTTTTTTCGAGGGATGTTGCTTACCATCTCGTAGAAACAGGAAATCTGAAATCGGCCATGCAGATTGCTGAATTGATGCAAACAGAGGAAAGTAAATCAATCTTTCTGGATAGTATTGCCCGGGCAGTGGCCCGTTCGGGAGAGACCAAGGCAGCGCTGGACATCATTCAAAAAATCCAGGTTCCGATGAGAAAGGATCAAGCCCGGTCACGGGTGGCTGCCGGTTTTGTTGAGGCAGGAAAGACTGATGAGGCGATTCAGCTCGTTTCCCGGATAGAAAATGGTGTAGAGCAAACACGGGTGCTTACCGAAATTGCTGCCGCCCTGTTCAAAACGGGAGACGATACACAGGGAGTCAAAGTTCTGAATCAAGCGATCGATTTCGCATCAAAGCACCGGGCGAGAAACTATCTGGTGGATGTCATCATGCCCCTGGCCAGTGAGCCACTCACCGCTGCGCAACAGAAAGCGGAAGAGACGAATGTCATCACTCCGCTGAAAAAATCATTTACGTCAGATGAGAAACGGGTGGCCAAACGGCTTTTGAATATCTTCTACACGATGTCAAACTAGCTTTTCTCCAGGTTCACTTTAGCGTCTCTGGAGTAAGTTGGATGGAATAAAATAGAATAAGTCGGCTATTTTTGAGCCCGTCTTTCAGGTGTTATATGAATCTTTCACATCAGTTTCAAAGTCATTTCAACATGGAGTGGAAAATTGCTCTCCGCTTCAGGCAGCATCGTTTCCAGCGCACCCCTGGCTGGGGAGTTTTTATACTGATGTTGATTACAGTGGGAATGTTCCCAGGCTGTAAGGGGAGTCAGGAGTCGGAGGTTGCTCCTGCCACCAGCAATGCGAGTTCGAGAAATGCTGTTGCCGAAGAGGCAGGGGATAACAGGTCGACGGAAAACGCTGCGGAACCTGTTGACTCTCCCAATCCGGGCGCTGCAACTGCTCAGCAGTCCCCCACAGAATGGGCGCTGAAGATGGTACAATACATCGACAATCCGTTCGTGCGCGTCCACATGCTGAACCAGATCGCAGCCGCCCAGCTGGAAGCCGGGATGAATGATCAGGCGCTGGCCACTGTCAATCAGGCTCTCCCGATTGCAGAAGGTCTGAAGGTGGAATCACAAAAGCAGACCTCGCTGGGTCGACTTGCAGAGACACTGATCAAGGCGGGAAAAATTCAGCAGGGCATGGAACTGATTGAGCGGTCGGAGAACGAAATCAGGATCCAATACACATTATTGGGGATCGTTTCTACGTTAGGTAGATTACGGCGGTTTGACCGGGTCCGGTCTATGATTGATCAGATTGAAGATGAATCACTCAAAGAATTCGCCATCAACCGGTTGACGCGGAGACTGGTCGGAGCAGATCAGACAGCAGAAGCCGTTGAGTACATTGAGGCACTTCCACAACAGGAATCCAGGGCATTTTACCTGATCGGGATTGCCAGTGCGCTCATTGAGGTCGGGAAGAAACAAGAGGCACTCGAGACGATGCAGCGTTCTCTGGATGCATTGCCACTCGTCACTGATCCGGAACGTAAGCAGCAGGTCGAAGCGGGAGCACTGCTGATTCAGGCAAACGTAGGGGATCTTGAGGAAGTGTTGAAACAGCTCCAAGACATGGAAGATGAAACCGTCCGCAAACTAATGCTCGGCGATATAATTTCCATGTTGACGGAGAACGCCCAACCCGACAAAGCACTGATACTGTTACCGCAACTTACTGAAGAACAGGGCAAAGAAATATTCGCTCGCAAAATCGCCCTCGCATTCGCTGAAGCGGGGCAGGGGACAAAGGCGCTCACACTGATGCAGAATCATCGATTGATACAAGCAAACGATCTTTCCAGCAGAGATGTGATGATTGCACTTGCCAGGGAAGGGCATCTGGAACAGGCTTTGGAAATGATAGAAGAAATAAAAACCGCGCGGGATAAATCCGATGCCTGCAGCGACATTGCCAGAACGCTCGCTGAACAGGGAGACTTTCAGGAGGCCGAGAAAGTGGCTGGAAAAATAACCGAACCTTACACCTATTATTATTGCCTGTGTAAAATTGCTGGAGAAGTGAGAAAAACAGGCGATGTCGCTTATTCAGAAAAATTGTTTCAACTGATTAAAGACAAGAGTCTCTACGATTATTATCAGGGAATTCTTGCCGTCGATCTGGCTAAGGCAGGAAAATTTGAAGAGAGCAGGGTCCTTGTCAATCGAATCATCAATCTGAAAACGAAAAGTGAGGCTTTGATCAAAATCGCATCCACGTTGGCGGTAGCGGGAAATGCAGAGCAGGCGGTAGAGGCACTCAGCCAGGCAATCTCTATGGCTGAGCAGAATCAGGAAAAACCGGATATCAATCTCTTGCTGCTTGTGTTGGCGATGGAACTTGATCAGGATCAAACCAGAAAGGCCATTGATGGCGTATTCAGAATGAAAAAAACGTTCACGCCGAAAGAAAACCAGCTTGCCCAACAGGTTCTTAAGGCGCTGCAGTAAGTCGGTACTCAGAGGGTGGTGAGTTTGAGAGGATGTACTTTCATTGAATTGACAGTCGAGGATCAGGATCTCTGATGAAAAGTACAACGCGACTGCTGACAGCTTTAACAAAATCGCAGTATTCTCGCACATTGCGCTACGGAATGATTGCGCTGGCAGGTTTCATCCTGGCGAGTTGCAGTCAGCAGGTGAAGCCGCCGGTAACCGATGCCGAAAGTGTGTCCATGGAGAAACCCAAAGCTGATCCCGTGGCGTCAGACGCCCCAAAAACAGGGGAGACCTCAACGGTTCCTGCCCCGCAATGGGAGACCCCCGAGGAATGGGCGGCGTTGATGTACCGGACGTTGACGATTTCTCAACTAAAAGAGCAGGATTCCAGCGGATCAGTTAAGCAGACAAAAATCAGGAGGCCATTAACTGTCGGAAGTGTACTTGGCATGGACGCGCAGAAAACGGATAGCAAACCTGAAAAAGCCCTCTACCCTCAGTATTACCAGCTGGTCGCAAATGGAACGATTGACGATTTAAACGCAGCATTAAACAAGGCGGAGCAGATACCCGCTGCGGGCGAGCAGGCGGAAGCGTACTGTGGTATCGCCTGGGCTTTGCTGGATGAGGAGGCTTTCAGTCACGCGAAACCTTATCTGGTTCAAGGCGAGAAATTGCTTTCACAGGCCCGAGACCCTGAGACGTATGAGAAACTGCTGAATCTGTATTCGAAAGCGTTTGCGCGGTCGGGAGACAGTGACAAGGCTGTGGAAGTGGCACAACAAATCGCGAATCGCGATTTACGCGAAGAAACCATGATTTCCATTCCAGGGCAGATCGCGAAAACCGGGAATGTCGAGCAGGCTTTGGGTTTTGTGGAAACAATCAAAAATCGAAAATCTCAATCGCAGGCACTCCAGCAGATCACTTTAATATTGGTGAAGTCAAATGCCTGTAATCAGGCGTGTACGATAACTGGGCAGATTACTGATGAGGAAACCAGGTTTAAAGCGCTGGAGGGGATTGCTCTGGAACTTGCAAAAGCAGATAGAGGAAGTCAGGCTCTGGAAGTGGTTCAACAAATCAATTTTTTACATCGTCGACCCTGGTTTCTGCGGTCGCTTGCAATATTGCTGATTGAGACAGGTTACTTTGAGCAGGCACTGGAAATTGCTCCGTTGATTGATGGTTCCCGAGATCAGTCAACTTACCTGATGGAAGTGGCGATTGCTCTTGCTGAGACAGGGGAATCAAAACACGCGCAAGAGGTCGTGCAGCAGATTCCCATGCTGGACAGCAGGCGCATTGCAGTCGCGAAGGTGGCTTCCGGTCTCTTGAAAGCAGGTCAAGTCAATGGTGCGCTGAAGATCGCACAGCAAATCGAATATGACGAGATGAAGGTCCGCCTGTTGTATCAGATCGCTTCTGCACTTCATTCTAAGAGCGAGGACGATCAAAAAATCATTGTGTTGAAAGAGGCTGTGGCTGCATCAAGGCGGCTGGGTGAGATGCCTTCCTTTGTGACAGCAATTCCAGTTTTGTCGATGGAAACCAGACAGACCGAACAGGGCACCTCGACTCAACTCAAGTCAGCCTTTACGCCTGAAGAGCAGCAACTCGCAGATGCATTACTGCAGGCCGCTCATCAAAAAAAGTGAAGGAGGATTCAGGTTCCAAACCGCTTACGACAGTTTTTCGTGAGCCGTCATAATCAGGGTTTCGGTTTCTTCCCAGTCGATGCATTCGTCGGTGATCGAGACGCCGTATTGGAGCTGTGACAGATCTTCGGGCAGGCTCTGGTTGCCGGGATGCAGATTGCTTTCCAGCATCAGGCCGATGATCGTATCGTTGCCGGCGACGCGTTGGTCGATGACCTCGTTCCAGACTTTGCCCTGGTTGCGATAATCTTTGTTGGAATTCGCATGGCTGCAATCGACCATGAACCGGGGAGACAGGCCGGCTGCCTTGAGACTTTTGGCGGCTTCTTCCAGATGTTCCTGCTGGTAATTTGGGCCGGAGCGACCGCCGCGAAGAATCAGATGTCCCCAGGGGTTGCCTTTGGTGTTGACGACGCAGGTCTGACCGTCCGCATCAATTCCCAGGAAGCTGTGGGGGCTTTGTGCGGCCAGCATAGCATTCAGCGCGACGTCCAGACTGCCGTCCGTGCCGTTTTTATAACCGACGGGCATTGAAAGTCCACTGGCCATCTGGCGGTGAGTGGGGGATTCTGTCGTGCGGGCGCCGATGGAAGCGATCGAGATCGCGTCGGCAATGTATTGTGGCGTGATCGGTTCCAGCATTTCCGTCGCGGCGGGTATGCCCAGTTCGCCGATCTGCAGTAACAGCTGGCGGGCAATTTTCAGCCCGGAAGAGACATCGAAGGTGCCATCCAGATGTGGGTCGTTGATCAGGCCTTTCCAGCCGACCGTGGTGCGTGGTTTCTCGAAGTAGACCCGCATGACCAGGAACATCCGGTCGTCCACTTTAGTGGAAAGTTCTTTTAAACGGGTGGCATATTCGATGGCGGCTTTAGGATCGTGAATCGAGCAGGGCCCGACGACCACGATGAGTCGATGGTCTTCTCCCGAGAGAATGCGTTTGATCTGTTCGCGCGATTCGCCAACTGTCTCGGTGACTTTGTCGGTCCGCTTGTAAGTGTCTTTCAATTCCTGTGGAGCCACCAGGCGGACGGAATCATGAATGTTGACATTTTGAATGGGTAACATCGGCTTGCAATCGTTTTTCATTACTATTTAGAGTTTGGTATCGGTTGATGATCGTTTTCAGAGACTCAGCTGCTGACAGATCCGGGAAACGACTTCCTCTGCCGTCAGCAGTGACGCCTCGATTTTTAATTGTGCATACAGTTCATAAAGCGGGAATCGACTTTCGTACAAATCGGCCAGCGTCGTTCCCGGTTCAATTAACACACCCCGGTCAAACGCATCGGCCACCCGTTGCTCCAGTACTTCAGGTGACACATCCAGCCAGACTATGGTACCAAGACTGCCGAGATGTTGCATGGCTTCGTGGCTGTAACAGACGCTTCCGCCCGTAGAAATTACCGATCCTGATGATTGGATCGATTGCACATATGCTGCCTCAATTTTCCGAAAGCCCTCGGAAGTATGCTGCGAGATAATTTCCGCCAGCCGTTTCGACTCGCCGGCTTCAATTAATGCATCCGTGTCCAGAAAGGGAAGACCTGTCTGTGCAGACAGTAGTTTCCCCACGGTCGACTTTCCAGATCCGGGCATGCCAATCAGAATGACCCCCTGATTTTCAGGTGTGGCTTCAGCAGCCATCCGGGAACTCCTCACTGCTACGAATTGAGGCGGGACGCTGGCTTTTTTTCAGGAAGGCACAAAGATCGGTGCACAAAAACATGAAAGCGGTATCTGTCTGATAAATAAGGGCTTACGGTAAATGAGTCCCGCCGAACCTGGAGAAATATGAAAAATCCGGGGAAAAGCAAAACAAATAATATCGCAAATCAGTTCTAATAGGAACTGTGTGAAAATTCGGGTGTACTTTCATTGTTATTTTCCAATCCGAGTCAACACAAGCAGGGAACTCATGTTTGTGTTAAATTCACACGAATTTTACTTGTCATTCTAGCCTGACAGTTCTGTCAGGACATTCTTGCTGTGACTCAGCAGTGAGAATCAGAGTTTTTTGAAGCTTTGAAGAATTGAATTCCATCGTGGAACAACTGTCACCAGTCAAATTTGCAGCGCAAATCCGATGTTGTGCCAATGATCTGCACGATCAGGGGGTCGATAGTCTGGGTTCGCTCTACGATTTAACTTCACAGCGACTGGTGCGTTATGCAGTGACCGTGACTCGAAATATGCCGGATGCGGAAGATGCGATTCAGGCCACCATGGTGCGGATCGCGATGAAACCGAAAATTCTGGCAACTGCACAGCAGCCTTGGGCCTACCTGTTACGGGTGACCCGCAACGAAGCATTACGGATTCTGCAGAAGCGGAAGCCGTTTCAGATATTTGCTCAGTGCCGTCAGCTCTGGGCTCGAGATGAACAAATAGTAGAAGAAAACGATCAGGCGCAAGTCATCCGTAAGGCATTAAAGCGTCTGCCCACCAATCAGTCGGAAGTCGTGGTCTTGAAGATCTGGGAAGACATGACTTTTGCGGAAATCGCCAGTGTGCTGGATGAATCGCCGAATACTGTGGCCAGTCGTTATCGTTATGCGCTCCAGAAGTTAGATAATTACCTGCGTCCCGTGACGCATGAGGATATTAATGTTTGAATTCGAAGATCACAATTCCCTGGAAGAACAGTTGCTGCAGGCCAGTGTCGGCACAGCCGTTCCCCTGCGCGACGGGCACCGTCAGCGGGTGTTGGAAGCGGCACAGCAGGCAGGGAATCGCAGGCAACGCCAGCGAAGATGGATTGTCTGCAGCATGTTTTTCGTCTGCTGCAGTCTATTCTGGTATCAACGCGATTCCGGTTCCACTCAGGCTCCGGTCTGGTCCAAAGCGATCTACCTGAAGGGGAACGAAGTGTTAGGCATTTCCACCGTCGCCCGTGAGTCCATGGAGATCAAGACAGACTGGAATTCGGTGCAGGCCACTTTAAAACATTCGGGTGAATGGGGGCTCGTTGATGCCGTGGTTCAGTTTCGCAATGAGCGTGCAGGCACGATTGAGCAGATTTTTCATCGAGGCGATTAATGCAGGAGAGTTTGTCCCAACATTTTCAGGAGCAGTTGCCTGAGAAACCAGATAATCATCCGGAGTATGTCACAGAACTGGTCGATCTGATTTTAAATCAGTCCCAGTCCGTCAATGCCAGCGACATTCACCTGCTGCCTTCCGAAAACAGAATGCGGATGGACTGGCGGATTGACGGCGTGCTGCATCACATCACGGACTTTTCACCTGAGTTGGCACCGCGGATCACATCGCGGCTCAAAGTCCTGTCGCATCTGCTGACTTATCGGACAGATGTTCCCCAGGAGGGACGCCTGCGACAGCAGGGCGAGCAGGCGGTCGAAACACGAATCAGTACCTTTCCCACACTTTACGGCGAGAAAGTGGTCGTGCGTCTGTTTGTCGGTTCGGGGCAGTACAAGCATCTGGAAAGCCTGAACCTGCCCGGAGAAATCCTGTTCGAACTGCAACGACTGCTGACACAGACGGGGGGCGTCGTCTTAATGACGGGGCCGGCCGGCAGTGGGAAAACAACGACCATCTATGCCTGCCTGCGGGAGATCATCCGCCAGTCTCAAGGGTCTCGCAGCCTGGCTTCACTGGAAGACCCGATTGAAGTGGTCGTGCCCACGGTTGCCCAGTCGCAGGTGAATCCGACTGCGGGCTTTGACATGGTATTGGGTTTGCGTTCCCTGCTCAGACAGGATCCGGAAGTCATTATGGTCGGTGAAATCCGCGACCGTGAAACTGCGGAAACCGTCTTCCAGGCCTCACTCTCAGGGCATCTGGTCGTCACCACATTTCATGCCGGCAGCGCGACGGAAGCGGTCAGCCGCCTGTCAGACATGGGGATTGAACCTTACCTGCTGCGTAGCGGTTTACTGGCGATCCTCAGTCAGCGACTGCTCAGGCGACTCTGTCCGTGTGCGGAATATTCCCAGGCCGAAGAAGATCGCATGGGTCTGGATGTCGAACAATGGAAAGTACCCGTCGGTTGCGTGGACTGCGGGCAAACCGGGTATCAGGGGCGCATGGTCCTCACCGAGATGTTACAGCCTGGTCAGACCGAAGTCGCGAATGCCATTTTAAATCAGGCGGACGCAACCGTATTGCATCAGCTGGCGATTCAGTCGGGCATGCGAACCCAATGGGATCGTGCCCAGGAGGCCGTGAATCAGGGGCTCACCAGCCCGGCGGAAGTACGCCGGGTGCTGGGCATGACGCGAAACAATGGTTAACGGGCGACCGGATTTCACCTCTGAACGATGAATGAAAAATCACGCAGTATTAATCGTTTCTGTCAAAAGCAGGTATGACTATGAATTCTAGAGACGATTCTGAATCGAACGAGACCAGCGGAACCCGCTTTGAGCTCGATGAACTGATCGCATTGAACGAGGAAATCATTTCACTCGTTCAGGCCGGGATTCCCCTGGAACTGGGGCTCCGCGAAATGGGAAATGAACTCCCGGATCGACTGGGCCGGATCACCGCTGATCTGGCCACCAGGATGGAGCGGGGCAGTACGCTGCCGGAAGCGATGGCCGCGGAAGGTGACAGCTTTCCCCGCGTGTATCGCGTGATCGTGGAAGCGGGTATCAAGTCGGGCAAGCTCACGGTCGCCCTGGAAGAAATGTCGAACTATGCCTGGGAGCTGTTTCACCTGCGCCGCCAGATCGGGATGGCGATGGTCTATCCATTGATTGTGTTCAGTCTGGCATACGGACTGTTTATGGTCTTCCTGTTCGAAGTGCTTTCGCGGTTCAACTCTGCATACGATATTTTTCGCCTCGGTGAATCAAAGCCTTTACAGTTGTTGAACTCCATGCAATCCACGGTTGTTTACTGGGGCATGGTTCCACCGCTGCTGTTGTTTCTGTTTGTGATCATCTGGATGAGGACAGGCAGTTCGCAGTTGCTGAATTTCAAAGGGACCAGCCGCCTGATTGGTTGGATTCCCGGTGTGCAGAAGATTGCCAATTATTACCGCTACGGGAATTTTTCCGAACTGATGTCGCTGCTGATTCAGCAGAATATTCCCTTTGCCGAATCGGTCGTCCTGGCTGCGGAAGCGACCGGCGATAACCAGTTGGTAAAATCAGCCAGCTTGATGGCAGATCGGCACCTGCATGCACAGCCGGAAACAGTCATCACCACGAAAGAGTATGGCTGGCCTCCGTTATTAACCTGGCTGCTGACCACGAAGAATCATCAGGGAGAGCTCAGTCTGGCGCTCAAAAATGCAGCAGATATGTATCGGAGAAAAGCCACCAGTTATACTCGCTGGTTTCGCGTGTTGTTTCCGATCTTTACCGGTGCGATTATCGGCGGAGGTACTGTGTTATGCTATTCTCTGGTATTATTTCTTCCGTTCTCGGATATGCTTAAACAATTAGCCCAGCCATGAGGTTCTTAGAGTGAGAGGTCATTGTCCTGATCCGGGTTTTACTGATTACAGGGATTGGAAACATTACGGAATGGCTGTCAGATGATTTGGTATCGTTACCAGGGAATCAATTCGCAGGGTAAAAATGTTTCCGGCCGGATCCATGCCGCAGACCGGGATGAAGTTGCAAGCCGCCTGCAGGATCAGAATCTCAAAATTGAACGAATCGAAGAGGAAGAATCAGCGCTGGCCTTTTCCGTACCGGTCGTGTCTGCGTCAGCTGGTAGTCAGAAGCTGTCGCCTCGCGACTACGATGTGATTTCCGATCACCTGTCTGATTTGACCCGTGCGCGGCTGCCTTTGTCGACCGGTCTGGAAGCGGTTTCACATGAAATTGAAAATCCGCGACTCCGCTCTGCTGTCCAGAACCTGGCTTCACAACTGGATGCCGGAAATGATCTGGAAACGGTACTCGCCGATTCCCGGGCACCTCGCGAATTGTGTGCGCTGGTACATGCCGGCACACGCTCAGGGAAAATGAGTGAGATTCTGGCAGACTATGTCGCCCATACCAGGCAGCTCTCAGAGATGAAAAGCCAGTTGCTGATGGCACTCAGCTATCCATTGATCCTGATGGCATTTGCCATGCTGATGCTTTTGAGCATTCTGCTGTGGATTCTGCCTTCCTTTGAATCGATTTATCTGGATTTCGGAATCGAGTTGCCAGGGGTCACTCTCCAACTGTTTGAACTTTCCATTTTCCTGCGAACACAATGGTGGTGGTATCTGCCTGCCGGACTGATGCTCGTCGGTTGCTATCTGCTGTTGATGAAAACAGAGCATGGCCAGATGTGGTCGCAAAAAATCATATACCGTCTGCCGTTGATTGGCGGGCTGCTCAGCGGTCTGTCTGTCTCGCGTTTTTCACATTTACTGGCATTGCTGGTTGATAACGAAGTCCCGTTCCTCGAGGCGCTCAAGATGACCGGTGAAAGTTCCAGTAATTATGAAATCCGTAACGCCTGCCGAAAGTTTTCTGACTCCGTGTCATCCGGGCAGACGGAGATTGCCTCCCTGGAGTCGTTGAAAATATTTCCGGCTACCTTCTTACAGACATTAGCCAGTCAGTCTGGCGCCACCTCCCATCAGGGGCCCCGCTATTCTGTGGAGATCCTGAATGCGTTGTCGGACATGTTAAACAGTCAGACGCGGGTCCGCATTACTTTTTTCTCGTCGGTCATTGAGCCACTGGTGATCATTTTCTGTGGCACGCTGATGGGTTTTCTATTCATCGCCATGCTGGCGCCTTTACTTCAATTGATAAACTGGCTGTCCTGAGTCAATCCGTGTGCGTACGGTGATCATTTTATAAATCTTCAACTTAAAGAACTGCTGTCGAGTTAAGAGACTCATGGATAAGAGACCCCATTTCGAAAATCTGAATCGAATATTTGGCAACGTGAGACGTTCGCCATCACTCGGTTCCATTCTGTCATTCGGGCGCGTCTCTTATTCTCAACAGGTAGCGTTACTACGAATTCTGGCGATCGCCGCCGACAAGCAGCTTCCCTTAATCGACGTCCTGGAAACATTCGGAAAGGACATTCGAGGTCACTGGAGGTACCAGATCATGCGGCTGGTGGACTTGCTGCGAAGCGGAGTTCCACTGGCAGAGGCGCTGGAGAAAATTCCTTATGTGATTCCTGCCAACGCCTACTTTCTGGTCAAAGCAGGAGCCGAATCAGGAACGCTGCCTTCGGCGCTGGCGCTGGCGGCTGAAGTCTGTGCCGAGCAGCGGAATGAACGGGATTACCTGCGTCCGGGAATCGGAATTTATCTATGTACGGTTTTTGTCATCATGGCATTGGTCTTCATGTTTATCTGTTACTGGATCATTCCCAAGATGAAGAAAATATACTACGACTTCAACATGGAGTTGCCGGACCTGACGGTGGCAATTAACGATATTTCTGACGTGATTGTCACTTACTCGTTATTGATTATTCCAGGCTGCCTGTTTCTCATCATTCTGTATCTCAGGCTCCGTCATACCGGCTATCTGGAAAATGGCTGGCGCCCCCGGTTTATTTCGGGCCGCTATTATCCCCGTTTGATCGCACCGGATGTTTTACGCTTTCTGCACGTTACTACCGAATCAGGGCGTCCCCTGCTGGGGGCATTTGAGACCTTGTCACATACTACAAAAAATAAATATCTGTCTGCCCGCTTTAGCGCCATTCTGGATGATGTCCATAAAGGGAACGATTGCTGGACGTCACTGCATGACTACAGCCTGCTGACACCCAGTGAAGTGCGTCTGTTACAGTCAGCACAGCGGGCGGGCAACTTAAGCTGGGCGCTCAAGGCGATTGCTAAAGGAATTGAGCGGCGCATCAATTATCGCATGGCGTTGTTACGGGAATATCTGGAACCGGCTTTTATTCTAAGCCTGGGCTGTTTAGTGGGAATATTCGTCATCGGGCTGTTTTTGCCCCTGGTGACGATCATGAATGCCCTGTCTTAACCTCAGATAACGGTTGAAACGTGAGAAATCAAATACAGAATAATAGAGCTTGTTCAAGTCGTGTCGCATTATCGCAATGTCGTCGGCGCGGATTCACTCTGGTGGAGATGATGGTGGCCGGCGTACTGCTGATGACCGTCTCCATGATCGTTGTGCCAGCGATCTACTGGGTGCATCGTGAACGTCGGCAGACCGAACGCCGCCAGTTAGCGATTGTGGAAGTGGAAAATCTGATGGAACGCGTGGTCTCTTTACCATTCGATGAAATACAGCAGTCGACTGTCAACAAGTTTGCTTTATCTGAAAGTGCAATCAGACAGCTGCCTGATGCCAGCCTGGAAATGAAAGTCAGTGAGGCGGATGATGTGCAGAAAATGAAAAAAATTCGGATCCAGTTGGACTGGAAAAATGACCAGGGAGTCAGGGGAATGCCTGTGAGGCTCACTTCCTGGGTCTGTCTGAAGGGACAGCAGTAATGCAGCAACGCGGGTTTAATATTTCAATCAGACAATATGGCTGCCCTCCGGGAGTTTCACTGGTGGAAGTTGTGGTGGCAATGGGTATCGCTTCTATCCTGATGGGCATCAGTATGACAACCATGCATACTGTGCTCCGTGCCGAACGCGAAACCAGCAAAGCCGCCTGGCTGGGTTCTTCGTTCCAGCGATTTTCCCGTCTCTTTCGGGCGGACATTCATGCTGCAGCTGATGTCCCGCACCCAGCAGAAGATGGCAAGGAGCTCACACTTCTTAAACCAGGCAATCAGAATGTAACGTATCGCATCGAGCAACATCGTATTTTCAGAGTGGTCACCAGCCAGGGTGAGGAAACGCACCGTGATGTCTTTTATCTGCCCGATGGCAGTCACGCCCGTTTTTTCAAACAACAACGACTGAATCGAGCCGGAATTTCTATTGAAGAACCCGATCCTTTACGACGGATATTTAGTAAAAATAAAGGTAAGTCTAATCCATCCGGGAGGCGGGCTGTCCAGGCATTATCTATCATTTCCACCATCGGACATGATTATCGGTTAGCGGATCTGAAACTAAAACAACCAGAAAAAGAAACAAAAAAAACCGAGTAACAGGGTCAATCATATGCGTCTCCACCACAAATCAGTGATCGGATCACACCAGCAGAGAACTCGCCAGGGAGCGGTGTTAGTGATTGTCATGGTCTGTCTGCTGTTGATTTCACTGGTGATGGCTTCACTGCTGAAATCAACAATGATGCAGAGGCGACAAATGCTGAAAGAGCAGTTGCAGGTCCAGGCAGACTGGCTGGTTGAGTCGGCGCTGGAACGCGCTGCACAGCAGCGATTGACGAATCCCGAATACGAGGGGGAAGTCTGGCAGATTGATCCGGAAGAACTGGGAACACGTTATGCTGCTTCCGCGGAAATTGTATTAAAACCGGAAGGGGAAGCAGACCGTCGACTGTCGATCCAGGCTCGAGTAAAATATCCTGACAGCCAGACTGAGATGATTACCCGAACGAAAAAAATAATTTTATGATCACACTGAGTCAGTCAGTATTCCAAATTTATATTTTCCCTGCTTTTAAGTGGTTTGGTATTATTTCAGGAAACACAGATGATGAAAAAGGTTGCTCCCCCCTGTCGCCAGAGTCAGCAGCGCAATGGCTTCACGCTGATTGAACTGCTGGTCGTGATTGCGATCATCGCGATCCTGATTGCGCTCCTGTTGCCCGCTGTCCAGCAGGCACGTGAAGCAGCCCGACGTACACAGTGTAAAAACAATCTGCTGCAGATCAGCCTTGCCCTGCAAAACTATGAAATGGCATTCGAGGTCCTGCCTGCGGGGGTTTACAACCAGACGGGGCCCATCAAAAACGAACCCAAAGGTTATGATATGGGCTGGTTCGGCGGGCTGATGCCGTTCCTGGATCAGCCGATTGTTTACCGGAATATCGACTTCAGACAAAGCGTGTATGCCGAAGTTAATCGGGAAGTACGCAATACACCGCTCTCTGTTTTAAGCTGTCCTTCTGATCCCAAGGGAACCGCGTTACGTGTGCCAATCGAGGAGAACATTGAACTCTATCAGACGAACTATGCAGCCTGCTATAACGCAAATGAAGCGCCGATCGACGTCAACAATTCCGGGGTCATGTTTTTGAATAGCAGCATCAGTTACGATCAAATCACCGACGGCAGCAGCAATACCATTTTTATCGGCGAGCATTTGTTCGACGACACCAATCTGGGCTGGCTCTCCGGGACGCGCGCCAGTCTGCGCAATACCGGTTCCATTAACCGGGATCTGCCTGGAAATGCCGGTCGCTGGGGAAGTAGTTATATTCCCACCCCCGCAGAGCAGGAAGAAGAAAAGAATCCCGTCGATCCCCTGCTGAAAGTCGGCGGGCTCGGCAGTTACCATATCGGAGGCGCACACATTGGGCTCGGCGATGGTTCCGTTCGCTTCCTTTCCGAAAACATCGATCCCGGCTTGCTCGAGCAGCTCGGAAATCGTGGCGATGGTAAACTGATGGGGCAGTTTTAATCAGCCACGTGGATGATACATCTGATGCACGGCTTTCAGGCGGCTGTGATCCACGTGCGTATAGATCTGAGTCGTACGGATGTTCGCGTGCCCCAGTAGTTCCTGCAACGCTCTGATCTCGGCTCCGCCGGCCATCATGTGGGTGGCAAAGCTATGACGCAGTGTATGGGGACTGACCTCTTTACTGCAGCCCACGCGTGCCGCATTTTTCTTGACGATGTTCCAGACCATGACCCGCGACAACTGCTTGCCTCCCCGGTTCAGAAACAGTGCCTGTTCTGCGGAATTGCGTCGCGTCAGCACAGGCCGTTCATGACGCAGGTAGGCCTCTACAGCGGCGACCGCCACCGGATTCAATGACACCATGCGTTCCTTATTTCCTTTACCCACACAACGGGCATATCCTTCCGCCAGCTTCACCGAATTCAAAGGCAGGGTCACAATTTCTGTCACGCGACAGCCGGTCGCATACATCATTGCCAGAATCGCCCGGTCACGGAGCGGGTAACGATCCTGGCGACAGGGAGCGGAGAGTAGTTGGTTGACTTTTTCCGGGCTGAGAACTTTGGGCAGGTATTTCCAGAGTTTGGGTGAGTTCAACAGGTCGGCAACACTTTCGGCGAGTACGCCTTCCAGCACCAGGTAGCGAAAGAAGAGCTTGAGCGTGACCAGGTGCCGCGAAACAGTAGTCGCCGCCAGTTTACGTCGATTGAGATGCTGAAGATAGCCAGAGAGAAACGAGAGATCCACTTCACTCAATGGAACCGGTTGTTGGGCGCGGTACCAGTCCAGAAACTGCACGATATCCGAGCGATAGGCTGAGACGGTATTCACTGCCATCCCGCATTCTGCTTCCAGATAATGCAGGAACGGCTCCAGATGCACCCCGGGGTCGGCCGGTTTGCGGACCTGGAATCTGGAATTCGCCGGTGGTCGTTTACGTGGCGGCATGAGAGAACCCGTAGTCAGTTTATAGAACCAGACTTGCTGAAAGACGGCGTCATTACCAGTTTATGCTTCGGTAGAATTAATGGCAGGCACCAATCGGGTTTATCGGCAAGCAGCCGTGATCCCCTTGAATCAGCGATCGGTTATCGCAGTCCTAACGGTTGCAGGGGGCAATGCGCGGCGACAAAGGTCTGCGGTTCGTCTGCATCGTCAAACAGGACATTCACCATCCGCTTGCGGGCATAGCCACTGATCCCCATCACAGTTCCCACGCCATACCGCGGATGTCTGACCCGCATACCTACCGAAAAACCCTGAGGAATCTCAGCAGCCTGGGGCGAATTTTTGAGCAGGTCTGCCCCGGTCATCAGCAGAGGCCGCTCTGGATTGGCTGCTTTCAATGCCGCCGTATCAATCTCACCACGCTTGACGGATTCCACAAACTCATCGAAGTGCGAGCGGGATTCGAACAGTTCATCGCTGGTCTGGTCGTTGAGTTCCACATCGATTTCTTTGAGGAAGTCACTGGTGATGGTTCTCCACGGCCGACCGCGCATTGATCGCTCGCGTGTCTGTGTCAGGTACAGGATTTGTTCGGCCCGGGTGATTCCCACGAAAAACAGGCGGCGTTCTTCTTCCAGGCCGTCACGCAGTTCTTCACGCAGTACGCGTTCATGCGGTATCAGATTCTGCTCGACACCGATAATAAAGACCACCGGATATTCCAGACCTTTGGCCGCATGCAGCGTCATCAAGGTCACGCGCCCCGCGTCTGCATCCAGCTGGTCGGTCGCGCTGGCCAGCGTACTGACTTCCAGAAAGCCTTCGAGTGTCGTTTCTTCACCGTAGATGTCATCATACTTTTTTGCGGTTGAGAGCAACTCATTCACATTGGCAATCCGCTGCTGATCATCTTCATCCGGACTCTCTTTCCAACTGTCGACCAGTCGGGTACTGTCGATGATATTCTCCATCAGGTGCGCGACGGCCCCCGAGTCGGCCATCGAAAACCCGTTGATCATCTTGGCAAACCGCGCCAGCATGGTCGCCGCCCGTTTGGAAAGTTTCGGGCAGTCTGCTGCCTGATGCGCGGCTTCCAACAGGCTGATCCCCCGCTCATCGGCCCAGCGAATCAGCTTATTCTGCGTCGTTTTACCGATGCCGCGAAGTGGCTTGTTGACGATGCGGGAGAACGCGATGCGATCGTCGGGGTTGTTGACCAGTTTCAGATAGGAGAGCAGGTCTTTGACTTCCGTGCGTTCATAAAAGGCGACACTCCCCGCCAGCTGGTACGGAATTTTATGCCGGGCCAGTGCCAGCTCCAGTTCCCGCGAAAGCGAGTTGACCCGGTAAAAGATGGCAAAATCGGTGTATTCGTGCTCTCCCTGATCGACGGCTTTACGAATGCGTCTCGCGATATCGTCTGCTTCGTGACGCTCATCCTGATAGCAGAGCAGTTCCACCGGAGCACCTTCCTGGTTTTCCGTAAACAGTGCTTTGGCTTTGCGGCGTTGATTGTGGGAAATCAGATCGTCGGCGACGCGGAGGATTTCTTTCGTACTGCGAAAATTCTGCTCGAGTCGAATGGTTTTGCAGTCGGGGAAATCCCGTTCGAACTGCAGGATGTTCTCAATCTTCGCACCCCGCCAGCCATAAATCGACTGATCCGGGTCACCGGTGACACACAGGTTACGCGTGTTGAGCGAGAGTCCCATCACGATCTGATACTGGGCCAGGTTCGTATCCTGATATTCATCTACGAGAATATATTGATAACGTTCATCGAGTGTCGCCCGTAACTCGGGGGAGCCTTTGAGCAGGCTGGCGACATGCAGTAATAAGTCGTCAAAGTCAACGGCGTTCGATTCGAGCAGCAGTTTCTGATACATCGGATATACGCGAGCCGCGACGGCCTGCAGGTGATCGCCCACCGATTCCTGATAGATTTCGACGAATCGCTCAACGGTGATCAGGTCATTTTTGGCACGGCTGATCATTGATGCGATGGTCGATGGATTATAGGCCACGGTATCGATGTCTAATTCATTCAGTACGAAACGAATTAACTGATGTTGATCGGTCGTGTCAAAAATCGAGAAGTTACTGTCCAACCCCACGCCTCGCCCGTAACGTCTCAGGATTTTGACGCAGAACTTATGGAAGGTCGATATCTCCACGCGCGAGTTCGGAATCAGCTGTCTGACCCGTTCCCCCATTTCGTCCGCCGCCTTGTTCGTGAAAGTAATTCCCAGAATCTGGTGGGCGGGAACGTGCGCATGAATCAGCGAGGCAATCCGGTGGGTAATGACACGGGTTTTTCCTGAACCCGGTCCCGCCAGTACCAGTAAGGGCCCCTGATGATGCGAGACGGCGGCGAATTGAGGTGGAGTCAGGACCTGCTGAAAATCCAAGTGAAAATCCTTTTGAACGTTGATATGGATTTATTATCTGAAACCACCAATGTACGTTCCCGCTTCCCAAATTCCAAATCGAACTCCTCGATTATTCAGCCCGATTCTCTATCTGAATCATTCAACAGAAGTCAGCAGGGGCTTTCATACACCGTGAAAGGGGGAAAATCAGACTCAGTCCCACAGAAGTGAACATTTGCACGTTTTGTTAATGTTGCGAATACAAGCTGCTTTGGATGATTGCACAATATTTGTGGGTCCACTAGACTGCGCAGAGATGATGTGATGAAGTGCTAGAGAAAATGGCCGGCCGACTTTGAGGATTTCACGAAATAGGATGCCTGGTCAGAATCTCCGGCCCTGATTTTCGCCATCAAAATCAACAGGAATTCTGCTATCTCAAAATATTGTTTCTGAAATATCCCATTGGACAGGGTTTTGCAGATATTGATGCTTGAATAGTTGATTGGCAGCAGGGATGTGTGAATTCAACACACATTCAATGCGGCTAAATGACGATAAATTATTTTACAACGGTAGTTTCCACCCCTACTACCATTAATGAGGGCCCTGGTGTCCCGCGTTCTTGTGAATGGTGGCGACCGTTATTCGAATCCCTTTGTCGACGGAGTGAGATCAGATATGCTTCTCAAGGAATCAAACCGAACCAGAAAGAACCAGAAATATTTTGGTGTGCTCGGCGTGGCTGTTTTAGGATTAGCCAGTCTGGCGCTGGTTGTCACAACAACTATGGCTGTGGAAGACAAGCAGCCCGTAAAAGCAGACGTGGGTCTGCAGGGCATTTTACCACCCGAAGTTCCTGATGATCTTTCCGAAGCACCGGAAGGACTTGAAGGCAAGTGGGCAGCATGGGATCAGCAGGTCGGTGATCTGCTGGCCAAACTCTACGAATCAGACCTGACCGTTGAACAGCAGAAGCAGACTCTGGCTGCACTGCAGACAAAGATTCAGGAAGCCCAGGGGCAGGCTGTTCTCGCTGAGTATACCGGTCGTCTGCAGCGTCGTGTGGAAATCGCAGATGCCGTCTTGAAAACACTGCAGGTTGACGTTGCCGCCGTCAAAGCAGCCCAGTTAAAAGCCCAGCAGAACAAACTGGCGAAAGCTGCTGCCGCTCTTAATAAATACCTGGCTACCATGGATAATGGAAATGGTTGGGTTGACTACCTGCAGTTAAATGAATTGCAGAAAGAATTGAAAAACAGCTATTCCGAAGTCGAACTGATGGATCTGCTGAAATCGCTCAAGAAAAAATTTGAAGAGCGTGGTGCCTTAACCGATGCAGAACAGCGAAAATTCTTCAATCGCCCTCAGTTCAAGAATCTGGAAAAATCAGTACGAGCATTCCTGGCCGATTCCAAACCAGGTGCGACCAAGATTGATGCTGGTAAAATTCGCAAACAGCTGACGGCTCTGGTCAGCAACCTTGAAGAATACGAAGCTTCCGAAAGCAATAAAAACTCATTTGAAGCACGGAAAGCATATGCTCTGTTGCGTGAGGAACTTGCAGGTGGCCTGGAGCCACTGACCACAGTTCTGCGGAACAATTATTTCAACTACAACCTGCGTGTCATGGTTGCGGAAGACTTCATCAACCGTTTAATCAATGACAGTACCTGCGAAACCGGACCTGTTGTCGACTGCATCCTGGGAGCTTATGTCACCGGGAATCAGGCCACAACCACGGAAATCGGCGTGGATTTCAAACCCAGCGATTCGACACTGCGATTTGATTTAACCCTGAATGGTTTCACCAATAGCGAAACTTCCGGTACAACCAACCAGGCTACGATTTACACCTCAGGCCATCATCAGATCTGGGGTACCAAAGAAATTAACTTTGATGGTGATCTGTTCGTAACTCAGCCTGCCTGGGTTGAAGTTGCCGCCAATAATACCACCGTGGGTGCCAGCACTAAACTGGATGGAATTCCCCTGCTGGCGGGCATTGGTCGCAATATGGCTTACCGCCGCACTGCAGAACTGAAAGGCGAAGCAGAAGCGATCGCCGCGCAACGTGTGCGGGATCGGGTTCGTCCCCGCTTCGATGAAGAAGTCGATGAACGCATCGGTCGCGCCAATGAAGAAGTCGATGGCAAGTTGAATAAGCGTCTGCGTAATAATGGTCTGTTTCCATCTGCTCGCAGCTTCGCTTCCACTGACACTCATCTTTACATTCGAACCCGGCTGATGGATACCGGCGAACTGGCTGCCAATTCGCCACCACTGACTATCTCTGCCGACGAGAGTGTAGTCCTGCAGTTGCATGAATCGGTCATGAATAACAGCCTCTCCCGCATGAATCTGGAAGGCCGTAATATTACCGATCAGGACCTGATCACCGAATTTGAAAAATCAATCGAAGATGTTCTGGGACGTAAAATCAAACTGGAACGACCTCCCGTTGATCCAGATAAAGGACCCAATATTCTGGCCTTCGATGATCACGATCCCATTCGTGTGCAGATTACAGACAATACGCTGAATCTGATCCTGCGTTGTGGATTTGAACAGCAGGGCGAAACCGCTGTGCCGACTCAGGTCATCACAGTTCCTCTGCACTTCAAAGTCGAAGGTGATAAAATTCATATCACCCGCGGCGATGTCAAATCATCACCCGTCGTGCGACCAGAACGGATTGCGTCTCAGATTGCTCGAGCCGGCGTGGTTCGCAACAAAATGGAAAAAGCATTCCCAGATCGTGTGGAAGATTCCCAGGTCAAAGCCAAACTGGAAAACCGCACCGTCTACCTGGACATCACTGGTATCAAAACCAACGATGGCTGGTTGACGATCACCGTTGGTAATGACACAACAATCGAAAAGAATGAAACCGAGCTGCCACCCGAAGTGGAAAAAACAGCTTCCGTTAAATAGTCGGGCTTATCAAGTCTGATCAAAAAAATGAAAGAGGCGAATCATATCGATTCGCCTCTTTTTTTTATGGGCTCTGTTTCGCGGCGTCAATCAATAATCAATGTCATCTGCTTCAATCGCTTCCTGCATAATCAGGTCGTAACGCAGGCTGGCATCTTTTCCGAACAGTTGGGCGAACGTCGCGTCCGCGTCCAGCTGGCTGTCGATATCCACTTTCAGTAATACGCGATGTTTGGGGTCCAGCGTCGTCTCTTTAAGCTCGCTGGCCGTCATTTCTCCCAGACCTTTGAAGCGACCAATCTCATACTTGCGGCTGGCGCCCAGTGATTCGACGATCTCTTCTTTCTCGGCATCATCCTGTGCATAATGCTTCTCGTTGCCCACCTTGATACAGTACAGCGGAGGCTGGGCCAGAAACAGTTTGCCCTGGCGGATCAATTCCCGCATATGCCGGAAGAAGAATGTCAGCAGTAGCGTACTGATATGATAACCATCGCTGTCGGCATCCATCAGCAGGATGATCCGGTTGTATCGCAGATTCATGATCTCAAAGTTCGGACCAATCCCGGTTCCCAGTGTTTCTACCAGGTCCTTGATTTCCTGGTTCCCCATGATTTTGGAAATGGCCAGCGATTCGGTATTCAGGACCTTACCACGCAGCGGTAATACTGCCTGAATGCGGCTGTCGCGCCCCATCGCTGCCGTTCCCCCCGCCGACAGACCTTCGACCAGAAACAGTTCTGATTCTTCCGGCTTATTGGAGCGGCAATCGAGCAGTTTGCCAGGCAGTGTCGATTTGCGGTTCGTGACCGATTTCCGTCGCACTTCTTTCTGGGCATCGCGACTGGCCATCCGCGCACGTGCCGCCAGAACGATTCGCCCCACAACAGCGTCCGCGATACTCGGGTTTTGATTCAACCATGTTTCCAGCAGAGGCCTGACGATCCCTTCGACAAAGCCGCTGACTTCGGGGTTATTCAGCTTCTCTTTAGTCTGACCCTGAAACATCGGATCATTATGGAATACGGAAATCAGGCAGAGCACACCTTCGCGAATATCGTCCGTCGTAATCGCCAGGCCTTTATGCTTGATATTATGCACATCCATATAATTTTTGACCGCTTTCGCAATCCCTGACCGCAGCCCGCTTTCGTGCGTTCCGCCGGCATGGGTGCGGATGCCGTTCACATAACTGCGAACCTGCTCATCCGTGGCATCAGTCCATCTTAATACGACTTCCACGCGGATATTCTTGTCTTCCTTTTCCGCGAAGAACAGCTGTTCGTGGACCGGTTTTTTCTGTTGTTCCTGTGTCAGCTTTTCGAGGTAGCCTCGAATTCCTTCCGGATGGGAGAGTTCATGCGTCTCTTTTTTGACTTCATCACGGAATGTGATTTTCAGGCCGCCATGAATGAAGGCGACATCTTCCAGGTGTTGGCGAATCGTGTCGGCATTGAAATGTACGCGACGGAAAATATCATCATCCGGTCGGAAATAGATTTCCGTGCCATGTCCGCGGAATGGCTTCACTTTTTTAACGGGTGTCGTCGGTTTGCCTTTTTTATACCGTTGCATGTACTGGTGGCCGTCTCTAACGACCGTGGCAATCATCTCGGAAGAGAGCGCATTCACCACAGACGAACCGACGCCATGCAACCCGCCGCTGCGGGCATAATTTTTGTCGGAGAACTTCCCGCCGGCATGCAGCGTGGTCAGAATCAGTTCCAACGCCGACTTTTTAGTTTTGGAATGCTTATCGACGGGAATACCGCGGCCGTTGTCTTTGACACTGCAGGAAGCGCCATCCTTATGCAGGGTGACAGTAATGGTATCGGCTTCTTTGGCCAGATATTCGTCGACCGAGTTATCGACGATTTCCCAGAGCAGGTGATGCAGACCCCGAATATCAACGCCACCGATATACATCGAGGGACGTCGGCGGACCGCCTCCAGCCCTTCCAGGACTTCGATGTCGTCAGCCGAATATTTTTTTGCGCCAGTTGTTTTTGCTGCAGTTGCCATAATGATTTTGCTGATTTTCTCTGTTGTAAACGCGAACGAAAACGAGATTATAGGTGTTGATCAAGGGATCCGTAAGTCGAGATACGATCAGTTTATGCTTCGTTGTCTCCCAGTTCGTCCCAGTCGACCACTTCAATGGGCGGATAGAGGATCTCTGCAAACCCGCTCCGTTGACTGGTTTTCACACCTTTGCCACCGCGTGAAGTCACACCATATTTCATTTGTCCAAAGGTCATTTTTTTGCCTGCGGTATTGACCACTCGCAGACAATCGCTTGGCCGGGTCAGTTGTAGAGCACCCATGACCTGATCCCCTTTTTCCAGTTTGATTCCCTTAACTCCTTTGCCCGCATTGGAGAGCAGGGCGGCTTCTTCGATCTCACAATGCAGGACGCGAGCATCCTGGGTGGCGATAAACATGGTCTCAGCCTCTTCAACCAGACCCGCATACACTACACGGTCATCCTTACCCAGGCGACAGTATTTGCGGCCTGCCTTGGTTGAAGCGGTCCGGAACAGACTGAACGAAATCCGCATGATCTGACCCTTTTCGGTGACGATCAATACGTGAGGCGTGGGAATGGGTTGCTTTTTCGTTGCTTTGTCTTCCGGTGTGAAGCGACCGTCTGTCGTCACCGCCGCCACCAGAACAGCACCATCGCTCATCCTGGCATGCTTCGACAGTGGCTCACCATAGCCTGAAGAAACAGGTACCTGTTCAATCGGCAGCGTATACGCCACACCATCACTGGAGAAGAACACGACATGGTCCAGCGTACTTCCCGGGGCGACTGCCAGCACGCTGTCCCCTTCGCGGGTTCGCGTTTTGTCCAATTCACGCGTTTCCCCTTTGGTCTTCAGCCGACCCACACGTTTGATCCAACCTTCCCGCGAAACGACCACGTTTGTATTTTCGCGAACAATATACGCCTGCGGATCAAATTCCGTAATCTCTTCCGAGGAGCCCAGTTTGGTCTGCCGTTTTTCGGGAAATTCGTCAGCCAGTTCTTTCAGTTCATTTTCCACAACTTTCCAGAGTCGTTTTTCCGACGCCAGAATTTTACGAATCTTTTCCGCTTCCGCTTCCTTTTCTGCCAGCTCTTCACGAATTGTATTGATTTCCAGCTTCGAAATTCGATAAAGCTGCAACTCAAGGATGGCCATTGTCTGGATTTCATCCAGCGGAAAATTGTCCATCAACTTTTTGGCAGCATCCTGTTTTCCACTACTGGCGCGGATCAGCTTGAGCGCTTTATCCAGATCATTAAAGATGATCTCAAAACCCTTCAGGATATGAATCCGCCGTTCGAGTAGCAGCAGCTGATATTCGAACCGCTTTCGGACCGAAACAAACCGGAAATCCAGAAAGTACTGCAGCATCTCTCTTAAATCACAACGGCGAGGCACCAGCACTTCCGATTCATCGGGTACCAGGCAGGTCATGTTGACCGAGAAGTTCTGCTCCAGATTGGTGTGTTTATACAAAAAGGCCATCACCGTTTCCGGATCCGCGTCTGGTTTGATTTCCAGTACGACTTTCAAACCATTTTTATCATCGGTTTCATCAGCCACATCCACCAGTTGGGGGAGCTTTCTGGATTCAACAATTCCGCCGATCTCCGACAGCAGTGAACCGGTTTCCACACCATAGGGGACCGAATATACGACGAGTCGTTGTGCTCCTTTATTGCGTGTGCCCGGTTCAGGCTTCCATTCGCCACGCACTTTGACAGGGCCGCGGCCTTCTTTATAGACCGTCGTGAGAGACCGTTTGTCTGTCACAATACGGCCTCCCATCGGAAAGTCGGGGCCTTTAATATACTTCATTAACTGGGGGACGGTTGCATCTTTATTTTGAATCAAATGCACGCAGGCTTTGATGACTTCGCCCAGATTGTGAGGCGGGATATTGGTCGCCATGCCGACTGCGATCCCGTGAACCCCGTTCACAAGCAGATTGGGAAACCGTGCTGGCAGTACGACCGGTTCCTCGCGTGTTCCATCATAGTTCGGACGCATTTCTACTGTCTGATAACGCAGTTCGTTCATCAGATGTTCGGCAATTCCCGTCAGCCGCGCTTCGGTATACCGGGCCGCTGCCGCAGGCAGGCCCATGATCGAGCCAAAATTTCCCTGCCCGTTGATCAAAGGACTTCTCAGATTGAAATCCTGTGCCAGTCTGACCAATGCATCATAGACGGAAGCATCACCATGTGGGTGATAATTCCCCGTCGTATCGCCGCAAATCTTCGCGCACTTACGTGGCTTCGCATTGGCCATCAGTCGTAAATCGTGATACATCACGTACATTATGCGGCGTTGCACCGGCTTCAGGCCGTCCCGCACGTCAGGCAGGGCACGTGAAGTAATCACGGACATCGCATAGTTCAGATAGCGACGGCGTGTCACATCGCTGATAGGGACATACTCAATGCGGTCTGATTCGGTGTTTGGTGTTCGCTTGCCTGCCGTGCCGTTATTGGCCGATTTTCGCTTAGCCAAAGGTCTCTCCAATTAGTCTACAAAATGCCCCGGAAAAAACAGTCGGCCTCTGACTGTTTCCTTGCTTCTGAAGGCGGGGGCCTAATTCAGAATTCGGGTCATTTCGCCTGGTAGCTTAAGAAAAATATGTCAAATTTGTTGTTTGTGAAAACATTGAGGATTGTATCTGTTGAAACGATTATTGAACAGATGAGGCCACTCGTAACCCGTTAAATAGACAATAATTCGGGAAAATAGGACGAATCGTCATTGTGGTTACAAAATGACTCATTCCGACGATTCCTGCCAGCCGAAATTTGGACTAGTGGCTTTCTTTTTGAGAGGGTCGCTGTCGGGCGATTGAAACATACAAAAAGTACCGGAACTCTGAAAAGTGAAATTCCCAGAATTTCTATTTTAACTTCGGACTTTGCGAAGTGGCTTTGCCTCGTTTGTGAACCACGACTGGTTCTAACAGAAGACAATTGATCATTATAATTGACTGACGGGGGTTGGACGAGCCTCTGACCTAGTCTCATTGGTGGAAACCCCACAATAAAAATCCAGGGAGGGATTGTTATGGCTCAGGCGAGTCTGAAGGTAACCCTGCTAACCGGACTGTTACCGGCATTTTTACTGATGGCGCCGGCATTACAGGCTGCTGAACCAGGTGCGGTCAATAATGCGGTTGTCCAGCAGGAATCTGTTTCGAAATCATCGAAGTATAATCCGATCAGTTGGTTCAAACGTAAGTTTACCAGCTCTGCTGACAAACGGAATCAGATCCAGCAGATCGACCACACCCAGAAGACGGCCCAGGTAAGAGGCAGGCAGGCACCTGTTTCTAAACGGCCTACACTGGGACGTCGCAGTGGGAACCCTTACTACATCCAGCAGGTCAGCAATCAGCCGAATATCATAACCTCGACTCCGGCTCCCTTTGAAAACGCTCAGCAGGCGCGCCCCATCAGCTATTCACACGGGCACTTCAAAGATCACAAACAATACAAGGCAGCTCAACCAATGCCAGTGATGGACGGCATGAATGTTCTGCCCGGATATCCACAGTTGCAGGCACCGCTGTACCCCAGTCCGAAACCGGGAATTCCTGATTATGTCGGACGGACCATTATTACTAACCAGGCACTGGCTCCTCAGGAAATGTTGTATGCCCATGAATACAACGCCATGTATGGTCCTTACTACTACAACGTCAAAGGGGGCTGGATCTGGACACCCTTCGGTATGCGATCTCACGAACGCTGGAAGCTGGAAGGGACCCGGGTCAACGTGAAATATAAATCAGACTTCGGATTCATCCCTCGATTCATTCCGCCCCTGGTCAGATAACTGAAATCCAGGGAAACACTGTCTCAACCCGAACACGTTTATCACACTGGGTCAGGTACTCAGAGAAACGATCAGGAAATATCAAAATGCAGAACTTCACTTATAAATTAGCAGGCCTCGTGGCAGTTGCCGGGATGATCACAGTCCTGTCTGCTTCACACCTGCAGGCTGGCGAACCGGGCAGTTTGAAATTGACTCAGAAGCAAGCCTCTCCCATCCAGCAGACGGGATACATTCACGAAAAATGTAACTGTAAACAAAATCATGTTTACTCTTACTCCGATGGCTCTTCCTATGCCGGCGGAGATTGCCCCCACTGCCGTGCCGGTGGTGCTGGTAAAGGGTATAGAACCTCAGCCGGGATCGGCAAACGGGGCTCACTGCGGGACTTTTTCCGCTGCAAGTTTGGTTACTTCATCCCAACAGGATGTGGTGGAAAAGGTTGTGCTCCCATCGGACATTACAACATGACTTACGCCGTCGATCCCTACTACTTCGATGGACGTGACGGGCGTCTCTACGGTGCACAGGGTTATGGTGTTCCCATCGCGGTTCCCCTGGCTCCCAATGTACGTTCCACTTACAACTACGGTTGGGGCGTACCTTCAAGCCGTTTGACTCCGGTCTCTCGCATCGTTCAATAATCTAAAACACTAATATCCTCAATCGGGTCCAGGAAGATTGATATGAGAATCTTAAACGTGCATATGCTGGCCATTCTCGCAGTGACCGGCGTCATGGCTCACACTGCTCTGACAGCCAGCGCAGATGAGAATACGGCTGCCAGTGACGGTCAGATCCAGCAGGTAGATCATCACGTGCGGGGCGGCGGTTACGAATACAACTGCCCTCCCGGATATTCTAACCGCTTCGATGGTGATGGCGTCTATCGCAATTATACATCACGTGAAGGAAGAGCTTTCCTGCGAAAGTGTCACACTTCACCCGGGCATGGCTGGTGCCCCCCTTCCGCACAGAGGATTCAAAGAACTCCCGTGCAATACCAGCGGTATTACTCCAGTCAGTACATGGGACAGGCCGGACCTGCGGGGCCTGCTAACTACCCACAGGTTTATATGCCAACAGATACCACCCAGCTTGGCTTTTACTACCAGGCTGTACCCAGCTGGCAACCCCGGGCAGGCATGCTGCCTCCTCCACCTAATCCAGGCATGTACCACACACGTGACTGCCGTGGCTGTCGTGGACATGGCTGCAAACACTGTCGTGGCGGCCAGCAGTTCAGTGGACCTGTTTACTACAATACCGGAAGTCCCGTGACGCCAGAACCGGCAGTCGCACCACAGCCGGAAGAAGCAACTCCTGCGGTACCACCTGCTCCTTCCAAACTGAACCAGGCTTCCTACGAAAAATAATTCGACTACTCCTCGATAAGATCGTTTCGTAATAACGATTGGTAATCTGGCAGAGCCACCTCTGATCAAAGGGTGGCTCTGTTTTTTTATACCCTTTGCACAGGGCTCCTTTCTCATCGATCTCGTTTCACTGATGACCGACTGCCACCGGTTCTGGCTGTTTATCTTGACACGGACCCGCCACTCACGAAACTCCGTGCCATGCGTCGCGCGCGTGTTGAAAAATAAAAGGGTGATGATTTCTCCTCCCCTGTGAAGAAACGCACTATAAAAGTCTCGGGTTTCAGAGTGATTTTTCAAAACAGGCAACTTCACGGCGTGATATACAGCACCAAATGGGACCTGTTTCGCCCTGTTTTGCGTCATACCCGCGCCCGTACGTGCCTTGTTTGAGTCGACTGCAGGACAGTCTTGCGCTACACCGGGAAGCACCAGTTGCCGGTCTCGTCCGTGCAACACGAACAGATTATCAACAGACCGAATTCTCGAAACCCTGTTTCTGATAATCACTCCTCTGCCAGACTACCGGCCGATTTCTGCTCACCGTGGCACGAATTTTCATTTCAAAACAGAAAAAGTTTGAACCCCTGTATTCTATCCGATATGATCAACAGTGCCGGAGATGAACAGCGGGAAGTGCTTTAAATAACACATCCAATACAGCTCATTCCTCTCCGGAAACAGTTCTCCCGGGACAAGGCACGCCTGGAGTCCGTCATCTGAGAAACACTCTTCATTTTTCTCGAAAGCGCAGATGCTATGAGCCAGTCCATTCCCGTTTTCCTTGCCTCGTGTGTCTATCAGGGGATATGTACCCGCAGGCTTTTTGTTTTCTTCTGTTTGAGCCTGTTCTTGGTAAGCGCGTTCCCTGTTGCACGAAATGTTCATGCCGAGGAGTCAGATAAAAAAGAACAGCTGACGATTCAAGGCATCGTTGTTGATGAGCATGACAAACCGGCAGCGAATGTGCGGGTCCTCATTAACTGGAGTGACCTGTTTGATGGAGATACAAAAAATATTCAGGCTACAACCGACACAGAGGGCAAATTCACATTAACCGGAGACATCTCTCGATTTCGCGGACAGGTACTGCAGGCATCTGCGCCGGGCCCCCTCATGGCTCAGCTTCGTCTCCCCTGGCGAGACATCGAGAAAGATCCTTCACTTGATACCCTGAAGCTGAAATTGAAACCCTCTCAACGGCTCATACTGGAAGTCGTTGATGCAGCCGGTAAACCGATTACCAATGCCAGAACTGGGGTCGTGGCAGATCATCGACTCCGGGGAACTGGGCTGACCGATCAGGAAGGAAAGATAACATATGATCTGCCTCAGGACGCACAAATTCAAAATGTATGCGCGATCAGCGAGGGCCACGGCCTGGATTATCAATCTTATGAACTGCCTCGCGGGCAGTCAGGCGATCAGCTCACCAAACTCCCTGCGATTCCCGATCACCCGATCCGCCTGATTCTCGATGGAAACCAGCCATTGCAGGTCAAGGTTCAGGAAACCGATGGTACTCCCATAGCCGGTGTCGATGTCAGCCCCTGGCTGCTTCAAAAAAAAGGCCAGAACCGTGGGCTGAATCTCTCCTATTACCGCAAACTGGTTTCGGCTCAGACGGATAAGCAGGGTAAGATCGAGATTTCCTGGATTCCTCGCTGGCAGAAAGATCAGATTATTATCTGGCCTCGAGACAAAGAATATGTTCACCAGCGAGCCCTCTATGATCCTCAGAAAGGTGACGGCAAACTAACCGTTGAACTGGTAAAACTGGTCCCTCTTTCCGGACAGGTGACACTTCCTGATGGATCCCCGGCCATTGGTATGGCGATCTCAGCAACGGGAGAAAATTACGAGTTGGACACGTTCCGGCAAACAGTGCACACTGATGAACAGGGACGTTATTTGATCAAAGCTGCACCCAATAATGTCTATCTCCTGACAGCCGGAAATCAGAAGTGGGCCTCCGCCCCGCATACCGGTTTTGCGCTCTGGCCAGGCAAACCGATATCAAATCTGGATTTCCAACTTCGACCTGCAACCCGGATTTTTGGGCGCGTGACGGTAGGCTCTCGACAGGAACCCGTCAAAGGACAATATATGGCCGTCTATCACTACGGACAGGATGTCCATAATATGAAAGACGTGGAACTGCCGAATCCCGACAAGAGCAGGAGATGGGTACAACCCACCATTGTGCACAGCACCACCACCGACACAAATGGCGAATATGAATTGTTCGTCGGCTCCGGGAAATTTGATATCCGCGGCCCCTCGCAAAATCCGATTCAGAAATTTGAAATCACTGACGAACCGGAGAAAAAATTCGATTTCCATGCTGCCCGACCCGAAAAAGGTATGCTGACGGGAAACATTGTGACCGGCAATCCTCCTCGCCCCGTTCCAGAAGCCACGGTGCATGGAATCTATCGATATCAGCTGGCAGGGCATGACTTGCAGGCAAACACAGAACAGTCTGGAAAATTTAAAGTCGAACGTGAACTGCATCCTGTTGTGATTTATGCCCGCAGCAAAGACAAACAGCTGGCAGGCATAGTCGAGATTGGTCCCGATACAGATGCGGTCACCATCCCGCTTCAGCCTCTGGGAACGGTTCGGGGACAGTTGGTTGATGAAACGACCGAAGCACCATTCAGCGAACGCGAAGTCAGTTATGGAATTCGAGTTCACCTGGGAGGCAGAAGTAATCCCTTTCGAACCGGTTTCGGGGGAAAAACATTCACCGATAAACAGGGCCACTTTGAAATCAATGATCTGGTTCTGGGACAGGAGTACAACATCAGCCTGGTCAATCGACCCAAAGATCAGCCGAACCAAATCAGCTGGCGGCCCATTGAAAAGGTAAAACCGGAAAGCACACAGCCAATAGAGTTGGGCAAACTCGAAGTTTCGCCACCCCGGCCTCCTTATGTTCCTCCGACACTTGCAGAGAGAATCGCAGCCGCGTTTAACGTGAAAGGAACTCCACTGGAACGGTTTGCCCGCGGCAAGCAGATCGTCCGACTTGTCATGCAGCGTCCGATCGTTCTGTTCGGTGATCCCGAATCGGACTCCGTTCAGCAGTTGATGAAGCTGCGGTATGAAGACGGTGATGTCCGCACGGCATTGTTCCCATTTCTGGTCATCGCCATCGATTCCTCTGGTGAAAAAAGCGCAGCCGCCAACGCGCTGGCGAAAGAACTGGGAGTCAAGCTGAATCACGACAGTCCCGACTTTGATCTGTTCGTCACAGATGAAGCTGGCAAACAGCTGGCCCAGTCTGGCTGGGTTGCGCTTTCTGCTGACGGAAAAGTCAGCAAAGAAAAACTGCTTGCGTTTCTTAAAACACACACGCTGCCTCCCTATGATGCGCGGGAGCTGCTGGATACGGCGCTCAAGCAGGCGAAGCAGGAGAACAAGCGGATTCTCGTACAGGAAACTGCAACCTGGTGTGGCCCCTGTCGTTTGCTTTCTCAGTTTCTTGATCGGGAACGCGAACAATGGCAGCGCGATTATATCTGGATCAAAATGGATCACCGCTGGACTGGTGCCGACAAGATCATGAAAACGATGCGCGGCGGAGCGCAGGGCGGCATCCCCTGGTGGGCCATCCTCGATCAGGACGGCAATGTCATGGCCACTTCTAACAATCAAGCAGGTGAAAACATCGGATTTCCCAGCACCCGCAGTGACCTCGCCCATGTTCGCGACATGCTGGAGAAAACCGCCATCCGCCTGACCCCCATGGATGTCAACACCCTCGTCGAAGCGCTGAAACAGAAAGATTAATGCATGCGATGATTGTTTTCATATTCGCGCTACACAATGAGCATTACTTGGTTCCGGAATCGCATGAGCGGGGTCAGGCACACCCTGCGTCGGTATGAAAAACCTGTCTGTTGTCCTCTCTCGAAAGTTCGGATTTCATGAGCCTGTCACCACTTTCTATTCAGCGTGATGCAACCCGCTTCGGAAAATGTGCCCGCATGCAACATCTCTACCTCTGCTCTCTGTTTCTCATGGGAGCACAATTACTTCCGTTCACGGCACAGGCTGCAGAACCGGAAAAAGAACAGATCACGCTTAAAGGTACCGTCGTCGATGAACAGGACAAACCGGTCGCCGATGTGAAAGTCATCGTCGAATGGCTGTATCCGAAAAAAGGACAGATCGAAACCAGGACCAACAGACAAGGGCAGTTTACGTTGCGCGCGCCGGTCCAAAATGAACGTGTGTATTTCGTCCAGGCGGTGGGCAATTCAGCACATCTGATGGCACAGCAACTACTGTCCTGGGAAAAACTGACTGACGATCCTGCGCTGAAACAACTGCGACTGAAGTTGCAGCCAGCGCGGCGTGTGGAATTGCTGGTAGTCGATGCCACAGGCAAACCGATTGCGAATGCCACTGCGGGCGTCCTGGCCGATTACAGGGACTGGGGAACGGGTCTGACCGATGACCAGGGACGTATTGTGTTTCATCTGCCCCGGGATGTGGAGTTTCAAAAGGCGTTCGCCATCAGTGATGGACATGGTGCCGACTATAAAATATTCTCCGTTCCCCGCAGTATGACTGGAGACAGACTCCACAGGCCGCCTGCCTGGCCCGATCATCCCGTTCAATTGAAACTAGAGGGAGCGCGGTCTCTGAAAGTTCTGCTGACAGAAACCGACGGCACGCCGATCCCTGGCGTCAAAGTCTACCCCTGGTACATTCAAAAGCCGAATTACCCTGATCTGGATCTCTCCGGCTTCAACAGTCTGGTAGCAGAGACAACGGACGCGAACGGCGCGGTCGTCTTTCAATGGATCCCACACTGGCATCAGAAGCAACTCACAATCTGGCCCAGCGATCAACAGCACGTCCACCAAAGAAGCGTGTATGATCCGAAAACCGGTAATGATACACTGACCATCCAACTGGAAAAGCTGGTCCCCATTTCTGGGAGGATCACGCTTCCCGATGGTTCACCCGCCCGGGGAATTGAAGTCACTGTCTCAGGCGAAAACTATCGAAGCGACGATTTTCGGAAATCGGTTTTCACTGACGAAGAGGGCCGTTACACCATCCAGGCCGCCCCCAACATGATTTACCTGGTTACGGCAGGCAACCGTGAATGGGCTTCAGCGCCCCAGACGGGCTTTGCGCTTTGGCCGGGAAAACCGATCAACAATCTGGATTTCCAACTCCGTCCTGCCACACGCATTCATGGCCGGGTCACCGTGGGGTCTCAGCAAGAACCGCTGGCCGGTCTCAGCTTTTATTTCTATCAGCTCGGCCAGAATCTCAAGGACACGCAAGGCATAACGTTACCTAACCCCAAGAACAGCCGAAAAAGAGTACAACCGCGGATTGCACATCGTATTTTGACCGATGTAGATGGAAGCTTCGAAATATCAGTCGGCGACGGAAACTATCTGGTGAACGGGCTCTCATGGATCGTCTCTCAAAATGCAGAGACCGTGACAGAATTTGATATCGAAGGTGAGCCGGAAAAAGAACTCAATTTTCACGCCCTCCGACATTGGGAAGGAGCACTGACTGGAACTGTTGTGACAGGTGACCCACCTCAACCCGTCCCGGATGCGAAGGTGATCGGTCTCTATGGCCGTAAAACGACCGTGGGACAGCTGATCTCAACAACAGACAAATCAGGCAGGTTTAAAGTCAATCGCGAACTATACCGCACCATGCTTTTTGCCCACAGCAAAGACAAAAAATGGTCAGGCGTGGTCGAGATCGGTCCCGATACGAAAACCGTGACCATTCCACTTCGTCCATCAGGCAAGGTGGTGGGGCAACTTGTCGACACGAAAACAAAACAACCGCTCAAGGAAGTCGAAATCAGATACGGCGTCATGCTCTATCTGGGCCAGGATGACGATTCCCAGCTATCCATCAATTTCAGGCAATCCACGGTTACAGATCAGACAGGACACTTTCAAATTGACAATCTGATACAGGAGCAGAAATACCGCTTAACTGTGGTCTTTCACCCTGAACCGGGGACTTCCAGTTCCCAAATCCTGGAAACGGTGAGGGTCGAAGACGATGAGTCAGTCGACCTGGGCGTCTTGGAAATGGAACCCCCGCGAACCCAGGGGCGGCTTACACTGGAAGATCAAATCACTGCCGCATTTAAAGAACCGGGAACGCCAGGGGAACGCTTCACGCGCCAGAAACAGGAAGCCCGGATCGCCATGCAGCACAACCTGGTTCTGTTTGGCGATCCCCGGGGTGAAACTGTCAGACAGTTGATGCGACTGCGGTATCGTGATGGAAAAATTCGGCGGGAACTCTACTCGTTCCTGATGATGAGCGTCGACACCTCTGCTGAAAATCGGCCAGCAGCTCAGCAACTGGCAAAAACGTTGGATGCAAATCTGGCAGGAGATCACGCCGATTTCCTGCTGATAATCACAGATGAACAAGGTAAACCTCTCGCGCACGCCGATCGCAGTGCACTTTCCAGAAACGGAAAGATCACCAGGGAGCAGGTACTTACATTTCTGCAAACGCACACCGTACCAATCCGCAATGCAGAAGAGTTGCTCGCGGCTGCTCTCAGACAGGCAAACCAGGAAAACAAACGGGTCCTCGTCCAGGAAACCGCAACCTGGTGTGCCCCCTGCCGACTGCTGTCCCGGTTTCTGGTCAGGGAGCAGGAAATCTGGGAACGCGATTATATCTGGATCAAAATGGATCACCGCTGGACTGGTGCCGACGAGATCATGAAAACGATGCGCGGCGGAGCGCAGGGTGGCATCCCCTGGTGCGCTATTTTAGACAAAGAGGGCAAAGTGCTCATCACCTCCAACGAGGAGGACGGAACGAACATCGGTTTCCCCGGCAGCCAAAGTAGCCGCGTCCACTTTCGCAACATGCTGGAAAAAACCGCCATCCGCCTGAATTCAATGGAAATCAACACACTCGTCGAAGCGCTGCAGAAGTAAGGGAATTGATTTCCTCGACGCTGATCAATATAACCATAGGGCAGCCCTGTGCGGCAGCGCACACTACGTTTTAGAGATAGAATATAGATTGTCGTTTCAAAAATTGGGATATGCCCGAATGCAGCGAGCAGGAATCTGACTGCACCAGCGCTCGCTATAGATACAGGATTCTCCATGCGCTCACTCACCATGCAAACGGTTCTCCTCATCAGTATTCTTACCACCGCCACCGGCTTCGCACAAAATAATCAATCCTTCCCCATCGTCACCACCAATCAGTCGATCCAGACAACCCTCGACGCACAGCCGGGTAAGATGCTGTTTCTTCCCGCCGGGGATTATGAGATCTCAGAGAAAATCGTCATTCGTCATGATGGCAGCGGCCTGTATGGGCCGGGGCGGATCATTCAGACCAATCCTGCGGTACCGTTTATCGAACTCGAACATCGTAATGGAGTGCAGTTACGCGACATTGTTCTGACACGTCCGGAGGGAAAGCAGACCACAGCTACTGAAGCGGTCAATGCGCGCGACTGTCAGGATCTGGTACTTGACAACGTTACCGTTTCTAATCACCGCACCCGGTCCGGCGTGTTGTATCTACTTAATTGTCGTAACGCCACCATTCGCAACTGCACGATTTCGAACTACATGCGGATCAGTATCGACGATCGCACGGCATCACCTGACTGGGGTTATGCCTTTCATTGCATTGATGGAACGGGGATCGTGGTCAACGCGAGTACCGGAACGCGGATTCAGGGAAATCGGATTGTAGAGCACGAACTGCTGCCGACTCCTGAAGTCCAGCAGAAATATCAGCTCGGACAGTTTTCAAAAAAGAATGAGACCAAAGGTGAGTTGACGCGCCAGGAGACCTGGGACCGCGAGACCGTTAATAACTGGCACCAGGGATCTGCCATCATTGTCACCTCTCCTACCGAGAGTGACCGCACACAGATTCTGGGGAATACGATTGAAAACGGTGCCCAGGGTATCGACCTGCATTCCGACCACGTGATTGTCTCGCAGAACATCGTCTCCAACTGTTTTGTCGGCATGAAAGCCATGCATGGTTCCCGTAACGTGGCGATTATCGGCAATCAGTTTATCAAAAATGATCTCTGGAGTATCGGCTTAATGCCCGGTGCCGCTTCACATGCTGCGCAGCAAACCGGTGACAAACGACCGGCCCGCAGCGATAACAGTGATGGCGGTTCACTGATTGCCAACAATATCATCTCGGACTTCGGATACGGAAACGCACACTGGATCTGGGGCAATCAAGGCAACCCGATCCTGCTCGACTCGGGGCAGAAACCCGATAACCCGCCTCTCGCAAATGTAATCATTCAAGGGAACATCGTACAGAATTCGGGGAGACAGCAGGCCGCGTCAGCAGACCGGCAGCCCCGCTATGTGTACGCCGTTCGCGTCGATCCCCGGGCGACCGGCATTCATATTTTCCAAAATATTTTTGATCCGGGGCGGGAAGGGATCACCAATATTAAGTTAACTGACTGACCTTATTATGTTGCTGCTTCCTTGTGCCAGACTGTCAATCATTCAGGATCGAGGATGACCTGCTCTGATTTCGACTCTTTCTCCCGCGTCACACATCCGTGACGGTTCAACAGAAAAAAGAGGATCCCAATAAAGGCAAACGTGGCGATGTGATACGTGCTCATCACCTCACTGTAAAACTTGCCGATAAAGGTGCGGTTCAAAATCAGAATCAGAAACACAAACAGGCCAATGCCGATTTTCAATGGTCTGGTAAAATTCTGACGACTGGTGGCGCAACGGATCAGCAGGTACATGCCCGGAAAAATTCCAACGCAATGCTGCCCCCAGGTGACGGGAGAGTACAGCAGAATCATAATCGAGATGATCGCACACTCCCACAAAATACGTTCGTCGTCTCGATCTTCATAATGCCTGCGAAATTTCCAGCCAATAAAAACCAGAAAGCAGAGCATGACTGCTTTAATGATACGCAGCGACGTTTGCGGAGACAGATCCAGAAAATCGAGATACAGGGGAGAGTCCAGTCGGGCTTCGTGTTCTGGGGGAAAATGCATCAGGTAGCGGGCCAGCGCCGGTTTGAAAGACATATTCGCCAGCGGAATCTCGCCCCCCATCCAGCGGATCGGGTTGGGTTCCAGCATGCCTTTCGCGACAATGTTTGCCCAGTGCTCAAAAGTCCTGCGGTATTCTGTGTAACCCAGTTTGAACATGGGTGAGAGCGTGAAGAATGCCGCCGCCAGAAACGTATAGATCGCCATTTTCCATTCCCGTTTGAGAATGAAATAGACCCAGAACAGGCTGGGCGTGCACTTGAGGGCCATCGCAAACCCCAGGGGAATACTGCCCCACAGTTCCTTTTTCCGGGTCCAGAGATAGACGCCCAGCCAAGAGAGCGCTACTAAAGCCAGGTTCACACCGCACTCCAGCATGTCCCTGATCAGGTAGCGACTGGAGAGAAAAATTGCCGCAGTCACAACCCAGAACAACTGGTTCCGCAACAGGGGAAAATGAGTCTCGCTCATGCGGTTTAAGACCCAGATCAACAGAAGCAAAGATATGAAGAACAGCGGGTAAATCAGCAGGTAAGCGGTCTGCATCGAAAAGCTGGCCAGCGGCGCATGCACGAATCCCCAGAACGGGGGATAGGGATAGTTATGATTATTGACGTACAGAAATTCGCCGGTTGCGATCAATTCCCCCGAACGCCAGTGCAGATGAAAATCACCTGGATTCTTTTTTGCAATCTGGACAAACTGGATGATCGCGATCACGACTCCCAGCGTGATGACCACACTCTGCCAGAAACGATTTTTGTCTGCCAACAGTGATTTCAGCACGAGACTCCCTTCCGTCACGATCAAACGGCCCCAGTATTCAGAACGGTTTCCAGACTCCCAGGGCCGCCGATTGTAGCAGATCAGCTTCAGATTACAGCTATTCTTTTACGTTAAGTCATTGTGGAATCGTTAATATCTGACCGATTTATGTATTGAGAGCGCATCACATTTAATGATAGCGTCTCTCAATCTAATAGACTCGGGCCAAACAGCCCTGAAGACGCTACAGTAAAACTGGACACAGTCTAGTGCTTTGACAAGCTTGAAATTGAGGGACAGGGGTGTTGTTTACGTGCTCCGTTGTCGCACTCTTGTGATATCTATCAACGCAAAATTTAAAAATGACACTCCACTAGTCCAAATAGCATGTTCAGTTTTATAAAAAATGATTTAAAAACAGAGTGATGTTTCCAGCATCAATACGCCTCTAAGATTAGATAAGTCATTTTCTTACTTTTAAGGTAGAAGGGCAGCGCCATGAATGAGACATCATCGACGGTTACAGAAGTCACTCAATCCAGATCGGACCGGAAAACATTGATTCTGCCTCTGCTCATCATCGGTATTGGGACAGGCTGGCTGTTGACGACTCTCGGCATCGTGCCCGGTATCAACTGGATCTGGACACTGGGGCTGGCAGTCATTGGAGTTCTGTCATTTGCCGTCAGTGGTATTGATAAATCAACGGTTCTGCTTGGTCCCTTTTTCATCATCGCCAGTTGCCTGTCAGTCCTGCGTCAGACCGGTCGGATTACGCTGGATGTGGAAGTGCCTATTCTGGTGATCGTCATTGGCTGCCTGTTACTGGTTGCCCGCAGCAAAGCGATCCCTCTGCCCGACTGGATGGTCCTGGAAGAAAAGCAGCAATCCGCACAGCAGAGAAGCTGATCGCATTTAAATCAGATTGGCGAAACGCAAGGCATGCAGAAACACCATGGCGGCGGCGAAGTTGGCTACGTAAACGAGAAAACAGAGCCACGACTCCCCTACCGGGTATTGATGTGTACCAAACAGCAGCAGAAACGCCACACCAAAACAGACAGAGATCACAGGCACCAGGAACAGGAACTGCACCCAGTAATTCATGGCATTTCTCTCATGCAGATAGGTCGTGAGAGGCTGAAAGCCAATATGCACCAGGCAGAACAGGATGACGGTAAACAGACACTGCGCGTAAATCACCAGTCGTAACTGCGTCTCGGGCCGCGAGAAAAATGCCTTTGCCGTTCTGAGAACCACGGGCAGGTCGATTTCAAAAAAACGCCTGCGTGTCAGGTTAGTTTGCATAGAATCATCCAGAAAAAGTGAAGCCCGATCTTTAATATATTAACACGGTTATCCGGGTATTCCAATCTGAGTTCTGAAAGAAATGGAATCGCCTGTCACCACAGTCACTCACCACAGTCATCTGCATTCGAGTTAATGCAGCAGGGAGTACCAGACGATATTTAAACCCAGGCGGATCGCATCTGCTTCGGTGTAGCCGGCGCAGGTGATTTTATCGCCATGCTCGATGGCGCAGCTCAGATCGTAGGGACTATAGAGGATCACATAGCGGTCATCGACCTTGATGCCTTCTACCACGGGCGCTTTCAGTTCGATGCGTTCCCCGGTCGAGCGGGTCTGCAGGTCTAGCGCTTTCCGGAAATGGATCTGCCGCAGATCGTAGCCGGTTTTCGTGGAAAATAATTCATGATCAGCGGGAATCCGTTCCAGCTTATGAGTTGGAAACAGCTGTTCTGCCAGTCGGCGAAAGCTGGCATCAAATTCATCAGCACCGCAGCAGGCATCTGCGAATAACACGCCTCCCTGCAGTAGATGTGTTTTTAATGCACGTTGATCTTCCGGGCTGAGGACGAATCCAGCGCGACCATGCAGATATAGCAACGGATGTTTGAACAGCCGGGGATCGGAAAGCGGGACGTTGCTGGGGTTCGTCGCGAATTGACCGCCGGAAACCTGGTTCATAGCACGCAGCAGTTTTCGCAACGCATGCGGAGCGGCGTCCCATTCCGCAGAAGCACGAATTCTGGCGATGTTCAACAGCCGGTGCTCAACCCGTTGCGCTATCGATGCAGGCTCTGCAGGGTTCCCTGGTCCCAATTCCTTGATCAGCACGCGTCCTGCTGCCAGCGCCGCGACATTCACGCCCACGTGCAGCGCATCTGTGATTTTGGTATCCAGTTCAGGGGAACGGTGAGGCAGAGTCAGCGGCGACCATTGATCCCACAGGCAACCCAGATCGTCGGGAGAATACAGAATGGAGGTGCGGCAACCGGTCTCGGCTCCCCATAGTTCCACCAGCGGCTCGCCGGTTTTCAGATTCAGCAACCGAAATTCGCTGCGGTAGACCGGATGAGTCCGCTCCAGCATACGAAGTTTGACTTCATCTGCGGGATACAGTTTCGAAATTAATTGTTGTATCGCCGCATCAGGAGAGGCGCTTTGACAGCCTCCCAGCGCAAACAGGCAGCCACCATCCTGCAGATAAGTTTTCAGGAGAGCAATTTGAGCGGGTGTGAAACGGTTCACATTGGCGACATCCAGGATCAGCAGCGGGCATTGATTGAGATCATCGGCATCCGCTCGATTCATATTGACTGACTGCCAGGTGAGTTGTCGCGGCCAGTCTTTCAGCCGGCTGGTATAACGTGCCAGGTTCCAGACGTCCTGAGGCGTATAGTCGATCGAATCTTTTGCAGTATCAGGCGCGCCGTTCCACTTGAGCTTGCCGGCTAAGATCGGCGTCAGTCCCCGGGAGAGGAAGTGCAACGCATAGTCAGTGGCGAGTATCGGACAATCTTCCAGCAGGGCCGGTGCGCCGACCCAGGCCCCGGTAATGGGATTCTGATGCGCGATCAGGTACTTGGCCCCTTCGCGATACCAGTCGAACTGTTTTCCGGACTGACTGGTGAAGTAACGTCGTCCCGTCAAACGTCCCACACGTTCCAGGCAATACAGATAATAAAGGTAACCGATCGATCCATCAGAATTGGCATCAGTGCTCGGGTTGTGTGTCACCGTGAAGTGATTTCCCAGCCAGCGACATCCTGCAGCGACCGCTTCATCTTGGAATGCTTCGCCGCAACAACGGGGTGAACCATCTGCGTTTCGCTCGATACGCTGACTGCGGAGCAGGTTTTCGGTTGTGACCAGGTAAGCGATTCCTGCCGCCGTGATGCCTCCACGACTGAAACCACTTCCCTGTGATCCCCAACCTCCATCCCGGTTCTGTCGACCCAGCCAGTGAGTGCGTGCCCGCTGCCAGGTCGCTGTTTGAACCGGCACTCCCTGTTGTGCGGCTTCGTAAAGACCGAATGCTGCAAAGTGAGCATAGTTTGGGACATCGTCTGCGCCAAAACTCCAGGCACCATCATTCGTTCCCTGGGACTTTCCCGCCTCCAGCTTCTGCGTCAATCGTTTCATCAGCGGGAGGTCACGGTCCGCATCGCGGGCCGCTGCCAGTGCTTCGAGCATCAGCGAAATTTCGTGTGTCTTGACCGGGTCCTGTTTGCGGAGCCACTGGAGTCCCTTTTGAATTTCTGCATTGTCCGCCTTTATGCCGGCATGAAGCAGGGTATGCAGCGTGAAGCTGGTCAGCACAACAGTCTGTTCAGGATGGCCGGCCAGTTGCCAGGTTCCGTCGGGCTGTTGCTGTTTCAAGAGAAAGTGTGTTGCTTTTTCGATTGAAGACAATACATCCGCACGTGTGATGTGCTCCGCCTGTAATGCAGGGGGGAATGCAATGATTCCCGCCGCCACCGTCCAGCAGAACAATACGCTGCGAAAAAATCGGACTGTCGGACTTCGATTATGCATGCTCACACCGTTTCAAAATGCTGCCGCGGCGAATGCGATCCATTCCGTCATTCATTCCCTTATCAGCCTGTTCAGTTTATCGAGAAGGGCAGCATCGTAATTTGGCCATCAAACTACGTCAATGTGCGTTTAAATCATGTGAATCCAGTGAAACGCCCTCGTAGTAAGTGATGAGTCTGGTTGACTTTATTGTTTAGTAAAATAGTCAGATCGAATAAAAAAACGCGGCGGGAGTGATTCTGTTTCCCGCCGCGTCTACTGAATGCACCTCAATACGAAAGCATCACCATCAGTCACCACAACAGGGGCAGACTTCCGGTACAAAAACTGTTAATGTCGCCGCGTACGCAGTCTCCTGGTAATCTGCCGACGATTCGTCTTCCGCCAGATGATGGGCAACCACCAGATACTGATTGCCCGTCTTCGGCGTAAATGACACGAGACCGGCGGCGTCGGTCTTGCGTTCGTACCGTTCATCAAAGCCCTCCTTCAGAGTTTCACCTTGGGGAACGAATGAGACGACCGTGTTTGCCAGGGGTTTTCCTTTGAAATCCACGCGGACTTTCAGAGGTTTGCCCGGACCCATGGGCGTCACAGGATTCAGCACGGGGACCAGTTCCAGCGGATGCCCCAGCGCCCGGTCAAAGCCCGGATTTTCTAAAGGCGTCTGATCCAATCGGGCGCTGACGACGAAGCAGGTCTTTGCGCTTTTAATCGCCCGGACCGGTTTACCATGATTGACGACGCGGTCCAGTGTATGCGCCACCGTATACAGGCCTGGCTTTACAGGCACGAACTTGCCTCGCCAGTAACCTTCTTTGGGGGCATAGCCGGTATCCGTCAGTTCGCTGATCAGGTCATAAGTTTTTGCAGCAGGGTCGATCACTTCCAGGCGGCAGCCCTCAAGGTCGATCTTGCTGGCAATCTTAAAATCACGATGGTGATTCCCATGATTTCCCAGCTTCAGGTTAATGTAAACCGCGTCCCGGGCCCGGATCAGGTTCGTGTTTGTTTCCACCCACGTATCATGGGCAGCAACTGATGTAACAGACAGACCCACGGTCAGCAGAGAGAATAGCAGTATTTTCATGTTGAACTCCTCTAAGAAAAGTCATCCGGGCAGACATATGAACTGCCCGGATGAACTGAGACTGTTTAATACTCGCCAATCACTTCGCCGCCGGCACGGGTCGCCAGCGCACGCCAGAGATCGGTATTGATGTTCTCGCCGACAAAACGACAACTGCCATCCACCAGCGTGACCTGCACACCACCCACATGGGCACTGCGGGCACTGACCAGCGCATAGTTGTGATAGCCGTTCTGACAGTCGGGATTTGAAGAGTTGGGCCCGTACCAGTGGTTATACATCGTATCTGCCAGATGGCCATTCACCCACTTGGCACCCCGTTGACCGGACCAGGCTGGTGCAGCAGTGGCAGTACAGGCTGCAGGAGTCGTCTGTGTTCCTGCAGAGAGTTCTACGACGCGGAAGCGGTAGTTACCGGTGGGGGGCGCGGTGTTCTGCCCGTCTCCCAGCAGCTGTTCGCCAAATGCGACGGTATTGCTGGTTCCGTCCGTCACATCGCGGAACCGGACCTGGGACTGCGAAAAGATGACGCCGTCTGCATTACTGATCGAGCCATCATCGGTCGCCGCTGAACCATTCAAGCCTGAGCCGGCACAGGCGGGATAGCTGATGCCCGCATAGTCTGAGCCGGGGACGGCATCTTTATCACTGGGGCAGACCATCAGTGGCAGCCGGACGCGCGCTGCCGAATCATTATTGCCAACCTGTGTCGCGTCAAAACTCCCCGAGTTGAAGGCATTGAGTGGCGGAACATCGTAATTAAACTGGTTCTGCAGGTTCGCCTGATCCACAAAGGGGAGCAGATGGGCATGAGCTGACCAGACATATGGATATCCCAAACCGCCGGGAGGAAAGACCCGGTGAGTTGACTCATAGTTATGCAGCGCCAGTCCCAGCTGCTTGAGATTATTTTTACACTGGCTCCGTCGTGCTGCTTCGCGCGCCTGTTGAACAGCAGGCAGCAGTAGAGCAATCAGAATGGCGATGATGGCAATCACCACGAGTAGTTCGATCAAGGTGAAGCCGCGCGCACGTTTGGCGCAGCACTCATAAGTTGGTTTCATTTTGAAACTCCTGAATATAAATGGAAATGTGCGCAGGCTGATCTCAGGTCAGTCTGCAAAATGCATCTGGTTTAAAAAATCAGAGGCGGCACAATTCCGGAGGGGGAGTTTCCGGGGCGAGACTTTGCTCGGGAAGCATACTGGAAATCTGCGGACAGCAGAATTCGAGGTGGGTCGGGCTCAATATCAGACTCGGCAGAGCAGGGAGACGCGGATCGTCATTCACCAGCAAACCCGCAGCAGGCCCGTGACCACAACCACAGGCCGAAACCAGGACTGTTTTGGAGGTTTCCTGTTTTGATTTTCCCGTACAGCAGGAACTGGTCTGTTTTTTGTCACAACAGGATTTCGGTTGGCTTTCGCACTTGCGGGAAGCTTTCGAGCGGGAACAGCAACAGCCTCCCGAGCTTTGCAGTTCCTGGCCACACTGACAACCCGCCTGAGGCATTCCTGCAGGTTCCAGCGGAAACCCTACCGAAGTTGTGAAAAAACAGAATAGCGTTACCAGGCAGGTCAGAGACTGCCGGCTGCATAACTGTTTCAGTGGTGGGAACACAGGCGGGAACATCAATGATGTCACTATAAAAAAGCACTCAGCGGCCATTCCGGCGGAACCGAAACGTTTAAAGCTACCTGATTATAAGGATCATCACGATGATAACGCCACTCAAATCGACAGAAAATCCACACCAGACGGCCAACCTTCCGCCTGGCAATGAGTTCGATTGATCGAAATTACTTGGTCAGTTCGAAATCAACGGTGTTATCACCTTCTACGACGGTCGCTTCCAGTGTTGTTTTCTTGTTAAATTTGTCGGGTACCGTTTCACTTCCCTGGTTGCCGAAGGGGTCATTATCTTCATCGAGCGTACTGATTTTGACGGTATGCTTTCCGAGAATCGCTCCTTTTTCATCCCGGATGAAGACCAGCTCGTATTTACCTTCCTCGTCAGTTTTACCTGCAGAGGCCCGGCCTGAAGTGGGATAGAACCGCACAAAAGCACCTGACAACGGGGCGCCATCCATTGTGATCGTACCACTGACGGGTGCCAGTTTGGGCTGATCATCGGGAGCACCACCACAGGCGGTCAATATGAAAGAAAGGGTGAGACAGAACAATAATTTGCAGCAGCGTTTAGTCATCATACTGGTAATTCTCTGAATGGTTGATTTAAATGAAATGATTGCCTGGCTCGAGTAGGTTAGATGGCAGCAGAAAGACAATCTCCGGGCTGAAACACACAACAACCTGTTTCATCGCTGTTGTGAGTTTCCAGACTGTGTCCCGTTTTACTGTAGCGTCTCCAGGGCTGTTTGGCCCGAGTCTATTTGATTGAGAGACGCTATCGTTAAATGTGATGCGCTCTAGAACGCATCACATGAAATCGCAAATTGCTTTTTAGAACTCGCCGAGTACTTTTCCGTCGTTTTCATCATTCAACCATTTGTATGTGTTGACGTCGATGTTTTCAGAAAGAAAGCGGACCGAACCATCTGCGAGCAGCACATGAACTCCGCCCACATGCATACTGGAAAGTGCGAAACGGTCAGCAACGGTGCGGGCACCTCCATTGATGAAGTCATCAGGAACATTGTAGCCAATGAAGTAGACGTCTTCTGCCTGCAGACCACGTTCCCAGCCCCAGGAAGCGGTGCGGGCACCGATCCACAGTTTGCCAGTGAATTCATCACAGGGTGAACCGCCACAACTTCCAGTCGTTCCGCTTTCATCCCCTGTGCGCACTTCGCCCACCAGAATTGTGTTGGTGGTTCCATCGGTAATATCACGCATTCTCAGCGCTTTGTTAACACCCAGCACGAGGCGTTCGGTGGCGTAGTTCGATTTCCCAAAGCTCCCCTTATCCGTATTAATGCCACCCATGGGATCGGAAGGGCAGTTGAAAATTGGAATGATGGTCTTGGCTGAGGGAATGGAAGTTGTTCCCGTATAACCAATGTGCCAGTTCATGGTGAAGCTGTTGGTTTCCGTACCAATCTGATTATAGAGTGGTGCCTGATCAATATAAGGCAGGATCATAGTCGCCCAGCCCAGTCCGTTTTTGTTGGCGGCTTCAGAGGCATCAGCCAGGGTCTGATCGCCGTCAATCCAGCCGGGAGGGAAGGCCCGGGCCGTATCGTGGTAGTTATGAAAAGCCACCCCAATTTGTTTCAAGCTGTTTTTGCAGGTACTGCGTCGGGCTGCTTCCCGGGCCTGCTGGACTGCGGGTAGCAGTAATGCGATCAGAATCGCGATGATGGCAATCACCACCAGAAGTTCAATTAAGGTAAAACCTCGAAACAGATTTATTCCATTATTGCGCCTGGTCATCTTCATCTTTACGTCATCCTATAATGATTTAAAAGGAAATATTCTTAATAAAAGGATCCACGAACGCTTCTTAGAAACTAATAGTATCGAATAAAAAAACAAACTTTCAATAATAAAGTTAAGATATGATTTCATTTCGTTGGGAATATGAAAATTCAGAGTAATCAGATAGTGCAAAGACAGTGTTATTATGGACATACGTCGTCAAAATGACGAAGTGAAGAACAAGAATGGCTTATATGACAACAGGTGAGGCGTCAGGAAGCAGGCTGAGCAAAAGTCAATTTCTGGCGGGCTCGGCCATGCAGGGGATCTCGTTTGATACATTCCTGAAAGTCAGAAACGGAGGCTTCTGCCTCCTCACGAGCTTCGTGAATCAGACCGCGATTGTACCAGTTCTGGGGGTCGGCAGGGTTGATTTTAATCGCAAGTTCTATCTTGCTGAGGGCTGCTGCCAATTGGTCAGCGCGATAATATTCCATCGCTTCCAGACGGTAGGTGAGTGCCTGTTCCTTTTGGCTTTCCTCTGTACTCCCGGCCTGCTGTATTATGTCTGCCAGTCGCTGATGCAGGTCCGCTGCTTTCGACATCGAACCGGCACGCTGTCCCAGAACTGCTGCCTGATTCCAGTCGCCCTCGATCCCGGTCGCTTCTGCCTGATACATCAATGTGTCCGCGTTATTGATCCCCAGATTGTTTAGCTTCCGGACTGTTTCCCGCATTTTGCGAGGCTGTTTCTGCTGATGTTGCACTTCCAGTAGTCGCATCAGAAAGATCTGGCGATGCGTTGACGGGTATCCTTCCAGCAAGTCGATCAGTTCAACCAGTTTCGTCTCTAATTCCGGCAGCGAAGCTTTCCCTATTTGAGTGTTGAATTCTTCCACGCGTCGGTCGATACCATAGTTCAGCCGGAATGGTTCAATGAAATTCGAACCCGGATGCAGGGGAACCGAATGCTGTGCGCGTTCCAGCAACTGAGCGGTCTGCTCAGTCTGTTTCAGATCACCGATCTGCTGAAAGGCACGCATTTGAAGTTCCAGAAATTTCAATGACCGTGGCACCTGCTGCAGCGATTCAGTAATCAGAGGCAACGCTTCGTCCGCTCGATTGGTTCTAATCAACAGTTTGGCCAGTTGATAGCGGGCCGGGAGAAAGCCCAGGTTCCGGCGAAACAGTTGCTCTGCTTCTGCAATATTCTCTTCGCGGAGCGCATTCCTGCCAATTTCATACAGTGCCTGCATCTGTTCTCGTTTTGCTTCACGCGAATTGATGGAACTGGCATTAAGATCCTCGTAGATGGCACTGCTTTGTTCTGTCCGTCCAGTCCGCTCCAGGCAATAGGCGATGCGGCTCTCTGCCAGCCTGCTGTCAGGTATCAGGTCTGCAACCTGTCGAAAACAGAGTTCTGCATGACTGTAATATCCCTGTCCCAACAGCGCTTCACCCAGGCGCATCCAGTCGAAGGCATTGTTGGTCTGCGTCACCTGCTGCACGAGTGGTTGGAGGTCCTCTGCAAACAGCGGGTTCATCAATGTTTTTTCAGGCAGAACCGGCACAGGGCGAGTCGCCCGTTGTACGAACAGGTAGCCACACGCGAATAGCTCTATCACCAGAATCACGGTAATTGCACGCACGATCATTGTGGTGCTCCTTTCTTCGCTTGTTGAATCCAGAACGGGACTGCCTGAATGCGATCAAAGGGTTTCCGCATGTTGAGCGAACCGGCGGCGATGTCCGGCAAACCATCCTGGTTCAAATCTCCCACCGCGACGGTTACCAGATGAATCGGCTGGTTGTCGATCTGCCAGGTTTTGAAGTTCTGCTGACCATCATTCTCCAGCCAGACCAGGCTGGCATGCTCGGGCGAGTACCAGTCATTGGTCATGCTCGCCAGTACAACGTCCAGATCACGGTCACCGTCCATATCGGCAACCGCAGCGGCATAGGTGCCCCCCAGATCTGAAATCCGCTGTTCTGCGAATTTCCAGTCACCGATGTTCTCAAACCACAGGCAACCATGATAAGGCTGCGGGTAGGCGTCGAAGTCTTCCAGGTTATCGCCCGCGGGCAGGATGAGATCTTCGTCGCCATCCTGATCCAGGTCAGCGTGAATCAGGCCGGCACTTCCCAGATCCATATTGGGTGTCAGCCACAGCGACCGCGTCTTGAACTTGCCCCCTCCCAGATTTTCAAAAGCAATCAGTTCTTCTTCTTCCTGGGAAATGATCGTGGCGATATCCAGATCCCCGTCCCCGTCATAGTCAGCCACCGGAACATGAATCGCACCGGGTGCATTATACAGGTGATGATCCAGGAACCGAAACTCGCCCCGATTTTCCAGCCAGAGGACTTCACCCCGATTATATCCAAACACGGCGACCGCCAGATCCAGATCGCCGTCCCCATCGAAGTCGCCCGGTTGCACGTCCGCCACGCGTCGCACATCATCCAGGATCACATGCCTCACGAAACCTGTGGGCGTCTGCTCATACAGTTCGACCCGACCGACGACCCCATCGTCTGGTTGTATATTTCCCAGCACGGAAACCACGATATCCAGATCGCCGTCGTTGTCTATATCGACAGGCGTTGCATGCGCCGGTGCCGCCACATCCGCGATCAGCGTCTGATCACTGGTGCTGCCATCACTGGCAAGTTGACGCAGCACGACCCGGTTATTCCCGGCGTCACAGTAGAGGATGTCGTTCTTGCCATCGCCATCGAAATCCAGAATCTGTACGTTGGTAATCAGCGGCAGTTCCACTCCGGTCTGCAGTACACCCTGGCGCTCGAACCGCAGCTGCGAAGCCGGGTAAGAGGTGCCTCCTGAATAGAGTTTGGGTAAACGCCCGAGGGTCGGAATGAATGGCAGCAAGAACCAGGTGGCCAGCGGCAGCAGAATTACCGCCACCAGTAACACAATCGTAAGCCACGATGTTCCGGAGGAGGCGGGATCAGTAGATTGAAGACTTTCGGCTGAAGACATCGCAGGCAGGCACTCCCTGTGGTGGGCAAAAATCAAAATAGACGTTCAATCAGGCAGGACAACGGTTTCAATGAAACACACAGTGTTCCGGTTTCGCGCAGTTCAGCGCGACTTCCGCAGCCTACACTCGACCCACACAGCGCTTTGACTAAAGACACACTCTGGAGAGCAGGAGAGAGGTCTTGATTTCAATCGTATAACTCGCTGGAAATCGTGTCAACTACCGGCAGAACGCTCCCGCTGCATCTGCGTCTTAAACTTGTGTGGAAATCGTGCTGGCGCAGTACAGAATAAACTCGCGTATCGAGTGGACTTGTGTATTATTAAAGAGAGGTCCTGTCAGTTTTCACTTCTGCGGAGTCGTTCGCCATGCCGGTTCGAATTATTCTGATGTGCCCGTTGATGCTCTGCCTGTTGAGCAGTGTTGCCGAGTCGGGTATGCCGAGTGCGTCACTTGACCTGACGGAAATCGCGCAGTTGCGACTGCAGTCGATCTCATTTTTTCTGTTGCTGTTTCTGCTGAGTGCCTGGGGGTTGAAAAAACTCTGGAACATGCTGGCCCGTGATTTCCCGAAACTGCCAGTGATTTCTTATAAGGCAGCACTCGCGGGGACGTTTCTGTGGGGACTGATGTTCCTGTTTGTGCTGACGATGATCTCCGGTGCACGGGAGCTGCTGACGCCCGGTGCCTGGGAAAAGGATGGCCGCACCTACCGGCTGACAGACAGTGAGTCGGAACAGGAAACCCAGGCGGCCGCAGAAGCGCTGCTCAAAGAGCGTCGCTCGAAACTGGCCGAACTGCGATCGGCCCTGTTCATGCATGTGGCGACTCACGACGGCAACTACCCTGCGAAAGTGGAAGATGCTTCATTCGCTGACGAATTCTGGATTCAGCCCCGTGACTTGAATACCCGGTATGGTTATGTGCCCGGCGAAAAGCAGAGCGATAAGATCCGGCCTCTCGCGTTTGAACAGGCGGTCTATGGAGATGATCAGCAGCTGATCCTGTTTACCGACGGCGCGATCAAACAGGTGTCCCTCAAAGCAGCACGGGAGACGCTTGATGGAAAATGAAGCAGCAGAACCGAAAAAACGCAGGATTAGCTATCTCGTTTTGTTTGTCAGTGGTATCAGCATTATAATTTATCTGATCGATTCCAGAATCCTGTATCCCGTGCAAAGTCTGTTTTATCTCGTCGCGGGCTGGATTCTTTTTTTACGACGGGTCATCCCACAAATCACGATGTCCGTTTCCGGTCTGGTGACAGCCCTGGTCGTCGTTGCCATCATGGTGTTGCTGACTCAACTGCTGGGCCGCGTTCTCTGGCGGCGTCTGCAACAACAAAATTCCATGGCAACTTCGAACCAGTGGAAGTGGCGCTGGACGTTCGCTTTGGTTGTCTTCCTGGTGATCTCCTTTACTGGCGGCTTTGCCGTGGTGGGATTGGCACATCAGGGGCTCTGGCTGGCAGCCAGTGAAAAATTAGTGGATCACAATATTCCAGCTATATCGAAACGCAGTAAATCGAAGAACAATCTCAAGCAGTTTGGTCTGGCACTCTACAATTATCAAGAGGCAACGCAGGTCCTGCCGGGTGGAGGTTACTTCAACAGCGCCGGGAAACACACAGGAATCAATGATGGAAACCGATGAAAAGAATGAAGAGGTACATGGCTTTCACTTCTGGATTGCGATCAGTGTGCCTGTTCTACAGCTGTCGCTCGTTTTGATAGTCATGGAATTGATCTTTCCGATTCGCATTGTGTTTCTGTTGTGCGTGGGCTGGGCGTCTTATCTTGTACGGACAATCTCGCGCCTGACAATTTCACCTTCCCTGACACTCATGTTTCTGTCCACGCTGTTGCTGTTTACCTTCGGATTTCATCTCTATTGTCGCCGTATCCAAAGCAGGTCCTCTACTGAACCTGCGGAAGTCATACCCTGGCAGAAACGCTGGAGTCTTTCCCTGGTGACCATGTTTCTGCTGCTGGCGGTTAGTGGCATCTGTGTGATCAGCGTGACACATCAACTGTACTGGATGGCAACGACTGAAGACAAAATCTTTGAAGATATACACATGCGAGGCGAACCCCAGGCCGCCCGGCGGTCAACCTCCAAACACAATCTCAAACAGATTGGGCTGGCGCTGCACAACTATCATGATATGTATCGCCAGTTTCCCGTTGGAGGAACCTTCGACAAAACAGGGCAGCCGCAGCACAGTTGGGTCACGCAACTGTTACCTTATCTGGATCAGAATACTCTGTATGAGCAGATTGACTTCGATCAGCCCTGGACGGCCGCCGATAACAGAGAGACGTTCGAAACCAATTTCATACTGCTGCAAAGCCCGGGGATGCCTTATGATTTTACCGAAGAAGAGGGGGATGCGGCAGGATACAAACCCGCGCACTATGCTGCCAACAGTCGTGTCTTATCCGCGAACTCGGGCATGGATTTACGTAACATAAAAGATGGCAGTTCCAATACGATTCTGGCTGGCGAAGTCAGATCGGGTATCAAAGCCTGGGGCGATCCCACCAACTTTCGCGATCCGACGGAGGGCATCAATCGCAGTCCGCGCGGCTTCGGCAGTAAGTTTAAAGGCGGAACCCACGTATTACTGGGGGATGGCTCGGTGCGCTTTCTTTCCGAAGACATCGACCCGGGTGTATTGAAAGCCCTCAGCACACCCAACGGCGGCGAACCGGTGGGTGAGTTTTAGTTGGCTGTTCTTTCACTGGATGCCGGTTTGAACTTACGCAGTTGTTCCCGGCGATAGCGAAAGATGCGTGCGACATCTTTTTGTACGAACAGCCGATTGACCAGTGCGCCTCCTAAAACGGCATAGCGGACATCGTCTGTGACCTGAGTGCCTGCTTCATGCTCTGTGAAGGTGTGTTCGTGCCGCCAGAGTCGATACGGGCCTTTCAACTGCCGATCAACAAACCGGCAAGGGGGTTCCCATTCGCTGATTTCCGTTTGCCATTTAACGGGAATACCATGTAGCTTGAGTCGGTAATCAATGAGTGTGCCTTCACGCATTTTGATGGGAGCCGGTGTCGTGATCTCAAAGTTCAGCCAGGGTGGGGTCAGTGCTTCCAGATTTTCCGGTTCCGCAAAAAATGCGAAGACTTCATTGAGGGAATACGGGATTACGGTTTCAGTCTGCAGGTGATAAATGCCATCAGGCATGCGTTCAATCCGGATAGCTTCTTCCTGCCGGGAAGTCATTGACATGTGTTTCTCTTCCATCGAATTTCAAAAGTCGTAGTTGAAATGGGAGTGCTGTTGACTATGAACTTTCAAAGACTGATCTAAATGATTCCGGATGATTATGGTCACAACATGCGAAATGGGAATGACGTTTTCAGAGAGTTTCAGAAATACGGATGGGTAGAAGTAAGATGAATACCACTGCTGCAGAATCGAAATCACAAACACTGGTTATCCTGGGCGCGACCGGTGCAGTCGGTTCGTCACTGAGTCGTCGCCTCAATGCGGCAGGTCATGAGGTGTTTCTGGCAGGTCGTAATCCACAGGTGCTGCGGGATTTGTCTGATGAACTGGCTGCACCCTCACTGAGTCTGGATGTTCTTGAGCCGGGCTCCATTGAACGTACCATTCAGTCTGCCCGTGAGACTTTCGACCACATTGATGGGGTCGTGAACTGCATCGGGTCGGTATTGTTAAAGCCGGCTCACCTGACTTCAGATGAAGAATGGGCCGAGGTGCTTGCCGTCAATCTAACCTCTGCTTTTGAGACGGTTCGCAGTGCCGCCAAGGTGATGGGCAGACAAGGAGGCTCGGTGGTTTTGATCTCATCTGCTGCGGCGCGTGTCGGGCTGGCCAATCACGAAGCGATCGCGGCTGCCAAAGCAGGGGTGATCGGCCTGACGCTCTCGTCGGCTGCTTCTTACGCAGGACGGGGGATTCGCGTGAACGCAGTGGCCCCCGGCCTGGTGAAATCGAACATGACCCGGCATCTCTGGGAGTCCGAAGCTGCCGAGTCTGTATCCAGCAGCATGCACGCTTTGAATCGACTGGGTGAGCCCGAACAGGTGGCCTCAATGATCGAATGGTTGCTGCAGCCTGCCAATGACTGGGTCACCGGTCAGGTGTTCGGCGTCGATGGCGGCCTGGCAACGGTGATTCCCCGCACTCGACAGAAAAGCGGTTGAGTGTTTATTTCATGCCTGAATCATCCAGTAATTCATATACCGAATTGACAGCTGGCTGTCCGGTGAAATTAGGCCCCGCCTGGTCAGAGGCCCCGAGATAACGACAGGGGAAATGAAGCTTTTGATGACCTCGGCAGGTCAGTATGTGCCGAAGCGTATTGTATTCCAGGTGAGATCGCTGCAGAAATTCGCGTTTTTCACGGGCACTCCAATTACATGAACTACTCTGTAGATTGTGCAGATCAAGATGAGCGATCAACGTTCCATCGGCTTTCAACCAGCTGGCCGCTTCAGCAATCAACTGCAGTTTATCACCGACATAGTGCAGTCCATGCACGCAGGTAATCAGATCGTATTTTAGTATGGTGGTCCAGTCATGCAGAGATGCTGTTTCCAGTTGCAGGGTAGCTGTCGTGTCGATGACAGGTTGAAACAGATCAACAAGATCAATACCCCGGATCTGAATAGACTGCTGTTGTGCGCGAAAATATTGATCTGCCTGAATCAGAGCTCGCCCTGATCCACAGCACAAGTCAAGCCAGCGGACGTTGGAGTGTGTCTCGACCCGCGCCATTAAGAAATCGAGCGGGTTGAGTTTCAGGTCAGCGGTATAACTGTTCGTTCCTGTGATTTCCCGCTCGCGATTCATGCGACAGTTCGCTGCCACGTCCGACCATTCCAGTTCTGAGTTCGTCAGGAGAGGGTGTTTCATTTCGTCTCTCATCTGTCAGCCAGTTTCTCTATTGGTAGTAAAACTGATCTGATTAAAATGGATCGTGTATGGATTGCCTGTTAATCGGCTACTCGGACGTCAACCGATTTCGCGACCACCGTGAGTACTTTGCTGTCGTTATGGTCTAAAAAGGCATATTCCTGATAAGGATGTGTTGCCGGGATGCTTTCATACGTGGTTTCGAGCGCAGAGATCAGGAAATCTGTCTGGTTGGTTTCCCTGCAAACATTAGCAATATCCCCGATCCCCTGATCGAGCAGCTGGATCACATCCTGAAAGACCAGCTCAATTTTCTTTTGATTCCAGGCTCTAATGATCACCTTCAGTTGGGACTGCTCTTTGAGGTAATGGTCCAGTTCCGCATCTGCAAAGCCCACATCACATGGCAGAGGTTTCAGGTTCATGCTCTATTTCCTGCCTCTGAACATTCGATGCAGATCGTAGCGAGAGCGAAAAAACAGTCTGCGATAAAATATCCAGAATAAACCAAATTCCAGAAGCCCCAGCAGACCGCCGATTCCGCAAACGAGCAGGCTGTGAGACAGGGTGAGCGTCATCAGATGTGTTTCTATCAAGCTGCCGGTTGCAAAGCCAACAGCCAGACAAAGCAGTAACGTGGCAATAAATAAAAGGTACTGCTTTGCAGCCAACAGTTTTCCGCCTACTGGCACAAACAGGACAAGAGCGATGGCATTACTGATGCCTGGTCCTTTGCCGTCAGTAACTCCCAGACTACCGATATACCACATTAATAAAAGAGCAAAAACGCCAGTACACAAAAACAGGTGTTTTTTAAATAGAGGGTCTACCTGATACATGATTCACCGATTTAGCAGGAAACGGTCACTTTTGAATGCGTTGTTGCAGTTCCTGGAAACGTTGTTTTAGTTCTGCGTTGCCCAGGTCGGGGTAGAGCAGCGTCGTCACGCCGAGCAGTTTCTTTGCTTCGGCTTCATTGCCGGAATCGAAAGTGGATTGGATGATATGCAGGCGGGCGTCGAGCCAGGGGATACTGCCTGCTTTTTCTGTCGATTCCAGCTGTCGCCATTTCTGCGCTGCTTCCCGCAGGCAGGCTTTGGTGCCACAGCGTTCCAGCAGCAGCGCGACCTGTTTGATAAGTGTGCTGTCCCGCGGTGATTGCTTCAACAGTTCCTGGTAATACTCGAGCGCTCGGATATGCTGATTTGTTGCCAGGTATGCTTCGGCCAGGCAGAGATCCAGTTGCTGTCGTTGGGGGGGAGTTAATTCTTCGCGACGACTGATCAGTTTCTCTGCCGACTTTAACTGCAGCAGACCCAGTTCGTAGCGTGTCTCGGCGGACAGGTCGAGATTAATCTGTGAGACGCCATTCAGGACTGACAGCAGCTCATTGGTTCCTGCGTTCTCCAGGTTCTCCACCAGCGACCGGGCCGCGGTTGGATTTCCCTGTCCTGCCAGCGTAATGATCTTCAGCCGTCGTGCCTGGTTGGCGATATCATTCCAGCGTTGAATCACTTTCGCCGTCTGTGCGACACTGGCTTCCGCATGTTCATTGTTGCGTTTGAGTTCTGCGATATTGCGCGACGCGCTGCTGATAATTAATTCCAGCAGTCGATTGGCTTTGTCATACAGCGGGGGTGAGTCATTCAGATAAATTCGTGTGAGCCGAATGGCGATATCTGCCTGGGACTGCAGGATCAGCGGGTTAGACTCAGCAGGGAAGTCGGCAAGGTATTTTTCCAGGACATCGATGGCTTCCTGTCGCCAGGCTTTGGTGGGTTTTCCGAGGGAAGACAGTCGTTGCAGGATCTGTTCGTAACAGCGGGCGATTCCGAGCTGCGCGTCAGCCGCCCGGGGATGGTCGGCGGGAACTTCGTCATACAGCACGAGTGCCTTGGAATATTGTAGACGCGCTTCTTCCAGTCGGGCCAGCATCCAGCCCGCTTCATAATCATTTTTGCTGTCGGGAAACTGTTTCTGTACCTCTTCCAGCGCGGCGGTGTAGGCTAGTCTGCGCGATTTGGTGCGGCTTTGTGTATAGAGCTGACCCAGGCACCAGGCCGCCAGCAGGCCGGCATCAGCAGCGCGGGGCGCGGTACTGTATTTTCGAGACAGCGACTGAAACAGCGCTGCCGCCTCTTTATACTGTTTCGTCTGCAACTGCAGGGAGGCACTGGTAAATGCCAGTTCAAAGGCCAGATCGCCTTTACCCTCGGCGGTCGCCTGCTGTGCCGTTTTTGTATAGGCTTCGATGGCCTGTTTGATCTTGCCTTGCGAGTACAGGAGCTGGGCCTGTTTCAGACTTTGAGTAAGCTGACTGCCGTACTGATCGACCTGGTGCTGCTGATCGACGAGTATCCAGGCCCGCTGCGACCAGTAACCCGGCTGCGTCTGTTTAAGAAACTGGGAGCGTGTTTCAACCTGCTGCCAGATTTCTTCCGCCAGTGCGTCCTGTTTTTTCTCAAGTGCGATTTTTCTAAGCTGGATCAATGCTGTGATTTCCAGGAAGCCCAGTTCGCTGGTGATACTGCCGTGATCCTGTCGATACTGGATGATCTGTGACGCTGCCTGTTGCGCTTTTCCGTCGTGCAGCAGTATGCGCATCGATTCCACAAAGAGTGGTTCATGCAGATAAGCGGGTGGTTTCTCTTTGAGTAAGGCCTGGATGCCTCGTGCTGCGCCGGCGGTGTCGCCATCGATTCGTTCGCATTGAATCAGCGCCAGTTTACTGCGCCAGGTCAATTGAAGAGTGGTTGCCCGGCGGGACAGTGGTTCCAGCCATTTTTCTGCCGCATCCACGGCTGCTTTCCGCTGTGGGCTGTTCGCCTGAAACAGATCCCCCAGTTTCATTCCCGTCAAACCAATCAGCAGTTGAAAGTCGAGCAGGGTATCGCGGATGGTGGCCGTCTTGAGAACGGTAAATTTCTTGAATGCGCCCGATTTTTTCAGTAGTTGGCTTAAGCGGGTTTCCGCCTGAATCAGTTGAGTGACCGCTTGTGTCAACTCCCTGATGGCTGTCTCCCTGAGTGGTTGATTTTGCGGGTCCGCTTTGACCTGCCAATACGCGATTTCAGCTTTGAACGCATTAATACGTGCCCGCTCGGCTTCGAAGACAGTCGTGTCGGACCAGTCAGAATGCTCCCGGCAGAATTCCGTGATGGTCTCTTCCGCCCGTTTCCAGAGTTCCTCCTGTTCCTGTCCCTGCGTAGCCAGCGCATGTGCCGCCAGTGTGCGGGCCAGTTCCAGAGTATAGCGGGCCTGGTCTGTGTCGGTGAGCCGCGGCAGTGCCAGGCGATTTAAACAATAGCCTTCTGCTATGCCAAACAGATGCCGTTGACGCAGGCCCTCAAAATAAGAGCGCGTCGGGTCATCGGCTGAACTGATCGCCGGTGAGAACAGGACTGCAGCCAGAATGCAAACGCGAATCCACCAGGCAGATCGTCCCTGAACGATCACGTTTGTTGAATATTCAGAATAGGAAGAGCGACATACCATGAATACGAGATGAGCAGCCGAGTGAAGCAGGATTGAGAGTGGGTTCGTTGGGAATCAGGCTACGGGCCTCTGTCATCATACACATTTCTACAGAGATCAGACAGACCTGATTTCCCCACTCAGCCCCTGATTCGAGGAGAAAACCGCGTTTATTCGGTTCGGGGCGCTTTGATGACCCGAGGCAGCTCGGGTAGCGTCACCAGGTCAGCGCCGGCATTCGTGCGATCGATGGCAGTAATCGTCGGGCTGCCATCTGTAGGCTGGGTGAACTGTAATTGTGACGGTTGCAGTTCCGAGGATAACGCGTTGATCAGTTTCTGGCGGTCGGCGATCCAGGGGATTTCCATCTGGTAACTGTTGACATCACCAGAAAGCCCCCAGATATCTTTCCAGTCGAGGGCATCCATGGAGAGCGCACCGGTGGTTCCCTGTTGAGACTGAATGGTCCAGAAGGTTCCGAAACGATCAAAATAATTGTTGGTTCCGCGCCAGGTCAGCAGTTTCTGGCGGAAATCATTTTCGTTGGTGTTACCTTTCATCATCACAAATGGGGCATTGGTGCGTGAGAAGAATACATTATTGCGTGCGGAGACGTGGAGGGGAATCAGTTCACGCGGAATCGCGCCACTATCCATCACAGACAGTCCTTTACCCAGTACAAACGTGGAATGATTCAATACGAGTTCCAGGTGATCGCCTTCCATGGGTTTATTGTTACAGCCCACCAGGTCAATCAGTGACTGGGCAATCATTAAAGCAGAGTTGGTAACCTCCAGGCGTGTCGGAGCGGTTTCCCGAATGGAGAACGCATGGCCGTCACAGCGAAGTACGGAGTTTACAATTTCCACAAACGTCGATTCTTTCACCTGACGTTTTCCCATCATGGAGTCGTCATTGAGTCCCTGGTTGATGGGCTCGTTCATTTCGAAGATGGAAACCTGCTGGCTGGTGGTATTGGCACAGGTGACGGTTACCTGATGCAGGCGGATGTCATGTGCATTTTTCAGTGAGAAAATCGCCCAGGAATCCGTGTTGAGATCTTTGACGTCCACGATGATTCCCAGCTCGAACAGTTCCAGAGAACCATTGGCAATTTGTATCATGTGGGTCTGGAAACCTTCGGCTGGTTCTTCGACCGATTCGAACAGGAGGATCGGTTTTCGATCTTTGGCAGCACGAATCCGGACACGTTTATTATTGATGTGGATAGGGGCTTCTTTACGAATGCCTGTGAAGCCGAGTTCGATGATACTGCCATCGTCGGCGGCAGCACAGGCGGCATCCAGCGTTTTGAAGTCCTGGCCGGCAGTGCCATCAGGATTGATAATGGTGATGGCAGGAATTTCGATCTTGCGAAACTCGTTCTCGCTTTTCTTGGGGAACGGATCGGGTTCTGTTTCTGCCGGTACTTCGGGATCGGGAGCCAGCGGGACCATGGATTTCTTCTGGCTGCTTTCAGACATGGTGACCGTGGTATCACGCAGTACTTTATTACCCGAGTCAGAACTGGTGCCGGGCAGATTTCCGGCGTCCAGGATTTCGCTGATCGTTCTTTTCGTTGACAGGAGGGGCACATTGTCAAAAATCTCGTTCAGAGGCTTATTATCCTCTTCCAGATTCATTTTTGCTAAACGGTTATCTTCGATGCTTTCACTGTCAGTCGTACTTTTCTCTGGAGTCGTTGTTTTTGGGACTGTTTTAGTACTTTCCTTTTCAGGAGACGCCAGGGAACCGACTATTTCTTTACTTGGGATGGTCGGCGAAACAGGGGTGTTCGATTTTGCGATGGCGAGATCAGGGTCCTGTGTCTTCTGTTCGGTTTTTTTCGCTGTTGGTTTGGAAGAGTCAGTTTTCTGACTACTATTTTGCGCCACATTCACCGAGGCAGGGTTGAACGCTGGATAACGGTCCAGCAGAATAACAATGATGAGCAGGACGGCCGCGGTGGCAATCCAGCCGATATGTTTTTCCAGAAAACCCAGGCGGGAGTTCGTGGGGGATGTCCAGACCAGTCCTTCGGGATTTACGCCGCGCAGATCCAGTTGCCCGGCGACTTGCATCAATTGATACATCAGCTCTTCGGGAGTCTGATAGCGATCAATCGGATCACTGGCCATCATTTTCTGAACGATCAGTGAAAGTTCACGTGGCAGATGTTTGTTGATGGTTGCCGGATCGGGAACATTTTTTCCGGAATGATCCAGCAGTTTCTGCAGCACGGTGCCTTCGCCGTAAGGAGGTTCTCCGGTCAGCATGTGATACAGGGTACAGCCCAGCGAATAAATGTCACTGCGGACATCTACGTTGCGCGGATCTTTTGCCTGCTCGGGAGAAATATAATCGAACGTACCCAGCGTGGTGCCTGCAGTAGTCAGGTCGGCGGAAGCGTTATCGCTTTCCTTGCGAGCCAGTCCCAGGTCGACCAGTTTGGCGCGGCCACCCGGGGTAATAATGATATTGGATGGTTTGATATCCCGATGCACGACACCCGCTTTGTTGATATGCTTCAGAGCCGAGGCAATCTGCAAAGCGTAATTGACGGCTTCTGCTGCCGGGAGGATGCCGCGCGATTGAATGATCTCGCGAACGTTGGTCCCTTTGACATATTCAAAGGCGATGAAGTTCAGCCCCTGGTCTTCCCCGATATAAAACACGCGGGAGATATTTTCATGGTCCAGTCTTGCTGCCGCCTTGGCTTCGTTCTGGAATCGTTTCACCGATCCCAAATCGCGTGACTGACCGGGACTTAATACTTTCAGCGCCACGACACGATCCAGGCGGGTATCGATGGCACGGAATACAGCACCCATGCCTCCGCGTCCGATGCGTTCCCGGATGACAAAGTGTTCCAGCTTCATACCGGCAGGGCTGGTTGCTTCTTCAGGTGCTTCCACATCGTCTGTGGTAGGAGGGAACAGTCGGTTACAGATGGAAGAGCGGGCAAAATATGCTTGGGCGCTGTCTTTCTCACGATCTGGAGCGGGGATGGGCTCCAGCGGACTGATGATGGTCTCCGGACCCTCCGCATCAGGAACGGGCCGCGCAAAAAATTCGGGCAGAGATTCCTGTTCCGTCATTGATCGTTCAGATTTTGACTCGGAGCCCATGGTCTAAAGTTCACTTAAAAGTAGCGATGGTTCAATGTGTGAAATGATATCGAACGTTTTATCGGGCAGGCAACAGCGCAATTCAAATTCACCTGGATTGGTGCAAAGTCATGCCCGATGATTGCGTGTCGTAAGCCCAGTGCAAGTTTCGCTTGAGCACGGTGTCATTATTTTAGATCCTAAACCTTTTTGAAATGACTGTTTAGGAGATTCTTGTCGCCTTGAAATTCAAGCGGCCTGACTCAGGTTGAAGATGTGATAACTGTTCTCAGACAGGAATTCGTTTATAAAAATAAGGAACTACTATTATAATACGACCTTCTGCTGTCATTCGTTCTGAGAAAATCTCAATTTCAGCGATTTTTCATCCAATTAATCCTCTACCTGAACTACTGGATTATCATGATTTCTGCCTTTGATCGCGGAAAAGTCGAATGATCTGGGGAAGCGGATTGAAGGCAGCAGATGTTCTCTGGAGCCGATTCGCTCAGCATTAAAACTCGATGATCTTGGTTTCATATTCTTTTTTGAAACCGACGCGATCAATTTTCAAACCAAAGTTTTCACCAATCTTGACTGCTTCTCCCTGGCAGAAAACCTGATTGTTAATATACAAATCCAGGGGATCCTCACAGGGTTTATCAAAGGTGATCAGTGAACCGGGGCAGATGGAAAGTAACTGGTTCATTTCAATTTTTTTGGATGCCAGTTTCACGATTGCCTGTACCGGCAGTTTATTGAGCCGATTGAGCGGATTCTGGTTCGAGTTGGCAGGAGTTGCCTGTGCCATCGGTGGCGTCGCTTGAGCAGCAGAGGAAGAGGACGGCTGCGGTGCTGGATCGGCTTCCGGTTCAACGGATTCTGTAACTGGCGGTTTCGTCAGTGGCCAAATTACAGGGATCACAGCACTCGGGCTCTGGCCGTCGCTCTCTTCTTCTGAGGAAAATAAATTGATACGCAATAGTGCGGCCCAGTCACTGGGAGCACATGCTGTTACTTCACTTGCTAAATTATCTACGTAATAGGTTTTGAATTCGTCAACGTCACCCATATCCATCGGGATCAGATTCATTGACCACTCCAATGCAAGTGTCTGCAGACGTGATGTCTGTGAGTCACCCGGTTCAGAGTACCAGTCAGGTAAAGGCAGATTTGCGGGAAATAGTCCGAGCATTGCCTCGCTACCAAATCGAAACAGGGTAACCAGTCCAGGACCCTGGAACGCTTCCCCCAGTTCTTCCGGTGACCAGACACCAGACTCCCCCATTTCCAGACGATATTGAAAATCGAAACACTGGTTGAGAGAATCAGCAATTGCAGACATACTCTCACCCGCCTGGGCGAAAATAGACTCTACATTTTCCTGGCTGAAGCCTGACATTTCTTGTAAATCAGATCCTTAAAATGAAATTATGTTCATTATTTCAGAGGCTTTAGGTCGTGGTCTGAAATGCAGAAACCTTAACTCATACAATCGACCAGTTGAAATTTAGTTCTTCACTCAAAATCGGCAATCTTCGCGTATTCGGAAAAGATTGACATTATTTAAGGGCTATGCCTGTATTATTTTAAACCATGCTGCTGAAAAGACCGTTTTGATACAGAGACGGATAATCAAGCTATTTTAGTACCTGATGGAAGAGGAAAATCTATGCGGTGCCATGAAGTGGACTACGAAATATTTGGTTCGGATCTGCAGATCGTGGAGATCATCCTGGATCCGGGAGAATCGGTGGTTGCGGAAGCCGGTTCAATGAATTACATGGAAGAGGGAATCCGTTTTGAAGCGCGGATGGGGGATGGATCTCAACCCAATGATGGCTTCTTTGGAAAAATATTCAAAGCGGGAAAACGCATGCTGTCGGGTGAGTCACTGTTTATGACACACTTTTCCAACGAAGGGTCGCGTCAACAGCGCGTTGCGTTTGCTGCCCCCTACCCGGGAAAAATTATCGCCATTGATATGGATAAAGTGGGCGGTGCCATTACCTGCCAGAAAGATTCGTTTCTGTGTGCCGCTTTAGGCACGGAAGTCACCATGGCGTTTAATAAACGTCTGGGATCGGGCTTCTTTGGTGGGGAAGGTTTTATTCTGCAGGAACTGCGGGGTGACGGAATGGCCTTTGTCCACGCGGGGGGAACCGTGATTAAAAAGAAACTGAATGGCGAGACGCTCCGTGTGGACACAGGCTGTATTGTCGCGTTTACCGGGGACATCGAGTACAGCATTGAAAAAGCCGGTAATTTGAAGTCGATGGTTCTGGGGGGAGAAGGTCTGTTTCTGGCAACCCTCCGCGGACACGGGACCGTGTTGCTGCAGAGTCTGCCTTTTTCCCGTCTCGCCGATCGTGTGCTGGCACACGCGCCTGCAGCCGGCGGATCTTCGGTGGGGGAAGGCTCCGTGCTGGGAGGACTTGGAGACATGTTTGGTGACAGTTGAGCGTCGGCTCAACTGGCATGCATGTCAATACCACACTGTAAGGAGAGGAGTCTGGAAATGATTGCAAACCGTCATCGTATGCAAAAAATCGGACGCAGGCTGATCATATTTCTGGGATTCATTTTTCTGATCGTTGGCTATGTGATGGCTTATCTAAAAGGGCTCCCCCTCCTCGAACAGGCTCGTGCCAGCAAAGACTGGCCTGTGACGACAGGTGAGGTCCTCGCATCAGATGTGCAATCGCATCGCAGCAGTAACTCAAATTCTTCCACTTATTCTGCGCATGTGGTTTATCGCTACCAGGTCCAAGACAAAAATTATGAGGCGAAAACAGTCTGGTTTGGCAGTGATGTTTCCACCTCCGACAGATCACTGGCTCAGAATACCATCAAAAAATATCCGATCCAGCAAAGCGTGACCGTGTATTACGACCCCCAACATCCGGAAACAGCGGTTCTCGAGCCAGGCGTCTTTAAAACCACCTGGTTCTATTACCTGTTTGGCTGGGTGTTTCTGGGGACGGGGATCCTGATGACGGGAATTCCGTTGTTCAGTTCGTTCTTTCGTCTGTTTATGAAAAGTGGCCCGATCGAAACGGCAAACTTTGCCGAATGAGTGCCTGCTATTGTGCGATTCAGAAATCGGGCTTGCTTCAAAAAGAGACCTCTGATACAGAGCACTCCCCTCTCACATAAACTCCATTCCCCGGTTGCATTCTCATGTTCTCTTTACAGAAAAATTGTGCGCAAAAAACCATCTGGCTGGTGTTCGTTGTCTGCCTGACTGGTTCTACAATGTCAGGCTGCGCTACAACTCCCTATGTCTACCAGCCTGCATTGATTCAATCCCCCGAGCCTTTACTCGCAGAAGGAGAGCCCCAAATTGCGAGAGGCAAGCGCAGACCTGTCATTGATGGCATCGGCTGGGTTATCGGGATTCCGGGAAAAGTACTGCTCTGGGACAGGCGAATTGATAACCACAACGTTTCTCCGGAAACCGAGGAGGTGATCGCAGCCTACCTGGAAAAGAATGGACTGGAACAGGTGAAGGTGCGCGTCAATGAATACGATCCGGTGGGGGAATGGAAGCGACTGCGAAAAAATAAAGCGGTGGGTTGGGGCTGGCGCTATACTGCGGGGACATTGACGGCTCTCTCTTATACACTGCTGCCCGGACGAATAATTGGAGGCGACAACTATAATCCGTTTACCAATACGATCAGCCTGTATTCTGATCATCCCGCTGTGGCTTTACATGAAGGGGGACACGCGAAAGATTTTGGGACCCGGAAGTATAAAGGCACTTACGCGGTCGCGGGGGCATTGCCGGTTGTGTCGCTCTGGCCGGAAGCGATTGCCACCAATGATGCATTAGGTTATTTACGCGCGGAAGAGGATTTTGAGACAGAAGAAGAAGCGTATCAGGTACTTTATCCCGCCTACGCGACCTATATCGCAGGGGCTGCAACTCCTTTTCTGCCATATGCTGATCTGGCAGTGAAAGCCGGAGCGGTGATCCCGGCTCATGTGGTCGGACGCTGGAAAGCACGCGAGGTAAAGCAGGAGCAGCTCGCGCGACATGCCAGGTCAGAACTGCAGCAGGTCTCTGCGACTCAAACCGAACCGATTCCAGATCAGCTGGGCGAGCAACCTCAGCAGGTTGAGCAGGCCTACTTCGAACAGGCAGTACCAGCAGGCGAACCGAAGGTGCAGACGGACTCATTTTTAAAACGTGGGAATTTCAATCAGGCTGGTGAATGACCCGGATCAGTTTGAAGGAGCGACAGTGGGGCCGCCCAGCGGGGTCAGACGCTCGTGAGGTTCATTACACAGCGGGTAGCTGCTGGTGGAAGACATCAGAATGTCAGCCAGTGTCGTTTCTGCGAAGGCGGTCTCTGTTTCTCCCATGGCATCGTCCAGTTTGCGATGCAGCGGACATAAATTCGCGCCATGCCCTTTTAAACCCAGCGGGCAGGTTTTGATGCGGCAGATTGGATCGACGGCATTGACCACTTCCAGCAGACTCAGTTCCTCAGGAGTCTTGACCAGGGAGATGCCGCCACCGATTCCCCGTTGTGAATGCACCACGTTTGACTGCCGCAGACTCTGGAGCACTTTCGAAAGATAGGCCTGGGGTACTTTGGTGGCTTTTGCGATTTGCTCAGTCGTACAAGGGTGGGGAGCCTGATCCGCCAAGTGAACAATTGCTCGGAGTGCGTATTCAACAGTCTGGGAAAACATAGGAAAGTCCTTAAAAACGATAATTGGACATCGATGTCGATTATCGCGTTTGTTATACTTCGATTCAATCTCAAATCATTATAGTCGCTCAATTCGGGGAGAAATCAAAAATGAGGCAGATTGATGAAGAAAAACTGGAATCCGATCTGGCCTATCGATTTCAGTATCTGGTGGATTTTATTGGAATTACGGAAGATGACTTAGAGGCGATTCATGGAGCTGCGGGCGCTCTGGCACCCCTGGTCCCTTCACTGGTTGATGCAGTGTATGATCAGTTGTTTCGATATGATTGCACGAAACGTCATTTTGTGCCACGCCAACATGGTTACGAGGGCGAAACTCCTGAAAGTATTGAGACCCTGACTCTGGATCATGAAATGATTCAGTTTCGGAAGCAACATCTGGGCCGCTACCTGGAAGCTCTGGTCACCCGACCGTATGACGAAAAAATGGTACAGTACCTGGATCTGGTGGGAAAAATTCATACTCCCAAAGCAGGTAGTCCGACTCTGGACGTGCCTCTCGTACAGATGAACGCCTTGATGGGATTTGTCTCAACCGCGTTGATCAATACGATCCTTGGTCTGAACCTGGATCGCGACACAGAGGTCAAAACATTAACGGCGTTCAACAAATTGCTCTGGGTTCAGAACGATTTAATCAACCGCCACTACCAGGCTTGATTATTGATCCGGTGAAGGCTGGCGGACATCCACGCAGGCGATATTTCCCGCCGAGTCGCGGCAGTAGATGCGGCCACCACAAAGCAGAGGAACCGTCCAGCATTGATCATCGAGTACCTTGAAGCGGGAAATTTCCTGATACGATTCAGGAGACGCTTTTGCGGTGACGAGGGTTCCTTCATCAGAGAGAATGATCAGCTTACCATCTGAAATCAGCACAGAACCACAGCCAAAACCTGCTTCACGCCATTTTATTTTACCCGTCTGTTGATCAAGGCAGTTCAGACGTACGATGCGACCCAGGTTGGAATTCCCGTCCATGCCAAAGAAGTGCTTTTGAAAGAGCACACTGTTGTTGAAGTGGTTCTTCATGTCTTTATTGGTGTAGCGAGCCGTGAGCTTTTCGTTTTTAAATTCGAGGAGAGCACAGCCCTTATGGTACCCCGATGAGATAAAAATCGTATTCCCGTCAATGATCGGAGTGGTGGAATTCGTATCAAAGGGGGAAGGCCAGTTGAAGGTTGTGACTTCGGTACCATCACTGGCGCGGGCGATTGAGAGACAATCATTATTGAGCAGCGCCAGGTACTGGGTTCCCTCTATTTCAAAAGGAGCCGGCGTTCCATAACCTGGCATATGAGGCGCGGATTTCCAGAGTTCTTTCCCCGTGCGTTTATCCAGCGCGACCAGACGTCCGGCTTCGATCAGCAGTTTTTCACCCAGGATCAGCGGCGAACAGGTAAAGCCCCACTCAGGTACTTCCATCTGGTAGGCTTCGGTTAATTTCTTCTCCCAGACAATCTTGCCTGTTTTAATTTCAAAGCAGATCAACCTGCCGTCGCGACTGTTCGTGAAAAGAAAGTTGCCATCAATGGTCGGCGTGGCTCCCGGGCCTCCTGCATTCAGGTGATTGACCAGTTCTGCTGGATAACTTTGTTCCCAGATAATGTCGCCGGTCTCTGCATCCAGACAGTATACACTTTCGTTGCCCTCGTTGTGGCCCATTGTATACAGGCGGCCGTCGGCTGCGGAAATCGAACTGTAACCGATTCCCACATTCCTGCGCCAGCTGACCTGTGGTGGTTTGTCGGTCCAGTCCGCCCGCCAGGCGGTTTCGCTCGAGATACCATCGTAATTCGAGCCCAGCCAGTGTGGCCAGAAACCCGGCTGCGGAACGGGTACCGATTTCGAAGCAGCATCCTTGAATGAGACTTCTACGATCACGGGTGGCAGCGGCTTCGCTGGCTCAGTGGATTCATTGTCTGCGACGGTTTCCGGCATCGCTTCACTACAGGCCATCAATAGCAGGCCGGCAAGCAATAACAGAAACGGGGTGACAAATTTCATTCCGTTCTCCTTAAGGGGTGTCACCCTATTATGCCCGCAGATCCCTTACTTGGGAATGTCAACTTTGATCCGTAGATCGCGGAGCTGGTGTGGATCGACTTCTGAAGGAGCACCACTCAGCAGGTCGGCTGCTTTCTGAGTTTTGGGGAATGCGATGACGTCACGGATATTATCATTTCCGCAGAGCAGCATTACCAGACGATCCAGACCCAGTGCAGCGCCGGCGTGTGGGGGTGCCCCGTAACGCAATGCCTGCAGCAGGAAGCCGAAACGTTCTTCCGCTTCTTCCGCCGAGATCCCCAGTAAATCGAAGATCGTCTGCTGCACATTCTGATCGTGTACACGAACACTGCCACTGGCTAATTCATAACCATTCATCACCAGGTCATACGATTGTGCCCGCACCTTGGCTGGATCACTTTCGAAGTACTGTACGTCTTCTTCGACGGGCTGACAGAAGGGATGATGCTCAGCGTCCCAGCGTTTTTCATCTTCGTTGTAGGAAAGCAGGGGGAAATTGACGACCCAGCAGCACTCGAAATCATCGGGGCCGTACAGTTCCAGCTCTTTACCCAGGCGGTTTCTCAAAGCGGCCAGGGCTGCTGAAGTTACCGAGCACTGGTCGGCAACGAAAAACAGCAGGTCGCCGACCTCCGCCTTCATGGCTTCCATGATCTTCTGCTTGTCTTCATCAGAGAAGAACTTTGCAATGGGGGAATGCAGCCCTTCCTCGGTGACTTTGAAGAAGGCCAACCCTTTGGCACCGTATTCACCCACGAATTCGGTCAGGCCGTCAATGTCTTTGCGGCTGTAGCGGTCGGCGGCGGCTTTGGCATTTAAACCTCTGACGCGTCCGCCGGACTCGATCGTTTTCTTGAAGACGGCGAAGTCACAGCTGGCGGCAATCTCACCCACATCGATCAGTTCCAGGTCAAACCGCAGGTCTGGTTTATCGGAACCATATTTTTCCATCACATCATGGTAATTATAGCGGGGGAGCGGCTCGTTGATTTCAATGTTTCGCAGATCTTTGAGAATGCGGGCAATCAGGCCGTCGATTAAGGTCAGGATGTCTTCCTGTTCGACAAACGCCATTTCGATATCGATCTGTGTGAATTCCGGTTGACGGTCGGCTCGCAGGTCTTCATCACGGAAACAGCGGGCAATCTGCATGTAGCGGTCATAGCCGCCAATCATCAGAATCTGTTTGTAGATCTGTGGTGATTGCGGCAACGCATAAAAGCTGCCTTCATGGACGCGGCTGGGAACCAGGTAATCGCGGGCACCTTCCGGTGTGCTGCGACCCAGAATCGGCGTTTCAATTTCCAGAAACTGATGCTCATCGAAATAGTCGCGGGTCAGTTTGGTCAGACGATGCCGGACCATGAGAGCTTCCTGCAGGCGTTCACTCCTCAGATCGAGGAAGCGATAGGTCAAACGCAGTTCTTCATTAGGCAGTTCGCTCGTGCCTGGTTCGAACGGAGGCGTCTTACTTTTGTTGAGCACTTTGAGCTCATGAGCGCGGATCTCAATTTTTCCGGTCGCCAGCTTTTCGTTTTCCCGGTCATCCCGCAGTACGACTTCGCCGGCTACCTGAATGACGTCTTCCGCACGCAGGGAGCGGGCCAGCTCATGCATATCGGCGTCACGGTCCGGGTTGAACACGATCTGAGTTACTCCGTAGCGATCGCGCAGGTCGATGAAGGCCAGGCCGCCATGGTCGCGACCGCGGATCACCCAGCCCGCCAGTGTGACTGTCTGCCCGACATGATCTGTTCTTAATTCGCCACAGGTATGTGTTCGTAACACCGTCGTATGTCCTTGGTAAGAAAGCTGCAGTACCGAAATAACGTTTGTGTGGATCCCGCGCGGTCAGGAAGAGATTCGGTCCACATGAGTCAGACTCAACAGACCGGATCGAGAGCCGCTGATTGCTCATCGATCCTGACGTATTCCTGCAGGGTATGATCTGCACTCAGGGAGCCGGGGTTCGCCGGAAAGCTCCATAAGGCAAAAACAATGAAGCTGATCTTATTCAAGCAGGCTACTGCCCGCAATGAACAGCACGCGCTTAGCCAGACACAGACTGTGATCTTTTAACGGAATCTCCGATTATTCAGACCACAGACGAATCTGGAAGAGTGAGAAGTGGACTAGGGTTCACTTCTAGCGGTTGCGTCGCAGTCGAAACAGCCCACGCCGTCTCTGTACAGGAGCCGGCTGGCAGTAGCAGTCCGGATTGGAAACGGCTTCTGTTTCAGGAATTGGTTTTACCGGAGTGCTCTTTTCTTCATAAGGAGCTGCAGCGACTTTCTTAGCAGGAGGAGCAGCTGGTTTTTTGGGAGCCACTGAAACTTTCTTGGTTTTGGGCTTTGGTTTGGCGGTTTGTTTTTTATCAGCGGGCTTGGAGCCGGTCACTTTCAGAAACTGCTGATAGGCGTCAGCGACTTTCCCCTGCTGTGTATTACCCTGATGAATATACAAGCCGTACTTGAGATTAAACGTACCACCCGCTTTCAGGTGTTTGGGGTCGGCCGGTGATTTCTTGTTGGTGTAAGAATGATCGCCAAACGGGCTGATCGTAAACAGGCCGTAGTTGCGAACGTGGTAACGCGATTTCTTGAAGTTCTGGGGAGAGTCCATCAAAGTCACGCCATACAGTTTACCGTGCAGCGGACCATAGTAGTCGATCCATTCGGTAGGTTTGCCCCAGTTGTCTTTGGTGCCTTTAATGCCCGTGTTATTTTCGACGCTGCCTTCTTCTTTTTCCCGCATGCCATTAGGCAGACGAATTCCAAACAGACCTTCTTTGGTGTCTTCGAAGACAACCGGTTTGTCACCCGCTTTGAAGGTGATGTCGTAAGTTAAGAGCCGGTTGGCGTAGATTGAAATCACTGTTGTTTCGGTGACAATTGGTTTTCCGTCTGCGCCGAGCCATTGATTGGTCACCTGCATAACGGCAGGATTGCCGGCGGCTTTGATGACTTTGACGTCGCTGTTTTTGATCTTGCCTTTTTCTGCCCAGAAGTCAACTTCATTGACTTCATCAACGGCCACCCAGATTCCCTTATGGTGCGGGTGATCTTCGGGGTCAACCAGCGAACGTGTGATGATCGTGCCATCAGCGGCGCGCACGGGAGAGAAAAACGGCTTGGGAAGATCGCCGCCTGTGTTATATGTGGCGAATGGTTTTCCAGCGATGGTGACACTCAATTTCGTACCGTTTTTTGTGATTTCAACGGGCGCATCTTTCGCGTCGGCAACGGAGCTGAGGCCAACAAACAGGCAGAGTATACTTAAAACGATTTTCACAGCGAAAATTCCTCAAAAGGCAGTGGGTCGTAATGGGTTAGTGAATTACTATCAGTTATTGTGTGCTGAACAGCATTGCTGCGCCAAGTCGCAGGGGCAATTTCAATGATTTTTTCTGCAACTGAACCGGAACTCAGTTTGCGAAACGACCTTTTGATCTGTTATCCTAAGTAGCTTGAGAAAAATAGATCGCCTGGCACTTATCTGAAGACATATCTGAGAACAATGAATACGAAACGACGCCCGCGGACTCTGTCCCCTTTAAAATCATATCCCGGGAAATCATCTGGTTTGCGGAATCAAGGATCACGGGATAGAGAACCGGCGTGGGAAATCGCTTTGTCCGGCGATCTGGGTGATAAAGAGTCCGATCTGGTCTCCCGGATCGTGGATTTGCCGCGGGGCAGTCGAGGCACGATTTTCTTCGATTCTCCCGGCGGTTCCGTCTATGCCGGGCTGACGCTCGCCAGCCTGATTCGTTTACGCAAATTAAATGTGGCCGGCGTGGCTTTGGGAGAATGCTCGTCTGCTGCGATCCTGCCTTTTGCGGCCTGCAAGCATCGCTTTGTGACAACTTATACTACGCTGCTGTTTCATCCGATCCGCTGGCAGAGTGAAGATGATGTCCGCTTTGAAGAAGCAGCCGAATGGGCACGGCATTTCAAAATCATGGAGTCGGACTTTGACCGGTTGCAGGCACAGCTTTTCGGTTGTGATCAGAGTGTGCTGGATCAATGGACGCGGCCCGGGAAGTTCGTCTCGGGGCAGGAACTGGTTGATGCCGGCCTGGCACAACTGATCGATCCCTTCGCGGACGAAGATCAGTGGCAGATGATTGAGGCAAGATAGAGGGCTTATCCGGGACTGTCAGCCTGGCATTGTGGATCAATGTCGATTTTCCGGAACGGAATGTGGCTTCAAATGCGTCTTAAATACAGTCAGGCAGCATGCGCTGGTACCTGACAGAGAGATCATGTGTCTTAACACTATCTAAGGGTGTCCCATGAATGAGTTCAAACAGAGCATCTGTGCTTTACTGATTTTGATTCTGACAAACTGCTGTCTCAATTCCATGTATGCTGCTGATCCACCGGTGGAACCAGAGACCGTCAAAAAGATTAAGCAGGTGGCAATCCAGGTTCTGGCAACGAATCCCCCTCAGTTGTTTGTTACAGTGAGCGGGGAAGTTCCCAGTGGCGGGTTTACTGATGTGGAACTGACGCGTGTGAGCTATCTCAAACCACCTCAAGATGGAATTCAGGATTATTATCTGAAGGCACTGGCTCCCACGCAGCCCGCGATTGCCGTCATCTCGGAAGTCAAAGCCAGAGACCACTGGCTAGGGATGCCGTCCTGGGTCAAGGGGATTCGTGTGCATGGCGTGGATGAGGGAATGAAAGAAGTGCTCTTCAATGACGCACAGCGGAAAGCCCGCCCGCGTGTGCGTAGATTTAAAGGGACATCCGACAGCGGATCATATGACGAAGCCCTTAAAGCAGCGCTCGCGAAACTGAATAATGCGCTAGCCGATGACGGTGTACGCGATGCAACGGCAACGTGGAAAGTGAGCTCGGTTCAAGGCGAAGTCGGAGGCATCGCCGGATTAAATCAACTCAGCGTGATCATTATCGCGAACCGTCAGCCTGCCTGGAAGACGCAGCCAGATTCTGCAAAGACTCCGCCGGCAGCAAAGCAGAAACAGGAAAAGTCTGAATAACAGTTGAAAAGCGATTGACTGTCACTTGGGGGCGATCACACCGGTTTCCGGGCTGGAAGCGGTCGCATACAGTTTTTTCGGGATGCGGCCGGCCAGATACGCGTCGCGTCCCGCTTCGATACCGTGTTTCATCGCCCGTGCCATGCGGACCGGGTCCTGGGCACCGGCGATGCCTGTATTGAGCAGCACTCCATCGCAGCCCAGTTCCATCGCGATCGTGACATCGCTGGCAGTCCCGACGCCCGCATCGACGATCACCGGATAATCCGGATCGTCTTCTTTCAGATATTCCAGACAGATGCGAATGTTGTTCGGGTTCAGAATTCCCTGGCCACTGCCGATCGGGCTGCCCGCGGGCATTACGGATGTGGCCCCCGCTTCCTTGAGCCGCTTCGCGGTTATCGGATCGTCGGTGGAGTAACAGAGTACGGAAAAGCCTTCGTCGACCAGTTGCTTTGTGGCTTCCAGTGTGGCGACCGGATCGGGGAGCAGTGTTTTGGTGTCGCCGAGCACTTCGATCTTGACCCAGTCGGCTCCCGGGTTTTCCAGACCCCGCAGAATTTCGCGTCCCATACGTGCGACGCGGACGGCATCTTCAGCAGTGAAACAGCCCGCGGTATTGGGGAGAATCGTGTATTTATCCAGATCAATGAAGTCCAGAATATTGCGTCCGTCCGCATCGATCAGGCGTTCGCGGCGAACGGCCACGGTAATCACATCGGCACCACTGACTTCCAGGCTCTCCTGCATCAGTTCGTAAGTCGAGTACTTCCCGGTACCTACAATCAGACGGGAATTCAGGTGATGCGTTCCCAGGACGAGAGAAGATTCTGTACTGCCGATTGTTGCCATAATATTTACCCACCGCCTACCAGCGTTACAATTTCCAGGCGATCCCCTTCCTGCAATGCGCAGGCGGCGTGTTCTTCGCGTGGAATTAAAATTAAATTTCGTTCTACGGCCAGATACTTTGGCTGCAGTGCCAGTTCCACCAGCAGATCGGCGACTGTGAATTCAGCCGGGACCTCGCGGGTTTCACCGTTCACCTGAATTTTCACCAGACTGGCTCCTTGGAGATGTGCACGATCGGCCCTGAAAATATCAACAAATACAGATGGAACTGCTGTCACAGGTGATCTGCAGAAATCTCTCTGTTTGCAAAAAGTGAGTTTAGAAGTGATACTGCCAGTCGTCAAGCAATGGCCGGGAAGCCGCCGGACTATTTCCAACGGAGTGCTTCGTTTGTATTCTGAACAGAAGCTTCTGCTGGCTTCCTGCGATACTGATTGGTGGATTTCATCGATTCTTTACAAGTCTTTAATATCATTCGATATAACTGACAGATTGATCGACTTGGAAAGCAGTGACGCGTCACAGAAAAACAGATCGCTTTTATCGAGGATGTAATAGAATGTTGGACAGACGAATTTCGCAGTTTCTTTCTTTTGGAGCAGGTCTCCTGATCATGACAGCAACAGCATCCCTTTCCGCCGTCGAGATTATCGGGCACCGGGGGGCCTCTTATGACGCTCCGGAAAATACCCTCGCTTCTATTAATCTGGCCTGGGAACGGAATGCGGATGCGGTTGAAATCGACATCTACCTGTCCAAAGACGGGAAGATCGTCGCCTATCATGATAAAACCACCAAACGCATCGGCGGTCGGAACCAGGAAGTCAAAGACCAGACCTTCGACGAGTTGCAGACACTGGATGTGGGTGCCTGGAAAAATGTAAAATATAAAGCGGAACGCATTCCCATGTTGATTCAGATTCTGGAAACGATTCCGGATCAGAAACGGCTGTTTATTGAAATCAAATGCGGACCCGAAGTCCTGCCTCAACTGAAAGCGGATCTAGCCGCCTCCGGAAAAGCCCCTGCCCAGACAGCAATCATCGGATTTGATTTTGACACGATGCAGCAGGCCAAACAGTTAATGCCGGAACGGGAAGTCATCTGGGTGTTCAAAGTGAAGCAGAACAAAGTGACTCGTAAGTGGGAACACAAGCCAGGTTACTATATTCAGAAAGCCAAGGAAGCCAACCTGGATGGTCTGGATCTGGGCTATAATGGTTTCGTCGACAAAGCATTTGTCCAACAGGCAAACGAAGCAGGACTGCCCGTGTATGTCTGGACGGTCAATAAAGTGGCTGATGCAAAAAAACTGGCGGAAATGGGTGTGGCCGGCATTACCACCGATCGGCCTGGCCTGTTAAATTCTGCATTAAAACAGGAAAAATAGCGTGGTTTCCCGCGTTCCCCGCGGTGTCTCGTATTGATTTACATCCGGGTTTGTCCGAAAATAGAACGATGTCGCTCTGGTACGACAGAATTTTATGAGAGGTACAAACCCGATGAGAAACCGCTTGATTTTGTTGACAGGCTTTGTGTTGTGGATGGCGCCCCTCTTCTGCACGACTGAGGTGAATGCCAAAGACGAAACGCAGCCGCTGCCACAGCAGGCCATCGACTACATACTCGATCTGGAAAGCGATGATTTCCAGGCGCGGCAACTGGCCACGAAAAAACTGCCCGAATATGGTGAGCAGATTATTGAACCCCTGATGAAAGTAACCAAAGGGGATAGCCTGGAAGCGGCAGTGCGCGCGATTCTGGTAATCGAACAGGTTTACATTCAGGGGAAAGAGAAATCTGTCGGTCGGGCAGAAGACGCGCTGGAACAGTTGGCCAATGCCAACAATCCGTCGGTTGCCATTCGTGCGGAAGAGGCCATTGATCGCCACGCTGACATTCGCGAAAAACGTGCGGTGCGCGAAATTACAAAAATGGGCGGCAAGGTCACCTTCTGGACTGCGGAAGACATTGCCAAGACTCCTGGAGCCAATTCACGGGAGCCAGGTCAGGTCCGTTACATTGTGCTGGGTGAGAAGTGGTGGTCTGGAACGGAAAAAACAATAGAAGTCACTGAAGCAGGCGGAGGTGAAAAAACAGGTGGAAAAGAAAAAGAAGTGAAACCAGCAGGGGGAACTGAACGCGGGCTGCGTTTTATAAAACGGATCAGAAATCTGGATACGCTCTACATGATCAAAGGAAATACGATCCCGGAACTGGCTATGGATGATTTGATGAGAGCACTTCCCGCAACCCGCTTCCAGACGCGTGACAGTGATGCCATGCTGGGTATCACTTTTTCCCAGGTCGGGGGAGACGGTAATATCGGTTGCCTGGTCAGCGACGTCAGTGAGGGGCTCGCTGCCGCGAATGCCGGTATTCAGCCCGGGGATCGCATTATCCAGTTCGGTGACCAAAAAGTAGAAAACTTTAACAGCCTCGTTGATCTTATTGGTAAAAAAGAAGCTGGTGATAAAGTTGAGGTCCTGCTGATCCGGAATGGCAAACCAAAAGCAGTCACTGTCACGCTCAGCAGCTGGCTGGATCGATAACAGTTTGTACGTGCTCAATCATGCAGTTGGTTGAGCAGTTTTAAAGCGGTCTGACGAATGTGAGTTTCCGCATCGATTTCCAGGTAACTGCTGCGGGCCGGCCAGGTTTCATAACCCCCCAGTGCATGCTGCCCAGGAGTCGGCAGGTAACCGCTGGAACCATTCGCCAGTTCCATGGAAAAGGTCGCTTCGAATGGGCTCTGGTCTTTGATTGCCAGCCCGGTTTCGGTAAACACTTCACAAGGCAGGCTCACGATTCCCAGATCCCCAATGCGAATGGCCTGGATTTTTATTTTCTCTGTGGGAGGATATTTACTCAGTTCAACCGCTTCCGTCGCATAGATTTTCGCCCAGCGATGAGCTGTTTTCTGTTGGGGATGTTCCAGAATCTCACGCGCCCAGGCCAGCCGTGCAGCATCAGGACGACGAATTCCCAGTTCCAGTTCTGTTTCGATCATGGCAATCTGCAAGTCGGATTTGTGATTCATCTGGTCTATGACCTTCAACGACTGTTCCGCGAACTGTTTGCCCGATTCTTCGATCCACTCAAATGCCTTATATTTCTTTTTATCCTGTTTCATGACCGCACCCACATTGCCGCTGGTACCATTGGAGAGCATGCCTACAAACGGGGGATGTGATTTCTTCGTCGCCAGTTTTTTCGCGAGATGTCGGGCGTAAGCACCAAAATAGTCTGCACTGATCTGACCTTTCTGATAACCCCCGCAATAGTGAATGCTCATGTTGCCCAGAACTGCCAGAGGCGATCCATCTCGATGCTGGACTGAGAGCAGGGAGCACTGCGGGTCAATGGGAGCCGCGGGTTGAATGATCGATTTGCTGCGACCGGCGACCGACTTGATTTGTTCTCCCGCCACTCCGAACGGGTTCAAAGAGACACTCCCTTTCTCCGCCAGAAACCGGCGACAGGCGGCATACTTTCCGGCATCGAATGAGCCCCAGGCAATCTGCGCAGGCGCCAGATTCTGGTCAGCCTGGATGATGGCGGCGGCCATCTGTTCGATCAGTTGTTCGTAATAGGCATCATCTTTCTCACTCGCGCGACCATACGGCACACGCGGAGCAGCGTGCGTATGCGTGCTGGTCATCAGAATGCGATTCACGGGTAGACCGGTTTTCTCAAAGACGATCTGTTTCGCGCGATCAAAGTAACTTCGTTCGACCATGCACAGATCATTCACGCAAATGGCAATCCGTGTATGCCCGTCCGCGAGTACCAGTGCACGCGAAAAGATCCGATCGTGCACCCCGGTGACAGAACCATTTTTAGAGATGACCCCGTCCAGCGATGTTCCCAGCGGAGGAGTAATGTCGACAGCAGCGGCGCCTGCCCGCAGCCCTGTGGTCTCCGCCTGTGCTTCGCTGAAAGTCACTGTTTGCAACAGAAAACAGGCAGGCAGGATCAGTGTCAGAATAATGCGGGCCAGCATACGGGACCTCTCAAAGAATTCAAATAGGAAAAGCGCGTCGCATTCAGCATACCCGATCGGGAAGTGATCTTTCCAGAACAGAGACAGGATTTATACCAGTCCGATTATATTCCAGAATGGTTTAGTCCAGTTTCTGTTGCGCGGCGTTGTCGCGTTCATTCAGCCACTGGGCCATTTCATTGGAGACGAGAAATGCCATCGCGCCGCCGCGGGCATCGGTACCGAGAATCGCCGTACGATCCAGGTAGCCACGAAGGTTTTTCTGTTTGCCGGTTCCCGTACAGACATCGACGAGAGTGCCATCAAAGGCGACGCGGGTTTTGATCGCATTCCAGGCGCCTTCGATAATCGGCGTGTAAATCTTCGCGTCCAGCCAGCCTACGCGCACACCACGAATCATCGAAAATGTGATCATGCAGGTGGAGGTCATCTCGCGATAACTCTCGGGATGATCAATCACCTGATGCCACATCCCGTTGGGATCCTGGTGACGACTGAGCGCTTCCAGATGTTTTCGATGTCCTGCAATGAATTGTTCCCGCAGTGGTGAATTCAAGGGGAGCTCTGACAGGACTAATGCCAGACCCAAAGCCGGGAAGCCGTTACCTCGCCCCCAGGCTGCATCGCTGAGCGGTGAATTCTGATAGATGCCGTCCGGCCGTTGGTCCATGTTCTGAATGAACCGCCAGTGCTTCAGCGCCATGTCGTAGTATTTCGATTCCCCGGTCAGTCGGCCAACGGCTGCCAGAATGGGACAGGACATAAATACGGCGTCGCTCATTTCCGCATGATGAGGCATCGACTCGCGCATCTTTCCCTGCTCATCAAAACCGAGGTCCGCCGCCTGTTTTGCCAGCTGAAGATACTGCGGGTTACCAGTCGCTTTGGCCAATTCGGAAAATAGCAGATGCCCGGCGATCAGGCTGCCGCCGCCTCCTTTTTTGAGAGGCTCGGGGTTTTTCTTGAGATAGGCTTGCGTGATTTTTTCCACGGCTGGCAAGCGACTCGGGTCCGCCGTCAGTTCGCCTAGCTTGATCTGACTGATCAGAGACAATGCAGGCAGGTAGGAAAGCCGTCCCAGTTCATGTCCATAAACGTTAGCCAGTTGAGTCGCGACCTGAATGGGAGTCCGTTGCAGTCGTCGCATCAATTCCAGTCGAGCCGGGGAGGGGCCCTGAAAGGAAATCTGTTCCATTGCGGTTAACAGTTCAGGAAGAAACGTGCGCGCGTTGCTTGCCTCGAGTTCCACAGCCAAAGCGGGCACGCGACCGACGTGGGAAGGTGATTTGAAGGCAAGTGCCGAAACCAGTTCCCAACCGAATACCGGTTTGATCTGTGGCTGTAACTCTTTACCCAGCGTTTTTGTTGCCGGCAGACTGTCTACGGGGACGACCCATTGAAATTGTTTACCCTCGCGGACATCGAGTACCAGGTCTGGTGCATGCATGCCGATCCAGCGCCATAGATACTCGGCTTCCGGTTTGGTGGGACTGAGATACGCGTCTCCCATAGGCGGGTAGCCGTGCGTTGGATTTCCTCCCGAAGCGTTTTTCGGGCCCTGCTGCAGAACCCAGGCATCCGGGTTGGCGACAGGAACTGCGGACAGCGAAAACTTTTCCCGCAGCGGTCCGGCCTCTTTCGATCCATAAAACCAGTTGACCGCATCGAGAACAGCATCCACGGAGACCTGTGATCCATCCAGCCCGCCAATCAACAGGATGCGGGTTTTTCCCGTGTGCAGATTCAGATCTTCTTGAGAATACACGCAAGGGATCGGTGTTTCTTTACGGGTCACACCGATGGCCGAGTGAATCAAGGCAGGCTGTTTCTGCAGCGAATGCAGTTTTTCTGTGACCGCTGATTTAAAATCGACGGTTACTTCCGGTTTTTCTGCATTGGCGGGATCTGCAAACAGAGAAACCGGTTGAGCAGAAAGCAGGGCAACAAGCGTCAGGCTAAGCGTCAGCAGAGAAAATTTCATGGCAGGCAGAATCCAGGCAGGGTAATCAGGAAGAAAGTGAATGAAAACAGTAGTTCACAAATATTGTAAAACTGCTGCAGACCAAATGCCAGCAGAGAACCCTGTTCCTTACGAAAAGCAATCTCTAACGGGTGGGCACGAATGTAATTCGTGCCGAGCGTAGCGAGCAGGAGGTTGCAGCTCTAATGTGCAAATCATAGTTGAGATACCAACTAATCGACATCAGACAGAATAAGGTGCGTCGATGCACCACTCATCGTGAAATCTGCTACCTCCTGTTGCCTACGGCAATCCCGGATTTTATCCGGGACCACCCGCGGGACGATGTGGAGATATCGAATTACGGTTCTACGCGCACATGCAGTCGTGTCACTGCTTTCACGCCATCCTCGCGGCTGCGTTCGACTTTCACCAGGTAGTCGCCCGGTTTCTGAAAGGTGTGTTTTGTGATTGCGTAGCCATCTTCATTCAGGGGTTTCACGTTGCCATCTGATTTTACGGTGACGGTGGGGCTGCCATCGCCAAAGTCCCAGATTTCTTCCCCCATCGTATTGCCGAACGTGCGGACTTTAAACGTAATCGATTCACCTGCGTTGTTATTGAGGGAAGGCCAGTAGGAGGCGTGAATGCGTGGCACATACTCTTCCATGTTTTGGGGATCAAGTACGTGGACTTCCGCAAAATCGTAATCGACATTTCCGGCTTTGTCGGTAACTTTCAGAATTTCGCTATAGACGCCAGGTTTGTGGTAGGTTCGTTTGATTTCTGCTCCGGTTGCGGTCGTGCCGTCTGTGAAGGTCCAGTCATAACTCTGAATGCTGTCGTTGACACTAAAAGACTGCGTGCCTTTGAGAACCGTGGAGTCGCCAGCTTTGATAAAGTGTTTGCGACGGGTATTCGCGACCAGTTCCGGTTTGTATTGATTGCGGTATGCTTCCCAGATAAACGCATAGCCGGCCTGCGTGCCCCACTTGCCCGAGGGTTGGCGGCTCTTGATTTCAAAGTGCAGATGCGACCAGCCGCCACTGGCTCCCTTTTTGCCCAGGATGCCAATTTCTTCTCCCTGTTTAATCAATCGTCCGGGTTTGATGCGGTCATTGATTTGATGCAGATGACTGTAACGGTAGTACCAGCCCCGGGCATCGCGGAGATAAACGACATCGTACCGTGGTGCGACCGGGGTGTCTTTTTTGTGGGCATCGAGTACTTCATCCCCCGCAGAAACCACAATCGCATCCGTGGCAGCGATGACCCGTGTCAGTTTCTCGGCACCGCCGATATCGAGACCGCTGTGATAGTAGATTTTCGGCAGGATTTTTGTGCCGCCATCAACCGGTTCGTTGTCGTACCATGTTCGTGTGGCAAACCAGCGCTGGTCGACGGGATAGATAAACGAACCCGTTTTGATCAGCGGCGAAGCTTTGGGCCAGAAACGCAGGCGGGCATCTTTATCGAGTCCCCAGAACGAGGGGGTGCCGTTGGAGTTGTAACCGCCGGTAATGGAACAGTCCATCTGTACTTTTCCAATCGTCTGCGGCAGATTGTACATCCCCGATTCCAGCTGGATCGTTTTGCCGTCCACGTCGACCGTGACGATCGCGCTGCGTACTGCCTGTCGAACGGGGTCGCGAGTCTCCTTGAGATCGAGCAGTTTCACCTGAACCTGTTCGCCGTTATTGAGAGTGACCGTAGCTGACTCGCCGACATTCAGATCGACGACGCGCACAACAGGAGTGAACTCCGGTTCGGTTTCTGATTCCGCAGCCGGGAGATTCCCAGTCAGGATGGTCAAACAGAGTGCACTTAAGAGGATAAAGCAGAACTTAAAACGCAAGGAGGAGATCGACATGGCAGGGCTCTTTTGTTTGGGTCGGGGGGCGCATCAGGGGGTTGTCTGTTTCTGGTCGGCGATCAGCCCGGCGATAAAACCGGCTTTGAAGCCTGCATTGATATTAACGACAGTCACATTCGCAGCACAACTGTTAAGCATACCCAGCAGCGCCGCCATGCCACCCAGGCTGGCACCGTAACCGACGCTGGTAGGGACCGCGATGACCGGGCAGGAGACCCAGCCGCCGACGACAGAGGGGAGTGCCCCTTCCATACCGGCGGCGACAACGATCGCGGAGACATTCTGAATTCGCGGCAGTTGCTCTTGCAGACGGTGTGGACCTGCGACGCCGACATCAACGATGAAGTCGGGCTCGTAGCCCATCCAGATCAATGTTTCGATGGCTTCTTCCGCGACGGGACGATCACTGGTGCCCGCGGTTAAAACGGCAATTCTTCCCGTGATCAGTTCTTCATCACGGGCAGCATCTTTTTCGGCAATTCGAATGGTACGTGCTGTCTGATTGTGGATGGCCTGGGGAAACTGTTTAGACACAACTTCCGCCTGTTCTTCTGAGATTCGGGTTCCCAGGCAGCGTTGTTTTGATTCCAGCAACAGTGTGAAAATTTCAACCAGGGAAGCAGCCGTTTTTCCTTCGCAATACACGACTTCGGGATAGCCACAGCGTGAGCTGCGATCCAGGTCGATGCTCGCGGATGCCAGCGTGCCTGTTTTAAGAGGCGTCTGTTTCTGGAACGATTCGACAGCCTGCTCGACGGACAGCGCCCCCTGACGGACCTGCTCAAACAGTTGAGAAAGCTGGTCATCGGACATTAAAAATACCTCTATTCAACTGCGGTAAACAAACAGCAGGATGGTCGAAAACCGGCCATCCTGCGAAAATTTATGATAAGTGGAAACAGATCAGAGTTTCAAGTTGTTGTTTGAGCAACTCAAAAGATCAGTCTTCACTTTTGCTCAAATTGGCGATCACGCTGAAGTCTTCGAGAGTCGTGGTGTCCCCGGTACTTTCCCGGCCGGCAGCGATATCACGCAACAGACGTCGCATGATTTTTCCACTGCGGGTTTTGGGAAGTGCAGCGGCGAATCGAATCTGATCGGGAGTCGCGACGACACCAATTTGTGTGCGCACGTGCTGTTTCAGTTCTTCCTTCAATTCGTCGGGACTTTCATCTGTTTTCAGCGAGACAAAACAGCAGATGCCTTCCCCTTTGAGTTCATGCGGGAAACCGACCACGGCAGCTTCCGCCACTTTGGGATGCGAGACGAGGGCACTTTCGACTTCCATTGTACTCAGACGGTGACCAGAGACATTGATCACATCATCGATGCGCCCCATAATCCAGTAGTAACCATCTTCATCACGGCGGGCACTGTCGCCGGCCAGGTAACAGCCGGGGATCGTACTGAAGTAAACGTCTTTGAACCGTTCGTGGTCGCCATACAGGGTTCGCAGCATGTGAGGCCAGGGCTGACGCATTACCAGAAGGCCCCCCTGGTTATCTCCGAGACTTTCCCCGTCTGCTGAAACAATATCTGGTACGACGCCGGGCAGCGGTGTCGTACAACTACCGGGTTTGGTTGCCGTCACACCGGGCAGCGGGCTCATCATGATACCCCCCGTTTCGGTCTGCCACCAGGTATCAACGATCGGGCAGCGCTCCTGACCGATCACGGTGTGATACCACATCCAGGCTTCGGGGTTGATCGGCTCACCGACGGTTCCCAGCAGACGCAGGCTGGACAAATCATGTTTATTCGGCCATTCATCGCCCCACTTAATGAAGGCGCGAATTGCCGTTGGTGCGGTGTAGAAAATATTAACCTGGTACTTTTCGACGATTTCCCAGAAACGACCTTCATCGGGCCAGTTGGGAGCACCTTCATACATCACGGTTGTAGCACCGTTGGCCAGTGGGCCATACACGATGTAGCTGTGTCCGGTAATCCAGCCGATGTCGGCGGTACACCAGTAGGTATCATCTTCTTTCAGATCGAAGACCCATTCGGAGGTCATTTTCGCGCCGAGCAGATAACCGCCGGTGGAGTGTTGTACGCCTTTGGGTTTGCCTGTACTTCCGGAAGTGTAGAGGATGAACAGCGGGTGTTCGCTGTCGAGCTCGACCGGATCGCATTCCGGCGAAGCATCGTCCATCAGATCGTGCCACCAGTAGTCACGGTCGGGGACCATGTCGACTTCACAGCCCGTGCGACGATAGACGACCACTTTTTCCACACTGGGAGATTTTTCCATACTCTGGTCGACGGCTTCCTTGAGTGGAATGTTCTTGCCACGTCGCCAGCCACCATCGGCGGTGATGACCAGTTTCGCCTGGGCATCATTGTTACGGTCCGCAATCGCGTCGGCACTGAAGCCACCGAAGATAATCGAATGGGTTGCACCGATGCGGGAGCAGGCCAGCATGGCAATCGCGAGTTCGGGAACCATAGGCATGTAAAGTGTGACGCGGTCCCCGGTCTCAACACCCAGTTTTTTCAGGCAGTTGGCGAACTTGCAGACTTCCCGGTACAGGTCCTGATAACGCAGCACGCGCGTGTCGCCTGGTTCACCTTCCCAGATAATCGCGGCTTTGTTCTTGCGCCAGCTGTCCAGATGCCGGTCGATGCAGTTGACCGAAGCATTGATCTTGCCCCCTTTGAACCATGTGGTCTCGGGCATCTCGCCTTCGAGTACACTTTCATACGGTTGAGACCATTCCAGGTCTTGCGCCAGGTCACCCCAGAAACCCGCGGGATCATCTTTCGCCCGGTTCCAGAGCTTCTGGTATTCTTCCATGCTGGAGATATTAGCCTGCTCTACAAACTCGGCTGGCGGCGGAAATGATCGAGTTTCCTGAAGAACACTTTCAATGTTTTCGTTAACCTGGTCACTCATCGTTGTCATTCCCCTTTGTTTTATTTGGCGAGCGAAATAAGAACCGAAAATGTGGCTCAGCAGCCTGTAATGATCAGGTCCGCTGAATCGATTCTCTCCCTGTGTCTTTCTAAAGAATTAATAAACAATGCTAAGATAGAGATTTTAGGGCACTGTTTTTTTGAAGTCAACAAACGGACAATCGCTTCCTCAGATAACGGAAAAGCGTTGTTGAATACCTTATCTAAGCGTCAAAACACGGAAAATCAAGCGGGACGGGGTACGCAAGTCACTTTAAATCTGCGGAAAGTCAGTCCAATTCCCAATTTCTTAGCGAATCGATCTGTTTTCACCAAAATTTGAGAGAGACAGGAAGTGAACACTTGGTAAATTTACTCTCCGCTATGTCCTGCAGTACTTTTCAACTGGCGCCCGCTTCCATCAAGGCACGTGCTTTCTGGTAAGCGGCTTTCATTTCCGGGGAATCCTGCGTGTGTTCACCACGAAAGACGAGCAGCAGACCCAGGCGGGGGAAGTCGCTGATATTCGGGGCGCTGAAGTGAATCGTCTGGCTGTGATGGATCAGGATATCGCCCGCCTTGAGCAGGGCCGCGCTTGCCTGAGTGTCATCGACCGACTCTGCCAGTCCGAAGGAATTGCCTTTGACCCCGGAAGGCACATGTTCGTGCACGCCCTGCGTATGCGAACCAGGCAGATAATGCACGGGGCCATTTTCCGGCGTCACATCATCCAATGCGATCCAGACAGTAAGTACATCCGGCGGGGTCTGACAGAAATAAGCATTGTCTTGATGCGGTGGAACGCCTGAGCCTACCTTCGCTGGTTTATTGAAGGTTTCAACTCCCATGCAGGACGGCGTCCCATTGACCAGTTCAGCAATCAGAGCCTGCAGTCGTGCTTCGGCAGGGAGTCGGGTAAAGAAGGGGTCATGTGTCTGCATCCGCCAGCAGTTACGAATGGCGGTTCCGTCCGCTTCAAATACGACATCACTTTCAGGCACACCCGGCACGACTTCCCGGTTATAGCGTTCGACGGCTGATCTGATTTCAGCCAGTTCCTCACCTGCGTACCAGGCGGGAAGATGTACGAATCCCTGAGATTGATATTCCGCGACGATTTCCTGGTGGATCATAGTCGTTCCCTTTTGACTGGGATTTCAGAATGTTTCTGTTGCGCATAATCGTTAAGTTCATGCAATGCTACATTCAGGAAACAGGAAGAACATGTTGCCTACAGGCTAGCTCGAACAGGAAAGAATTTCAGCAAAATAATGACTGGATTGGTAAGTTCTGTGGAAATAATTGAATGCGGCGGGAAGCGGAGATTCCAAAGCAGAATCACCGTTTTCGTCTTCGCCTGAAGGTTCAGCGGCGCATCAGCGTACGTTGACTGCTCTGTTGTTTGAGCGGGCGGCGGGAAATTTCCTGCCAGTGGCGAATGTCAATTTCATAAGGACCATGCGGGCGATCGAAGCCGCCGTAATCTCGGTAGTATTTTTCCAGCTTGCCGATCTTCTGGTCGACGCGTAACTCACCCCGACGCTGGCTTTTCGGTGAACGACCCCAGACGATTTCCGAACCGCCGGTGGTGATCAGACGGTAGATCAAATCATCCAGGGTGACGTCTGCCGTCACGCGTGGCGGGACTTCGATGGAGACGATATCCAGTTCTTTCCAGTGCGGACCCAGTGCTTCAGCCAACTGGGCGGCGCCGGTAACGGTTGTGTCGCCCCAGGATGTCCCCGCCGGTCCGGCAGGGATCGAGCTGACGCCGGTGATAATCGGGAAGCGGCGGGCATCGGAAACGGAAAAGTCTTCGGGCGGTAACAGAACTCCCGCATTGTCCACGGGAAACAGCCCCTGCTTCAGCTCCACCATGGCAGCCGGTTTGCGAAACAGAATTTCCACTTCCACCGTATTCGTTTTGCGGACCGAAATGACTTTCTGTACCCAGGGATGTTTCTGGAACGCGTCGGCAATCTTGAGTACCAGACCCTGATCGAGCAGGGAGACCCGCGCGGGCAATTCGCTGCGTTTGATGACCTGGTCGACAATGTCGATCGGGACATAATGCGGGGGTGCCGGCTGCAGGGAGAGTTCTTTGGTTTCGATCTGGTATTCTTCACGCTGGGACAGATCGGGAAGCTGCTGCTTCACTTTCTGAAAGAAGAACAGGCCGGTTACTACCACCGCCAGAACCAGCAGAACCTTCGGGCGAAACAACAGGCGGATCAATGACGAAGGGTTGAACAGGGAAGTCGATTCTTCCTGTGCCTCTTCTTCTTCGACCACTTTGACCTTCTTTTTAGCAGGTCGTTTTTTGCTTGTTTTTCGACTCATGTGCTCTGGTTTAGCGTTGACCTTTGACAAATCATCGGGCTGCGAATCGCAGGGGATCGGGGCAGACTGTATCCCGTTTTATAAAACGTCTCCAAGGCTGTTTGGACCGAGTATAACAGATTCAGAGACGCTATGATTAACTGGGATGCGCTCTGGAAGAACAGACGCCGATCAATGCTGCAGCCTGGTGAAGCAAAGCCTGAGGGCATCTGCGCACGGTCTCTGTATTATGATTATCGCAATTCGAAGTGGTCTGTGTTGCGACGCTCACTGAAAAAGAGAGGATTCCTCAGTGAATCAGGCCGACTGGTGAAACTTTATCAATTTTGCGGGCGGGTGGTCGCTTTTTTCAGGCAGTTGCTCAACGCCTGCTCGCACAGTTCACCAAAATCGATACCCGCCTGAGCGGCTGCTTTGGGGACCAGGCTATGATCGGTAAAGCCGGGAATCGTATTCACTTCCAGGACCCAGGGCTGCTGGAAACGGTCTACCAGCAGGTCCACGCGGACAATGCCGGTCGTGCCCAGCGCTGTGCAGGCATTCGCGCCGGTTTTAATAATTGCCTGAATCACGTTCGTCGGCAGATCGAATTCAAACAGGTATTGCGTCGAATCTTCAGTGTACTTGGCTTCATAGTCAAAGAATTCGTGAGGCGTCTCTATCTGAATCAGCGGCAGCACCTGGTCATCGACAACCGTAACGGTCCATTCGGTGCCTTTGATGGCTGATTCCAGGATGCCGAACGAATCGTAATGGAAGCATCTCGCGAGTGCCTGTGGTAATTCTTCGGGAGTTTTCACAATCGTCACACCCAGGCTGGAGCCCTGGGCATCGGGTTTGACGACCAGGGGGTAACCCATGCTGCGGGCATGTTGTTCGATACGACCGGCGTCGTCCGATTCATGAATCAGCACATACGAGGGTGTATTCACATTGTGCTGAATGAACCGCTCTTTGGAAGCTGATTTACTGAAAGCCAGTTTCGAAGTCGCGGCGTCACAGCCTGAGTAGGGAATGCCCAGTCGATCGAGCGTCGATTGAATCGTGCCATCTTCCCCATACGTTCCGTGTAAGGCGATGAACACCACATCGCAGCCGGTCCAGTCAAAACGGTCCAGATCCACCAGGGAGGGGTCAATGATCTTGACCTGATGCCCGCGCGACGACAGTGCTCGCGCGACCGTCTCACCACTTTTGAGGCTGATTTCGCTCTCAGCCGATTCTCCACCTGAGAGAACCACGATATTAAAAGTCGAAGAGGGATTCGTTGGTGAATCGGTCATCGGGAAGCCTCCTTGCCGCCGTCTGCTGAAAAATATGATGCTGGTTTATTAATCGATCATCTGATGTATTCAAGTTGCGGAATTTTAGCAATTCTAACCGAATCTGCAAACGTTGATTCTCTATCTCACCAAAATGTAAAAACAGGCAATTTGCGTGGTATGCAATATTGCTTATTGAAACAGGCGAATGGTCTTTCTCAGCTGGCGGTACGCTTTTTTCCCCAGCGATTCAGAGGGTACTGCGATTTTGGCCTGCCCAGTCGAGTGAATCAGTGGCTGTTCGATCGGTGTTTCCAGCGTGACCAGTGCCAGGTACGAAGTACTGCTGAGCTGCTGTTTTCCGGAGGCATCGACTTCGGTGATGAGTTCTTCCCGGTGAATCAGATTGGGATGCAAATCATCCAGATCAATTTCCGCAATTTCCTGAACCGTTCCCGTTAAGATCTCACCCGGATATTCATCCAACAGGATGCGCACACTCTGACCGGGTTCGACAAATTCGACATGCTCCTGATCGACGATCAGTCGCGCCTGCAGTTGTTCTGGATTGCCAAGTGAGCATAACCAGGTGCCCCGTTCCAGAAAGCAATTCCGGTTATCCGCATCAAAGGGGGAACCGATCCAGGCGGGCAGATCTGTCTCATCAGGGTTAGCAGTCTTTCGCGGGGCAGGGATCAAAGTGCCTGTGATCGGTGCCTTGAGTGTGAGCCGTCGCTGGTCGGTCTGCCTCTGCTTCAACTGGTCTTTGAGATCGAGCAGTTGTTCCCGTGCTGTGGGGAGTTCCTGCGCTGCTTCCGGATCATCCAGCTGGCGACGTTCGAGAGTGGAAATTCGAATATCCTGTTCGTTGATCTGCCCCGTCAGCTTGAGAATGTCCTGTCTGATCTGTTCGTTCGACAGCTCTGCGATTATGGCCCCTTGCTCAAGCAACGTTTGTGGCGTGGCCACGGATTGGAGAAAACCGGGAGCGGTGACGTAAACGTGTTTGGCATCCTGCAGTTCGATAAGAGCGGGTGCGGTAACCCGGTGAGGCAGGGGGATTAACAGCAGACACGCCACAAGAAGGAGCACACATGTGGAACGAACGCTAAAACGTCGCCATTGGATCTGGCCCGCTTTGGAGTAGTTTTGAATTTCAACGGCGGCAGATTTCACAGGCACAATCAACATTCCCATCAGCACAAAGGCCCCCATGACCTGCACGATAATTTCCAGGCCGTAAGGTTCCAGAACATAATAACAGACGGTCAGAATTGCGAACACAATAAACCAGCGATAAATCGCCGAGGCGATACCATACGTAAAAAGAAAACGTCTCAGACGCCTGGGTTCCTTGAGCAGAGTCTCTGCTTTGTGTCCGAAAAACCAGTGGTGCAGTCGATTGGAAACGACTGTCTGTGCCCGCTGTCGCAGGTTGGGTACCTCCAGCAGATCGAGCAGAATATAATAACCGTCGTAGCGCAGCAGCGGGTTACCATTCAGCAGCAGCGTATTCACCGAACAGACCACGACGATATTCAGGCAGAGGGAATGGAACAGGCCGGGAAAGGAAAACCACCAGAGGAACACACAGACCGCAGAGATGACCAGTTCCACAAAGATCCCGGCGGAACTCACTATGATGCGATGCCATTTATCGCGCATGGTCCAGGCGTCGCTGACATTCACGTACAGACAGGGAATAAAAGCCAGGAGCATCACGCCCAACTCCCGACACTCTCCACCCAGGTGTTTACAGGCGAGCGCATGCCCCAGTTCATGGACAATTTTAACCAGCGCCAGACTACAGGCCAGCAGCAGCAGGTTCCGCGCTTCGAAGAAGGTCGCGAATTCGGGAAGCTGAGAGATGACCGTGTCCAGATGCGTGGTAATCAACGTCACCGCTGATCCCATCAGTAACAATGCCGCCAGCAGAAATAGAGGGGTAAAACAGATGGCAGTCCATGGTTGCAACCAGTTCAACAGACGATGCGGGTCGATACCTCGAAAGCGGATCGCCAGCGGGTTCATCCAGCGTGCCCGCCGCGCCTGCTGCTGTTTCTGTAACTGACGGTCCAGCAGAATTTCCCCCTGCCCAAAGGCATCTGCGATGATCAGGCCGGACTGATGCAGCCGCGACAGGAATCCCTGTAGATGAGAGGCCTGCAGTTTTTGAGGCAGGAACCGTTGTTCGTAATTTTTCCGAATGGCATCGAAGGAAGCGCGTCCATCCAGTTGTTGCAGGATGAAATATTCCTCTTCGCGCAGCTGATAATACTGCAGTGAAATCGGATCTTTGATGCCCCAGTATTTTTTTCCACCAAACTGCAGCGGTTGAACATGCAGATCGGCCCGCATTTTCAATCGCAGTGGCTGGTTCGAAAAGTCTTGAGGACCGAACGACATGGTGGCTGGCGTCGCTTTCTGAATCGAACGGGGGTTATTTAATGATTAAGGAAGCCCGCATGCCCGGTTTCAGTTTGAGGTCTGGGTTTTCAATCTCGGCCCAGACGCGTGTCTGATTGTTGACCGCATTGATTTCGGGACTGACGAACGAAATTTTTCCCTGGAATTCCATGGTCTGCTTAGTACCGGGATTCACGACCAGGGTGACCGGGCGATTCATCAGGTCCTGTCCCTGCAGCCGCGAGGCATTGATCAATCCTTCTGCCCGCAGTCGATCGAGCCTTAAAATTCGCAGGACCGTATCACCGGGGCGCACCCATTCACCATCGCGGATCAGAATCTGCACGACCATGCCGTTAATCGGGGAGACTACTTTACGCCGCTGCACTGCCAGAGAGGCAATTTGTTCAGCGTTCCGTTTCAGGCTGGCTTCCAGTTGAGTCGTCTTACGTTCTTCGGACGCCTGTTCGATTTCCAGTTCCGATTTTTCCTCGGTGAGCTTCAGGCGATCCAGCTCGGTTTTGGAAATGCTCTTGGGGTATTTTTTGATCGAATCTTCGGCCCGCCGCAGTTCGGCATTCGCGACTTCATAAGCTTTCCGGGCAAAGCGGAGATCGACATCATTGGCGGCTTTGAGTTGCGCCATTTCGTATTCCAGTTTGGCCTGCTGCAACAGGAGCATTGCTTCGGAATCTTCGATCTGGGCCAGTACGTCACCTTTTTCGACGCTCATACCCTCTTTGACCTGGATCGTATTGAGCTGCCCGACTTCCCGCGCAGGGACTTCCACTTCTTCGATCAGGCTGACCAGTACCGAATCAATCTGCAATTCGGGCGTATCCTTCGATTTGTCGTCGGCGGCGGTCAGGGTCTGCTGTAAAAACAGCGTCACGATGGTGAACAAAACGGGAATCGTGCTGGTGGTATTCATGTTCTTCCCTTCCTTCTCAGAGGAAATCAGCAGGAATGGATGAAGTTAAAGTCAATAACAGTCAGGATAAACGATTATTGACTGCTGTGAGCCTCTCATACCACATCCGCGGAGAGATGACCATCTAAATCGACCGGTCTCTGGCTCTTGTACGTGAATCGAAGCAGGGATCTACGGAGAACATTGTCAGAATACCCTATTTTTTGGCATCCTCAATTGAGAAGCGGTCAATGTGTGCGTTAAGATCGGTCTGAAAGATGCTTTTCTCTCGCAATTGAAACAACAGATATTTACGAACTTTTTGTTGCCAGGTATCAGTTTTTATGGATCAACGCTCAGCCTTAAACTCACGACAGACCGATTCCCGCCGTTCTTTTCTGAAAGCCGCCAGTGCGGTTATCGCGGGCCGTTTTTTTGCACCTGCCATACTCGGCGCGGAAGACAAAGCGGGCAGCAAGCCGCCGGTCCTCGGGGAAGGGGCATTTCAGTATGAAGCGATCCATAACTGGGGTGAGGTTCCCAAGCATATCCAATGGGGTGAGACACATGGCGTATGCGTCGATTCCAGTGGCCTGATTTATATCAAGCATCGTTCAAAAACCAAAAGTCCCATGGATGCGATTGTGGTTTTCGACCCGGCTGGAAAATTCATCCGCTCATTCGGTAAGGAATATCATGGCGGCGGACACGGGATTGATGTTCGCAAAGAAGGCAGCGACGAGTTTTTGTATCTCTCCGATACGAAGCATGGCGTCGTGGCAAAAACAAGTCTGACTGGCGAGGTTGTCTGGACGATCGGACGACCAGCCGCTCCCGAACATTATAAAGATACAAAGCAGCGTTACAGTCCCACGAATATTGCCTTCGCTCCCGACGGGGGATTTTATGTCGGCGATGGGTATGGTTCTCACTATATCCACAAGTACACGAAAGAGGGGAAGCCCGAATTTTACTGGGGGGGAAGTGGAACAGAGCCGGGCAAAATGAAAACGCCGCACGGGATGTGGCTGGATGAACGGGATGGTACACCGAAAATTGCGGTCTGTGACCGGGCCAATCATCGTTTGCAGTATTTCTCGCTCGACGGAAAACATCTTGGTTTTGTCAATACGGTCAGCTTTCCAGCCGATATTGATATTCAGGGAGACATCATGGTCGTCTCCGATCTGCATGCACGTGTGACATTATTTGATAAACAGAACAAAGTGATCACGCACCTGGGATACGATCAGGACTGGACGAACAAAGTGCTGGATGGCTTTAAAGTGCGTACACAGCCTGAAACCTGGCAGGCCGGTCGGTTTGTCCATCCACACGATGCCTGTTTCGATCAGGAAGGGAACCTGTTTGTCACCGAATGGGTTTCTGTGGGACGTGTCAGCAAACTGAAGAAACTGAGTTAATAGACACTGATCCGAATCGTTTTACTCGCCGCTTTAATATTCAATCCGTTTGGAACCTGATGAATTTTTCACACGAGTTCGATGAACAGCGTTTCTTCGAAATCTGGACTGCCGTGCGGATTGAACGCCCGGTAAATTTTTCCTTATTTACCTTCGGTGACCAGAAACTGCCTTACTATCTGGTCTGTGGTGCCGCGGAGAGTGGTTCGACAGTCACGATCCGTAAAGGAGAAGTCAGCATTACCCGTCCGACGATCATTACTCCCGATCGTATGGAGCCGGAGTTTCGTAATTTCTTTGAAGAGCAGGAAGAAGCCGACCTGGCTGCCTTTCTGCTTTCACGGACCGCTGGGTTTTCGAATCTGAAATTTGCCAATACCAGCGGCCCCGAACGGATCGTGAGCGACAGCATTGAAGAAGCGGTCGCTAAACTGAATCGTCAGCTGGACGACGAAGAGGAAGAACACGTGGCGATCCTCAGCGCACCGCCCGGCATGGGAGGCATCGCGGTAATGCGGTATGCAGCCGAGCGGGTCTGGGAAAGTGCCCCCGGGAATATTCAGGAATTACGCGAACGCGGCTTTCTGAATTGAACAGAAGCGGAGCACGTTACTTCGGAATCCGATTCAAGGTGTAGTAAGCATCGGGATGCAGCAGCGACTGTCCGTCTTGGCTTTTAACCCCTTCGGCGTTGAGTTCATGCACATACAGTTCGCGCAGGCCTTTGACTTTGAGCTGTGCTTTCAAGCCGTCTTCTGTAACCGTGACGTTTTCGATCTCAAGGTTACGAGGCAGAATTTCATCGCTGCCGTAGGAAGAGTGATACGTGTAGGTGTAGCTCTGCAGCTTGTAAGACTTCGGGTCCCGAGCTGACTTGCGGTCAACCGGTTTGGTGAAGACCAGTTCGAATCCCCCGGGTTGTGCCCGCATCTCTTTAATTTCGAACGGCATTTTTTTCGTCCAGACCAATCGCTGCAGACCATATGAGGCAGTGCCCAGGCTGCTCCAGCCCCGGTTAGTCAGGCCGACAAACATGCTGCCGTCAGTTCCCTGATCCATACGAAGTACTGCGGAAGCGAAACCGCTCCGAAAGGGAAAGCAGGCCCCCTGGTATTCGCCGTCCACTTTTTCGAGGAACACGCGCTGAATGGAAGCCTGTGTAAACTCGCCCACAAAAAACTGCCCATCAAAGGGGCCAAATTTACCGCCGCTGTTATCGAGCATGATGTCCGTTGCCGACTGACCGGCTTTCTTATACGGGAACCAGACAGCCGGTGGCTTGAGTTGTGGCATCCGTTTGAGGGCTTCGGGAAATGGCAGTCCGTTGGGAATTTCTTTGATTCCCGTTACCGGGGAACCAGGAAGACTCATCGATGCGAGAGCTTCAACGTGATGGAAAAACGCACCTTCGCGCATGTGATGCAGTGAATTGGTAGCGACCCAGTTTCCCTGCTGATCGGTGTAGAACACGTCGCCGGCACGGTTCACACCCAGGCCCGCCGGGGACCGCATGCCCGCACAGACGGGGATCAATTCGCCCTCCGGAGTACACTTCATCCCCCAGCCACGCCAGCGGCCTTGTGAAAAGCCCAGCGTCGGATCGGTAACCGCCCGCGATTTATGTTCCTTCTTCAGACCCAGTCCAATGTTTAACGTGAGCCACATATTACCATCGTGGTCGAGTACGGGGCCATAGGCATATTCGTGGTAATGACCAGTGACACCCCAGCCTTTGGCGACGGTCATGTATTCATCAGCGATGTCATCGCCGTCAGTATCGCGAATGCGCGTCAATTCACTGCGCTGGACAGTGTAGAAAGCGCCGTTTTTGTAGATCAGTCCCAGTGGTTCATGCAAAGCGGTTGCGAAGCGTTTGTAGGTCACATTTTTGGGAGGTTCTTCGTACACGCCGTCCATGATCCAGATTTCACCTTTGCGAATAGCGACGGCAATGCGATGGTCGTCGAGCACCGTGATGCCACTGACTTCCAGTACCAGGTCGCCGGGGGCCGGTTTCCAGTTGGCGGCCCGCGATTCGGTTTGTGCTTTGGGGGTCATGATCGAATCAAGTCGATAATAGTCCTCTTCACTCTCCGCAAAAACGGACTGGCTGTTTCCAGCGCCGCCGACAAACGTGATGCAGAGCAACGTCAATGTAGCCAGGAGTGCGCGATTTACCATTGGTAGGTCACCTCAATCGTAGTGTTATCTGTAGCAGGAACGGGGATGATCCAGTCAGATTGGTTGTCATGTTTGCGAAGGATACCGGCTTTCGCCAGTTCAGGTGAGATCGAAACCTGAAGTCCCGCCTGATTTTGCATGGTCGTCGCATTCAGTTGCTTCAGAGTTTTACCAGTCAGGCCGCGAAACCAGAGCGTCTCTGAATCGCTGGATTTCTGATTGCCTGTGATGGTCAGGCTGCGTTTCAGAGTCTGTTTGTCGGTTGCTTCGAAGCGGTCTTCAATATCAATATTCCCGCTGGAGTACAGGAAGGTGGGGATGCCTTTCGCATCGACGCGGTATCCTCGAAATTGCGGATCATTGGCATCTGGTGAATAGACGGGCCAGGACTGCTGTTTATTTTTCAAGGAAGCAACCGCTGCACCAGCAGGAAACAGAACCGCTTTACTGCCCAGCGGGTCGGCGGGGGGCGCGAAGCGAATGAACCAGGTTCCCTGGGCATCCAGGAATCGGCCTTTCCAGGCGAGGGCGGGGCGGACCTGTTCGGCATCAAAGGCGAAATGGACTTTCTCCGGCAGGCCCACTGCGATGGCGTGGGTTCCTGCTTCCTGCATGAAGGTTCGCAGGACAATCGGACGTTTGTCGGGAACCAGTTCGTAGTTTTTAGATTTTGCTTCCAGGATTTTTTCAGGCAGAGGCTGTTTGGATCCGGCTTTCAGGTAGCCCCAGAGTGCTGCAATCTGCTGATCGACATGACCATCAAGCAGTCCTTTGTTCTGACTCTTTCCGCCCGGGAAAAACGTAGGCATGCGGGTACGCGCTTTCAGGGAAGCAGGGTCGAGCAGGAATTCGCGGAACCAGCCGGGATGCACGCGGTTGGTGACATCACCCAGATCGGTGCCTACTACGCCTGGCATGCTTTCGCCACGAATCGGGTGACACTGGATGCAACCGGTCTCCAGCATAGTGCGGCCTGACGACGCCAGTTTGTTATGATCGGGGAAGACTTTTGTATCAGGCAGCTGCGCTTTGCCATCGACTTTTTCGAACGCAGTGGGCAGACTCGAGACCTGTTGTCTGGGAAAGACCGGCATGCGGGCCTGCATGTGAAAACGGATGTCGCCGCTCCCATTCAGAACTTTCGACAGCCATTTCTTCTGCAGTTTGTAGCCGATCCCGGTCAGTGTGGGAGGAATGCGGCCTTCATCACCCAGGTCGACATGTGCGGCGGTTTCAAAGTAGGGCTTGCGATTGAAGCCGACGCCTCCCCGTTTGTCCCGTTCATGACAGGCATAACAGTTGAGCTGCAGCACCTGAAAATCCAGCTGCTGTTCAGGACGGGACGATTTCTGAGCGGGCAGACTGATGAGGGTCTGCTCAGTCGCCGTCTGTTGCTGCTGATCGAGCGGATACGCGGGCATGTTTTTCTGAGCGGAGCGCAGGCAACTGTTGGAAGCGTCTGCGTTTAATTTCGCGAGTGGCTGAGCAAATTGTTTCGGTTTGAGGTTTTTTGCTTCGTGGCAGTTCACACACTTCAGTTCGACAAACAGTTGTTGTCCCGCAGTGATTAAATCTAGGTTGCTGGAACTTTCCTCTACAGTCTGTGAATCCGCCTGTTTCCGCAGCAGGTAGGCAGCAATGTCGGCTGCTTCGACCGCTTTGAGTTTAAGTTGCGGCATTCGACCAGCGGGGCGAGTCTGTTCGGGATTGAGCAGAAAAAAAGTTAATGATTTAGGTGTGTATTTGGCCGGAAGATTGCCGTGGGGTACGGAATTGACGGGACGCACGGCGGCGGCCAGTCCCAGTTCCTTAATATCTTCGGGGTCGAGTTGTGCGAGCATTTTATCGGAGGGAGAAATTTTGGTTTCCCCCGGTTCATACGTTTCATCTGGATCGTGGCAGGCAACACATCCGATTTTATGATACAGCTCCTGTCCCTGTTCGACGTTGCCTTTTCTCCAGAATTCATGAGGCACCGGGTTGGCGCCGGTCGCTTTGATCACAGGATATGCAGACTGCTGTACGGCGAGAAACGCGGTCAATGCGCTAATCGCCTGCTGTTTTTTTTCAGCAGGCAGGCCGTGCAGCACATCAGGCATCGTGGTGCCTGCTTTGGTGGTTTGAGGCGCGGCGAGGAATGCGCGAATCCATTGTTGCTGCAGATGATTGCCGGCTCCCGTTAAGCGAGGACCACGCTTGGGTTGCAGTTCAGAACGCTGTGAGGGATGACAGGCGACGCAACTCAGCTCGCTGATCAGCAGTTGACCTCCCGCCTGTGGTTCCAGTTCGTCATGCCGGGCGAAGCGATCAAAGCCAGCGACAAAGGGGGCCATTTCGGTTTCACTTTGAACCGATTGACCGGCGATCAGGAAAACCAGCCCCAGGATGGTGAAAATCCAGCGTTGTCTCATCAGGTGTCTCTTTCATGTTGAGCGGTGTCACAGGTCAGATTCAGGGAAGATAAGATCAACGTCAGCTAAACAGACGTTGATTTTCGATCATAAGGTAGCAGCCGACTCGAAGCAATCAGAGTATGCGTCAGATTTGTATCCTTTTTCCGCAATCATGAAACAGATTCCTTGAGTTAAGGCAGAAAATCTCCCCCGGATTTATTGAGAGGAACTCTGAGTGGATGCGGGAGGAATTTTTTGACTGCGACCCCGGCTCCAGCCTTCGAGCCTTCTGCTGCGCAGCGCGCCGCGGAGGAAATATTCCTCTGGTAAAGAACTTAAATGTGCCTGGCGTAGTGGATCCCGTTTCGACTGCCAGTCAGCCGGTTGCAGGACCAGTTGCAAGGAGAACAGTTTTTCATAGAGCGCATCGGCAATCAGTTGATGTCCTTCAATACTGGGATGGACATGGTCGACGAGCCATTCACTGCCGGGAATACCATCCGGTGTACGTTGCTCTATCAGACTGCGGATATCTACCAGGGGTACGTGAAATTCCTGTGACAGGTCAAACAGGGAGTCATGCATCGGTTCCAGTATTCGCAGCGGGCAGATGTCTTCTTCTTTAGCTTTTGTGAGCCAGGTCTTTGCTTCCGGGAATCGTCGCAGATGTTCGCAGGTTTTTCCTACGCTGTAGAGCAGACCCGCGTGCTGGTGATCGACGGTAACTGCTTCTGCCCACAACTGCATTTTACGGTCGGCTGCATTCCAGTCACAATCGTAGGCTGCTTTCCAGCAGGAGATCAGTTGATTCTGCTGTTTCTGCGAGAGACCGTTTTCAAATTCACATTTAAACGGGGGACAGTTTTTGAGGTTCGATACCGGATTGACCAGCACGAGCGGTACGTCTGCCTGCTTCGCAAGCAAAATCATCTGTCGTACATTGTATTTAAAATGATTGACTATGCCGCGACGATTGTCGAGGTCGCGATGATAATCTTCCAGACCTTTCTGGAAATCGAGCCGTGCATTCACGTCTGCAGTCAGGACGGTTTTATTTGAATTCATGGTGTCCTCACCCACGTCCGGCAGGATACGTTGCATGAGAGACGCGATGCGCAGATTCCGGAGCGATTTCTGTGCTGCCAGGTAAATAGGTGAACTCTGTTTGAGATCGCCGTAGGAACGTTCTTCCAGAAATTCGTTATGGCCGGTATAGACGATGAGCAGGTCCGGCTGGTACTGCAGCGTTTCACGCAGGATGGGAACCAGGCGATAGCTGGCGTACGAGACGCCGCCACAGTTGATGACTTCAAAGTTCCGCTCAGGCTGTGCTGCCTGCAGATTGATTTTCAGCCATGTGCTGAATGACGTTTCAACAGCATAAGGTCGGCCCTGAACGGTTGAGCCGCCCAGCACAAAGACGCGAAACGTATCAGCGGGTTTGTGGACGGGGAACGCTTGCGGGCGAAAGAAATCGATTCGTTCCGGAGCGGTCTGATAGCTGGTTCCTGCAGGATTTTTGATAAACAGTGTGGCATCAGAACTGAAGGAGATATAGGGGTCCTGACTGTCGGGCAGTGGTTGGATGTTGCACAGACGGAGTGTGAGTTCCAGAATCACCAGCAGAGACAAACCCAGCAGGATGGCTGCACCGCGAAACAGCAGCGGATGGCGGGTTCGCTGTGGATGTGCTTGTGGATCGGATTTCGGATGACATGCAGACGGCATCTCGAAGATCTCAGTTTCACAGGAGAGCAGGGCAGGAGAACGAAACACATTCATCCTATCGCGCGTCATCGTCCGGGTCCAGAAAGAAAAGCTTCCTGGACTGATCAAGGGGACGTAAAAAAACAGGTTTCACTCCGGAGAGCAGAACCTGTCGTCATTGTTATCTCTGATTCAAGTCAGACGTAAGTCATGCTGTGAATCGCTACTTCGCTTTCGAATCCAGATCAAAATTCACGGTATTCTCACCCGGTTTGACTTCGGCAGTGAGCTTTGAGTTTTGATTAAATTTCGCCGGGACCTGATCTTCCGTGTCATTCGGCGAACCTGGTTCACCCATTTTACTGATGCGTACCGTATGCTGGCCGGGTACGGCTCCTTTGGTGTCTTTGTTATAAGCCAATACATAATGACCGGAATCATCCGTCATGCCCACCGATGGGGCTCCCGACTGAGGTTGAAACGTGACGGAGGCCTTCGTAAGAGGTGCCCCGTCGAGTGTAATCGTACCTGAGACCTGACCCAACTCGGGTGTGTCGGCAGCGCCCCCTGCGCATCCGACAAGCAGGCCAGCTGTTAACAGGCAGAGTGCTTGAGAAAACTTGAGAAGATTTATTAACATAGGTATCACTAACCATTCTATTAAGTTTTAAAAATCGGCGACCACTTCGCCGGCATTGATGGTCTGAATTGCCCGAAGAGTATTGATGTCAATATTCTCGCTGATGAACCGCACCGCGCCGTCTCCCAACAGGGCATGACAACCACCTACGTGTTCGCTTCCCGGAGAACCCCATTCGGCTCGGGAGTCGGTAGCGGAATAAGGCTGATTGATTTTTCGATAGGGGGCGGCAATCACCGGTCCTGTCGCAACATAGGTTGCCCAGAAGGGGCCTCGAATTGCGGACTGCTTTTCCATCGGGGTTTCAATCATCAGCATCGAGTTACTGGTACCATCACTGAAATCCCGCATTCTGGCTGCACCGTTGTGACCAAATGCGGTCTTGGTTGTTGTCGCAGTTTCATACGTTCCCCCGCTGGAATTATCACCGGTATTGTATTCGATGTAAATAAAGGAGTAGCTCGTGCGATAATCTTTGTTGGTCGCATAGGCCATATTTGAGGTATAGGTGTAAGGTCCATGCGAATAGGAATCGCTGGGGCATTCGAACACAGCGATCGAGTGGGAAGTCGCTGCCGTTTGAATCCCCGTTGTGGGGGCAGTACAGGCACCATTGCCATCACCTAAGCCGGTTGCCATTGAAAAATTAATCTGATTGTAGATATTGGCCTGATCAAGGAAGGGGAGCATATAGATTTGCCCTGTGTGATTGCGGGTCTCCTGGGAACCCAGCCAGATGCAATCATAACCGCCGCCGTTCACATCCCCCGGGGGAAGGATGCGGTGGGAATCATGGTAGTTGTGCAAGGCCAGCCCTAACTGCTTCATATTGTTCTTACAGGTAGAACGCCGGGCAGCTTCACGTGCCTGCTGGACAGCCGGCAATAACAGGGCAATCAATATGGCGATAATTGCAATAACTACCAGCAACTCGATGAGGGTAAAACCCCGTTTTAATCGACGATGGAAATTGAGTGCCATTGGTTCGTTTCCTTAAGATTAAAATGACATTATAAGCAAAACTAAGTAACGATAACTAAATTGACATGAACCTTCTATTCTACCCGTATTAAGAAGATTGAGGCAAGAAAATATAACATAAGTTTGTTAACATATGGCATATTATTTAAATAAGATTAACTTGCAGGCACGGCCTTGCAGACGTGGCGCACTAGAGCGCATCACATTTAACCATAGCGTCTGTCAATCTAATATCCTCGGTCCAAGTGGACCTGGAGACGCTACAGTAAAACTGGACACAGTCTAGAGAAGTCTGGGCTGATGACAGCCCTGGCCTGAGAGGGAATTCAATCCATAAACACCAGGCATTTCTTGGTTCAAATTGAGCCAGTTTACGGACGGGCTTGCAGGCTCAATGCGCGTTCGTTGAGGGCTTTTTGCAGTGTCGCCGAGTATTCTCTGTACTCTTGATCCAAATCGGTATAAGAGACGCCCGTTAGTTCGGCGAGAGACTGCGGGTTATTGCGTACTCGGGAATTGACGCTGTAAAGCTGTGTCAGCTGGTTGATAAATGCATCCCGGTATTCTCCACGTGAGGCGTGCATGAAGAAATGCGACAGCCCGGAAGCCTGACTGTAATTGGGACTGATATTGGGGCTGGTTTGAAAGGCATTGCGGCCCATCGCAGCGAACGTTTCCAGGGGGATATAGTATTCGTCTTTCAGCAGTCGAAAGCGGGCGGCGTTGAAGCGGATATGATTGGGGTTTCCAGCGCGGAACTTTTTATCCTGCTTTTCAAAGGACTCCATGTAGCAGGCGATTCCTTCGACAGCCCAGAAATGATTCTTCTCGCCAACCTGACGGTTCCTGCCTTGAAAACTGGTTTCATAAAACAGCTGGTGGGTGGCTTCATGATACAGTGTTCCCAGGTCGCCTTCTGCATCAGGGCGATGATAGAAGTGGGAGATCCGATCGCCGAACAGATAGATGCCGTGCGTGAGTCCGATCTGGGGAATGTCTTTCTGGAGTCGCTGCAGATATTCCTCGCGCGTGCTGTAGTAGTGCATCACATGCTGATCGTTTTTATTGCGACGTTGAAAGGGATTACGCGCTCCTTCAAACAGTTTCTGCATTTGTTGGGGCGTGTTGAAGAATGCTGCGAATGTCTGGTGGAAATAGCGGTAAAAGTCTTCCATTTCGGTAGCCAGCTTCACACCCATTTCCAGGCTGTGGTTGGTTTTGATCAGAAAATGTTCGGTTTTGATTTCCCAGGCGTTGCGGAAATCGCGCCGGATTTCTGCTTCCTGTGCCGCTGATTTCCAGCGTCCGTTGACATAGCGTTCACCCTGCTCATAACGGGTGATATATGAAGCGGGTAACCAGCCAAACTGGGGATGCCATTTCTGTTTGCGATCGTGCATCTCTTTTTCAAAAGGGGTCGCCCATTCGTCGCCGTTCCGTACGTAGCCCAGAATCTGCCGCACGGATCGATGATCGGGATTGTGATAGGCGGTTTCCAGTATCAGGTCGTAAGCGTAACTGGGGAAGCCCGCATGCAACACTTTGCGGGAGAACACGAACAGATCATTGGCCTGTTCCTCCTGCAGGTTCCGCAACTTCAACCGCCAGCTGCGTTCAGCGGCGGGTAGACTGAGAGGCAGATCCGGCCGGACGTCACGCGGTAAAGGGTTGGCCTGGGGATCAAAATCCTGCACGTCTTTAATGATTTCGGTGATGGTCTGCACGCCCGCCTGCTGTTGTTCACGCTGACAATTCTGTGCCAGTTGGATCAGTTTATCCCGAAACTCAGTTTGCAGAATACCGTACTGTTTCTGATAGGTGGCCAGCACACGCGGGTTTTGTGCGTATACGCGACTCGACTGCGTCCACAGCAATACAATCAGGGTCAGCAGACAGAACCCGCGATAGCCGATCGAACGCCCCGCCGGTTCCTGTTCTGAGAATCCGGAAATGGAAGAGTACCGCTGAGATTGCTGTTGCGTGCCAGGCATGTTCACAGTTGTTCCTTATTCGAAATCCAGCAAAGACTTTTTTTGCAGGCATAACTTCTTATTCGATTGTAGGGGAGTTTGTGGGGGGAAAAAAGAAAGAATCTCCCATTTCGCGCGGAATCGACTTAAGGCAGCCCCTGTATTTCGGTTACCCCGTGTAATGTGACCCGATCATAGGACGGAGAGAACTCAATCTGTTGTGAAACGCTTCTGGTCGGAGTCTGTCCAGAGCGTGAAAATCGACGAAGTGTTGCTTTGCGGTTTCCAAACGAGCGGAGTGTGTACTGGTCCTTTGACTGATCAAAGCTGATGGTGTCGGCACTGGCGCTGAACTCCTGGCTGGTGGGAGTCCGTTTGCTTTTGATCAGAGTATTTCCTTCTACTTCGGCGTTCCCTTTCGCCAGCATGGAAATGGATTTCTTTTCCTGTCCGTCGATATCATGTTGAATCAGTTTCAGGCTGTTACTCCGCATCGAACCGGCGCCGGGGGGCAGTCTGTCCGGGTCGATGGTATCCAATGGTCGCTTCACGCCGCCGTAGGTGATCTGCACGCGATCATCAAAAGTCGTGCTCCGTTGTGAAACATTGCCGGCCATTTTTCCATTGAAGTCGATCCGGGTGTAATTCCAGCTGTCGCTCTCCGTTTTTTGCGGCAGGTTGGCCTGCGATACTTTGGATTGCGAAGTGGTTTTTTCAGGATTTTCCCGTCGCCACAAAACGAGCCAGCCGGGACCACGGGCCTCGGCGTTCCCGGTTTGCTGGTCCACGTTCATTTGCCAGAAACTGGCGCGACGAATGCCAACCAGGCGGTTGTCCAGATATTCATTACTTTCCACTTCGACTCCATCGCGGCAGGTAATGAAATGCACGTCCGGTTTTTGTTCGCTGGGATTTTTTTCCGTAAAGGAGACCCGGTCAGACAGGATGACTTCCATCTCCTGGCAGCGCAGCCGGTTGTCGCCCAGGTTGGTTCTGACTTTTCCAAAGAAGTTCGCGGTCAACCCATCAAAGATCATTTCCTGTTCCCAGTGAATTTCCAGCAGGTTGTCCTGGCTGTCTGCGTCTGCGGCAATGGGAGACGCCAGGCTACTCTCTTTTGTGATGCTTTCCGCTCCGGAAAGTAATCCACCAGCCGCCTTTTGTCCGCCGCGCACCGGGAGCAGCAGTAAGCCTTTCCCCTGGACTTCCGCCCGATTTGCCAGGCGGTACAGATAAATGTGTTCGCCTTCAATCTGAGAACCCTGGGCATTGATTTTGGCGGGGTTGCCAATCACATGCAGGACCTGATCATTGCTGCCTTTGTTTTGAATATGCAGTTGATTGCCCGTGATATGCAGGGGCTCGTCCTGCAGGGCATCGAACTGTTCGACGGTCACATTTCCTTCAGTCCAGACCTCGGAAACTTCGTCTTTATCCTCGTCATTTTTCCGGATGCGAATTTTCATCAGCTCTGCAACCACCATAATCGGTTCCGGAGAAGCGTCTTTGTTTCCAGGAAGCAGCGAATTTTTTTGTGCTGGAACTTTGGCGCGACCTGCAGGGTTCGCAGCAGTTTGTGGTCGCTGTTCAGGCAGTGTGTCTTCCACAGCGAACGCCGCATGTTTCACTGGGGAAAGATTCGGCGGAGCCGTTTCTCCTATCGGCGCATTGGGTGCCGACTGGGGTTTTGTTTCTTCATCGAACCAGACTTCGAGCCGTTTTGTTTTTCCGCGGAGCTGCGGGCTGTAAATTGCCACGTCCCGTTCTGCGATCATTTTATACGGGTCAACTTTGTTCTTCATCTTCTGTGAATCATCGCTGTCAGTCTGATTCACAGGCAGTCGCGCGTGCTGTGGCTGTTTGACTGAAGGGAGTTCTCCCTTGAGCCACAGGCAAATTTTATGCGCGGCAAGTGCAAATTCCGCGTCTGGTTTTCTGACGATGCAGTCTTTCTCCAGTTCCACCATTTCCAGTCTGGTTTCCGGATCAATCGACTTTTTCATATAATCAGCCCATTGCGCAGCCATCAGCAGTTGTCCGCTGCCCGGATCACGATGCTTGATAAATCCGACGCCTTTGCAGAGTACGGTTTCCAGTCGCCCTTCCTGATCCTGATTGATCGTGATGTCGGGGCATTGCAGTTCCGATGCTTGCTGGAAAATCCGCACAGCCTGCTGGTCCTGCAGCATGATGGTCTTGGTCGCTTCGTTGTATAACAGCCGGGTCATTGTGCCGGTAAACTGGTTTTCTGAGGAAGTCAGCGTGACATTTCTGCCCGTCGCCACGAGTTCCTCGAAAGTCAGTTTTCCACTGGAGTGGGTAGTCTGAGCTGCGACGTCTGTGAGTGTATTACCCTGTTCATCTTTACGCACGAACTGTAGTTGGAGCGTATCACATTCCAGTGTATCTGCATGTTGTGGACTGGTTGGGTGGAAGACCCGCACGTCGTCAGTAAACGTACCCTGATTCGTTTCCAGGTTAAAAGTAAAACTGCCTTTACTTTTTACCTTTGCAAAGCGTGAAGCTCCGTACTCTGCAGGCTTGGTGCTTTTCTTAATCGCCAGTGTCATTTCCACGTCGTGGCGTAACATGATTTCCCGAATGCCTTCCACTGCAGGCTTGAGTTCCTGGAGTTTCGTTGTAGAAGGGATCAGCTTCATTTCGATGCCTCGCGCTTTGCCGCGATGATCTTCATAAGCAAACTGGACTTCGTGGGCACTCCAGATATTCATCGACGCTTCATCGTAGAAGAAATTGCGGCCCCAGATGATCAAACCGTTGGGACCTGTAATTTTTACACGACCATCCAGTGAACCGGCAACCATCCGCCCCGGATCGGTGTGTTTAATTCCGAATGGATATTCAAAACGGACCAGAGCTTTTTCACTCACCAAAGCGACAGGTGCTTCAGTTTCCCCTTTTTTCCGGTCGAACATCAACATGGCAAAAGGTTTGAGGCGGACGGCTTTGTTGTTCTCCTCCTGCTCCCACTGCTCGGTGTAGACAAAGATATTTTCATCTTTGAACTGATACCGGGCATCGGCGGCCCAGTCATGCTCGGGTAGAAAAGTTTTCGCTTTCTCATTATTCCCCGAGGCATAAGCGGGAGATGTGAAGACTTCTTCGGGGAACTCCTGGCGGATGACCTGTTCTTTAATCACCGTGCGCATGGCCTGCGCGTAGAGCAGGTAGGCACCGGACAGCACGGCTGTTGTGAACCAGGTCAACAACAGGCGGTTGGCTATCAGGCGATCGAAAAATCCATTCCTGTTATAGTGAATGGTTCCGGTCATGCGAATGGAAAACGTTTCTAGTAGTGGAAGTGAAAGGTCAGTAGAAATGAAAAGGAAAACCAGATTACCCTGTTTTCTGGCTGGTGCCGGCAGATTCCAGTCCGGGCTGCCAGCCAATCACGTCTGTAATATCTATCAGCCCGACCAGATGCTGTCCCTGATCTACGACGGGCAGCTCACTTAACTTGCGGGCTTTCAGTAAATCGATGGCTGCTTCCAGGGAAGCCTCATCCTGAATCGTCGCGGGTTTTCTGGTCATGACCTGGGAAATGGGCTGATCCAGTTGTTCTTCCCGGCGCTCTTCCAGCAGTCTGGCCAGATCACTGTCTGTGAAAATTCCCGTGACCCGGTTGGCATCATTAATGATGATCACAGCCCCGCTGCGTCGACCGGGCAGGCTCAGTTTTACAAAGGCATCTCGGATGGAAGTGGTTTCTCCGGTAACACGTACTTCAGTTCGGGGGCGCATGACTTCATTGATTTTTGTTAAACGGCGCCCCAGGCTGCCACCAGGATGAAACGTGGCAAACTCTAATGGCGAAAAGCCTCGTGCTTTGCTGATGACCAGTGACAACGCATCGCCCATCGCCAGCATGGCTGTGGTCGTCGTCGATGGCGCCAGCTGATGCGGGCCCGCTTCTTTCAGGTCTCCCAGGCACAGAACCACCTGGCAGGCAGCGCCCAGTGTGCTCGACGTCCGCGCCGTGATTCCGATGATAGGCAGATTCATTTTCTGTATCAGTGGCAGCAGGCGACGTATCTCTTCCGTTTCTCCGCTGTTGGACAAGGCGAGAATCGTATCCTCGGCGTGCAGGCAACCCAGATCGCCGTGAATGGCTTCCGCGGGATGCAGAAAATGCGAACGGGTTCCTGTCGAAGAGAGCGTGGCGCAGATCTTCTGGCCGATCAATCCCGCTTTCCCCATGCCCGTTAAAATGACCGCGCCTTTGCGGGACATGATTAAGTCGACCGCGTCGCAAAGTTCGGTTCCCAGTGCGCGGCCCATCTGGCGCAAGGCGTCTGCTTCGCTGAAGATTATCTCACGCGCATCTCGTAATTGATCAAACTGAGAAAACTCTATAACCGACCTTGCAGGCAGGGAACTCATCACGCCAGTCCTTTATCGCATCCTTGCGGGCATGTTCAGGGTGCGGGAGTATAAAGAGATCCCTGAAACAGGTCAATGTGAATCTGAGGGCCAGGATGTGTCGTAAGGTGTTGTTTTCAAAGGGATTGTGGTGTTATGTGTTTAAAGGGTGTCTGGTTAATTCAATCCGAGTAATCAGGTTGAATGAGTGATGAAGCGGGGATTGTCCAAGAATGAATCAAAGGGCACTCGTATTTTCATCATAAGAATCTACAATAAGAAGCCCGGCGGCCATGGGGCAGCTGGTCGTCTCATCTGGGCTCACTGCGTTTTTTCAGTAGAAACAGCAGGAAAATATTTCTACCCGCCGTAACGTACGTGCCGTAGAATCAACGCAGAAATTAATGTCCGTGAATTCACAACATCCTGATATCAAACGGGATGTAGTTGATGCTGCCAGTCAGCGGCAGGGGTGAATCACAGGGGGCCTGTGTTTGTGAATCGTATCCGCACAGGAACCGGTCGTAAAACTTAGCAGAGTAGAAACAGTAGTCGGAATATCATGTTTGTAGATCGCGTCGATATTTATTGTAAAGCCGGTGACGGCGGTGATGGTTGTGCCAGCTTTCGCAGGGAAGCCCACGTACCCCGTGGCGGTCCGAATGGTGGTGATGGTGGCAAGGGGGGGGATGTGATTGTCATCGCCGATGAAAATGTCAGCAGCCTGGGAAATATTATCGGCCACAAACACTGGAATGCCGAGCGCGGCGGTCATGGGTCGAGCAGCTTGAAGACCGGGAAGTGCGGCGAAGATGCCATTATCATGGTGCCTCCGGGCACACTGGTGATTGACAGTAAACGCGGAAATCTGCTGCGTGATATGAAACAGAGTGGCGACAAGGTCGTGGTCGCCAAAGGGGGAAGAGGGGGCCGTGGCAATCGTCATTTCGCGACAGCCACCCATCAGACGCCCCGCGAATTTGAAAAAGGGGGAGTAGGCGAACTGAGAGACATTTCGCTGGAACTCAAGCTGATCGCCGATGTGGGGCTGGTCGGTAAGCCTAACGCGGGCAAATCGACATTGCTGAGTCGGCTTTCGAAAGCCCATCCGGAAATTGCTGATTACCCGTTTACCACCAAATATCCGAACTTAGGTCTGGTTCGTGTGGGCTTTGACCATCAGTTTGTGATGGCGGATATTCCCGGACTGATTGAAGGTGCGCACGCGGGCGTTGGCCTGGGTCACGAATTTCTCAGGCACGTGGAACGCACGCGGGTTCTAGTGCATCTGGTCGAACCTTCTCCCATGGATCAGACCGATCCGATTCAGAATTACCGCCAGATCCGGGAAGAGATGCGACTGTATGATGCCAGCCTGATGGAACGTCCGGAAATTATCGTTGTCACGAAAAGCGAGCTGCCCGATGCCGCACCGGTCGCCGAACTGCTGGGAGAAGAACTGGGAAGACCTGTTATGCAGATCTCTTCTGCAACCGGTTCTAATCTCGATAAGCTGGTGCGTATGATTATTGACGAACTTGAGGAACTGGAAGTTGAGGCGTAAACGTGGAATCGGAGCCCCCCGCTGAAACGGAAGAAAACAGACAGCAGCCAGCCGTTCCTGCGCCACAATTACCTGGCGAGCGGGAAAGTACTCCGGGGGAAGTCCGTGTACGGTTTGGCTTGTACGGTGCGGGAGTGATGATGGTGTTCTGCTTTTTGATCCAGGCCGTTTTCAATCTCACACCCAACCAGACCCAGCGGATTACCGAGCTGGGAATCCTGATGGGAATCGGCTTTGTGCTGGGCTGGGGCTTTGCCCGCATTCGCTTCTGATACCCATCCGGTTCCAGAACTGTCAAATTGTAAGAATTGCATAGCGACCCATTTTTACGTCAGATTTGCAATATCTACAAGCGGTTCATAGGCCTTTTTTTGCATCAACACTTCGGGAAATATATATTGTAAGTCTCTGTTTAGAAAAGACTTGCGTCCTGATTTTGTTGATGTTCACCTGTGGTGACTGGAAATTTCTCTTCTCATTGGCCCTGCGTTTGCAATACACTTCCCGTACTTGAGATGACCCCCGCGTCTGAATGGAATTCACCGACGATCATTTCAAGTCACTGGAACTTCAGGTTCCACCACGATCAAATCTCAAACCCCAAATTCGAGTGATCGACCCAACTATCCCGTTACAATCAATCGCTGAGTTTGTCAGCCACAGACCCGCATCTGTGGCTGCAACAAAAAGGATCAAGAGGGCATGGAAGCTCAACTTAGTCGCTGTCTCGTATTATTCCTGGCTTCATTCATCTCGCTGGGTGCTTCTTACAAAACTCCCAACTTCGTCACACATGCCCCGTCCGCGGAAGTCGCGAAACAGGTGGGGGATGCCGCTGAGATCTATCGTAAGGAACTGGCCATCACCTGGCTGGGGCACGAACTTCCCAACTGGTTTGCTCCCTGTCCCATCAAAGTCAAAGTCGGTAATTATGGTGCCGGCGGTGCGACGACCTTCTCGTTTGACGGCGGCGAAGTCTTTGGCTGGAACATGGAGATCCAGGGGTCTCTGGAACGCATCCTGGATTCCGTCTTGCCTCACGAAGTCAATCATACGATCTTTGCCTGTCACTTTCGTCGGCCATTGCCTCGCTGGGCCGATGAAGGGGCAGCAACCATTGTGGAACACGAATCAGAAAAACGACGTCAACGTCTGCTGAATCGCCAGGTGATGGGAACCAATAAACGGATTCCCCTCAGAAACCTGCTGTCGATGACTGAATACCCGTCTGAAATGCAACAGGTTCTGACTTTGTATGCAGAAGGCTATTCCCTGGCAGATTACCTGCTGCAGACTGGTGGCAAAAAACGCTACCTGATGTTTCTGGAAGATGCTCACAAAAATGGCTGGGACGAAGCAATTGCCAAAATGTATAAAATCAAAAACGTCGAAGCTTTGGAACAACGCTGGGGCAGCTGGATTATGGCAGGCAGCCCGGCCTTGAATCTGCCAGCCGGTCAACAGTTGGCTGCAACAGAACCAAAACAGCCATCAGCGGTTGATAACAAAGATTTCGTGATTCGCTCACAGAGCCCCGATCAGGTGGAAACCGACTTTGCCTCGGAGCTGCCCGGACAGACCGAGCTGGCCAGTGTGGAATCGAACGAAGAGTTTCAGCGTCAATCACGCCCTCTGCCGATTGAATCACGCATTCCCTTCAGCGGTCGAGCACCAGAAAAAAGACGCGTGCAGGAGTCGGTTGCCTTCGTACCGGAAGCGAAGCGTTTGCCTCGCACCTCGCTGCATCAGGATTCATCGTCTGCTTCAAGAACACGACCTCAACAACCAGTGGGACGGTCTGCACAACCAATGCGAGCCCAGCAGCGACCGGGGACCCGTTACAACCGCGGAGCAAGTCCTGCCCGAGGGGGTATTGATCTGGGGCAATCTGCCGAGATTGATTTCTGAAATTACGGGAGATCGTAATCCTGGTAACTCAACCTGCTGAAAAATCAGGAAGCCGGTTCAGGCAGGACAGCAACACGATACGAGCGACGGTGAGCCGATTCTTCAAAAGCCGCTTTGATTTCACTCAGTGGAAAGACTTGCTCGCAGAGTCGGGAAAAGGGATATTGGTTCTGGAAGCGTTCCAGGAAATTCAAGGCGTTAGCCAGATCCAGGTCCACGTAATTATGAATGCCTTCGATACGCAGTAATCGTCGAACAATCGTTTCTGCCGAAAGCTGGACCGGACGTGCTGGATAAACGGATCCCACAAGGATCATGGCGCCACCGATTGCCAGCGCTTCCAGCCCACTCTCGATGACATCGGGGGCTCCCGTCATATCGAATACGAGATCCACACCGCGTCCTTCTGTCAGATGCAGAATTTCCTGATGCAGTGGCTGTTCTTTTTTTCCCAGCAATGCATGCCGGGCACCGAATTCCAGGCTGCGTCGGACGCGTTCCGGGTCAATATCGGTTACCAAGATCTTGTCCGCGTTTTTAGCATGGGCGACCGCGGAAGCCGTGACTCCCAGCATGCCCGCTCCCAGAATGAGAACCGTTTTATCCTGGATGTCGCCTGCCAGGCGGAACGCCGCCATGACAGTCGCAGTGGCACAGTTCGCCGGGCTGGCAATCAGATCGGGCAGCGATTCGGGGACTTTAAAAATAGTCGTGCCTTCGACCAGATGGCAGTGACTGGCCAGGCCGCCACTCAGATAATTCTGCTCGTCCAGCCGCTGGTGACCGTACTTGAAGAGCTGCTTACATTTCTGTGTCAGCCCGCGTTTGCAGAATTCACATTTTTTGCAGGAGACCGCGACCGACCAGGTGATCCGGTCGCCGAGTTCCACCGGACGTTCCAGAAAATCTTTGACCGTGTATTCGGGATGCATATCGACCACACGTCCGACCATTTCATGTCCCAGGATGGTTGGACAAGGGGTAGAACGTGTCCCTTCGAAGGTATGCAGGTCACTTCCACAGATTGTGCAACACAAAATCTCAACCAGTACTTCACCCGGTTTCAATTGAGGTCGGTCGACTTGGGTATATTCTAACTTTTGATCATCGTCCTGCAGGATGATCGAAGTACATTGATCACTCATCATAAGACACTAAGACTGTTGACAGATAATACGATCTGAATGAACTACTTTTCAGATAGATGAATTTTGAGACAAACACAATTTTATACGTGACGAATAGAAATGTTATCATTTTTATAAACGGCAAACCGGTAAACGGAAAGTGTACGATTTGTTTTTTTCGGAGCTACTGAACTGTTGGGTTTTCTACACGCACACCCATTCCATTGAGCGTCTGTTCAATCTGGTCTACCAGGTCCAGGATGTCTGCCGGGAAGACGTGCCCAATATTGCCGATCCGGAATGTATCTGCCTGGCTGATTTTGCCCGGATAAATCACATAGCGTCGTTGTTTTAATTCATCATAAAACTGGTTGAACTCGAATGCGGGACTCTCAGGATAATAAAATGAGGTGATGATCGGCGACTGCAGTTCCCTTGGCAGCAGAGTCTGTAAGCCTCGTTTCTGCATTTCTGCGACCAGCGTTGTCTGATTTTCCTGATACCTCGCATGTCTGGCAGAAATCCCCCCTTCCGCGTCCAGTTCATTCAGCGCCTGCAGGAAAGCATTGACGACATGCGTGGGTGACGTGTAACGCCATTTACCACCCTTGTGTTCCATTTCATACCACTGGTCATACAGATCCAGACTCAAAGATCGCGCCAGGCCTTTGGTCTGTTCGAGTTTTTTTTGATTCGCGATCACAAATCCGAAACCGGGCACACCCTGAATACACTTGTTGGCCGACGAAATCAGGTAATCCACATGATCGTCTTCCATGGAAAGTGGAATGCCTCCGAAGGATGACATGGCATCGAGGATGTAATCCTTCCCGGTGGCGTGCACCAGTTGGCCGACTTCCCGGGCAGCGTTGATCATGCCGGTTGTTGTTTCGCAGTGCACCATGGCCACATGCGTGATATCGGAATCAGCGGCCAGCGTCGCGCGGATCTGATCCAGATCGGGAGGTTGTGTTTCAGAGAATGCCAGTTCCTGCAGGGGGATCTTCAGGCAACGGGCGATTTGAGCAATCCGGCTGCCATATGCACCGTTGGAAATCACCAGCAGTTTTCCATCAGGTGGAATGACCGATCCGATGGTTGCTTCGACAGAAAACGTGCCGCTGCCCTGCATCAAGACTGCCGTGTAAGCGTCGGAATCCGTCGCCAGGCGTACCAGTCGCTCGCGTATTTCCATCACGCGCTGGTTGTAATCCACGTCCCAGGTTGAGTAGTCGGCCAGCATGGCCTCGCGTACCGTGCGGGTGGTGGTCAAAGGGCCGGGGGTGAGTAACAGGTAGGGAATGTCCGCGTCCATTTCAGTTTTCTCTCGCATTTAGTTGTTCAATAATGCCAGGTAAGCCTTGCAGTGTGGGAATGACAAAGTGTGCGCCGGCGTTTTTGAGTTTGGTTTCTGCGATTGCTAATCGATCCGCTTTCTGTTCATCACTTAAGGCAGCAAATTCAGCAACGGTCAGGCCGACCTCACTACCTGTCTGTGTCAGGCCGACGGTCCATGTACCCGCATTCAAACCGGCTTCGATATCGGGCACGGTATCGCCCACCTTAACAACGGATGCAGGCGGAAAGACGCCCAGTGCTTCCATGTTGCGATAGATCATCCAGGGAGCAGGCCGGCCTGCGGGGACTTCGTCAGCACACATACTGAAGTCGGGCGAGTATCCCTGTGCCCGAGCTGCCTCCAGAACCGGGTCCGCCACAATCCGTGGGTAACCGGTGGTGGAGCCGATTTTGATTCCCCGATCTCTTAAAATCGAAATCGTTTCACACAGGCTGGGAACCAGGTCGGTAAACAGTTTTGCTTCTTCGATCTGCAGCGGCATAAAAGTTTCGTAGATGTGTTTGACATCGTCTTCGGTCCAGGCACGCTGGTGGAGCGATTCCCATTGCGCGGCGATCTCTTCCAGTTGAAACAGGCTGCGAATGTGATCCTGCTTATGCAGGCCCATCGGGCCGCGCGCCTGCTGTGGTGTCAGATCCACGCCACACGCTTTGAAGGCTTTGATAAAGGCTGAGATCGGGGCAAAGCAGCCATGATCAATCGTGGTGCCGGCCCAGTCGAAAATCACAAGTTTGATCGTTTCAGGTTTCATAATTTCTTTCATTCACCAGGATCCGGAGTCTGCTGCTGCAGGACTCTCCGGACATAAATTAAAAAATACTCGAGTTCGGGGGTTTCAAAGTCCGGGACTTTAGCGGCTTCATCCCAGTTGCGCAAACGCAATGCGGCCTGCGACCAGGGATTGTGTTCGAACTCCGTCTGTTCCGCGGAGTCAAAGGGGCCTCCCTGTAACTGCAGGCTCAGCACCGATGCAGGAGAAAGCCGGGATGCATATTCCGCATCGGTGGCACAGCGGTAGCGTTTGGCAGCAACGTGCAGCCGAATGGGTTCAGTTACCTCTTTCGGAAAGTAGCGAACCAGCCATTGCGCGCCAATGCGCTCATGCAGATCATCAATGCCCTGGGTCGCGCAGTGTTCGTCGTGTTGATGGAGCAGATGACCAATGTCATGCAGTAATGCAGCCACGATCAGTTCCGCAGACTCACCCGCCTGTTCGGCTGCGAATGCTGCCTGCAGCGCGTGTTCTGTCTGTGAGATTGCTTCGCCGGCATACATGCCGGCCCCTTTTTCCTGAAAACGCTGTCGTATTTCAGCGATGATCGCAGCTGGATTATCAGGGGGCATCCGGATCCTCCCAATCAGGTTCCGTGGGTAAGAGTTGCGCGAGGTTCATCTGCCGTTCCTGAATGCGCCAGTAGATCAGACCGGCAATGACAGCGGTGCAGCAGATTCCCGCCAGCCCGCCAAACGCCATTTTCCAACCATAATATTCCGCAATCATTCCGACCGTGTGACCCGAAAGTATCGCCCCCAGGTAACCGGCGGAATCGACGAGCCCGGCTACGGTCGAACAGCCCCGTTTTCCGCCGAGGTCAATCGCCATCACTCCCGACAGAAACGAATAAGGGGCCATCAGAAAAAAGGCGACCAGCGATAGCAGCGTGAGTGCCAGATACGGTTTGCCCGAGACGTCAATGGTAGTCAATAAGATCAGTGACAGGACCAGCAGAATGAGACTGGGTAGTACGACACGCCCGTGTCTCCCTTTAAGGCGATCCGAAGTGACTCCGGCCAGCAGGGCAGAACAACCTCCTACCAGCGGAAACAGCATGCTGCCTACCGCGGCCTGGCCAATATCAAATTTTGCGACTTCATTCAGGAAGGTGGGGGTCCAGAAGTTAAAGGTTTCGCGAACCAGGGTCAGGCTGAAATTCATGATGCAGATCAGCCAGAACAGCGGACTGGCGAACAACGGTTTAAGCACATCCCCGATAGAGATCCGCTGCGCATGGTTTCCTTCTGCCCCATACACGTTCAGTGGATTTGCTTCCGGTTCTTCCAGGCCGACATCAACGGGGCTGGACTTCAAACTGAAATAAACAAAGACGGTAATCAGTCCCAGTGTGCCGGCGGCGATGAAAAAGACGGTACGCCAGTCGGCCAGAAAACTGAACGAGGTATCGCGTTCTCCCAGCATGATCAGGCTGCCCAGATAGACGCGGGCAAATGCATCGCCGAACAGAAACGAAAGTGAGAGGACAGCCATCACGGTTGCATGCCATGGTACGGGAAACCAGCGCGAGGCAGTTTTCACGAGCGCCACCCAGCCCATCGACTGAAAAAATCGGTTGCCGGCCCAGATGATTACGAACAGGGTTAACCCACCTGCCAGACCGAACCAGATGGAAAACAGGACAGACGCGATCATGCCTGTCAGGAACATCAGTCGACCGCCGAGAAAATCCGCCAGGTAACCGTTAATGATTTTTCCGATGGCATACAACATCACCCCGACGGAGGCAACAGTGCCAATATCAACTTTGGTGAGCCCGACGCCTTCGTATTCCTTGAGCAGCAGCGGTGTTGCGACGGCCAGGTTGGAGCGGCAGATGTAATAGCCGACATAACCCAGAAACAGACTCAGCAGAGTCATGATTTGCCAGTTTCGATTCGGATGCTTCGACATTATGCGCGACTTTTTGAAAGAGAGAGTTGGCCGATATTTTCTTTTGCGAGTCCCGGGCCAGTGGTCATTCCCTTGCCGCCGATCCCCGTGACCAGGTGGATTCGGTCATCAAGTGTCTGCTGGAACAGCCCTGCGGACTTTTCTTCAGTATAAATACCACACCAGCGATCAATCACCTGAAAGTCGAGTTTGACGAACATCTTTCGCGCATAATTAATGATCTGCGATTCCACCTCGGCTGACAGAAACTCGGTAGGCGGGTCGGACGAGTAAGCATGTGAATCGCCGAGAATGAATTCGTTATGCTGATTTTGAGTGATCCAGATCTGAATGCCCAGGTCCTGCAGAACCGGGTCAGGAACAGGCAGGGAGATACCCTGTAAAAATTGTGCATTCATAAATGCGGGATAACGCGTAAGCGCGATGGGAGACGCGATACTTGTTCCCAGTGTACGGTTTTCGGGATTGGAGAGTTTCAGCATCTGCAGTTTGCAGTACTGCAGGTTCCGCGTGATATAGATATCTGGGAACAGAGTCTGCAGATCGGCACCGGAACAGACAAAAACATGGTTCGCCTGAAATTCTCTACCAGAAGATGTTCTGACATGGCTGTGGCTGGCCTGTGGGACTACAGAGATCGCCGTGGTGTTCGGTAGATAATCACAGTCTGACGTACACGCGATCCAGTTGATCAAGGCACGAAAAAACTGATCGGGATCCAACTGCAGATCCTGTGGAAAAAACAGACTGCCCTGGCAGAATTCCGGATTCAGGCAACAGCTGGAACGAACAGTTTCTTCTGCGGTATAGAATTCCGCCGAACAGAGGGAGTCTCCACAGGACAGTGCCATCTGTCTCAGGAAGTCGGCCTCTGCTTCCGTGTGAGCCAGATACTGAGTCCCCGTGCGTCGCAACGGAACGCCGAGTAACTTGGAGAGTTCAGAATAGATTTCACAGGAAGCGATCGCCCGGTCGCGCCAGCGTCCTGGAGGCATGGCGCTGGGAATGATTAAGCCGAAGTTACGTACGGAGGCCTGTTGGGGAAATACATTCCGTTCGATCAGTAGCGTCTTGAAACCCTGACGCATGGCGAAGTACGCATGAAAGGCGCCCAGGACACCGCCGCCAATCACAATGACGTCGTATTCACTCGAGTAAGTTTGAGTTGACATGGTTTCAGGAACAGGGTGAGTGTTGAAAGATCGGGACAGGCCTGACACGCGGTTGCCTGGTAACAGAAATCAATCCCGCTGGCAGTCTGGCGGGAAGAACAGGAGAAACTTCCCGCCAGACTTATCGCAAGCTTCATTGTACAAGGAAAAGTATCGATGAATTTTTTCAAAATACAATGACAAAATACGCAGTATAATTGATAATATTTACATCACCTTCATCGCATCTTTAAGATCCGTAAACCGGCAAAAGCTATGATACAGGTCTTGAATGACCGGCTCCCTCTGGTTTGCTTAAACAGAAATGAATTCCCGTGAGATTTCCCGAACGACGCAAAATCGCATTACTCGTACAGACTTCCAGTGACTGGAGCCGCCAGATCATTCAAGGTATCGCCGATTATGCACTCGAACAGGGGGGCTGGGATTTCTGGATTGAATTCCGTGGATTGCAGGAACAACTGCGATTGCCCGCTTCCTGGAACGGGCATGGAACGATCTGTCGACTGACCGATGCTCGCATTCAGCAATCGATCCTGCGGCGGAAATTGCCCGCGGTGAATGTGTCGTGGCTGGGTAAGCATTCCGCCAAAATTCCCAAAGTGGTTTCCGATGAGCGGGCCTGTGCCCGACTCGCCGCGGACTTCTTTCTGCAGAAAGGATTTCGTTCCTGTGGCTATATCGGTCCTGATCCGACACTGAAGTATCTGCCGACGATCGAGAAAGAGTATCAGGCAATCATAGAGCAGGGGGAAGGGACCTGTTTTCATTTTCCCTATTATGAACTGACGAAAGAAGATGATTATGAAAAACAGCAGAAACGTTTGAAGGAGTGGTTGCGGGAACTTCCTAAGCCGGTGGCGCTATTGGTCTGGTCGAGCAAGGTGGGCCGCGAAGTTGCGACCGTATGCGTGAATCATCATCTGGAAATTCCTGATCAGGTGGCAATCCTCAGCATCGAACATGATCCCCTGATGTCGGCACTCTCTCCCGTGCCTCTCTCCTGTATCAATCAGGCGCCCCATGTGGTGGGTTACGAAGCAGCACAACTGCTGGATCAACTGATTCAAGGAGAGTCGCCGCCGGTAGAACCGATCCTGATTCCTCCCCTGTCGATTGAAGAACGTGCTTCGACCGATACACTGTTCGCTGATGATGATCTGGTCCGTGAAGCGATTCAGTTCATCCGTCAGCATGCGCAGGAAGCCTTGCAGGTTTCCGATCTGACTGATCAGCTGAATGTCTCGCGTCGAATCCTGGAGCACCGTTTTCAGAAAGCCCTGCATCGTTCCCCGGCGGCAGAAATTCGTCAGGAAAAGTTAAAACGAATTCTCAAGCTGCTGCAGGAAACGAATCTGACGATCTCGCAAATTGCCTCCCGCTGCGGGTTTCAGCATCAGGAAGCCATGATCCGCATGTTCGGTCGTGTAATGGGGATGTCACCCCGCGAATATCGGCAGCAGAATCGTAGTCGTTCATGAATCTCAGAGCACGGGTTTGACCGTGATTTCTTTGTGCCGGAATAGCAAGCACTTCCCGGTCCTGTTAGGATCAGTAGAACAGATTCCACTGATTCATAACCAGCTCAACTGACTTTAGGAAGACGACGATGATTTCATGTTGCTTGAGACTATTTCTGACGGCGCTGATTGCTGGCATGCTGACGTCTCCGCTGGCTGCAGCCGACGATGATGCCGGTTCGATTTTTATCGAAGGTTACACCAGTCAGCTGAGCTATCAGCCTGGTGAGAAGGTCGCCTTTCATCTTTCCAGTTCTGAGCCGCAGTACACCGTCGAAATTACCCGACTGGGACCGGAGCCTAAAACCGTATTCAAAGAGACCCGTAAGAACGGCGCTGCTTACCCCGTTCCCGAAAATGCCTCGTCGCATGGTTGTCAATGGCCAGCCGCGTTTGAGTTGGCCGTACCCGATTCCTGGCAGAGTGGATATTACAAAGTCCGGCTGTCAGTTGCCGATGGGGGCGGCAAGTTCATCCAGCGGAACAGGCGTACTGCGGAATCGAATCTGTTTTTTATCGTTCGGGCAAAGCAGCCGGGCAGCCAGACGAAGATTCTGATTCAACTGAGTACAAATACTTATAATGCGTACAACAACTGGGGGGGCTCCAGTCTTTACAGCTATCATGGACGGGCCAATCTGCAGGGACATCGTGTTTCCTTCAATCGTCCCCTGGCGGGACAGTTTGCCAACTGGGAACTGCCGTTTATTATCTGGGCAGAAAGTAACGGGTATCAGCTCGATTACGCTGCCAACAGTGATCTGGAATTTCATCCGGAACTTTTGAAACATTATCGCCTGGTGTTGAGTGTTGGCCATGATGAATACTGGTCGGCTCCGATGCGCGATCACCTGGAACAGTTTATCAGCCAGGGAGGGAACGTGGCGTTCTTCAGTGGCAACTCGGTCTGCTGGCAGGTGCGCAGTGAAGAGGACGGGCGGGCGCTGACCTGCTGGAAGCAATGGTTTAACCAGGATCCGCTGTTTCCGGATGGCGATCATCGCCTGTTATCGACACTCTGGAGTCATCACCTGGTGAACCGGCCTGAAAATCAGTTAACGGGCGTCGGCTTTCTATATGGCGGTTATCACAAGAGCCACGGGCAGTTTATGGATGGATCGGGTGCTTATAAAGTGCACCGTCCTGCACACTGGGTCTTTGAAAAGACCGGCATCAAACAGGGAGACGAATTTGGCGGCAAAGACAGCATTGTGGGATATGAGTGTGATGGCTGTCAGTTTGAGATGAAAGATGGTCTGCCCGTACCGACATGCAAGGATGGGACTCCTCGTACCTTTGAAATTCTGGCTTCCTGTCCGGCAAAATGGGCACCCGGCGACAGCCTGTGGTATGAGCGGTTTGAAAAAGAGCGCGTGGGGGCTGCAATTCTCGGGATGTATACTAACGGGGGAACCGTCTTCACGGTCGGCAGTACCGACTGGGCACATGGCTTGCGCGGGAAAGACCCGGTTGTACAGCAAGTGACGAAAAATATTCTGGACCGTCTGTCGAAATAAAGGTCAACCTGCCTTTAACGCGTCCCGTTCCTCTTTGGTAATCCGATACAGGACATGACGCGAGAGCGGATCGTCGCCTGGAATGGCAGGATGATCAAAGTTATCGATATAACTCATCCCGATTTTTTCCATCACCCGCCGCGAAGCCACATTAGCCGGGACGGTAAAAGACACGATCTCTTTAAGATTACAGTGTTTGAACCCAAAGTCCAGCGCTGCCTGTGCGCCTTCTGTCGCGTAACCCTGGTTCCAGAATGGAGCCGCCAGTCGCCAGCCAATCTCAACACAGGGTGTGAAATATGCAGTAAACTGAGGTACGGCCAGACCGATAAAACCGGCGAATGTGGCCTGATCTTTGAGCTCAACGGCCCAGAGACCAAAGCCATACTCCTGAAAATGCTGTTGATAGCGTTCAACCAGGTGGGCGCTTTCCTGGTAAGTCAGCGTCTCTGGATAATATTGCATGACCTTCCGGTCGGCATTCATCTCTGAGAAGGGGGCGATATCAGATTCACGCCACTGTCTCAGGATTAATCGAGAAGTTTCCAAGGTTTGTTTCTCCAAGGTGTTTCGCATCGCTACGGTTCTCTGTTTTTCTATTGTTGGGTTTCACTACGAACCTAACGTAAAATTGCTGAGAATATTTCAAGGAAAATTAATCTAATCGCAATTCAGCAGGTCAGACACCATATATACACCACATAATCGTTATCCCTGTTACTGAACGGACTCCAGTCATATTTCCGGCTGTAACACCAATTCAAACGTAATTCTTTGAAACAACATTGAATTCTGACACCTGCTCTGGTGAAATATATTAAGAACCTTAATTTTATTAATTCTTGATTAAGCAATACGGATGCAGTGTGTATTAGTGGAGTTTTTAAATGAATGTCTGTCGATTTGCGTTCCTGTTTCTCATGATCTGTTCGAACTTCGTTGGAAATCTGTCTGCTGCAGACCCCGATTCTCCGGCTGAGTTAGTGCAGGTTCCCGGTAACTGGGAGCAGCAGTTGGAAGGCAAGTACACTGATTATGACGGTTACGCCTGGTACCGCTGCTACGTCAAGGTCCCGGATAACTGGGCCGACATGACTGCGCGCCCTCTCTGGCGGGATTCGGTGACATTATCAATTGAAAAGCTGGCCGACGCGCATGAGCTGTTTATTAATGGAACCCGCATCGGGCAGATTGGCAGCTTCCCTCCCCAATATGAAACCGGTTATGAGAAATACCAGCGCTATAAAGTTCCGCCGGGAACTCTGAAACTGGGAAAGTACAACACGATCGCCGTTCGCGTTTATAATGCAGAAGGTCCGGGTGGCTTCCGTGGCGTGCCTCCAATTCTGGCAGGATATTTTCTGGAATGCGTGTTAAAAGGGGAATGGGAGTTTCTGGTCGGCGATAATCCCAAGTGGGCTCTGGCCGCCATTGCTGAAAAACCAGAACAGGCCGCCTATGATCAATTCACCCCCGCAACTTCGACCCTCAAACGCTCCAGCAAACTTTCTCCGGGGCGCAGACTGCTGCCGCACAAGTCAATGGAACTGTTTGAAGTAGACGCTGACATGCGCGTCGAACAGTTGCTGACTGAGCCGCTCATCGGGCAACCCTTGTTTATGAGCTTCGATGAACGGGGCCGCATGTGGGTCGTGCAGTATCGGCAGTATCCCTACCCGGCGGGGCTGAAGGTTTTGAGCCGTAACAAGTATTATCGCATGGAATTCGACCAGGTTCCGCCACCACCTCCCCATCATTTTCCCGGCAATGACCGGATTACGATTCACGAAGACACGAATGGCGACGGGAAATTTGACGATCATAAAGTCTTCGCCGGCGATCTGAATATCGCAACCTCCGTGGTCAAAGGGCGAGGCGGCGTCTGGGTACTCAATCCTCCTTACCTGATGTTTTATCCCGACAAAAATAACGACGACATTCCCGATGCGGATCCCGAAGTGCATCTGCGGGGCTTTGGAATTTCGGATACCCATTCTGCTCCCAACAGTCTGCAATGGGGGCCGGACGGCTGGTTATACATGGTGCAGGGAAGTAACGTCGTTTCGCATCTGAAAAACAGTGACAAAGCCGATGCGCCGGCAATCTACTGTGAAGGTCCTGCGATCTGGCGCTATCACCCGGAAACAAAACGTTACGAACTGTTCGCCGAAGGGGGCGGCAATGCCTTTGGTCTGGAAGTGGATGGTGAGGGACGTGTCTATTCGGGACATAACGGGGGAGGCACACGCGGTTTCTATTATGTTCAAGGCGGTTACTACGAAAAAGGAACGGAGCGCAAGTACGGCGATGTCAGTAATCCTTACGCGTTTGGTTTACTGCCTTTCATGAAACATGCTGCCACACCCCGCTTCAGCCATGCACTTGTGAAATACGAGGGGGATACACTGCCTGAAAAATATCGAGGCAATCTGCTGTCGGTGGATCCGCTGCATCAGTATCTGGTTTTCTCTGAAATCAAGCCGCTGGGTTCTACGTTTGAGACGGAAGATCTCAGCTTCCCGCTCCGCAGCACCGACCTGGGATTTCGGCCAATTGAAATTAAAGTGGGTCCTGACGGAGGCGTGTATGTGGCGGACTTCTATGAAGAGTTCATCGCGCATGGGCAACACTACCAGGGGCAGGTCGATCCTAATTCCGGTCGCATTTATCGTTTCCAGGCAAAAAAGGCGAAACCGCGTAAGATTGAGGATCTCAGCCAGAAAACCACACCCGAGTTACTGGAACTGCTCAAGCATCCCAATGAATGGCAGCGCAGGACTGCTTTAAGGCTGCTCGGCGATCGCAAAGATGCTTCAGCGATCCCTACACTCAAGAAGTGGATCAAAGAAAACGATGGTCAACTCGCGCTGGAAGCGTTCTGGGCATTGAATCTCTGTCAGGGTTTCGATGAGACAGTCGCAGAAACGACGTTGAAACATCCCCATCCGATGGTTCGCTTCTGGAGCGTGCGTTTGCTGGGGGATGACAAAGTGGTCTCCACCCATCTGGGGCAGGCTCTGATCGCGCTGGCAAAAGCGGAACCGAACGCCGAAGTCCGTGGACAGCTGGCAGCGACCGCGCGACGTTTGCCCGCAGAAGTCTGCCTGCCAATCGTGGCGGCACTTTCGAACTATGCAGAAGATGTCAACGACCGCCATCAACCGTTGATGGTCTGGTGGGCGCTGGAATCCAAAGTGAACTCTGATCGGGATCGGGTGATCGCGCTGTTCAAGAATCAGGAATTGTGGAATCGTCCGCTGATCAAGACGGCGATTCTGGAACGATTGATGCGTCGTTATGCAACCGCAGGCAGCCGCACCGATCTGATCTCCTGTGCGAAGCTCTTCGAACTGGCTCCCGATGAGGCCTCAAAGAAAACGCTGATGGCCGGTTTTGAGAATTCGTTCAAAGGGCGTTCATTGGCTGGTCTGCCGGAAGTACTGGTGAAATCACTCGCAGTTGCAGGAGGCGGATCTACGACGTTGCAGATGCGGTTGGGCAATCCGCGTGCGATTCAGATCGCATTAGATGCGATTAAGGTGCCGGGTAAAAATCAGGCACAGCTGGTGGAATATATCCAGGTTCTGGGTGAGTTACAGGAGCCGCAGGCATTGCCCGCGTTGCAGAAACTGTTGAGCACAACCAAAGTGCCCGACATACAGATTGGTTTACTGGTGGCATTGCAGAAATATAACAAGTCTCAAGTCGCGGAGACGATTTTGAACCGGTATTCAGATTTCAGCGAACCGGTGCGCGAAGTGGCCCAATCGACACTGATCAGCCGCAAAGCATGGACCCGCCAGTTGCTGGCTGCCATTGATACCGGCGAAATCAAAGCCGACACAATTCCCGCTGACCTGGTCCGCAAAATGACCATTCATCAGGATCAACAGATCGCGGAGCTGGTCAGTAAACACTGGAAGACGATCAAGGGGGCTTCCAATCAGCAGATGCAGGATCAGATAACCCGTATATCCAAACTACTGGGAACCGAGTCCAGCGATGTATACCATGGCAAAGAACTCTATCAGCAGAATTGTGCGAAATGCCATATCCTGTTTGGCGAGGGGAAACGGGTAGGCCCCGAACTGACACAATACAAACGCGATGATTCACTGCGGATGCTGATGCATATCGTCAATCCCAGCGCAGAAATCCGGGAAGGCTATGAAACGTATCTGGTGGTCACCGTGAATGGACTGGTCGTTTCCGGGTTCCTGTTTGACCAGGATCAGCAGATCGTGGTCATCCGGGGGGCCGATGGACAGAACGTGACGATCAAACGGGAAAACATTGATGAAATGATCAAGCAGCCCAAGTCACTGATGCCGGAAGGGTTGCTGGATAAACTAAGCGAGCAGGAGCTGCGCGATCTGTTCGGATTCCTGCGGAGCAGTCAGCCCGTATTCAAATAAAGGAAACATTCGCCTGTCTGGCAGGACGCTTAGCTGGAAAAGCACTGCAGGATCTGTTGTGCGTAATCGAGTTCGGGAATCAGACAGGGGTGCTTATATTGTTCGATGCTGCCGCCGAGCTTATTCTGTCGTTCCGCGGCAAACCGGCGCCAGGTGCCTGCTGTCAGTTTGCAGCAAACGGGGGCTGCCAGGCGACCGGACTGGCGTTTCTCAGCATACTCACAGTTGGTTTCCTGCAAACATCGGTCGAGTTGTTCCAGTAGAGCCGGGAGTTGCTCGTCCGACGACAGGGCCGACGCTTCAAACAGCAGTTGATAACGAGGGGGTTCTCCCCACTGGGGGATCAGGGTGTACTGACCGATTTCCAGTGACGTCTGTTCGATGGCATTTCGAACCGCATTAACAACCTGTGATTCCGTGATTTTTTCTCCGGTCAGATTGGAAATATGCGCGCCCTTGTGCAGAAACTCGAGCAGAGGAGTCTGGCTGTAAAACCCGGTGCAGCGGACGACATCACAGATATGATAACGGTACAAACCCGAGGGGGTGGTCAGCAGGATGAAATAATTGTGCCCCACTTCCAGTTGATCGGCGGTGAGGATATTCGAAGTCGTCAGTGGATCTTCGTCTGCGGGAACGAACTCGAAGAAGTGAGACGTGATATCCAGCACACCGGTAGAACTACCTGATTCGAGAGGAATCGTCATTCGTCCTTCGCTGGCGGAAAGCCCGTGATCGCGGACAGGGGGAGTGCCATAATAAGGGGCCAACTGTGACAGATACGCACCGGCGGAACCCCCCATCCAGACTGCCAGCAGGGACAGCCCGGGCCAGAAATCGCGGGGGTAGAGGTGCCCCGTGCGTTCAACAATGCGTTCCAGTTCGTGGGCGCGCGAACGGTTTTTGCGCTGGAGTTTCGATTGCAGAATTTTCAGAATCGCAGGCTCCACCGATGCGGCTCCCGTGAGTCGGCCCTCTGCGATGTCGCGGATCAGTGATTCGCGATGTTGATCTGCAAACTGCGCCAGATGCAGCAGAGTGCTCGGATTGGCGGTGGTGATCATACCAACTTCTCGATCAGCGATCGCGAGGCGCAGGGCGGTGTAGTATTTGAGGTGTGGGTCTTCAATCTGCGAGACTTCGCCGGGAACGGTATACAGGAGTTTGACGACCGGGCTCTGCATGGCGGCGACGAGGCCGCTGATATTGCCACAAGGAGTGCCGCCGGGTGTGCGGAACTTGTCAAAGTTACTCGAGAGCTGAACGATGTTCTGATACTTGAGTCTGGGAAAATCGTCGTAGGTCAGAATGCCCCAGTTCTGCCAGCCCTGGCGATAATCATTCAGGAACGGCTCTGTGATGGGAATGAATTTGGAATCCGCTGTGGTGCCACTGCTGAGGGTAAACATCAGCAGTCGGTTTGCGCCTCCCAGCAGTGCGGTCGTTTCGCCGTTTTTGACACGATCGATCCAGGGGCGAAAGCGTTCGTAATCGGAGACGGGAAAGCGGGTCTGGAAATCTTCGATTGTGCAGGAACCATCCAACTGCCACTCGCGGCTGAAATCACTGTCCGCGTTCAACTGCAGGATGCGCTGCAGGGTCTGCTGCTGGACTTCACGGCAGCGCGAGGTATGGGCAAGAAACGAATGGGCGGCCCGACGATAGCGTCGTCGTGTCAATGTGCCGCCGGCAGCCCGTAGCAGATTCAGGGCATGCATTCCTTGCTCCCCGGTCGATAATTGCTGCGCTTCAGAACAGGGGAACTGTGGAGGAGAGTCTGAAAACAGAAAGGGCTCTCCTCCCCCCTACAGAGACAGACGATTAATCTTCGTCTTCGTCTTTCTTCTTTTTCTTCTTCTTACCAATGGAAATCTTTTCGACGCGTACTTTGGGTAAACCGAGGGCACCCTGGCCTTCGACCCAGCGGTCTTCGAATTTCAACTTTTCGATACGTTCTGCCCGTTTTAACACGTTACGTGCACGGACCAGCGTACTTTTGCTCTTTAAACTTTTGTCGAGTGACACGGTGTCATCCCCTTTGTTAGATGTTATTTCGAAGACAGCCATTTACTATGGAAATTGACTGTCAAAACTGGCATAGTGGTGTATCGTTCGCAAGAAGCGCTGTAGTCAGCGGGCTGGTCAAACGGATTCTGGACCCGTGACGATTTGCGAAGCGACATATGGTAAATGGAATGGTCATTGATTGCAACCGCTGGTAAATGATTCCTTTCCGCTGTTTTTCGTGAAATTCCGATTTTCGTCGGTCAAACGAGGATCGAGGGGGCCCCGCCATTTCTCTTTACGATACAAATTTCACCCTATTGGACTGGTCGATCGTTGTCTGCTACCTGTTGTCATCGATCGTAATTGGTTTGTGGGCCAATCGTTACGTCGGAAACCTGTCTGATTACCTGGTCGCAGGCCGCAAACTTCGTATCCGGCTGGCCCTGGCGACCATGACGGGGACCGAACTTGGGCTGGTGACCGTCATGTATATGGCAGAACTCGGTTTTATCCAGCAGTATGCGTCTTTGTACCTGGCTTTTCTGGAAGCAGGGGCCGTACTGGTGATTGGACTGACCGGTTTTGTTGTGTATCGGCTGCGGGATTCCTCGATCATGACGATTCCCGAATATTACGAAAAACGCTATTCACAGTCAGTCCGTGTGGTAGGGGCCAGCGTGATGGTGGTTTCCGGTGTGCTCAATATGGGGCTGTTCCTGAAGGCGGGTTCCCAGTTTCTGACCGCGATTTCCGGCCTGCAGGATGAGATGTACCTCAAGCTGATCATGACCGGACTGTTATTGCTGGTACTGTTTTATACGGTACTGGGGGGAATGGTCTCCGTGGTCATTACCGACCTGATCCAGTTTCTGATCCTGGGAACCGGCATGGTCATTGTGACCGGTGTCGTCTTCTGGTCGATTGGCTGGGATGGGTTTTCTGCCATCGTGACCGAACAAAACGGTTATTTTGATCCCACCAATCCTGAGAACCCGTCCGGAAAAGGGGGCGGGATTGGCTGGCTGCAGATCATTCAAATGACCGTGGTAATCGGTTCCGCCGCCATGTTGTGGCCCACGAGCGCGGCACGGACTCTCTCCTGCCAGAGTGCGGCGGTCGCGCAGAGACTGTATACCTTGAGTTCGATCTCTTTTCTGGCGCGGCGGGCACTCCCCGTCTTCTGGGGGATTGGCACCTTTGCGTTTTTCGCGTCTCAACCTGAATTGTTCGCTGAATTTGAAGAGGCAGTGAAAACCAACAACTCAATCACATCTCTGTCGGCGATGCCTCTGTTTCTGGCGAAAGTTGTGCCTACCGGATTACTGGGGCTGGTGACAGCAGGCATGATTGCCGCGTTCATGTCGACACATGACAGCTATCTGCTCTGCTGGAGTGGCGTGATCACACAGGATATTGTTGCCCCCCTGACGGGCCCGATGAGTCAGCGTTCGCGAATTTTGGTAACCCGTATCGCGATTTTTGTGATTGGGGTGATGCTGTTGATCTGGGGTCTATGGTATGAAGTCAGCAGTGATTTATGGGGTTATCTGGCAGTAACGGGTACGGTTTACCTGGCAGGAGCGATTCCCACAGTGGTGGGAGGCCTGTACTGGAAGCGGGGAAGTCAGGCGGGTGCACTGGCAGCGATTCTGGGAGGCCTGCTGGGACTGTCTGCCATGGGACCTTGTGTGGAAACGATCAATTGCTGGTTCTCTTCAAATCTGAATGGAACCCATCTGACGCTGATTACATTTGCCTTTTCCGCAGTCGTGTATGTGCTGGGGTCACTGCTTTTACCGGATCAGCCTCGCGCGATGAATACCGCTTCGATCAATCCTGAAGCAGAGGTGTGAGAGATTAATATGTATACATGGATGACAATCTGGACGTTGCTGTTACTGATCAGTGGGGTGGCCTTTCTGGTGGTACTCGCTTACGTTTCGTATGGTGTGAAAGCCGAATTGCGGGACACCCTTAATGACCTGAAAGCCGATGTAAAGGAATCGCAGGCGCATGAGGAAATTCTGGATCGTCCTGTGGAATAGATGCCAGATCGTTGATGGTCTCGGCAGACCACCACTCGTCGTAAACCGATAAAAATTGCGGATTTCGGAACAATAGACTGGTGCCGCAGTTTCGATCATGCTATTTTTAAACATCAGTCTGCAGAAACTCTCTGAATGTGAAGAGAGCCTTCTGTTGGTTCAGAGCAGGAGTCGCGTCGTTCATGATGTGCCCTTTTTGTCGTGATGGTGAGACGAAAGTAATTGATTCACGTTTGAGTCAACCTTTCAGTGTGCGCCGACGACGAGAGTGTCTGGCCTGTGGAAAACGCTATACGACTTACGAAAAAATCGAAGAGTCACCGCTTAAAGTCATCAAAAAAGATGGTGCCCGTATTCCCTTTGATCGCATGAAAATGGTCACCGGGATTGAAACGGCCTGCTACAAACGTCCGGTCAGTCCCGATCAGATTGAATCCATCGTCGCACAGATTGAGGCAGAAATTTACGAGAACTTCGATCGGGAAGTCCCCTCGCGATTTATCGGCGAACGGGTTTCCACAGTATTGAAGGACGTGGATCAGGTCGCCTTCGTCCGCTTCGCTTCAGTCTATCGCAACTTTACCGATGCAAATGACTTCGTGACCGAAATCCAGCCGATGCTGCGAACCGACGACTGAAGGAACAGCGTTACTCAGGCGATGATATCCGGTATCACATTGCCGGCGACTCCCGTGACCCGCATGTTGAGCCCCTGGAATTTGAACGTGAGCCGCTCGTGATCCATACCTAGCAGATGCAGCAGTGTCGCGTGAAAATCGTTGACGTGCATCGGATTTTCGGCCACATTGAAACCGATGTCATCCGTTTTGCCATACGCGAAGCCGCGCTTCACGCCTCCACCCGCCATCCAGACGGTATAAGCGTCTTTGTGGTGATCGCGACCGGGGGCTTTGCGATCTCCCTGGACCATGGGGGTTCTACCGAACTCCGCGCCCCAGACGACCAGCGTGTCATCCAGCAGGCCACGCTGTCTGAGGTCTCTGATGAGAGCGGCAATAGGTTGATCGACCTGTCGGCATTTCTTCTTTAGGCTTTTGACGATACTGCCATGATGGTCCCAGCCCTGGTCGAAGAGTTGTACGAACCGCACGCCCCGTTCCACCAGTCGTCGTGCCAGCAGGCAGTTGTTGGCAAAGCTGGCTTTGCCCGGCTGTGTGCCATACTGCTCGTGGATGTGTTTTGGTTCGTTGGAAATATCCATCAGCTCGGGCACGGCGGACTGCATGCGATATGCCATCTCGTACTGATTGATACGTGTGGCGATTTCGGGATCACCCACGTCGGCCAGTTGAACTTTGTTGAGATGATTTACGCTGTCAATAATTCGTTTGCGGTCTTCGCCGGTCATTCCTTTGGGATTGGACAGAAACAGAACCGGGTCTCCCGAGGAGCGGAACTCGACACCCTGGTAAATACTGGGCAGAAAGCCGCTGCCCCACAAGCTGTTTCCGGCGCCCGCGACGTTGCCGGTAATTAATACGACAAAGCCAGGCAGATTACTGTTTGCGGAACCCAGACCATAGTTGACCCAAGAACCCAGGGAAGGGCGTCCGAAACGCGAGAAGCCGGTCTGGAAAAAGAGTTGGGCGGGCGCGTGATTAAAATGATCAGTTTTCAGGGAATGGATCATACAGAGTTCATCGGAGACCGAGCCCAGGTGAGGCATGAGTTCCGAGATGGGGAGACCCGCTTCTCCCTGCTGCTGAAAGGCGAACGGGCTGCCCATCAGTTTGGGTTGTTCGCGAATAAACGCCAGCCGCAGTCCTTCCCAGAGTTTGTCAGGTACGAGTTCGCCGTCCAGTTCCTGCAGCTTGGGTTTGGCATCATACAAGTCAAGGTGAGAGGGGGCGCCAACCATGTGCAGGAAGATCACATTTTTGGCTTTAGGAGTGAAGTGTGATTTGCGGGCCGCCATCGGGTTGGCGGCTGTGGGGAGTGCCGCCTGTAAATCGTTGGACAGCAGCGCAGTGAGCGCCGCGCCTCCGACCCCCATGCCGGCCCGCTGGAAAAATTCACGTCGGGTATAATTCAGCAGTTGTTGCAGGTGCGCGTTCATGATTAACCCTTCGTAATGGTTTCATCTAAATTCAACAGGATATTCGCGACATACAACCAGGCTGCCATGCGAGAGGCACCGACGCCTTCCGGTCGGTCGTCTGTTGCAATCAGCTTCTGGGCTGCCTGGGGATGATCCTGGAAATATTTCAGTTCCTGCTCAAAGACTTTGGTTAAATGATTCACTTCCACAGGCTTCGCTTCGCGGGCGACACACAGGCGAAAGGCATACGCAATGCGCTCACGGTCGGTCATCTCGGAATTCAGGCCTTTCGTCGCCAGTCGTTCCGCCAGACCGACGCCGATCTCGACGTATGCCGGATCGTTGAGCAGTGTCAGAGCCTGCAGTGGTGTGTTGGTGCGCGAACGATTGATCACACAGGCACCACGATCGGGCGCATCGAAATTCGTAAAACTCGGATAAGGGGCACTGCGTCGCCAGATCACATAGACGCCGCGGCGGTAGCGATCTTCCGAAGTGGAGGTCAGATACTTGGGTGCATTCCGGCCTACGTGCCTCCAGAGTCCCTTTGGCTGGGGTGGATAAACGGGCGGGCCTCCCATTTTCGTTGAGAGTAGTCCACTGATGGTCAGCGCGTTATCGCGAATTGTTTCTGCCGAGAGTCGCAGCCGCGGGCCGCGGGTATAGAGTTTGTTATAAGGATCTGCTGCGAGCAGTTCCGGTGTGATGCGGGCCGACTGCTGATAGGTGGCCGACATCACGATCAGTTTGTGTACCTGTTTCATCGACCAGTTGTGGTCCATGAATTCCACCGCCAGCCAGTCGAGTAATTCGGGATGCGTGGGGGCATCTCCCTGGCTGCCGAAATCTTCCTGGGTGGCGACAATGCCATGACCGAAGAACTGTGACCACCAGCGATTGACGGTGACCCGCGCGACCAGGGGGTTTTCTCGGGCGACAAGCCAGCGGGCAAATTCCAGGCGGCTGGGTGTCTCTTTTGTGTTGAGGGGATGCAGTGCGTCCGGTGTGCGGGGAGCGACTGGGGCCCCTTTGCTGAGGAAATCACCGCGTTTGAAAATATTGTTCATACGCGGTTCCGGCATCTCCACCATCACCAGTGTGGAATCGGGTTCCAGCACGGTTAACTGTTCGCGGACCTGACTCAGTTTCTGGTCGAGGTCGGCGTACTTCGCATCCTGCTGCTGCTGAAACTGTCTTAAAGCATTGGTCTGTTTTTTGGTCCGTTCCTCTGTTTCGGTTTGCAGTGCTTTGCGCACGTCGGCGGGAATTTTGCCGGCTTCTTCACTGTTCTCCAGTAGCGCCAGTGTGGTTTCTTCCCATTCAGACCAGGCGGTTTTCAGATCTTTCTGACGCTGGTTTAACTGCTTCTGCAGCGCCAGGCGTTCGGCCGTCAGTTGATCTTTTGTTTTCAGTTCTTCTTTGGCCAGCGGAACCGCCAGTTTGGGGCCGGTGACTTCGAACGTCACGCTCTTACCCACCTGCTTGACCTCCAGTGGCGTATTGTTGAAGAAGGCGAAAATCTGGTAGTAGTCCTGCTGCGAGAAGGGATCGTATTTGTGGTTGTGGCATTGTGCACATTCGAATGTGGAACCGAGCCAGACCAGTCCAGTGGTATTAACGCGGTCGAAGATCTGGTTGACGCGATTCTCTTCGGGGTCGACTCCCGCTTCCACGTTACAGGTGGTGCAGCGATGAAAGCCGGTGGCGATTTTCTGGTCCAGAGTTGCTTTGGGGATCAGGTCGCCGGCAATCTGTTGAATGGTAAACTGATCGAAGGGCAGATCCTCATTCAAGGCATTGATGACCCAGTCACGATAGAGCCACATCTCGCGGAGCTGATCCGCCTGAAATCCGTTGGAGTCCGCATAACGGGCCAGGTCGAGCCACTGTCGCGCCCATTTTTCACCATAGCGAGGTGACTTGAGGAGCTTGTCGACATATTTTTCATACGCGGCGGGAGACGGATCTTTTTCGAACGCGATCACATCTTCGGGCGAGGGGGGCAGGCCGATCAGGTCGAGGGAGACACGTCGCAGCAGTCGCGCCGGACTGGCCTGCGGAGACTGAGTGAGTGGCGGCTCCTGTTGAGATAATTTTTCTGCGACAAAAGCATCAATGGCGTTGTTGATGCGAAACGCAGAGTCAACCTGTGGTAACGGACTTTTGACCGGTGGGATGTAGGCCCAGTGTTTCGGTTCTTCCGATTCGGTCGGCCAGTCTGCACCAGAGTCGATCCATTGTTTGAGAGTTTGAATTTCCTGTTCGGTCAGTCGCGTGCCGGCATCAGCGGGAGGCATCTGTTCGCTCTCGTCTTTGCTGGAGACGCGATGCAGGAGCAGACTTTCTTTACTGTTACCGACGATGATGGCCGGTTCACCTGAATCGTTGCGGAGCAGAATATTTTTGCGGCTGGTTAATCGCAGTCCCCCTTCGCGGGCATCCGGACCATGGCAGTCCTGGCAGTGTTTGACAAACAGCGGGCGGACCGATTTCTCAAAGTCGATTTTGTGAGCAGCGGGTTTTTCTGTCGTCGCAGGTGCACCATATGAATGAGCAGTCGTACTCAAAAACAGCGAGGTAAGAACCGTCAGGCAGCCGCAGACAGTTCGTGGAACTTGAGAACCATACATACGCGTTCAATCCCTGTCAGGCCACCCATAAGACTTTAACAATCTCAAGAGGGAACCTGGTGAGATAATTGAAAGTAATGCCGGTCCGTCAGAACCGCCGAATTCGGGGGACGGTAGTCAGACACCATTGTCTGACGGGCTGAATTCATTTTGGGGAGAGTCGATAGGCGTTGTTCTTTTCCTATCGGAGTAATTCAATATGTTAGAATAACGGACACGCAGAGAAAGTTCAAGTTTTTTCATCTGAACACAAGGTATTAGCATAACCGGCAATTGTGGAATCACCGGTTTGCTAAAGTCCGAACATAGTATGACTTAGGATTTCTTCTTCGTGTTTTTCTTCGCGGGCTTTTTCATGCTCTGTGCCGATTTTCCCGCTTTGAAGATATCGACTTCGCCCGTATTCGGCTGGGGTTTGCCCGGTGTGGAGCGTCCGCGATCGGCATAGCTCTGCAGTAATTCCGTCAGTTCTTTGACGACTTCCGGATGTTCGGCCTGCACGTTCTTCTGCTCGCCGACATCAGTATTGAGGTCATACAGCTGGATGGCTGGGAGGTCGCTCAGATCGTCTTTGCCCGGCTTGGGGAAACTCCAGCCTCCCGATCCCGGACAGAGTTCGAGCTTCCAGTGATCCTTACGAATCGAGAACGCACCGCGGATTGAATGATGGACGGCGGCTTCTCTGAGAGGCGTGTCTGCTTTGCCTTCCATCGCCGGGAGCATGCTCACGCTGTCTTCGCCCGCATCATCGGGAACCTTCGCGCCTACGATGTCGGCGGCGGTCGCGAACAGATCGGTCAGACAGGTGAGCTGATCCGAATGTGTGCCCGCTTTAATCCGTGCGGGCCAGTTGGCGATGAAGGGAACCCGATGTCCGCCTTCATAAATGTCGGCCTTGTGTCCGCGAAACTGGTAACTGGGGTAATGATCTTTATCGGTCATCTCTTTGAAGTTGGCAGCGGGTGAGCAGCCATTGTCGGCGGTGAAGATGACCAGTGTGTTTTCATGGATGCCCTGTTTCTTGAGCGCCTGCATCACCTGGCCGACGGTGTCGTCCACCTGCATCACAAAATCGCAGTAGGCGTTGATGCCGCTTTTGCCCTGCCATGCGGGTGTCGGTAGAATCGGAGTGTGGGGTGCGTTGAGAGGAAAGTAAATGAAGAACGGCTTTCCTTCTTTGGAAGCAGTAGCGTGCGCGTCGATGATCTGGACAGTTTTGTCGGTGATGCGGGGCAGCACGTCGATGGCTTCGAAATCTTTGTGCGCGGGACCATCGCGAAAGAAGGCTTTGGTGACCGTGGGAATGCCCTGGCTGCGATCGTTTTCAATATAGACATACGGGGGCATGTCGAGTGAAGCGCTGATGCCAAAGAAGTAGTCGAAACCAACGCTGTTCGGCCCGTTCTGGATCGGTTTGGAATAATCAACGTCCCAGCCCGGATTGGTTTTTTTGTTATAAGACTGTTCTGTCGCGAAGCCGCCCTGCTTGAGTGACCAGTCCATTCCCAGATGCCATTTACCGACACAGGCGGTATAGTAACCATGTTCTTTGAGCATTGAAGGGACGGTTTCCCGATCCGGTTCAATCAGACATCGCGATAATCCCCAGAGCACACCGCTCTTGAGCCGCGAGCGCCAGTTGTAGCGACCGGTGAGCACGCCGTAACGGGTCGGCGTGCAGACAGACGAACTGGAATGCGCGTCGGTAAAAATCATGCCGCCGTGCGCGAGTTGATCCAGGTGTGGCGTCGCAATTTTACATTCCGGATTGAGTGCCCGAATGTCACCATAGCCCATATCGTCGGCCAAAATGTAGATGATGTTGGGATCGTTCGTTTTTTCCGCGGCTTGTGCTGTCTGATGAGAACCAGATGCAACCAACGCGATCACTGTCGTCAGGAGTAATGTCGTTAAAGTGTGTTGTAAAGCTGTTTTCACAGATTTCACCGGGCGCTGGGGAAAACATGTAACGGTCTGCATAGTGGCTCCTCTGAAAGGAATGATCCTGTGACTCTCTGAATCGTTCCTTTCAGTATCAGCTGCGCGAACCACCGGGTCAAGGCTGTGAACCCCTCTGGCAGTTGCTCTTCACCCCGAAGTCCACGTGCAACAGACCTGCCTGGTTGCCAGTAAGTCAGCAGAATGAGGTGTTATAGAAAGTTTTACGGTTCGCTAATGGTTTCTTAATACCTGATGCATAAACTCAGTCTTCAACGACGAGCCCTGCGCCCGCAGCGGCCTCCTGCCTCAGGTTACTGCTACTCACCCTACAGTCCACAACTAGTAGAAAGCCCTAGCGAAATGATCCCTCCACACCACAAGAAGACAAGGTTCTCCGGGTTTACTTTAATTGAACTATTGGTTGTCATCGCCATCATTGCGATTTTGGTAGCATTGCTGTTGCCTGCCGTACAGCAGGCGCGAGAAGCTGCGCGACGGTCTTCCTGCAAAAATAACCTGAAGCAACTCGGACTGGCTTTAAATAACTATCACAGCACCCATGGGATATTTCCTCCAGGTAACATCAATCCGGGAACCGGCAGTTTTGCTGCCTGGATTCAAGCCGATCAAATTCGCAATCACACCGGGCATTTGATGCTGCTCCCTTACCTGGAACAGACAGCATTATACAACAGTATTAATTTCAGTCTCGCGACCGGGACCGCCGACACAGCCTCCATTGGGGGAGGGGGCGTGCAGACCGACGCCTCCGGCAAAGTGATCACCGATCAATACGTGGCAAATTTTCGCTGTCCCAGTGATTTCGGTTCCAACGGTGGTTCTGGCTATGGTTCATTCACGTTCACGCGAACGAACACAAGCACTTCCCGGCATTACAACTGTCAGAATAACCAGCGAACCAGTTATGGATTTGTCAGCCATACACAGACAGAGAGCCAGAACACGTATGGCGAAACCTACGGCGTGACAAAATGTGCGTTCGGAAATAACGGAGCAGCACGAATACGTGACATTACAGATGGGACCAGCAATACGATTTTGATGATGGAATCGCGGATGAAAAAATGGAACAGTTTTCAGTGTTCGAACGCTGCCGCCGCGAGTTGGATCAGTCCTGAATTCGGCCCTTACTGGAGCCAGTTTACGCGATACACGTTTCTACTTCCCAGATCGTTTCGCATCAATCAGTCAGCCTGCACAACTCACAACGAGGGGCCGGGGCGAAGTACACCAGGCAGTTATCATACAGGAGGTTGCCAGGCGGTGCTGGGAGATGGCTCGGTTCGATTTCTCAGTGAAAACATTCACCTCCCCACACAGCAGAATCTGGCTTCCATTGGCGATGGCCAGGTTCTGGCGGAGTTCTAAAACATGAAATGGCAACTCTTGCGTAAAAACCGAAGCCCTCACTCGGTCGGGAGATCGCTTCACTGGCCGCAGATAGGATTGTTAATACTTGGATTGCTCAACGGGGGATGTTTTTCAGGCGAACCTCCTTTGAGTGGAGTCGTTGGTGGCAGGGTGGTTCGTAACGGCCAACCGGTGACGGCTGGAAGAGTCGAACTTCACAGCGGCGATGCTGAGGTTGTGGTCGCTGAAATCAACGCGGAGGGAAGTTATAGCATGGATTCGCTCCAGGCGGGGGATTATCATGTAGCAATTGTGAGTGAACGGGTTCCCGAGAAATTTGCCGATCCGCAGACGTCAGGGCTTACGATCCAGTTAGAAGCGGGGACCGGTCCACTCATCGCTGATTTTGAATTCCCCTGACACGACGATGTGCCGTCTTCATACGGATTCCCCTCAATGGGAACCAACTTGATTTTGAGCATCAATAAATGTAAATCAATGCTGCTGCGTGTCGCGAACCAATAAGAGCGACCAGAAAAGTCCGCTTTCTGTCGCGAATAGCATTAAAACCGGGAGTCGATTCATGCTACCTATTCTTAAACATTCGTTGGCACGTCTGTATTTCTACCGTGGCGCGGTCAGTTGTCTGTTCGTCGTTTCACTTCTGCTGACAGACATGTCGCTGCAGAAAAGCTGGGGTTGGGGGCGGGGGCATAAGCTGATACGGGCCTGGGCGGTGGCGCGATTACCGGCCTGGCAGAAAGAGTTATTAGCCCCGGAAGTCTGGCAACATCTGCAATCTGATTACACCTCCCTGCAGGATGCTCACGCGGGTGGAAAATCGCCTCACCTGGACAAATACTGCAAACCACCGGTTCGATTGAGTCTGCATGATGTCGGTAGTATTGAAGCAAGCCTGCCAGATATTGAATGGTACATCCAGCAGACGCTCGACCACCTCGCCCGGAACGAGCCCGATGAAGCGATGAAATTTCTCGGCGTCTTGTGCCACTGGAACGAAGATCCCGGCTGCCCTTGTGCCCACAGCAGTCCGATCAACGAAGCGACGTTACGCCGTTTGTTGCCTCCGACCGCTGGCATGGCCAACAAGAATTATCTGTTTGGCTATGGCGGGATCGCCGATATTGGGAGTTACACCATCCCTGAAGAACCATATCGTCCCCAATTACTGGGGACCACTATTCCCGAGGCAGCGGCCCGCATTTATCAGCGTCAACGATTGTTGCGCGCCCATGCGGCTGCCTTGATTATTCCGCTCATTCAGGCGGAGATTGCCGGAAACGCTGCCCAGGCAGATCTGCAGCGGCAAACCGCGGCCATTTACAACGCGAAACATGTGGCCGACATTTTATACACCCTGTTTTGTTTGCAGGAAAAACGTTTTGCCAGCGACGAAGTGGCAGCGTTGAAAACGCAACCCCTCACTGCCTGGGAACCGGATACCAAAATGCAGATGATTTCTCATCCGTATTATGTGACACCCTTCCTGGTGAATCAGGCTTTGGATGCGGGACGCAAGTTACATCCCCTCGCCTTCGCCAATGAAGCGGATACCGAATCGGCCATCACACATGGCTTGGGGATGGGGACTCCCTACACGCTGAATTATAAAGTGGGACCTGGGGTCGTGTTTGATCACTTTACCTGTCGAGTCGGTTTGCATCCGACGGCTGGTGCAGCGGGGAAAGTCGCTTTTGCGATCATCGTCAATGGGGTCGAAACGGCGAAAACGAAATTCCTGACGCCTGCCGACAAACCTGAAATGATCGAAGTCTCCCTGCCTGAAACCGACATCATCACAATTGGTTTGCAGACGATTCCGCATCCGGAATCAAATCCGTTGCATAACCTCGCCGTCTGGGGCGATCCTAATCTGATTCGCGCGGAAGACGTTCCCGTTCGTCGCTGAGACTTTTTAATTTGTACAGAAAAATGATACAAATGTCTGCAAAGATCGTCGCGCGCCATCTTGTCGATTTTGAAACTGTGATCGGAAATCGAAGCCTGATTACGGTCACGGTGGGGCCTCAACTCAATCCGATCATTCTCTCTCTGGGAAAGCTTCCGGATTACCGTCAAGAAAGCTCTGGTGGTGGTAGTTTTGCGAAGAAAAATTCAGATACTCTCAATGACTATCGTATCCATTACTGCGCAGGAGAAGACTGGTTCTCTGTCGATCTTGCTCCGACTTTAGAAAACTTTCATTCTGTTCAACCGATTGGGGATCAAGATTGGCTGTTAGTCCGTTGTCGATCTTCGGGGGATAAAGATCATAACGCCCATGTTTATAGTGCATACGGAGAACACGTTCGCTCCTTCCCTGCTGGAGACGGGATTGAAGATGTCCAAGTCACGAAAGACTCAAATATCTGGATCAGTTATTTTGACGAAGGTGTTTTTGGAGATTGTGAATGGAGTCGAAGTGGTCTGGTCTGTCTCGACAATGAGGGAAAACAGGTTTTCGATTTTCGTGCTGTTTGCATAGAAGCAGACCCCATCGATGATTGCTATGCACTCAATGTCTGTTCCAGCCATGAAACATGGTTGTGCTACTACACCGATTTTCCCCTCGTCCGGCTGACAGACCATAAAGTGAATGAAATCTGGCGGAACATTCCCGTTGCCGGTTCACATGCCTTCGCTGTTTCAAAGGAAAATGTACTTTTCGCAGGAGGCTATAATAACCGAACAGAGCTCATCAAAGTCCATCTTCCTACCGGGGTGTTCAAAAAACTGAAAGCAGTGACAGAGAACGGTCAGGTGTTGAAAGGCTTCAGTGCCTGCGGGCGATCGCACAGTCTTTATTTATCAACAGAGAAATCGCTTTTTGTTGTCGAGTCAGAGTTCAGTGAGCATTCTTTTCCTGAATAAAAACGGAAGCAAGTGATTAGGAATCAAAAGGGATCAGCGACAGAGTCGAAAGTAATGAAGATGCTGTAAGTGATTGCTATAGAATAACATAGTGTGTGTCTTGTTTCTGGTCGGCAGGCACAGGCTGCTCGCGGTTAATCCATGCGTTTCATGCATGGCGCGCATGTTGAAAATGCATTGGATATATCAGATGCTCGCATCCATAATAAGGAAGCAAGGTGGGATGATCTCACTCTGTACGTAATCCGCATCACTGTTCATTCCTGGAGAGACATGACCATGAAAACTCACTTTAAGCGTTTCGTTTCGAGCTGTGCGGTGTTCTGCATCGCAGGCGCCGCGTTTGCTCAGCAGCATCCGCCTCTGACGAAAGAGGCCGCTCAACAGGCTGACAAAAAACAGGACATCAGTAAATGTCCGGTGATGGGGGGCGCCAGTCATCCCTCCCAGAGGAATACTGCTGCCGGCAGCATGTCGAACGGGAACTGGTGGCCGAACCAGTTGAATCTGGATGTGTTGCATCAGAACTCGAAGAAGAGCAATCCGATGGGCGAAGATTTCGACTACGCCTCGGAGTTTCAGAAACTCGACCTGGCAGCCGTGAAGAAAGACATCAAAAAATTGATGACCACCTCTCAGGACTGGTGGCCTGCAGACTACGGTCATTATGGTCCGCTGTTTATTCGCATGGCCTGGCATAGTGCAGGTACCTATCGTGTGACCGATGGTCGCGGCGGTGCTTCGGATGGCACACAACGCTTTGCACCCCTCAACAGCTGGCCCGATAATGCGAACCTCGACAAAGCCCGGCGTTTGCTCTGGCCGATCAAGCAGAAGTACGGCCGTAAAATATCCTGGGCCGATCTGATGGTATTGACCGGCAACTGCGCACTGGAATCGATGGGCTTCAAGACGTTCGGATTTGCCGGCGGTCGTGAAGACGTCTGGGAACCACAGAAGGATGTGTACTGGGGACCGGAAAGTGAATGGCTGGGCGACAAACGCTATACGGGCGACCGTGAACTGGAGAACCCGCTGGCAGCCGTTCAGATGGGTTTGATCTACGTCAATCCGGAAGGTCCCAACGGGAAGCCCGATCCACTGGCTGCCGCTCATGACATTCGGGAAACCTTCGGTCGAATGGCGATGAATGATGAAGAGACCGTCGCGTTGATTGCCGGCGGACACACGTTTGGTAAAGCACACGGTGCCGCCAGTCCCAAAGGAAACGTCGGTCCGGAACCCGAAGGCGCCAGTCTGGCGGAACAGGGATTGGGCTGGAAGAACAAATATAAAAAAGGGAACGCAGAGGACACGATCACCAGTGGCCTGGAAGGTGCCTGGACATCCACGCCGACACAATGGTCGAACGGCTACTTTGATAACCTGTTCGGTTATGAGTGGGAGCTGGTGAAAAGTCCCGCCGGTGCCTGGCAGTGGACTCCCAAGGAAGAGTCAGCTAAGGGAACCGTTCCCGATGCACACGATCCCAATAAATCACATGCGCCGATGATGTTTACGACTGACCTGGCACTCAAGATGGATCCCGCGTATGGCAAGATTTCCAAACGCTTCCATGAAAACCCCGATGAGTTTGCCGCTGCCTTTGCGAAAGCCTGGTACAAGTTGACTCACCGCGATATGGGACCTGTCTCCCGCTGCCTGGGACCGGAAGTACCTGCCGCTCAGTTGTGGCAGGATCCCGTTCCCGCCGTCGATCATGAATTGGTCAACAAGCAGGACATCGCTGAACTGAAGGCCAAAGTGCTGGCATCGGAATTGACGGTCCCCGAACTGGTCTCCACTGCCTGGGCGTCGGCTTCCACCTTCCGTGGTTCCGATAACCGTGGGGGCGCCAATGGTGCCCGAATTCGTCTGGCTCCACAGAAAGACTGGAAAGCCAACGATCCTGCCACACTGGCGAAAGTGATCAAAACGCTGGAACAGATTCAGTCCGAATTTAACAGCGCACAGTCGAGTGACAAAAAAGTATCGCTGGCTGACTTGATCGTGCTGGCGGGTTCTGCTGCTGTGGAAGCAGCTGCGAAAAAAGCCGGGCATGAAGTTCAGGTTCCCTTCACACCGGGACGCACCGATGCAACTGCAGAAATGACGGACGCCGAAGCATTCGCAGTGCTGGAACCCAAGGCGGATGGATTTCGTAACTACCAGGATCACGGTCATGTTTATGACCGACCCGCGGCGGAGATGCTCGTGGACCGAGCCAATCTGTTGACGCTGACTGCGCCCGAGATGACGGTTCTGGTAGGCGGCATGCGGGCGTTGAATGCGAATGCGGCTAACTCTTCGCTGGGTGTATTCACAAAGCAGCCGGGTACGTTGACGAATGACTTCTTCGTGAATCTGCTGGACATGAATACCAAATGGGACAAGTCCAAAATGTGTGAGCATTTTTATGAAGGACGCGACAGCAAAACGGACCAGGTCAAGTGGATGGCCAGTTCGGTCGATCTGGTATTCGGTTCGAATTCCCAACTGCGTGCCATCGCGGAAGTGTATGGCAGTGAAGACGCTGAGCAGAAGTTCGTGAATGACTTCGTGGCAGCGTGGACGAAGGTGATGAACCTGGATCGATTTGATCTGGACCGGTCACCGCAGAAAGCAGCAAAAGCGGTGGCAGTCGGCCAGCGCTGAACTGCGACCTGTTCCTGGATAGTGAGTGCGCGGATACTGGCCGATCGGCTCTGTGAGTCGGTCGGTCAGAGCGCGAAAAAGAACATTGATGCCCGCTTCGATTTCAGCAGAATGAAATCCAGGCGGGCATCTTGCGTTTCAGATGTCAGCCTGATAGGTTAATCGACATGGGAACAGTTTATGTGTTGCGCTCTCTACATGACTGTCAGGGCGAAAAAAACAGCTCCCGCCCATCTTTCAGCCACTATTATCTACGAGGGCAATGATGTCTAAATCTGTTTGCTTGAGCCTCTTTCTGTTAATCATTGCCGGCTGTGGGGCTCAATCTTCTCCCGAAGAACAGACTCAGGAATCTCAAAAGAAAGCCGTCTCGCAGCCCGCTCCGTCAGAAAAGGCTGCAGTTGACGCAAGTCAAACCGTGCAGAAAAAAACGCAGCCTGACGGCGATCAGGTGGTAGAGAAAATTCTGTCCGAGCATCACGCTAAAAGGATTCAGACTGCCTTACATGATTTGAGATCGCAGAATCGCGATCAACGGGTGATGGCAGTCGCGACATTGGTCACATCCAAAGCAGACCCCAATCAGGTTGTGGCTGCGCTGTTGAAGGTTGTCGATGATCAGGATGAACAGCTGGCAGAAATGGCCCGGGATTATATTCAGTCACGCACTTTTCAATCCAGGGGATTACTGGTCGATTTCTACGCTGACTGGTGTGGTCCCTGTCGGTTGATGAAACCAGTGGTGAAAGAGTTGCAGGACGAAGGATATCCCGTGGTTCAGGTGGACGTGGATCAACACCGGGATTTGAGTCAGTATTTCTATATCACCAGCATTCCCACGTTTGCGGTCATCGTCGATGGCTCAATGCAGAAACGCAGGGTCGGCGTTGTTTCCAAAGCGGACTTACTGGAACTGATCAAAAAAATTCCCCAGGAAAAAAAGAAGGATCAAAAAAAACTGTTAGTGACAGACCCTAAACTGAAGGTCTACGGATTGCTGTTGGCGATGTCGTCTGACAAGCCATGGCTGCGATATGAGGCCGTTCAGCAACTTGTCTCTCAGAGTGGAACCTCTTTGCCACAGTTGATTCAGATCCTGCGAGATCCCGAACAGGGCAAAGTATTTCGTCAGTCAGCCATCAAAGCGCTGGAAGCGTTTATGGAATCGCAAACGGGTTCCGAAGAAGTCATCTCGGCCATGACAGAGATGATGCATGACAACAGTGCGTCCGCAGAATTGAAGGGGGCCGCCGTCATTTTTCTGTCCCGCCATGTACCCGAGCAGACGAGTGAGCTCAATGCAGAGTTGATCAAGGTGTTGAAACGTTCTCAGGAAGAAGAACTGCAGAGGGCAGCGGCATTGGAAGTCGGCAGAAATAAGATTACGGAAGGTTTGCCAGTCTTACTGGGAAAACTGAAGAATTTGAATGAGGCCTCTACTCTCGAAAGGATGGCTTATCTAGAAGCGCTGGGATATTACGGTGCCCAGGCGGAAGCTGCGGTTCCCGAATTGCTGTCTGCATATCGGTCACAGCCGGATGATGGTGATCTGATTGCCGAGACTCTGGAGCTGATCTGCCTCGATTCGAAAACGGCAACGGATCAGTTGATTCAGGCACTCTCAGATGAAAACGCAGAGTTGAGAGCAGTTGCCATCTCGATTCTGGATCAGGCGGAATATATCACACAGGCCTTCCCGGCACTCCGCAAGCTTTTAAAAGATGAGGACCCCGAGGTCAGTAAAAAAGCGGCTGCCCTGCTGATCAAGATTGGCGGGTCCGATCAACAGATTGTTTCTGCCATGCTGGGTATGCTCGATCAGGAGAATGTGGACTGGGAAGTGCAATCCGTTTTTCAAACCGCCTGGAGGCATGCGATCCCGGAACTCGTCCAAATTATCTGTGAAGAGCAGAGCCCGGAGCAGATGAAACTGAATGCGTTGACACTGCTCAGGCAGAGTTATCACGCGCTGGCACCGGTAGAACAGGCGTCTCTGAAAGCGGCGCTCGACAGTGCCGACCCGTTGACGAAACAGTGTGCTGCCCTTGCCATTTCGTCCACGGACACCAGTAATCAGAAAATGGTGGCATTGCTCCTGGAGGCTTTTAAATCGGAAAATGAGATACTCCGCCGTGAAAGTATCCGGTCGCTTCGACAGCATTTTAAAGCGTTGTCAGATCCGCAGCAGAAGCAATTCACAAAAGCATTGATCGAATTACTGTCCGCCTCTGATCAATCCATGGCAGATTACGCCGCCGACGCGCTCCAGCAGTTAACACTCTCAGCAGCTGAACTGAAACAACTGCTCGGCTTGCTCAAGATCACGGATTCACAGTATCTCGTCCTCAGCGTGCTCTCAACACAACATGAAATTCCATCCGCAGCCATCGCTCCCCTGCTGTCGGTTTTACAAGAGGGGGAGGCCGAAGAGGATCTGATAAACAAGGTCTCCGAATTACTGGGGCGAGTCGGAAAACCGGCGTTGGACGGGCTGGAGAAAATACTGTCTGACTCCGAAGTCGATGTCGAAAAACGCGCTGGTGCCGCACGGGCGATTGGGGCCATTGCGAAGAACGAGCCATCGGTGGCTCCTCTGCTTAGGAAGTTGCTCAAGCAGGATGAAGTTGAATTGCAGATCGTGGCAGCCACTGAACTGGCTGGTCAGCAGCAGGATATCAAAACACTGATGCCCCTTCTGCTGGCAGGAATGCAGAGTGAGAACTGGGAATGCAAACGGACCTCGGAAGAAGCCCTGTTGGAAATTCTGATGAAATCGATCGATGCACTGGATGAGACATTGACGGCCATTGATCAAATGGAACCCGAAAAACAGAGTGAATTGCTTCTGACACTTTTTAGAATGGATGTGAAAAACGACCAGTTACAACAGCGTCTGATCCCGTTGATTCAAAACCTGTCACAGGAAAAGGACCATTATACACGCTTAACCGCGATCCGTTTTCTCATTCGTGAAGACAAGTCGGGAAGCGAAATCGTCAAGTTGCTGTCAGAACCGGATGAAAAACTGGTGCAGCAGACACTGTCCACGTTAAACAGTTCTGAGGATGCGATTCCCGCAGCCGTCGTTCCCAGACTGGAACCATTCTTGAAGAGTTCCTATGAGCAAACCAGATTACTGGCAGCATTATGTCTTCTGAAATCAGGGGCTCAAGAAGAAACACTGGTCTCTATTGTCAGTAAGGCACTGCAGTCCGCTGATCAGGAAGTTCAGAATGAGGCAATCTCTGGACTGGATTCGTCGAATGCGCTGGATGCGAGATTGGTGCCGACACTGATTACCTTATTAAAAGATCGCAGTTCCAGAACGACGGCGATCGATTTACTGGGGCAAATGGGTGAAGATGCAAAGCCCGCGTTGCCGGAACTGATGGAACTACTGGAGACAGTCAGTTATTATCCCGACGCAGCGCACGTGCTGGAACAGCTGGGGGTATCGGCAGCGCCCGCTATTCCGGCTTTACGGGCAAAGCTGACCAACGAACGCACGATCCAGGCCGCCGCTCACGCGCTGGCAAAAATTGAACAGGATCACCGTGCAACCATCGCGATCCTGGCACAAAATCTCGACCAACCCGATCTCCGGGGCGCGAGCTGTACCTGTCTGGCTTATTTTGCAGAAGCGACACCCGATGCGGTAGAACCGCTGCTGCTGAAAGTCGCCAGGAGTGAAGAATTTTATGATCGCGGCCTCGCGATTTCGGCATTAGGATCACTCAAAACGAAAGCAGCCGTGCAGCAGCTGGTGATAGTTCTGGAAGATAAGAACAAGACACTCGCATCCCGCGCTGCCCGAGCATTGGGTGAGCTGCGCATTGAAGCGGATCTCGCGGTTCCGGCGCTGATGAAATTTCTTGAAGATCAGGATCAACAGCTCTCTTTTGCTGCAGCCCGCGCATTAGGTGCTTTCGGTCCTGCAGCGCAGCCCGCCATTCCTGCATTGCTCAAATTACTGGACCAGGAACAGTTTCGTGTGATGGCGGCGAGAGCATTGGGCGACATCGGCGCTCCCGCAGAAGGCACCATTCCCCGATTAATTAAGATGCTGGATGACGATCAGACGCGCCGGGCAGCCGTGGAAGGTTTGAGAAATTTTGGACCACTGGCAAAGGAGGCACTTCCCCGCTTGAAGTCCCTGGAAGAAAATTCGAATGGATACGAATTACGACAGATCCAGCTGGCAATTCGAGCTATCGAAAAAACTGAGGAAACAAATCCCAGACCATAGCTTTTCGGTCTGTTGCATCATTCCCTGCAACACGTTTCTTCAGTCTTGAGCAAGTTTTTTCTTTGGCAGCGCCGCTTTAATTTCTTCTGTGACCTGTTGCGCCAGTTTATCGGAACCTGCTGGTTTGAAGTGGACGTTTCCCGGGCCGGCCCAGAGGGGCGCGTCAAAGTCTGTCGCGAGTTTGTGCAGGTCGTTGATTTTGATGCCGTGCTTTTTCATGATCTTTTTCGCGACCTGGTTGTACTTCAAATCATCGCCGACGATGCGGCCCGCTTCCCCTTCAGGGACCGGGGTGGTCGTGGCCCAGATCAGTGTGGCGCCCGTTTTTTCAAGTTGCTTCACCAGTGCTTCCAGGTTTTTCTCATACTGATCAAGGGGGACTGAGATCGTGCCATTGACTTTGTCGCGGTGTCCCTGGGTTTTCGAATCCGGGTGCCGATAGCAAAGGTCGTGCAGACCCCAGTTGAAATGGATCACGTCCCAGTCCGTCTTTCCCAGCCAGCGCTCGAGATTCTGTAAACCCCGTTTCGTATCGCCGCAATTCGCTTTTACACGTTCTACGTGCGCCACGTCTTTGAGTCGTTCTACGGTTGGTTTGGTATAGCCGATGGAAATCGAGTCGCCGATGATCAGGACGTGCGGCAGATCACTGGCTTTATTTGTGCTCTGCTTTGAACTGTCCTGATCCTGTGCTGTACCGGTTGAAGTCACACACAACATCATGAGGAACGTTGTAAGAAGATTGAAAGATTGATTCAGTCGCGTCATGTTGCTGTTCCTGCCGGAGATGAATTATGAAACCGATTTCATTCAGTATCAGCATCGAATAGATCCGGGTCAAGCAGGAGCAGAGAGAAATGAATTATCATCCTGTGAATCAAGCGGTCGTTGTTTTATAAAGAGCAAAAAAAAGCGTTCCGGCCCATAATGACCGAAACGCCAGTGCTTAAAACAATATAGCGAGACTCTGAGTCCTCATTAAACGTAGATCAGAATTCGCCAAGGACCTCGCCATCGGACATGTTGCCCAGGAACTTATAGGTCTCGCGGTTAACGTTTTCCGATATGAACCGGACGGCACCATCACAAAACAGAAATTGTGCCCCACCCACGTGACGGCTGCTGGCGCTGGCCGGGTTTGCACCGTTGGGGATGAAGGAGTCCGAGTCATTGGTGCGGAGTAACGTCGCGTACTTTTCGCCATCGTAAGGACGTCCGGCCCAGACAGAACCTTTGCTAGTTGATCCGCCCGGATCATCGTCTTTGATGGAAATTCCGTCCCACATCCGTTCGCCCGACGCCATTGTGTTGCTGGTTCCGTCGGTGATGTCACGCATCCGTGTGCTGCTGTTATAATTGAAGATGCCGCGCTCGTCTGCATCATTGCTGCGGACATACCACTCGTCGTCATCAACGCCTTCGCTGCCGCTGACGCCGGGATAGTTTGACTTGCCGAGTCCTACACCATCTTCGTTGTTGGTGAATCCGACGTAGGTATTGATGCCTCCACTGGCATCAGAGGGGCAAATCAGTGTGGGAATAACCGTCTGAATCAAACTGCCGGCGGCGGCTGAGGGGAAGTTTGCCCCGTTGGGAGTCAATTGATTGTACAGCGGTGCCTGATCAATGTAGGGGAGGAGGAAAGTATTCCAGCCCCAGTTGCCCAGATCGGGATCGGGATCGCCTGAGCCGTCGTCAAACATCAGAACGCCTGGAGGTAAGACCCTGTGAGTGTCGTGGTAGTTGTGCAGTGCGATACCAATCTGTTTGAGACTGTTCTTGCAAGTGGAGCGGCGTGCCGCTTCGCGCGCCTGCTGGACGGCGGGTAACAGCAACGCAATCAGAATCGCAATGATCGCAATGACGACCAGCAATTCGATGAGCGTAAAGCCTCGTTTGTGGGTTAAATATTTCTGTTGCATTCGAAAACCTTTCTTCTGTAAACGGTCTGTCGTTTATCAAACGATGAGTTATAGTTGAGAATTCAGCGAGCAAATTGAATTTCTTTACTCCAGTGGTTGGCTTGACTTTTCTGTAGCAGTGTCGCTGACGACTTCGAACAAGGCAGTCGTACCGCTGATTTCATACGAGACGGCAAGCAACGGCTTCTGCGTCGGGCTCACATCAGCGGGAATAAACGTGAGTCCTTCCGGCCCCAGGTCGCCTGCCTCTGGTTTCTTCGTCGATTTGTCGAAGTCGCGTGTGATAACATAGTCGCAGAAGACCGGCTGTTTCGGATGGGCGAGGTCGTATACCATGATGCCGCTGTGACGTTCCATGCCGATAAAGGCCACGGGGCGGCCCTCAACCATGCCTACGACCAGCCCTTCGGGTTCTGGCCCTTTGTTGTCGCTGCGGTCATCGAAGTCGTTTGACTCATGATCTGCATTGAAAGACTTGGGATAACGATTCGCAATGATCCGTTCGAATTCGTTACCACTGTCGTACAGAAGCTGGCCCTCCGTATTGCGGATGGAGAACGACCGTCCGCCGAAACTATAGATTTCTTCGTAGAGTCCATCACCATCGGCATCACCGTTAGAGGATGTCACCATCAACCGCCCGAGTGCTTTGGGCGATTGCAGTTCATTTGCGTTGGGAAATATTTTCGGGTCGAGTTTCAGATCGCCGACGCGAGCTTTCTCACTAAAGCCATCAACGTCGCGGTGGTCTCCTTCGTTGGCCGTGATGACGTACGCTGTTCCGTCGACTTCAAAGGAGTAGATGGCATCGGGCTGGTACATCCCTTTGACCGGCCAGGTGCGAAGTTGAATACTCTTGCCTTTGTTACTGGCATCGAAGGCGTTTTCAGGGAGTGAATGATCTTTGAAACCCAGCGGCACGAGATCGACGAGCTTTTGTGTTTCCAGATCGATGATGGCAAATGCATTTGCTTCCTGCAGCGACACCCATGCAGTCCTTGAATCGGGGGAAACAGCAATGTATTCCGGTTCAAAATCCTGGGCCGGCGTCGCATTCTTTCCGAAAACACGTACTCCAGATGGCAGTTTAGACTTATCATTATAAGCCGTGAAATCAATATGAACGATGGAAGCATCGGTCACCGCTTCCACGCCGTCGGTCAGATCAATCAGCGAGACACTTCCTTCCGGATTTCGCGTATAATCTTTTGTCGCCTCTCCTTCATTGGCTGTAATCAGCCAGTGACCATCTGGTGAAATAGTGATCATGTCCGGCTCGGGGCCGACATGAACGGTCTTCAGCACCTCACCTTCGGGTGAGAGAAAAACGACCAGGCCCGGCTCCTGCTTGGGAGTGGATGAAACAGCGGCAGCGATCACGCCCCCTTTTGCCGTGATCGAGTTCGGCTTGGAACCCAACTCAGCCAGATCAACCGACTTAAACAGTTGTGGTTCGGCCGGGTTGGTAATGTCGAGAATATCGACGGCAGCCCGCTCACCATCAACGACAAAGAGTCGCTTCGAGCTCGTGTCGAAGGCACAGATCTCCGCCGTCGATTTTTTCCTTGTACCATGGCGATAACGGCCGAGAAACTTCAGGCCGACAGCGTTGGAAGCTGCGGGTGGTTCGGGAATAGGCACGACAGCAGCGCCGTCGTTCACTGGGCTGTTCGCAGCATTGACTGCGGCTTGGGGATCATCTGCTGCACTGGAACAGCCGGAGGCAATCAGGCTGAAGCTGCTGAGAATAATTGCAGCAATAACAGGTAGATGGTACGGGCGCGGCCTTGCTCCAGACTGCGGAGAGTGGGGAGTCATGTTGTACTTCCAAAATTTGAACTGGTTGAATGTCAGGTGCAGGTTGTAATGATCACTGCCTGATGGCGCAAGATGGGCAAATGAATGGCATTGAATCTAGCAAGCATACATGAAGAGGGTGAGAAGATATTATTAAGAATTGAGATGTGTTCAGTTTGGTCTGAATGTGTTTGCAGTTGAGAGCAGGGAGGTGTTAAGGGAGCAGCGTCTATTTGGGAGTATGCAAAAAGCTAAGAAAATCTGGTTCCATGTCTGGTGAGAATGAAATTGCCCGGACTCCAAAAAATGATTGTTAATTTATGATTAAATTTATGCCACGAATTTAATGAAGACTTTCTGACTCCGTTTGTCATATTCCATAAGACAGCGTGCGCGTCTCAATCTGAATATCAACGGATGCCGCGCCCCGTTTTTTTGGTTCTGTTTCGAGAATGTAGCGAACCGATTCCTGCTGCGCCCTGTCTTTTACCAGCAGCCGGCGAATGTGGTTTAGTCGGTTTTCAAAAATTATGCCTTGCGAGTGTGATGGAAGCACGATGGTCTTCGGAACCATTAGACGGGGTTCGACTCCCTGGTGAGGTACTGCTGAACGACGCTGACACCTGATGGCCGGGGAACTGCCTGCAAAGCAGTTTGAAGTGGGTTCGATTCCCACCGGCGTCTTCGGCCGATCAACTGCCGGCTCGGACTACATCTTTATGATAGAAACGATGTCTAAGTCATTTCTTCGTTGGTCGGTTTATAAAAAAGTCCAACTGCCCGTCGGGATTACATTTTGACGGTCCTAAGGTAGCCAACCTGGAGCGATCCAGGGAAGGTGAGCGCAACGGCATCTCTTTGAGATGGTCTGGCGTGTGCCCACTGTCGGTCTCACATGCGACCGATAAGAGCGGCCGAGAACAGCAACAATCTCGACGATCACTTCGTTGGGATTTTTTAAGAATATTTGATCGACTGCCAGACTGGAGTACATGGTTATGGACCCGGTGGTTGCGGGTTCGAATCCCGCCGGCGCTTTTTTGAAAGTGTGTTGCGCCGTAGCTCAATGGATAGAGCACCGTAAAAGCTCTGGTTTAACACTTCGTCGATCATTTTGAATTTAACCGGCGACTTTCTGAGTGAATTTATTCGTTGCTTGAAAACAGGATCGACTGCCGAATCGGAGTACATGAAAGTTATGGGTTCGATTCCCATCAGCGCTCAATGCGTAAGCATGCCACGCTGTAGCTCAACTGGCAGAGCATTAATAACTCTGGATCAATAACTTCGTCGATCTTTGAAAGAACTTTGGAAGACCGAGCATTTATTTCGTGATACGGAGACATAATCGACTGCCGAATGGGAGTACATCTAATCCGAAGGTTGTGGGTTCAATTCCCACCAGCGTTCCGTGTTTAAGCATGGCACGCTGTAGCTCAACTGGTAGAGCATTGGAAAAACTCTGATTCACCACTTCGTCGGTTATTTAATACACACTCGACTGTCGGTGTGGAGTACATGGTTAACGCTGGTTCAACTCCTGCCCGGCCCGCTGAATAAATTTATTCGGGCCGGCCCCTGTGATCCATGTACGTGGTATCGCAGGGTGGTCTCTGCCCATCACTTCGTCGAGTACTTTTTACAGGATCCGACTGCCGTCAGTGAGGACTGACGCCTTTTTCGCCGATTCCATTTTTGAAGGAGGCTATGATGGCCAATAAGTCTTTGTTTTCGAATCGTCAGAATCAGTTTCCACGTGCAGATGCGCGCAATGCAGCCGGAGGTCGGGCTTACAAGTATGGACCGAAGCATGCGCTGGCACAGCTGGCGGCGACCGGTACATTTAACGGCGTGTTCTATGCGAATGCCCAGGCACAGTTGGACGAACTGCGTACGTTGATCAACCAGGTTGATGATAATCGATTCCTGGCCCAACTGGCCGTGTATGCGCGGGAGCACGCTTTCATGAAGGATATGCCGGCGGCGCTGTTGGTCACATTGTCGACGCGGGATACCGAACTGCTGCATCGCGTGTTTGATCGCGTGGTGGACAATGGCCGCGTGCTGCGCACGATGTTCCAGATGATCCGCTCGGGACAGTTTGGTCGTACCGGTCTGTCGTCGAGTCTGCAGCGTGCGTTTCAGCGCTGGTTGAACGAGGCTTCCGTGGGTAAACTGCTGTCGGCTTCGATCGGTAACGATCCGAGCCTGCGCGATGTCCTGCGACTGGCACGACCAACGCCCGTCGACAACGCACGGCGTGCGCTGTTTGGCTGGCTGACGGATAAGGAACTGGCGAAGTGGGCTCCTGCCACTGAGGCGGACTTGCCCGCACAGGTGCAGGCGCTGATCGCCTATCGCTGTGCAGAGACCGACCAGGAGCAGGCTGCGATCGTAGAAGGTCTGTCCGTGCGCTGGGATCTGCTGGCCGATGCGGCGAAAGGTCCGCTGGTGTGGCGTACAATCGCCCGTCAGATGGGGCCACAGGCACTGCGGATGAACCTCAACACGCTGCTGCGTCATGACGTGTTCAAGGATTATGCGCTGATTGACGAGGTGGCGAACCGCCTGGTTGACAAGGAGGCGATCCGACGTTCGCGGCAGTTTCCGTACCAGTTTCTGGCTGCGTATCTGAACGCGTCGGATCAGATTCCGCACAAGATCACAAAGGCGCTGCATGAGGCTGCTGAGATCGCCTGTGGAAACGTGCCAGAGTTGTCAGGTCCGGTGGTGATCGGACTGGATACGTCCGGTTCGATGGCGAGTTCGGTGACGGGCTGGCAGCATCGCAGTTCGTACAGCAAGATGCGTTGTGTGGATGTGGCGGCGCTGTTTGCGGCGGCGATTTTGCGTCGTAATCCGGACAGCGTGGTGATTCCGTTCGATACGCGGGCATACAACGTGCGGATCGATCCAGCCGACTCGATTCTGAGTCTGTCGGAGCGACTGGCGAAGTATGGCGGCGGTGGAACCGACTGTTCGATTCCGCTTCACGAAGCCAATGTACGACTGGGTCAGCGCGCGTTTGCCGGCTGTGTGCTGGTGAGCGACAACGAGAGCTGGGTTGGTACAGGCCGACATGGTTCGACCGGCGTGATGACTGCGTGGCAGACGTTCGCGCAGAATCAGCGGCGACTGGGCGTGACGGATCCGAAGCTGGTGTGTATCGACATCCAGCCTTACGGTTCGTCGCAGGCTCCGGAGCGTGACGACATCCTGAACATCGGCGGCTTCAGTGACGCGGTGTTCAACGTGGTGACGTCCTTCCTGAGCAACAGCGCCAGCCGTTTCGTTGCGGAAGTCGAGTCGATCACAGTCTGATCGATGTTATTGTTAATCAGGGACACCCCTGGTCTGAGATTTCGGGCCAGGGGTGTTTATTCATGATAGAGTATACTTTTCTCTTTTTTTATCTTCTAAATAATCCACTTTTTTCAAAAAGTGAATATTGGATAGAAGTGAATTAATAAAAGATCCTAGTACTCTTTAAATGCTGAAGTATAAAGCACTACATGCATAGGACGAACCCTTTGAACCTGTGGTATGTGCTTAAAGTCATCAGATTGCTTTTTAGGAAATCCACCATGTACAATAATCGGTTCACCAAGCCCACCCAGTGGATTAAGGACACGGACTGTATCCTTGGGGCCCATGGTTGAGTTGCTCACAATTTTGAGGAATTGTCTCTTGTCTTTAAGCTCAACACTCACAGGCCGATCAATGTGACGTCCAATATCAGTCCAATGAATTTCTGATCCTAATAAAATTTTCTGTTTATTCAAAACAAATGGTTCCGCACTGAGTCCATTGACAGTTTGAGCAACCTTAATGTCCAGTTTATTTAAGTCATAGGTTTCATCTAAAATTGCTTCACCAGTTCCTGTTCTGGTTTCGCAATCATTCCAGATTACACCTATGATTGGGAAGAGTCGGAGACTATCTTGATGAATCACTTCGACTGGTGCGCGATTTCTTGGATCGAGCCTGTCAGAATTAAGAAGAACGGCATCTGATTGTCCTGGTGTTCTGGCAAGACGCCGGGCAAATACTTTATTTCTAAATAATGCAATTACTAAAGAGTGGTCGGGGATTTCCTCTTCCTCAAGAGATACGATTACGCGACAAAACTTTGGAACTGCCAATCCCAACGAGTGAGATAATACCTGATAGATGGCAATTCTACCAAGTTGACCCCAACGAAATTCCTCTCCAGCATCGTCTGCTTCTATACCAAAGGAATCTGCATTCGATGCTGCTGCAGATGTTAGAACTTGGACTCTATCATTTGGTAATGCATGGGATGACGGAGCCTGAGGCAACGGCATAATTGTTCGCTTCAGTTTTAGTTGTACCGCTGTTAAATACTTAGAATTTTGGCAATGATCCCATACTTCGTTGACACATTTTACTAATAATTTTAATTCACCAAGAAGAGTATCAACTTTTCCAATAGTTATCTGATCAGCTCGTGAATGGTGAGGATCGTTCAAGAGTAGATATAGCGGACGACCTTGAATACATCCCCCATTTTTTAAAAGACTTGTTATTGCATCGCCATCAAATGGTTGAGTTCCCAAATTATTCAAACGGGCAATTACATTTACTGCATCCAATAAAGTCGGTTGATCAGGGAGTGAAATGGGACGCTCATGCCGAAATAATGCTAGTAGCCTGGTTTCTGCATATACCCGCACACTTCCTGCCAAGTGTTGAGCTTTGTTATCAGTTCTATCTGATCGATAATCTAAAAATTGTTGCTCAATTTCTTTGCGAGACATTAGTAGCTGCACAACAGGGTTCCCAGGCTTCCAATCAATTTCCCATCGTTTGCCTTTGACCTGTTTCTGATCAATGTCATGAAAGAATATTTTTTTATTTGTAGTCAAGATTACTTGAGCTTCTGAATTTATTATTTTTGGGATCGCGCGAGCGAGTTGTAGCTGATTATCTTCATCGAAAAGATCTTGAGGATCGTCAAAAAGTATTGTGCGTAAACCACCACGCATAGCTAGTTGATGTTCCCAGTAAGCAAGATAAAACGCGACTAATGTCGCTCTCAAATGCGAAGCATTTGAAATATGGTGTGCAGGGGCATATGTTCCTAAGTGTGCTGCCTGAAATCCTAGCTGCCCATCAGAAGTTAATTTAGGATTAGTTATTTCTGGATGCGTTAACCTTGCTGGTGTGTAGATTGCATCAAGCCATACTTTTTGGCGAGACTTCAAATTTGACAGAAGTCCATCGACTTGTTTTTGAACTAGTTTCTGTAGACGGCCCAATGACTCCAAAGCTTTGATTGCACGATTATATTCTTTTTTTTGTGATTGAAGCTTTTTTTGTTCCTCGAGTTGTTCATTGATTGTCGCTGCATGTTCCAATATTTTTGTTAGAGGTTCAGCTTCATTTGTGACTTCTGCTAAAGTCAAAATCATTTGTCGGAGACTTTTGTTTTCAGTTACGTTTTCAGTGACTATTCCAAGCAATTCATCCTCAATTTTATTACGATTCCATTCACTCTGTTTGATGATTTGTGCGTATTTTATATTTGTTTCGATTGTGTCAAGCTGATCGATGAGATCACTGCAGTCCGCTTGAAGAACTTGAGGGATGGTATTGTTTTGGGTGACAGGAATGTCTGGAATATTTAATTGAACTTCATTCCATCTTTTAGCCAAGTTGTCTGCAAGTGGCCTGAGTATTTCTCCAAAGCAAGCAGAGTCTGATAACTCTTTAACCATTGAAGATCCCAACTGAAGAGCCGGGCTTGCTTTAGCTTTCTTCCGCAGCGCATCTGGTACAATTTGAGCAAGCTTTCCCAAATAATCGTTTGCCCAGATATCAGGGGCTCTGTCCCACATTTCAGTCGATTCGCTAAAACATTCTTCAAGATGTAGATGAATTGATTCTCCTGTTTGTTGATCTTGCCTGCTCTCTAGACTTTGCCCGCAAACAGGGCACTCTGTGGGGATGTCATTGCTTTCCTGTTTTAGCCAATTAGCAACCTTTGCATACAATTGAATTCGCCGGGCTCGATCAGGGTTAGCATGTAATTCCGCGAGAGCATTTGCCTCGCTTAGAATTTTTGCGATTAGTTCTTCAGTTTTCTGAATGGTTTCCACTGCCAAAGCTGCCAAACTATTCCAACTTTTTATACAGTTTAGCTTGGATAATTCTTCTGAAGTCAGCTGGTGCTCTGCGAGATGAACATCTTTTATCATCTGCTTTTGAATATCAGAATTCGAAAAGTTTACATCGCTCCCAAGTAATTCACTTGCACTTGAAAGTAATACTCCTCTTCGAGCTTCCACATCTCTTTTCAATTGATCTATATTTTCTGAAGTTGTGTTTTGAAGGATATCAACGTATTTATTTTTCAATTCAACCAGATTATTCTTGTCCATTAATTGAATTATTGCTTCAGTTTCTTTTCTAATATGTTCTCGTGAAATACTCAGATCATCGTCAGTGTCTTGGATTAGTTTTTTCTGAATTTTTTCAATAGTTTTTTCGGCATGCCGTGCAACCTCTTTTATTGGTTGAATGTCGATAAGTTTTGATACTGCTTCTCCCAATCCATTCTTTTCATCAAGACGAATATGTGGAAGCATTGCCGGTAATCTTGTGCCTATTTCAAGATCAGATGGAGATAGACCAAGGGTAGCGAAATTACCTGATGTTGATTCTGTTACTTTACCTTTTTGGATTGTTGCTGTACGCCGAAATGGTCCATGCACATTCCCGATTTCATCTTGAATTTCTACTTCAACCCAAGTCTCGATTGGATATTTAGATTTTATCACAAGATCAAGAACTTCTGCTGGTGGCATAGGGATTATTGGAAGAGCTTTCAGCTTGGTTGCTGTCGCTTTCTCATCCTCATCTTCACCAACATTACATGTGTACTCAACCACCATTGTACTTTTTGCTGGAAATCCCTGCGGCTGATAAAACCAACCTGTTAAACACCAGCTGATTGCACTTAAGAGAGATGATTTACCACACCCATTACGGCCGTAAAGCAGTGTTGCCTTGTATTGACTTGGATCAAGGTTCACTTCAAGAGCTTCGGGGTTTGAATTCAAATTCCCAAACTCGTGAATCCCACCAAATCGACTAATACGAACCTTACTGATCTGGTACTTATTCAGTGTTTTGGTTGAGCTTTGTGGAACCTTTGAAGGTCGATCCGGAGGATCCACAGTCATTGCAGTAGTGATCTGAGAGGCAAATTCTGTACGATTTGTTCCATCCCAAATTGACCTATTCTTACGAAACCATTCTAAAATTGAACGGCTATCACGTTCAAATGCTGCAAAAACATCACCTGTGGAATCGATCACTTCTCGACCTGATATCAATTCATCAAGAAGAGTATCAAGTGTGTGATCTTCTATTCGTGTAGGAGTTGATTCAGGCATGCTTATCCATCACTCATTGGTTATATCGAATTCTGGTTCAGGGTGCGTATTATCATGCTAAACATATAGCCCCTGTGCAAGGAGTGTGATGAAATTGTTCTGGAAACAGAACTAAATCGAAGGGCAACCGGTCTCCAACAGCGGGCGTCTGAAGACGATGCTAAGGGAGATCAGCGAGGAGCATGGCTGGAACTGGGAGATCGAACTGGTGCCTGACCCCGATCCTGTACTGAGTGGAACTGACCAGATCGTCGCTTCCGCCGACAGCCAGATTCTCAACCAGGCCGAACGCTGGTTCAACCTGGCACGGGTTGCTATCGAGACGCGGATACCCGATGCCTGGATTGTGGATTTGTCGCGGGAGGGATTGAAGGAATGATACGATTCTTTCAGAGTTTATTTTCGCGCGGTCTTGCTCCCTGGAATTTGTAAGTCTGCCCTGCTGGTTTCCTGTTCGCTGCGCTCACCCCGAATTACATTCGGGGCCATCTATAAATCTGTCGGGAGAGTGAGTGACGAAAGCTCAGTCAACCGGAATCAGGGTCAGTCTGAATCTAAACAGCTGACCCTGATTCTGTTCTGTCAGGCGACCTCCGGAATCCCGGTGTGTTCCGCCGGGCGCGGAGCGGAGGTGGGCCAGTGAAACCGGCGCTGATCTTCCGCGATAGGGACGTCGTTGATGCTTGCTTCGCGGCGGCGCATTAAACCTTGTTCATCGAATTCCCAGAGCTCATTGCCGTAGGCGCGAAACCATTGACCTGCCGCATCGTGATACTCGTACTGGAAGCGGACCGCGATGTGGTCGTCCGAAAAACTCCAGAGTGCTTTGACGAGTCGGTAATCGAGTTCCCGTTCCCATTTGCCAGACAGGAATTCCCGAATTCGATCGCGGCCCTGCAGGAACTGGTCGCGGTTCCGCCACTCTGAATCCGGAGAATAAGCCAGGGAGACTCTTTCGGGATCGTGACTGTTCCAGGCATCTTCTGCGGCACGGACTTTAGCGGTGGCGGTTTCGAATGTGAACGGGGGTTTGAGAGCGGACATGAGATTCTCCTTTATTGGTTTGGGTTGTATTAGACAGACAGGTCTGTTTATTATGTGGTAAAAAAAAGTGGATGACCTCATTCAAAAACGTAACAATTTGATTGCACATTATCCTAAAATAAAAAGGCTATTATTTCAGATGAAGTTCAACCGGGGCTAACGCCCTGCGGCTAATGGGTCTTTTTGCGAACCGAGCGTCTGAATAAATAAAGTATACAGATCAGTCTATTATCGGTCAAGTGGAATTTGATCGGATCATCGCTGATATTTCGATTTCACTGCGATCTTTGATTATTGGCCCCCAAAGGCCTGGTCATCATCGCGCATATTTTTCAGTGCGCGGTCGACGATGCGGCGGAACTGTTGTTCCAGTTCGTCGATGTTTCGCTTTTCCTGGGGGAGAAGCATCCAGCACAGTTGCAGCGCCTGGCGCACGCTCTGGTCCACCTGTGCCGGGCTGAAGAGGTCGCGCAGCTTGTCGAACGATTCCTCGTCGTTGGGATCGAATGTTTGCAGTGCCATGAGAATGATTCTTTCCTGTGAACTGGAATTCGAAATAACCTTATGGGCTGACCTGCCAGCGCAGGTTTTGGAATGTGGGTTGCGAGCCGCGCCAGTTTTTGCCGAGGATGCGTTGTTTCGTTTTGCTGCCGCGAGTGGGACGCTGGGCTTCGGCGGGGGTGAGCTTTAATTGCTGGATGCCTTGCCAGTCTGGTAACGTTACGCCGGCCAGGATTTGAAAGTCGGACGGTTTGAGGGTGATGGTCTGCCAGTCGGGGCCGCCTGTCAGTTCGACTTCGGCGGCGTAATCATCCAGGACGACCACCATTTGATTGGCTTCGGCGGCGCGGACTTCCAAAGCGAGCTGTGCCTGCGGCGGTGCTTTCCAGAGACCGTCATTCAGCTTGTGGGTTGTTATGGTCCATTTGTCGGGTTGATACGAAAACCATTCCTGCCGCCAGTTGTCTTTGAAATCTTCGATCAGCAGAGAGGGTTTGCGTGTGGCCTGAACGCCGGCTGCTTGCAATTCGGTCGGCGAAACCATCTGCAAGAGCGATGAAAGGTTGAACGACTTTGTGGTGTAAGGGCGATAGTAATAGCCGGCGCCGGACACCGGTTCGTCGAGGGCATAGCGGATGTTGGCGTACACCCACAACGGCTGATCGACATTGCCCAGGGGGAGCTTCGCGGTCCAGGCGTCCTCGGCTTTCGCAGGTTTGGCATGATGCCAGAAGCGGTGCATGGTATTGAGCCGGTCCTGGGGACCTTCGTCTGTTTTGCCCTGTCGCGAGTAATAGACGTCGATGGAGAGGATGGTTCGAGATTCGTCGGGGATCACTGTGAAGCGGGGCACGCCGTCTGTGGTGTTGAGCGTCAGGTTTGTTTGGGGTGTCTGGGGAAATGTAAAGCTGCCTTTGAGATACTGATCCATCCAGAGCTGGGTGGCGACTTCGAAGTCGGGGGTGTCCTGGTGATTGTGGTGCGGCGAGCAGGTGACACGCCAGTCGCTGCTCTGGATTTCGTCGATGGCGGTCGGCAGATTGCCAATGCGCCCGTGAAAATCATTGGCGGGACTGAGGAAGATGACGGGACAGGAGGTCTGTTTGAGGCTGACGTTATCTCCCAGCGTCTGACAGAACAGGGGGCTCCGGTTGTAGCGGTCGCTGATCCCGCCACATGAGGGGGCGGCTGCTTTGACGCGGGAGTCGGGGGCCGTCAACACGGTGAGCTTGCCGCCCATCGAATGGCCATAAACTCCCAGGCGATCGGGGTCGACCAGGGGCTGCTGTTCGAGGAATGTCAAAGCCCGACGCGCGGCGAGCGCACACAGAAACCAGCCACTGTTACGCGGCGATTCAATGTTGTCGAGCGTCCAGGCTTCCGGTGTGATGCCGGGGAACTGGTTGCCCGGATTTTTTCCGGGCGCATGATAGCCGTCGAGCGCGCCCCAGTCAGTGGTGATTTTATAGCGGGGATCGTCGGTCTTGCCGTCCCAGAAGAGTTTTACTTCCGCGGGTGTCACCTGGTAGTCGGAGGCACTGATGCGGCCGGCCCAGGCGATGGAGAGGGTTGCATATCCGCGTTTCGCGTTCAGCAGGCAGGCCCGGTAGTCGGCGTACTGTCCGCCGCCATGAATCTGCAGCAGGCCCGGCAATTTCTGTTTGTTTGCAACAGCCTGTTTGGGATAACCAAACACGGCCGCGAGCCGGGCGGTTTTTCCTTTAAAGACGCCGATACGGAAACGGACGACCTGCAGAACAACGCCGTCTTCTTCCCATTCTTTAAGAACTTCAGTTTCCAGCGGTTCGCTGCGGGGATCAA